>OZ250162.1:450000-2560000 GCA_965238025.1 Aggregatimonas sp. | reverse complement strand
CGGCTTCCATGGCTTGACGGGCGGTGTGTACAAGGCCCGGGAACGTATTCACCGGATCATGGCTGATATCCGATTACTAGCGATTCCAGCTTCACGGGGTCGAGTTGCAGACCCCGATCCGAACTGTGACCGGTTTTGTAGATTCGCTCTGCCTTGCGGCATGGCTGCTCTCTGTACCGGCCATTGTAGCACGTGTGTGGCCCAGGACGTAAGGGCCGTGATGATTTGACGTCGTCCCCACCTTCCTCACGGTTTGCACCGGCAGTCCCGTTAGAGTCCCCATCTTTAAATGCTGGCAACTAACGGTAGGGGTTGCGCTCGTTATAGGACTTAACCTGACACCTCACGGCACGAGCTGACGACAACCATGCAGCACCTTGCAAATTGCCCGAAGGAAAAGGTATCTCTACCCCTGTCAATATGCATTTAAGCCCTGGTAAGGTTCCTCGCGTATCATCGAATTAAACCACATGCTCCACCGCTTGTGCGGGCCCCCGTCAATTCCTTTGAGTTTCATTCTTGCGAACGTACTCCCCAGGTGGGATACTTATCACTTTCGCTTGGCCGCCCAACGCTCAAGGCGCCGGACAGCTAGTATCCATCGTTTACGGCGTGGACTACCAGGGTATCTAATCCTGTTCGCTCCCCACGCTTTCGTCCATCAGCGTCAGTACACAGTTAGTGAGCTGCCTTCGCAATCGGTGTTCTATGTAATATCTATGCATTTCACCGCTACACTACATATTCCGCCCACTTCACTATGACTCAAGACCAGCAGTATCAAAGGCAGTGCTACAGTTGAGCTGCACCATTTCACCTCTGACTTACCGGCCCGCCTACGGACCCTTTAAACCCAATAATTCCGGATAACGCTCGGACCCTCCGTATTACCGCGGCTGCTGGCACGGAGTTAGCCGGTCCTTATTCTTACGGTACCGTCAGCCATCTACACGTAGATGGGTTTCTTCCCGTACAAAAGCAGTTTACTACCCATAGGGCATTCTTCCTGCACGCGGCATGGCTGGATCAGAGTCTCCTCCATTGTCCAATATTCCTCACTGCTGCCTCCCGTAGGAGTCTGGTCCGTGTCTCAGTACCAGTGTGGGGGATCCCCCTCTCAGGGCCCCTAACCATCGTAGCTTTGGTAAGCCGTTACCTTACCAACTAGCTAATGGTACGCATGGCCATCCTTTACCGGCCGAAGCCTTTAACCGTCCTGCAATGCTACAGAAGGTACTATGGGGCATTAATCCACGTTTCCATGGGCTATTCCCCTGTAAAGGGCAGGTTCCATACGCGTTGCGCACCCGTGCGCCGGTCGTCGGCGGAAAGCAAGCTCTCCCCGTTACCCCTCGACTTGCATGTGTTAGGCCTGCCGCTAGCGTTCATCCTGAGCCAGGATCAAACTCTTCATTGTCGATTCTTATATAATATATCGCCCTCGACCACTAAGCATGTCCCCGGCCCCGTTTATCGATATGATAAAATCAAATCTTTTTTGGTTCCTAATTCTCCCTACCTTATATATAAATACAAAATAGGCGCGATGCCCATCTAAATCCAGTTGCAGGGAAAATACCCGCAACAAACAATAAAAATGGACCTCTGTTGTCTTTACAATATGTCAATGAACTCCTATAATCCGCTCTAGGTCCCAACTACATATTCCAACCTCTCGGCCTCAAAGCGGGTGCAAATATAAGTGGGTTTTTTTAATTGCAACTAATATTTCAAATCTTTTTTGAAAAATTTTTACAACCCCCATTCAATCTCTTATCGTTGAGCTTATTAGCTCCATAATTTTTTTCTGAAAGGGCATTAAAAATACTCTTTTTTAATAGTACAGACAAATATTTATTTTAAAACATAATATTAGATGTTACGTCCTTCGACTCCGCTCAGGATGACAAAGCACCAGCATTACTTTACGCCCAATCCGTAATGAGGGATATAGCAGAATGCCCGCCCGACATCTTCAAAGCCAAGAAGGCCTAAAAACGCACCTCTCCTATTGTAGGCGTGGATGCTAGGTGCTATCTTTGCGAACTTATATTAAAGATAAGGAATGATCAATATTACTCTACCCGATGGCTCGGTCAAAGCACATGAAAACGGCAGCACACCTATGGATGTCGCAAAAGGCATTAGTGAGGGGCTGGCACGGAATGTTATTTCGGCTAAATACAACGATACTATTGTCGAGGCAAGCACACCTTTAAATGAAGATGGTTCGCTTATTCTTTATACATGGAATAGCCCAGAAGGAAAAAAGGCTTTTTGGCATTCTACCTCGCATATTGTCGCACAAGCTCTTGAGGAACTTTACCCGGGTGTTAAGCTGACTATTGGCCCGGCAATTGAAAATGGATTCTACTATGACATTGATTTAGGGGAAAGGAGTATTTCGGATAAGGACTTTCCCGCGATTGAAAAGAAAGCACTTGAGATTGCCCGAGGAAAACACGATTACAAAATGCGCTCGGTTACAAAAGCCGAAGCACTGGAATTATACCAATCCCAAGGCAATGAATATAAAGTAGAGTTAATCGAGAATTTAGAGGATGGCACGATTACCTTCTGTGACCATGATTCATTTACAGATTTATGTCGTGGAGGCCATATACCCAACACGGGAATAGTAAAGGCAATCAAGATATTAAGTGTAGCCGGCGCCTATTGGAGAGGGGACGAAACTAAACCTCAGCTTACGCGTATTTATGGAATTTCATTTCCTAAACAGAAAGAGCTTACCGAATATCTTGCATTGGTAGAAGAAGCAAAAAAACGTGACCATAGAAAATTGGGTAAAGAACTTGAACTGTTCACCTTTTCGCAGAAGGTGGGACAAGGACTTCCTTTATGGCTTCCCAAAGGTGCAGCGCTTCGAGAACGTTTGGAGCAATTCTTAAAAAAAGCGCAAAAAAAGGCGGGGTACGAAATGGTGGCAAGCCCACACATCGGGCAAAAGGAATTATATGTTACCTCTGGACATTATGAAAAATACGGGGCGGATAGCTTTCAGCCTATCAAAACCCCGAGGGAAGATGAGGAGTTTTTACTAAAGCCCATGAACTGCCCACACCATTGCGAAATATTTAAACATCGACCCTTTAGCTACCGAGAGCTTCCCAAACGATATGCAGAATTCGGAACAGTTTACAGATATGAACAAAGTGGAGAACTGCATGGCCTTACTAGAGTTAGAGGCTTCACCCAAGACGACGCTCATATTTTCTGTACCCATGACCAATTGGATGCAGAATTCAAAAATGTTATAGATCTATCTTTATATGTTTTGGGCTCGTTGGGGTTCGAAAATTTCACGGCTCAGGTATCCGTTCGCGACTTAGATAAGCCCGAAAAGTACATTGGCGCTGTTGAAAACTGGGAAAAGGCCGAAAATGCAATTATTAATGCCGCCAAAGAAAAAGGATTGGATTATGTCATTGAAAGTGGTGAGGCCGCTTTCTATGGTCCCAAATTAGACTTTATGGTAAAAGATGCCTTGGGAAGGAGCTGGCAATTGGGTACAATACAAGTAGATTACAACTTGCCCGAACGTTTTGACCTAACTTACAAAGGTTCTGATAATGAATTACATAGACCGGTCATGATACACCGTGCCCCCTTTGGCAGTATGGAACGTTTCATTGCGTTGTTGCTCGAACATACTGGAGGTAACTTCCCGCTATGGCTTACACCAGAGCAAGCTATTATTTTATCGGTAAGTGAGAAGCACGAAAAATATGCCCAAAAAGTTTTAAATTCCTTAGAAAATAACGAAATTCGCGCCCTTATCGACAATAGGAACGAGACCGTAGGGAAAAAGATACGGGAAGCAGAAATGAATAAAATCCCATTTATGCTTATCGTTGGGGAGAATGAAGAGGCTAACGAAACAATATCGGTTAGAAAGCATGGGGGTGAGGATTTGGGCGCAATAAGCTTAAACGATTTTAGTCACTTGGTGAATACCGAAATAAATAGTACCTTAAAGTCGTTTTAGATATTTAAAGTTTAATTAAAAAATACAAGTCATAGCAATACGTAAAAGATTTAGGCCTCAACCTAGGAGGGAAAATAAAAACCCTCACAAAATCAATGAGAAAATTTTAGCTCCAGAGGTACGTCTGGTGGGTGATAACGTCGAGGTTGGTGTTTACCCTATTAGAGTAGCATTGGACAAGGCTGAAGAAGCAGGACTGGACTTAGTGGAGATTTCCCCGAAAGCGGCACCACCCGTTTGTAAAATTATCGATTATAAGAAGTTTCTTTATGAACAAAAGAAACGGGAAAAGATAATGAAGGCAAAAGCCTCGAAGGTGATTGTAAAGGAAATCAGATTTGGACCCAATACTGACAATCACGATTATGAGTTTAAGAAGAAACATGCGGAGAAATTCTTAAGGGAAGGCGCAAAATTAAAGGCCTATGTTTTCTTTAAAGGAAGATCGATTGTCTACAAGGATCAGGGTGAAATTCTATTGCTGCGGTTAGCATCAGAATTGGAAGAACTGGGCAAGGTAGAACAAATGCCAAAATTGGAAGGAAAGCGAATGACAATGTTCATTGCGCCTAAAACAAAAAAATAACGTAGCTTTGCGCTGCTTAAAAATACTGAACCAAGCCCTTTGTAGGGGCTTGTTCAGCATAAACAAGTGACCCTTCTACTGCGCTCAGGGTGACATAAGGAGAATTGAGTGCGGAAAGTGAGATAATAAATAAATAGGAAAAGATGCCTAAACAGAAAACAAAATCCAGTGCCAAGAAGCGATTTAAGCTTACCGGTACCGGTAAAATTAAAAGAAAGCACGCTTTCAAGAGTCATATTTTGACCAAGAAATCTAAAAAGCGTAAGCTTGCTTTAACGCACGACACATTGGTACACCAATCAGATGTCAACAGTATTAAAGAACAGTTACGTTTAAAGTAATTGTCCTTTTCGGTGATTAATCATTAACCCTGGAGTCAGGCAATAAACAAAAGTACCGATTATCGGTCGCCTGCTACAAAAAATTAAAAATTATGCCAAGATCAGTAAATGCAGTAGCTTCTAGAGCCAGAAGAAAAAAGGTGATGAAGCAAGCCAAAGGTTACTTTGGAAGACGTAAAAATGTTTGGACGGTCGCTAAAAACGCGGTCGAAAAAGCAATGTTATATGCCTATCGTGACCGTAAGAATAAAAAGAGAACCTTTCGTGCACTATGGATAACCAGAATCAATGCTGGTGCCCGCTTGCACGGTATGTCTTATTCCCAATTCATGGGTAAGGTAAAAGCGAACGGAATTGAATTGAACAGAAAGGTATTGGCCGATTTGGCCATGAACGACCCGGAAGCTTTCAAGGCAATCGTTGAAAAAGTAAAATAAATACAAACTTATCTCACTAAAAAAAGCCAGCTCAAATGAGCTGGCTTTTTTTATTACATACATTTTATTTAAGTAGTCTTGATTTTATTCACAGCAGTCATAAATTCATCCCAATCGATTAAATCATCGCCGCTTTTATCATAACCATCAATTAGTTTCGACCCAACCAATCCTCTGATAAATCCGCTTACCTCAGCTTGTTTCAACAATTTTACAATTTCACTTTTCTTTAATTTTCCATCGCTATTCTTGTCAAAGAAACTGAACGCCTCCTCCGGAGTGTCAAAATGATTGGTAATAACAATCTGAATTTTATTCATTATTGATTCTTCTGTAATCATGGTAAAAGGGTTTTAGTTTATGTTTATTCAATAAAGTTATTAAAACAAATTATATTCCGAAGACTGATAGTACTATATTTCTTCCACCGGCATGATTACGATGTTCACAAAGGTAAATCCCTTGCCAGATACCTAAATTCAAATTCCCCTTGGTTATTGGTACTTGTACTGACGCTCCCATCAAAGACGATTTGATATGGGCTGGCATATCGTCCGGGCCTTCATAATTATGAACATAATAGTTGGCATTTTCGGGCACCATAACATTTATGTGGCTTTCAAAATCAGCACGAACTGTTGGATCAGCATTTTCATTAATGGTAAGGCTGGCTGAAGTGTGTTTTATAAAAACCTGTAACATGCCCAGATCCACATCCCCTATTTCCGGAATGGTTTCCAAGATTTCATTTGTAATCAAATGAAAACCTCTCTCATAGTGGGGCAATCGCAATTCTTTTTGGTAAAATTTCATATACGCTGCTATTAATTTACGCTAAATCTTACTAAAACTAAATCATTATCCGGCCTATAACAAATACCTTTGCGATTAGAAACTATTTTAGATGGATTTATCAGGAATTAAAATGGTCGTCTCTGATATGGATGGGACCTTGCTCAATTCTAATCACGAGGTTAGCACCCTTTTTTTTGAACAATTTCAGAAATTAAAAGAAAAGGGAATTTTGTTTGTTGCCGCGAGCGGCAGGCAATACAATAGCATCATAGAAAAATTAGCACCGATTAAAGATGAAATTATCGTAATTGCCGAAAACGGAGGGTTCGCTATGCATCAGCAAAAAGAAATTGTTTCTAACCCCATGCCCAATGCAACCAAGAACGAGATACTTTCCGTTTTAGATCCAATTTCCGGCATTCATGTAACACTATGTGGAAAACAAAAGGCCTACCTGCTTGGGAAGGATATGGCCTTTGTAGAGAAATTGAAAGAATACTATACGGCATACGAATTACTTGATGACCTAAAATCATTCAGTGGCGAAATCGTCAAAATCGCCATTTATCATTTCGAAAGTTCAGAACGATATATTTATCCGGCTGTGAAACATTTAGAGGGCGCATTAAAGGTCAAGATTTCTGGGGTTAACTGGGTAGATATTTCCGGTTTTAATGCCAATAAGGGCTATGCCCTTGAAAAGGTTCAGGAAGAGTATGGTATTTCTCCTTCTGAAACCATGGTTTTTGGGGATTACAACAACGATTTGGAAATGTTGGCGTTGGCCGACTACAGTTTTGCTATGGAAAATTCGCACCCAGATGTTTTAAAAGTTGCGAATTATAAAACTGCAAGTAATGACGATTTTGGGGTGGAAACGATACTCGAAAAATTGATTTCATCTTAATGATTTAGACCATAACTTATGATAATACCAAGCGAGTGAGTTTCAATAAAAAATACCATTCCAAATTGCATTTTTCTTGAGGGAAATTTAAAGCTTAATGTATATCCGCCGGATGAAATGCAATATAAACCGCCAATATTCGTTTATTTTTAACTTTAAAATTTTATAAAAATGCGCCTAAAAAAATATGTAACAATATTAATTCTTTTAGTATTTGCCTCCTGTGGCATATCTGATGCGGTCGATAGCATTAACTGCCTGGCCGATCATAATGATCCAGCACTTCTCACCGCCTATTCTGATGCATTAATCGCACTTACCAACGATCCAGAAAATCAAGTTCTATGTCAAGAGTTTAAAGTAGCTCTTGACAATTATCGCATTGAAAGGATTGCTTATGCAGAATGTCTCAGGGACAATGTGTTTACCTCAGGCAAAGATCTTGAGGAAATTGAACAAGAAATCGCAAACCTGCAGGCCGAACGGGATGAGCTGCCTTGCTAGATGAGGGCATGACCCCTGGCAAAACCAAAATCCGCACCGCGATAAACTAATTTATAATATCTCTATTAGTAGTCAAAAAAAATCAATGAACTTTAACCAAAGTACCAAGCTAGATAGCATTATGAGGGCGCTTTTTGAGCCTTATAAAGAAAGTGTTACGGACGTAAAAAAAGTTTCTCAGGCCTTATTGCAACGAAATGTTATTTCTTCTGAGGATGAAATCATAAACGACCATATCGCCTTCAGGACCTTAGGCGTTCCGCACTTGGGTATTCAGTCTTTTGAGAAAATATTTCTTCACTATGGATACGAGAAGAAGGACTACTATCATTTTAAGGAGAAAAAATTGAACGCGTACTGGTATGCACCGCCACACCCAAAATATCCGCGGATATTCATTAGTGAGTTACGGGTAGATGACCTATCTGAAAATGCGCAAAACATTATTTCCTCCTATACCAAAAATATAGTTCAAGATCCTGTTGAGAAGATGAATCTGGATAACCCAACGGAAGTAGGACAGTTCTTTTACGAACCAATCTGGTCCCTGCCCAGTTTGGATGATTACCTTGCCCTTGCCAAAGAAAGTGAATATGCGGCTTGGGTTATTTATAACAGGTACTATCTGAATCACTATACGATTAGTGTTCATAATCTAAAAGAGGGTTATAACACACTAGAAACGTTCAATGAGTTTTTAAAGGACGTTGGTATTCAACTCAACGATTCCGGAGGGATTATTAAGGTAAGTAGCGATGGCCTGCTCAAACAAAGTAGCTCCGTCTCTAAAATGATGAATGCCACCTTCGCTGAAGGTGAAAAACTTAAGATATCGGGCAGCTATGTGGAGTTTGCTGAAAGATTGCCATTACCCAAATACCGCAGTCTACCTGAGGACGAGATACATAACGCCCAAAGAAGGGATGGTTTTGAATCTGCTAACGCGGATAAAATCTTTGAAAGCACCTATTCATCACAAACTGAAAAATAATTACAGGTCAACCATTGACTTAAATCGCAGGGGCCTAATGTTTGTTCGTTAGGTCTTTTGTTTTTTCTTCTGGGCCGCGGGAAACAAAACATTGTTTAGAATCAAACGATAGCCCGGTGAGGTCGGATGCAGTTCCAATTCTGTTTTTGGGTCCCCTACCCTATGCTGATAATCTTCGGGATCGTGTCCTCCATAAAACGTAAAAAATCCTTTTCCTTTGATTCCGTGAATATAGCGTGCTTCTTGATTGATTTTGTTTTCCCCTAAAACCATTACGGTAGGTTTAATACTTGCTCTTTCAAAAGAGGTGGTTTGCCCCATAAAACCCTTGACCAAGGCCGTATGGTTTTGGCACAGCATGGTGGGTACTGGGTCCCATTTTGCGGAGAAATCCATCAAGGAAAAATAATCGGATTCTTTCGGGATTCTTCTTTTTGTCGTCATGTCAATAGATGAGAACTCATATTTTAAGGGACTTCTTTCCAGCACAAAATCGGTGAAAGCGAAGGTCTTTCTAAAATCCAATTTACTTTGGTAATTGGCCTCAGAGGGGTCACCATCGAACATAGGTTCGCAAATATCCACGCCGTCTGCGGCCAAGGCAATATCGAAACTATCGGTTGCCGAACACATGGCAAACATAAACCCGCCGCCTATAACATAGTTCCGGATTTTTAAGGCCACTGCGCGCTTCTCTTCAGACACTTTGCTAAAACCGAGTTTGGTAGCCAAAGCTTCGGCATTTTGTTTTTGTTCAATATACCAGGGGAAGGCGCGATAAGTGGCATAAAATTTACCGTACTGTCCGCTAAAATCCTCATGATGTAAATGCAACCAATCATAGAGCACTAGTTTATCATCCAACACCTCTTCGTCGTAAATGGTTACATACGGAATCTCAGCATAGGTCAACACCATAGTTACGGCATCGTCCCAAGGCTGGTTTCCTTTTGGGGAATAGACCGCAATTTTAGGAGCTTTTTCCAGAACCACTGCCTCTTGATTCATAGATGGGCTACTGATATTATCCAGTATTCCTTGTGCCTGCGTGTCGGATAATATCTCAAAAGAAACACCCCTGATCTGGCATTCTTTGCGAATGCTGTCCCCGTCCGGTAATAGAAACGAACCACCGCGATAGTTCAACAGCCATTGTACTTTTTGTTGTTTGGAAAGCACCCAATAGGTAATCCCGTAGGCTTTTAGGTGGTTCTTTTGACCTTCAGCATCCATAGGAATCAGGATCGAAGAAGCAAAAGCCGGGAGAGTAAAAAGAATAAAGAGGAAAGAAAAAAGACTATTTTTCATACATATCATTGTGTCACTCACTCACCCAAAGATAAACGAAAAATAGAGGCGCTATATTTTTACGACGTTAAAGAATCCTAAAAGGGTACATCATTATCATCCTCCGGCAATAAACCATCGTTCAATGAGCTACCAAAAGCCTCATCTGCATCTGGCAGGTCTTTGGTGATAAACGGGTTGTCTTCGTTGGCATTCATTTTTGATTGGAACTCAAAAGGAGAGTCAAAATCATCTAAATTATCGAACTTACCAAGATTTCCGATAAACTTTAAACGGATGTTATCCAGGCCACCGTTACGGTGTTTGGCCACAATAAATTCGGCCTGTCCCTGAGTTGGGGTACGTTCTTCATCATCCCATTCATCAATTTTGTAGTATTCCGGTCTGTAGATAAAGGAAACGATATCGGCATCTTGCTCAATTGCCCCAGATTCCCTTAAATCGGAAAGCAATGGTCGTTTACTACCCCCACGTGTTTCTACCGCCCTGGAAAGTTGGGATAATGCGATTACGGGAACATTTAATTCTTTTGCCAGTGCCTTAAGGTTACGTGAAATGGTAGAGATTTCCTGCTCGCGATTTCCCCCTTTTTGAGTACCGCCCGCAGTCATCAATTGCAGGTAATCGATAATCACCAGTTTAATACCATGCTGCGATGCCAAACGCCGGGCCTTTGCCCTTAAGTCAAAAATAGAAAGTGAGGGCGTATCATCTATGAACAAAGGGGCCGATTCCAAAGATTTCACTTTTACGTTCAATTGTTCCCATTCGTGTTTTTCCAATCTCCCTGTCCGCAGTTTTTCAGAGGAAAGTCCTGTTTCCGAAGAAATTAAACGGGTTATCAATTGTACCGAAGACATCTCACAAGAAAAGAATGCTACCGGAATACCGTGATTCACGGCCATGTTTTTGGCCATAGACAAGGTAAGGGCCGTTTTACCCATACCCGGACGGGCCGCTACAATAATCAAATCACTGGGTTGCCAACCCGAGGTAAGCTTGTCTACCTTGTCAAAACCGGAGGGGATACCGCTCAGTCCTTCTTTGTTAGCGATTTCCTCAATGCGTTTCTTTGCTTGTATGACCAAGTTCTGGGCAGTCTCGGCAGAACGCTTTAAATTCCCTTGGGTAACATCATAGAGTTTGGACTCCGCAGCATCCAACAAATCAAAAACATCGGTACCCTCATCATAAGCCTCCTCGATTATTTCATTCGATATTTTAATAAGGCTACGCTGAATGTATTTCTGTAAAATGATACGTGCATGAAACTCGATATGCGCAGAGGAAGCAACTTTCTGGGTCAATTTTATTAGATAAAAATCCCCTCCGACGGCCTCTAACTGGCCGTCTTTCTTTAATTGGGAAGAAACCGTTAATAAATCGACCGGTTCTGAAGTTTCAAATAATTTGAAAATCGCTTCGTAAATGTGACGGTGGGCATCTTTATAAAAAACTTCGGGATGTAGGATGTCTATTACTTCATCAACACCTTTTTTATCGATCATCATCGCCCCAAGCACAACTTCCTCTAAATCAACAGCTTGCGGTGGAACTTTTCCTCGTTCCAAGTTGATAATCGTTGATTTATCTATTTTTCTAGCACTTATGGGCTCTGTTCTTTCCATGGTAGCGAAAATATACAATTAACCTTAAGTTGATCTACGGTAGGGAATCGCAATATCAACATGTGGTCAACAATCTAGGTGTTGATAAGTTACATTTTTGTGTTCACAACTAAAAAAATCCGTGAAATACATACCACGGATTTTTTTCAGCTTGTTTATTTGGCGGTTTAGCCGTTAAAAACACCCATATCGGCGTATTTATCCATTCGTTTGTTCACCAGTTCTTTTGGTGATAACTTTTCTAGCTGTTCAAAATGTGTGGAAATTTTATTCCTTACGATATCAAAAGTCTTATCGCGATTTGTATGGGCACCCCCAGCTGGCTCGCGAACGATTTCATCGATCAATTTCAATTTTTTCATATCGGTAGCCGTTAGTTTCAAGGCATCGGCAGCCAACTCCTTATACTCCCAACTTCTCCACAATATAGACGAACATGATTCTGGAGAAATTACCGAATACCAAGTATTTTCCAACATCAGGACTACATCGCCAACACCTATCCCCAATGCGCCACCTGAGGCACCTTCCCCAATAATGACCACTATAATGGGTACTTTTAAACGGGTCATCTCCAAAATATTCCTGGCAATGGCCTCGCCTTGCCCCCGTTCTTCTGCTTCAATTCCGGGATACGCCCCTGGTGTATCGATGAAGCAAACCACCGGAACTTTGAACTTTTCTGCAGACTTCATCAAACGCAATGCTTTGCGATAGCCTTCAGGGTTTGCCATTCCGAAATTACGGTATTGCCTGGTCTTCGTATTAAAACCTTTTTGCTGGCCGATGAACATATAACTCTGATCACCAATCTTGCCCAAACCACCGATCATTGCCTTATCATCCTTTACATTACGGTCGCCATGCAATTCCAAAAAAGTACCTTTGCATATCGCCTGAATGTAGTCTAAGGTATAGGGCCTGTTCGGGTGCCTAGACAGCTGGACACGTTGCCATGCGGTCAGGTTTTTATAGATGTCTTTTCGGGTTTCTGCGAGCTTGCGCTCTATTTGCTTGCAGGTTTCCGTGACATCTACATCACTTTCCTGCCCGATAATCGTACACTTTTCTAACTGCTCTTCGAGCTCTTTAATGGGAAGTTCAAAATCTAAATACTCCATAGGTCAACAAATCGATTTAGTCAGTTCGGGACAAATATAAAGTTTTATGCAGAATCGTTATCGTATCGCCGCTTTTTTAACTTGTCTTTATTCTTCAATATTCCGTTTGCAATAACCGTCAACAAAATAATGGCTGCCCCGAGATAGAAGAGCGGGTTCATTTTTTCTTCTTCCCCTAAGAGGAAAAATGCCAAGATAATCCCATAAACCGGTTCTAGATTAATGGTCAACATGACGGTATAAGGTGATAAGTGTCGCATTACCTTTACCGAAGCAATAAAGGCATAAGCGGTACAGACCGAAGCCAAAATAAAAATAAACAGCCAGTCGTTCGTAGAGAGTTGAAAAAATGAACCTGTGAACGCTCCCGTGCTACCCAAATAAATAGATAGGAATACTACGCCTGCGCCTAGTTCATAGAATGAGATTACAGATGGACGTTCTTTATGCACCAGTTTACCGTTAATCAATGAAAAGACCGCGGCCAAAAAAGAAGAAATCAAGGCTAGACCAATACCATAGGCATATTGTGACTCCACCTTGAAGATGATCAGAAGGCCGCCTATTACTATCAATCCAAACAAAACTTCATACCAAACCAGTTTTCGCTTATATAGAATCGGCTCCAACAAGGCGGTAAAAAAGGCTCCTGTAGACATGGT
The DNA here is from genome assembly GCA_965238025.1 of Aggregatimonas sp. Classification (GTDB taxonomy): domain Bacteria; phylum Bacteroidota; class Bacteroidia; order Flavobacteriales; family Flavobacteriaceae; genus Pelagihabitans. Next base: position 2,546,714 of record OZ250162.1, on the reverse strand, counting down.
CGCCAAGGTAACCGATACGGTGGAAACCTTTATCGACCAAAAGAAAGTTACCCAATGAATTGCTATGATTATTCCACCAAACAACAGCAATAACAGGGTCTTTGAATCTGTTCTAATTGAAAAGCCCTTAATCGAAAGAAAAGCTCCTACCATCAAAACTGCAAGAAGCATTCGATACCAAACCAAAGGCAGGGCATCTATAGTAATGAGTTTGCCGAGAACAGCTGTAAATCCCCAGATAAAAACAATGAAATGTAAATGAAGGTAATCTTTTAGCTTGACGTTCATTTACCAGGGTTTTAAGCTATCGTTTGGCTTTTTGCAGCAAGTAAAAAGCAGTGATCCCAAATACCACATTTGGAATAACTACCGCCAATAAGGGTGAAAAACCTGCCTGTTCGGCCAAGGTACCAAACACCTTGTCAAAAAAGATAAAAATAAAGGCTACAAAAATGCCAAAGGCCAAATTCAAGCCCATTCCGCCTCTGCGCTTTACCGAGGATACTGCCACTGCAATGACCGTTAGAATAAAAGCCGTAATCGGTAGAGCCCATCTTCTATACTTAACCAGGAGGTATGCATTAATATTCGATGCCCCCTTTTGCTTTTGATCTTCTATAAATTGGTTCAACTCGAAGAAATTCTTGGTCTCTGCCACATAGGACACTGGGGTAAGATCACCAATATCAAAAGTAAACAAGGTATCGAGTCTCTTTTTTGTTTCCAAAATCTCCGTATCGTCCTTTACCTTTCGCTTTTCATAAGACGTTAGGCGGTAGATGGTATCCTTTTCTATCCATCTGATGTTGGCTGCCTTGATCTTGAACTCTAATTGATTATCATCATCAAAACGCTCAAATGTAAAGTTATATCCAATATGTCTTGCCGGATCAAAACTGCTCACATATAAAAAATCATACTCATTCAATTGAGTGAAAATGTTATTGGTGACCCTATCTTGCCTTCCCTTTTTCAGGTACTTGAATTTGAACTCGTTAAAACCAGCACTTGCCTTTGGTACAATGAACATGGCCATTAAAAACATTATTAGGGCAATAATAGATGCGCCTATAAAATAAGGCCGTAAAAATCTCCCGAATGAAACCCCAGAACTCAATATGGCAACGATCTCAGTATTACTGGCCATCTTAGAAGTAAAGAACAGAATGGAGAGAAAAAGAAAAATCGGAAACAATAAACTCCCAATATAGAGGGTAAAGTTGCCGTAGTAAATCAAGATTTCATTTAGGGGAACCTCGTGATCTATCATCTTACCGATCTGCTCTGCAAGATTGGCCATAATCCCTATGGGAATAAAGAGCAAGAGCATTACGAAAAACGTAAGGAGATATCGTTTTAAAATGTATTTATCGAGTATCGTTAACATTGGCTGCTCTAAAGTCTTTTATCCATTTGCTTGACCATTACCTTTTTCCATTGGGCAAAATCACCTGCCAAAATGCGTCTTCTCGCTTCGCGAACCAACCATAAATAAAAACCTAAGTTATGAATGGTTGCTATCTGTTTGCCTAAATATTCATTGGCTGCGAACAAGTGTCGCAAATAGGCTTTCGAATATTCCCTATCTACGAAGGTGGTCCCCATCTCATCCAGCACTGAAAAATCATCCTCCCACTTTTTGTTTTTAATATTAATGGTGCCATGGGCTGTAAAAAGCATTCCGTTTCTGGCATTTCTGGTCGGCATTACACAATCAAACATATCAACACCCAAAGCAATATTTTCAAGTAGGTTGATTGGAGTGCCAACACCCATGAGATAACGGGGTTTATCTTCGGGCAGGATATCACAGACAACTTCTGCCATGGCATACATTTCTTCGGCTGGTTCACCTACCGAGAGCCCGCCAATGGCATTGCCCTCTGCCCCTACGCCTGCAATGTATTCCGCCGATTGTTTTCTTAAATCGGTGTAGGTAGAGCCTTGTACTATAGGGAAAAATGTTTGTGCATAATCGTATTCATAGGGTGTTTTTTCCAAGTGGGCAATACACCGCTCCAGCCATCTGTGGGTCATATGCATTGAGCGTTTGGCATAATTATAATCACAGGGGTATGGGGTACACTCATCAAATGCCATAATGATATCGGCCCCAATGACGCGTTGAATCTCCATCACGTTCTCCGGAGTGAACATATGCATTGAACCATCTATATGGGACTTAAATTTAACCCCTTCCTCCTTGATCTTTCGATTTGCAGACAAGGAATATACTTGATACCCCCCACTATCGGTAAGAATATTTCTATCCCACCCCATAAACTTATGAAGTCCACCCGCTTTTTTAAGGATATCGATTTTAGGTCTTAGAAAAAGATGATAGGTATTCCCCAGAATTACATCTGGATCTATTTCTTCCCGCAATTCTTTTTGGTGTACCCCTTTTACCGATGCTACGGTACCCACCGGCATAAATATAGGAGTCTCAATGGTTCCATGATCAGTAATCATGGTAGCCGCCCTTGCTTTACTTTGCGGATCTTTGTGTTGTATGGTAAATTTCAAATGCGCTGAATTCTGCTCGCAAAGATAATCAACTGGTGTGCATTAGTTCCTTAAGGGGAATATAAAATTCAAATGTCAAGTTCATCCCGATAGCTATTGGGACAAGTTCAAACTCAAAATAGTTTAGGGGTTAAAAGTTCATGAGTTTAGCTTTAAGAAAATTGGCAATTTAAGAAAACTGCCTACTACCGTCGTCAACTTTCAACTGTAAATTCAAGTGAGCTTTTGTTTGGATCTATTTTTGAATTTGCGCTTGAGTTTGGGTTTGAATTTTATTCGGTTAATAACTCTTAACAAATCCGTTTGTCTACCCAAAAGAATGCGATTACATTTGGTCATCGAAAAATAAAGCAATGCCTAAACTAGACAACTTACAGGATTTGGTTCAACAAACACGGAGGGATATTCTTCGCATGGTACACAAGGTAAACTCTGGGCACCCAGGAGGTTCCTTAGGGTGTACGGAGTTTTTTGTAGCGCTCTATCATGAGATCATGGATTTGAAGGATGGATTTGATATGGATGGAATCGGAGAAGATCTGTTCTTCCTTTCCAATGGTCATATTTCGCCGGTCTTTTATAGTGTTTTGGCACGAAGAGGTTACTTTCCTGTAGATGAATTGAGTACCTTCAGATTAATCGATTCCCGATTGCAGGGGCATCCTACAACGCACGAAGGTCTACCGGGAGTACGAATCGCCTCCGGCTCTTTAGGTCAGGGGATGTCAGTGGCTATTGGTGCGGCACTGGCTAAAAAATTGAACAAAGACAGTCATTTGGTCTATAGTCTTCACGGGGATGGAGAATTGCAGGAAGGACAGAACTGGGAGGCGATTATGTACGCAGCCGGAAACAAAGTAGACAACCTCATCTCCACAATAGATGTAAACGGACAGCAAATTGATGGTTCTACAGATACTGTACTGCCTATGGGCAACCTGAGAAAAAAGTTTGAGGCTTTTGGATGGGATGTTATTGAAGTGAAAAACGGTAACGATCTTTCGGCAGTAATCGAGGGGTTAAAGGAAGCAAAAACCAGGGCGGGAAAAGGAAAGCCCGTTTGCATATTGTTGCATACCGTGATGGGCAATGGGGTTGATTTTATGATGCATACCCATGCATGGCACGGAAAAGCACCAAACGGCGAGCAGCTAGAAATGGGACTAGCACAGAATCCGGAAACGCTAGGGGATTATTAGAAAGGTCCTTACCAGCTCTCCTTTAGAGAGGTCGGTAATATTATAATATTAGATTCAAAAGATTCCTGCCTTCGCAGGAATGAAAAAAAATATAATGACGCAATACATAGATCAAGGAAAGAACGATACACGAAGCGGTTTTGGAGCTGGAATGACTGAGCTCGGAAGAACCAACCCAAAGGTGGTGGCACTTTGTGCCGATTTAATCGGGTCGCTCAAAATTCAACAGTTTATTGACGAGAACCCTGAACGCTTTTTTCAAATAGGTATTGCCGAGGCAAATATGATGGGGATTGCGGCCGGACTTACCATTGGGGATAAGATTCCGTTTACAGGAACTTTTGCGAACTTCTCTACCGGAAGGGTCTATGACCAGATAAGGCAGTCTATTGCCTATTCCGATAAAAATGTAAAGATATGTGCATCCCATGCAGGTATTACGCTGGGGGAAGATGGGGCAACCCACCAAATTCTTGAAGATATTGGTCTTATGAAAATGTTACCGGGAATGACGGTAATCAACCCATGTGATTACAACCAGACCAAAGCAGCCACTATTGCAATTGCGGAACATCACGGCCCCGTATATTTGCGGTTTGGAAGGCCTAAGGTTGCGAACTTTACCCCGGTGGACCAGAAATTCGAAATTGGAAAAGCCTTAATGCTTAATGAAGGTTCGGATGTAACCATAGTCGCTACCGGTCATTTAGTTTGGGAGGCTTTACAAGCCGCAGAAGTTTTAGAAAACAAAGGTATTTCGGCAGAAATCATTAACATACACACTATCAAGCCCCTGGACGATGCGGCCATTCTTACATCTGTTAAAAAGACAGGATGTATCGTTACCGCTGAAGAACATAACTTCCTCGGTGGCCTTGGCGAAAGTGTTGCAAGGGTGCTTTCTACCCAACATCCAACACCACAAGAATTTGTTGCTACGCAAGATACTTTTGGGGAAAGTGGTACCCCAGCGCAACTTATGGAAAAATATGGCCTGAACAATAAAGCCATAGTTGCTGCCGTTCATAGGGTATTGAGCAGAAAATGACAATGGTATCGTTTTTGATACCATAATGAGTATTAAAAACGAGAACTATGAAAGCAACAAAAAGTATTCTTCTATTGGCGGTTTTCTCCCTAATCGGGTTTTCCGCATTCGCACAGGCAGGTTCAGGATTTGGTATCAAGGCCGGTCTTAACTACAATGGTAACGGTGACTATTTCGAGTCCATCGGTGATGCAGCTAGAGAGCCAGATAAAAATGCAGGGTTTCACGCAGGTATCTACGGGAAGGTTAAATTAGGACGAATTTACCTAAGGCCTGAACTATTTTATACCAAAACCAAATCGGACTACGAAGACGATTCTTTTGATATGAGTAAATTGGATTTGCCCGTATTATTGGGAATAAAGGTTTTTGGACCCTTACATATTTTTGCCGGGCCATCTTTTCAGTATATTCTAGACTCCGAATTCGAAGGGATAACTATTGATGATATTGAAAACGATTTCTCTGTTGGCGCGCACTTGGGTGCCGGGGTCAACCTAGGGAAACTGGGTATTGATCTTAGATATGAAAGAGGTTTGGGCGATAATGAGGGTAGGTTTATCAATACTAATATCACCAACTTGCCAGAAAGCAGGATAGACACGAGACCAGAACAGTTGATTTTGAGTGTATCTTTAAAGCTTTAGAAATTTTTGCAACAGGCATAAAAAATCCCCGATGTATTTATTTGACATCGGGGATTTTTTGTTAGTTCTCATCATTTCTCGACGCCGTATCGTCCGTATCGAGATAATTCGGAATCCCATCCCCATCGGTATCATCATTTAATGGATTGCCATCTCCGATATCATTTGTTTTATCACCATCACCATCACGGTCTACCTCTAAATCAGTATCCGGCTCAAGATCCTCATCAATGGTCAATGTACCATCGCCATCATCATCGGGGTCGACATAGTTCGGAAAAAAGGCACCCTCGGAATCTTGGTCGGTATTATCATTATTCAAGTTCCCGTCCCCATCTAAATCTTCCAAGATAGAAGGAATACCATCACCGTCTAGATCAGTATCTACTTCAAAGGACAATAAATCGACTTTAAAAATCAAGGGAGTGAATTGCTGAATAATCGAGCCTTGGGGCGGACTCCCAAAATAACCCAAACCTGATGGCATGATTACAAGTCCGATTCCAAACCCCTCATAGCTGACCGTACCGTCGCCATTTTCCATAGGTCCAAGACCACCACGAAGCTTGGTGACCCCATTTCCGAAGCCCCTTACGACCTGCGCAAGATTGAAAACGGTTGGGACCGTAGAAGCATCAAAGTTAGCACCATCCAATAAGGAACCTTCAAACCGAACAAAGGCATTGTCACCTATCGTTGGGTTCCCTTCGACACTACCTTGTCTAACCACCAAGGTGTACAATGTATGATCAACCCTTTCTTCCGTATCACTGTCTTCAACAACAATCGTTTCACTTTCCATCTGGTCAAAGAGCGGAGTCTTTCCTGAATTGTCTCCAGAAATTGTATCGATTCTGATTTTGAAATCAAATTCTGCAGGTGGATTTGCGAATTCTTCGTAATTATAAAAATGCGTTTTTAAAAATGCCTCTATCTCGGCATGATCATCGAGCGCCGCTTCACTTAAGGTTTCCGGTGGTACCACTGTGGGATCAAGACCTCCATCATCATTGTTGCATGAACTCAAAATTCCCGTAAGGGTCAATAACAGTAAAAATTTCTTTACACTCATCTACTCGATATTATCTGCATTCAGGGCCGCAAGATACAATTTTCCGTTATTTTTGCGGAAGACCTTAACAAAGAATTTGGATTGTAGATGCGGATAGATAAATACCTCTGGAGTACCCGTTACTTTAAGACGAGGAACATTGCTACTACGGCCTGTAAAAAAGGTCAGGTAAAGATAAAAGACCAGGTGGTGAAGCCTTCCCGGGAAGTGTATCCCATGGATGAAATTACGGTTCGCAAAAACCAAATCGATTATCAACTAACCGTACTCGATATTCCCAAAAGTCGTGTAGGCGCAAAATTGGTACCTATCTATCGCAAAGACACCACGCCAAAAGAGGCTTTTGCACAAAAGGAATTGCTCAAATATTCAAAAGATTATTATCGAAAAAAGGGAACGGGCAGGCCTACCAAGAAAGATAGAAGAGAAATCGAGGGGTACCGAGAATCGGCGCACAGCTTTGAGGAAGAATAGCATTATCGACTTAATGCCTTCTTGATTATATTTACATTGAAATTATTGTAATTCATGGAAAACAAAATTCTATCGCATCAAGAAATTCAGCATAAAATAAATCGTATTGCCTATCAAATTTACGAGGCCAATGTTGATGAAAAGGAAATTGTAATTGCCGGAATTGACGGGGGTGGATTAAAATTTGCAAAAAAAATACAAAGGGTACTCCGTAAAATTACGCAGGCCGATATTTTGCTTTGTAAGGTGATGATGGATAAAACTGATCCATTAACCAGTGGGGTAACTACCTCAATTGATCAAGGGGCCTACAAGGACAAATCCGTGGTTTTGGTTGATGATGTACTAAACTCTGGAACAACATTGATCTATGGGGTACACCATTTCCTAAAAACGCCTTTAAAGCAATTAAAAACAGCGGTACTCGTTAATAGAAACCATAAAAAATATCCTGTAAAGGCAGATTATAAAGGAATTTCGCTCAGTACGTCGTTAAAGACCCACGTACATGTTGCGTTTGCCGCTAAAAATGATATGGTGTATTTAGATTAGTTTCTTTTCAATCTCCGCAACAATTTCTTCAGGTTTCTTGGCATCGCAACTAATTATGTGCTTTGATTGATTGTAGAAAAAACTACGTTCAAAAAGATGTTTTCCAATAAACTCTGGTAAATCTGCTGTAGAAACGTTTTTTATCAATGGACGCTGTTCTTTTTCACTGCTTAATCGTTCGACCAAAAAAGAAACGGATAGTTTAAGATAGAAACTCCAGTTGGTAGTTTTTAAAATCGTTTTTAAGTTATCCCCGTAGCAAGGTGTTCCTCCTCCTGTTGCCAAAACAATATTTTCTTTCTTTTGAAGTACTTCTTTTAAGTATTGGCTTTCTTTCTTTCTAAAGTAAATTTCCCCTTTCTTGGAAAAAATGCCGGCAATGGCCATCCTTTCGGCTTCCTCAATGTAATTATCCAAATCTATGAATTCCCATGAGTTCACCGCTGCAAGCTTTCGCCCAATGGTAGATTTTCCGCTGCCCATATATCCTATTAAAACTATTTTCAAAATATCTCTTTTGGTAAAATTGAATGAATTATTTTCATTTTCAAAGATAGAACTCTTTTAAACTTTTTCTTCTACCTCCGAATTTCGCATTTCGTGATCTAATTTTGTCCTTTTCGTACAACCGTAGCGGTGCTATGCCGGTAAAAAAAGACTGCATTAGCGCACAAAAGCCTTCATTCTCTGTTCCAAACAAAAAGTTTAAAAAAATTCTGGATAAATTTCTTGTAAAATCGACTTGTTAAATAAATTATTGAACTTATATTTGCAGCCGCTAATAAGGAATTTTAGCGTTGAAATTTTGACCTGGTAGCTCAGTTGGTAGAGCATCTCCCTTTTAAGGAGAGGGTCCTGGGTTCGAGCCCCAGCCAGGTCACTTTAAGAACTTCATTAGTATTCAAAAAGCTTTTAAATCAATGATTTAAAAGCTTTTTATTTTGGGTAGGTTATTTTGGTTTCTCGGGATTTGTTTGACAATACTTGAAAATTAATCTATTGCGACAATATTAATAACAGTCCAGATAAAATAATTTTATTCATTTGTCTAATGCCAATTCAATTAATAATTCAATAAAGCTTTAATCTTCAACTTTACTTTTTCGGTAGAAGGAATCATAGTTTGTTCTAAGGTAGAATTTAATGGTATCGCAGGCATATTCTCACTACCAATAGTCATTACAGGTGCATCTAAATATTGAAAACACTGTTCTTGAATTTTTCCAGCAAGTGCCAAAGCAAAACTATTATTAGAAGGTTCTTCGGTGACCACCAAACATTTCCCTGTTTTCTTAACAGATGTCATAATAGTGTTTTCATCTAACGGAAATAAAGTACGTAGGTCAATAATTTCAACTTGATCTCTCATATTTAGTTCCCCTGATGCATTGTAAGCCCAATGCACTCCCATGCCATAAGTTACAATAGTTAATGTTTCAACATCTTCTTGCTTCCAGACCTCTTGTAATAACCAAGCTTTACCAAGAGGTAACATATAATCTTCAGAAGGTTCTACGGATGTTGCTGTTTGTGTTCCGGGAACTTTAGACCAATACAATCCTTTATGCTCCAAAATAACCACTGGATTGGGATCGTAATAAGCAGCTTTCATCAATCCTTTTAAATCGGCTCCATTACTTGGATAGATAATTTTTATACCTCTAATATTTGTAATCACACTTTCTACTGAAGACGAATGATAAGGGCCACCACTACCATAAGCACCAATAGGAACTCTTAAAATCATACTAACCGGCCATTTCCCGTTAGAGAGATAACAACTTCTACTTACTTCGGTAAAAAGTTGATTTAAACCAGGCCAAATATAATCGGCAAACTGGACCTCAACAATGGGCTTTAATCCAACAGCACTCATCCCAACCGTTGAACCAACAATAAATGCCTCTTGTATTGGTGTGTTAAATACACGGTCATCACCGAACTTTTGAGCGAGGGTCGCGGCTTCTCTAAAAACACCTCCAAGTCTCCCTCCCACATCTTGACCATATAACAAACATTCTTTGTGCTTTTTCATTAATTCTTCAACTGCATATAAAGCACAATCTACCATTACTACTTTATCAGCTCCTTCGGGTTCACGTATTCCTTTTTCTTCAGTAATTGGGGTCGGAACAAAATCGTGAGTAAATAAATCTTCAGGCGTAGGGTCTTCAGCTTTAATAGCTTTTTCAAAATGCTTTTGTACTTCCGCATAAGCGGAAGTCTCAATCTTTTCGATTTCATCTTTTGCAAAACCATTGTCCAATAATTGCTGCTTCAATACTGGATATGGATCTCTTGAACGTGCTTCTTCAAGATCATCTCGATACCATTCCATACGAACCCCTGATGTATGATGATTTAACAACGGCACTTTAGCGTGAACCAAAAATGGACGACGTTCTTCTCTAATCGTCCTAATAACTTTTTCAACAGCTTCATAACTTTCAATAAAATTAGCACCATCTATAGAAATGGCTTCAAGCCCATTAAACCCTCGTGCATATTCAAAAGCATTTTGAGCTCTGGTTTCAGCGGCATTTGCAGATATATCCCAACCATTGTCTTGCACTAAGTATAAGATTGGCATTTGCTTTAAAGCTGCCATTTGGAAGGCTTCTGCTATTTCTCCTTCTGTTACCGATGCATCTCCAAGTGAACATACTACAAGCGGTAAATCTTGTAATGTTTTATCATCTAAACCTTGTAATTCTTTATACTGCATTCCCATAGCAACTCCTGTTGCAGGAATAGCTTGCATACCTGTAGCTGATGACTGATGCGGGATTTTGGGCTTATCGTCATCTTTTAAACTGGGGTGTGAATAATAGGTTCTTCCTCCAGAAAAGGGATCCTCTTTTTTTGCCAATAATTGTAACATCAAGTCATAAGGTTCCAATCCAAACGACAATAACATCGCATCATCCCTATAATAAGGAAACGCATAATCTTGTGGTAATAATTGCATTCCAAGAGCAATTTGTATGGCTTCATGCCCTCGCGAAGTTGCATGTACATATTTTGAAACTTGCTTAAAATTGGCCTCATACAACTCGGTCATAGACTTGGCTGAGCATAGTTTTGAAAACGCCTTTTTTAGTATGTCTTTATTCATTAAACCAACTCGTTTTTAATGGGTACCATCCAACCAAACTCATCCGCTAATCGTCCTGACCGAATACCATTTACTGTATCAAGAATCATTTGTCCAACAGGGTTATTATCTGATATATGAATCGTTTTATCTTTATACCCAATATCTTGAATCATGGCTACACCAACTGCTGTACCGGTTCCAAAAGCTTCTTCTAGCGTATTGTTTTCTGATGCTTCAATAATTTCATTTATTGTAATTAACCGCTCAGTAACTTTATAACCACGAGCGCGCAACAATTCAATAGAACAAATTCTACTTATTCCATTTAAAATACACCCATCTAGCTTAGGTGTTATCATTTCACCATTAATCTTAAAAAACACATTCATTGTTCCTACTTCCTGAATATATTTATGCCCTACTGCATCTAACCATAAAATCTGGTCATATCCTTTTAACTTCGCTTGTTCTGTAGGTTGAATAGCAGCTGCATAATTCCCCGCAACTTTTGCTTCACCTGTACCTCCTAGAGCTGCACGAATAAATTTTGTTTCAGCATATAAACTGATTCTTTTCTTAAAGAATGGTCCTGATGGTGATGCTATGATGATAAACTTATAGTGTGTTGCTGCTCGCATACCAATAAAAGGCTCGTCTGCATACATAAACGGACGAAGATATAAGGCGCTTCCTTCCATAGGTGGAATCCAGTTTTTTTCAAGGCCAACAAGCTGTTTTAATCCTTCTACAAACAACCCTACAGGAAAGTCTGGCATGCCCACACGCTGAGCACTAAAATTTAGACGCTCCGCATTTTTTTCCGGACAGATAAGCGCAGGATTTCCATCGATATCTAAAGTTGATTTCATGCCTTCAAATATGGCTTGTCCATAATGAAAAGCCATGGCTGCCGGATGTGTTGGAATAAATGCCAAAGGTTCTATTCTTGGGTTTGTCCATTGTCCATTTTCATAATCACAAATAAACATATGATCAGTAAAAGTGGTTCCTAATGGGATATTATTGAAATCTAAATCGTCAACTTTAGATTTTTCAACTTTATTAACTTTTATAGTATATGACATGGTAATTATATTGTTCTTTTTGTATCAAAATTTTCTAAATAATCTGCTATACGTTTTAGGAAACTTCCTCCTAAATATCCATCAACCACGCGATGATCAAACGATAATGACAAATACATCATGTTTCTAATAGCTATTTCATCTCCTTTCTCGGTTTCAATAACTTCAGGGCGCTTTTTAATAATTCCTAAGGCTAATATGGCTACTTCTGGTTGGTTAATGATTGGAGTTCCCATAACGCTACCAAAGGTTCCTACATTAGAAATAGTAAATGTACTCCCCTGTATATCTTCAGGTTTCAATTTATTGTCTCGTGCTTTAACGGATAGATTATTTACATCGGCCGCTAGTTCTTTTAAGCTTTTAGTATCTGCCCGTTTTACGACAGGCACAATTAAGTTTCCACTAGGCAAAGCAGTAGCCATCCCAATATTTATCTGTTCTTTAACAATGATGTTTTCCCCATCAACAGATACATTAATCATAGGAAAATCTTTTACCGCTTTGGCCACGGCTTCTACAAACAATGGCGTGAATGTGAGTTTACCATTATGTTTTTTTTGAAAAGCCTCTTTATTTGAATTTCTCCAATCAACCAAATTGGTTAAATCAGCTTCTGCATAGGCTGTAACATGAGGTGATGTATGTTTAGAATATACCATATGATCTGCAATCATTTGACGCATTCTATCCATTTTTACAATCTTTCCTTTTCCTTTATCCAAATTCAATTGTGGAATACGGTAAGCCGTTGGGTCTTGAGCAATATTAGGTTGCACAAATTTGTAAGGTCGTCCCTCTTTTATATATAAAAACACATCGCTTTTACGTAAGCGCCCATCGTTTCCGGTTGCTGGGATTCGTGCCAATTCCTCAAAACTAATATGATGTTCTTTAGCTATTGATATAATTAATGGCGAGAAAAAAGTGTTATTATTTTGATTTGCTACTGCTAATTGCTTTGGTTTTTTTGATGTTTTTTTAACTTCTGGTTTTACAGTTTTTCTTTCTGTTTCACTTTCTGTTTTTTTAGATTGCGTTACTTTACCATCCGTTTTTATTATAGCGATCGTATCTCCTATTTTTATAACATCATTGGCCTGAAATAAAATATCTTCAATAATACCAGTAACTGTTGAAGGTACTTCTGAATCTACTTTATCTGTAGCTACTTCCAGTAACATTTCATCTTGCTCAACGGTATCACCTACATTTTTAAACCAGGTTATTATGGCTGCTTCTGTGATACTTTCTCCCAATCTGGGCATTTTAAATTCGAATTTTGACATTGTATTAACTAATGTTAGTTAGTTATTTTTCGTGTCATTACCAGGACAAAGGTGTGGTAATCTCATTCAACAGATTCCTTCACTTTGTTCGGAATGACTTTTTTTATTTTTTCATAAAATCTCGAAGTGTATCATAAACACCTTCTTGAATTTTCATATGCTTTGGAACCGTTCTTAAAGGCTCTACTTCTTGTAAGCTATCATGGCAATTTTTTGGTAATTGCTGGTATAATTGCGTTCCTTTTGTTTTCCAAGCAATCATTTCGTCGGTAACCTCTTTCACAACTTTAGCTGGATTACCAACTACTAAACTTCGTTTAGGAATAACCGTTTCCGCTTTTACAAAGGCCATGGCACCAACAATACTCTCATCCCCAATTTCGGCATCGTCCATGATGACAGTATTCATCCCAATAAGACAATTTCTACCCAAATTAGCACCATGTACTATAGCCCCATGCCCAACATGAGCACTTTCTTTTAAGGTAATCGACTTTCCAGGAAACATATGTATTGTACAATTTTCCTGTACGTTAACACCATCCTGAAGAATAATTTGCCCCCAATCTCCTCGAATAGCAGCACCTGGACCGATATAACAATTTTTACCAATAATAACATTACCAGTAACGGCCGCCAAAGGGTGCACAAAACTGCTTTCATGAACAACTGGTATGTATCCTTGAAAACTATAAATCATTATTTAAATCCTTTTAATTTTTCTTTTGTGAATTCTGAAAGTACTAATCGCCCACTTGTTTGCGCACGCTCTGCTAACAATTCATCCCAGTTGTCTGTACCTTTCCAAAACACTTTTTTCATTTCAGTCATGGCTTCAGTATTATAAGTACATAAATGCTCTGCAGTTGCTTTCACAGCCTCATCCAACGCTGAAGTACTTTCGTAAACATGGGTAAACAATCCCTTATGTTTAGCCCATTCAGCAGGGTAAAACGAGTTCGCATCAATCGCTATTTGTGACATAGCGCTTGATCCCATTTTACGTTCAATTGCTGGTCCAACTACAAAGGGTCCAATTCCAATATTTAACTCACTCAATTTAATTGCAGCAAATTTTGTAGCCATACAGTAATCAGTTGAAGCTGCTAACCCAACACCACCACCAACTGTTTTTCCCTGAATACGTCCGATAATAAACTTTGGACATTTACGCATCGCATTTATCACGTTGGCAAACCCTGAAAAGAACACTTTTCCTGTTGCCGCATCATTGATATGAATTAGTTCTTTAAAACTTGCTCCTGCACAAAATGTTCTGTCTCCCCCGCTTTTTAATACAATGACTTTAATGGCATCGTTAGCACCCGCATCTGTTATGGTTTGAGCTAACTTTGCTAGAATATCTCCGGGTAAGGAGTTATGAGCTGGGTGAAAAAATTCAATATACCCTACTTCGTTTTCTATGGTTTGCTTTACGTATGGTTGTGTCATGTTTACTTTCCGCGAAAGCGGTAATCTTTTAATTCTTATTATAAATCTTCATACAAATCCATCCAATCAGGATTTGATTTTTCTATTAATTCTATTTTCCAATCTCTATCCCATTTCTTCATTCTCTTTTCTCTCAATCTGGCTTCATCCGGATTTTCATGTTCTTCAAAATAAACTAATTTGTCTAAATTATATCTAGCAGAAAAAGTATTTGGATGTACTTTGTTTTTATGTTGATATATCCTTCCTTTTATTCTTTTTGTAAAACCTATGTACAAAACACCTTTTGGTTTATTTGTTATGATGTAGACATAATGTTTCAAAATACAGTTTTCATTTTATAAGACTTCCGATTTCTCGGAAGCTTTAAGCAGTTCGATTTGCTACAGCAAATCGAACTGCTTAAAGTGGTGATTTAGGTGCTTACGTTCCATTAAATACCACTCGTATCTATTTAGTTCACCAAAAACAAGGTTGTTTAAAATTGCATCTGGATTTTCTTTAAAATATATTTTATAGTCTTCTCTTGCTTCATTAAATTTTTCAATCGCCATTGCTAAATCATCATGCTTTAAATCGTCTAATGTATCTTTTTCCAGTAGTGGGAAATTCGAGTTTTTTGGAAATGGTAGATAGTTATACAAACTATTATGTACTTTTTCTAAAATCTTTTCAGGCGTTGCTATTTCAAAATCTTGAATCTCACCAGAAGCTATTCTGTATGTATATTCTAAATGCTCAACCATGTGCTGTGGTGTCATGATTCCCCATTTTGGTTTTGCGTTTTCTTTTAGTTTATTCAAGCATTCTTGAATTTTCCCATCTGTCATTTCAACAAACACTTCCTGTTTCTTTTGTACCATTGTCAAAATTGTTGCAATGGCTACCAATTCATCTTCAGCATCAAAAACTTCTACGAACCATTTTACAATGCCACTTGGATGTTCAGCACCTGCTACGTCCCTGTCTATTTTTTGCTTACAGGTTAAACGAACATACACCGTATCATTATGATATAGTGGACGTAAAAAGCGACATTCTTCTAAGCCATAATTTGCAGAAACCGGCCCTTTATTTGGATATACAAACAACCCTGCCGCTGCCGAAATAATGAAATAACCATGAGCTGTTCTTTTTTCAAAAATACTTCCGTCCAGAGAGGTAATATCTGTATGCGCATAGAAATGATCCCAAGTTAGATTTGCAAAGTTGATAATATCTGTATCTGTAAATGTCCTTTTATGTGTTTTTAGAGACATTCCAGGTTGAATATCTTCCCAATGATATTTAAAAGGATGTTGTTCAGCTTCTTTATATTTTGCATTTGGCTGATAGATTCCTGTAATCTCAGTCAATGTTGTTGGAGAACCTTGAATTGCAGTACGTTGTAAATAGTGTTTTATCCCACGCATTCCGCCCATTTCTTCTCCGCCACCAGCTCTTCCTGGACCACCATGAACCAAAGATGGTAATGGTGAACCATGACCTGTACTTTCTTTTGCACTATCTCTATTTAATACCAAAATACGTCCGTGATGACTTGCTGCATTAACTACATAATCTTTTGCTATTTTATCATCATTGGTTGCAATAGAAGATACCAGCGACCCTTTTCCCATTTGAGCTAAGGTAATTGCTTCATCTAAATTTTTATAAGGCATAATAGTACTTACTGGTCCAAATGCTTCACGCTCATGAATCGCCGTATTTTCGAAAGGGTTGTCTGCTCGTAATAAAATAGGAGATATAAAAGCTCCTTTTTTGGCATCTGCGCCAATTGTATCTATCTTATCTAAATTACCATAAACAATTTGGGCTTCTTTGGCAATGTCTTGTACAGAATTACGGACTGCTTCTACTTGTTGTATACTAATTAAAGATCCCATTCTCACTTCCTTCAATCTTGGGTCTCCAATGGTTACCTTATCTAAAGCTTTTCCTAAGGCAATTTGAACGTCTTCCACTAAGTTTTCCGGAACAATGATACGGCGGATAGCCGTACACTTCTGACCTGCCTTAACAGTCATTTCTTTTCTTACTTCTTTTATAAACAAATCAAATTCAGGCGTTCCTGGAACTGCATCTTCTCCTAAGATCGATGCATTTAATGAATCTGCTTCCATTGTAAACGGCACCGCTTCTTGGATAATTCTCGGATGTGCTTTTAATATACGTCCCGTAGCTGCAGAGCCTGTAAAGGTTACTACATCTTGAGATTCTACAGTATCCAATATATTCCTTATGGTTCCGTTTATGATTTGCAATGCGCCTTCTGGTAAAATTCCTGAATCGATAATCGCTCTTGCTACTGATTCTGCCAGATATGACGACGATGGCGCTGGTAAAACTAAAGCAGGAACACCAGCCATCCAGTTTACTGCACACTTTTCTAACATACCCCAAACCGGGAAGTTAAAAGCGTTGATATGCACGGCAACTCCTTTTTTTGGCACCATGATATGGTGCGCCATAAAACGTCCGCCACGCGATAAATCAATAGGATCACCTTCTACATGGTAGGATTGATTTGGGAATAGCTTTCGTAATGATGCATTGGCAAACAAATTACCAAAACCGCCTTCAATATCAATCCAACTATCAACTTTGGTTGCTCCGGTTCTATAACTTAAATCATAAAATTCATTTTTACGTTTGGTTAGATATAATGCTAATTTCTTTAGCATATTTCCACGCTCTTGAAACGTCATTTTACAAAGTAATTCTCCTCCTTTTGTTCTTCCATATTGAAGAATTTCAGGTATATCCAAGCCTTCAATTGCAACACTTGTGAAAGCTTCGCCTGTGACAGCATCAAGAATTGGTGTTCCTTCTTCTTTTCCTGTTGTCCAATTGCCTTGAACGTAATGATGTATTTTTTTCATATCCAATGCCTGCGCAGGCAGGTATCTTATTATTTATTATTTCTCAATCTTGTCGTATCTAAATTCCAATTGATGCTTAAATCAAACCAACTTGGATTCATTTCTTCAATTAATTTAATTTTCCAACCTCTTTTCCATTTCTTGAATTGCACCTCTCTAACCGAAGCCTCTTCTCCATTTTCAAATTCTTCGAAATAAACTAGTTTATCACAATTATATCTCGCTGTAAAAGCTTTAGGATATAATTTAAATTTATGTTCTTTTACTCTTTCTTCAATACTATCAGTCACTCCTATATAAATTACTCCATTCGGTTTATTTGCCATTATATAGACGTACCAATGTTTCATCTCTCTTTATTATGAGATTCCTGCCTTCGCAGGAATTATACTCTTTCAATAATAGCTGCATAGCCTTGTCCTACTCCAATACACATCGTAATTAATGCATATCTTTTTTGTTGTTCATGTAATTCTAAAGATGCTGAATACGCAATTCTAGCTCCTGTAACTCCTAATGGGTGTCCGATTGCAATAGAACCGCCATTTGGATTCAATCTTGAGTCATCATCTGCCAATCCCCAAGCTCTTGTACATGCCAATGCTTGCGCAGCAAACGCTTCGTTTAACTCAATGATATCAATATCATTCAGTGTCAAACCTGCTTTTTCTAAGGCTTTGTTAGATGCTTTGACCGGACCAATTCCCATAATTCTTGGCTCTACACCTACCACAGCTGAACTTACGATTCGCGCTAATGGTTTTAGATTGTATTTCTTAACGGCATCTTCTGAAGCGATTATTGTTGCAGCTGCACCATCATTTAGTCCTGATGAATTTCCTGCAGTAACACTTCCTCCTTCTTTTTTAAAAGCTGGACGTAATTTTGCTAAAATTTCTTTTGACGTTGATGGTTTAATAAATTCATCTGAAGAAAACTGGATAGGGTCTTTTTTACGTTGTGGAATTTCAACTGTAATTATTTCTTTGGCAAGTCGTCCATTTTCTCGAGCTTTTGTAGCTTTCATTTGGCTCCAATAGGCAAACTTATCTTGATCTTCTCTTGAAATATTATATTTCTCTACAAGGTTTTCAGCAGTATTTCCCATTCCGTCGGTTCCATACAACTTTTGCATTTTAGGGTTGATAAAACGCCACCCAAAAGTTGAGTCATACATTTTAGAATCTCCGCCAAATGCTGTTGATGGTTTTGCCATCACATAAGGTCCTCTTGTCATATTCTCTACTCCACCAGAAATAAATACATCTCCATCACCAGCTTTTATAGCACGATTGGCATGAATAATGGCTGACAACCCTGAACTGCACAAACGATTAACGGTTTCTCCAGGTACTGTAAACGGCAACCCTGCTAACAATGAAGACATTCTCGCTACATTACGATTATCTTCTCCTGCTTGATTTGCACACCCCATAATAACATCGTCATAGGCTTCTTTTGGAATATTAGGATTTCGTTTAACAACCTCTTCTATTACAATAGCACCTAAATCGTCTGTGCGAACAGCTGACAAAGTTCCTTTATAACTTCCTATTGGAGTTCTTATTCCGTCTATGATATATGCTTCCTTCATACGTTTATTCTTCCCAATTTTTTTGAGTTCTATATACTACGCCTTTAAACAAGGCTACTAATTCTTTTCCTCGTTTTACTTCTACAATATTAAATCCGAGTTTGTTATTTACTTTTTCAATAACGCATTCTGCAATTAAATAATCACCTTCGTTCAATGCTTCAATATGGTTTATACTCGTTTCTATAGAGACCGCATATTTACCATGCGTGTTTGAAGTAAAACCAAATGCTGTATCTGCTAAAGAATAACTGATGCCTCCATGCGCATACTTCATGCTATTTAGCATTTCCCTGCGAATAGTCATCCCTATTTTCACCCGCCCAATTTCGCTTCTTAAAATCTCAATACCTAACCACTGGCTATAGGCATCTTGACTTAACATTTTATATGGGATTTGCTCTCCTTTCATGTTTATTTCCCACGAAAGTGGAAATCTAAATTCATTTATTCTAAAAATGAGACCTTTCGACTACGCTCAAGGTGCCATTTCGTTAAATTCTAATTAAAAGAATGTCTTATGTTCTCTACTCATTTTACGCAATAGGGGACTACAGCGATATCTATCTTCATGGTATTCGTCATATAATCTATCTAATGCATTTACGCATGCATCAATTCCGATTTCATCAGCCCAAACTAGTAAACCTTTAGGGTAATTTACACCTTTGGTCATTGCATTATCGATATCTTCTGCTGAAGCAATATTTAAAAACAATGCATCTGCGGCTTCGTTAATTAGCATCACTAATACACGATTAAATATTTGTTCTCCCAGTGCTTTATCTTCTGTTGGGGTTGGTCTTACTATGTCTTCAGTATAATCGTAGTATCCTTTTCCTGATTTTCGCCCTAGATAACCTGCCTCTGCAAAACGTTTTTGTGTAAACGCTGGCTTATATCTTGGGTCAAAATAGAAGGCTTTAAACACCGTTTCTGTAACAGTGTAATTCACATCATTTCCTATAAAGTCCATCAACTCAAATGGTCCCATTCTGAAACCACCAATGGTTTTCAAACTCCAGTCAATCGTGGCAAAATCTGCAATATCTTCTTCGTAAATACGTAATGACTCTCCATAAAATGGTCTCGCTACACGATTCACAATAAAACCAGGGGTATCTTTAGCTACTGCAATTACTTTTTTCCAATTAGAAATAGTTTCAATTGATTTTTGAAGTACATCTTCAGACGTTTGTATCGCAGGAATCACCTCAACCAATTTCATTAAAGGTGCAGGATTGAAAAAATGTATTCCAATACAACGTTCTGGTTTTTCTAATGATGCAGCTATAGATGCAATAGATAAACTAGATGTGTTTGATGCTATAATACAATCATCAGACACATAATGTTCTAATTCAACGAAGACCTTTTTCTTAATATCAAGGTTTTCAACAATAGCTTCTATGGTAAGATTAGAATCGCTCAAATCCCTTAAACTATCTACATAGCTAATATTTCCTATTATTCTATCTTTCTCGTCAGAATCTATGCGCCCTTTTTCAATAAGGCGTGATAATATCTTATCTAATGCTATTTTGGCTTTCTCTAAAACTGCTTGATTGGTATCATAAAGTTTTACTTTACAACCCGCAGTTGCAGCAACTTGTGCAATGCCGCTTCCCATTGTTCCTGAGCCTATTACACCTACGTTCACAATTACCTTCCTTTAAATTCTGGTTTTCTTTTTTCTATAAACGCAGCGACACCTTCCTTATAGTCTTCACTTTGAGCTGCTTCAATTTGCAATTTAGATTCTAATGCTAATTGCTCTTCTAAAGTATTCCTCATTGACTTATTAAATAATTCTTTAATAAACCCTAAAGCTTTGGTTGGCATATTTGCCAATTTAAGAGCCAGTTTACTAATAGTTTCTTCAAATTCATCTAAAGAGACACATTTATAAATCATTCCCATTTTTTCAGCCTCTTCCGCACCTATCTTATCGCCTAACATAGCTAGTGCTTGAGCCTTTTGAAATCCTATTAATCGTGGCAAAAAGAAAGTTCCTGCACTATCAGGCACTAAACCTATTAAACTAAATGCTTGAATAAAACTCACTTTTTCATGAGCTACAACAATATCGCAAGCCAAAGCAATATTAGCTCCTGCTCCTGCAGCAACACCATTTATTGCTCCGATGATGGGTTTTTTAATTGACCGAATTCTAGTAATAATAGGATTATAATGCTCTTCAAGAATTTTTTTAAATCCAGGGTTTAAATCTGGATCTGTTACTTCTTTTAAATCTTGTCCTGCACAAAATGCTTTCCCGTTTCCTGTTAATACTAAAGCCCTAACTGCAGGGTTCGCCTCACAATCATCAAAAACAGCTTGTAGCTCTAATGCCATTTCACGATTAAAACTATTAAACACTTCTGGCCTATTGAGTGTTATAAACGCTATTTTATTTTCAATTTTTAGTTCAACTGAATTATTACTCATACCCTTGTTTCTGCGAAAGCAGGAATCTTATTAATTAAACTTTTATTTACATTTTAAAAGATTCCCATTTTCATGGGAATCGATTACTTCAAACACTTGAAATAATCAAACGGTTCTTGGCAATCATCACACTGAAATTGTGCTTTACATGCTGTTGAACCGAACTGACTTACTAATCTGGTGTTCTTTGAACCACAGTTAGTACATTTTACCAATCGTTTTCCTTGTAGTAATACATCTTTATCTGCTTCTGCGTCTAAAGGTGCTGCAATACCATAATCTTCTAGCGCTTTTCTACCTCTTGGAGTAATCCAATCAGTTGTCCAAGCTGGAGCTAGAATCAACTCTATATCTGAATTGTATCCTGCTTCTTTTAGTGCTTTTTTTATATCATCACCAATTACATCCATAGCTGGACATCCACTATATGTTGGCGTGATTTGAACTTTGACAATATCACCTTCAATAATTGCAGAACGAACAACTCCCATATCCATTATTGACAAAACTGGGATTTCTGGATCTGAAACTTGCTCCAGTATTGGAATTAATTTTTGGTCGATATGTTGCTCAGTTAAAGTCACCTTTTTACCATTCCATGTTTGGGTAGGTTCGTTGCATATATTGCAAGTCACTTAATAAATATCCTAAATGTTCTGTATGAATACCTTCTTTACCTCCCTTTTGAAACCATTTAGATTCTGGAATATTTAGTGTTGCTTCTTCAAGTATTTCTGAAACTTTAGCGTAATATGCTTCTTTAAGTTTTGTTACATCTACTCCGACTCCTTTTGAAACCATCTCTTTATCAGCTTGTGTTTGATGGAATAACTCATCAGTGAATGCCCACAAGGCATCAATTGCTTCTTGTATTTTTTTGCTGCTTTCCTCTGTTCCATCTCCTAAACGTTTTATCCAATCGGATGAAAATCGCTGATGGTAACTTACTTCTTTAATAGATTTTGTTGCTATTGCCGAAAGTGTTAAATCTTTACTTTTTTGGAGTTCCTCAAGAAACAACAAATGATATACATCAAATAAAAATTGACGTGCCATTGTAAAGGCGAAGTTGGTATTAGGTTGCTCTACCAACAATACATTTACATATTCGCGTTCTTTTCGAAGCATTGCAATATCATCCTCAGTTCTTTCATCACCTGCAATTTTCGCTGCATATTGATAATAGCTACGCACTTGTCCGAATAAATCCAATGAAATATTAGTGCAGGCTATATCTGTTTCTAGACTAGGCCCATGACCACAAAGTTCTCCCATTCTTTGGCCAAGAATTAATGAGTTGTCAGCAATACCAAGTATATATTTATAAAGATTCTCCTTCATTACATGTGTTTTACTTCGTCAGGTAAATTGTAAAATGTTGGGTGCCGATATACTTTATCTTGAGCAGGTTCAAATAATTCACCATTATTTTCTGGGTTTGATGCCGTAATGTTTTTTGATTCAACAACCCAAATACTCACTCCTTCATTTCTTCTTGTATATACATCACGAGCATTTTCTAAAGCCATTTCAGCATCTGTAGCATGGAGGCTTCCACAATGACGATGTTCTAATCCGTTTTTACTTCTCACGAAGATTTCCCAAAGTGGCCAGTTTTTTGTTCCCATAATCAAATTTTTAAACTGCTTGTTTTTCTTTTCTTTTTTGTTGTTTTTCAGCATAAGCCATTGCAGCATCACGTACCCACTCGCCTTCTTCCCAAGCGCCAACTCGTGCTTTCATACGTTCTTTATTACAAGGACCATGACCTTTCACAACCTGCCAGAATTCGTCCCAATCAATTTCTCCAAAATCATAACTCCCTTTTTCTTCATTCCATTTTAAATCTGAATCTGGGATTGTTAGTCCGATTAATTCTGCTTGAGGAACCGTTTGATCTATAAATTGCTGACGCAAATCATCATTAGATTTACGCTTTAACTTCCATTTCATTGATTGGGCCGTATGCACAGAAACGTCATCAGTAGGACCAAGCATCATTAATGATGGCCACCACCAACGGTTTAATGCATCTTGGGCCATTTCTTTTTGTTCTGGACTTCCGTTAGCTAGTTTTATCATGATTTCATAACCTTGACGTTGATGAAAACTTTCTTCTTTGCACACACGGATCATAGCTCTTGCATATGGTCCATAAGAAGTATTACACAATGGCACTTGATTAATAATGGCAGCTCCATCTACCAACCAACCTATGGCTCCCATGTCTGCCCAAGTTATTGTTGGATAATTGAAAATACTTGAGTATTTCGCTTTTCCTGTATGTAATTGCTCATAAAGTTCATCTCTAGAAACACCTAAAGTTTCTGTTGCGCTGTACAAATACAATCCATGCCCTGCCTCATCCTGAACTTTAGCTAACAGGGCTACTTTTCGCCTTAATGAAGGAGCTCTAGTAATCCAATTACCTTCAGGAAGCATACCAACAATTTCAGAGTGCGCATGCTGAGACATTTGTCTAATATGCGTTTTCCGATACTTTTCTGGCATCCAATCTTTTGGTTCAATTTTTTCATCACGTGCAATACGTGCTTCAAATTGAATTTCTAAATTTTTTATTTGTTCTTCACTCATTTCTTAGCGTTTTATTTTACACATCAAAATCTACTACTACTTTTTCAGTAGTTGGCACAGCTTGACAGCTTAATACCAAATTTTGTGAGACTTCTTTATCGTCTAAAGCGTAATTAATTTTCATTTCAACCGACCCCTCAATAACTTTACATTTGCAAGTACTACAAACACCTCCTTTACATGCAAATGGTAAGTCTGCTCCTGCACCTAATGCAGCGTCAAGGATATTATTATAATCTTTGGTCATGGTGAATGCAAATTCTTTCCCACCATCAACTATGGTTATTTCTGTGCCTTCTACATTTTGTTGTGCTAAACGTTCAGATCGTTTAATATCTTCTTCTGAAAGTCCTGTTATAAACAACTCAAAATGTACTAATTCTTTTGGCAATCCTGCATTAATTAAGTACTCGCTTACATAATTTACCATTGCCTCAGGGCCACAAAGAAACACTTCACTCGTATCTGGAATATCAATAAAAGTTTTTGTAATGACTTTCATTTTATCGTCATCAAAACGTCCATTAAACAATTCGATATCCCTGCGTTCTTTTGTTAAGAAATAATATATTTCCAGTCTACCGAAGTATTTATTTCTGAGCTGTTCTAGTTCTTCCTTAAAGATGATAGATTTTGCTGTTTTATTGACAAAGAATAATTTACATGTGGAGTTAGACTCAACTGCTAGATGTGTTTTTATCATTGACAATACAGGTGTAATTCCGCTGCCTGCTGCAAAAAACAAATAATTTTTCTCTTCGTCTGGTTTTACGGAAACACCAAACGTGCCACTAGGAGACATTAACTCAATGTAATCTCCTTTTTTCAATTCTTCGTTTACATACGTAGAAAATTTTCCTCCTGCAATTTGCTTTACTGCAACTTTCCATTTATCCTCGAGAGGACTTGAGCAAAGTGAATATGAACGACGAACATCTTCACCTTCAATATCCGCCTTTAGTGTTAAATGTTGTCCTTGTCTAAATTTGAATATTTCTTTTAATTCTAACGGAATTTCAAAAGAAATTACTGATGTGTCCTCAGTTTCTTTAAATATATCTTCAACTTTTATGCGATAAAAACCAGCCATATTTCATGTAAATATTAAACTAACAGTTGTTAGTTTACTTGACAAATTTACGAAATAATATGATACCTATTTTTTAATTCCGTTAATGAGCGCTAAACTCAATTCGTTTATGAATTTTTGAATGTCTAAATCTTTCTTTTTAGGTAGCCAGATATATAATGAACGTAGGGTAGATAGCATAGAAAAAAGCATTACTTCAGAATTTCCTTTAACAAGTTCATTATCTGCAACGCCTTTTTCTATAATAGTCCTAAAATCATTCTCATAATCTTTTCTAAGTTTCAAATAGTATTCCAACTCATTTTCCAAATGCACCCAGTCATTATTAAGAGATGCCATACCAAACGGATTTTTAGCTGTGATATCAACATGCAGTCCAACAATTTGCCTTAATTTATCAATACTATTTTCATCAGAATTATTGATAATTTTCATTTGTTCTGTAAACTGCTCAGCTAATGAAATAATAATTTCAGATAAGATTTCTTGCTTAGAATTAATATGATTGTAAAGACTCGCAGCTTTAATTCCTATAGCTTTAGCAATATCTCTCATGGTAACTGCACTAAAACCTCTTTGTTTGAATAGAATCTTAGAAGTTTGAATGATTTCTTCTTTACGTGTTTTGTATTTCAAATGAATTAAATTTATGTAGAAATATACTGAAAATCTTTCCAAACTTCTTTAATGATTTTTTTTGCCAAAAATGCGCTTTACGTTCCACTATTTGGCAACACATTTGAAGACAAATTGCCGAAGGCATATTCCAGAATTAGTAGAAATTATATTCCGTTTACCCTATACCAAGAGAAAACATTTAATCGATGCAAACTTGGAACATCTAAAATAGTCGGTAATTATTTGAGGGCTTTAGAGCGGGAAGGTTTTCTAAAATCGGTAAAGGGAGAAAAGAAAAATTACCTCTCAATTATCGATTGATTGAGATTTTGGAGAAACAATGAAATAGGAATCCTATATTTGCACCTTAAATATTATTTGGTGCCAAATATGCACAACTAAGTTCATTTAAAATACAAGTGCAATCCGGTGCGCTATTCGGTGCGCACTTTTAATGTATATATTTTAACTTTTTGAATATCAAATGGTTATGAAAGGGGGTTCGAGCCCCAGCCAGGTCACTAAAAGTTACGTCTTAAGGGCTTAACTTTTTTTATTTACCTTCATTTTCAAATAATGCGCACGTGGCGGAATTGGTAGACGCGCTACCTTGAGGGGGTAGTGTTCGCAAGGACGTGGAAGTTCGAGTCTTCTCGTGCGCACAAAGTCCCGATTAATGTTCGGGGCTTTTTTTATGCCTTTTTAAAAATATCTATTATAAAATTACCATTGGAAGTTCTCCCGAAACATCGGGGTTCTCGTGCGCACAAAGTCCCGACAAAGAAGTCGGGACTTTTTATTTCCGCCAGTTAAGTATCCATTTATAATTGCGATTGCCTAAAAATATAAGCGACTATCCCAAATACCGATTTTTTACTCCTGAAGAATTAACCTTTTATAATTAAATCTACTTTAATAATACCCTAAATTTGTTTAACAAAATATTCAAAAGCATGAACAATGTCAAAAGAAAGTTCAGCATTAGGGATTTAGAAAACCTCTCCGGTATTAAAGCACATACCATCCGAATCTGGGAAAAGCGATACAACCTTCTTTCCCCAGAACGGACTAATACCAACATACGCACGTATAGCACGGAAGGCCTTAAAAAGTTGCTCAATATCACAATGTTGTATCGCAATGGATATAAAATTTCTAAAATCGCCAGTTTAAGCGACCCTGATATTCCAAGTGTAGTCAAAGAAATAGCCGGCAAAAACAGTTTGAAAAACTATGCAATCAATAATTTTAAATTGGCGATGATCAACTTTGATCAACCGCTTTTTTTATCAACCTATAATGGGCTTTTGGCGAAACAATCATTTAGTGATATTTTCAATGAAGTATTTACCCCCCTACTGAACGAACTTGGCCTTTTATGGCAGACCAATACTATTTTTCCTGCGCATCAACATTTTATCTCGGGACAAATCATACAAAAGATACATGCCCAGACCGAAAAGGTTCTGGAGTTACGACCAAGAGATAAAAATAAAATTTTTGTTCCTTTTTTACCAGAAAACGAATTTCACGAGATTGGATTACTGTATATTAATTATGAGCTTGTTTTACGGGGGTATAAATCTATTTATTTGGGACAGACCACCCCTATGAAAAACCTAATCGAGATAATGAGACGTTATGAAAATGTTCATTTCATTTCTTATTTTACCGTAGCGCCAATGAAAGAGCACCTACCCAAGTATATAAAAAGGTTTCATAAAATGGTCATGGAGCATAACCAAACTTCTAAACTATGGCTTTTAGGAGAGCAGGTGAGTCACTTGGATAGTGACAAGCTTCCAAAAAACGTTCGTAGCTTTCAAGGCATACAGGCTATGGTAACGGAATTAGAGCGGCAAACCACATAAAACTTTATGGTAATGGCGGTTCTGAAAGTTCTTCTCTTAAATGCTTTAAAACCGTAATCGTATTACTCCGCAATTAAATCTGTAAACAGCTCGTGTATCGTATCGTTATCCCAATCCGAAATATCGGTTTGGTGAACTCTGATGAACCCATTTTTATCTATTAGGTAACATCCTGGGGGTTTCATTAAAGCTATAGGACTTGGTTCACCTATTATTTGATACGTGATAGGTAAGGTGTACTTGTTTTTTGCTAAAAACTCTATAACAGGGGCCTGTTCTTCATCAGTTATTAGGTAGAATTCCACTTGCCCTTTATAACGTTCATAAAGCTGCTCAATGTCCTTAAATTGGGCCCTGGAAGGCAGGTGCCATGAAGCCCAAAAATTGATAAAAACCACCTTGCCTTTTGATTTCTCAAAATTGAAATAGTCCCAATTAGGGTCTTTCAACCTCCAATTATAATCTAAAACCTGTCCGCCGTTTTCCGGCTCTATGATGGTTGGTGTTGAATCAAAAAGTCGGTTCAACTGTAACTTGCTGTAATCCCCCAGCGGGGTAATAAAAAAAGAAAGCACCAATGCTATGAGCAAGAGTGTGTAAACAGTTTGTCTCTTCATACGGAAACTTAGGTATACTCCAAAACTAAAAAACTCCCGAAGATTTTCAGGAGTTTTTTACAATTATATTTGGATGAAAACTATGCCGCGTTTTCCCTTTTGATCACATTAAGTGCGGAACCTTCGCGATACCATCCTATTTGGGCTTCATTATACGTATGGTTTGCCAAAATGGTGTCTTTACTACCATCAGAATGAACCACCTCTATTGTCAATGGTTTGCCTGGCGCAAAATCCGCAATATCCAC
Organism: Aggregatimonas sp.; assembly: GCA_965238025.1. Lineage (GTDB taxonomy): Bacteria > Bacteroidota > Bacteroidia > Flavobacteriales > Flavobacteriaceae > Pelagihabitans. The sequence goes on along the minus strand of OZ250162.1, from coordinate 2,518,310 downwards.
AAAATTAAAGGTATCATCTTCCTGAATAAGGTCATAATCACTTTCGTTTGCAAAAGTCAAGCCCAACATACCTTGCTTTTTAAGATTGGTTTCATGAATTCTTGCAAAAGATTTTACAAGAACTGCGGCAACTCCTAAGTGACGAGGCTCCATAGCCGCATGCTCCCTAGAAGAACCTTCGCCATAGTTATGGTCACCAACAACGATGGTCCTGATTCCAGCTGCCTTATATTCGCGTTGTGTATCGGGCACGCCACCGTATTCATTGGTCAATTGATTCTTTACAAAATTTGTTTTTTTATTGTACGCATTCACGGCTCCAATAAGACAGTTATTAGAGATATTATCCAAATGTCCTCTATAGCGCAACCATGGACCCGCCATAGAGATGTGATCGGTAGTACATTTGCCAAAGGCTTTGATCAATAATTTAGTGCCTTGCAATTCTTCGTTCTTGATCGGAACAAAAGGTTCTAATAATTGCAGCCGTTCCGAATCGGGAGCAACTTTTATAACGACTCCCGAACCATCTTCATCTGGGGCCAGAAAACCTGCATCTTCTACTTCAAAACCTTTTGGTGGTAATTCCCACCCTGTTGGCTCCTCGAACTTTACCTCTTGGCCCTCATCGTTAATTAAGGTATCGGTAATTGGATTAAAATCCAACCGACCGGAAATGGCAATGGCAGCCGTGATTTCCGGTGATGCTACAAAGGCATGTGTATTTGGGTTACCATCCGCACGTTTGGCGAAATTTCTGTTAAAGGAATGGACAATGCTATTCTTTGGTGCATTTTTAGGGTCACTATAGCGTGCCCATTGTCCGATACATGGCCCACAGGCATTAGTAAATATCTTGGCATCAAGTTTTTCGAATACGTTTAAGATACCGTCCCTTTCTGCGGTATAGCGCACTTGCTCCGAGCCTGGATTTATCCCTAGTTCGGACTTCATTTTTAATCCTTTATCCAGCGCTTGCTGGGCAATTGACGAGGCCCTGGATAGATCTTCATAAGAAGAATTGGTACAGGATCCGATTAAGCCCCATTCTACGCGCAATGGCCATTCGTTCTTTGTTGCCTTCTCCTTCATATCGCTACCAACAGCTGTAGAAAGATCTGGAGTAAAAGGTCCGTTTAATAAGGGTCCCAACTCGGAAAGGTTTATTTCGATCACTTGATCAAAATACTGCTCGGGGTTCGCATAAACCTCCGCGTCTGCCGTCAAATATTCTTTAATCGCATTCGCAGCTTCGGCAACATCAGCTCTTTCCGTTGCCCTCAGGTAACGCTCCATAGATTCATCGTAGCCAAATGTTGATGTTGTTGCCCCAATTTCAGCACCCATATTACAGATGGTTCCCTTACCGGTACAGGACAGGGCCTTGGCACCAGGTCCAAAATATTCTACGATCGCACCGGTACCTCCTTTTGCAGTAAGTATCTCGGCAACTCTTAAAATAACATCTTTTGGAGCCGTCCAACCAGAAATAGTCCCCGTTAATTTCACCCCTATCAATTTAGGAAATTTCAACTCCCATGCCATACCAGCCATGACGTCAACAGCATCTGCACCGCCAACCCCGATAGCTACCATTCCCAATCCGCCAGCATTTACGGTATGCGAATCGGTTCCTATCATCATTCCTCCAGGGAAAGCATAATTTTCCAGCACTACTTGGTGAATAATACCCGCACCCGGTTTCCAAAAACCGATTCCGTATTTATTCGAAACAGATTCCAAGAAATCAAAGACTTCGGCGCTTGTATTGTTTGCTGATTTTAAATCGGCGGCAGCACCACTTTTAGCTTGGATCAAATGATCACAATGCACCGTTGTGGGCACGGCAACCTTTGGCTTTCCTGCCTGCATAAATTGTAATAGCGCCATTTGGGCCGTGGCATCCTGACAGGCGATTCTATCCGGTGCAAAATCAACATAATCCTTTCCTCTAACGTAGGCTGTGGCAGGATTACCATCCCACAGGTGGGAATATAAAATCTTTTCAGAAAGAGTAAGCGGCTTTTTTACGACCTCGCGCGCCGCGTCAACCTTCTTAGCCATATTGGCGTAAACTCTTTTGATCATATCAATATCAAATGCCATTCTTTATAAATTTTAAGATTTATGTAATCCTACGAAGTTATGAAAATAGTAGAGGTTACTAAAATTTTACGCCTAGGATTACCGGCATTTTAGGGAATTGCTAAATTGGGCTCATGGAAAATGAGTAAAAGCTGAAATTGATGGCGAAAAATTGCCAACTTTCAGTATTCAAACGTTTTCGTAGCGGGTTTACAGTAACTTACCGATGATATCCTCTTCTGAGATACCCTCGGCCTCGGCCTTGTAGTTTTTGATAATCCGGTGTCTTAAAATACCCATTGAAACTGCTTGTACATCTTCAATATCAGGAGAGAATTTTCCATGTATCGCAGCATGCGCCTTCGCTCCTAAAATTAAATTTTGAGAGGCTCTTGGCCCTGCTCCCCAATCGATATAGTTTTTAACGAAATCAGTCGTAGAATCTAAATTTGGACGGGTACTGCTAACCAATTTTACCGCATAGTCCACCACATTGTCCGGTACTGGAATACGACGTACTAAATGCTGTATATCAAGAATCTCTTGGGCGTTGAATACGGTATTGACCGTTTGTTCAGTATCGCTAGTAGTTGATTTTACCACCTGAATTTCTTCTTCGATTGAAGGGTATTTTAATTCAATCGCGAACATAAAACGGTCTAGCTGAGCTTCTGGCAGCGGGTAGGTACCTTCCTGTTCAATGGGATTTTGCGTCGCCAAAACGAAATAGGGCCGGTCTAATTTGTGCTGCTGACCTGCAATGGTTACCGACCGTTCCTGCATGGCCTCTAGCAATGCTGCTTGTGTTTTGGGCGGGGTACGGTTAATCTCATCGGCTAGGATGATATTGGAAAAAATAGGCCCTTTAATAAACTTAAAACTTCTACTTTGATCAAGTACTTCACTCCCTAATATATCGCTCGGCATTAAATCTGGGGTAAATTGAATGCGCTTAAAATCGAGACTCAAGGTTTGTGCTATAGTATTTACCATGAGTGTCTTAGCCAATCCGGGAACTCCTATCAACAAGGAATGGCCGCCTGTGTAGATAGACAACAAAATCTGATCTATGACCTCATGTTGTCCTACAATGACCTTGGCAATCTCCTGCTTTAATGCTTGATGCTTTTCTACTAAGTTATTAATGGCTGATACGTCTGACATGCTATTTCTTAACCCAATTGTTAGCAAATTCGCAGTCCTTTCGAGAATCGTTTACGCTAATATAGGTCTCCTCGATATGCTCATCCATCCACTTTTTAATAGCATTAAACTGTTTTTCGGTTTTTGCCAACTGTTGAATCTTGGTATAATCTTTGGCAAAATCGGCCACGTGTTCATCATAACGATTGGTTACTTTCATAAGTTTAAACGAAGTGCCTCCCCCCCGCTCATCTTCTTCTTTGATCGCATATGAAATCTCGTCATCCTTTAAATTTCGAACCTGGTTATAAAGTGTAGGATCCATTTTGGTTAGTTCAAATCGCGGACCAAAATCAGCTGGATTTCGCAGCTTGCCACCATCGAATTTTGTTTCTTCCTCATCGGAAAAATTCAAGGCCGCTTCGGCAAAAGTGTACTTTCCGTCAATAATCTGTTGGCGAATGCTATCTAATTCAACCTTGGCATTTTCCAAGGCTTTCTCAGAAATTTCCGGCTGTAATAAAATGTGGCGAACATCCAACTCTTGACCTCTAATTTTTTCCATATACATAATATGCCAACCGAACATGGTTTCAAAAGGCTCTGACACTTCACCCTCCTCAAGGCCAAAGGCCACATCTTTAAACTCTTTTACCAAACCTGAGGTTTTGGTGACCCCGGGAATCAGCCCTCCCTGTGATTTAGAAGGTCCTTGGGAGTACAAAATGGCCTTCACATTAAAACTGGCGTCATTATCTTCAACATCGGCCTTTATCTTATTCAATTTATCGATTACCGCTTGAACCTCTACATCTGTAGGTTTTGGTTTTTTAACAATTTGGGCAATTTCCATCTCCGCCCCGAAAACAGGACGTTGTGCTTCGGGTATCTTGTTGTAAAATTGGCGTACTTCTTCAGGGGTAATCTCTATCTCGGAAACGATGCTTTGTTGCATTTTTTCTGAAAGCATTCTCAGTTTATTGATCTTATATAGTTCTTGTCTAAAACTCGCCTCATCTTCCTTACGGTAATAATTAAGAACCTTCTCCATAGAGCCTATTTGCTGTACCAACTGTTGCAATTGTCGGTCGCCCGTAGCGTTTACCTCATCGTCAGAAACGAGAATACTATCTTGAACGGCCTGGTGGGCATACAGCCTATCCTCCATAAGTTTGCCCAGTAGTCCGCATCTGGTAATATCCTCAACAGAGGCACCTTGACTGCGCAAATCGATCAAGGTTTTTTCTATATCGGACTCCAGAATAACATAATCGCCAACAACCGATGCGATTCCGTCCAATTTCATTCTCTTAAACGTTTTTGAGGTATCTTTTACAACGTCCCGATGTGTCTCCAATGCAACATCGGCAGGTTCGATCTGTGTGTCGGGGATGCTATCTAATTGCTGGGCAAAAGTCGTTCCCGCAAGTAGTGAAAAACCAACTAACGCAATCTTACTTATCTTCATTTGTATAAACTTCAAATTCTTTATCCTTAATGGCCTCGTCTATAATTTCCGTTTCCAATTTTCTAACGTATTCCAAACGCCTTCTGCTCAGAAGTACTTGTTTTATGGTAGGTTCTATATAGGAAAGTGGTGCTATCCCGTTCTGTTCCCGAACGTCTGTAATCTTCGTCAAATATACCCCCTTTGCATCCTCCAACTCGAAAAATTGTGATTTTTTTAAGTATCTCGCCTCATTTTTCGGGGTCAATGGTGGTATTTCTGAAATGACCCTATCCGCAGTAACCCAAAGGGAATCATTAAAATTTAATTTTTTAAACTGCACCCCTATAGAATCAAGGTAGTCTATATCTTCTTGCCGAAAGCGTTTTAGTTTTTTAATGACTTCATCCTTGTTCAAAAATAGCTTGGGAATTTCCACAAACCGTAGTTGTACGACTTTTTCCTTTAGCCGGAAATTCTCTTTTTCTTTATTATAAAATTCCCGCAATTGCTCTGTAGTAACCACCGAATCACTTCCTTGAGCTACTAAGGCCTCCTTGTAGGCACGGGTATAAAGGTCATTCCTGTAATTTGCGACCAGTTCGTCAAACTCTGCCAGCTTATCGTCTGGAAGGTTGATTTTTGCCTTGCCCAACAATAACTTTTTAGAGGCCCATCCATTAATATAATTCGTAACAAAAGTGGTACTGTCTTCCTTAGAAATATTATTGACCAAAAATGGTTCGATTTCAGAAATATACAGATAATGCTCGCCGACTCTTGCCAGGGGTTCTTGATCAGCGGGTTTTTGGAAGAACTTGCTACAGGAAGAGAAACTGCCGGCCAAAAAAACACTGAGAAATATTATATGCCATATCCTAAAACGTACTTTTTTAATCCGCATCCTGCAAAAATAACAAATACCAAATGCTGCGCAAGCAACTACCTACTTCCTTAGCTAATTTTTAACGCTGTGCAAGAATTTATTACCTTCGATACTTACTGGGCCTAATTGGAAATTTTAAAAAATGCCCTTGAAAAATAAGAATCAAACATAGTGGATAGAAAAATTAAATTTATCTGGGATTTTAGGGGTCCGAACGGCGCCCAAACAGCCATTCATCATGAGAAACACCTCAAGGAGTTTATTGGTATGGAGAAATTATCGATAGCCATAACGGGACATCAGGATCTAAGCGATATGCACAGCATCGCTTTTATGGTTGTAGATGAGAAAGATATGATATCACTACGGGATGCCTTAAAACCACATCGGGGAGAGGTATGGACGGGGCCAAAACCAGCTCCAAAATAGCTTAGGTAGGGTATTATGAAAAAGCGATATTTCTTTGTATTGTTTGGCCTTTGTTTTCTTTTTTCCTGTGAAAGTGAAGAATCGGTAGCCATTGACCCTTTGGCACAAGCATTGGCATCTGAACATCCAAAAATTAAAAAAGTAATGGACGATTATGATTTACATAATCTTCAAATAAAACTCACCCGGATTGACAGAATAGGGGATAGTGTCGTTTTTAAGGATTATGATTTTCAGGTCGATTCCACACGGTACTTTTATCCCGCAAGTACAGTTAAATTTCCCATAGCGATGTTAACATTGGCCAAATTAAACGGAATTGAAGGAATGAACAGAAATACCAATTTCTTTGTCGAAGGGGATTCGATAACCACTACGTTTGCCAAAGAGATTCAAAAAATCTTTGTAGTAAGTGATAATGCGGCTTACAACCGTCTTTTTGAGTTTTTAGGCCAGAATTACATTAACAGCGAGTTAGCTCAAATTAACATGAGGCCGGTTCGTATATCGCACCGTCTTTCTGCTCCGGAGGCAGATGAAATTACCACCAAGCCTTTAATAGTTTACCTTAATGATAGTACAACGACCACGCTGATGGGAAGTATTAATACCAGTGCGGAGCCCTTACACTTAAAAGATATTAGAAAAGGCGTAGGTTATATTGATGAAGACTCCTTGCTACAAGAAGCATTTGATTTCAGCCTTAAAAATCACTATCCGATCGAAACACAGCATCGGTTGTTAAAAACCGTATTGTTCCCGGAAATGTACGACGAGGATCAAAAAATATCCCTCACCACCGAGCAGTTGGGTTTTGTGCGTGAGGCCATGCGAGCCCTACCAAAAGATGTCGGTTATAATCCGGAGACCTACTATGATGGGTATTGTAAATTCTTTTTGTACGGAGACTCAAGAGAAAGCATTCCTAAACACATCAATATCTACAACAAAGTAGGCGATGCCTACGGAACACTAACAGACTGCGCATATATACAGGACGATAAGAACGATATTGAGTTTCTTTTGACCGCCACAATACTCGTAAATAGTAATGGAATTTTTAACGATGACAACTACGAATACGACGAAATTGGGCTTCCATTTTTGGCACAGCTAGGTAGGGAATTATACAATATAGAATTGAAAAACAAAAACAAGTAATCATGGAAAAATTAACCTTCGATTCATTTTCAAAAAAAATATACATTAAGGCGTCCCTAAAAAAATTGTATTGGTGCTGGGCCACTGGGGAAGGATTAGAAACTTGGTTCTTAAGGGAGGCAGAATTCTCTAGCAACAAAGGAACAGCGAGAGGGGTCAATGAACAGGTCCAAAAAGGTGATCAGTACACCTGGCGCTGGCATAATTGGAATGGTGAGGAAAAAGGGGTATTGCTGAATGCCAATGGAAAGGACTTTTTAGAATTCACCTTTGGAGATGATGTTTGTAAAGTTTCGGTCTTGCTCGAAGAAAAGGAAGATGCCGTACTACTTACTCTAAAACAGTATGACATGCCAACCGATGAAGATACAAAAATGGACATCTATAACGGCTGTAGTTGCGGCTGGACTTTCTGGTTGACCAACCTTAAGGCCTATCTGGAACATAATATTCTATTAAATGAAACAGAATTTGATTTGACCGGTGTTCCCCAGGCGGGACATGTTTTTGTGAATATGTAACTCAAGGTAGTTTTGAAACGACTGGCAAACCGAGCTATATAATATATTGTAATGACCAGTTTCTATTTTCGTGGTAATACGATTGATTCCAAATATGGAATTTGAGTTCCTATGAAATGCTTACTTCTTATCTTTGCAAAGAGATACCTTAAAATGGACGCTGCACAAAAACTACTCTTTTTTAATAGAATTGATGCGCTGAACGAAAATCAGAAGCCTTCTTTTGGGGTGATGAACGCCAATCAGATGATCTGTCATCTAACAGATCAAATAAGAATGGCTTTAGGTACAAAAATGGCATTGGAAAAATCTAACATAGATCCCAAACAAATTATTGCAATGGCCAAAGCAGGGAAATCCATTAAAGCTGCAAAGGGATTTGGACAGGTGGAGGGAGAAGGTACAAAACCCACCTTTTTTGAAAATGACAAAATGATTTTAAAAGAACACATAACCGACTTTTTAAATCTTCCCGATGATTTTAGCTATGCCAGTCATGCATTGCTAGGCGACTTAGATAAAAAAAGATGGCATGGATTGTTGGTGTATCATCTTAATCACCATTTAGGACAGTTTGAAGTTTAAAATGGGTGAGCCAAAAAAAACAAGGATAAATAAATACCTCAGCGAAGCAGGTTACTGCTCGCGTAGGGCCGCCGACAAACTAATTGAACAGGGTAGGGTAACCATTAATGGAAAAGTTCCTGAAATGGGTACTAAGATTACCGATGGCGATGAGGTTCGGGTAAACGGGCAACTTATTTCAGGGCCAACGGAAAAACCGGTCTACCTTGCGTTTAACAAGCCCGTGGGTATTGTTTGCACCACAGATACTAGGGTTGAAAAAGACAACATTATAGACTTTATCAATTATCCCAAACGCATTTTTCCCATTGGTCGATTGGATAAACCCAGTGAAGGATTAATTTTTTTAACCAGCGATGGTGATATCGTGAACAAGATCCTTCGCGCTCGCAACCATCATGAAAAGGAATATATTGTTTCGGTAGACAAGCCCATAACGCAACGGTTTCTACAGCAGATGCGAAATGGGGTGCCTATTTTAGACACGGTAACACGAAAATGCGAGGTAGAGCAGTTGGGCAAATACGAATTCAAAATTATACTTACACAAGGCCTTAACCGCCAAATACGTCGAATGTGCGAATATTTATATTATAATGTTACGAAACTCAGAAGGGTTCGTATCATGAATGTTGAATTGGACATTCCCGTTGGTAAATGGCGCGATCTAACTGTCTCAGAATTAAAGGAAATCAACCATATGGTTTCCGATTCTTCTAAGACCTTTGATGGCTAATTCTCAATCCCCCACCTTAGAAGACAATTCAAAGTTTACTCTCCAAATCACTAAAAAGTAAGATACTGGTATTCTATCTTGTTTTTAACGCTATGAATGATAGCATTAAAAAAAGGAAAAAGTTTTGTATTACGGATTTGACCTAAAATAGTATCCCCTCCGTTTTTAGCAAAACAATATTGGATATTAACATATTAATAGATTAAAAATCATAACTTTAGGAAGGATCAATCAAGTAAAAAAAATCGTCATGTCAAAAAAAAAGAAAGATTTCAGAAAAAAATCCATTTTCGCAGCGATCCTCTTTTCACTGTTGTTTATGGTAACGCCCAGTTCGGTTTTTGCTTTTCAAGACCAACCCCAAGAAACGTCATATAATCAATATAAGGGTGAGGTATTGGATGAAGGAACTAGGCGGCCGTTGGTATTCGCAACACTTTCCTTAGAGGGCAGTAATGTTAGCACGGTAAGTAATACCGAGGGAGAGTTTTCATTAAAGATCCCAAAAAGTATTACTGAGGGTAATATACTTATTTCGTTTTTGGGGTATAAGTCTAAATCCATACCATTATCCCGGTTTACCGACAAGAATAACAAGGTATTCATGACAGTTTCAGTACTTAAACTTTCGGAGGTCAACCTAAGTATTCCGAAAGACGCAAGGGCCTTGGTTATTGAAACTTTAAAAAGAAAAGGGGAAAATTATTCTGATGACCCAACTTTGATGACCGCTTTTTATAGGGAAACAATCAAACGTCGTAAAAAAAATGTTTCACTTTCCGAAGCGGTGGTGAACATTTATAAAACCCCATACAGTTCTCAGAAAAAAGATGCGGTACAACTTTATAAAGCTCGGAAAAGTTCGGACTATTCCCGAATGGATACGGTTGCACTTAAATTACAAGGGGGACCATACAACGCACTACTTGTAGATATTATGAAGTACCCAGAATATATTTTTACCCCAGAAACCATACAAAATTACACCTTCAGTTTTGAACGTTCTACCAGGGAGAATGACCAGCTGCTTTACGTAATACACTTTGATCAAAAACCAGAGATAATGGAACCAATGTATCAAGGAAAGCTGTACATAGATGCCGACAAAAAAGTGTTGCAAAGTGCTATTTATTCATTGAACGTTACGAATAAGGAAATAGCTTCAAAAATGTTCGTGCGAAGAAAACCTAGAAATGCTTCTGTTTACCCAACCGAAGTGGCTTACAGAATAGACTATCGTGAAAAAAATGGAAAGTGGTATTATGGCTATAGCAATGTACTTTTGGAATTTAAAATCAACTGGAAAAAAAAGTTGTTCAACTCTGTTTATAGTATGACCTGTGAAATGGCCGTAACGGATTGGGAGAAGAATACCACGGGCGAATTCCCTAAATCAAAGGAAAGAATGAAATCCAACATCATTCTTAGCGATGAGGCTTTAGGTTTTGCAGACCCTGATTTTTGGGGAGAATACAATATCATCGAACCGGAAAAATCTATTGAATCCGCTATTCGAAAAATACAAAGGCAACTAAAAAAGGCTCGCTCTGGTGGAGGCACCTCCGCGCCCTAATGCATTGAAGTATTTGAAATGCCGGGCAAAAAAATCAAACTAATGTCATTCCTTAATTCGAAACAACTGGTAAAAAGGCTACGGATAACTTTATTATTTTCCACACTTATTATTGGAACACTAATATCGCAAAGCAATACGATTACGTTGCAAACCAAAACGGGAGACATTGAAGGAACGCTCCTATTCCCCTCTTCGCAGGAGAAGGTACCGATGGTACTCATCATTGCAGGTTCAGGTCCTACTGATAGGAATGGCAACGGGCCCATGATGACCAACAATTCCCTTAAAATGCTGGCTGAAGGCCTGTATGGTGTGGGTATCGCTTCCGTACGGTTTGACAAAAGAGGCATAGGCCAAAGCAGGCATGAGGGGTTTAAGGAAGAGGAGTTGCGATTTGACACCTATGTGGAGGATGCAAAAGACTGGATCGATTTTCTTAACAAGGACCCACGGTTTTCAAATGTAATTGTGTTGGGGCATAGTGAAGGGTCGTTGATTGGAATGGTCGCTGTGCAACAAAAGAAAGTGGATAAATTTATATCTGTAGCCGGGGTGGGTGAACCGGCTGGGGATCTGTTGCTCGCACAAATCGCCACCCAGTTCCCGGATGGGCTGGAACGCTCATCAGAAATTGTGGAACGGATCGGCAAGGGAGAAATGGTGGACAGTATTCCTCTGCCGCTGTACCCCATCTTTCGTCCCAGTGTGCAACCTTATCTGAGGTCATGGTTCAAATACAATCCCATTGAGGAAATGGCAAAACTAGATATACCCATTTTAATACTTCATGGTACCCATGATATTCAGGTAGATGCCTCACATGCAACAACCTTGGCAGCAGCGAATACTCAAGTAGAACTTCACATCTTGGAAGGTATGAATCATGTCTTAAAGGCCGTATCTTCAGAAAGGCAAGAAAATGTTAATTCTTATAATGATTCTGATAGAGCCTTGGCAAATAATTTGTTAGAAGTTATGGTACGGTTTGTTTATCGCTATGAAAAAGAATAAGCCTACAATTTTTGATTTCAACCCGTTTTGAAGACTTCCCTATTTTTGATTCGCTGTAGTTTATGTGAATAGCCATATGATCAGCAGCAGTATTCTACCACCTAATTCGCCACTTCACTGGTGAACTTAAGCCGATAGAGCCGCAGTTCATCATCTTCATAATCACCATCAAACTCTGCCGATGCCGTTTCAATATTGTCACTTTCAGCCTCGATAAAGTAATCATGTAATTCTTCTTGTTGATCCTCGTCAAAAATCTCATCGATCCAATAGCTAATGTTCAATTTAGTACCGCTGAAAACTATTTGCTCCATTTCCTTGATCAATTCGTCAAGCTTAATTCCCTTTGCCGACGCGATATCGTCTAACGGAAGCTTCCGATCCACATTTTGAATGATGTATAGTTTTAATCCAGAATTTGCCCCTGTGGTCTTTACAACAAGGTCATCGGGACGGATAATCTCATTCTCCTCAACATAATCCTTGATAAACGCAACAAAAGGCTTCCCGTACTTCTTTGCCTTACCTTCCCCTACCCCGTATATGTTCTGTAGCTCGTCAATAGAAATAGGGTATTTTAATGACATGTCATCTAAAGAAGGGTCCTGAAAAACAACATATGGAGGTACTCCTAGCTTATCAGCTTGCTTTTTTCTCAGGTCTTTCAGTTGTTTTAGTAACTTTTCATCACTTACACCACCCTTACGCGCAGCACTTACGATAGCATTGTTCTCAGCAGCGCCATACACGTGGTCTTTTGTCATCATAAAGGAAGTGGGAGTCTTTAAAAAGTCCTTTCCCTTATCGGTTACATGAATGACGCCATACTGCTCTATTTCCTTGTTTAAGAGCCCTGCAACCAATACTTGCCTGATTAAGGCCATCCAATAACCTTTATCCTTGTCCTTACCAATTCCGAATACCTTTTTCTCGTTGGTTTTATACGAGGCCAACATTGCATTTACACTTCCTATTAAGGTATTTACAACTTCTTTTGATTTAAATTTTTCACTAGTCTCCTGAACCACCTGTATCAACTTCATCACATTTTCCTGTGCCTCTTCCTTTTCCTTAGGGTTGCGTACGTTATCGTCCATATCGGCTCCTGCTCCATTCACCCCATCAAACTCTTCCCCAAAATAGTGCAATATGAATTTTCTTCTTGAAATAGACGTTTCTGCATAGGCAACAACCTCTTGTAAAAGTGCATTTCCGATTTCTTGTTCGGCTACCGGTTTACCCGACATGAATTTTTCCAGTTTCTCAATATCCTTGTATGAATAGAAGGCAAGGCAATGTCCTTCGCCGCCATCACGACCAGCCCTACCCGTTTCCTGATAGTAACTTTCAATACTTTTCGGTATATCGTGATGAATTACAAAACGTACATCCGGTTTGTCGATTCCCATTCCGAACGCAATGGTAGCCACTACAACATCTACATCTTGCATCAAGAACATATCTTGGTATTTAGACCGGGTCTTGGCATCAAAACCAGCATGGTAGGGTACGGCGCTTACGCCATTCACCTGTAGTACCTGTGCAAGACTTTCTACCCTTTTTCTACTCAGACAATATACAATCCCCGATTTCCCGGCATTCTTCTTTACAAAACGAATGATATCGGAATCTACATCAACAGTTTTGGGGCGAACCTCATAATATAAGTTCGGCCGATTAAATGATTCCTTGAATAATCTCGCACCTGGAATCCCAAGGTTCTTTACAATATCCTCTTGCACTTTTGGGGTTGCGGTCGCGGTTAGGGCCACTATGGGGATATCACTCCCTAGGCGATCAACAATCGAACGAAGGTTCCGATATTCAGGTCTGAAGTCATGGCCCCATTCTGAAATACAATGTGCTTCATCGACCGCCATAAAAGAAAGTGGTACCGATTGCAGAAATTCAACATATTCGGGTTTGGTAAGTGATTCCGGAGCAACGTACAACAACTTTGTAACCCCAGAAGTAATATCTTCTTTGACCATTTTGACCTCGGTCTTATTCAGAGAAGAGTTGAGTACATGTGCCACCCCATGTTCCGAAGAAATACCGCGAATGGCATCAACTTGATTCTTCATCAAGGCGATCAACGGGGAAACTACGATTGCCGTACCCTCCTGCATTAATGCTGGCAATTGGTAACAGAGTGATTTCCCGCCGCCGGTTGGCATGATCACAAAGGCGTTTTTCTTGTCCAAAATATGTTGAACAACCTCTTCCTGAAGGCCTTTAAAGGATGAAAATCCGAAGAATTTTTTTAATGGTGTGTGTAAATCGGTCTGTTTCAAAACAGTACTATCGTTTGTCATTTGAAAAGTTGATCTAAAGGGGGATTTAAACTTCGTTTTTTAAGATACGTATTTTCATTGTTCTAAGCGAAACTCACCATGCTTTAATTTATACTAATATAAAATTGCGATAAGCTAAGAATGTGTAATTTTGTATTCCTAAATATAGCACTTTCTTTTAGTAAAGCCATCTTAAAATTTCACTAAAACATTGAATCACTCCGAACCGATACTCGAAATAGCAAAGAAAACAATAGGGATGCAGCGCGATGCAATCGGGCATCTTATTTCTTTGTTGAACGATGATTTTGAAGGTGCCGTTGAATGTATATTACAGTCAAAAGGGCGTGTGGTGGTTACGGGAATCGGAAAAAGCGCCATTATCGCATCAAAAATAACGGCAACCTTAAATTCAACCGGGACACCTGCGATTTTTATGCATGCCGGGGATGCGATACATGGGGATTTAGGAACAATTCAAGATAACGATGTTGTTGTCTGCATTTCTAAAAGTGGAAGTACCCCTGAGATAAAAATGTTGGTGCCCTTGATCAAAAGGGGCAACAACAAGCTTATCAGCATGACAGGAAATCCAGATTCCTTTTTGGCGAAACAAGGCGATTTTGTATTAAATACCTTTGTTGAAAAAGAAGCCTGCCCTAATAACCTTGCCCCCACTACCAGTACCACAGCGCAATTGGTCATGGGCGACGCGCTGGCATTGACATTATTGAACCTAAAAGGCTTTGACAAGGCTGATTTTGCCAAATACCACCCCGGCGGTGCCTTGGGAAAACGCTTGTACCTAAGGGTCTCCGATATCGTAACGACCAATCAAAAACCCGAGGTCGATATCAATGCTGATATTAAACAGGTAATTGTTGAGATTTCCGAAAAAATGTTGGGCGTAACCGCGGTATTGGAAAATGGAAAAATTGTTGGGGTAGTCACTGATGGCGATATCAGAAGGATGTTGAACAAATATGATTCGATAAACGGATTGACCGCCAAGGATATTATGACATCCAATCCGCAAACCATTGGGACTGATGTCCTTGCCATTGAGGCTTTGGAGCTAATGCAGAGCCGCAGTATTTCACAACTATTGGCGGTACAGGAGGGAAGTTATGAGGGCGTGGTACATCTGCACAACTTAATCAACGAAGGCATATTGTAATGGCAAAAACGAAGGCCGATCCGAATGAAATGTCTTTTTTAGACCATCTTGAAGAATTAAGATGGCATCTCATTCGTTCGACCATTGCCGTGGTGCTCATAGGCTGCATCGCTTTTTTGATGAAGAAATTTATTTTCGACACTTTACTTTTTGGTCCTTCACAAATGGATTTTCCCACCTATCGCGCTTTTTGCAATATTGCTACCGCCTTGGGGTTTGACTCGGCCTTCTGTGCCGATGAACTTCCTTTTACCATACAAAGCAGGCAAATGGGAGCCCAATTTTCTTCGCATATCTGGACCTCTATTTGGGCAGGGGTCATTGTAGGCTTTCCGTACATATTGTATGAACTATGGAAATTCATTAGCCCGGGCTTACACGATAACGAGCGAAAGAATTCAAGGGGATTTATTCTTATCGCCTCCTTTTTGTTTTTCCTAGGCGTGCTTTTTGGATACTATGTAGTTGCACCGCTATCGATCAATTTTTTAGGTACATATCAGGTTAGCGAATTGGTATTGAACGAGTTTGACTTGGATTCCTACATTGGGGCCATAAAAACATCTGTGCTTGCTTGTGGCGTATTGTTCGAGCTACCAATCATCATTTACTTTTTAACAAAAGTTGGTTTGGTAACCCCGGAAATCATGAAAAAATATCGCAAAATCGCCCTAGTGGTCGTCCTGATTCTTGCTGCAGTGATTACACCTCCAGATGTAACGAGCCAGATTATCGTTGCGATTCCTGTGATTGTTCTTTACCAAGTTAGCATGTATATTTCTAAAATGGTTTTAAAGCGGGAAGCCAAAAAGGAAGGAAGGTTAAAAAAAACGTAATTGTTCTTACAACCAACTCGTATGGTTTAGATTTGAACTAGAACTTGAATTTTAAATGAAACTCAGAGCCGAAAATATCATGAAAACCTATAGCGGTCGTCAGGTCGTCCGAGGTATTTCTTTGGAAGTCAACCAAGGGGAGATCATCGGGTTGCTTGGTCCTAATGGGGCCGGTAAGACCACTTCGTTTTACATGATCGTTGGCCTTGTAAAACCAAATGGGGGAAAGATTTTTCTGGACGATATGGAAATTACCAAATTCCCCATGTATAAAAGAGCGCAACATGGTATTGGGTACTTGGCACAGGAAGCCTCCGTTTTTCGAAAATTGAGTGTTGAAAAAAATATTCTTAGCGTGCTTCAGCTTACCAAATTAAGTAAGCGGGAGCAGGAAATGAAGATGGAATCCCTGATTGAAGAATTCGGTTTAGGGCATATTAGAAAAAATCGGGGCGACCTCCTTTCTGGAGGCGAACGCCGCCGTACCGAAATTGCCAGGGCCTTGGCTACAGACCCAAAATTTATTCTGTTGGATGAACCTTTTGCTGGGGTCGACCCTGTCGCTGTAGAGGATATTCAACGTATTGTCGCACAACTGAAGAACAAAAACATAGGTATTTTGATCACCGATCACAATGTTCAGGAAACCCTTGCGATTACCGAGCGTTCGTATTTGATGTTTGAAGGGGGTATTCTAAAATCGGGACATCCAGAAGATTTGGCCGCCGATGAAATGGTTCGTAAGGTCTACCTGGGCCAAAACTTTGAACTGCGTAGAAAGAAGCTGGATTTTTAAACCAATCCGGACGACCTCATTTTGAGACCGCTTTTTGAATTAACGAACTTAGGATATAAAACAGAATAATCAGTGGAATTGCCAAAAACTTCAAGGTAATCAACAACACCAGACTTACAAGAATAAAAACATAGCGGAGCGCATTGTCCTTAAAACTCCAATTCTCAAATTTTAAGGCAAAAAGTTCAATTCTGGAATTTAAGAGAAAGGCACTTAAGAGTGTCAAACCGATTAAAAACCACTGGTCTAGAATCAAATCACTGAGCAGTGGACTGTTTTGGTAGTATAGAATTAAGGGCAAAGAAAGAATCAGCAGTGCATTGGCAGGAGTGGGCAGCCCAATAAAAGAAGTGGCCTGATCCTCATCAATGTTGAACTTCGCCAAGCGATAAGCCGATGCCATCGTAATCAAAAAGCCAAAAAAAGGCAATGCGGACACTTGAATGGCATTCCAAGCAAAGGATGCTGATTGGCCGGAAATATCCAATCCTGTCTGCCATTCCGGTAGGTTCCACCCCCCACTCATGGACATGCCCAACAACTGGAACATAACTATTCCCGGAACTAAGCCACTGGTTATCATATCAGCAAGGGAGTCTAATTGCAAGCCTAATTCGCTTTTCGCGTCGAGTAATCTTGCCGCTAATCCATCAAAAAAATCAAAAACAATCCCTAGGAAAACAAAAAGTGCGGCTAGTTCCAACTGGTTTAAAACGGCAAATACCGTCGCAACACAGCCGCTAAAAACGTTCAGAAGGGTTATAAAATTAGGAATGTGCTTTTTCATGGGTATTGGTTTCAGTAAACTATCCAAGGGCAAGCCTAAGCATAACTCATTAAAGGAAAAGGCCTTAAAATAGCTAAGCAAGCCTTGGAATATTTAAATCTCGATTATCGAGTAAAAATAATAAACTAGGAAGTAGGAACCACAACAGGGCAACTAATTATATTTATTCGGATATTTGCCAACTACAAATCGATATGGATTTTAATGCCGCTTAAAAAGATTTTTATTTTGTTATTTGCCCTATGGGGAACACTTGGAAACTCCCAGCAAGTCGAACTTTCTGCATTAACTAAAATAAGTGTGCTTACCATAGGCCCGGGCGATGAACTCAACAGCAAGTTTGGTCATAGTGCACTTCGCGTGCAAGACCCGACTGTAGGTATGGACATAGTCTACAATTACGGTATGTTCGATTTCAAAGCTCCTAATTTCTACACTAATTTTACCCGTGGCAAATTAGATTATTGGGTTGCTAAAGAAACGTATCAACGGTTTTTGTATGGTTACGAATATGAAAAACGCTGGGTAAAGGAGCAGGTATTAAATTTATCGGCAACAGATGTGAAATTGATTTATCAATTCTTGGAAAACAATTACCTACCCGAGAACCGCTATTATAAATATGATTTTTTCTTTGATAATTGCACCACTCGCTTACCTGATGCCCTGAAGACTGTTCTGGGAGACAAATTGCATTTAGCCGTTGTAGATGTTGGGGATGAAACGACATACAGAGATCTTATCCATCAAAATTTGGAATTGAATTCATGGTCAAATTTCGGAATTGATTTGGCCCTTGGTTCAGTCATTGATAAAAAAGGCACCCCCTTCCTACCGATTAATCTTTTTGACCAGTTAAAAGAATCTCAGCTCAACCAAAATCCATTGGTCTATAAGGAAATTGATGTACTACCCGAAGGAAGACCACAAAAACCACCTAACATTTTTTTTACACCTCTTTTTTGGTTATCAATTTTAGCCTTAATTGTATTTGGTGTCACTTATTTAGATTTCAAAAAAAACCGCAGAAGTCGTTGGCTCGATTTTTTGCTCTTTTTCGCTACAGGAGTGGCGGGTATCCTAATTCTTTTTCTATGGTTCGCTACAGACCATACAGCAACCAAAATAAACTTCAATGCCTTCTGGGCTGCAGCGCCCAATTTGATCGTTGCATTTGTACTCATGAAAAAACAGCTGCCAAAATGGTTAAGGGGCTATGTAATCGCGCTCCTCGCATTTTTATTCATTACTTTGATTTTATGGCTTCTAAAAGTTCAGGTTTTTTCACCCCTACTACTTTTTATACTCGTTTCTTTGCTAATCAGATACCTTTTTTTATTCAAACAATCTAAGGTTTCAAACACCTAACTAATCATAAACTCATTTTGAGTTTGTGCTTGAGCTTGAGCTTGAATTTTACAAATGAACCTACTCACTGTAGAAAATATATCAAAATCGTTTGGGGAGCGAATACTTTTCGAGGGTGTTTCTTTTGGGATCAATAAAGACCAAAAAATCGCCCTGATCGCCAAAAATGGTACCGGAAAAACTTCCATACTGAATATTTTATCGGGGGCAGACACTCCCGATACAGGACAGGTAAATTACCGCAAAGGTATTCGTAATTCGTTCTTGGAACAGGAACCAAACCTTGACCCCAAACTTACGGTAGAACAGACCATTTTCGCCTCTGACAATGAAGTACTAAAGGTTATTGCCAACTACGAAAGGGCATTGGAAAATCCTGGAGATGAAGATACCTACCAAGCAGCTTTCGAAGCTATGGAGCGTTTTGCTGCCTGGGATTTTGAAACACAATACAAGCAGATCCTTTCCAAACTAAAATTGGACGACCTCAACATGAAGGTCTCTCTATTATCTGGCGGCCAAAAGAAACGATTGGCCCTGGCCAATGCTTTGATCAACAGGCCCGACCTTTTAATCTTGGATGAGCCTACCAATCATCTCGACCTTGAGATGATCGAATGGTTAGAGCAATATTTTGCCAAAGAGAATATGACGCTCTTTATGGTTACCCATGATCGGTATTTTTTAGAACGGGTATGTAATGAAATTATCGAACTGGATAATGGCACGCTTTACCCTTACAAAGGCAACTATTCCTATTACCTAGAAAAGAAAGAGGCCAGAATAGAGCAGGAAGCAGTAGAACATCATAAATCAAAGCAGCTTTTTAAAAAAGAATTGGATTGGATGCGTCGCCAACCCAAAGCGCGCACCACAAAATCAAAATCGAGAATCGACGATTTTCAGCTAATAAAGGAGAAGGCCGGCAAGCGCAGAAAAGAGCATGAAGTACAGCTCGAAATTAATATGGAACGGGTAGGGAGCAAAATCCTTGAACTGCATAAATTGGTCAAGGCCTATCCAGGAAAACCGATTCTCAACAAATTCGATTATGTTTTTAATAAGGGCGAACGTGTTGGCATTATTGGTAAAAATGGTACGGGTAAATCTACTTTTTTGAATATTATTACCGGTGCCGACAAGCCTGATGCCGGAAAGGTGATTGTGGGCGATACTATTAAATTCGGCTATTATACCCAAAATGGAATTGCCATAAAAGAGGGGCAAAAGGTAATCGATGTTGTTCGTGAGTTTGGGGATTATATTCCCTTAATGAAGGGGCGTCAAATATCTGCGCAACAATTATTGGAGCGCTTTCTATTCGATCGAAAAAAACAGTATGATTTTGTAAGTAAATTAAGTGGTGGGGAACGCAAACGATTGTATTTGTGTACCGTGTTGATACAAAATCCGAATTTTTTGATTTTAGATGAACCTACCAATGACCTGGATATTGTTACTTTGAATGTCCTAGAAAGTTTTCTGCTGGATTTTCCTGGTTGTGTTATCGTAGTATCGCATGACCGCTATTTTATGGATAAGATCGTAGACCATCTTTTTGTATTTCGAGGTGATGCGGTCATCGAAGATTTTCCAGGCAATTATTCCGATTTTCGAGCCTACGAGGATAGTGCCCTTATTGAAAGTAGGATTGAAAAGGAAAAAAAGAGCGAGCCAAAAGCGCAAAAAAATAGCTGGAAACGAGATGAAAATAAGATAAAACTATCCTATTCGGAGCAGAAGGAATACAAACAATTGGAAAAGGATATTCAAAAGTTAGAATTTAAAAAAGGGGAAATAGAACAACGGTTTATTAGCGATGATCTTTCAGGAGATGATATAGCGGAACTCTCAAAGGCATTAAAGGACATTAACGATACTATTGAAACCAAAACGGAACGCTGGTTCGAGCTTTCGGCAATGATGGAGTAACCCAGCACTATTGATAATTGAAATTGTACGGCACAGTTAAATACCTAAGACATCTTGTAACCGCTACCAACCAACATGGGGTGCACTCCCCCTTTGTATACAACTATGTAACAAAATGTTTGTACGCCAAACGCGGGTATTCAAAAAAGAAGTCTACCGATATCTTCTTAAAAAGTATTGCCTTTTTTAATGTAAAAGCACTTTTACTTCCTTCCCAAGCTAAACATTTAAAAGAATTAACGTTGCAAAAATTTCCGACTGTGCAATTCGATTCTTCACCCTCTGATATGGTTTATTCTCAAGCATCCGACCTGAAAAGTATTAAAACCTTGCTTTCAACAGACCAGCAGATTCATAATGATACTGTGCTTTTTGTAGATAAAATCCATCATAGCAAAAGGGCAGAACGTGAATGGGACTGGATCAAAACCCATAAAAAAGTAAGGGTAACGGTAGACCTGTTTTACTGCGGAATAGCCTTTTGCAGAAAAGAACTGGCAAAAGAACATTTTAAGATTCGGATATAATCCCCTAATTTTAAATACTAATTGATAGTTTTATGGGAAAAAACACAATTTATATTATTGTTGGGGTTTTGGCAGCTATTTATCTGTTCATATCTATCTTCAATAGAAGGCGTTCCAAAAATCGAAGATCGCGTAAGTTTATGGATGACTATAAACGAAAGGACGATTAGCAGTGAGCAGTGAGCAGTGAGCAAAAATTAGATAACTCTAAACTCATAAACAATTAAACTTCTAAGCTTTTTTGAGCTTGAACTTGATATTCGGACTTGAACTTCATCTATGAAAATCTACACCAAAACAGGCGATAAAGGTACCACCTCACTATTCGGTGGCACCCGGGTTCCCAAACATCATATACGCATTAATAGCTATGGTACCATTGATGAACTTAACTCATGGTTAGGTCTGATTCGTGACCAAAGCCCAGATGCCCATACTATCAAAACGCTTACCCAAATTCAGGAAAAACTATTTACCGTGGGTGCAATTTTAGCGACCGAACCTGAAAAGGCCGTATTAAAGAATGGCAAGGAACGACTGAACATTCCAAAAATCAGCCCAGATGATATTGGGCTGCTCGAAAAAGAAATGGATCAGATGGAGGAAAACCTGCCCCCAATGACCCATTTTATTCTGCCTGGCGGACATACGACCGTGTCATACTGTCATATTGCACGCACGGTCTGTAGACGAGCAGAGCGTATGGCAACCTTACTTCATGAACAAGAGCCCTTTGACGATGCGGTACTCACCTATATCAATCGCCTCTCGGACTATCTTTTTGTATTGGCACGAAAATTGTCCCACGATTTGAAAGCGGAGGAAATAAAGTGGATTCCAGAGAAAAAAGACTAATAATTCCCGTATTTCATCGTTATCAAACTATTAACAGCAAAATAATTGTTGATAAATAGCATGAAATCAAGGCGAAAAAGCTTGTCTTTCTGCTTAGAAAAATTATTTTTGCAAAAATTTAAAATCAAACTATTACCATGTATTGGACATTAGAATTAGCATCTTATTTAAGTGATGCACCCTGGCCAGCTACCAAAGACGAATTAATAGATTACTCTATTAGAACCGGTGCACCTTTAGAGGTGGTCGAGAACTTGCAGTCTATGGAGGAAGAAGGAGGGGAAATATATGAGTCTATCGAAGAAATTTGGCCAGACTACCCGACTGAGGAAGATTACCTCTGGAACGAGGATGAATACTAATATTAATAAAGTATACATTACTTTAAAAAAAGTCCCTTTCGGGGCTTTTTTTTATACCTAAGCTTATCGTTTTTCTGTAATTTTGGCAGCTATTGGGTGTTTTTGCAGTAATACAGGAAAACGGAATACCTTTTGACAAGTTTAGGCAATACGGAATTAGTTTCCATATTGCAAAAAGACTTTCCCCACAAAATGGGGCTTATCATATAAAACAGCACAGCTATTATGAGTTTTTTAAATTCAATACTAAAGACCTTTGTAGGCGATAAATCAAAGAAGGATGTAAAGGAATTGCAGCCACTGGTCAATAAGATCAAATCGTTTGAACAGCAGCTAGAATCGTTAAGCCTAGATGAATTAAGGGCCAAGACTACCGAGTTCAAGACGCGTATTGCCCGAGATGGCAAGGAGTTGAACGACAAAATCAATGCGCTTGAAGAAGAGGTAAAAGCTTCCACCGATATTGATAAGAACGAAGACATCTATGCCGAGATTGACAAACTTAAAGATGATGTTTACAAAATATCTGAAAGTACTTTGAACGATATTTTGCCAGAGGCATTTGCAGTCGTAAAAGAAACCGCAAAACGTTTCAAGGATAATGAAACATTAACGGTGACCGCGACCGAATATGACCGCGAACTTTCCGGGGCCAAGGAATACGTAACCCTTGATGGTGATCAAGCAATCTGGCAAAACTCTTGGGATGCTGCTGGAAAGCAGGTTACCTGGGACATGGTACACTATGATGTGCAACTGATAGGAGGTATTGCATTGCACCAAGGCAAGATTGCGGAAATGCAGACAGGTGAAGGTAAGACCTTGGTAGCAACGCTACCGCTTTACCTTAACGCACTTTCTGGTAACGGTGCGCATTTGGTAACCGTAAACGATTACCTTGCGAAAAGGGATAGCGCATGGATGGCCCCAATTTTTCAATTTCATGGACTTTCAATTGATTGTATTGACTACCATAAACCTAATTCAGAAGGTCGTCGTGCAGCCTATAACGCCGATATAACCTATGGTACCAATAACGAGTTTGGTTTTGATTACCTGCGGGATAATATGGCGCACACACCAAAAGATTTGGTGCAACGCCCACACCACTACTCTATTGTTGATGAGGTCGATTCCGTTTTGGTGGATGATGCCCGTACGCCATTGATTATCTCTGGCCCGGTACCAGAGGGCGACCGCCATGAATTCAACGAACTAAAGCCTAAGATTTCCGATATCGTTCAAAAACAACGTCAACATTTAACCGGAGTATTGGCCGAAGCTAAAAAACTGATTGCCTCGGGTGACACCAAGGAAGGTGGTTTCCTATTATTGCGCGTACACCGCGGACTTCCTAAAAATAAGGCGTTGATCAAGTTTTTGAGTGAAGAAGGGGTAAAGCAGTTGTTGCAAAAAACAGAAAACTTCTACATGCAGGACAACAACAGGGAAATGCCCAAAGTTGATGAAGACCTGCTTTTTGTAATTGATGAGAAGAACAATCAAATAGAACTTTCCGATAAGGGTGTCGAATACATTTCAGGCGCACAAGATCAAGATTTTTTTGTTATGCCCGATATTGGAGGGGAAATCGCCAAAATAGAAAACCAAGGCCTTCCGATTGAAGAAGAGGCCAAACTCAAAGATGAACTTTTTACAGAATTTACCGTAAAAAGTGAGCGTATTCATACCATGAGCCAATTACTCAAGGCCTATACCCTTTTTGAAAAGGACGTGGAATATGTAGTGATGGACAATAAGGTAATGATCGTTGACGAGCAAACAGGCCGTATTATGGATGGCCGTAGGTATTCGGACGGGCTTCACCAAGCTATAGAAGCAAAGGAAAACGTAAAGATCGAAGCTTTAACACAAACCTTCGCCACGGTTACCCTGCAGAATTATTTTAGGATGTATAAAAAGCTTGCGGGTATGACGGGTACAGCGATTACCGAAGCCGGTGAGTTCTGGGAGATTTATAAGTTGGATGTGATGGAAATCCCTACCAACAGACCTATTGCAAGAGACGACCGCAACGATTTAATTTATAAGACAAAACGGGAAAAATACAATGCCATCATTGAGGAAGTTACCAAACTTTCACAGCAAGGAAGACCGGTTTTGATCGGTACTACCTCGGTAGAAATTTCGGAACTGCTTTCCCGAATGTTGACCATTCGTAAAGTGCCCCATAACGTTTTGAACGCAAAATTACATAAGAAAGAGGCCGATGTGGTTGCCGAGGCGGGTAACGCTGGTATTGTAACCATCGCCACCAACATGGCAGGTCGTGGTACGGATATTAAACTGAGTGATGCCGTAAAATCAGCTGGTGGGCTGGCCATTGTAGGTACCGAACGTCATGATTCACGTCGTGTAGATAGGCAATTACGAGGTAGGTCTGGTCGTCAGGGAGATCCGGGAAGTTCTCAATTCTATGTTTCCTTAGAAGATAACCTGATGCGTTTGTTCGGTTCTGACCGTGTTGCCAAAATGATGGATAAGATGGGATTGGAAGATGGTGAGGTCATTCAACATTCAATGATGACAAAGTCTATTGAACGAGCGCAGAAAAAAGTAGAAGAAAACAACTTTGGGGTGCGTAAGCGATTGTTAGAGTATGATGATGTTATGAACGCCCAACGTGAAGTCGTTTATAAAAGAAGACGTCATGCCCTGCAAGGAGAGCGTCTAAAAGTGGATATCGCCAATATGGTATATGATACCTGTGAGGTAATTGCCGAAACCAATAAAGAAGCGAACGACTTTAAAAATTTCGAATTTGAGCTGATCAAATATTTCTCGATTACCGCTCCCATAACCGAAGATGAATTCGGAAAATTGGGCATACAGGAAATCGCCTCAAAGCTTTACAAAAGCGCTTACGAACATTATCAAGCCAAAATGCAACGGAATGCAGAAACAGCCTTTCCGGTGATTAAGCAGGTTTATGAAGACAATGCGAACAAATTTGAACGTATCGTGGTTCCTTTTACCGATGGTATTAAAACGCTAAACGTAGTCACCAACCTAAAAGAAGCTTATGAAAGTGATGGTAAACAATTGGTGACCGATTTTGAGAAGAACATAACCTTGGCCATTATAGACGATGCTTGGAAAACGCATCTACGCAAAATGGATGAATTAAAACAGTCCGTTCAGTTGGCGGTGCACGAACAGAAAGATCCTTTGCTGATTTATAAGTTTGAGGCGTTTCAACTCTTTAAGGATAGGATCGATAATATCAATAAAGAAGTTGTTTCTTTCCTCTTTAAAGGAGAACTGCCGTCGGGTAATCCTAACAACATTAGCGAGGCAAGAACAGTATCTAGACCCAAAGAAAACATTCAGACCAGTAAGGAAGAGATTCCGAACAGTGATGAATTGGCTGCCAGAAACCGCGCTGTAGGACAAAACCAGGGGCGGCGACCTCAGGTTACCGAGACCATTGTTCGTGAGCAACCTAAAATAGGGCGTAATGATCGGGTAACAATTAAGAACATTATGTCCGGTGAGAGCAAGACGCTTAAATATAAACAGGCCGAACCTTTAATCAATAAAGGGGAATGGGTACTAACTGAACACTGATATCCATCAGAAATAGATTAAAATGCGGTTGTAACGACCGCATTTTTTATAGGCCTAATTCTCTAATTAAGCTATTTTTGTTGTCTTTTTCCAATAATTCGGTTAGTAAAGACCCAACTAGACCGTTGGGTTTTCATCTAATCTTTCTAGGTGAATTCATAACAAACAAAAAAGAGTGCTCTCTTTTTATACAACATAGAGAAATATAAGCGGTAGAAGTTGTGGTTTATCGCAAAACATAAGTAGTTTTACAACACCTAAGACCAGACTGTTACGATTATACGATTTAAATTTTTGATTATGGAAAAAACCAAAAAGTTGGAAGAGCGGTTGAAGAATAAAGTTCGTTTGGTCTTAAAGGTAAACTATTTCACCTCAATTTGCGCGCTGATCTTTGGTGCAATTTGCTTTTTTGCACTTGATATTAAAGTGGTAATTCCTTATGTTTTTTTGGCGTTCGGAATATTGAATTTGGCCAACACACTCTTATACAGATCACACAAGAGCCTTACGCTTACCTATAACATCGTATCTATAATGACACTGGCAGGTGCCACGACCATTACGCTATTTAGTGGGGGTATTAACAGTCCATTTATATTTGTTCTGGCTATTATCGTAGTTGCCGGGTATGTCACCACCAAGGCCTATGGCACCTTATACCTTAACCTGAATCTCCTGATTATTCTTCTTATCTATTCGCAAAGTATCACCGATTTCAGTTTTGTTAGTAATGTGATTCCGGAACAGTCGAGAAACCTTTTTGCGCTTTTGAGTGTTTTATTCTCTGTGTATCTCTTAGGAGGGGTTTTCGGAAAAAACCTTCTACATGCACATCACAATCTCTACAAGACAAAAAATGAATTGGAGGATAAAATCATAGAAAAGGAAACCTTGTTAAAAGAAGTACATCATCGAGTCAAGAACAATCTGCAGACCGTATCCAGTTTACTCAGTATGCAGGCCAGGAATACAGATGACAAAGCCGTAAAAAGCCTGTTCAAGAGTAGCCAAAACCGGGTCATTTCTATGGCAATGATACATGAGATGTTATACATGCGAGGCGATATCTCAAAAATCGAATACAAATCCTATGTACAAGATTTGGCCGAATATTTAATCCGTTCTATAAAAGGCACAAGTAGTAATATCACTTTGGATGTTGATATTCCCGATGTAAAATTGAACATAGATACCGCAATCCCATTAGGTTTGTTGATCAACGAGGCCGTAACCAATGCGCTTAAGTATGGTATCGTTGATGGTAGCAAAGGCGAAATTTTTATCAAGTTGCGTAAAGATAAAAATGAGGGTTATTTACTAAATATCGGTGATAATGGGGATGGATTCCCGGAAACCATCAATTATAAAAATTCAAAATCCCTAGGCTTAAAACTAATCCACAATTTAGCCCGCCAGCTACGGGGATCTATTATAAGGGATCTTACCAAAAAGGGAACCCATTACATCGTAAAGTTTAAGGAGATTCAAGAGCAGATCCCTTCGGTAGCATAGCCTTGACCACACATAAATTTTGCTATTCCACAGTTGCAGTAATCTCGCAATATTATGGTTTATTGTCTTATTTTCTCACTTTCACTTTCGAATACCGTTAAACATAGTTAGCTTTACTAGGTAAACAATTCATAATCAAGCTTTTTTGATTTGATTATAAGTACTCCGGGTTTTTCGATCTGTAAAATCTTACCTTAAAGTTATTTGCCATGCAAAACGCCACCAACCAGCAGGACATCATCCATGATAAAAGGCAACTTTTATTAAAGTTCAATTATGTTTCTATTCTTTTAAGTGTCTTATTTGGCTTTTTCTGCATGTACTTTATGCAGATAACATATGTAATCCCTTATGTGTTTTTTGCCTATGCCCTATTGAATTTGGCAAACACGCTTGTCTTTAAAAAGCACGAAAATCTTTTTACGATGGCAATAACCACCTCCATTTTATCTGTCCTATCTACCCTAATCATTTCCCTCTATAGTGGCGGTATTGAGAGTCCTTTTATGTTCATCTTGGCCATAATTGTTCTCGCTGGTTATATTACAACAAAACTATTCGGTCAAATTTATCTATACGCTATATTAAGTATTATCATAATCGTTTATCTCATTGGTTACTTTGATATTGGACTTGTAAGCAATGTTATCCCAGAAAAATCAAGGGCCTTGTTTAGCCTTATTACAATGGTATTCTCTGTATACCTTCTAGGTGGGATTTTTGGCAGGAACCTCCTTAAAACGCATCACAATCTCTATAAAACCAAGAAAACGGTCGAATCCAGAATAAAAGAAAAGGAAAACCTCCTAAAAGAAGTACACCACAGGGTAAAAAATAATTTACAGACGGTATCGAGTTTATTGAGCCTTCAATCAAGAAATATAGAGGACAAAACCGTAAAAAGCCTTTTTAAAAACAGTCAAAATCGAGTAATATCAATGGCAATGGTACATGAAATGTTATACATGCGTGAAGATATTTCTAAAATCGAATACAAAACCTACGTCCAGGATCTTGCCGAATATTTGGTTCGTTCCATCAAGGGAACAAGTGAGCATGTGAAGTTACACCTAGATATTCCTGACATTAAATTGAACATAGATACAGCAATTCCCTTAGGATTATTGATTAACGAGGTGATTACCAATGCGCTCAAATACGGTATTGTAGGCGAGGAAGAGGGTGAAATCTCGATTGCTTTACACCCAAAAGGTGAGGACTATGAACTTCAAATAGGTGATTATGGTAGCGGTTACGATGAGGCCATAACATATAAAACAACCAAATCTCTAGGATTAAAGCTTATTCATAACCTGGCGCGTCAATTACTAGGGTCTGCTCGTCGTGACATGTCAAAAAAAGGGACCCACTATATCGTAACTTTCAAGGAAATTATGGAGCAAATACCTTCCGTGGCATAACTATTTTTTAGAACTTAAGGTCTTAGAACAAATCCCTCACATTTATCCTTATATTTAGAAGGCTAATTCAAAACCTATCTCATGCTCAAAAAACTGTTTCTTTTGGCACTGTTTTGCAGTACCACTGTCTTGGGTCAGGACTATTTTCTAAAAAAATATGAACCTTTTGATGCCAACATTCCTTCTCCAGAACAATTTCTTGACTACGGTATAGGCGAACATCATACGCGGCATGATCTCATTGTTGCCTATTTGGAAAAACTGGCCCAGGTATCTGATCGGGCTTCTATTTATACCTATGGAAAGACCCATGAAGGAAGAAAGTTGGTCATACTAACCATTACCACTCCTAAAAACCTTTCGAATATTGAATCCATCAAAAAGCAGCATTTAGCTTTTACCGATCCTGAACAGTCGGTTTCTAATTATGGTGATGTTCCTATTTTTATCAATTTTGGATATAATGTTCACGGTAATGAGCCTTCTAGTGCCGAAGCGGCCTTGCTTAGTGCCTATACGTTTGTGGCTTCTGAAAACCCTGAAATACTCGAATACATCAAAAATGCGGTCATCATGATCGATCCAACTATTAACCCAGATGGACGCGACAGGCATACCCAATGGGCCAATACGTATCAGGGCACACCAAATGTTTCCGACCCTCAGGATGCCGAACATAATGAATATTGGCCGGGAGGGCGTACCAATCATTATTGGTTCGATTTGAATAGGGATTGGCTCTTAGGAATTCATCCGGAAAGCCGGGGAAAATTGAAATGGTACCATGAGTGGTACCCAAATGTCGTAACCGATTTTCATGAAATGGGTACCCAGAGTACTTACTTTTTTGAACCCATGAAGGACAATGGCAGTCTTAACCCGATTATGCCTAAAGAAAACTACGAAGACCTCAATACGCTCTTCGGTGCCGAATTTGCGAAAGCACTGGACAGTATCGGTTCGCTCTACTTCAGTAAAGAAGTCTTTGATGGCACCTATCCGGGTTATGGATCTTCTTACCCTGATCTGCAGGGTGGATTGGGACTCTTGTTTGAGCAAGCTAGCTCCCGTGGGCATGAACAGACAACTGCATTCGGAAAAATCACCTTTCCCTTTACCATCCGCAATCAGTACATTTCGAGTATTACTACCGTAAAAACTGCAGTAAAGAACAAGGCCTATATGCGAAAATATCAGCAAGATTTTTTCAAGAGTGCACTAACCCGAGCCGGCAAGGTAAAATTGAAAGGATACACCTTTGGTGATGAAAAGGATCAAAATAGGACTAAGGCATTCATAGATAAGTTACTATTACACAAAATAAAGGTATACAAATCGGGAAAAGATTATGTGGTGCCGACCCGACAACCGCAGTACCGCATGGTGCAGACTATGTTTGAAACCTACAGTAAATATCGCGACAGTGTATACTATGATGCGTCAGCATGGTCCGTGGCGAATTTTTACAATATGCGGTATAAACCCGTTACAACCCTAAACCTAGGAGAGCAGGTAGAAAGTACTGCCAATTTGGTGAACATTAGCCCGGTGAGCCAATCGAACTATGCCTATGTAATTGATTGGAATGATTACAATGCCCCCGCGGCCCTAAATTACCTTCAAGGAAACGGACTTATACTTTCGGCAGCTTTTAAACCATTTTCGGTTAAATCGGGAAGCGAATCGAAGCAATTAAATTATGGAAGCCTGGTACTACCTGTTTCCTTACAAAAGAAAACATCGGAGGAAATCTTCAAACTGGTACAGAAAGCCCAGCAAAACTTTGAGGTACCCATCTATGCCATAAATTCAGGGTATAGTCTTCAAGGCGTAGATCTGGGCAGCCGTTTTATGCAACCGTTGAAAAAAACCAAGGCCGCCATGTTGATCGGTACCGGTATTCGTTCCTATGAGGCCGGGGAGGTTTGGCATTTATTGGATACTAGAGTACACATGCCCATAACAAAAGTACCAATACGCAATTTTAACCGTGCCAATTTTGACAAATACAACACCCTGGTCATGGTTTCGGGCAACTACGGGCTAAGCAAAAAACAAATTGAAAGATTGAAGGCGTGGGTGAGCAAAGGCAATACACTTATAACGATTGGCACGGCCTCAAAATGGGTTATTGAGAAGAAACTGGTTAGCGAGCAACTTACAGGTAAAAAGAAAGATTCACTAGAAAAAGATTCCATAAAAATCGTGGAACGTAAACCCTATGTAGATTCAGGAGAGAATCTTGGAAAAGAAAGTGTTGGCGGTATTATCATCAGGGCAGATCTAGACACTACCCATCCCCTAGCCTTTGGATATACCGATACTTCCATTCCGATATACAAAAACAATACGGTTTGGTTGGCCCCAAGCCAAAATGAATACGCTACGGTAGCTAAATACAGTGCGAATGCACATATTGATGGGTTTATTACCAAAAAGAACATGGAAGAGTATCTAAAACCTTCGGCCTCGCTCATCGTTAGCAAAGTCGGCAAGGGCCGTGTGGTACTTTTTGCAGATAATCCTAATTTTCGAGGCAGCTGGTATGGAACCAATAGGTTGTTCCTGAATGCGCTGTTTTTAGGAAACAGAATTAGAATTCCATCGAGAAATTGATTTTAAAGATGTCAAAACAAAAAATAATAGCTGCATATGAGGATTTGGCCGACGATTACAATGCGCTGATAGACCACAAACCACACAATGCCTATTACGATAGGCCGAATACGCTTAAACTTATCCCTGGGATAAAAGGAAAAAAAATCTTAGATGCCGCTTGCGGACCAGGTAAATATGCCGAAATTTTATTGGAACAAGGTGCGACAGTAACAGGATTCGACATTAGCCCTAATATGGTAACCCTGGCAGAAGAACGCAATAATGGCTTGGGAAATTTCTTTGTGCACGATATGTCAGAACCTTTGCAGATGTTCAAAGACGATTCGTTCGACGTCGTAGTCTGCGCCCTGGCAATGCATTATTTGGAAGATTGGCACCCTACGGTAAAAGAGTTCTATCGTGTTTTAAAATCGGGAGGTGCACTTGTTATCTCCATAGAGCACCCTTTCTTTGAATATCTCTATTTTAAATCCGAACACTATTTTGAAGTTGAAGCAGTAAACGCCACCTGGTCAGGGTTCGGCAAACCCATACAAATACATAGCTATAGAAGGTCTTTAAACGAATGCATACAACCTTTGACCAATAACGGGTTCTATATTGACCAACTCATAGAGCCTAAACCTGTTTCTGAATTCGAAAAACTAGATCCCAAACATTTTAAGGAATTAAATGAATTTCCCGGTTTTATCCATATTAGGGCCGTTAAAAAATCTAAATTATGAAGACAAAATTTTTCTTGCTCGTGGTAGCAGCGCTCTTTACGATTGGTCTTTCCGGCCATCTGCCAACGGAGATGGGCCACATGCCCAACTCATTATCAGAGGGGTACTATTGATCAACGGCAATGGGGCACCACCACAAGGTCCTGTTGATATTGTGGTAGAAAACAACATCATTAAAAAAATACAGGTGGTTGGCTATCCCGGGGTAGAAATTGACGAAACAAAACGTCCAAAATTAAATGAAGGGGGGAAAGAGCTGGATTGTAACGGCATGTATCTAATGCCTGGATTTGTTGATATGCATGCCCACATAGGTGGTGTATCACAAGGCGCAGAGCCCGATTATGTTTTTAAACTGTGGATGGCCCATGGGGTAACCACAGCCCGCGAAGTAGGCGGTAGAAGTGTAGATTGGTCTATGGATTTGAAGCGCAAAAGCGCATCTAACGAAATCGTCGCGCCCCGCCTATATACCTATACTGGTTTTGGACAGACCAGCAAGGATTTTAATCCGTTAAATGATATTCCTATTTCCACGCCGGAACAAGCGCGTATTTGGGTAAGGGCCAATGCGAAACAAGGCGCCGATGGAATAAAGTTTTTTGGTGCTGCCCCTGAAATTATGGCCGCAGCCTTGGATGAAAACAAAAAACTGGGCCTCGGCTCAGCTTGTCACCATGCACAACTTAGTGTAGCACGATGGAATGTGTTGCATTCCGCAAGGGCGGGATTAACTTCTATGGAACATTGGTATGGTCTTCCCGAAGCCCTTTTTGATGATCGTACCGTACAAGATTACCCCTTGGATTACAATTACCAGAACGAACAGCACCGCTTTGAAAATGCCGGTAAATTATGGGTGCAGGCTGCAGAACCTTACACAGAGCATTGGGAAAAAGTAATGAGCGAATTGTTGGAACTCGATTTTACCCTTGACCCTACTTTTAACATTTATGAAGCAAGTCGGGATTTACAACGAGCACGTCGTGCTGAATGGCATGAGGATTATACGATGCCATCCTTATGGGAATTCTATCAACCCAGTAAAATATCACATGGTAGTTATTGGCACGATTGGGGTACTGAACAGGAAGTGGCGTGGAAAAAGAATTTTAAATTATGGATGACCTTTATCAATGAATATAAAAACCGAGGAGGGCGGGTAACCGCTGGTTCCGATTCGGGCTTTATATTTCAATTATATGGCTTTGCCTTTATACGTGAACTGGAGTTACTTCGGGAGGCTGGTTTTCATCCGTTGGAGGTAATACGTTCCGCCACCTTAAACGGAGCGGAAGCCTTGGGTATGGACGATAAAATAGGAAGTGTTGCTATTGGTAAATTAGCTGACTTCGTAATTGTCGAGGAAAATCCGTTGAAAAATTTAAAGGTACTTTACGGCACTGGGGCAATAAAATTGACCGAAGACAATGAGGTGGTGCGTGTAGGTGGAGTAAAATACACCATCAAGGATGGTATTATCTATGATGCAAAGGCATTATTGCAAGATGTTAAAAAACAAGTGGATGTTGAAAAGGCAAAAACGGGTTATAAAATTCTACAACCTGGTGTGAAGGAGTAGGCGGTATTTGGTATTTGGTATTTGGTATTTGGTATTTGGTATTTGGTATTTGGTATTTGGTAGAAGATTGTAAATTCTAAGCTCCAAAACATATAAACTCATAAACCTTTTAAACGCCTAAACAATTTTGTGTTTCAGTCTGTCCCAAATAGTATCGGGCTGCGTTTGAAAACAAAACCCCACCGTTTCTTTGGTCGTAAACAGCAGGGTTATTTATAATTGGGCTACAATTTCTTATTTTTTTGTTGGTACTTTAATAGGTCTTAAAATGCCCTTTGTTTTAGGAAAAACTAAAACATTAACAAGGTAGAGGGCAACGGGTAAAAGAAGGATAAATAGTATCATTTCGTAATAATTATTCGTTTGTTATGCCAATTTGGACTTATTTCGTTTTGTGCTAAAACGCAAGGCTTTTTTTACCAAGGTATTTTCACGACGGTATAGTCTGGCTACTTTCTGATCGGTTGCAATCTCAACCTTTTCCGAATGGCCAGCACAGTAAAGGCCAGTATCCAAAACAAGGCCCATTTTAATAGCGTTAACTTTAACATTATCATTTCCGGTATTTGCTAGGGCAATCGCTCCTAGGGTTACTACAAAAAGTAGCGTTAAAATAGATTTCATAATAGGTAGATTGGGTGATACTAAGATAAGTCTCAACCCAGGGCTCGAGCACCCATAAGCCGCTGAACACCGTATCTTTTCGATTTAAAACAGAAACTTGGATTAAGGGTAAAATTTTTCGGATAACAGGGTTGAACCAGAATTTCAACTTATCGAAGTTTATGGTGTTTTATCGGAGATTTTTGACTGGGATATTTAAGGGGAAATAGCGGGAATTAGACTATTTTTGAGAAGAAGGGTCCGGTACCACGGCCATCTTATACCGCATTAAAACGTAGCTATGAAATTTGAGTTAAACAAAGCCATTTTAATCTTGGAGCGCACGCCAACAACCCTTTCCCATTTCTTGGGAGGCCTACCCACGGAATGGACCCTTGAAAATGAAGGACTGGCTACTTGGAGCCCTTTTGACGTTGTAGGGCATTTAATCCATGGGGAAAAGACGGATTGGATGGTACGGCTAGAAATAATTTTGGGAAACGGCCCTGACAAGAAATTTGAGCCCTTCGACAGGTTTGCACAATTTGAAAATAGTAAGGGGAAAAACATAAAAGAACTATTAGTTGAGTTTGAACATCTGAGAAAGGGCAACATCAGAACACTGAAATCCAAACGATTAACCTCTGAAGATTTGGTTATGCGTGGAATACATCCGGAACTAGGGCCTGTTACCATGGCCCAGTTGTTATCGGCCTGGGTAGTACACGACCTAGGGCACATTGCCCAGATTTCACGTGTAATGGCCAAGCAGTATAAAAATGAAGTTGGGCCATGGCCTAAATACTTAACAATTTTAGGCCAAAGTCCAAAAGAGTAAACGAATTGAGGTTCGAATAAACAATTGATGAGCCGATAATGGAGAAGAAAGTACTTTTAGTCAAGTTTACATACCCATCCGAAATGGTGGCCATAAGAGGTAGACTTGAAGCCGAAGGTATCGAGTGCTTTGTCAGGGATGAATTGACGGTGCAAGTGCATAATTTTTTGTCTGGCGCCATTGGCGGGATAAGGTTGGAAGTCAAACAGTCGGACCATGATAGGGGGAAACAAATACTTCAGGACATAGGGTTTTTCAAAGATAAGGTGCAACAGAGGTCCAAACTCTGGGAAATAGTCGCTCGATGGACCGATGATATTCCCATAATTAAAAACCTTAGATTGGAACTGAGATTAATCTTGTCGGTGGCTTTCCTGCTTACACTTTTGTTATTTACTATTTTCGGGGTAATAACTATGGCTATACGACAACCAGAACAAAACACCTATGATTATTTAACCAAAAATAGTTGGTGTCTAAGCCATATTACCTATATGGATAAAAACTATGTTCCCAACACGATCTCGGAAAATGAGTTCAAGATAATTTTTGAAAACATGTGCAATGAGCGTATGTACATCGACAGGAACAGCACCTTAACGATTCCTGGATTCAAGTCAGTCTCCATACAAGGCGTTTGGCGTTTGGAAGGAGACACCTTGGTTTTTGATAAGCTCAGTTCACTGGGACATATTTTCCAAGGAACCTACCGTGTGCAACGGGAACCGCTAGGACTTGCATTACAATCGGATAACACAACAATATATTGCTACAATGACCTCTAAAAATTCTGAGGATATAATGATGAAGTGCCCTAATTGTGGTTCTTGTGAAGTCTCAAAACTTCGATATGACCGAAAGGTATTTATGTATTCGGTTCTGTTGTTTGGGATTCCCTTGCCCTTTATCAAAAAAAACTACTATTGTTATGATTGCCACCATGAGTTTAAAAAAGTTGATGGGTAAATAGTAAAGGTTTTATAGAGGCCAGGTTTAATGGAAGCTCAAAAAAAGAATTATCAAATCAAATCCAAAAGACTAAGCCATCTTCGAACGGTTTCTTTTTGTTGTAAAAGAAAGAGCTTTCCTTACCCTAGAATTGGTACGACGATACAAACGAGCCACTTCCTGCGTGTTTTCTTCAATTACAGTTTCATCTACTTCCGCTACCAATACGATAGTTTTGGCTAGGGCCTCGACCTTAACTTCAACAGGAGAATTTTTAGCTTGTGCGAACACTCCTAAAAAGATGATGAATACTATGGTTAAAATACTTTTCATGACTTGCGATTTGTTATTATTATAACCTCGCAAACAGACGTGAAAATGGTATCATTCGTTCAAAAACCCCTTATTTTCGGTATGTTGCAGAAATTCGGACGAAGTGTAAAAAACCTTCGATAAAGGCGCCTATACCGTTCAACTGATCACCGAAATAAGGTGCATTTTAACCCAAAAATAGATGGCGCCCTTACTACAAAATGCTTCATTTAGGCACTAAAAAAACCGATTGCGAGTCTATTTGAAAAGACTGACAATCGGTTTTTATCGGCATTCCTAAAGAATGCTGATCTAGTTTTTACCAGATACTGACCCTTTCTTCAGGTGGTAAATACATTTTATCGCCTTCCTTGATATCAAAAGCATCGTAGAATGCCTGAATATTCAATAAAGGTTGAATCGCCCTTATCATTCCCGGGGAATGTGGGTCGGTCTTTATTTGGGTACGTAAGGCTTCTTCCCTGGATTTGGTTCTCCATACGGTTGCCCAAGACATAAAAAAGCGCTGCTCGGCGGTAAAGCCATCAATATCATCAGGTCTTCCGTTTTCTTTAAAGAATCTTTGTAAACCATCATAGGCACCTAAGACACCGCCTAAATCGCCTATGTTTTCACCCAAGGTGAATTTTCCGTTTACATAAACACTATCCAAGACTTGCACAGCATCGTATTGGGCGGCTAAGGCATCGCCTCTTTCGGTAAACGCCTTCAGGTCTTCCTCTGTCCACCAATTTTTTACATTGCCATCTGCATCAAAACGCGCACCGCTATCATCAAAGGCATGTGAAATCTCATGACCGATAACAGCGCCTATACCGCCATAATTGACCGCCTCGTCGGCCGTATAGTTATAGAATGGGGGTTGTAAAATTGCTGCGGGAAAAACAATCTCATTGTTCAAGGGGTTGAAATAGGCATTTACCGTTTGTGGAGACATACCCCATTCCTTTTTATCAACTGGCTCTCCGATTTCCGAATAACTTTTCTCCCTTTGCCATTTGCTTACTGCGGCACTATTGTCATAGTACGATTTATCGGCAGCTACTTGCATCTTGGAATAATCTTCCCACTCATCCGGGTAGGCGATCTTAACGGTAAACTTGTCCAGTTTTTCAATGGCCTTTGCTTTTGTTTCAGCACCCATCCAATCTAATTTCTGAATACGCTCTTTATAGGCCTCGATTACGTTTGCAATCATTTTTTCTGCCTTTGCCTTTGCTTCCGGTGGAAACTTGGCATCTACATACAACTGCCCCAAGGCCTCCCCTACTGAACGGTTCACGGTAGCTAAAGCACGTTCATCGGCGGGGCGCTGTTCCTCTGAGCCCCTAAGGTATTTGCTGTAAAATGACCAATTGGCCTTGTCGATGTCCGTAGTAAGTTTGCCAGCTGCGCTATTAAAGGTATCCCATCGCATTAAGGTCTTGATATCCTCAATAGGAGTTTTGAGTAAAAAGCTATCTAAGGCTTTGGTATACTTCAATTGAGTTACGAGCAAGGTGTCAAATTTTTTCTCAATTCCCAAATCGGTTATCAACTTGTTCATATCAATTGCCGACAATAAAGAATCTGCCTGGGCCACACTTCTTGGGTTATTATAATTTCGCACATCACGCCTTTCTACCTTGTTAAGTCGCGGTTCTGCCAAAACAGTTTCCATGGCCAATATTTTTTCGGCTGCGGTGGTTGCTTGCGTTTCGCTATCTCCCAAACGCTGTAACATCCTTGAAATATGCTTTTTATACTCTTCACGAATTTCCTTTGATTTTTCATCCTGCTCCAAATAGAAATCCCTGTCAGGTAATCCAAGGCCAGCTGTACCTAGATAAACAGCATTCATTGCACTATTATTCAAATCTGCAAATACATTAAGGCCTAAAAAAGGCGACGAAACGGCATCATTCTTGGCCAAAACCGTTTGCAGGTCGTTCAGGTCCTTGATACCAGCGATGGCATCCAAAGCCGATTGCAATGGAGCCAAACCGGCTTTGTTACGTGCAACCGTATCCAGTTTGGTGTCAAAAATAGCCAGTGCCTTTGCTTGGTCTGTGTTTGAGGTGTATTTGCCACTTGCCTTGGCCTTCGCCAATATCTCAAGAACGTCATTATCGGTAGACTTTCGCAATACCGAAAAACCACCCCAACTAGAACGATCGGCGGGGATCTCGGTTTCCTTCATCCATGTACCGTTTACGAAGTTGTAAAAATCCTCCTTGGGACTTACTTGCTGATCCATGTTCTCCAATACGATTCCGGGCAACCTGTCCCCATCACCTATTGGTTTTTCCTGTGCCCTACAAAAGGTAAGGGCGGAGATAGCACATGCTACCCATACTACTTTTTTCATTTTCAATATTTATGGTTAATTATAAAACTGTTCTCTTACTTAAGACTTAATAAAATTCCGGATGTTACAGAATCGACTGTTAAATATCTTTGTTTGGCTCCCTCTTCTTCATAGGGGCATTTATAAATAGGTCAGTCTACAAACATACTAAAAAGAGTTGCTTATTTTACAGTCCTAAGAGCTCTCTTTTCGCAATACTTTCAAAGGAGGACTATTGAGCACACTTCTGCTATTGAACAACCCAATTAAAAGCACCAGGGTCGTTATGCCGGGTAAAAGGATTAGAAAAGGAACCCAAGAGGGCGTAAAAGCTGTTTTAAAAACAAATACCGCCAGCAATTGGCTGCCAGCCAATGACAGTAGAATACCAATAGCGCTTCCCAAAATCCCTAGGTACAGGTATTCCAAGGCCGTAATCTTAAGTATTTGTTTGCTTTTGGCACCTAGCGTACGCAAAAGAACATTCTCCCTTATACGTTGGTATTTGCTGGTCCTAACCGACCCGATCAGCACAATAATTCCTGTTAGGATACTGAACAACGCCATAAAGTTAATGACCCAGGAAATCTTATCCAGAATTTCTTCTACCACGGATATTATTTGGCGAAGATCAAGTACCGAAACATTAGGGAATTTACGAACAAGTTCCTTCTGTAGGCTTGCCGATGCTTTTTCGTCGGGGGCCTTGGTGGACAATACATGAAATTGGGGGGCGTTTTCCAAAATTCCCTTTGGGAAAACAATGTTAAAGTTCGGCCGCATACGGCCCCAATCAACAGTACGAATGCTTCCCACCACGGTTTCTGTTAGAACACCCTGTATGTTAAAAACAAGCGTGTCACCGATAACAACCATGGCATCACGGGCCACATTATCCGATAGGGAAATTGGAATGGGGCCTTTCTCGGGGGCTTCCGACGTAAATACGCCATCAACAAGTTCCTCAGACGGAACAAGCGAATCCCTATAGGTGGTGCGAAATTCATGATTTAGGATCCATTGGTTCATTCGGGAAACCGTGTCCATTCGAATATCGTTCACTAGTCGACCTTTAATGCTGTGCATCCGCATTGTAATGATCGGAATATTATCTATAGTTAGCAATCCTTTTGATTCTATATTTTGGGCAACCGCTTCCCGTTGATCGGTCTGTACATCGAGCAGGATAATATTCGGACTTTGATCACTACCTTCCAATGTGGTCTTGGCAAGGAGAATATCCTTTGTAAAATATAAGGTGCTGATTAAAAAACTGCCTACTCCAATTGCCAAGAGCAATACCATAGTCTGGTTATTGGGCCTAAACAAGTTTAGTAGACTTTGGCGTGCAATAAAACCCCAAGAGGAAGGAAAGAACCTTTTGATGAACCACATAAATAAATTGGCTATTGCCGTCAACACACCAAATGTTACCATAATTCCGAGAACGAAACCTACGGCATAACGAACGTTCCCCAAAAGCCATAAAGAGAAACAAAAAATAAAGACCATGATACCCGCCATGACCAAAATACCTGCTCTTTTTGATTGTGGGGAAGAATTCTCTTGTATGCGTAAAACCTGTAAGGGCGATACATACCAGGTTCCCAAAAGAGGTGTTAATGCAAAAAGCACGGACATACTAACCCCCAAAAGCAATCCCATTAGCACGGGTTGCATACTAAAGGTTACCACTACATCAAACGGTAAAAAGTCCTGTAATATAAAAGGGAAGGATAGTTGTAGCAGAAGGCCCAGTAGGGTACCTATTACGCCACCCAACAATCCCATTCCTGCGATTTGAATCAGGTAGATCAAAAAGCTTTGTTTTCTTGAGGCTCCCAGACATTTGAGAACCGCCACGGCGCGCAATTTTTCCTTAATATAGATATGTACTGAACTGGCAATACCTACACAACCAAGCAATAGGGCAATAAAGGCAACAAGGTTTAAAAACTTCCCTACATTATTGAATCTGCGCCCCATACGCTCGCTGGTGGCGGTATGCGTATCCAAATCAGCATTCTCGGCGTCGAGCAGTGGGTCTACCACTTCGTCAAGTTTTTTAAGATCGGTTCCCGGATCTGCAACAAAATAGAAGTTGTATCCTATTCTGCTACCCAATTGCAACAGCCCAGTACCCTGGATCATATCATACGGCAGTATTACGGTAGGTGCGATCGATGAGGACATTGCTGAACTTCCCGGGGCGGAATTTAAAATCCCCAAAATAGGAAAAGTGGTCTCCCCCACCTTGATACTATCACCGGTTTTCAAAGCAAACTGCAACATAATCGTAGCATCTACCAATGCCCCATTGGTCGTTTGGTATTCTGCTGCTGCCGCTTTGGGTCGGGTTTCCAATTCCCCATAAAAAGGATAGTCCCCTTTAATGCCCCGAATGCGTACCAACTTACTGGCACCGCTCTTTGGAAATGCCGCCATTGAGGCAAAACTTACCTCCTGCCCATCTGCCCCTCCCAAAGAATCTATAATCGCCTCAACACGTTCATTTGGTGGCTGGTTGCTATCTATAAGATAATCGGCCCCCATAAGTTCCTTGGATTGAAGCGCTATATTATTTTCGAGGTTTGTACTAAACGACTGAATTGAAACTACAGCGGCTATGCCCAAAACAATCGAGGCAATAAAGAGCAACAAGCGTTTGCCACTCGCCTTACCATCGCGCCATGCCATTTTAAACAGCCAAGCTGTCGTAGCTTTAGAAGTGCTTGAAAGATTGTTCATATAACGGCAGTGCTTTCCTCTTTTAATATTTTTCCGCTTTTGAGGCGAAGAATATGCTGTGTCCGCTTCGCTAAATCAAGATCATGGGTCACTATAACCAAGGTAGTGCCAGCCTCCTTATTTAGCTCAAAAAGTAATTCCACCACTTTTTCCCCTGTTTCTTCATCTAGATTGCCTGTAGGCTCATCGGCAAAAAGAATCGCAGGTTTATTTGAAAAGGCACGGGCCAATGCCACACGCTGTTGTTCCCCTCCAGAAAGTTGGGAGGGATAGTGATGATAGCGGTCCTCAAGACCAACTTTAGCAAGAAGTTGCATTGCTACTTTGGCCGCATTGGAGGCACCTTGAAGCTCTAGTGGAACACTCACATTTTCCAAGGCCGTCAAGGTCGGTAACAATTGAAAATCCTGAAATATAAACCCTACCTTTTGATTGCGCAATTGGGCCCGCTGATCTTCATTAAGGGCATCAAGCTGGGTACCGCAAAGTTCTACCGTACCGCCATCGGCCTGATCCAGTCCAGCGCATAGTCCGAGCAAAGTGGTCTTTCCGCTACCCGAAGGTCCAACTATGGCAAAAGTGTCCCCTGCCTCAATGGAAA
This sequence comes from Aggregatimonas sp., assembly GCA_965238025.1. Lineage (GTDB taxonomy): Bacteria > Bacteroidota > Bacteroidia > Flavobacteriales > Flavobacteriaceae > Pelagihabitans. The sequence goes on along the minus strand of OZ250162.1, from coordinate 2,475,949 downwards.
AGGAGATATCATCAAGAACCGTGAGGTTCTTGGAACCACTGGAATAGGTTCTTTTAAGTTGTTGAACGTTTAATATCTTTGTCATGAAAAACCTTATTTAATATGCGCTTGTAGCTACAGGCAAAATAAGGAAATGATTTTGATTTAAACTTCCCTTTTAGATGCGTACTATATTAAAACTTTGTTATTTTTTTTCAATCCTGTTGTTGACATCCTGCGGGGAACAAACTCCCAAAAAGATAGAGATCCAGAGTGAAGAAAAGGCAAAACCTGCAAGGGCAACCGACACCAAAGAAGAAAATAAAATCATTTTGTTCTTTGGCAATAGCCTTACGGCTGGTATGGGATTAAACCCTGAGGAAGCTTTTCCAGCGATTATCCAACAAAAGTTGGATTCCTTGGATCTAGCGTATACAACGGTTAATGCCGGATTAAGCGGGGAGACCACCTCAGGTGGTAAAAACCGATTGAGCTGGGTACTGAATCAAAATGTGGATATTTTTGTGCTTGAACTTGGGGCAAATGATGGATTAAGGGGGATTCCTTTGCAAGAAACGAGGAGTAATCTGCAGGCGATTATCGATGCTGTAAAACAAAAGAACCCTGATACACAAATCGTTTTGGCCGGTATGCAGATACCACCTAATATGGGACCGGACTATACTACCGAATTTCGACGGATTTTTCCGGAACTTGCAGCAAAGAACAATGCCGCCCTTATTCCTTTTTTATTGGAGGGGGTAGCGGGAATTCCCGAATTGAATCTTCCTGACGGGATTCACCCGTCTACAGAAGGGCAGCAGATCGTGGCCAACAACGTTTGGGAAATTTTAGAACCTTTGGTGCAAAATGAATTAGTAGGACAATAGGCGGTTAAGGACTAAGCCATTTTAGAACGGTTTCTTTTTGTATAAAAAGAAAGTGCTTTTTTAACTTGTGAGTTAGCACGACGATATAAACGAACCACTTCCAATGTATTTTCTTTAACCGTATCGGTTGCTATTTCATTTACAAGAACAACGTTCATTTCGACAACTTCTACCTTTACCTCGGCAGTATTGTTTTGTGCTTGAGCAAAAACTCCTAAGAAGATTACGAATACTATGGTTAAAATACTTTTCATGACTTGGGTTTTGTTATAATTATAACTCCCGCATGCGTATCTTAAAAGGTCCTGATTCGTTCAAAAACCCTGTATTTTCGGTATGTTGCAAAAATCCGGACGAAGTGTAAAAAACCTTCGGTAAACGTATTTATACCGTTCACCTGATCATCGAAATAAGATGCATTTCACCCCAAAAAATGAAGAAAAATTTAATCTGAATTTGCTCAAAATCGTGCAGTTCATCGATTTTTATACTAGACTTTTAATAGAAAAGAGGGGTCAGGGCAATTTTTGGTGTAAAATTCCACTGATGCCGAGTCACAAACTCCGGGATAATCCCCTTTTTTGCCTTCTAGGTCCCGTATTAGCTGAAAATGAAGGTGTGGCGCATAATTTACGTTAATATCCGGGGTGCCCAAGGTAGCAAGCACATCGCCTTGTTTAAAGGCCTTCCCAACCTTTAGCCCATCTAAAGAAGCCACCGAAAGATGTCCGTATAGTGCATAAAACACAAATTTTTCGATTTGATGTTGTAATATGATGGTTGGCCCGTAATCCCCTCCCTCGGCATTGTTTTGAAAGCTATGTACGATTCCGTCTAAGGGAGTAATGACTTTTGTTCCCGCCTTTGCCCAAAAATCAATGCCCAAATGGATATTCCGGATAGATTTCCCGGAAAAACCCATCTTATCGCTGTAAAGGGTTCGCTTTTCGAGGTAGCCTCCAAAGGCGACTTGGGCATTGTTTTGTTCTAGTATTACATCAATATAAGCTTGACACTGATTGGGATCTATAATATTATAGAATTCCAAGTCCGTATTTCTTTCCGACAAATCTAAGGGTGTATAAGCACTCCACGGAATTGCTCTATCCAATATAGAAATAGTGGATGAAGAATAGGCTGAAAGTAGTTCGGACAAGGATTTCATTTACCGTTCAAATAGGGTTGCTAGTTTGCTAATTCGGCACGCTTATAAAGTTATTGATATGAAAAAATCATTTCCTTTTAAATACAAACACTATCAGCAAACCAATAATTAGTAATGGCCAAATATAAATCAATCCTAGAATTAAAGTTTCTATGATATTCCAACCAAAAGCCAGACCGTCCCTCGATTTCGACCAAAACGTCTTGGTATATGATTCAGGTTCTTCTTTGTAATCAACGGTTTCATAAAGATCAATTCGTATCTTACTGAACCTGACTTTATCAGTTAGATATTTGAGTTTCCCTTGCGCGGCTTCAATTTCTTCTTGAATTACACGTAATTTTTCTTCTGTCGCTAAAATGTCCTCAACGGTCTTTGCATTTTTTCTGAGGACGGCCTCATAACGCTCTTTTACCTCTAGTTTTGTTTTTAAACGAGATTGAAGATCAACATACTGCTCTGTAATATCTTCGGTAGTAATATTTTCGTAATCGACAAACTCGGCAACTTTTATTATTGAGTCCATCATGGTATCAAAATTCTCTTGCGGAATTTTAATGGTAAAGTGGTTTTCAAGGCTATACAGGGTATTTTCGAATCTTAGGTCTGAGATATAACCATTATATTTCAAGGCAAATTCTTTAATCGAATTAGTGGCAGCTTTGACATTTTTCACCTTGAATTTCACCTTGGCAGATTTTATGATTTTCAAATCTTTCGTGGGACTTAGATTGCTAGAACTCTCAGACGATTTTTCGGATAAAATATCATACTCTTTAGTAATGTCTTCTGGTATTAATAAGGCCTCATCTGAATAGTTTTTTTGTTTACATCCTGTGAAGTAAAATAAGCCAAGGTAGATTATCAGAATTTTAAATACTTGATATACGTTTTTTACGCTCATAGTTTTATAATTTTAGAATTACATTTAGAACAAACGTAGATGAACAATTATTTCAGGGATTGTATTACTCTTGTAAAGTAGTTGTATTTTGTTTTACAATTTTTAAATAATTGATTGTCAGCTTATTAAATCGAATTGATTAACGAGGATTTTTTTTATTTCAATCTTCTAAAAAGAGAGGTTGCGACTGTCTTTTTAAAGAACCATGCTATTTCTGATGCTATAAAAGATTGGAAGGGTGAGGAAATTATTCTATTTCAGGAGGATCTTTTTGCTAGGGTAAAAGCAAAGGTTAGTGAAAAATGGTTTTATACATACTTCAAGAATGACCACGAAAAACTGCCACGTATTGATATGCTCAATTTGTTGAGTGAATATGTTGGGCAAAAAAATTGGAATACTTTCAAATCTAATCATCGAACAAAATTAAAAACCCATGAACCACCTTCCAGAAAAAAGATGATCTACCTTTTCTTAGCTACCATACCGATTCTTGTATTTCTCTGGTTTGGTCTAAATACTAAAAATGAATTTCAATTTTGTTTTGTGGATGATCTTTTAAATGAACCAATAGTAAAAGCGCCTCTCCAAATTAGTATTCTTAGCGGAAATGAATCGCCTATCCATATAAATGCGGATAGTTTAGGATGTTTTAGTTATAGGACATCTGAAGACTATTTAAGGTTCGTGGTTAGATCTCCTTTTTACAACACCGATACTATTGTCCGTTTTGTAGAGAATGGCAAAAATCGGAATATACCTCTGTCTTCAGATGACTATGCCCTAATGCTAAAGTACTATACGGAAGGAAATGTTGTCGATTGGCGCAAGCATAAAGAAGGTTTGGTCAAGTTGATTGATAATCGAGCCACCATCTATAAATTAAACGGTAAAAATATTGGTATTGAACTATTTACCAAGGATGAGTTTATTAGACTTTTAACAATACCGACAAGTGATTTAAAAAGAATCAAGATTTTAGATAAAACGATGCAGGATGGAAAAGTTGTAAAACTTAAATTTATAGTACTATGAAAAAAACAATAATTCTGCTGTTGTCATTTATGCTTTCATGTGTAAATCATACCACGAAAAATGATGTCTATGCTCTTGAAGATTCCGAGTTAATGGAGTATGAAATGAAGGCCAATAATTTTACATTAGAAAAACTGGCATCTGAAAAACTACAAAATTACTTTGAGTTGTTGAAATTAAAGAAAGAACATCCTGAATTCAAAGAAGATATAGTTTTAAGACTAAAGGAGTTTTCTAAGCAAGAACTGGTAAAAATGGATGATTTAGACAGTTTTTATGTAAAAAATATTCGAAAGGCAGAAACAGCACTTAAACTTTCCGATTCTGTCCAAAAATTGAAACTATATTATGACATTACTTTAGGGAATAGAAATAAAACAGATTCTCTAAATGCCCTGATTACTTCAAAAAAAATCATGTTGGATGGGATAGAGACAAAATCTATTGTCATCAAATTTGCTTCTTTCAATTAGTCACTTCTGTTCCTATAGCCCATTCCTTAACATTTTTTAACCTAATTAGCTGTAAGTACTTTGTAACTTGACCTACAAAGTTGAAAAATATAAACCATGAACTTTTTAAAAGCACTCACCTTATGCGCAGTTTTTCTATTCTCTACCAGCTGCCAATCACATACCAAAGAAAATAAAAAGACAGAAGTGGTCCAGGAGGATCTTTCAGCTGTTGAGCATCGTTCCGAAATGACGCCACAAGACTTAAGTGAATATGAAACGGCTTATTTTGCAAGCGGTTGTTTTTGGTGTGTTGAAGCAATTTTTGAAAGTGTAAAAGGGGTAAAAGAGGTAGTATCTGGCTATTCTGGAGGTAGCGAGAAAAACCCAACATATGAACAGGTGGGTCGCGGACTAAGCTCCCATGCGGAAGCCGTTGAGGTATATTATGATCCGAAGGTAATTTCGTTTACGGCCTTGGTACAGGTCTTTTTTGGTTCACACGACCCGACGACTTTAAATCGTCAAGGACCAGATCGTGGTCCGCAATATCGCTCTATAGCCTTTTATAAGAATGATGATGAGAAGAAAATCATCGAAGCTTACATTGGTGCCTTAACGGATCAAAATGTGTACGATGGGGAACCAATTACCACGGAGGTAACTGCTTTTACCAAATTTTATGACGCTGAGGATTACCATCAAGATTATGAGAAGAAACATCCCAATAACTCCTATATAACAAACGTATCGATTCCGCGATTAAATCGTTTTAAGGCCAATTTTAAAGAGTATTTGAAGGAAGATGACCACTAGATAGTGGCTTAAGGAGTGAAGAAAGGTTAATCGAAAACGACTTTACTGTACTTGGAATTGACAACAATACTTTTAGCATCATTACCGCGTTGGTAATACCCTTTATGAACGATGTTATTATGATTTTTGGTTTGTTCTAACCGCAATTTAGAAGGGCCTGAAAATGTAGAGGAGGTACCGTTCACATAAATTGTGAACGGTGTTTCCGGTAAATTACATCTGAGCTCGGCATTTTGGAGCGAGACATCCAAGTCAGTAAAATTTTTAGATACAGCGTTAATGGTCAACGGGCCCAAATTGTTATTAATGTAGGCCTTATCCAACAATCGATCAATGATAACATTAGACGAGGTAGCCGTTAGCCTAAGATTACCCACCTCTTGCAAATTCACCTTATCGGAGTAGCTTGTTTTCAACTGCCCCAAATTCCATTTTTGTACCGAAACCGGTGAATACGAGGCAACCACGGTGGTTTTATCGCCATCAATTACCAAAGCATGTAAGGTGGAGTAATTTAAATTGGCATTTAGGTTTTTGGTATTCGCGGCTAGTTTTACCTCCCCATGGCGTACATTCATTTTAATTTTATTCGCCTTTGGCATTTTGATCCTAATTGTTTTCTTCACTTTATAGTTCTTGTTTTTACCATCCGAGGAAAAGTAAAATATATTGGGGTGATTGGTATGCAACGAGTCATTGAATAAGAAGTGGAAATCTGTAGAATCAGCCCCGTGGGAACGGTTAAAAAATATGCTGTTTTTTCCGTGCTTCGCTACTTCCGCTTTTCGTTTTTGTAGCACAGTTTTTCGTTCTTCTCTTACTTTCTCCCTTTTCTTCATGCGATCGGCACGCTCCTTGGCGTGTTCCTCTGCTCTTTCTTCAAGAATTATAACTCGTTCCTTACGCCTTTTTTCTAGCTGTGCTTCTCTCTTTTCGGTCCACTCCTTCATTCGGTCTTGATATTCCTTTCCAAATCCCTTATCGAATTCTGCTTGCCATTTTTTTAAATATTTCTCCCCATCTTTTTGAAAAGCTTTATAATCAAAATTCGTACTTGGCACCGGAGGCATCGGTGGTAAATCTTCCAATATATCTAGGGCTATGAATAAAGAATCGTTGTTAAGATGATCCATGGAGTTCATGAGCTCATCCATACGTATTTTGAATCCGTTGTCAAAATGCAGCTTACTGAAATCATGGGACCCGTGATTAAACAACCATTTATTTTCCTTCCCTGTGGTCACACTTACTTTTTTACTGTTTCCAACAATATTTATTATCCCATTTTCAAAATAGTTCTCAGCTTCCTCGGCAGTGGCGCCTTCTACTTCAATAGTGGCTACTATCTCTATTTGATCTTTGCCCCAGGTCTCAAATTCGAGATCGGCATTATTGATGTCAATATCCAGTACTGTTTCGGGATTTACATTGAAAATTTCTTTAAACGTTTTTGTTTGTTTTTGCCCGTAAGCTGCCGTGCCGATGACACACAGCAGCAATACAAGGCCATTAAATAGTCTTGACTTGTTCATTTTTTGATGATTTTAATTCGTTCAACTTCGTTTTTAATTTGTGCAATAGTTGCAAGCGTAATTGTAAATTCTTGATAAGAGCACTGATGGTCTGATCATTGGGGCCGAGCGCATTCAATTCATTATTTAACTGATTATATTCTGTATTTAAATCGGCCAATTGATCCATAAAACCATCGGCCATATCCTTATTCTCTTGGGAAACTTCCAGTTGCGATAGCTGTAGATTAATATTGGCCACATAATAGGCCTCCACCTTTTTAAGGTCTGGGGAAAGGTCTCCCAGCGAAATAGGGCTACTTTCGGCATTATTGACGTTCACCGACGTTGTTTTAATCGGGTCGTTATTTACCTCTTTATTGAAGTAAAAAACCGCTGCTGCCAATAAAATTGCAACCGAGGCAGCTATTTTTAGCCAGGGGAAGTGATTTTTCTTTTTCTCAAGTGGTAATTCCTTATCTAACCGATTCAGGAAACGCGACTTGTGGCCCGATTTTAAGGTGTATTCCTTATTGGCCGTTTTCCTATCTTCTTTGAAAAGTTTCCTTAGATCTTGTGCCATAACAGATAATCATTTTTTTTCATCCTCGCGAAGGCGGGAATCTTCAGTTTTTAATTTTTTGCTTACTAATTCCTTTAATTGTCCTTTGGCCCGCAATAGCCTTGTACGGCTTGCTGTGTTGGTAATTGAGAGTATTTCAGAAATCTCCTCGTGATCATACCCTTCAATCAAATACAACTCTAAAACCAACCTATATTTATCTGGCAAACTAGCTATTGCCGTTTTTACTTCTGCGATAGATATGCCATCTTCTATAGACCAATCATCATCTTCGACAATATGCATATAGCTCTCATCCAAGGCAATCATATGTTCTTTTTTTCCCTTTAAAAAATCAATACTCCGGTTCACCACTATTTTTTTCAGCCAAGCCCCAAAAGTCACCTCCCCTTTGTACTGCCCAATCTTTTGAAATGCCTTGATGAAAGCCTCTTGTAAAACATCTTCCGCATCATCCTCATTTTTTAAAAACCTCATAGCCACACAGAACATACCTTGACAATACTGCTCATAAAGCTGCATTTGCGCTTTACGATCATTTTTCTTGCACTTTGCGACCAGATCAATTTGAAACATTGGTAGGTTTCCGACCCCGGAATTTCGGGTAGTTTTAGTTGTTGTTTTCTGAAACTCTTCTAAGTTCACTATAAGGACGGTTAAAAAAATAGGATGTTGCAAAAAACGAGTAATTTTGCATCATTAAAATAATTATTCCTTGAAACAACTTACTATTAGCACTCCACATATTACCCTGATTGTCTTAAACTACGGAGCGATCATTCAAAAGCTATTGGTGAAAGATAGCAACGGAAATACCGTAAATGTGGTCCTTGGGCACGATAATGCTTCGGATTATTTAACGGACGGACATTTTTTCGGCGCAATAATTGGAAGGTATGCTGGGCGCATATCTGATGGCAGCTTCGAACTGGACAGGGAAACCTTTCACCTTAACAAGGAAAATGGGGTACACTTGCATGGCGGAAAAGAAGGTTTCAATAAAAAATACTGGAACTTTGAAGAAGTAAATTACGGCAACGAACCATACATCAAGCTCTCCTACACCAGTAAACACCTTGAAGAGGGCTATCCCGGAAATTTAAAAGTCTTCGTTACTTATCGATTACGGCATAACCAATTGCATATTGATTATGAAGCTACTACAGACCGTACAACGGTGCTGAGCTTGACCAATCATTCCTATTTTAGACTGGACGATGCACCCAATCTAAGAAGGCATAAATTACAGCTCAACAGCTCAAAATATTTAGACACCCACGCGAACCTATTACCAACAGGTAAATTTATTTCGGTAAAAAAAACCGATAAGGACTTTAGAAAACCATCCTATCTGGGGAACATCCTTTTAGACACTCCTTTTGTGATTGATAGGGCTACAAGAATCGCGGCCCGAATGAGTTCATGGTTTTTGGGTATTCAAATGGAGGTTATTACCGACCAACCCATAATTAATATCTTCACTCCTGCTCATATGCCTGCCATTTGCTTTGAACCACAGGGTTTTCCAAATGCGCCGAATATTCCTAAGTTTCCCAATAGTGTGTTACGCCGCGGTGAAGTTTATAAACAGGCTACGCAGTATCGGTTCGATGTGCTATGATCGTCACGCATAAGTACAAAAAACTAGGTAATCAAGACGATTTTAGTACTTTAGGGGGAATGGAACTCGTTTAAAATCTAAAACTACAAATCATGAAATTTTTAAAAGGCTTTTTAATTGTTGCTGTAATATTGGTTCTCCTGGGCATTTTCGTTGGCATGCCCTATGCAACAAAGCAAACTAAAAAACACAGTCCTGAACAGACCGTAACATATACTGAAAATGGGATGGACCTCTCGGTCAATTACTCGAGCCCTTCAAAAAAAGGAAGGGTGATCTTTGGGGACTTAGTACCTTATGATGCGGTATGGCGAACTGGCGCCAATGAACCTACGACCTTTACTACAAAAACCGACTTGACCATAAACGGACAAAAATTACCTATTGGCACCTATTCATTATGGACGAAACCAAATCCGGAGTCTTGGTCGGTAATGTTTAACAGGGAGGTCCCTGATTGGGGTGTTACCATATTAAGTGGTGGTAAGGATACTACGCGCAATCCTGAAGCGGATGCTATCAGTATTAATGTTCCCGTGCAAGTGACGAACCAGGAAACAGAAAAATTTACCATTGGTTTTGAGGAAAATAGCGGTACGCAAATGTGCCTTTCCTGGGATAAAACCAAAGTTTGTGTACCCCTTAGCGAATAGGATTGGCAACATCTAAAAATACCGATTTTGAAAACGCCACAAGTCTTGTTGGTAGGCGTAACGCGTTCCCGAATCCCGAGATTCTCGCCAAAGGTTTAAAAAGTGGTGACAAGGCGGCTTTGGCCCGTGCAATCACCTTGGTCGAAAGTTCACATACCAATCATTGGGAAAAAGCCAATACCCTTATTGAAAAATGTTTGAACAAGAATACCGATTCTATTCGCGTGGGTATTACTGGTGTTCCAGGAGTTGGCAAAAGCACCTTTATTGAAACCTTGGGTAAAAACCTCACCGCTAAAGGCAACAAGGTTGCCGTGCTCGCCGTAGATCCTACAAGTAGTAAAAACAAAGGCAGTATTCTGGGTGACAAGACGCGAATGGCCGAACTTTCCCGGGATCCAAACGCCTTTATTCGCCCCTCCCCTTCCGGTACTTCGTTAGGTGGTGTTGCCCGTAAGACCAGGGAAACCATTATTCTTTGTGAGGCGGCCGGTTATAATGTGATTTTAGTAGAAACCGTGGGTGTTGGCCAAAGTGAAACCGCGGTAAGTAGCATGGTCGATTTCTTTTTACTCTTGAAGTTGGCCGGTGCAGGCGATGAGTTACAGGGTATTAAAAGAGGTATCATTGAAATGGCGGATGCCATAGTCATTAATAAGGCCGATGGCGCCAATGAAAAAAGTGCCAAGAGTGCCGAAGTAGAATTTAAAAGGGCCCTGCAATTGTATCCGCCAAAGAACAATGGTTGGATCCCTACCGTTACCTCCTGTTCTGCGCTACATAATTCAGGCATCCACGAAACTTGGGAGGTAATAAGCGACTATATTTACAAGGCAAAAAAAGATGGGAGTTTTAATGGCAAACGTAAAACCCAGAACCAAAATTGGCTTTTGCAAACAATAGACGATCGACTAAAAACCGATTTCTACAACGACACGGAAATATCATTGAAATTAAACGAACTTCTCGAAGAGGTATCGAAAAACACAATTTCCCCCTTCCGTGCGGCCGAGATTTTATTGCAACTCCGAAAAAACAAGTCGTAAATCATCCCAAAAAACATACCTTTGCCCAAGCAATAAACCATATATGACGCCTGTTACCAATGACCTGCTTTCAATCGTAATTCCCCTTTATAATGAAGAGGACAATGTTACGCTCCTTACTGAAAAAATACACGAAAGTCTTGTTGGGTACAGTTACGAGATTATTTATATCGATGATTTTTCGAGGGATGCTACCCGAAGAACCGTCAAAGGACTTAAGGACGATAAAGTACATCTTATAGAGCTCAAGAAAAATTATGGTCAGAGCCTTGCGCTAGCCGCAGGTTTGGATTACGCCAAAGGAGAATATATCATTACCATGGATGGGGACCTTCAAAACGATCCTAGTGATATTCCTGAAATGCTAAAATTTGCAGTGGACGATGATTACGATGTGGTGACCGGTATTCGTCAAAAACGAAAGGATTCCCTAATCAAAAAAATACCTTCTAAAATAGCTAACTTTTTAGTCCGTCGGGTAACCAAACTAGATATCAAGGACAATGGCTGTGCCTTAAAAGTATTTACAAAAGATATTGCAAAAGAACTGAATCTATATGGCGAAATGCACCGCTTTATTAATCTATTGGCATATTTGGAAGGTGCACAAATAAAACAAGTTCCCGTAAAGCATCATGCACGTCATTCAGGGGTTTCAAAGTATGGTTTAGAACGTGTTTTTAAGGTGGTTGCCGATATGATGTTGCTCCTTTTTATTCGAAAATATTTTCAGCGGCCTATTCACCTTTTCGGGATTTTCGGATTTTTAATGATCCTAATGGGGGTTTTCATCAATATATATCTATTGTTTGTAAAATTCTATTTAGGTCAGGACATTGGTACGCGCCCGTTATTGATTTTTGGATTAATGTTCATCTTGGCCGGAATTCAACTCTTTACCATAGGTATTGTGATGGAGTTGTTGATTCGCACCTATTACGAAAGTCAGAACAAACGACCGTATCGCATTAAAAAAGTTACCATTGGTGGGCGGGCATCGTAAACATGCTATCACGGCACTCAAGGTACTGGTTAGTGCCGCCCTGATTTATTTTGTTTTCACCAAACTGGATTTTAAGGAAGTTGCGGACATCCTTGGTAAAACAAAACTATTTTATCTTGCTTTGGCTGCGCTTTTTATAGCACTCTCAAAGGTCTTCGCATCTTTTCGCCTGAACTTGTATTTTCATCAATTAGGAGTGCTGCTGACCCAAAAAAGTAATTTAAAATTGTATTTGTTGGGTATGTTCTACAATCTCTTCCTTCCCGGTGGGATAGGAGGAGATGCGTATAAGGGCTATATCATACAAAAAAGATTTCCCGTAAAAACAAAACGGGTTATATCGGCCCTGATATTAGATCGCTTAAGTGGTTTGTTATTGATTTTTCTGTTTAGCAGTTTATTTGCCATTTTGATCGAAAATGAACACTTCATAAAGTTCAGGTTGGCGATTGCCGCACTCGCAGTAATAGCGATTTTTGTTTTTTGGCTTCTCAACAAAAAGTTCTTTGAATCATTGTTGCCCGTATTCTGGAAGTCTTTTGGCTATTCTGCTCTGGTACAAGGAACCCAGATTGTGAGCATCCTATTGATTTTAAAAGCACTTTCAATACCTCTGAATACAATCGCCTATCTTTTTGTTTTTATGATTTCTTCCATAGTGTCGGTATTACCATTGACTATAGGGGGTATTGGCAGCCGGGAACTTACCTTTTACTACGGGGCGGAGCTACTAGGTTTAAATGAAAATACTGCTGTGGGTATCAGTATGATGTTCTTTTTGATTACTGCCGCAATTTCGCTTTTTGGTGTAATTTATCATTTAAAGAAACCAGAATTGAAGACTTTGAATTGACCTAGGGGAAAAACATCGATCAATTTTATTGTGTTTTTAATCTTGATCTAAATGCAAAATGGAAGCTTCGTCTTCCAATAAAGGCCCTACTACCTCAAGTTTTCTTCCACCCTTCGCCAACAATTCCCTAGTGGGCATTTCAAATACCCAATTCGGATTATCCCGCCCTGCGATTCTATAATATTCTGATTTACTTAATCCGTAAACCAACTTCCCGATTCCACTCCAATAAATGGCGGAAGTACACATGGGACATGGTTCGTCACTTGTGTAAATGGTACAGCTGTTTAAATAGGCATAATCATATATTTTACAGGCCTCTCTAATCAAGTTGATTTCGGCATGTCCAAGACAATCATTGTCTGTATTGATAGTGTTTTCTCCCTTTGTTATGATAGCTCCTTCTTTGTTTACGAGAACACAACCAAATGGTAAATTATTTTTCCGTTTGGATTCTTTGGCCATTTCAATTGCCATTCTGACAAAATTTTTATCATTCTCCATAGTAGATTAAATTTTATGATTTTCTTTACCCAAACAATTAAAGATACAGACCTTACGTCCATATCCCAAGCACAAACAATGCTAATAAATATGGATCAAATGCATTTTCCGTAGCACTTTCCTTCGGGTAATAGGGTTAAGAAATTTGGCCTGTAGACGGGTAATCCTAAAATCTTCCTTGGTATACTGTATGTCCCAATCAAATCCGTTTTGATTCAGTTCGGTAAGTTCCGCATCGGTTGCATAGACCCAGATGTCCTGTCTTCCCCTTATTCCCTCCATATCGGAAATGATCACCGGTTTTTTATTATAAAAATCCAATGACCAGCTGTGCCTATCGGAAAGTTTGTAAACCCTATCTGTTGGTATGTCTTTTTTGAGAACTACCTTGGCCATCTCACTCCCCGCCTGATATTTTAACAAAGAAGGGTAAAAATGGACATTCATAACCGCATTCAGAATGATAGCAGCAAATGCTGATACCGTTATGATTCTATAATAATGACCTTCCCGCTTTAAACTATACCATATTCCTATTGCCATTAAGGGAACCATCCAGAGATAGTGGAGCAGGTTGTCGAATTTAAATACATAAAAACAGATTAACACAGCTGCTATAAAAACAATTGCCAAAATAAAGTACTGCACTGCCAAAAGTATTTTCAAGGTTTTTTCCTTGAACTGCTGCTGCAACTGATAGAGATAGGCCCCTGCAAGCACTGAAAACAGTGGAATGGAAATATTTAAATAATGGGGCAGTTTAAACTGGGCAAAGCTGATGACAATAAAAATGAGAACAATACCCCCCAAAGTCAAGAATTCGTATTTTGGATTGTACGCAAACCGGATCTTATACAAAGTTTTAACACGGTCAAGAATCGCGAGAATCGCTATCACTGTCCAAGGTAGGAACACCCATAGGAAGGTATGGAAAAAGAAAAAAAAGTCGCTACTATTCTTGCCCATTCCTTCACCACTCATACGCTCAAAACTCTGTTCCCAAAAAATAAAAAAGATACCACTACGCTCACCCCTACCCCGAATCACCTTTTCTGGATGCAAATCAAACTGGTGGTAATAGGCATATAACATTGGTGCAATGGCAATCATAAATACGGCCAGTGCCGCCACGACCTTCCAACTCAAAAACCGGTTCCATTTTCGTGTATAGGCCAGATGGCATAATAAAGGCAAGCCAACGACCAAAAGAGCAATCTGCCCTTTGGTAGAAAATGCAATTCCTGTTCCCAATGCTCCCAAAAGAACATTTTTGAGCGACCCTGTTTCAATATACGATGCTAATTGCCAAATCGCGAAGATGGCAAATCCAGTTAGTACGGCGTCCGTTCGCACATCGATAACGGAAAGTACAATGGTTTGGGCGGTCATAAAAATCAAAGCTGCCAACTTACCCGTATCTATGTTATACAGGAGTTTTCCCAGGCCATAACAGCTAAAAGCCCCTAAAAGAGTGGCCAAAATTGCGGGGATACGATACGCCCAATCATGAAGTCCGAAAATTTTATAGGACAGGCCTGCCAGCCAATAGTGCATATGCGGCTTATCTAAATACTCAAGCGGCCCTTTAAAAAGGTTGATAAAATCGTTTTCCTGAAACATACGCATTGCCATTACGGCAAACTGGGCAGAATCGTTTTCAATAAGCGTAGAGAACATCCCAACGAGGTACACCAGAAAGATTAAAAAAAGTAAAAACCAGTATCTTCGATTAGAGATCATTTGGGGAGTCTGTGGAGTGCAAATATATACAACTTTGCAAACAACCATCCGAAAAACAGGCCGATTGCAATGCCTGAAAACACATCTAATGGAAAGTGTACGCCAATGTAAATTCTACTATATGCTACCAAAAATGCCCAGACCATCAGAAAAATTAAGATGTAACGGTGTTGGGACTTCAATAAAATTGCAAAGAACATTGCCACGGCCGACGTATTGGACGCATGGGCGGAAAAATACCCAAATTTGCCACCGCAATAGTCCTTTACCAAGCGAACGGCCTCAGTTATGTCGGGATCAAAACAGGGTCTTAGACGCTGAACACCATATTTAAAAAAGTCAGCCAGACCATTGGTAACCGTTATCATTAACGCAACGGCAACAAGCAACACTAGGGTAGACCTTATCCCAAATTTTCTATAGGAAAGAAAAAGTAATGCGGCGTAGAGCGGTATGGCACTTAACTTATGGGTAAGGAACATCCAAAAAGAATCCCAGGCAGGCGAACCCATATTATTGAGCATAAGAAAAAGCTCTTTGTCATTTTGTATCAGGGTTTCCCACATTGTCACTAGTCTTCGTATCGTGAAACTTCCCTATCATAAAAATCCGTTGCCATTTGAATCAAGGTTCCGGTTTCCTCTTCCAAATCCCGCTCATCTTCCTTGGTAAAGTCCTCAAACCACTCTACCTCATCATTCTGCAGGTTGATGATAAATCTTGGATATTCCGTGTGTACGATAAATATAGATTCAGGGTTATCCGTGTTATCGCCGAGTAAAAATTTGGGTAATTCCATTAGAAATTTACTTTTAAGTTGGGTGGGATATGCTTTTATTGCGCTTTTGCTATTAATTTTTTAGTCAAGTAATCGAATCGAATATACAACATAATGGCCGATGCGGTAAGACCTGCCAACAATCCGATCCAAATCCCCATACTTCCAAATTTGGTATGTAAACCAAGATAATAGGAAACCGGAAACCCAATGAGCCAAAAGGCTATAAAAGTTATTATGGTCGGTATTTTTACATCCTGAAGGCCACGAAGTGCGCCCAATACCACCACCTGAAGACCATCGGAAATCTGAAAAAAGGCCGCCACAAGTAGCAATTCTCCTGCCAGAACCAATACCTCGGTATTATCGGCCATATTTACCACATCATCTACATCCAGGTATAAAGTTGGAAACCAATTTCTTCCCAATAAAAACAAAGCGGCAAAGATAATATCTATTAAAAAGGTTAATAAAAAAATGGATTTGCCTATACGACGTAAATCCGGGAAATTGGCAAGACCTTTTTGGTTGCCAATCCGAATCATGGCCGTAACACCCAGCCCCATCCCGAACATAAAGGTCATACTGCTCAAGTTCAAAGCAATTTGGTTTGCGGCTTGGGCATTTTTTCCTAAAACCCCGCTCAACCATATGGCAGCGGTAAAAATTGCCACCTCGAAGAACATTTGTAAGGCAGAAGGAAAGCCCAGCCCAATAATCTTGTTTATTACCTTCTTTTCAATCACCCGAAAATTGAACCCAGTTACATAATCGTAAAACTTCTTTTTGCTTTTGAGCAAATACCACAAATAAGCGACCATAATAATACGTGACACCAAGGTGCCAATTGCTGCACCCACGATGCCCATTTTAGGAAAACCGAAGGTTCCAAAAATCAAGAGATAGTTCAGCACAATATTGATTACATTAGCAATTATCGTGGCATACATCGGATATTTGGTCTGGGACAAGCCTTCCGAAAATTGTTTGAAAGCTTGAAAAATTATTAGCGGCACCAGCGAAAACGCCACTAAATCCAGATAGGGAATTGCCAATTTCACAACCTCCTCTGGCTGTTTCATCATATACATTAATGGCTTACAGAGCAGGATAATACCAAAAAGTGCTGTCCCCAATATGGTACAGAGAACCAAGCCATGCTTTAGGGCGCTCTTACCATTCGCTTTGTTTGCCGCGCCATCTGCCTCGGCCACCAAAGGCGTAATGGCGGTAGAAAAGCCTATGCCCAGCGACATGGCAATAAATACAAAGCTGTTGCCCAAAGATACCGCTGCCAATTCTGCGGTGCCCAAACGCCCCACCATTAAGTTATCAGCAAAGGCAACAAAGGTATGCCCTAACATTCCCATAATTACGGGAACGGCAAGTTTCGTATTGTACTTAAATTCTCTGGTATATTTTTCTAACAAGGAGGTCTACTTTGGATGGCCAATAATGGCTTACTAAAATTTTCGGTCTATAATCTGTTTCATGCTAACGTTCTCATAATTACGTTGCACAAAGTCGAGGCTAAAATCGAGCACCTGGCCCATTTTAGTGCATTTTTTAAAATTCTTGTCTAGGGTAAAATCGTAAATCTCTCCCTTGAGCAAATCGATATGCCCTTTGATCGAAATATCATCTTTCTTACAAATTTCCCGAAGTTCTTTGATCCGATCTCCAGAACTGATAATTCGTTTTGCAACGATAGACCGTTCCTCCACTTTGTATTGGTCTACAGAGTGTCGCTGTAACTTGGCACGCACCAATTCTACCATGGTATAATTTTCTTTAAAAAACTGTGGGCGATACACCTTTAGTTTTCCTTCAAAACACTGTTGGTCAAAATCTATCGCCCGAATCTTATATACTACATGATCAAAATCATGCGTGGGCACAATAACATAATTGTAAGCTCGCATATCGCCTAAAAGACGAATCATACAGCGTTCATTGAATTTTACAAATTCCTTGGCCAGCTGTGCTTTTTCCGATTCCGTACATTTTGGCAGGAAATCCTTGATAAAATCATCTCCCGGAATTCCGGCGATATGTTCCTCAATGAGCGTATCCCGGCAGACAAGAAAATTCAGATTGTAGGGCGATAGCATATGTTCTAACTCCAATCCATAAATACGGGATGCATCCGTTTTTTTAACATAGAAATAGGTAAAATTATCGTTGAGAATATTCCTGATTTTTATACGAAAGGGCTTAGAATTTCCGAAGGTGCAAAAATCCACCGCATCAACATTCAAATACTGATTTATGCTTTCGCTACCGTCAGAATGTAAAATCGAGTATACTTTTTTCAGGCTTTCGTCAATCTCCTCCCTATCAAACTCGGAATAATAGACCCTTACCCAAAGGGTATCTTCATCGTCAGCATCATAGACAACGACAGATCCAGAGAATCGTAATAAATCCTCATAGAAAATAGGGATTTCTATTTTCCGATTATACTCTTCCAAATAGGCGTCCAAGCTTTTATTGACCGGGTAGGCCGGTTTTTTTTTGGACATTAACTTCTCGTCTGACATATTCTCGCTTATTTTGTAACAAAACTACGGTTTCTTCGTCAAGTTAATAGCAACCTCCTAAACCCATTCCATTTTGGAAAAAATACTCTCAGTACAACAGCTTACGAAAAGGTATGGATCACTTACTGCGGTAAAAGATCTTTCTTTCGATATTCAAAAAGGAAATGTGTATGGTATTCTAGGTCCTAATGGTAGTGGTAAATCTACCACATTGGGTATTGTGCTTAACGTAGTAAATAGAACCGCAGGGGAATTTTCATGGTTCAATGGTGCTATCGATACCCACGACGCCCTTAAAAAAGTGGGAGCTATTATCGAGCGTCCTAATTTTTATCCATACATGACGGCGGTGCAAAACCTAAAATTGGTTTGTAAAATAAAGGAAGTTCCCGAAGACAAAATCGAGGAAAAGTTAGCACTCGTTGGGTTATTGGAGCGAAAGAACAGTAAGTTTAAAACATATTCCTTGGGAATGAAACAGCGGTTGGCCATAGCCTCTGCCCTTTTGAACGATCCTGAAATACTGATTTTGGACGAACCTACAAACGGATTAGACCCACAGGGTATTCATCAGATTCGGGAAATCATTAAAAAGATTGCGTCTCAAGGTACCACCATACTTCTGGCATCACATCTGTTGGATGAAGTTGAAAAGGTTTGTACACATGTTGTTATTTTAAGAAAGGGCGAAAAGTTATATTCGGGACGCGTTGACGGTATGATGGCAACACATGGTTTCTTTGAGTTGAAAACCGAACAATATGATACTTTGATAGACTATCTGAAGAGCAATGAGGACTTTGGGGAAATAAAGGAGGAAAACGGACTGTTGACCGCCTTTCTAAAAAAGGAGATGAGCGCCGAAGCGCTGAACAAGACACTTTTCCAGAAAGGAATTTTTCTTTCACATTTGGTAAAGCGTAAAGAAAGTCTGGAAGAACAGTTTTTAACCTTGACCAAAAACCAAACAAACTAGGGATTATGATAAGATTGCTACAAATAGAATTTATAAAACTCTGGAATAACAGGGCCAGTAAGGTTCTTATCATATCCTACTTTGTATTGTTGACCTTTATCTCATTGGTCGCTGCGATTAAATTTGATATCGGGCCTATCAAATTTCATTTGGCCGAACTTGGTATTTTTGATTTTCCGTATATCTGGCATTTTAATGCTTTCATTGCGGCATTTTTTAAATTATTCCTTGCCGTGGTAATCGTTTCGATGATGGCCAATGAATATAGCAATAAGACCATTAAACAGAACTTGATCGATGGGTTGAGTAAATGGGAGTTTATTTATTCTAAGTTTCTTACCGTATTGGCATTTGCGGTCGTATCTACTATTTTTCTTTTTGTAATTTCATTGATTCTAGGTTTGTTTTATTCCTCATTTGATGAGCTAAGTATCATTTTTTCGGATTTGGAGTTCATCCTAGCCTATTTTGTTAAACTTTTAGGTTTCTTCTCTTTCTGTCTGTTTTTGGGAATTTTCGTCAAAAGATCCGCCTTTGCACTTGGCTTCCTAATACTATGGCTGATTTTAGAGCAGCTATTTTTCGGATTGTTGGGCTGGAAGTTCGTCAGTTGGGAAACGGCTCAAAAAATTAAAAATTTACTTCCTCTTGAATCCATGCAGAATCTTGTTGATGAGCCATTTACCAGGATTTCCGCAGTAAAAAACTTGGGAGACCAAATAGGAGAGGACCTTAATTTTGACTATGCGGTGCATTGGTACGAAATATTGATTGTTCTCTGCTGGACCGCCATTTTTATTTACTGGTCGTACGCCCTTCTGAAAAAGAGGGATTTATAATGCATTGGTGCATTTTTCGGTTGTGAGCTGTTTTACAATTAAGCGGAATCGATTCTTATAAACGCTTTTTGGTAGCCCTTCATCCCGTTTTTCCCACATTTATAATATCTGCGCTGGAAAAAAGGCCCATTTGTTTTATATTGTAGTGTTTGTAGAACACCAAACACCATGAAAAAAATCGCATTTTTGGCGCTACTGCTTTATCCTGTTTTGAGCTGGGCACAGCGGGCAAATGATTGTAGGGATGCTATTGTTGTTTGTGGAAATAGCCAAATCGCATCCAATTCAACTGGATTTGGAACCCAAGAATTGGATGCAACGACCAATCCATGTTCTTTTGAAGAAGTGAATAGTCTTTGGCTTCGTTTGGGTATTGATACAAACGGGACCCTGGCTTTTGAAATTACACCCAATAGCTCAGATCTAAGTGTTGATTATGACTTTTATGTTTTTGGCCCTAATTTCGGTTGCGGAAATTTTACCGACCCCGTACGTTGTTCAACTACCAACCCACTTAACGCGCAACTAACCTATAATACTACCGGTCTCGGAAGAGGTGAAAATGATATTTCCGAAGGACCGGGGCCAGATGGAAATAGTTTTGTATCTGCATTGGACGTCCTTGCCGGAGAAACTTATTACCTGCTAATAGACCGACCTCATGGAACTGGAGGTTTCAGTTTACGGTGGACAGGTACTGCTGAATTTTTACCTTCACCTGAAATTCAAGAACCATCGGATATCGAAATATGTCCGTCTGATACTGTAGTTGAAGTAGACCTTACTACCCGCGCATCCCAAATTACTGAAAGCCCTGAGGTCCAAATTAATTATTTCCGTAGTTTGGCCAATGCGTTTGATTTTACTATTGATATAAGAAATCCCGAGCGTTTTGAGTTTTCAGGAACAAGGGAGGATATTTATGTGAGGGTTTCCAATCCTAATGGGTGTTTTGAAATCACCGATTTCTCTGTAATACCCTTGATTTTTGGAGAACCGCCCAGTTTAGAATATATCGTTTGCGATACGGATCGAGATGGTTTAGGTTCTTACAGCACGATTGACATTACCTCCGATATTGAAAGTACCTTAAGCAACACCTCCGGATTTAACATCACCCTACATCCCGATGAACTGGATGCACTGTCGGGAACGAATGAAATACAATCGCGTATGTTTCATACTTCCGAAAATCTGGTGTATGCCCGCATAAGTTCCCTGCAGCTCGCGGGATGTTTTACAACTTTTCCCATCGCCTTGGTTCTTAATGAAAATCCGTATTCCGAAGTGATCGATCTAGTTCAGTGCGATGTTGATGAAACTAATTCAATTGACGGTATCACTAGAATTAATTTAACGGAGGCCTTTCCTGAATTATCAGAACCTGCAGTTTCCTTTTATGAGACTATCGCCGGGCGTGATGCCGATTCCCCCATAAGTAATCCAACAAGTTATACAAATCAAAACCCATTTAACGATCTGGTTTATTACAAGGTCATCATTGAAAACTGCATTAGTATTGGTGAAATCGCTTTGAGGGTGGATCCCACCATCGTAAGCCTAAATACCATTAGCCCCATTCTAATGTGTGATAACGATTCCTCAGATAATCTTCTTGAAGGCACCTTTGATTTAGATGAAATAAGACAAAACAGCTATGCCGGATTGGATGTGGCTTTTTACGCAAATCTAGACGACGTAACCTTGGAGCAAAATAAATTGCCAGATGTCTATAATACGGAAACCACTACGATATTTGCTAGGCTTGAGACCAGTAACCAATGCCAGGGAGTTGAGGAATTGGCCCTTGTTGTCAAACCCTTACCAGAAATTAATTTGGAACAGTCCTATACGGTATGTACCGATGGCGAACCCCTCATCGTCAGTGCCCCAAGCGGATTTGATGAATATACATGGTACTCCTCTACCTCGGGTACTTTTCAGGAAGCAGGTACCGCTGGACAATTAGAGATTTTCGACCCTGGTAATTTTCGGTTGAAAGTTGGAAGAATCCATCAGCAAGACGGGCAGCGTGTTTTATGCACATCAGACTTTGACTTTGTTGTGACTCCCTCTAACAAAGCCACTTTCGTAGATATCCTTATCGAGGAGTTCTCTACAGATAACTCCATAGAAATAATCGTTCAAGGCGATGGGGAATACGAGTATTCCTTAGATGGGGAAAGCTATCAAGATATACATATCTTTAGAAATATCCCTGCCGGTCTTTATACCATTTATGTACGTGATAAAAATGGATGTGGTATTTCTGAAGAAGATATTTCTGTTATTGGTTATCCCAAGTTTTTCACTCCAAATGCAGACGGAAAAAATGATGTTTGGCAACTTATCGGAGCATCGAATACCAACATTGTGAAAACCATAAGCATTTTCGACCGTTATGGAAAGTTGCTGCAGGTATTGGGGCCGGATGCGGCTGGATGGGATGGTATGTATGACGGAACCCCTTTACCGGCATCAGATTATTGGTTTAGAATCGCAATGGTGGACGGTAAGGATTTTAAAGGTCATTTCTCTCTGAAAAGATAGACTTTTGCTATATTGTAGGGCTAGGAGAACATCATGAGAAAAATTGCAATAATAGCAGTGCTGATTTGCTTATCATTTCCACTTTTATTGATTGGTCAAGGTGAAACTTCCAATTGGTACTTTGGTGATGGTGCCGGTGTTTCCTTTAATGCGGATGGGAGTGTGACTGCACTTTCCAATGGCAGACTTGATACTTTTGAAGGTTGCGCTACCATATCTGACAGCTCCGGCAATTTACTTTTCTATACCGATGGCATCACTGTTTATAATCAAGACCATCTGGTCATGGATAATGGCAATGGCCTCTTTGGAGACCCCTCAAGCACACAGTCGGCAATTATTGTACCCAAACCAGGAGATTTTGATACCTTCTTTGTTTTTACGGTCGACACCTCAACTTCTGAATTTGACCCAGATAGGGGCCTAAATTATTCTATCGTTGATATGTCTATGAACGATGGGAAGGGGAGTGTGGTCCAAAAAAACGTTCGCATGTTGGCGGATTGTTCTGAAAAAATAGCAGCGGTAGTCAAAAACTGTTCAGATCAATCTTTTTGGCTTTTAACATTGGCTCCTTCCGATACAACCGATTTCACCTTTAATACGTTTCATGCGTTTGAAATCAATGATACCGGAGTGGTATTACGATCTGTAAAAACTACTTTTGAAGGTTTAAATATTCAGGATCCCAGGGGATATCTGAAAGTGTCCCCCGACGGTAGCAAACTTGCTAGCGCAAATATGCGAGGCGGTCTATTTGTTTATGATTTTGATACCACTACGGGTATACCTTCAAATCAAGAAAGGGTATTTATATCTGGGTCGAATAAAGCAGCATATGGGATTGAATTTTCACCAAATAATAGGTACCTATATGCTCATGTATCAAACGACTTACCTGTTGGTGATTTGAACCATCAATCTTCCCTAGTGCAGTATGATATGTTGGCAGCCAATATTCAAGGCTCCCAGGAAATTCTAGATTCTAGGCCTGTTTATCGCGGGGCGTTGCAATTGGCGGATAATGGAAAAATCTATCGAACCACCGCAGAGGATTATTTTGTGGGAACACCTTTTTTAAGCGTAATAAATAATCCGAACGAAAAGGGAGATGCTGCTGGCTACGAACATGATGCAATTTCCTTAAATGGTGAAAATGCCACCCAAGGCCTTCCACCATTCATTCAATCTTTTTTCAATAAGATAGAAATTCTAACCAATGAGGATGGTTCTTCAAGCAGTTCCAAAGAATTATGTGCCGGCGAAGGTTTTACCCTAAGGGCCGAAAACATACCCGGAGCCACATATAGTTGGGAAAGAGATGGAATCGAACTTTCGAATGCAACTAATGTTTTGCAGGTGCTATCGGCTATTGAGAACGACTCTGGTAAGTATCGGCTGTCCGTCACTACTGGTGATCCAGCCAGTTGCCCTATCATTGGGGAGGCCTTGATCAGCGTAAATCCGCTCCCGTTCGCGGGCAATCTTGTTATAGAACAGTGCGATGTTGATAACAATAATCTGGATGGTATCACCCAAGTTGACCTGCAACAAGTTGCCGATGATGAAACCCTTGAATTCACCTTTTACGAAACTGACGTAGATCGGACTAATAGTAATTCGATAACGAACCCTGAACGTTATTCAAACACCCAAGCTTTCAATCAAACTATTTTCTATAAAGTGACCAATGAAAAAGGCTGTGAAAATTTTGGGGAACTTGTTCTACAAATCAGCCCCACCACCATCGTTATAAATCCCACCAGTCCGATTCTTGTATGCGATACCGATGCCGATGATGATATTCTTCTAGGCATGTTTGATTTGGAGGAGATAAGACAAAACAGCTATGCTGGATTGGATGTTACTTTTTACGCAAATCTTAACGATGCTACCTTAGAACAAAACGAATTGCAGGATAATCATAGCACCGAAACCACAACGATCTACGTCAGACTCGAAGACGATAACCAATGTCTAGGTGTAGAACAATTGGAACTTGTTGTAAACCCGTTGCCAGAATTTACTTTGGAAGAGTCCTATCTGGTCTGTACTGATGGCGAAGCCCTTGTTGTTAATGCCCCGGGCGGATTTCAAAGCTATACCTGGTATTCAGCTAACGCAAATACTTTTCAGGAAATAGACAGTTCTGAACAATTGGCGATTTCCGAACCTGGAAACTATAGATTGGAAGTTGGGACACTTTATCAGCAAAATGGAAATAGCAAATGGTGCTTAACCCCCTTTGATTTTATGGTATATCCCTCGAACAGGGCGACTTTTGTAGATATTCTTATCGCGGAACTTTCCTCCGATAATACAGTTGAAATAATAGTTATGGGTGATGGTGACTATGAATATTCATTGGATGGGGACAGTTATCAAGACGAGCATGTTTTTCAAAATATTGCGGCTGGCTTTTATTCGGTTTTTGTAAGGGATAAAAATGGCTGTGGTATTTCTGAAAGAGATATTTCTGTTCTAGGCTATCCAAAGTTCTTTAGCCCAAATGCCGATGGTAAAAATGACACTTGGCAAATAATCGGGGCCATAGAAGGCAAGATCATAGAATCGATCAGTATTTTTGACCGCTACGGGAAACTGGTCTATGTATTAAGCCCTGATGGTTTGGGTTGGGATGGCATGTATAATGGCGAACCTTTGCCGGCGTCGGATTATTGGTTTAAGATCCCATTGGCAGAGGGAGGGGAATTTAAAGGGCATTTTGCCTTAAAACGTTAGAAAACAAAAGCTTCAGATTACCTTATAAAAAGAACTTTTTTGATTCGCTATTCCCTATTTTTAGGGAATGAAATTTAAAATAGTATCCGATTTTAAACCAATGGGCGACCAGCCTGAAGCCATCGCGCAATTGGTGAAAGGACTCGAAACGGGAGAACGCTACCAAACGCTCTTGGGCGTTACGGGTTCTGGAAAGACTTTCACCGTGGCCAACGTAATAGAACAAGTTCAACGTCCTACGCTTTTACTTGCACATAATAAGACGTTAGCGGCTCAATTATATTCAGAATTTAAGCAGTTTTTTCCTGAAAATGCAGTTGAATATTTCGTGTCCTATTATGATTACTACCAGCCGGAGGCATTTATTCCCACTTCAGGATTGTATATTGAAAAAGACCTCTCAATCAACGAGGATATTGAAAAACTTCGTTTAAGTACCACCTCTTCCTTACTTTCTGGAAGACGGGATGTATTGGTGGTAGCTTCGGTTTCTTGTCTATATGGTATTGGAAATCCCATCGAATTTCAAAAGAATGTCATCAACATCAAAAAAGACCAGGTGATAGCCCGTACCAAGTTCTTGCATGAATTGGTCCAAGGACTCTATTCAAGAACGACCGCAGACTTTAAAAATGGGAATTTCAGGGTAAAGGGCGATGTTGTTGACGTTTTTCCCGGCTATGCTGATCATGCCTTTCGTATTCATTTTTTTGGGGATGAGATTGAAGAAATTGAGGCCTTTGACCCCTTCAATAACACTATAATAGAGGTTTATGAAACCCTGAATATTTACCCAGCAAACATGTTCGTTACCTCGCAAGATGTGTTGCAAAATGCCATCCATCAGATTCAAGAAGATATGGTAAAACAGGTCGATTATTTTAAGGATATAGCAAAACCATTAGAGGCCAAGAGGCTAGAAGAAAGAACCAGTTTTGACCTGGAAATGATACGCGAACTCGGTTATTGTTCGGGTATAGAGAACTATTCACGTTATTTGGATGGGAGGGCGCCTGGTACACGTCCATTTTGCTTATTGGATTATTTTCCGGAGGACTACCTCATGGTTATTGATGAGAGCCATGTAACCATTCCGCAGGTTCATGCGATGTACGGCGGTGACCGTTCGCGTAAAGTGAATCTTGTTGATTATGGTTTTCGGCTTCCTGCAGCAATGGATAACCGACCATTAAAGTTTGAGGAGTTTGAAGGGTTACAGAACCAGGTTTTATATGTGAGTGCCACCCCTGCAGATTACGAGATGAAGTTGAGCGAGGGTATTTTTGCCGAACAGGTGATTCGCCCCACGGGACTTTTAGATCCTATAATAGAGGTTAGGCCCAGTCTCAATCAAATTGATGATCTCGTTGAAGAGATACAACAACGTGTAGAAAAGGATGAACGAACACTCGTAACGACCTTGACCAAACGCATGGCGGAGGAACTCGCCAAATACCTCACGCGTATCAGTATTCGCTGTCGTTACATTCACAGTGACGTTGATACCTTAGAACGAGTGGAAATTATGCAAGACCTAAGAAAAGGCATTTTTGATGTGCTTATCGGGGTAAACTTACTCCGTGAGGGTTTAGACCTTCCGGAAGTTTCCTTGGTTGCAATTCTTGATGCGGACAAGGAAGGCTTTTTGCGAAGCAACAGATCTTTAACACAAACAGTTGGGAGGGCAGCGAGACATTTGAACGGAAAAGCCATCATGTACGCAGACAAGATTACAGCAAGTATGCAAAAAACAATTGAGGAAACTACTTACAGAAGGGAGAAGCAAACGGCGTACAATATAGAACATGCTATTACCCCAAAAGCTTTGAACAAAAGTTTGGATAGTGCCCTGGCCAAGAACTCGGTTTCAACCTATCATTTTCAAAAAGAAGAAATGCGGGCCGCGGAACCCGACATGGATTATTTGACAAAAGAGCAAATCGAAAAGCTGATTCGAACAAAACGAAAATCCATGGAAAAAGCGGCCAAAGAATTGGATTTTATGGAGGCCGCCAAACTACGGGACGAAATAAAAATATTGCAGGAAAAAGTGTAGAAATCCAAATTTTTGTTGCATTTTTAGGTATGATTCCCTCATTGCAATAAAAAGTAAATTTATTATTCATATATGTAAGATTAAATTACTGGTATTAAGTTATTTAACTTATATTTTTAGATAAGACTAAATCAATTAAATTGATCAAAATTAATTCATTTTAGACAAAAAATGACCTTACCCTAAAATTAAGACAGGATTATTTAAACATTTGGTTTTTTATGACTATTTAGTCGGTTTATAATTGTTCAAATCTCAGAATAGGATGAGCTAAAATCGGTAATAAAAAAACGCGTTGGCCAAATTATATTTTTGAAATAAAATCTTTTCAGCCCCACCCCTCAAAGCCATTTCCTAAAGATGACCCATCGCAATTCAAAGTAGTACAGGGCGATTTTTTCGAATTGAATGTAACGCATAACAAGGCTCTATTGCCGATACCCCTCCTACCCTTCGCTACTAAAAGCATGCGCTTTATAAAAAATATAAAAGAGAAAATTACTTCATATAATATTGTAAATTCTTATAATAATTTTTAACTATTTGAAAGACATAGAACATATGATTTTTCGCATCAACAGCTTTTTTTCACAGCTGTCATCTTCATGCGGGTTATTTTTCCCGAGAACAACACAGCATAATAAGAAGCAAGAATTAACGGAATTTTTATATGGAGTATTAGATTTAGGCTTCCGGATTTACCCTAAACAAAAAAGCGCCTCAATCTTTTAAATTGAAACGCTTTTCAACTAACCAACTAAACCAATCCTGCCTATGCGACAGGCATCATGAAACTCCCACTAACGATAGGAGCTGCATAATTTCTTCTTGTCTTCTTACGACAAATCAATTACCCTTTTGGGTTTAGGCAACGCCTCTTCCCTTTTAGGCAAAACAAATTTTAAAATCCCGTTTTCGTACTTTGCCTCTATTTGCTCCTTATCAATAGAATCGGGCAATGTGAAGGACCTTTTGAAAGAACTATGCGAGAACTCCCTCCTTGTATAATTCTCTTTCTCCTCAGTCCCCTCTTTTTTAACCTCATAGGAAACAGTTAGTAAGTCGTTGTCCAAATCAATGTTAAAATCCTCTTTATTTCTACCAGGTACGGAAAGTGCGAGTTCAAAACTCTTTTCGTCATCCTTAATGTTAACGGCAGGTGTATTAGTGGTAAAATTCTCAATTCCACCAAACCAATCTGGCTTAAAGATTTCATTCATCAAAGCTGGGAAAACCATATTATTTCTTTTTGCTGATCTCATTTTTATATATTTTATAATTAAACGTTATGCTAACGCTTAGACACTAGACAAAAGCTGTACCAGTCAAAAAATAATGCCATTTTGACACCATTCCTTCTGGAACAAATGTCAAAATGTCGCTTTTAAAAATAAGAATTACTCGGTGAAGCTAAATAGGGTTTCTGCAGTCACTACTTTACCCGGATTTTTGTTGACCTCATCAATTACTTTTAAAATAACCGATGGTTTTAGTCCCATCCGTAGTCCTATTACCTGCAACCTCTCAACTTCAAGCGGATGCTGATGGCCATCTATATTCATAATAACAATTAGCCTGTGTAGCTGATAAATGGAATCTTTAAGTGTTCTTGTGATTTTTTTGGTTGTGGTATTTTCTATAAGATTTTCTACAGTTTCCCCATCCAAATTCAGCTCTTTGGAGACATCAAGAATAAAGTCATATTCTGTTTTCTTAAGCACATCGTCAGATTTTGCCATTTCGATCAATTCAGAAATAATGCCGATACGCTCTTCTCTACTCTGCATTGTTACATGTTTAAATCTTGCTTAGGTGGCTAGTTGTAATGGGCTTTAAAAATGTCGATAAGTACATTGGGGGGAACAATCTTATCCGGATATTTATGCATTAAGGTCAATACTTGATCTATAGCCGATGGGGGTAACCCCATCCCTAGCCCAATATTATGAAGCCGGCTAATTTCTATCGGTAACAATTTTTTGTCAACATTCATCAACAAAACCAGCCTGTGAAAATGTATAATGCGATCTGCCTGGGACTTTAATACAACGTGCTCTACTTCTCTTTCAAAAAGTGAATCAAAGGTTTCCCGATTAATATTCAAATGAATGGCAACGCCCAAAAGAAAATTGTATTCAGGCTCACCTACCTTTTTATCGATTTTGGCAAACGCGATCATTTCTGATAAAATACTTAATCTCTCCTTGTAGGTACTCATATTAAAGGGGTTAAGACAATTCCCATATCTATATATAACTCTAAATATAGCACTTTCGTATAGGGGACAGCCAACGGTACTCGTGAGAAGGTGCATTATCGTTATTTTATAATACCTTGCAAAAAAAATAGATTCATGACCAACAATGACATTTTTAAAAAGCTCCGCGTAGCGTTGATGCTCCGGGATGATGATATCATCGAAATCTTGGAATTAGTTGATTTTAAGCTGGGTAAAAGTGAGTTGGGCGCATTTTTTAGAAAAGAAAGCCACCCTAACTATGTTGAATGTGGCGATCAGATCCTGCGAAATTTTCTAAACGGCTTGGTTATACATCTTCGAGGTACAAAGGAGAGCCCTAAATTTCCTGGTGACGTTCTCTCTAAAGACAAAAGGGGAGCAAAAAAAGTAGTTCCAAATCCTAATAAACCAAGTTTTAAGCAACTGCAAAGAAAGAAGACAGACCCAGCTATGCCCTCTATCAAATATAAAAACAAAAAAAAATCCTGATCGCGACATTACATCGGACCAGGATTTCACCACCACCAATTACTATTAGACCGTTATCCTTACTTGAACGGCATACTTTTTACCTTCTTCAAAGGTAGCCACATCAACGGCTTGATAGTTTAATCTTGTTTTGATGAACGTATCTAAGGTATTGTCTTCGGCATCAACCGATAATACCACTATTTCCTTTTGTTTATTAAGAGTGAAGATGACTTCGGCAGTTTTTCCATCCTCGCTGATTGTGAAGTTATTCTGTTCTAAAAGCACTCCAATTTGCTCAGTTAAACTTTTAGTGGGGCTTTCATCTTTTTTAGAATCGTTTGCAAAAACACTTCCCATTGATAATAGCATCGCAGCTATAACTACCAAACTTAATTTTCTCATGACTTTTCGTTTTTGTTCGCCAATAATTGATCAGTACTGATGATTTGATTGATGATGCCGTATCGCAAATAATTCGACATACTAAATAGACGTTCTAAAAATGATAATGTTACGCTTAAAATGAAGTTTAACTTTTTTTTAATCAATTCAGCTCAATTATAGATTCAAGCGAGACGATTTATAAAAAACTTCGTGAATGAGAAGTGAGCCAGTGATTTCCAAAAAAGGGCCACGTTATAAGACGTCGCCCTTTTAAAATACTAAAACTATTCTGTTGGTTATGCCAATACTGCTTTTACCTTATCGGCAGCCTCCTGAAATTGAACAGCCGAGTGTACCGCAAGTCCTGAATTGTCAATTATCTCCTTGGCCAATTCTGCATTTGTACCCTGAAGACGTACTATAATAGGTACCTTAATAGCATCTCCCATATTTTTATAGGCATCTACCACTCCCTGGGCAACACGGTCACAACGAACGATACCGCCAAAAATATTAATGAGTATTGCCTTTACTCCATCATCTTTAAGTATAATGCGAAAGGCCTCTTCGACTCTTTTTGCATCTGCTGTACCGCCAACATCCAAGAAGTTCGCCGGTTCGCCACCAGCCATTTTAATTAAGTCCATTGTTGCCATGGCCAATCCCGCACCATTTACCATACAACCCACGTTTCCGTCCAAATCAACATAATTAAGACCCACTTCACCAGCCTCTACCTCTATCGGGTTTTCCTCACTTAAATCACGCATTGCAGCATAATCCTTCCTGCGGAACAATGCATTATCATCTATGGATACCTTGGCATCAACCGCCATGATTTTATCGTCCGATGTTTTTAACACAGGATTGATTTCAAACATGCTCGAATCACTTTCTACATAGGCTTTATAAAGCGATGCCACAAACCTTGTCATCTCCTTAAAAGCTGTTCCCGAAAGACCGAGGTTAAAAGCAATTTTCCTTGCTTGAAATGGCAAGAGCCCCGTAGCGGGGTCTATTTCTTCGTTATAAATCAAATGCGGGGTCTTCTCCGCAACTTCTTCGATATCCATACCCCCTTCGGTCGAGTACATAATCATGTTACGACCAGAAGCCCTGTTCAACAAAACAGACATATAGAATTCGTTCGTCTCACTATCACCTGGATAATATACGTCCTCGGCAATCAATACTTTGCTAACCTTCTTACCTTCAGCAGAAGTTTGAGGTGTAATCAGGTTCATACCAATAATCTGACCTGCTATTTCTTCAACCTCCTTAAGGTTCTTCGCCAGTTTTACACCCCCACCTTTACCGCGGCCACCGGCGTGCACCTGTGCCTTGATAACGTGCCATCCTGTACCAGTCTCTTCGGTCAATTGTTTGGCCGCATCAACAGCTTCCTTTGCATTATAGGCTACAATTCCGCGTTGTATCCTAACACCAAAACTGGCTAAAATTTCTTTTCCTTGATATTCGTGGAGGTTCATATATGAGGTATGTTTTAGTTCGGATGCAAAAATAGGAAACGAATCGCAGTTACACCAGAAAATAGTTGCCAGTTCTAAATTGAAAGTTATCACCGGCTTAGAGCTGGACAACCATTAGTGGAACAACATCTATAACCGTATTGCTATAACTCCCAAAACCGTTGTATTTATTCAACTTTAAAGCCCTTAAAATCCAGTGGGTCGAAATTCTTAAAATGCCCATTCAATTCAATCTTCTCTTTTGTTCGCTCTACTTCAGTCAAAACGGCCATTGTACTCCTAAGGTGTTCCAATATATAGGAAAGCCGTTCACTTTCCTTTGTCATCAAAAGCAATTCATATTCCTGGTCCAGGGAAAGTCCCATTTTATGAATCAATACAAAACTGTGAAATTTATCTAAGGCAATCGGGGTAAAAGGCACGTCCATCATATCGTAGAGTTCCTTAATACCTACAAGTACTTCTTTTTTGGTCTCATTGGTGGCATCATAGATATTTTCTAGGAACTTTACTTTTCCGCCAGAGTATAATTTATCATTCAACTGATTTTCAAAAGTTTCGACCCTAAAAACTTGTCGCGCAACACAGACCACATCCATCTCCCCATTTTCGTAGGTCGTTACTACCTCAACCAACTGCACTTCGGTGCCGTAAGCAATTCCGTTATTTATAAATACGGGAATACCAAAGGTAACGGCCTCTGTGCGGCAGTCATTTATCAGCTGTTTGTAGCGCTCCTCAAATATGTGCAAGGGAACGGTTTCCCCAGGAAAGAAAACAGACTGTAGTGGAAAAAATGGTAAGGTCATTTTTAGTTTTTTTTAAAAATACAATTCCAAAACGGTCGGGGCAAGAAGAAAACATTGTTTTATATATAACAAAATGTTGTATTTAAAATTTTTTGTGTTTATTTTTTTGGAGCATGCAAGTCATTACCCTTAAATTTGGGAAAAATAAATTCTTGTATGAGACATACTGATTTGCTGAAAATAGCAAAAACATACGGAGACCCCGTTTACGTTTATAATGCCGAGAAAATTATTTCCCAATTTAATAGGTTGACGAATGCATTTAGCACCGTGAAGCATTTAAAGCTCAATTACGCAGCAAAAGCACTATCCAATATAAATATACTCAGACTTATGAACAGTCTGGGCAGCGGACTCGACACGGTTTCCATACAAGAGGTGCAGTTGGGCCTACTTGCTGGTTTTAAGCCAGAGGATATAATTTTTACCCCTAATGGTGTGTCTCTAGAGGAAATTGAGGAAGCTGCTAAATTAGGGGTTCGTATCAATATAGATAACCTCTCTATTTTAGAACAATTTGGCAGTAAGCACCCAGACATTCCAGTATGCATTCGAATTAATCCGCATGTGATGGCTGGGGGAAATTCAAATATTTCGGTAGGTCATATTGATTCGAAATTCGGCATTAGCATACACCAGATTCCACATTTATTGCGTATTGTAGAACTTACCAAAATGAATATCAACGGGATTCATATGCATACAGGAAGTGATATACTGGATATCGATGTCTTTCTTTATGCTTCTGAAATCCTTTTTGAAACTGCGAAAAGCTTCAGCAATTTAGATTTTATTGATTTCGGTAGCGGTTTCAAGGTTCCTTACAAAGAAGGCGATATAGAAACAAATGTTGAAGAATTAGGAAAAAAATTGGGCGCTCGGTTTAATGAATTCTGTACTGAATATGGCAAAGAATTGACCCTAGCCTTCGAGCCAGGTAAATTCTTGGTAAGCGAGGCGGGTAATTTTTTGACCAAGGTGAATGTGGTAAAACAAACCACCTCAACCGTTTTTGCTAGTGTAGATTCTGGTTTTAACCACCTTATAAGGCCCATGTTATATGGTGCTTCGCACCAAATTATAAATATAAGCAACCCTAAAGGACGAGAACGCTATTACTCTGTAGTGGGCTATATCTGTGAAACAGACACTTTTGCCAGTAACCGACGTATCAATGAAATCTCTGAAGGTGATATTTTATGTTTCAAGAATGCAGGGGCGTATTGCTTTACCATGGCCAGCAATTACAATTCTCGCTTTCGTCCGCCAGAGGTGTTGTGGCATAAAAATAAGGCACACCTGATTCGGGAACGGGAAAACTTTGACCACCTGATTCAAAACCAAGTGGACGTAAAAGACCTGTTCACACCTAAAAAAGAAAAGGTTGGGGCGAAATAAACATGGCAAGTTTTCGTTAGTTTTGGTACGGTATTTGGACTAACCAAAACAAAAAACCATACAATGAAACTACTTGCCCCTACTTTCTATAAAACCCTACTCTTTGTTTTCGTAGTATTATTGACCGTTACAACCCATGCCCAAGAGGTAAAGTGGTTAAGTTGGGATGAAGCGATTGCGCTATCGGAGTCGAATGAAAGTCCAAAGAAAATGTTTATCGATGTTTATACAGACTGGTGTGGTTGGTGCAAAAAAATGGACAAGGATACTTTTCAGAATGCCGAGGTTGCTGCTTATATGTCGAGCAATTTTTATATGGTAAAATTAGATGGCGAAGGCAAAGAGGATCTTGAATTCAAAGGAAAGACCTATAAATTTGTACCTTCTGGAAAAAGGGGTTACCACGAATTGGCGGCTGCTTTAATGCAAGGCCGCATGAGCTACCCAACTACTATTTTTCTTGATGAGGAAATGAATATGCTATCACCAATTCCCGGTTACCAAAAACCAGGTCCGTTTTTAAATATCGCCAAGTATTTCGGGGACAATATCTACAAAGAGAAAGACTGGAAGACCTACGCTGGCGAAGGAGAATAACATTTCGCTATCGGCTATAATTTGGCGATTCTTTGGTAATGGTTACATCATGTGGGTGACTTTCATTTATTCCGCTGGCCGTAATCTTTACAAAGCGACCTGTTTCCTGTAGTGTTGCTATATCCTTGGCTCCGCAGTACCCCATACCGGCCCTTAGTCCGCCAACAAACTGATGAATGCTCTCAAATAGCTCACCTTTATAAGGCACTCTACCAACAATACCTTCAGGTACCAATTTCTTGATATCATCTTCCACATCCTGAAAATATCTATCCTTGGAACCTTGTTTCATTGCCTCAACAGAACCCATTCCACGATAAGACTTGAATTTTCGTCCTTCGTAAATAATAGTTTCGCCGGGAGACTCTTTGGTTCCCGCCAACAAAGAGCCCAACATTACCGTATCGGCGCCCGCGGCAATTGCCTTTGGAATATCGCCAGTATACCGGATACCACCATCTGCGATTACAGGAACCCCACTACCTTTGATAGCGGCCGCAACTTCCAGCACAGCAGAAAACTGCGGAAAGCCGACACCGGCAACTACGCGTGTAGTACAAATTGACCCTGGACCTATTCCGACCTTAACGGCATCAGCACCAGCATCGACCAAATACTTTGCAGCCTCGGCCGTGGCAATATTACCAACAATAACCTCTAGTTCTGGAAACTTCTTTTTAACCTCTTTTAAGACATTGACCACCCCTGCGGTATGCCCATGGGCCGTATCGACAACAATGGCATCTACTCCTGCGTTGACCAAAGCTGTTGCCCGCTGAATGGCATCGTGCGTAACACCAAGTGCGGCAGCCACTCTTAAACGACCATAACGATCTTTATTGGCCATTGGTTTCTGGGTAAGTTTAGTGATATCCCGAAAGGTTATCAACCCAACCAGTTTATAATCTTTATCTACAACAGGAAGTTTTTCAATTTTATTTTCCTGAAGGATGTCCTCTGCTTGTTCCAAGGAAGTACCTTCGGCAACGGTAACCAAATTTTCAGAAGTCATCACTTCAGCAATGGGTCTATCATTGTTTTTCTCAAAACGAAGGTCCCTATTGGTAACAATACCCAACAATTTACCTGCATCATCTACGATAGGAATGCCCCCAATGCTATATTCTTTCATGTTTTCTTTCGCATCTTGGACTAAAGAATTTAAAGGGAGGGTTACCGGGTCCAAAATCATACCACTTTCGGCACGCTTTACCTTACGTACTTTCATCGCCTGTTGATCAATCGTCATATTCTTATGCAACACCCCAATGCCTCCTTCTTGGGCAATAGCAATGGCCATTCGCGACTCGGTCACCGTATCCATTGCGGCCGAAACTATGGGTACATTAATGGTAATATTTCGTGTGAATTTGGTCTTGATGCTGACTTCCCTAGGAAGTACTTCTGAAAAGGCAGGAACTAGTAAAACGTCATCGTAGGTAAGACCTTCGCCTACAATTTTATTGAGATGTGCTTCCATTGCAATTATAGATTAATTGCGCGTAAATGTAATGAAAAAAGCGGAAAGACCGCTTGGCGGTTTGAGGAAAGAATATAGATGAATCGTTAAAAACGTAAGTTTAGGCCGTATCCGGTTTCAGGAAGAGTTGGTAAAGAACCAAAACAGCAGCGGCGGTGTACGTAACGGTCATTAAAAATCCGGAGAAAATCACAACATATTTCATCCATAAAATACCTGTCCATAAGAGATAAATCCCTCCAAAGGTCAACAGAACGGATGCGAAGGGTTCCACAGTCAAAAAAAGTTTCCATTTTTTTGGTAGTTTCGTCAACCAAACCAGTCCGCCTAACAAAAAGAAAATAAAGGACATTGAAAGAATATGCGTATGAATAATAGTGAGCATTTCTCGCTCACTTTTTTTGAATTTCATAATTTCCGCATCTTCGTTTTCCTCGTTACCCAAATAGTTTTCTTCAATACCGCTAGGTGCTGCGGTACTAGTTTGAGAGACAAACAGTAATCCGGTATAAAACCCAACGGAAAGCACAAGCACAAAAGTTCCAATAAAAATTTTAATTTCATTGGAAAATGTAGTCAGCAGCCCGTTGTACTGCATTAGAGCATATTTTTTTCCTGAAGAATTCCGATAGTCTGAAGAAGGTTGTCCATCGCATTTGTCATCGATCTAACCGAAATAGTAGCACCAGCTATACCATCAATATTCGTTTCGTGGTTAACGCGGTCGGTACCTGATTTACCCAAAAACTGCTTTAACCACCGGGTGCTCCCTATTTCGCCCCCGTATTCCTCCCGATAAATCAGCACTTTAGAATGGACAATTTTCAGTTCATCATCCAAAATCACCAAATAGTCGAACCGGGCAGTTTTACTCGGAGCACTATCTATAAACAAATAACCAATAAGGTTACCGGTATGATGTACTTTAAAGAAATTGTCTTGGGTAATCTTAGAAGGGAGTTCGGTACTCAATTGACCTGATAAAGAAACAGGCTCCACCGTAAAATCATCTATTTTAAAAGTTTTAACAACTTCTTTACTAACCTTTTTTTCAAGCTTTTTTGGCACGCCAAACCCTACTAAAAAAAGCGTCAGCAGAGCTAAAATCCCAAAGATGTTTCTATTGGTTGCCATGAAGCAAATGTATTAATTTAGACTTAATCTTAATAAGAAAAAACCATTTTTTATCAACAATATCGCCTCACTAAGGTTTCCCTCCCTCCAGAGGAAGGAAAAATTAGATTAAACATTAAAACCAAACTCCGATTCCAAAATTCAATCGGTCTTTTGTATCGGTATCGGACTCATTGCTGCGGAACTGGTAATCACCTTTTAGCACTACCCCTGGCGCTATATGATAACTAAGACCAGATGTTACATCGGTACGATCATATGCTGCCTCGGCTTCCAAGGCACCGGCAGTGTCGGCATGCGTATTGTACTTTTCATAACGCGTAAAGGCAAATAATTTTTGCTTTTTATCTGTTGGCAATAAATTATAGCCCGCCTCCAGATACCAACCTTGTAACGCACTACCCAAATTCTGACCTGTTGCCGCGTTATATTGCTCTGTGTCGGAAAGCGACGCATGGATAAATTGACCCCTAGCGGTAAACCTTTGATACGCATACCGTGCATCGAGACCAATCATAGAAATGCCTATGTTCGCCCCATCTATTTCTTCTATATCATCTGCAGCCTGTGTCTTTCCAAAATATCCTGAAAGACCAAGCCGAAGCCCTGGAACTCCATAATAATCTAACTTAGCGGACAAGGTAGGACTATCAATGGTCGATTTTATTCCTTTCTGTCGTCCTCCTCTCAATCCATTTGAACCCTTTAAAAATCCTGAAAGTCCACCTTCCCCATCTGCCTGGGTTGATTTGAATCCGTTAAAAATATAGGCCTGATACCCTAAGGAAATATCATTAAAACGTCCACTCGCACCCACACCTAATTCCCTCCATGTGGTCGGAACGATGGCATTATCCATAGCTGGGCGTTCAACCCCATTAAAAGTTGTTGGTTCGTGATATTCATTTACAATTCCCATAGGTACAAGCATTAGCCCTCCTCGAAGATTCACGTTGTTGCCTACATTATAATTTACAAAGGCCTGTTCTACAAAAACTTCTTCCACATGTTCCAATTCAATTTCTGTAAAAAATTGAACCTCATCGGTAAAACGGTACCCAAATAACAAGACCAAACGTTGAACATCCAACTCCCCATTATCTCCTTCTGGCTGGTTGTATAGCATTTCGCCATAAGCCCCAACGGTAACCGCTGAACCGTAATTACCGGATAAGATTCGTTGGGCCGAATTTAATTGTTTTTGAGGGTCCAGCATGATGGAGTCGGTACTCACTTGGGCAAAACTAGAAACCGAAAAAAAGAAAGCTAAGGGTAATAAATATTTGTACATTGTACTTCTTGTTTTTATTTAGACTTGTTTTAAATAAGTGAATTTTCGTGTGCAAATCTAAAGCCCATATCTGATTCTTGCAACTTTATTTATATTAAATCTAAATAAGAAAAGAAAAGAAATTACAACCTATAGAATATCAATAGGTTATATCAATGATATTTGGAAAATAATTCAGTAGCCTTGTTATAGGCAGCTTCAAAAGCCATCCCGTTGACGCCTGTGTTGGCATTACTAGCTGTAAAATGCGAGAGCATTTTTTCGGTGGGCATATTTCCAGTCAATTCATCTTTTGCCATGGGGCAACCGCCAAAACCTTGTATCGCGCCATCGAACCTGCGGCATCCTGATTTATAGGCAGCATCCACCTTTTCATGCCATTTACTGGGCGTGGTGTGCAAGTGGGCACCAAATTCAATTTCAGGGTATTTGGGTATCAAATTAGAAAAAAGATAATCGATAACTTCCGGGGTAGAAGAACCTACAGTATCCGAAAGGGATAAAATACGCGCACCCATTTCAGCTAGTTTTTCCGTCCACTCCCCTACTACCTCAACGCTCCAAGGGTCTCCGTAAGGGTTCCCGAATCCCATAGAAATATAGGTTACAACTTCTTTTCCCGAGGCCTCTGCTAGTTTTAGAATTTCTTGAAGTGTCTCAACGGACTGTTCAATTGTTTTATGTGTATTGCGCATTTGGAAGTTTTCCGAAATGGAAAACGGGTATCCTAAATAATCAATTTGTTTATGTGTACAAGCATCTTTAGCTCCCCTTACATTTGCAACAATTGCCAGCAGTTTGCTCTTGGTCGTTGAAAGATCTAATTGCGAAAGTACCTCGGCGGTATCAATCATTTGCGGGATAGCTTTTGGCGATACAAAACTCCCAAAATCGATGGTATCGAAACCACAACCCAACAACGATTGAATATACTTTGTCTTCTCCGCTGCGGGTATAAATGTCTTAATGCCCTGCATGGCATCTCGTGGACATTCAATGATTTTTATTTTGTTGTGCATTAAATCGTTTTACAAACCAGATGATTAAAAGACATCTAGCACCCATTACCTGCCAGAGCGATAATTCAACTCTAAAGTAACCCGTAGTCTACTTCCAAATCCATGTTTCTTAAACAAAATTACTACTATTTATCTGATAATAAGAGATAGACCGCAATGCTGATAAAAACCGAAATCTGTAACCATTTTAAAACATCACCTACTTTGTCATTTTGTTTTATATAGGTAGAAATGTTCCCCGCCAGGATAGCTATCACCGAGAAAATTATGCCTGAAACCATCATAAAAAGTAGCCCAAGTATATAAAATTGAATAACAGTATTTAAAGTTTCGCTAAAAAGAAAACCAGGGAAGAACGCTAGAAAAAAAATGGTCACTTTGGGATTGAGTACATTCATTATAAATCCCTGCCTGAACAATTGGGAAAGATTCTTCTTGGGAACGGATTCGCCTGAAAGTTTTA
Organism: Aggregatimonas sp.; assembly: GCA_965238025.1. Classification (GTDB taxonomy): domain Bacteria; phylum Bacteroidota; class Bacteroidia; order Flavobacteriales; family Flavobacteriaceae; genus Pelagihabitans. The sequence continues at coordinate 2,435,938 of OZ250162.1, read as the reverse complement.
CCGCTGCATCATTGCGGTAAACTTGAAATGCCAAATATAATAGATAGACGGCCCCAAAGAGCTTAATCGCAAAAAACAGTTTGTCGTTAGCCTTTATCAGGGCCGAGGCTCCAAAAGCAAGCAGGGTGGTATGCACTAGACAACCCGAAATAAGTCCGGAAACAGTAGCAAGGCCAAATTTTTTACCATGTGTAATACTTTGGGTAAGCACATAAATATTGTCTGGACCGGGTGAAATAGCCAGGGCCGCTGTTGCGGCCATAAAAGCAACAAGGATTTCGTAATTCACTTTTTAAGTTCAAATTAAATCTGAAACTCGGTCCCCGTTTCTGCTTCGATAAAAAATCGCTTTACTAAACAGATAAGCATTGTAACCTCATTAATGGAAAAATTGTTTTAAAGGCTTTTAAACTTAAAAAAAAATCAACTTTTTTCAAGAATTGCCTTATTGATTCTCTTGATTAGACCCGGTCCTTCATAAATAAAGCCAGTCCATAATTGAATCAAATCTGCGCCAGCCTCCAGTTTTTCGAGTGCTTCTTCCGGTCCGTGAATACCGCCAACACCAATGATCGGGAAAGCCTTGCCACTTTTTTCGGATAAAAATCGAATTACTTCTGTGCTGCGCTTTCGCAACGGTTTTCCGCTAAGCCCCCCCTTTTCTTCGGTTTCTACTAAAGGAGATTTCAAGTTCTGCCTCGAAATGGTAGTATTGGTAGCAATAACGCCATCAATTTTTGTACTATCAACTATATCAATAATATCCAACAACTGGTCGTCTGTTAGATCCGGTGCAATTTTTAAAAGAATCGGTTTTTCCTTTCCCTGGTTAGACTTTGTGGCAATTTTTTTATTTTCTTTCATAAGCTCCAACAGTAAAGCCGTTAAGGGTGCTTTATCTTGCAATTCCCTCAATCCTGGAGTATTTGGAGAACTTACATTGACCACAAAATAATCAACATGCTCAAAAAGCGCCTCGAAACAGATGAGATAATCCTTTGTGGCCAAGTTGTTGGGAGTTGCTTTGTTCTTTCCTATGTTACCGCCTACAAGCACGCGATGTTTCTTTTTTAACTTTTCAACGGCGTCAAAAACGCCTTTGTTGTTAAAACCCATGCGGTTGATTATCGCTTGATCTGATTTTAACCTAAAAAGTCGTTTTTTGGGGTTTCCCTCCTGAGGTTTCGGAGTTAATGTACCTATTTCGATAAAACCAAAACCGAAATCACTCAGCTCGTTGTACAGTTTCGCATCTTTATCAAAACCAGCGGCAAGACCAACTGGGTTTTTAAATTTTAATCCGAAAACCTCACGTTCCAACTTTGGATCTTCCAAAACATACCTCAACCTAAACAGTGGTGAAAAACCCAACTTGGAAAGAAAACGAATTCCCTTAAAGCTAAGATGGTGCACCCATTCCGGGTCTAATAAAAAAAAGAGTGGCCTAAGGAAATATTTATACATAAAAGGCAGTAAGCGTTTGCCAAAAATACAAACAGAATGTCAGTATTTTTCCTATCTCAGCCAATTTTATTAACAGCTTGGGCAATTACTCGGGAGTTAGGTTAGCCTCGTAAGAAACAGGGGTAACTACAATTGGATCTCGAAGTGCTTCATAGCATAAACTTAAATATCGTTCGTACTGCTTTTGATTGAAGGTCTCTAAAAGTTTCTTATCGCTTTCCCAAGAAGCGCTGACCATTTTTTCCTTCAATATTTTATACTTATCGGCTAGGGTAATCAACTCGGTTTCGGTGCTTTGAGGATGTGTTTCAAAAAGTTTCTGAATCTCGTCCTCGATTTCTTTTTGTGCAATTTCCAATTCGCCCCGCAACACCTCCATAACTGCTTGTTGTCCGGAATTTAATTGAAAAACATCAACGATTACGGTGTGATTTTTACCACCGATGTCTAAAGTGCAATTTTGGGCTTGTCCAAAAAAAGCTACGGCAAGAAAGCAAATAAAAAAATTAATCGTTTTCAGCTGAATCGGTTTCATGATATTCAAAACTAAGGTTTCAATAACTTTACTATAAACTGTATTTTTATCTAAAAATTATATTAATGCAGCATATTATTGACCGTTTTATAAGCTATGTGAAGCTCGATACGCAGAGCGATCCAACTTCAGAAACCACACCAAGTACCGAAAAACAATGGCAATTGGCAGACTTATTGGTTGACGAATTGACACGTATTGGCATGAAGGATGTTACGATAGATGATAATGCTTATATCATGGCCACCTTGCCAAGTACTATTGATCAAGAGGTGCCGGTAATCGGTTTTATAGCACATTTTGATACTTCTCCAGATTTTTCGGGAACGAATGTAAATCCGAAAATCATTGAAAATTATGATGGTGGAGATATTATTTTAAATGTGGAAGAAAAGGTGGTGCTTTCCCCTTTTTATTTTGATGACCTGCTGCAGTACAAAGGACAAACACTAATTACCACAGATGGTACTACACTTTTGGGCGCAGATGACAAAGCCGGTATCACCGAAATTATAACGGCAATGGAGTACCTGATTCAACATCCTGAAATAAAACATGGAAAAATAAGGGTGGGCTTCACACCTGATGAGGAGATTGGCCGGGGAGCACATAAATTCGATGTTGAAAAATTTGGGGCGGAATGGGCCTATACCATGGATGGCAGTCAAATTGGAGAACTGGAATATGAAAATTTTAATGCCGCTTCAGCAAAGATTATCATCAAGGGAAAGAGCGTACATCCGGGCTATGCCAAGGGTAAAATGATCAATGCGATAAGTATTGCAAATGAATTTATGTGGATTCTACCTCCTGAAGAAACCCCACAGAACACCTCGGGAAGGGAAGGTTTTTTTCATATTCACCACATGCATGGGACCATTGAACATGCTGAATTTGAATTAATCGTTCGAGATCACGATAAAATACAGTTTGAAAAACGGAAGCAATTGTTGTTTGATATTACGGACAAGTTGAATTCGTTGTATGGAAACTGTATCGAAATAGAATTAAAAGATCAGTATTTTAATATGCGGGAGAAGGTTGAACCGGTAATGCATATTGTGGATGTCGCCAAGGAGGCAATGCAGGCGATAGGTATTGACCCTATTATTAAACCCATTCGCGGAGGAACCGATGGTTCCCAGCTTAGCTATATGGGCCTACCATGCCCCAATATCTTTGCAGGCGGCCATAACTTTCACGGAAAATATGAGTATGTCCCTGTTGAAAGTATGCAGAAAGCGGTGGAAGTAATCGTTAAAATATGTGAATTGGTCGCAATAAAGTGAAGTCGGAAGTGATAAAATCTCTAAATTTTGTCATTAAACAGTTAGGCTTTTAAAACCACATGACTATGGATAAATCGGAAAAAGTGGAACGTTATTACGCTGAGGAACATGCTTTTAAAAAAAGTATTGACGTCCTTAGGGAAATTGCACTCAAGGCGAATCTGGAGGAAACCTACAAGTGGATGTTCCCGACCTATATGATCAATGGCAAGAACGTACTGTCGATCTGCAAGTTCAAAAAACATTGCGGCATCTGGTTTTTTAATGGTGTTTTCCTTTCCGACCCAAAAAAAGTCCTAGAAAATGCGCAGGAAGGAAAAACACAGGCCATGCGGCACTGGAAGTTTTATTTGGAGGACACCATCGATCCTAAAAGGGTGTCGGCTTATATAAACGAGGCTATTGAAAATGAGAAAAAAGGAATCAAACTGGCCCCGAAGAAAAAATCAGCTATTAAAGTAACCGTTCCTCCCGAACTAAAGGAGGTTTTTAAACTTGACAAAAGTTTAAAGGTGGCTTTCAATCAACTATCCAATTACAAAAAGAAGGAGTTTTGTGAATACATTGCCACCGCCAAACAGGAAAAGACCAAAACCTCAAGGTTGGAAAAAATCCTTCCGATGATTGCCGAAGGAAAGGGTTTGAACGATATGTATAGATAAGCTTGTGGTGCTGATGCTGAATCTGTGGTTTTATACAAAAAAAGCATCCACTTATAGGGATGCTTTATAGTTTTACTCTTTAATCAGTTTACTTTTTGGCAATCGGGGCATTTAGCTTTTTGCTCATTTCCATGGAAATAGCTGAGCGGTCAAACTTTAATTTACCAGCCATGGTTTCCAGGACACAAGAGTTGTCTTTTTCGCTGACCTCCATCACCTTTCCGTACATCCCACTCTTGGTGATTATCCGATCCCCCTTTTTTAATTCGGCGCCAAACTTTTTTTCATCCTTTGCCCGCTTCATTTGTGGCCGTATCATAAAAAAATAAGCAACCACAAAAATCAAAATCATTGGCAAAAACTGCCCAATATCTCCCATATAGTACTGATATTATCGAAAATTATTTAGTTCGCAACCGGGCCAACTGCCTGTGGACCTGCATTTTTTGGGTTGACAAAAGCTTTGATTTTCAAAAGTTCCTGTCCTTTTTCCGTATTGGCAGTTACCGTAATTGTTTTGGTTACCTGATTCTGTCCAGAACCGTTAAACTTTACAACAAGTTCTCCTTTTTCCCCTGGTGCTACCGGAGCTTCTGGTTTTTTAGGTACCGTACAACCGCAGGTACTCTTTGCATCAGTGATGATCAATGGTGCATTACCAGTATTCGTAAATGAGAAAACTGTTTCCTGAGGAGCATTTTGCTCAATGGTTCCAAAATCGTGTTCCATCTTATCAAACGTCATCACGGGAATTTGCTTAGCCGCTTCATCTCTTTCCGCTGCCACAGCAACATTTGCCGTATTTACCTTACTAGCCGCATTTTCTTTACAACCAACAAAACTTAATAGAGCGAAAGCGCTACATGCTAAAAATACTTTTTTCATGATATTTTTTATTTTTAAATTAATACAAAATTAAATAAATAATTTATAACAGGCCCCTACCCATTTTATTGAGTTTTCCATCTGCCCTATATTCCTTAACGAGTTTATCAAGAATTCCGTTTATAAAGATGCTACTTTTTGGGGTAGAATACTCTTTTGCAATCTCTAAAAACTCGTTTATGGTTACCTTTTCAGGTATTGATGGAAAATTAAGTAATTCGCAAATGGCCATTTTTAGCAAGATGGAATCGATATCCGCGATGCGGTCCTTATCCCAGTTAGGGGTCTTACCTTCAATTTCCTTTTCCCATTTGGCATTGTCTAAAAGAGTCTTGGTCAACAATGTCTTGGCAAAGACCATGTCTTCCTCATCTTTCAAAAGATTTGGTAAAAAGAACGATTCCGGTTTATCTTCCCTAACCTTCTTAAGTTGTTTTAAGAAAAAAGTATTCACTATGGGCAAATCATCTACCCAAGTAAGCTTGTTATCCTCAAAATAATCATAGATTTTCTCGTTTGGAGCAATAACTTCTTTGAACAAATCGCTTAGCAAGACCCTATCCTCTTCATACGAATTAGCGCTAGACCCCATATACTTCCTGTAAATTTCGCTTTCTACAATTTCCTTATAAAGAAGTTTAACATATTCTTCATTTAAGTACCAGTTCTTCAACTTTCGTTTTTCAAGCTCAGCTTTTAAAGACTTATTCTGCGTCAACTGCACCAAAAGACGATTTTTGATGAATTTTTCCTTATCCAAATAGGCATCTGAACTATTGGCGAGGTATTTCTTAGAGGAAAGAGCAAGTTGATCTGAAGCATGTGCCTGGATTTCAATAAGAAGGCTCAATAGTACTAGATAAAGTGTGTACATATTATCGATACTGGTAGAAAGGAATTTTTCTTGCTTTTCAAGGGTATCATCCTTTGATTGGGTCAGGGCATAAATACACTGCATTACCTTTACTCGAATATGCCTTCTTGTTAACATGCTAAAGAACTTTTATAGATCAGGTTATTCTTAGGAGTTATTATAAAACTTGTTAATTGATCTTTCTTAACAATCTCATTTAAGGTTGCAAAAATAACAATCTATTTTAGAACTTTTTACCATCCTAAAATTTTACTTCTTGTAAAGTCATCCCAGCAAGCCTATATTTGGCAACCAGTTCTACTTGGCAAATGAAAGAATTAAAACACCTTAACAAATACTTTAAGAAATATTGGTTTAAGCTACTGGTAGGCATCATTATAACTATAATTGCCCGCATTTTTTCCTTGGTGATGCCTTCCTATGTTAATAAGTCGGTTAAGTTGATCGAAGATTTTGCCGCCGGAAAAATCTTGCAACCTGAACTTGAAGCCCTAGCGCTCAAGTATATTTTAATCATTCTCGGAACCGCCTTGTTATCAGGCCTCTTTACTTTTTTAATGCGGCAAACTATTATAAATGTATCCCGTTTTATCGAGTATGATCTTAAAAATGAGATATTCGACCATTACCAGTTGCTAAATCTTGATTTTTATAAGAAAAACAGAACTGGTGATCTTATGAGTAGGATCAGTGAGGATGTAAATCAAGTACGTATGTATGCAGGGCCCGCTATTATGTACGGTATGAATGCACTAACGCTTTTCGCCTGCCTCTTACCTTTAATGTTTATAAAGGCGCCCACATTGGCCTTATATACCATACTACCCTTCCCGATACTTTCTATATTGATCTATAAGATCAGTAAGGTAATTCATAAACGCAGTACAAAGGTTCAACAATTTCTTTCGGTACTTTCAACCTTCACCCAAGAATCTTTTTCAGGAGTAGCGGTAATAAAGGCATACGGACTTGAACCTACCATTAATCAGGAACTTACCGACCTTGCCGATGAAGGCAAGAACAAAAGTATAAATCTTGCCAAGGTTGAGGCTTGGTTTTTTCCTTTGATGATCCTTTTGATCGGTGTTAGCAATCTTTTTGTTATTTATATTGGCGGAAAGCAGTATATGAATGGTGAAATAGAATCGGTGGGAATTATTGCCGAGTTCATTCTTTATGTAAATATGTTGACATGGCCAGTGGCCATAGTCGGGTGGCTTACCTCTATTGTACAACGCGCTGAGGCATCCCAAAAGCGTATTAACGAGTTTTTAAAAGAATCCCCGAAAATCAAGAATGAAGTATTGGAAGAAACACCAATAGAAGGAAAAATAGAATTCCGTAATGTTACCTTCACGTATGATGACACCGAAATCACCGCTCTCAAAAGCCTCTCTTTTATAATTGAAAAAGGAGATACCGTTGCGATTCTAGGAAAAACAGGATCCGGCAAGTCTACCATTTTAGAACTCATTACAAGACTATATGATGTCGGTTCGGGAGAAATACTTATTGATGATGTACCCATACAGCACCTGAATCTATTCAGTTTGCGCGAAGGTATTGGCACCGTACCCCAAGATGCCTTTCTTTTTTCAGATACCATAGACAACAACATCAAATTTGGTAAACATGAGGCAACCCAAGAGCAGGTTGTTGAGGTTGCCAAAAATGCCGTGGTGCATGAAAACATAATGGGTTTTACAAAGCAATATGATACCATACTCGGTGAGCGGGGCATTACCCTTAGCGGTGGACAAAAGCAACGGGTTTCAATTGCCCGTGCCCTTTTGAAAAACCCAAAAGTTTACCTTTTTGATGATTGTCTTTCCGCAGTGGATACCGAGACTGAAGAAGAAATACTGAACAATTTAAAACGCGCTTCCCAAAACAGAACTACACTTATTGTAAGCCACAGGGTTTCCTCAGCAAAAAATGCTGATAAAATTCTGGTCCTGGAGGGCGGCAAACTATTACAGCAAGGAACTCACGAAGAATTGAACAACCAAAATGGTTACTATAAGGAGCTCTATTTGAACCAGCTCTCGGAGAAAGAAAACTAAAAAATTGTTGTTCGTACCGCATTTTTTTTTCATTTTTGGTAATACAACCAGTAAGTAACTATAAAGAGAACACTATAAAAATGGGCGAAAGAAACCACGAAGATCAGGAAGAAATACATTCAAAAGTTTTAAGGGCAGGTAGAAGAACTTATTTCTTTGACGTAAGGAGCACCAAGGCAGGGGATTATTATTTAACGATTACCGAGAGTAAGAAGTTTACCCATGACGATGGTTCTTTCCATTACAAAAAACACAAAATCTATCTGTACAAAGAAGATTTCGAGGCCTTTAAAGAACATGTTATCGAGATGATGGATTTTATTATCGATGAAAAAGGTACCGAAGTCATTTCCGATAGACATCAGAAAGACTACAAGCGGGAAGAGGACGTTGCGGCGGTAGATGTAGATGATGCTCCTGCTGCGGAAAGCTTCACCGATGTTGACTTTGATGACATCTAAGAGTACACGGTAAATAAACTTATTTTAAAACGACCTTTTATACGGGTCGTTTTTTTATATTTAAGGATCGACTAAAGCGGATATGGCATGAAAAAAATAACGTTGTTGCTAATGTTTACTATTAGCTTGTTAATTACTGCACAAGAACCAGTAACCCTAGATTATTATTTACCTCAGAACATATCTTACAACAGTAACATTCCGACCCCAAAATCAGTCATCGGCCATCAAGTTGGCGAATGGCATGTAACCCATGACAAGCTACTATTTTATATGCAGACGCTGGCGGCCATCAGCGATCGCATTTCTATAGAGAGCAGGGGTGAAACTTTTGAAGGCCGCCCTATAGTACTTTTAACGATTACTTCTCCGAAGAACCTTCAAAATATCAACAACATACAGCGAGATCATTTGGCCCTAACGGAAAATGGAGGCAGTACCTTAAAAGTTGGTGAAATGCCTATTGTGGTTTATCAAGGTTTCTCCATTCACGGTAATGAACCCAGCGGATCTAATGCTGCATTGGCATATGCCTATTATTTAGCCGCAGCGCAAGGACCTGAAATTGAATCATTATTAGATAATATGGTAATTCTTTTGGATCCCTCTTTTAATCCCGATGGCCTTCAACGTTTTGCCTATTGGGCCAATACCAATAGGAGTATGAACCTAAATCCGGACAGTAATGAAAGGGAATACCATGAGGTTTGGCCTGGAGGCAGAACCAATCACTATTGGTTTGATATGAACCGCGACTGGTTACCTGTTCAGTTACCAGAGAGTCGTGCGCGAATCAAAAGTTTTCATAAGTGGTTGCCCAATATTCTTACGGACCACCATGAAATGGGTACTGACGCCACTTTCTTTTTTCAACCGGGAGAGCCAACCAGGGTGCACCCTCTTACCCCAAAAAAGAACCAAGAACTAACAGCTGAAATTGGCACCTATCATGCAAAGGCCCTTGATAAAATTGGCTCGCTATACTATTCTGAAGAAGGATATGATGATTATTACTATGGAAAAGGCTCCACTTTTCCCGATGTAAACGGAAGCTTGGGAATTCTATTCGAACAGGGTAGTTCAAGAGGGCATGTGCAAGAAAGTGAAAACGGGACCTTAACCTTTCCTTTTACCATCCGGAATCAATTTACAGCCGCATTATCTACGATTGAAGCAGCCAATAATATGAAAGATAAAATCCTAAAATTTCAAAGGGATTTTTATTCAACATTGCGGAATGAAGCTGCCAAGAACAAAACAAAGGCCATCGTATTTGGTGATCATAAAGATGCCGCAAAAGCATGGCACCTTGCGGAAATATTGGGTCGGCATGGTATTAAATTCCATGAGTTGGCAAATGACGCCACCCTTGATGGGAAGCAGTACGAACGAGGAAAAAGTTATGTAGTTCCTTTGAACCAAAAGAACCCACGTCTGATCAACGCGATTTTCGAAAAACGCACGACCTTTGCCGATAGTCTCTTTTATGATGTTTCTGCATGGACACTCCCACTGGCTTTTAATGTAGATTACAAAGAAGTCGGTTCAATGGTAAACGCTGGTGATCAGATTATCGATTTTAAGGAAATTACCGGAAAAGTAGATAAGCAAAGTAACTATGCCTATTTATTTGAATGGAACGGGTACTATACTCCCAAGGCATTAAATGCAATTGTGAATAAGGGTCTTCGAGCTAAAGTTGCAAAGTCTCCTTTTACCTTGGAAGGTAAAAACTATGATTTTGGCACCATAATGATTCCTGTTCAAAATCAGAAATTGGATGCGAAGGCATTGTATGAATTCTTAAAAAAAGTAGCATCAGATAGTAAAATACAAATTACTGCTGTGGGTACAGGTCTCACAAAAGGTATTGATTTGGGAAGCAGGGACTTTGACCCCATTACAAAACAAAAGGTGGCTATTTTGGTGGGTAACGGTGTGCGTTCGTACGATGCTGGGGAAATTTGGCATTTGTTCGATACCCGCTATCAAATGCAATTGACCAAAATAGACATGAATTATTTCAACAAGGTTGATTTAAGCAAGTATACTGATATTATCATTCCAAGTATACAAAATAAGAGCATGAACAAGGCTGTAGTGGATAAATTGAAAAAATGGGTCAAGAATGGGGGTACGCTCATCGGTTATCGCAATACCGTAGAATGGTTCTCTAAAAATGAACTTATGAAATTAACGTTCAGGAAAGATACATTGGTAGCCAAAAACATTTCTTTTGGTCAGAAACAGGATTTTAAAGGTGCACAAGTTACCGGGGGGGCTATTTTTGAAACAACGCTGGACCGCTCCCACCCTATTAACTTTGGTTATAAAAACGACGAGCTGGCGCTATTCAGAAATACGAATATCTATATTGATCCGGATAAGGACAGTTACAATAACCCGATTGTGTATACTGATAATCCGTTACTGAGTGGCTATATTTCAAAAGAGAATCTAGAACTCCTTAAGAAGAGTGTTCCTTTTCAAGTACAACATAGCGGTAAGGGGCGGGTCATTGGTTTTACCGACAACACCAACTTCAGGGCATTTTGGTATGGTACCAATAAGCTGTTGATGAACGCTATATTTTTTGGTGATATTATGTAATAACAATGGTCGTCTCAGGCCAATTTCACATATAGCCAATTAAATACAAAAAGTCCCATTAAGGTGAATACACCAATCAACGGGGTAAATAGAAAGGCCATTATTGTAAAAACCAATAGGTAATATAGCGGAGTTGCCAACATTGCATATGCGAATCGCAATGTGCCGGTAAACTCAGGTTCCCAAACTCTGGGTTTCATCCCATAACGCCATCCCAAAACCAAAGGCAGGTTCAAGACAGTAAATAAAAATTTGAAAAATGTGGTTAACAAATTTTGGTTCTCTTTATCCTTTACAGAAATTTTTCCATTTTCCAGTTTTTGAACCATTTCATTTACTTGTATCGGATTCAAATATTCTACTCCTGAGTTTTGCAACCGGGCAATAATAGTATCGTAGTTTTCTTCGTCCTCAATATGGGTAGTTAGCTTTTTCAATTCCCCGGAGACTACATCCTTAACAATTTGGGTCGATTCTTTTATATCGTCCTTTTTATATAAGTCCCTAATAGCGATTGGCTTCCCGAAGTTAATGGCCACATGATCTGGAAATCCTTTTGCATCCTTATAATTCAATCCAATAGGCACTATCTGAATATCAAGATTTGGAGACCTATTCAAAGTACCAAACAAAATACGGGTAAAACCCTTGCTTAGGGAACGTACCCTTCTTTTAATATTATGATTGGCCTCGGGGAACATTAAAATTGCTTCGTTCTTTTCTAAAAGTTCTGCACATTGCGTAAAAACGGCCTCATTGTTCTTTAGCGATTCACGACCATCACGAATGCGGTAAATGGGAATCATCTGCAAGTAGGCGAAGAATTTTTTCAAGGTCGGTTTCTTAAAAATATCGGAACGGGTAAGAAACCAAGGTTTTCTGTTACAATCCACGGCAAGCAAAAGCACATCCATTAGGGCGCTTTGGTGGTTGGGCAAAAACATCACTGGCAGATCTTTTGGAACATTTTCCTTACCCGAGATCCTGATTTTGCCATGGTAGCAATATAGCCCCATCTTGACCCAATATTTTAATACGTTATATCCTAAATTCCTCAAATGCCTAGCTATTAATCAAAGGTCTTTTACTCCAAAAACCTGCCAAAAGTAACCCAGAAATCAAATGCCATATTCCCCAAAATGCTGCCAATAATGCCATTCCTCCCAAACCTTCAAAGAAGGTAAAAATAAGTATCAGCCCCAAACCCGAGTTTTGTATTCCTGTTTCAATTGTTATAGAGCGCGTGTCTTTTCTTGATAGACCGAACAAGTTCGCAATCGAAAAACCAGTTGCAAATGCCAAAAAGTTGTGCAATAGCACTATCCATAATACATATAGTACGTACTGCATAAAAATGTCCTTATTGTTATAAAGCGCAAAAAAAATCAGTAAAACAAAGAATATTAGAGAAACCGTTTTTAATACCTTCGCCATTTTTTTTGCTATTTTAGGAAATCTATGGTTCAATACCATTCCTAAAATCAACGGTAGCCCTAATAGCAATGAAACTAATTTTATCATAGCTAAGGGCGCGATGGATACCTCCCTTAAAATGATTTCCGTAGGCTCATAATGTGCTCCCCAAAACTGGAAGTTCAGAGGTGTCATTACAATTGAAAGTAAGGTTGCTACAGCGGTAAGACTAACAGACAAGGCTGTATTGCCCTTAGCCAAATGCGTAATAAAATTAGAGACGTTACCTCCGGGACATGCGGCCACCATAAACATACCGAGGGCTATACTAGGAGCTGGATTTATAAACAACACCAGAAAAAATGTTATCGCAGGCAAGAGTAAAAACTGACTACAAACACCAATTAAAATAGGCTTTGGCTGCTGAAAAAGTCCTTTAAAATCATTTATGGAAATTTCGAGGGCGATACCGAACATTACAAAAGCCAAAACAACGTTCAACACCCATTGTGCATCTGCATCAAAATTAAGACTTGCTGTATCGAGTAGCGTTTCGGTCAAAGTAGATTATCCGATGTTGAAATATGTTTTATAAATGATCAAGTTAAAAATAGCATTCGGAATGAACAAGAATCAGTAAATACTTTTACCTTTAGATACCTAAACTAGTTAACAAATGGCAAGAACTCCCAGCAATATGCTCCCACTAGGAACACAAGCGCCCGAATTTAGCCTTGAGGACGTGGTGACCAATACCGTCGTAAACCTGAATGCCCAGAAAGGAGATCATGGTACGATGATCATGTTTATATGCAACCACTGCCCTTTTGTGATTCATGTAAATCCTATGCTGGTGGAACTTGCAAAAACGTACCAAGAAAAAGGAATTAGATTTATTGCTATTTCCAGTAATGATATTCAAAATTACCCCCAGGATGCTCCTCATTTAATGAAGCAGAAGGCAATTGAAGAGGGCTATTCTTTCCCCTATCTATATGACATAACCCAAGAAGTAGCCAAGGCTTATGATGCGGCCTGTACTCCGGATTTTTATTTGTTTGATAAAAGTTTAAAACTTGTTTATCGCGGTCAACTGGATGATTCGCGCCCAGGAAATGGCCAACCACTCGATGGAAGTGATCTGCGTAAGGCCATGGAAGCTCTTTTAAATGGGGCGGAAATAAATCAGGTGCAAAAGCCGAGTATTGGATGCAATATTAAATGGGCCGATCATTCGTATTGATATGATCCAATCTGTATGAAGGAAATTATACATATTGAACCCCTGTCTGTATCAAAATATAATCAGTACATAAAAGTAGGTACTAAGGCCTACAAACAACATTATCTTCACCTCTGGGAAAATCAAGATGCGACAGCTTACCTTGAAAGTAGTTTCACCTATGAAGTTCTAAAACTGGAGGAAATTGATAAAAACACTTCTCTTTTTTTAATCAATCACAACGGGAAAACAGTCGGAATCCTGAAATTTACCATTAATTGTAGGTTGGATGAATTTACGAAGAACGACGCCTTATATGTAGATAAGATTTATATCCTTAAAGAATATTCTGGAATAGGCATTGGAAAAAAAGTGCTGCAATTTATAATGCTTAGAGCAAAAGAACATTCCAAAAAAGTAATTTGGTTAGATACCATGCAAAACGGACCGGCATTACATTTTTACCTCAAAAACAAATTTAAAGTTCATAGCGAAAAACTATTGAAGTTTTCTAAAGTTCTAGAGCAGGAACGTCCCATGTATGTATTGACTAAAAAGATCTAAAAGTTACTTGGTTTGATATAGTTCCTATTCCATCCATCCTTCTCGTTGTCGGAGTCTATCGATATGGGCATAATGATGGTTACTATGCCAGGCATAACGACCAATATTCTCTTCTATCGTTGTTTCTGAATTATTGTCGGGATGTATAAACGACCTTTTGAGGTCCTCCTTTGAAAGTCCTTTTAACAAGTACACCAATTTAGCGTGAACCGCCTTTAAATGATCTAATGACATTTGGATGGGGGCAGTTTTACTATCGAACAGATTCGCCCAACTTTTTTCGTCGTACGCCTTTATCACAGGTTTGTCTTCCGTTAAGGCCCACTTAAAGCGAATATAACTGTTATGATGACTGTCTGAAATGTGATGAACCAGCTGGCGAACTGTCCACCCTTCGGGTCGGTAGGGTGTCTCCAACTGTTCTTTGGATAAAATTTTGACCAGTTTTTGCAAACGAGTAGGTAATGTTTCCAAAGTATGTATCCATTGTACTAGGTGTTTTTCCATTATTTCTTCAGGACATTCAAAATGCCCAATAGGATATCGGAGTTGTTCAATTGTATCTTCCATAAAAATAAAAGTAATGAATCTAGGGTCTCAAACTTTGAAAATTATATTTTTTTTCGCCAATCCCTCGCTTGAAGTAGGGTAATCAAATTTTCGGTTGTTCAAAGAATAAATAACCTCCTATGAAAAACACAAGTAGGGTTTTAGTTGCACTCCTTTTCTTAACTTTTGAAAGTTGTTGCTTTCCTTTTGCGGATTGCGAAGACGACTTCGTTGAACCTGTATCCCTTTATGAACCTGTTTATTTGGAAAGGTCAGAATTCGAAAATTCTGTTTCGCTGAAAAATCCGATCAGCATAGGCACTAGCGGTAAGATATATGTAAAAGACGATTTTCTTTTTATAAACGAATTGAACAAAGGTTTTCATGTATATGATAATAGTAATCCGATGGACCCAAAACCAATAAAGTTCTTGGAGGTTCCGGGCGCTACAGATATGGCTATTCGAAGCAGCATAATCTATATTAACCAAGCTACAGACCTAATTGCCGTTGATTATAATACCGGGTCAAACACAATAGATCTTACCAAGCGCATACCAGATACTTTTCCACCTTTGGAATCCCCAGAGGGAGAAGTGGCATATAACCTCCCCGACAATACCGTGGTGGTTGATTGGAAACTAAAAAACTAATCCCAATGAAAAGACTCAGCTATTTATTTCTAATGTGCATTCTAATACTGGGGTGTGATTCCGATTCAGCTCAGAACGACAGCCAAGCTCCCATTAATGATGGTCAGGGTGGATCATTGGCACGTTTTACGCTGGTGGGCGATTATCTATATACTGTTGACATTTTTGGACTTAACGTTTTTAACGTGGCTGATATAAAAGATCCTATTAAAGTGAATTCAGTTCCCATTGGTTTTAATATCGAAACACTATTTAGTTATAAAGATTATCTCTATATCGGGTCACAAAATGGAATGTTCATCTATGGTCTCGAAAATCCTGAATTTCCGAAACAGCTTTCTCGCGTTGAGCACTTTACAGCCTGTGACCCCGTAATCGCCAACGATACACATGCCTTTGTGACATTGCATTCCGATACCTTTTGTGGCAACCAAATAAACGTATTGGAAATATACGACGTTGCCGATGTCACCAATCCCGTACTACTGAACAGTAGAAACTTAACTTTTCCGAGAGGCCTGGGCCTTTATGGCAACTTTCTATTCGTTTGCGACGATGAAATCAAGGTTTTCGATGTTACCGACCCAACTGCATCAAAGTTGACAATTTCCATAAAACGGGATGCTTTTGATGTCATCATACGAAATGATTTACTTATCGCAATTGGTGAAAACGGGTTGTACCAATATAGATTATCCCATGAAATTGGCTCAGAGGTTAGCGCTGAAGAGTTAAGCACTATAAACATTTAATAATCAACCTAGTCCGAAATAGGAAATATAAACAGTTAATTGTCAATGGTATGAATATTAATACTATATTTGCGCTTTAATTAATATTTAATTTTTTATTATGAGTAAAGGAACAGTAAAATTCTTCAATGATTCTAAAGGTTACGGCTTTATCACTGAAGACGGTTCAAGCGAAGATCACTTTGTACACATTTCTGGTTTAATCGACGAGATTCGCGAAGGTGATGTTGTAGAATTTGAACTACAACAAGGTAAAAAAGGACTAAACGCGGTAAATGTGAAAGTAGTAGACTAGATACGCACAAACTTTTTTTATACAAAGCCTCGACAATGTCGAGGCTTTTTTATTACCCTTAAAATCCAATCCAATTTCCGTATTGTTAATAAGTCTGAAAAAAATCAACCATTTGATGCCAAAATATTTGAGAGTTTACCTTTATTAAAAACTCTAGGTTTTCCTTTCTCATTGGGCCTACCCATTTTTCCTCCTCTGATTAAATTATTGAGCAGTTGGTAAAATTTGATTCTCAAGGTTAATTTAAAATTGAAGATAACTTGTCTTAGTTTTAATATTAGCGAAATACATTTTTAATAATTTTAACGCTGTTTAAAGCACTATTCTATAATTATAATCGTTTTTGATTATAGAGTTTTTGATTTAATCCCCCAAAAATTACATTTTTATGATTTACTTTTTAAGTATTTTGGCCTTATTAGTACTATTGAATTTAGTCCTAATGAAATACAGCGCCAAAGAAGTGGAGAAGTTTTAAATAAACTTCTTTTTAAAGTAGGGTTTTTCCTAATATAGTTGTTACTCTTTAAACGAATAGTTTTTAGTACGTTAACAGCAACATGGTTACCTTCTTTAATGTATTATTTGTATTGATTATTATCAACCTTTTACTTTTGCTAGTAAGTGTTGAGGGGGCAGACGACCCCCAAAAAAAATAGAAATCTCCAAACAATAAATAATAAAAAGACCCACCGAAAGGCGGGTCTTTTTTTTGCTCTCTAAAAGGCACTTTTACTTGACACCCATCAACTCAACGTCAAAAATAAGGGTAGCATTTGGCGGTATTACCCCTCCTGCCCCGGCACTTCCGTAGGCAAGATCGGACGGAATTACAAAGCGTGCCTTATCACCTACTTGCAACAGTGCAATACCTTCATCCCAACCAGGAATGACCTGACCAACACCTAATTGAAAATCAATTGGCTTATTTCTCTTGTATGATGAATCAAAAACTTGACCGTTCAATAATGACCCCTCATAGTGTACAGATACACCTTTCCCTTTTTCAGCCTTGACGCCATCTCCTTTTTGAATGATTTTGTGTCTAAGCCCGCTAGAGGTTTCATCAAATCCGGCAGCAACCTTTTCCAACTCTTTTGCCTGTGCAGCTTTTGCGACGGCCATTCTTTTTTCTTTTTCTGCTTCCAGGTTATCAAAAGCCGTAGTCGCATCCCACTTTTGGGCAGCATCCCCTACCCGCACTATTTCCAAGCTTTCAATACGATCACCTTGTGCTATGGAATCAACGATATCCTGCCCCGCTGTTACATTGCCGAAAACGGTATGCTTATCATCTAACCAAGGTGTTGCCACGTGAGTAATAAAAAACTGGCTTCCGTTGGTTCCCGGACCTGAGTTGGCCATTGATAACACCCCTGGACCTTTATGGGTCAGCTCTGGATGAAACTCATCGTCGAACTTATACCCGGGATCTCCGGTACCTGTTCCTTGTGGGCAACCACCTTGAATCATAAAATCGGGAATTACCCTGTGAAAATTGAGTCCGTCATAATATGGGGTTCCTTCCGGCTTAGCCGTGTTCTTTTTATTTCCCTCGGCCAAGGCAACAAAATTACCCACTGTAGCGGGGGTCTTGTCGTATGTTAAATTGACTAAAATTTCGCCTTTTGATGTATTAAATTTTGCGTAGATACCGTCTTGCATAATGCTCTTTTTAAATGAGCGGCAAAGGTAAGAAATTTTACTAGTTGCTAAAGAAGTGCTGGCAGTACTTTTATCGACCTAAAATGATATGATTGAATGTCGAATTTATATTGCTATTCCGCAACACCGTATTTATCAAAAAGATAAACCAAACTGGTCATGGCCGCTGCCCCAAGTTCCAACTCTCTTTTGTTAACGTGCTCAAAGGTATCATTTGCCGCATGATGATGATCAAAGTAGCGCTGTGAGTCTGGTCGAAGTCCCGAGAGCACTATTCCTTCATTCTTTAGTGGGCCAATATCGGCACCGCTTCCACCTTTGGTAAAAGAATGTATCAAATACGGTTCAAAAAGTGGTTTCCAGCCTTCTACCCTTTTAAAATTTCCGTCGGAACAATCAAAGGAAAATCCGCGCGGTGAAAAACCGCCCGAGTCACTTTCCAGGGCGAACACATGCTTTTCATTTTTGGACTCAGCAACAGATGCGTATTCGTTTCCTCCACGAAGACCATTTTCCTCGTTCATAAAAAGTACGACCCGAATGGTTCTTTTTGGTTTGTACCCAGACTTTTTCAAAAGGTTGAGCACCTCCATACTTTGTACACAACCTGCACCATCGTCATGGGAACCATCGCCCAAATCCCAAGAATCTAAATGCCCGCCTACGACGATTATTTCTTCAGGGTATACACTACCGGTAATCTCACCAATAACATTAAACGACTTTACGTCATCAAATTCCC
Organism: Aggregatimonas sp.; assembly: GCA_965238025.1. Classification (GTDB taxonomy): domain Bacteria; phylum Bacteroidota; class Bacteroidia; order Flavobacteriales; family Flavobacteriaceae; genus Pelagihabitans. The sequence goes on along the minus strand of OZ250162.1, from coordinate 2,417,240 downwards.
GGCAATTTTGTTTGAAATAAAATTTGGTATCTGGATTAAGTTTAAGGGTTGTGCTCAACAGTTCTGCCCCATTGGTACTGATAGCCGCCGACGGAATTCTTTGATTGCCAGGAATAGTATTGTAGCTCATGGAGCCCGTATGTGGAAAATCATCCAAACGCAGGTTCATAGAACGAACAATAACGCCTAATGCACCTAGTTTACCTGCTTCGGCAGCACCAGCATAACGTTGGTCTACACAGCCCGAATAGGCTTGAAAGGTATTGATCAAAGTAGCATTCATAGGCCGGTTAAAAAAAACAATCTTGCCTGCAACCTTCTCTTGTCCAAGCTTTTTAAGCTCCTCAATGCCCCTTATCTCAATCACCTCGGCTTTTAATCCGCCCAGTGGGGTTGCCACCGATCCCCCAAGGGCACAGATATCCATATTGGTGGTAACACCTGGGCTGGTTTCCATATAGGCAAATTCGGGTACTCCCCGAACCCACTTAGGAACCATGACCGGTTGCAGCCAAACCCTATCCAATCCTAGTTCATCTAATTGGGCCTTTGTATAATCAACCGCCATTTCTGCTTGCACCGAGCCGGACAATCGCCCACCAATTTGATTCGAAAGATGGTTGAGCCAATCATAGGCCATGCCATTTGTAAGTGCTGAATCAAAAATCGTCCTTATTTGCTTTTCGTCTTCTGTCTGGGCAAACCCATGTCCGCAAACGAGCAGGAATATCAATACCGCTTTTTTCATTTTCATTCGTTTTCCAATTGATTCTTATAGCTCTCCAAATTGACCCTTATTTTCTCTTCCAACTCCGGTTCTTCAATATCCTTGTACTTTGAAAGTTCTTCCAGTAATATTGAGGCAAAAATCACCCTCGCAGCTTTTTTATTATCTGCCGGAATTATATACCATGGTGCTTCGAAGGTAGAAGTATTGTTGATGGCTTCTTCATAACATTCCTGGTATTTATCCCACAACTTTCGTTCTTTTAAATCGCCAGGGGAAAATTTCCAATTCTTTTCCCTAAGTTCCAAACGTCGCAACAAACGCCTTCGTTGTTCGTCTTTTGATAGGTTCAAGAAAAATTTAAAGATGAGTGTCCCGTGCTGGGCAAGATGACGTTCAAAATTGTTGATCTGTTCAAAACGCGTATTCCAAAATTCTTGATTAATGTCATCTACCGTATGTACTCCAGGAATATGCTCCCCGAGAATGTATTCCGGATGTACGCGGGTTACAAGAACATTTTCGTAATGCGTTCTATTAAATACCCCAAAAATGCCTTTGGCAGGAAGCACCAAATAGTGTCGCCAGAGATAATCGTGTTTGAGCTCTAATTCGGTAGGAACCTTAAAGCTATGCACCTGTACCCCACTGGCATTAAAATCTTTAAAGACTTCACGTATAAGACTGTCCTTGCCAGAGGTGTCCATACCTTGTATACAGATTAAAACACTGTATTTCCCGTGGGCATACAGCGTATTTTGAAAGTCTCCAAGTTCTCTTCGGACGGTTCCCAATTGCTTTTTCAGGTCCTTATCTGCGAAATCGAAATTCTCAAAAGTTGCCAAATCTGCCAACTTAACGCCCTTTTTAGCCTTATATGTACTGCTTTTTACATTATCCATAGGGGAAATATAAAATATTTTAATCGTTGAACGGTATAAAATGTTAAAAATAACAGCTGTTTAACATCATAAAAAAACCATTTAACTAATAAACCAATACACTGGTGTCAGGTGTCGAAAAAAGTAGTTCAAAAATGTGCTTTGTACCTATCTTTACTTTGTAGAATGCCCAAATTTTGCCGCTTAAATGCTAGTTATGAATACATTACGAATCATAGGCTTTGCCATGATCTTATTCTTCCTTTTTGCTTTCAAGTCAACTTCGGCATGTGAGTATGCGGGCTCCAACATCAATTTCGTAAAAACACAAACAGAAAAGGCTATTGAAGAAGGGGAGCTCAACCTAATAAGGTATCATGCCTTTAAAGCTCTTAATGCTATTGAAAAATCTAAAAAGCAGATGAGTAACTGCAATTGCGAATATGCATCTATAAGTATAGACGAGAGTGCCTATCTTTTAAAAAGGGCGACAAGATCAGGTGACGTTAAGGTCACCAAAAAACTTTTGCAACGTGCACTAAAGAACACCTTAAATGGTATGGAGGCCCTCAAAAATCACGATAAGCAGCATACGACTAAAAAACGTGAAGATCTCTTAGCCATAAACGATGACATTAATCTCAAAATAGATGATAATTCCAAATTGGTCAAGAAGGTTTCTTTTAAAGAAAGAATAGATTTATCGTTGGAAAAATATAGCGCATCGCTGGACCATGTTGTGCAAACCGTTAATTGCAAAGATGCAAAAGCATACGCAGAGAACATCTACAAAAACTGCGAGCAAGAACTTCTTAAAGAAGGGCTTTCCGAAGGGAAAAAGTATTACAACCTAAGAACAAAGGACATTACCGCCGATGCACTAAGGCGTATTGAGGAAAAGTGCTCAAAATAAGGTTTGCCAACGGCCAACGCTCTCCTGACCCCTTTATTTGCTGGCGAATAGCTTCACATCACTTTCTGTGACTTCCTTTCCTCCTAAGATTATCAATCTTTCGACAACATTACGGAGTTCGCGAATATTTCCGGTCCAGTCATAGCCTTGTAATAATTTAATGGCACCTAACGAAAACGCCTTAGGTGCCGTACCTTGTTCAGAGGTAATTTTCTTGACAAAATGCTCTATCAACAAAGGAATATCATTACGCCTGTCATTCAACGCTGGTACTTTAATCAAAATTACCGCCAACCTGTGGTATAGATCTTCCCGAAACTTACCCTCTGCTATCTCCTTTTTTAAATTTTTATTGGTGGCTGCAACCACCCGTACGTCTACTTTTATATCCTTGTCCGTACCAACCCTCGATATTTTGCTTTCTTGAAGTGCCCGCAATACTTTGGCTTGGGCCGATAGGCTCATGTCCCCTATTTCATCCAAAAAGATGGTGCCTTTATTGGCCGCTTCAAATTTACCGGCACGGTCCTTTACCGCAGAGGTAAAAGCCCCCTTTACATGACCAAAAAGTTCGCTCTCGATTAATTCGGAAGGAATAGCTGCACAATTGACCTCTATGAAAGGGCCGCTACTTCGTGGGCTTTTTTCATGTATCCAATGAGCGACAAGTTCTTTTCCTGTACCATTAGAACCTGTAATCAATACCCTGGCATCTGTTGGGGCAACTTTTTCTATAATCTCCTTAATTACTGAAATCTCCTTGCTCTCCCCAATCATTTGATAGTTTTTGCTCACCTTTTTCTTAAGAATGGTATTTTCGACTACCAATTCTTTTCTATCAAGTGCATTGCGTACCGTGGTCAGCAATCTATTCAAATCTGGCGGTTTCGAGATATAATCAAATGCTCCGGCTCGCATCGTGTTAACGGCAGTATCTAAATCGCCATGACCGGATATCATGATAAAAGGAATTTCCGGCTTTATTTTTTTTGCTGCTTCTAGTACCTCAACGCCATCCATTTTGGGCATCTTAATATCGCACAATACCAAATCGTAGTCATTGCCCTTTACTTTTTCAATACCTTTTAGGCCGTCTTCCGCCTCTTCAACATTGTATGTATCGTTCTCTTCGGAGAGAATTTTTACCAAAACCCTTCTAATTGCCGCCTCATCTTCAATGACCAATATTTTTGACATAGATAATATGTTATTTTCATTCCTGCCGCTGCGGGCATCTGTTGTTAGTAATTTCGATTACCCAATAGCTGTTGGGCAGAAACTTATTAAAAAATTCCTATTTTAAATCCGGTTCTAAGGTAAAAATTTCCTTCGTCATTCAACTTAAATGCCTTATTCCTTTCCCCATCACGAATTTGTCCTTCCTGCAAAATGGAATATCCAGCCAGGGCATATATTGATATTTCCTTTGTTAGCTTATACTGATATCCCAATGCCCCCACAAAAGCAGATAACGAAATTGCGGCACCAATAGTATTTCCCGGTAAATCAATATCACTCTGAAGGTTTACAAAGTACCCGTCTAAAAACAGTGCTGTTTGTATCACGTGCTTGTCCTTTATGTAGAACTTGAAATCACTTCGAGGAATACCAACAGTATAAGACCAATTTTGGTGAAACCTTTTATAATAATACACCAATGGCAAAGGATAGGGGAGACCTGTTGCACTATTATAACTCAAACCTAAAATCAACCTGTACGGTTTTTCAATCTCCTTTTGCTCTTTCCAAAAAACCAATGAGGCATTTAATCGTAAATCATTGTTATCTAGCCCTTTCTCCAAATTAGAGGCTATTCGCGGTGTTAGTACGCTTACAATACGCCAATCTTCATTCATCATAAAACTATAACCTAGATTTAGGTCGATAATGTGCAGGCGCTCCAAATTGTTGAATTCAAACGGTAGATCGCGTTCAATTTCAAATTCATACCTATTGTATTCCATGCCCGTTATCAAAAAATTCTCCTCGCTCAGTTTTATCGGGACATTAAAAAGAGCTCTGTAGCGATTGGTACGAATACCAAAATCATTTTCTGGAATTACAGTATATTCTAATCGAACCAAGTCGGGGGTCTGAGCACGGCCTACAAATCCGTTCCCCATACTTAAGAGGACAAGTAAAAAGATGCGAAGTAAATTCTTAGGCCTAATAACAGTAATCTTTTGGGATTTTAAATATTAATATTTTAACCACTTGTACAATTCTTTATAGCTTGGCTTTTTTCCGTACATAAGAATACCTACCCTATAAATCTTGGCAGCCAGCCACACAATACCAATAAACGTACCAACTAGTAGCGCTATTGAAGTTAATACTTGCCAAATGGGCACTCCGCCTTCGCCTATTCCTTCGGGCAATCGCATCATCATGACAATTGGTGAGGTCAGAGGAAAAAGTGAAAAACCAACAGCAATGGGGCCATGCGGATTGCTAAAAACCGAAAAGAACCCCACGTATATTGCCAACATTAGGGGCACTATAATCGGGAATATAAATTGTTGGGTATCGGTTTCGTTGTCAACCGCCGCACCAATCGCGGCATAGATAGAACTATAAATCAGATACCCTAAAACGAAATACACCAAGAAAAAGCAGGACAGCATGATTATGGGAATCTTGAAAATCTCTTGGGAATACAGGTTCAGGGTTTCATTGGCATTAGGTATTGGGGTAACCATATCTCCCGTAGCATTTTCGATTATTTCTTGACCGGCAGTAAGGGATTCCACATCAATATTAAGAAACGCAAGGGCCACCAAGAAAAGTAGGCTTGCCGAAATAATCCAAATAGCGAATTGGGTTACACCCGCTAAAGCCGTACCAATAATTTTACCCAACATTAATTGAAACGGTTTTACCGACGAAATGATTACCTCGATAATACGACTGGTCTTTTCTTCTATTACGCTCCGCATCACAAAACCTCCATAAATGATAATAAACATCATGATCAAGTATCCAAATGCACCCCCTATACCTGCTTTTATTTCATTTATTCCTTTTAAATTCTGTTGACCACTATAGGTAGCGGTGTTAATTTCAAAATTGTTCTTAACACTTGCGAAAGCCGCAGTCGACACACCTAGGTCTTGTAGTTTTTTCTCTCTAAGCCGGTCCTGAAAGACAGACTCTATTCTGTCTAGCAACATAGTGCTAGGTGCGTCTTTAGAATAGAAAAATGAGTTTTTTGCAACAGCTTCCAAACTATCAACATTGGGAATGTGCAACAAACCTGAATAGCCCATCTGTTCTACAGAGTCCTTGGCTTGCTGTAAAGACAAATTAAAAAATCGGAAATACGCCACACTTTCGGTGGTATTGAAATCTGTAGAAAAATAGTCGCTCTCATTAAATACTCCTACCACCTTTTTCTCACTATCATTGAGTTTGGTCAGATAAGCAATCAATACCACCATGCCCACCATCAGAATAGGACTTAAAAAAGTCATTATGACGAAGGACCTGTTCCTCACTTTTGCCAAGTACTCTCTTTTTATAATCAATGGCAACTTACCCATGAGCATTTTTGTTTTGCACAGTTCTTATAAAAATCTCATTGGCCGAAGGTATCTTCTCCTCAAAGCGATTCACATTTCCTTTAGAAGCCAGAAAGGTCAATAATTCTCTGGAATCCTCTGAGGGTAATTGTACGGTAACATTCAATTTTTTTTCACTGGGAATACCGTCTGTCGCCAACAGATCGAATTTAGCCCCCAACTCTTTCCATAAAAATTGATCTTCTACATTAGACAGTCCAATATCAAATTGGTTGTTTTTATATGCTTTTTTAATATTCGAAAGTTTGCCATCGAGAATTTTTTCAGATTCGTGAATGAGTGCGATATGTTCACAAAGCTCCTCTACAGATTCCATGCGGTGGGTAGAAAAGATTATGGAAGATCCCTTATCCCGCAATTGCAATATCTCGTCCTTAATTAAATTGGCATTTATGGGATCAAAGCCGCTGAAGGGTTCATCAAAAATCAGCAATTTAGGTTCGTGGAGCACGGTGACTATAAACTGCACTTTCTGTGCCATCCCCTTTGAAAGCTCCTGAACCTTTTTATGCCACCAGTCACCAATATCCAATTTCTCGAACCAGTACTTCAATCGTTTTTTAGCCTCGGGTTTTGATAGTCCTTTTAAACGGGCCAGATAGAGTGCTTGCTCCCCTACTTTCATACTTTTGTATAATCCTCGTTCTTCTGGCAAGTAGCCAATCATAGCAGTATGTTCAGGCTTTAAGGTCTCCCCATCAAAAAGTACGGTCCCGGAATCTGGATAAATAATCTGATTGATAATACGGATCAAGGTGGTCTTTCCTGCCCCATTTGGGCCTAGGAGCCCGTAAATGCTGTTTTGGGGAATTTCTAAAGAAACCTTATCAAGGGCGGTATATGACCCGAAGTGTTTGGTTACCTCTTTAGTGACCAAAATGTTGTTCATGCAAACAATTTTGCCAAAGATAGCTAAAAGCAAGGGTTTGCTAAAAGATATTTGCCCCCTTAGGTCTTTACTTTTGAGCCTTTGGCAGCATATACCGTTTTAAATTATAGCTAAAAAACAAAACCCACCCTTAATCAGATCAAGGATGGGAAAAAAATTGCTATGAAAAAGAAAATTAGCATCAGTTTCCTGATACTAATCTCAAATATACGTTTTTATTTTATAATCAATATAAAAGCAGGCTTAGGAGAACATATCCTTTACTTTTTCAAAAAAGGACTTGTCTGACTTCTCTGGCCTTGGCTCAAAATTATCCGTGTTTTGCATACGTTCAAAGAATTCTTTTTGTTCTTTGTTCAATTCCTTAGGGGTCCAAACATTTACATGTACCAACAAATCACCGCTGCCATATCCATTTAGGCTAGAAATTCCTTTTCCGCGCAAGCGCAAAATTTTGCCAGACTGAATACCCGATTCTAATTTAATACGCACCTTACCGCCAACCGAGTCAATTTCTTTTGAGGTTCCCAAAACGGCCTCAGAGATACTAATATATAAATCATAATGAAGGTTATCACCTTCTCGTTTTAAGGTATCGTGCGCAATGGTCTCGATTGCCACCAACAAATCACCGGGAACACCATTCCCAGGGGCTTCGTTTCCTTTCGAGCTCACTTTCAACTGCATACCATCCTCTACCCCGGCCGGAATCTTGATCGATACCGTTTCTTCCTGCACTTTAAGGCCTTGGGCATCGGCATCGCTTGGTTTTTTGTCCAGAATTTGACCACTACCTCCACAGGACGAACACGCCGCTGCGGTTTGCATACGCCCCAAAATGGTATTGGTAACCTTGGTCACCTGACCCCTACCTCCACAGGTTGCACAGGTTTTATAGGTTACGCCATCGGCCTGAACTTTTCTGCGAACCTTCACTTTCTTTTCAACACCATTGGCAACTTCTTCAAGATTAAGTTTTACCCGGATTCTAAGGTTGCTTCCCTTAACTCGGCGTTGACCGCCACCGCCAAAACCACCGAAACCACTGAAACCACCACCGCCACCAAAAGCGCCGCCGAAAATATCACCGAACTGACTGAAGATATCATCCATGTTCATTCCACCACCACCAAAGCCGCCTCCTTCAAAGGCCGCGTGACCAAATTGATCGTAACGTGCCTTTTTATCGGGATCACTCAATACCTCGTAAGCCTCGGCTGCCTTTTTGAACATTTCTTCGGCCTTCGGGTCACCCTGATTCTTATCTGGATGGTACTCGATTGCCTTTTTCCTATAGGCCTTCTTTATTTCCGTTGCAGAGGCACCCTTACTGACACCTAGTATTTCGTAATAATCTTCTTTCATGCTCTTTTTTTATTTCCCAACCACCACTTTTGGGTGACGAATAATCTTATCGCCTAATGAAAAACCCTTTTCGACTACATCAATGATCTTTCCTTTCAGTTTTTTGTCAGGTGCGGGAATTTGGGTTATCGCATCATGCACCTCGGCATCGAATTTATCACCTTGCTTAGTGCTTATTTCCTGTAACCCTTTTGACTTTAAGGTTTCTTTAAATTTATTCTGAATCAATTCAAACCCTTTAAAGCTTTCTTTGTCATCTGACTTTTCCAACTCCTTAAAAGCCCGATCAAAATCATCAAGCACCGGTAAAAGGGAAACTATTACTTCCTGGCCAGCAGTCTTGAACAACTCCATCCGTTCCCTAGACGTACGTTTTTTATAATTCTCGAATTCGGCAAAAAGTCTAAGAAATTTTTCCTTTTCTTTGGCAAGGTCCTCTCGAAGCTGATCCTCTACGTTAATCTCTTCTTCTTGTACTTCGCTTTCTTGTACTTCGCTTTCCTGACTCGTTTCTTCGGTAGTTGCTGTAGTTTCAGTGGTTTCTTCGTTTAGCTCCTCTTCTTTCTGTTTTTCGCTCATTTTGACTTAATATTTATGGTCGGTTCAAAGATGGCAAAAGTACTGCCAATTCTTTAAAAATGTCAAAATGTCACTAAAGAAATTAGTGATCGAAAGAAGATATCCGCATAGATCAAAACAAAGGGGGTAAATAATTCAATTTTGTAGATTAATCACCAAGGGTGTTCATGGGCTCCTCGATCTTTGTCCCAAGGTAAATCTGTTCCAGGGCACTCCGTATGTTCAAATGATTAAAAACAAAGCCTTTTTCCTCAATTTTCTTTGAGCTTACGCGTTGGCTGGCAAATAATAAATAAGCCATATCACCTAATGCGGATTTCAGGACAAACTTGGGTATATTTCGCAACAGAAGTGGTTTTTGAAGTACACCTGCAATTTCTTTTACCATTTTGGCATTAGTAACGGGGTTGGGAGCAACGCCATTGTATATACCTTCAAGTTCCCGTTTGATTACAAAAAGAAATAGACGGGCCAAGTCGGTATTATGAATCCAGGATTGCCATTGCCTTCCGGAACCAAGGGCCGCACCTGCATAAAACTTAATAGGTTTTGCAATTTCAGGCAAGGCACCTCCGTTGGCAGATAGGACCAGTCCAATTCGTACTTTGGCAACCAAAAACCCATACCCTTTAAAACTATCTATTTCTAATTCCCATTGTTTGACCACATCACCTAAAAAGCTATCGTCAACTGCAGTTACGTCTTCCTCATAAAAATGGGTCACTGAATCGGGGTAGATGCCTATTGCCGAGGCCGAGACAAATGAATTGATATTGGTAGAATTAATACTCCTGATTCCTTTATGTAGGGTTTTCAAGCTATTGAGACGACTTTGAAGAATTTCTTCTTTGTAGGCAGCGGTCCATCTTTTTGAAATACTTGCCCCCGCCAAATTGATAATGGCGGACACCCCTTCAAAGCAATCCAAATCTATTTCTCCAGAGCTAGGATTCCAATAAAAACCGCGATAGTTTTCTTCGGATATGACCTTCCTTTTATTTGTGGTCAAATAGTTTACCGAAATGTTATTTTCATTGCATATTCTAGTAATTTCCCTTCCTACCAGCCCTGTGGCTCCTGTTATCAGCACTTTCATAACATAAAGGTATTGGTTTCCAAATCCCTAGGAATAGGTTTAATTTTGATTTAACAGAATTGCGAGCTAAATCTTTGTTAACGTGATTTCATGTTTATCTACTGTTTCGAAAATGATTTTGTCGTTCTCCTGACGGAACGGAATATTATTTATTACTAACCTATCCTTTAAAACGCCTAAATCTCCTGAGAAATTAATCCTTTTCAAACCATTATTGAAAGTTGATTTTAATGCAAAATCATCATTATATTCACTACCCCAATAATGTTGAATTTCTATAAACCAATGACTTTGTTGATACATCCACTCCCTATTTTCGACCGCATCAATGTCCTTATTCGGAACATTTAAATTTCTATCGCCTAAAAAGTATAATGTAAATCCATTTCCCCGTTTTACATACATTCGCACCAACAATTTTAAATCTAAAATATCTTCAAAAAAACCAATACTCTTAATCGGGTCTTTTGTTCTGATTGTTATTAATCCCAGTTTGGGGTTTTCCAACAAAGGATAGCTGGTATCCGGTTTTGTTTTGGGGGTGTTCTTCTCAAATGTGCTCTGGATAAATTCTATTTGATGATTTTCAAGATCTGTGGTATGAGCCAGATAACCTATGTCTTCAAATTGATAAGGCTTGCCCACAACGTGTTTTTGCTTTTGTAGTGCTTTATACACTCTTTGAATATCATCAACAAATATGCTGTATTTCCAGTAGTTATCTGTAGGTTCCTGTTGGTAGGCCACTTTATCCAACGTTGGATTGTGCTTTAATTGAAGATACAAATTGGTATTTTCAAAGCACAGGTCATAATAGATAGAACCATTTTCCGATATTTCATTTACTAATTTAAACCCAAGTACATTTATGTAAAATGATAAGGTTTTTTCCGGTTCAAAAATTTGTAATGTAAAACTCTGTAGTTGCATGAAAGTAAGAGTGCTTTAAATTAACGAAGGATTTTTGTTGTTTCACCAATATTGGTTTAAGGTTGTACCTGCTTGCTTACATTAGCGGTTTACTCCCACGCAACATTTCCCTTTTACCCGGTGGCCCGGGAAGGCGCTCAACAATAAAACCAACAGCTTGCATGGAGCGACGCACGCTACCCTTTGCGGCATATGTGACCAATACCCCCTCGGGTTTTAGGGCAGTAATCATTTTCAAGAAAATATTTTCGGTCCACAGCTCAGGCTGTACCCTAGCGCCAAAAGCATCAAAATAGATAAGATCGAACTGATTTTCATCATTGATGTCCTTAAACTCCTTTTGCTGTTTATGTAAATGGAATTCTTTTGAGATGGGAAAAGGTTTTTCCCAAGGACATTCGTGCATTTGGCGGAAGGCCTTTGCAAAAGCTTCCGCTTCTAGCTCCATAATATAATTTAGTTGTTCCAATTCTTCTTTGGAAACGGGAAAGGCCTCAACGCCATAATAATCAATCTTCAAGCTTCTTTTAATTCCCTCTAGAAAAGTAATAAATGCGTTAAGCCCTGTACCAAAACCGATTTCTAGAATAACTACTTCCCGATCTTTAAAAATAGAAAGTCCGTTTTTGATAAAAACGTGGTAGGCTTCTTGAATGGCTCCGTGTTTGGAATGGTACTGTTCATTCCAATCCTCAATTTGAATGGTTGTAGAACCATCGGCAGTAGTAATGATCTTTCGTTTCAACCTAATTCTTTAACAAAACCCCATCGGCTTCAAAACCAAAAGTCTTTTTGGGATTGACGATCTTTTCTATTTCATCGTCAGGCTTTCCCGCATCCTTTGCATAGTGACGTTGATCCTCAACACTCATTTCCGACACGAACGCCAATCCGTTTACGATTACTTCTTTTCCTTTGATATTCATGGGCATAAAAAATCCATAATCCTTAAATCGCACCATGGCCTGTTGTCCATCTTTCAATTGTAATTTCATCCAACATCCTTTTGACTGGCATACTTCGGTAACGGTAGCTGCAAATTTTAGTTGTAATGTATCGGAAACCTTCAATGTTTGGTATTTTTCGGTCATATTGGCGGTATCCAGTGTAGCATCCGCATTAATTTCAGTACCATAGGAAGAGAATCCCCCTGAGGCATCTTTTTGGTCGTCAGTAATGGCTTGAGGATCTTGTGCCTTGCAGCTCACAAAAACAAAGAAAAACACAAGAAAAATGTTAAAATGTTTCATATGCGATAAAAATTATGTCAGTCATACAAAATTGGGCAATTTTAAACGAAAAAAGAAGGTGCTACGGGTATATTTATTTAATTTTATTCGATATAAAGAGCAATCAAATGGAAACAACCACTGCGGCAATCAATATTGAAAGGGCAAAAACATCGAAAATAAGTCAGGTTGACTTTGACAATTTGGCCTTTGGCTCTGTTTATACTGATCATATGCTTGTCTGTGATTATAAAAATGGAGCGTGGGAAGCGCCAAAAATAATACCCTATCAGGCCATCAGTTTAGAGCCATCGGCAAAGATTTTTCATTACGGACAATCTATTTTCGAAGGAATGAAAGCGTATAAAGATGCGAATGATAATGCGTTTCTGTTCAGACCTATTGATAATTGCAAACGCTTAAATATTTCGGCCAGTAGAATGGCAATTCCAGAACTACCCGAAGCCTATTTTATGGATGGCTTAAAAACTTTGGTCAACGTAGACAAAGATTGGATTCCGCAGCAAGAGGGAAGTTCTTTGTACATACGACCGTTTATTTTTGCTACAGGAAAAGGCTTTCATGCCTCTCCTGCAGATGAATACAAATTCTTAATTTGTCTTGCCCCATCCGGATCCTATTTTTCTGGAAAGGTAAAGGTATTGATTGAGGAGACCTATTCCCGTTCTGCCAATGGTGGTGTTGGGTACGCCAAGGCGGGCGGCAACTATGCAGGTCAATTTTATCCGACACAGCTCGCCAAACAAAAGGGATATAACCAAGTTATTTGGACAGATGATAATACCCATGAAAATATAGAGGAGGCCGGGGCAATGAACATCTTTATTCGTATTAATGATACCCTTATCACAGGCCCTACGAGCGATAGGATTTTAGATGGAATCACACGCAAAAGTATTCTTGAAGTTGCCAAAGTAGAAGGTATTGAGACCGAAGTTCGTAAAATCACGGTTACCGAAGTGCTTGAAGCCGCTAAAAATGGAACTCTCAAAGAAATGTTCGGTGCCGGAACCGCTGCGGTGGTTTCACCAATTACCGCTTTTGGTTATAGGGGCACAGATTATGATTTGCCGGAACTAACGGATAGCTATGCAAGCCGATTTAAAAAAATTATTACTGACATTCAGTATAACCGTTCTGAGGACCCTTTTGGGTGGCGGTATAAGATTTAGCGTTTACTCTGTAAAACGATAACCCTTCATCGAAAAACATAAAAGAAAACAAATAAAGTAGGCACTGGGGCGTTCTATAGCCCTTAGCCTACTTTATGATGAAAACTTCTACTTTAAGACTACTTTTTACGATTTTCTTTTTAAGCGTACTTTACACAGGTACGGCTCAAAATAATTCAACGAATCCCACCTTAGTTGCCCCCGATGTTTTGACCTTTGTCGATGCCTTTGGGAACAACGGCACTGTGGGAAAAAGTACAATTCCCATTTGGATCAAAGTTTCGGACAAGACAGCATTGGAATTAGACCTCAACCTACTAGATGGTCAAGTGGGTAAACAACGTTTTATAGGGTCTGTGAAAAATGTGGAAGCTTCATCTTTTAGTTTTACATACGAAAAGGGAGAATTCTCGGGGCATATCATTCAGCGTAAAGAGAAAAAAGCCTACCATCTATTTACTGGGAAGGACAGTCAAATCTATTCTGAAGAGGTTGACATCCGTACAATTCTCTGTATCGGATATGAAAAAGAAAATGCTTCCAAAAAAAAAATCAAGAATTCAGGAAGTAGCAGTACTAAAATTGGCTCAACAAAACTCCAGAGTAGACCAAGTGCTACCGCGGTCATATATCTTGATTTTGATGGCGAAATAGTAACCGGGACTAACTGGAATGACAATGGCAATACCATAAACGCACTACCTTCAGGTCTTTCCGATGCAGAAATCATTACGACATGGGAAGTAATGGCGGAGGATTTTCGCCCCTTTGATGTTAACGTTGTAACGGATAGATCGGTTTTTGAGGCTACTCCTAAAAACCGTAGGATGATGTGCATCTTTACCCCAACGGATGATGCGCAACCTGATTCTGGCGGCGTGGCTTGGTTAGGTTCTTTCTCATGGAATACGGATGACCCATGCTGGGTATATAATATTGGAAATGGGAAGGCTGCTGGAGATACGGGTTCACATGAAGTGGGACACACCCTAGGGCTTGGCCATGATGGCAAAGGCTCGACCGAATATTATTCTGGCCACGGTTCTTGGGCACCTATAATGGGGTTTAGTCTTAATCGCACGGTTGCCCAATGGAGTATTGGGGAATATAGCAATGCCTCGAATATGCAAAATGATATTCAGATTATTGCCGGTGCCAGTAACAATTTCGGTTTTGCGCCCGACGATCATGGTGGTGATGCCAATACGGCAACTCCTCTTTCTGCGGACGCTGGAGGAAACGTATCAGGTGCAGAAAATAACGGAATCATTCATGAGCGTGATGATCTGGATATGTTCTCTTTTCTTGCCGAAGCAGGAGAAGCTTCATTTACCTTTAATGCGCATGACATACACCCCAATCTAGATATAAAGGCGAGACTTTTAGATGTAAATGGGAATGAGATTTCTATGAGCAATCCGCAAGGACTTAATGCAGAAATTACCACAAATTTAGAAGCCGGACTTTACTTTCTTGAGGTACAAGGTGTTGGAAGTGGGACCGTTGACACGGGCTACTCCGATTATGCTTCCTTGGGAAAATTCTCAATAACCGGCCAGTATACCGTTCAAACACCGGATGATGACCTTCACCTTATCAGTATAACTCCAACAGCCGGTAGTTTAATCTGTGGCAGTATTACTCCCGCCATAGTATTAAGAAATGATGGTACCAATACCGTTTCGGGTTTTAGTGTGCTGCACCGCATAAATCAAGACCCACAACAAACACAGTCTTTTCCCGATGCTATTTCACCAGGACAAACGATTACGGTAAATTTAAACCCAATACCCCTGAATAACACTGGGGAAGCCAGTTTGGAAGTAATAGCACAGTCAGCCAATGACGATTTGCCCAATAACAATACCATAATCCGTCAGTTCTATGCAAATACTGCTGGTGTGGCTTCTCAAATAAATACATTTGAAGCTCAGGACGACAACCTAATTACTTTCAATAGTGCCGAAGGTGCATTGGTTTGGGAAAGAGGTATTCCTACTGGAACCTTACTCAATGGCGCTACCTCCGGAACTGGGGTTTATGGCACTACTTTAAACGGCAACCATGCCGATGGTATTAAGGGGTACCTCATTACAAATTGTTATGACTTTTCGAATATTGAAAATCCAATACTGAAATTTCAGATGGCCCATGATATTGAAATCAATTACGACGTTGCCTATGTCGAATACTCTTTGGATTCAGGTGATAGCTGGTCACTTCTCGGTAGAAAAACCAGTGTACCCAATTGGTATAATAGCGATAGAAGTAGCACAACCAATGGTATTGATTGCCAAATCTGTCCTGGCGGACAATGGACGGGAACCAATGCACAATTTACCGAATACGCATATGACTTTACAGCAAATGCAGCCTCCGAGACCGATCTTACCCAAGCAAACAATATTATGTTCAGGTTTGTATTCCATTCCGACGAATTCGTAAATCAAGAAGGGGTAATTCTAGACGATCTTGTAATCGCAGGCAAACAATTGGACGATAATGATGACGATAACGACGGAGTTCTGGACGAGGACGATAACTGTCAACTAACTGCAAATCCAGACCAATTAGATACCGATTTGGATGGGATTGGTGATGTTTGTGATGATGATGATGACAATGATGGTATACTTGATGCTGTTGACAACTGCCCGTTAATCAGTAATGCCGACCAGGCAGATAGCGACAAGGATGGCATAGGCGATGTTTGCGAGTTACCAAATGATGACGACGCCGATGGTATTCTTGATACTGATGACAATTGCCCAATGACCTATAACCCTGAACAGGAAGATAGCGACGAAGACGGTATGGGAGATGTATGTGACGATGATAGTGACAACGATGGCATTGTTGATGCGGTGGATAATTGCCCACAAATCAACAATCCGGATCAATTGGATACTGATAATGACGGTACGGGCGATGTCTGTGACAAGGATGATGACAACGATGGTATATTGGATGAAGACGATAACTGCCCACTACTAGCCAACGCTGATCAAGGAGATATTGATGGCGATGGTATTGGAGATGTTTGTGATAGTACCGTTGATGATGAAGATGGTGATGGTGTTACCAATTCGGAGGACAACTGTCCCGAGACCGCAAATCCAGACCAGCTAGACACCGATAATGACGGTATCGGCGATATATGTGATACCGATGATGATGATGATACTATTTTGGATATTATAGACAATTGTCCCCTGGTTTCAAATACAGACCAAGCGGATTTTGACCAGGATGGTATCGGCGATGTTTGTGATATAGATTTGGACAATGACGGGGTTGAAAATAATGAAGACCAATGCCCAGAAACGGCCCAAGGCACTGCGGTTAATACCCAAGGTTGTGAAAGTTTTTCTTTGACCGAAAGCAACTATCAGTTAACACAAAATGTTTCCTGCGCTACCAAAAAAGGAAGTATTGCTATTGTGACTTCCGAAACCTACGAGTATCTGGCTTCTCTGACCATAAATGGGGAAACTATATCCAAAGACTTTACAAATACCACAAGTTTTGAGGATCTGGAAACAGGAATCTATTCGCTCTGTTTTACGATTGCCGGTCAAGAGGGATACGAGGCGTGCTTCGACATTTCTATAGAAACGCCCGCAGAATTTTCGGTTGGTACCGAAATCAATCCAAGTACAAATGAGTTGACCCTTTCCTTGACAGGAAATGACAGCTATACGATTACCTTAAATGATGAAATCTCAATGGTAACCGATAATGAAGTCACATTGCCCTTAACTAGAGCGAACAATACCTTAAAAGTTACTACGGGTAGAGACTGCGATACAGATTATGAGGAAATCATAAAACTAAATCCGAATGTTTATGTGTACCCAAATCCTGTTTCTGGGGATATGATAACCATTAGGCTTGAAGGTGGCATAGAAACTGAGGCGCAGGTGGCCCTATTTGCAATGGGCGGTACCAAACTGTCCAGTAAGTTGTATGAAATCACAAACAATGAAATACAATTAAAAATGAGTGGTCTGGCCCAGGGAACATACCTTTTAACGGTAACCACTTTTAATGTGCGCAATACCTATAAAATCGTTAGAAACTAAACTTATCCATTTAAAATGGCCTCGATATTAGGTTTAAAATAATTGGGGCCTTTTAATACTTTACCATCTTCCCTATAAATGGGTTTTCCGTCTGCTCCAAGTTTACTCATATTACTACGCTGTATCTCATTAAAAACCTCCTCTATCTTATATTGCATCCCATGTTCCAGAATGGTTCCACAAAGGATGTATAGCATATCACCCAGGGCGTCGGCAACCTCGATCATATCATCATTGGCGGCTGCTTCCAAATATTCCCTGTTCTCCTCATCCATTAAATTAAAACGCAGCATATTTTTTGCTTTTCCCAAATCGGCCTGCATCATCTGGGAAACGCCCAGACCAAAAGCGTTATGAAATTGTTCTACCGCGTTAAGCTTGTTTTTCATTTTTATACTATTATATAGATTAATTTTGCATAAAAATAAACAATATGTTCAGCACAGGACAATTAGTTTTTGCCATCCTATTTATTATAGCTTTTGCCGGGGTAATGGTCTATACCTATAAGAAGGACAGCAAAATGCATCTTAAAAACTACAAAGGCGTCAAGTGGGTAGGTATTTTCTTTATAATTTTTATAATTACGCTCTTTTTTATTAAATATTTGACCAAAAATTAACATTTATATTGCATACACCACAAAAATCACCCCTTTCACAACAAAAAACCGATTTCATGCGTATATCATACCATATAACGTAATTTTGCGTTATTCATCTAAAGGGGCAGCATAATGTTAAGTTTTTTTACTATACTTTTTATTCTTCTTGGGGCAAATGCAGTCCTTATGCTTTTTAGTCTTAATGGGGCTTCCCAAAAAGAACAAAAAACCAAAGAAGATACTTCCTATTCTTCAGCATCTAAGGTTTACCCTATAGATTTGACACCTTCCAAGTTCAAAAAGGCGGTTTAGTTTTATACCTTTATCATATATTAAGTTACGGTAATGCATTTTTTATGGCGTTTTCTTTTTTAACAATTGTCGCGCTGTAAGAAAATACAAATATTGCTTATCGTTTTCAATTGCTTTTCATGAAACAGTTTTTACTCGTTTTCCTAGGTGGAGGATTGGGCAGCATGCTACGATATGCCGTTTCAAAAGTTTTTAACGGTTACTTTCAACATTTTTTTCTTGGTACTTTTCTGGTCAACATCATCGGATGTTTATTAATAGGTATTATTCTTGGGCTTTCGTTTAAAGAAAATCTACTATCCCAAAATCACACCCTATTGCTTGTTACCGGTTTCTGTGGTGGGTTTACCACCTTTTCTGCCTTTGCTTTTGAAAACCACTCCGTGCTCCGTGACGGAGGATTGTTTCATTTCTCCATTTATACTATCGCCAGTGTTGCTGTCGGCATACTCGCGGTAGCCATTGGCCTTTGGTTTACCAGGCTCTACTAGCACCAATCTTTCTTTCTACATTTTCACTCACAATGGTTTCGATCAAGCCACTTTCCCATGCAGTACATGCATTAACGACTAAATTTCTCAACCTCCTTGGAACATCTTAAAGTCAATTGTGCAATATTTTGTTTAAATAATAATAGACCCCTAAAAATATAGGGGTCTATTTTTTAAATTAATAAAAATTACAATTTATACCCATTAAAAAAAGGGGTGTATATTATTTTAATATAGATTTACGCCTTCAACTAAAAAACAATCAAATGAAACAAATTGAAGCCATCATTAGAAAATCCAAGTTCGACGATGTTAAAAAAGCGCTCCATGAAATAGAGGTAAACTTTTTTAGCTACTGGGATGTTACCGGAGTCGGTAATGAAAAACAAGGGCATGTATATAGAGGTATCTCCTATAGTACTACCGATATACAGCGCAGATACTTATCAATCGTAGTATCAGATGAATTTTTGGAGCGCACGGTAAACGCGATTCTCGAGTCCGCCTATACGGGCAATGTGGGAGACGGAAAAGTGTTCGTTTCGGAAATTCTTCAGGCCTATAGGATTAGGACCAAAGAAAATGGCCACTCAGGAATCAACTAAAACTATCAACCAAAATATTACTAACGATTACAATTATGGACGCAGGATTATTTACAGCTAACAATGTTTGGATGATGATTTGTACCGCTTTGGTATTCTTCATGCACACAGGTTTCGGTTTTTTGGAAATCGGTCTGACCAGGCAAAAAAATACCATCAACATTTTATTCAAGAATATTTTTATCATCACCATAGGCCTTCTCCTTTATTATGCATGGGGCTTTAATATGATGTACCCTGGATTTGAAGAAGGGTCTTCGGGAATCTTTGGTTTCGCAGGATTCGGAATTGGCGCTCCTGAAAATGGAATGACACCCGAATATGCCGACGGGGGCTACACTTGGTGGACAGATTTCCTCTTTCAGGGAATGTTCGCGGCAACGGCAGCAACTATTGTTTCAGGTGCCGTAGCCGAACGCATTAAGATAGGAGCCTTTATGATTTTTGTAATATTCTATGTAGGTTTTGTGTATCCTATAGTAGGTGCATGGAAATGGGGCGGTGGATTCTTGGATTCTTGGGGTTTCTATGATTTCGCAGGGTCTACTTTAGTTCACTCTGTAGGCGGTTGGGCTGCATTGGTGGCCATAACACTTCTAGGGGCCAGGGTAGGTAAATTTGGTGATGACGGAAAACCTAGGGCGATTCCGGGCCATAATATCCCTATCGCCACAGCCGGAGTACTGATTCTATGGTTGGGCTGGTTTGGTTTTAATGGGGGATCCGTACTTTCCGCAAACCCGGAATCGACCTCATTGGTCTTAGTGACCACCTGTTTGGCAGCGGCTGCAGGCGGTGTCGGCGCAATGATTTTCTCTACCATTCTTTATAAAAACTTAGATCTTACAATGTTTCTGAACGGCATCCTTGGTGGGTTAGTGGGGATTACCGCTGGCGCCGATCTCATGTCGCCAAACGAGGCCATTATCATTGGGCTTATTGCGGGTCTACTAATTGTTGGAGGCGTAGCCTTGATCGACAGGTTGAAACTAGACGACCCCGTGGGTGCGGTTGCGGTTCACTTAATCTGTGGTATTTGGGGAACACTTGCTGTTGGAATCTTTGGTTCAAAAGCCGGAGGTGGCCAATTTTTGACCCAACTTTATGGTGTTCTTATTATTGGGGCATTCTGCATAATCACCTCTTTGATTATTCTTGGTGCTCTAAAAGCTATTATGGGATTACGGGTTTCCAAAGAAGAAGAAATAGAGGGGCTCGATATTCACGAACATGGTATGGATGCGTATCCCGATTTTAGAATGAACCAACATTAAAAACAAAAACACGGAGCGTTTGGCAGAACGCTCCGTTACATAACCTTTTCACAACTAGTTTCACAGTAAAACAATTCCTATACAGGAATCATTAAACCTTAATTTATGAAAACGATTACAACTACAAAGTACATAAAAAATCCAATTACTTTTATACTGGTATTGCTGGTTTCTGCATTATCCTTTGCACAGGAAGAAGAAGCCAAAGAGGGGAAAAAGCACAAATTTACATTAGGCGGTAGCATTGACGCCTATTACAAGGCTAATTTAAATGCCGCAAATGATCAGGGTATTGCGCCTGGGTCCTCCTTTGCGAATTTAGACGGTTTTGCTTTGGGTATGGCCAATGTTATCGTATCCTATGAAACAGGAAAAGTAGGTGCCGTGGCTGATTTGGTTTTCGGGCCTAGGGGAACAGATGCCATTTTCAACTCTCCCCAATATTCGCTTACCGGAGATATCATCAACCAACTCTACGCCTATTGGAATGTAAGCGATAAAGTAACATTGACCTTGGGTAACTTCAACACTTTTTTAGGGTATGAGGTTATTAGCCCTACCGGCAACTTTAACTACAGTACTTCCTTCTTATTTTCCAGCGGACCATTTTCGCATACCGGTATTAAGGCAGATTTCGCACTCTCAGATGATTTTAGCCTAATGCTCGCAATAATGAATCCGACAGATCTTACGGAATTCAACTCCTCCGATGGCAAATATGCATTCGGGGCCCAGTTGGGGTATTCCGGACAATATTTGAATTTCCTTTTAGACGATGCAGGCCTTGGTTTTGAAGTAGACTATACCGGAGGTTTTGATCTATCGGATAAATTTTTCCTTGGGCTTAATGGAGCCTATCAAACAAACACCTTTGGTCAGGGAGGTTCCGAGATCAAAGCCGGGTTTTATGGTGGAGCCATATATCCTCAAATTACAACCTCAGATAGCCTTACGATTGGTTTAAGAGCGGAGTATTTTGGTTTTCATACCGACATTGATAATGCCGATACGAACAGTGTTTTTGCAGCAACCTTAACGGGAAGTTATAGTATTGACAATCTTACGATCAAACCAGAAATAAGACTGGACGCTTGGAACGATGAATTTTATCCAGACGGAGATGGTGGGTTACAAAAAAGCCTTTCCTCGGTTTATTTGGCTGCCATCTACGCCTTCTAAATTGCTTTCAACTTTACAAAAAAGATTCCGGCCATTGGACGGAATCTTTTTTGGTCTTAATCCGTCTTTGGGCGAAAGGCCTTTACCCCGGCCGTAATGGCCTCATCTAACGCATTAACGCTTGGTACCAGCGGGCAACTGTATTTTTTGTTATAGGCACAATAGGGATTATAGGCCCTATTAAAATCTAAGGTTATCGTATCCCCATCGGGAATACGCAAATCTAAATAGCGCCCTCCGGTATAGGTCTCTTCCCCATTTGTTCTATCTGTAAAGGGTAGGAAAAGATAGTCTTCATAGCCCTCGGTAAGCATTAACTCTTTGTTCTGGTAAATTTCAAGTTGTTGCTTCTTTCCATATAAGGTGAAGTGCGCGATACCATAAACTACCTCCCGGGATTTCCTCTCTGTGGTAGTTGGCATATCAAAAGGCAATGCATTCGGAGTCAGTTCTAACCTTGCCCTGACGATTAGAGTAGTATCGGGTGCAAAAAAAACGAGGGATTCAAAATTTTTACGATAGCGGTCAGGCAACGGAGAGGTCTCCGGGTTTTTAAATTCTTCATTCAGCTTTTCCTGAAAAGTTATAATATCTGCATGGGCATCTGGTCGCGTTACCTCAATATCCGATTTGACCTCATCGTGGTATTTCTTTTCCTGTTTGCAAGCAGTACTTACTAAAAACAATAAAATGATAAAAATGCGCATGGTTCTTTTTTTCAAAAATACCATTTTTAGGGCTTTATGATTTCTAACAACGAGGTTGTACCTTTCCGGTTGCAAATACGTATAAAATGAAAAAGATCATTCTAACTTTCCTATGTGGCACTTTGATAATTGCCTGTACCCCCAATGCAAAAAAAGAGCTAAACGAGGATGCCGCAGAAGGCGTATTCCCCGATCTAAAGGCGAATCGCTATAACGTGGGCTTCCTGATTATGAACGGTACCTATAATACTGAATTTACGGCCCCCTATGATATCTTTCAGCATACCCAATACCGCAAGAACATTAAGGCAATGAATACGTTTACCCTTGCCAATACCTTGGAGCCGATTACTACTTTTGAGGGTGTACGGATTTTACCTGATTTTGATTACACCAAAGATTCCCTACCTCCAATAGACATTTTGGTCGTTCCGAGCGCTGAACAT
The DNA here is from genome assembly GCA_965238025.1 of Aggregatimonas sp. Lineage (GTDB taxonomy): Bacteria > Bacteroidota > Bacteroidia > Flavobacteriales > Flavobacteriaceae > Pelagihabitans. The sequence continues at coordinate 2,394,160 of OZ250162.1, read as the reverse complement.
CATTTAGATACCGATCTTGAAGATTCAGTACTTATTGATTTTGTAAAAAAAGTAGATAAAAATGCAAAATTTGTGACCAGTCATTGCGATGGGGCTTTTGTGTTGGCAAAGGCAGGGATTTTAGATAACGTAGCATCAACAACCTTTCCTAGCGACATTGAAAAGTACAAGGCCATGTTTCCGAAATTGGATGTAAGGGACAGTGTGCTATTTGTACATGATGGAAAGTATATCACCTCTGCCGGAGGGGCTAAAAGTTTTGAGGCGGCCTTATACCTTTGCGAGTTTTTATATGGAAAGGAAATTGCCCGTTCATTGGCCGGTGGACTCGTAATTGATTGGGAGCTAAATAAGGTCCCACACCTTACTCTTCAATAGGCACATAACGGGCGTCTTTAAGATATTTCTCAACTATCTCGTTAAATTCCGGGGTAATACGCAAGAGGGCCGTATTTTCAATATTATATAGCTTTTCCTTATCCGCATAACCCTGCTTCAACAATTCTTCCAAATAAAATAAGGCAGTACCATAATCATCTAGTAAAGTACTAATACCTATTACTTTCAGATAGTTTTCCGTCTTTTTGGGCTGGGTAATCGTTTTTAGCATCCATAAAAAGTTGGTTGCTTCCAAATCCACATCTTTTTCCTGTGCCAATATATCAAGATTATCTTCGATCAAAGCGTCAAGGTATCCTTCCAATCGTTTGCCCATTTGTTGTTCAAACACATTGCTGCTTTTCTTATTTTTTTGAAGTTCCTCCATCTGATGTTTCCACCATCCGAGGTTATTGTAGTTATAGGTGAGAATGTCTTCTTCTAAATAATAGGCATAGTCGTCCTTAATCAATGATTCCCGGAATAAAGCAGCGGAACGAAAACGCCGTTGATTGCGATACAATTTCGTTTTTCTAAGAATTTTAGAGCTACTGCTAATTGAATCTATGGCCATGTGCGGTTGAAATACTTCCATAACCTGCCATAGGTAGTCTTGTGCCAGCAAGGGTTGTTGTGCGGTGACCAACTCATTTGTTTTGCCCATACTCTTTCGGTAAACATTCTGGATATAATCCTGGTTTTTTTCAACGTATCCCTTAGCCATGGCTGCCAATGTAAATGCCTGCAAAGCGGAGGAAATATAATCCGTAGTGGGCCACTTTTCACCACCTTCAAATACAAAAAGTTGATTTGGAAAATTCATTTTATTCAATATCTTTTCCGATCTGAGCATTGCCGGGTAATTGTAATCTTCATTGCCAACGATTCCGATAAAATGAAACGGTTTTTTGGGACTCAATACTTCTAAATTATTAATGGGAGCACCAAACGATAGTACCCCGGTGATTCCCTTTATAAAAGTTGGTAATACCGAAGCCAAACGCCCCCCAGCCGAAAATCCTGCGGTATAAATACGATTGTCATGAATAGGTAAAATAGAACCTACCCTACCGAACATTCTGCTGGACACCAATACATTTTTGGTAATCGAAAGACTGTCGTTAATATTGTTGCTCGCAGCCAATATGTAGCCTTCAGTTTCTGCTGCTTGCAACAGCATGCCCAATGCCTGCTTGGCACGCCCTTTCATATCAAATACAAAGACTACGGGCCATTTTTTGGACACCTCAAAACTTTTTGGAAGATATAGAGCAAACGTTTCGGGAATAGAATCATTGACGGCAATCGAGTCTAACAATTTCCCTTTGGTCAAGGTAAAGGTCTGTGCGGAAGCAGAATACACCGCAACCAAAGCAAATACCAATAAAAATTTCTTCATAGCAAACATTGCATCAAAAACAAGGCCAAAATACATTGAACTTAAAAGTAGGGAAAATTTGAGGATTTTGATGACGCAACCAACTATTTATTGGACGGCTAGCTATCTTGAATATCCTAGCGTTTTAGGGCAAAATGGCCTTTGAATTCCTTTGAAATTCCTTCTTCAACATACGCTATTTTAAACCAATAATCATCAGAGGGAAGTATTTTTCCGTTATGAAACCCGTTCCAACCGAGGCCATCGAAGAATTCATAAATGAGCATCCCGTAACGATTATAAACGCTTACTTCCGCACCTTCAATTTGCGCTAAACCAGCAATTGTCCAGATATCGTTTCTGCCGTCATTATTTGGGGTAAAGAATTTTGGGTAGCCAATAATAAAAAACTCTTTGGAGATAATACCACAGCCATTAGCATCCGTAACATGGGCCATATGGGCACCTACGCCTACATCGGAAAACCTATTATTGTCTCCATAGGGGCCGTCATCAATACTATACAGGTAGGTGTTGTCTCCCTGGGTCAAAATTTCAATAGTATTGCTATCGGAAAAGAGATCCGAAACAACATGTACTTCAAAATCTTCTGGAGGACTAGAAGTAACAACCTCTGTACTTAAGCTGAATTCGCACCCTACTGCAATATTCCTTAATACCACATGATACGTACCTGCACTGCTCGCTGTGTATTGCGCAGTGGTGGCTTCATCAATTTCCGTTTCATCTGAAATCACATCTTCATACCAAATAAATTCATAAGCATCGTTGGCGTTGATAACTTCCAATAGTGGAAAGGGTTCAAGCGGCATTCCATTTTCATCAATACAGAGTGGGTATTGGGGCTCTAAGGTAGGGATTGTAGCAAGTGTCTGAATTCTTAATTCGAAACTCGTGATCGCATAACAACTATTACCTGCTGAAATACGTGCATAAATAAGCTCGTTGGGTAAATTTCCCGTGTAGGCGCTGGGTGTCATTATTTCATTTTCAAAATTTTCGGCATCTACCCTATTATGATAGTAGTTCACTTGGTAGGTCTCTGAATTCTGATTCCCTAAAATCAAATTTGTATTGATAGTAAAATCAAAGACATCCATCCCATCTCCATCCAAATCGCAGGCTACAAGATTTACAGGTTCTTCGGAAATTATAGGTATTTCAACGTATTCCAGTACAATGTTACCGTTGGCAATACAATCCACAGAAAAAACAACCTCTACGCGATACACTCCAGTTTCATTTACTTCAAGGATTGGTTGGTTTCTAAATTGGGTCATCTCGTTATCATCTCGATACCAGACATAGTCAATGGCACCTTGCGAAGTAGCATCCAACTCAACAGTCTCGCCCACGCACAGCGGATTGCCACCTGCTATTGTCCTGTCAGGCCCAAGGGAAACATCGATAGTAAAACTACCTGCCTCCAGAAACACCGCAGAGTCGAGTTCTGAATCACGATTATCGGCAATCACCAACTTGATGGTATAGGTCTGGTTGGGCGTTACTATCGACTTTGCGGTTAGGCCTACCGTTTGGCCATGCTGCGAAATGGCAGAATCAAGACCATTGATACCTGCAAAATACGCGCTGTTTTCAGGGGGGCAAAGATCTACAATTCCGGGTCTGATCGAAGTCACGCTAACCGGCACATCTGTATCCGGAAGTAAGGCCAAGTTTTCCGATACCCCATCCGGTCCCGTTAAAATAAAAGCGAAAACATCCGAAAAATTGCACTGGTAATCATCATCATATTCCTCGGAGGCAAATAAAAAATTAAAACTGATACTATTGGTCCTTGGAATAAAATCGAACTGAATGTAAGAAGCATTAAAAAGTTCCTGCCTTCCGGTAATTATGGTCAGGTCACTATCCCCCGTCCAATCTGAAGGTCTTGTATTATAAATTTGATTGTTGGGACCTTCTGAGTCTTCCGCATTGCCTGTTGAGAGTACGATTCCAGCCTCGTACTGAAAACCGGAGCCGTTCGCATTAAAATGACCAATACCATTTACCCCTTGATCCGTTCCTGTAAATGAGCGGTAATTAGAAGTTTCGGCACAGTTGCTATTGATCAGAATATCCCTTATCAACTGCTCAACCGTATAGGTGCCAGTATCCACCACTATCTGGGCATGGGCCCCAAGCGCGAAAAAAAAGAATAATATGCCCCAAAATAATCTCATATGCCATTGTAAGGTATGTTATATTAACCTAGATACCAGCGTATTATTCTACTGAAAGTGAATATTTAACATTTTTTGCAGCTATCTGCCTTTATGTTCTAAAATGGAAGTCTTTCGAAACAGTTTAATGTACGGTCATACTTTTTTTAATAGGGGCATTTTTTACCACATTCGACAAGATGATGTGGGTTCGAGTCTCCCCATATTGAATAAGTTTATCAATAAATTGTTCTAGATGAAACTGGTCTTTAAGTACTACCTCCATAACAATATTCTCATTTCCGGTAATGCGATAACAATTTACCACTTCATTGAGTGAAGGTGCCAGGATCAAAAAAGGCCTTAGCTTTCCCATAAAAGCACGAAGGGTAATAATGGCTTTTAGCTGATGTCCTGTTAAGGCATGGGAGACCGAGGCCCGATAGCCTTCTAGAATACCCATATCTTCCATCTTCTTTACCCGCTCGGCAACAGCCGGTGGTGTAAGGCCCACTTCTCGGCCAATATTTGCGAACGACTCTCTTGCATTTTTTTGAAGGCGTCCTAAGATTTTCCAGTTTAAATCATCAATCTTAACATTCAAAGCTTTATACTGTTTTTTCTTTAGAATCAATAGCTAAAATACGAAATTGATTTTAAATGTAAAGACGAATACTAGAAATGCGGCGTAACTTTATAGGACAGTTGCTATAATAAAGAAATCATGTCCCACAAAAACCTAAGAACGGTTCCCGTTTATGGTAAGTCTCTAGAACTCTGCGAGATCAGCAGGCAAATTGCTTCCTATTTTTCTTTCAATAAAGATTTATTACAGTTATATAAATCTCAAAGTCTTCGAGATTGCATTGCGAATGCCATACTTACCGATGCCATTTTGATTCCACAACAAATAGCCCATGCGGAGCGATCGAACTCCTTACGGGAACGTATGGAAAGCATCTCTTTTATAAGTATAATGATTCGCAATATAAATTCGTATTGTACCGGTCTTGAAAAAGATGGTATCAAGGAAACAGAATACATAAACTTGCTGAGGGCTGAAATCAGTAGTTTTAGAAGTTACTTCAAAAAATGGCGCATCTCCCTTTCCAAGGAAATGAAGTAAGAATAGCTTTTCACACAAATTTGAATCTGGACGTTTTAAAAAAATAGCAATTTAAAATACCTATCTCTTCTTATTGAACTAATTTTGGGTGGAAAAATTCATCCACATTGAAAACTACCATTCTAATTCATTGCCATGATCAAGCGGGAATCATATTTGCAGTTACGAAATTCTTGCATTCCAAAGGGGGAAATATTATTTATCTAGATCAACATGTTGATCAGCAGACCAATGTGTTCTTCATGAGGCTGGAAAGTGATTTTGAGGGGCCCCAGTTTCAGATTTCAGATTTTAGGAAAGAATTCGAAACGAGACTTGCCGAGCCTTATAAAATGAATTGGAGCATATACCGGGATATGATGCAGCCAAACATGGCGCTTTTTGTTTCAAAGTACAATCATTGTCTTTTTGATTTACTAAGCAGATACCGTTCGGGAGAGTTGAAAGTAAAAATACCTTTCATTATTAGTAACCACATAGACCTAAAACCAATCGCTGAACAGTTTGGCATTCCTTATTACCATATTCCAGTCTCCAAGCAAACAAAACCCGAAGCCGAGGCGGAACAATTACGTTTGCTAAAAGAACATGATGTAGATTTTGTTGTTTTAGCCCGTTACATGCAAATTGTAAGCGAAAAGATCATCAGTCATTACCCCAATTCGATTATTAATATACATCACTCTTTTTTACCTGCATTTGCAGGTGCAAAACCTTATCATGCCGCCTTTGCAAGAGGGGTAAAGATTATTGGGGCCACCAGTCATTACATTACCGAAGAATTAGATGCCGGACCTATCATTGAACAGGATGTTACCACGGTATCACACTCACATTCTATAAAAGACTTTATCGCCAAAGGGCGTGACCTTGAGAAAATTGTCCTATCCAGAGCTGTAAAACAACACATACAACATAAAGTAATGGTCTATAATAATAAGACTGTAATTTTTTCTTAATGTCTGCGTTTAATTAAGGCGTGTTAATACGCCCTAAAAATATTTGACATGAAAAAGCAGATTCTTCTTATTATAGTAATTTTCCAATTTTTGGGTTGTGGTGAACTTCAACAGGTAGTAAACCAATTACCACAAGGGACCCAAGGTTTAGGAAATGCTCAAATCGCAGGTGGACTTCGTGAGGCCCTAGACAAAGGTATTGACAAGCAAGTGAGTAAACTCACTCAAACCGATGGTTTTTTCAAAAATGAATTGGTGAAAATCTTATTGCCCGAAGAGTTACAAAAGGTCGACAAAACCTTACGAAATGTTGGTCTTGGCAATCTGGCTGATGAAGGTTTAAAAGTGTTGAATAGGGCTGCTGAGGATGCCGTTGGGGAAGCAACGCCCATTTTTGTCAATGCAGTAAAGGGAATTACCTTTAATGATGCGAAAAGCATATTACTGGGGTCTGATAATGCCGCTACTCAATATCTTGACGGGGCTACGCGTACAGCCCTATCGGCTAAATTTAAACCTGTGATCCAAAACTCTTTTGATAAAGTAGGAGCCGACAAAATATGGAGTAATCTTATCAATAGATATAACAGCATTCCCCTTACAAAACAAGTGAATCCGGATCTAACGGACTATGTTACTCAAGAGGCTCTCGAAGGGGTGTATGCGATGATTGCCGTGGAAGAAAAGGAAATTAGAAATAATGTAGCTTCACGAACCACTGATTTGTTGAGAAAAGTGTTTCAATTACAGGATTAATGAAAAAAGAGCCTGAATCACAATAAGTAGAAAAAAGTACCGTTAAAAATTATAACAGGGGGTGTTATTACCTTATAACATACTACTAAACCCTTGTCAAGATAAAACGAATTATTTAGGATAAATTTTTGAGTTAGTAATTTTTTGAGTTAGTTAGTCTAAAAAACCGGTGGGAGCATCGGTTTTTTTATTGTATTTAATGTAACTAAACCAACTTCTTCAATTTCTCGGTGTTTCATATAATTACTTACGTTTCCCCCGTAATAACCGCAACAATCATGGGGTAAATTATTATCGGGCTTTACTTTTTTAGGGCATTTTTAGGGTTTTCTTCTAAGAAATTAACTAATTTAAGCTAAGCTAATTCGGCGTTTTGTCAATCAAATAACTAATGAGACAGGCCAAAATATTCATATTATTGGTAGTTCTGTGGGTGCCGGGCATTTACTCTATTCAGCCTATAGATAAAATAGCAGCCCCTCTCCCTCTTTCCAAAGTCGATTATTTTTCAAATGATACGGCCCTGTTGGAAAGGGCGGATATGCTCTATAACGAACGAAAATATGCCGATGCCGTTACACTATATCTTCTTGTTCTTGAAAATAATTCTCAAGACCCTACTCCAATCTTAAGAAAACTAGCCCTGAGCCAAGCGGCGCTAAACAATCCGACTGAAACCGTAAAATATATCGAGCAATATCTGCTGCGCGATTTCGACATCAGATTTTTAGCAAATAACGCATTTTACCCTATAGAGAATTCACCAGAATTTAAAAGTTTATCTGAACGATTCTCTCCAAAATTTGACTATTGGTCCTTCCTGTTCCTTTATGTTGCCCTTATCGGTTTTTACATCGCTATAGTATTGCTCTTTAACCAAAAAGTAGATAGCACTGCCCGAGCCATTATCAGTAGTTTTATATTCATACACTCGATTTTCATATTACATATTTGCTTTGGTTTAACCCATTACCAATATCAGTTCCCACACAGCTATAGAATGTCTACTGGATTTTCATTTTTATATGGCCCACTACTCTACTTCTATTTTAAAAGAATAACCCTAAAATATAAGTTCAAGAAAACCGATCTTCTTCACCTGGTTCCCACATTGGTATTTCTGGCATATCTACTTCCGGGGTATCTTTTGTCCCCGGATCAAAAGCTAGACATAATGTTAAACCGATTTAGCACTGGTCGTGGTTTCTCCGATGTTGCCATAATAGTACTTAAACTTACTTCCTTGTTGGTTTATGGGTATTTCATTAGCAAATTATATCGTGCGTCAAAAAATAATCCAATGCTGGACAAGGAAAACAAAAGATGGCAAAAGAATATTTTTGTGATTCATATTTCTTATGTTGTTTGCTATTTTGCATATGGTTTTTTATTGGCCAACAATGTCATTTTTGGGCCCGTATATTACATGCAAATAATCTGTATGGCCGCTATGGTAATGTATATTGGATACTCAGCCAACGTTCAACCAGATGTATTCAACGGATCCGTTTCTTTCAACAAATTGTTTTACAAGTATGAAAAGTCGGGCCTTACTAAAAGCTTATCCAAGGAATTAAAGGAAAATCTTGTTGATCTTTTTGACAAGGAAAAAATCTATAAAGAAAGTAACATTAGTTTAGAAAGCCTTGCCTTACAGTTGAATACCACAAGGCATAATGCTTCACAGGTAATCAATGAACATTTTCAAATGAGTTTTTATGAATTGGTCAACAGTTATCGAATTCAGGAAGCAAAAGAGATTCTAACAGATGACTTACAGAAGAACCTCAATATTATCGACGTGGCATATGAGGTTGGTTACAATAACAAGGTAACATTTAACAAGGCCTTTAAAAAAGACACGCAACTTACCCCTAGTCAATACCAAAGAATAGCTGTGGGAGCATAGTCCCTTACTGTAAACAGGTCGTAAACTTCTATCGGTATAGGTAAATGTTTATAGGATTTTCCTAAGTATAGATGCGAACTCCTTTATTTTGATAGTTGATCACTCTATTTGCAATAAAGCAGCCCTGACGATTTTACTCCTAAAAATCATACTTCTTACTCATTTTTAGTGTAGTTATTTGAATTAGTCATCAATATTTCGCTCAGGGTTGCCCTTTGCAGGAAATTTTCAATTACCCTTCCTCACTTCCATGCTAATCCATCATCTACACTATTCCAAGGAATTTAATTAGATCAGTATAGAATAATCCTTTTACATGTATAATGTTATTGCCCAAATCCCACCTATTGTTTAAATCCTAACTCCATTAATAATAAAACAAAACAACTAGGCATTGTTGTATTCTTCACAATAGGTATCCTCTTGACCAAACCGTAAACAAAGCGTAAACATTTATCGGATGAGTAAACGTTTATAGGACTTTCCCAAAAAAAAGTTAAGAGCCCCTTTCTTTGAATCATGTGACTAATTAAAATAAGAGCTAATCCTGAGAAATTTGTCCTCTAATAATCGTTTCCGGTTTACTTACAATATGCATTAATCCAAGAAAATGGGAATGTTTATAAAAGGACCAGTGGCACAAGATTTACTCAAAAAAGGTCACTTAAGACTAAACATAATTAAAACTCAAAGTATGAAAAAAAGATTCAGATGGGTGTTGTGGTTATTCCTTATAGGTGTAACCAGTGCAATTGCCCAAGAGAAAACAATTACTGGTGTTATCACCGATGAAGGGGGAGTGCCCTTACCCGGTGTAAACATCCTTGTAAAAGGTACAACTAATGGAACGCAATCAGATTTTGATGGCAATTACGCTATTCAAGCCGCTCCTGGTCAAACGCTGGTCTATTCTTATTTAGGGCAGAGAACGGTAGAAAGAAGTGTTGATATTGCTTCTAATGTTATTAATGTTCAAATGCAAGAAGACGCGCAGGCGCTAGAGGAAGTCGTGGTTACCGCATTTGGTATTAAAAGAAACGCAAAGAGCTTGGGGTACGCTGTAAGTAAAGTAGATTCTGAAGACATCCTAGAAAATTCGGAACCCGATTTGGTAAGATCATTATCCGGTAAAGTACCTGGTGTAAACGTTAATTTTTCTACTGGTGTTGCCGGAGCATCCAATCAAATTAATATTAGGGGCGCAACTACCTTCGGGGGGTCATCGCAACCTCTTATCATTGTTGATGGCATCGCATATGACAACTCTCAGACAACTACGGCAAATTTAGCTCCCGGTAGCAGCCAGTCAACAGGTGGTGGTGGTTATGGATCGGGTCTATCATCTTTGGATCCAAACGATATTGCATCGGTCAATGTTTTAAAAAGTACAGCGGCTGCGGCCTTATACGGTTCAAGGGCTGCTGATGGGGTTATTGTAATTACTACTAAATCGGGATCTACGGCCAATACAGCCAAAAAATTGAACGTCTCCTTTAATTCAGGAACTTATTTTGAGGAAATTGCGAATTTGCCCGACTACCAAAACACCTACGGTAATGGTGTTAATTTTGGTTATGTGAACGCAAATGGTTCATGGGGGCCAAGGTTCGATTCATTGGCAACCATTCCTACATGGCCAAATTTGCTAAACGCATTTCCTGATCAATTTGGCCCCACCGTACCTTACGAAGCGCAACCTAACAATGTTGAGAACCTGTTTAAAACAGGTGCGGTATTCGACAATTCGATAAATCTATCGTATGGTGGCGAGGATGGGAGCTTTAGTGTTACCGTTTCCGATTTAAAACAAGACGGTTATATACCTTTTAATACCTTTGATCGGACCTCGGTCTCTGCCGGGGGTACTTTTAAGCTTCAAAACGGCATTACCGTTGGAGGGTCCTTAAGCTATTCAGATACAAAGCAAATCGGAGGTTTCTTCGGGGAGAACCAGTTCGCGGGATCTGCGTCTTCATTTGCTAGAACACTCTGGCTTGGAAGGGTTTGGGATACTTCGCTACCTTATGAGCATCCGGTAACCGGAGCCTCGGTAACCCCAAACAATGGTTGGGATCACCCACTTTGGTCATGGGAGCATGATCAAATTATCACCAATACCAATAGAACCGTCGCAAATGTAAATGCATCTTATAACTTTAATGACCATATAAGCACCTCTTTGCGGGTTGGGATTAACAAGTACAATCTAGATAGAAAAGAGGTAAGGGATATTGGGTCAAGGGCAAACAACGGATTGGGAGCGGTAACAACCGACAACTTCACCAATGAAGACTTAGAATCTACACTTCTTGTGAATTTTGATTACGATATTACCGAGGATATAGGATTCAATGCTATTTTAGGAAACAATGTACTGCAAAATACTTCAGATCGCCATGCTGTTATAGCCAACACATTTATTTCTCCGGGAATTTTTACGGTAGAAAACAATTTGAATGTTACACTGGTAAATCCTAGCCCGACCAATGGGATTGGGAACTCAAGAAAAAGAAATGTTGGTGTATTTGCCGAATTGGGCCTAACGTATAAAGATTTTCTCTTTCTTACTGCCACAGGAAGGAACGACTGGAGCTCTTCGCTGCCGAAGGGGAATAACTCTTATTTTTATCCATCTATATCCTCCTCCTTCATCTTTACAGATGCCTTTAATTTAGATAGTGAGGTATTGACTTTTGGTAAGCTTAGGGTCGGCTATGCCTCTGTAGGTAGAGATGCCTCTGCAGAGTTTCTAAATAGAACATTTGCTGTGGGCAATGCCTTTTCGGGAGCCCCTGTAATCGCAAACAGATCGGCTTTGGGAGATACCGAATTAACGCCTGAGTTTACCGACGAAATCGAGGCAGGTTTGGATTTGGAGTTTTTTAGAAGACGCATTGTTTTAGATTTTAGTTGGTATAAAAAGATTACCACAGATTTGATATCCCCGGTGAGTGTACCTTCATCCAGCGGTTTTTCAACATTTAACACCAATATTGGGGAAATACAGAATACTGGGATTGAAGTCGGACTTACCTTGGTTCCTATACAGACCGAAAACTTTAAATGGTCTTGGTTTACCACTTTTACCAAAAACGAAAACGAAGTCACCGAGCTGGTCGATGGTCTTGAGCGAATCCAATTTAATGCCAACGAAATAGCACATGCCATTGTGGGTGAGCCTTTCGGAGTATTTTTTGGACAGCGTTTCGCTAGGGATGCCGATGGAAACTTCTTAATCAATCAAGCTGGAGGTGGTATTGTGCAGGATTTGGAAAATGGAGTTATTGGCGATCCAAACCCAGATTTTAGGGTTGGTCTGATCAATACATTTACCTATAAAAACCTGTCGTTAAGGGCCCAATTCGATTGGAAAGAAGGTGGTGACATTCAGTCATCCAGTATAGTGGCCCTGTTAGGCCGTGGCGTTACGAAAGATACCGAGGACAGGGAACGTACTTTTATCATTCCCGGATTCTATGGTGACAACGCTGGTAATCCAATTTTGGATGCCAACGGAAATCAAATTCCAAATACCACCCAAATTGATATGAACGAATTGTATTTCTCCCCTGCTGGAGGTAATACGTTTGGAATCAATACAGTTGATGAAGGTGAAATCTATGACGGTACGGTCTATAGGCTAAGGGAGATGAGTCTTACCTATGATCTTCCGTCAAAGTGGTTGGATAAGACCCCCTTCGGGAAAGCTAGTTTTAGTGTAATGGGTAACAACCTATGGTACTTTGCACCTAATGTTCCGAAATACACAAACTTTGACCCAGAGGTCACCAGTTTTGGTTCCACAAGGTTACAGGGAATCGAGATCTCGGCCGCTCCTACCTCAAAAAGGTACGGGTTCAAACTTAATTTAACGTTTTAATAAAAAAGGCATGAAAAATAGTAAGTACAGAAAATTTTTGACATACTCCTTGGCATGGTTGTTCTTATCCATCCCATTTATGGGCTGTGAAGACTACTTGGATGTAGATGAAGATACCGACAGTCCCACAACCGCCCCATTGGGCCAATTATTGACCAATATCGATATCGCGGTTGCTACAACAGTCGACTTTCGGCTTTGGAGTGGCGATATGCTCCAGGTATATACCCATCAATTTACGGCAAGGGAAGAACAAGATCAATATGGCACAAAAGCCGATAATGTTCTTCTCAACAATGATTGGAACAACATATACCTTTCCCTTACCGATATTGAAACACTAATTGCTCAGGCCACAGAGAGTGGCGATATGGTTTATGTAGGTATCGCAGAGATTCTAAAGGCATATTTGATGTCGGTTGCCGTAGATATGTGGGGAGACGTGCCTTTTTCAGAGGCCACCTTATTGGAAGAAGGAATCGTTAGTCCCGTTTTTGATAATCAGGAAGCTGTTTATCAGGCGGTTTTGAATCTACTTGATTCCGGAAAGGCAAATGTGGCCGGCGGGCAAGGATTGAACCTTCCTGGGTCGGATGATTTATTTTATGGGGGATCGACCACGAAATGGGTGAAGTTCGCAAACTCGTTCAAGTTGAAACTTTATGACCAAATTAGATTGTCGAGCTTGTTCAACCAAACGGATTTCAATGCCTTGGTAGCCGAGAACAATTTTATGTCTTCAATTGCAGACGATTTTCAGTTCAACCATACCGTGAACCAGGCACCATCCGATGAAAGAAATCAACTCTTTAGGGATGCTTACGGGGGAGCCCAGGTGACCAAATATATCAGTCCATGGTTCTATGAGATTTTACAGGGAATGAATCCAAATATTTTTACAGGCAATCAAGATCCCAGAATACCCTATTATTGGGCCAACCAATTAGTCCCTGGTCAATTTCCACGAGATCAAGGGGATACTTCAACTGGAGATCCCAATGCCGACTACTGGGATGCATCCACCGGATTTTTTACCATCCGATTTGGTAGCATAGGCCCTGATCGGGATCATGCGGTACAAACAGATGCCACCTTTCCCGGAATTTTCCCATGCGGAGGACGATATGATGATGGTCAAGGGTTTGCCAGGACCATTGCCAGCGGTACTGGAGTGGCTCCAAGGAGAATATTTACCTATGACGAGTTTTTGTATGTCCAGGCAGAACTCATACAAGTAGGCCTAATGAGTGGTGATGCCGAAGCCAAATTAATGGAGGCAATGACCGCAAGCTTCGCTAAAGTAGACCAAGTGGTTGCCGGTACGGGAACCTCGCAAATAGTTCCCGTTTTAAGCGGCACCACCGAGGTAACCGATTTCATAGACAACGTAATTGCCGAATTCATGGCCGCAAGTGATGAAAAGAAATTGGAAATCATTATGACCCAAAAGTGGGTAGCAACCTTTGGTGATCCTATGGATCAATATAACGACTATAGAAGAACCGGATACCCGGTATTGGCAGATCCGAACGGAGCATCGCCTGAGTATCAATTGGACAATGCAGACGGTTGGCCATTGCTTGACAATTTAACCGTGCTGAACAATGATTTTCAGGAGTCATTTTTCTGGCCACAACCTGAATTAAACCTGAATCAAAATGCTCCGGGACAAAAAAACCCGACGACGTATAAAATATTTTGGGACAACTAAAAAAAGAAAAAATCATGAAAAAAATTAGAAATATACTTTTAGTGGCATCGACCATTTTCTTCGCAATTTCCTGTGAAGACGACGGTGGAACATCAGTAATACCATTAGATGAAGGGGCCGTACCGAATATGGCAAAACTTCAAACAGCGGACCAAATAATAGACCTTATCAAGGTTACGAATGGTGATCCTGTTAGCCTTGGCTTCAGTGCAGAGGTAGCACAAGGTAGTCCAGCCTCCGCAGATATCATAGGTATTTATACCGCAATTTCGGGGCCGGTGTATAGGGCAAATTTATTTACTAATGCTACTTTACCAGGTGAATTTTCAGTAACTGTCCCAGACATTGTTTCGGCATTTGCCGAACTTAATAGTGCTGATGATATTCAAGTGGGAGACGTCTTAACCATTACGACCAGGTTCACTATGGATGACGGAACAATCTTGGAGATATTGAGTCCTGATGGCGTTTCAGGTGGAACCGGAACTAATATCGCAACAACCGTTCTTTTCAATACTTTGATCAACTATCCTGTTTCATGCCCTTCTAGTTTAGGGGGCACATATAGAGTGGTTAGTAGCGGATTCTCCACTGATGGTGCACCTGTGAACAATCCGCTAGTGAATTTTGAATATACTGTTACACTTACCGATAATGGGGGAGGTAGTTACGCCATTTCAGATGGTGTCGCCGGTGTCTATCAAGATTGGTATTGTGCGCCTTACGGTTATTGTTTTGAAACCGCCGGTACCTTTACCGATGTTTGCGGAACCTTGTCCGGTTCATGGACCGAGGCATTTGGTTGCCAAGTTAATTTAACCGGAGTGGTCAATGCCGATGGAACTTTAACAGTACAATGGGCCAATTGTTTTGGCGACACGATCGAGGAGGCTATATACACTCCTATATAAGATGGCAAGTCAGGATAAAACACACCTATAAATTGAATGTAAACCACCCCCAATAGGGTGGTTTATATTTTATTTCCCTGTAAACCAACAGTAATCTTGCATCGGAAAGGTAAACCTTTATAAGTCTTACCCGAAAATAGGCCCAAAGCATGTTTCTTTGAGTAACTAATAAACTAGAAGTAAAGTAAACAACCCTGAAATAATACTCCGAAAGAAATACACTTCTGTCTCATTTCTTTGAGTAAATTATTTGAATTAGCTATCAATAAAATTCAGGGTTGTGCTTTACATTTTAATACTACCTTTTTTAGTCCGCCGTAAAGAATTGGCAAACCATTTTTCAATTCTGATTTTATTCTATTTTTTTATACAAACCATTAAAGGCAACCCGCACTACCTTATCTTTTTCCAATATTTCCCATAACTGGCGCACGGTACCATCGTCATTCACCGTCCAAGTAATTCTATTTTTATATTTTTTGCCATCGGTATGTGTAAACCCATCGGAGGAAAGAATCATTTGGTTATCCATTCTATTCCCTTTTAGTTTTAAATGGGTTCCAGAATTATCGACCCATAATTGTTCCCATTGCCTTGTTTTCAGATTAAAGAAATTCAAGCTAGTACCGGTACTTCCACTAGTACCCTTCCAGTTTTCTCTTAAAATACAGGCATCCTGTATCTTATCAATGCTATTTGTTCCTACCAACGTACCTTCGGGATTGGTCACCTCCCACTCCCCTATCCAAAAATCAAAGGCTTTATGATTATCGGTACAGCATTTGCAATCTGTGGTTTGGGCTTGTAAATTACTACCAACCCATAAAAAAAGTAGTATACAAAGAGCGACTCTCATAATCATAAATCTTTCGTTAATCTTAAAAGTAAGGCGAATCAGCCTTTCTCGGAAAGATATCCTATCACCAAGTTATTGAAAAGTTCTGGCTGCTCAAGATTGACCACGTGGCCACAATGTTCAATTAATAATAAACTTGAAGTGGTATGTTTCTTAACCATTTTCTTTACCGAAGGCAAAAACAAATAGTCTTCTCCCCCCATAACATAGAGCGTGGGAATCTTAATATCCTTTATACGGAAAAAGCGGAGCAGCGGTGTTATTTGCGACCCTAATTTATACCATCTTATAAATTCTTTTTGATATAACTTTTTGGCCTCCTGCACAAGAAGTGATCTCGATTCCTTGTGATTGCTGTCTGGCATAATAGTAAAGGTAAATAGTCGATACAACCAGATATATGGAACCAAAGATTTGAAGAGATTACCAAATAGCATCAATATCCTAAATCGTAGGTCTAATCTCATGATTGCACCTCCCATGACCATACTTTCTACCCGCTGCGGGTATTTCTCGGCAAGATTTCTAATGAGCACGGTACCCAACGAAATTCCAACAAAATGTGATTTTTTGATATCCAGATGGTCGATGACCTCGACAATATCATTTGTTATCTTGTCAAAATCATATTTCTCGTCAAAGGTATTTCTTAAACTAGGTTTGGAATTGCCATGGCCTCTTAAATCCAAAAGCAACACGTTAAAGTGTTTCTTAAATTCACGAACCTGTTTGTACCATATAGACGAACTGCCTCCTGCACCATGCACAAAAGTGACCCAGGTTGAAGAATCCGTATGAATATGTGTATTGAAATTTAGCAAAGTGTTCTCGTTACCTAGTCCAAATTTTCTAGCCATGCAATGTATTAAACTTTTGCCACTGATTTTCATTTTATCGTATTTTTTAACATTTGAACGATTAGATTCGCAGAGCTTGGTTTAATGAATTGTTAAGTTAACATCAAAAGAACTGATTTTTAGATAAATATGGCGATGAACTACATCCAAACGACGAGTTCGAACGTATATTTGGTATAATAAATCGCAGGACTATGGAAAAGCAATATTGCAAGGTAGGCACAGTAACCCCAATGACCTCTGGAAGGCAGGCGGTCGCAATGTTAGAATATCAGTATCAGAACTTTTTGGATAAAGCAGCAAATATGGATTACAGTGATGCCAAACTCAGGGAGTATTTTGAGCAAAAGGCACAAAAATTGAATAAAGTTCTAGAAAGCTTGGTTTAAGAGTACCGTTGTTTATTTAGTTCTTCCCTCATCTGTATTTGTATTTCTTTTGCTTTTTCAGCTGCCTTTACCGCAAAATCCGTTTCATCGGAAGCATAGATAATTCCTCTGGACGAATTTACCAGCAAACCTACATTTTCGTTCATCCCGTATGTACAGACCTCCTGTAAATTACCCCCTTGGGCTCCCACTCCTGGTACCAAAAGAAAGTGATCAGGTACTATTTGTCTGATTTCCGATAAATACGTCGCCTTGGTAGCCCCGACAACATACATCAGGTTTTGCGAATTTTTATAGGTCTTTGACACCTCTAGAACTTCTTTATAAAGCTCTTTACCATTTACCAGCTTGGTCTGATAGTCAAAAGCCCCTTGATTTGATGTTAACGCCAGTAAAATGGTATGCTTATCCTTAAAGGCTAAAAATGGCTCTACGGAATCCCGGCCCATATAGGGTGCTATGGTTATCGAATCGAACTCTAAATTCTCTAAAAAGGCCTTGGCGTAGCGCGTAGATGTGTTGCCAATATCACCCCGCTTGGCATCGGCAATGGTAAAAATTTCCGGATGTTTTTCGTTTATATATTGTATGGTCTTTTCTAAAGCTTGCCAGCCCTTTATGCCATAGGCTTCATAAAAAGCTATGTTCGGTTTATAAGCAACGCACAAATGATGGGTTGCATCAACAATTGCCTTGTTGAAGGTAAAAATAGGGTCTTCTTCTTCTAGTAGATGTTCCGGAATTTTTTCCAAATCGGTATCCAAACCGATACATAGAAATGATTGTTTTTTGTGTATTTGCGCAATTAAGTTCTCGGTCGTCATAAATCAAAAAATCTCGGAAGCTTCTTTCAATTTTTCTGTATTTTCTACGAAGCTCAACTCGTCAATGATCTTTTGAATATCGCCGTTTATGATATTCTGCAAATCGTATAAGGTTAGTCCTATACGGTGATCGGTTACCCTGCCTTGGGCATAATTATACGTTCTGATCTTTGCAGAGCGATCACCACTACTTACTTGCGAGTTACGTTTCGCAGCATCCTCTTCCTGTTTTTTGGCCAATTCTAGATCATATAACCTAGAGCGCAAGACCCTAAAGGCCTTTTCTTTATTTTTATGTTGCGATTTCTGGTCTTGACATTGCGCTACCAACCCGGTCGGGATATGTGTTAGCCGCACTGCCGAATAGGTAGTGTTTACCGATTGCCCTCCTGGTCCTGAAGAACAGAAAAAATCTACGCGAACGTCTTTGGGTTCTATTTGTACATCAAAATCTTCGGCTTCCGGTAAGACCATTACTGTAGCAGCACTTGTATGCACACGACCTTGGGTTTCTGTCTGTGGTACACGTTGCACTCGGTGTACCCCTGCTTCAAATTTTAAAGTACCATAAACATCAGTGCCAGAAACTTCGAATTGAATTTCCTTATAGCCCCCACTAGTCCCTTCACTTAAATCGATAACGTTGGTTTTCCACCCCCTAGATTCGCAGTATTTGGTATACATCCGAAACAAATCCCCTGCAAAGATGCTCGCTTCATCGCCTCCCGTTCCAGCACGGATTTCCATTACCACATCCTTGGCATCTTCAGGGTCTTTAGGAATAAGCATCAACTTGATCTCTTCCTCCAATTTTGGTAATCCGGCCTTCGCGTCATCCAATTGCATACGGGCCATTTCAACCATTTCAGCATCGCTGCCATCAGAAATTATTTCCTCTGCCTCGGTAATATTAGCGGTCAGCTCAATGTATTTATCCCTTTTTTCACAAAGATCTTTCAGGTCTTTGTACTCCTTCGTCAATTGTACATAGCGCTTTTGGTCCGAAATAATATCCGGTTGAATAATAAGATCGGAAACCTCGTCAAAACGTTGTTTTACTATGTTTAATTTATCAATCATTTGGCAACTGTAGTTGGATTGCGAATTTACGATTTTTTTAGCGGTATAAACGGACGTATTTTAGGAAGAAAAAATTGGGCGCTTTGTTGGTAAAAGCGCTCAGGAATGGGAAGCGAAATCCAATGCTATAATGGATTATCTTTATCTTTAAACCATAAAATTTTCATATTAAAACCAATTCTACAAACACGCCACCTCATTACGTTTTAATTGTGGCATACTATAAATCATGGGAATAAAGGGAGTTATATTCGATTTTAATGGAACTTTGTTTTTTGACACCCATTTACATAATCAGGCCTGGGATATTTTTTTGGATAAGCATTCGATACAGCTTGGTAACGAGGAGAAGAACAAACGAATTCACGGAAAAAATAATGCCGAAATACTGTCGAATCTCTTTTCGAACGAACTGAGCATAAATGATGTTAAAGAACTAAGTATTGATAAAGAAACTATTTACCAATCACTTTGCTTAAAGCAAAAAATGGAATTTGCCCCGGGTGCAGAGGATTTTATGAACTACTTGATTTTTAATAAAATTCCATTCACCATTGCCACGGCTTCTGACCTTTATAATCTGGAGTTTTATTTTAAACATCTGGGTTTGGGAAAGTACTTTGATATGTCTAAAATAATTTATAGCAATGGGAAAGTTAAAAGTAAACCTGATCCTGAAATCTTTTTATTGGCGATGAAGATATTAGGAATTCGTCCAGAACAAACTTTAATTTTTGAGGATTCCGCTTCCGGTATTACGGCTGCCGAAAATTCGCAAGCGAAGAAGGTAATTATCGTAAAATCTACAGACAATGATTACCACCGATGGAATCACCAAATAATCCAGTCTTTTTCCCAAGTGGATAGTACTATTTTTGAGATCGATTAGGGGCAAGTTCTGGTTCTTATGCCTAATACCTGACCAAGAGAGTATTGGGGTCAATATACTTCTGGATGATAAAAACCGAAGTTGTTAGTTGGGGTTTCCAAAATGGTTTCCACCTCTTTCGTGTTTATATTAATACGCTTTATTCTAAAAGGCGATTTAAAAACTTCCAAACTATGAAAATAAACATATGTCCCATCTGGGGACCAACACATGCTGCCGCCATTGGCATTGGCATCATTCAATAAAACAGATTCTTGATCGGTCTGTAAATCATATAATTTTAAATCTACATCGGTATACTGGGCATTTCCTCCAGAAAAGACAATTTTGGTGTTGTCAGGAGAAAAGTCTGGATCATGATCTCGCGAATCATTTTGTGTTAGACTAACGATATTCTCAATCGTTTTATCTTCAGCATTATAATCGGCTTTCTGCAATTCAAATGAAGTAAAATCAAGGGAGAGTTCATTATCCGCAAAACCAATAAATACAATGCTGTTGTTGTCAATAGAATAGTTGCAATCAATTGCCCAGCGATCGGATATTATTTTTGGGTTCTTTCCCATATTGTCTGTAGTAATCAATCGCCATTGAACACCAATGTCGGTTGCTAGCTCAGCACACATAAGTATTTCGCTTCCATCTTTGTTCCATCGACATACCCCTTGCGCATTCCAACCGTTCTCATTTTTGCCAATTAAAACTTGCGGATTGTTCCCATCTATATTCACCAAAAGTAATTCGGCGTTAGCATAATCGTCATGATTTTTTGAAGGATTCACTGCCGACCTATATACTAGCATTTTCGTCTTATCCGGACTTACCTTTGGCCACCAAAAATCATAATTCACATCACTTAGCACTACAGTTTCAATCCCATTTTTTAATTGGTAAAGTTCATTATGACCGTTAGGGTTTTTGGAATACAAAACAGTATCCCCAATTGGATCAGGATCGACCTCTTCATTCGAATCATCCCCGTTACAGGCCATTACCAGAGGTAAGAGCAATAGGAGTAAAACTATTTTTATGAACTGCATTTTAGTCTGCTTTAGGTTCGATCTTATTTGCTTTCTTTTATTGGATTACTTCCCAACATCTAACAAAATCCCTTCACTTTTATGTATGTTATTCTCATCATCGATCAATACAACTTCGGTTCCCCCAAGCTGGTTGACCAATGAAATACCTGCTTCCTTTCCCATAACAAATATGGCCGTGGCCAGAGCATCACATAGCTCGGCGCTCTTTGCAAAAATAGAAACACTATAAACACCTGAGGCAGGATAACCTGTTCGGGGATCAATGACATGTCCGTATTTTTTTTCTTTAAAAGCAACATACTTTTCGCTGCTATCGGTGGTTGCGACTGAAGATTCAATAACCGGAACCCATGAAAAAATCTTTCCGGTGCCCAATGGGTTTGCAATGCCGATCAGCCATTTATCGCCATTAACTTTGGCACCCCAGGTTGTAATGTCCCCCGAGGCATTGATCATACCCGCCTTAACCTGTTTGGAAATCAAAAGTTTTTTTGCCTTATCGGCAGCAAATCCCTTACCAATGGCACCAAAGGAGATCTGCATTCCCTTTTCCTTTAAGAAGATGGTGCGATTTTTTTCGTCAAGAATAATTTTTTGATAATCAACTTTACTGATTGATTTCTTGATTTCCCCGACCGATGGTATTGCTTTCATAGAACCATCAAACTTCCAAACCCTGTTTATAGGGGCATAGCTAATATCAAAAGCGCCATCCGTAATCTCAGAAATCTGTTTGGAACGTTCAATTAATTTGTACAGCTCCTGACTCACTTTTACAGGTTTTATGCCTGCATTTCTATTTATTTTTGAAGTCTCTGAAGTTTTATCCCAAGACGATATCATTTTCTCGATACGCATAATTTCAGCCATCGCCTCGTCAATACTTATATAACCAAGTTCCTCATTTAAGGCCACCACAGTAATATCAAAGCGACTGCCCATCAAGGTGAGGGTCTTGTTCACCGTAACATACTTTTTCTCCTGCCCTGAAAGGTTAAACGCAAGAAAAAAACAAACAAATGTTAGCAATATCCTCAAGGTAAAAAAGGGTTTAAATGATACTTGATTTCTGGAGAATTTGTTCTGTAGTTGGCAACGCTCAAAAGTTATTCGAATACCCTTAAAATTTGTCCTTCCAGGGTTGTTTGATACACTTTTAATGCTTTTGGCGCTGTATTGCTGACCTGATTCAATGGGGTTCCGTTTTGTTCAAAACGGGAACCATGCACATCGCAATAAAAAATGCCTCCTTCTTGATCTATAAAGCGTACTTGATCATAACCTTGATGGCTACAAATCTGACTGGCCGCAATTAGCACTCCTTCCAAATTTCTGGCGATGACCACATCGTTCTTCAAAATAAATCCACCATTATTGGCTAGGTTTGATGCTTCCGCCGAACTTAAGTCTACAGTAAAATCAACTCCTGTAGGTTGTTCCTTTATTGTACCTGGTGTATCATCCTTGCTACAACCTTGCACACAAGGAAAAATCAGGGCAAAAGCGGCACCCGCACCAAGTCTACGTAAAAATGCTTTTCTCTCCATAACTACAGCTTTATTAGGGAAACGCTCAAAAGAAGGTAATCGTATCAAAAAAATGAGGTATTCGACTTATTGCAGCTGAACTTAAATCACACTTCAACCTTAAAATTTGGACTGTGGTCGCGCATCATGAATCAAAACCTTGGCCTGTAGGGTTGCAAAAACAATGCTATTCAATACTCAAATGTGCCATGGTCACCCCTAATGGTAAGCTTTTTAACAGTACTGGACTCAACTCTGCCCACTACCTTCGCCGCCACGTTAAAACTTTCGGAAATAGCAATAAGTTCCTCGGCGATTTCAGGATTTACATAAAGCTCCATTCTATGACCGCAATTGAAGACCTGGTACATCTCTTTCCAATCTGTTCCCGATTGCTCCTGAATCAATTTGAATAAGGGTGGGATTGGAAAAAGGTTGTCTTTGATAACATGAAGGTTGTCTATAAAGTGTAGAATTTTGGTCTGAGCACCTCCACTACAATGTACCATACCGTGAATATCGGAGGCATCATAACGGTTCAATATCTTTTTGATAATCGGCGCATAGGTGCGTGTTGGTGAAAGTACCAATTTGCCGGCATCCAGGGGAGATTCAGGGACGGCATCCGTGAGTTTAGTATTCCCAGAATACACTAATGATTCCGGTACGGCCGCGTCAAAACTCTCCGGGTACTTTTTGGCCAGGTATTTTGAAAAAACATCATGTCGGGCTGAGGTAAGTCCATTACTTCCCATACCCCCATTATAGCTTGTTTCGTAGGTTGCCTGCCCAAAGGAGGCAAGTCCTACGATGACATCACCCTCCTTAATATTGGCATTATCTATAACCTTATCCCTTTTTATTCGAGCGGTTACCGTGGAATCTACAATAATGGTCCGTACCAAATCGCCCACATCTGCGGTTTCGCCACCTGTGGAATGAATCGTAATCCCGTGCAATCTCAAATCTGCAATCAACTCCTCAGAACCATTGATTATTGCGGATATCACTTCGCCTGGAATTAGGTTTTTATTGCGTCCGATGGTAGAGGATAACAAGATATTATCCGTTGCCCCTACGCAAATCAAATCATCTATATTCATAATCAGCGCATCCTGGGCAATCCCTTTCCAAACGGAAACATCGCCAGTCTCTTTCCAGTACATATACGCCAGCGAAGATTTGGTGCCGGCTCCATCAGCATGCATTACCAAGCAATGCGCATCGTCATTGGTCAAATAATCAGGAACGATTTTACAAAATGCCTTTGGATATAGCCCTTTGTCAATATTTTTAATTGCGTTGTGTACATCTTCCTTGGAGGCGGAAACCCCTCTTTGGCTGTACCTCTCACTGCTATTGGAGCTCATTCTTTTTGAGATTTGTGGCAAAAATAAATGAATTGGATGTAGTTCTGTTCACAAAAACAAGGTTTTGGGTAATTTAATAGTTTGACCATGACAAGCAACCTTACTTTGAAGGTCGGAACATGCTGACTCATTCTTCAATATTTTCCCTTTACTTGAATGGGAGAACCTAAAATTTCTTATTTGATAAACAGCAGTTCCTGATATTTGGTCAAAGGCCAAATCCGGTTGTCTACAAGCTGCTCCAATTTATCGCAATGCTGCCGTATTTCATCAAAATATGGTTTTACTTCCTTGCAATACGCAGCTGCCTTTTTATGACTATCGGTTAGTTTATTGGCCTTTTTTCGAGCGTTGACCATAAGATCAATCTCCTCTTTTAAGGCGGTCAAATGCTCAGCAATGGTCTCAATAATCGTAAGTTGTGGTGCTGTTAATTTTTTGTGCCCCGCCCCATAAATGTCCTTCATGCCAAGTACATTCTTTATTAATTTATTTTGATAAACTATTGTCGCTGGTAGCACATGATTATAAACCAATTGGTCATACACACGTCCTTCTATCTGCACATTCAGGATATAGGTATCCAATTCAACCTCCTGTCTTGCTCGTACCTCCGTTTCGCTCATAACCCCCATAGATTTGAATAAATCCAAACTCTCTTTTGTGGTCAATACCTTTAATGCTTCGGGCGTGGTTTTATTATTGCTCAGTTTTCGTCGTTTGGCTTCTTTTTCCCATGCCTCGCTATAACCATCCCCATCAAACCGAATTCTTTTAGAGGTCTTGATGTATTCTCGCAATACATTAAAAATAGCTTCATCCTTCTTCAGGTTTTTAGTATCGACCAATACATCCACTTCTTTTTTAAACGCTACCAATTGTTTGGCGACAATGGTATTAAGTATGGTCATTGGTTTGGCACTATTGGTCTTGGAGCCAACCCCGCGCATTTCAAACTTATTTCCTGTAAAAGCAAAAGGTGAGGTACGATTGCGGTCGGTGTTATCCAGCAAAATCTCTGGAATCTTACCCACCACATTTAGTTTGAGTTCTGTTTTTTCTTCTGGAGAAAGTTTCCCTTGGGAAACCCCTTCCAATTCATCGAGAACCGCATTCAGCTGATCTCCGACAAAAATAGAAAATATGGCCGGGGGTGCCTCATTAGCTCCCAAACGGTGATCATTACTCGCCGAGGCAATTGAAGAACGTAGCAGCTCTTCATATGTGTTCACCGCTTTGATCGTGTTGATAAAAAAGGTCAGAAATTGTAGGTTCTTCATTGGCGTTGAACCGGGGCTTAACAGGTTCACCCCCGTATTTGTTGCCAAAGACCAGTTATTATGTTTGCCTGAGCCATTAATACCGGCAAAGGGTTTTTCATGGAACAATATCTTAAAATAGTGCCTATCCGCCACCTTTTCCATAATATCCATCAATAATAAATTGTGATCGACAGCCAAGTTGGCTTCCTCAAAAACCGGTGCCAGTTCAAATTGGTTGGGAGCTACCTCATTATGTCTTGTCTTTACCGGAATCCCCAATTTGGTACATTCCTTTTCCAAATCCTTCATAAAGCCTATTGCCCGTTGCGGAATAACGCCAAAGTAATGATCATCTAACTGTTGCCCTTTCGCCGCCGGGCGTCCGATCAAGGTTCTCCCGGTCATTAAAATATCCGGGCGGGAATAGGCCAGAGCCTTATCGATTAAAAAATACTCTTGCTCCAAGCCTAAAGTCGCATGTACTTTGGATACATTTTTATCGAAATATTTGGCAACGGCCGTCGCCGCATCGTCCACCGCGTGTAAAGCCCTGAGTAAAGGGGCTTTGTTATCAAGGGCCTCTCCGGTGTATGAAACGAATATGGTAGGAATGCACAAGGTCGTATCATATACAAATGCCGGAGAAGTCGGGTCCCAAGCCGTATAACCCCGGGCTTCAAAAGTATTACGGATGCCTCCGCTTGGAAAGCTGGACGCATCTGGTTCTTGTTGCACCAATTGGCCGCCTCCAAATTTTTCCAGTGCCCTGCCATCTGCCAATAAATCAAAAAATGCGTCATGTTTTTCGGCGGTGGCCCCTGTTAAAGGTTGAAACCAGTGGGTATAGTGCGTGGCACCCATACTTATGGCCCAACCTTTCATAGCTTCGGCCACCTGATCTGCAATTTTTCGATCAATTTTAGAACCTGAAGTAATAGCACCTTTCACACTCGCTAGGGCATCTTTGGTCAAATATTGCAGCATACGTGCATTGTTGAATACATTTACTGCAAATTGTTCTGAACGTCTTCCTGTCTCAATTACTTCAATATGTTTCCTATCATTACTTTTTGCTATGGCTTTAAATCGTTGTTTTGACATCTTCGAAAACTTTAATTCAGGTAATCTATTATTTTATGGAATTGGCAATATATCCTTTAAAAATTAATTTTCTATCAAAATACCCCAATAATTTTGGGGGTGTGAATAAAAATTAGTGCTTTGTGAATAATTACCCCCTAGATTATTAGTATAATTATTCAAAAGACATATTTTTGCTTGTCTTTTAAAAATTTTAATGATTCCTATTATGAGCAAATCAAAATTAGAATACATCTGGTTGGACGGGCATGAGCCAACTCAAAACATGAGAAGTAAAACTAAAATCGAAAATGATTTTAGTGGAAAATTAGAAGATTGTCCGATTTGGTCTTTTGATGGATCTTCAACCGAACAAGCTTCAGGAGGTTCTTCTGACTGTCTATTAAAACCCGTTGCTATTTATCCAGATCCGGTTAGAAAGAATGGCTTTTTAGTAATGGCAGAAGTTTTAAGTGCAGACGGAACCCCGCATCCCTCCAATGCAAGAGCTGCTATTGATGATAATGATAGTGATTTTTGGTTTGGGTTTGAACAAGAATATTTCTTGATGGACACTAAGACCGATTTACCGCTTGGTTTTCCACGAGGGGGGTTTCCAGGTCCTCAAGGTAAATACTACTGTTCGGTAGGTGGCAGATATACTTGGGGTAGGGATTTTGTTGAAGAACATGCCGACCTATGTATTGAGGCCGGACTGAACTTTGAAGGTATTAACCAAGAAGTTGCTCCCGGACAATGGGAATTTCAATGTTTTGCCAAAGGTGCTAAAAAAGCAGGAGATGAAATTTGGGTGGCAAGATACTTATTAGACCGATTAACAGAAAAATATGGTTATTATATTGAGTACCATCCAAAACCGGTAAAAGGTGACTGGAATGGTTCGGGTATGCACGCCAATTTCTCTAATACTACTTTAAGAACTTGTGGGTCAAAAGAAGTTTATGAAAAAATCTGTGAAGCATTTAGACCTGTAACCGCCGAGCATATTTCAGTATATGGCGAGTTCAATGATCAGCGTTTAACGGGTTTACATGAAACGGCCCACGTTTCTGATTTCTCTTACGGGGTTTCAGATAGAGGTGCTTCTATTCGTATTCCTATTATCACAGTTGAAAAAGGATGGAAAGGTTGGTTAGAAGATCGTAGACCAGCTTCTAACGCTGACCCTTACAAGATTGCGGGCAGAATAATCAAAACTGTTAAATCTGCAGACGTATAAGCAACCGATCACGTCATTTGTAGTTATAGAAAAACCGTCCCACAATGTGGGGCGGTTTTTTATTGAACGGTCAGAACCACAAAAGTAATATATAAGGTTATAAGCACTAGGCCATCGCGCCACCCCAAACGAAACCCCCTTGGAATAAATACCAGGGGAAGAATAAGAAAGGATATACCCAACATCCAGAAAATATCATTTTCCAAAAGACGCTGGTCAATTAATTGAATCGGGGTGATTATGGATGTTATTCCCAATACGGCCAAAATATTAAAAATGTTGGAACCGATGAGATTGCCCAATGAAATTGCCTTTTCCTTTTTGATCACTGCAATAATAGACGCGGCAAGCTCCGGAATACTTGTGCCAATTGAAACTACGGTCACCCCTA
Organism: Aggregatimonas sp.; assembly: GCA_965238025.1. Classification (GTDB taxonomy): domain Bacteria; phylum Bacteroidota; class Bacteroidia; order Flavobacteriales; family Flavobacteriaceae; genus Pelagihabitans. The sequence goes on along the minus strand of OZ250162.1, from coordinate 2,366,159 downwards.
TAACACGCTCGCTAACGCCAAAGGTCTCGGCCAAACCAACTGCCCCATTTATAAGCAATTCAGAGCCTCCCCAGAGTGCCACACCCCCCAAACCTAAAAACAGTACGGTCTTGTAAAGAGGCAACAAAATATCATCTTCAGGGCTTTCGTCAACCACAGCGGGTTTTTGAAACCGTAAGAGATATACTATAAATAAGAACAATGCTACGACCATGATAATACCTTCGTAGCGAACAAGTGTCCGATCAAAATAAAGAAACCCATAGAACATTACAGATGCCAGCATCATCATGGGCCAATCGGTCTTATAAAAACTTTTATTTACATCGATGGGGCTAAGTAAAATGGTGATAGCAAGTACCAAACCTAAATTGGCAATATTGGAACCTACCACATTACCCAAGGCCAAATCAGGAAAGCCATCCAAGGCAGATTTTATACTCACAATCAACTCTGGTGCCGAGGTTGCAAAAGAGACCACAGTCATCCCTACTACAATTTTTGGGATATTTAGTCGAAGGGAAATAGCAACGGCAGATTTTAACAACCAATTACCACCTGCTATTAAAAAGGCAAGTCCTAAAATTATAAAAAGGGTATTCTGCATTGGTTAGTGAAGCGCTACGTAAAAGGCAAATATAACATAACCGTACCATAAAAACCGTATTGAAAAAATTTGACTTTTAAGAGAAAAGTTGCGGCGTTAAAAGATCGAAGTTGAAAAAAATGCATTTTTTAGGGCAAAATTCCCCTTGCAAATCTAAAAGTACCTCAAAAAGCCCCTACGATTATTATAAATCGAAATAAAAATCATTATAAATAATTACAGTATGAAATCTCACTCAAGGACAATTTATAAAATATGAAATAATAATCGTTATTTTGATTACAACCCTGCATTTAAACGCGTTAATTCCATTCAATTTATTAGGAAATAAGGGCTTTTTAATTATATCTTATTTGGATAATCGATTATGGAGTACTATTTACTCAAACCATATTTGTTTAGACCAAACAAGTATGGGTAACCTAAAAACCCCGTATATATGATTACACTAACTAAAATTCTGATGATGTTATTGCTCTCACTAATCATGACTATGGTGTAAGCAATTCTATATAGGCCTATATAAAATAAGGCGGCCCTTTTGGGCCGTCTTATCATTTAAACATCAAAGTAGTTATCTTTGCGCAAACCAACCAAAATGAAAAAATCTTTCTTCAAATTTTTGGCCAGGATAAACAAGGTGCTGCTGCCTTCTTATTCAAAGCAGCGTTTGGATCTTTCAAAAGCATCTAAGTTTCAGATGGCCATCATCGGTTGGCGTTATTTTGTAACTACAAATGCGCTGGGATAATAATGCAGATACCGTACCTAAAGCATTTACCCATCACCTCATAAAGGTGTTATGTCTTTAAAAACAGTACTTTCCCTATCAAAACCTTAGCGGTTATAAAAATCCACATTATTTAGCCAGTGGTTATTTTGTGGTTAAAAACAAAAAGAAATATATTTGCAGCCCCTTTCAGGGGAAAAATAAGGCCTCGTGGCGCAACTGAATAGCGCATCTGATTACGGCTCAGAAGGTTACAGGTTTGAATCCTGTCGAGGTCACTTAGGTTTATCAATTAAATTCAAAAAGGTCTGTAAATCAATGATTTACGGACTTTTTAATTTTAACAAATATCGTTTGATATCATATGAACTCACCCCATTCGGTGAGTTATTCGGTGAGTAGTTTTTTGTATTCGCAAAAACACCGAGGAAAATATGTTAAAAATTGAGAGTCAGTTTTTTAAGCAAAAAGTTAGTTAGAATTTATTAACTAAAAGCTTGAAAAAATGAATGATTCCTTCTCAATTCTATTCTATATCAGGAAAAACAACCCAGATAAAACCGGTAAGTGTTTGGTTTATCTCAGGATTACAGTAACAGGTAAACGATCTGAGATAAGTGTCAAACGAAAAATAAAAGCTGATGATTGGAACTTCTCATCAGGACGTGCCAAAAACTCCAAAGCTACCAATCGTGAATTGAACAAGTATCTGGAGGATGTGCGCTCCCGATTGTATCAAATACAAGGGAGGTATGTTGCTGATGGTAAGCACTACACATCTCAAATGATAAAAAACGCTTTCCAAGGTAAAAGCTCAAGACATAAAACACTATTAATTATCTATGGAGAACATAATCGGGAAATATCAGAATTAGTAGGTAGAGAATTCTCATCTGGGGCTTACCAAAGACACCTTCGAACTTTGAGACATTTAAAAACATTCATTTATAAGGAATATAACTACCAGGATATATATGTTAAGGATGTAGACTTAAAGTTTATCAATCGTTTTGAGCATTATATAAAAACGCACTTAAAAGCCTGTGGGCAGAATACGGTCACTAAATATGTAACCAACCTAAAAAAAATCATGCGCATCTGCTATGCCAATGATTGGATAAGCAAAGATCCCTTTTATCATTGGAAAGCAAAATGGAAGAAAGTAGAGCGCGAGATACTAAATGAAAGAGAGCTAAAAATTCTGAAAGAAATCGAATTACCATCACAAAGATTAGAACAGGTAAGGGATATATTTGTTTTCTGTTGTTTTACTGGTTTATCTTATATAGATGTGGAAAAACTATCTAACAATCACATAGTTCTAAATATAAACGGTGAAAAATGGATAAAAATCAATCGCTCAAAAACCGATACAAAAAGTAGTGTTCCCTTACTTCCGGTAGCTGAGAAAATACTTCACAAATACAATACTACTTTAAATAATAATCAAAACAAGCTACTTCCAGTAATAAGTAATCAAAAGCTGAATACCTACTTAAAGGAAATAGCTGCAATCTGTAACATAGAAAAGAAGCTGACATTTCATTTATCAAGACACACCTTTGCTACAACTGTTACTTTAGCAAATGGAGTTCCAATAGAATCTGTGAGTAAAATGCTTGGGCATTCATCATTGAAGACTACTCAGATTTACGCTAAGGTGATTGACAAGAAATTAATGAATGATATGAAACTGGTAGTGGGTAAATATTAAACGGCAATTATGATTCAGAAACTAGCTCCCAAATCTTACCTAAAACTTAACTACGCAGGGTTCCTGTCCTGTTTTTGTAGTGTTCCGGCAGATAAACGTTAAGCAAAAACAGGATAGGGCGCATACCTACTTTTGATTTGAAATACTATCTTTCTTCCTAGTCCATTTTTTAAAATCTTCATAAATGATAGGATGGTCTTTAAAATACCCATATGCGTTTTTATTACTTTCTTTTTGACCTTCCAAGTAAGCCGCTTTGTTCCTGTCTTCAAACTGGATGAATTGATAGGCGAAATAACTCATTGAAAGAACTTGGATTGTTACTGTGATACAAAACAAGATTGCCAACCAATTCGGGGTTATTCTTGCCAATCTTACTCCCTTTTTTATTTCTGTTATTTTCTCTTTGAATATCGTCATGGTCTTCTTCTGTTCTTTTAAGAAGCCATTTATATTGGATTCTATGTTTGAGGTATCCGCTTTTATTTTCAGTTCTCTAAAATTCTTCGACAAAGCTTCCAACTTGTTAATTGATTTATTGAACCCTTCGATTTCCTCTGTCAAAAGTTCCATCATCTCTTCCATCTTTTTCATAGTTCTGTTCTTTACGTTTATATTCCTATACCTTGGTCCAATGTTGTTTTAATAACTCTTTTCAAGACTCTTTTTGCTATACTGGTTGCTATGTTCTTACTGAGTTTAATAGTCTTTCCCGATAGTCTGATGGTATTTCCTTTTTTAAGCAGTATTCCCTTTTCCGAGTTGTTGGTTAATTGAATTGCCAATTTGCTTCCTCCCATCGAACGATGTACTTCACTTCCTTTTAAGTTGTGTCCTTTATATTCAAAGCGAAATCCTTGTAACTGGTTTTGCCTATTTATACTTGGTATGACCTTTATCTCGTTCTGTTTCATGTATTTGATGTAACGGTCAAAACCCTTCGGTCTCTTTTCGGTCATTACCTTTTCATGAATCTGTTTGATTTCTTTGCGTATCCTTTTGAGTTCGCTGAGTTTTTCCTGTTGTACTTCTCTTGCCGTGGTAAGCCCTATTTCCTTAGCGATCTTCTCCGCTGCGTACTGGCTTCTCTTTCCGATAAAATTGTCTTTGTAGGCTGTCCCATCGAAATTGATTCTATTGACGTAAACATGGACATGGGTATGCTGTTTGTCCCTATGCACAAAACCGATTCCTTGATGTTCCGTAAGTTTCATTTCGGTAATGAATCTTTGTGTAAGTTCTTGGAGCCGCTCGCTGGAAAGGTTTTTTCCGTCTTCAATGGTCGGGCTTAAAACAAAACTCAAGGTATTGTTTGTGGTCCTTGTGTTCTGCTCTTGTATTATCCTGAACTCCTCGGTAATCTCTCTTGGATTATCGCCCGCCAAATGTTGTTTGTATACAACCTCTGCATTTTTCTCTTGGTTCCATCCATAGCCCATGGATGCCCCAGTATGCGATATTGATTTTCCCTTACCTATCATTTTTGAAATTGAATAAATGCATTCGTATTTCATTGGCTAGCTGTTCCACTTCCTTTGCCAATCTGGGATTCCTCTTTTTGAACATATTTCCGATTCTTGTAAAGTTGTTCTTGTATTTCACTAGCATCGCATAATGTTCCAGTTGTTCTGTGGTTAGTCTTTCTACAATGGCATTTTCAAAAGCACAACTCCTACAATATTCGGATAGGGAAAGCCCTGCCTTTTTGGCCTTTAGTTTAAGCATCTTTTTCTCATAGATGCTGCACCGAAACTGTATAAACTCTCGCTTCACCTTTTTCCTTTTTTTCTTTTGCGACCTTCGGGAGAAAAAGCAAGATTGTCATGACAATGACACATCTTGAATTGCCGCTCAACTTCAAATTAGTTGTTAGGCAATAGAGGAACGGGAAGTACTTTGATTTTAACTATTAAAGGGGGGGGTATTTTGAAGAAAATCCAATGGATTATCATAATCTTTAAGATTATCAAAAGTAGATGTTAGCTCAAAAGAAAAATAAGTAGATGCGCCCTATTTCGATTTTAACTTACGCTTACCTTTCTGGACACTATAAAATCGAAACAGGTTCCCGCGCGGTCAAGTTATGGTAAGATTTGGGGTAGCCAAAGTTTAAAATAGAGTTTATTTAATTGGTTAGTAAATTAAACTTTTCGTAAGTAATGAAGATGCGTTTCTTATATAGTTCAACTAAACGGTCGTTTAATTATACTCTTTACATTATACCGACCACCTTGGTTTCAGAATTGCCGCTCAATCCTCTTCTCTTCAAAAAAAAAAAAACAACTCTTTACAAAATCCGCTTTTTGTAAAAAGTTTAGGCAACACCATAAATACGTTTATCAAAGAGCAATTGATAATATGAAATTTCACTACATTGTAAGTTGAACATAACCAATGTTAAGTATTCCCTTTTTTGCAGGTATAACTGCTTCTATATTACATGTAATTTCTGGGCCAGACCATTTGGCAGCAGTTACTCCATTGGCTATAGAAACCAGACGCAAAGTATGGAAAATAGGCTTATTATGGGGCTTTGGACATTTGACAGGAATGCTTTTAATTGGCTTGCTTTTCCTGATGTTCAAGGAGTTTATCCCTTTAGAACAAATATCTGAGCATAGCGAGTTATTGGTAGGAGTGGTATTAATAGCTATAGGGCTATGGGCTTTATTTAGTCTTTTTTACAAAAATAAAAACCACAAGCATCCTCATATTCATGATTCCGAAGAACCTTATATTCATGAGCATGAGCACAATCATGAAACGAATAAACTAGAGCATTCTCATGAACATGAAAAAAAACTAAAACAAAATCTTTGGTCTTCTTTCGGAATAGGAGTTCTACACGGACTGGCAGGAATTGCGCATTTTATTTTATTGCTACCGGTTTTAGGTTTTGAAAACCAAATAGATAGTATTCTTTATATAGCTGGTTTTGGGCTAGGTACTGTTTTAGCAATGACAGTTTATACTTATTTACTTGGAAAAGTTACTAGCTACTCTAAGAATCAAGATAGTCAATCACTTTTTCGAACCATTCGCCTTGCGGGTGGATTGTTTGCTCTTCTAATCGGGGTCTATTGGTTGTACTTAGGTTTCTAGAATTTCAGTTCAGTAATCACAACACGATGATTTCCTGTATCGGCTATTATGAGTTTATTTTCATCTGTAGTTATTGAAAATGGCCAGTATAAAGAACTTGAAGAACCATTTAAGGTTTCTTTATTTTCACTCCCAGTTTTGAAATCTCGTTTTCCGATTACCGCTGTAGCTTCCGTGTTTTGGTTTGTTGGAACTTTGTCAAACCATAATATTCTGCTATTTCCAGTATCGTTTACTAGTAATCCATCTTTGTAAAAACATGCATCATAAGTCCAGTTTAGCGATTTTGAAGATGGAAATAAACCAAGCTGATTTTGTCCGCAGGCGTCGAAATCTGTTTGTCCTATGATAATATTCGCAGGTTTTGAAAAGGCTTCATTCGCATTATTCCAAATAAGATTCCTGTAAAACTGTGTGTCAGCCACAACCATTTCATTTTTAGAATTGACTTTTACAGAATACGGCCAAATCGGTTCATTATTTTCATAATCACGTGTCATAAAGTTGGGCTTTCCAATGACCTTTTTTGCAGATGAGTAATTTGATTTAGGAATCTCATTGTAATACAGTATCCTGCGATTTCCAGTATCTGCTATCCACAAACACGTTCCATCGGAGAAAACACCGTACGGCCAGTTTAAAGTTCGCGCTGTAGGATCATTTCCTATTCCAGAGACATTAGTTTTATTTGATTCAAAATCAGGTTGACCGAGCACTACATCAGCTGGTTGTCCGTTTTCTGTCGGAATAGAATGCCAAATCAGTACACGATGATTCCAAGCATCTGCAACAACAAGAATTTTACCATCGCTCCATATTCCTGATGGGTATTGAAGTGTACTTGCTGTTACCTCTCCACCAGAATTTCTTCCGGTATCTTCAATTTCTAATTGACCAAGAACTACATCTGGTTCTTGATATTCTGAGATAGGAATACTATTCCAAATAAAAACTCGATTTCGACCCGTATCAGAGACAAAAAGATGATTATCTGCTGTAAATATTCCTCTTGGTGCTAAAAAGGGCATCCTGTTAGAGCCTTTAAAAACATAGGAGTTATTTACATGAGGGCCAAGGGTTTCAAAATTCATTAAAATAAATATTCAGTAGACATAAAATTTGAATCATCAGAATCAACTAACTCTTTTAAGATCGTGGTATTCGTTTCATTATCTTTTGATGCAACAAAAGTTCGAATTGAAAATGTTCTTAGTGCATCATATACACTAAGTGTTGCAACAGCCGAATTCTTTCTTCCAGTAAAGGGATACACATCTGGTCCACGTTGACAAGCACTGTTTAAATTGATTCTACAAACTAAGTTTGCCAAAATATCTACTAAGGGACCAATGGACTTAGAATCTTTTCCAAAAATACTCACTTGCTGGCCATAGTTTGATTCTGCTATATCATTCAAAGGTTCACTAATATCAGAAAATGAGACAACAGGCACTACAGGCCCAAACTGTTCTTCATGATACACCTTCATTGCCTTATTAACAGGATACAAAACCGCAGGATAACAATAATTCTCAGATACTTTACCTCCTTTTTCATTTAGTATTTCAGCTCCATTTTCTAAGGCATCATCAACTAAATCTCTAATGTATTCAGGTTTACTAGGTTCAGGTAAAGGGGTTAAAAATACGCCTTCATCCCATGGCATTCCGTATTTCAATTCATCAACTTTTTTGGCAAAACGCTTGTTGAACTCATTAACAATCTGCTCATGCACATAAAGTATTTTCAAAGCCGTACATCTTTGTCCGTTATACGATAAACTCCCGCTAATACATTCATTTACGGCTATATCTAAATCCGCATCTGGCAAAATAATAGCTGGATTTTTTGCTTCTAAACCAAGTGCTAACCTCAATTTATTTTTATTAGGATGCCTGTCTTGAAGGGCTACAGCAGAACTACTATGGCCAATAAGGGCTAAAACATCAATTTTACCGCTGCTCATTATAGGCGAAGCAATGCTTCTTCCTCTACCAAAAACAATATTAACCACCCCAGGAGGAAAGCTTTCTTTGAATGCATCTAACAAAGGTGTTATTAATAGCACACCTAGTTTTGCAGGTTTAAATATTGTGGTATTCCCCATTAAAATAGCTGGAATTAATAAACAAAAAGTTTCATTTAAAGGGTAATTATAGGGTCCTAAACATAAAACCACACCTATCGGACTTCTTCTTATATGAGCATGAATGCCTGATTCCTTTTGAAAACGAGCACTTTTTCTGTCTAATTTTTTATAGGCTTCAACAGTATCAGTAATATAGGTTACCGTTCTATCAAATTCTTTATAAGCATCTGGTTGAGTTTTGCCTATTTCCCACATCAATAGTTTGGAAACCAATTCTCGTTGTGGTTTCATTTTTTCTACAAATGTTTCAAGACATTTGATTCGTTCTTTTACAGGTAAAGTTGGCCATGTTCCCTGTCCGCGATTAAATGCTTTTTCTGCAGCATCTAAAGCTTCTAAGGCAATGGCTTCGCCCATATCGGGAACCGAACCCATAAGGGTTGGCCCCATTTCACCATTTGTATTCTTACTTTGAATACTTGAGAAAACGTTGGCAACAGGCCCCGTCCAATCTTTGATTTCTCCGTCAATAAGATAGGAGGTACTAAAAATAGGTTCTACTTTAACTTCGTTTGGAATTTCTTTATTTGCCAATTGAAAATAATTTTTGAGTTCTTAATTCTATATGACTAACAAATTCTAGGCAACTGTTCTCCCGGTAACATACTTATCACTCGTTTGCCGCCAATAGCACTTTCCATAATTACTTGTTTTGGATGCTCCTGGACAACACTTCCAATAATACGAGCGTTTTTTCCATTTTCATCTTGATGTAAAGTTGCCAATAAAGCATCCGCTTCTGATTCTGAAACAAAAGCAATAAAGACCCCTTCATTTGCAACAAACAAGGGGTCCAAGCCTAATAACTCGCAGGCACTTGCAACTTGCTCATCGATTGGAAAATCTCTTTGTTTTAAGTCTATTCCAATTTCCGAAGATTGTGCAATTTCTTTAAGCACAGTTGCAACACCACCACGTGTCGGGTCTGTCAATAGATGAATATGTGAGCCGAATTTCTCAATCAAATTTATGATGGTATGATTCAAATTAGTGGTGTCACTTTGAATTTCAGAATCGAATTCCAATCCCTCGCGAACGGACATGATAGTCATGCCATGAGAAGCAACATTTCCGCTAATAATAATTTTATCACCTACGGATATATTCTTTGCGCCGATGTTTGCTTTTTCATGAATTGGGCCGACTCCAGAAGTATTTACAAATATTTTATCGCCTTTTCCTTTTTCAACCACTTTGGTATCTCCTGTAACGACTTTTACTCCCGCTTTTTCGCAAGCGAATTTAATTGCAACTAGAATATCCCAAAACTCTTTGACTGGAAATCCTTCTTCAATAATAAAACTTAATGATAGATACTTAGGAGTAGCACCGCACATTGCCAAATCATTGACAGTTCCATTGATGGCAAGTTCTCCAATATTTCCTCCTGGGAAAAAAATGGGAGAGACTAAAAAGCTATCCGTAGAGAAAGCAGTTTTGCCATTCAATTCTAAAAAAGCACCATCATGACGCTCGTCAAGAATATCATTGCTGAGCAAGTCAAAAACACCGCTATCTAATAGTTTATTGGTAAGCACTCCCCCACTTCCATGGCCCAAAGTAATTACATCAAAGTCAAGTTTAGGCATAGGGCATTGCAGCTGCATGCGTATTTTATTGTTTTCCGACATTTAAAATTTTGATTAAGCTTCTACTAGTCCTGAAAAGTGATAGTAAGCTGCACAAGCTCCTTCACTACTGACCATAGGAGCTCCTAATGGATTTGTAGGTTTGCATTTTTTTCCAAATTGAGAGCACTCAAAAGGCTTCTTAATTCCTTTCATGATTTGACCTGAAATACAATCAGGATTTTCAGGTGCTTCTTCAATGGTAACATCATATTTTTTAGTAGCATCAAACTCCGCATACTTTTCGCGCACAGCATAACCACTTTCAGGAATTTCACCTATGCCGCGCCACATTTGATTTCTTATTTCAAAAACCTCATTAATGACTTTCTGAGCTTCAGGATTTCCATCTTCGCGTACAATACGAGCGTATTGATTTTCAACTTCCGATTTACTTTGTTCTAACTGACGAATAACCATCAAAATACCTTGTAAAACATCTAAGGGCTCGAAACCAGTTACTACAATTGGTACTTTATATTTCGCAGATAAAGGGTGATATTCTGAATTGCCCATAATCGTACAAACATGACCAGCCGCTAAGAACCCATCTATCTTGCTTTCTTCATCATCAATAACAGCTTTTATCGCAGGCGGAACCAATACATGTGATGCTAAAATAGAATAGTTTTTTACCCCTCTGCGATGTGCATGAACAACTGAAAGCGCGTTCGCAGGAGCTGTAGTTTCAAAGCCTACAGCAAAGAAAACAACTTCTTTATCGGGGTTATCTTCAGCAATTTTTACAGCTTCTAACGGAGAATATAAGATACGCACATCCGCACCTCCGGCTTTTACTTCTAATAGGTTTTTCTGTGAACCGGGTACACGTAACATATCACCGAAAGAACAAAGGATAACCCCTTTTTCTTCAGCCAAATAAATAGCTTTATCTATTAAGTTTAAAGGCGTTACACAAACAGGACAACCCGGCCCATGAATCATCGTAACCGTGTCTGGCAGCATATCAATAATGCCGTTCTTCACCAAACTATGTGTTTGACCACCACATACTTCCATAATAGACCAAGGTCTAGAAACTGTGTTTTTGATTTCCTCTAAATATTTTTTTGCCAACTCAGGGTCGCGGTATTCTGACATGTATTTCATAATGCCTTATTTAATTTGTTTTTGGAAGATATTCATCAACATCGGTTAGGTCGCCTAATTCACCAATTTCTGCTAGATATTTAAATGTTTTTTGTGCCTCTTCTTCGTTGACTTTACTAATTGCAACACCTACGTGAACCAAAACATAATCACCAATATCAGCATCTGGTAACATCTCTAAACTTGCTTCTTTGGTAATACCACCAAATAAAACTTTGGCCATACGAACCCTTCCGTCATATTGCATTTCAACACTCTTGATTTTTCCTGGAATTGCTAAACACATAATTTAATTTTTAATATACTGATAGTAGCACAATTGACCGAATGAAATATTCTCGTCGTTACTAGACAATATACGATTAATTTTTAACTTGACCCCTTGTATTTGCGACAGTTTCAACAGTTTTTTGACTAATACAGAATTTTGAAAAACGCCACCGCTACAAGCGATTATTTTGTAGTCATTCTGCTGGGCTACTTGAAGAATAACTAAGGCAAGTGTGTGGATAAAACTATTAGCTATTTTAGCTTTAGAAATACCTTCTTCTTTTGCCTTTTGGATATTAGTAATAAGGGTTTTTGAATGGATGCTTTCATTTTCTAAGTCTCCTCGAAAATCGAAAAAATCATCTCCGTCATAATTCATAGCCTGATTTTCTAAAAGCATCGCCGCTTCTCCTTCGTAAGAAGTCGTGTCAATAATATCTAAAAGGGACGCAACGGCATCAAACAATCTACCAACGGAAGAAGTTTTTAAGTTGTTATTTGCTAACATCTTGTTATAAACCTTCCATTCGGTTTCAGAAAATTTACTCTTGGCAATCTCTCTTTCTGATTTTGGAAGCATACTGAGCAATGATAATCGCGGTTCTTTCGCCATTTTATCCGCAGCAATCCAATCGACATATTCGAAATGGGTTAAGCGCCCCATTTTATGGTTTTCATAATTAAAAAATTCACCGCCCCAAATTGCTTGGTCTTCGCCGAAGCCTGTTCCATCCCAAACGACTCCCAATATTTTTTCTTCAGATTCAAATAAGTTATGCTCACCCAAGACACTCGCGAAGTGGGCTTTGTGATGTTGAATGGAAACTAGTATAGCCCTCCTCTTTTCGGCAAGCTCTTTACCTAAAATGCTACTTTGATATTGCGGATGCGAATCAATCAAAATGACTTCTGGTTGGGTTTCAAAAAGTTGCTCGTATTTAACTATACTTTCTTGATAGCGTTCTAGAACATCATAATTATCTAGGTTTCCAAAATACGGGCTCACATAGGTATGCGCATTGGGAACAAAGCTGAACGTGCTTTTTAAATGGGCACCCATGGCTAGTACTTTCTCATGTTGAGAATGTGTTACTTCCAAATAATTAGGAGCAATTCCGCGAGAACGACGAAGCGTAATTTTTTGCTGGTCAGCAAAACGAACTACAGAATCATCTTGTGGAAAGGAAACTTGTAAATCATGATGCAAGAAATAATCTGCTACACCTGACAGCTTTTGAATGGCATCCGTTTCGTGTGAAATAATCGGAGAACCATGAATGTTTCCACTTGTAGCAATGATGGGTATTTTCAATTCATCCATTAGAAGTACCAGTAAAGTTGAAGCGGGTAGCATAACTCCTAATTGATTTAATTTAGGAGCGATACTTTCTTGTGCTAAATCTAAAATGGTGTCCTTCGGATTTAAAATCACAATCGGAGCAACGAAAGAAGTAAGTTCATTTTCTTCAAGAGAACTTAGCTTAAAGTCCTCTTTTATTCTTTCTAAGGAAGGATATAGTAGCGCAAAAGGTTTTGCCGGTCGTTGTTTTTTTGATCTTAAATTCTCAATGGAGGCTTTGTTATTGGCATCACAACAAAGCAGGTAACCATTTGTATTTTTAAGTGCAACAATGTTTCCGTCTAGTATAAATTCTGAAGCTTTTTTGATGATTTCAGATTGATTGGAATCTATTTCGTTTCCATCTGGCGCAGTAAGTGTTAACTTGATTCCACAGTCAGCGCAACTATTAGTCTGCGAATGAAAACGGCGGTCATTAGGTTTGGTATATTCTGTTTGACATGAGGCACACATATCGAAAGCAGAAACTGTTGTGTTCGCTCGCTCGAATGGAAACTTTGTGGTCACGGCATAACGTGGTCCACAGTTGGTGCAAGTAGTAAAAGCATACTCAAATCGCCAATTTTTTGTATCTCGCACTTCTATCTTGCATGATTCACAAATCGCAAAATCAGGTGTTAGAGGAATATTGATTTGATGATTTGTTTCTGAAGGAACTATTCTGAAATCATCGAATTCTCGAAACGGAATTTCTGAAATAGAATGAGATTGAATACTAGAAACTGCTGGAGCACCTTTAATTATACTAGCTAAGAACTTCCGTGTTTTTTCCTCTGTTGAATTAATGTGGATTAAAACGCCAGCCTCATTGTTACATACCGAACCATAATATTGAAATTGATGTGCTAAACCATAAACAAAAGGGCGGAAACCCACCCCTTGTACTTGTCCAGATATTACTATTTGAAAAGTTTGCTTCATCTAGGCATTATCCTTCTTTTGTTTGATTTTTGCTAGCAACCAATCACACCATTCATCAATACCTTCTTCTGAAATTGCGGAAAGTTGAATAACTTCAAGTTCGTGGTTTACCTCACGCGCATCTTTGGTTACTGCTTCAACTGAAAAAGGCACATATGGTAATAAGTCAGCTTTAGATACCAGCATCATATCACTAGTCAAAAACATCTTAGGATACTTTTTAGGCTTATCGTCACCTTCAGTTGTAGCCATTAGTGTTACCCGATAATCCTCACCTAAATCAAAAGAAGATGGGCAAACCAAATTTCCTACGTTTTCTATAAAAAGTAAGTCAATACTTGGTAAATCGAATTGGTCTAAAACTTGATGAATCATTTGCGCTTCTAAATGACAGATTCCACCTGTAACGATTTGCAATGCTTGAATACCAGTTTCACGAATACGGTCGGCATCCCTTTCCGTTTCTAAATCGCCAACCATTACAGCAATCTTTATTTTGTCTTTTAACTTTTCAGCAGTTTTCTGCATCAAAGTGGTTTTACCACTTCCTGCAGAAGAGGTGATATTTATAAGAAGGGTGCTGGTCTTTGCCATTTCCTTTTTAATTATATCTGCTACAAAATCATTCGCTTTGAGCAAATTGATATTGGTGTTTTCGCATTGCACCGTTCCTCGTGCTGCCTTTGTTGATTTATCTACGCTCATATTATGGTTTCTTTAGTACACTATTTGAATTATCTTTTAAAAAATAATTATATGCAAAGGTTAAAATTAAAATAAATCCTGCAGCCGATACGCCTATCACGACATCATATCGCATTTCTGTAGACAAAGCTAACCGCATTAAAATCGTTGCCAAAACAAAGGCAGAATATCTAAAAATCTTAAAGTAATTTAGTGTATATCTTAATGCTATTAGCACAACAATAATGTCGCTAAAAATCAATACGGTGTAAAAGGTCTTAAACGAATGCAAATAACTTCCGGAAGTGACCAAAGTCTGTAAATCAAAATAACCTACCACCGCAAATGCAATGAGTAAAAATAAGGCTAGTAATTTTTTAAGCTGAATAAATTGTTCTTGGTCATCTTCCGTATTGGTCAAGCGAATTCTTTTTTGAAGAATGTTCGTCAAGCCAATAATCGAGAATATAGCAATTGCTCCAATACCATAGACCATCATATTTATAAATGGTTCTTTCAGATTTTCCCAACCAAAATTATTTCCTATATGGCTGAACTCTTTAAAACCATCTCTTAAAAATATTAATGAAAGTAATTCAAATTGCTTTCCGACTGATTTTGCTACTGATTTCGGAAGCACGAATATGAGTCCGAATAACTCTGTTATTAATAATAGGGTAAAAACAATTTCAATTGAAAAAAAAGGGTTTTGAAAAGCAGCATTTAGCTTTCCTAAATCAATCCAATCATTAATTACAAGAATACTTAAAGCAGAACTTACTAAAAAGCAAACAACCAATACAACGCTTGTCAAGTATAAGCTCGCCTTACTTTCCCAAAGGCGCTCTAACTTCTCAAAAAGAGAATTGGTATTTCTTAACAAGTATTTTAGCAAGGGGTGCCTTTTCTAAATTAAACTATGTTTTCATTCTAAACCTTCAACTAAAAGAATCATGGGATGCGAAGATAACAGGAGCCCTAAATTGCATAATGTTATAGGCAGAAGGTCAATCTTCAAATTCAACTTTATGAATTAGCATTTCTTCGCCTTGAATAACATTCTTGCTCGGCTTTTCACATTTGTCGCAAATGAATCGATATTTTTCTACATCAGTAATATGGTCACAAGATTCGCATTGTATTTTGAGACTGGTCGATTCTACATGTAATTCTACATTACTATAAGCTGGGTTTGAAATATGGTATGCACTATATGCATTATACAATAAGCGCGGTTCAATATTAGAAAGAATGCCTACCTTCAAATGAATCGCCTTTAATCGATTCAATTTTTCAGTTTCAAACTCGTGTTCCAAAGTCCGAATAATACTATTTACAATGGATGTTTCGTGCATTAAATTAAACTTTTAACTTTTTCTAATTCTTTTAAGTGATCTTCTACTTGGGAAATTAAACCTTCGTCATTGACCAAAATTTTGACTTCCTCAGCTTTAGATTTCATTTCTTCATATTTTTTGAGTTCTTCCGAGCTATTTTCATTGTTAGTCAACCAACCCAACTCCAATTGATTCATAAGTGTTAAAGCACGTTCAAAAGGATATTTTTCTGCTGTTCGTATTTCAAGGGCTTCATTGAAAAGTCCAGCTGCTTTTTTTAAGTTATCGTGAATCTTTGCAGGTGGAAAATCCATTAATGCCGTTGCATAGTTATGACTGGCCATCGCATGTTCATACGGATACTGCTCTTTGGTATAAAAAGCCAATACCTCTTTAAAGGACGAGGCACAAAATGCGGTCCACATTGCTTTTTCTTCTGAGCTAACGGGAATTTCAGAATAAATCAAAGCTAGATTATGATGTACATCAGCAAATTTCCGTGGATGGGTATCACGTTTAAAAACCTTCAAAACATCTTGAAAAGCATTTATGGCTGCTTTGTAATATTGAGGACTTCCATTTTTCGACCACGTATACAATAGAATTGCTTTTTTGAATCCAGCTTCCCCCAAAAACTCTGGAATATCTTCTTGTTTGAAATATTGAATCGCTCTATTAATTAGTTCTTTCGATGCAATATAATCTTCTTTAAAATTGGCGACTTCTGCTGCATCAACTAATGACATACCTGCCTGTATTTTTAAACCTTTGGCTTCAAAGTTGGCAATAGATTGCAGTTGTAAATCAAGAACTTCATCTAGCTTTTCGTTACTAAAAGGAACTTGTAATTGCGCCATTAGAATTCCTGCCATGTGGGTATTTATTGCATTTTTAGCATCTTCCGAAATCGCAATAGTAAGTTGTTCTTCCGCTAGTTGTTTTGCCGCTTTCAGTTCCCCATTGTCTAAAAGAAAATTCAGATAATGCTTAGAAGTAAAAACCTTTACTTCGTCATTTTTGGCCTTATATAATGCTTCTTCATAAAGGTTCTTAAGATCAATAAATTCTATTTGTTTTTGTAAAACCCCATAATGATACATAACCACCAAATTATGAAAGGAGTTTTTATGTGCAAAGACAATCATATCCTCGGAAATTTCATAAGCGAACTGTAAATGCGTCGCAATCAAAATATGATGGTATAATGGAGATTCTTCCGAAACATACTCAAAAGCCCTTTGATGATTTCCCAGTTTGTAAAAAACCAAGGCGAGGAGATTATCTTGAGTAAATGGTATACGCGGGAATAGGTAAGGTGGTTCCAAATCATACCAATCCAATGGAACTGTAATTCCATTTGTATCGACAGTTAAGGATTTCAGGTCTTCTAAGGCCTTGTAATTCTGAGTAATAGAAACCAATTCATCTAATTTATTTATAAAACCAATCGTTTCTTGTACGTGTTGGTGTGTATCAGTTGTTGTTAATATTGTAAGCATCTTTATCTACTTTTTGTGTACCTCTTGGGTCTTTTGCCGCCGTCTGCTGCATGCTTCTACCGTAAATTTCAGCTAGTCGTTCTGAACGGTAATCGCCAATAGTTTGAATCAAAACCTGATTCGGGTTTTTTGTATTTATGAATAATAGCGAAACTTCCCAACGGCCTTTTACTGGAGTAACTTTGTATTGTACTTCAGCATCTAAAAGCCATTCGTTTTTTTGTTTCGTCATGAAATACTCACTTTTATCAAACTTGTTTTTTCAATAATTTCATATTCTAAATCCCTATCTGCTGTATCCAAATCATTGTCTAATAATATTTCTCGAATAGCTAGAGTTTTATCCCCTTTTAAGTTTCTTGATTTTAATAGAAACTGTGTCGGTTTATACATTTTGACAAACCATTGACTGGAAACGGGCGTAATTAAAATATTTCCTTGTTCCTCGACATACGTTACATAAGCATAATGAATCTCTCCGAAAATGGGTTCAATCAATTCATTGCCCAAATAAATATGTGAAGTCTTTAAGGTGATTTTTACACTCACGTCGGAATCGATAAATTTAGGTCTTCCAAAATATGCTGGACTACTTTATCACCAGCCTCCTTTACAACATCACTTAAATCAACTTCTAGTTTGGTGTTTTCAATTGCAACTAGATATACCTGAATATCTTCAGGATACTCATCTTGTAAGATTTTCTTGGTATAGGATAAAGCTTGGTCCCATTTCATTCCATGGAGAAAAACCATAGGGTCGTCTTGAGGAGCTTTCATCACTTCTTCTGCTGGCACTTTAAATAATGTACCTACAGGTTCATTGCTATTCAGAACTCCATCAACCAAAACAATTTTATCATGACCTTTTAATCCGAAAAGCACTTCAAAAGCTGCTGTTCCCATATCGAAAATACTTATGTCTTCAGATTCAGGAAGCTTCTCGCGTAATTGTTCTATTACATAAATACCAATTGCATCATCACTTCGCACCGGATTTCCAAACCCCATTATTGCCGTCTTCATATCTTTTTAATTTCGATTAAAGTAAAAAAAACTTCCCTGAAGTTACCCTCAGGAAAGCCTTTATAAAACTATATGTCAGAAGTTATAGTTTAAATCGTGATAGCTCTACGCCACTTGACGCATCATGGGCATGAACCGTACATACTAAACATGAATCGAAAGAACGTGCCACAATTCCTACTTCTACTGGGTCTAGCGGGTCTTCGATGTCTATGCCAATTAAGGCTTCTTCAATAGGCCCTGGATTATCGTTACCATCCTGTGGACCAACATTCCATGTTGTTGGAGCCATTACTTGATAGTTTTTAATAACACCATCTTTAATTTCTATCCAATGTGCTAATGCACCACGGGCAGCTTCGGTAGCACCGAAACCTTTTCCGTCTTTTTCTACAGGCTTGATATAGAACTCGCCGTCTAAATCAATTTCAGATAACCATTGTTCTATGAACTTATAGATTCTTGGAGCTTCATGAACCCTTGCTAATACTCTAGTGAATACACTAGGGCCTAGCTTTTTCATAATGTCACCAAATAAAGGGTCTTGAATCTGATGGTCTTTATTTGCTGGGTTAGCATTCATAATTACACGAGCTAATGGTCCTGCTTCCGCAGCATGTCCATCATAACGTGGAGATTTAGACCAACTATATTGATTATCAAAATCAGTATCGTGTAAAGTTTGTGATTTCATCGGAGTTGGTAGTGGCTCATCCCAAGGGTGAAGTCCGTCTTCTTGGTCTTTATACCAGGAATGTTTAACATGCTCGCTAACTTTCATATGGTCGAACTCATGATAGTTTTCACCATCAAAGAATCCGCTTGAAGAAATCAACGCATCGTTTCTACCTTCAATTGTCGGATTATTATATCTGTCTTTGTGCAAGTATGTACCTGTTGCCAAGAACTTGCCAACACCCTGACCGAATTTATCCAATCCGAATTCTATACCAGCTCTAATCAATAAACCTAAATCACTATTTTTCTGTGATTCATTTTCATCAACCCAAGCCAACATATCATCCCAAGTTTTGATTTCCATGTAGCGTTCAATAGAACAGCCTAACCAAATTGGTTCTAACCAATCGTTTTTGAACTGCGCTAAAATAGCATGCGCTCTTGTAATATCCTTTAGAGTAGGGGCACACATTACGCCACCTGGCACCATATAACTTGAATGTGGCCATTGACCACCAAACAAAGCATAAATCTGTACCGGTAGCCCACTTGCTGTCAATCCTTTTTGGAATGTTTCACCAACATAGGCAGACCATCGTTTTACTACTTCTTTATATAGAGGTTGGTCCGCATATTTTTTATTTGCTAAATCTGTAGCGAAAATGGCATAGTACCATCTTGGAATACTTTGCAAGGTTTCCGAAGCTTGACCAATAGCTCTTAATAAGAGCGCATTCGGACTCAACTTAGTTCCCCATGCAGTATCAAGGGCAGATGATGCACAATACAAATGTGAACCTCCGCAAATTCCACAGATTCTAGGTGTGACAATGAGTCCAGATTGTGGGTCTTTGCCTTCCATTATTTTCTCAAAACCTCTAAACATTGCTGCTTGCGTATGAGCGCGAGTGACTTTACCGTTGTCGATATAGACCTTCACATCCAAATCGCCTTCAACACGACCTACAGGTGATATATTTAATTCTGTAACTGACATTTCTTTTTCGTTTTTAGGTTCTATTATTTAGAAGTTTCCGTTATTCTCTTATTTGTGGGCATGACTTTTTGAAAGCCAGCTTCTAAATAATATGCTAGTTTAGTTCTTCCCTCAGGAACTTCTTTTGGAAAGACTCCCAAATGTTTCATCGTTTTCAACACACTTCCTTTCATAAGGTCGTTGTGCGGAAAACCAGGTTCAGTACACCCTAAACAAGGATGGTTTGAACGTGTTTTACTTGATTGTCTATTCCAAAGAATATTATTACAACTTGCTCTAGTCATTGGGCCTCTACATCCTACTTCATAGAAGAGACATCCGCCTCTACGGCCAAAGCCACCATCTACTTTTTGAGCAAAATTGGTTACGTTGGTACAGCCGTCTTGAACGAAATCTGTAAAGAATGTTTTTGGTCTATGATACTCATCAATAAGTACATCACCGATTCTTCCAACAGAAATTGCCACAAGAATTTGAGTAATCCAATCTGGGTGCGCTGGGCAACCCGGAATATTTATTACAGGCAAACCACCTTTAGATACATAATCTGCTCCTAAAAAGCCACCTTTTTTCTTTTTGTGAAACTGAAATCCCGTCGATTCACTAGGGTTCGGTGGAACTGCAGGAATACCTCCCCATGTTGCACAATCGCCAATAGCGACTACATAACCTGCAACTTTAGAAAGTTCTTCAATCCAGTCCTTCATCGGACGGTCAGCAAAAAGATTCATAGTTCCTGTATTATCGGGACCTTGAATAATTGAACCTTCAAATACAAAAATATCCATCTGTACCTTTCCGTCTAGGATATCCCTTAATAAGTCTTGAACTTGGTCCCCAATTTGTAGACCAGTAGTCGGGTGCCATAAAATGTTTAGTCCGAAGTCGGTGATTAGTTCCACCACGGTTGGTTCTTCGGCATTCAAAAAGGACATTGTGTTTCCACTACATGCACCTCCTTGCAACCATAATACGTTTGCCATATTCTTTGATTTAGTTAATTACTTCTGGTTTAAATATAAAGAATGTTCTTAAAAAATGTTAAAATGTTAATAAAAATGATTCTTCAAAAGAAACTTAGCATTAAGAAATTAGATTATTATTCTTGTTTCCTCATATTTTAATTACTTGATTTTCATCCATTTAAAATTTATTGAACTTGTTATTTAGATTGATTATTATTAGTAATTTAGATTAAAATTGCCAATTATGACACACTTTTTACTATTACATTCTTTTTTTATTAGCAAAAAGAATATTTGTTCTAGTAAAAAACACTATCCTAAATATAGGGCTGAAATGAAATTTTTGATTTGATATCTTTTGAATATTTAAGTTCGTCATTTGGTAATCGATAAAATTCATATTTTTGTGCCAAATATGACACAATAATTAGTAGTAACTATTAAAATGAATAATACCAACAAAGAAGAGATAAGTTCAACTAGAACCAATATACTCATAGTAGGCGGTGGTAATGGAGGCAATTCCTTATTGGACCTGCTCATATTGGACCGCACATCAAATGTAATAGGTGTAGTTGACTTGAACCCTGATGCTATTGGAATACGTAATGCGAAAAATCATGGGATTCGTGTTTCATCAACCTATCAGGTTTTTTTAGAAGACCCAAAAATCCATATTGACATAATTATCGATGTAAGTGGTAGTATAAAAGTGTACAACGACCTTTCAAAAAACATTTCAGCTGACATTACCTTATTAGGCGGTAAGGCTGCAAAGTTTGTTTGGGCCTTCATAAAATCAGATGAAAACAATAAAATACTCAAAAAAAAGTATAATTCATTAAAGGAAACTCTAGGCGAACACCAGAGTGAAGAAATGATATATGGTGCGAATCCTTTAATGCTCCACGTTCGAGACTTGATTCAACAGGTAGCTCCAACCTCCTCAACAGTTCTAATACATGGCGAAACAGGAACCGGCAAAGAGATGGTTGCAAATAGTATACATCAATTAAGTGATATTAGTAATAGTCCCTTTGTTCGAATCAACTGTACGGCTTTCCCACCTGACTTATTGGAACGTGAATTGTTTGGTCACATCAAGGGAGCCTTCGTTGGGGCAAATGACAATAAAGATGGTTTACTGCAGATGGGAGATGGTGGCACAATCTTTTTGGATGAAATAGGAGACATCCCATTAGATATGCAGGCAAAGGTTTTAAGGTTTCTACAATTCGGTGAGATAAGACCAATTGGGTCTAATAAAACCAATATAATCAATGCACGAATTATAACAGCCACAAATAAAGATTTAGAAACTTCCTTAACTAATGATAAACTTAGAAAAGACCTTTTTTACCGATTAAACACCTTTATAATCGAGCTCCCCCCTTTAAGAAACCGAAAAGAAGATATACCCGTTCTCGCCTATGTTTTTCTTAATAAGGCCATCGCAAAGCTGAATAAAAAGGTGAAGTCAATTTCAAGCTCAGCCATGGAATGTTTAAATGAATATGATTATCCTGGTAATATTAGGGAGCTCCAAAGTATTATTGAACGCGCCGTTATTCTTTGCAACGATAATACCATAAAACCAGAACATCTTCCAATGATGGTTCAAACTTCTAATGAAGTTTACAATTATGAATTAGGCTTATCTCATGCAAGGGAAAGTGTAAATGACCAATTCGAAAGACAAGCTCTTCAATATTATTTGATGAAGACTGGAGGTAATGTATCTAAAGCCGCGCTTATGGCAAAGTCACCAAGACGAACCTTTTATAGACTGCTGGAAAAGCATAAATTGAACAAAGATTTTTATAAGAATTTAAAATCTAGACACTTACCATAAGCAATCATTGACGCTTGGGTGGAGTTTAATTTGATGTGAGGAACTCTAATTGCAATTTTTCTCCATTAATGAACAAATGATACTGACAAAATTCTATTTCTACAAGTGATAACTACAAGTATATTTAAACGACCGTTTATTCGAAGTTTACAGAATAGAGTGAAGTAGTGTTTTAAAAGAGCATTTTTGGAATTATTAATTTGATATACCATTTCGATAATCGACTTTATACTTATAACCATCATATTAAATGACTTGATCAAAAAGCAAAATGTGAGGAGCCCTAGAAAACGTTCGTTTTTTGGGGCGCTTAAGAATTTTGTTTTAAGACCACTAATACGCTATTTTTAAATGCTGGTTTTAAGATTGTTCCATATAAAAGATGCAAAAGAGACTAACAGATTTCGGAATAAGTGAAGAGGAAGTCGCGGACTTTTTCCGAAAGGGAAATCCTAAATCTATTGCTGCCAATGAGATCCTGTTTCATGAAAATCAAACATGCCATTCTATTGTATATCTTAAAAAAGGAGTGACAAGGCACTTTATCATCACATTGGACGGAAAAGATATTACTAAAAACTTTACTACCGAAGGTAATTTTGTAATCTATTCCATTTCGAGTTTTCTGAACCGAAAACCCTCTAAAATCCAATTTCAGGCCATTACGGAATGTGAGCTATTAGAGTGGGACAGAAAACACTTTGAAAGCTGTCTATCCAAGGAAAACTGGACGAAATTTTACCAACATCTACTTGAAAATTTTGTCATAAAAAAAGAGAAAAAAGAGATTTCCCTTCTAACAGAACAGGCCTTGAAAAAGTATGAAGATTTCCTCAAAACAAGAGGAAAACTCCTAAACCTTGTTCCCCATTATCATATTGCGTCATATTTGGGCATGTCACCCGAAACACTTTCTCGAGTGCGCCGTATGATTTCTTGATATATGTCAATGCCGTAAAATTTGCGACTGAATAATTTGCATGAAATTTAAAGATCATGAAAAACACAAATTTAATTATTGCAAGAAGTTTATTGATTATCGGCTTGGTTATCGGACTAAAAAGCTGGTGGATGACGATTACCCATGTGGGCGACGAAACCTACAAACTGATTTCGGAGTTTGACAAAGGGTCCTATCACGCTTGGTACCATGCCTTTAGGGAGGCTATCGGCGATGTTGCCGTCATGGTAGTCTTACTCCTTATTTTCTTTGGCAGTAAAAATTGGCGGACTCCAAAAACGTGGTGGGTAGGATTAATTCTTATGATTGGATATTATGCACCTTTTTGGATTGGAACCCCATTTGTTCCGCAATTAGGAGCTCCGCATATGGCCGCTGAAATGGTTCATCTTGGAATGGCAATACCACCAATTATTGGGCTTTTCCTAGCGAAAAAACACTTTTACCTAAATAGATAGATGTACTAATTTATTTCAATTTAGTAATCAATGCGATAGTTCCGTAAAAACGAACCTTTTTCGGAACTCTGTATTTCTAAGTAATCAACGTGAATTTAAATGCACCTTCAATTATACTTTTAGTATAAGAGATCTTACCAGTAACAATTTACTTCAAAAAAACACCCAATTTTAATAAATTGGGTGTAATTTTGGGTGTAATTTTGGGTGCAATTTTCATAACTGATTGATAATCAGTTGATATTGCGGAGAAAGAGGGATTCGAACCTAGAAAATAATATTTATCGAAAATTGAAAAGAATACTCGATTTGTAATTAATTCCGCCTTTTTGTACTTTTTAAATTGTCGTACCTGCCCTTTAGCCTTACTTAAAAAGGGAAAGGCTTCAATAACATTTCAACTTTTTGATTATTCGAATTAGAATAAAGATATTTTTTGACTACTTTTAAATTTAATTGTGCTCTTCTAAAATTAAACAATAATCGAGTGAGCGATTAGGTGAGTATTTAAACGAACACAATTCTAACTTTTTGAATATCAAGCGAATAAATCATAAGTTATGACCCTGTCGAGGTCACTTAGAGTGAAAAGTCTGCACAACAGTGCGGACTTTTTTATTTCTTGGAGTGTCTGAAGTGGAACATTTCAGTAAACGGATAGAAGTAAAAAAAATGCATCGCTTTTTCTGCGATGCATACTTTTCATTGTCAGGAATGAACTCAAAGGAAAGGCGAAGTCAATCCTGTCGAGGTCACGAATAAATAGTTCGATAAGAAAAAACGCCAAGCTCGCTTGAGCGTTTTTTTGTTCGCACTATTTTCAAAGCGGAACTTTATTAGGAAATACGAAGTCAATACCGTCCAGGCCAATTAAAGCATAAAGTCTATCACAAGCGTGATGGTTTTTTTGTTTCGGGAAGAGACGGTAACGTTTCGATTTTCCGATTTCGAGGTACTATCTGCTACAAAAAGAACCCACCTATAGAAAAATGCAGATGGGCTCTAAAATCAGGGGCAAAAATTAAATTATCAATAGGTAGAAGGGGCTTCGTTGATCTTTGCCACCAAAGCCTCAAGTTTCGTATTGAGGTCTTTAAGTTGCCCATCGATCCGGTTAGCATAATAGCTATACTTCCTCCCGTTACAATGGAGGCTGGTAACAGGCCTATCCCTTATTTTTTGTAGCTTTTTGGGAGGTTCAAGGTTTTTCAAAAGTTTAGAAAACGCCATAAATTCCTCTTTCGAGAGTTTGGTATTAACCGCTCCCCTTTTCTTTACATTCTTGATTCCCTTGTATTCAGCGCTTCCATCTTCAAAAATACGAAGGTCATAAACCGGGCAATTACCCAAACATGCACCTTTGGAATACGATATGATCATCTCTTTTTGTATCACCTCATTTTGTGTAACCATTTCTGGAATCTCTTGGCCTGATTTGCAACTGAACAGGCCGAACACCAATACTATCAACACATTTTTCATTTGAATTGTAATTTATGGTACTTCGCAATTCGCGAAGTACCCGTTCAACATCTATTATCTAGGTTTTCTAACACACCCCACCCGCTTGTTCGCTCCAAATGCTTTGGCTCTTTTCATCATCCCCGATACGGGTAAAAATGCTCTACTCTTGGCCGCGGTATTCGATTTTGCATAATCCCTTAGCGCAACCAGTTCTTGATGATCGTACATCAATTGTATTTTCTGTTCAGCAATGGAGCCACCATTTGGGCCACCGTTTCTGATGACAAAGGCTGCATATACCTCAGCAATATCCTCTCCAGGGTTGGTAGCGGCATAGTCGCTAACAAAACGATCCTGGTATTTCTGGTAAAAGGCTTCTCCCGCAGATTGATCTTTACCAATTTGCGAATGTTCACTTGCGATATCTGCCCAATATCTAGTGTATAATTTATTGATATAGGCTTCTGGCTTTGCACAGCCCTCACCAGTGAAGTAATTGCTGCAATTGTTTTCGCTGATCGCAGCATCAACCTGTGTCTTGCTCAAGGTTAAAATATGTCCAAACTCGTGAATAATGGTATGCGCCAATTCACCGCCCGCATTAAAACCACCTTCGTAGGCATAATCAATGGCAATACCCATCTCCCACTCGGAAAGGTCATCCTTGGTCTGATATACATAGCCAGCAGAACCACTTACCTCTCCAGAGTAAATCATAAACCTGCTCATTTTTGAACGGTGCGCAAGTGGAACAATTTTCTTGGTCAAATCCCAAATTTCCTGATGTGTGGCAACGTCTTTTTGAAAATCGAGCGAGGTCCCGCTTACATTGTAATCCCTGATTTTTGTGATATTCTCACCATCTACACTGTAAACGGTAATCTCACCTTCTCCCCCGTCCGAATCGGTATTGTCATTGGTATTATCCGGATTATCACTGCTGTCATTATCATTGCCGTCATTGGCATCCGGCTGGGAATCGTCGCTGGTATTCCCATCAATTTCAGTTTCTGAATCGTTGGGATTTGTAAAATCATTTATAATATCATCTTGTTGGCAGGCTTGAAGGGCGACTAAGGCTAAAAATAATATTGCCCAAAATCTAAAGGAATTCGTACGCTTCATAATTTTTATTTAAATGGTTAATACACTTTTGATACACAACCGGAAACTTGTGGAATACCCTATTTTTTTTCGAAAAAAAAGTTGAAAAATCGCTGCACGGCCAGAGCAAATCGACCATAATTAAAAAGGAGGAAGCATGTGCCTCCTCCTTTTCCATTTAGTTCAATGGGTATGAAAAAGCTATTCACAGCTTTCAGCCAAACCAAAGAGTTCTTCATCATTGTTGACGACTTGCGTAGATCCGTCACTCAGCAATACTGTTATGGGGTAGATTATATCAAAATCATCGGCTTCGCCCAATTCATCAAGAAAGGCATCCAATTCGTCATCGTTCGCTACAGTAACATTGTCTTGCCCACCATTTTGCATGAGTTGCATCGGGTAGGTAAAATCAAAACAAACAAGGGAATCTTCCTCACCTATAAAACAATCATCAAAAGCCATCTCCGCTTCTTCCCAAGAATTTATTTTTTTGGTAGACCCATCTGTATACACGATTGTTATGGGGAATGTTATATTGGGCACTTCATTATCTTCCAGGTTTTCGAAATATTCCTCTAATTCATCCTCGGAGGCCAAGGTTACTTCGCCTCCTGCGGAAGTAGTCGCTTGAATTGGAAATTGTAGCTCAAAACAATCGAAATCCTCGAAATCATCAAAATCGTCCATGCCAAAACATTCGCCGTACACTTCATCAAACTCGTTGTCGTTGTTTATGGTTACCGTACTGCCATCGGAAACCAGGATTATCGTAATGGGAAAAACGAATTCGGGGTCTGCATCTTCAGAGAGACCCTCATAAAAATTCTGGATCTCGGTCTCATTAGTAACTGTAATGGTGTTTCCATTCCCATCGGATAACGTAATGGGAAAATCATAATCAAAACAGACATCGCCATCAAACCCGATACAATCGTCATAGGCGGCATCCAGTTCTTCACTATTTGCAATTACCCGCTCGGATCCATCAGTCATCCGTATAGTTATTGGAAATACAAATGGCTCCGCCTCTTCAAGATCATTATCGTTGCCAGGCTGCTCGTCATAAAATTGGTATAACTCCTCTAAGTTGGCAAGTTCAACTACCTCGCCCGTACTATTAGTCACCATTATAGGGAAAACATAATCAAAACAATCGTAGGATTCAATACATTCATCGGCAAAATCCTCATCTATATAAGCCGGCGCATCGGAATCGCTTTGCGAAGCGAATTGCAACACCTGTTTTAGACTCCTTGAATTACTTTCGGTTTGATCTGGAATAACAGCGGTGTCGTTTTGATCACTGCACGATACGAGCATAAATGTCAAGAAACCTAATGTTAGCATTCCATTAAAAATCTGTTTTTTCATAATTTTTTGTTTTTTAGATTATTACTATATAGAACAACAGGCTACTTTGGGTTCACCCTATTTTTTTAGCAAAAAATTATGTTTTTACAGGATTTTAGTCACCCAATATTCCATTACGATAATTGGTTTTTAACGTCTTTCCCCTAAGTCAAGGAAACCAGCCTTTTTGAAAATAGGGTAAAATCAAAGTAGCCTGTTGTGATAACATATGGGCAGGTATGATAAATAAGCTCGAGGAAGAGCGTTATTGCTCCTAAATATTTAGCTTTGGAAAAAAGTAGCATATTTTTAGTATGGCAATATCACAGAAGTCCGTTTGCGATGAGCAGACATTTAAATCAATTTTTGATGCAAACTCCGAAGTAATCAGGAATTTCATTTATTACAAATGTGGTAACATGGCCCAAGCGGAGGATATTACACAGGATGCCTTTGTAAAGCTTTGGCAAAATTGTAAAAAGGTGGTTTTCGAAAAGGCCAAATCGTTTGTAATGAAAGTTGCTCAAAATGCCTTTTACAATGAGGCAGATCATAAGAAGGTTGTTCTTAAGTATAATAAGAATGCTAATTTGCCCAAAGGGCATACCATAAGTCCTGAATTTTTGATGGAAGAAAAAGAATTCATGACCAAGTTGCAACAAAGTATTGCAAACCTACCCCAGAAGGAACGGGAAGTATTCCTGCTGAGTAGAAAGGATAAAAAAACCTATAAGGAAATTGCTGAAATCATTGGCATTTCTCAAAAAGGTGTGGAACGTAGAATGCATCTCGCGCTTATGAAACTTAGAGAAAAAATCGGTAGATCTATTTAAACCAAGGTGAATGGAAAAAAATTACGATACGGACGACTTTTTGGCAAAATGGGCAAGTGGTGCGCTTTCAGAGGAGCAAAAGGAAGCATTTCGCCAAAGTGAAGATTATAAATATTACGAAGCGATCCTTGGGGGTACTGAACTATTGGATGTGCCCGCTTATGATAGGGAGACCCTATTTAATCGGGTTAGCGAAAAAATCGAAAAAGAGAAAAAACCAATTCGCCTGATACCCAGATGGGCTTATGCCGTTGCTGCTTCGGTTGCCCTATTTCTTGGGTATCTGTATATCAATAATCAGAATTCTGTTTTTGAAACTTCATTTGGCGAGCAGCTGGTGATAAGCCTACCTGATGCTTCAGAAGTCATTTTAAATGCATCATCCGAATTACAATACCACAAGAAAAATTATTTGGAAGAGCGTTTGCTTTCCTTAAAAGGGGAGGCCTATTTTAAAGTGAACAAAGGAGTACGTTTTATGGTACAAACAAGCAACGGATCGGTAACCGTTCTCGGGACCAGATTCATCGTGAATACCGATGCCGGTATTTTTGAGGTGCAGTGTTATGAGGGTAAGGTAAAAGTTGAAAAAGATGATACTACGGAAATACTTACCAAAGGCGAAGCAGTGCGTTTCAAGGGTGCTGGCTTTGAAAAATGGTCTGTAATTACCGAGGATCCAACATGGCTACAAGAGGAAAGTAGTTTTACGAACGCCCCATTAAAACACGTCATAAGCGCCCTTGAAAAGCAGTTTAACATCACAATAGACGACAAGGGTATTAAAAAAGGACTGCGCTTTAGCGGAAGTTTCACACATACAGACCTCAAAAAAGCCCTTCGTACCGTTTTTGAGCCTTTAGACCTTACCTTTATCTTTGTTAATGAACGCCAAATAACCCTTAGTGAAAATTAAGAGCCTGCTTAGGAATTTGTGATGGGAATTGTTATGAGGCCATTTTTGACGCAGCTTGAGGTGGAATTTTTAAGCATAGTCTAGTTACGGTTCAAAATTATAATGAAAAAATGCGTAAAAAGGGGCGTAAGAAAACAATTGACAAATTCCTAAACAGGCGCTAAATGAGGTATTGCATTTTCCTATTTTTTTTATGGTTTACCATTGGGATAGGTGCACAAGAACCCTTCAGTCATGCCCCAGCAGATTTAGGTACGGTCCTAGCAGCCTTAGAAAAAGAGTTCGACCTAAAATTTTCGTACAACCCGGCCACTGTTGATGGGCGTGAATTAAGTTCTGTGATATCGGAATCCTCATTGTCGGCTATTCTTTTGCAAATTGAAAAAGACCTTGATTTAAGCTTCGAAAAGGTAGATGAAAGATACTATTTAATAAGGCGGAACAACAAGGTTTGCGGGTACATAAAAGACGCCCTTGACAATATGGCCTTGGAAGGTGTTACCATTATCAATACGGACCACTCTTCCGGTACGGTTTCAAATACTCTCGGATATTTTGAAATAAAGAATATTAACCGTAGCGATACGCTATCTATTTCTTTCTTGGGCTATGGTACGGTGAAAATTTCTAGAAAACAATTTTCAAATGATTCCTGCAAAACCATATTGTTGTCAGAACAAAACTATCAACTTAACGAAGTGGTCGTACAGGAATACCTTGCCTCGGGAATCGTAAAAACCAACGACGGCTCTGTTCGAATGCGTCCCGGTAACCTTGCCATTTTGGGTGGACTTTCGGAACCGGATATCTTACAGAATATTCAACTGCTACCGGGTATTGAAAGCCCATCAGAAACAGCCTCAGGCCTCTATATTAGAGGAGGTTCCCCAGATCAAAACCTTATTCTTTGGGACGGGATAAAAATGTACAATTCGGATCATTTTTTTGGTATGATCTCGGCTTTTAACCCATACATTACAAAGGATGTAAAGGTATCTCGAGGAGGGACCAGGGCCGAATATGGGGATCGGGTATCCGGCGTCATCGATATAACGACCTACGACGATATTCCAAATCGTATTGAGGGTGGTATTGGTCTGAACATGACCCACACCGATGCCTACCTGAAAATACCCGTTTCCGAAAATTTAGGGCTTTTGATATCGGGAAGAAGATCTCTGAACGAAATTTTTCAAACACCAACCTTCAACAGTTTTTCTAAAAGAGTATTTCAGAACACCAGTATTCGCGAAAATCAGGAATTCTTTGAACCAGAATATTCGAATAATAAAGAGCAGTTTTACTTTACTGATTTTACAATAAAGGCGATTGTTGAACTGTCTACAAAAAACCGTCTTATCTTTTCAAACCTATATACCAAAAACCGGTTGGACTATTCATTTGAAGATGAAGAACAGGATGTTGCTTCCAGTGACAAATTAAATATCAGGAACCTTGGAATGAACGTTAATTGGGAAACATCCTGGACCGAAAAGTTCTCTTCCCGCGCTCAACTTTATTATTCAAATTATGATTTGGATTATAGTGGCACCAACCGTTTTGATAGTTTTAGCAGGACCCTGAGCAAGACGAATAACATCCGGGAAGTTGGAGGTTCTTTTCATACCGATTATAAGATTGGTGCGAATAGTACTTTTTCGAACGGATATCAATTCTTTACGACAAAGGCAATCTATCGCATAATAGAGGATGACTACACTCTAGAGGATTCAGGCGAAAATCCTACGCATACGCTGTATAGTCAAATCAATTATCGGAAACCTGAAAAATGGTACCTTGATCTGGGGCTTCGGGCGAGCTATTATCAAGGATTATCCAAGATGAAAGTAGAACCACGGCTGTATGCCGAGCGTAAATTCGGGGATTATTTTAGCCTTAAGGGTTTCGCGGAATTAAAAAATCAGGCGATTAGTCAACTTATCGAATTTGAAACCCAAGATTTTGGGTTAGAGAATCAGATATGGGCACTCAGTTCAGATGATGATCCCCCGCTATTGCGAAGTGAACAATTTTCGTTGGGTTTCTTATATGAAAAAAAAGGCTGGCTGATAGATATGGACACTTACTATAAAAAGATACGTGGGCTTACCTCAATAACCAAGGGATTCTTGTCACCAGAAGACAATCTTGATATCGGAATCAGCACAACCGGCGGTATCGACCTTTTAGTGCGAAAGAAAATCAAGGCGTATACCACATGGGTAGGTTATACCTTTTCAAAAACCTATTTTAAGTTTAGTGCTTTAAACCAAGGCGAACGTTTTCGGGGTAACAATGATATTACCCACTCCCTAACCTGGTCCAATTCGTATCGGTGGAACCGTTTTCAATTTTCCTTGGGGTGGAAATTAAGATCTGGTATTCCGTATACCGAGGCTACCGGTTTTACCACGGAGGGGGAAGAGACATTTATAAATTACAATAGGATCAATTCTGAAACCTTGCCCGTATATCATCGGATGGATTTTTCAGCACTGTACAACTTTGAAGTATCTAAAAAAGAAAATGCAGCAAAAGCTAAATTCGGATTTTCTTTGTTGAATCTTTACAATAGGGAAAACCAATTGAGTGAAACTTTTGCCCTATTCGAGACGACAGATGATAACGGTACAGACCAGATAGAATTGGGCCAGATAAATCAATTTTCTTTAGGGATTACACCTAATATTTTTTTTAGGTTAAATTTTTAACACCTCACCATATGAACTTCAAAATTGTCTCTGGGCGAGCAATCCAAATTATTTACGGCCAAAGATTTATAACTATCTTTAGGAACAACTAGTATTAAAATTATATTTCAAAATATAGGGAAATGACAAAAAAAGCAGCGCAAACCGCCTCCTTCATGGTGCGGTTTACCCAAAAAATTTATGATGAAAATGGTGAATCCAAGGTACAGTGGCGCGGTAATGTTTCGCATGTACAGGGGGGTGAAGATCAAAATTTTTCCGATTTTAAGGAGGCCGTAGCCTTTATTCAACAGCGACTGGCAGACCTTACCATAGAGGCCACCAATGATCGATCATCCGAAGAACAGGAAAATATACTTACCAAAAGTTTCTCGCTCTTTAAATCTGTGGCCGCCTCGGGACCAAAAATCTTAAAGGAAACGCTTAAAGACCCTAGAAAACAAGTGGCCCATTTGCAGGATCAACTAAGCGAGTATAGCGAAGAATTGCTAGACAAAATACCTATTGATCAATGGCGAAATTCTTCAAAATCGGACTTTCATTCCATTGAGGAATCGCTGGCCGCACTTACTCAATCAGTGGCCTCTTTAACTAAAAAAGTAGATGCGCTGAGCAACTCCACCCCCAAAAAGAAAACAACCACACCTACAAAAACGTCGACCAAAAAGAAGTAGTACCTTGTTAAAAACGGAACTAACAGCGCAATTGGAAGCCTATAAACGGTTTCAGTCAGAAGCCCCGATCAAGTTTCAAACCTTGGGGCAATTTGTCCTATGGCGCGAAGGTGATAAAGTGAGCAACAAGGATTGGGGTCGCGATAAAACCGTTCAACTTATTCAATACCTAATTTCTTATCGCCGCAAGCATGCTTTGCATAAAGAGCACATCATGGATCATTTATGGGAAGATGGTGATGATCGCGATTTTAAAGTTGCGCTGCATGGGGTGAATAAGGTTTTAGAACCGAATCGACCTTCAAGAACGGAAGCCATTTATGTGGAGCGCCAAGGGGTCACCTACCAGCTAAATTTGGATTTGGTGTGGATCGATGCCGATGCGATTGAAAAATACATCATTATGGGAAATAAGGCAATGGGTACGCTTCCGAATATTGCCCAGGAAGCATATGAAAACGCTGTAGCACTTTATCAAGGTGCCTATCTTCCAAATCGTATTTTTGAAGATTGGTCGTCGGAAGAGCGTGAGAAAATTCAAGTATTGGTCTTAGGGACATTGGTCAACCTGGCCGAACTCTTGGTATCTAAAAACCCCATGGAAAGTGTTCGCCTGACCCAAATTGCAATAGGAATCGATAGCACATGGGAAGATGCCTATCGCCTTCAAATGCAGGCTTATATTGCAAAGGGCAATAGACCCCAAGCCCTTAAAACATATCAAAAGTGCGCCGATGTCCTGGATGAGGAGTATGGCATAAGCCCCTTACCTGCTACAAAAGACCTTCTTAAAGAAATAGAGGCTATCACCTGAGTGAACTGCCCTTACGGCTCCGCCTTGATCAACTTCCCCTCATGGCAAACCGATTCAGAATTTTTTTATAAAAAATTCACCCCCTCAAATCCCTTTATTTATAGAGGTTTTAAGCAATTCTTTTGAATTTTTATGCACTAAAAATAGTTGTCTGCAACTCATCTGTAACTTGCTGATCGTACGTTTGCAATGTAAAATTTAAAGAACCATTCATCTATTTATATAATTAAAAAAGTTATGGCAGCTAAAAGAGTAAAAAAAACAGCGATCGAAAAAGTAACAAATAATGTTCTAGGTCTAGCAACAAAGGCAAACGACTTGGCTTTAAATACCACGGAGAAAGCATTCACCACTTCTATTAACGTGACGGAAAAATGTTTAGGTGCTACGAATACAATCGTAAAAAAAGGACTTGAAATTTCTGCAACACAGCAGGATCTTGTTTTCGATGTCCTAAAAGGAGTAAAGAAAAAAATAGTAAAAAAATAAGGTTAAGTCCTTAACAATCAAGAGTGCAACTCATCTGTAACTCGCAGTATGTATGTTTGCATCATTAAATAAGTACAAACAATATTATAATTTATATCATGGCAACAAAAAGAACAACAAAAAAGACTGCTAAGAAAGCAGTAAAAAAAGGAGCTTCTCTTAACAGCTCTATCGTAAATGCTACCAAGGCCGCAATCAACACAACTGTTGAAAATGGTGAGAAATGGCAGAAATTGACTAAAAAGCTTATCAAAAAATCAGAGCCAGTACGCAGAAAGCAAATGGATATGGTTTTTGATACGGCCACAGCTGTAAAAGATCAGGTAAATTCCGGAACGGAAAGAATGATGGACCTAGTAGGTTTTGATACCGAAATAGTTGACAAGGCAGTAAAATTTGCAAAGAAGAACCCTGTTAGCAAAAAGGTAATGGATGTTGCTGACGACATTATGGAGACCGTTTCTGAAAATCCTGTTGTAAAACAAGTTGAAAGAACAACTGAGGATATCAAAAACATGGGCGTCGCCAAATTTAATGATGTTAAAGAAGATGTCTTAGAGCAAGCTCAAAAAATATTGAACAAAGGTGAAGAGTTGGTTGAAGATGCCCTAGGCACAAAAAAGATCAAAAAACAAGCTAGAAAAGCACCTGCAAAAGCTAAGAAAGTAGTTAAAAAGGCTACCGCTGCAAAGAAAAAAACAGTTGCAAAAACTGCAACGGTAAAAAAGACGACTAACAGAGCTACGACCACAACTAAAAAAGCGGTGGTAAAAGCTCCGGCCGTTAAAGCTGCGACCAAGGCCGTAGTTAAGGAAACTAAAAAAGTAACGGCAACAGTTAAGGCTTCTGTAAAAGATGATTTGAAGATCATTCGCGGTATTGGACCAAAATTGGAGTCGATTTTCAATAAAAACGGTATCAAAACCTTCGCTCAACTTGCGAATGCAGAGAAAGCCAAAATCCAAACTGTTTTAGAGCAAGCCGGTCCCCTCTTTAAAAACATGGAAACCGCTGACTGGAAAAAGCAAGCGGCCGTAGGTGCAGCTGAAGGCGTTGAAGGATTAACAAAATGGATAGCTCGTTACAGAACTTCCTAAGTATAAACTAGAGTAATAAATTATAACAAAACATAAGATGAAAAACAAAGCAAAAGCTAAAAACGTAAAAGGAATATTCTTTGTTGCGGTTGACAAAACAAAGGAAATGGCCGGAAAAGCAAACGATTTTGCCCTAGTAAAAACCGAGGAGGTTGTTACTGATTCCCTAGAAGTTGCTACGCAATGGCAATCTGTTGCCGACAAAGCACTAAAAGGTGGACTTAAATTGGCGGCAAACCAACAAGATTTGATCTTTGATGTTCTTAATGAAGTTAAAAATCACGTGAAAATTGGTAGAAAGAAATTTGCCAAATTGGTAGCATAATTTTATAGCTAATTCATTTAGATGACAAAACCGGGTTGTTTCGTAAAGAAACAACCCGGTTTTTTGTTATGCATACATAATAACAGCCGTAAATTCCCTATTTTAGCCTGAAGCCCGATCCCGGCCATATATTGGCTTGTGAAGTGGTTTTCACAGGTGTTCTAAATGAAGAAAATAATGGGTTCGATCATCTTGATAAAAGAGTTGTGATCTTAAATTTTAATGTGACAAAAAAAACGAAAATAACAAAGGAGCATCTTATAGATTGCTATATGGATGAGGTCGCAAAACTTCAGGGGAAACCTGAGAGCATGGCCGATTTTGCGAAAGACCAAGGATTTGACCCCGAGGAATTTCACGAACATTTTAATAGCTTGGAAGACTTGGACAAGGCCATATTTAAGATTTTCATCGATGTCGCTATTGCGACCTTGGCGGAAAGTACCGACTTTGCCACATTCAGCAAAAAAGACAAATTATTAAGCCTCTATTATACCTTATTTGAAAACTTAAACTTGAATCGTGAGTTTGTTTTGCCTACCATTAAAAGCTATGGCATCAGCCTAAATGCGATTTCCCTCTTTAACGGTCTAAAGGAAAGTTTTGTCGCCTTTATAGATTCGCTTGAATTGGAAACCTTACGGTTAAATGACACCCTAGAATCAATCCAAAAGAAGTCAGTACGGGAAGGGGCTTGGGTGCAATTACTATTGACCATTAAATTTTGGATGTCCGATGATTCCGATCAATGTGAAAAGACAGACATTTTTATCGAAAAGTCGATTAATACCAGTGTCGAATTATTGAATACCCGATCTTTGAATAATATTATTGACCTTGGCAAATTCTTATATTCAGAAAAAATAAAGTCGTAGGACCATTTATGAAGACCGCAAAGAAAATTCCACTTTCTAAAATACACCGGGCATCAAAGCTTATGCAGACCGGGGCCAAGGTAGGCGTGAATTATTTGAAGTATTACGGTGATAAAATGGTTCATTCAGATGAAGAAGCCAAAGAACGTCTTGATGAGAACAATGCGAACGACATCTATGATAGCCTAAAAACGCTTAAGGGAAGTGCGTTAAAAATGGCTCAGATGATGAGCATGGAAAAGAACATAATGCCAAAAGCCTATGTCGAGAAATTTTCGCTCTCTCAATTTTCGGTTCCACCGCTTTCGGCACCCCTGGTCCTTAAAACCTTTAAAAAATCTTTTGGAAAATTCCCGAATCAGCTTTTTGATAAATTCAACAACCAAGCAATCAACGCAGCAAGCATCGGGCAGGTACACAAAGCGACAAAAGATGGTAAAACGCTTGCGGTAAAGATTCAATATCCGGGGGTAGCAAACAGCATCCAATCCGACTTGGCGATTGTAAAGCCCATCGCCATGAAAATGTTCAACATTAAAGGAGAACATTCTGACCAATATTTCAAAGAACTGGAAAACAAGCTCCTTGAGGAAACCAATTATATTTTGGAATTGGCACAAAGTCAAGAAGTAACAAAGGCCTGTGGCCATATTCCAAATTTGAAATTCCCTGTATATTATCCCGAATATTCCTCTTCCGAAATTATTACAATGGATTGGATGGAAGGGATACACCTATCGGAATTCATTCAACAGAATACTGATCAAGAGGCCGCAAATCTATTAGGGCAAACCCTTTGGGATTTTTATATGTACCAATTACATGTACTACGCAAAGTACATGCAGACCCGCATCCTGGCAATTTTTTGATTTCTTCTAAAAATGAAATTATAGCGCTCGATTTTGGTTGCATGAAAGAAATACCACTGGATTTTTATACCCCTTACTTTGAATTGTTCAAATCAGAGATCATTAATAATCCCGTGGATTTTAGAAAAAACCTTATGGCCTTAGAAGTCCTAAGGGATGATGATTCAGCAGAAGAAGAAGTATTTTTTACTCAAATGTTTTATGAGGTATTAGAGTGGTTTACCAAACCCTTTCAAAAAGAAACCTTTGACTTTTCAGATGCTACCTTCTTTGATCAGATATCTGCATTTGGTGAGCAGTATATGAAAAAATCGAATCTTAAAAACATGAACGGCAATAGGGGATCAAAACATATTATCTATATGAACCGGACCTTTTTTGGTCTTTTTAGCTTAATGTTCGATCTTAAGGCAAAAAATATAAAAATTAATAACTATTCCTCACTTATAAAGGACCTGAGCAAATCAGGAAAAAAACAAAAAATCGCTTAGACCCATGGCCAAGAAATTAGATATAAAGGATTTAGCACAGACAGTTTTCGATGAAAAATTTAAGCAAATTTCCGGGTATGATGCGGCCTTTCTTTATGCAGAATCACCGACCAGCCCCATGCATATTGCTACCTTATGTATTGTTGAGGGATCAATAAGTTTTAAGGATTTTAAAAACATTGTCGCCTCAAAATTACATCTGATGCCCAAGTTCAGGCAGCGTCTATTAAACGTGCCTATGAATCTTGATTACCCTTACTGGGTGAATGACCCCAACTTTGATCTGGCCTTGCATCTTAACCGCCTTAGACTGCCGGAGCCATCCAATTGGAAAACGTTACGGAGGACCACTTCTAGGATTTTTAGTGCGCCTTTAGATCTCCGGCGCCCACTTTGGTCAATACATTTTATTGAAGGTATAGATGAAATTGCGCAAGTTCCCAAAGGATCAGTTGCCATTGTTAGTAAAGTACACCATGTTATGATCGATGGCAGTTCGGGTGTTGGTCTTATGGGCGTTCTTTTCGACAAGGACAAAAATGCAAAGGCCATTGATCCCGAAAAAATAAAAAAATACGATCCGGATCCACTACCGGACGACCTCAGCCTGTTATTGAAAAGCGGATACGGTTTTCTGAAAAATCCTTTTAAAATCCCTAGAACGGTCGCCGAAACCGCCTTGGCTTTTATCAAAACCAAGGCTTCTAAGACCTTGAGCATTCAGAAGGAATTTGCTACTGCCCGCTATCCAGTGCCGATTACGATTTTTAATGGGAATATTTCGCCCAGGAGGACATGGGGAACCGCGATTTTGTCTTTTGACCGCATTTATGTACTGAGTAAACTTACCGGTGGAAGCATAAACGATATCATACTCGCTTTTTGCGCAGGGGCGATCAGAAGATACCTCCAAGAAAAAGAAAAACTGCCCTTACAACCCTTGGTAGCCAATGTTCCCATTTCGATCAGGCGCGAAAATGACACTACCCTGAACAATCAGATCGCTAATATGATGATTCAATTGGCAACACATATCGACGACCCTATTGAACGGTTGGAGTATATTCAGGAGCAAACCATGCTGGGCAAATCGAGACACAAGGCAACAGGCGCCAAAACGCTCTCCAAAATGGCCGATGCAGTTCCCTTTGGATTGGCAAATCTGGCAGCTGGCCTTTATAGCAAGTACAATATCAAAGACCTGCATAGGCCGCCGTTCAACGTAACGATTACCAATGTCCCGGGACCCAGGAATCTTCTTTATTTAGACGGGCACAAAGTAGTCTCCATGTTCGGATTAACGCCTGTGGTAGATGGTTTTGGTTTGATTATAGCCGCATTCAGTTATAATGGTGCTATTAGTATTACCACTACTTCCGATGCGAAAACGATGCCCGATGCGTACCTATTTTCACGTTACATTCGGGAATCGGCAAACGAATTGGAGAAATTGATTCTGGCGATAGACAAGAAAAACACCTCAAAAAGGAAAGTCGCAAAACAAAAAAGCGAAAGCACTGTATTTTTTAATGCATTAAAACGTTATCTAAAAAAGGAAAAGACACTTACAAAGAAATATAAGGGTGTTTATCATGTTAATGTAGATATGGGCACCACTAGTGAATGTTGGGAAATCAATCTTGCAAATGATGAAGCAACAGTTAAAAAAACAAAGAATTTAGATCCTACTACACTTATGGAAATTGAAGATGGCAATCTTTATTCGTTGTATAAGAAAAAGCTTGTATTTGATGAATTAAAAATACAACAGCGGATCAAATTAACGGGGACGGTTGCAAACAAGAACAAGTTTACCAAACTCATTAAGGCCTTTTTATCCCGATAAGCAATGCAGTACAAAACCAATACGTTTACCGCCAAGGACGGTGAAACAATTTGCTATTACAAATGGGAGACGGCTGATCCCGTTAGCTGTCGTGGTATCATTCAAATTTCCCATGGTATTGGGGAACATGCAGGGCGATATATTAGCATAGCAGGGCGTCTACAACAAGAGGGGTTCACCGTTTACGCCAATGATCATAGGGCTCATGGTAAAACTGCAGAAATAAAGAGACTGTTCGGCTTCTATGATGGCGATGATTACTTTGAGGATGTTGTTGAAGATATGCATTCATTGACCCAATTAATGCGCACCGAACATCCCAAAACCAAATTCATATTATTCGGCCATAGCATGGGTTCGCTATTGAGCCGAAAATACGTGCTTAAATATGGTGACAACATTGATGCCCTTATCCTATCGGGTACGGCGAATTTCATTAAGAGCTTGGGGTATTTTGGTTTGGCGACGACGAAAGCCATAGGCATGATTAGAGGTCGTGAGCGGGGTAATGAAACCTTAAGGACACTCTTTTTTGATGAGTTCAATAAAAAATTTAAACCCAACAGGACAAAATTGGATTGGATCAGTAGTGATGAGGCGGCCGTTGATGCCTTTGAAGCAGACCCCTACCGAATCGAAAATTTTTCGATTGGTGTATTTACAGATATCCTTTCGAACACCAGAACACTGAATAAAACCGAGGCCTTTATAAACACCCCTGATCATCTGCCCATTTTAATGTTTTCCGGCGATAAAGATCCGGTGGGCGAAATGGGGGAAGGAGTCCGGAAGGTTGCTAAAAATTATGAAAAAAACGGAAATAAGGAGCTTACATTCAACCTTTATGAAGGCGGAAGGCACGAAATGTTGAACGAAAAGAATAGTAAAGAAGTAGAAGAAGATATTATAACTTGGCTTAACACCCAAATCCCCCACAACTAATGCAAGATAGATTACATTTATATAAAGCCTTTATCAAGTTTGTTACCACTTTAGGAACACTTAACGGGCTTTCAATTAAAGAAGCTAGGAAGGTTTTAACCGAAAATTTCAGTGAACATCCCAATGCTGATGAGCTGTTACCAATAATCTCAAAAGCAAGCTTGAAAGATGATGATGACATTAAGTTTTTATTCAATGAATGCATCAGAATCTGCGATGAGTTAGGGCCCAGCCGCGAATATTTTACGTTATTGACCATTCTTGAGAATGTGGTCTATAGCCTAGGCAAAAAGGATGACCCGAAATCCAATCAGATCGCCAAGGATATCTTCGGAAAATTCGAACACGAAATAGACCTGATCAATCAAAAGATTCCCAAACCTCCCCTATTCAATATGTTTTTAGAAAGTCGTTCGCTTGTTGAGTGGACATCCATTTATTGCATATATCCATTTATACCCAAGCGCATTAAGGGAAAAGGGAGCCCTGTCTTATTAATACCACCTTATTTGGGAGATGATTATTCAACATCCTTCGTTCGCCGATATTTAACCTCTTTAGGGTTTAATACCTACAAATGGGATCAGGGTTTCAATATGGTGAAATCGCATTACATTCCCAGATTGGAAGAAAAACTGGACGACATCTATCAAATACACGGTGAAAAAGTAAGCATTGTAGGTTGGAGCGGAGGTGGCATATTTGCTAAAATCATGGCAAATCGACATCCAGATCAAGTGGAGCAGATTATTACCATAGGTTCGCCTGTTTGGGGCGTTATGGATATGAAAACACCTGTATATGGTATTTTAGAATTTTTCAGGGGAAAATCACTCAAAGAAAGGAACAAAAGATTTTTAGAAGAACTTGAGCCAATTCCTGAAGTTCCGATTACTTGCATTTACACAAAAACAGATGGCCTCTTGCCATGGAAACACTGTATGGAAGCAGAAAGTTATCGTAGCGATATCAAAAATATTGAGGTATACGGCAGTCACTCCGGTTTAGGTGCCAATGTGAGTGTCTTATTAATAACCGCAAATGCCCTAAGTGCCAACATTAATGGTAAGACCATTAATGACACCACAACAAATATTGAGCGTATCTTATATCCATTTTATTGGAACAAGAAAAAAAGAAGTTTGTTTTTTCTTAAATTAGGAACTTAGCCCGTCATGTAAAATGGAAAACATTATCAAGCATCCCGAATTTCAGAAAACGCTGAAACGTATAGCCAAAGAGCACAAGTTAGAATTTGATGTCGTGCAAAAGGATGCTGCGAAGTACGTTAAGGAGCTCTACGCAGAGCAGCACCCGATCGCCAAAATGGTTTCGGTACGGAGTTTTGATTATATCCTTTCCAGGGCGTACAGCGAAAAAATAGATGTAAACCCCAAAGGCATTAAAAAGTTGATGAAGCTTATGCGCAGGCATTCTGTTGCCTTCATCATGACCCATAAGACCTACCTCGACACCTTGGTTTTAATATCAACCCTGGCCCGTTACGGTATGCCCGTTCCCTATTCCTTTGGAGGTAAAAACCTGGCATTTCCGGGGATGAAGCAATTGGGGAAAAATGCAGGTCTTATTTTTATACGGCGCAGTTTTAAAGACAATCCCGTTTATAAGGTTGCCCTAAGACACTACATTTCTACCATTATTGACAAGGGCGATCATCTGACCTGGAATATTGAGGGTACACGTTCCCGTACCGGCAAGATCCTGCATCCGCAAATGGGTATTTTAAAGTATATCATGGATGCCGAAAAAGATAGCTCAAGAGACATCAAATATGTGCCTGTATCTATTGTTTATGACCTTATTCCAGATGTAAAGGAAATGACAGAACAGGCCAAGGGAGCTACAAAAAAATCTGAGAATCTTGCCGAAGGAGTTAAATATATGCGAAGCTTGGGAAATGATTACGGCAGTGCCGCCATTCGTTTTGGCGACCCTGTTGAAATCAACGAAACCCATAATGTCATGGTCCCTGAACTGGGCGAAGATAGTTACAAGAATAAAAATACCTTACCACTTTTTGCCTTTGACCTGATCAATCAAATGTCAAAAATTACGCCGGTTTCAACCACCTCCTTGGTCTGTAATGTTCTGCTGAACGACTTTGCATTGACTAAAAAAGAAATCGAGTTCAAGGTCAAAAAATTGATGGAGTACATTGGCAAAAAACAGGAGGATTCGTTAATGGATCGAGGTAATCCTGTCGCCGTAAGTGTTCAAAAAGCCTTGAATTTACTTCAGAGTGCCCA
Source organism: Aggregatimonas sp. (assembly GCA_965238025.1). Taxonomy (GTDB): domain Bacteria; phylum Bacteroidota; class Bacteroidia; order Flavobacteriales; family Flavobacteriaceae; genus Pelagihabitans. The sequence goes on along the minus strand of OZ250162.1, from coordinate 2,323,041 downwards.
TATCGTACAAAAAAGCAGGGCCGGACAAAAAGCACAATATAGCTTGGTTTCTTCCGAGTATCTACCGGCAACTTATTATGCCAATATGGCCGCGGGTCATTTATACCATTCCGCCTTTATTGAAATGGCCTTGGTTAAAATAAAGGATGATACCTCTCCCGACCGAATAGTGCATTTTTGGGAAGAAATCATGAACCTCCGCAATCTCTTTAAGTTTGAATTTTTCTATACCAACAAGGCTAAATTCAGTACTGAAATAGAAGAAGAGTTGAAGCGCTTTGATAAAAACTGGAGGGAGATAATATCGAACCCTAAAAAAGATGTTTCCGAAATTTTAAAAAACCAGAACCTTTTTATTTCAAGGGCACTGCTCCTCTCCTATTTAGAAGCAGATAAGGTAGTATGCCACACCTTGAATAACTGGGACGAAGAAGATCCATTTTCTGAAAAAGAATTCTTGGAGCTTTGCATGTTCAAAGGCAAGGAATTACATTGGCAAAGTCGCATTACCCGATTAGACAGCGTTTCAAAACCCTTTTTGAGTAATGCCTTCCGTTTTGCGGAAAATGCCGGACTTGGTTTAAAAAACCAAAGGATAAATGTAAAAGGTCTTGAAAACTGGATGAACCAGCTTGATGACCTTACCGCAAGGCTCGCCTACCTGAAGGAAATTGAGGTGAGTCCGAGTATTAGGATTATGGAACGGATCGCGGAGCAAAATATTTTGGTGCCGGCAGCGGAAGAAGTCAAATCGAGAAAAAAAATAGAACAGGAAGAGGAAGGACCCCATATCGCTGCCTATTTTGATATGGACCGCACCTTGATTAATGATTTTTCCGCCAAAAGGTTCATGCGAACCAGATTGTTCAGTGGGCAAACTACCCCAAAAGAGTACCTAACACAATTTATGACTGCCTTGGTGTTTTCCTTTGGCAATCGGGATTTTGAAGTATTGACCAAAATCGCGGCGATGGGTGTTAAGGGTATTCCCGAAAAGGTATTTACAGATCTCGGCCAGGAAGTATTTGACGAATATTTGGCTACCACAATTTACCCTGAATCACGGGAACTGATTAAAAAGCATCTAGAAAAAGGACATAAGGTCGTGATTATTTCTGCAGCTACTTCGTATCAGATAGATCCGATAGCAAATGAATTGGGAATTACAGATGTGTATAGTACGCGAATGGAACTTCGCAACGGTAAATTTACAGGGCGTATTGCAGAAATGTGTTGGGGAGAGGGTAAATCAAGGGCAGCAAGAACCTTTGCAAAAAAGAACAATATAGATCTTTCAAAAAGTTATTTCTATTCCGACAGTTTTGATGATTATCCATTATTTAAGATTGTAGGTAGGCCTGTGGCCACCAATCCTGATAATGCCTTATCTCAAGTTGCGTTTGAAAACGGTTGGCCCATTCTCAGATTTGAGGAACCCGTTGGAAAACCTGCCGTAAATGGGTTGAGAACCGGCTTGGCCATTGCAAGTATTTACCCTTCCGCCGTAAAAGGAGCTTTAAAAGGTTTGGTTACCATGAACAAACAAAAGGCCGCTAATACAACTTTTGCCAGTATTGGCGATTTGGGTACGCGACTGGCCGGCCTCCAAATATCAGTAAAAGGAAATCATAATTTAAGGGATTTTAGACCTGCGGTCTTCTGTTTCAACCACCAGAGTGCGGCCGATTTCTTTATTATTATGAAGCTACTTCGCAATGATTTTACCGGTGTTGCCAAAAAAGAACTTGAAAGGACGCCCATAGGCCCTATTTTTTCCGCACTTGGAGCTATTTATATCGATCGAAGCAATAAGAAAAAGGCTATTGAGGCCATGAAACCAGCGGTGGAAGCCCTGAAAAATGGTATTTCAGTGGCTATCGCTCCAGAAGGCACTAGAAGCGGAACACCCGAACTAGGACCATTTAAGAAAGGGGCTTTCCATTTGGCAATTCAAGCTGGGGTACCTATTATTCCCATTGTCATCAAAAATGCGTACAAGGCCATGCCAAAAGGTACCACTATGTTGCGCCCTACCCATATTGAAGTGGTCGTTTTAGACCCGGTGGAGACAGGGCTTTGGAAATTAAAGAATATGGACCAGCACATCGAGGAGGTTCGTAATAAGTTCGTAAAAGAGTTAAATAACTAATAGGTGGGCGCCAATTTTCGTCAACCTATATTTAGAATTCAAACGATATGCAATTAAATGTTGGATTATTAGGAGGTGGCTCATGGGGCACAACTGTGGCTTCACTTACGGCCAGAAATGCAAATACCACACTTTGGGCACGAAACCAAAGTACCGTGGATGAAATTAACGAGCACCGTACCAATTCAAAATACTTGCCTGGTGCCCTATTGCATAAAAATTTGAAAGCCTCGGGTTCGATCGAGGAAACCGTAAAGAATGCCGACCTGATCATTATGGGCGTTCCCGCCCAAAGTTTTAGGGAAGTACTCAAAACTGCAAAACCGCATATCAGGCCATGGATACCTATCGTTAGTTTGGCTAAGGGTTTGGAATTAGGGACTAAAAAACGAATGACCGAGGTCATCGCAGAAATTATGCCGGGCCACCCAGTTGGGGTGTTGACAGGTCCGAATTTGGCCAAGGAGATACATAATGGCCAAGCGGCAGCGGCGGTAATTTCAATGGTTGATGAAATTATTGCAAAAAAACTACAAGGGGTATTTAATTCTGGTCTTTTTAGGGTCTATACCAATAATGACGTGGTAGGCTGTGAATTGGGCGGAGCCTTAAAAAATATTATGGCAATTGCCACAGGAATGGGAGACGGCGCAAATGCTGGAGATAACACCCGGGCTGCCGTTATAACCAGGGGGCTTTCTGAACTTACCCGTTTGGGTACGGCCATGGGCGGAAGAAGGCGCACCTTTTCTGGACTGGCGGGAATGGGCGACTTGGTCGCTACCTGCAGTAGTAGCAAAAGTAGAAACCGCCATGTAGGGTTTCAACTGGGGCAAGGGAAAAACCTAGATCAGATTATTGAAGAAATGTCCGAAGTTGCCGAAGGCGTAAAAACGGCCAAGGTAGTTATGGAATTGGCCAAAGATTACAATGTACATATGCCCATTTCTGAAGAGGTCTATAAAGTACTGTACGAAGGTAATACGGTCGAAGACGCCTTTAAAGGATTACTTAAATTGGAAAGCGGTTCTGAAGCCGAGCCAGGATAAAACCAGTTACTTTAATTATAACCGAATTAGCAATAAATGTCGGCTATTTCCTTTTGAAACTTTTCCCGGATAACCCTTCTTTTTAATTTAAGTGTTGGCGTTAGTTCGGCCACCGCTCCATCTTCATGTACAGGTAACCAAGGAGCCGCAATCAATTTAAATTTTTTGATTTGCTCTACATGGCTAAATTCAGGATTAAACCGATCAACTATTTCTTGATACTGTTTTAGCACTTTTTCGTGACTAACCATTTCCTGTAAACTTGTCCATGGTATTTCTTCTTCTTCACAATAGCCCTTTAGTGCATCTTCTGCAGGTACTATCAATGCCGAAACAAACTTTTGTTTGTCGCCGATCACCATCATTTGCTCCACCAAAAAATCTTCTTTAACCCTATTCTCAATGGGTGCCGGCGCTACATACTTGCCGCCAGATGTCTTCAATAATTCCTTTTTACGATCTGTAATTTTCAGGAACTCCCTCCCGGTCGGACCCTTTACCAATTTACCGATATCACCTGTGCAGAACCATCTTTTCTTATCTATTTCCCTGAATACTTGGGCATTTACTTCTGGTTTTTTATAGTATCCCAACATGATATTAGGACCATGTGCCAAAATCTCTCCTTCCCCTTCTTTATAATCCCCACCATCCCTATCAATGAAAATCTCTACCCCATCTATAATCGGGCCGGCACTTCCTAGCATGGCCCCATCGGGTTCCATAGTATTTATTGTTAAGGTTGGCGATGTTTCCGTAAGGCCGTAACCTTCGCGAATAGGTATTCCTGCTGCGCAAAAGACACGCATAATTTTAACGGGACAGGGAGCGGCACCGGTCACTATACCTTTTACGTTACCCCCTAGGGCGGCTCGCCATTTACTAAAAATCAATTTATCGGCAACGCTCCATTTTAGTTTTTTACCAAGGGATAATTTTTGATTTAGTTCGTAATTATCTGTCAAACCCAAGGCCCAAAAGAACAACTTCTTTTTGGTTCCCTCCAACGTCAGTCCTTTGTTGTAGATAGCCTCATATATTTTTTCCAAGAGGCGGGGTACCGTACTGAACGTCACAGGTTTTACTGACATCAAATCTCCGTTAGGGCCGCTAAGATTATCGGTTCCCGTAAAATGTACAGCACAACTTTTATTCATATATACCATTAAAACCGCACGTTCAAAAATGTGGCATAATGGTAAAAAACTAAGCACATTTTCCTCAGCTTTTGCGGTCAAATGAGGCGACGTTTTCCGGACCACGTGCATTATATTATCGTGTGTTAACATAACTCCCTTGGGATTGCCAGTGGTTCCGGAGGTGTAAATAATTGTTGCCAAATCCTCACCGGAAATTGTACTTTTTATCTGTTCAACTTCCTCCTTATGGTTGGTATTGAACATGTCTTTCCAAAATAATCTCCCCTCCTGTTTATCGAAGGTATAAATGCTCTTTAACGTAGGTGTTTTTTTTTGGGCACCTAATAATTTATCATATAAATTACCACTTCCACAAAAAGCGAGCTTTACTTCTGCCTCGTTCAGTATATACTCATACTCACCAATACTTATAGTAGGGTATAGTGGAATGCTTACCAAACCCGCCATTTGAATGGCAAAGTCCATGATCATGAATTCAGGACGGTTTTTGCTAACCACCAGAGCGACCTTGTCCCCAGGTTTCAACCCAAGTTCAACAAGACCAGAGGCAGCTTTCTCAGAAGCATCAACTACTTCTTGGGTGCTATAGTTTTTCCAATTCCCCTCAGAATCCTTTCCATTTAACGAATTAACTAGGGGATGCGTTTCCAATTGATGGTAGAGGAGGTCAAATAGTCTTTTCATGCGAGGCGCTTAAGATTCATATTTCATCATTCAAGAAGCATATAAAAAAGGTAAATTTTTATATGACCGCTTAATTTAAGAAATAATTGAATGTAATCCTCTTATTTTTAACTGATTGATGTCTTATTCAAACATCAAGCCTAAAAATTCGGCTACGCAGGCTGGTTTTTCTTGCCCCTCTATTTCAACAGTGCAGTTCCAGGTGGTTTTAAGTCCCGTATCTCCGTACTTCTCTATGTCCGTAATAGTGGTAAGCAATCGCAACCTACTATCCACCAAAACCGGCATGGGAAAGCGGACTTTATTCAAACCATAATTTACGCCCATTGTTGCAGATTTTACTTCAATGGCATCGCCCAGCATCTTGGACAAAAGTGATACGGACATAAAACCATGGGCAACGGTTTTTTTAAATGGGGAACGTGCTTTTGCCTTTTCCACATCAACATGTATCCATTGAAAGTCCATGGTAGCCTTGGCAAAATCATTGATCATTTCTTGGGTTACGGTCAACCACTCCCCTTCCGGTAGTAATTTCCCTTTTAACCCTTTTAGCTCGTTTAAATTTTCAAGTACAAGTTTGGCCATAGCTTATAATTTATCGTGAGGTTCCACCATCGATCGTTAAACAAATTCCGGAAACGAAACGCGCTTCATCCGAAGCCAAGTACAAATAGCCATAGGCAATATCAATTGGTTGTGCTACCGTTCTCAATGGTATACTTGCCTTAATAGCTGCAAAGTGTTCCTCTGGAATTTTGTCGACCATATCGGTCATGGTAAAACCAGGGGCGATGGCATTGGCGGTAATGCCATGTTTTCCAAATTCAACCGTCCATGTTTTTGACATCGCAATGACCCCCGCCTTGGTGGCCGCATAATTGGTCTGCCCAAAATTACCACGCAACCCTACATTGGAGGCTGCGCTTACGATCCTACCATATTTGTTCGCCTTCATATAAGGCACCGCCGCTTGGGTACATAAGAAAACGCCCTTAAGGTTTACTTCGATAACGGCATCAAACTCGTCCTCGCTCATTTTTTCCAAGGTACGGTCACGGGTGATTCCTGCATTGTTAATCAGGATATCTATCTTTCCATACTTTTCATTGATTAGGGCAAAGCACTTTTCAATGGCAGATTTGTCCGTCACGGAAACGGAATGAAACTCCGCTTTCCCTCCATTGGAAGTAATACCTTCGGCGACCTCTTGGCCCTGCGGGAGTAGATCTACGATTACCACGCTGGCCCCTTCTTTAGCAAATAATTCTGATACGGCCTGGCCTATTCCTCTAGATCCGCCGGTTACTATCGCTACTTTATCTTTTAATCTCATATCTTTCTAGTTTCATTCCTGTGAAGACAGGAATCTGTTTCATAATAATGAATCTTTTATACTTTAATCCACATCAGTACTCAACACCTTTCAACTGCCAGCCTGAAAGACTCATTCCGGTCAGCGCTCAAGGGTGACCTTTTCTAAACCGTTATCACCAATTTCCCTCTCACTTTTCGATTGGTCATTTCTTCCAAGGCTTTTGGGGTATCCACCAAATTATAAATGGCGTGAATGTGCGGTTTTAATTTACCTTCGGCATGCCATTGCATCAGGGTCATTGTGTTTTGCATATTTGCCTTAGGGTTTTTCATGGCAAAAGCGCCCCAAAATACACCAATGATAGCTGCCTCTTTTAAAAGAGGAAGGTTGAGTGGAATTTTAGGGATGTCCCCTGCCGCAAATCCGACCACCAAATATCGTCCGTTCCTTGCCACACCCCTTAGGGCCGCTTCGGAATAGGTGCCGCCTACGGGGTCGTAGACCACATCAACACCTTTGCCATTGGTCATTTCCTTAATCGTAGACTTCAAATCCTGGGTGACATAATTGATTGTTTCATCGGCACCATACTCTTGGCACAAGGCCAATTTCTCATCAGTGGAAGCTGCAGCAATAACTTTTGCCCCCATTAATTTTGCCAATTCCACAGCGGCGAGCCCCACACCGCCCGAAGCTCCCAAAACAAGCAATGTTTCACCTTCAGCAAGTTTTGCCCTGTCTTTTAGGGCATGATAGGAAGTGCCGTAGGCCATCATAAATGAGGCCGCGGTAGGGAAATCCATTTGTTTTGGTTTTGGAAAACAGGCACTGGCTGGCACCAGAACTTCCTCAGCTAATGCACCGTGTGCCACAAAACCAAAAACCTCTTGACCGACTTTTAAATGGGTTACCCCTTCTCCTATCTCCTTTACTATCCCCGCCAAATCACTTCCTGGGGTAAATGGCAAATCAGGTTTAAATTGATACAGCCCTTGTATGATCAAGGTATCCGGAAAGTTAAGTCCACAGGCTTTGACCTCAACTAAAACTTCTTTGGCTTTAGGCCGAAGGTTTTCTACTTCTTCCAAGATCAAGGAAGAAGGTGGGCCGTATGCTTTACATCGTATTGCTTTCATGAGTAAGCTACTTTTTTGATTCCCTTGAAGGAGGGAATCTGTTGAATTTTGGTTTGAGTTTTTAATTACGCCATCGAGTTCCTAGGTTCTCGACTGCGCTTAAAATGACAGTCTTCTTCCGACTTCCGACTTCCGACTTCCGACTTCCGACTTCCGACTTCCGACTTCCGACTTCCGACTTCCGACTTCCGACTTCCGACTTCTAATAAACTATTCCTCTATTACCTTCAAAACCAATTTTCCCATCTTGTCGCCTGAAAAAAGTCTGGCATATGTATCAGGGAAATTCTCGATACCCTCATAGACATCTTCCCGAGTTTTTAGTTTTCCTTGGGCCATCCATCCACCTAAAACTTGAGCACCTTCCATATATCTGGAAGCATAATCAAAAACGACCATCCCTTGCATTGTAGCGCGGTTTACCAAAAGCGATAGGTAATTGCTCGGGCCTTTTACCGCCTGTTTATTGTTGTATTGGGATATGGCACCGCAAATCACGATACGGGCATGCATACGTAGACGACTTAACGCAATGTCTAAAATCTCCCCACCTACATTATCAAAATATACATCCAAGCCTTTTGGGCATTCTTCTTTTAGGCGCTCTTGTACATTTTCATTCTTATAATCAATACAGGCATCAAAGCCCAATTCATCTACAACGTATTTGCACTTATCAATACCTCCTGCGATACCGACTACCGTGCAGCCCTTGATTTTTGCAACTTGACCAACAATACTACCTACGGCACCTGCTGCCCCGGAAACGAGCACAACATCACCCTCCTTTATTTTACCAACTTCGGTTATCCCAAAATATGCCGTCATCCCAGGCATGCCCAAGGTACCTATATAGGTGGGTAAGGGTGCCATTTTAGGGTCTACGGGATAATATCCTTTTCCATCAGTTGCGGCATATTGTTGCACTCCGCCCGTGCCTACTACATACTGCCCAACTTGAAATTTTGGGTTTTTCGATTCGACCACTTCACCCACGGCACCGGCACGCATTACCGAACCAATTTCCATTGGGGCGATATATGATTTACTGTCGTTCATCCAACCACGCATCGCAGGATCTAAGGAAACATAATGCTGTTTGACAAGGATTTGACCTTCTCCGATTTCAGGAATCGGATTCGTTTCTAACGACCAAGTGGATGCATTGGCTTCGCCTTCTGGTCTCTTTACAAATAATAGTTGTTTGTTCATAGCTATGTTCTTTATTTTTCATTCCCAGATCCCGATAGCTATCGGGAGGGAATCTAATTAATAATATTTCAATTTTTATTAAAAATCAATCTCTCGGTTTTCGATCTTTTAGTGATGTAGCTCTTCGACTCCGCTCAAAGCGATGGGAAGGGGTTCTATCCTCTGCTATTTTAGACTTCCGACTTCCGACTTCCGACTTCCGACTTCCGACTTCCGACTTTAAATCATACTTTTTTATTTCTTTTTGCTTGAAAAACTCTCGACATAAGTCTTCATTTTAGCACGTATCTCAGGTTTCCACCAAAGTTCTGATGCTTCTTTAAGGGAATTTTCGGCATTCAAATCTAGCTTATTCCATAAATGCTTTCGGAGCTTCTTTTTGGTATTCATGAAGATCTCCTGATCTGCCATCATATAACGCTGCATTTGTTTTTCGGCACGTTCAAGTACTTTTTCCAAGGGTACCAATTCGTCAACCAATCCAGCCGCCACCGCTTCTTTACCTGATAAAAGTTTCCCTTCTAGAATATACCTACTTGCCAATCCGTAGCCCATCCAAAAGGCATAGATTTCAGTCAAGTTCTGACTTATCTGAATATTTACGGCAACCTCGTTTAAACCAATCATGTACTTTTCCCCTTGGGCCATATAACGATTATCACTGGCTACCGCTAAAACACAACCTCCGGCAGGTGAATATCCTGTAATTGCAGATATAAAAGGCTTTTTGAACTGTGTCAGTTGTAGGTAAAGGGAGCCAAATGCCGAAAAAAATGCAGTTATCTCTTCCTTGTCGTATTGATACAATTCTATCAAATCCAGACCTGCGGAAAAGTAATGTGGCTGTCCGCTTAAAATTACACCCTTGACCCCATCGTCATTTTCAAGGGAACGGAAAACTTCCTGAAGCTCTCTTACCATTTCAAAATTAATGGCATTCACCTTACCCCGGTTCATCTGAACAATAGTATAGTTTTCCTTTTTTGTCAGTATTAAATTACTCATTCCTTGTTTTTATTTTTTAAAGCGATGTGCCTCCGTCTAAGGTAATGGTTTGCCCTGTTATGAATTTTGAATTTTCAGATGCCAACCAACAGATGGCCTCAGCAATTTCATCGGCCTCACCAAATCGTCCCATCGGAATAAATCGTTTTAACTTATCGCCCATATCCGGGCTAACGGATAACAATTGTTCCAATAATGCAGAATGGGTAAAGCCCGGACATACGGCATTGATCCTGATATTTTTGCGACCATACTCCAAAGCTGCGGATTTGGTCATCCCTACCACAGCAAATTTACTGGCAGAATAGGACAGGTTGTTGCCCGATGCCTTTAAACCAGCCAGTGAAGCAACATTCACCATACTCCCATGCCCTTGTTCCAGCATTTGTTTAATGGCCACTTTCATACAATAAAAAACCCCTGTTTGGTTTACGGCAATCACATTGTGCCAATCGTCATGTGTATGGTCTGCTGTTTTTAATTGATGCTTTCCTCCTATTCCTGCATTGTTGACAATGACATCTAACCGACCATGTTCTTCTACCGTTTTGGCAATCAATTCTTCTACTTGGTCAAATTGGGTCACGTCGGTTTTTATGGCAGATGCAGTACCACCCGCTTCCTTAATTTCATTGGCCACTTTCTCTGCATTGTTTAGATTGATATCGGAAACAATGACCTGTGATTTATGCGTACCAAAAAGTTTGGCGGTGGCTGCGCCGATGCCGCTTCCAGCTCCTGTTATGATTACTATTTTGTTTTCTAGGTTCATTTGAAAAATATTTCTTTTCATTCCCTCGGAGGAGGGAATCTGTTTAAATTAAGTTTTTTATTTATTCTCAACCTTTTGTTACACCTTGTTTAACCTGCCCTTCGACTCCGCTCAGGGTGACAGAAGAGGAACTTTACTTTATAACTATTTTTATTTCTTTACTTTTTCAATTTCTTATTTTGTACTTCTAATTTATAATCTCACACTTTTATTGGCAATGAATCAATCTCGAATTGCCCAATGCTTGTGCTCTTAAATGAGACGGATACCCCTCGGCTTTTACCATGCCCATAAAATCGCCAATGGTTTCGTATTTAACCAGGAGCACATCGTCCCATAGTTCTTCTTCCTCCGGGCCGATAAGCATATGTTTTGGTGATCCAAAAAACAACACTTTTGCATTGGCCTTCTGAAAAAATGGAGTCGCCTGCCGCATGTAGTTGGCATATGATTCTTTTCCTGAAAGCCCCGTTTCGGGAACTAGGTCTTTATATTTTAAAAGGTTCAACATCACCACAGCTTTATCTGCCGGCGCTTTTAAAAAAGCTTTGAGTTGTTCTTGATTGATTTCTAAATACGCTTGTTCTTCCATACTAATACAAATTATCGATTTTGTTTTTTTGGATAGCTTGCCATGCGGTATTACAACATAATTCAGATGCCTTGTTTAGGTGGGCAAATTTTGGGTCGCTGGTATGACCATGCTTGTACCGATAATAAATCTGTTGTGCGATGACAGCAATTTTAAAGAGTCCGTACGCATAATAAAAAATCAGGTTATCAATATTCCGTCCACTTTTAAGGGCATATTGCTGAACAATTTCTGTTCTTGATGGGTTGCCTTCCATAACTGTTGGTGATTGCAAACCTTGCTTCATAAAATCCGGGTCTTTAGCCGTCGTCCAATACCCTAAAGATGTACCTAAATCCATGAGCGGGTCGCCCAAAGTGCACATTTCCCAATCCAAGATGGCGGTGATTTCCCTCCAAGAATTATCTTTAAAAACTACATTGTCGTACTTAAAATCGTTGTGAATCAAGGTATAATCGTATTGCTTCGGTTGACTTTCCTGCATCCATGTCATTACCCTTTTTGCAGCGGGTACCTCATCAGTCGCTGCTGACAAATACTGTTTTCCCCAATTGGTCACCTGACGTTCCACATAGCCTTCTGGCCTCCCGAGATCTTCTAATCCCGCTGCCATGTAATCAATATCATGAAAGGCAACAAAGGTATCGAGCCAAGTATTTGATATCGTTTTAAATTCTTCAGGTGCAACCTGCCTTTTGTGTGCTTCCCTAGCCGTTAAAATCTCCCCCTCTACCTTACTCATGATATAAAAAGGCGCTCCGATAATCGCAGTGTCTTCGGTATAGGCAAATGCTCGGGGTGTCTTATCAAAAACGGAATTGAGTTTATGAATTACCTTATACTCCCGGCCCATATCGTGACCTCGTTTCGGTGCAGCAAATGGGGGCCTGCGCAAAACATATTCCTTATCTTCAATTTGCAACAAATAGGTCAGGTTCGAGAATCCGTTAGAGAATTGCGTAACGGATAATTTTGTCTCTGTATCAACTATCAGCTTATTTTCAAGCAGGAATTTCTTGAGGTTTACCTCATTAAGTTCTTCGCCTTCCCGTACTGGTTTTGTGTTCATACTTTGTTTTCATTCCCTCGAAGGAGGGAATCTGTTTAATTCTTGTTTCAGTCACATTGAGCCTTTCGGTTGCGCCCAAGACGGGCTATGTCCAGGTGCTTTTTTACCTGTAAGCTCTTTCTCCCCCGAAGCGTCGGGGCGCTCGATGTGACAGTGTACCTGTATTTCTAAATTCTTATCCCCTCGAATATCTTTTAATCACATTTTTCCCCAGCTGGCTCATATGTACCTCATCGGGGCCATCGGCCAATCTGAGCATTCTGGCCGCAGCAAAAAAGTGTGCCAAGGGCGTATCACTACTCACCCCTTTACCACCTAAAATTTGCATGGCCCTATCAACCACCTGCAGAGTCATATTCGGTGTAACAATCTTAATCATGGCAATCAGATCTTTGGCCTCCTTATTGCCTACCCTATCCATTTTATCTGCCGCTGAGAGCACCAACAAGCGCGTCTGTTCAATCTCACAGGCAGATTTGGCAATATCTTGACGCACACTACTATAGGTATCCAAGGTTCGGCCGAAAGGCTTGCGCCGTGTTGTGCGCTGCGACATAATCTCTAAAGAACGTTGTGCCATACCAATCAAACGCATACAATGGTGAATACGTCCCGGTCCCAAACGTCCTTGGGCGATTTCAAAGCCTCGACCTTCGCCCAATAATAAATTTTCTTTGGGTACCCGAACATTATCCAACAGAATCTCGGCGTGTCCCTCGGGAGAATCATAATATCCAAAAACACTTAACGGACGGATTACTTTTAAACCAGGAGTATCCATCGGCACCAAAATCATGCTTTGTTGTTTATGGCGCGGGGCATCAAAATCGGTCTTTCCCATAATGATGGTAATTTTACAATTGGGGTCCATCGCCCCCGAAGACCACCACTTTCTTCCGTTAATTACATATTCATCGCCATCCGCAACAATTGATGTTTCGATATTCGTCGCATCAGAGGAGGCTACTTCTGGCTCGGTCATCAGGAATGCCGAACGGATTTCCCCATTCATCAAGGGCTTTAACCATTTTTCTTGTTGCGCCGAAGTACCGTATTTTGCCAGTACTTCCATATTCCCCGTATCCGGCGCACTACAATTAAAAATCTCCGAAGACCAAACAATCCTGCCCATGATTTCCGCCAAGGGTGCATATTCCAAATTGGTGAGGCCGGGACTTAAATCACCATATGCCTTTGGCAAGAACAAATTCCATAGTCCTGCGTCCTTGGCTTTTTGTTTTATGGCTCCCAAACCGGGCCATTTGGTCCAAGCATTTTTAGGGTCGTGGTGAAAAGCTTCCACTTCTTTTTCAATTGGGTAAATGTTTTCCGCAAAAAACTGTTTTAGTTTTTCTTGTAGGGACCGTGATTTTTCTGAGTATTCGAAATTCATGGGTTTTCGTTGTTCGTTGCTAGTTGTTGGCTGTTAGCTGTTGGCTGTTGGCTGTTGGCTGTTGGCTGTTGGCTGTTGGCTGTTGGCTGTTGGCTGTTGGCTGTTAGCTGTTGGCTGTTAGCTGTTAGCTGTTAGCTGTTAGCTGTTAGCTGTTAGCTGTTAGCTGTTAAAATATATTTTTTCCTTGTACTTCTAATTTTGTACCTCGTACCTCACACTTCTTACCTCACACTTTCAAATCATCCTGAAATCAAATACCCCCCGTCTGCAGTGTAAACCCCGCCTGTCATATACGATCCCGCATCGGAGGCCAAAAGCATGACCAGTCCGGCCATTTCATCAGGTTCCGCCATACGTTTTAGCGGTACCATTTGGTTATACCCTGCGGATAGTTTTTCATCTGACCAAAGGGCTTCGCTGAACTTGGTTTTTATAAGTCCCGGACAAACCACATTGGAACGGATACCTTGACGGCCCCATTCTTTTGCCTGATTTTTGGTCAGCATGATCAAGGCCGATTTTGTGATGCTATACAAACCCAATCGAAAGCCGGGATGTATGCCTTCCACAGATGCGATATTAATAATACTACCGCCTCCTTGTGCTTTCATATGCGGATGTACCAAATTGGAAAGCAACCAAGGCGCTTTTACGTTCACGTTCATGATCTTGTCAAAAACTTCCTCGTTGGAGGTTTCCAAAGGGCCATAAAATGGATTGATCGCCGCATTGTTCACCAAGATATCAATGCGCCCGTAATGCTCCATTGTTTGTGCAACGAGTGCCTTGCGCTGTTCCCCATCCCCAATATGGCAGGCGAAACCCACCGCTTCCAAACCTGTGTTCTTAAACTCCTCGGCCACGGCATCGACCGCATCTTGTTTGCGGCTGCTGATAACCACCTTGGCCCCATTTTCTGCCAGACCTTGGGCAATGGATTTTCCTATTCCCTTACTGGAACCGGTTATGATGGCGACTTTGCCGGTGAGGTTGAATCGTTGTTTGATGTTGCTCATGTAGTGTTTTTACTTGTTCATATGTCATCCTGAGCGCAGTCGAAGGGCTACGTAGCTAAAAGCTCTTCGACTGCGCTCAGAGTGACATTTTAGTTATACAAAAACCTTTTTATCGGTGTTCAGGGTAAGGGCCTTTTTGTCCATTAATATTTCCGCCAGGCCTGTTGTTTTTGGCAGTTCGTATTTAAAATAGAATTCCATCGCATGGATCTTACTTTCATAGAAATCCGTGCTGTGTGCTGTGCTTCCCGTTACCAAGGCATTTTGTGCTTCGCGGGCCATATCCAACCACAACCAGCTCATTATAATAGTGCTAAAGAATTCCATAAAGGGCGTAGCATCCGCCAAGAAACGCTGGTAATCCCCTTTCATGGCAAAGCCCATCAAGGACTGTAATACTTGTTGCGTCAACTCCAACTTAGTGCCCAACTTTTGAGCATAAGGCGCTAAGGATTCGTGTGCCATACTCGCTTTGATCGAACCCTTGATTTCCTCGGATAATAATTGCAAGGCTTTTCCATTATCCATCGTTACTTTTCGGCCCAATAAATCTTGGGATTGTATTCCGGTAGTTCCTTCATAGATGGCAAAAATGCGGATGTCCCGCAGGTACTGTTGTAAGATATAATCCGTACAGAAGCCATAACCGCCCAATACCTGTACGCCGTTATTAACTGCGGTTATGCCCATTTCCGAGGGGTAGGTCTTGACCACAGGGGTCATAATCTCCAATAACAATCTATATCTTTCGCGTTCTTCCGCATCGGCACTTGCCGTGGAGAGGTCATGGTATTTGGCCGTTAACAGCACCAAACTCAAGGAACCTTCGGAAACCACCTTTTGCAGTAATAACATACGCCGTACATCGGGATGATTAATAATCAGGGTCTGTTCTTGATTCGCATCTTTCTTGCCGGTGCTTGTCAATTGCCGCCCTTGTGGTCTTTCGTTGGCATAGCTCAGCGAAGCTTGATAAGCCGCCATGGCAATTGCCGCTGCTCCCCTGCCCACTCCGATCCGTGCGCCATTCATCATCAGGAACATATATTTTAAACCTTGGTGGGGTTCCCCTACAAGCCATCCGGTACAGTCTTCCCTATCCCCAAAAAATAGGTGTGTGGTACAATAGCCACGCTGTCCCATCTTTTGGAAGTCGGCCACCGTGGTGACATCGTTAGATGTGAGACCGCCGTCGCCCGTGGGTCGTTTTTTAGGAACCACAAATAAGGAGATGCCCTTGGTGCCCGCCGGTGCCCCTTTGATCCGCGCCAAGACCAAATGCACGATATTTTCCGCGCCTTGGTAATCGCCAGCGGAAATAAATATTTTTTGTCCGTGAATTTTATAGGTATCGCCATCAGGAGTGGCCGAAGTCACAATGTCTGATAGCGAACTCCCCGCCTGCGGTTCCGTCAAACACATGGTCCCGCCCCATTGCCCTGAAAGCATATTGGGGACATAGGTTTCGTTAAGCTCCTTATTGGCAAAATGGGTGATCAGCTCTGCCGCCCCCACCGTTAGACCAATATAGCCCGGCATATGGTTATTGGCCGCATCCTGGATAAAAGCAGAAGCATGCGATACCATGCCCGGCATTTGCATACCACCATCATCATAAGGGAAAGAGGCCGCAATAAAGCCCATTTCACCCCCAGCCTTCATATATTTGGTCACCTGCGGATGTACTACAATCTCCCCATCCTTAAAATGGGCCGGAGTTTCATCCATTTCTTTAAAGAAAGGAAACAACTCTTTATCGGAAAAGTCTTTGACCGAATTTAAAAACAGCTCTACAGACTCCCGATCGTATTCGGAAAAACGTTCTTGATCAAGTACCTCCTGTAGGTCATGTACCTTATATAATAAGAATTTAAGCGTTTCTAAATCTACATATGCATTTGCCATCGTTTTTTGCTTTTTAAAGGAGCATCAAGGTAGGGGAAATTTTAGGCAAATTCATTAAACTGGTTTAATAAAGGCATAGGGTTAGGAAAACATTTGTAACCGCATGTTAAGCACATGTCATCAGAAATATTTTTTTAAAGTATTGCCCCCCTAGATTAGTATTCATAAAAAAGAAATAAGTTTATGAATAATGGACACATAAATCGCGACAATGGACAACAGTTTTAGAAGAGGGCATGAATGCAATCAAACTATACAACAACTAAATAATTCATTTATCTTTAGACTATACAATACCTGGTCATGTGCATTAAAATACCACTTAAAACCAATATTAATCTGTAGTTGTATTTGAAGACATAATGTTAAAGAAGAAGATGAAATTAGACAGACTTAAACCATTTACATTCTCAGAAATAATTCAAATAGCAAAACTATCTATTGGTAGTAGACTTGTGCAAAGTGTACCAAATGAGCTGCAAAGCACGCATGAATTTTTAGGGTTTCTCAATTTTGAGGGAGTAAAATATCAAATGGACAAAGACTTGATTTTTTTTGAATATAATATCAATGATATCCCATTCAACATCTATCTAAAAATGAAATCATCTGACACAATGGTATTTCAACAAATCATTAGAAATATTGAATATGATTCGGTGGTCAGAATTATTAATAAATACAATATCCCTTTTACCACAATGTTCGATGCGGGAGCGAATATAGGTTTGACAACTATTTATTTTAAATCACTCTTCCCAAACTTGAAAATTACTGCCCTAGAGCCTTCCAGTACTACATTTGATAGATTGAAAAAAAATACAGATCAACTTCAAGGAGTTACTATATTGAAGAAGGGCATTTGGGGTCATAGCACATATTTATCGGCCGATACCTCGTTCAGAGACGGGCAAGATTGGGCTTTTAGATTAATTGAATCGTCGCAAAAAAACAGTGATACTTTTGAGGTAGTGTCAATTTTTGATTTGATCAATGAATTTAAGCTCGATTATATTGATTTTTTAAAAATTGATATTGAAGGTGGAGAAGAATCTCTTTTCGCTGTAGGATCAAACGTTGATTGGCTTAGAAAAGTAAGATTAATAGCTATTGAAATTCATGATGAATTTAATTGTAGGGATTACATAGAAAAGATCCTTTTTGAATTTGGATTCATACTTTCTTATACTGGAGAACTGACAATTGGAGTTAACAAAAATCTATTATTAGAAGTTTAGCCTATTACAACTTAACGAAGGCCTCGCTCCATTACAATAATACCGTGGTATTATTGTTACACTAATACCCCTTTCCTAGAAATGGGTTCGCCATTTGAACGAAATCAGAAAAACCAAAAATATGTTAGGATTACTATTACTGTATTGGATCGGCAAGTATTTTTATAAATTGGCGGAAGCCTATGATAAAAGTGCATGGACGTACGCGATTTTAGGGATTGTAGCTTATTATGGCGGGACGCTCGTCTTCGGAATTATCTTTGGGATTATAGCAGAAATTATTTCTCCAGGGTTTATCGACTCTTTTAATGAAAACCTGTTGGGCTTGCTCATGCTCCCTTTTGGGCTTTTAAGCTGCTATTTATTATATAAATATCTAGAAAAAACCTGGAAGAAAAATAGGCCGGTCAACGAGATCGATCAAATTGGCGATGTGAATCCGTCTTAAGGCCCCGCTAGTGCTCGTCTTCCTTTGCTGAGCTTGCCGAAGCATGACGGGTACCGTCCAACGAGCATCTATACCGACACTTGTCACCTAAACCCAACCGCTGTTGTAGTAAGAAAAAAAGAATTAAAGTCTAGAAATACTGATGGCCAAATAGGCATTTAACCCAGGTAATGACAAATTATAAGAAACTAAAAATTAATGTTTATTTTGAATCTTTCTTAAGGAGAGTATTAAAAAGATAAGCGAAATAAATTCGATGATAATTCTTCCCCAATGCCAATAACTCCAAGTAACTAATTCGTTTTTTAATTCTATATCTGAAAGGGCGGCTTCATAAAATAATTCATTAGCCTCTTTAAAATATAAATAAAAAGAAGAAACAAATAGGATTGCAAAAAAAGAAGAACTTAAGGCAAGCTTAAAAGCAACGGGATTTATTTTTTTACAATAAATCGCTAGCGAAATAGGAATTAAGGCTGCAACAATAGTTAAGACTGTATAAAATTGACCAATGGAAGGGCCAAATTCATTATAATAAGAATAAAAATCAGTCGCAGATAGCGATTGCCAATATGGAACTAGAAGTACAGCCTCAGTAAGCTGACCACCAATAAAAATAGAAAAAACTGATACCAGTGAATAATGCAAAAATTGTTTCATAAAAAACGCAACCTAAAAGATTGAATAAAAACTAAATTTAGAAAAAACAAATGACTTAGATCAAGCAACCCTCTTAGTGCTCGTCAGTCAGGATTTTGCTATATTACCATTGAAATCACTGCTTACGAAACATGAAAAAAATCCTTCTTACCGGAGCAACAGGTGCTATAGGTTCAGAAGTACTGAGGCAATTACATGCCACCAATAAGAGCTATACCCTTACTGTTTTGGTCCGGGATTCACAACATACCAAAAGAGTCTTACGACCTTATAGTGATACCATTAATGTAATCTACGGGGATATTACCAATCGCGATAGCGTTACCAAGGCAGTACAGGATCAAGATATCGTTATTCACCTAGCGGCAATCATCCCGACGGTCGAAAATGATAATGAGGCCCTGGTACATAACGTTAATGTTGGGGGTACGGAGAACATCGTTCGATGTATGGAGATCGAATGCCCTAATGCCTTGCTGCTGTTTAGTTCCTCAATCGCCATTTACGGAGATCGAATAAAAAATCCGGATATTCGAATTAGCGACACTCCCAAAGGGCTTGAGCATGATACCTACGCCAAAACAAAAGTCGAGGCCGAAACCATCATTACTTCCAGCAAATTAAACTGGAGCATCTTTCGACTAACGGCCATTATGGGCATCGGAAACCACAAGCTCTCGGGAATGATGTTTCATGTACCCCTGGAAACTCCCTTTGAAATTTGTACCGTTCGTGATACGGCAAGGGCCTTTGTACATGCCATAGACCAAACCGAGGCATTAACGGGAAAAGTTTTTAATCTTGGCGGGGGAGCATCGTGCAGAATTACCTATTTCGATTTTTTATCCAACGCCTTTAAGGCTTTCGGCTTGGGAAAAGTGAACTTCCCCAAGTATGCCTTTGCCACCCAAAACTTCCATTGCGGACATTATCTGGACGGGGACGAACTAGAGGCTCTTCTCCACTTTAGATCGGATGACATTGCATCCTATTTTAAACGTTTTGATGCTTCGGTCCCAGGAGCACAACGCTTTTTTACACTTCCATTTCGTGGGCCAGTCAAATGGTTCTTATTGCAACTTTCCGAGCCCTATAAAGCATATAAAAAAAGGAATCAGGAACGGATTAAATTTTTCTTTGGTACTATTGTGGAATGAATTTGGAAAATTTCACCTTACTCAATTATGGTTGGATCGGAATTGCGATCGTCACCTTTATAGTCCTTCTACTCTTTCATATTCGCGCTCCCTACGGGCGGCATGCCAACGAAAAATGGGGGAAGATGATTTCCAATCACTGGGGATGGTTCTGGATGGAACTCCCGGCCTTTCTTCTTTTTCCTATTCTAGTGCTCACTGGTCCTCGTGAAAAAGATTGGTTTACCTGGCTCCTTGTGGCACTTTGGACGCTACACTACTTTAACCGGACCTTTATTTTCCCCTTTCGATTACGGACCCGTGGAAAGAAAATGCCGCTAACGATAGTCTTTAGTGCCTTATTCTTTAATGGTATGAATGGCTTTTTAAATGGCTATTACTTGGGCAATTTAGCACCCGAAGATCAAAAAGGAATCACTATCAACATTATGATTGGTCTTGTCCTCTTCTTTGGTGGAATGTATATTAATCATAGCACCGATTCGCGATTGATTGCCCTTCGGAACGGAAAAGATGGGTACTCCATTCCACATGGGTGGCTGTTTAAATGGATTTCTTGCCCCAATCACTTTGGTGAAATTGTTGAATGGATAGGCTTCGCGATTGTTGCATGGAATTTACCCGCCCTTACCTTTGCCATTTGGACGTTCTGTAACCTAGTACCTAGGGCCTTAAACCATCACGCTTGGTATCACGAGAACTTTGCGGATTATCCTAAAAAGCGAAAAGCGGTGTTGCCTTGGCTTTGGTAAATAAAGAGGCGTATATGTATTACGGCCTTTAGGTCGGAAAATCCTAGCTTATTTAGTATCTTAGGGTAATGTCGGCAAAGTTTGGTGCAGGTTCTCCAAGACCGATTAAAACCAATTGCCGTCAGAATAAACTAGATCGAAACAAGCGCTGGAGCATTTAAGTCTCGATTATTGAGTAAATTCTATGAAACAACTTTTGTTACCCTTTTTGTTCTTTTGCTGTTGTTCGATCAACGGACAGGAGTTATCTAAAAAGGAATTCAACGAGATATTTCTGGAATCGGGCAAAGTTCTGAATTACATACTAAACGGAGAAGTCGATAAGATTGGAGAATTACTGCAAATTAAGGACTTAGATAATTTTAAAGACTTTGAAAGAATTTTCACAGAGCAAAAAATTCCGTTTAATAGCAAATCTGACCACACCTATGCCCATCCTTTCTTTTATTTATCGGATACGGAAAACATTCTCGATTTAACAATTCCGGGAGTTATGGTATTGGAAAGAAGAGCGGGCGAGGATTATGAGAGAAGTGAGTATTATTTTATATTAAAAGCACAGGTAATTTATGATTGGGAAAGTGAAGAAGTAAGTTTTAAAAATGCAGGAATTCTAACGGAAGAAAAAGATTTTGAGCAATGGTGGCTTAGGCAGTTTGATAGTTATTTGTCTGAGGTTAAGAAAGTATCGGATAGGTTTGGATTTACACCCCCACCCCCATCTTGTCCACCAAAAAATCTAAAACCTTAATTCTTAAAAAATATTATTTTACCAAAATGCCCTTAATCTGTTGCGAGTAACACGTCCAACGGGAATCTAAGTATATTTATTACTTTAGGAATAGGGCAAAAAATGAGTTTAGGGCAATGTTCAGCCTACCTTCAGGAAAAAGAATGACATGAATCACCAAAAAACATTACCACCAGGCCAGAAAGCATGGGATAGCTTCCCACGCTTTGGGTTGCCCCAATATGCTAATCGGTTTCCAAAGGAAATAGACCACATCCGGTTTTCGATAGGTGGTGATCTGGATGAATTTGAGATTTCGGATCAGCTAGATGCGCTCCCAAGAATACATCAGGTTTCAGACTTTCATTGTGTGACCACATGGAGTACATTAAACCTCAATTGGAGCGGCTACCGATTCAGCGATTTCTTCAACACCCTGGTCCTACCTAAGCTTTCAAGTGAAATTACCTTCGTAATTCTTAAGGCACAGGACGGCTATAAAACAAGTTTGCCCCTTACTGATTTGATGCAAGAAAATGTCTTGCTTGCCGATCAACTTGATCATCGCCCACTTACCCTAGAACATGGAGCGCCCATCCGTATTGTAGCTCCTGACCACTATGGTTATAAGAGCCTAAAGCATATTAAGCGCATTGAGTTCTATACCGAAAAGCGAGTAGTTAAACAAGGAGTGTTAAGTTTTATGGACCACCCTAGGGCAAGGGTCGCCCAAGAGGAAAGAGCGGTAAAAGGGCCAGCAAGATTTTTTCGTTGGTTATACAAATTCAGTATTAAAAAAACAGCAAGGGATTTTGAAAAGGCAACTGCAGCGTATAGCGCAAGGTCGTAAATCAGTTACATAAACATTTCTACTTATTCGAAATTTATAAAATATGAACAACTATTTAAGTCTTATTCTCACCTTCGTTTTTACCACATCGTTATTAGGTCAAATCGATACGACCAAGGTCGCTTTTGTCGCCTATTGGTCAATCGGCGACAGTTATGATTTTAAAGTTTCCAAAATAAAACAACAATGGAAAGCAGGGGAGCTAACTAAAGACGACCAGCAAAGTTATATCGCCAATTTTACCGTAATTGACTCCACAGATACTTCTTACACCATTAATTGGAGTTATGAGAATGATTTGGAAAACACTTATGATATCCCAGAAAAATTGCTCGATAAATTTTCTAAATACAAGCTGACCGAGATTAAATACAAAACCTCCGAAGTTGGCGACTTCATTGAAATATTAAACTGGAAAGAGGTAGGGGAGATCATGAATAGTATGTTCGACGATATTGTTGAGATTCTGGGAGAAAAGGACAGAAAACAACAAGAGGCCATGAAAATAGCCTTGCAACCGTTTAAACAAGTTTTTAGTTCAAAACAAGGAATTGAGCAAGTAGTCCTGAAAGAATTGCAATATTTTCATTTTCCAATGGGGTTGGAATATGATATTACCGAACCTTTAATTTATGAGGATGAATTACCAAATATGTTTGGCGGAAAACCGATAAAGGCAGATGCTAAATTGTATTTTGAAGATGTTGATTTTGAAGAAAGTTTTTGCACTGTAAAACAAGAAATGAGTTTAGATCCGCATAGCACAAAAGAAATGCTTAAGCAATTATTCAAAAAAATGAACCTTGATGATAAGGAATTGCAAAAAGCCCTAAACACTGCGGTTTTGAAAATTGAAGACAGAAATTCTTATGAGTACTATTATTACCCTGGAGTTCCTCATAGAATAGAAACCGTAAGGGAATCCGTTTTTAACATTGAAAATAAAAAAGGGAAAAGAATTGATAAGACCATTATTGAATTAATTTATCAAGAATAAAAAAGTTTGGATGAGTACTATTCAGGACATGAACAATCGGATAAAGCAAAACCGAGCGCAACGTCCATCCAAACGAGCTAAATTCAAGGGAAACAATCGCAAATTGATGTATCCAACAGGTAAAAAACCTGAAGGGCCTCTTTTTAATACACTTCCCAAAGAAGCGCTAATTGAACTAAAAAATCAGATTAGAAAGCGTGCTGAAAAAGAAAAAAAACATGAGCAGATTGAAAATGGTGCCTTCGTTGTTTTATTAATTCTATTATTGTTTGGAATGCTCCTCTGGTTAAATTAAAGAACTTCCTACAGAATGATTTAAAATCCATTGCAAAGGATTTACTAACTTAGAGCTATAAGGGAAAGATTCTTCGTTTGCATAACGAACAATTTAAAAAGATTGCCAGTTTCAATAAATTATGGGAATAGGGAGAAGAAATTTTTTAAAGTTATCAAGCTTGGCTCTGGCGGGACTGACCGTTGACCCCTTACAGGCTGTTGTTACGAATAATAATGTCTACATAAACAAAGCATTAGGAATTCTTTTTTACAAACCAAAAGGGTGGGGGTTTATTAATGTAAAAGATTTTGGAGAATTAAAAGACAAGCAAATTTTAGGGAATGGCTGGGAAGTCTCTAAGAAAGAAGTTTGGGAGGAGCTTGGAAACCCTATCTGTGTAGCAACAAAATACTTTCAAGATTTACCTGAATACGACGGAATATTTTCTCCTACAATTACTTTGAACATTACGCCAAAATCGGAATTTGATGATTTGGTAATTGAAAACTTTGAGGAACTAATCGAATTGTCAGCATCTGGTGCCTCTCAAATTTTAAAGGACTATAGAATTTTAAAGAAATATGATCCTTATAAAATTTCGGGTTGTATTTTTTATGAGTATGATGCCGAATATCTATTTGAGCACGTGGAACTGGATAAACCATTAAAAGTAGAATTAAAAGTATTAAAGGCCGAGCACAACGATTTTTATTATGACTTCAATTGTCATCAATCCAAAGATGCTGGACAAACGGCCATCCAAGAATTTGAATTGTTTAAAAAAGGTATTAAGCTAATTTAAAAGCAAACGCCATGACAACAACACCAGAACACGACGCCCGTATGGCCGATATGACCTTTTCTTCGGTATATCCCCATTATGTGACCAAAGTCGAAAACAAAGGACGGACGGTGACTGAATTACATCAAGTAATTGAATGGCTATGCGGTTTTGATGAAACACAACTGCAAGCTCTTATTGAAGAAAAAGTCACCTTTGCAACCTTCTTTGAGAGAGCCAATTTAAATCCCAACGCAGAATTGATCAAAGGGGTTATCTGTGGCTATCGTATTGAAGAAATCGAAACACCACTCACTAGGCAAGTCCGATATTTGGATAAGTTAGTGGACGAATTGGCGAAGGGAAGGAAGATGGAGAAGGTTCTGAGAAAGCCTAAGGGCTAGATATGAGATTTCGGATATAAGATTTGAGATAAAGGATATTCCAATCCTCAAATGCCGTTAACTGGCGAAAAGGTAAGCACATGAAATCTATAGCTTTCATCTTTCAGGCAATGCTAATGTTTGGCTGTACAAATGCGGTACATACCACCTCAGAAAAGGAGTTTCGGGTTTTAATGAACAATGTGGCCGAAGGCTGGTCTACTCAAAATACCGAAAAGGCCCTAAAAAGTTTTAACGAAGATGCCATTTATATGGAACCTCCCAATATTCAATATTATCGAGGCCATTCCCAACTCAGGCCCTACTTTGATGCATTGGATAGTAGCTACAAAATGGTGTTTCATAATTTGTGGTTCAATACGGTTACCCAAACAGGGGCTGGAGAATTTACCTTTAGCTATGAAAAGGACACCTCTGATGTAGGTATCGTGGTAGTTGAACTGGAGAATGGGAAAATTAAATTTTGGCGGGAATACCAACAAAAAGGGCCCACAAACTTCAAAGATTTTTTAAGTGTGAAAAACAAAAACTGGGAGTGGCACATCGGTAACTATCCAGCCCCCAAAGATTCACTACCGCCTGAATAAACTTGACCCTCCTAAATTACCCCACAGATATAAGTCATAAAGCAATTAAATATATAGGGGATTCTTAGGAATGTTGCCTAAATTTTAAAGGGGTACGCTTTGCATTTTTTTTAAAGACCCTATTAAATGCAGCCTCAGATTGATATCCGACTCTTTCGGCTATCTCACCAACCGGTATGTTGCTTTCCAATAGAAGTTCTTTGGCCTGAAGCATTCGCCATTGGGTAATGTAACGAAATGGGGTCTCTCCGGTTAATCTTTTGAAGTGATTGCTAAAACTTGTTCTTGACATACCTGCCACTTTCGCCAAGGTCGGCAGTTGCCAGTCCTTTTCTGGCGACCGATGTATACTTTTAAGCACTCTGCCGATCCGTTTATCCTGCATCGCGGCGATGAACCCTTTCTTTTTGCTATTCTTTTGTAAATAGGTTCTCAGCACATGTACAAACAAAACTTCGCCCAATTTATTCATTATGGTGTCTTTTCCTGGGTTGTCGTTTCCCGCTTCTTGAATAATCAGATCTGTAATACTTTCCAACCAAGCAAATTCATTTTTTTCTATGCCTGAAATATGAATTACGGCAGGTAATTCCTGTATAAAGGGATGCTCCATATTCCTATCGAACTGAAAATGCCCGCATACCAATCTTGTTGAAATTCTATCTCCGACGAAAACGGGTTTTCCATCCATTATTCCTGCTACCACTTCTTGACCGTTTTTGTACACCCCAGATTCAAAGTCAGCCAAGGAATGGCTGGTTCCAAAAGGAAAGACGATAATGTCTCCTTCAAGCAATTGAATCTTCCTATCCTCTGTTTTCATAAGGCACTGACCTTTGGTAACAATATGAAATTGCGCAAAACGGCCTTTGGGAATGGTCATTCCCCAAGGAGAGGAGAAATCAGATTCAAAATAAATGGCACTGGAGAGCTTAATTTTTTTTAGAATATCACTTAATACATCCATAATTGTACGAATAAGCAAATATAGTGTCTTTTTAAATACTATTATAACAAAAATCTCTTATAGGTTTGCATCAATTAAAACGTAAAAACATTAAAAATGAAGACAATTAAAAAGACTTTGACTCTACTCCTTTTACTAATGGGAACAGGCAACCTCCTTGGCCAGCAGGCTAATGCAAATAAGGATGGCATTGCGAATTCCGGTTATGATGTGGTGAACTATTTCGTTGCCAATTCTGCAGAACGGGGCAGTAAGGACTATTCAACCAAACATGCCGGGGCCATATATTACTTTATCAATGCTGAAAACCTAAAGACTTTTGAGAACAGCCCAATGAAGTACCTACCTCAATTTGATGGTTACTGTGCTTTTGCCGTTGCCAAAATGAACCAAAAAGTACCTGTAGATCCCAAGACCTTTAGAGTTGATGACGGTAAACTCTATTTGTTTTATAATGACTTTTGGGAGGGAAAACCTTTTAATACCATTGTTCCCTGGTTAAACAATGAATCAGAATTGGAACAGCTCGCCAATGCAAATTGGAAGACGCTGAAAAAGAAATAAGATTTTGGTGCGCAAGCGGTTTGAATGATAGTGATTTGTGGGTCTACCTTCAAATCACTATTCCCAACAATGATGTAAAATTGTAATGCCAAAAATTGGGCTTTAGTTCCTCCCGAGCCGCTTTCGAATTTTGGACAATCCCACTGGGGTGAGCCCCAAATAGGAGGCAATCAAATACTGTGGTACCCGTTGGAACAGATTGGGTCTTTTTTCCAACAATCGTAAATAGCGCTCTTCATTGGTTCTACTACTGAGGCGTTCTACCCTAGTAAAGATTTTCATAAAGGCTTCTTGCATAGAGAGGCGCCCAAAGCGCTCTAACTGATGCGATTTATTAAAGGAATTTTCTGCATCCGATTTCTTTATTGCATATACAATGGTGACCTCGGAGGCTTTTAAATAATAATTGGAAGGGGTCCCTTTTACATAGGCCGGTAAATCGGTAAAAAAGACATCATCCGTATAGAATTCTAGAACTTTTTGTTCGCCATCCTCCAATTTGTAATAGTAAATACAACCTTGGGCCACATAATAGAAATACTGCACCAATTGTCCGGGCGAAATCAATGTTTCTCCCTTTTTAAGTTTCAAACACCTATAAAACCGCATTTGATCTTCGAGTATGGCCGCATCTACATGATTGTAGGATAAGACCTTATCTCTTAGGTTTTGAAGATGGTCTATTTCGAGTGCAGTATTCATACGTTACTTTTAGGTATTGCGGAGGGTTCAAGATAGGTATTTTTGAATGAACATCCTGATAAGGGGTTTTGAAAGAAAACAAAAAGATCTGCCAAAATGAGACAGACCTTTTTATCGCAATTAATCCAAACAAAACTAATTTCCTACAAACTCAATTCATTCATTAAGATGAGGATTGAGCACCTTTACTATTGCAAAGATGGCACAATAAATTATTAAAAAAATGATATAAAAATCCATATTATTGATATACCCTTATGTAATCGACTTCCATAGTATCCTCGGTAAATTCACCATCTATAGCGCCGCCAAGTGTACCCCCCATGGCAATATTCATGATCAGGAAGAAATCACTATTAAACGGCGTATCCGAAGAATTTACAAAACTGGTGTGTATTAACTCATCATCAACTACGAACTTAATACTGTCTGGAGTCCATTCCATAGTATAATTATGAAACTCAGTAGTGGCCGTCGGAACCGATGTAGAAGCCGTTATGGCCGAACCTCCTGAATTACCGGGATAATGTAAAGAGCTCAATACTGTATTGGGATTGTTCCCCACATGCTCCACAATATCCATTTCCCCACTAGCTGGCCAACCAACATCTTCAAAATTAGCCCCTAAAGCCCATAGTGCTGGCCAAGTACCTCCTACAGAAGGGAGTTTCGCCCTTATTTCAACCCTACCGTAAGTAAACTCATATAGGTTTTCAGACTTGATACGTGCAGAGGTGTATCCTGCATCCCCAGAAGGGCTAACACCAAAGTCAAAGAACAGCACTACCCTATCATAAGTAAAAGCCGGTGCGGAACTAAGATCAAAAGTTAATGTTTCCCATGCTTCTGCAACAGAGGTAGTTGCATCTACCTCAACAAATTCATCAGAATTTGCTATATTCTCCAATTTCAATCTAACCACCGCTCCTGTAGCAGGAGACCAAGTCTTTACGCTCATGCTTGTATATGTGGTTAAATCGAGCGGCGTATCTAAATCAAAGAATGATCCTGCCCAAACTTCCGATCCGTTAGGTTTCGTAGATTCGGCAACCTTTGTTGATGTATTCATCCCTGACGCATCTGGGTTATCAACAACCTGTGTAGAATTACCTCCAAAAACCGTAAAGGCCGGTGCCGCTCCTTCAAAATCTTCCACGGAAGCGGTTCCTCCACCATCAGCAATAAGGGTTACATCATCATAATAGTGTGAGACGCCACTAGCTTCGCCAGTTGCCCGCGCAGTTATTTTTAAAACCCCGTTTTCTACGATTACATTTTCAGAACTGTCGGTATAGGTCTGCGCCTCACCATTACCCCAGCCACCTGCACCAAGGTCATAGGTCCAATTTGCAGAATCCGGTGCTCCATCCACATCAAACTCATCTGACCAGACCAAATTGGTATAAATTGTTTCAAGCATTTCATCACCGCCTCCTGTGGAAGCTTGTGCAGTAAATCTGAGATACCAAGCCGCATCCGGGTTTTCGGAGTCATACGTTCTGACATGCAGCAAATCATCACTTAGGGATAGTATTTCATAGGTAGAGGAACCTACATAATAACTCATAAACCCGCCATCTGAAAAACTCATTTGAACACCCGTCGTCTCAGCCTCCGGCACATTGCCTTCAACGGCCGATAGTGTCACGGTTTTTGAACCTGACGAATCAAAATCATAGCACAAATCAGTATCTCCGGCCCCACCTGCTGCTCCTAGATGCAGTACATTGAAGAATGTTTGTCCCATATTGTTTAAGGTGTACATGAGTCCTCCGTTGCCATCGGTTGTAAAGGTCAATTCGTCATCACAAAAACAATCGGATTCTTCACTTCCGCACTTTTCAAATGCGCTGGCCGAATACCACTTGGGATACCACCAGTCACCATCTATGCCATCACGCGCCGGACCCACTCCAAGATGGCCAGGTTGTGAAGCCGCTAGAAACCATGTCTTTGAATCTCCGTTTGTCAATAAAGCAACGGTCTCCGGGTCTGAAAACGCAAGAGAAACGGAAACTTGTAGTGTTTCTGAAACAGTTTTTTGTTCGCCACTACCGGCGGTTACCACTACCGTATAGGTATTATCCCCGATCATATCATATACTTTGGTCGCCATACCAGAAGTATTTAGCGCCGAAGTGCCGTCACCAAAATCGAAATGGTAATAGTTTGCATCCGTGGCCGTGGCGGTAAAAACAACCGTACCGGAATTATCGGTGCTCACTACCGAACTTACAGAAAGATTAGAAGGCGTGACCGTAGCCGGAATGTCGAGGTCATCACCATTACAGCTCACTAAAACGGTAAAGAGCGATACAACGATAAACTTTAATTTTTTCATAATTGTCTTGTTTTTGAGAATTGGTTTAGTTTCTATTTTAAGCCATTGATTTTATTTAAAGAAAATTTGGTTTAAAGTAAGTTCTTCTTTAAATCTATTAAGCAATTTACTCATATAGAATTCTAAAAGCCTGATAAAAAAACTATACAAAAAATGTCTTTGGCAAAATTTTAGACCTACAAACGATAATGACCTTAATAAATCAAGTTATTTTATAAATAATAGCCATCCACGAAAAATACAACTATGCTAACCCAAATTCATAATCTGTATAGGTAATGTTGTGGTAATTAGAAAACAGTATAGATGTTGTAATCGTAAATGGAATGCTTCATATTGAAAACAAAACCTCTATATTTTAGAAGAAGACTGTTTTGGGGAAGGGCGTAGTTTTACTACTTTACCCCGCGCACTTTTTCCATTAGAGCGTAATCTTCTAAAGATGTATTTAATCTTAAGTGGTGAGTGTGAGATTAATATGCAATTAGACTACAAAGACCTGACGTTATAAGACGCCGCCGCACGTCTAGATTATTCGAATCTTCAAAAGGGAAGGCAACACAAAATTATACAATTTCAGCGCTTAGGCCTGCCTGAAGTAATTTGCTACAGCGGGGTTTTAAATCGTCATACTCACCTGTCTTAACCGTGCACTTACCATTATGGTGCACAATAAGCGAGCATTGTTCTGCCTGGTGAGGGGTATGTTCGCAGACGGCTATCAAGGTCTCGATAACATGGTCAAAAGTATTTACCTCATCGTTAAACAAGACAATTTCATTTTGTTTTACCGTTTTTTCTGCAAGTAGAAGGTCTTCCTGAAGTTTTTCTATAGTGCCCATTACTATTACTTTTTTGACGTGGGTTTTTAATTCTAACCTGTTAAATATAATCCCTAAAATGAGAACAACGTACTTTTTCGGGTACTTTTAACACTTGAACTTTAAG
This sequence comes from Aggregatimonas sp., assembly GCA_965238025.1. Taxonomy (GTDB): domain Bacteria; phylum Bacteroidota; class Bacteroidia; order Flavobacteriales; family Flavobacteriaceae; genus Pelagihabitans. The sequence continues at coordinate 2,292,178 of OZ250162.1, read as the reverse complement.
GAAACCCAATTGTTTCTTTGGAATTTTTCTTGAAATGCCAAGCCGTTCGCCTCGCATTTTTTTGAAAGTTGCGGGATGTCTTCTTCATAAAAACCGCTTAGAAAGAGCATTCCGTTTGCGTTCAAACATTCGGTATAAACGGGAATATCAGCCAACAGAATATTGCGATTAATATTAGCTAGGATAAGGTCGTACTTTTTATCCTTTATGAGATGTACGTCCCCTTCAAATACGTTAATAAAATCACAACCATTCCGCTCAACATTTTCCTTGGCATTCAGGTAACACCAATGATCAATATCAATGGCATCTATTTTGGCCGCTCCCCTCATGGCCGCTAAAATTGCCAAAACACCGGTACCGCTGCCCATGTCTAAAACCGTTTTTTCCTCAAAATCATTATTCAAGATATGCTGCAACATCATATGGGTAGTTTCGTGATGGCCGGTACCAAAACTCATTTTTGGCATAATAACGATGTCATGGTCTACCTCCAATTTCTTGTGGAAAGGAGCACGTACTACGCATTTGCCATCTACCATGATCGGCTCAAAATTGCTTTCCCAATTGGCATTCCAATTTTCTTGCGCAATTTCTTTATAATTATATGCTATTTGAAACAAGTCGTTTTTTAAAACCTGCACCTCTTGGGTTATACCTTCGTCCCAATCTGTTTGTTGAATATAGGCAAGAATACCATCTTCTTTTTCAACAAAACTTTCAAAACCCAGCTCGCCCAATTCCGCTATCAAAATATCGGAAGCCGGTTGTAACGGACTAACCTTAAAATCATATTCTATATAAGTGATGTTGGCCATCTGATCCTCTGGATTATACGTCTCTGTTGAAGCGTAGCGCTTCGTAATATGGCCCTCGACATGATGCTAAAAACTCCTAAATAATATCTGATACTTAAGAATTTAATTTTTCGATGCAATTCTAGGCGCAATGACTTTTTAGATAGCCTTAATGATAGCGACAAAATCGTCTGCAACCAAAGAGGCTCCACCTATTAGTCCACCATCAACATCGGGTTTGGAAAATATCTCTTCGGCATTTCCCGGTTTTACACTACCACCATATAAAATGGTAACAGTATCGGCAATAGCGGCATTATACTCTTCGGTAATCGTCTTTCTAATAAAAGCATGCATTTCCTGGGCCTGTTCTGGCGAAGCCGTTTCCCCGGTACCAATAGCCCAAACGGGCTCGTAAGCCAAAACAATATTGGACCATGCCTCAGGTTTTAGGTTGAACAACCCATTGACCAACTGATTTTTTACAATGTTAAAATGGTTGCCAGATTTACGGTCCTCCAATTCTTCCCCAAAACAAAAAACAACACGCATATTTTTCTCGAGTGCGGAAATAGTCTTTTTTGCCAAAATTTCATCGGTCTCACCAAAATAGGCCCGTCTCTCGGAGTGTCCTATAATTACGGTTTTGATACCAATATCCAAAAGCATGTCGGCTGAAATTTCTCCTGTGTACGCCCCACTCTTGGCAAAATGCATATTCTGTGCTATCACCTCTATCCCAGCATTTTCAAGATTGGCAACAGCTTGTGTTAGATTAACAAAAGTTGGGGCCACCATTACTTCGGCATGGCTATTCGGCAATTTTGCAGCCAACTCCTTTAACAAAGCATTTGTTTGCCCTAAATTCTTGTTCATTTTCCAGTTTCCTGCAATTATTTTACTTCTCATTTCTTAATGTTATTAGCTGTTGTACAATCCTTTTATCGCTTGCCTTAATGGCTTTGAAAAGTTTTATTTTCCCGTTTTTATCAATTATCATGTAACGCGGTATCCAGTCTAAGTCAATTGAATCAAAGAAATTGGATTCCCAGCCGTTGGAGGCCCAATAATGCTGACCTTCTCCCATATTAAAGCGTTTTATTCCTTTTTTCCAACTTTTTTCAGTCTTGTCCAAAGAAAGATAAACAATGGTAATATCGGGATACTCCACAGCCAATTTTTTAACAGCTGGCATACCTATGATACAATCCCTACACCAAGTGGCCCAAATGTCCAATAGTACATTATTTCCTTTATTATTCTCTAAAATAGTACCGAAAGTAACTTTTTCACCCTTAAGAGTTATAAAAGTATCGGTCAGGGATTCTTTGGAAAAAGCATCCTCTTGAGCCATGCCAACGGAAAAATTAAAGAGTAATAAAACCGTTATCAGTTTATATATCATACTTGAATTATTCAAAGTTGAGCTCTTCAAAGTCGTTGTAATGAACTTTCTGTTTTATGGTTCCTTTTTCCAACACTAAAATCCCGGGATTAGATCGCGTAATGGTCTTTAACGCCGTTTCATCTGTAAAGTAAAAGGGGAAACCCAAATCATATGTCTTTATTAATTCATTGGACTGTTGGTTGTTGGAAGCTGACATGCCTATCACCTTATATCCTTTTTTTATGGCACTGTCGGCAACTTCTTTTAATTCAGTAAATACATCGGTATTTGTCTTCCTTAGGTCATAGGCAACGACCATGACCAATTTGGGTTCTTGTAATAGGGAAGCGGCAAAATCCTCCCCATTTTGTTCAATTGTAAAATCATGAATGGGCGGTTCATAGCCCGCCTGAACTTCCGTAGTTTCTACACCTACAAACTCTCCGTCTACGGTTGGGTAATCTCCCTGTGTAACAACAATCTGCTCTTGGCCATTAACGTTAAACTTCCAGGAATAATCATAAATAGGTTTTGGTGCGTTTTCAGGAACGGTCATCCCTTCTTCTATATTCGCCCCTATTTTATAAGGTCTAAAATCAATTACCGGTAAATGAAGTAGTACATGGTTTGCGTAGAGGCCGCATAGCACCAAAGTTACCAATGTAACGATTCGTTGGGCATTGGCCCCAACTATTGGTTTTATATATTGCCGCCCCACAAATAGAATAATAATCAAAATCAGCAAGACAATATCTTTGGTAAACGATTCCCAAGGAGTAAGCTTTATTGCGTCGCCAAAACACCCGCAATCGGTCACTTTATTAAAATAAGCGGAATAAAAAGTTAGGAATGTAAAGCCCACAATCATCAACAAAAGGCTCCAAACGGTTATTTTTACTCTAAAACCCACTAGCAACATTACCCCAAGCAGGACCTCCACAATTACAACAAAAATGGATATTTGAAGAGCATAAGGCTCAAAAAAAGGCAGGTCCAGTACTCCTGAACTAAAATATTCCTCCAACTTAAAGGAAAAACCAACAGGGTCATTTAGCTTAATGAAACCGCTAATGATGAACAGTACTCCTACTATAATTCTTGAAATGCCTACTAAATATTTCATGAGTGGTTCTTAATAATTGGTTTATAAGTTTATATGTGGATTAGACGATATTTTCAGAATATTTCAGCCTAACCAACTTTAACTTATAAACTTTTATACTTCCGTATTTTTTAGATGAATCAAAGCGAAAATAGCATAATTTACCATGTCCTGATAATTGGCATCAATGCCCTCGCTAACCAGAGTTTTCCCCTTATTGTCCTCTATTTGCTTTACGCGTAACAGTTTTTGAAGAATCAAATCCGTTAGGGAGCTCACCCTCATATCGCGCCACGCTTCCCCATAATCGTGGTTTTTATCTTCCATTAGCGATTTGGTTTGAGAGGTGTGCTTATCAAAAAGGGTCAATGCCTCATTTACATTCAAGTCGGGTTGATCGGCAACTCCCTTTTCAAGCTGGGTCAATGCCATAATGGAATAATTGATGATCCCAATAAATTCCGAAGTTTCGTCCTCGTCTACCTTTTGTACCACATTTTCCTGTAATCCTCTAATACGCTGAGCCTTTATAAAAATCTGATCGGTTAAGGAAGGGAGTCTGAGAATACGCCAAGCACTGCCGTAGTCTTTCATTTTTTTTTCAAAAAGATCGCGACAGGTCTTAATAACCGCATCGTATTGTTCGGAGGTATGCTGCATTTAATTCATTCTAATTTGCGTAAATTTCGCTTAAATTATTGAATTGCCCAAGTTCATGTTTTAAACCGAACATGCCAAACAACCCTTGTTCCAATATGACGCTCAACTGTAACGGAAAACTTATAGACCTGACCATTCCCAAAGTGATGGGAATCTTGAATATTACCCCAGATTCCTTTTACGACGGCGGGAGATACAAAGACGAGCGATCGATACTTATTCAAGTGGAAAAAATGTTGACCGAAGGAGCTACTTTTATTGATGTAGGTGCCTATAGTTCCAGGCCGGGAGCAACGGTGGTCCCGAAAGAAGAGGAGCTCAAAAGAATACTTCCCATCGTGAAATTGTTGACCACCAATTTTCCTGGCATCATACTATCTATAGATACTTTTCGCAGTACGGTAGCCGCCGCATGTCTGTCGGAAGGTGCGGCAATGATCAACGATATCTCTGCAGGAAAACAAGATGAAGCCATGTTCAGCACTGTTGCGGAGTACAAAGCACCATATATTATGATGCATATGCGCGGAACCCCACAGAATATGCAACAGCAAACCGATTACGACCACTTGAGCGTTGCCATCCTTAAATACTTTGCGGAGCGCATTGAAACCGGCCGCGCTTACGGTTTGCACGATCTAATCGTAGACCCTGGATTCGGTTTTGCAAAGACCCTAGAACAGAATTATGAGTTACTTGGGCAACTAGAACTTTTTCAGCGTCTTGGGCATCCTATTTTGGTAGGCTTAAGCAGAAAATCGATGGTCTACAAACTATTGGAGACCAACGCCGAAAACGCCCTTAATGGTACCACTGCCCTGCACGCTATTGCTTTAAGTAAAGGAGCTAAAATTTTAAGGGTACACGACGTGAACGAAGCAAGTGAATGTATTAAGTTGCTGCGGCAATTAGAACACTAAAGGTATTCTCGAATTTGTTCATCTATTTTTTCCTAATTTTACCAAAACCACAACCTATTGGATTTCCTGAATTTTATCGATTTTAAAATTACAGATATCGTCGACATCATTCTTGTCGCCATTCTTCTCTACTACATTTATAAGCTCGTTCGAGGTTCGGTTGCTATTAATATTTTCCTTGGAATTGTCATCATTTGGGCCTTTTGGAAATTGACCGAAATACTCGGTATGGAAATGATCAGTAGCATGGTGGGTGCTTTTATGCAGGTGGGATTAATTGCTTTGATTATTGTTTTTCAACAAGAAATCCGAAAATTTTTATTGATGATCGGATCTACCAATTTGGCCAACAGAAAAAATTTCTTGAAGCACTTCAAATTTTTAAGGCAGGAAGGCCTAACCACAAATACTAATGTAGATGCCATTTTGGCCGCATGTAATAGGATGTCCGCTTCCAAGACCGGAGCGTTGATCGTATTTGCCCGGAACAACTCGCTTGATTTTGTCAAGAGTTCTGGTGACAAAATGTATCTTGAGGTTAATCAGGTCATTTTAGAAAGTATTTTTTATAAAAACAGCCCATTACATGATGGTGCTGCCATTATAGAAGGTAACTTCATAACCGCAACCCGAGTAACCCTACCGGTAACCAATGAACGCAAAATTCCATTGCGATTTGGACTTCGTCATCGGGCCGCAGTAGGTATCTCCGAAAAAACGGATGCCGTTGTTTTGGTGGTTAGTGAGGAAACAGGCGCGATCTCCTATATTAGAAATGGGGAATTCGCCGCCTATAAAGACCTTGCCGAACTTGCACAAATGATGAAAGAAGATTTAATGTAAGGTCGTCGACCAACATTACTGAAAAGTTATTTTTATTTTGTGCTAACATATCCTAATGAACCGCATCCTCGTTCAAGAACTGGGCTTCATATAAACTACTATAGTAATCGCCTTTTTTAAGAAGTTCTTTGTGGGTTCCCATTTCAACAATTTTTCCAGCATCCATCACCAAGATTTTATCTGCTTTTTGAATGGTTGCCAAGCGGTGGGCGATAATAATTGACGTTCGCCCCTCGGTAATCTTATCGGTAGCCTTTTGTATGAGCTGTTCAGAGTACGTATCTACCGATGAGGTCGCCTCATCGAGTACAAGAATGCTCGGGTTGCTAACATACGCCCTCAGAAAAGCGATGAGCTGGCGTTGCCCGCTGGAAAGCATACTGCCCCTTTCCTTTACATTATAGGCATACCCGCCCGGAAGACTATTGATAAATTCATGAACCCCTATCTGCTTGGCGGCCTCTATGATATCTGGAATGGTAACCGAATCATCTTTTAATGAAATATTATTTGCTATTGTATCGGCAAACAAGAACACGTCCTGAAGAACAACAGCAATATGCGAACGTAAAGATGACAGGGTAAAATCCTTAATATCAATTCCATCGATAGCTATTGTTCCTGAATTGATTTCATAAAACCGATTCAATAAATTGATGATGGTCGATTTTCCGGCGCCAGTAGCACCGACGATGGCAACAGTTTGTCCGGCTTTTACCTTAAATGAAATGCCATGCAATACTTCTTCATCCTTCAAATATCCAAAATGCACCTTACTAAAAGAGATATCACCCTTGATGTTGGATTGTACAAGCGTTCCTGAATCTTCAATTTTACTTTCGGTATCCAATATGGCAAAAACACGGTTGGCCGCTACCATTCCCATTTGTAGGGTGTTAAACTTATCGGCAATTTGGCGAAGCGGACGAAAGAGCAGTTCAATCAAGAAAATAAAAGTGAAGATTACCCCGATATTCTCCTGTTCTATATTATCTACATTTTGCAAAACCCCGACCCAAACCACCAACCCGATTGCCAAGGCCGTTACAATTTCGGCAATCGGAAAAAAGATAGAATTGTACCAAACTGTTTTCAACCAAGCATTTTGGTGCTTTTCATTGATAGCGCGAAAATTTTCCCGTTCAATCCGTTCCCTGGTAAACAGCTGTACTATTTTCATTCCTGTAATACGCTCCTGAACGAACGAATTGAGGTTAGAAACTTGCCCGCGCACTTCGATAAAGGCTACCTTCATTGCTTTTTGAAACAGGCGTGTTGCATATAAAATTATAGGCAGTAGGGCAAATACAAGCAAGGCCAGTTTCCAGTTTAAATAGAGCATCACCGCAGCTGCCGTAAGCATCTTTAACAAATCTGCAACAATTACAAAAAAGCCTTGACTAAAAATCTCCCCAATACGTTGCATATCGGCGACCGCCCTAGTCACTAAAACACCAATCGATGAATTGTCGAAATACTGCATGCGAAAACCCATCATTTTTTTAAAAAGTGATACCCTAACATCTTTAATAACAGACTGTCCCAACCAGTTTGCATAATAATTAAAGCCTAGTTGGCTCACCACCTGCCCTACCAACACCCCTAACATCAATAGCGTAAGGGTCAATAGTTTTCCGGCATCTTTTTTTGTAATGGCATCGTTTACGATATTTCCGGCCAGTATTGCGGTGCAAATAGCAAAAACGGATAATAGGATGGCGAGCATGGCCACAACAAAAAAGGTCCCCCGATACGGTCGGGTCTGTTGGAGAAGCCTTTTAAAAAGCTCGTAATCAAAAGCGTTTCCTGATTTTTTATCCATTTATACGAAAGGTGTTTTCGGGATAATCTACCCTCGTCAAATATAAGCCTTTTGCCGGCACCGAAGTACCGGCTTCGCTCCTATCCTTGCTATCTAATATCCGTTTGAAATTTTCAATATCCGACTTGCCCGTTCCTACCTCCAAGAGGGTCCCGACGACAGCCCGCACCATATTGCGCAAAAAACGATTGGCCGTAATGGTAAAAACGTAGGTGTCATTTTTCAATTCCCATCGTGCATAAACCACATTACAGATATAGGTCTTTACATCGGTATTCGATTTGGAAAAGCACTCAAAGTCGGTATGCTCCAAAAGTAAGGTCGCAGCCGCATTCATTTGGGCGACATTTAGTGGATGCCAAATATAATGTGCCCTATCGGTCAAAAAAACGTTTTTCTTTTGGGTGACCCAATATTCGTATGTTCTTTCAGTGGCATCAAAACGAACATGTGCAGCATCGGAAACTTCAACAATATCCTGTACCGCAATATCATCTGGTAAAAAAGAATTCAATCGAAAAATAAGATCGGGAATATTGACGATAGGTTCCGTATCAAAATGGGCAAACATTTGTTTGGCATGCACCCCTGTATCGGTTCTGCCAGCACCCATCAATACTATCTTCGTCCGTATCAACTTCGAAAGGGCATCTTCCAAAACGGATTGCACGGTTATCGCATTTGGCTGTTTTTGCCAGCCATGATAAGCCGTTCCAAAGTATGAAAATTGAACAAAATATCTCAAGCGTATTCTTTAGTTTTGTGAATATGCAAAGATATAGGATAGGAACGAGTTATTGGAAGTGGGAAAATAGCATCCGATGTAAAAAGTTTTTATTCTTTAATCAAAACTCATAATTTTTTCTCCTAACCCTGAAGTCATAACTTGAAAAAAATACTCCTCCTTTCCGACACCCATTCCCATATGGATAAAGCCATTCTAAAATACGTTAGGCAGGCAGATGAAGTATGGCATGCCGGGGACATTGGAAGTTTGGCCGTTACGGACGCCATATCAGAATTAAAACCCCTGCGTGCTGTGTATGGCAACATTGATGACCATGTTATTCAAAAAGAATTTCCTTTGAACCATCGTTTTATGTGCGAAGGGGTTGATGTACTGATAACACATATAGGGGGTTATCCACCAAAATACAATAGTCGTACCCGTGCGGAAATCAGGAAAAACCCACCTCAACTTTTTATTTGTGGCCATTCGCACATCTTAAAGGTCATGATGGATAAGCAATTGAATGTGCTTCATATGAACCCAGGAGCTTGTGGCAAGTATGGTTTTCATCAAATTAGGACCATGTTACGTTTCGTCATTGACGGGAAGAATATTAAGGACTTGGAAGTTGTGGAATTAGGAAAGCGGTAAAATCATGACAAACTCCAAATTGGATATATATTTGCGCCATACTAATCAGTTCACTTTTTAAGAATTTGGAAGAATTAATAGATAAAATAAAAGGCCAAATACATCTTAGCTCAAAGGCAAAGGCATATCTTTTTTCTATTTCAAAAGAAAAAGTAGTTCCCAAGGGGACAGTCTTAATCCGTCAAGGACAAGCCGTTAAGAAAATATTTTATGTGACGGGTGGTTGTTTAAGATCATACTTAATTGACAAAAATGGGAGAGAGCATACCTTGCAGTTTGCCATAAAAAGTTGGTGGATAAGTGACTATATAGCCATACACAGCAACGAAACCGCCACACTATCGGTTGAATGTCTTACAGAATCAAGCATTATTGAGTTTAACGCTGCCGAACTTAATGGAATACATGCGCTTTTTCCTGAATTTGAGCCCTATCAAAGAAATAATTTGGAGCGCCATGTGGTTAGTCTACATAAGAGAATTCTAAATCAATTGCAATTATCCGCTCAGGAGAGATACGATTTATTTTTGGAGCAATACCCTAATATAGAACGGCATACCCGTAATTATCACATCGCATCCTATCTGGGCGTCACGCAACAAAGCTTGAGTCGTATCAGAGTTGAAAAAACAAAAAAATAGCTTTCTTACCATAGGGTAATTTTTCCCGCGAACCTCTGCGCTACTTTTGTATCGAATCATTACAACAACCAGATTCGATATAAATATGAAAGCACTACAATTAGTAAAATATGGTGAGATTAAAGATAGTTTGGTCTTTAACGAAGCAAGCAAACCAACTGTTCAGGCAAAAGATATCCTTATTGAGGTTAAAGCAGCTGCTATTAATCCGATCGACAAGAGCATTATTCTAGGAAACTTACAAGGAATGCTTCCCATTCCGTTTCCGAGTACCATTTCTTATGATGTTAGCGGAATAGTGGTCGAAAAAGGAGATGGAGTAGACAATTTTGAAGTTGGTGACTTGGTTTACTCAAGAGTGCCACAAGAACAAATGGGCACCATAGCAGAATATGTGGCCGTAACTAGTGCCGCGGTATCAAAAAAACCAGGAAATATTTCTTTCGAAGAAGCTGCAAGTATTCCTTTGGCAGGACTTACGGCTTTACAATCATTGGAGTACGTTGGAATTAAAAAAAATGATACAATTCTTATTCACGCAGGTTCGGGCGGCGTTGGTAGTTTTGCCATACAGTATGCCAAAGCAAAGGGTGCTTATGTCTACACCACTACTAGTACCAGCAACATAGACTGGGTTAAAGAGCTTGGAGCCGATAGGGTTATAGATTACAAAACGGAGGACTATAAAACCATTGTAAAAGATGCGGACATCGTATTTGACACGCTTGGCAACAATTATTCTTTAGAAGCTTTTGAGCTAATTAAACGAGGTGGAAAAGTGGTTAGTGTGGCAGGGCCTTTGGATGAGGAGAGTGCCAAAATGTTCGGAATGACCGACTACAAACTTCCTGAGGAATTGGCTAAACTCATTAACGCAAAAGATGCCACCTATAAATTCATTTTTATGCACCCGAATGGAGCACATTTAGGGCATATTAAATCATTGGTCGAAGATGGAAAGATCAAACCGATTATTGATAAGGTGTATCCCTTTTCGGAGAGTATTGGCGCATTTACGCATCTTGCTTCTGGAAGAGCAAAAGGTAAAATAGTAATAAAAATCAGTTAGGGTTAATTCAGGTTTACTAAAATAAATAACATTAAATAATTATAAATTATGATAAGAAAAATATTAATTGGGTTAGTGAGTGTTATTGCCCTTGCCGCTATTGCATTCTATATTACAACAAGACCAACATCAACCGAAGATGGTACATATATTCCATCACCTTTGGCATTAAAACTAGCAACATCTCCTACAACCGATTTTGATAACACTGCTTTTGAAAATCCCCACACGGGCAATAAAAAAGTCCTGATGTTATGTACCGAAGAAAGAAACATGACCATGGCCAATGGTAAAAAGTTCTCAACTGGAAACCACCCTGTCGAAATGATGTTGCCGGCATTACACTTGAAAAATGCGGGCTTTGAGGTAGACGTTGTAACCCCAACAGGGAAACCTGCAAAAGTTGAAATGTGGGCAATGCCCGAAGACGATAAAAATGTACAGGCTTTTTATTCAGAATTCAAGAAGAAACTTGAGAATCCAGGGAATCTATCCGACTTTGTCCAAAACTCAATGAATGGCAATACTGACTACGTTGCGGTTTTTATACCAGGAGGTCATGGAGCAATGCTTGGTTTACCTGAAAATAAGGATGTGAATAAATTAATTCATTGGTCGCATAGCAGAGATATGTTTATGCTTGCGATTTGTCATGGCCCGGCAGCATTGTTGGCTGCAAACTTAGACAGCGATAAAGATTCATTTATTTATAAAGGCTACGAAATTGCTGCATTCCCAGATGCTGCTGATGAACAAGGACCAATGATAGGTTATACACCGGGTGCGATGCCCTGGATATATGGTGAGAAATTAAACGATTTGGGGGTCACAATTATCAATCAAGAAGCTGATAATACTATTCATATAGATAGAAAATTAATTTCTGGCGCAAGCCCTTTAGCTGCTAACAATTTTGGGAAACTAGCCGCTACTGAACTTCTTAAGGAGGTAAACAAATAATTGACTCCTACCAAATACAGCCACTTGAATAAAAAACTAATCACAGGAACAGGTCTTTTGGCATCAAATGAATTAGGAAGGCTGGCCTTTGAAATTCAGTTCAAAGAATTGGAATAAAACTATTCACAAGAATTATTTACGGGTAATAGCGGTTTGGGTATACCCCTAAGCCGCTATTTTTAGTTAAATACAATTAATTTTTAGGAAGGTATTAGCACTTATCATAAAAAATAACCAACTTATCCCTAATGAATTTACAACCTATCTTAAAAAGTGAATTGGTTAAAATCAGACCTCTCTCAAAAGAGGATCAAGAAGAATTGTACCAAGTGGCTAAAGATCCCAAAATTTGGGAGCAGCATCCTTGTAAGCGTAACGAAAGGGCTGAATTTGAAAAATTTTTTAAAGAGTCAATCACCTCAAAAGGAGCGCTGACTATAATTGACTCCCAAACCAATACAATAATAGGAAGTTCCCGATTTAAAACAATCGAAGGTTTTCAAAACGGCGTTGAAATCGGATGGACGTTTCTTTCTCGCAACTATTGGGGCGGCATTTACAATAAAGAAGTGAAACATTTAATGATGCAACATGCGTTCGGCTTTGTTGACCATATTATCTTCTATGTAGCTGAAAACAACATTCGTTCTCAAAAGGCGGTTAGAAAGATAGGTGGGTCGATTGCGGCTCCTTCTGAATTTCCAGAGTTACCGAAAGTAGGCCCGGATAATTTAACTTTTGTTGTTAATAAGGAAAGATCTTAAAATCAATTTTCATAGGTCATCGGATCATCGGTGTACTAGGAGCGTAAAGGAGGGGATTCCCTCCCGATAGCTATCGGGATCACGGGAATGACCGTAAAAATGCGTAAGTAAAAAAAAGCCCGGGAAACAACGCCCGGGCTTACGCACTAATACTACTAAGATGTTAGGTTTAACGTAAACGATCCACAGATTTTACAAGATCCTCATCCTTTTTGATTGCCCTATTGGCTAGGAACAATAAAACGATAGAAACGATGGGTATGAGCATCCCAATACCTTTCTCAGAAACCAAGGTTTCTCCAGATAAATTTAGCGACCGGTAAACGAAAAATCCCAGTAAAAAAAGACTTAATATAATGTTCAACCTGTTTAGTACAAATTGATTTTTCCTGTTCTTATATAAAAAGATGGCAATCAGGCCTAATGCCGCCGATGCATAGAAGGCGATGGAAATCCATAATTCGTTCTGCGCAAAAAATTCAACGCCTTTGACGTCGGACCATAAGTTTACAAAAAAGGGTAAAATGCCCGCTATAAGTGCTTGCAGGAACAAAAAAACCGATTGAATGCGCTGAATCATGTTATTCTTACTGATTTGGACTGCAAAAATACATGTCTTTTTAAAATTTTACGAGTTAAGTAGAAAATAATTTGTAATATTGTTTCGTTATTAGTGCACACTCTCCGTTTGGGATATCGTTCCCCGCGAATACCATAATAACCTTATTACTTCATAATTTTTCAAGAAAATATTCACTTACACATTATTTAATGTTTGAAATTTCAGATTTAAAAGCTAAAAAGCTGCCTGAGCTTCAGGAAATTGCCAAGGGACTGAACGTACCCAAGTTCAAGACACTTAAAAAGTTAGATCTTGTTTATCAAATTCTTGACCTTCAGGCTGCCGACCCAAAAGTGGTCGCCGAAGTTGCGCCCGTAGCAGCGGCCCCCGAGCAAAAAGAAAACAAGCCAGCACGTACTAGGGAACGTCTGGTCAAGGATAAGCCCAACCCAAGGCCGAGACCTGCAGAAAAATCCAAAGCGGAAGCTCCCGATACCGCGAAACAGGAAGATAAAAAGCCCGAACAGGCCAACAAAAACAACAACCGTAGGGAACCTCATAAAAACAACCAACACAAAAACAACCACAACAAACAGAACCGATCTCATAAAGAACATTACGATAAAAGCAACTTTGACAAGGACCTTAAAAATAGGTACAAAGCGCCGGAGTTTGAATTTGATAGTATTATAGAAAGTGAAGGAGTATTGGATATTATGCAGGACGGTTATGGTTTCTTGCGATCTTCAGATTACAACTACCTTTCCTCTCCGGATGATATTTACGTATCTCAATCGCAAATACGATTGTTCGGCCTTAAGACTGGCGATACGGTATTGGGTAATGTACGGCCACCTAAGGAAGGGGAAAAGTATTTTCCTCTGATCAAGGTGAACAAAATAAATGGTATTGATCCACAAGTGGTTCGTGATCGTGTTTCTTTTGAACACTTAACGCCATTGTTCCCTCAAGAAAAATTTAATCTTGCCGAACGTCAGAGTAGCATCTCTACCCGGGTTATCGATTTGTTCTCCCCTATCGGAAAAGGTCAACGCGGGATGATCGTATCGCAGCCCAAAACTGGTAAGACAATGTTGTTGAAAGATGTTGCCAATGCAATTGCTGCCAACCACCCGGAAGTGTATCAGATTATTCTATTGATCGATGAACGCCCTGAAGAGGTTACCGATATGCAACGCAATGTGCGTGGTGAGGTTGTTGCTTCCACCTTTGACAAAGAAGCTGTGGAGCATGTGCGCGTCGCAAACATCGTACTCGAAAAAGCAAAACGATTGGTAGAATGCGGTCATGATGTGGTCATCCTTCTTGATTCGATTACACGATTGGCACGTGCCTATAATACTGTTCAACCGGCCTCTGGTAAGGTATTAAGTGGTGGTGTAGATGCCAATGCATTGCATAAACCAAAACGCTTCTTTGGTGCCGCCCGTAATATAGAAAATGGTGGGTCTTTATCCATTATAGCAACAGCACTAACAGAAACCGGTTCTAAAATGGACGAGGTAATCTTTGAAGAATTTAAAGGTACCGGTAATATGGAGCTTCAGTTGGATCGTAAGATATCTAACCGAAGAATTTTCCCTGCCATTGACCTTACTTCTTCCAGTACACGCCGTGATGATCTTTTGTTAGATGAAAGTACGATTCAGCGTATGTGGATCATGCGCAAGTATCTTGCGGATATGAACCCTGTAGAGGCAATGGAATTTATTGAACAACGTATTAAACAGACCAAGAATAATGAAGAATTTTTGATGACGATGAATCAGTAAATCTGCTTATTGCGCTTAAAAAAAGTAAGAATCCATCGGGAAACCACTTCTTGATGGATTTTTTTGTGATTTATTGACCGTTCTACTGAATTTTTAGGTTTAACATTTTCAGAACCGTTCTTTTTAAAATATCTTTAGAGGAGCAAGAAACTACTCCCCCTCACCTTTTTGCATTCGTTCAATTAACAACCATTAAAATTAAGTTATGAAGACTGCACTAAAAGCCATGCCAAAAATTTTTTTATTGTTTCTTACCCTAGCGCTCCTGTATACTAGCTGTGAGGAAAAGGCAAAACAAGATCCTGATCAGGAAGAGGAAAATGACAATCCGCCCATTGTCGAGCGCCCAGATAACATTATTACCCTAAAGGAAGCGAAGGTCATTTTCGATAATTACACTCAGCACAGGGTAAGTTTAATCGAACCCTATGAAAGGGAAACGCGAGCTCCTGAAGAAAAATTTGAAGCATCACGTTTTGTAGATTTTGATTATAATACCATAAAACAATATATTGATTATGTGGATCAAGAAGCGGCCAAAGCCGGGGTCAAAGAGGTCACCAAATTACGTTTGTACTTTGCTAATTATCCAAAAGAAAAAAAATTTCCGAATGACAAGGAGGTAATCCACCCAAGGCAAAATTCAATTTTCATGTTACCAACCTTGGAGCAAGATGGTGTTAATTATGGATTTTACATCGGCCCTGATGGCAAGGCAAAACGTATTGCCGACTGGAAAGCCGAAATGATGAAGGGAATGGGCTTATCTGAAGACAAAGCCCAAAAAGCATATGCTGGTTTTTCCATGAATTCCAACTTAGTACCTGATGGCAGTCTAACACTAAATTATGGTCATGGCGGCCCGCCACCAATCCAGGACTTCTAAAAAATGTCTGAGGAGTTAATCATTTTTGCAAAAGAGAATTATTTTTTAATAGGCTACGGTATCACCTTGGTGATTTCCCTGGCCTATTATCGCAGGTATTTTGACACCGTTTTAAAATATTTTCCCATCCTCATCACCTATACCTTTTTAAACGAACTTTTGGGATATTTAATCAAAACACAGAAGTATGTGTCATTTTTTGATGATTTGCAGTATAACACCTTTAATGACATCATCTATAATATATATTCTGTAGTTTTTTTTGCTTTTTTCTACTATGTTTACTGGCAACTGGTATCTACAAAAAAAAATAAAAACTGGATTAAATACGGCGCAGTTCTCACTTTGCTATCCTTCATTGTGAGTTGTTTTTTTCAAAACCCAAAAGAAATCAGTTTGTATTATGCTACAGCCTTTGGCTCAGGGGTTTTGGTTTTTTGTATTCTATTATATTTTCGAGACAAAAGAGTTCGAAAAGAAGCTCTGATACAACAACATAATCTTATGTTTTGGGTGAGCATTGCGCTTTTAATTTTCTATTCGATATTTCCATTACTATACTTAACAGGTTATTTGGATTATGCCACCTGGCAAAAATATAACCTAAGATCCGTTCTAAGAGTGCTAATCGTTATTATGCATAGCGTTTTTATCATCGGTTTTATAAAAGGGAGCAGGCATTCCTTTGGCTAAAGAATCAATTTTAAATCTCTACGGGCGTAACCATTGTAAATCTTTACTTGATATAAAACAAAAAATGCCCCTGCATAACGCAAGGGCATTTATATCTCTGGATTTAATAATAGGCCTGGTCTATAAAGCAGCGATATGCTTGGCCAATTTGCTTTTTAAGTTTGCCGCTTTGTTCGAATGAATGATATTGCGTTTTGCTAACCTATCGATCATACTAACAACACTGGGCAATAAAGCCTCGGCGTCTTTCTTTTTTTCTTCCCCACGCAGCTTTTTCAATGCATTTCGCATTGTTTTGTGCTGGTATCTGTTACGTAAGCGTACCGCCTCGTTTCTTCTGATTCTTTTTAATGCCGACTTGTGATTTGCCATCTTATTCTTTTAATTACGTTTTTGTTTCTTTAGCCAAAATGGCCTCGAACCTTTGTAGCCCGTAGGGGAATCGAACCCCTGTTACCAGGATGAAAACCTGGCGTCCTAACCCCTAGACGAACGGGCCGTTCTTGAGGTACGAGGGTAAAAAGACAAAATGCGATTTACAAATTTCGTATTTCGTACTTCCAACCTCGTACTTTCGTAGCCCGTAGGGGAATCGAACCCCTGTTACCAGGATGAAAACCTGGCGTCCTAACCCCTAGACGAACGGGCCAAAAATAGTTAAATGAACGTTGCCACTACAATTATTATTCAATCAAAAATATCATAAAGGCGGGTGCAAAAATACAATTATTTTTAACTACTACAACAGCTTGCTATTTTTTTTTAGTGAAACCTCATATTCACGAATTCCAAAAGGATAAAATCGATATGGTGGTTGAACTAACCCCGCTTTGGGGCGGGGTCTAAAATCTTAATATTTACGCGAACAAATCATTAATACGCTTTTGCAAAAAGCACCCTTTTATTTGAGGGTTTTCCCGTCACCATACAGTTACCATCTTCCAATTTCACATCTATGGGAATACACCTGATCGTGGCCTTGGTCTCTTCCTTAATACGCTCTTCGGTTTCATTGGTACCGTCCCAGTGTGCGGAAATGAACCCGCCCTTCTCTTCCAGCACTTTTTTGAACTCATCGTATGAATCTACCTCAGTGATATTTTTAGCACGATGATCATATGCTTTTTTGAAGATATTTTTCTGCATATCCTCCATTAAGAATTCGATTTTAGCAACAACATTGCCCTCAGGAACGGTTTCCTTTTCCAAGGTATCCCTTCTTGCAATTTCGTAAGTGCCATTTTCCAAATCGCGCTGCCCGATAGCAATACGAACGGGAACACCTTTCAATTCGTACTCATTAAACTTAAAACCAGGTTTGTGGGTATCCCTATTGTCATATTTGACCGAAATTCCTTTTCCACGCAACTCCTTTAACAAGGGACCTATCTTTTCCGAAATGATTTCCAGCTGTTCCAGTCCTTTATAAATAGGTACGATAACCACCTGTATAGGTGCTAGTTTAGGAGGAAGCACCAAACCGTTATCGTCGCTGTGCGTCATAATAAGGGCACCCATAAGTCGGGTAGAAACTCCCCATGACGTCGCCCAAACATACTCTTTCGTACCTTCTTTGGTAGCAAATTTAACATCGAAGGCCTTGGCAAAATTCTGCCCCAAAAAGTGTGAAGTTCCGGACTGAAGGGCCTTACCGTCCTGCATAAGCGCCTCAATACAATAGGTTTCCAAAGCACCCGCAAAACGTTCTGTTTCTGTTTTTGTTCCCTTAATTACCGGTACCGCCATATGTTCTTCTGAGAATTCGGCATATACATTCATCATCTGCCTGGCCTCCGCAATCGCTTCCTCTTCAGTCGCATGTGCCGTATGCCCTTCTTGCCATAAAAACTCCGAGGTGCGCAAAAATAATCGGGTGCGCATCTCCCAACGTACCACATTGGCCCATTGGTTGATCAATAAGGGTAAATCCCGATACGATTGTATCCATCTTCGATAAGTATC
Organism: Aggregatimonas sp.; assembly: GCA_965238025.1. Taxonomy (GTDB): domain Bacteria; phylum Bacteroidota; class Bacteroidia; order Flavobacteriales; family Flavobacteriaceae; genus Pelagihabitans. Next base: position 2,273,936 of record OZ250162.1, on the reverse strand, counting down.
CCAGATAATGGTTTCCGAAGTGGGTCTTACGATCAGCTCTTCCTCCAACTTGGCCTCTGGGTCAACGATAATCCCACTTCCATCTTCAGCATTCTTCAATCGGTAATGGGTTACCACCGCACACTCTTTTGCAAACCCCTCTACATGGCTAGCTTCCTTGCTGAGATATGATTTTGGTATGAATAATGGAAAATAGGCATTCTCGTGACCCGTTTCCTTGAACATCTTATCTAGTTGGGCTTGCATTTTTTCCCAAATCGCATAACCATATGGTTTAATGACCATTGACCCACGAACCCCCGAGTTCTCGGCTAAATCTGCCTTTACAACGAGTTCGTTGTACCATTTTGAATAATCCTCACTTCGCTTCGTTAAATTCTTAGCCATATTGTTAGTTTGGCACAAATATTGTGCAGTAGTTTTAGGAAATAATTGGTAAAACTAGTTATTTTTAATATGTTCAACAATATAAATTTCAAACGATGATACAATCACTACCCCTTAATAAACTACGTGCATTGGGCATGCTAGTCATAATGGCTGCTATGGCCGTTTCCTGCGGTTCATACCAACAATCTTCTTACTACGACGATGATGGTATTTACTCAGATGACAGGAGACAAGTGAGAGTTGAAAGACCAAATAGACCTGCTCAGGTTCAACAACAGCCATCAGACGATCCTTATGCCCAGTATTTTGGACAACAGGCCAATCAATACGATGAGATTTTGGAGAGTGAAATTTTTACCGATGTAGATTCCTATTCCAGTGGGGTAGAGAATGATAGTTTGAATTCAGTTCAATTGACCGATTACTACCAGAGTGATAATGATTATGTTGGCCAAGGAGGTTGGGGAGATAACCCAACTAGTGTTAACGTTAATGTATATGGTGGCGGATTCGGATTTGGCTCACCTTGGTTATGGAACGGTTACAACAACTGGGGTTGGGGTGGTTTCAACAACTGGGGCTGGGGAGGCTACTACAATCCTTGGAGATTTAATCGCTGGAACAACTGGGGTTGGGGCGGTTACGGCGGCTGGGGAGGCTATGGATATGGCTACGGCTGGGGTGGTTTTAACAATTTTTGGTGCCCTCCCGGATATTACGGATATGGTGGCTATGGAAGATATGGATATGGTAATAGAAACTACGCCTACAATAGTGGACGAAGAGGATACTACAATAATACCATTGCAAGCAATACTGGTAGAACAGCATTAAGAGGAAGATCAAATGTTACCACTAGACGTGGCGATAACCCTAGGTATAGAAACTCTTCTACTGCACGAAGAAATACAGCAACAAGAAGCAACAGAAATGGTATTGCAAGCCGTAGAACCGTAGGTGTCGATCAAAATCGTTCTTATAGAACCAGTAGAAGCACCCGTGCCGTGCCAAGGTATAATAGTTCTTCCAGAACAAACCAAAGCTACAGAAGTGCATCACCGCGAAGCAGTACCTATAGAAATGGCACTAGTACCACAAGAAGACCATCTGCAACTCCTAGAACCTCAACCTATAGAAGAGGTTCCAGTACCAGAACAAATCAGTCTTACAGAAGTTCTGCCCCTAGGAGAAGTAATTACAGGAGCTCTACACCGAGCAGAAGTAGCGGTAGTTTCCGTAGTTCGGGAAGCAGAAGTTCTTCAAGAAGTAGCGGTAGCTATAGAAGCAGTAGCCCTTCGCGCAGCAGTGGTAGCGTAAGAAGCTCTTCTAGATCGTCCAGTAGCAGAAGTAGTTCCAGCGGGCGAAGCAGCAGGGGAAGACAATAATCCCGATTTGTATTTAAAAATATAACCGTATAGAAATGAAAAGACTTTCAATTTTTATAGCACTATTGGCATGCACATTTGTCAACGCTCAAAATATTAATGATGTATTAAGATACAGTAACGACAACCATCAAGGTAGCGCACGTTATCAGGGTATGGGCGGTGCTTTTGGTGCGGTAGGGGGCGAACTATCGGCATTAAACACCAACCCGGCTGGATCTGCTGTTTTCAACCACGGTATATTTACCATCTCTGGGACAGTATACACTACAGATAATGATGCTACCTATTTTAATACCAGGACCAGCAACTCTGATTCTGATTTAGACATTAACCAATTTGGGGCCGCAATGGTATTTAACAGCAAAGGTGAAAACTCAGGTTGGGACAGAATTGCCTTGGCATTCAATTATGATATGGTCACAAATTTCGATAATCAGGTTTCGGTTGTTGGAACAAGCAATCAGGGAATAGATAACTATTTCCTAAATTTTGCACAGGGGCTACCCTTCGGTAACATTTTATTGCAGGAGGGAGAATTTATTGAAGATGCCTATTTGGATATTGGTGCCCAAGCCGGTTTTGGAGACCAACAGGCCTTTTTGGGGTATTATGGCGGAGTAATCGATCCGGCGGACCCTGAAAATGACAACAATACGATTTATAATAGCAATGCCCAATATACAAATGTAAACCAGCGGTATTTTAGAGGCACAAGCGGTTACAACAATAAGTATACATTTAACTTGGCCGCTCGTTACCAGAAAAAACTGCATCTCGGGGCGTCTTTAAACTTTCACGGTGTTCTTTATGAACAAATAGATTTATTTAGCGAAAATGGTTATGATGCCGATTCAGCGATACAATTTGTAAATTTTGATAATTTCCTACTTACCGAGGGTGCCGGCTTTTCATTCAGTGCCGGGGCAATATATAAATTGAACGAGACCGTTCGTCTAGGTGGAAGCTATCAGTCCCCAACCTGGTACCGTTTAGAAGATACTTTTGCACAACGTATTAGTTCAGATTTGGCGGATGAGGATATTGGCTTTATTGATTTTAATATCGTTAATCTCTTTGACAGATATACGGTTCAGACCCCGGCCAAACTAACAGGTAGTCTTGCTTTGGTATTTGGAAAATCAGGACTTTTGAGTATCGACTATGGTTATCAAGATATGTCAACCGCTAAGTTGAAACCCGAGAACGAAAATGCTTTTGCGTCCATAAACAATCAAATTTCCGACCAATTGGGTGTTACTTCCTCAATCAAAGTAGGAGGAGAATACCGTATAGAACGTTTTAGCCTTAGAGGAGGATACCGTTTTGAACAAAGCCCCTATGAGAATAGTGATCTGATTGGGGACTTGCACGGAATTTCAGCCGGATTGGGCTATGATTTTGGTGGGAGCAGATTTGATTTGGCGGTTAGCCGTTCAGAACAAGAAACAACATTAAACCTATTTGATACCGGAATTACCACTCCGGCTGCCATAGATAGGATCAACACGAATATTACCTTGGGTTATACCCATAATTTCTAGAAAAAGGAAATTTAATCAGTTAATAAGGCCAGGAACATTCTCCTGGTCTTTTTTTTGCAGAAATCGTTTACCGGGTGGATTTACTAGCGCTTTAAACTAAAATGCGATTTGATCGTACGTGCGATGAGCACATCATCCTCCGTTCTTGAAAAGTCCAGTTTAAACCAATAATCCGATGATGGTAAAGGCTTTCCATTTAGGGTTCCGTCCCATCCTCCAGAGGTAGATGATATTTGCCATACCAATTTCCCGTAACGGTCAAATATAGAAACTATTGGATCCGTAAGTGTATCAATGCCATATACGAGCCATTCATCATTTAAACCATCGCTATTTGGGGTAAAAAATTTGGGGTAACCTGTAACCAAAAACTCCAAAGGTTCAGAGGTACCACAGCCGTTTTTATCGTTAACAACAACGGTATTTACTCCTACTGGAATATCATTAAATATAGGGTCGTCCTGAAATTCGCTCCCATTCACCGAATATTCATATGATCCATCTCCATTAACCACAATCTCAACATTATTGGTTCGGGTATTATCATCAAGGATATCTTCCAGTATAATTGGGGGTTCAACAACAGGTATTCCGTAGAAAGTAATTAGTATATCATCGGTTACAAAACCAAAACTGGTCTCAATGCTTACAAAATAACGTCCTGAATTTGGACTTGTCACCACATATTCGGTCGCGGTCGGATCACTAAGCAAGTTCGTATTATCTATTGTACCGTCATCCTCATAATCTACCGACCAAGTTACAGTTTTAACATCGGGGCCCGCAGGCGAATTCAGGGCACTTAGTATAATATCGGGATCGCCCTCACAGGCAATAATATCCCTACCTAAAAACTCATCACGAAGGGTACAGTCTAAAGCAGTATTCTGATCGGCATTAACCGAGCTTCCCGTAAATGTCAACTCAAAAGATTCAGGGTCGCCATTAAAATTCGTATTGTAGTTATTCACTAAAAGATAGTAGATTTCCCCGGGCAATACATCTATATATTCATCGTAGGTGTTCTTACTTTGTTTTACAAAAGGTGCCCCCTCTTGTCCATTTATGGGGTTTACCCCCAATCCGGTGTTGTGGGTATCGTTGGCTTCAAAATTGCATCGTATCGGTATGGCCGTTCTGTTCGCAATATCACCACATTCAACATCGGGCCCATACAAAGCAAAATCCCACTCTGCAGTAATATTGGTCCCCGTACTGGGCAGGGCCCTAATATCAAAACCTATTTGCCCAGCTGTTCCCGCCCTAAAGACGATCCAAGAAGTGTTGTTTTCCAGATTGGCAGAACTATTTGACCCTTTCTCCAGGCAACCACTGGCCCTAAAGTCATCCTCCCCAAAATCCTCAATGTCGCCACCGCCATCAACAATAAATGGAATAGGTTGTACATCGGCGCAGACCGGAATTGCAGTTCTACAATCTCCGGAGATCTGTGCTTGCAGGGATAGGGCAAACAAAAAAGTGCAGCAAAAAGCCAACGAGGTTCGCATAGTAGTGGGGCTAATTAACGTTCCAAAGGTTATAGAGTATAACTAGCGAATCCTAGATTTTAGTATATTTTGGCGAAGTTTTATACGCTTAATCGATGAAATGCACCTTTTTAGTCAATGGCCAAGGTTTGTTCCTAGCGTTTTAGCGCGAAGTGGTTATTGATATATTTCGCGACCTGTTCTTGACCATTATCATCCATATAGGTAAGCTTAAACCAATAATCAGTGGCAGGCATGGGGTTTCCATTAAAAGTACCGTCCCATCCTTGGGCATCATTTTCATTCAAAAATTTCAACAACTTGCCATACCGATTATAGATGTAAACTTTTGGGCTTTGTAGTGTGCTGATTCCAACTATATGCCAGCTATCGTGCTGACCGTCCAAGTTGGGTGTGAAAAATTTAGGGAAGCCTACAACGATGATTTCCTCTGAGACCGAACCACAACCCCTAGGGTCATTGACGGTAACCCTGTGCATTCCGGGGGCGACATTGTAAAACTTGTTATCTGTTTGAAATGCACCATCATTTAATTGGTACTCCCATGCACTATCTGCAGTCGCTATAACCGTGATCGTATTATTAGGTTGTAGATCCTCTATTCTTACATCTATAATCTCCGGTGATTTCGACTCCACCACGGTAACCGTTTTTGTATTTTCACAACTCAGCCCATTTTGAGCGTTTACAACCGTTACGGTGTACACACCTGCAACACTTACATCAAAACCTGGAGATGTCTGACCTGTATCCCAAGAATAGGTATGATAGGGTACGGAAGTAGTATCACCTATATAAGTGCTGCCACCATCTTCACACAAATAGGCTTCTTCAGGAAAATCCAACGCGGGCGTCTCTAAGTTAATTAATTGAAAACTTTCGGAAACATCATAACAATTGGGGTTATTTAAAGAAGAAATACGCACATAAATGGTTTGCGCCCCTGGTTGTGTTTCATGCTGTTTCAGCAATACATTGGTGCCATTGTTCGCATCTGTCATGGTAAGGTAATAACTGACTACAAATTGTGTTGGGTCTTGTGTGCCCAAAGCCTCCATATCTTTTTGGAGTAGATCATAGGTATCCAGTCCTGAGCAGGAAGCATCGTCCGAGATTTCAAATGTAGTAGGTACTTCTGAAAAGACCACCTGCACTTCACTAATAATGCTATTGCCCATCAAGGTATTTACCCTGACCATATATCTACCTGAATCGGAAACTGTTAAGGTAGGGATCATTCCTCTTGTAATCTCAACAAAACCGTTTCCATTATCAAGTGACCATATGTACTCAACAGCGTCAACAGTGGTGGCATTAAGAGCGACATCATCGCCAATACATGCAGAAATGGGCGGCCCAAGAAGTTCGTCAATTATAGAGCAATCTAAAGCGGTATAGGGGTCCGTTACAAAAATATGTCCCGAAAATTGAATGGAAAACCCAGAATTGGTATTGCTAAAATTATTTATCAAAAGATAATATTCTTCCCCAGGTGTAACCTCCAACCAATCTTCATATTGAAAATTATCGGTACTTCCCGTGGGATCCTCGCCTACTCCTGAAAATGAATTCGGGTTTTGCGTATTGTCAAAAAAATTGCAACGAACGGGCTCTCCCAGATTGTCGCAGTCGTTTGATTTGTAGAGGGCAAAATCCCAATCTTCGGAACTGTCAAAACCAATATTAAACCCAAGTTGACCAGAGGCCCCTGTCTTAAAACGGTACCAGGTAGAATTAGATTCTATTGCCCCACTGGTCGTTCTTTCCAAACAACCCGTTTGGGCAGCACCATTAAAGTCATCAATGCCAAAACCACTTGTACCGCCATTTATCGGGGTATTGTTACAAATGGGTATGGCATCGACACAGTCGGGGGCAACCTGCCCAAAGCTGAAGGTCGACCCTAAAAACACGAGTATGCTAAAAAAAGTGCCTAAGCGCTTTATCATTGGTTTAATTCGTAGGTATGCTAAAAATAATATGGGATTATAGTCTACCCTAATTTATGTTGTGTAATGGCCTAAATAGGGCATAAAGTGCCATTTTATGTATATCTTTGTAGATTGTTATAGCAGATAATCAAATGAAAATTAAAGGCACATTGGAAGATAGTTTTGAGGCACTGGGAAACGACCATGTTTCTTCTTCGAAGGATACCCCTTTGAGAAAAGATGCTTTTGTCATTTCTGATGAAGAAAAAATTGAGCGGATAAGGGAAAACATTAGAGAGGTTATGCTGACCCTGGGACTCGACCTTGATGACGATAGCCTAAAAGGCACCCCCGATCGAGTGGCAAAAATGTTCGTAAAAGAACTATTTGGGGGGTTGCATCCAAAACGCAAGCCTAAGGCATCTACTTTCGATAATAAATACAAGTATGGCGAAATGCTTGTTGAGAAGAACATTACGCTCTACTCTACCTGTGAGCACCATTTACTGCCCATTGTTGGCAAGGCGCATATAGCTTATATTTCAAAAGGAACAGTAGTAGGTCTTTCCAAAATGAACCGTATTGTAGATTATTTCGCAAAAAGGCCCCAGGTTCAGGAACGACTGAATATTCAAATTGTTCGTGAGCTTCAAGAGGTTTTGGGAACGGAAGATGTTGCCTGTGTTATCGACGCCAAACATCTTTGTGTAAATTCACGGGGTATTCGAGATATTGATAGTAGCACGGTTACTGCCGAATACGGTGGAAAGTTCAAGGAAGAAGCCGTACGTCGTGAGTTCTTGGACTTCATCAATATGGAAACCAATTTTTAATCCATTTTATCTCAAATGCCGCTATACGAAAGCCAGACTTTAAAAATCCAGAATTCTCTTTCAGGTAAAAAAGAAATCTTTACCCCTTTGAATAAAGGTCATGTAGGCATGTATGTTTGTGGGCCCACGGTCTATAGTAATGTTCACTTGGGTAATTGCCGGACGTTCATGTCTTTTGATATGATTTTTAGATACCTCAAGCATTTGGGCTATAAAGTACGTTATGTACGTAATATTACCGATGCTGGTCATCTTGTTGACGATGCTGAAGACGGTGAGGATAAAATAGCGAAAAAAGCCCGTCTGGAAAAGTTGGAACCGATGGAGGTCGTGCAGCGTTATACGGTAGACTTTCACAATATTCTTTCTCAATTCAATTTTCTACCCCCCAGTATTGAACCTACTGCCACCGGACATATTATAGAACAAATAGAGATTATAAAGGATATATTGGACAAAGGTTTTGCCTATCAGGTAAATGGTTCAGTATACTTCGACGTTGCCAAGTTCAATGAACGTCATGAATATGGGAAGTTGAGTGGTAGAAAGCTGGAGGACATGATTGCCAATACACGGGAATTAACAGCACAGGACGATAAGAAAAGCCCTCAGGATTTTGCACTTTGGAAAAAGGCCGAACCGCAACATATTATGCGCTGGCCTTCGCCATGGGGAGATGGTTTTCCCGGATGGCATTTAGAATGTACTGCCATGAGCACCAAATACCTAGGGGAAACCTTTGATATTCATGGCGGAGGAATGGATCTCAAATTTCCACATCACGAATGTGAAATTGCCCAGGCCGAGGCCAGTTTTGGGGTTTCTCCCGTTAAATACTGGATGCATGCCAATATGCTGACCATGAACGGGAAGAAAATGGCAAAATCTACAGGAAATAATATTCTTCCCGGGGAAATTTTTTCAGGTGAGAATGATATTCTGAGCAAAGCCTTTTCACCGGCGGCGGTACGCTTCTTTATGATGCAGGCACATTATACCAGTATTTTAGATTTGAGCAATGATGCCTTATTGGCTTCCGAAAAGGGATATCGTAGGTTAATGGACGCTATAGATACCCTTAAAAATCTTGAAACAGGGGCTAATGAGGGTGATTTTGACCTCGTCCGCTGGAAACAGCAGTGCTATGATGCCATGAACGACGATTTCAATACTCCGATCCTTATAGCCAACCTTTTTGAGGCGGTAAAAAATATTAACCTAATAAAAGAGGGTAAGGCAAGTATAACGGAGGCCGACAAAGATATGTTGCTTGAAACCATGAATGTCTTTGCGTTTGACGTGTTGGGCCTTGAACATGAAAATGTGACCAAGCACGACTCCGGCAAACTATCCGGTGTTGTAGAATTGTTGATCCAATTGCGAAAGGATGCCCGGGAAAACAAAGATTTTGCTACATCCGATAAGATTCGCGACCAATTGGCTGCGTTGGGCATACAATTGAAAGACGGCAAGGAAGGCACCACTTTTAGTGTATCGTAAGGTCCTGTATGCTTTTAATTATATATCTAAGTCCATGCCCATTATCGAGGGATTCCCACCTACGTGGAAATGAAAATAACCTGAACTTTTGATGAAAAAAATCCTGATAGCCCCTTTTATCCTCTTGGTCAGGTTTTATCAACTTGCTATTTCCCCGTATACCCCGGCAACCTGCCGCTACTCCCCTACCTGTTCGCAATATACGTTGGAATCGCTTAAAAAACACGGCCTCTTTAAAGGCGGTTGGTTGTCCTTAAAAAGAATATTTAGCTGCAACCCTTGGGGTGGAAAAGGGTATGATCCGGTTCCTTGAACAAATTCAAGTATCAAGTTCAAACTCAAATCTAAAAACAAAGAAGTCCCGCGTCTTATGGTCTAATAGCGTAGTGGTCCTATCCCAATTTAGAATTCGAGTACAATACACTTTAAAATGAATAAAGCCTCCTGTTATATTCCTACCAATACGGAACAATTACTGTTTACTGTTTACCGCATACTGATGACTAATTCCTATCTTAGCCTTTCAAAATAAAATTACATGTACTTTTTAGGTATTACCTGGAACCCGAACGAAACACTCTTCACTTTGGGGCCTTTACAGATTAAATATTACAACTTACTTTGGATTGTGGCCTTTGCGATTGGTTGGTTTGTAATGAAACGGATTTTTACCAATGAAAAGAAGACCGTTGAGCAATTGGATTCGCTTTTTATATATAGTGTCCTTTCAATAATGCTCGGAGCCCGGTTAGGACATGTTTTCTTTTACGACTGGGCCTATTACCAAAATCATTTGTTGGAAATTTTATTGCCGATTCGAGAAAGTGCAGGCAGTACTCTTTTTGGTTTTATTAATGGCTATGAATTCACGGGATTTACGGGACTAGCAAGTCACGGTGCCACAATGGGGGCGCTAATAGGCTTATATCTCTATTCCAAAAAGCAAAACTTAAAAATGCTTTGGGTAGTTGACAGAGTCGCTGTAGCTTCGGCATTTGGTCTTTTTTGCATTCGTCTTGGCAACTTTTTTAATTCGGAAATAGTTGGTACGAAAGTAGAGGAATCTTTCATTTTCGCTACGCGTTTTGTTAGGGACGGAATTGGAAAAAGCCAAGCCATGTCAATTACCAAAGAAAAAACTGTAAATGCTGCTTATGATGCATTGGTAAGTAAGCCTGAATTTTCAGAATATATTGCAAAAGTCCCATACAAACATCCTGCACAATTGTACGAAGGAGTCCTGTATATTATAATGTTTTTAATTCTGTATTACCTGTATTGGAAAACCGACAAAAAAGATCAACCAGGATTTTTATTTGGCGTTTTTATGGTACTACTCTGGGGAATTCGCTTCGTAGTCGAGTTCGTAAAAGAAAGACAAAATGAATTGGATGAATCCTTTACCCTGGCCATAGGTCAAATGTTAAGTATTCCCTTTATCTTGATTGGACTCTATTTTATGTTCCGACCCACAAAAAGGAAAACTGATTAAATTAGATATCAATTAAGCGATTCTCATGTCTTTTTTTACAAATAATAGCTTCCGGTCGATTTTGAAATCGGTTACGCTCGCTTTGTTATCTCTTTTGGTTTTCCAGGCGTGCAAGGAAACACCTAAAAAGAAGGTTAAGACGGCCGAAGTGGTTTTTACAAAAGAGGGTGAACTTTCGATTATCAAGCAAAAGGTGGACACTTTGATTACAAAATTTGATATTGAAATTGCGGAAAGCGATTATGAAACGCAAACAGGTTTAATGTACCGTAAATCTATGGAAGAAGATCAAGGAATGCTGTTCTTCTTCCCTGATGAGCGACTACATTCCTTCTATATGAAGAATACCGAATTTCCCCTAGATCTTATTTTCATTAAAAACGACCTTACCATCGCTAGCTTTCAGGAGAATGCACAGCCCTTTGATGAAAGTCCGCTATCCAGTCAGGTACCCATTCAATATGTCTTGGAGGTCAATGCTGGCTTGGCCCAAAAGTGGCTGCTTGAAATTGGGGATAGAATCGAATTTACCAAAAACTGATTTCCTTGGATGTTCAAACAAAAGAGCTAGTGATTCCCACGGCCAACGGGCACACTTTAGCGGTCTCAAAATTCTTTTCCAAACATTCAATAGGCGAAACCATCGTTGTTTCGTCTGCCACAGGAGTACTCCAAAAGTATTATGCCAAATTTGCCAAGTTTTTTGCATCAAAAGGGTTTACTGTTTACACCTTTGATTATTATGGCATAGGCAAATCAAACGGTACCGAAAATGCTTTAAGGAAGAACACCGCAAACCTGACCAGTTGGGGCGAAAATGATCAAGCCGCGGTTATTGCCTTTGCCCAAGAAGAAAATAGCGGTACAAAACTTACTTTGGTAACACATAGCATCGGGGGCCAAATAGTTGGTTTTAACCCAAATCATCGTTTGCTGGATAGGATAATCCTCGTTGCCTCCCAAAGCGGTTATTGGAAGCATTTTAATGGTTTGCACCGGGTTAAAATGTGGCTTTTCTGGTATGCGATGATTCCTTGTTTAACGCCATTGTTTGGGTATTTTCCGGCTAAAAAATTAGGCCTATTTGAAAACCTGCCCAAAAATGTAGTATATGAATGGGCAACTTGGGGAAAACAACCCAAGTATCTTATGCATTTTTATAATGGAGAGACGTATCAGTTCAATAAATTGAAAATACCTATTTTGTCTTTAAGTTTTTCACGGGATTCCTATGCTCCTATAAAAACCGTAGATTGGCTGGCTGGCCAGTTTAAACATGCAAGAGTTCAGCGAGTGCATCATCAACCCAAAAATGGGGAAAGGCATGTAAAACATTTTGGTTTTTTTAAAGCATGGGCGGAAAAACCCTATTGGGAAAAGTGTCTGCAATATATTCAACATGGAGCATATAAATCCTAACTACTTACTTGAGGGACAAGAGACGAAAAGATTGCGATTCCGAAGATTACGTTCCTCTGATTTTGATATGTGGTTACCTTTCCATCAAGACCCAAGAAGTTCACAATATTGGGAGGGCCTACCTCAAGATCCGGTAATTGCATGCAGGGAACAATTTGATAGGGTCTTTGAACGCTATGAAAAAGGGTTGGGCGGAATGAACGCGCTGATCAATAGTGTTACAAATGAATTTATAGGTATCTGCGGATTGTTGGTACAGACGGTAGATGATATTCAAGAACTGGAGATCGGTTATTCCGTTCTCCCCAAATATTGGAAAAATGGTTATGCTACGGAGGCCGCTATTAAATGTAGGGAGTATGCGATTGCAAATAAGCTTACCGACTCTTTGATATCAATAATTCATGTAGATAACCTTCCATCGCAAAAGGTAGCACAGAACAACGGAATGCGGTTAGACAAGATCACCACCTACCGCAACAACCCGGTTCATATTTTTAGGGTTTGGCTATGAGCAAACATTGGGCAATTTTTACAGACAATCAATCGGATGCCAGCTATCTTATAGGAAAGCTTTTAGGCAAAACCCCTCTTCCGGCTTTTGAACATTTATCCATAAAAAAAGGAATGCTCTTCTCAAAGCGGACTATTCGCCAGTATATTTCTAAGGAACAGCGGCATGGAACCTCCGAATTGACCAAAAACACTTCGCAACCCCTTGCCACAATGTCAAGTGGGGAACAGAAAAAGGCGTTGTTATCACATATAGTTGACAACCATCCTGATTATATTGTTTTGGATAGTCCGTTCGATAATCTTGATGTTACTTCCCAAGCTGATCTTAAAATTCACCTTAAGGAAATCAGCCAAAAAACCATTTTGATCCAACTACTCAATAGGACTGTTGATCTGCTTCCTTTTATTGAAAACTTTGCTCAGCTAAAAGGAAGAGATCTTGTTTTTCTAAAAAATCCTTCAAAAATCCAGACTGGAGCAAAACAGTTCACAGATGCCATACCACCACCCCTATTTAAAATTTCTTATGGAGGCGATATTCTTATCCAGTTGAAAGATGTGTCGGTTTCTTATTTAGAAAAACCTATTCTTAACGCAATTAATTGGACCATCAAAAAAGGTGAATTTTGGGAACTTCGCGGTGCTAATGGCAGTGGAAAAACAACTATTCTTTCCATGATAACAGGAGAGAATCCTAAAGGCTACGGGCAAGAACTCTATATCTTTGGAAGGCAAAAAGGAAGCGGGGAAAGCATCTGGGATATTAAAAAGCGGATTGGCTATTTTACACCTTCAATGACCGATACCTTTGCAGGTTATCATTCCATAGAACACATGCTCATTAGTGGTCTTAATGACTCGGTCGGGTTGTATTTAAAACCCTCTGAGGCGCAACGGCGTATTGCCAAGGAGTGGTTGTTGCTTTTGAACCTGTGGAGAAAAAAAGATCATCTTTTTCATGACCTTGGCGCCGGACAGAAGCGATTGGTTATGTGCGCCCGTGCTATGATAAAACATCCAATTTTATTGATTTTAGACGAACCCACGGCGGGTCTAGATGATACCAACGCGGCGCTCTTTGTGGCCTTGGTGAACAAATTTAGTCGTGAAAGCGAAAGTGCGATTGTTTTTGTTTCCCATAGGTACGAACCTCTACTAACACCAGACCATATTTATGAACTGGAGCATGAGAATCAGGGCTCTATTGGAAGGGTTCAATAAAAAAGAGCCGCTATACGCGGCTCCTTTTATACAAACTATTTCTATAAATTAGGCTTTGACCTTTTTCTTTTCTTTTTCCTTGATTACTTCTTTTACAGGAGAAACCACACTTTTCTTTAAGGTGTCGTACATTATTGGTGTTGCTATAAACAATGAGGAGTAAGTACCTACAATAACCCCAACGATCATGGCAAACATAAATCCTCTCAGCGATTCACCTCCAAAAATAAAAATGGTCAAGAGCACTACTAAAGTAGTTAAAGAGGTATTCAAGGTACGGCTCAATGTACTGTTCAAGGCCAGATTAATATTCTCACCAGCTTTCCATCCTTTTTCCCTTATGATTTCACGTATGCGGTCAAACACCACCACGGTATCGTTCAAGGAGTAACCGATTACAGTAAGAATTGCCGCAATAAAGGCCTGATCAATCTCAATGTTAAAGGGAATAGAAGACCCTAACATTCCCAAAATGGAGAATATTCCTAAAACGATCATTACATCATGGAAGACCGCAACAACGGCACCCAAAGAGAATTGCCATCTACGGAAACGTAGTAAAATGTATAGGAATACCACGGCCAACGATCCAATAATCGCCAAAAACGCATTGTTTTTAATATCATCGGCGATGGTAGGACCTACTTTAACCGATTGCAAAATACCGATGGCGTCTTCACCACCCCCGGTAATGAAATCATCTTTGCTCATCCCGTCGGGCAGTAATTTCTGCAATGAGGTGAACAGTTTGTCCTGTATTTCATTATCTACTTCTATACCTTCAACATCAACTTTATAGGCAGTGGTAATCTTAATTTGATTGGCTTCTCCGTAGGTCTTAACTCCTGTTCCACTGCCAAACTCCTGATTTAGTTCTGATGCAATTTCAGAGGTATTCACCGGATTTTCAAAACGTACTTGATAGGTTCGTCCTCCTACAAAGTCAACCCCTTGCTGCAACCCATTGGTTACTAAAGAAAAGATACCGATACCTACTAAAATCAATGAGATAATATAGGCGATTTTTCGTTTCCCCAAGAAGTTGATGTTCATGTTCTTGAAAAGGCCCTTGGTCAAGGAAGTAGAGAAATCTAAACTTCTTCCTGGTTTGCTCACATACCAATCTACCAGTAATCTTGTAATAAAGATAGCGGTGAACAATGAGGTCGCAATACCAATTAATAAAGTTGTTGCGAAACCTTTGATGGGTCCAGATCCAAAAATAAAGAGGATTATCGCAGTTAAACCCGTGGTGATATTCGCATCTAATATAGAAGATAACGCATTGCTAAAACCATCTGCCACAGCCTGCCCCTTGCCCTTGCCTTTTGCAAGTTCTTCTTTAATCCGCTCAAAAATAAGTACGTTCGCATCCACCGACATACCGATGGTTAAAACAATACCTGCAATACCTGGCAGCGTTAATACGGCGCTTAAGCTTGTTAGGACGCCAAAGATCAATAGGATGTTCAACAGCAACGCTATATCGGCTGCGATACCTGCCTTTCCATAATAGAAGACCATCCATACCAATACGATCAACATCGCAATCAAGAAGGACATAAAACCGCTATCGATGGCCTCTTGCCCCAATGAGGGTCCTACAATCTCTGATTGGATAATCTCTGCAGAGGCCGGAAGTTTACCTGCCCGTAGAACGTTAGAGATATCCTTGGTTTCATTTACTGTAAATTTTCCTGTTATCTGGGAATTACCGCCTGATATTGGTCCTGTAGAAACACCTGGTGCGGTATATACCTTATTGTCCAGAACAATAGCGATACCTGTTTGATTGGTATAGGCATCCCCTGTTAATTTCTCCCACAACTTGGCACCCTTAGTATTCATATTCATACCTACGGAGGGCTTGTTGCCCATATCAAATTCGCTTCGCGCATCGGTAACAACGTCGCCGCTTATCCTTGGCACGCCATCCCTATTTGATTTCAAGGCAAAAAGTTCCGCAATTTCAGAGCCCTCACTAGGTCGCTCCCATAAAAACTTAACGAACTGTAAATCCGCAGGCAACAATTTCCTTACCTCGCGCATTCTCAAGTACGAGCCTATCTCGGCCGTGTCTTTGATTGCCGCAACGCCTACAGCGTAACTTTGAGCCCCCAGTTGAAACTTGTCAAAAAGAGGATTTCTTTGGCTTGCCAAATCCAACGAATCTTGAGAAACATCGGATAATAAGGAGTCAATTTCAGATTCGGGTTTCACTTCAACTTCATCAGAATCACTTTCAACCAACGTTTTTAGCGCTTCGTTTGTCTGAAAGAAAAAGCCCTGCAAGGATGTATTATTCGGTTGATAGGTTTCCCAAAACTCCAATTGTGCCGTACTGGACAGAAGGTCTTGGGCCCTTTTTACATCCCTTGCTCCTGGTAATTCCACCAAAATACGTCCGGAGGTTCCCTCTCGCTGAATGTTCGGTTGGGTTACCCCGAAACCATCAATACGTTCCCGGAGTACTTCAAAAGCCGACTCGATAGACTCATCAATTTTTGTTCTGATTTGCGATTTCACCTCATCATCGGTCATATTTGCCGTGATGGTCCCTTCAAGTGCACGGGTATAAAAAATATCGGGTGTCGCTAGTTTCGCATCCCCTTTAATATTGTCCCAAGCTTCAAAAAACAAATCCACATAAGTGTCAGGACTTTGTTTTGAAGCAGTATCTGCATCGGCTAAAGCCCTATTAAATGTAGGATCTTTAGTGTTGTTCGCCAATCCCTTTAAAATATCCTTGACCGAAATCTGCAAGGTAACATTGATTCCTCCCTTGAGATCAAGACCTTTGTTCAGCTCCTTTTTCTTGGCTTCGTTATAGTTAGTGTACCCAAGAATGGTATTCTCCCCGATAGAATCGAGGTATTGCGCAGCAACTTCTTCCCTCTTGGTAAGATAGTCATCATCGCTATCGGCAACCTGTGCAGTTGCAAAGCCATCCGCATCGTCTTCGATTTTATTCGTGATAAATGTATAGGAGAGTTGATAGATGCTTACCAGCCCGAATAAGAGGGCGAAAAGCTTTATAAGTCCTTTATTTTGCATTTTTTAGTGCTTTTTAGTAGAATATTTCCTCGCCGTTAGGCTAAAAAATATCTCGAATTATTGATTATGATAGTTTTGTTTTGAAAGTCTAAAGAATATAGCTACTCACAAAGTTTTGATTATTGAAGCAATATTTTTTAGTGAGATAATTTTGGGAAGATTTATAATATTTAAAAGATAAACATAATTAAGTATTTTAACTATTCCCATAAATCTGGGGTCCCGCTCTTACTTCAGGAATGGTACGGAAAGTATTGTCTATTTCAATCATGACCCGCCTATTAATTTTATAGGCTTCTTGTACAATAGCATCCTGCTCGAATATTATTGAATTATTAAACTGAAAGACAACAAGATTAGAGTGGCGGTTATTAGTTTGATTTAATTCAAAAACAAGATTTCCGTCAAGGCTTAATCCCTCATCTACATCCTGTTGAATATCTGAAATTATTATGCTATAACTATCAGGTAATTGGTCCTTGGGAAAATCGTTGGGTAGTTCATCTGGATTGATATGGTCCAATGATAACTCAATATCTTGAGAAAGGGATTCTCCTATACTAAGCGCATCGATTTCACTGAAATAATAAATTCTTAGCTGCCCATCACCATTCTCAATGATTTTAATATTAGTTACACCTAAAGCTTTTAACTTTTCGGTAACCTTTAACAAAACATCATCATGAACAGTAACAGAATTTGTTTCTACCCCAGTAAATTGAAACACAATTTGCTGATTGGCAACTTTATTCTGCTCTTGATTTAGCCCTACTAAGGCTATAATAATCAGCAAAGTACTTATGTACCATTTTGTATTCATGCGTGCAAAGATAAAATAAAGAAGTACTTCACAGAGCGTCAAAAGATATATATTTAGGAAATTATGTGCTGAAACGAAGGAAGTGCCCCTATAATTTGATTATAAAGGCACTTTTTACTACGAGATATCTTGAAACTATAACTCTAAGAGTCCGTTCGTTTTTTGAACACCCTGGGCACTTTCCTGCATTTTTGCCTTTTCGGCATCGCTCAACGATACATCCACTATTTTTTCTATTCCGTTCTTGCCCAGAACCACAGGGACACCTATACATAATCCGCTCAACCCATATTCACCTTCTAAATAGGTCGAACAAGGGAATATTTTTTTCTGGTCACATGCTATTGCCTGCACAAGGCCGGAAACTGCTGCTCCAGGTGCGTACCAAGCACTTGTTCCCAATAAACCGGTAAGGGTAGCACCGCCAACTTTGGTATCTGCAGCTACCTGCTCTAAACGTTCCGGTGATAAAAATTCGGAAACCTTTATGCTGTTCCTTGTCGCATGTGAGGTTAAGGGTACCATTCCCTTGTCGCTATGTCCGCCTATCACCATGCCATCTACATCTGAAATAGGTGCTTCTAAAGCCTCGGCCAAACGATACTTAAAGCGCGCGCTATCTAAGGCCCCTCCCATTCCTATAATCCTGTTTTTAGGGAGATTTGTGGTCTTATGTACCAAATAGGTCATGGTATCCATGGGATTACTTACCACAATCAAAATTACATTTGGCGAATGCTGGATCAAGCTGGCCGAAACCGTCTTTACGATTCCCGCATTAATTCCGATCAATTCTTCCCTAGTCATTCCAGGCTTACGCGGGATACCAGAGGTAATTACCGCAATATCACTGTCTGCGGTTTTTGAATAGTCATTGGTCACGCCTGTAATCTTGGTGTCAAAACCATTTAATGAGGCACACTGCATTAAATCCATTGCCTTACCCTCGGCATACCCTTCTTTAATATCCAACAAAACCACTTCCGAGGCAAAATTTTTGATGGCAATATATTCGGCACAACTTGCACCAACCGAACCTGCCCCTACTACGGTAACTTTCATATACTAATTATTTTATTGATTGTTATTCTGTTTTTGGTCGCTAAAATTAAGCATTCTTTGGTGAAAAATAGAAATGCCAACCTACTAATATGGCATGTTATAGTTACTTTTTACCATCGATGAAATGCACGGAACGTTAAAAAAAAAAGTAGTTCAACGAAGATAATCGCAAAATGCTGTCATACATCGAATTTTGACAATTAATAAAAGTTGGTAACCGTTAGTTTAAAAGGACCCCAAATCCTATAAAACCTACCTTATGAGAAAGCTCCTTTCGCTGCTTGCCATTATAGGCATAATTTTGGCCAGCAACTGCTCCCGTATCCCGGAAAACAATGATCCTATTATTGGTGTTTGGCAAAAAGCCGACCGAAAAGTGATCAGTGAAACCGAGAAAGAGACCAGTTTTCAGATATGGACTTTTAACGACGCATATCTAGGTCGATACAATAAACAATTGAATCAGGTGGAGACTATTAAAACTGACTTCAGATGGGTTGAAGAAGACAATAAATACACCCTTACCTATCCCGGAACGGACCTTGTCAATCAAATAGTTACCTTAGAGCGTACTGAAAAAGGTGAGGTATTGCAAAATTTAAGCGGTGAAGTCATTGCAGTAAGAAATTAATTTAAATGATTCTGTTAAAAAAAGCTGCGATTCTAGAATCGCAGCTTTTTTTGTTGTTATTTCTCTATCGTAGTACTACACATCAATATTGGCATATACTGCGTTCCTCTCTATAAACTCCCTTCTTGGTGGTACCTCATCACCCATTAACATAGAGAAGATACGATCTGCCTCGGTCGCATTATCTATGGTAATCTGTCTTAAGGTTCTAAACCCTGGATTCATTGTTGTATCCCACAATTGTTCTGCGTTCATTTCACCAAGACCTTTATAGCGCTGAATACTTACTCCACCGCTATAGCTGTCCGCAATTTCATCGCGTTCCTTATCATCCCAGGCATAGCGTTTTTTGCTTCCTTTTTTCACTAAATACAAGGGTGGTGTTGCAATATAAACGTGACCGCCTTCTATTAATTCCCGCATATACCGATAGAAGAAGGTTAAAATAAGTGTTTCAATATGGCTACCATCAACATCGGCATCACACATGATAACCACCTTGTGGTATCTTAACTTCTCCAGATTCAAGGCCTTGCTATCTTCTTCAGTACCAATGGTAACGCCCAAAGCCGTATAAATATTCTTGATTTCCTCATTTTCGAAAACACGGTGGGGCATGGCTTTTTCCACATTCAAAATCTTACCTCGTAAAGGTAAAATCGCTTGAAAATTTCTATCCCGACCTTGTTTTGCCGTTCCACCCGCAGAATCTCCCTCGACAAGAAATACCTCACAATTTACAGGGTCTTGATCAGAACAATCAGATAATTTACCAGGTAGTCCGCCAATACTCATAACGGTTTTTCGCTGTACCATCTCTCGCGCCTTGGTCGCTGCGTGCCTTGCTTGTGCTGCCAGAATCACTTTTTGAACAATTACCTTGGCGTCATCTGGGTTCTCTTCCAAATAATTGGTCAACATCTCTGAGACCGACTGACTCACCGCTGAAGTAACTTCTCTATTTCCAAGCTTGGTCTTGGTCTGACCCTCAAACTGTGGTTCGGCCACCTTTACAGAAATAATGGCCGTTAAACCTTCCCTAAAGTCATCTCCCTGCACCTCGAACTTCAATTTATCGAGCATCCCAGAAGTATCAGCATACTTTTTTAAAGTTCCCGTAAGCCCCCTTCTGAACCCAGAAAGATGTGTACCACCTTCATGGGTGTTAATATTATTCACATAGGAATGTAGGTTTTCGGTATAGGAAGTATTGTACACCATAGCGACCTCTACAGGAGTTCCGTTTTTTTCGCCTTCAAATGAAATTATATTCTGTGTTAGTTGTTCACGATTACCATCCAAGAATTTAACAAACTCCTTCAAACCCTCATCAGAGTAGAACGTTTCGCTTACATAACCAGATTCGCTATCTTTATCTTTTTGGCGTTTATCAACAATACTAATCGTAACTCCCTTATTCAGGTATGAAAGTTCGCGCATTCTGTTCGCAAGGGTTTCATAGCTAAATTCTATTGTTTGGGTAAAGATTTCCGTATCCGGTAAAAAGGTTACCTCGGTTCCCCGCTCACTGGTTTCACCGATAGTTTTGACCGGGTATTGCGTCTTGCCGCGGGAATATTCTTGTTGCCAAATCTTGCCATCCTTAAAAACGGTTGCCGTTAAATGACTGGATAAGGCATTAACACAAGAAACCCCTACCCCGTGCAGACCACCGGATACTTTATAGGAATCTTTGTCAAACTTACCACCCGCCCCAATCTTGGTCATAACGACCTCCAGGGCCGAAACCCCTTCTTTTTTGTGCATACCCACGGGTATACCACGTCCATTATCCCGAGTGGTAACGGAATTATCTTCGTTTATGGTAACGGTGATGGTATCACAATAACCACCCATGGCCTCATCTATGGAGTTATCAACTACTTCATACACCAAGTGGTGCAAGCCCCGTACTCCCACATCGCCTATATACATAGATGGTCGCATGCGCACATGCTCCATACCCTCCAATGCCTGAATACTATCGGCGCTATATTCCTTTTTTCCTGAAGATTCAGTACCATTATCCAATGGCATATTTTTTTCGTTTTCCTCTTCCTTATTTGCTTCTTCGCTCATAAAATTATGAAGTTGTATTAGTGTAGAATTTACAATCTTGCAAATATAGGGAAAAGCCTATGAAATATAGTATTTCGACGCTTTTTAAACGTTCAAGTTATTAACAATAATTGTGGAAAAAAAGCATAAAAAAAACAATGTTTTCAAATAGCTCATTATCCTTGAAATTTCTTCGGTTAAGCGAAATAAGGTGTGTCCTACGTATTATTGGAAATCGTTAAAAAAAATGAATCAATCCTATCCATCATTTTTAATATAAAAAACAGTATTCAAAGCGTTAGTTATTCTCATAAAACAAGTTTAACACTGAAAGTCATTTTTAGATACGAACAATGCTCGCAACATATACCAAAAGAAGCGCCCTAAGAGGCGCTTCTTTCTGACTAATTAAAACAAAAACCGATTGAACAGAATCGATTATCTTAAAAGACTTTTATCGTAATCATAGATGAACCCTATACTAATAGGCTTCTTCATGTACATTGGCTACGGCCCTACCAGAAGGGTCGTTCATATTTTTAAAGGCCTCATCCCACTCTAAAGCAATTTTTGTACTGCAGGCTACCGAGGGCTCTTGTGGTACACTCAAGGCCGCAGCATCAGAAGGAAAATGCGATTCAAAAATAGTCCGGTAATAAAATTCTTCTTTGTTCTGTGGTGTCTGCAAAGGAAACCTAAACTTGGCATTGGCCAATTGCTCATCGGATACTTCGGCAGCCACAATGTTTTTTAAGGTATCGATCCAACTATACCCTACTCCATCTGAAAATTGCTCTTTCTGACGCCATGCTACGCTTTCGGGTAACATATCCTCAAAGGCCTTCCGCACCACCCATTTCTCCATGCGTTCGCCATTGATCATTTTGTCTTTTGGGTTAATGCGCATGGCAACATCCATAAACTCCTTGTCTAAAAATGGCACTCGCCCTTCAATACCCCAGGCTGCAAGGCTTTTGTTCGCCCGAAGACAATCGTACATATGCAATTTGCTCAATTTACGAACCGTCTCTTCATGAAATTCCCTATCGTTTGGTGCCTTATGGAAGTACAGGTAGCCTCCAAAAAGCTCATCAGCACCCTCACCCGACAACACCATTTTA
Organism: Aggregatimonas sp.; assembly: GCA_965238025.1. Classification (GTDB taxonomy): domain Bacteria; phylum Bacteroidota; class Bacteroidia; order Flavobacteriales; family Flavobacteriaceae; genus Pelagihabitans. The sequence continues at coordinate 2,251,451 of OZ250162.1, read as the reverse complement.
ATACCCATTGATTTAATGACCCTCGCCATTAAATACATTGGGGTTGATGCGCGAATGGTAGTAATATCATAGGTTTCCAGATTATAGATTACATCTTTAATTGCATCTAACCCTTCTTGAATGGTAAACTTTATCTCATGATGTACGGTACCAATATGGTCCGCTACTTTTTTTGCAGCTGCCAAATCAGGAGAACCTTCCAACCCCACAGAAAATGAATGTAACTGAGGCCACCAAGCGTCGGTGGTATCATCTGACTCAATTCGTTTTTGGGCATACTTTTTGGCAATGGCAGAAGTTACCGAAGAATCCAATCCTCCGGAAAGTAGCACTCCATAAGGAACATCGGACATTAATTGACGATGCACGGCAGCTTCCAAAGCCTCCTTTATTTCTTGAATACTCGTTTCGTTATCCTTTACTGCTTCATATTCCATCCAATCCCTTACGTACCATTTCTTTAGTTCACCATCAGAACTTTGAAGGTAATGTCCGGGGGGAAATAATTCGATCTTGGTACATGTGCCTTCCAAGGCTTTAAGCTCGGAGGCCACATAAAAAGTCCCGTTCTGGTCCCAACCCATGTACAAAGGAATAATCCCCATATGATCACGCGCAATAAAGTATTCATCTTTCTCAGCATCATAGATGGCAAAACCAAAAATCCCATTCATATCATCCAAAAAAGCGGGGCCCTTTTTTTGATACAATGCCAAAATCACCTCACAGTCAGATTCTGTCCTGAAGTCATAAGTTCCTTCAAATTGTTTGCGTAGTTCGCGATGGTTATATATTTCTCCATTAGCAGCCAATATCATTTTTCCATCTGGACTCAATAAGGGCTGTTTTCCAGATGCCGGGTCTACAATCGCTAAACGTTCATGGGCCAGAATTGCCTTCTCATCTGAGTAAATTCCGCTCCAATCCGGTCCTCTATGGCGTACTTTTTTGGACATTTCCAATAATTGAGGCCTTAACACTTCGGTACTTTCCTTTATATCAAAAGCACATACAATTCCACACATATCAATCTAAATTATAACAGTTAAAAAACAAAGATGAGCTTAAACTTTCAATTATAAAACATTAAGACTATTATTGGTTTTAATTTGAAACATTTTATTGATTTATGAAATTAAATTAATATATAAAATGTCATTTTACTTTAAAAACTGACTATAGTGTAAGTTGATTGAAATTTAACGACTCTTTAGTAGAGATTTCAGTATTTACTAATTAGTTTTAACAAACATTTCTTGAATTAAACTTGCTTCCCGGCAAAGTGGTTCTGAATAAAAAACACTATTATGAAAAAAGTTTTTACAATTGCCCTTATGGTAGTCGCTATGGTTTTTACCGCGGAAACCAAGGCCCAAGATTTTGGCGGACTGGATAAAAGTCCAATGGATGCCGCTACATTCCCCTCTAGTTATAAAGTTGCGAACAAGGCAGTCCGTGTTATCTACAGCAGACCCCAATTAAAAGGAAGGGAGGTTACCGATTTGGCAAAAGCGGGAAAGGTTTGGAGAACAGGTGCCAATGAAGCTCCAGAAATTACCTTTTATCAAGATGTTAAAGTAGGGGGTGCCAGCGTAAAAGCCGGAACGTATTCCCTATTTACGGTTCCTGGTGATGATGAATGGACCGTTATCTTTAATAACAAATTGAACCAATGGGGTGCATATTCCTATGATGAATCGGCCGATGTTGCCCGTATTAAAGCGAAGGCCGCAAGTGACGGCAAATCGTTAGAGGCATTTTCAATAGCCTTTAAAAAGGTAGACGGTGGTGCACATATGGTCATGGGATGGGGCAAAACCCGTGTTGCCGTTCCTATAATGATGGAAATGACAAAAATGTAATTGAACATTTTATCAATAGAAAACCCGAGGTCTTGGCCTCGGGTTTTTTGTTTATTACCACCTTATTTCATTCCTCCCGTTATTCCGCAATACGGCCCCCAATATAAGTCTGTTGTGCCTGTATGGTTGGTATTTCCGTTACAGGAACTTTCATTAGATCATCGCTATAGATAGTGAAATCCGCAAACTTGCCTACTTCAATGCTTCCTTTTTCATGTTCCTCGAAGTTCGCGTAGGCTGCCCATATGGTCATTCCCCGTAAAGCTTCTTCCCGCGATAGTGCATGCTGTATCTGAAAACCACCCTCGGGATAATTTTCCAGGTCTTTTCTGGCTACGGCCGCATAGAATGTTAAAAACGGGCTAACTTTTTCTACCGGAAAATCGGTTCCCAAAGCTATCGTTCCTGCTTGGTCCAATAATTTCTTGAATGCATAAGCACCTTTTACACGTTCTGGTCCAAGACGTTCTTCGGCCCAATACATATCGCTTGTTGCATGTGTGGGTTGTACCGATGGTATGATACCATCTTTAAAGTAATCAAAATCAATTGAATCTACTACCTGGGCATGCTCGATTCTCCATCTTCTATCAGGTCGGTCCCGTAACACTTCCCTATAAGTTCTTAACACCACAGCATTGGCAGAATCCCCTATGGCATGTGTATTCATTTGATATTCAGAAATTGCCAGTTTTTCGGCAAGTTTTTTAATATCGGCAACCGGAGTAACCATTGCGCCATAATGGTTCCATTTATCTGTATACGGTTTTTTCAGCACCGCCCCTCTCGACCCCAAGGCCCCGTCGCCATACACCTTTACCGAACGTACGTTCAAAAAGTCTGTTTTAATTGGTCCTTTGTAAATATAATGGTCTATATCTTCCGGTGTATTGCTAACCATAGCATACACGCGAATGGAAAGTTCCCCAACCTGCTGCAGACTATCTATAAGTTCAATAGTCGATCTATCGAGACCAGCGTCACTTACCGTTGTTAAACCATTATTAAAGCAAATCCGTTGAGCGTCCTTTAAAGCCTGTACTTTGGTTTCTAAACTTGGCGGGGGCATGACAGAATCGATCAATTGCATTGGATTGTCTATCAATACACCCGTATTTCCGTACGCATTCTTAACAATCTCGCCACCATCAACTCTGGTGTTCCATTTGATTCCCGCTCTATCCAATGCAGCCTGGTTCACTAAATACGCGTGTCCATCAACCCGCTCCAATACTACGGGAATTTCGGGAAACAATTCATCTAGTTCCTTTTTAGTAGGAAATTCTTTTATCTCCCAATCGTTTTGGTCCCAACCTCTTCCCCTTATTACCTTTTTAGGTTTCAATTGTTGAAATTCCTGAATCCGTCGTAGTACCTCGTCAAAACTTTTGGTTCCCCTTAGGTCGGCTAATTGCTGATTAAGACCCAAACCATAAAAATGGCAATGGGCATCTATAAGTCCTGGGGTGATGGTACGACCATCGGCATCGAGTAGCTGATCAGCCGTATATTTTTCCCTTATTTCATCTGAAGTGCCGACGGCAATAAACTTTCCATTATTTATGGCGAAGGCCTGGGTTTTGGAAAACCCTTCATCAACGGTATAAACATTGGCATTGATAACCACAAGGTCTACCTCTTCTTTCAATACCTCACAACTGAAGCATAGTAGTAGTAACAGGGAGCTGATTTTTTTCATAGCATATTTTATTTGGGAGGAAAACAAATATAAAGCAGCGTCGTCAAAAGTGGAAATTAAAACATCACCTTATACAATTTGCAAAAGGTGATGCTCAACATATTTTAAAAATGGTAAAATCCTGTTTATTCCGCAGAAAGTGTCTTTACTCCGGAAACGGTAAATGTACCTTCAGATGAGGTGGTTTTTCCTGAAAGTTTACTGCCATTTACAGCTAGGTCTACTGCAACCTTATCTCCTTCGATCATAACATCGAACATGATGTTGTGCCCTTTGGTCCTAACATTTTCCCCCATTAAGGTACCACCGGCGATTTGAATCTGTACCTTGTACGAATCACCAGCTTTTACGATTACCAAAAGACCTTCTTGATAACCTTCCGGTGCTCCCTGAACGGTATAACTCCATCCTCCAGAGAACTTATCCTTGACGATTTTCTCGATATCAATATTAATTGAAGAATTGTTATTTGCCGTTACCGATTGCAATGGAATTGCAATCAACATGGCACCTATAAAAAGTTTGAAAATCGATTTTGTGTAATTTTTCATTTTGAACTGTTTTAGTACGAATTGATGATTTATGTAAATGTAAAAAATTATTTTCTTTAAACATTACAAGGACCGTGCCCAAAATTGTCTGGGTAATTCTCTGCGAGTAAGATTTGATGTAAAAACTGCCTATTCGCTCAAGTATAATGATCAGCAAAACGTTTGTTAGATTTGTAGTAAAGAATGAAATAACAAATGGCTGGAAAACAAAATTTTACTTTGATCGGAGCAGGTATTATGAGTGCAACTTTGGGTGTACTACTGAAACAATTGATGCCCGACGCTAGAATATCGATCTTTGAACGATTGGATAAGGTTGGAGCAGAAAGCTCGGATGCCTGGAACAATGCCGGAACAGGACATTCGGCTTTTTGCGAACTTAATTACACTCCTGAAGACGAAAATGGGAAAATAGATATCACAAAGGCCCTAAAAATCAGTGAGTCGTTTGAAATTTCGAAACAATTTTGGGCCTATTTGGTCCAAAACAATCTCGTACAGAGCAACTCCCCTTTTATAAACGACATTGACCATATGAGCTTTGTCTGGGGTACTGGTAATAATCTATTTTTAAAAAACCGATATGATGCCCTCATCCAATTCGGGATGTTCAATGACATGAAATATTCTGCAGATTTTAACGAAATAGCAGCGTGGGTTCCCTTAATGATGCAAGGTAGAAATCGGAATGAAAATATATCGGCAACCAGAATGCCAATAGGAACCGATGTGAATTTTGGGTCAATAACCCGGAGTATGATTTCTTATTTGGAGGGTCTTGATGGTGTTACCGTTTATCTTGGTCACCAAGTAGAAGATATCGAACAGACCGATAGGGGGCAATGGGAAATCGAGGTGAAAGATCTCCACAGCAGAAGGGATAAAACTGTTCAAAGTCAATTCGTTTTTATCGGGGCCGGAGGAGGTGCCTTAAAATTATTGGAAAAATCCGGTATTCCTGAAGGGGAAGGTTATGGTGGTTTTCCGGTAAGTGGTCAATTTTTAAAATGTACCAATCCCGATGTGGTTATACAACACGAAGCCAAGGTCTATGGTAAGGCTGAAGAAGGTTCCCCACCAATGTCCGTTCCTCACCTAGATACAAGAATGTTAAATGGAAAACGTTCGTTGCTTTTTGGTCCTTATGCAGGTTTTTCAACAAAATTTTTAAAAAACGGGTCGTATTTTGACTTGCCTTTGTCTATTGATGCGCATAACATTTTCCCGATGTTCTCTGCTGGCTTGCATAACATTTCCTTGACAAAATATTTGATAGAGCAGGTAATACAGTCCCCTGAAGAACGCTTTAAGGCATTACAGAAGTACTATCCTGAGGCGAAATTTGCCGATTGGGAACTGATTAACGCCGGACAGCGGGTTCAGATTATTAAAAAGGATAAAAAAGAAGGCGGAGTTCTTAAATTTGGAACGGAAATCGTCTCGAACAAAGACAAAAACCTGGCCGCATTATTGGGAGCATCGCCGGGGGCATCAACTGCTGTATCCATTATGTTGAACGTATTAAAAGAATGTTTTCCCGAAAAGATGAAAACAGATTCCTGGAAATCTAAATTGACGGAAATGATTCCGAGTTTTGGAAAATCGTTGATTGAAGATGCCCAATTGTGTAAAAAAACGAGAGACTTTACCACAGCGGTCCTAAAATTAGAAGACCAGTCTATCTTTTAGCCCCCCTGCTTTTCTTTTCCCTTATTTTTACATAAATCAGTTTGTTACGACCTCTGGAGTCTTCCCGTCGTTCAACCTCAAAATTTTTGATGGAATTGATTAAAGGCGTTAACTTTTGAAATCCGTAATTACGTGAATCAAAATTGGGTTGTTTTTTCTGTAACAGACTGCCAACATCCCCCAAAAAAGCCCAACCATCGTCGTCTGCCAAGTCCTGAATAGTATTTGAAATCCACCGGATTTCTTTTGCCGTAATCTTGTCAATATTGGATTTTGCTTTTTTAGAACCTTTTGGTTTGTCTGAGGTCTCATCATCATCCTCTTCTACCGATTGGTTCTTTAAAATTTCGATATAGATGAATTTATCGCAGGCCACAATAAAGGGGTTTGGCGTTTTCTTCTCCCCTATTCCGAAAACCTGCATACCAGCTTCACGCAATCGTGTTGCCAAACGTGTAAAGTCGCTATCGCTACTCACTAAACAAAACCCGTTTACTTTGCCCGAATATAAAATATCCATGGCATCAATGATCATTGCAGAATCTGTTGCATTCTTCCCTTGGGTATATCCATATTGTTGAATGGGTGTAATGGCATTTTCTAGTAGTACCTGTTTCCATTTACCCAGCCTCGGATTCGTCCAATCCCCATAAATACGTTTTATGGTCGGATTGCCGTATTTGGCAATTTCCTCCATCATTTCCTTTACATAGGCTGATGGGATATTGTCGCCGTCTATAAGTACTGCGAGGTTTACATCCATAGATTTTAATTGATTTTCTGCAAGTTAGGGCGTTTAAATGACGATTGCCAATTCAGGAAAGTAATCATCTCTTTATTATACCCATTTGGTTCAAAGCCTTTAAAGTAACTTCTTTCCGAACAGATGGAAATCTTTTCATTTCAAAATCATCTTTTGGTTCAATATTGGTTGCGAAAAAATAGGTGTTATCATTGGTTTCGACATATCCTACAAACCAACCATTATTGTAATTGTTGCGAACCGCCCAGCCCGTTTTACCACTCAATCTATAGTCCTTGGCACCCTTTATGACCATCATCCTCTTCATCATTTTTTCTGTACGACTCGATATAGGAAGCGCTGAACTATAAAACCGTTTTAAAAAATCGATCTGCTCTAATTGACTTATTCTCGATTTGCCTTCTAACCAGAAAAGGTCAATGTTGGTCGAATCAACGTCCATGGCACCATAGTTTAATTTAGCTAAGTATGTATTCATCCTCTTATCTCCTATTCTTCTTGCAATATCTTGGTAACATGGCACGCAGGAGAAATGAAACGCATCTTTAAGAATCAAGTCTTGGTTCCAAACTTTTATAGCTCTTTCCTGACCATCCCATTTAAAAAGGGTACTGTCATTCTCGACAACTCCTGTTTCAATTGCTACTATTGAATTTGGAATTTTAAAAGTGGAGGCCGGTAACCTTTGGGTAATTGCCCATTCAAAATCGTTGGAATGATAGCCATCCTTTTCCAAATCGTAAATTACTATACTTCCCGTTACCCCCGCATTATCTAAAATTGACTGAAGACCTGGAGCTTGCAGCTGGTAAGCCTCCTTATTCATCTTTTCGGTAGTATCATTATTTTTTTTCCTTTCCGAGCATGAAAAGCAAAAAAATATACTCACTAAAAAGTACTTGAATTTAGTTATAACCATAACACTAAATTAGGGTTTCCAGACAAAACAACCAATTTGATAAATTAATGTTATTGGTATGGAAATTTGTCTTAAATGGATGTGGTTCAAGTAATATGGAAAACTAAAAGGCGCCTTTTCAGACGCCTTTTTCCCAAATTAACTGCACTTCTACTTATAAGTCCCAATTATAAGTACTCTTCAATATTTTAGATTGCCGTTCAACAGTGTTGGGTTTTGTTCCAAAGTAAAATAGGTTATTTTGTTTCTTGTAAGATAAAACCTACTTATTAAAAAAATATTGTTTTTATTCGATGAACAGCGCAGCCATTTAAACAGAATTCGACGAAGTACCCTTTTCGGTCACTTTTTAAATCTCAACCCTCATTTTGGGTTCCTTTTTGAATTCAATACTAAAAAAAAGAGCCTCCCGGATAACATCTAGGAGGCTCTTTCTCGAAAGTTCTAAATCAACTGTTTAAAAGAACCTCGGGGTAATTACTTTAGAAGGTCTTCTTCTAAGTTCGTATCTTAAAAAGACCTCAAAAGAACCATCATTAAATGCAGTGCTCCCAAGTTCTGTAGTTTCTTTATCATAGGCCAAACCTACCATAAACTGATCCGTTATCTGAAGGCCTACAAAACCACTTAAGGCGGCATCCCAACGGTAAGCAGCTCCTAAAGAAAATCTTTCGTTAAAAAGGGCACTTACCGATAAATCGGTTTGCAGAGGCGCACCGTTTACCATCTTGAACAAAATGGCCGGTTTCAACTTCAAATTAGCATTTAGATCAAAAACATAACCCGAAATCAAGTACCAGTTCATACGCTCCTTTGCCAGAAAGGATGATGCTGCCTCGCTATTATCAAAATGTTCGGTTTCCAAAAAGTTAGGTACCGATAATCCCATGTAAAAACGGTCTGTATGATAGTAAATTCCAGCTCCAAAATTTGGAGAAAATTTATTATCGATATTCATTAACGAATTAGCGTTTTGTTCATCGGTAAAACCTGCCAACTTCGAAAAATCGATATTTAACAGGTGTCCTCCCGCCTTTAATCCAAATGATAGTTTTCGTTCTTGTGCCAATCGAACCGTATAGGAAAATGCCAAATCGAAATTTGTTTCTTGGTTTGTGCCATTACCTATTTCATCATTGACTATGGATAGACCAAGGCCTATATTTTTTCCAGTAGGCGTATGAAAGCTGAGGGTTTGAGTATTAGGCGCTCCATCTAAGCCAATCCATTGGGATCTATGCAAGCCTGCAATACTCAGCACACCTCTTGAACCGGCATAGGCAGGGTTCACAACCAATGTATTATACATGTATTGGGTATATTGAGCGTCTTGTTGGGCATTTATCACCTCAAAAGAGCTGATAATTAAAATTAGTAATAGAACACTTTTTTTCATGTCGTAATATTAATATTATTTATTGGTTGATGTATAGGTAACCGGATTTAGATTTAGAATTTCCGTCATCATTGTAATTGATGATGTAGAAGTATACCCCCGCCGGAAGCCTGTCATTTGCCTGTATGGTTACTCTTCCATTGGATATTCCGTTAAATGCATTGGAGTTATTATCATAACCATTGGTGGTAAAGACATTGACACCCCATCGATTGAATACTTCAACCGTATTATCGGGATACGATTCAATGTACCGGATTCTAAATACATCGTTTATGCCATCACCATCAGGTGTTATCAGTTCATTTGCAATTTCTATGTCACAAACAACTCCTGAAGGTGGCATTCCGCCAATAGCGCTACAAGGATCGAATAAATCCGTACCATCTGCAATTTCTTGGCCGTTGGTTACACCATCTTGATCGCAATCAGCGAGTAAATAATCTCCGGTCTGATCCAAGGTAATGCTAGTTTCTAAGAAAACACATGGGTCATGAGCATCTGTACCATCTGTAATCTCCGTACCGTTAAGTACGCCATCACCATCACAATCAGCGGTTAAATAAGTTCCTGAAGGTTCTAGTGTGGTACTGGCCTCAACAAAGTCACAGGGAACTACAGGGTCAGTCCCATCAATAACTTCCTGGCCGTCAATTACACCATCACCATCGGTATCTGGGTTATAGATATCCGTACCCAACAACTCTTCTTCTTCATTGGTCAAACCGTCATTATCACAATCACTGGTCGGTAAGGGGGTTCCTCCAATAAAATCACAATCGTTCAAGGGGTCCGTTCCATCTAGAATCTCTTGTCCATTTGATATTCCATCTCCGTCACAATCAGCATTGTTCCATTGATCTCCCACATTCGCGAGATCCTGATTGGCTATGATGTAATCACACTCATCGATTGGATCTGTATTATCCGCTACTTCCTCTGCGTCTCCTACACCATCTCCATCAGTGTCAGGATTATTTGGGTCGGTACCTATAAGTGCTTCTTCTGCATCTGTAAGACCATCGTTGTCAGCATCATTTTCTATTATGATTTCTCCGATAGGGCTTGTATTTCCAAAGATATCGGTTGCGGTTACATCAATGCTATCTCCATCGGAGAGTATAGGGAATGTACCACTATCCGGTGTCACGCTATCGGGGTCTATCGACCACATTCCTGTATTATCGACCTGAACCGTATAGGTAACTTCTGGGTTTCCGTCCCCATCACTATCCACTTCTACTGAGATAATTTCATTAGGATATCCACTTCCCGTTAAAGTCGGGGTAATATCTTCAGAAACAAAACTATCTGCTGTTGGAGGTGTTACATCCGGATCGAAGGTAAGGGTTATCGTCTGTGTCGTCGTTCCGCCCGTAGCATCAACAGTAGTGATGTCAACGTCATAGCTGCCCGCCACCAATAGCGCCGGGTCGCTGACCGTGATCTCGCCCGTAACAGGGTCCATCTGCGTACCTGCTGGCAAGGTCGTCCCGTTGGCAAGTACAGCGCTGGTGATAGCTCCGTCCGCATCGCTGACAGTCGCCAGGCTTTCGTTCGCCACATAGGAGTCTACGTTCTGGGCGGCGTCAACGGTATACACCGCTTCCGTGTCAGGGTCGAAGGTAAGGGTTATCGTCTGTGTCGTCGTTCCGCCGGTAGCATCAACAGTAGTGATGTCAACGTCATAGCTGCCCGCCACCAATAGCGCCGGGTCGCTGACCGTGATCTCGCCCGTAACAGGGTCCATCTGCGTACCTGCTGGCAAGGTCGTCCCGTTGGCAAGTACAGCGCTGGTGATAGCTCCGTCCGCATCGCTGACAGTCGCCAGGCTTTCGTTCGCAACATAGGAGTCTACGTTCTGGGCGGCGTCAACGGTATACACCGCTTCCGTGTCAGGGTCGAAGGTAAGGGTTATCGTCTGTGTCGTCGTTCCGCCCGTAGCATCAACAGTAGTGATGTCAACGTCATAGCTGCCCGCCACCAATAGCGCCGGGTCGCTTACCGTGATCTCGCCCGTAACAGGGTCCATCTGCGTACCTGCTGGCAAGGTCGTTGCGTTGGCAAGTACAGCACTCGTGATAGCTCCGTCCGCATCGCTCACCGTGGCCAAACTTTCGTTCGCCACATAGGAGTCTACGTTCTGGGCGGCGTCAACGGTATACACCGCTTCCGTGTCAGGGTCGAAGGTAAGGGTTATCGTCTGTGTCGTCGTTCCGCCGGTAGCATCAACAGTAGTGATGTCAACGTCATAGCTGCCCGCCACCAATAGCGCCGGGTCGCTGACCGTGATCTCGCCCGTAACAGGGTCCATCTGCGTACCTGCTGGCAAGGTCGTCCCGTTGGCAAGTACAGCACTCGTGATAGCTCCGTCCGCATCGCTCACCGTGGCCAGGCTTTCGCTCGCCACATAGGAGTCTACGTTCTGGGCGGCGTCAACGGTATACACCGCTTCCGTGTCAGGGTCGAAGGTAAGGGTTATCGTCTGTGTCGTCGTTCCGCCCGTAGCATCAACAGTAGTGATGTCAACGTCATAGCTGCCCGCCACCAATAGCGCCGGGTCGCTGACCGTGATCTCGCCCGTAACAGGGTCCATCTGCGTACCTGCTGGCAAGGTCGTTGCGTTGGCAAGTACAGCACTCGTGATAGCTCCGTCCGCATCGCTCACCGTGGCCAAACTTTCGTTCGCCACATAGGAGTCTACGTTCTGGGCGGCGTCAACGGTATACACCGCTTCCGTGTCAGGGTCGAAGGTAAGGGTTATCGTCTGTGTCGTCGTTCCGCCCGTAGCATCAACAGTAGTGATGTCAACGTCATAGCTGCCCGCCACCAATAGCGCCGGGTCGCTGACCGTGATCTCGCCCGTAACAGGGTCCATCTGCGTACCTGCTGGCAAGGTCGTTGCGTTGGCAAGTACAGCGCTGGTGATAGCTCCGTCCGCATCGCTGACAGTCGCCAGGCTTTCGTTCGCAACATAGGAGTCTACGTTCTGGGCGGCGTCAACGGTATACACCGCTTCCGTGTCAGGGTCGAAGGTAAGGGTTATCGTCTGTGTCGTCGTTCCGCCCGTAGCATCAACAGTAGTGATGTCAACGTCATAGCTGCCCGCCACCAATAGCGCCGGGTCGCTGACCGTGATCTCGCCCGTAACAGGGTCCATCTGCGTACCTGCTGGCAAGGTCGTTGCGTTGGCAAGTACAGCACTCGTGATAGCTCCGTCCGCATCGCTCACCGTGGCCAAACTTTCGTTCGCAACATAGGAGTCTACGTTCTGGGCGGCGTCAACGGTATACACCGCTTCCGTGTCAGGGTCGAAGGTAAGGGTTATCGTCTGTGTCGTCGTTCCGCCCGTAGCATCAACAGTAGTGATGTCAACGTCATAGCTGCCCGCCACCAATAGCGCCGGGTCGCTGACCGTGATCTCGCCCGTAACAGGGTCCATCTGCGTACCTGCTGGCAAGGTCGTCCCGTTGGCAAGTACAGCACTCGTGATAGCTCCGTCCGCATCGCTGACAGTCGCCAGGCTTTCGTTCGCCACATAGGAGTCTACGTTCTGGGCGGCGTCAACGGTATACACCGCTTCCGTGTCAGGGTCGAAGGTAAGGGTTATCGTCTGTGTCGTCGTTCCGCCCGTAGCATCAACAGTAGTGATGTCAACGTCATAGCTGCCCGCCACCAATAGCGCCGGGTCGCTGACCGTGATCTCGCCCGTAACAGGGTCCATCTGCGTACCTGCTGGCAAGGTCGTTGCGTTGGCAAGTACAGCGCTGGTGATAGCTCCGTCCGCATCGCTGACAGTCGCCAGGCTTTCGTTCGCAACATAGGAGTCTACGTTCTGGGCGGCGTCAACGGTATACACCGCTTCCGTGTCAGGGTCGAAGGTAAGGGTTATCGTCTGTGTCGTCGTTCCGCCCGTAGCATCAACAGTAGTGATGTCAACGTCATAGCTGCCCGCCACCAATAGCGCCGGGTCGCTGACCGTGATCTCGCCCGTAACAGGGTCCATCTGCGTACCTGCTGGCAAGGTCGTTGCGTTGGCAAGTACAGCACTCGTGATAGCTCCGTCCGCATCGCTGACAGTCGCCAGGCTTTCGTTCGCCACATAGGAGTCTACGTTCTGGGCGGCGTCAACGGTATACACCGCTTCCGTGTCAGGGTCGAAGGTAAGGGTTATCGTCTGTGTCGTCGTTCCGCCCGTAGCATCAACAGTAGTGATGTCAACGTCATAGCTGCCCGCCACCAATAGCGCCGGGTCGCTTACCGTGATCTCGCCCGTAACAGGGTCCATCTGCGTACCTGCTGGCAAGGTCGTTGCGTTGGCAAGTACAGCGCTGGTGATAGCTCCGTCCGCATCGCTGACAGTCGCCAGGCTTTCGTTCGCAACATAGGAGTCTACGTTCTGGGCGGCGTCAACGGTATACACCGCTTCCGTGTCAGGGTCGAAGGTAAGGGTTATCGTCTGTGTCGTCGTTCCGCCCGTAGCATCAACAGTAGTGATGTCAACGTCATAGCTGCCCGCCACCAATAGCGCCGGGTCGCTGACCGTGATCTCGCCCGTAACAGGGTCCATCTGCGTACCTGCTGGCAAGGTCGTTGCGTTGGCAAGTACAGCGCTGGTGATAGCTCCGTCCGCATCGCTCACCGTGGCCAAACTTTCGTTCGCAACATAGGAGTCTACGTTCTGGGCGGCGTCAACGGTATACACCGCTTCCGTGTCAGGGTCGAAGGTAAGGGTTATCGTCTGTGTCGTCGTTCCGCCCGTAGCATCAACAGTAGTGATGTCAACGTCATAGCTGCCCGCCACCAATAGCGCCGGGTCGCTGACCGTGATCTCGCCCGTAACAGGGTCCATCTGCGTACCTGCTGGCAAGGTCGTTGCGTTGGCAAGTACAGCACTCGTGATAGCTCCGTCCGCATCGCTCACCGTGGCCAAACTTTCGTTCGCAACATAGGAGTCTACGTTCTGGGCGGCGTCAACGGTATACACCGCTTCCGTGTCAGGGTCGAAGGTAAGGGTTATCGTCTGTGTCGTCGTTCCGCCCGTAGCATCAACAGTAGTGATGTCAACGTCATAGCTGCCCGCCACCAATAGCGCCGGGTCGCTGACCGTGATCTCGCCCGTAACAGGGTCCATCTGCGTACCTGCTGGCAAGGTCGTTGCGTTGGCAAGTACAGCACTCGTGATAGCTCCGTCCGCATCGCTCACCGTGGCCAAACTTTCGTTCGCAACATAGGAGTCTACGTTCTGGGCGGCGTCAACGGTATACACCGCTTCCGTGTCAGGGTCGAAGGTAAGGGTTATCGTCTGTGTCGTCGTTCCGCCCGTAGCATCAACAGTAGTGATGTCAACGTCATAGCTGCCCGCCACCAATAGCGCCGGGTCGCTGACCGTGATCTCGCCCGTAACAGGGTCCATCTGCGTACCTGCTGGCAAGGTCGTTGCGTTGGCAAGTACAGCACTCGTGATAGCTCCGTCCGCATCGCTGACAGTCGCCAGGCTTTCGTTCGCCACATAGGAGTCTACGTTCTGGGCGGCGTCAACGGTATACACCGCTTCCGTGTCAGGGTCGAAGGTAAGGGTTATCGTCTGTGTCGTCGTTCCGCCCGTAGCATCAACAGTAGTGATGTCAACGTCATAGCTGCCCGCCACCAATAGCGCCGGGTCGCTTACCGTGATCTCGCCCGTAACAGGGTCCATCTGCGTACCTGCTGGCAAGGTCGTTGCGTTGGCAAGTACAGCGCTGGTGATAGCTCCGTCCGCATCGCTGACAGTCGCCAGGCTTTCGTTCGCAACATAGGAGTCTACGTTCTGGGCGGCGTCAACGGTATACACCGCTTCCGTGTCAGGGTCGAAGGTAAGGGTTATCGTCTGTGTCGTCGTTCCGCCCGTAGCATCAACAGTAGTGATGTCAACGTCATAGCTGCCCGCCACCAATAGCGCCGGGTCGCTGACCGTGATCTCGCCCGTAACAGGGTCCATCTGCGTACCTGCTGGCAAGGTCGTTGCGTTGGCAAGTACAGCACTCGTGATAGCTCCGTCCGCATCGCTCACCGTGGCCAAACTTTCGTTCGCCACATAGGAGTCTACGTTCTGGGCGGCGTCAACGGTATACACCGCTTCCGTGTCAGGGTCGAAGGTAAGGGTTATCGTCTGTGTCGTCGTTCCGCCCGTAGCATCAACAGTAGTGATGTCAACGTCATAGCTGCCCGCCACCAATAGCGCCGGGTCGCTGACCGTGATCTCGCCCGTAACAGGGTCCATCTGCGTACCTGCTGGCAAGGTCGTCCCGTTGGCAAGTACAGCACTCGTGATAGCTCCGTCCGCATCGCTGACAGTCGCCAGGCTTTCGTTCGCCACATAGGAGTCTACGTTCTGGGCGGCGTCAACGGTATACACCGCTTCCGTGTCAGGGTCGAAGGTAAGGGTTATCGTCTGTGTCGTCGTTCCGCCCGTAGCATCAACAGTAGTGATGTCAACGTCATAGCTGCCCGCCACCAATAGCGCCGGGTCGCTTACCGTGATCTCGCCCGTAACAGGGTCCATCTGCGTACCTGCTGGCAAGGTCGTTGCGTTGGCAAGTACAGCGCTGGTGATAGCTCCGTCCGCATCGCTGACAGTCGCCAGGCTTTCGTTCGCAACATAGGAGTCTACGTTCTGGGCGGCGTCAACGGTATACACCGCTTCCGTGTCAGGGTCGAAGGTAAGGGTTATCGTCTGTGTCGTCGTTCCGCCCGTAGCATCAACAGTAGTGATGTCAACGTCATAGCTGCCCGCCACCAATAGCGCCGGGTCGCTGACCGTGATCTCGCCCGTAACAGGGTCCATCTGCGTACCTGCTGGCAAGGTCGTCCCGTTGGCAAGTACAGCACTCGTGATAGCTCCGTCCGCATCGCTGACAGTCGCCAGGCTTTCGTTCGCCACATAGGAGTCTACGTTCTGGGCGGCGTCAACGGTATACACCGCTTCCGTGTCAGGGTCGAAGGTAAGGGTTATCGTCTGTGTCGTCGTTCCGCCCGTAGCATCAACAGTAGTGATGTCAACGTCATAGCTGCCCGCCACCAATAGCGCCGGGTCGCTTACCGTGATCTCGCCCGTAACAGGGTCCATCTGCGTACCTGCTGGCAAGGTCGTTGCGTTGGCAAGTACAGCGCTGGTGATAGCTCCGTCCGCATCGCTGACAGTCGCCAGGCTTTCGTTCGCAACATAGGAGTCTACGTTCTGGGCGGCGTCAACGGTATACACCGCTTCCGTGTCAGGGTCGAAGGTAAGGGTTATCGTCTGTGTCGTCGTTCCGCCCGTAGCATCAACAGTAGTGATGTCAACGTCATAGCTGCCCGCCACCAATAGCGCCGGGTCGCTGACCGTGATCTCGCCCGTAACAGGGTCCATCTGCGTACCTGCTGGCAAGGTCGTTGCGTTGGCAAGTACAGCGCTGGTGATAGCTCCGTCCGCATCGCTCACCGTGGCCAAACTTTCGTTCGCAACATAGGAGTCTACGTTCTGGGCGGCGTCAACGGTATACACCGCTTCCGTGTCAGGGTCGAAGGTAAGGGTTATCGTCTGTGTCGTCGTTCCGCCCGTAGCATCAACAGTAGTGATGTCAACGTCATAGCTGCCCGCCACCAATAGCGCCGGGTCGCTGACCGTGATCTCGCCCGTAACAGGGTCCATCTGCGTACCTGCTGGCAAGGTCGTTGCGTTGGCAAGTACAGCACTCGTGATAGCTCCGTCCGCATCGCTCACCGTGGCCAAACTTTCGTTCGCCACATAGGAGTCTACGTTCTGGGCGGCGTCAACGGTATACACCGCTTCCGTGTCAACTACAATAGTAGCTACAGCGGTATCACAAACGGTATTATCCGATGTTAGACATATTTGATATGTTACATTATATGTTCCTCCTGTAGTGCTACCAGGAATATTAATAGTTCCATCCGTGTTTATGGTCACTCCTGTAAGTCCTCCATCCAATGTTATGCTAATATTATCATCTATTAAGGCATTAGTGGCAGGTCCTCCATTTGCATCATCGACCCCGTTACCGTTGTCGGCAAATACACTGGCAGTCGTCCCTCCCGTTGCTCCATTTATAGGTGTTCCAGTAAAATCATCAGCCATAGCATCAATCGTACTTGTTGGGCAAGCAGAACTATCACCAGCATCGGTCAAAGCCGCTGTGGGAGCCTGACCAGTAGCGCCGGCCACGGTGGGTACCCCATTGCCATCGACGGTATCTCCCAGACTGTCATCACCATCCAAATCACTTAACGTAAAACTACCAGCTCCTTCTATAGCATCAGGACAACCGTCATTATCACTATCAGTATCCAAAGAATCAATTAAACCATCTCCGTCGGTATCCAACGAATCACAAACACCGGCACCATTAAGGGCACAAAAGTCCGCATCTTGATAATTCAGGGTTCCATCACCGTCAGCATCTTCATTAGGATCATCCACCAAACAGGAAAATACGCTGTTCGATATGCTCGTTACCGTAAAGAATTGTTGTTCACTAATTTGGGTACCGGTTAGCCCTTGATCCTCAAAAGGATCTGTTATGGTTGTAAAATCTGCACCACTAATTGAATAGGTATTCCCTAAGAGTCCATCTCCCCAGGAATCAAATATAGTAAAGGTATATGAGCCATTTTCAGTTACATTTACGGTTTCGTTTACGGTTGTATTGTTTTGGGCTCCTCCATAGCCACCTCCAGAACCTACTTGCCCAGAAGGACCATCTAAAGTCCAAGATATTTCATTAGCAAAATTGTCCATATTAATGGCGATGGAAATAGTCGTTTGCGTAACCGGTGACTGTGGATCGGTACCACAAAGTTCTTGGGTGTCTAAAATCCCGTCATTATCGTCATCGATATCCACCAGATCCCCTACCCCGTCTCCATCGGAATCGAGAGAAGGGTTAATAGTAATCTCATCGGCATCATCTCCAGTCGTATCGGACGGTGTTGAATCAGGATCGGTAACGCTTGAGTTGGTTACTTCCGCTCTATTCGTATAATCCCCACTGGGCAAAACAGTTGCAACAATATCCATGGTTACCGTGGTTCCCTCGGCCATATAACCAATATCCCAAACCCCAGTTCCTGAGCTGTAGCTTCCCTGACTTGTATTTGCGGAAACAAAGCTATATCCACTTGGTAGTTGATCTACAACGGTTACCAAATCGGTATTATCAGGACCAAAATTATCCAGGGTAACCTGAAAAGTAACATTTTGCCCTATGACCGGATCCGATGTTGTCAAAACTTTTGCAATATCTAAATCGGCCTGGGCAAAATCGACCGTAAATGCAGCAGCTTGCCCCCCATGGTGATCAAAAGCGGATGATCCATTGGCCTGAAGGGAAAATGTGGTAATGGATCCCGTGGTAGGGCCATTTCTAAATTGCATTGTTCCTGTAAACCCATCCCCTTCATTATAAGGTAAAATTTGGGGAGGGGAATTTGGCATTATTCCCGCCGTATTACTGGTTTGATTATCTAGTAAGGTGGTATAGCCCCCCATAGTATTAAACCCTATGGTGTTTGGTGTACCTGCAAACGTATTTCCAAAAACAACCAAACCTTGTTTGGAATCATTTACTTCCTGTCCGGCATCAAAAACACCACTTGCCAGGGTAAAATTTCCTGGGTTTGGCGAAGTAGACACTTGAGCGGTAGCACTACGTACAATTCCTGTATTGGATTCATTAACATTTTCCAATACCACCGCCATCAATATGGTATCGTCCCCTGCGGAAGCCGGTAATCCCGCCGCGGCTAAGGCTTCGGTAAGTGTAATAGTTACATTTCCCGATGTTGCTCCACCCAACAGACCGTCAATACTCGATTCGTAAATGGCATAATGATAAGTCTCTGTTGATAGATAGGTACCGAGGGTAACTGGGTCAAATTGTTTTGAAAGTACCATAAATCGTAAATCCCCATCTGGTAAAACCAGGGGGTTTACAAAATTGCCAGAGGAAGCGGGTCCCGCCAAATTGATGGTCATTTGTCGATTCTGATCGGCATCGGCAAAATTACCTGAAGTGGTAGATGTACAAGGTGCCGTAGTACAGTGCATTCGCTCAAACATGGAGACGATAAAGATTGCCCTATTATCTCCATCGGGAACATTAATGGTTAGAGAAGGTACGCCGCTTGAACCGGCTCCCGTTGCAGAACTACTAGCCTGATTTAAAACAACCACATTTTGCGCCTGAAT
Organism: Aggregatimonas sp.; assembly: GCA_965238025.1. Lineage (GTDB taxonomy): Bacteria > Bacteroidota > Bacteroidia > Flavobacteriales > Flavobacteriaceae > Pelagihabitans. The sequence continues at coordinate 2,232,344 of OZ250162.1, read as the reverse complement.
CCCGAATGAAATTAATAACAGCAAAAGAAAAACATATTTTTTCATTTTTTGCCGCTTTGATAAACTTTTGATTGGAAACGAGTTCGTCTTTGAACAATTTTTTATCATGGTTGGTACTTTTAAAATCTGCCCGTTTTGATGGTGCTAAACAGTGAATTTTTTGTTTTTGAATAAAAAGTAAGAATTGTATTACACATATTCAAGAACCGAATTTACGCCTTGGAAATCACTTCTAAGAGAAAATGTTGTGTGTGTAGGAAAAAGCGTGGTAAACCCACTTTTTTTGTATACCAGAAAAAACTTCTATCGATAAAAGGGTTGATTTTTTCGATGAAAAGCTCGTTTCTTTATTTTTAAGTTTAAAAAATGTAGTACAATTCTCCTAATGTAGTTTTCCTAAAAGGAAGTAATAGGTAGTTTTATTGATTATCTTCTTGAGCAATCAAAAACTCTACCCGTCTGTTTTGTTCGCGACCGGTTTTTGTGGCATTGTTGGCTATGGGTGAAGTACCCCCGTAACCTTGCCAAGATACCCGTTCTTTGGAGAGCCCCAACTGTATCAAATAATTACCAACAGTCCTTGCCCTATTCGTGGATAACTCTTGGTTGTATTTTTTCCCGCCGATAATATCCGTATGTCCATTTATGGTAATTTGAAGCTGTTCATTATTTTTTAAATAGTCATATACCTTATCAATTTCCAGTTTTGAAGAGCTCTCCAAATCAGCTTTATCAAAGGCAAAAAGCAGGTTTTTAAATGTATGTACTTTATCAATTTGGTATGAGCCCGGAATAGGTTCCACCGCCTTTATAACAAGCTCATCAAAATAGTAATATGCACCTTGTTTGGCATTTCGTTTGGTTTTGAACAATCGTGTCCGAGCGTTATTCTTAAAATTACCTATTATCAGGTAGTTCTCAGTTCCTTTGGCTTCAAACTCGGTATGTATTAATATCCATTCTTTAGTATCGGAATAAAAGTTCGAGTAGCCTATTTCCATATAAGAATATGTATTACCCTTTATTTGGTACCATAACTTTTTGGAGAGCGTTTTTCTGGTTTCCAAACTAATTTTGTTATTCGAAAACAAGAGCCCGAATTCCTTTACTGCAAAATCAGAGCGTTCAGCCAGGCTTACATAAAAAGATAGGCGATACTTTTTTCCCTTCGTTAAAGTTTCCGTTAATTCGGCTTGTAGGTACTCCCGATAATCATCTGGGGCATAGAGATACAGGCCCGAATAACCGTTTCCGAAATCAGCAGGTTGCCTACCATTAAAATTTTCAGGGGTGCCCATAGCCACACTACAGCCATTAAAGTAATCTGTAGAACCAAGGGTTGGGGTCGACCAAAATTCAACGTCACCAGCCAAATTGCCCAGACCTTCTGGGCAATTAACAAAGTTTTCAAAGCTTGGGTTTTTCACAAGGTTTTGCGACCAAGCAGTAGCGAAACAGCATAGTAAACAAAATGTTATTCTATGTTTATTGAAAATGGACAGCAAGTTCTGATCTTCTTAACTGCCACTAAAATAGGGATTTAGACAGGACTGGTTGCCTGCCACTCGACCAACATCCAAATTGTTGGATTAAAAGGGTTAGTTCTCGTCTTCAAAGATGGTCTCGGTTAGACCATCTCGGTCCTCAAAGGTGCCATTGGTAATAACGAATTCTGCCCTTCTGTTCTTCTGTTTACCTTCCGCCGAGGTATTTTCAGCTACAGGCTGGTCTCCACCAAAACCGGCCCATCGGATGCGATCTTTGGACAAACCTTTTGAGAGTAAATATTTTGCAACAGCCCTCGCCCTTTTTGAAGAAAGACTTTTGTTGTAGTTTTTAGAACCTACATCGTCGGTATGTGCCTGAACAGTTACAAAAAGGTTGTCGTTCTTTTTAAGTCCTTTATAAAGACGGTCTAATTCTCTTTTGGATTCGTCATTTAATCGATAGACATCAGTTGGAAAGAGTACATTTTCAAGTACATAGGTTTTATTGAGCTCCAAATCGTTATATGGGTATTTGGCATTATAATCTACTACCGAAACCTGGTCTAGGTAATAATAGGAAGCGCTTTTTTCTCCTTTTACCTTTAATAATTTTGAACGGGCATTATCCCTAAAATTCCCAATGGTAAGGTATTTTTCGGTTCCGTTTGCTATGAATTCGGTCTTGATTAGCATCCAGCTCTTTTTATCCGCAAAATATTCCCAGTTTCTAACCTCGGCGAAGTTGTATTCATTCTTCTTGTTCTTGTCTTGATGCCGGGTCAATGCCTTTCGGGTATCTTCTTTTATCCTTTTTTTGGAAAAGAGCACTCCTATATCCCGAATGGCTTGTTTTGATTTTTCAGCGAGGCTAATGTGAAAACTAACTTCATACTTTTTACCCTCTATCAGGGGTTCTGATAATTCTCCCTGCAAATACTCCCTATAATCATTGGGTGCACTAAGATAGAATCCGGCATAACCCACCCCAAATTCAGCACTTTGAATGCCGTTGAAATTTTTGGGTATGCCCAACCTTAGGCTACATACATTGAAATAGTCGGTAGTTCCATCTGAAGCTTTTGACCAATAGGGAACATCGCTCTCTATATTGCCCAGCTCTTCCGGGCATTTATTCAGTTCTTCAAAACTTGGATTTTGTACCAGGTTTTGACCACAGATCGTGCTTGTAAACGTAAGTGATAATAGTTGTAAAAAAAGTAGTTTTTTTACCATGCCCCTTAATTTTTGGTTGGTGTCCTCGCAAAAACTTTGGTCTTTCTTTAACGCATGGTAATTTGCAATATTGTTTTTTTTCGATGAACTGCACAGTGCTCAAATTACTTTTGAAGCCGAAAAACACCAAACTGAGCCGTTGACATAAGTATTTATGACTCAATCTGTTGTATATTTAAATTTTAAAAAGAGGTGCTGATAGGGATTGAAAAAATATTGCTTAAAAGAATGGGGTATGGTATAATGATGAGGGATTCTCAAAGATAAATACCCTTACAACGAACTTCTTTGAGGCATTGCCTCAGGGTGGGGTAATGATTAAATGAACCTGCGTATAAGCAAAAAGAATCTTACTTTCTAAAAATCAAACTTGTACGTCGCTCCACCTAATACTTGAAGGCCTTGCACCGGAGTATTAGCCCAGCGCTGATAATTGTTGTTGGCCAAATTTGCCCCCTTTACAAAAACGGACAGTTGATCATTTAGGCGATAGCCTACATGGGCATTGGCATCAAAATAAGAATCTAAATCTACTATTGTGGCAGGAAAACTGGACCTGATACTACTGGTATTGCCAATAGTTGCAACATCATTTCGCTCTCCTACATAAAATAAATTAGCACCCATATACCATTTTTCGCCAATCTGGTAGTCCATGAAAATAGCGCTTTTTATTTCAGGAAGATTCCAGGCCGGGTTATCCGTTTCGGTATTGTAATTGTAATACCCTACATTGATTCCTAAGGTGAAATTGCGATTCACATCTATATTCAGTTCCCCGAATATTCCCAGTGTTTTGATGTCATCATAAAACACTTCGAACGAATTACCATAATTATAGCCCTTTTCTTCACCTCTACCGGCTCGCTGCGGGTTTAAGATAAATAGAGGTCTATTGTTCTCGGCGGTATATGAACCTTTTATGTTATAGCTTAAATTTGGTAATAGTTGACCACGTAGTCCTAAATAGGCATCGTACTGACTATCGGTCGGGGCAATCGTTAATGTCGGTGAAACATAGGGGTTTTCCTCAACCAAACCGTAGTATGAATTCTGTTTTAACTGGCCTTCTATTCCACCATAGGCTATTGCAAATTCGTTCAGTAAACGATACGATGCAGTAACTGCCGGATATATATAAAAGTTGTTCTCACTCCGCTCCCCATCTAAGCCATACACCAAATTTACACCCAGGTGAAGCTCAAGGTCATCCCTTAAAAAAGTTAGACTGGGTTTTATCCCTACTTGCAAATTGCTGTAATTGATTCCCTGATTATTATCTGGGGAGACCAAAGAAGCATTTTTAAAGTTCCCATTTACATAATCTACTTTTAAATCGATATCGAAGTTTTCTTCTCCTAGCGGGAAATTGAAACCCGGCTCAAAAATTACTCTATTTTCTCCCGATTTTACCGCATCCCAAAACCGGCGATATTGCAAACTAGCCTTCTTAAAATAGGAGTCCGCAACATTTATATGCCCCCCGAGCTCTGCCATATAATAATTCTGACGTTCATCAATACCATTTACAGTAGTCTCATTAAAGACGTCTAGGGGTATTCCGTACCAATTGTATAATTGGTGCTGTGCCCCAACATCAAAACCCCAGTTAACATCCCTATCCCTCTTTTTGTAGTTGCCATCCAATCGCGTATTCGAAAAAATATTATCTAAGGCAGTATCATTAATATCCCCCCTTGAGGAGTTGTGTTCCAAACCTACCGTATATCCCGATTCCCGGTCAATAGTTCTACTGGTATAAAATTTTGCCAGAATATTGGCTGGATTCCCACCGCCTGCCGATGCGTACGAATTATATAATTCAGGTGGTGGAATCTTTTTCACGGTCGAGGCCTTTCCTTTAGCAGGGGTAAAAGTTGAAGCTACTGGCACCGAAAAAATGTTGTATTCAATTTCCTTTTTTTGAAGTACAATTGAATCGTTCAAGTTGGGAAACGATTTAATTTTAAAGGCGTCTGAGATTGTTGGGGAATACGCCTTGGTAACCGTAACGGTCTCTGTACCGAGGTCTTTTTCCTCTTCCTCTTCCTGGGCAGTTAGCATCGAGGTAGCGCTGAAAAAAACTAGGAATAAAAATTTGATCTGCTTTTGCATAAGGTGTTCTTTTGTCCTGTGCTTTAGTTTTTAATTTCCTTGACGGATGGATGAATTGCTCTTTGCCTCCTTTGATTTAATTATGGCCAGTTCTCCTTTGGCCTCTGAAACAATTTCAGGGTATTGACTGAAATTGGTGCTCACACTTTCCAAAATATAAGTGGCCTGATAGGCATCTCCTAGGGCATAAAAGTTTTTTGCCATAATAATCAATCCTTTACCACCCCATTCCTTATAGGCGGCATAATCCTTTGCCAGTTTTTGAACTGTGGTGTTGGAATTCTCATAATCACCAGATCTGTTCATGAAATACGCATTGTAATACAGTGCTTCGGCCGCTGTTTCCCCAGAAGCTATTTTCAATACCTTTTGGTAAGCTTCCTCAGCCTTGGTGTCATCTCCCGTTGCAATTGCAGAACGAGCGATCATAATATGTGCATCGCTTCGAATTCGGTCGTCAATGCTTGGTGTCGCCAATACCTTTTCGGCATAGGCCAAGGTTTGATCATAATTCTTTTGTTGGTAATACCCTTTCATTAAGTTAGATTGGGCAAAAGTCCGGTTCTGTTGAATATCGGCCTCGTTCTCCAACATCTCAAGATAGGGTAGGGCCGTTGCATAATCTTTATTACCAATATAGATTTCGCAAACCCTGGTCAAGGCATGTTCGGAGTATTCGCTCCCTCCCCTATCGGCTACATATTTATAGTGCGGTAAGGCTCTTTCTTTCTGACTTTTCCCAAAATAGAGTTGGGCCAAATTAAAATTGGCCTTAATTGCGTGGACACCATTTGGGAATTGTTTGATATAATTTTCATACCCACGGATAGCGGCATCTTTCTTGCCTTCCATATTCTGCTTTTCCGCAGATTCAAAAGTAGCATTGTCCAATTCCGAATCGGTTACCTCAACAAAATCAAGATCTTCAACCCAAGCAGCATATTCGTCTACCCGACCCATGTCTACATAGATCAACTTTGCCGTGGCAACTGCCTGTATAGCTTCTTGTGTTTTGGGAAAATCGCGTACTACGCTTTTAAACTTACCCAAAGCCTGTTCGTTTCTGCTGGCATTATAATGTACCAATCCCTGGCGCATTATCGCCTGCGCCACCAACGGACTACGCCTATTCTCCCTAATGAGTTTGTCGTATGTCTGTAGCCCTCTTTGTTCTTGACCCTCCGCAACATAAGTGTTTCCTAGCTCAAATAACGCATCATCATGTAAGGTAGATTTTGGATATGCCCCTACAAAGCGGTTTAGCTCTTCTAGTTTGGTATCTCTCTTGCCCACAAAACCATAGCTCATGGCTTTTTGATAAGCAGCATAGTCCTTTTGCGGACCGGTGAGGGCCAATGCTTTATTATAGGTCTCTATTGCTGGCCAGTATTTACTGGTAACAAAATAACTGTCTCCCAATCTTAGGTATCCATCGTACAATTTTTGAGTATCATCGGTTCCTGAGCTGGTGAAATTGGCAAAGCTCGAAATCGCCTGTGGGTAATCACGTAATTTAAAATAGGTATAGGCCAGATTATAATCCAGCTCTTTATACTCCTCGGTAGACTGGGCCATTGGGTTTTGCTTAAAAGCCGAAAAGCTGCCCAAGGCCTCGTCAAAACGGTTCAGCAAATAATCGGATTCCCCTTTCCAGTACTGGGCCTTAGCTTTGAACAAGGCATCTTCGGCACTCCCAAGGGATTTCTGAAAAGTATTGGCCGCCTCCCCATAATCGCCATCAATAAACAATTCAAGGCCACGATAATAGGCCACTTTTTGGTAGGTGGTTTTGCTTGCAAAACCCCTATTTTTTTCTAAAAGTGCCAAAGCACCAGCAAAATTCTTGGAGGTGATATAAGAATCTACCAACAATTCCTGCATCTCCTTTGTATGCTTATCATTCGGATAACGATCCAGATAATCAGAGATTACTTGAGGCACAGGTTCATAGGCATTGCCTATCTCGTAACTTAAACGTGCATAATTTAGGTAGGCATCCTTTTGAATCTCAGCGGAGAAATCCATTTGAGAAGCGTTTCGAAAAGCATTCAATGCCTCCTGCTTTTTTTCTAATTTTAAATAGCATTCCGCCAAATGATAATAGGCATTTTGAGAAACACTATTGGTACCACCGATAATTTTATTGAATTGTTGAATGGCATTGGCAAAATCGCCTTGTTTGTAATAACTATACCCAAGAAGGTAATAATCCGTATTGCTCCACTTTCCTCTTCTGCCCCTATACTGCTCCAAATACGGGATGGCATTATCGTATTGATCCATATTGAAATAGCTCTCCCCGATAATCTTGTTCAGCTCGGACTTTTCTTTCCTGTCTGATTTGGGTAGTTGCTTTTTGGCCAAGGCGATGGCTTCATCAAACTTGCCCAACTTAAAGTTCATATCGGCCTGATAATAACTTAGTTTTTCCTCTAAAAGTTCAGGATCTGTTATCTCATCAAAGCGTTGGTTGGCTCCTTCATAATCATCTTGTTGGTAGGCAATATAGCCTAGATAATATTTTGCCTGCGACCCATATACTTCGGAGGAAGTGACTTTCTCCAAATAGCTTTCTGCTTTGGATTTCTTACCGGATGAAAATAAAGAATAGCCATAGTTGAAGTTAAACTTATCCATCTCTTTTCGAGAAAGGGCTTTTTGATCGACCTTATTATACCATTTTAGGGCATAGGGGTATTTTCCCGTATTAAAATAATATTCGGCAACATCTGTAAAGGCAGAATTACGTTTGGTGGAAGTCGGATATTTCTCTACAAAATCTTCCATAAGGCGGTCGGCACCCAATTGGTTCAAACGAACTGCTGCATTGGCCTCGTAATAGGCACTGTTGGCCTTGGTCTCTAAATTATTTGTAGTGTTCTTTACGCGCTCAAAAATGGTTTGCGCTGCCTGATATTGCTCATTATTGTAAAGCGCAAGGGCATCTTGATAAGGTTTGTCTTCGTGAGTGTAGATTTTTGTCTCTTGGGAAAATCCTAAGAAAACCATCCCTAAGAACAGGGGAAGCACTGTAACTATTTTTTTAATCATAGTGTTCTAACTATTAACTAGAGTATATAACGGCAAATATTGCACCAAAGTATATTTGTATATTTTTTACAATAAGTCCTTTTCTACTTTTTATTCGAGTGATTCGACGTTTAGAGGCCGGTATTACACCTGTATTCTACGAACAAAGTAAAAGATTTGGTATGTGCGTAATTTGTTATCCGTTTTAACTTATTACTTTTATATCAACAACGGAGGGGCGAGGTAAGAAGTACAAGGTAAAAAGTACAAGGTAAAAAGTACGAAATACGAAGTACGAGGTACGAGGTAGGAATTTCAACTTACACGCTATTGGTTCGGAACACCGAACACCGAACACCGAACACCGAACACCGAACACCGAACACCGAACACCGAACACCGAACACCGAACACCGAAATTTAAAAACCATAACTTTTTAGAAGTCATTTTTATGCCCGAAACGATACTAGAATTGCAGGATGCTTCCATTTTTCAGAAAGAAAGTCTTGTTTTGAAAGATGTGAACCTTACCATTCAGCAAGGTGAATTCGTATATCTTATAGGAAAGACCGGAAGTGGAAAAAGTAGCTTTATGAAGACCTTATACGGAGACATTCCACTAAAGAAAGGGGAGGGAAATATTGTAGATTTCGATTTAAAAAAGCTTCGTGAAAAAGACATTCCATTTCTTAGAAGGAAGCTTGGGATTGTTTTTCAAGACTTTAAGCTGCTCCCAGATCGTAACATCAATAATAATTTGCGTTTTGTACTTAAAGCTACCGGCTGGAAAGATTCGACTAAGATGAAATTAAAAATCGAAGATGTTCTAGATAAGGTAGGTATGAAAACCAAGGGATTCAAATTTCCGCATGAAATTTCGGGGGGCGAACAACAACGTGTTGCTATTGCAAGGGCATTGTTGAATGACCCTGAACTTATAATCGCCGATGAGCCTACAGGAAATCTTGACCCACAAACCAGTGTAGAGGTAATGCGCGTGCTGCAGGACATTAATAAAGCCGGCCGTACAATTCTAATGGCTACCCATGATTATGCCTTGATTTTAAAGTTCCCATCAAAAACCTTGAAGTGTGATGGCGGAAAAGTTTTTGAGGTTGTACAGCGTGCAGTATAAAACGGAAAAAACTTGAGCTGTGATTCTAAAAAAACAAGTTTATCAGTCTGATAAAAAAACGAGCCCTTTTATTGGTGTATTGCTTTTTCTCATATCAATAGTCCTATTATTCGTTACTGGACCCCTAGGTATTATTTATGGTTTTTTTCATTCCCTTTTTAGCAAAGGATTCAAGGGTTTAGGAGCGTATCTTTTAGAAATCGCCATTTCTATAGATCAACTGGGTAATGTATTGATGCAGCATTTGCTAAATACATTATGGGTAAAAAAGGGGGGATACAAATTTGGAAATAGGGACGAAACCATTTCAAGTGCATTGGGCAGAAATAAGCAGTTGAATACACTTACTACTTTTGGCAAAGGAATCGATAAATTGTTAGACCAAATAGACCCAAACCATTCCTTAAATTCCATTGATTACTATATTGAACCTTCTCAACAGCTTATCGATAAATTGGCATGGATACATGTCGTAGATGGAAAAATCCTGAGCACACTAAGCAAAGGCAAAACAAAATTTTATATTCCCGGCGGAAAGAGGGAAGCAAACGAAACTGACGGTCAAGCCCTTTCCCGTGAAATTAGAGAGGAGTTGACAGTATCATTACAACTTCCTACTCTTGACTTTATTGGTGTTTTCGAAGCTCAGGCTGATGGGTACAAACCTGGAATATTAGTACGCATGACCTGTTATTCAGGTGGTTATATAGGTACGTTACAACCTGATTCCGAAATCCAAGAAATCGTTTGGTTAAATTATGCCGATCGCGACAAGGTCTCTAGGGTGGATCAGCTCATTTTCGATTTCTTAAAGGAAAAAAATATCCTACGTTAATTCCTTTAGAACACTCCCAATCTTTTTTGTTAATTTGCGCAGAACTATAAACAACTTTAATGGAAGTACTCGGGATCGATATAGGTGGATCAGGAATAAAAGGAGCATTGGTAAACACAATAACCGGGGAAATGTTAACCAAACGTTTTCGAATCCCCACTCCGGAATCGCGCAAGCCTAAAGAAATGGCTGAGGTGGTCAATCAGATTATAAAACATTTTAATTATAAGGGTCCTGTTGGGGTAGGTTTTCCCACATCCATTAAACATGGTGTCTGTAAGGCTCCTGGAAATCTCCATAAAAAATGGGTGGGTTTAAATGTAAAAGAACTGTTTAGCGAAGCTACCGGTTTACCAGTGACTGTTGTTAATGACGCCGATGCTGCAGGTTACGCCACCATGAACTATGGTATTGGCAAAGGAAAAAAAGGTTTGGTGGTCATGATTACCATTGGGACTGGATTGGGAAGCGGTGCTTTTCTTGATGGGGAATTGATTCCAAATTTTGAATTAGGGCAGATTCCCTATAAAAAATACTTTAAAATAGAACTTTGGGCGGCTAATTCGGCCAAGGAACGGGAAGGACTCACCTATAAACAATGGGGCAAACGGTTCAATACCTTTTTAGAGCTTGTTGACTTGATTGTTTCCCCTGATCTTATAATATTAGGCGGAGGAGCTTCTAAAGATTTTGAGGAATATAAGGATTGTATTAAAATCGAAACCCCTGTCGTTCCGGCGGAACTTAGAAACGCCGCCGGTATTGTTGGAGCTGCAGCCGCAGCTTTGCACCAGGCGCCAAGGGACTAATACCAAACCTTGAAAATTTAAAAACCCCGAACAAGGTTTTGTTCGGGGCTTTTTCTTAATATTAATTCTTCTTAAGCTATCTTATTGCGTTTACGTTCAACTTCTGTCAGGTATATTTTTCGAAGTCTTAAATGTTTTGGGGTCACCTCAACATACTCGTCTTTCTGAATATATTCCAAGGCCTCTTCCAAAGAAAACTTGATTGCCGGAACTATTTTCGCCTTATCATCGGCCCCTGCAGAACGTACGTTAGACAATTTTTTGGTCTTGGTGATATTAATGGTCATATCATCACCTCTAGAATTTTCACCGATAACCTGACCTTCATAAATATCCTCTCCCGGATCAACAAAAAACTTGCCTCTATCCTGAAGTTTATCAATAGAATAAGGAATCGCTTTTCCCTTCTCCATTGATACCAACGAACCATTCTGTCGCTGCGGAATATCACCTTTCATAGGTTGGTATTCCAAGAATCGGTGCGCCATTATGGCCTCACCGGCTGTAGCGGTCAACAATTGGTTACGCAGCCCTATTATTCCCCGCGAAGGAATATTAAATTCACATAACATGCGGTCGCCCTTGGCCTCCATACTGGTCATTTCCCCTTTTCTTATCGATACCATTTCAACGGCCTTGCCAGAAACGGTTTCCGGAAGATCAATGGTCAAATGTTCAATAGGTTCGCACTTAACACCGTCAATTTCTTTTATGATTACTTGAGGCTGTCCAATCTGAAGTTCATACCCCTCACGGCGCATGGTTTCGATCAAAACAGAAAGGTGTAGGACACCACGGCCAAAAACCAAAAATTTATCAGCGCTATCAGTTTCATTCACACGTAAAGCCAAATTCTTCTCCAACTCACGTTCTAAACGTTCCTTTATATGTCTTGAGGTAACAAATTTACCATCTTGACCAAAAAATGGGCTGTCGTTAATGGTAAACAGCATGCTCATGGTAGGCTCGTCAATGGCAATAGTTTTTAATCCTTCGGGGCTTTCCAAATCGGCAACGGTGTCCCCAATTTCAAAACCTTCAACACCTACTAAGGCACAAATATCACCGGTTGCAACTTCCTTCACCTTTTTACGACCCAGGCCTTCGAAAACAAAAAGCTCCTTGATCTTAGACTTTACAATACTGCCGTCCCTTTTGACCAAAGAAATCTGCTGCCCCTCTTTTAATGATCCCCGTTGTAATCTACCAATCGCTATACGTCCAGTAAACGAAGAGAAATCCAAGGAGGTGATCAACAATTGCGTATTCCCTTCCTTCGGTTCGAAAGTCGGAATATGCTCGATGACCATATCCAATAAAGGTTCTATATTTTCGGTTTCATTTTGCCAATCTTCGCTCATCCAGTTGTTTTTGGCAGAGCCATAAACGGTAGGAAAATCCAATTGCCATTCTTCGGCACCAAGTTCGAACATCAAGTCAAAGACTTTTTCATGCACCTCTTCCGGGGTACAGTTTTCCTTATCTACCTTATTAATGACCACACAAGGTTTCAAGCCAAGGTCTATTGCTTTTTGTAATACAAAACGGGTCTGTGGCATAGGGCCTTCAAAAGCATCTACCAACAACAGAACACCATCTGCCATATTCAGAACGCGTTCTACTTCGCCGCCAAAATCTGCGTGACCAGGAGTATCTATAATGTTGATCTTGGTATCTTTATAAACGACGGAAACGTTCTTAGAGGTAATCGTAATTCCGCGTTCTCTTTCTAGGTCGTTGTTGTCCAATATAAGGTCTCCCGTATTCTCGTTATCACGAAAAAGTTGGCAGTGGTACATGATCTTATCTACCAAGGTAGTTTTACCGTGATCTACGTGAGCAATAATGGCAATATTCTTTGTAACAGACATACTCTTATTTTGAGCCTGCAAAGATACTGCTAAATAGTGGATTAGCTACAAAAAGTGTAATGTATTAAAAATCAGCAATTTATTGCTCATCCGCAGAGGGGCCATAACTCGCTGGAACCGATTCACCCAATAATCTAAGATACACCCCTAATTGAGCTCTATGATGCGGAATCTGATTTAGGACCATTGCCCTTAAAACTTGATATTTTGGCATTTCTGCTACCGTTTGTCCTCCCTTGGTCATTTTCCAATTTCGTGCGTAAACGTCATCATTTACATTCAACGAATCTTTTGCCATATTGGTAGCCGATTGTAATGCCTCTACCATCTCCTCTACCGAATTGTTAACTGGTGGTTCGTAGTTGTCCAGAGCCATTTCATCCTGTACCATAGTGCCTGTTACCCACTGGGGTATTTCGGCCAAATGGCTTCCGAGTTGCCTTAAGGACATTGATTTTTCATGAGGCCGCCAATCTAATTTATCTTGGGGAATTCTTTTTAAAAATTTTTCGGACAAGGCAACTTCGTGCTCTAATTCCGGGATTAACATTTCTTTGATTTCCACGCTCTTGATTTTTTGATTAACGTTTTCGATTTTTTGTTAGAGCCTAAATTACAATTAAATTTAGAATTTGAAAATCGTTTTGATCAGGTAAAAATATACGGTTTGAATATCTAATTGGGCATTATATCAATTTCAAAAGTAAACTGCGGTTAAATACTATCTTTGTACAAAATTTAAACTATGGATTTAGCCAGCATTCCACAATTGAAACATGCCAACGGCAACAACTTCTTCCTACTCTCTGGCCCGTGTGCCATTGAAGGTGAAGATATGGCTCTGAGGATTGCCGAAAAAATCGTTGCCATTACCGAGAAATTAAAGATTCCATATGTCTTTAAAGGCAGTTTCAAAAAAGCCAATCGCAGTCGAATAGATTCCTTTACTGGTATCGGAGATGAGAAGGCCTTAAAAATCCTAAGAAAAGTGTCTGAAACTTTTAAAGTACCAACTATAACGGATATACATACGGAACAAGATGCAGCCATGGCGGCAGAATATGTGGATGTCTTGCAAATCCCTGCTTTTTTGGTGCGTCAAACCGATCTCGTTGTTGCCGCAGCCAAGACCGGTAAGGTCGTAAATCTTAAAAAAGGCCAGTTTATGTCGCCAGAAAGCATGAAGCACGCCGTGACCAAAGTTACGGATTCTGGCAACCAACAAGTGATGGTAACCGACCGAGGAACCATGTTCGGCTATCAAGATATGGTCGTGGATTTTCGTGGTATACCGACGATGAAGGCATTTGCTCCAGTAGTGCTTGATGTGACCCATTCCCTGCAACAGCCCAATCAATCTTCTGGGGTTACAGGAGGGAGACCGGATATGATAGAAACGATTGCCCGCGCAGGTATTGCCACTGGGGTTAACGGGCTCTTTATGGAAACCCACTATGACCCATCTATAGCTAAAAGTGATGGCGCCAATATGTTGCATTTAGATCATTTAGAGCAATTGTTGACCAACTTGGTAACCCTTCGTGAAACCATTAACCAACTAGATTAATCCTGACCCTATTTTTAACGGCCAATACCCGTACCAAAATGCGAATTACATTCTTAGTTCCCCTATTTTATTTATTTTCAATAGTTTTCGTTACCGCTCAAAAAGAAGACCCATTTGGCACACTTACTTATGCCGAAAAAAGTTTTAAAAACTTTGATAAGGACAGCACCGCAAGCGCCATAGTGCTTTATGAAAAAGGTGATAATTACTTTAAGGTAATCAATCAACGCATTCAACTTGTAAAAATCTATCATGTTAAAATAAAAATCCTGAAGGAAGAGGGGTTTGATCAGGCAGATATTTCAATTCCTTACTATCACACCAAGAACACTGCCGAAAAAGTAACCGAAATCAAAGCAATCACCCACAATGGGCCTCAACAGACTTTTTTAAGTAGTAATAAAATTTTTACCAATGATCTTAGCGAACGGGTCTCTGAAAAACGGTTTACATTTTCAGGTGTTAAAAAAGGAAGCATCCTAGAATATCGGTACAAATTAATATCACCATATTTATATAAACTGGATGGTTGGGAATTTCAATCTAGTATACCAAAATTATATAGTGAGTTCAATGCGAAGATTCCTGGAAACTATCAATACAATAGAACGTTGGTGGGCAAATTGGGTTTGAGTACAAACGACGCAAGCATAAAGGAAGATTGCTTCTATGTGGATGGTTACCCCAACCCAGCAGATTGTGAAGTATTAAAATATATAATGAAAGATATTCCCGCTTTTAAGAAAGATGAAAGCTATATGCTTTCGGCATCCAACTATATTTCGCGTTTAGATTTTGAACTTTCCACCCATCTGCAGCTGAACGGTATAATAGATAAATACACCCGAAGTTGGGAGGACGTTGATAAGGAGTTCAAGACCGATAAAGACATAGGAAGGCAACTGACCAAAAAAGGTTTTTTTGAAAAAAATGTTCCTGAAACCCTACTGACAGAAGGCGATGCCATTACTCGTGCCAAAAATATATACACGTTCGTTCAGCAGCATTTTACATGGAATGGGAGGCATTCAACCTATGGTAAGGCAAGGGTAAAAGATGCGTTTAATGCCAAAAAAGGAAACGCTTGGGAAATAAATATGTCTTTAATCAATTTGTTAAACGCCGGCGGCATTAAAACCAACTTGATGCTCACCTCTACAAGAAATAATGGTCTCCCAAAAAAAACGCATCCGGTAATGTCAGATTTCAATTATGTTATTGCAAAAGTAGATATAGGTGGAAAAGATTATCTTCTGGATGCAACCGACAAGTACATGCCATTCGGAATGCTCCCGTTCAAAGTTCTTAACCATTTTGGGCGGGTAATGGATTTTAAAAATGATAGTTATTGGTACGATATCAGGCCCGTAAGAGATAGTAAGCATCAAATTAGGGCCACTATGAAATTCAATGTTGATGATGGAACAGCCGAGGGTATTCTAGATGTAGTTACCAAAAGTTATAATGGTATCAACACCAATGAAAAGCTTGATGAACATGGCGAAGATGACTATTTGGAATTGATTGAACAAAACATAGAAGGGGACTTTGAGATAACTGATTATAAAAAGAATGAGGCGAAAAGCACCGATAGAATGGTTTTGGAGCGGTTCTCCTTTCAAATAGACAACCTCCTTGGCAAGGATGTGGTCTATATAAATCCGTTTTTAGTCCGGTTTTTCAATGAGAACCCATTTATAACCGAGGAACGTAACTTCCCTATTGATTTTGGGTATCCGCGAACTTATCGCTACCAGATAAATATTGAAATACCAGAGGGTTATGTCGTTAAGGACTTACCAGAAAAAGTCGCCTTTGCCTTAGGAGATAATAAAGCCGCCACCTTTCAATTTGACCGCCAACAGACGCCCAAGAATATATCTTTTTTATTTAATCTTGTATTGAACAAAAGCTACTTTGAAGATACCGATTACAAATTCTTAAAAGAACTGTTCAAACAAGTAACCAATATCCAGAAAAACTCACTCTTGGTCCTTAAAAAAGGGTAAGGTAACCAAAGTTACATCTCAATTTTAGATTTTAACCTACCTTTGGGTCATGCAAAAAATCCTCCCTTTTTTAGGCTGGTTGGGCGGTTATCAAAAAAAAGACGTCCCAAAAGATTTGATTGCTGGGCTTACCGTTGCGGTCGTACTGATCCCTCAAGGTATGGCCTATGCCATGATTGCGGGTCTACCCCCTGTTTATGGTCTCTACGCCTCGGTGGTTCCTTTAATTATCTATGCTTTTTTAGGCACTTCCAGACAGGTTGCCATGGGTCCAGTTGCAATGGACTCCCTTTTGGTTGCCGCTGGTCTAGGTGCTCTGGCAATAGTAGGAGTGGAAAACTACATTATGATGGCGTTGGTCTTGGCTTTTTTGGTTGGGGCGATTCAGATGATACTGGGCATTTTCCGTATGGGGTTTTTGGTTAGATTCCTCTCCAAACCCGTCATTAGCGGATTCACTTCTGGGGCCGCCTTAATTATTATTTTCAGCCAACTAAAGTATTTATTGGGTACCGAAATTCCGGGAAGTCAGCTGTTTCATCAGCTGGTAAATAATGCCTTTCAAAGTCTAGGCAATACCAATTTGTACGATTTCGGCATTGGTGTAGCGGGCATATTGCTTATCACCCTTTTCAAAAAATGGGACCAGCGTATTCCGGGGATTTTGATTGTCGTTTTTCTTGGAATTTTGGCCGTATATTTCCTTAGATTGGAACAATATGGGGTTCAGGTGGTGGGTGCAATTCCAGATGGGATGCCAAGTTTTCAAATTCCCAATATCGATTTCGAAAAGATTAAATTATTGTGGCCCATTGCCGTAACATTGGCGCTTGTCGGCTATTTGGAAACCATATCAATCGGAAAGGCTATCGAAGAAAAAAACAGTACAGACCATATTGACCCCAATCAGGAATTGGTTGCGTTGGGAGCCTCCAATATGATCGGTTCTTTTTTTCAATCCTATATTTCTACGGCAAGTTTTTCAAGATCCGCAATCAACGACGGTTCAGGAGCTCAGACCAATTTGGCATCTATATTTAGTGTCGTCTTGGTTATACTTACACTCCTTTTCCTAACACCTATATTCTATTATCTGCCAAAAGCCATTTTGGCCAGTATTATTATGGTATCGGTATTTGGTCTTATTAATGTAATCTATCCAAAACGGCTTTGGAAACATGGCAGAGGTGAGTTTGTGGTCTTACTAGCTACTTTTTTAGCCACCCTATTCATTGGTATACCCCAAGGTATTCTTATAGGTGTATTATTTTCACTCTTATTGATGGTTTATAAAACCTCTAACCCTCATTTTGCGACTTTAGGAAATGTGCGGAATTCCGACTATTACAAAAACATAAAACGTTTTGGTGATGAAGTGGTTTTGAGGGATGATCTTCTGATCGTGCGATTTGACTCGCAGCTGTATTTCGGTAATTCGGATTATTTCAAAGTTGAATTGTTAAGACGAATAGAGAAAAAGGGAAAAACCTTAAAAGCCGTAATTTTAAATGCGGAAGCAATCACTTATATTGATTCAACGGGAGCCAATGTGTTGAGAAGGGTTATTGATACGATTCATACCCATGAACTTCAATTTTATATTGCAGGGGCCATTGGCCCTACCCGGGATACAATTTATAGAAGTGGAATCATAGACTCACTTACAAAAGAATATCTTTTTGTAAAGACCAAAGATGCCGTAGCCTATTATGATGATCCAAATACCATCACAGAAATACAAAACAAAATTGCACGTCAAAACGGTTCAACCGTAAAACCGGTTGTGCTTAAATAATAGTATTATGAAAATAGAACAGATTTATACAGGATGTCTTGCACAAGGTGCTTATTACATAGAAAGTAATGGCGAGGTAGCCATAATAGACCCCTTGAGGGAGGTTGAACCCTACCTACAAAGGGCAGAAAACGATAAGGCGACTATCACCTATATTTTTGAAACCCATTTTCATGCAGACTTTGTTAGCGGGCATGTGACCCTTTCTGAGAAAACAGGGGCACCGATTGTTTATGGCCCCAATGCGAACCCCTCATTTGAGGCGATAATCGCCGAGGACGGACAAGAATTTCCGCTCGGAAATATTACAATAAAAGCCTTGCACACCCCAGGTCATACTATGGAAAGCACGACCTACCTTTTACGTGATGAAAACGGAAAAGACCATGCTATTTTCTCTGGTGACACCTTGTTTTTGGGAGATGTGGGAAGACCAGATCTGGCGCAAAAAGCAGCAGAAATAACGCAGGAAGATTTAGCGGGGATTTTGTTTGATAGTTTGCGGGAAAAAATAATGCCTTTATCAGACGCCATTATTGTTTATCCAGCGCACGGGGCAGGTTCAGCCTGTGGAAAAAATATGATGAAGGAGACCGTAGATTCTCTGGGTAACCAAAAAAAAATGAACTACGCGTTGCGGGCCGATATGACCAAAGATGAATTCATTAAAGAAGTGACCGATGGTCTTTTGCCACCCCCAAAATATTTTCCTTTAAATGTGAAAATGAATAAGGAGGGATACGAAGATATTAAAGAGGTGCTACAACGGGGTACTACGGCCCTATCACCAAATGCCTTTGAAACAGCTGCCAACGAAACCGGGGCTGTTGTTCTTGATGTTCGGCATCAAGACGATTTTGTCGTGGGGCATATTCCACGTTCAATTTTCATCGGGTTAAATGGGGATTTCGCCCCTTGGGTCGGTGCACTGATTGCCGATACAAAGCAACCTATTCTCCTAGTCTGTCCCGTTGGGAAAGAAGAAGAGGCGGTTACCCGACTATCACGTGTTGGTTTCGACGGAACCATCGGTTACCTCAAAAACGGTTTCGAGTCATGGAAGAATGCCAATAAGGATATTGATACGCTTGCCTCCTACTCTGCCGAAAAATCAGTAGCTGCATTCAATAAAGTGGACTCACCTATTTTTGACGTGCGTAAAGAAGGTGAGTTCTTATCCGAACATCTTATCAATGCCCACCATACGCCTTTAAGTAATCTCAATGACCATCTATCTGAATTTCCTAAGGAAGGTACCTTTTATGTGCATTGCGCAGGAGGTTACCGTTCTGTAATTGCGGCCTCTATATTAAAAAGTCGCGGTATACATAATCTTGTAAATATTGAAGGTGGTTTTGGAGCCTTGAAAAAGACAGAAGTTAAAACGACCGATTATGTGTGCCCCACTACCCTTTAGAAGGTAAACTCGCAAGGGCGGTCCCCTCTGAAAACGAAAATAAGTTTCTTTCGTTTTTGCTAATGTAGGCACGTAAAATGCGTTCGGTATCCAAGGTGTTTTTCTGTGGTGAAATAAATGCCTCCAAATCTTCTTGGTTACCTAAAGAAATATCTTTTGGTACAAAGCCATAACCGCAATAAGTCCCATCTTTGATTTGTACAATGGCATTCTCGACATCCTCCCTTCCCTTTTCCTTAATCCATAGATCGTCTTTGCTTTGGGACATCGCCGCAATCGCATCCCCTACCCTCTCGTTATAGGAACCCGTATTTTCCTCGCCTCGACATACACCCCCGCATTGCGTAATACTATAATGATTACAGGAACCGTTTGTTTCCTGAAGATGACAAAACTTAGGGCAGAGTTCGAATGTCTTACAAAGTTCCTCTAAAAAAGTACGGCATTCCGTTGGACTGTAACAAATATATAAGGGTCTTGGTACCAACTTTATTTTATTGAAGGCCAAATGCATCACCCCGTTTCGATCTTCATAACTAAAGATTCCATATTGCTGTACCGTTCTTTTTTGGGCACGGTTGTATTCCGGGTAATGATGTTTAATTGCGGCCGACTCCATCAATAATGCCACCAATTCGTTACCTGAGAGTTCAAAATCAATGTCGGTAGTATTTTGGCATAAGCGAACCTCCTTGTTCTTTTTATCGTAAAAATGGCTCAGGACCCTCTTCCTTATGTTTATGGCCTTGCCCACATATATGATTTTACCAAGGTCGTTCTTAAAATAATATATCCCGGGTGCGCTAGGTAATTTTTCGAAAACTTCTTTGGGTAGTCCTGGAGGTAAAGTTGCCTCTTGGGAACGAGCGTTCAAAAACTCTTTAAAAACTATTTCGGCACCCTCGGTTCGCAATAGTCCCTTGAACAAAAGCATGGTAGCATGGGCATCTCCCCGAGCACGATGACGATTGCTTAATGGAATATTCAAGGCCGAACAAAGCTTTCCCAAGCTATAAGAATTATACCCAGGAATCAGCTTTCTGGAAAGACGTACCGTACACAGCTTCTTGCGAACGAAATCTACTCCAAGGTTTTTAAATTCATTTTTGATCACATTGTAATCAAAATTAACACTATGGGCAACAAAAATAGTGTCTTTGGTAATCTCTAAAATTTTAGGAACTATTTCTTCCAGTTTAGGGGCACCACGAACAGTATCATTGTCAATGCCGGTTAATCCGGTGATAAAATAGGGAATCTCACATTCAGGGTCTACAAGGGAGGTAAATTCTTCAACCACCTCGTAACCATCAAACTTAAAAATGGAAATCTCGGTTATCTTATTGCCCTTGATTCCATTACCCGTTGTTTCAATATCTATTATGGTGTACACCTAGGATTTGAATTTGTATTTGCTTTTTTTAAAATTAATCTTTTTTATACTAGCACTTATCTTATAGGATTTGAATTTGTATTTGCTTTTTTTAAAATTAATCTTTTTTATACTAGCACTTATCTTATTGGTAAGAAAACATCTGTATGCATGAAATCTACCTTGGCTATTATCCTCGCTAAAACGTATCAGAAAAATAAGGTAAAGACCTAGGTAATAACCGATACAAAAATTTGTAGGTAACCTATTTTATAGTTTATTTTTGGGTATGGAAATGGACAAAATCAATGAGTATGTTCAAATTGCCCTTGATAAGGTAATTTTCTTTTTACCAAGAATATTTCTGGCCGGATTAATACTTTGGATAGGATTCAAAGTGGTTAAAAAGCTCGTGAGTTTGGTAGGTTTGGCCTTAGAAAAGTCAGGATTCTCGAAAACCTTGACGCCTTTTATAAAATCAACCACCAACATCATATTAAAAGGTGCAGTCCTTTTTGCCATTGCATCTGTAATTGGGGCCGACCTTACGGGCTTGTTCGCTATTCTTGCGGCCGCCGGTTTTGCCATTGGTATGGCATTACAGGGAAGTTTGGGCAACTTTGCCTCGGGCATATTGATCCTGACGTTAAAACCGTATAAAATTGGAGATTGGATTCAGCTGGATGATAAATTCGGCAGGGTTGAGGAAATCGGTATTTTCAGTACCGACGTCCTTACTCCGGGAAATAAAATATTGATTATCCCAAATTCTATGATTACCGATTCTGTGGTAACCAATTACTCCGAAAAAGGGATGATTCGTCTGGAGCTTGAGGTAAGTATGCCCTATGATGAGAGTTTTCCAAAAGTTAAACAGGTAATTATAGATGCCTTGCTTCAACTACCTAAAATACACAAAGACCCCGAACCTGAAATAGGCATCAAGGACTTTGACAGTCATAGTATTCAACTATTAGTTCGTCCCTATGTTTCCCCTGATGATTATTGGGAGGTGACCTTTGAGGCCAACAAAGCCATAAAAAGTGCGTTCAATTCAAATAACGTTAAGGTGGCGTACTCTGAAGGGGTTGAAATGGGTGCTATTGGGGAGTAGTTTTTATAAACCAAAAGGCTTGTTTTCTTTCAATAAATTAGAAAGGGTAACTATTGACAACCGCACTAAGAGAAACTCGCCTGCAACAGTACTCATCTCATGATTCTACCGCCTTTCTGATATTCCCTCTGGATGCCGTCTGTAACGTACTTTGGGAAAATTGTCTTTTTCTTGTCCCCTAATGCACATAGGCAGGCATACTGTACGATGTTCATGATTTCGGCTCCTGAAAGTTCATACTTTCTGGCTATCTGCCCCAAATTCAATTCTGTACTCAAACGTACCTTAGGCGGAAATGCACTTTCCCAAAGTAGCTGACGTTCCGCAGCCTTGGGTAATGGAAAGTGTACGATTGACTGAAAGCGCCTTACAAAAGCTTCATCAATATTGCTTTTTAAGTTAGATGCCAAGATGACAAGCCCCTTGTAGTTTTCAATTCGCTGTAATAAATAAGATACCTCTTGGTTGGCATACTTATCATGGGCATCCCGTACGTTGGTTCGTTTTCCGAAGAGTGCATCGGCCTCGTCGAAAAATAGGATATTCTCTGTCTTTTCAGCCTTTGACAGGAGGTTGGCTAGATTTTTCTCGGTTTCCCCAATAAACTTAGAAACTACCATTGAGAGATCTATTTTAAAGACATCCTTGCTAGTGTATTTTCCCAATAAGGTCGCAGTCAACGTTTTTCCGGTGCCGGGAGGACCGTGGAACAATACCCTATAGCCAGGTTTTAGTTTTTTACGCATGCCCCAATCGTACAGGAGTGTATCACCGTGAGTGATCCAGGTCTGCAATTCTTGAATCTGGGTATTGGTCTCCTCATTAAGCACCAAATCTTCCCACTCCATTTCAGTGGTAATCAATTCCGCAGGAAATTTCATACTGAACTGTGGCTTCCCAATCTTTCCTAAAAGTAGCAAATCTGCATAATCTTGTGACAATGTGATTTTGCCGCTCATTTTAGGTTCTCCCTCGGGAGCTTCATCCAACCAAAGGATACGGTTTTTACCAAAAAAGTGGTCCGGGTCAAAAAAACCATGGATTTTTTGTCGTTGCTTAAAATCTTCTCCTCCTAAAAGAAAGAAAGCAGTTTCCCCTGTCGGAAGAAAACCCCGAAAGTTTTTTCCGCGGACCCCTCCCAATTGTGGGAAATCCCCATTTCCTTCCAATTTGTCCTGGATAACCTGGTCCAACAGGTTACCTTGAACGTGCGGACATAAAGCCAACAGCAATAGGACCTTTTCTTCCTTTCCCAACTTGGCCCTTGAGATTTCGTCAGGAATAAGAGTACTCCATTTATTCAATACGGGCATTTTTGGCTCAATTGTCTTGCTTTTGGGGCTAAAATGGCTATCCAAACGATATTGGATATAGGATTTTAGATATTTAAACTCTGGTAAATTGGTCATTGTAAATGATATTATTTTTCAAATTAAATAACAAATTTTTCCGAATTAGTAAGATTTAGTTTCTCAATCACAATTAGGTGTAACGTTCGACCCTCTATGTCCACTCTCACTTCTGCAACTGGCATTATATTCTTCAATTTCCTCTCCGGTAGGAATCCCTGCCGGTCTTGATTGAGGACATCCCCCTAACCTTACTACGCACGCCTCCTGTGCATCTCGTTGTTCGGTAGCAGTGCGGTCTTCATTTGAAAAGCGTGAAGACCAAAAAGCATCCCAACCCCTCTCCCATATTCCACCTCTGTCATTAAAGGTATGGTCCCACCAACTAGCAGAGGAATCAAAATCATTAGGCGTCCCCATACAACCAGCGTTCTCATGATTTTCATCGACCAAACGCCCCAAGGTATCATAAAAACATTCGTTTTGTGGATCTTGTGGGTTTGGGACTCTGTCTTCTAAGATTCCCCTATAACCGCAATGGAACCAGCTCGAATTCCCTTGATAGCTCTTAAAGCCCCTAGGCACCGGATCATTGGCCTGTAATGATGACGGACAAGGTATCATTCGCTGAATTTTAGGAGCAATCTTGTCCCGATTCTGCTGTAACACATGGGTTAACTCATGTGCAAGCAACCTTTTTCCCTCCGTGGAATCGGGATTGTATTTCCCCGAATTAAAATAAACGTCCTGCCCATGAGTAAAGGCCTGGGCCCCCAATTCCTTATTCATTTTCATTGCGTCTTGATCGGTATGTATGTTTACCACACTAAAATCCGTTCCAAAGGAGGCTTCCATTTCAGCACGGGTGTTTTTCGCCATAGTTTTACCCTTGCCCGACTTACTTTTTATTTGCTGTGCAAGGCCCGGGCTTGTGGTTGTTGCGCCTCCGCTACTTTTTGTCTGAAGGGTTTCTTCCTCCTCTTCCCCTTCCATTTTACTTACCATTTCCTCTTCTTCACCTGCTATTTTTTGTATTTCGGGTTTTTCCTGTATTAACTTATCTTCCTCTATACGCTGTTCTGCAGTTCCCAGTTTTTCGTCTTCCAGAGGAGTAGCGAGAGATTCCCGTTGTATACTGCTGATTTCTTTGTTTTGAATATTGGGTTTTGAGGAATTATTGACAACGGCATCGGCCATATTATCAGCTTCCTTTTCATATTTGTCCCCTGGTTGACCGACCGTCAACTTGGTCTGTATCGCACCACTATTGGAAGAATGGAAAAAGGGCGTCTTGTTTTCCTTTCCAAAAAATGGGATCTCTTGTTTTTCCACTTCCTCATTGTTATGTGGGCTCTTATTTCGTCTACTAGAGAATATACTTTTCATTGCTTTCGATTTATATGATGATTCACTTTAACACTCCGATTTGTTTTTGCCATCCTGAATGTAGTCAAAGGATAGACAAAAGCATCTCGACTGTGCTCGATGTGACACTATTTCTTTGATTCTGTATTTGGCTGTTTTCACGTAAAATCTTTTTGATTTATATGTTCATTCGAGCTAAAAACTCGGTGGTCAAATCCGTATAATCCAGTGCGCCATTGGCAGCTGCATCATAGGTAAAAATATCCATTCCGTTTTCCTGGGCGTTGGCCATGGCAATATTCACCCTTATGGGCGTTCTAAAGACTTTTGCAGATGAAAATTCGGTTTCGATTTCCCTTTTTATATGTCGGTTCATCCTTTTCCGGTCATCATATTTCGTAAGCACAAATCCTAATAATTCTATGTTTTTGTTGAGCTTGCGGATCATCTTCAGGTGTTTTAAAAAGCTTCGTGCCCCTTTTAGCGGTAAAAATTCCGCTTGCAACGGTATCAGCACATAATCGCTTGCCACGAGGGCGTTGATGGTCATCATTCCCATGGAAGGCGGACAATCGATAAACACAAAATCATAGCCTTCCAACGGCTCGATCAATTGGGAAAGGATATGTTCCCTACCGTACACACTGGCCAATTCCAATTCTGCGCTGGCCAGATCCAAGGAGGCAGGTATTAAATCCAGATCGGACGCCCGGACCAGAGCATCTGTTAAACGCGTCTTTTCGCCCATAGCTTCTTTCTGCAATACAGAATAAATGGCATTGTCCAACTCGCCTGTAAGCCCCAAAGATTGGGTGAGGTTGGCTTGGGGGTCGGCATCGATCAGCAACACTTTGCTTCCTTGGTTTTTAAGTCCCGCAGCCAGATTGATAGCGGTAGTCGTCTTACCCACACCCCCCTTAAAATTTGCTATTGCAATTGTTTTCACGCCTCACGTTTTAAATTTACTTTTTACCGACTACTGCCGCTGCCTACTGCAATTCACCCCAGTTCCCCATTAAAATATTCCATTGTCTTATTCCAAACTGCACATCCTACCTTATTGCCAAGTTTTCGGCCTTCCATATCACCATCCCTAAAGTGGATTCCTCCATACAATCTGGAAATCCCGGCCTGATCGGCGGCATCTTTCATCAATTTCCAGGTCAAGGTCAGTTCTTCAGCCGGAGTACAATCGGGCTCTATTCTGGAGCCTCCTTTCGGGATGATTGCGGTTTCCCCGTAGTTATCGCTCTCACAAAACCCAGATAAGACCTCTTGGGCAGCGGCACTGAACGTACTATGCCCAGATACATATTCGGCAAAGGGCGGAGTAGGAATATAGGGCAACCAATTTTCGCCTTCTATTTCTTGGGTACCTTCGCAGGGACCGCCCCAAGCTTGAATGCTTTTGCCCCTATAACTATTCTGTATGGCCGAAATTGGCCTGACATAATCATAGTACACCTTGCAATCCCAAGCGGCTATGCCCGCATCGAGCAGGGCATTGCACAACAGGAAGAACATTTTGATATCATAGGCATTCTTATGACCGTATTTTTTGGAAAGATACCGGGCTTGCCGGCAACATTGTTCCGGGGGGGTAGCCCATCGATGGCTATCGTCTTTTATGGAATCCACAAATTTGTCCTCATGCATTCCCGCCCAGAATTCGGCTATTATTTTTTGTTCATCCGTAAGATTGGCACTGTAGTGTATTACCTCATCCGTCTGTTTTTTAAAGTCGCTTTTATCACAGCGGATAGGAGCCTCTGGCCTATATTGTCCACTCCAACTTAGGGCGAAGGGTTTTACCAGGCCCCAATGTGCCGTCAGAAATTCTTGCGGACTATGATTCCGCAATTGTGGCTGCCAACGATCTTCATGTTTCATTGGCTGTGGCCTAGGTGGATTGACAGGGCAATACCCGCTAAAGTCGGAATAATTCCCCTCATGTAAGGTGGCGTGTTGGTTTGCCGCATCCCCAAGGCGGCATTCGAGTACCAAAAGCCCAGAGAGGTTGCCGATTCCCGCGGCATTGTCGGGTTCCAGGTTTTTGTCGTCAGGATCGTAATGGCAGTCGCACATAAAATCGCGGAACATGCTTTTCTTTTCCGGTGCCAACCAACACCAAAAGAGTTCCTGTGCCACAGTATAGGCGGCATGGGAATAAGCCCTTTCGCGGTTTTCAGTAGTACATTCGCTATCGGGTCGCTTTAGGCGGCTACCCGTCGTAGTGCTTACTTCGCAGCCCCCGTCGTTGTAATTGGTCCACGCGTCATACATGGCCGTATGTACCATCGCCAATGCCCTTGCGGCCACTGTAGGCGGAAAGTTGACGCAGTGAATGGCATCGCAGACCAATCTGTTCCATTGGTGGGCCTTACTGGGTGTGAATGTTTTTGTTGTTGCCATGGTATCTTATTTTAATTATTCAACGTATTGTCAACTAAGTGCTCAATTACAAATAGTATATCTGTCAAGAATTTCCGTTCCTAATTTTCTTTTTTATTTATCTATTAATGAGGGTTTAGTACAAATCACAAACCTGGTTCTTCCCAGTTTAGTATTAAAACTAAACCATAGAATCGCCATCTCTTATAGAGTTCTATTTAATATGAGGGGGAATCCTTGCCATAAATTGTGGCACGGTATTGAAATATCTTGTGGCCAACCATTGGGAGGTTGGTTAGTCTCGTTTACTCTTTTTTTTCTTTATCCTCTGTTGGGGTTTGATTATAGGTATTTGCGATTTGTTCATCGGTAAACATAGGAGCTCTCACAAATCGCGGTTTTGTTTCTCTAATATTCTCATTTATCCAATCGTGATTCAATTCCATTTTTTCAAAATCCTTCCAGATGCGAGTATCTTTTGCGCAGCTATATTTTTTGCAGACAGAAGGTCTATCACCGTAAATTGTACATTTTTTATCTTTTGAGTTGATATGGGTACAATAACAGCTGGGGGCTTGCCTGATCATATAAGGTTGCCCCAAATCCCAACGAACTTTGCCTCCTTCTACTTCCTCGGCGCTCAGTGCAAAATTCAATTTGCAACAGACGGCTTCACAGATATGCATACGCTCATTACAATTGACGGGGATAAACTCACTATCCTCTTCCCCATCTACGCGTAATGAAAGTCCGGGGTTGGACATTTCACCCTTCAAGACCATCTCCTGTCTTACATCTTCCACTGCATTTTTTAGATCTTCAGGAGGCGCAAGACCTTTTTGTGTCAACACATCAATGACACCGTACAAAAAGGACTCGATTTCATTGATTCGCGCCGATTGCTTGCTCAATGCCGAATGGGTAAACAAACTGCCCCTTTCCATTTGTCGTTCAATATCTTTATTGTCCAAATTTTTCCTTTTCATAATCTAATTATAATCGAATCTAAGGTTTCTCCTAAGATTCAGGCTAGTGGATTGGTCTGCAAACAGATTGCCTCCATTATTATCCTCATAATTACCAAAGACAATGTGGTAGATACCGGTTTGTCCAGTTACAATCTCAAAAGGTTCTTCTCCATGCCGTAATGTCCGCAATAGCTTTCCAATGACTTCTGTAGTTTTCCTGTTCAGGATAAGCCCGAATTTTTGTTTGGTACTTTTTGTTCGTTCTTGGGAAAGCGTATAGAATGTGGTTTCCTCTTCGTCCGATTTTAAAACACCCATAGAAATATTTAATCCCAAGGAGGTGTAAGCGACCAAAATGTTTTCACCATTTGATTTTTGATGCTCTAATGCAGCCAAACCTGTTGCTATCTGGGAAACATGTCTGGGTTGCATTATTTTGTATTTTGGGATTGTCTGACGCTTTCTAACTATAACAGTTGCAAGCATAAATAAAATTAAACCTACCACTGCCCATATATGCCACGTATATAATGGTAACAAACCTTGCCAACCCAACCCAACGCTGATGGCAAAAATAGCCAAGGTTGTCCATTGAGCCTCAGAGAAACCATTCCAATATGGGCGTTCAGGATCACCTCTAAAAAACTCGAGTACAAATCTGATCAGACCATAAATAATGGAGTAGATAAGTAAGGCTGTTCCGGGCTCACTTCCCATAATGATTGTAGAAATACCTAAAACGGTAACTACGGTCACACTGATCGATTCTACCAATTGTATGGGAAAAAGGGGTATACCGCGATAATATTCCGGGAAACCTTCATCGACATGTTCTTGGGAGTATAAAACCCCGTATTTTTTGTTAGGCCGTCCATGACAGCACCCTACGGAAAAGCAACCGATACGACCAAATGCCAAAAATACCCCTATCCCCATCAATGAAATATCCAAGTATTCCAGAACCGGTCGCTTTAAGGCATATAGCAGTATAAAGCAACAAACTAGGATAGCTATCTCATGTTGATAGTACACCAAATCTTCCTTCCCGGTAATCCATTTGTATAAATAGGTAAGTCCTACAAAAACCCCAGTTCCTATTAGAGCACACAATAACACTGGCCATATTGCCAAATGGGTATAATAAGCAAGCCAAACTCCGATTATAACACCAATGAAATATCCCATCACTCCGAAAAAGTGAAAGGAGTTGAAGGGTTTGTTAAGAAATTTTATTTTTAAACGCGGTTTCATTCTAAGTTTAATCTCTGTGTGATTTATTTCTTACTTCACAATTAGTGGTCTACGGCCGGGTCATCTGGAGATAGTCCAAATTCTAATAATCTTCTCCCATTTAATTCGCTTTTCCCTTTTCTGCCACTGCCGCTAATTATTTTATAAAAATTTTCCAAACTAATTTTCCCTTCTATTCTTAAATATATTGCCCAGTTTTCCCATCGACCATCGGACAGGCTTGGAAAAATTTGAACAACTATTATTGTATCATCAAAATTGAAATTAACGGGCAAACCTCCCCCCACAGTTTGGACGATTTGAAGGTTTTCAATTTTTACCCAGTCCGGCTTCTTTAGATGCGTACTTAACTCATATAGAGTAATATCATTACTTATATGGCGCTTAAAAAGCATAAATATTGCACGGCGGCGATGATCGTCATTATAGGCATTATTGTTAGAAATGTCAACCCAAAATGTGCTTGGCTCATCACTAGCTTGGTCAAATTCTTTAAGAGCTTTAAGCAATAAAGTCTTCGAGGAATTAGGATTTGAAATAATTGAAAAGTTTGCGTCCATAATTTTCATATTATGAATTTTATTTGGCCGATTTGCACAGGCATAATTAAAAATAATTATGAATATGATCCATTGCCGCATAATCTTCTATTTTTAAACTGTCGTTATTTTTGTGCTTTTATCTGCCGTACAACAATCCCAAGTTGCGGTTAAGTTGTGGGAAATACTTCCAGTTCCTCCTGTCAAAGTTGGCTGAGTTGTGGTTACAGGAAGAATATGGGCAGGTGCTTTATTTGTAACTTTGAATGATGCGGGTAAAGTTAAACCATCATAATATTCTGCATTACCATTAACAGTAAAAGATCCTTTGGAGTTATTTGCTAGTGAACCCTGTCCATAAATATCAGATTTCCCAAATACTGACACAGGAGGATTTGTGGCTGGTCCGCCATGGATTACGCCATTTTTCACTTCCCACGCTTCCCAAATAGGGTACCAAGATGGCTTAATCCCTCCACCAGTTTCAAGGTTGAAATCTCCACCGGCACAATCCTTAACATTATGATCAACCTCTACTTTTTGTACAATCCAACCATTTGTGCTCGCTGAGGAATTATTCAATCCCCATTGAATTTCCCAATTAAACCCGCCACAATTACTTCCTGTTGGCCCAGAAACAGTTGATTTAGTTAACGTTGGAGTGGTGTTACTTGGCGCCGTATTTCTCCCTCCACACCTCCTCAAACTCAACCCACCATCCTTCTTCTGTACCTTATCCACTTCCTTTGACTCAAAAACCTCTTTCTGCTGCATCATCTCTTCCTCCGGCATTCTCTCCAGTTGAGCCATTTCCTTTCTACTCAAAGTATCCGTATTCATCGTTGACAAATGTGCCATTTCATGTTTGGAAAGCATTTTCGAAAGTGGCCGTCGATTAATCCGTTTATTCTGAACTGCGGCCCCCTGCTGTACCGTATGTGTTAATTCATGTGCCAATAACCCCGCCCCCTCTTTTGTTTGAGGTTGGTATCTTCCTTTATTAAAAAAAATATCGCTACCTACTGTAAAGGCGTGCGCATTTAATTTTTGACTCATTTGTACAGCAGGAGTTCCTGTGTGTATTTTTACACTATTAAAGTCAGCTCCAAAACTGGATTCCATTGCCCCTTTGGTTTGGGCATCCATAGGACTGCCGCTACCTCGTTGGCTGTTTATTCGCTGCTCAATATTCGATGAAACCATTCCGCCCTCACCTGCCAATTGAATGCCCATAGATTTGGGTTGAGCCATCATTTCTTCCTCGCAATTCTCACACTTGGCTTGGGCCATGTTTTGTCGGTATTGTACCATCCGACTTATTCGGGTTCCAATTGGCATTGGTTGGATTAAAGATTTTTGCACACCGAGGTTGGAAAGTTTGGTCTGAATACTCGAAGCTTGACCAAAGTTATCCATGACTTGACGGCCCACCTTATCCGCTTCCTGCTCAAAAGGGTCATTGGGCGCACCAACTGCCAGTGTCTTTTGGATTAACTTTGCCTGAAAAAAAGGAGCATTCGCTTCTTGCTTTTGGGCAAAAAAAGTTCCTTCCCCTCCCTTGTTAAAAAAGGGTTTTGAGGAATTAGAGGAACTGGTGCTATTTTTTGCTTCAGTTGTTTTCATTGCATTAGACTATTTTGTTCTTCATATCATGATTAAAAAGCTCTATTAGGTATCTGTCATTAGTATATCACTTGGTCCCTCTTTGCTGCTCGATAATGTCGTTCTCATGTTTATCGTTTCCTTTCGCTCTTCTTGAATCAAGTTTTCTACTCTTCGTACAAAACATTTTAAACGCTCTTCGGGATTTTTTGATTCGGTGTATTCACCCGCCGACATGGAAAAGAGCATTTCTTCACTTCGCAAGGTCGATTCAATCAGGTTGTAGTTACGCCAATGCTCCCGAAATCGGAATATTTCTTGAAGCGCCACCGAAATGGTGACCAGCACGCTCAAAACTGTGGCAATATAAAGGAATAATTTAGATCCATCCTCCATATTGATCAGTATGGGAACAAGCGCCGCATTAATGCCAATCACCACGGAAAATAAATAATGATAAAATCTATTGCGCTTCGCCTTCTTGTAATAAATCCCAATTTTGAATTCTACCCGCTCCTTGATATATTCCTGGATTGTCCTGTTCGGTTTGGATTCAAACTTGAATCGTTCTGCTTCTTTATTGCCCTTTTCTGAAGTCATAGCCTTTTATTTTTACCTCCATTCCACTTTTAATAATTCCTTCATCCATGGTAATTTGATCATACTCAAATTCCATGGCAATCGGTCCAATAAAATATCCAGTGTTTTTTGCTCCACCTGCAATTTCCAGCCTGAATGGTCTTTGGTCAATTTTCCATCGCGTACTAAGAATCCTTCACGTAAGCCGTCTGGCGTTGTAGTACCCAAAGCACCCCAATGGTCAATTACCGCCTGTAGGAGATTCATCCCCTCTTCCATTTGCGCGGTAGATAATTTGAGAGTATGATCAAGCGGTAGATTGCTCGGCATGGCACATAAAAACTTGGGCAAGACCAATTCAAAATCGGCAATATTTTCCTTTCCCCCTGTTAAAAAATGCAACAGCAAGACTGCTTTGCACTGGTTCTCAAAGCCGTTAAATTCTGCCTCGTTCAAGAGGTTTAATTTATCAAAGAAATTCCTGAGAAAAGGATGTAGCAGCACCAAGCCAGCATTCGTAAAGAACTGGGGAGTGGCTAGTTCCTTGCCACTTTCCTTAAGTAAAATCTCAGGTAATAGCTCGTCCGTTTCCGTAGGAAATGACACTGCCATACCACTATGGTAATCTGTTTTGATTTGTTTACTCTCATCATCGGAATCCTGAAATGCTTTGGACAGCAAAGGAAACTGTTTGCTGTATTTTTTACGCTTTTTGATGAATTTGGTCCTAAAGGTCCATATTTTGGGCTTTTGGCTGAGAATTTCCGAAATCATACTACTATCCAGCTTCGCTCTTTTCAAAATGACCAGCTGGAAAACCGTTTTCCATAGGTCTATTTCCAGGGTTCTTATAGCGTGCTGTTTTGAGGCCTCATATTCTTGCTTTAATAAGGTATTTATTTCTTTAAAAAATACTAATAAATCCGTTTGGGAAAACCCGGTATATAACTCCACGAATGATTTTAGCGCCGTTATCGTATGTTGGTGCACCAAACGTTCTAAAGCCAAAGGGTGTTCCTGTAAAACAGTTTTTAACTGCTCGATGGCCTTATCTTCTAACCCCAAAGTCTCCATCACCCCGTCTAACCAATTTTCTTTTGGCACTGCAGCATAGGTAGGTAAGGTTCCATGAACTAACCAATGCAGCCATATCTTAAAATAGTGGTTTCTCAAGGGTTGTTGATTTTGGTTTCCAAGATCCTCCGGACGTATTTGTTTTAGTACATTTATTTCCCGGATTGCCCGGGTGCATTGTTCCATTAACAGCTGCACCAATTGGTCTATTATGGCACCGCCATTGCCTTCTTGCAGGGAGATGTTACCAAGGTCCAATTCTATTTTGTCTAGCCGAATTAGCTCTTCCGGACCCACCATGTTATCGAACAATTGGTTCATTTCTGGCACCAACGCATTCCATACTAAATCGCTAATGGCTTGCTGAATGGCATAGGCGTTTTTGGAAGAAGAAATCTCCAACTTCATAATCTGCTTTCCGATAAGATGTGAACCGGGCATATTTTTATTTTAATATTTTCTCTAAAGCCGTCAATCGTTTTGTATTTATCAAAGCTTTTATTTCTTCTGGGTTCCAAGTTTTGCGTAGTTCCTTAAGGGAAAGTCCCTTTGTCTTTAACTTTTGCAAACTTTGTTTTAAGGTATCCAAGTCCTTTTTAATGAGGTTATTATCCTTGTTGAGTACTAGGGTGTCTAACAAATGCCATGTCCCATTTTTTATAAGGGTCAGGAAACCAGGGATATTATTATCTCCCCGCAAACTGTATCTTTCGAAAAAGGTTACCAGTTGCCCATATTCGTGAATCGTCGGTTTGTTTTTAAGGAAAAACTGAATGCGTTTGTAACTTTTGGTCTGCATCATTTTCACATCGGCCGCTTCACTTATATTGGTCAGGTATTGAGGATTTCTTTTGCGCACGATGGCCAATAGTTGCTTGTCATCCCCTTCTTTTTTTGTTTTCTTGCTTACCACTTTCTTTTTAGGTGCCGATTTCTTGGCTGATGCCCTTTTTTTGGCTTTTGCCTTTGCCACAGTCCCAGCTCCCCCAGCTTCCAAATTAAAAGGTGTGGAAAAATTATCCGGGGTTCCTGGAATGTCATCCTGAGGCTGATCAGGCTGCCCTTGCTCAGGAGGACAATGACCCCAGAATAAGGTACCGTCCGTTTCAGGGGGTAAACAGCAGCAATCATACGCTTCGTCATCTTTCGGTTTACATTGACAATCGCCAGTAGCCCCGGGAATAGATGGGCAGGGAGGTTCTGAGTTTATATGCTTTATATAGTCTACCAACAGACAGTTCGGGGAAACCTCATTGGGATTACAAATAGGGCCCTTGGGGTCTTGTTTCCAATCGAGCCATTTTCTGTAGACCTCTTCAAATTTGCATAAATCTCGAGGACTTAGCCATAGGATATTAAGGCCTACCAGCGCGGGCACCTCTTTATACAATAATAGTTCAAAGGCCTTTCTGCTCTCTTTTGTTCTAAAGTGCCTATCCCAAGCCGGGAGTACAATTGTGGCCCAAAAGGAATAGGGGTCACTACCCGGTAAATAATAGATTTTATTGGGATCAAAAAGGGCATCGGGATCTACTTTCGCACAGGGATCGTCACTATCCATATCAGGTTGAAAGGGAATATCGCAGCAATAATCAGGGCAAATGGGTAGCAGGCAGCATATGTTATCATCTTCGCCATTTTCGCCATCGATTGCGGCATCCTGACAGTCCGACCCTTTTTTAGGTCGCAATAGGATATGCTCCAAAAGATGCATTCCCGTATTAGCTGCACAGGCTTTTGTATCATCTATGGCATCGCATACGTCTTGGGCGCATTCATACTGCTGCGGGTGGTATCCTATTACCTTACTACTATCGATAAGGGCAAAGGAGTATGGCCCATAAGGTGTTTTCTCCGTGCACTCCGGAGTTAATAACATTTCGCTTAATAAGCTGCAAAATTCCAAGTAGGCCTTTATGGCTTCCTCACAACAATCGTAGTAGTTACTACTAACAAATGCGATAATATCTGCGGTTCTTTTGACCTCATCTTCCTTATCACAGCCACAGGGTTGTAGACCCTCCTCGGTAACCACTTCTTCGGCAGGCAGGTATACCTTATAACAAAACCCTTCTTCTGTCTTATAGATAGGGTATGAATCAACTTGTAGTGACAATGCCTTTAAAAATTCTTTCAGTATACTTTTTTCAGGGTCGGTCGTATTGAGAAAATCATTTTCAAGAAATTGACTGATGTCGTAATCATCCTTAAATTTATCTTTTAAGCATCGCAATGCCTCTTCCGCTTGTTCGTTTTTGGTTTTATCTTTTTGACATCCGGCCAGACAGTTTCGAACTTGCTCAATGCGATCACAAAAATGCTCCTGTTCTGAATAATCACTCTCAAATTGAACTGCCAAAAGATTTAAAAATTCCGCAACCGGACCCTTGTTCTCCGAGCCCGATTTCACCTTAGAAATACACTGTTCATAGTCCAATCCCTTTAATAGCCCCATCCAGTTCGCCAGTTGAAGGTCCCTCTCGACTTCAGAATCATAATAATGCTGGTGATCTAGGACAAAATAACTGGGTGAGACCACCTTGAATTTCCAATAGCTATTATCACAAAAGGAAATGAAATTTTTACCATCTTCGGCAGCATACATAAACTCTCTGACGCCTTTGGGAATACAACCATCGCATTCGTTCTTGCCTTCAAGGTCGGGGAAAGCATCATCCCAGGCTTCTTCCTCGCTTTCATAATCGCATAGACTTTCTACCATTACTTCAACCAGGCCTACATAAAAATCACCCTTCTCGCATAAGACCCTGCAATTGTTCGGTATACCTGCCAGTGCGTAAAAATGCTGGTAGGCGGTAATTGCTTCACCACTATCATTAAAACATTCAGTACTTTCCCAAAGCAGGGTTCCTCGATACGGCAGAAGGGTGTCGTTCTTACAATCCGTATTAATAAATTCAGCATCTTCAAGCGTAACCCTATACACGTATTGGTTGTTACAAGGTTCATCCGGTAGGTTTTGAATTTTAAAAATGGGAAAGAGGTTGGCCAAGACGAGATGAT
Organism: Aggregatimonas sp.; assembly: GCA_965238025.1. Lineage (GTDB taxonomy): Bacteria > Bacteroidota > Bacteroidia > Flavobacteriales > Flavobacteriaceae > Pelagihabitans. The sequence goes on along the minus strand of OZ250162.1, from coordinate 2,196,412 downwards.
AATTTTTCACCTTAACATCATCGTTATCTAATTGATCGCTTACAAGGTTAGGAACTACCGCAATAAATGACGCATCATCACATTCCGTCGAATCCGGTTCCATATAGATTTCTTGTAGGCTTATCTTTCCCTTAGGCCCATAGTTGTCCCCGTCTCTTGCAGCATCGATTACCTGAAGCCAATTGGTTTCCCAAGCAGTCTCGGCTTCTTCGTGACTGTCGTAGCCCTTGTAACTAATCAAAATAAACTCACGGTCTCCCTTAGCTTTAAAACAAACCTGATAATGGTATTTGTTCGGATTTTTGTCAGGGCAAACCACTTTTTTCTTTGGAGGGCATTCCTTTAACGATATGGGCGGAATCTCATCACAAATTTCGGACTTGATGCGCTCGGCCATTTCGGTATTGAAGCAATTGTACGGACTTCTGGCAAAAGGGGCGTTTTTTTTGTAGAAACGCCATTCGTACCTTCCTTGCGGATGTTCTGCGATGGCTTCTTCAATATAACCAGGCCTCGGACTCCCGTCAGGCGAATAAATCTCTTTGATATAGCTTGTAATTTCCTCGGCAGCAGCTACCGAAGCTTTCTTTTCCCCTGATGAGAACTGCACAGCAATGGGAGCTTTCTGCCCCTTCTCAAACAATTTAAAAGCGACTCCACCCTCTTTTTTAGAAGGTTTTTTGAGATTAAGCGCTGGTAGTTTTTCGGCAAAGGAAGTATAAGCAACCGAAGCTTCATCATATTTAACATAGGTTTTACTCCCGCTGAAAATTGGATCTAAACGGCCCTGTTCATCAGTTGTCCCATAGATAAATCCGTAACGGGATGGTTTGGAGATAACATTAAATCTATACAAATGAGGAGCTAGGAATTTAGAAGTGTTCTTAACAGCTTCGGCACTGATGCGCTTGTCAAAATTAGCCTGAGCTTTGGCCTTGGACGGGAACTCCAAATCTGACTCAAGAATTGTCTTTTCATTTTCGAACAGGGACCATACATATCGCCGAGGCTCCTCTTTTACATAAACCGGTAGGCCATTTTTTTTCAGGAATTGCATGGCAACAGTTAAGGTTTTGTCCCTATCCGAAGCTGTTTCCATTTGTTCTGGAGGCAATGCCAAAAAGCCATCAGATTCATCTCTAAGGATAAAACTATATTGCGGATTCCCCTCATCTCCCGATTTTAGATAATTCTTTTTTTGTAATCCGAGGGAAAAAACCCTGCCCATTTGTTCTAACGCTTCCTTTTCTGTATCGTAACTGCTATAACTCTCCAATAGAGGACCCCCACTTTTATCTGGAATGGTAAAGCCAAATTTTCCTTGAGACTTCGTATACTTCGGCTTGGTATTTCGGTTCCCCAGAATACTAACACATTCTTGGATAAGTATTTCGGCATCAAGCTGTTTCTTGGGTATTGGATTAGTGACAGCAATCGCGCTACCTTTTTCGTTCAATAACCTTATGGTCACCATATTATCCTTCTTAAGGACGGCATAATTCCCGGGATCGCTTCCCAATGTTTTGGCTTGACGCCAGGCAGCCACTGCGCGTTTCCTATCGGGGTAATGGTTTGATCCCTCTAATGTGATATTTCCTTTAATAATCAGCTTCCATTGCAAATTGGTTGCATGGGTGGCAAGGTATTTTTGTGTCTCGGTTTCTCTAATGAGCTGTTCCCAAGCTTCATTTTCAAGATCAAAGGATAGCTCACTTTTTATTTTTTTATTCGACTTGGTATTATGGGTATGCCATTTCCAACTGGTCAGGGTTTTTATGCCATAATCTAACGCTTTACTATTAAGGTACTTGGTTTCGTCTATGGGAAGAAGACGATATTTCTGTGTCTCTTGTTCGGCTATCTTTTGAGTATTGATCCGAGTAATAAAATCCTTCTTTTTGGCAAGGGCCACTTTTTCCGACCCTAATTTTACCTTCTGATCAAAGATTACCGGCTCATTATCAGTGTTAAGCAATTGATGATGGTACTGTTGTTTTACGACCACAATATTCTCCGCAGCCGGCTTCACAGAAAATATACGCCGTACCACTTCCCGATTAAAATCGTTCAGCTCCTTTTCAAGACGATCATAGGAGGCGGGATGACGTAAGTTTGTCAACGTTTTATTAGCTGCACTATATAATTCATTAATAGTATTATAGCTTCTATTGCTTCTAAAAAGGGCAGTACCGCTGGCATCTTTCAGTTGCAATCTGAAACATTGAACCACTTCGAAATTGCAAAGATTCCTCCGGTCATAATTTTCAAAACCGGCCAACAACGATATACGTTTTTCGTAGCCTGAGACGTTGTCCGTATTCCAAGATGGTTGCAGGTAATTGAATGCCCTTGCCCGGTTTCTGCTGATTTCGGCATACTGGTTAATATAAGCGGACTGATCATTGATAGTCCGCTGCTCCAGATCAGAATCCTCAGACCTATTTTGATATTGTAGGATGGTATAATCCGTAAACTCCTCACCAAATCTTGCCAGTAAATGATCTAAGAATTGCTTTCGCCTGAGGAGGTATTCACTATTATCTTCCCTTAGATTTTGAATCACATCTAGATAGGAGAGCGGACTGTAGTTGAGGTTAAAATAGTGAGGATCGGCCCAGTTTGTATTGGAGAGGTCCGATACCACCGTATAATTCTCCTTCAGGCCACATAAAAAGGCGGTATTTTTGGCATCGTTATAGGCCTCGTTGAACGTCGAAAACCGCTTTAACCCAAGCAATACAATATCTCCAGGGAGATTGGGGCATAGCGCAAAAAATTTCCCGCCTTTATCCGTTAAGACTTCAATGGTATAGTTTTCATTGAAAAACGAGTCGACCATCTGATTGATATATAGGGCGCGCATTGCAGCAGATTTGAAGGTAAGAATCTTCAAATGTGCCGGGTTGTTATCGCAATAATCGGCAATTTTCAACCTTGAATTTGGAGTTGTTTCCAACAAGGAGAGTGCGTCGAACCAGGCTTCATCCCGTGCCACCGGAATGGCCAACCGCGTTCCTTCATTCAGATACTCATTGCCTTGGTACAATTTTAAAAGATCATTCAGGCCTGGCACCGTCTCGGTAATTTGAGTAAAATAGGTATGCTTCTCATCTGCTGATCTGCTTGCTTCGGGGGTAAGGGCAAAAAGAGAGCGAATACGGGTCAATTGCGATGCATAATTGGCAAGCATTTGATCATAAAACATCAGGTACGCCTTTAGTTGTAAGGCCTGTGTTTTACGGAGCAACGATGCCCGCTCGGGCAAACCATCATCCCCGATACCATAAACAACGGGAAAATCGGTCTGGATACTCTGATAATCCCCAAGGTCCTCCCTATGCTTTCCCGATGGCACCTCAGTATTGAGCTCGTTCAATGGTAAATGAAACTTTTTTAAAAAGGAAAAGCCCTGATGAATTTTAAAGGTATTCAAGGGAATATGCCCCTGTTGACTATAAAGATCTACACAGGTGGCCTCCAAAGAAAATACGGGAACTTCGTCATCCGAAATTTGTATCCCGGTCTCCCACTTACCCTCACTCCCTACTATTTTCCTGCAAAATTCCGGCGTCTTTAATTTTTCACCTCCGTTAATATGAATTTTCTTTACCCGAAATACACCTTCAACACTCAGAACAACAGTGTACAGATCTGATAGATGTATTTCGCTGCGTCTTTTGAGTTCGTCTAGTTCTTCGGTATCCACAAAGCCGTAGCTCTCCTTCATGTAAGGTCGGCCGGCAAAGATTTCATCAATAGACTTTCCTTTATCCAACAGCGCGTTAAGAGTGTAATACTTTATCTGTGGTTGAATAAATTCCCTGATTTCCCTGATGATCTGTGCGTATACTTTATCGGGTGAAAACCCATCTTCTACCTCTACTTCAGCGCATACTCCTATTTCTAAGGGCTTCAATAGGCATATATCATCTTTAAAATCTTCACAAAGATTGCGGTGTGCCCCGAGTATTGCCTTGACATCACTAATCAACCGATCGTATTGACTATTATTTTGAACAAGGTCAGGATCCTTTTCGATATACACTTTGTATAAGCCATTGAGCCGTACCTCCATAAAAGGCTGATTATCGCTTGGAGAACATTTTTGGGTGGACGAATACTGAGGCCCTCTACAATTCAATCGATTTTGGTTCGCATTGATAAATAATGGAACTTCCTGATCTGTCGGTTCTAACCAGGCATTTTTTACTCCAGCAACCTCCAACAGTAATTTTCGATAGTCGGTAATGGTGACCGGGTTAATGGTCAAAATTTCCAATGGGGTTAAAAAATTATCGTCCTTGGCTGATTGGGTTTCTGGAGTGATCAGATCTTCGAAGGGTAGATTGGTCTTATATCCTAAATCCATCAATGCGTAGATCAGCACTTCAAGCATGGTTATTCCCGGATCATGTACATTATGGTCTGTCCATATCTTCCCCGCCAGATCCCCGATATGCAATAAACCTTCTTTCCTAAGACCTTTGAAGTCTAGGAATTCCGGTAAATTGGGATTCGTAAGTGATAGTACGCTTACCTTATTTTCTGTCGCATCTGCCATATTAAATCAATTCTGGTGATGGTTCAACTTCAACTGTTTTGGGACATTCTTCCTGGTCGATTTTAACACAGATCGTTCCTGCCGTTAAAATGGATCTCGCGCTCAGCGGCTGGATTATCGTACCGGTCTGCTCGCATAGCCCCTCTAACCTCAGGTCTACTATAAAGTCTACATAATCCAATTGTTCTATAAAACCAACAACATCCGAAAAAAGCACCTCTTCCCCGAAAGCCAGTTTTTCTGTGTCTCCTAAAAACCAGGGTGCGAGAAAAAAGGTGAGATCTTCTTTTAATTTTTGTGCATAAAAACTTTCCGATTTACCACGGTAGAGCCGGGCCGAAACACAGACGTTTACGGGTTCATATCTTGGGTTCATTATTTTTAGGCGCGCAAAGGGCGAGATCTTTTTTCTTAAATGATCGCCTATTTTTTCCAGGAGACTAACAGGTGCTTTGGGTTCTAACTGGTTTCCAGCCTTTAGTTTTGTTAGGTCCGGGATAACGGCTACCACCACAAAACCAGGTGCTACTTCCAAGTCTCGTCGGTATTCGTTGGCAGAAAGCCCCATAGTGTGGGAAATACACTTTACTTTATAAATTTCAGGAAAACCCTCAAGCACTACTTTTTCATAGTCATTGATCATCAAACCCCTGCCTTTGTGCTTTAAGTGTTCGCTGACCCTGGTATAGAAATGACCTTCTGCTTCCGGCTTTCTACCCCCAAAGGAAGGATAAAGTTGCTCTACTTTTTTTACACTGAAATCGCCTTCCTGCAACTTGCCAATACTACCTGTTTCCAGACCTATTTCCAATCTTTTGGTATCATTTGATTCTGTCAATCTTGCGGAAGCCTTGGCCGCTTGGGTATGTATACCAATAGTCTCGGCAACAGCCAGTACATTCTCCGCAGCGGATACTTTGATCCAGTAGAGATTGTCCGGCATTATCGTATTGCCGATTTTACCAATGGCATCGGGTACAGCTATGGTGACAATACCGGAAACCGTTAAGCCATCGGTCTCATCACTAATAATATCGAACTCGGGCAACAAATCGACCCAATTGTTATTGGTCAGGTAATGCCAATCAATAGCTGTCTTGTCCTGTTCGGAGTCGGCAGTAGCTTCTGCTAGTTGGAACAAAAGCGACAGGTTGCCTCCCTGGGTAATTTCTTCTATTCCAATAAACAATGTGCCCTCATCTTCAAAACACGGGAACAGGGTTGGCGCTTGTTCTATATCTTCATGTTTGGAGGTGTTTTCAAAGGGATAGAGATGAACGATTTCCATGTCTTCTGTCGTTGCCGTGGCCTCATAGTCTATGGAAAGGGATTTGATTACAGGGGTATAAGGTTCCATTGGGATACCTAGTTCAATATTTATATCCAAAACGTCCCTGATAGCATCGATTCTTCTATTTAAATCTGAAATGATAATCTGGAGACCATAGGCATTCAAATTGTTTTCTACTTCATCATCGTCAATAGTAGGATTGCCGGGAGGGTTCTCTGTAATACGATCCCACGCTTGAACCGCATTAAATCTTACCACTTCCAATTGACCCAGAAGAGTTGCGTTATTCCCAACATTTCCGATGTCAGCTATAATATCATCAAGAACATCAACTGCGTCACCCAATCTTGTAATCGGGTTGCCGGGATCTCCCCCTAAAATATCCAGAACATCCTGAAGAATGAGATCTATACTTTGTGCCAATCCCAGAATAGTATTAGATTGTGTTTGTGCACTCCCTATATTAATTAAGATGCTGTTTACATCACCCCTGATTAGGCCAATCAGGGTAACTGCCCGTGAGCTAAGCAAGTCTGACATAGCAAGGTTATTTTGTACCGCTGCCACCGACTCGGGATCATATAAACCAGATAATGCCATCATTTGCCGGGCTAGGACATAAGTATATCTGGCGTGTTGAAAACTTACCCCAGCAAGCGTTAGCCTTGCAAAACCTTTCCTTGTATTAACATTCAACGGCTCCAGAACCTCTTCAGGCATGGATTTGGGAGAGTAATCCAGATTTTGAGTAAACGGCTTTTCTATTCCGTGGCAGAAAGTCGCCTCGTCCGTAGTTTTATCACAAGGATTGCTGGCATCATCGTGATTGTTAAAAAGTTCCAACAACTCGTAGTCCGGTGGAGTGAGAGGAGGGTTATTATTGGTATTGCTTTTCCATACTCCATTATCCAAAATACTGGTTCGAAAGAGAAAACTGTTATTTGTAATAACCAGACTTCCGTCTTCATACGGAGCGCTGTCATAGAATTCATAGTGGGTTTGTAAATCTGCCGGTTTATCCTTCCAGGTGGTATTAATCCAAAACTTCGACCAGTTTTTACAGAAAACCTCCCTGCTTCCTATATAAAAATTGGCCCCTCCATCAACAAATCCGTTTTCTCCAACTTTAGGCCTCGGTCCAAATGGAAATATGGGTTTATTGACATCCTGTAAATTATCATCGTTCTGGACAATGAGGTTTTTCACTCCACATACATCCACATCAATATTTGCTTCCGTCAATTTGAGCTTTTGTAAAAAATGATAGGGCGATACCCATAATTCATGGTCGTCATTTCGATTTCTTAGACAACAATCTACTTTTGTTCTGGGATCTTCATCGGTATCGGATTCATCACTACAATTGATTTGAACCGCATCATTCAATTCGATTTTCATCAGGGGAAAAGTATCCCGAAGGTCTAGCTTTTGTCCCAAGCTTTCTTCATCATAAAATACTACCGCAGGGAAATCGGGTTTAAGTTTTATATTAATATTAAAATTCAGTCCATTCGTAGTATGCGATACCGTAGTCGTAATAGCATCCAACTCTGGTGTTAGCCATTCTTTTTCCCCACTAAACTGAATTCTGAATAACCGCGGGGCATCTATATTCCTTTTAATTTCGAGGCATTCCCTGATTAGACGTATATCGTTCTCACTAAAAATGGGGAGGCAGCTTATCGGATCGGTTACCGCAAAAAAAGTATTGAGTTTATCATTGTCAATTACATATGGGCTTTCCTTTAACAACAAATCACTTAAATACCCCTTTGCCCCCGGAGAAAGTACGAATCCTGCCTGCAGACAATTTTCAAAGCTCGACCGTGTAAGAATGGAGATGTTCTTTGTTGCTGGTAGGGTTAGTTTATCTGCAATTTCTTCTAGTGTTAAACTTCCTGAAGGATCCATCTGGCAGTCCAAAGAAATTGTAATGATCCTTAGCCCTTCTTGCAAAAGCAATACTGGAGAAGATAATACGAACCCTAGGCGTGCATTGGGGTGTTTAGCAGCTATTTCACTGTCTTCCTGTATATATTTGCTGTATTGGGAACCCAGTGTAGGCCAGTTATTTGGTTGGTCTACTTCAAATTTTTTACCCAGTCCGTCCATCGAATTGGATATTGGAGCCATATAAACACCTTTGATGTATTTTTCATCACTCTCCATCACCGTATGTAAAGCGAGAGTCCTCAAGTCTTTAATCTGCGCTTTATCCAGAACGATTTCATGGTCCAATCCAAATTGGATATCCTGTTTATTCTCATCTTTACCGTCTTTTAACAAGAGATCTTCGGACAGCGGATATGCGTCTAGGTGTTTTGCTACTTCAAAGACGATATGCGCTTTGTCCGGAACCGCTTCCTTGGGAACCAAACGTAGGACTTGCTGGTAGAAAAAGTCGAGATGCTTTTTTCCGAGTTCATTAATATTTCCTTGAAAATATTTCAGTAATTCCAAAAACGTAAACAATAGCGCCAAATGAGCATCGTGTCGTTGCCTTAACGATTCTTCCAATGGCCTTAAACTCTCTTCAATAAACAAAGGTGCTTCCTCAACAATGCCCTGAAACCCATTAAGCATCTGGTAGAATAGGGTATTCAATTCTTTCGCCGCAATAGAAAAGGCTTCCCTTTTACCATTTTTAACGCGCTTAATACACAAGTCAAGGGCATATACCTCGTCTACTTTTAACTCCCAAGGTTGGGTCAGGTGGTCCGTAAATTTCTTTTTATCAACACATAAAAAAGTAGCACTGGAATTATAGAGGGCGATATAGCATTTTAAGGCTTCAATAAAGGATGACTTGATAATTGCGAGCAACGGCACCATAAAACTATTTTCGGCACTGGCCACTGTTTTGTAGAGCATATCTGTAGGGACAATAAGTTTATTGTACACAAAACCCAAAAGGGATTCCAAGGATTGTTTCGTTGGATTTACTTGGAGTTCATGATGCAATAACAAAAAGTGTTTCTCCAAATCCGACACTGAAACCTTACTCAACTTGGCCAATTGAAACGGAAGGCTATTATCAAAAAAAGAAGACCAGGTATCCAGTTGCTGATATTCGCCTTCTATCGTATCGTTGATGTACTTATGAAAATTGACATGTCCGGCATACTCACAGATAAAAAACAACTGGTCAGCTAGGGTTTTCCCATCGATGGGTGCCGATTCCGTCTGGAGGGCATCAATTATCCTGGTGCGCTGGCTTGTGCCAGTTCGGTTCTTTAAAGGGTGTGCTATTTTTGAAGGTACTTTCATCTATTCTCATTTTATTCAAATACCCTGGTCGGCTTCTCTTAAGTAAAAATCATACACATAATTATAGCGGGTATTTGTGCCCTCGATTTCATAATGCACGGTAATCCTAAGAATACCCTGGATCAGTTCAAACGACTCTGCTTCCGTGATATCTACCCTTTCCAATTTAATTCTGGGTTCGTAAAAAAGAATGGCTCTTTCTACAAGGTCTTTCAGAAAACCAATAAGAGAGTTATCCATACTTTCAAATTGATAATCCTTAAGGTTACAACCGTAATCTGGTTGCATCACCCGTTCCCCTAGACTGGTAGAAAGCAAAATTTCGAGGCTTTGCTCAATATCCTTTTCAGCACTGACCATGGTGATGGTGTTACTATCCTTATCAAAGTTTGGCGGGAATGACCAACCTGTTCCTAAATATGCTTTATTTGTTTCCATAGAATTCTTAATTTGTTAACCACCAATATTAACGGTTGGCAATCCTTGTACTATAACACCTCCATGGGCCGTGGTATCTCCCATTCTTGCCGCCGGCCTACCTCCTATGTTTACCGTTCCTGATCCTTTTACAAGCGTATCCGGCGGGCCTAAACAAACGCACATATCCCCCACTACCGCAGCGGGCTGTCCACCAATTAAAACATTGGGTACCGAGGGGCCTACAATTGGTCCTCCGACGTGAGGAACTGGCCCGTTAAACAAGGGACAGGTATGCATATCCGATATTCTTGCAGCGAATGGCATTATTCTTTTTTTTATCAGTTAATATTCACCAGAGATCCCTTTATCTCCGTAATTCCGTCCGATGAAAGTTTGGCCGTCGCCCCTTTCACTTCCATGCTTGATTGGGCCGAAATAGCCATTTGGGCGGCAGCCAACGTAAGGGCCGCTCCTGCTTTAATGTCTATCTTGCCCGTGGCCTCTATCTTAATATCAGTAGCACTTTTGAGCTCTATTCCCGAGGAGTTCATTTTAGTAGAATTCCCGTTTTGATCTTCGATAGTAATAGAGGTGCTATCTTCGTCTAGTTTAATGCTGTTTCCTGCCGGGGTATCTATGGTTATTGTTTTGGTATCGTCGTTAAAATGAATGCGCATTTCTGAACGGGTCACAAAACCTTTTTCATGGTTGGCATCCTGCGCCGTCATGGGTGCCGGGCGACCGCTGCTGTTGACCATACCCAAAACCACAGCATCTCTTGGGTCGTCGTTCAAAAAGCCAACAATGACCTCATCTTCTATTTCTGGTAAGAAAAAGGAACCTCGACCGCCATTGTTACCACCTTGTCCCGCGTCGAGGGTGGCCACCCGTGCCCAGACCCCTGGAGCATTATTATTTATGATGGGCAATCTGACCAGAATTCTGTTCTCTCCATCCGGATCGTCCTGCAATTGCACCACTTTTCCAATCTGCAGGCCATTGATCGCAGGTACCAGACCGGCCGCCTGCACATCAACTATATCTTGGTATTGCCTTGCATAGCAATCGGGCTTTAAACCGAACTGGGCCTGGGTGTACCAAGACCCATCATGTACATCTTGCAGTACTGCAGATACATAGGCCTTCCCGGTAAATCTATTTCCAACTCCTTGCAGGTCTATTAGCTGTCCGGGCTTTAATTCGCCAAATCCGGTAAATTTTGCTCTTCCCTGAATTTTCGCAAGGCGACTTAATTGCATCATAGAATTGGTCCATTCCTCAAGTTCTTCTGTGATGGCCTGTCCGGAATGTCTCAACTCATATTTTTCAGGACTTAGGTCGGCCGCCAACTTGGATCCTTTTACGTTGCCTAGTTCCTGTATGTTTACGGTATCTGTTGTATTTTCAAAGAGGGTTTGCCCACCGTAATCCCACGATTTTGCCTCAACCGATTTCCATTGACTACGGCCATCCATCTGTGCTTCAAAATCAATAAGAGTAGCCCCGAAAAGTACTGCAATGGCCGCTGCCTCATTGGTCTGGGGCGCTTGTATACTGATCTTGCCATCATCGACCATAACCAATTTACCATTAGCCTCTGCGCGCATCAGTAAAAAATCCCAGTCCGAAGCATGGTGCTGTACCATTTCGGAGTGCACGGTCTTAGTTGTATCTACTTCATGAGACAACCCTTTGTACCTACCGATCACCTCTTCCATGATATCACTATCCTTCTGGTTTTCGTAGTAGACATTATGCCGTCCCAATGTCATCTTTACAGCTTGGTCCCTACAATCAAGTATAAGTTGGGTTTCCCCACTTTCCTTGACTTTAATGCCATGCTTTACAATAACTCCCTTAAATAGTTGGGCATTCTCTCCATCGCGCCCTACCTTTATACTTATCGATTTCCCCGGTAAAAATTCTTCTTCTTCGCTTATCTTAAAGGATTCTTCTGAGGAATCCCCATCCTTTAAAATAATTTTGGCCGAAGGTATTCTGTTAATTTCCTTGATTACTGAAATGGAAAGCACTTGGTATCCGGGATCTACCAATTGACCTTCGATAAGGATATCAAAAGTGGATACATTGTGCGGTGCTTCTACCGGAATAACTCTATCTTTCATTGCGCCGTTTTATCTAAAGGCGGGAAAACCAATTCCACACCGGGGTTTACTTTTCGAAAAGTGGTTAGGCCATTGGCCCTTGCTATCTGCGTCACGTACTTGGGGTCTTTGTAAATTTGGTGGGTCATAAGATCAAGTCGGTCGCCCGCTTTGGCCAATCTGACATGAGTAAGATCCGGCGATTTCTTCCTCTCCCGGGCCACTCGTTCTTGCTGTGCGATATAGTTTAAAAAGGTGGCACTTGCCTTGACCCTTAGCGGGTCCCCATTTGCTTTAAAAAGGGTGTAATTGAGGTCTAGATTGGACAGGATGCACGGAAATATGAACTCTCCCCACTGTACTGAAAGAAAATGGGGGCGGTGTATTTCCCCGTTCATATTATAAACGGTATTCATAAAAATATCTAGCTGGGCCTTTACCGAATGATCATCACTGTTGTAGGCGTAACCGTCTATAGTCTGGGTACCATCGAATGTGAACTCAAGTTTTAATTCTTCAGGTTTTGTCCCTTTATAGTCTGGGTTGGTTCCCTGATTTCCCTGTCCTTGCTGCTGGTTGAGCTCTACCTTAAAGTTCTGGCTAAAACTCTCGGGATTTACCGGAAGCGAAATAGGATTGGGATCCAATTTGGAGCGGTTTTGAAAACCTTCGTCCTCAAATGCGTGAATGAGCACTTTGATCAATTGTCCGGTCTCGTCCATTATCGTTCAGATTTATCCTTTAGAATTTCAAAAACCTTTTCCGCTACCTCGTTCATTTTTAGTTTCACCGAAGCCTGTGCATCTCCACTTCCACTTGAAGAATTACTGTTTTCATTTACCTTGGCCTTGATGATCAATTCTCTAATTTCCAATGGCATGATTTCTAATTTTTAATTAATCGCTACTAACTTGAAATAGTTGTAATTGAGTTCTAGGGTTTCTAGGAGTACCTCACCTCTTTCTGCGTTAAGTTCGCCTACTTTCCAGCTTACGGGCCATACATGAGACAATTCCCATTGCATAAGAATGTCGTGATTCTCATTCAGTAGTTCAACATCGATTCTACTTAAGGGGGTGATAACCATATCCTGAAAAGCCTTCTGTAACCAAGTGGTAAGCCCAGAATCTTCTGGCGTTAGAATACCTCTTTTAAGTGTTAAAGGGCTATACTTTCTTCGCCCTGGCAGGTTGTGCTCAAATCTATTTTCACCACCTTCTTTTAGAGTTTCTTTATCAATCTGCACATCTAAACCCGTAATAGATTGAAATCTTATATCTGCCTCTTTCTCTTCGGGCAAGTCAAAAAAGAAGACCCGAAAATGAAAGCCTACAATCTGGTGTACTGCTGTTGAATCAACTGGCATAGCTGGGTATTATTTAGCCTCCAAAATGGTCAATCCCTCATGTACGAGTTCCATTGTTTCAATAGCCACTTCATTCGCATCAGCCTTTAAATCAGTGGATTGTACTTTACTTGGCCATGCATTCTCCAGAATCCATGTCATGATCGGTTCGTGGTTTTCATTTAATAACTTAATGGTCACCGCCCTTCTGTACAACGAACCGGTTTCATTCCCTTCTTGGAAATAATAGGTTTTTTGCCATTCTGTAAAGAAGTCGAAATCGCCTTCAAAACTGCCCCTTTTCAAAGTAATATTGCTGTACTTTGTGAGTCCGGGCTGTTTTGTTTTGTTATATTTTTTACTACTTCCTTCCCGGTATTCTATGACTTCTGTTTCAAAGTCCAATCCACTGACTTCAGTGAACCCTATTCTAAAATCGCTTCCCCATTCCACCAAAAAATGAAACTTTGGTAATGGATAATCTCCTATCGCTGCCATATTTTAATTTTTATAATTACTACTATTTAATATCATTTACTAACTAGGTTATTTACCAGTATCAAGTGCCTCGGCCGCAGCAATAGCATCGGTTAGACTGTTCTTTTCGGATAATGTTTTATCGCTTAATTTCTTGCTATTGATCCATTGCTCTTTAAGAGCCCTTGTCTTAGTTTCCGCCTCTTTAAATTCTCCCTTTATCTTTACGTAGTAGGTGTTTCCACTTACCGCATTTGGATCTTCGGTTTCTACTTTTATTGGAAATTCCGGAAGGGGTTTCGCCTTTTTATCGTCACATGGATATTTTGGGGTCGACTCCTCGTCTTCGGTATCACAATCATCCTCTTCTTCCGAAGTTTCACCGTTTAAAATAGCCTTGATACCATTTAATTTATATTCCAAACCTAATTCTCCGCAGATATAGGCCCATAGCAAATCGGCACATTTAAGCGTTTCCAAGAGTTTATCCAGCACCTCTTTTTGCATTTCGCAAATGGCCGTTATTTTTGTCTCATAGGCCTCAATACAAGCAATTACATCTGCTTTATCCTCTTCTTTGATATGCTTAAGGCAATCGATCAGTTCTTTGAAATAAATGATTTTCTTCTTTAGTCCCTTTTCGCCTTCGCCATAGGCATAGAAACAATCAAAGATGGTCTTCACCAGACATGTTATCTTCTGTAGTACTTCATATGTACATTTAGATTTGGTGCACACGGTTTGCAGCTGTGCCAGTAGAAAATCGAGTTCCTGTATCACTGCTTTTACCTTTTCATCAGTGGTCTCAATAAGGCCGCACCAATTTTTTAATTTAGTTTCCCATCCTAGGGAATTATCGTAAGCCTCCTTGAAGCCTGCGGTCTCTGCGGCCTCTATAGTATATCTATCGCAGACCCTTTCAAGGTCTTCCCTCCATTTTTCGAGGCAATCTTTTGGTCCTGAATCCCCATTACCGGGGTTTTCGTCGCAGCAGGTACTCTGCGGATCTTTTATAAAACTTTTCATTTGCTTGTCTTTAATTGTTAATCATTTGCCATTTTAGTTCTGATCTACCTTTTTCATTACCTTCATTTTTTCAGGTATTTCTCCCTCAGAGTCCTTGCAACAATCTTCAAAATCGTCGCATAGATCTAAACATTCGCCTTCGCACTCACAGGTACAAATAAAATCTATCAACAATTGCAATCCTTCAATAGTAGTTCCTTCTGCGGCTGCATCACATTCTATCTGAGCAAGTTCTTCCATTATTGCATTTAACTCTTCACGAGAAACTTTTACTTCTTCTTCGGTAGAACTGATATAATCCTCAGTACACTTTTTGAACGTGCTCATTTTCTCCATAAGCGCATCTATAAAAGCCTTTAAGCTTGCCGTATTGGTAAAGGTTTGGATGCCTGCAATAGTGATTATCGATTCTACTGCATTCTTCCCTTTATCAACCAGTTTTTTGGATTTTGTGTTGAGTTTCTCAAGACAATCCTCTACACTTTTTCTGTCCTTCGCCGTGATTTTACTCGACTTGGAAAGCACTTTGTTCTTAACACAATTGGTCATGGTGCACAGTTCATTGTTAGCTTCCAGAATCTTTGTACACAAATCATTCAAAAGAGCAGAAGATTCGGTAATCAATTTTTCGATATCGTCATCCTTCTTGATAAATTCATCGATATTCGTTTGAATGATCTCCGTCTTTTTATATTGCCCCAGGGCAACACAACTCAGTAGGTCTTGATACAATCTGTGCGTCTCAGTTGCCCTATCGAGACAACATATTTTATATCCCTTAGCTGCTTCTTTAGACAGCTTTGTTGTTTCGTCGGCCATTTTATCACTCTTTGCCGTGCTCTGTTCTTTCTTGATAATGGTGAGGTTGTCACAGACTACGGTGTCCGGAGTTTGTG
Source organism: Aggregatimonas sp. (assembly GCA_965238025.1). Taxonomy (GTDB): domain Bacteria; phylum Bacteroidota; class Bacteroidia; order Flavobacteriales; family Flavobacteriaceae; genus Pelagihabitans. The sequence continues at coordinate 2,181,024 of OZ250162.1, read as the reverse complement.
AGCTACCACTATCATTACCGTTATTGCTTGCCATATCTACTATTTTTTAATGGTTCTATTACTTTTAATGCATTTATTCTGATAGCATTTTGTGACTAAATCTTAAAATGATAAATTCAGCAGGCCTAACAACGGCCATCCCTATTTCAACTATCATTCTTCCTTCCCAGATGTCTACTTCGTTCATGGTTTCGTTTAGGCCTACCTTTACAAAAAAGGCCTGTTCCGGGGTGGTGCCCATAAGTGCTCCTGCCCTCCATTGTTGCACCAGAAAATTGTCGATCATTGATTTTACCCTTGACCAGGTATTGATGTCATTGGGTTCAAATACAAATTGAATGGTGGCTTTTTTGATAGATTCCTCGACCATGTTGAAAAAGCGCCTTACCGGGACATAGCGCCACTCATTGCTATTACCGGCCAAGGTACGGGCACCCCAAACGATGGCGGGACCCCTACCCACAAAGGAGCGAATAACATTAACCGATTTACCAAAATCAGCATCCACATTTAGCCCTTCTTGTTGTTGGTCGGTAACTTTCATCATCGGTCTTACCACAAGATCCATACTCACGTTTGCCGGTGCCTTCCAGACTCCTCTCGAAGAATCAACACTTGCATAAAGACCTACTACTCCGGGAGAGGGAGGCATCTCTAACGGGTAGTCCCTAATTGTACTCTGCGCCCGAAAGTAGGCGGCATTGTTGACCGTTTTCAAATCGGCCAAGGTTCCGCTAAATGCCCCCGTTATCAAAACATTGGCATCGCCCGTTACCTCACCTCCATAGTAGTAATTGATGATTGTTTCCACATTGGGAAAATAAGTGGCTCCATATTTTAAAATGTTCTCCTCGGCACCTATTGCAGAAGAACGCAGTGTAACTATGTTCGCTAAGAGATCTGGTTCGGCCGGATCTTGCCAAACATCCATGACCGTAAAACGGTCCTTCAGTTTAACACACATGTCGAGTGATGCCTTAAAAAGGTTATAGAAATTTGCCGATACTTCGATGCCTTGCGCGTCTGGATATACATATAAGGTAATTTCATCTACCTTTTCCGTAGCATTAAGTCCGGCGGTAAGCCTATCCGAATCGACTAATTTTGTGCTGTAATCCCCTACTGAAACTACCCAACATGGGCCTCCTCCATTGGCAAAAAACATTTGCAGTGCATAATGCATTAGGTATTTGGATCTATTTGCAACCGAGACTTGAAGGGCCGTGGGATTGTTAAGATTTCCTGCTATGTCTACAGTAAGCTCGGCTTCTACATCCGGGTTCCCAAAAAACCGCTCGTACTCCAATAGCGAAGTAATTCTCTTCGGTTCATCCAACAGGGGGTTTCCCCTCTGATCTTCCGCGAAATCCGTATAACCAATAAACGCAGGAATTGCCGTCTCTACCTGTGCAATTGACGGTGGGAGTTTAGGGATTTCCTCTATATAAACTCCAGGTGTTTTGTAATTCATAATGACATTTTTTAAAGTTTAAATTTTTAACTGTTCAACAATCTATTTGACTGATTTATAAAGATCTCTGAGAATATTTTTTCTTTTTCAACACGCAACGAAGGAATTTCTGGATGTGGCAATACCTGCGTGGTACCATTTATAAAAGGTACTAAGGCTTCCGTAAGCCCTTTGGGATGAATGGAGACCAACTTTTCGTTGGTAACCGATTCGGGAACTAAATGCCCATTGGTATCTGCAATGTCGGCCGCACTAAAAACACTTTCGCTATTATACCGCCAGAATGTTCTTCTATTTTTAAACCGCAATTCGAACACAGGATGGGGAACCACTACGTCTGCGGCCGTAATCCTCGTTTTCAAAAACCCTCCTGCATCTAATAAACTATAGGGGCCATTGGGTTCATCAAATCGCAAATCGATAGTCCCAAATTGGTCCTTGTCGTATTCGGCATGGTTCAAATAAATGGGATAAGTGATTTCGGGCCCGGCATTGGCCGTTACCTTAAGAGTGTAAAATCCCGATGAAATGTCGTCCGAGTTTACATCGGTCTCATCTACCTTAGAGAAGTTGAGAAACACGTTTTCCAAAACTTCCGTACTAGTTCTTGTAATAGTTTTTATTTCCAGAGCGGCAGTATCCTCCAATACAAAACTGGCGGTGGTAACGGCAGCCTCCTTTCTAAAGGAAAATGTGAAGTTGTTAGGTAATAAAATTAAATCGGCATCACTTACAAACCCTCTGTCTTCAATATCTTCCCAATGGCTGGGATCGCTTCCATCAGTTTTTTGGATGGCTTCCTTTAATGTACCTCCGAAGTCGATAAGTGCACCCATCTCATGGGTAATACCGGGTTGATGCACCCTTAATTTGTTGGTAAGCTGTAAGGATTTATAGGTTGGGACCGTTGTTTCATCCAGTTCCAATTTATCGGTATTTGAAAAATAATACATAGCTTGGAATACAGGTCGAAAACTAGTATTTGTAATCGTCTTGAAAAAAGAAACACGAGGCTGGACGGTAAAGTTCAGGTGAACCGAATCGGGCACTAGCAAACGGGGTTTGAAAACCGTTTCACCTGCCAGATTTTCAGTAAGAACTTCAATCCCCACAATAAAACCCAAGGGAGTAGTAAACATCCTGAGGTTATATTCGTTCATTCTTATTTCGGTCTCAGCATCGGGTTTAATGCTAAACACTTCCCTAATGTCATATATGCCATGGGCCAATTTTTTGGTCAGCAAATCTTCTTTTTCCGCTAGGTTCCTGGCAAAAAAAGAAGTTCCATCGGAAGTTGTCAGAAAATAGTCGTGCAAAATCTGGACCTCGGCTATTTTTTTATAAATTATTTCACTCATCACATTCGGCATTTATCATGGTCTCGACTGTCTTAATCGTCTCTATTACTGGAGCCTCTTGTCCTGTATTCTCCTGTATTTTCACCAATCTTATTTTGTACATGGCAAAGGGCACCTGCTTACCTCCCAAAGAACCCCATAAGTGATTTATCTGCTCAAAAGTCAGCGTATATAGTTCCACGTTAAGACGAATTTCATCCTTGGTTTCTTGAGGAATGTTATTATCATTTGATATAGATGTAAATGGGGAATTTTTTACCGTAAAGCTTTTCTTGGCCTGAAAAAATTGTATTATCAATGATAATCTGTGCAGGGCAAACTCATAGGCATCTTGAAGGTCTTGCCCTAGGGTCGCTGTAATCAGAATATAGAGGTTGAGAAACACTGCAGGCTCTACATAGCGAATACCATTGATTGTTCGAACCGCATTACTATTATTTTTGAGTGTACTTTCCTCTTCGGAATTTACTAGGGTTATGACAATTTTGTTACTAAGGTCGGCCGCTGCATCCCCCTCCATCATCGCAATATTGTGAAGGATTACGTCATCTTGAGTAATAGAATCCCCCGGTCTTTTATTTTGAAAGACATATTCGCTGAGTTCATCACGCAATAACTTTAGGGCCAATCCAATCATAACAATTGTTCATTTAACAAAGGATCGGGGGAAGAGGTACTTTATTTTTTTGGAGGGAAAAAAGGTAATTGCACTATATATAAAGGTGCCTTTGAAGTTAGCTTGCAATCTCTCCCAAGATTTGAAAAAAAACCCTTAATGTCAATCCCCTTTTTTGGGGATTTTAGTCGGCCCATAAAAAGATGGTATCACGAAGAGTTACAAGCTTATGACTGTTGAGGCCTTCTTGATTAGGTGGGCCGTATTTTTAACCTGAAATTTTTCGATGAGGTTTTTGCGATGGGATATGGCTGTATGGTTGCTGATAAAAAGCATTTCGGCAATTTCCTTTGAGGAATAACCATCGGCAATAAGTCGAAGCACTTCTCTTTCGCGGGGAGAAATGCCAAGTATGTTTTTATTTACGGAATGGGAATCGATACATTCCGGCAAGGCCCTGATACAATGTTCTATTTTTTCTTTTTCAGTGACATCAAAAAAATAATTGATTGCCAAGAACTGTTTTTCCAATTGATGTAACAGTATTTCATGTTTCACTAAAATCTTTTTATTATGACAATTGGTAATGTGATATCTTAGTGTAAGCACGTCCTTTAGATAAGGTCTAGTAAGAAATTTTGAAATCTGGTCCTTTACTAATTCAACCTCGTTAGAATCCATCATTGAATACAAAAAACTCCAACCTTGTACCATCAATCTGGTGTGGTAGTCCCCAAGAATCTCTTTTAACTTGGTATTACAGTAAAAAAAATGATCTTTTTCAACAAGGTAAATACCCACCATAAGGTTTTTAGAACATTCGCATGCTTTGAGAAGCGGGGTCATTTTCAAAACGAATGTCTTTTCCGCTATAGCATGGTTTACCCTTGCTTTGGTTTTTATTGAGAAGTTCATTGAATTGGGGTTGAAACTTTTCTTAAGGTAGGGAACAAAAATTATTTTGCTAGATAAAACTGTATGGTTTGACAGTTTTTTTGTACAATTGGTGTTTTTATGCGCTAGCCGTTCCTACAGAATTTACTAAAACGGATTACATACGAAGCGAGTCGGTTTTTAACCTACCTCTTCTAAACATAAAACCTGAACACAGCTTAATGTACGAGGGGAGTATTTCTTTGATAAAATTGTGCCGCCACCGAATACATTTTTGGTTCTACACCGGAAATTTCTTATTTTATTAGACTATTTTATTTATAAAAACTATAATGAGTAGCATCTTTTTAGGCAACTATGATACTGGCAAATTACCACAGAGTACTAAGAGCTTCTTAGAACCATATCATAATTTAGGGGTTCTAAGAGGTACTAGGTCTTTTAGGGATGAGGATCGTAGTAAATGGCGAAGGTTTAGGGAACAAGAGGGTTCTAATGTAGCCCTACTGCAGCAATTTTTATTTGATGCCGGTTTTATGCCCAGGGGTGTTATCGATGGAATTTTTGATTACGTAACCCAGTCCTCTGCCCGCTTATTTCAAGAGTATGTGAGAACTATTGAAGGATTTTCTGGTATGACACCCGATGGTATCGTCGGAAAAGGAACACAGAAGCATATTGAACGATGGAAAGCGCTTAAAATCACCGCAGATTGGAAAAAATACTCCTCACAAAACCCTACCTCAGAATTTACGAAATGGATATCCCTTCTTAATAGCGCAAAGAATCATTATAAAAACAATCCAAGCGCAATTCTCGCTCATGTTGAAAAATTTATACACGACTCGGATACTATAAAAGTAGGAGATTGGAAATATGACCCTAATGAAATACATCTTATCGGTATTCGCCGAGAACAGGATAAATCTCAAATAACCCGAAAAAACAATGATTTATTTGTGCTTTTGATCAATGGATTGGTTTTTAAGTTTTGGGGTTCTACCGACCCAAGTCAGTCAATGGCATATAACTACAAGAAGAAAAAGGGTAGAAAAGATGAACCGTTTTTAGTGGAAGGTCAACATAAATATCGTTTTGGCTGGCACAAAATGTGGGAAGAATCAAGGGTATACAGGGCTTTAAAACCCTATAAAAATGGAGTCCTGGTTTTTAGAGATCGTAACGATGACAATGCATTAACACAGGCAGATATAGACGTAGGGCTGGATCGCGAACCTAATACGACTATTAATATACATTGGTCCGGAATTGGCGCCTCAAATTGGTCGGCCGGTTGCCAGGTAATCGCAGGCAAAAGTTATATGAACCACCTTGACCAAGTTGTTGACTGCTCTACATTTGCAGCAAAAAATTATAGCTCCCTGAACAAATCCAAAAAAAAGACAAAGGGGGCATATAATGTTTTGGCAGATTTGCTTGTGAGCTTTTCGGCCCCTGGTGCAGATCAGGTTTTTTATACCCTAGGGAGAGAAACTTCCTTAAAAATAGATCCTAGTTTAGGTGCGGAATATGCTGCAACTACTTTAAAGAAGATGACGGATATCTAGTATACAAGTCTAGTCTAAATACTAAATTAAACATCAGGAAAATCATTCTTGCAAGAATTGACGATATAACCGATAACCATGATTGTTCAATGTCACAAATTACTGTGTTTTTTAAATTAGAACCTTAAGAGAATACACTGAAATTATAAATAAAAATCGTGTTAATTTTTTATTTTTTTCCCATATCTTTTAATAAATTAATTATCTTTTAGGTTCAAAATTGACCTCCCCCTCCCCCTTTTTTAAATTCTTTTCATAAGAAAACTGGTTTATTTCAACGTCGGTTACTTTTATGGAAGTACACGCTGGTTGTATCTATATACTAAAACAAAACCTTGTTACGATGACCAAAAAGAAGATTTCATTCTACGGAAATACAATTCAAACGGGAGCTTATTTTAATTCAGGTTCACAAAAATTCCTTGCTACCGAAACAGTGGCAGCTTTTGATATTGCCACTACAAGGTCTGACGCTATTAAAAAAGTAATTGAGGTAGATGATGAAGACGTATTGGAGTTAGTGTATGAAGATGGTTTAATTAGAATAATGACCAGGGTAGAATTGGAAGAAGAAACCAATACGAACCAGAGCAGAGGAAATAATGACGAGGATAACACCCTTTTTGTACCCACTCATTTGGAAGGCTACCAGGCCAATACCCGAGGCTTTATAAGGAACTTGCTTAGGAAACTAAAAATAATCAAGGTTAACGATAAGGTTGTTGAGCTATCGGCGCTCGCATTGGCCGGTAAGATTGAAAGTCAGCTAGAACCTGGGCCTGGGCTTTACTACTGTCAGAATCCGAATAAACTTGGAAGTAGGGTAAAAAATAAAGCGGTGAATGGCCCAGTCCTAGTTTTATTACATGGCACCGCATCTAGTACCGCAGGAAGCTTTGGCGGATTTTATCAAGATAATCTTCCGTCAGTGCCCTGGAAAGGTTTGTTGAAGACCTATGGTGAACAAATATTTGCATTTGAACACGCCACCCTAACAAAAAGCCCCTTACAAAATGCAATCGATTTGCTGGAAGCACTACCCCAGGATGCCACCGTCCATTTGATATCCCATTCGCGAGGTGGGCTTATCGGGGAAATTTTATGCAGAAACTTAGCGAATCAAGAAGATGCATTTTCAACCCTCGATATTAGTGTTTTTCAAAAGTTGGGGAGAAAAAAGGAAATAACATATCTCAAAAAGCTCAATGATTTATTAAAAAAGAAAAACATTAGGGTAGAAAAATTTGTTAGAGTTGCTTGCCCTGCTTCCGGTACCATTTTGGCTTCCAAACGATTAGACCTTTACTTCACAGTTATCCTCAATCTTTTAGGGCTCATTCCTGTTCTAAAGGCCAGCCCGATTTATGCCTATGTTAAAGCTTTTTTGATTGCTTTTGTTAAAAAGAAAGAAGATGTAAAAGTATTTCCAGGTCTAGAAGCAATGATTCCCGGATCTCCATTGATAAGGTTATTGAATAACCCTAACATCCAAATAAACTCAGAACTATATGTAATAGCAGGAGATGTTAAAGCACATGGTGTATTAAGGTCGCTGGCCGTTATTTTATCCGACACATTTTATAGAACCCAGCACGACTTTGTTGTAAACTCACTTTCAATGTTCGGAAGCGCTTCCAGAGAGAAGACATTTTATTCCTTCCATAATAATAAGAATGTGAGTCATTTCAAGTATTTCATGAATTCTGTTTCCCAAGATAATGTTGCTGCGGCCCTAGGAAGCTATGAGACGATTCCTTTAGGCTATAAACCCTTAAATATGTTGGTTGGCGATGATGGTGAAATTAGTAGGATAAGAGGACGATTAAACTATGTAGCTCCGGGTGAAAAACAAGAAAAAGAAGCTCCGCATGTATATGTTCTGCCCGGTATTATGGGATCCAAGTTACAAGCGGATAATGATGCCATTTGGGTGAACCCGTTTAGATTGGCTGTTGGAGGAATGCACCGCTTGGATATTAAGTCGAAAAAAGTGGAGGCCTATGCGCTTATGGGCTCAGCATATAGAGCTTTGCTAAGGGAACTGGGTAAAAAGTACAATGTGGTTCCCTTTCCTTACGACTGGAGGGTATCAATACTGGATTCTGCCGAAAAACTGGCCAAGGATCTAAAAGATAGAATGGCAAAGACCGATCAGCCCATACAAATCATAGCACATTCAATGGGCGGGTTGGTTGTGCATGCTATGTATAGCGGTCATCCAAAAGTTTGGGAAGATTTTAGAACCAGAACCGGGTCTAGGGCCATATTTTTAGGTTCGCCACTTGGCGGATCACATGTGATCATTTCACTTTTTCTGAGAAAACATAAGCTTTTTAAAACCTTACATTCAATAGATCTTACCAATACTAGTGGAGAACTATTGGAGATTATAAAACGTTATCCTGGCCTCCTTGAACTTTTACCAATGGAAGCCGAGAATCCCAATTTGGATTTTAACACCGCTAAAACATGGAAAGAGATTGGCGAAAAAGAAAAAGACTTTGTAACACCAATAACAAAAGACTTAGCGAATGCCAAAAAGTTGCAAGCTTTATTTAAGAAGCGCCCAATAAAAGGTGATAATACCATCTATATAGCTGGAAAAGATCTATATACCCCATACAAACTGGAATTTGACACCAATGAAAAGGCAACATTATGGGGCACATCAAAAGGCGATAGTTGTGTAACCTGGAAAACGGGTATTCCCGAAACTTTTAAAGATCGTACATGGTACATGCGGGCTACCCATGGGGCCCTATGTTCGACCAAGGAATATTTTCCCGCAATAATTGAACTATTGGAAACGGGTGCAACGAAGTTACTGCCCAGTCAGCCCATAATGATGCGTGGGGAGTCTGAAGACTTCATCATGCCGGAAGAATATCCGATTATCGTGCCTTCCGAGATGGGAATGGAAGATGCCATCATGGGATTATCTCCCAATTTAACTGAAGAAATTCCTGAACTTCAGGTTTCGGTCGAGGTTTGTCATGGCGATTTGGGGAATGCAAGATTCCCGGTTGCTGTGGGCCATCACTACAATGACCCAATAGTAAGCGCGGAGTCTGTTGTCGATTTTTATATGTGCAATAGATTATCGCAAAACCATGATGTTGGAATATATCCGGAAAGACTTGAATCATCATTGGTTTTATTAAAGAAAAAATCAAAGTTTAAAGGAGCCGTCGTCCTGGGATTAGGGGTTTATGGAGAACTTAATGAAGGAAAATTAGCGGCAAGTTTCAGGCATGCCTTTATTGATTATGCCATGTCTACGGTTTCGGTAAATGATGATTGCTCCGTTAAAGAAATAAAAAACAATGACCGGATGTTGGGTATTAGCTCTCTTTTGATAGCTAGTGATTACAGTGGGTTGTCTATAAGAAATTCCATCAGGGCATTAATCACAGGTGTTCTGGAAGCAAATAAGAGCCTTAGGAACATGGAGGGGCTAAACCCTCCGCAGATCGATAAAATAGAAATCATAGAAATTTATAAAGACAGGGCCATTCAAGGCATGCGGGAGTTGATCAATATTATCAAAGAGCCTGATTTTGTAGATCATATCGTGTTGGGTTCTTCCTATATCCGTGAAGTTTCAGGAAAACGTCGCAGAATTTCCCAAGAGAATACTATTGGCTGGTGGCATAGGGTTAAAGTAGAGGCTATACGGGAAGATGCCGGTCAAATACCCTTAAAACTACTTTCCTTAATAAATGACCCAAATCAAGACGAGGAAATCTCGGCCTGTGCCAAGAAGTTATTGATGGACCATTTTATCGATTTTTCAACCGTTGGACAAAACCCATTAAAGTTTGTATCGCTAACAGATCGCGCAAGAGCGGAAGAAGAGATAAAATCTACCCAACGAAAATTGATCGACCGCCTCATTGAGGCGTCTATAAATACGAACAGTTGGAATGAAGAAACCGCTAAAACCCTTTTTCATTTATTGATTCCCAATAACTTTAAAGATTACGCGACCGATAATAAAAATTTGCTATTGATAGTTGATGAACAATCTGCTAGTTATCCGTGGGAAATATTGCATTATCCAAGTGAAAAGAACAATGCTCCAATTGCGACCCAAATAGGCTTGATTCGTCAATTGGTTACCAAACAATATACCAGGCACGTCAATCAAGCCATAGTTGACTCGGTATTGATTATTGGAAATCCAAAAACCGATGACCAAACAAAATACCCATCATTACCCTACGCGAAAGAAGAAGCCCTATCTGTTTTGGAAATCTTCAGAAATGAATCCTATCAAGTCGTACATGCTATTGAAGAGGATGGAATGACAACGGTCAACAAACTCTTTAGTGCTAATTATAAGGTGATGCATTTGGCGGGTCATGGAATTGTGAATGCCAATGATCCATCAAAAACAGGAATGGTATTGGATGACACGACCTACATTACCGCCGCAGAAATAGAGAGTTTACCGCAGACCCCTGAATTTGTCTTTATCAACTGCTGTTATTTGGGTAAGGGTGGAAAAAGCAAAACGAATACAACACATTTTAATAAGCTTGCGGCAAACGTGGGAACCCAATTTATTCAAAAAGGGGTCAAAGCCGTGGTTGCGGCCGGTTGGGCCATTGATGATGCGGCGGCCCAATTTTTTGCCAAAAGTTTATATACATTTCTATTTGAAGGTTTAAAATTCGGGGATGCGGTTCAGAAAGCCAGATTGACCACCTATAGACAGTATGGCAGCACCAATACTTGGGGAGCCTACCAATGCTACGGAGACCCTTATTATAAGATTACAAAATCTAGGGGAAGAAGCGAATGGAAACCGGTCGATTTTGTGGATATGGACGAGGTGTTGATCGATCTTGAAAATCTGGTCAATAAGGCAGAACCTGCTTCAAGTCGGGATAGAGGAAATTTAAAAGGTGAAATAGAAGCTCTTATTCAAAGAATACCTTCAAAATGGTTAAATAATTGTAAGATTATTGAAGCTATAGGAGCGGTTTATTTTGAACTAAATCTATATAGCGAAGCGGAAGAATATTTACAGAAATTAAGATACTTGCCCGATGGGTCTAGCAGTTTGGATAGTTTCGCAAAGCTTGCCAATATTCTTACCAAACTGGCACTGATCGAGCACGAAAATACAGGAAAACTCTCCAAATCGATCAAAGAAAGGATACTGGATGCCGAAACTATAATTACCAATATTCTAAATATTGGCGCAACACACAGAAGATTGGCATTAAAGGGCGGACATTTTAAGAGAAAGGCCATAACCGAAACCACCAAACAGAATGTCATTAAAAACTTGATTATTGGAGCTGATGCCTACAAGCAGGCACATTCCCTAATGCTAGAGATAGAACCTGATTATTATACCACTATTAATTGGTTGACCTTGGAACGAGTTTCCCAGCTATATGGGAAAGATAGATTAAAAGACCTTGAAGATGCCGCGGGTCAAATCAAAGATTTAAAACCAAAATTAGCCCAGAAAAGTGCGGATAGTTCTTCGTTCTGGACGCTTACCTATGAAGGTGCAATTGGCATTTTTGAAGTGATGGAGTCAGCTAAAAAGCCCTCGGACAGAGCCAAAATTGTTAAGAAGGTTAAGGATAATTACAAGGAGCATTGGAATAGCAACGGTTCGGTGCGAAAATCCGAGAATATTTTAGGGCAAGTACGTTTTTCCATAGCGATTTTAAAAAAATTGGAATTGTTTGAGGCCAAGGAAGGCAAATCAAACGGCGAATCCGAGGTTGGGAATATTATTATCAATTATGAGAAACTCTACAAAGAATTACAGGATGTTTTTAGTTAGTATTAAAATTAAAAAACGGTACAAATGAATTTAAAGCGAACAACCATTATTCCCATTGATGATGAGGAATTAGCGAGGTCCATTTTTAAATCCTTTATAGAGATGGAAATGATGATCCTTATGGTGATTATTGGTGATACGGATACCATTCGCGAAGCGATACCAAAAGCGGATAATTTAGCCACCTTGGAATATAATAATATGAAACGATGGGTTTTTTGGATTAGAAATCACTCGGTTTTACAAAAAGAGCTCAAGGCGTATATCAAAGACTCTGATGCAGATAATACCGATGAGGATTATGAAAATATCAAATGTCTTTGTTTTTCCCCTTTGTCTGATGAAGTCTCGGGAATTATCTTAAAAAATGGGACACTTTCCTATGTAAGTCTCAATCTATCTTTTTTTAGGGCTCATCAACATGATACGCCAAACACAGATTCTTAATTTCAACTTAAAAGAACCCTATGAAAAATGTTTTATCAATGTTGGTATTTATACTTCTTGGTCTGACAACCTCCTATGCCCAGATAATTGAGGTTACCGAAATTGTTCGAGGAAATGAAAACCCTATTTCGGGCAGTTCAAAGCAGATTATAGACATAAATGCCCGTCTTGAGGTCTCTATTTCCAAGAAAAACTTGACGGATGCTATAGCATCTCAATTTCCTGAGTACGCGGAATCTCGGAAAATAAGTGATCAAATTTCATCCTTAAAAGCGGCCTTGGAGCATCAGGATTTTATTCTGAATACGCTCCAAAATCAGGTGAACGATATCGACTCTAAAACGAAATTAGTTGAGTTGATGGTCAACTTTTTAGAAGCTGTGCAGCAAGAACCATTCATGGCCTCGAGGTACAACGAATTGATGCGGGATTTTTTTCTGTTAAAAGAAGACATACGGCCAGAATTCCCTGACCCGTTCATTTTTCAGAACTTGAATGACGACCTCATTAAACTCCAGAAGGAGTTCGAAAAACAGGATGATTTTAAGTTTGGCATTAGTGTGGTAGCCTTTAAAAAAGATAGGCAGGGAGGCGATCGTGTTCACATACAAAATTTTGACACCTATTCTGAACGTGAGTATGTTACTATCCCGCGATGGGTTACCACACTTTCTGAAGAACAAAGATCCGAGCTAAAAGAAGTGGCCGAAGTAGCAAAAAGGAACAACGGTAAGGTTTTGGGCATTTTTAATCAATTAAAGGAACAACTGCTTAACTATTTGCCGGATATGACTTGCGTGTCTGAGCAAAAAAAGGCGATCAAGGGCTTTCTAAATAAACCCGATAATAAGGAAAAACTATCTGAAGCGTTACAAAAGACCGGCAACAAATTGGTTGGAAAAATTGAAACCTTTACCTCTTTTTTTAATTCTTTCAGAACAGATTTGAATGAATTTGAAATAACCACTGCCTTTGATGCAATTGGAAAATTCAAATATTTAATACAAAATTTCAGTGCCATTCAGGTAGATTTCAATGATTTTGAGGCATTGGTGTCTTTGGTGAATGAACAACGTAATGAAGTACAGGTTTTGTCTGACGGGGTTAATGCTTGCTTCATTGCTCTAAAAGACCAATTTAAAAGTTTAGAAAATGCCTTGGGAATATTGATTCATCAGCAGGAAAGATATGTAGCAAACAAGGAATTTGGTGAGGAGGTTTTAACTTTCGGAACCAACAATATTCCCGAAAAAGGATATATAAAGTTAAAAGGAACGGGACCTCGTTCCAATGGCGATGAATTGGAGATATCCGTGTATTTGCGTTTTCCCTCAAAAAGTGATAGCATTCCAGAAAAAAAACAGCTTCTTGAGGAGCAATCTTATACCATGCAGCTTGTCGGTGCTCGATCAGAGATTGCAGTGGGGCTAATAATGGCAAATCCAACAAATGCAGGTGCCTTGAATTTTGATTTAGAGCGAAAATTTTATTTTGCCCCTTCCGCATCCCTGCTTTTAAAATTTGGATCAAGAAAATCTTATTTCTATAATGAATTTGTCGATTTGGGAGTTGGACTCAATTTTGCTTCAACAGATTTTGATACAGATGGCACCCCCGAGTTTGGAACCGGTTTAATAGTTACAGCATTTAAAGACGTACTGAGTGTGGGGTATAACTATAACGTCACGCTAGATACCCCCTATTGGTTTTTTGGTGTAAACCTGCCTTTTACAATTCCGGGGTTGCCCGTCAATAGGGTAAAATAATATTATGATCAAAGCAATTGAACAATTAAATCCAAATCTGAGATAAGCTGCCATATTTAGGGAAAAGAAAGGCCCCATTTTGGAGCTATAAAGCCAATAGTCTTATTGAGTTGCAATGGCCCTCGGTCAAGTTTAATACATCAATTATAATTTTTAATTATTATGAATTTAGTGAGTACCGATAAAAATGCACTAAACAATATATATAGCAATATTGTCGAAAGTTTTGACGGCAATATTGGTAATTGTGTTCTTTTGCTGGGACCTGAATTGGCAATAAACAATAAAGGGGTTAGGCATAAAGATTATTTCAGGAAGCTATCAAAAAAACACCCCGATATTATAGAGAAGTATTTTGAGGAAGAGAATTTGTTTTCTTTTAAAGAGGAGGTAAGTCTTCGACCCATTAGTCGTGAAATAAAGGATTTTTATAAGAATGTGGGTGACACAATACTTCTTGAGAAAATTGCCCGAATCAAGTTCCCTTTGATTATTAATTTTTCACCTGACGCTGCTTTAACTAAGGTTTTTGAGCAAAATGACATCGATTATATTGAGGATCATTTTTCAAGGAGCACAGTTCCAAACAATAACTTGGAAAAACCTACCAAACAAAAGCCGGTGGTGTACAACATTTTTGGTAGTATTGAAGCAGATGGTTCCCTAATTCTCGATCATGGTCATATGCATAAAGCTTTAGAAAAACTACTGGCTGAGCGATCTCTACCTGATAATCTTGAAGCGTATTTGCAAAATGCCAATACTTATATATTCCTAGGTTTCAACTATGAATCTTGGTATTATCAATTGCTCTGTCACCGCCTAAATGTTAAAACACCTGAGCGCTATTCTATACTAAGCACCCCCGATTGTAGACATAATGATTACACCAACCGTATTATGGGGAAACACTTTCGAATGGATTTCACCGGCGAGTCCCCCGAAGTTACCATAGACAGGATTATTAGCACCTGCGAAGAATCTGATTTGAATAATACAAGTGTGTTAAGGGAAATTAAAATAGGAGGAAAATATAGTTTGGTTTTTTCCTATGCTTGGAGGAAGAAAGGAGCAGATAGCAAGTTCCATATAGAAAATATAGTTGATTGGCTAGAAAGTGAAATTGATACAAATAAAGCCTGCTCATTTAATGTTTTCAGGGATAAGAAGGATTTAAGTTTTGGCGATAACCTCAAAGAATTTATGAACGCCCTGAGCCAGTGTAAAACCATTGTTCAAGTAGTAAGTGACGAATACCTTAAATCTAGAAACTGTATGTACGAAGCAGTACAGATTCATAAAAACAAAGGTGATAACAAAATATATAGAATGCTCTTGAAAGAAGACGAAAAAGATCAATTTAATGAGGCGAGAATCATAGAATATAAAAACTATTGGAAAAAATTATATGAGGAAGGAATAGGACAAATTGAGCAAAGCACCAGCGACCCAATCGAAAAGGGAAAAGCGATTGCCAAATGGACCCCGGTTCTTGAAATACATGAGTTTCTCCCAACTTTTTTCGAAGACTTACTTGATAATATGCATTTGGTGATTTTGAAAGGTGACTTTAAGATCGAGAGAAATGACGCCGTGGTACTCAAAAGGGCGAAATCAGAAATAATACTTGAGAAGATCTGCGGCGAAGGAACAACTCAATAGATGACTTAAACCATAACCCATGAGCTCAGAAAAATACAGGTATCCAGGCATCAATTTCTTCACTGAAGCGGATGCAGACATTTTTTGGGGAAGGGAGACAGATATAGAAAGGCTCTATACCGAAATATCGCTTAGTGATACCATGGTATTACATGCGGAATCAGGAGTTGGCAAAAGTTCCTTGGTAAGGGCTGGTCTAACACCTTATATTGCCGAAATGGATGAAACGTTGGTTCCTGTGGTCGTCAATTTCGGTAGAACCAAAAAGTACCCAAATCTAAAGGAAATTAAAGTTGAATCTGACCAGAAAGACTTTCTGCTCCATATTTTGATTGATACGATTAAGGAAAAACTTTATTCGATTGATAAGGATGAGAAAAATGCACAAAGATTTTTTCAACGACTAAAGAGTAAAGTTATCGGGCTTGATAAAGATAAGCTTCCTTATATGACTTCTAAGGAGGACAGCCTCTGGTATTTGCTTAAGAAAATTGAACAAAAGGGATTAAAATTGTTATTGATATTCGACCAATTTGAAGAATTTCAAGATTACGATACAGAACAACAGTTATGTTTAATCAAAGCACTGGCTCAACTTTACGAATCAAGAATCCCACCCGAAATCAACAGTGAAATAGACAAGAATCTGGATGAACTATTCTCAAGTGCGATGTCTCCGGAAGAGAAGGAAGTCTACAATGCCAACATCAAGTTTTTGGAGCGTGACCTTCGATTAAAAACACTATTTGTCATTAGGGAAGACAAATTAGGGGTCATGGGTTTGCTGTCAGATCATTTTCCAAATATTTTAAAGAACCAATTTAGATTGAAATCCTTACATCTTGAACAGGCGAAAGACGCCATTGAGATACCGGCAGGTCTTGAGGGAGTTTATTTCAAATCTCCAAAATTCAGCTTTGAAGCTGATGCCTTAAATTCTTTGTTGGAAAGCTTAAAGGAAAATAAATCAGAATATATAGATCCAATACATCTCCAAATTGTTGCCAGCGACATTGAAAAAAAGATAAAAGTCAAAAACAAAGCCATTACCAAGAATGAAATCCCAAATGTAAAAAGAGTTATAACGAGCTTTTATAAGAAAAAATGGGATATAGTTAGATCAAAAAGCGCAATGGGAAACAAGGCATTCTATCAGTTGCGTGAGCAGATTTTAAACGGGCTTATTGTTAACGGTAATCGAAATTTGGTTCATGAAGAAAGTTTCAGGCAGATTGAAAATGCAATAAAAATCGCGGACCTCCTTAAGGAAGAAGGTATCGTAAAAACTGAGATGAAAAATGGAGGAAACTTCTATTGTTTGTCCCACGACAGGATGTTAAGACCAGCTTTAAATGATTTGAAAAAAATTCAAAATGACGCGGAGAATAGAAGGAAGACCAAGAAAAAAATTCGAAAAATCCTAGTAGCATCGACTATCCTTCTTCTTGGGATGCTGGCAGTAGGACTATACTTCAAGCAAAAAAAGGAAATACAATTTAATAATATTCTCTATACTTTGAAAAAAAATGAGATTCAAAGTAAGGAGTTCGAATTTGCCAAAGACAGCTTAAAGCAGGTGACCATAGACTCAGTTACAAGAATTAATAATTCCAGAATTGATTCTACCATTGCAATAGTAGAGCAATCCAATGTTTCGAAAAATGAAAAGAACGAGTCGATCAAAAGTTTAGAAGGCTTACGATTGCCCACAACAGTAGTTCGCTATTTTAAAAGAAAGGCAGATGGTGATTTAATAACAAACACCATCGCCACATTGGATAAATCCAAATATCAGCTGAGTATTAAAGAAAGTATTGCGGTTGATAATAATTCGAGTGGGGTAAATACTATTTACTTTGGTCAAAATGTTCCAAAAGAGCGTGTAAAGGAGCTTATGGCACAATTAAACGAAAAAGAAGAAATTATTACAAGTTCAAAACCGTTTCAGGGTATTGGGGGCTATGACTCGAAAAACAATACCATAGAAATCTTGTACGAAACCCATGATAAAAAATTCCATGTAAGAATGTACGCCCATCGACCAAATACTGCTGTAAAATTACTTTTAACCGATTTTCTTGGGGAATACTATCAACTCAAGGTATATCCAGATTGGAAAAAGAAACCTTCCTTCTTCTCATCTGTGCCTACCGTATTATATTACAGTGACAGAACAGAATACGAAGCGCTGCACTTAACAAATGGTCTAAATCAATTGCTTGAGTCAAAAAATGTCGAATTCGTACATCGAAGGGGATATGGGTTAGGGATTTCTGAAAGCGATAAAAAAAATACGTTCATTATACACTATATCGAAGAATGAACTAGCTCATAACTCGTACGAGGTCAAATCCTAAAAAAAGATGCGATGTGAGTACAATACAACTAAGCCCTCAGAGCGTAAAGCTAGTTTTAAGAATCCGATTTAGCAATGTACTATTATAATTGGCCCACACGAAAATATGGGCCTTTTTATCTTTTATTTTTGGGTTTTCAGCTGTTCTATTTTTTCCGAAACGGTGCCTCTTTCACCAAGCCTGATAATCCCAAAAATCACTCTTGCTATAAAACCTGGTTTGGTGATTATTTTTATTTTCCCAGCAACAATTTTATCACGATAACCGATTGCTAATTCCTGTTCGTCAGTTGGGGTCAACGCCAGATCTTTGGCAAAGTTCCAAGCACCATCTCGGGCCAATTGCATGCTAAAATCAACCAAAAAGTCATCTGCTTTTCCAGTGCGTTGTAGAATTTTCTTGAGCGTAGGCCAAATTTTAGACAGCGCTTCCTGCACTTCATTAACCAACTGAGCCAAGATTTCATTTATACGATCAAAATCTAATTTTAAATCTTCAATATTTTTATTCCTAGAAATTTCGGCGGCGGCTATTCCCAAATCAAGACTGATATGGGCATTCATACCAACCAGCAAATGTTGTAGAACAATGGGCCAATAATGGTTAGAAAGTTCAAAAGCATCAGCCCATGATTTGGTAACAGCTTCGCCTTTTTGATATTCATAATATGCGCTTATATATCTTTTGGCAAAAATAACATCCAACTTTTCCATCCTTTCACCATTTTCGAAAAAATCATTCTCAATACCTTCCTTAACTTTTTGGGTCACTTTAAGATACAGTACGGCAAAGTAACCCAAGGGATCATTTTTAGCTGTGGTTTCTAGAACAATTTTTTCCAAAATCGAGATGACCTCATCAATTGTATTTATTGGGTGTAATTCCATTGCGTTTTACTTTTAGTAGCTATACGTAACACTATTATTACCTCTTGTGTATCTTGATATTTTCATCGGTTAATGTTAGTTCGAGTGCTTGAACTTCCAATTTTTTTGTTGGAAATCAAGCTTATCGAGAACCTTTTGGTGCTAGATTGGTTCTCGATACATTTTTTCTCCACTTTATTACGAAAAAACACTCGAACTGACACTGTTGATTAAAGAAATCGTATCAAAATGCTGTTCACTCATAGCTAAACAAAGACTACCTTTTAATTTCGAAACCAAATCAAAATACTCGAGCCTAGGATGCTCTTTTCTTAAATAAATTTATCCCAAAGGTGATTAGGGGTAACAGAAATGCAACCAGCGTGGCTAAAAGACCTAATTGGTATTTGGTCATAAGCCATTCGAGAATAGTAGGTATTTCACTTTTCATGGTGGCCAGGGAAGTTCCCTTTTTAATGTCCTTTATGCCCTCCCCTATAATGAGCAATTCCATGTTCTCCCCTAATACATTAATATTCTGAATTCTCAAAGGTTCAGGACTTTCGAATTTCAAAAAATAAGCTTCTGGCGTATCAATAGTTATGGGATCAAATCCATCTATGGTGATCTCGCCCGATAAGATGGAACTTTGTACTGTTCCTTTATCAGTTCTCAGGTCCTTTTGAAATTTAAGTTCAGACACATAAAGGTTGGTCGTATTTAAACCTTCTGTTAAGGAATCTAACGAAATGGAATGGTCTAACCCGACCGCTTCAAAGTTTACCCGTCCTGCCGAACTATAAAGTATGGCTTCCATATCATCCTCATATTTGGTCCCGCCAAATTTCATGCTACTGGATTCCGTATAGAATTCCAAGCTGTCATTGAAGTTGAATGTTCCTTTAGATCGTCCTTGATCTACCGATATAAAAAGGGAATTTTCAGGAGTCATTCTCAGTCGAATAGTAGCGGAATCTGAGATATCCCAATCAGACAAATACACATCAAACAAATAGAGATAGGGGTCAACTGTAGCTGAAAGGCGATCTATTTTGATTCTGGATTCAGGAATCTCTAAAAGTTGATCAGGATTGTCTAAAAGACGTAGGTTCCTCCCTGGAAGAGTTGCAGTCGTAAAATTTTTGACCATTGCATTTTTGGCAAAAATACTTTGAGACCAAAATCCGTTCCCTAGGTTTTCGATTAGTCGAAAATCTACCTGGTTCACCGCCAATTTCATTTTTACGGGCAAATTGCGCTTCGGTAAGAAAAGTGTTGAAAATAAAAGTAGCACCAAAAGAAGGTACACCCCTATACCTGCGGGGCGTTTTAGTTTTCTTGCAATTTTTTTGACTAATGGCGGAGGCTTAAGATGCGGTATTACATCACCTCTTGCTTTAGCCGCAATAATATCCCCAATTTTAGTTGCGACCGTAGTAAATGCCTCATCTTCGGAATCCCAATACCTTCCCAAAATAGGGCGGTCTCTTCGGGGTAAGGTTGCCAAACCGTCATAGCTCGCGCCTAAATCAAAATACCGGAGCATTATGGGAACAAGGGCCACATTTTTAGTCCTTTTTAGCGCGAATGCCTCCCGTTCCAAATCCCTACAGGCTTTTAAATTGAAAAAATCGGCAGTGAGTAGCAATAGTATAATATCGGCCTTGCTTAATTCGGCAGCTATTACCACATCTTCGTCTTCACCCGGTAAAATCGCGTCCCTGTCCCAAAAGGAAGCTTTTCCGTCTTCTTTTTGGCTCGACAAATGCTTGAGCAAATCATCTTTGAGTTTTTTATCATCCTTCGAGTGAGCTATGAAGACATGCATTTTGGCCATCAATCACTTTGTTTATAGTTAGGACTGTGATAAATGAAGTAAATCGCATCAACATCAGCATAGCCGGGAAGATCCTTGGCCTTCATTGTCAAAGTTAGCCAACCTTGCCAATCGGGTTCAAGTTCAATATCTTCCTTTTTAATAAATAATTGAAAGGGGTCTCCCCCATGCTTGGTCTTGCTCCCAAGATTCCGGGAATAAACTAACGAAGCCTCATCTATCTCTATATCTTTATACAGACCCTTATACAAGGTAAATTTTATTTGGGTCAATGTCCTGCCCGGTAAAAACTGAAATAGGTAATTCTTAAAATTTAGGGAATCCAACGAATGGTACACGGCAGCGGGGTAATACGCTGATTCTAGTGAATCCGTTACTGTAACCCCTAAATGGGTTTTGGTCAGTTCCAAGCTACTCAGTTTATCGTCCACGGGCCAGGGGCCAAATTCATTAAGTCCTTGTTCTTTTGGAACTTCCTTGGGCTTCATCCGGTAGACAACATTGCCCTTGGTCTGTTGCGCCAAAATTTTGACCGGCTTGGTTTCGTCCAACTGAAACCGAATTTTTAATTCCTGCCCCTTATACCACTCAAAATCCTGAAAATAAGAAACCAATGAAAGGAGTTGCACATTGGCAGAACCACTTATCAGTACCCAAGTTTCCCCTTCAAGTCTATTATCAAATTCCTCCAATTGCGGAGGGGGGCCTTCTTGTGCATAACAAGGCATAGCAGACCACAAGCCCAGATAGCTGAGCGCTATAATGCAAATTCGGACAGCTATTTTATCAAAAGGCATGACACTATTACATTAGAAATTAATATCGTACTATAAGGTAAAGAATTATTCCGTATTCACAGCATTTCTCACTTAAAATTAGTATCTTTAATACGCACTCTACAAGATTTTTCTTGCGATAGAATTACACACTAAGTGTTATAAACAGTTTCTTTAGGCCGTTCAATTCTTTGTAGCCATTCTCAATGGCTACCACCAATCAGTCCCCCGGTAAAATAAAGAACTATGTCAACTTCTTACTACCAAGGGATACACCGTCTTCTAATTATGATGAGTGTGCTGTTACTAGCATTTGTTTTTGAGGGCTGTAATCGTTGTGAAAATATAAAAGTCACTAATGAAGATACAGGAGTCACTATTAACGACCCCATAAAGGCTCCGGCCGCATTTGCATTTATTGATGCCAATGTAGTATCAAATTCCTATGTACCTAATGTAAGAGTAACACTTATCGATCCCAATGGGCAAGTACGTACATCAAGCGGTACAAGTTTTAGCGAGTTAACGCTTAAAAATGGTGTAATGAACCTAGGGCTTCATTATAGGGCAGCTGTCAATGAGGAGAAGCCCTATCGGTATCGAATAAAGGCGGAAGCTCCTGGTTATATAACCACTATGAAAACCATTCTTCTAATCAATGAAAATGCTACATATATGCCCGTATATATGGCAAAAATAGCTGGTCCGCCAAAAGGCATCAATACCGTAAACACTTCTTTACCGGTTAACGGCAATGGTTATGTAACGGATCGTATTAATTTTGAAACAAAAGTTTCCGATAGTTTTACGCAAAAACTTTCTTTTTCTATTCCTGCCGGGACCCAGTT
Organism: Aggregatimonas sp.; assembly: GCA_965238025.1. Taxonomy (GTDB): domain Bacteria; phylum Bacteroidota; class Bacteroidia; order Flavobacteriales; family Flavobacteriaceae; genus Pelagihabitans. The sequence continues at coordinate 2,158,752 of OZ250162.1, read as the reverse complement.
GTTATCAAATTGTAAACCAATTTCAAATCCGGACGGAGAAGCCCAAATTCAGTTAGCTTTTTCCAATCCTTCTGCCCCTAATGCCGGACGAACATTCCCTAACGGTTTTTTGGTAACGGATGCTATTGACATGAAAGGAGACACCATAGCAACACCATCCAATCCTGGTTTGTTTGCATCTGCAGGCTGGATGTCTGCTAGCATCCAAGTAGGTCAAGAGGAGGTGACTGATTTTTCCAAACCTGTTGAAGCGACCATTGGAATAAATCCCGAAATGATTAATCCTGTGTCTCAAGAAAGGTTTACAAAAGGAGACACACTTCCGATCTGGAGTTTGGACGAGAATACCGGTTACTGGCGGCTTGAAGAAGAGGCGATAGTTGAAAATATAGATGAAGAATTGGTGGTAACATTCCCCATGAACCATTTATCTACTTGGAATTTAGATTATTGGATGGATAAATGCCCAGCAGATATTAATTTTGAAGTTGATAATCAAGGTTGTACCCGATTACTTAACGTAGAGATCAGTAACTACAATAATTCAGCGCAAATATTTACGCCTACAGGAGTATCGGGCACAAGTGAGGGTATTAGTGACTTTCCTTTAGGGCTTAGTAGTCACACTATAACTCAAGCTCCTCAGAACATTCCATTAAAGATTAAAATATTTGATTATGATAGTCCTCCAAATTTTTTGGTTGAGTCTGAAGACCCAATACTTTGCAATGGTACTCCAATTAATCCAATTGAAATACCATCTACAGGCCCAACTATTTACACAAACATTGAGGTTATATTAAACTTTCATGGCGGGGGTCAGGATAAGCTTATCTGTAACAATTCAATTTGGTATCGTGAATATACAACATGGGGGTCATCCGCACCATATTCCAATGCAGGGGTTTTGAAAAATGGTAAATTGACGACCCACGAAATTGAAGCTGGCATTTATGAATTTTTGATATGGTATGATGACCCAAATAATGGTACTAATCAAAATTATATACGGTTTAAGAACGATTTTGGTAGTCCTTTTGGAGTAGATGCAGGTCCAAATACAACCTCAACTCTTACACAATCTCCAACCGATGGAAATACCAGCGGTGGATCGATGTTAAAAATATGCAGTAGAGATAGAATAGGATTAGATAATTTTGATGTTACTCCTCCTTCCTGTAACGCATGTAATAGTTCATCAACAGAAATGACGGTGCGAATTACATTGAACGATGTAACGATTAATGAATTTGATTCATGCCTTACATTGTGAATGAGATATTGTAACTATTAGAAAATGTTTCCTATAGTATAGACTACAATTTATATCCAATCCCTAGGTCATTGTCAAGAAAATAAATTGTTAAACTCAGTTTTTAATTATTATTTTAATTCTATTTTTCTGATGACATGGTTTTGAGTATCAGCAACATATATAATATTTGTAAATATGTCATAGCAGATTCCGGATGGTTTGTTAAACTCAGCTAATTCTGCTGGTACTTCTTCTGGTTGAGCAACGGGACTAGAACTTCCTGTACCTGCAAAAAGAGTAACTTCAAGTGTTGCTATATCTATTCTTCTAATTTGATTATTTTCAGTATCTAGAACATAAATGTTACCGTCTGCGTCTATGGTTACATCGCTCGGATGGTCAAAATTGGCTCCCAATGCATTACTAGCTACTGTATTGACATCTCCGGCGGCGGTAATCGACCTTATACTATTGTTGTTAGTATCTGCCACATAAATCAAATCACTCGTAGCATCATAGACAAGTCCGCTTGGAGTTGAAAATTGAGCACCTAAACCAATTCCGTCTCTCGGACCAGGGTCTAGTATTCCTCCGCCGGCCAAGGTAGTTACACTATAAGGCGTTGATTGATTCATCCTTCTTACGCGATTATCAACATCATCGGAGGCATAAAGCACCCCAGAGTTTGTGACCGTGATTCCTTTTGGAGAATAAAATCTTGCGTCAATACCAAAAAAGTCAGGTGGGGGGCTATCCACCCAATCTTGACCACCATTTGGATTTCCAGCAAGAGTTAAAATTACTGGAGGCATATTAAATATTCCACGTATAGTCCGATTTTCACTTTCAGTTACAAAGATATTTCCACTTGCATCTATGGTAATATCTTCGGGTGAGTTAAATCTTGCCAGTAGTAAATCAAAATCTTGATTGATATGATCTGGCGAATCAAAACCTCCTGAATGTAAAAATACCTGTCCATTAACAGGGTTAATTCTTCGAATCACATGATTGCCTGTGTCAGCAACAAAAATGGAAGTAGACCCACCTTCATTAGTAAGCAAATCTATGCCCTTTGGAGAATTAAAAAATTGACTATCAACCGGTTCGTCCATATTGGGTCCGGAGTCTCCAAATGTGCCAGCTAACAGTGATACGGTGGCCGTAAACACATAAGTGAATTCGGGAATATTACTTGCAACCAGTCCATCGACCTCAACGCTTATGGGTCCTGAAATCCTTTCCCCCGTTGGAAATTCAGGCGTTAGCTCATTTTTGGGTACCTTGACTTTTAATTGCGTTGAAGAAGCTGAACATACTTCGGCCAACACGCTATTAAACGAAACTTTATTGTCCGCAAAATCATCGCCCGCTCTAAAGTTCGTGCCTGAAATTATGATCTCTTCGCCATGTTTGGCTTTATCCCGTGACAAGTCCGTTACCGTAACCTTCTTGTAATTAAATGAACTTTCACTACTTTCTATATTTGGGTTTTCATCTGAACTACACCCATTGATATTCACCACCACGGTTACAATCGAGTCCGTGATATTTTCCGGAACAATGACTTCCATCATTTCATCATTATCAAAAATAGCTTCGGGATCTGTGGGAATACCTCCAATTGTTACCCGATCCCGTAGTACATCATAGTTGACAAATTTTCCTTGTAAAGTAATTAGATCTCCGGCCCGGGCTTCGGTGGTTATAACATCAATGGATGGGCAAGGGGCTGTTTCAACCAAATCCCACCTTGGTTCACAGGAATAGGTTCCCAATACAATACCGATCAGTGCGACCAAAATAATATTCAAATACCTGCTCATCATTTAAAATTTTATACTAAGCCCGAAAGCCACTGCATTACCAGAAGATAAAACATAGTCGGGCATATCAAAATAAGGCCGAACCGTAAGGCCGTCATAGCGTCTCTCTTTCTTCCTTTTGCTAAGTTTACGAATGATAACATAGGTACCTATTGCCAAAACGGTTCCCCCAACAGCCCCCACAATGATTGCCGTATTGTGTTTGGAATTTGCATCTTCAAAAACTTCATCTCGGGTCGTCCCCATAGTAGTGTAGATTGGATCATTAGAAAAGGGATGTTCCTCATATATGGAGTACAAGTCCTTGGATTTTCTTTCAAAATGAAAAATAGAAACGGCTACGCCCGCAACTCCGGTGCCCATAACTGCCAGTGTACCATATTTGATCTTAGGCCGGCCCAATAAATTGGTTTCTACCTTCCACTCATTAAGCAGTTCTAGAATGGCTGCTATATCCAATACCAGCGCATCGTGCGAACGATTTTGGACCATCATCCCCATGAGTCTGTTATATTTTGTAAAGACGCCCCCGCCGGAATAACCGGTAGAAATCCCGTCATGACTAATGCTAAAATTATAGGATTCCGTTGACAGGAATTCATTGGAGTTCAAGACCCACTCACTTCCCTGAGGATGTCCGATAACATTTACAATACTCCTTGTATAATCATCTGTTTGAGCCACTACCAGTTTTTTAAAGCTGATAGCCCTTTCTTTTAAATTTACCTTAAGTACCGCTAAGTCCAGTTCTGGGTCCACCCTATCAATTGTTGCAGAAAATTCATCCCTACCTTTTTGAAACTCAACTGTTAATCGTTCAGCTTCGGCAAGAATAGTACCGTCTTTATCTTCCTTTATAAAAATATGACGCGCGGTGACTAGGAATACCTCCTTATCCAAATCGTTGAAGCCCGTTATTATACCTCCTCCTACCTCTATCTGATTGTCACTAAAATGGGCAGTTACCTTTACTATAGATTGCTTGGGGTTCTGCGCCAAGATGCCAGAGAACGTAAAAAACAAAATGAATTGAAGACCAACAATAAATGCTTTCATCACATATTTCTTTATATGTCAAACCATTAGGTTGGGGGAAACTTTTGTACTAACAAGCTCAAGGAGCCAGAGCGTGCTTGAAGAAATCAGGTATCTTTTTCGTAGTCAGGGGGAGAAACAAGATACATCCTATACAAGATAGTGAAAATTTCTGAACTATGCAGCTTAATATAAGTCAAATACCGTAAATAATTTCGCTCAAATAGTAGTTTTTACAGAATCAACAACTTTTCTAAGACCTGTTGCGATATTTAAAAAGGCGAGTTCGCGGTCTTCAAATTCCGTTACTGGAACGGAATCCTTGGGAAGCCCCTGAAGTACTGCAAAAGGCATCTCTTTCCAGTCACAGGGTCTCAGGAAAATGGGTATCACCACGGACGCTTTATTTCTGTGCCTTTCCATGGCTTTTGTCAGTTCAATTTTCCAGATATATTCCGAAGCTAGAAAATCGGCGCTAATCAACAACAAAATAATATCAGCGGTATTCATTTCATTTTTAATCGTACTATCCCATTCCGTTCCGGGCATGATTTTGCGATCACTCCACGTTTCAATCCTGCCACTTCGTTTAAGCGCAGTTAAATGAACATCCAATCGGTTTTTTAATTCCTCGTCTTCATGGGCGTAGGAAAGCATCACTTTTAACGGTATTTGCATAGTGCTGTATTTGGATTACTTCTAATATACCAAATCTTTATGTTGTAATTCTAGCCATCGACTTCTACTATTTGTTACGTAGCTCAGCTTTTTTGATAGGATCGGGGAAAGCATCCCCGCCATCATCTTTATACTACCTTTCTTAAACTTTGATGAAAGGAGAATATGGTTTTGGAAGAAATCAATAGTTACACTCACCGAACAGGCAACTTTAATTTCTTTATAACTTATTTGTTTATTGAACCCATCTTGAGTTGATCGTTATGTATAGCAAAGCACGTGATACTCAAAATTCGGTCAATAATACATCGGCGGCGATATAATCGCCATCTTGGCCCAAGCGCGCCATCATCCGAACATGACGTGCTCTATATGCCGAACGGATTGCATTTCTTCCTCCGCGAACAGTTTTTATATCATATGGCAGGGGTTCGTTGGTATCTTCTTTTAATGGTCCTGAAATGGCCTCGATTACCCCTGAAGTGGTACTTATACCAAAAGCCAGCCAATTAAATTTGCCTTTTCCGTTTACCCAGGAAGAGAGACCCCCGCCCATAGCGCCCGTGATAATCCCGGCGGTAATACTTACCATTAGTTTGCCACCTTTTCCCATATTAAATTTGGTGGTAATACCATCGGCAGCTTCTCCAATGCCCGCGCCTATACCGCCCATGAGCGCACCGATCCAAACATCGCTTCCCAAGCCATCGCCCGCGGATTTGCCTTCAAAGACATTTTCCATCATTTTTCCGGCTAGACTGCTTGTAGCGCCACTGGCAACCCCGAATGCTACCTTTATACCTACTGACACTCCTGTCTTTAATCCCTGACTTGCCGCACTCATTACCGTACTTTCTACGGCTGCTTCGGCAACTGCGTCCCCGACTGCACCAATTCCTGCCGAAATCGTTCCAGTAAATGCTCCAATGGCTTGAGCTTCCCCAAATTTGGCCCAACTTAAAGGTTTGCCATGGGCGCCTTCCTCAATTAAACTACCCGCTCCACTGATACCCATGCCTAACAGGGTGCCACCACCAGCATCGGCTAAAGTTCCGAGGCTGAGAACATCTACTGCGATACCCCCTATAATTTCGGCAACGCTTACGATAGCCTCAATAATTTCTGAAAATATATCCCAAAATGACCACATTCCCGTAGGGTCTGTATGGCTGAGTGGATTCTGACCATTAAAAATATAGACGCCAACATACTGGTGCTTGGGATCGGTTTGATAGAACCTTCTTAATCGAGCATCATAAAGTCTTGCCCTAAAATTATATAAACCGATTTCCGGTATCCATTCCTGTCCGGTATATAAGTAGGTCAGTAGTCCAGGTTTGGCTTCAAATAGCACTTGATTCTCACCAAAAGCGGAAAAAGAGTAGGCTGCCTGAAGCTGATTCTGAGCATTAAACACCATACGATTAGAGCCCAAATGATCCTTGGCAACAAAATATTGCAATCCAGCTTTTTCAAAGGCTACCAGTCCTTCCCGGCCATAAATATAGGTGGCCGCACCTTCCGAGGTGATTTCCATTAAGGGTAGCGCGTGACTACCATGAACGCTTATTTTTTCACTAAGAACCGTTTCGCCATTCGTAATCTGCATTAGACCACGACGACCCTGCGACCCATAATAAAAACTGCATCGGTCACCACTTTTTGTAAGATCGACCGAAGAAGTCAAATATCCATTTTTAAGATACGTGAATTTAAGGTCCGACATATTCCCAGGTTCAGAAGTGATTACCTCCTGAACACCTCCCTTTCGATTGTACGATAAGGTTTGAATTTTAGACCCGTTATACATAATATCCTCTACTTGATTCGTACCTGGGTAATAGCTATAGATCATTGGGGCATTTCCGGATGTCAATGAGGTTAAATTACCATTCGGATCATAATCCATATCTGAAATAGACCACTTTTCAAGCTGCGCGAATTCGACCGAACTCAAGAGGTTATTTGAATTCAAGGTAGCTTTAATATCCAAGTTTTGATCGACAGGCTCCGCTTTCAAAGAATCATTGATGGTCGTGACCAGCCCATTGGGGCTATACTCAGGCAAACTTTCATTAAATCCCTTATTCGGATCAGGTTCGAGCAAAGAACTGATCCATCCTGCAGGATGATATTGCATGTTGGTAGTAAGACTATTACCATTCAGTTTTTTACTGGCCAGGGCGTTTTCAATCGTATAGGTATAAGCCGCATAGGTTTCTTTTTCCTCCGGAGATTTGCCAATGGCAATCATTCTTCCGAGATCGTCATAGGAATAATAAACACTGCCAATATGGGCATCCGCCACAGTCGGATAGGTCAGCTTTTTCACTAAACCTGAAAGAAGGTATTCATAGGTGACCGTGTACTCATGTTCAACCGCTGACCCTTTAAGAACTTGCAGCCTTACGCTTTCTACTTTAGCATTAGCGTTATACGTGAAATTTTCTTTGATAACAATTCCGCTACCATCTTCGCTATAGCTTTTGACACAGGAAATTTTGTCCAGTCCACTAAGACCATTGTCGTAGCCTATAAAATCTATTGTTTTCTGGACAAACTGCCCTTGGATAGTGGTAGGGAAATCCGCCTCATTTGCCTTAGCTTTTAATGTTCCTACATCCCATTGTCCGGTAATGATTCCTTTTTCGATCAATCCATTTAAGTTATTGTATTTGCAATAGCCATAATAGCCTTTGGCCCTCCCCTCTTCATCTTGCTGAAACCGCAGCTGACCAGCCTTATTGTAGATCATTTGTGACATACCGCCATCTGGGGTTGCAGATTCGATCAGATTATTTAGGGTATCGTATTTTTTGACATTTTGAAATAGTTCATTTTTAGGCAGGTTTGTGTCAAAGTAGGATGGCAACAACTGAACAACATTTCTACCATTCAAATCGTGAATTACATGTCTACGATTAACCAAGCTGGGTACGGTATTTTCTTGTATGGTATTTTGTTCGTCATATGTTGGATCGGCATCTCCTAAATTGGTGTGAGACGATTGATTCCCATGCATTCCTTTTACGATAGGGTTTGATGACTTGTCCTTAATCTGAAATGAAGGTGCCCGGTCCTGTTGCTGTTGTGTAATAACAAAATATTCACCCGCGGGAAGATCTGATATTCCCGGCACCGGGGTATTCTTGTTATTGGAATAGTTGAACTTGACCGTTTTTCTAAGATCTGGATTCATCGTCCAGGGCTTAATAATAGCAAGATCTTTTCCGGGTAGACCTTTCTCTATAGTCCTTGCAAGTGGGGATTGCTCCAAAAGTTCTCGGTGATATGGATAACCTTTATCGTTACTGGCACCATTTTGTCCATTATAGTATGTGCTCAGATGACCCTGCATCAAACCTGAATCGTAGAAGTTTGCCAAAAAATCGGTTACATTAACAAAATCAGGGCGATAGGCCATTAGGGGAATTGGGCTAGTATCATTTCCAAAATTGGCTGGTGCCGATTTGGTCTTGACCGCTTTTTTGCCAAGCATATTGCGTATCTCTTGGTTGATTACGGCGTTGCCGGCTGTTAGGGCATGATTCTGCCTCGAGTGGCCCAGGGCGTCCTTATAGACCAAACCGGTCATTGGCCTATAGCCCGTGGCAAGATAATGTATTGCCATTGCGTTCTTTCCTGTATAGAAAACCGGGGGTTCTGAAATTGGTTCGCTGGTAACGGTACTAAGAAGAAGTCTGCCATCAGCAAAGAACAATATCGTTTTTGGTTTTACAATTAAAGTCCATTGTTGTGGCATTTGGTCACTATTCATCCAAGGAGCTATTGTTTTCCCTTCCACAACAAACTGCCATTTTTTTCCTTCAGGATTCCAACTAATACTGTTTCTGTTTCCTAATTTTAGCGCTACAACATCACCGAGAAGCAACTTGCTTGAACGGTCTATCGCCTCTATCCCAAAAGATAATACGAAGTCTGATTGCAGATCTTCATATAGACAACTCAAGGTATCTTCCGTAGTGGCATTAGTATGTAAGAGTCTTCCAAGTTCTGTTTTCCAATTGCCTTGGATGTTGGAGGCCTTCCAATTTTGCTGCCAGGCACCGCCGTCGGTAAAAATTTCGTTTCGCCCACCATTCAACATTTTTAGTTGAACCTCACAATTCGGGTCCTTTGGATTAAAAATCCCATTATTTCCTATTCGGGAGGAATAGTTCAAATAAAGCTTTCCTAAGGAATCTCCGTAACGGTTAACCGCGCCAATTCTTCTATTGAACCTATCATAAAATACCCGCTCTAAAATAGGACCTCGCCCAATTTGAGTACTGATCACACCGCTATCAGGTTGATAGACATAGGCTGAAAAATTAGATGTTTGAGGCACCCATCGTACATTATCGAGATACACCAATTGCTGAGAACCATTAGTTGCTTCAACTGTAACGGAAACCACGCTTGCGGCATCCACAACGCTAAGATCAACAATGAGGTAGTCATAGACCCATTTACCACCGGTATCTTCAAAAGGTTTTTCCATCGTCGGATTTTCCAAAAGATCACCCGTCAAAGGTCTATTGGAATTTACGGTAGCGGACCATTTGCTGGAATTATTCGGCAAGAAACCTTTTTTGGTCATGTACCAATATCCAATAATATAAATCTGCTTTAACTTGGGCTGAAACTGTTTTAAGAGCTTTCCACCTTGTTCAAGTGTAAGACTATGTGTTCCGGTATAAGAACAATCGGAAGAAATTTGTGTTTGTGTTTGAAGTGACCATCCGGTCCCTTTTTCCATTGCCTCAAATCCGTAATAGTCGGCTTCCCCATTTAGTATACTGGCATTTTTGAATTGCGCAATGATGTACTCATCATTTTTGTCATGTAAAACAGAACTGGGAGCAGACAGGGTATTGTGCATTTCCTGAATGAGACCGTTCTCATTTATTACGGTGACCTTATCTGAACAAAGCCAACCTGTTGGGGTGCTATAGTCAGCGGGAAAAGTAAAATCGGCCTTGCCACCACCTTCCCATTTAAAAGTTTGATATTTGGCCCATTTACCGGGTTGCATGGCTTTCCAGGTATTCACTTTTACGCCTACAGGAATAGGGGTTTGCCTTATGGGAGTTACGGTTTGCATTTCCTGCAAGGTGATATTCAGCTGATTTAGTGCAACCAATTCCGGATATTTTTCGTATCCATAGATTTTTGATGTGCTGAGAAGTTCCTCAACACCCATCCCGTTAAAATTAGTCTTGCTTCTCTCAACAAACATCCCGGAAAAGGGTGCCTTGAAAGTTTTCGGAATATAGTTCCAGCTGATGATCTCAGTTACACCGTCTAGTGTTTGGGTAAGGCTATGTTGTCTGGAATATGATCCAGATAACTGTGATGGTAGTGGGTCGCCTACGGTAGGATGGCTATTTCTTTGTGTAAAAATATCCCATGTGAAATCCTTCTTCTTAACGGTTTGCCCATTGGCATCCAGATATTCAACACACTTTTTAAGTCCGTCAAGAACGGGGTAGGCTGGCAAGCCTTTAACTTCCTTACCATTAAGGTAATACGTAATCTGCTCAAGATCATTGTAGCCATTAATATAGTGGTTGACAATTGAACCAAAAGCTTTCGGGTCCGGAGTAGAAGCGCCTGGAAAAACGGAAGACTTGTAGTATTTCACTACAGTCCCGCTAGGATCGCAGGCTGCGGAAGAAGGGTCAAAGTTGTAGGCCGTGGCATAGGCTACCCCAAAGCCATCGGTCACATTAAGTTGGGTTACCGGAAAGTGATTGATTTTTCCTTGTATGGCATGGCCAGCATAGCGATATAAGGTAAGTTGTTCCGCATTTTGAAATAGGCCGTTAGCCGTATTACCTGGATAGGTCACAAAGGATCCAGGGCCATAAGGAGAGGTCCCGGGATTCGAATTCCCGAGGCTGTATCGCTGATGGTCAAGATAAGTGCCATTTCCGATTATCTGCCCATTTTTCAATTCTAAAACTATCGTTTTTGTGTTCCCCGGATTCAATTCGTCAGGAACAAGAAAGGCAACAAAATTGGGGGCTTGATCGATCAACGATTTTGAGTTGATGTCTTCTTTGATCAAAAAACTAGGACTATTTCCAGGCACGGTCCAATCAGTAGAGGAACCCCGATAATATATCGCGTTTCCAATTGTAAAATAGTCCTGCCCCCCCGAGGTTGGGTAGTAGGCATCACCCGGGTTATTACGAGGTGCGACGGGTAATGGTTTTGGATCGAAAGGAACACTTGACCATTTCGTGATATCATCCGGACTGTTGGGGTCATATACCAGCATCTTGGCCGAAATAGCACCATTTGCACTATTAATAGTGCGTAAAATAAAGTCATGACCATAGGCGAACCAATAGGAATTTCCGCTCGCTGGTGACGCTATTTGAAAGCCTGTATTTGATAACCAATCCTTGCCATTGTACCGCAGAAAGTTTTCCCCACTTACAATTAGACTGTTCGAGATTATTTGGGGCATAATATCAAAAGGCAATTTCTGATCTAGTTTTTGGGTGCTGAAGGGAAAGGATTGGACGGGCGCCATTTGATAATCTTCATTCCACATAAGTACATGCAAAGTATAACTAAGGCTATCTGGGGCATCCCCGTTTGTGACCATCAGAACTGCGATAGATTCACTTAAGTCAAAATTAAAACTATGAATATCGGCAGGGTCTACATTGTGAAGTGTCAATCCACTTCCTTGCAGCCAAGCGTATTCATTATCTGGGTTCAGCCATAGATAATGTTGTTGTATGATGGCAGAATTATCGGCTGAAGTGTAAGCCAGTGTCAAATAGTATTCATGCATGCCCGCACTGAACATAATCTGCTTATTTGAGTTAACAGAATAAACGTTTTTCTCGGTAATCCAACTTTGCTTTTTCCAATTCCAGGTGATGCGTGTTAATGTTTGACTACTCGTATTGTTATTTTGCTCATTCGCCAAAACAAAGTTGTCGCCACTATTGAAGCTTACTTCAGTCGTAGGAAAGGTTAAATAGGCCGACTCGCCATCTCCATATGAAATCCATTGTCCCTCTTGGCGTTTATTTCTTCCATAAATAAATAGATAGGTATTTGATTCATCCTTGAAATGTACGGCAATACTCTGCTCTGAAATAATCAGGTTCAGGCTGTCTAATGTAATACCCCACTGCTGCTGGTAAATGATTCCGTTATTGGGTTTCCACAGCTTCCAATGCCCCAACCACGTATAGATCCCTAGCCATAGTTTTCCTGAGTCTAAGTTGTACCAAATTACCACGGCAAAATCAGTCCCGAACCACACCCGGGGAGTCCAATTTTCACCTCCTAGATCAGGTTTTAGGATCGTTTGGTCGCGTTGGCATATCTCCAAGGCTTGTTTTGTATAGGTATAGGTGGCTACTGCCCCTTCTGGTATCGTGATACTTTGTAAAGCACCCAGATTTGAATCTTCAAGGTTTTTGTCAAAACAATAATCAAATTGTAACCCAGGAAGACAACTTCCGTCCGGGGCGTATCGGGCAAAAGATTTAAGATATCGCTTATAGGTAACTCCTTTTAATTTTCCCGAAAAATCGCTTAGGTTTTGCAAGGGGTGATACTCAAATTGTACTTTTTTTATGGCGTTCCCTTTCCTATTGTTTACGACAATTTCATTGAGGTATTTGGTTTCATAAACGTCTTGAAATCCATTAGGTACCGGATCGTTCGGGTGATCGGTATGAGCAGCTTCATATTCTTTGGGAGCATCGATTGAAATCGTCTCAAAAGTTTTTTCGCTATAATCGAAAACTGCGGTACGATTAAATACATCGGTAATTTTTGTTAAATAAACAGCCTTGGTGTATGGCTTACCTTTTGCATCACCTACAAATTGTTCAACTCCGGTGATAAGGCCATTATCCCCTCTTCTAAAACCGTTGTATTCATAGCGGACTGAGTCGCCCCAGGGGTTTTTAATCTCGGAGAGGTACCATTCCCTTGCAAACTGTATAGGTTCTATGCCCGCGGTAAGTTTTGTGGCACCGGTCCAGTTCCCATAACGGACGCCCCAAGCAATGCTATTGCCTTGACTGCTATTGTTCCCCTGAGGGGTTTTGGTCACATTACCACCAAATACATGGGTGATACCATTTTCATGGGTAACCTCCCAGCACTCCCCTTGTGGGTCATAAGCGATGATCCAAAATTTATAATTTTCCAGTTCATAATATTCCTTCCCATTTCTAATTTCGGTCAGAACCATGGCACTGTCTATACCATCCGAATTTAGTGTGTAGCGACGATTGGCCTTTGAAAAAGCCCCTGTTAGCGCTAGGCTTATCTTTTGAAGTGGCATAGACCACCCCAAACCTAGAATCCCTGTCGGGGCATCAAGGTTTTGCATGGTAACAACATTCTGAAGGTTACTCTGATACTGTACCGCAACATCCACATCCAGATCTTTTCGGCCGGGCCGTGATGGCATAGTGAAAAGCCGCCGATTAAAATTAAGGTCTCCACGGAATAAGTTGACGCTTTTGTTAAAAACGCCCAGCTTTTCCGTTTCAAATTGAAAGAATCGTATTTGTGGGGTTGCCACTGATTGGTTTGTTCCGCTCATTAGAAATCGTTTTTGGTGTTGTAAATACTGTTTTAGTTAGGTGATAACTCCTCGCCAGAGCTGTTAAAATGCCTATTCATAATCCTGCCATAAAAGCATAAAGACTTTGACCCCTCAGAGTCTTTACCTTATAAAAGAGCGAGCGTTACGTCTGTCTTCCACGCCCGTATCATGTGCAGGAAAACATATTACTTTGCCGTTTGGGGAACTGGGTGCAAATAATGGGGGAGATAATAAAAAGCCGGTCCTATAGGATAGGTCTCAATCAAATGAGTCTACACAAAACGCTGCAGTTTTTCAAAACAAGTTACCAAGGTCAATAATCCTACTCAGAAGGTCAGATTTCAATTTCTTGTAACTTCTCTTTTTACTGTTATTCAGCTTTCTATATTGACCCAAAATAAGCTCTCATGTAAAACCTATGGATTGGGAACACTATCTTAATCTGGGTAAATTGTATTTCTAGATCATCCGGCAACTTTGTTTTTAGCAATTACGAGTAAAATCACATTATTGACCGGACTAACAGAATTGGCAGAATAATCAAATATCGTACCCTGGTAATCAATGGTAACTTTCCTCAGGTCAGCTTTATCGATGGTTATTTTCGGTATGGGTGGGTCTGCAGGTTGTTTAGGGTTTTCAAAAATCAAGCCTCCATAAATGCCAGTGATATTTACCCCTTTCTTAAAACTAAAATCAAAACTGCTGACCAGGGCTATGGCCTCTTCGACCTCATTCTTAAAACTGACGGTCTTTATCGCCGACCCGCTAGGATCGTTGAAGGGCAGATTGACCATTTCAATATTACTACTGCCATCATCAACGGTGGCAGCAATCAAACCAGCGGTAAGATTCGTCGCACTCGTAGATGTGCCAGATCCGTTATTAATACTGGAACTCCCACTGACCATCAAACCATTGGTTATCGGACTGGCATTGACAATCGTACTTGCTTCTCGCACTGACTCGGCCGCGCTGAATCCCATTTTGAATGAACTGACAAAGCAACCCGAAAAATAAGTCGACTTTGTGGTCGAAACCGATCTTTCGCCCTGCGTCAGATTAGGGGAAATACCAAGATAAAGCTCATCCGAAGCAATACCCAACCATGCTAAAACTGTAACATATACCGTGCTGTTAGAAGCATCGAGATGATTGCCCGAACCGTCATCTAAAGTAAGGGCGGCATGAACCTGTATGACATTGCTCGAAGGCTTTGACCCGTTGAGTACAACACCCATATCCTTTACTTTGAAGCTTTTATTTCCAGAAAGAGGGTAAAGAAGATTAAAGTAGCTAATGCCAACGGTAAAAGAGGCTACTGGGCCATCGAAATCAAAATTGCCCAATTCCCCATCATTCAAGATCTTGGTCTGCCATGCTAGTTTCATTTGAATGGAATTTATCTAAAAGTAAAAAATATATGCTATATTTAGATGAATTAGTATTACTTTAATTGCAAGGTTATTAACAATTTATTTTGAAGGATTTTCGTATATCGCCATTAATCGGGAAAACAATCTAATAATTATTGCATGAATACCCAGAAACAGCTTGCGATAACCTATAGTATGTAATACGCACGGAATTCCCCTAAACGATACTTACCATAAGAGCAGTTCATCATTTAAAAGGCTGGCCCTTGGTGAACTAATTTTCATAACCATTAAAAGACCATACAATGACTAGTGAAGAAAAGAACCTATTGATTAAAAAATTTTCCGCCTCTCCAGAAGGGATGAAAGCTCTTAAGCTCCTAAAAGAGAGCGATACTTGTGACGGGGACCTGGCAGTTTTAAAAAAGGTGGCTGGGGATGCCGGCGTTGAAAGAGTTGTACCTTATATTCTAAAAGCGGATCCCTCTTGGTCCTTACAGGTCCTTAGGTTTATTCCCCATTTGGGAAAATACCAACAACCCTTGATTGACAGGGCCGCTTTGCTTTATAAAGACATGGTGCTACCCACGGTCGAGGCGTTAGTAACACCCCTGAAAAAAATATCGGCTTTTGAGCTTTATTTAAAGGGCAATGCGGCTTTCGCAGGTTCTTTTACCATGTATTGGTTTACCCCACCCTTAAGCAGCCCCAACAATTGGCAACCTGTAAAAGGCACTCCAAATTCGGGCTCTTGGGTGTATAGTAGTAAGTTAGATGTATACCAAAGTGCAACCGTAGATTGCAAAAAGTTCGCATTGAAGAATTCGCCCTTGGCAGCCGGAGATACTGTTGTAATGATTCTAAATATCGCAGGGCATGTTGGGGGTTTGATCAATACCGGCTTTCTTTATACGTATGATCCAAACGTTCAAAGTAAGGCGAAAATTGAAACATGGGGAGGAGTTGATGGGGTTGACTATTCGGCTTCAGTGATCGCGATCAAGCCAAAATCTTGATTGTGTATAGATTTCCTGAAGACGCTCACATCCGATATGACCATAATTACAGTACCTAGATGCTTTGGGACCAAGTGTTTTCGGTCCGGCAATTGCAATTGCCCGGTTCCATAATGCCAAACCGACGAAAGGAGGCTTAGAGGTCGTTTAAAAGAAATAAATGAAAAAGCCACCTTAAGGTGGCTTTTCTAGTGGAGCTGGAGGGACTAGAATCTAGAGCTGGAAAGCTTTTATCCAAGGCTTTTGAGTGGTTACGAAAATTCAGCCCATTGGATAGATGACTTTTGTTTTAATCAGCCTTGCATATTCATAGGAGAAACTCCCCATTTTTGGGGATTGCAAGTTGCTAAAACAATCATTATTTTTAAGTCAAGTTTAATCGATGAGTTAATCTCAACGCCTTTTTAAAAGACCAACCTTTAGAGGTTTATAGGCTATTTTGGTGCTCAACGAGGTGACCGCGAAATGTTGAGGCAAAGCATGTCGGGGCTACTCATCTCTCCCAAAAGCTTAGGGATTAACGAAATTCTACGCAAACCTCCCAGCAGGTAGGCGGAGTAGTAAAAAAAGTCCCTATGAAAAACTTCTAAATAAAAACAGATGAAAATCTATCATTTTAAAAACGAACAAGCAGTCCCGATTGATGATGGAGCTCCAAACCATATCACCTCCATAATGAATGTTCAAGGTACTGGCGGCAACATCACCGACGTAAATGTAAAACTTGACATTAGTCATTCGTATACCCGTGATTTAGAAATTCGACTAAAAAACCCGGATGGTGCTACTGTACTATTGGCAAGTAGGCTGGGCGGCAGTGGAGATAATTTTGACGAAACAACCTTTGATGATAACGCAAGTATAGGTATTGGCAGCGGCAATGCTCCTTTTCAGGGCATATTTCGACCCATAGAATCGCTTGGTCAATTTAATGGTACCAATGCAAATGGCGTTTGGAGTTTGGAAATTGCTGATCGTGCAATTCGAGATGGGGGATCATTGAAGGCATGGGAACTGGAAATCATTACGGATGAACCTGTCCAGAACACAGGCCCGTTTGTTTTTCATAATCGTAGCCCGAAAACCATCCTGTCTACTGGAGTGAATACAATCGAATCTCAAATCAATGTGCAAGGCCTTCATGCTATTAACGTCGAAACGGTTTGTATCACCATAGATTTGGACCACACCTATACGGGAGATCTTAAAATCAGCATTGTTAGTCCCGACAATAGGGAGGTCATATTAGTGGAAAGTGAAGGAAGTGGAGGTGATAATTTCAACGATACTACATTCGATGACATGGCTTCGGAAGCTATTACAGTTGGGTCCGCACCATTTACCGGATCATTTCGACCAGAGGGCTCACTGGCAGATTTTCAAGGGATATCTCCAACAGGGAACTGGAAATTAATCGTCAAAGACCAAGCAAATCTAGATGGGGGTGTTTTAAAATCGTGGACGCTCGCCCTAAAAAGTGATGACACTCCACAACCAGAAAGACCTTTCAAGATAGAAGTAAACTTCTTGGGCGGACTTACAGATAGTCAAAAGGCAATTTTTCAAGTAGCCGCTGACCGATGGTCGGAGGTCATCGTTGGAAATCTTCCTTCCTTCGATACAGATATTGGCGTGGTAGATGATTTGGTCATCGATGCTGAAGGAATAACGATTGATGGTCCCGGTGGAACTTTGGGGCAAGCTGGCCCTACTAGAGTTAGACCTGGAAGTTTGTTACCAGCCAGGGGAATTATGCAATTTGATTCGGCAGATTTGCAGCGAATGGAAGGTGATGGATCGTTGGCGGGTGTAATCATACACGAAATGGGCCATGTTTTGGGGATTGGAACCCTATGGTCAAACTTGGGCTTGGTTCGAGGAGCTGGAACCGACAACCCGGAATTCAGAGGTGCAAATGCGATGCGCGAATATGCCACATTGAAGAATTTTTCCAGCCCGGAATTTGTCCCGATTGCAAATACCGGAGGGGCAGGTACGAGGGAAGGACATTGGAGAGAGTCCGTCTTTGACACGGAACTGATGACTGGCTATGTTGATGTAGGCCAAATGCCATTAAGTAGACTTACCGTTGCTTCCCTGCAGGACATAGGCTATCAGGTTGATTACAACAAAGCCGATTCTTTTATATTACCGTTTGCCTTGCTTTCAATGGCAACCGTTGAAGCTAAAAAAGAACACCGATGTCTGGTTAGGATTCCTGCTTTTGAAATATTACCGGAAGAAAATTTGGTTAATTAATATGATTTCTAAATAACCTATTTTGTTCTACTCTAGCCAAGGGGCGAGCGCGTAGGCCTTCGAATCTCATAAGCTGAACTAAAAAACCACCTTCAGGTAGCTTTTAGGGTGAAGCCAGAGGTTTTATGCTGTAAATCGCAAACCAGTTACGCTTAATCGTGGAGCCGGAGGGACTAGAACCTTACTCCTGGAATGCCTATGTTAAAGGGTTTTCATAGGTTGTAAATTTTATGCTCACCGAATAGGTGACTTTGGTTGAAGTGTTGTGTTAGATAAGATGTTTTAAGTTCAACATCTAAAGAAACCCTCAACCTTGCATATCTGATATTCCCCCGATATAGCTATGCTTCGGTAAAGGGTTTTGGTTAATGGTCTTAGAATACCTTAAAATTCGAATCCCGTTTGAGAATCCAAATACTTTTTACCCTGCTTAAATATATATTTCATCGTCCGATTGGAAGAGGTATGAATGCCCGTTGAAGAAGCATATTGACTATTTGAGACCACCCATTCGGGTACGGTATTAGACCAATAATCCGATCTACTGCTTTCCCCGTTAACTCCATACGATGGGGTGACAATTTCATAAATCACGGTTTGATTCTTATCTTTAAATTGAATTCTCACAGCACCCGTAAATCCTTGCCACCTATTAGATGATGTTTGAATGTTGGATGAAATCTTACCGTCCCAATGAACGATTACCGTACCGCAACAACGCCAAGATTTACTGCTGATTCTATTGCAATTGGAGCTTATATTATAAGCAACGGAATTCTGTGAGAATACTTCAGGACTTAGAAATATCAATACGATAATTAGCGCGAATTTCTTCATAGTTTTCATAATAAAAGTTTTTGATTATTTAAAGCTCAAAACTATCTTAAGGGAGGAGAAGCGGAAATACCCATTGCTGGGTATTTTTATAAAAATATTGGCATTACCTGTTTGGAAATAGGGTAAATAGTAGAGAATTCGTAAGACTTTTAATAAATTTAATAAGGATTAGTTGCTAAAATTATTTTTTTATACGTATTTAAGGGTACTAAACAGTACTACCTAAATTTCTTTCCCCCAGTAGTTTCTTGTTACTTGTGAAAAATTAAAAATACCCATGAATGGGGATTTTTCTTAATTACCGTTTATTGCAATTTTGACAAACCAAAAATAGCAACGCCATGAGAACAATTTCCAAAGTACCTTTATTTTTTTTTGTTTGTTTTATTTCTTTCGTAGCCAGTTCGCAAGTTATCGAGCAAGAAATTCTCGACCCTATCAAATTAAATATTGATCCGTTAAATTATACTAGGCACAAACCTAATAAATACGACGAGACCAATAATATATTTTCTACCAGAGAGGAGTACATAAAACTCTTAATCCCCATAACCACCAAAGACAATCGATTTAAGATAGATCGTGTTTTTAATATTTCCAGATCACCTTTCGGCGGCAGGCATATCAATGGAATTCTCGTTGTCCTTGATGGAATTGACGGAGATTCTACGGATTTAAGTCCCGTAAAAAAGTTTATAAAAGCCAAAATTCAATTTTCACAAATTCAAGGAAAAGCTCTGAAAAAAGGAAAATTGAGTCGAGACACAAAATTGGTGGTTTGGGTAGTTCATGACAACGAGATCGGAAAAAGCGACAATGAAGGGCAATGTCAACTAAAAACCATGAGAAAATATTTTAAAACGCATGCGAAATCTTATAAATTCAAGGTTCCAAAATCAATAAAATACAAGTGCAACACTTTTGACATATTGGATATATTGGAACCAAAAGAACAAGACGGCGACGTAATAGGTGGAAATTAAATACGGACATAACATTTTTTTGACAATCCTTTTCTTGAGCACAATTGTCAGTTATGCTCAAGAAAAGGACTCCATTTTGTTAAGGTTCCAAGAACTCAACGAAACGGGGCAATTTCAGAAGACATTAAAACTACATCGTTCGGGTAAGTTTACTGGTCCATATTATTATACTCATGTGGCTTCCGCTTTTGAAGATTTGAACAAGGAAGATTCCGCATTCCATTATTATAAACTTGCGAAAGACGGTTTTCTCAACAAACAGCTTTGGAAACAAGCTGCCTTAATGAATTTGGAAATCGGGAGTATATTGGAAAGCCAAAATAATCTAGAGGCAGATATTAGGTATTTTGATGACTTTTGGGAGTATGCCACAGATGCTAAAGATTCCTATCTTCTGGCCAAAGGGCATAATTATAAAGGTAGGACAGCTTTTATGGATGAAGATCCATATATTCCTATAACTCATTTTAAAATCGCTCACGGTCTTTTTCTAAAAATGGGCGAAACCGAAATGGCTATTAAGAACTTGATGAATATTGGTGCGGTCTATTCCAATAGATTAAATAATAACGATAGCGCACGTGTACATTATTTTAAAGCCTTCGAACTGCTGAAAAAAAACAAGGTTCATCTTAATAATCCTAATTTATACCATGACTTCTTAAATAATATCGGCAATAGTTACCGTAGGTCGGAGGGGTATGTAAAGGCACTTAAATATTACAAGCGGGCCGAGACTTTACAAGTTAAAAAGTATCAAACCAAAACGAAAAAGATTTTATATGGAAATATGCGTTTAACCTACTATCACTTAAATGATTTTGAAAATGCTTATAACTATTTGTCTAAATACGATTCAATTAAAGACCTCATCGGCTTGGCAAGTCAGAATTCAACCATTTCCGATATTCGGGAAAAATATGATAATCAAAAACTCCGGGCCGATAATTTGGAGATAGAAGCTAGACGAATAAAAAATCAGAATTGGTTAATTGCAGCTGGTTTGGCAATATTGTTCGGTATCGGCATCACCATTCTCCTCCAAAAAAACACTACCAAAAAACGTAAGCTCGCAGAACAAAAAGCACTTCTTGAACAACAAAAAGTAGAGACCCTTCTAAAAGAACAGGAGTTGGTCAGCATTGATGCCATGATTGCTGGTCAGGAAAAAGAACGTACCAAAGTTGCCAATGAATTGCACGATGATCTAGGTAGTCTTATGGCCACCGTAAAATTACATTTTGATAACTTAAAAGTGGACAAAAAAGACCCGGCACTTAAAAATGTTCAAGACCTGCTTGAAAGGGCCTATCAAAAAATACGGGGAATGGCCCATGCTAAAAATTCGGGCGTAATGGCCAATCAAGGTTTGCTGCCAGCAATCAAAAAAATAGCAAAGACCATTAGTGAGACCAATGCCTTAGAAGTTACTGTCGAAGATTTTGGCTTGGGAGAGCGTATGGAAAACTCCTTAGAGCTAATTATTTTCAGAATTTTACAGGAACTAATCGCCAATATTATCAAACATGCCAAGGCGACCAAGGCCAATATTCAGTTTACACAACATGGAAACAATTTGAACATCATAGTTGAAGACAATGGCAAGGGCTTTGACATGTCCGCCATACAACGAGAGAAAAACGGAATGGGTCTGGGCACCATCGAAAAGCGTATTGAACATTTAGAAGGATCTTTTACCGTCGATAGTATTCTCGGAAAAGGGACCTCCATCTTAATCGACATCCCTGTATGATTACTGTAACTATAGCTGAAGATCACCAAGCCTTGATTGATGGTATTCAATCATATTTAGAATATGAGGATGACATCAAAATTGTCGGCCATGCCAACGATGGACAACAACTTTTAGAATTAATAAAAAAGCGACCACCCGATATTGTGCTTTGTGATATCCGCATGCCCAAGGTAGATGGCATTGCCGCGACTAAAATCATTCAAAAAAACTATCCCCAGACCAAGGTAATCGCCTTTACCATGTTTGCACAAGAGGAAGCTATTCGACAAATGTTGGACGCCGGCGCGGTAGGCTATATCTTGAAAAACTCTTCCTTACAAGTGGTTTTGGAAGCTATTCGAACAGTTGCAGATGGCAAAACCTATTTTGATAAAAAAATTCATCTACCGACTGCCGAAAAGAATAATTCGAAGAGTGTACTCTCTACTCGTGAAAAAGAAATCTTAGGACTCATCAGCCGGGGCAAAACCTCCCATGAAATTGCCGATCAACTCTTTATAGGTAAAAGCACGGTAGATACCCATCGTAAAAATATGATTCGCAAGTTAGGACTCAGTGGGGCAGGAGAGTTGTTGCGCTATGCCTTGGAGAAGAAATATGATTTTTAGTTGGGCATCGATTAAATCAAGTAACCAAAATCCCCATGAATGGGGATTTTTTTGTGCTCCTAGGTGCGATACTTTCACCTTATCAATTAATCAAAACATTTAATCATGAAAAGAAATTTTAGTCTTGTACTAGTATTGTTCGCTTTATTCTTTCAGTGCGAAAAAGACCCGATCCCAGGCTGTACGGACAGCCAAGCCCTAAATAAAGATTTTGGTGCCGATGAAAACGATGGTAGTTGCCAATATTCGGAGGTCACGTTTTATGCCAGATACGCTTTCTTTAATGGAATTCCCATTACCAAAATTGAATTGTCTGTTGATGGTTCAGAAGTAGGAAATATTAGTGCTAATTATCCAAACGGCCCGGGGAATTGTGCCGCGTTGGGAACTGTAAAATATTCTTTTACTAATAGTGACTCTATAGACTGGAATTCAACTGTTTTCCTAGCGAACGGTACCTCCATTTTTGATTCCGGAAACGTTTTACCTAGTACGAGTTTAGGGTGTATTAAAGTTAACATAACCAATTAACATCCGGTGGTATGAAAACTCAAACTAGGTTAATTTTCACTATGTCTATTACGGGCAAGCAATTTACAAACCGTTTAAAAGCGGCTACAATCCTAATTCTTTTTCTGTTCAGTATTGAAGGTTATTCCCAGTATAAATACCATGATAATCGATTTTATGCATACAAAGGAGGTAGCGATATTATATGTGGAAGTGCATATAACATAACCAAATGGAATGAATATGGCTCATGGATCGAAACTTGGCAGAACTGCCGAAAAAGGGTTTGGCATCAGGAATTTCACTCAGGATTCGTTTACTATCAGGGGCCTACTGGATGGTACCGGGAATGGAAAGAGGGTAATTTCTGGTACTTTAATTGGAATGACTATATCGTTAGGGTCAGTTAAAAAATTAGGCTCAAATATACCGAAGGATAGATTATTGAAACTTCTCTGAATTTTAAAATACTATCACAGAACCTTATAAGATTGGACAAGAATCCTTTTAAAAACTCCAACTAACTACTTTGCTTTTATTAATCACAATTATATAAACATTCAACCATGAAAAAAATACGAAACCTTATTTCAGCACTGACCCTTGTTACCATCTGCATATTTGTTTTATCAGGATTTATTAAAAATGAAAAGCCCGTCACTTCTTTAGAAAGTACTCCTGTGACTACTTTCGAAAATAAATCAATCTCTCTTATATGCGTTGAGAATGGAAGTTCCAAAGATGCGAATCTACTAGGAAAAGGGACCGGCAAACAACTACCTATAAAATTTACAGGAGCCAACTGGAGCGGGGTCGAGAACACCTGCGGCAACTATGTAAGAGCGGACAAAAATAGGAATGGAAAAGCTTTTACCTTTTCGAGTCCTAACCTATACCAATATCAAATGGTCCTCTTTGAACAAGGACAGGGAGTCAGAAATTACTTCACAGGAATTTGTGAAGAGGATGAAACCTACACCATAACCACCAAGAAAGGTTTCGATTATTATGTATATACGAACGATACAAGTGGTGATCACGAAGATAATAATGGGTATGTATCCTTCTGTTATTCGTTCTATTAAAAGTTAAAAGCTGAAAAGGAAATTTTATTGTTCCAAATCAATGTCAACTTATAAATCTCATAACACAAATCAACAAATTAATTTAATAATAAAATGGGCCGAATAATTATTATAGTAACCGTAATGTTCTTAGGTTTTATAGGGTTTTCACAGGAAACATTTAAAACCGCTTATTTTGTAAAACAAAATCGAGGTAATTCATTGAAGATTAAAATGGATAAAAAAGTCAAATATGATGAACTAAGTCCGGATGAAAAAGAGAGTTTGGTACATGATAAGTTTCCCCCATTGGGTGAATCCTTAAGTTATACAACTGAGCAAGTCGTAAATGGAAAAAAAGTTCAAGTTTTAAAAACAATAGTAATTACCGAAGAGTTTTATAAAAAACAAACCAATATCATTAAGCCTACGGTTGTTCAATTCAAAGGAACTAAAAAAGTCTCTGCAAAGCTAGAGGATAAAACGGGAAGGTTATTTCTCAATGAGAAAAGTGATAATAATATATATAGAAAAACATCGGATAGTAAAAATGGTGTATACTATATAGATTTGAAGAACAGAGAATATGTTTGGCTTCCATTTACAGAACTTACTTTTACGTCATTGACCTTACCCTTGAAATATCGATTTAAAAACAAAGGTGAAAACCTAGAAGAAGATTTCACGTCAGCCATTAATCTGAATTTTTTTCTTGGTTTGACCTATGGTAACACCAAGTTCATTCGTCGGGAAAAAGTGAATGATAAAATGAACACATGGAAGCTTACGGGGGGCCTAATCCTTGGAACCTCGACAGTTACTTTAAATGCTAATAATACAACTTTAGCCGTAGCCCCCCTAGCAGCCAACGAGTCACTTACGAAAGGTCTTTTTAGCCTTGGTTTAGGAGCTACCTATGCTTTCAACAACTTCAATTTAGGAATATTTTATGGGTGGGACTACAGCATAGGTGAAAATGCAGATAAATGGAATTACAATAAAGAGCCATGGTTGGGAATTGGAATCGGATATTCCCTATTTAAAATTTAGCATGGATATTCGCCTTACCCATTGTTCGTTGTTTTTAACCACATGATTTGATTGTTTAAGTATAGCACCTCGCTATCTTAATCAGTCCGTACTAAACTCAAATCAGTTGAGAGAGGCGATATCGAAAAAGAGAAGCGTAAAGGCAATATGGGCGACCGAAGGAAAAACATATTGATTTATGTTTTGAGAGAGGGGCGAGACGATGCGGCTGTCTGGCTAGGGCTAGTGTTGAATTTTGACAAACAAATCAATAGTATTCGATGTCAATTATTCCGAAATGGTTTATCGAAAAAGAGAAAACGCTCTGGCTATAAAAGATAAAGGGATTTTAATTTCTATTGCTTGAATTCAATAGTTGATAAAGGCGTGCAGCGTTTACATTTTGAGCGAGCTTTTGCGAGTGAGAAATGTAAAGCAAGAGGGTAACACGCTAAAGCGGTGCCTCCTACTATATTTATCTCATTTTCAAATGCTTAGATGAATACATGATTTTTGGAATTACACGTTTTTAACGTAAAACGCTGCCCCCCTAAACCTGGCAAATCTTTACAGTAAAAATCACATTCTGGAAATATTGGCAATTTTTAATTCATGGAGAACCAAATAATTATAAAAATTCAAAACTTGAGTTTAAAAAGTTTTGCGTCAAAAACTTTGGGAACCCCTGTAAACATCGAAAAATTTTGTTGCAAAAAATATTATTACCTGCAATTTGCCCCCATTTGAGCGATCTTTTTTACGGATTAATTTTAGTGCTGTTTAAAGAATGTGGCAGAAGAAAATTTGAATCTGGAAAGATTGTCTAATAGTATAAAAAGTGCGCCTATTTTGATTTTACTTAACGTTTAGTCTTTTCAGAGAGCTAATAAAAAAGTTACCTAATCTACGTTTGATATCATTGGGAATGGGATTTGAAAAATTGAATAATTTGTAAGAATTATTGATAATTCTTAATAATTTATAAGAATTTTTTGTATAAAATGAAAAGTAATGTTATATTAGATTAGTAATATAATAATCTTAAAAAGATATGAATTATGAAACAAGTAAAATCTTTTACGTTTAAAGTGGCAAAGTCTAGTGAATCAACCAAAAAACAAGTGAAGGTACGCGAAGGTGTTGCAATGGCAGGATGCTCGTTCTACGCAACTCCTTGGGGTGGTGATTACAGATGTAATGGCTATCATCCGGGCTCTGATAGCGGTGCTTGGTGCTAAGTCACAACAAAACTTAAACCTTGGGGAAACCCAAGGTTTTTTCTTATAAGTCCCATGCTTTTGAAAAACAACATTCTTATCATTACCAATAGTGCTGACCTACATGCTGATATCATAGTTACTACACTTAAAAACAAAGGAACTACACCTTTCCGCATTAACCTTGATGAGTTCCCGAGAGACTTTGAGTTGGATCATGAGACAGACCAAAATAAATGGTCTGCCACCATTACTCATATACCTTTGGGAAGAAAATTGGATCTGGATACCATAAAATCAGTGTGGACTCGAAAGTCCAGTGATTTTACTTTTCTAAGTGAAGATGATTATTCAAGCCAAGAAAAGGTATACGCAAATCAGGAAACAAAACATGTACTGAATGGCCTTTTGTACTCCTTAGATTGTTATTGGATGAATCACCCGTTGGCAATTCGTTCAGCGCTCTGGAAAGGGGAGCAGGCGCTGCGCGCTTCTAAAATGGGATTCAAAATACCTACTTCACTCATCACAAATCAACCAGGTTCGGTAATTGGGTTTAAAGAAAAAGTAAACAAAGACGTAGTGCTAAAAACGCTATCTACCCCCTCGTTAGCTGCAGAAGAAGTAGCTATCAGTGAACAAGTAGTTACTGAGGGCCTTCAAACCACCATTCTGACAGATGATCATTTAGAAAACATTGAATCTGTACGAGAGATACCATGTTACTTTCAAGAGTACATAGAAAAGAAATTCGAGCTTAGAGTAACCATCATAGGTGATGCTGTTTTTGCGGCAAAGATTAATTCGCAGCAAAGCGAGAAGACCAAAGTGGACGTTCGAGATTATAGTGCTGATATTTTGTACGAAGCTTTTAAATTACCTATCGAAATCGAGAACAGATGTAGGGATTTTGTGCACAGTTACAACCTGCAGTATGGTGCCATGGATATCATTGTTACACCAGAAGGTGAATATGTATTTCTGGAAAACAATCCTGGAGGTCAGTTTCTCTTTGTTGAACAGCTTGTCCCAGAGCTTAAAATGATGGATGCACTTGCAAACCGTCTTATAGAAGGAAACCCATGATAAATTTGAAAGAACTACAACTTCAAGATCTAAAACATCTGGAGCGTGAAAGAAAAAGTAAGGTACTCGTTCTTGCCGCATCAGTTCTGGATTCTGAGATCCTTCCACAGCTGTATGAGGTACTCACAGGTATTGGGAAAACAGAGCGGCTCGATGTAGTCCTTTATGGTCGTGGCGGTGAAATTAATGCAGCAAGGAGAATTGCACTACTGCTTCATGAGTTTACGAAAAACCTTTGCTTTTTGGTTCCCTACCACTGCCAGTCATCCTTTACGGTATTGACGCTGTCAGGGCATGAAGTGATTGCGAGTGATCTGGCCACATTTTCACCAATTGACCCACGTCTGAATACTATCGATGCAAATGATGCTGACGGTATACACGAGTTGGACAGTGAAAACGTACGATTGTTTAATGAAATGTGTAAGAACTGGTTTCGTCTCGACATAGAGCAGGAAGAAGTCAGAATGCAGTTGCTGGCCTCCGTCGCCAGCAGCATCTTTCCAACTACACTAACTTCTCTTTACCGCTCCACATTGGAGTTGCAGCGTATCGCAGAAGAACTTCTAAAATTTCAACTACCCAATGAATCCGTGCAGCACAGATCGGATATTGTGAACCAACTTTTACACGGATATCACTCGCACAGCTATGCGATTACACGGGCAGATTTGCTTCAGATAGGACTAAATATAAAACGTAACGAGACTGTAGAGGGAATGGCATGGAAAGTGGCCAAAAAGTTGAATGCGGTAATTGGTGGTGGTGTGCGAAAGACTCCACAAGACCCACGAAACGATGTGTTATTAGCAACATCTAGCTATGCCCTTGTGAGACAAAGATATATGGATGTTATTTCGCCTACATGGCAAGAAATAAAGCTATAGCTATGAATATACCTCTCTATATTATAGAATTTTGTAGACTTTTCATCTTTGTCGTCCTACTACTTTCTTCCTTTGGAAAGGCGCGTACTTTTGGAAAATTTAAGGATAATCTCTCCAATTCATTCAAGGTACCAAAAGCATGGACTACAGCCGCAACTATTTCAATCATTGTTCTAGAGGGGGGGTTGGCTATTATCATCTTCATGAATATTGAGCTGACGTATATGGCCATGTTGGGCGCTTTGATCCTCTTTGTTCTATTTACACTGCTGATTACTGTTTCGGTTATTCAAGAGCGACTTATCCGATGCAACTGTTTCGGACAAAACGAAGAGTATATCTCATACCTAGATATTATACGCAATATTGTTCTTCTTTTGGCATGTGGATTTTTCTTATATGGCTATCAACCCATTTCAGTAGCAAAGCCCATACAATTTTTGCTATTTGGCTTGGCATTTATCGCATTTTTGATCGTGACCAATTTAAAGAATATTACTACTGTAGCCCAGGACCCGAAAAAGACATGATATTGAGCGACTCGACACTTATTTTTATCTTGGGCTTTTTGACCCTTTCAGTAGCCCTCAATCTGTGGCTGACCTTACGATTGGTGCGTGCCTTTCGGTTTTTGGCCATACCACCGAAAGCAGCCCTTCCAAATCTAACTGCCGGAACGCTAATTTCGAACTTCCCTTTAGACAGGATGATTGACAAAAAAAATGTGACACTGTATGAGTACCATGAATATGCCAAAGTCTTGGTGTTCGTAACGTCCAAGTGCCCTAAGTGCAAAACCAAATTACCTGAATTGCGTACTTCGCTAGAAAAAGCAAAGGCCTCAGGTGTTTTAATATGGATTCTATCGGTTGAAACCAAAAAGCGTATGAAGAGCTTTCTCGATGATGAGGCACTGTTGGGCACTACTATGCATACGAATCGAGCTACTTATGACTACCTTAATCCTCAAGGTGCATCGCCTTATTACTTGTTCATTGATGCTGAAAACACCTTACAGGCAGAAGGATTTATTGGGGATGAAAATTGGATGAGTTTTATGGAACAACTAAAACAGGAGGAATAGGAAATGAAAGAAGCCAAAACAGGTCATTTGAGGCGGTTGCAATTGGTAAAACCATTTATAGGGAGGCTTCTTTTGGGATTTCTGGTGATGTTGATAGCAATTGTGATTCAACTATCTTTTCCAAAAGCTGTTTCTTATTTTGTGGATAATATTTCTAAAGAATCCACTATTGATTGGCTCACTGTTCCAGCAATCCTTGTTTTTGTAACATTCATTATCTATTGTACAGTGACTGCCCTGCGATTCTATTTATTTGAATCTACGGGTGATATGATTGTCCGTAGGCTTCGGGAGAAGCTCTACAGTAGTATCATTAAACAGGAAATTGGTTTTTTTGACACCACCAAAACAGGAGAACTCACCAGCAGGCTTACCGTTGATATTGATATGCTAAAAGATGCACTTAGTATGAATATCGCTATAATGACGCGATCGTTTATCGTAGGTATTGGAGGGTTTGTTATGATATTTGGAATTTCACCCTTGCTAAGTGCACTTGTTATGCTTACTCTTCCCATTACTATAATACTAACAAAGTGGCTGGGAAGAAAAGTGCGTTTAAAGTTCATGGCGCTGCAAGAAAGTCTCTCAGGAAGTTTACATACTGCACAGGAAAGCTTTTCTAATATCCGGATTATTCAGGCTTTTAATCAGTCAAAAAAAGCGGTTGAAACTTATAGCAAAACAGCACAATCTGTCTTGCATCATTCTCTTGAAAATTCAAGGTTAATGGCCACCTTTCAAGGTCTGAGCACCTTTGCATCATTCAGTACATTACTCCTCGTGGTGTTAGTGAGTGCATTGCTTATCTCAAAAGGTACCATGACGATTGGTGAGTTGACTGGTTTCATTTTATATGCCGGGATGGTATCCCAATCGGTCAACTCAATTAGCAGTTTGTGGGGTCAGTGGATGCGTTCCTATGGTGCTACTGAACGTGTTTTTGAGCTGCTGGATAGGGTTTCTGATGTACAGACCTACAAAGAAGGTATGGAGATTGCCGAGTTGCAAGGCAAGGTTGAGTTTGATCAAATCAGCTTTGCATATCCTGGCCGACAGGAAAAAAAAGTCCTTAGTTCCTTTAGCTTAACGATAGATTCTGGTGAAAAAGTGGCACTGGTAGGCCCTTCTGGCGCAGGGAAAACCACTGTAGTTAACCTTTTGCTTGGCTTTTATGAACCTAGCGAAGGTTGTATTAAGTTCGATGGTATAGATGCATCAACCCTAGACTATGTATCCATACGTGAATCTATTGCCATTGTGGAGCAAGAACCTGTGCTTTTTTCTGGGACGATAGCAGAAAATATTGGATATGCATTGAGCAATCCACACGTAAGGCTTGATGAAATTAAACATGCAGCAAAGATGGCAAACGCCCATGATTTCATTGTCAATTTTCCAAATGGCTATCATACAGCGGTTGGTGAAAAAGGAGTGCAATTGTCGGGAGGTCAAAAGCAACGGATTGCGATTGCTAGGGCGCTCATAAAAAACCCTAAAATATTGATACTTGATGAAGCAACAAGCGCTTTGGATTCAGAAAGCGAATTGCTGGTTCAGGACGCACTGAACAAACTCATGGAAGGGCGCACCACCATTATTATTGCACATCGGTATTCTACGATTGCGCAAGTAGATAAATTGGTTGTTCTAAATAAAGGAGTGCTCATCCAATATGGAACACACCAGGACTTGATTGAAAAGGAGGAAGGCATGTATCATAAATTAATGAGCAATCAGATTGGATAATTTTTTGTCGGTATGATTAGTTAAAGCCTCATTAGTACTCACTCAGACTACTGATATTATTGTAGGGGCGATGACCTTTGCAGAAAATGTTTATACTGGGATACCATTCACCCAAATAAAGTGGGTAACAGGAAGTACGCCCAAAACATCTACTTTAAATCGAGGCTATCAAGGAGTTAAAATGGTAGAACGAACTGGGTAAGCCGCGAGGTTGACATAGCACACTGGCCGAGTAACTATTTAGACATAACGACTAACTATGCAACAATCGCTGTTGCTCCCTCCTAACCGGTGCTGCAGATAAGAAACCCAACAGCTAGCGCTGTCCATTCTTTATTTTATAAGAAAAGCTCAAACAGATTTGGCTTGTCAATAAAATAAAGAACCACACCCAAAGGTGTGGTTTCTTGAGTGTCGTGGAGCCGGAGGGATTCGAACCCTCGTCCAAACAAGCAATAACCATACTTTCTACATGTTTAGTTTCCGATTGATTTTCGACGCAGGCCTGACCGGAAACGGCCTAACCAACGCTTATCTTCTTTAGTTTTGGTGCTACTATCGAAGTCCTAGCAGCCTTATATCGACATTTATGGTGCTCCTAATTGAATCGCCGTCGACAGGGGCTATTCAGGAACATCTCGCTTTCCGACCTTGTCGGAACGAGGCTAAATCTTACTATAATTCAGATTAAGCGGCAAGAGCGTAATTATTATCGCCAATTAAAGTGTGAAATATGAGATTAACGAGCTGTACCTCAGCGCTCGACATGCTTACATCGCCATTGGTCTCGCTGTCAAAACCAGTCGGCCCCGTAATGAGACTGCAAATTTTAGATTTGCCTAGTTGAATTACGTCCCGAACTAGTTTCGGGACCTCTTTCTAAAATCTCATTTTTTTTTTCAAAGAACTCATAACACCTCCCTCTCTTATAAATTGCTCAAAAGAGACGCATTTTTCACTTGTACGCCAGTCCATTTAAAGTGCTTGGCGCAGCCGACAAAGATACCCCAAAAAGTATTCCAAAAAAAGTTTTGTCATACCCCTCTCAACTGTTACATTTGAAACTTAGGCTTTTGTGAAAGTTATAAAATTGAGATGCTTATGAAGTTTGGAATAATCAGAGAACGTAAAAACCCACCCGATAGGCGCGTAGTCTTGTCCCCAGAGGCCTGTCAAAAAATCCTTTCGAATCATCCAAAAGCCGAAATTATCGCTGAACCCTCCCCTATTCGTGTATTTACAGATGTTGAATATAAAACCGCAGGCCTTAGGGTAGCACCAAAGATGAAAGACTGCGACGTGCTTTTAGGCGTAAAAGAAGTACCCATACGTTCGCTTATTCCCAATAAAAAATACTTCTTCTTTTCACATACCATAAAGAAACAACCTTACAATAAAAAGTTGCTTCGCGCCATACTCGATAAGAACATAGAACTATACGACCATGAGGTCATTACCAACCAAAAAGGACAACGTCTTGTTGCTTTTGGTCGCTATGCAGGCATTGTTGGTGCCTATAACGGTTTTCGCGCCTACGGACTCAAATTTGGGTTATTTAAATTGCCAAAAGCGGAAACATTGGCTGATCAGGCGGCTTTGATTGCGGAACTTAAAAAACTCAACCTTCCGAACATCAAAATAGTACTCACCGGTCGTGGGCGTGTCGGTAATGGGGCTAGGGAAATGCTGAACGCCATGGAGCTAAGAAAAGTAAATGTTACGGACTATTTAGAGTCAACATTTAATGAACCGGTCTACTGCCAGATCGATGCTTCTGACTATAACAAGCGCATTGATGGTGTACGGGGTAATAAAGCAGATTTTTTTGCCCATCCACAGGAATATAAATCAAACTTTTTCAGATTCGCCAAAGCAAGCGATTTCTATATCGCCGGGCATTTTTATGGCGATGGAGCGCCTTACCTTTTCACCAGGGAAGATGCAAAACATCCTGACTTTAAGATAAAGGTGGTGGCAGATATCAGCTGTGATATCAATGGCCCCGTGGCCACGACTATACGAGCCTCCACAATAGCAGACCCCATCTATGGTTATGATCCTAAAAATGAAAAAGAAACCAATTTCAAGAACAAAACGGCCATCGTCGTAATGGCAGTGGATAATCTCCCCTGTGAACTCCCAAGGGATGCGAGTGTCGGTTTTGGCGAGGCCTTTGTAAAAAATGTGATTCCAGCCTTCTTTAATGGCGACGAAGATGGTGTTCTTAAGCGTGCCCGAATGACCAAAAATGGCAAATTGACAAAGCGTTACAATTATTTGCAGGCCTATGTAGATGGAAACGAGTAATTTACCCCTTTTTTTACCCTAAAAAAAGGCCCTTTAACGCTTATTCCCGTAAATAGTCTAGAAGATGGTCGGGTATAACGAGTTTTTGTTGTTATATAAGGTAATCTGTCTAATTTTGTCAACTACTTAGCCTTGGTGCAAATGACCCTAAAAGAAAAATACACGGTTTCAGCCGCTGTACGCAATATATTGTGTGTGGTGGCCTTGTTACTTTTTGGTGTCATGGGTTTTGCACAGGATACTGATGGTGACGGCGTACCTGATACAACTGACAACTGCCCGGTTACCGTTAATCCTGACCAAGCCAATTACGATGGTGATTTTGTTGGGGATGCCTGCGATACGGATGATGACAATGATTCGGTAGAGGATGTAAATGATAACTGCCCTTTTAACAATGACCCCGACCAGACAGACAGCGATAATGATGGTGTTGGTGATGTTTGTGATAATTGTATCAATAATGCAAATTCCAATCAAGCAGATATCGATGGAGATGGCATAGGGGATGTATGCGATATTTGCCCAGCTGACGCTAACCCTCTTCAAACTGACAACGACGGTGATGGTTTAGGCGATGAGTGCGACCCGGATGACGATAATGATTCTATTCCCGATATTTCGGATAACTGCCCTTTTACTTCGAATACAGATCAGTCAGATATTGACGGAGATTTTATTGGTGATGTTTGTGATACTGACAATGATAATGATGGTATTCTAAATGGTGCTGATAACTGCCCGTTAATTTTTAATGATACACAAGCGGATGCAGATGGTGACCTTGTTGGCGATGTTTGTGATAATTGCAGTACCGCGTCAAATGCGGATCAAGCTGATGGGGATTTGGACAACATTGGGGATATCTGTGACAATTGCCCTAGCGACAGCAATGCCGACCAACTTGATACCGATGGT
Source organism: Aggregatimonas sp. (assembly GCA_965238025.1). GTDB lineage: Bacteria > Bacteroidota > Bacteroidia > Flavobacteriales > Flavobacteriaceae > Pelagihabitans. Next base: position 2,124,682 of record OZ250162.1, on the reverse strand, counting down.
GACCTGTTGGGTGATGCATGTGATGACGATGACGATGGTGATGGCATTCCCGATATTGCCGACAACTGCCCGCTAACACACAACCCTTTACAAGAAGATTTAGATAGCGACGGTGTCGGTGATGATTGTGACGACGACGACGATAATGACGGCTTTAACGACACCGTAGATCTTTGTCCAACAATTGCCGACTCCACCAACCCACAGGTAGATACTGATGGTGACGGGATGGGTGACAACTGCGATTTGGATGATGACAATGACGGAATCCCCGATACTTCAGATAATTGCCCTCTATTTGACGATACTGGACAACCTGATAGTGATGGTGATGGCTATGTGGATGGCTGTGATAATTGCCCAGGAGTAGCTAATGATCAGGCAGACAATGATGAAGACGGTATCGGAGATGAATGTGATCCGGATGATGATAATGATAGTGTTCCGGATATCAATGATAATTGTCCATTTTTTGATGGGAGTACGGATCAAACCGATGATGATGGAGATGGTATTGGTAATGTCTGCGACAATTGTGATAATACATCGAACATTGATCAGTTAGATGATGATGGCGATGGTATTGGAAATGCCTGCGACGACGATGCCGATAACGATGGTATACTGGATACTGCAGATAATTGTCCGAATACTTTTAATCTAGATCAGCTAGACGATGATGGCGATGGTATGGGTAATGCATGCGATGCATGTCGTTATGTTGACGATTCGACTATCACCGATTTCACAGACACCGATGGGGATACTATTATAGATGTTTGCGACAATTGCATTAACACCTCTAATACAGATCAAGTGGATACGGATGGCGATGGTGAGGGTAATGCCTGCGAATCCGATAACGACAAGGATAACGATACCATTCTTGATGTAAATGACAACTGCGAATTCACCTATAATCCCGACCAATTAGATAGTGATGGCGATGGAGTGGGCGATGTCTGCGATGCAGATGATGATAACGACGGTATAAAAGACAGCTATGACTGTGTTGTTGACGTTACCAATGCCAGCTTTGAAAATCCCGCCCCCTATGGTGTGCCTGATGGATGGGAATTTGATTTTAGCAGCGGCAATACTGGAGGTACTCACGATATATTTAATAATAATTATGAAGCCGCTTCCGACGGCATGCAATTTTTATTCATCAATACAACGCCGCCCAACGACATAGGTACGATTACGATAGATAAACCTATCTCCACCTTTGAAGTTGAAAATTATATTTTGACCATCGCTATTGGCGACGGTATAAGTAGTACCAATGTGTATAGAAATGATGGAATATCGACCATAGAAATTGGATATGGAACCGATGCGAGCAGTTTTACGCCACTTGCTTCGAGAGTGATTGATGGAGCGACGGAAACCGCACCCGGCACATGGACTGATTTTGATATTCCGGTCTCGATAGCAGCAGGAAGCCCGGCATTGGGCCAAGGTATTTTAATACGCATCACCCACGAGGCACAAGGTACAGGGTCAAATAGGGCCTATGCCGGAAATTACGATAATATTAGATTGGTCCGGGATTCCGATGGAGATACGGTTTCCAATTGTTTGGATACGGATTCTGATGGCGATGGTTGTTTCGATACCCAGGAAATGGGGCATATAGTTACCGCAACTGGTATGTTACAGGGAACAGGAACAGATGCCGATGGCCTGGTTACCGGCTATGCAGGTCTACGTGGCTACCAAGGTAGTAAACCAAGGGTAATCGAATTTAATCCTGATGGTTGTGACCCCCTAGATACAGATGGCGACGGTATTCCTGATGGTGATGCGGTATATTACGATGCAAGTAGGGGTGATTATTATGATGAATTTGACAAGGATAATGACAACGATGGCATCACCGATTATAACGAAGGTTGCGGTCTTACCTTTCGTGGTTTAAGTTGGCAACCCAACAATTTTGAAGTGACACCGAATAATTTTGTCTATGACCCTTTTGACAGCCCAGAACCTTATTCGATCAATCTTGATTTTTGGGATCACGACATCAATCTTTCCGGAACACATTTAGTGTCGGCCGACGATTATATTGATGATGCTACGATGCTGCCATACCCTCCAAATTATGAAACGGATGGTACGGGGCTATTTGATAACCCTAATGCAGGTGTTTATGACCGCGCATATTGGAAAAACGACGCATTTGCATACGTATGGACCACGACTACCATTACGCAAAGACGGGATGGTAGTGCTACAGGTAGATATGTTATAATAGATGAAAATCAGGGGTATATGATCACCGTGGCAATCGGTGATGGTCTGGATTATGAAGACCGATATAGAAATGATGGTCAAACGCTGATTGAAGCAGGTTATAACAATGGAAGCGGGTTTACTCCTCTTCCGCAATCCCTTACCGTTGAAGGATATGAAACACCCAATGGCATGTGGAAAGACTTTAGCTTCTCCGTTTCCCCTACTCCTGCCTCTGATGGAGAAGAACTATTGGTTCGTATCACCCACACGGCAAATCCGGCACTCAATCAAGTAGGAGCGAATTACGATTATATCCGTATAGATTTTGATACCGACCTTGATGGTATCCCCGATTGCAAGGATTTTGATTCGGACAATGATGGATGTCCCGACGTAAAAGAACAATTTGGTGATGAAGCCGATGAAGATAATGATGGCCAATTTGGGGCTTCTCCGGTTGTAGTAGATTCGGAAGGGCTTGTCGTAGCCAATACTGGTTATGGTAATCCGGTTAATCCTGCTGTACGTATACCTGGTTCTTTAACTATAGACACACCACTTATCGATTTCAATACTTGTGAAGGTGGGATTGCCACTTTTATTGTGGGAGTCACCGCATCCGGAAATCCCATCTATGAGTGGAGCGTAAGTACCGATGGTGGGGCCACTTTTAGTGCTCCCTTGGCAGGTGAGACCTCAGATACGTTAACTTTTACCACCGTTGCCTCCGATGATGGTAACATCTATCGTGTTAAGGTCTATGCAGATGATTACAGTTGTAAGGAAGAATCACAAGCTACTTTGACGTTTATTCCCTTGCCCGACCTGACCTCTTTGGTACCGGTAACACCATCAGTTTGTTCTGGTTCGGATGCAGATTTTTTATTGAGTGGTGACCCGGACGATATCGTTACCTATACTTTAGATGGCGGCTCATCAACTTCCACCATTACTTTGGATAGTACTACAGGTGAAGCCACGGTAACAGCAGCCAGTATAACAACTGCCACAACACTCGAAATTATAACCGTCACCAATCCCTCATCAACCTGTATAGGAAATTCGTCATTTACCGCTGCGGTAACCGTTGTTAACGCACCTAATCCAGGAATTGATGGGAGTCAAACTATTTGCAGTAATGACGTTGCTATCGACCTGTTCGCACAATTGGGAGGAACTCCCGATGTAGGTGGAACATGGGTTCAACTTTCAGGTACGGGTGGTACCTTCGACCCGGTTGCCGGCACATTTACACCCAGTTCTGGCGCTACAAATAGCACTTTTCAGTATACCGTTACCGGCACGTCGCCTTGTGTAGATGATACTTCAGAAGTTTCAATTTCTATTATTGAAGCACCCAATGCGGGTACAAATGGGGCCTTGTCCATTTGTGAGACTGGCACTACTATAGGCTTGTTCGTCCAGTTGCAGGGAACACCCGATACTGGGGGAACCTGGACACAGCTTTCCGGTACGGGTGGTACATTCGACCCTGTTGCAGGAACGTTCACACCTGCTTCAGGAGCTACAGATAGCACCTTTCAATATACCGTTTCAGGTACGACCCCGTGCGTCGATGATACTTCAGAAGTAGTCGTTACCATTACCAATGCGCCCGATCCGGGAACCAATGCAAGTCTGGACATCTGCTCCACCGATGCCGCTACCGATCTGTTCGCACAACTGGGAGGGACGCCGGATGCCGGGGGAACATGGACGCCTACACTCACCAGCGGAACGGGAGTCTTCGACCCTGCTGTCGATATTGCCGGAACATACACCTATACCATAGCCGTCGCCGGTTGTACCACAGTTACCTCAGAGGTCGCCGTAAACATCAATACCGCGCCCAATGCAGGTGCGGATGGAGGTTTGTCCATTTGTGCCACGGGCACGGCAACCGATCTTTTCGCACAGTTAGGTGGAACGCCCGATGCAGGAGGTACCTGGGCCCCGACACTAGCCAGTGCAACGGGAATGTTCGATCCTACGGTAGACCCAGCGGGAACGTACACCTATACCGTAACAGGAACGGCACCTTGTGCGGATAGTACCGCGGATGTGGTCGTTACCGTTACCAACGCGCCGGACCCGGGAACAAACGCAAGTCTGGACATCTGCTCCACCGATATCGCTACCGATCTGTTTGTACAATTGGGAGGAACACCGGATACCGGCGGAACATGGACGCCCGCGCTCATCAGCGGAACGGGAGTCTTCGACCCCGCCGTCGACGCGGCAGGTACATATACCTATACCATAGCCATCGCTGGCTGTGCCACCGTTTCTTCGGAAGTCGTCGTAAACATAAATACCGCCCCCAATGCAGGTACCGATGGTGGTTTGACCATATGTGCCACCGGCACGGCAGCCGACCTCTTTGCGCAACTGGGAGGTACGCCAGATGCGGGAGGTACCTGGACCCCGGCGCTCGCCAGTGGAACGGGAATGTTCGACCCAACGGTAGACCCTGCGGGAACATACACGTATACTGTAACAGGAACGGCCCCTTGTGCGGATAGTACCGCGGATGTGGTCGTTACCGTAACCAATGCGCCCGACCCTGGTACCAATGCAAGTTTGGACATATGTTCTACCGACGCAGCCATTGACCTGTTCTCCCAGTTGGGAGGAACTCCGGATGCAGGAGGCATCTGGACACCGGCACTCGCCACAACAGGAATGTTCGACCCAACCGTCGATGCCGCTGGAACCTATACCTATACCATAGCCCTTGCTGGTTGTGCAACTGTCTCCTCCGAGGTGGCCGTGACCATCAATACTGCACCCAATGCAGGTACCGACGGTAGTCTGACCATTTGTGCCACAGGCACAACAACAAGTCTTTTCGCCCAACTTGGGGGCACACCAGATGCAGGGGGCACCTGGACACCGGCACTCACCACGGCAGGAATGTTCGACCCAACTATCGATGCCGCGGGTACCTATACCTATACCGTAACCGGAACCACACCTTGCGCTGATGCAGCAGCCGATGTGGTCGTTACCGTAACCAATGCACCCGACCCTGGTACCAATGCAAGTTTGGACATATGTTCTACCGACGCAGCCATTGACCTGTTCTCCCAGTTGGGAGGAACTCCGGATGCAGGAGGCATCTGGACACCGGCACTCGCCACAGCAGGAATGTTCGACCCAACAGTGGACCTTGCCGGAACATATACTTATACCATCGCCATCGCAGGTTGTACCACCGTTTCAGCTGAGGTGGCGGTGACCATCAATACCGCGCCCAATGCAGGTACTGATGGTAGTCTGACCATCTGCGCCACGGGCACAACAACAAATCTTTTCGCCCAACTTGGGGGAACACCGGATGCAGGGGGCACCTGGACACCGGCACTCACCACGGCAGGAATGTTCGACCCGACCGTCGATGCCGCGGGAACCTATACCTATACCGTAACCGGAACCGTACCTTGCGCCGATGCAGCAGCCGATGTGGTCGTCACCGTTACCAGTGCACCCGACCCTGGTACCAATGCAAGTTTGGATATATGTTCTACCGACGCAGCCATTGACCTGTTCTCCCAGTTGGGAGGAACACCGGATGCAGGGGGAATATGGACACCGGCACTCGCCACAGCAGGAATGTTCGACCCAACAGTGGACCTTGCCGGAACATACACCTATACCATCGCCATTGCGGGTTGTTCGACCGTCTCTTCCGAGGTGGCCGTGACCATCAATAGCGCACCCAATGCAGGTATAGACGGAGCATTGTCCATTTGCGAAACGGGGAGCACAGTAGATCTGTTCACCCAATTGGGGGGAACACCAGATACTGGCGGGACATGGGCGCAACTTTCTGGAACAGGGGGTACGTTTGACCCCATTGCCGGAACATTCACACCCGCTTCAGGAGCTACAGACAGTACCTTTCAGTATACCGCAACTGGTACAACACCCTGTACAGATGATATTTCCGAAGTCGTCATTACGATAACCAATGCGCCCAATCCAGGAAGCAACGGTAGTCTTGACATATGCTCGACAGACGCACCCGTAGATCTGTTCGCCCAGTTGGGTGGAACACCAGATTCGGGAGGCCTATGGACACCGACACTCGCCACAGCAGGAGTATTTGACCCAGCAGTGGACCCTGCCGGAACATACACCTATACCATTGCCATCGCGGGTTGTGCGACCGTTTCCTCCGAAGTGGCCGTAATCATCAATACCGCACCTGATGCCGGTATCGACAACAATTTAGCTGTCTGCTCTACAGACGCCCCTATAGACTTGTTTACCCAGTTGGGTGGAACGCCCGATACGGGAGGAACATGGGTGCAACTTTCTGGAATTGGCGGTACTTTTGACTCAATTGCCGGCACATATACTCCAGCTACGGGAGCTACAACAAGTACTTTTGAGTACACCGTTACCGGCCCCGTTTCTTGTCCGGATGACAGCGCATTATTAACCATTTCCATTACAGAAACACCGGTTGCCCAGAGCCTTGCCGATGTTGAAATGTGTGACTCATACACTCTTCCAATACTGGATTCAGGAAATGTTTACTATACCGGTACAGGGGGTACTGGTACAATGTTAAGTACAGGTGACACCATAGCTGTTTCTCAATTGATATATATCTACAACGCTTCCACCCTTAACCCTAACTGCTTTGATGAAAGTGATTTTCAGGTTGACATTTATACCACTGCCGATATAGAATTCCCAGAAACTGGAACGCTATGTAGAAATGCGGATGGCAGTGTTGATGCCATTCTTCTTGGCGAAGATTTAGGTCCTGGTTTCATATATGATTGGACACCCAACAATGATGTAGATGGGGACGGAATTGAAGAGTCTCAGTTTATAGTTGAACAGGCAGGCACCTATACATTAGAGATTAGAAGTGGTTCTTCAACCATATCATGTAATAGTGAACTATATACTGCAGTTATTGATGAATCGCCCATACCAACAAGTATTGAGATTGAAATCATACGGGAAAGTTTTATCAATTCCGGAATTACGGTACATGCCATTGCGGAATCGAGCGGATCACATACAGACGATTTCGAATATAGTTTGGACAATATTGACGGACCTTATCAAGAATCGAACACATTCGAAAACTTGGATGGTGGTTTGCATACGATTTATGTTAGGAACATCTTTGGATGTGGTATGACCCTTACCAGTGAACCCTTCCTGATTGTGAACTACCCGAGTGCATTTTCCCCTAACAATGATGGTATTAACGATACATGGAATATACAAGGCCTTGATAATCCAGCGCTCATAAGCGATGTTCGTATATTTATTTACGATCGATATGGAAAACTATTGGCTCAATTACAGCCGAACGACGGATGGGATGGCACTTATAATGGAATGCCGCTACCATCTACAGATTATTGGTTTAAGGCCAATTATATGGATCAAACGATCGATCAGCATGTTAAATTTACTGGACATTTTAGTTTAAAACGCTAGTCCTTGGCATTCGGTCAAAAAAATTGGTCGCTATTCTTCCCTGCATGAGTTTTACGAATAGTTCACGCATTGTATCCAAATCAATACGATTTTGATCTAAGGATTAGCTGAACGTTAAGGAGTAGGTTCCCTAGATGCTGGATTACGATTCTTTGCATTGCAACGAGTCAAAACACCATATATGTAATTTTCCTTTTGGGGCTTCGACCAAATCTACATGAAAGTATTCTTACTTATGGGTCTCCTGATTTTTGGTTTTGGAAATGATACTTCCACAGCATTTCGGTCAATACCTGCTGTTAATGAAACGGTGAAGGAAGAAGGCAGTACACCGGCCGATTATTTTTTGAACCTATTGGTTAAATCCGATAAGATCGAGCAGTCACGTTTGATAAGAATGCTTCGAAAGGACTGGCGCTCCGGTTATCCGATTATGGCACTGGAAGTCTTTTATTTTTCCTCAGACCGTAATGTTTCGCAGGCGATGATAGCTATCTTGGAAGAAAAAACAGGCCAGAATTATGGGTTTGATGCTTCAAAATGGTACGAATATCTATGGAGTAAACCCGAGGAGTTAACCGATGATTACCATTTATTCAAGGCAAAGTTGCACAGTCTTATCGATTCCCGTTTTCGAAAATATTTTGCCCAAAGACAGGATCAAACCACGATTCGATTTGATGAAATTCGATGGGGAGGTGTTAAACAAGATGGTATTCCTCCTTTACGACAGCCCAAAATGATCAGTGCCGAGGAGGCCGTTTACCTCAACGATGGCAATATCGTCTTCGGTATTGCGGTTAATGGTGATGTTCGAGCTTACCCGAAACGTATCTTGGCATGGCACGAAATGTTCATAGATACTGTAGACGATATACCGGTGGCAGGGGTATACTGTACTCTTTGCGGAACCGTGGTATTGTATAAGACCCAACATAAAGGTGTCAATCATGAATTGGGCACTAGTGGCTTTCTCTATCGATCCAATAAGTTAATGTATGATCAGGCCACGCAATCATTATGGAACACACTATTGGGCAAACCCGTGGTTGGTCCCTTAGTCGGTAAGGATATTGAATTGGAGTATTTGAGTGTGGTTACAACCACTTGGGGAGAATGGAAAAAAAGACACCCCAATACCCAAGTACTTTCGCTTGATACCGGATATCACAGGGATTATGGTGAGGGCGTGGCCTATAAGGATTATTTCTCCACAGATGAATTGATGTTCAGCGTGCCCTTATTAGATCATAGGTTGAAGAACAAAGAGTCGGTACTGGTGGTTCGCCTAAAAGAACATCCTGAAGAACCAGTGGCTATCGCCACGCCCTTTTTGAGGAAAAACCCTTTATATCATTTTGATGTCAACGGAAACAACTTGGTGGTCATTACCGATAAAAGTGGCGCCAATAGGGTATATATCAGCAACAATTCTATTTTTAGCTCTTTTGATGGCGAAAATAGGCTTGTTGATGATAAGGGCAATAGCTGGCTGTTGACCGAAGATACTTTAACAAATAAATTAACCGGGGAAAAGCTTGTTCGCCATCGTTCTTTTAATGCATTTTGGTTTGGTTGGTATGCCGCGTTTCCCGAAACTAAATTGATTTTTTGAGGGGTCTACCAACTAGGTAAGGGATAGCACTAACAGCTGTTCTTTAGATAGAATATAGATTGCATGTAGCGGGGCAGGATCCAAAAAAGGTTATTGTTGTCGGCCATCAGGTTTGGCATATCGTTAATCGAAAAAGGCTTTGACCCATTTTTGGAACCGATTTCTTTCGTCTATGCATAGTACCACGATAATTCCTAAGGTATAGGCTATCAGGTCTTGTATACTAAAAGAATTACCAAAGATTAAATTGGCCCATTTATTATGGCGTAGGCCTATGTTGTGAAGAAAGGAGGTGCAATGAAGGAATTCTACTATATACGCTATACACAAAACAAAGACCGCAATAGTGAGGGAGCTTTCTTTAAAAAAACTTTTAAAGAAGTGGTAGAGCAGCATTACGACCAGAAAATCACCAACCGTGTGCCTAATAAAACCACCCTTAAGAAATAAGGCAATTAGAACCTCTATAATTAAAAATAAGATAAAGGCGATAAAGTAGCTTCTTTTAAATGTCAATTTCATATTGTGTCAGCTTAATGAAATGCGGGTTCTAGAAGAAATGCCCTCCGTTTTTTTAATTTTAATCCAACGTACGGCGAACCGTATTTTGTTCTTGTGCAAATAAAATAGCTTGTATGAGGCAAAATAAAATCCATAGTAGCCCTCCAAAAGCAAGCGTAATCAACCAGGCTTTGGGTTCATTTAGACTACTGAAAATCTCTAAAAAAAGTGACCTGGGTTTCGCAAGCACATCCCATGAATTAAAACGGAGAAATCGTCCTAGATAAATGCCATAACCACTGAGCATACAAACGGTTAAAATTATAAGGGATGCTGTTTTATTGGAAAATCGGAACCCTAAGAGTTTTGACATATCCAAGAGCGAGAGCAGCCCTAAAAGGAGTCCGTTTAGGGCAAAGACAAATACCAAAAACATATCCAACCACAGTAAATTAGAGCTCTTGTCATGCAAATGCACCAAATCAGTTATGATATAGGGGCTATTGGGCAAAAACAATAGCCAAACCATAAAACCCATCCAAAATAGGCCTTTGCAAAAAATAGAATTTTCTAACCGTGCGATCATCATTTGAGAAATGAAATAAGGCACGGCGGCTAAGAAAAGGTTCCATACTAAAAAGCCATAATATATGCTATGGGTTATTTTTACCCTTGCAAAAAAAAGTGCTAACGCAAAACTTATAGACAGTATTAACTGTATGTTTCTATTTTCTAATTTTAAAAGGAGTGTATTCATCTAAAAATTGCTTAAAAGTGTTATGTATAAGATTATAATCGAAGTACTCACCAATACCATAAAGATGGCAATAACATGTTGTTTTATGTCTCTATAATGCACTAGGGCGTTCACGATTAAAATAGCAAGTGATATAGGGGATAGCACAACAAATAATACTAACAAACCAATACCAAGACCTAATAGTCCCTCTACCCCGGTGGCCAGATAAAGTAGGAACCAAATCGTGCTCAGCACAAAACTCCATTGCGCAAATAAGGCACCATTTCTATTAATGCTATAGGTAAATAAGGTCGTCATTTGGTATCATTTTTGGCGAATTGGTATAAGGTGTATTCTTGCCAGGTTTTCTCCTTTGATTCTTGAATCAGTTTCTTAAGGCGTCTTTTTACAATTGTTGTTTCCTTGGGTTTCAATTTGTTGTCTTTTGTTTTACTATAACGATACAGAAGATGTAAGTTACTATCACCCAATTGCGTTAGGTATAGTGTGTCTGGGTACTCGATATGAGAAAGGTTATAACGGGTAATAGCTTTGTCCCATGGGACACCGGCACTTAGGATAAGAAAGGTAAACCACACGGCGAAATTGGTGCGTAGTAAGTAAACAAGACTCTTTGTCCTTGCGACCTTAAAATATGCGGTAATAAGACCAATAACCGTGCACAACAAATAAACAAAAACGCCAATGCGTCTATAGGTAAGACCATAGGTGTCAACATGGACCCAATTCTTGAAACATGTGAATATTACCAAAATCAGATTCAATACGATCCAAGAATAGGTGAGCATCTTCAGTTTTTTATTATTGGAATAAAAATTTAGATTTCCCCTAAAGAAAAAGAGGATAATGCTTATGGCCACTAGAATTGATAGAACAAGGGCATAAATACCTTGGTGTATGGCGTTAGAGTAGGCTTCGCTAGAAACCACTCCTGGATCAAGCAGGTAAATAAAATCCGTAATCAAAAAGAATAACAAAAGTAGATTTAGCGCAGCAAATACGATACTACCAACAGTATGTTCGCTTTTTAACGTGGCCAAGACCGTGGATGAAAAAGGCATTTCTGGCTGTTGAAGATCATTATCTTGTTTTACGTCTAAGGCGATAAGTTCGTCGGGATAAAAAGGTTTTAGTACGTTTAGGAACAGGATGTATCCTATGAGGGTAAAGAATAACCAAGGGATACTTATAAAACTGAAGTCGATATCAGAAATCAACCCATCAAAAACAGGATTGGCGTTTCGGTACAACAAGGTGAATATGATAAGAAGCAGGATCGCAAGCAAACTCCCCTTTAGATAATTCATCACTTCGGGTGAGATGTCTTTTTTTTCTTTTGTTGTTTTATTTCGATTATCAACAAAATTTACCAGGGCTGCAACGACTAGATTTATGAGCCCTGTAAATACCGATACGTAAGGTGAGCTTTTGGCAGCTACCGATTTTCCGATAAGCATGCATAGTGCAATAAAATAGACCAGAATGTTAAAACCGTTAGGATCAATAAAGACCATAAGCGCGGTAAATAGGTAGGCAATAGTATAATCCCATTGAAAACGTTGTCCTTTTTTCATGGTCGATACCACTATTGTTACGATAATTGAAATAAGTAAAATGTTAAGGCCAAAACTTTTGCTATAAAACAAGAGACTAAAAGCCAGCGCACCGAAAATTGATTTGATATAAATATTCATAATTAAATGTTTTATCTTATTTGAAAAGTTGATTTAATAATTGATATCGGTTGGGGTAACAGCTTTAAAAAATTGATCTGATAAAATTTATGTGCTTCCTTGCCCCTCGTATAAGCATTTCTAAAAAGTTTTATATAATCTGGAAAAAGAACCGTTCCCAAGAATATCACAGCGACCTGGTACAAGCTGCGCTTGCCATTACCCCATAAATAATATTGCATACTTATTTCTTCAGGAACAGAAACGCCGGTACTAGTAAGTACGTGAAAAACGTCATGGTCTTCTAGCTTTGGTTGTAAACTAAAGTCATGTTCTAACATAAAGCAGGCTAAATGAAAGCCAAGGCTTGTTTTCGGGTATTGCATCAAGTCGGGCACGGTTGCCGGCCAGGGCTCATTTTTTTTGATAAACTTTTGGTAGGGTCTTTTACTCCACTCGTATAGAACTTCTAGAATCAATGATCTCATTTTAATAATTTTAAAGTACTTTGAAATACAAAGTAGATTGATAAAAAAAATTGTTTATTTCCCAATCAGCCTTTCCAAAGCTTCAATATGCTTTTTAAATTCTTTCTTCCCCAATCTTGTCGCAGCATATCTAGTATTGGGTTTGCGCCCGATAAATCGTTTTTCAACCTTTATAAATTCCGCCTTTTCCAGCGCCTTGGTATGACTGGCAAGATTTCCATCGGTTACTCCAAGCAGTTCTTTCAACATATTGAAATCAGCAAAGTCGTTTACCATAAGAATACTCATGATACCCAGTCGGATTCGATGATCGAATGCTTTATTTATGTTATTAATTATTGACATTTTTTTCATTCCCACGAAGGTGGGAATCTCCTTGTTTTAAATTCAAGCATTAGATTTTAATACCCTCTACTTCCTGTCATATTTAAAATACATAAGCGCCCCATAAACGATATGGCAAACCCCAAATCCCAGCGCCCAAAAATACAACCCGTATCCTATGAATTGGGTCGAAATCAAACCGAGGACGATAAAAGCAATTCCCATATACCGAATATCCCTCATAGTATATTTACTAGCATTAATGCAGGCTAGGCCATAAAAAATTAAAGTTGCAGGGGCAACCAAGCCCACAACTCTATATTGAATCAACACTAGACAGAAAAAGCCTCCAGCAAATAAAGGAATAACAAAATTCAAAACCAATCGTCTACTTGAAACGTCCCACATTTTTTCACCACTTTTTTTCGCCTTTCGAACAGTAAGTGCTATGCCCGTAGCCACAGCAAGTACAATCACTGTAATGGCAATTATACTAAGATCTGTTACAATATCATCGCTCCTTAAGGCCGAGTTTCTTCCTGAGAAGCCATCGTAGTTTGTGTGTGAAAAAGCCCTCAGGCGATTATAGGCAAGACCAGCTCCGATTAGCGCATAAATTCCTGCTAGTATTCCAGACAGGCCACTTAACGAGATAAACCTGCTTGAGCGGCTCATCATATTCTTGATTTCGGAAATGTCTTCGAGATAATTCTTTGTTTCCATATTAAAGTACTTTGAAATACAAAGTTAAATTTAATTCGCAATTGACCAAACCATTGTATGAAAAAATCGTCGTATGGTAATTCTACCGCTATCCAATACCAATTTTTCTGTAATTTCATCGAATGAACCCCGCCGAGGATTATATACTCAATCAAACTGAACCCTTTCGGGGCATATTGCTGCACTTGCAATCGGTTATTGAACTTACAGTACCCGATGTAGATCTAAAATATAAATATCGGGTTCCCTTTTACTATCTTGATGGAAGACCTTATTGCTACCTAAACCAATCAAAAGACTACGTGGATCTAGGTTTTTGGAACGCGGCCCACCTAGCCGTACACCTAGAACATATGTGCATTGCTGGCCGTGAAATGATGCGGTCTTTACGCTATAAAAGCTTGGAAGAGATAGATAATGCCATTCTTATTGCCATATTGGAAGATGCTTATTCCGTTAAGGATAAAAAGTTTTGGAAGAAGTAGTTTAGGCTCAGTCTTTTAACTTCCCTAAAAATACACTGACCTTAGGGTTTATCGGATTTCCGGAACTGCGACGTAAGACAACTATTTGTCCTGCATGCCAAACGGCATCTTCAATGGGGCCATTAAGGTTGTTCCAAAAAGGGAATTTTGATTCCCGGTCTTTCCGCTTGAATATCACCTGATGCTCGTTCAAATCGGTAGCAGCTGCATACAATTCGCTTGCCTCTTTCAAATTGTTCAAGGTTGCATTTCGCATTTCGGTTATGGTCAGCTCTTTCTTTGCCGCCGTGAAATCGGTTGCCTGCTTTTTAGCAGTGTTTAAAATCACTTTTGAAAGCCCATATACATGTTCTATGGTCTGGGCAATGGTACGTCCTTCATTACCCGGGGCATACTCATAATCTTCCTCACTAAGCCCCTCTGTTGCCCAACGGTATCGGAATCCAAGTCCGTCAACAATACGGGCGACCACCGTTCCGGGTGTAAACTCCTTTGGTGCATCGGGAATAACGGTATAGGGCAAAGTATCATTCATAATTTCTTGGGCGTTTAAATTAATCCATAGGAGCAGCGCAAGGCTAATTATAATTGATTTCATTCTATATTTTTTAAGTTTTGTTAAATAGTGTTTTATAAATCCAGCACTTTTATTTCATTTCTTCCCATTGCTATCTTACCCTCATTTTCCAATTTTTTAAGCAGGCGGGAGACCACTACCCTAGAGGTGTGCATATCATCAGCAATCTCTTTATGAGTGGTATGAATCACCTCATCCCTATTTACCATAGCCTTATCCCGTAGTAGTTTTAATAAGCGCTCATCCATATTCATAAAAGCCAAGGCATCTACGGTTTCCAAAAGTTCTTCAACCCGGGTATGGTAACTCTCTAAAATAAATTGTTGCCAGCTTTTGTATTTGCCCATCCAAATTTCCATGTTTTGCACCGGAATCATAAGGAGTTCGGTATTCTGCTCCGCAACGGCCCGTATTTTACTTTTTGAATTTCTCATACAGCAGGAAAAGGTCATGGCGCAGCTATCCCCAGTTTCCAAAAAATAAAGGAGCAGTTCGTCGCCCTTTTCATCTTCCCTTAAAATTTTTACCACCCCAGATAACAGCAGGGGCATCATTGTAACGGATTGCCCTATATCAATGAGTTCCTCACCTTGTTCAACCTTTCGGTATACCCCGACGGTTTCAATTTCCTTCAGCAATTCAGGATCGAACAGGTAGCCGTAATTATTTTGTAAAATCTTACGTAGTCCCATGGTCGGCTTTTACATTGATCACCACCTTAAATTCCCGAGGGGTATCCGTTACATAGGTGAAACCCTTATGCAATTCTTGCTGTTGCACGGTATAGGGGTAAAAGGTGATGGGTTCTATGCACAGCATATTGATGACGGGTGTCCAAAGCATAAAATGACCAAATCCCTCCGTTTTAATCTGGAGCGGCTTTTTATCGTTCAACTGGATTTCGTCACAATCGGCAACGTGAAACGCCCGATTTCCTACGGCCAAAATTTCCTTTAGTGCAATGGTATTTCTGTTTGCTCTTACGGTAGGGCTTTCTGAATGCAATTTAAAGGCCGGATGATACCCCAACATAAAAGGTGAATCTTTTGGAGCCTCCACTTGAAAAATAATTTCCAACGAATCATCGTTCAATTTAAACCTCTTTGTAAACGTAAAATCATAGGGCCAAAACAAATATTCTTTGGTCGATTTGGTAGGAAACTTTGAGTTTTTAACCCTGGTGTTGGCAATGTATGTCTTTTGAAAAACGGCCTGTGTTGCATCATTGAAAACCAATTTATAGTCCATTTCCCGAAGCAATCCGTGTTGGTCTTGTATGGCGATATCTCTTGGGGTTTGCACTTGAAAATCAGCTTCGGATGTCGGGCCGATAACCGGGAACATCTCGGTATCGGAACTACGCCAACCGGGACTTCCCTTTTGATGAATATACTCATGTTTCTGGACGACATAGCCTACCAATTCGCCTTCGTCTATTCTCACCGATGCATCTTTTGATTCTAATATGACCATTGGTTATTGATTTATCAATCTATAAATCAACAGTGCGGTACGTTTGGTCAAAGCCTCGATCGTATTCAAGTTTACCGTTTCCTCTGGCGTGTGCGCCCCGGTACCCATGGTACCTAAGCCGTCTAAACAGGCGACATATTCGGCCACAAATGAGGTATCGGCGGCGCCTCTTTTTCCAGGATCATAGGCCAAAACCTCACCTTGCCCCACATCAATACTCACCTGATTCAGTTGCGCAAGCAGTTTTTTGTTTCTTTCCGTCGGGCCCATCGCAGGATAACTATCGGTAAATGAAATTTCGGCCGAAGTATGGGGCAAGTTGTTCGCAACGATTTCCCGCATCCTGTTACGGGCATTTTCTTTTTGTTCTTCGGAAATAAATCGCAGTCCGCCTTTTACCAAGGATGTTTGTGCCACCACATTAGTTTTTCCGAAAGCATCCCCTTTCCCATTTTTTGCATCATAATCAATAAAGGTACCGCCCAATAGAATTCCCGGGTTAAAGGTCAAAAATTCTTCTCCCCTAACCTGTGTATAAAATTCATTAAGAATACGGGACATTTCAAAAATGGCTCCTGCTCCTACCCTTTCATTAAAAACCACTGAGGAATGGGCACGCTTGCCTGTAACTTTTACTTCCCAGCCTGAAGCACCCCGTCTTGCCACTGTTGCATAGTTGAATCCCGTTGAGTTTTCAAAACCTAGGGCGATATCGCTTCGCTTTGCAGCATCGATCAAATCTTTTCGGCTTACGGTCAACGGTTTGCCCGTACTTTCTTCATCGCCAGTAAAGGCAACGATAATCTGCGCATTGTTCAAAAGACCATTTTCCTGCAAGGCTTTTAAGGCATAGAGTACGATAACATTGCCCCCTTTCATATCATTACCGCCGGGAGCATGGGCGATACTATCATTGACCATTTCAAATTTTTGAAATGGACTGTCGGCCTCAAAAACCGTATCTAAATGACCGATAAGCAACAGTTTTTTTCCTTTGTTACCCAAAGTTTCTGCGAAGAAATGCCCCGCCCTGTTCATTTCAGCAGGCATGGGTACCCAATTGGTGGTAAAGTCTATATTCTTAAAAGCCTCATCGAAAATCCCACCAACTTCTTTAACACCCGCAATATTTAACGTACCACTATTGATATTGACCACCTTTTCTAAAAAACCAATGGCATCCGCATTGTTCTTTTCTACGGATTTAATGATCTTCTTTTCTACCTTGGAAAGTTTTTGAGCATTACTGTTTGCACAGAGGCAAAGCCCAAAGAGCGTTAAAAAAATAGTTTTTAATTTCATCTTCTTGGTGTTTTAAATTCTGAATTACCAAACGAACCTCCGGGTTATTTTAAATAGCCCATTTCCCGCATCCAATCATCATTGAACATCTTACCTACATAACGACTGCCATGATCATGAAACAGGATTACGACCACGTCATCTTTAGAAAAGTGTTCTTTTAATTGAAGTAGGCCTTTTATTGCCGCCCCAGCAGAGTTCCCTAAAAACATAGCCTCCTCCTTAGCCAGGCGTTGCGTATAGATGGCAGCATCCTTATCGGTGACTTTGGTAAAGCCATCAATGATATTGAAATCCACGTTCTTTGGGAGAATATCTTCCCCAATTCCTTCTGTTACATAGGGGTAAATTTCGTTCTCATCAAAAATACCGGTTTCGTGGTATTTTTTAAAGACCGATCCATAGGTATCAACGCCCCAAACTTTTACGTTCGGATTTTGGCTTTTTAAATATTTCCCTACTCCGGAAATGGTTCCTCCAGTACCTACACCCACAACAAAGTGCGTCACCTTACCATCTGTCTGCTCCCAAATTTCGGGCCCCGTACTTAAAAAATGTGCTCGGGCATTAGAGGGGTTATCATATTGATTCACATACCATGAATTCGGGACTTCGGTCGCCAGGCGCTTGGCGGTAGAATAATAACTTCTTGGATCTTCCGGAGCAACATCGGTAGGGCATACATGTACCTCGCTGCCCATGGCGCGAAGCATATCCATCTTTTCCTTCGATTGTTTATCGCTCAGTACACAAATCAGCTTATATCCCTTTATGGTCGCTGCCAACGCGAGGCCCATACCCGTATTTCCCGAGGTACCTTCTATAATGGTATAACCCGGTTTAAGGATTCCTGCCGCTTCGGCATCCTCAACAATCTGCAAGGCCATCCGATCTTTTACCGAATTGCCGGGATTAAAGGTTTCGTATTTTGCCAGAACCAAACAAGGTAGTTCGGCAGTGAGCTTGTTCATCTTTACCAAAGGGGTTTTCCCTATGGTTTCCAATATATTTTCTGCATATTCCATTGCCACAAAATTATCGATTTGAGATGGATTTCAATAACTCTAACCGATAAAGTTTAAATGTTGATTTGGGTTTATGAGTTTATACGCGTTGGTCGTTTTCTAACTATAAAACACCCAGAACTCATCTCTGGCAACTCATCACTTTCGTGGATTACGAGCTTTAACTTTTTCACTCAAACTTAATCGCCTTTACAGGGGAAATTTTGGTGATAATGTGCGAAGGAATCAAAAGCATGAGCAAACATAAAACCAATACCCCTAGATTTAGTAATACAACGGTCAGCACATCCAAATGAACCGGAATATAGTCTATATAATACTCTTCAGGATTCGGAAATTTGAACCAACGGAATTTTTGTTGTAGTAGTAATATTCCGAGCCCAATCAGGTTGCCCCAGAACAGACCAATGCCGATCAAATAAGCTGCATTGTATAAAAAAACCTTTCGAATACTCCAATTTGCAGACCCTAAGGACTTTAACACGCCTATCATTTGAGTACGTTCCAAAATCAGTACGAGTAGGGCGGTAATCATATTAATACCACCCACAATGATCATAATCCCAATGATAATGGCAATATTAAAGTCGAAAAGGCTAATCCATTCGAAAATCTGAAAATACCCATTTTTGATACTTTTTGTATCGAGCCTGGAAAGTATCTTGCCATAAATTTCGTCGCTCTTCTCATCTATCTCACTAAAATCACTTAAAAAAACCTCAAAATTCCCTATTTGGTCCGGGGTCCATTTATTCATTCGTTGAATATGACGGATATCGCTGAAAATATATTTACTATCAAACTCTTCAAACCCGCTGTCGTAGGTACCGACAATTTCAAATTTCCGTTGATTGGGCATATTTAAAGGGTCTGTTTCCTTGGGGAAAACTGCAAAAAACGTATCCCCGACTTTTAATCGGAGCCGGTTTGCCATTAAAGCGGACATCAACACCTCATTATTTAGTCCTTTTGAGTAATCCGGTAGTCGGCCATCTATCAGATATTCTTTAAAAGCATCCCATACATAATCAGGTCCCACCCCTTTTGTGATAAAACCTTCAAAAGTATCCTCGGTGCGTATAATGCCCGCCTTACTTGCAATGGCATGAACGTGGGATATCCCATCAATGTCCTTAAACTCAGGATAAAAATCCTGCTTAATGCTTATGGGTGAAATTGATACATCGGAAGTATTATTGTCGTAATTGGATATTTGTATGTGGCCATTAAAAGCAGACACCTTTTCCCGAATCTTATGTTTTAGACCCACCCCGGTTGCAATCGCGATCAACATCATGATGATACCCAAGGCGATAGCGGCAATGGCAATTTTTATTATTGGGGCGGAAATACTAATTTTATCCTCCTTACCAGTAATGAGTCGCTTTGCGATGTAAAATTCAAAATTCAATCTATGGGCTTTTTTTCCGCATTCAAAAGTACATTTTTATTGTGGTTTTTATTATTAACGAACTGTGGAAACCAACCCAAGCAAAAGATTGCCGCCCCAGAAACTGCAACTGTTGAAGTATCACAAGATTCGGTCAAACCTATTATTGTTGCTGCCAATAGAACCGGTGCATACCTTCCCTTGATAAAAGACAAAAAAGTTGGGATTGTGGCAAACCAAACCTCGGTAATATTTCGAAGTAAGAAAAACGAGGTACGAGGTACGAAGGAAGAAAAAATTATCGAGAAGCCTTTAATACCTTATACACACTTAATCGATTCTTTGCTTTCCTTGAACATAGCGATTAAAAAAGTATTTGCCCCGGAACACGGATTTCGAGGAAAGGCAGATGCAGGTGAGATGGTAAAAGATGGTGTGGATCCCAAAACAGGATTGCCCATAATTTCGCTGCACGGGAAAAACAGAAAGCCCCCTGCGGAGGAAATAAAAGATTTAGATGTTGTTTTATTTGACATTCAGGACGTTGGTGTTCGCTTTTATACCTATATAGCTACACTTCAATTGGTAATGGAGGCCTGTGCCGAAAATAAGGTTCCTATCATTGTTTTAGATCGCCCGAACCCAAATGCCCATTATGTGGATGGACCAACCATGGAAAAAGAACATACCAGCTTTCTTGGAATGACCGAGATTCCTTTGGTTTATGGGATGACCATAGGGGAATATGCCACTATGATCAACGAAGAGGGATGGCTTAAAAATGGAAGTAAGGCCAATCTGACTGTCATTCCACTTGAAAATTGGAACCACCAAAGGGAGTATAGTTTGCCCATTCGCCCCTCCCCTAACCTGCCCAATAATATGGCCATAAACTTATACCCCAGTCTCGGACTTTTTGAAGGAACCGATATTAATGCAGGTCGAGGTACCGAATTTCAGTTTCAACGTTATGGGGCGCCTTTTCTAGAAGAAGATAGCTACGAATTCAAATACACTCCAAAACCGAATTTCGGTTCAAAAAATCCCAAACACGATGGGAAGGTTTGCTACGGAAAAGATCTTTCCAAAACCCCAAAAATGGGCGAAGTCTCTTTGAAATGGTTGATTGATGCCTATAATAATGCTTCTGAGAAAAAAGACGTCTTTCTAACCAAGGGCTTTACCAAACATGCCGGTACTGAAAATTTACAGAAACAAATAGAAACGGGACTTTCCGAAAAAGAAATCAAAGCGGGTTGGAAAGTTGACCTAGAAAATTTTGAAAAGATTCGGGAGAAGTACCTGATGTATCAATAGTGCCGGTTGCACTCCATACTATTGATTGATCTTGAGAAAATAGCCTTCCATTAAAAAAATTTAGCCCCCTAATATTCTACATTATAAGCTTTTAGCGCTTTTCATCGGATTTTTTCCTGTCTGATGTTAACTAAAGTTGCATTTTATCGAAAAAATGGAAAATTCGGCTTTTCAGGGTAGGGTAAGCCATCAATAAGGCGTTTTATACTATCGCGCCCGGATATTTGGGCTCAACCTAAATTCTTAAAATAAAACCTATGAAGAACAAGTCAATTTTATTAGTACTGGTTGCAATATTTATCGGTTTGGTCAGTTGTAGTGACAACAATGATTCGCAGTTGACAACTGGAACCCTAAGTGTGCATTTAACAGATGCCCCATTTCCTTATGATTTGGTGGCAGAAGCGAACGTCACCGTTTTTAAAGTGGATGCCAGGGGTAAATTCGATAAAATGAAAACGGCTGAAACGGATAGCTTGGAAAGTGAATCCAGCTCTCCTTTCATCACTTTGATGGAGAACGAAATCGATGTGAACTTACTTGACCTTACCAATGGGGTTACCCAGCAGTTAGCCGAATTGGAAGTACCCGTTGGCACCTATGATTTGGTCAGAATATATGTAAAAGGTGTAAATGTTGTACTGACGGACGGTACTACTTATGACCTCCAGGTTCCTAGTGGAAGCCAATCAGGTATCAAGCTTTTTGTAAAACCTGGAATTGAGGTCAATGGAGGTCTTTCATCCGATCTTTTATTAGACTTTGATGTAAGCAGGTCTTTTGTTGCCAAGGGTAGTACGGATAAGTTGGAGAATATTACCGGATTTAACTTTAAACCTGTAATCAAGGCCAGCAATATGACCGTTGCCGGAACCCTAATGGGCTTGGTGACCGCTCAACAGGATTCAACCGCAACCGCGGTAGGGGTTGAGGGCGCAGAGGTTTCAGTTTTTGCCGCTGACAGCCTTAGTACAACTAGCTTTACAAACGCCGATGGTGCCTATATGATTATGGGTCTAGATGCCGGTCTTTACACCGTAAGGGCAAACCTCGATGGTCATTTAGAGCAAGTTGCTGATAGTGTTGAAATCGTTGCCGGTAACAAAACTGTCAGGGATTTTGAAATGGTAAAGGAATAATCAGAACTCACATTTTATATAAAAAAAGACGGAATTCTAGAATTCCGTCTTTTTTATTTGTCTAAATTTAACTTAACTATCTTTAAAGGAATTTAGGCACTCTTTGTTTAAATGCAAAAGAGGTTCAAGCCTACTTATAACCCCTTGATACTAAAAATGACAACAAACAGATTAGAAGCATTTAGCGATGGCGTAATGGCCATCATTATTACCATAATGGTATTGGAATTGGAGGCACCCGAAGAGGTTTCTTTAGAGGCTTTACTTCCCAAAACACCCATATTTATAAGTTACTTGTTAAGTTTTGTTTATGTTGGCATCTTTTGGAACAACCATCATCATTTATTTCAGGTAACAGAAAAAGTGAGTGGTAAAGTTTTATGGGCGAATTTGCATCTTTTATTTTGGTTGTCTCTCGTCCCTTTTGTTACATCGTGGGTAGGGGAAAATCATCTTACAACTGCCCCTTTATCATTATATGGGATCGTACTGCTCATGAGTGGTTTTGCCTTTACTATATTACAAGGCATTATCATTAAACAACACGATGACAACTTTGTACTAAAAAAAATACTAGGTAAAAGAACCAAGGAAAAATTGTCGCTGCTCATTTACATTATTGGTATCCTGTTCGCCTTCTTTATTCCATGGGTTTCTGTAGCCTGCTATGTAGTAGTCGCGCTTATTTGGATTATACCTAATAAACAAATTGAAACCGCCATTGATTAAGAGAGATAACCAGAAAAGACTTCCGCAATTACTTTTCAAAGAAGATTTGGAATTGGTAGGATTTGAAATTCTAACAATGAGACGTTTTTACGAGAAGTACGATGCCTCTTTATTAATACCTCCTAAAGTGTTGAAATTTTATGAAATCCTTTTCATTAAGGACGGAGAAGGTGAACATAATGTAGATTTTGAGACCTACAATTTTAAAAAAGGAAGCATTTTATTTGTTGGTAAGAATCAAGTGCATTCTTGGCAGAAGCATAGAAGCAGTACGGGTTACATCATTCTCTTTACCGAAAACTTTCTGTATAAAAACCAGATTCAGTTTAATGAATTATCTTATAGTTACCCATATAACATAGCACTGTACAGCCCGATAATCAATATCAACAACAAGAACCATTACCGTACTTTTCTTGCCTTAATTCAACTTATTCATGAAGAATATTCCAGTATAACGTATCAAGTGCGGCAAGAAGTATTACAAACCTTGTTAAGAACATTGATCTTAAAAGTAAAGTCCCAATTGCGTTCAACAGAAATAGTGGATGATGAAAGAAAAACCTTGTTCCTTAAATTTCAAAAATTATTAGATCAAAATATATCCCATACTAGAAATGCTATTGATTATGTGAATATGCTGGGTTGTTCTAGTCATCAACTAAATGCCTCGGTTAAGACATTTGCCAATACCTCTGTTAAAGTATTTATTGATAAAGTACTTATCTTAAATGCAAAGAGACTTCTCGCAGACGCTCAGAACAATGTTAGTGAGGTCTCTTATCTTCTAGGTTTTGATGAAACTACAAATTTTGCCAAGTTTTTTAAAAAGCACACAAATCAAACGCCCAGTTATTTTAGAACGGTCATTTTAAAATAGTGAACTGTTTTGAGATTTACCCTTATTCGTAGATTTTTCAAATAATTTACCTTTTACACAATCCCACCCAACCCTAATTTTGTGGTATAAATAAATCTAAAAATTTATGCCATTTAAAATCAAGGAAATAGAAGCGAAGTCTATTATAGGTACAACTCAAGTGCCTAGTGCAGATTATGTGATAAATCCGTATACAGGGTGTCAATTTGCCTGTATGTATTGCTTTGCAAGTTTTATGGGACGTTTTGTGGGAGAAACCAATAATAACTGGGGAAACTATGTATATGTAAAAACGAATGCAGTTGAATTAATGGAAAAGGATATTAAGCGATTGATGAAAAAAAATCCGCATCCAAAAATTGCAATGAGCACAGTAACAGATCCTTATCAAGGTGTAGAAAAAAAATATCGATTAAGCAGGGGTATTTTAGAAGTATTTGCCAAAAACAACTATCAAGGAAGGGTGGGCATTTTAACCAAATCCCCAATGATTCTCGATGATCTAGACCTATTAAAGAAAATTCCAAATCTAGAAGTTGGGATGTCGATAACAACTACAGATGATAAACTAAGTCGGTTTTTAGAAGTTCGGGCGCCCCTTGCAACTGCTCGATTAAGAACTTTAAAAAGGCTGAATGATGCTGGAATAAAAACCTATGTGTTTGTTGGTCCTTTTTTACCTCATATGAAGTTAAAACCCGAACTAATCGACAAATTATTTTCTGAAATAAAAGCGGCTGGAACAAATGATGTGAAAATCGAATATTTAAATCTTCCGAAATATGTTCGACCGAAAATGAATAAACTATTGAAAGAAGAAACCACAGAAATTCAAGAAGTGTATACCACATCACAACTTAAAAAATATAGAGAAGAGATAGAACCCATTTTAAGAGAAAACCTTTTAAAACACGATTTAAAATTAAAATTCGATGAAATTATTCATCATGTAACCGATCAAAATTTAGTAGAATGAAAAACTTAAAAACAATTGTAGTATTAATCGTAGCAATAGCTAGTACAAACTTTATTATGGCACAAGATAAACCATCAGAATCTTCCTTAGAACAAGTAAAAAAAGAAGCTGAGGCAAAACGACCTGAACATTTGTTAGATGGTACATCCATGAATTATTACTATCAAAATGGAGGCGGTATACATATAGAATTTTATGATGGCATGCTTAAATACGAGTGGATTGCAGGTCCAAGAAAAGGAAATGGAAATAAGGATTTACCCTATAGTTCTCGAAAGATTGGAGATAAGATGTATATCGTTAGTTGGTTAGAAGCGTCGCATCCAGATTATACGACTCTAATTTTCAATTTCAATAATAATGTGATGTACTCTTCGGGGATATTCCGCTTTGGAACAAAAGACCAATTTACACGCTTTGATGGGGGAATCATTGAAGATTTAGTTTTGGTAGAAAAGTAAACTCCCCAGGGGCAAGCACACGAGGCATTCGTTTGAAAACATTTTTGATTTCGAAGTAAGCCTCAGAATATTCAAATCTCGATTATCGAGTAAAATAAATAGCATAATAATTTTAAACAAAAAAGATGAACACACTTACGCACAAACTATCAATTGTAATGCTTTGTATGGTTACATTGGCATCATGCCAATCAAACAAAAAAGAAACATCGGAAGTTCTCACCAAGAATTCAGAACAGAAAGCAGAAGTAAAATCTGAAATTTCAAACAAGGATAAAGCCATTGCCGTGTTGCAATGTTTTGAGAATGGTGATGCAAGCGCCATGGAAAAATATGTTAACCCAGACAAATACATTCAACACAATCCAAATTATCCCGATGGAATTAAACCCGTTATTGGGGCAGTTAAGTCTGGTGCATTTAAAGAAACATTGGTAAATACCTACCGTACCATTTCCGACGGCGATTTTGTAGTTCTTCAATCACTCTATAGTGGAGCCTGGAATGGAAAAAAACCTCAGGTTGTTATAGATGTATTCCGCTTTGAAGGTGATTTAATTGTTGAGCATTGGGACAATATGATGCCTTTGGCTTCAAAGCCCAATCCTAGCGGAAATACGCAATTAGATGGTACAACTACAAAGAATGAATTAGATAAAACGGAAGCCAATAAAGCCTTAGCTAAAAATTATATTAATACTTTATTAATTAAAGGAGAGTTAAATAAGGTTCCAGATTTTATTAAGAATAATATCTATATTCAACATCATCCAGATATTGCAAACGGTGCCACGGGTTTACAAGCCGCTTTAGGTGCATTTGCTAAGCAAGGTATTGTTATGGAATATGACACAATTCATGCTGTACATGGGGAAGGCAGTTTTGTATTAGTAATGTCTTCAGGGAAGTTTGCAGGAGAACCATATGCTTATTTTGATTTTTTAGGAGTTCAAAATAATGCCATCGATCAACATTGGGGGATAATGGCGCCAGTTCCACCAAAAACTGAATGGAAAAATGATAATGGGAAATTTTAATCAACTATAAAACTAGAACAAATGAGTGAAAAATCAGAAAATGCAAAAAACTTATACCTCAAGGGTATTAAAGAAGGACATATCGATGTCGTAGACACACTAACGGGCAATCGCTATACCCAACACAGCACAGGCGTTCCCGATGGAGCGAAAGGGTTTAAAGAATACTTCGCCGACTTCTTAACGCGAACAAATGATCGGGACATTCGCGTAATTCGTATTTTGGAAGATGGGAATAACGTATTTGTACACGTCTATCAGGATATTGACAACGGAGCAGCGAAATGGGTCACGACAGATATGTTCGATACTGATGATAATGATAAAATGATCGAGCACTGGGACGTTATTGCAGCTTATGTTGAAAAAGACAAAACTGCCTCAGGAAATGATATGGTGCTTGGGGATTTTGAGCTAAAAGATCTCGACAAGACCGAAGAGAATAAAATCTTGGTAAGAAATTTTATTACCGAAGTATTTCAGAATGGAAATCATGGCGCAGTGGAAAACTACGTATCAACCGAGAAGTATATCCAGCATAATCCACAAGTACCCAATGGCATTGATGCTGTAAAAAGTTTTTTGGCAACTCAGGATTTTAACTACGATTTTATTTTTAAAGTTATGGGGCAAGGCGATCATGTGGTCAGCTATTCCAAGGCAACTTTCAATGGTACTGAATTGGCGGTTTTTGACATCTTCAGGATTGAAAACGGTAAAATCGTGGAACACTGGGACAATATGGAACCCATTCCACCACGCTCAGAATGGGCCAATACCGGTAAGTTCTAATGAAAGCTTATTTCTGAGTAGCATTTAAATATTTGTTTAAAAGGAGACATTCTATGATGTCTCCTTTTGTGTTTTCTAAACTTTGTCAAATATGTTTAGATTGCAGCATGCAAATTGAGGTTTCATTTTTAGCCGTTTTAGATATGTTGTCAGTGGCAACGGCCTTTATGCTGGGTTTGTTGTTTCTTACCATTAAATCGGACAATAGAAAAGCAAATGTTTTTTTGGGATTGTTTTTATGGAGCCTTGGGGTAGAAATATTTCATGCACTTATGCATAATTTTTCAGAAGAGCAGTTTCTAATGCCTCATACCTCACTATTCACACTTCCATTTTTGTTGCTATATGTAAACGAGACAATCAATAATGCGAATAAAAAACGGCTTTTGTTTTTATTCATTCCGGGTCTTATCGTCAACGCCATTTTTCTTTTAAAACCAGAAGTGGAAGTTGTCTTCTTCTTTGAATATCTATTTAACATTGGTGTTCTTTTCTTTATACTTCGTCTTTTAAAACACCATAAAGAAAATGTAACTAACTATTACTCAGACCTGGAACATAAAACATTGTCCTGGATCAAAACCATTATTTTTATCTTTTTAGGGTTTCACGTATTATGGATAATCGAGGATTTTATTGGTCTTCAAAATGAGGACTATGCGGACTACCTTGCCCAAATTTCTGCAATCCTGACTTTTTTTATGGTCTATTGGATTGGTTACAACGGATTTTCACAGCCAGAGATATTCAGGCAAAAACAATTTTTCGCACCCGAAAAAACGAAAACAACGCCCGACAGGGTAACTGAGGTTTCAGAAGAATCGAAAGAAGAGTTCAAGGTTTTAAGGGCTAGGATTGATGCCGAAAAGCTCTTTTCAAATCCTGATTTAAATTTACAATCCTTAGCGGAAGTGTTTCATGTAAAAGAAAAACGATTGTCAAAACTGATCAATCAACATTCGGGCACCAATTTTTACCAATTTATAAACCGCTTTCGTGTTAACGAATTCAAAAAACTAATGCAATCCCCAAAGGCAGCACAATTATCAATTTTGGGATTGGCTCAAGAAGCTGGATTCTCCTCTAAATCAACATTTTATAGTGCTTTTAAAACGTTGGAAGGCATGACCCCAAAACAGTATGAATCTTCCTTAAAAAAGTCCGAATAGACGCCATTCGGACTATTCTCCACATAAAATTTATAGGGTTGGCCGTTCTTTTGCTGTTCTCATAGTAGAAGGAATCTTTGTTTAACTTAAAACTAAAAATTATGAAACATTTACTTTCAACACTAAGTACAATACTAATGGTTGTAGCTTTAAGCTGCACCTCTTGTTCAAAAGACGACGGTATTACAGAAATACCAACGGATACTACCGACCCTACAAATCCTACAGACCCAACTGGAGGTACTATCGCCCCCGGAAGTGACCCAAATTTTACTATTGTAGCAAATAACGATGGTGTATTAAGTACGGCAAATCGAAAAGTAGTGGTTTTCGGAATTGATATATACGCCGTACCAGGTGTTTCCGATGCCAATTTATTACACGCTGCCAACGTAATGGCACAATACTTAGATAATAATGAGGATGGCACATTAGACAACCAAGCCGTTGTGGACAAAATGCTAGAAAAAAAAGCTTTTGTTTTTATGTGGGCATCGGAGAGTGACATAAACAATATTGACTTTCCAAATGGAAGGGAAGGACAGGATTTAGGAAATGAAGAAACTAATCCAAACTATTTACCAAGCAAAACAGGACGTTTTGATGCATCTTTAGAAGAAGTCTGGCATATTATTACTCATGCAGGTTACTCTCATGTATATCCTAATACATTTGGTGAGCAAACAGGTTCTCAACTTTCTAATGCTATGGACATTGCAAGAGGCGGACAATTTACAAGCATTCCTAATCCCTATCCAGCAAGCGCATGGTATACTTATGATGATTCAACATGTGATTATGCATGCCAGAACACAGAATATTTTTACTGGGCAATGACATCAATCCTAGGCGCACAAGATGGGCCTAATCGATTATCAGAGATTCAACAAGAATGGAAGCCAAATACTAGAGCTTTAGTACAAAGCACAGATGCCGCCGTATACGGTTTATTAACAGACACCCAGTATAATTTACCAACCGTTTTACCCGATGGCACTTATAGACAGTAAATAATGTGTTGAGAACTATTGTTTTTAGATGATGTATAAGCCTTAAACAAGGTTTATACCTAAAGGCAATAGTTCTTCAACCACAAAAACAATGGTAATATAATTCCACTTTTTAATAGGGTGTTTTTACAATTACCTGTTGTATAATAAATAGGCTTTTTTCTAAAAGAATCATAATCCAACACTGAAGAAGACATAGGGTTTATGATTTAGAAAAAAATTGTGTAAAAGCACATACTTCAGTAATTACCTAAGAAAGGAATTACGGGAGCATGTGCTTTTTTTAATATAAAAACGAGTATTAATTTTTAAATTTTATAACGATGAAAAAAAAGAGAATCTTAACAGTGATTACAATTTTATTTACTGCAATTTTTATCAGCTGCAGCAGGGACGATGATAGTAGTGCAAATCTAAATACAGAACGGCAATTTGGTATTTTTAAGGTGCTGGAGAACAATACCACGGTAGAGATGAATGGTGTGGTAAATAGCCAATCATTAAACAATTTTAATACGCTTACCGCGGCTTTCCCAAATATAGATACCATAAATATTAAAAACTGCGAAGGTTCTTCAGATGATACCGTTAACCTAGAATTATCTTTAAAGGTTCATCAAAAAGGAATTAATATTCATTTGATGGATAATGGCGAAATTGCCTCTGGAGGCGTAGATTTTTTCATCGCCGGAATACAAAGAACAAAAGGGACCAACACGAGGATCGGTGTTCATTCTTGGGCTGGGGAAAACGCAACGGCTACAGATTTTCCGGTAGGTCACACCAATCATTTGCCCTATATTAATTATTATGTTTCAGTTGGTTTTACGCAACAGCAAGCAGAGGCTTTCTATTATTTCACCATTAATGTAGCGCCCGCAAGTAGTATTCATTGGATGACCGAAGAAGAGATAACAACCTATAACATATTAGCTGAATAGCAATATATCTTTTTACCATATCTAAACTGTTTAAAAAAACTACTAAAATAGCAGGAGGATGATTGCCTTTCTAGACGTAGCTCTATGAAATGAGCCTCTAACTTTTTCCCTAAACCCTATATTTGTCAAAAGCAATTTAAAAATGTCACGGCTAGTAGCGTCATTACATAAAGACATTACCGTCAAAAAAGGCGATTTATTTGTAAAGGAGGGTCAAAAGAATCAATACATTGGTCGTATCCTTTCTGGTGTGCTACGCGGTTATGTTATTGACGAGGATGGTAATGAGGTGACCACCCATTTTTATCAGGAAAAAGATATGGTACTGGCAAGTTACATCCCCAATGTAGCTTCATCCCTTAATATACAGGCCTTGGAAGATTCTACCATATCTATTGGTAGTTTTTCGGAGGTTATGTCCTATGTAAATAAAAATGAAAAAATTACGGACATTATAAACACGGCTTTTCATAAACTAAACGGGCAATTGCAATCAAGATTAGTGGCTTTGACCAATTTAAACTCCTTAGAAAAGTACAAACTCTTTTTAAAGGAATACCCAAACCTAATTAATAGAATACCACATTATCTCATAGCCAATTTTTTAGGAATTACACCTACCCAATTGAGTAGGGCAAGAAAGCAGTTTTCTCAACAAATGTAAACGAAAACCAAATTTGTTGTCTGTTACTTTGCTCCATGAAAACAACAGGCATATTAATTTTACTTGCTATTTCTGTTATGGGATGTAACGGACAGCATAAGACAAACGAAAGCTTTAACTCAGAGCGTATTTCTAAAACGGCATCATTTACAGTAAATGAAACTATTGACAACGTATTTCCATTATATGGTGCCTTTGAAGAACGAAAATGGGCGCCGGGATGGGAGCCTGTTTTAATCTATCCTAACAAGGAAGTTATTGAAGAAGGTACCGCCTTTAAAATAGAACCACACGGCCATGGTCATGGAGATGAAGGGGATTTACTTTGGGTAATCTCCAAATTTGAACCAGAAAACTATTTAATTCAATACCTAGTATCCACAGAAAACCGATTCTGGACGATAACCGTAAAAAATGATGCTATTGAGAATGATAACAAAACAAAGACAACGGTAACTTATACATATACTGGTTTAAATAAAAATGGAAACCAGCTCAATAAAAAGGCTCTTGAAAAAATGTATGAAAGCAATCTTCAGGATTGGGCAGATTTGATCAATGGTTATTTAGAAGGAAAAACTATTAAATCCCATCATTAAGAAGATTGTAATGAATGCGGCCTTGATAATTGAACGCTGACGACGCTGATTTTTATGATTTGTTATGATCTTATCTGCGGACACCTGTCAGATCAGCGTTATCCGTGTTCCATTTTTGAATGGCGAAGAGGTTTTTTTGCAGCTCTCTTTCCTTGAAAGAACCGTTCTTTCAGTAGACTGCCCGATTACATGAAACATGTATACCCAGAACATTAGAGACTGTTTGAAAATACTTAAAAAAGCACCTTAAATCCATTGATCAGCATCTGTACCGCCATCATCACTAGTATCATACCCATTAATCGTTCAATGGCATGAAGACCTCTTTCGCGCAGTATTTTATAAAGAAAGGGAGCAAACAATAACAAAAGTGCCGAAAGACCCCACGCCAATAAAAGCGCAAACAACCAATTTATCATCGGTTCATTTCCATTTTGGGTCAAGAGCATTAACATGGCCAATACTGAGGGACCGGCAATCATGGGTATGGCAATGGGTACTATAAAGGGTTCCCCGCCTGGTTGTTTTCCCATTACCCCATCCTTATTGGGGAATATTAATCGAAGTCCGATGATTAAAAGTATAATCCCACCTGCTATGGTGACGGACTCCTGTTGTAAATGAAGAAAACTTAGAATTCTTTGCCCCCCAAAAAGAAAAACAATCAGGATAACCAGCGCAAGCAATAATTCCCTAATTATAATAAATCGTTGGCGTTTTGGTGGTATTCCTTTTAATACGGAAAGTAAAATGGGAATATTACCCAATGGATCCATTAAAAAGAATAACAATACAGCTGTAGATACTATTGAGCTTCCTAAGTCATCCATGGTTTCATGATTTATCCTTTCGTTCAAAGTTAGGCAAATCAATGTGCCAAACAAGAGCGCCTACAGCTCAATTGAAAATTACTATAAATTTTATTTGATAAACTTTTTATAGTGTTCGAAGCGTTGAAAGATTTGTTTCACATAATTATAAGGCTCAATACCTCTCACATAACCATATTTGATATATGATTTGTTATAGTATTTTGGATATGCAAGGGAGCGTATCATCTTTTCAACATTATCATCCCATAATTTACTATTGAGGTTTTGCTTTTCTGCGAGACGTTGAGCATCCAATACATGCCCTAAACCGCAATTATAAGAAGCCATGGTAAATTTTAACCTTTGGGTCGTATCTTGTATTTTTTCAAAATTATTCCATAATTGTTTTAAGTATTTGGTACCCCCTTGAATACTACTTTCTGGTGATATTCTATCAATCACTTCAAGTTCTTCTGCTGTTTCGGGCATTAATTGCATAAGGCCCTTCGCGTCCGCCCAAGATGACACTTCCGGTTCAAAACGGGATTCTTGATAAATTAATGCTGATAACAATCGCCAATCCCATCCTATTTTCTCCGCATACTTTTTAACTATAGCGTCATATTTACTTATCTTATTATCATTGAGACTGTAAAATTCGCTTTGAACACGCCGCTTAAAGCTTCTTTTGTTTTTAAAATATTTATCATAGATGATATTGTAGTCGCTCTTCTTTTTAATCGTTTTCAGCCATTGGTTTACGGCTTCGGTCAATTCTGGGGCGTTGGACTTTTGTGCCCAACTAATTCTCTGTGAAAAACTTATAGGCAACTCAATATCTAATATGGGGTAATAGAATTGATTTACCGCGGCAATATTTTTGTCGGCTATGGTATATTTGACCTTCTCGTCTACAACCATCTTAATAATTTCGTCCGTCGAAAAATTTCCAGCGATCGTATCAATATAAATGCGCCCACCAATTTCTTTAGATAGATTGGCAATGCGCTCGGTAAAAGAGGATTCCTTCCTTACTGAAATTGTGTCGCCAATGAGTTCAATAACATTATTTGTCACCGATTTCTGCAAGTCGTTCCATTTCATTGTTCTCCAATTATCTGGTTTTTTCTGAACCAAAACTTGATGAGTAAGATATAAATAGTCGGAAAAATTCACTTGCTTTTTCCTTTCCTCAGTAATAGCTAAACTATAAGCTACAATATCAATATCCTTGGTATTTAATTCGTAGAATATGCTATCTATGTTTTTCGAAATAGTAACTTCCAGTTCCACACCTAAATGGTCTGCGAATTTTTCCAGGAGTTCATATTCAAAGCCCATTGGTTTTCCCCGATACAAAAAGTAACTGGTACTATTATTAACGACCAGTGCCTTTAACTTACCTTCTGCCTTAATAGCTGCAAGATCTCGGTAAGAGGGTACAGCATTGTCCTGCTGCTTTTTAAAAGATTCTTTTTTGCAGGCTTGGAGTACTAGAAATACTCCGAAAACAAGTAAGGTAGCTTTTATCCTCATAACCAATTATATGTGTTACCTCATCCGAACAGGAATGCTTTACAGCTTTCCCTACCGATCAATGGTCTTTTCATTGGAAAGCGACGCTTTACTTTTTCCACCAAGTGGAAGACGCCATAGATAAATTTTCCAAAACGATAGGTGTTCCTATTTCCGGGGTAATGAGTTCAACATTCAATTCTTTTGCCCTTTTGGATACCCGCTCTACAGGGTCTGTCCAGGCATGTGGCGCCAACTTAAATGCCCCCCAATGAATGGGCATCATCTTTTTTGCCCTGATATCTGCTGCCGCCTGAGCCGTTTCTTCAGGAAACATATGTACCTCGGGCCAAAGTTTATTGTACTGGCCGCATTCCATCATGGCAAAATCAATGGGACCGTACTTCTCCCCTATTTCCTTAAAGTGGGGAGCGTAACCACTATCGCCACTAAAAAAGATGTTTTCGGTATCCGATTTGATTATCCATGAGCACCAAAACGTTTTTTCCCTATCGGTCAGTCCCCTTCCGGAGAAATGTTGTGCAGGGGTAGAACGGAAATTCAAATCACCAAAGTTCGCGTCTTGCCACCAATCCAACTCGACGATACGCTCTTTTTCTATTCCCCATTCTTCTAAATGAACACCAACTCCCAGAGGTGTATAAAACTTCCCTGCCTTATCCTTTAATTTTTGAATCGAACCATAATCCAGGTGGTCGTAATGATCATGTGAAATCAATACGGCATCAATTTGTGGCAACTTCTCAATGGCTATGGGTAATTCTGCACTAAAACGCTTTCCGCCCAACATCGGATTTGGAGCCGGAACATCGCCGAACATCGGGTCGATAAGAATATTCTTATTCTTTATTTGTAATAAAAAAGCAGAATGCCCGAACCATATAAGCCTTGTTTGTGCCTTGTACTCAGCTATATTCAATGAATCGATTTTTCTGACCTTTATATCGTTTTGGGGTCTGGAATTTGAATTTGATTCGAACATTTGACCAATGGCTTTGAGCATATCGCCACCACTCATTGCTATTTTTACATTTCCCCTATTGACAAACTTTCCATCTTTATAATTCTTAGACTTGGCGTACTCAAGCAGCTGTTCTTTTGTTGCTTTCCCACCAAATTCCGGGCTGAAATTCACAAATAAAAAAGCCACTACTACCACTACACCAATAAAAATACCGAATCCTATTAACATCTTCTTTATCAGCTTTACTATGACTTTCCTCATTTAATTTATATCATAATCAACCTTTAAACAGTTGGGGTTGTTATATTCCTATTTCTCGCTAATCTCTTTCATCAGCTTAGCCGGAAATTCTGTAAAAATTCCGTCAACTCCCTTTTCTTTCAGTTCCATCAACTCGTGATTTGAATTTATGGTTACCACTTCTTTACCCTCATTCAACCAAACCCAAAGCTTTTTGTCTCGTTTTCTAATATGCCTAATGACTCTTTTGGTTAAAAGGGTTAAACCATTATACTTAATTGGCAGCATCAAAATATTTGATTGTATAGGAAAAAAACCATCCAGGAAAAGAAGACTGCTATACACCATATTTTTGACTTCCTTGGTCGCCGCTCCGTATTCCCAATTCGGTCTTTTGGCTTTGAATCCTGCCAAAATTTCGTCAAATTGACTTACCACCACGATCTGTTTTGCCATTCTGTATCGTTCTACAATTGAGATTACCGTATTTATTATCATCACATTATTCGTATGAACATCCAACAACAACTTGATTTTAGGGAAGGCTTTACAAACCTCATCCAAGGTGGGTATTTCAATAGGGGTTTCTCTATAGGGAAAAGAAGATCCTATCGTAAAATTATAACCTGCGTTTAATATCTGAACTTCTTCAAGGGTCAAGTTTTGAATCTCTTTTTCGACCCCAGTAATCCTTTCAGTTTCTTTATCATGAAACAATACGATATGCCCATCTTTGGTCATTTGTAAATCCATTTCAATGCGCCAATCGGGATTTACTTTTTGGCAATTTCGTATTCCTTCAATAGAATTTTCGGGATTCTCACCGCGGCCACAACTGTAACAAATTATTTCCAAAAGTTCTGATTTAACAAGTCTGGACAAAAGACATAGTAATGTGCTATTCCCCTGTGGTAGGTTTGCGGTATTTATGAAAAGGTTGTTTCAACAAGCCCATGATACTGGTGTTTTCTTTTTCATCGGGAAAAGTATCCACGCCATAAACGATAGTGTCTCTATCTAACTTCAGATAGGTGCCAAACAGGCGGTCCCAAATCGAAAAAATGTTTCCGTAATTGCTGTCAGTATAGGGCAGCACATAATGGTGATGTACTTTATGCATATCGGGTGAAACTAACACCCAACTAATGGCGGTATCAACGCTTTTCGGCATTTTAATATTGGCGTGATTGAATTGGGAAAGTACCAAAGAGAGCGATTGATATAACATTACGATTCCGATTGGGGTGCCAACGATAAAAACCCCAAACAACGTAAATGTAAAGCGAATAACGCTTTCCAAAGGGTGGTGGCGATTCGCTGTTGTGGTATCAACTTTATGATCGGTATGGTGAACCAAATGCACCATCCACAGCGGTTTAACCTTGTGCTCTACAAGATGGGCCAGATAGGCTCCTATCAAGTCCAAGAAAAGTAATCCCAGGAGAATGTAAAGCCACAATGGCATATCGGGGAGCCAATTGATAATCCCAAAATCCGCTACGACCGTCCAATCCGCCGTTTTTAATAATAAAAAAGCTAGCGCAAAATTGACTATGATCGTGGTTAGCGTGAAAAAGAGATTGGGTAGCGCATGCCGCCATTTCTTATAATTAAATTTAAAAAGCGGAACAGCACCCTCTAAAATCCAAAAGAAGGTAATTCCACCTACTAGTATTAGCGACCTATGGGTTGAGGGGATATTTTCGAAATAGCTTATCAGTTGTTCCATTGGTTAAATATACAAAAGTATCGAGTTCAGTGTTCAGTGTTCAGTGTTCAGTGTTCAGTGTTCAGTGTTCAGTGTTCAGTGTTCAGTGTTCAGTTAAAATCTAAATTTCACAAAATACTTTTTACTATTCGTCTTAACTTTATACCACGCGCAGCGAACCGCCTACCCACAAACTGTTCACTGCCAACTTTATACTGCTAGTGGTTGACCAACCTTTTCATATCCTCAACAATATTAAACGCGGCGGGGCAAATGGCAACATTTTTTATGGTGAGGTTACTTATTTGCTGGAATTTTTTTCGATCGGTATGCGGGAATTCGCGACAAGCTTTGGGCCGTACCTCATAAATAGAACAATAATTATCGGCTCCTAGAAAAGTACATGGTACATCTTGCAACACATAATCATTTTCTTCATCCAACCGAATGTAGGTTGCTATAAATCGTTGTGGTTTTAATCGAAGGTGTTTGGAAATCCGATTAATATCAGCATTGGTGAATAGTGGTCCGGTGGTCTTGCAGCAATTTGCGCATGCTAAACAATCTGTCCGTTTAAACTCGGCTTCATGCAATTCCTGCATCAGATAATCGAGATTCTTGGGAGGTTTCTTTTTTAGTTTGGTAAAAAACTTTTTATTCTCTGCGTGTTTTTCCTTTGCCTTTTTTGGAAGTTGACGTAAAATATCATCCATGCCTATTTTAAAAGACTTACTGCAGTTTCATAGAGGTCCCGGCTCCAGCTTTCGGAGGCCATGGATATTTCTTGTGA
This sequence comes from Aggregatimonas sp., assembly GCA_965238025.1. Classification (GTDB taxonomy): domain Bacteria; phylum Bacteroidota; class Bacteroidia; order Flavobacteriales; family Flavobacteriaceae; genus Pelagihabitans. The sequence continues at coordinate 2,086,878 of OZ250162.1, read as the reverse complement.
TAAGATGGTCTGTTTTTCCAGGACCTTTTTACCCAATGGGGAATTATAATAACTATTCAGTTCTTTTTTTTGCACTTCTGTCATTTTGGAACGATCCTTAACAAGTTGTATCCCAGTAGGGCTCATATAAAATCCGTTCATATTTTGAATCTCACCCTGATCAAAATGTTTTTGATAAATAGGAACTAAAAGTGCCATCATCCGATCTACAGAGGTTTTTCTATTTTCCCTAAGGTAGGTCCACCCCTCTTTGTTAGCATCCGTTTCGGGATATTGATTTTGTAACATCTTCAACAAACCATCATAGGCGTGGTCGTATTGGCCTACAGTACCATTGTGTTCTAGGTAAGCGGTCACCTCATTAACAAATTTAGAGTCTTGGGCCACTGAACATATCGGTATCGTTAATATGAAACATAAACTAAAGAGAACTTTTTGCATTTTGATTTTATTTACAAGGCAAAAATGCCACATTTGTATGCAAAGTACAAAAAGCATAAATGAGTTCAAACGATATTTTCGGTAAAGCCTTGTTAGATTACCAAAATGGGAGCTATTCTGAAGACATTAAAACCTACTCTTCGTTGGATGAGGAAGATATCATTCCCCTACCCTATCTTTTTCGTGGTTACAAAGACATGCCACCGTTAGAACGAAAAGCCTTGCAACTTTGTAAAGGTACTGTGCTCGATATTGGTTGTGGGGCAGGCAGCCATAGCCTCTATCTTCAGCAAAATGAAAGTTGGGTTACGGCCTTGGACAGCTCGGCAGGTGCTATTGAAACGTGTAGCCTAAGAGGAGTTAAAAATACAGTTCATTCAACAATAGGGGCGTATGACCAAGGTAAATATGATACCCTTCTCCTTCTTATGAATGGCATCGGACTGGCGGGCAAATTATCCGAACTCGGCGCTTTTCTATCCCATTTAAAATCGATTTTAAAGCCCAATGGGCAGATTTTACTAGACTCCAGCGATATCATTTACATGTTCGAAGAAGAGGAGGGCGGCGTATGGTTACCTATATCTGAAAATTATTACGGCGAAGTTGAATTCAAGATGAGCTATAAAGGCATGACGAGTGATTCTTTTTTCTGGCTGTATACTGATTTTGATACCCTTACAAAGGTTGCCGCAGCGCAGGATTTATATTGTGAAATGATATGTGAGGGCAAACATTACGACTATTTAGCCAGATTAACGGTAATGAAACGATAGTGGGCACGTTTTTTGTGTTATTTTGTTACATTTGATTTGAAATGAATAGCTATGAAAAAGTTCAATTTCTTTTTACTTACCTTATGTATAATTGTTGCCTCGAGCTGCAATAATTCGGATGATACACCACCTGATAACCAGAGCGTTGATAAGTCGGCCAATCTTTTGGCTACTGGCCAATCGGCCAACGATATCCTATCCAACAACGAATTTGATAAACTACTGATCGAAATTGCATATGTAGAGGGGTTCAGACCCACGGTAAGTGCCATGACCGATTTTACCGATTACCTGCGACTACACAGTTTTAAGGAGAACATTGAAGTCGTGTACAAAGCACTTCCTTCGCCTGATAAAACAGTTCTCACGCTACAAGAAATAGCGAATCTTGAGGGAGAGCACCGAACCGCCTATAATAACGGAAAAACCTTGGCCATTTACATATATTTTGCCGATGCTCCATCTGATGAAGATGATGAGGATCAAGGCTTGGTAACACTTGGGGCGGTATATCGCAACACCTCTATGATTATTTATGAAAGTACAGTAAGGAAACTGGCAGGGCAAAGCTCCTTAATTTCAGTCGCCGATGTCGAGTTGGCTACCTTAAACCATGAATTTGGTCATCTTTTCGGGTTGGTGAATATTGGGTCGATTCCCGTAAACGACCACGAGGATCCCGAGGCCCCCAATCATTGTAATGTAATTGGCTGCTTAATGCGCGCTGAACTTCAATTTGTTCAAAGTAGTGGAAAAAATGCCGCCGCCCTTGCTTCCGAAGATGGGCTCAAAAGTAGCTGCAACTTAAACGGAAAAAATGTTCTTTCGATGCTGGAAAACAATGCAGCGAAGGGTCTAGTAGATATTCCCCCGCTAGATACCGAATGCATTTTAGATCTAAGGGCCAACGGAGGGCGATAATTCAAGCTCAATAAATAGTTGTTTTCTGCACTGATTCCTTTAAATCCGGGGTAATGAACCTGTCCGATATAATTTAGACGTGATATAAGTATTTGAACTTTATCAAGGAATATTCAAATATTTATGGGTTTGCAAAGACACCTTCCACTTCGGGTTTTGCATTACGTAATCCACAATCATAGGCGTAACCTTGTCCCGTACACTCCATTCGGGCTGTAGGTATAAAATGCATTTGCCATTGATCAAAGCGGCCTGCTCTTCGGCGAAAACAAGATCATGTTTGTTATATACGATTATTTTGAGCTCATGCGCCTGCTCGTAAATTTCACCTTCGGGTAGTTTATTTTTTTTTGGGGAGAGACAAATCCAATCCCATAGACCTGTTAGCTTATAAGCCCCTGAGGTTTCAATATGGGTTTGAAGATTTTGGGTTTTTAAGGCTTGGGTAAGCGGCAACATATTCCATGTTAAAGGCTCCCCTCCAGTAACAACAATGGTATCTGAATATTTGGCGGCATTTTCAGTAATGTGCTCGATGGCCGTGGGCGGATGGGTATCTGCATTCCAACTCTCCTTTACATCGCACCAATGGCAACCCACATCGCAACCACCAACCCTTATAAAATAAGCAGCGGTTCCCTTATGGTAGCCTTCCCCTTGAATCGTATAAAACTCCTCCATTAACGGAAGCATCGTACCCGCATCAACTTTCTCTAAAACATCGGTTTTTAGCATCTGACAAAGATAACCCGAGTAATCCTTATAATTCTAATTCCAAGCATCAAAATACCATATGCCAGAATTCGAGACCCAGGTGGTATGATCAATTCTTTAAGAACTATTAAACTTATAAACTACTAAACTTTTAAACCCAGAAATTGACTATTTTTAGGCTCTAATTTGGATAAAATGAGCAGTAGGGAAGATTTTTTTAAACATATTGAGGCGGGTTATACTACAAAAGGTGACTTCATAAAAATGGGCGCGGCAATGCTGGAAGGCGAGGCAGTAACCAATGCCTTTGTAAAAATCCCTTTAAAGACCCTAAACCGTCACGGACTTATTGCCGGCGCAACAGGTACGGGAAAAACAAAAACGCTTCAAGTATTGGCAGAAAATCTGTCGGATAAAGGTATTCCTGTTTTATTGATGGATTTAAAGGGAGATTTAAGTGGTATTGCCCAACCGAGTCCTGGTCACCCTAAAATTGATGAACGGCATGCCAAAATTGGTTTTCAGTTTGAAGCAAAAAAATTTCCTGTAGAAATCTTGTCGCTCTCAGAACAAGATGGGGTAAAACTCCGTGCAACCGTTTCAGAATTTGGTCCTGTTCTATTATCGAGAATTCTTGACCTTACCCCAACCCAAGAGGGTATTGTTGCCGTTGTCTTTAAATATTGTGATGACAATAAATTGCCTTTATTAGACCTAAAGGACTTTAAAAAGGTATTACAATATGCCACCCAGGAAGGTAAAAAGGAATTTGCCAAAGACTATGGCCGAATTAGCACTAGCTCCACCGGAACGATCTTACGAAAGATCATTGAACTTGAACAGCAAGGGGCGGAACTATTTTTCGGGGAAAAGTCATTCGAGGTAGATGACCTTACGCGCGTGGATAATCAGGGGAGGGGCTATATCAACATTCTACGCCTAACCGATATTCAGGATAGACCGAAATTGTTTTCGACTTTTATGCTAAGCCTTTTGGCGGAAATATATTCAACATTTCCTGAGCAGGGAGATAGTGACAAGCCTGAATTGGTCTTGTTTATAGATGAGGCACATCTTATTTTTAACGAGGCTTCCAAGGCGTTGTTAGATCAAATTGAAAATATTGTAAAATTGATCCGTTCTAAGGGTATCGGGCTCTATTTCGTAACACAAAACCCTACCGATGTCCCAAATGAAGTACTCTCGCAATTGGGGCTTAAAGTACAGCACGCCTTAAGGGCTTTTACCGCTAGGGACAGAAAGGCAATCAAACTAACAGCGGAGAACTATCCCGAATCAGAATACTATGATACCAAAGAAGTTTTGACTTCTTTGGGAATCGGGGAAGCGCTTATTTCCGCATTGGACGAAAAAGGGCGTCCCACGCCCTTGGCCGCTACTCTTTTGCGGGCCCCGATGAGCCGTATGGATATCTTAACAGACGGGGAGCTAAAAGACGTTATTGGAAGTTCAAAGTTGGTAAAAAAATACAACGACGTCATTGACCGGGAAAGTGCTTACGAAATGTTGAACGAAAAAATAGAAAAGGCCGAAAAATTGGCCGAAAAAGAAAAGAAAAAAGCAGCGACCAAAAAGACGTCCAGTAGGCGTCGGAGTACTAGGCAAAACCCCATTATCAAAGTGTTGACCAGTGCAACTTTTATTCGGGGCGTACTGGGCGTATTGACTAAGGTATTACGTTGATACCACATCTCATTGAATTCATCAATCATCAATCATCAAATCAGTTTATCCATGAAGAATTTAAGTATTGTTTCCCTTCTACTTTTAGTGTTGTTCCTGTATAATTGTAAAAAAGAAGTAGATACTACTTTTCTTATTACCAATGACAGGGTAGGCGTATTGGATAAAAGCAGTCTTGCCCGCGATATCGAATTAATCTATGCCAAAGACTCGGTCGTTAAGGATACCACCACTCTTAACTTGGGGAACAAGGCCAAAAAATTAAAGATTTTTGAAAAAGGCGGTGAGCTGCTATTAACTTTGACCCCAAGTGCCGATAGTATTCCTCAAATCGAAAATGTGAGGTTCGAGGATGGTCGGTTTTCCACCGAAAAGGGCATCAGTATCAAAAGCACATTTAAGGATATAAAAAATGCTTATACGATAAAAAAAATTATCACCTCTTTCAACAACATCCTGGTTTTGGTAAAAGAAAGTGATGTGTATTTTACCATTAGTAAAGAAGAATTGCCAAGTAGTCTTCGCTATGCGCCAAGCACTAATATAGAAGCAGTTCAAATTCCAGATGTGGCCAAAATTAAATATATGATGCTCGGGTGGGATTAACACACCTATCTTTTAAGAAGCTCTTTTAAAGTAAGGTTTTTTGTTAAACTGATAACGCTTCTTGAAACTTAGTGCGATTTGAAACCACACAATCTTTGTGCAGCTGTGCCCATTCAGTCAATTCTATGAGTTTTTGAAGATACGAATGTCCAAAATCCGTTAATTTATACTCCACACGAATCGGGACTTGGGGGTACATTGTTCGTTTTAAATACCCGTCTTTTTCCAAATTTTTTAAACGCTCGCTCAATACCTTATTTGAAATACCGTAGACCTTCTTTTTCAGCTCGTTAAAACGCAATACGGGAAAATACCCTAAATAAAGTATAATGAGAATACTCCACTTGTCAGAGGCCACGGCCATAACATCACGAATAGGACAAACCAGGGTAGTATCGCGAAGATCAACATGCCCGAACATTTTTTTTAATTTTTTTGCTGCTTTAACCTTCTGATTTTCAGTAATAGTTTCTATTTCCATACTTGCTGTTTTCATCGTTACCTTCTAAAATTTGAAAAAGAATGGTTATTTTTAGTTATTAATTAAGAGCAAGTTACAAAAAGTAACCTTGAATGCAAAAAATGTTTAAAATAGATTTAGAAGCATTAATGGGGCCCTATGAACATGTACTAGGGCAGCATTATATCCCCTATTTAAACCATGTAAATAGGCTTGTTCGCCTAACTTTTGCCCTAAAGCAAGAAAATAAAGATGATGATCGGGACAAAATCGTAATCGCAGCTGTTTTTCATGATATCGGAATATGGTCGGCCAAAACCTTTGATTATCTGGACCCATCTATAGCCGAAGCAAAAAAGTACCTCCAAAAAATAGACAAATTGGAATGGCTCGAAGAAATAGGTTTAATTATAGCTATGCATCACAAACTATCGGTATACCATGGAAAATTCAGAGACAATGTTGAGGCGTTCCGAAGGGCCGACCTTGTAGATGTGACCAAAGGGCTAAAACGGTTTGGCTTGCCAAAGCATATTATACGCGAAAATTATTGGGACTTTCCGGCAGAAGGTTTTCAAAAGTTGTTAGTGAAATTCTTTATAAAAAGACTTTTACGACACCCTTTCAGTCCCCTACCAATGTTAAAAAGATGAAGAAAATACTCAATAAATACATCCCTTTGGCCTATGGTCAATATTTCAATTTGCTCAGTTTCTTTTCTGGAAGAAAGACCGCAGAAAGAGCTTTCGAAGTATTTTGTACGCCCAGAAAGGGAAAAGTACTCCCAGTTCAAAAATCGTTTTTAGAAAATGCCAAGGACGATATATTGAAAACCAAGGATGTTTTTATCCAGACCTATCGCTGGCAGGGTGATGGGGCTACATTACTTTTAATGCATGGCTGGGAAAGCAATACGTTTCGTTGGCGTAATTTTATTGACAAATTACAAAAGGAAGGATTCAATATCATCGCCTTTGATGCTCCAGGTCATGGCCATTCTTCAAGCCCTGTTTTGAATCTGCCCCTTTACTCAGATTGTGCGCAAAAAGTAATCGAGACCTATCGTCCCAAATATATTATTGGTCATTCACTTGGTGGCATGACCATGATTTATAACCAATACAAAAATGAAAATCCAGGGGTTGAAAAATTAGTTTCCTTGGCCGCACCTTCCGAGCTTTCCGATTTTATGCGGCAGTTCAAAAACACTCTGGGGTTAAGTAACCGACTCATGATACATTTAGAAAGTTACTTTACCAAAAGGTTCGGATTTAAGTTCGCCGAGTTCTCAAGTAGGGCATTCGCAAAAAGTGTCTTTAAAAAAGGACTGCTGATCCATGATGAACTGGATGCCGTTGCTCCCATAAGTTCATCCCAGCAAGTTCATGACAATTGGAAAAACAGCATCCTTATCAAAACCAAAGGACTAGGGCATTCGCTACATCAGGACAAGGTGCGCAATCAGGTTATTGAATTTTTAAAGTCCTAGGAATAAAGTATTTTTAGTTTAAAGCTTAATACATGAACAATATAACACCCTTTCATATCGCCATTCCTGTGCATAACCTCGATGAATGTAGAACGTTTTACCGCGAAACCCTTAATTGCGAGGAAGGTAGAAGCAGTGACCATTGGGTAGATTTTAATCTGTTCGGACATCAGCTGGTAATTCATTATAAACCAAAAGGTGAAGGAGGCGGTCTTCATCACAATGCGGTTGACGGGCACAATGTTCCCGTTCCCCATTACGGGGTTGTTTTGCCCTGGGACACCTTTGCCTCTTTTTCTGAAGAATTGAAGGTCAAAGGAATTCAATTTATCATAGCACCTTACATTCGCTTTAAAGGGCAAGCTGGCGAGCAAGCGACCATGTTCTTTTTGGATCCCGCGGGTAATGCTTTGGAATTTAAAGCCTTTAAGGATATGGGGCAGTTATTTGCTGTTTAATTCGAATGGAACGAATGTATTAGCAATTTAAAATAAATCATGGGGTACGAACACAAAAAAGATAAAGAATGCCTACACCAGAAACTATTGAAAATTTTATCACGGCGGTCGAACAACAGCCCCATGACAAGGTTATAGCGAAATTCTACACCGAGAACGCGTCGATTCAAGAAAATCAAGGCGCGCCAAGGGTGGGCATAGAAAATTTGGTTAAAAACGAACAGGAAATGCTCAAAAAAGCAGTATCAGTGACATCTAAATGCATTCGTCCATTTTTTCAAGATCGCGACAAAGTGGTAATCAGGTGGAACTTTAGATTTCTCTGGAAAGATCATTCTGTAACAGAAATTGAAGAAATAGCATATCAGGAATGGGAAAAGAATAAAATCAAAAGAGAGCAGTTCTTTTATGATCCAAAACAGTTTGTTCCGAAAAAAGGAGATACATACTAAAATGTGGGGTTTACTAGACACAGGTCAGTTGCCTATAATCGAAATTAACATTGGTCTTTGCCAATAGCGATGCGCTTAAACTAAATAAAAAACTGTGAACAGGATAGAAATTGTCAACCAAATGAACGAAAAATATAATTCGTTTCTGGATTATATGGATGGATTAAGTTCTGAAGACTATAGCTTCAGGTTTGAACAAAAATGGTCCGCAGCACAACAATTGGAACATATTGTGCTGTGCGTAAAACCGCTTGTTCGGTTGTTCGGCATGTCTAACACCACACTGGAACAGAATTTTAGGAAAACAGAACGCTCAAGTAGGTCTTATCTAGAACTTAAAAAAGAATACCTCGAAAAAACCGGGGGTTCGGGAAAGGCTCCCGAAAGATATGTTCCAGAAGACAGCTTAACAATCTCAAAAAATGAATTGATCAAAAAGCTAAAATCTCTTATTGAAGCCCTAAACGCCGCTATTCAAAAACAGGATGAACACGAACTTGAAACTTATCTGGTTCCTCATCCTTTGTTGGGGGAAATAACATTAAAAGAAATGCTCTATAACGCTATTTATCATGTAGAACACCATCAACTGCAGGTAGAACGGAATTTGAAGGGAAAATAAATAGTCCTCTTCACTATTATAATATATTCCTTACCCATTCAGTTTTAACCTAAACCCAAATACAGGAAGGTTATCCTGCATAAAATCCAAATCCTTGGCTCTTTTAAAGCCCAATCTCTCATACATCCCCCAAGCTATTTTCATTGAATTGGTGGTATGAATAACCATGTTTTTCGACCCACATTCTTTTGCCTTTTCCAAACAATACTCCGTAAGTAATTTACCCAAACCGAGGCCCCTTGATTTGGGCCCGACAGCCAAAAGTCTAAATCCGCATGCGTTTTTTTCTTGCGTAGCCGTTCCTCCGGAACCATAATCCTTCATATCATTAAAAAACACCACGGCACCACCAATATTTCCTTGATCTGATACGGCAACAAGTAATTCAATATTTTTATTTTTGGTCAATTGCCCTACTTTACGCAGCAAACCATAATATTGGGGTTGCTCATCCGGTTTTGGAAAACCTTTTAGTACCGCATAAACGTCAACCATTAATTCTCCTATTTCCTTAAACTCTTCTGGTTTCGCATTTCTGACTGTGTAATTGTAATGTTCCCTTAAAATTTCTTTTTCAAGGGGTTGCTTATTTAGTTTGTCATTTATTTCAGATAATCTATTTAAAAATTCCTTCCCATCATTCCCAAATAGGGATTCCAATTTTTCTTGAAAAACTTCCCAGATGGCTTCTAGATCACTTTCAATTAGCCTTCCCCGTTCGGTTAGTTGAACAAGTTTTGAACGATTGTCGGTTGGATTGGCAGAAATTCTAACCAACCCAGCTTTTCCCAATTCCCTCGCCACATTTTTTACCGTAATCCGACTATATGAAATGCCTTCGGTCAATTCGGTAATGGTCAAAGCCCTGCTACTTTTTAATAGCGTATAGTAGATTGGGAACCAACTAGACTTAAAATTCAAGTCAATATCCGAATATACTTTATCGGCCATTACCTGGAGTTTTTCATAAATTCGTCGCATTTGAGAGCCAATTGACAGGTATTCCAATTTATCTAAATTCATATATACATATTATTTCATAAATTTATGAAATTACTTTCATAAATACTATTTGAACTATAATAAACAATATTCTGTACTAATGTCAAGGGTTTTTCTCAAAAAACATCCTAGGCATAGTGGCACCCTACCCCATGTTAGTATACCTTCCATTTTATACTTATGTAGCCGTTCTGCATAAATTTGTAAAAACATTTGCGTAACCAAATAGTTACTCATATATTTGTAACCGTTTAGTTACGTAAATTATGCGAAGAGATGTTTTTCAGGCAATTGCAGACCCCGTTAGAAGGGACATTATCGCATTATTGGCCAAAGAAACACTTACCGTAAATTCGATTGCGGAAAAATTTGAAATCAGTAGGCCGGCAATTTCGAAGCATCTTAAAATTTTAAAAGAGTGTGAAATAATCGACTATAGAAAACAAGGAAGAGAGCGCTACTGTTTTATTCAACCCAAAAACCTAATCCCTGCTTTTATGTGGATCGAGCAATACCAAAAATTGTGGGAAGATAAACTGGACTCCTTTGATAACTATTTAACCAAATTACAGAACAAATGAACAAACCCAATGACCTTGAGAACCGAACTATTACCATAGAGCGAACCTTTGACGCACCTTTGGAGTTGGTCTGGGAGGCTTGGACACAGGCTGAACATATTGCAAAATGGTGGAGCCCGAAAGGAATTGAAACCAAAGTAATCATGCACAATTTTAAAGTTGGCGGAAAGTGGAAATATATCATGCCCATGCCCAATGGTCAGGAGTTTATTGCCGAAGGTGAGTATAAAGAGATTGTCCCGATGGAAAAGATAATCAGTACGGCAAACTTTAGGCCTATGACCGAGGGGGTTGAAATTCATGCCCTGTTTAAGGCCATTGATGGGAAAACGGACTTTACTTTTAAGGTCGTTCACCCTACTGAGGAATACCGTATACAACAAGAAAAAATGGGAATAATGAACGGTTGGGGTTCTGTTTTCGAAAGGCTTAGCGAACTCCTTAAAAATTTATAAATAATAAAAACAAGATTATGAAAACAATGACTTGTAAACAATTAGGCGGAGCGTGTGACCTAGAATTTCATGCAGAAACCTTTGAAGAAATGGTTGAGAAAAGTAAAAACCATGGAATGGAGATGTTCCAAAAAGGTGACCAGGGCCATATTAAGGTGATGAACGAAATGAAGGAAAAAATGAAAACACAGTCTCCCAAAGAAATGAAAGAGTGGTTTGATGACAAAAGAAAGGAATTTGAATCCCTTCCCTCAAACGAATAAAGAGACCTATCTATCCTGGGACAGTATTTGAGTGCCGGTCATTAGTGACTAGCACTACTTTGCTTTTAAGGTCATTACATAGTCATAGCTCTCATTCAATAGTCTAACGACAGTTTCATGGTCTTGCCACATTGCCTCCGGTACTAAAATATAACCTTTCATTATAGCGCCATACGACTCATAAATGGTAGTGTTAAATTCGGCAATATACTTTTGTTGCGCTTCTTTCGAAAAACGGATGCCAATTTCGCAGGCTTTATTGAAAAGGGAAAACATATAGCCATTCGCAGACGTGTATGGCATGGTCTTACCCTTACGCTCAAATCTTGGGCATTTTGCAACAAGGGCGTCGTACACTTTTAATTTTTCTTCCCGATCTGTCATGGTAAAAGTGTTAAGAGTACTACACATGTTGATCAAACATAATCATATTCCCATCCGGGTCTTTTATAACAAAACTAGTTGGCCCACTCGAGTCTTCATCTGCCTCCCTTTCTAACTTGACCCCATTTTCCCGAACTACCTTTTGAATTTCACGAACGTCATCAAAATCTGCCAAGGGTTGTGCACTTTGATCCCATCCCGGATTAAAGGTAAGTATGTTCCCAACAAACATACCTTCAAAAAGTCCGATTAAAGTATCCCCGCTCTTCATAATGAGATACTTGCTTTCCATAGCACCTGCAAAGACATTAAACCCCAATTCTTCGTAAAACTTTTTTGAAACCTCTAGGTCCTTGACCGCTAGGCTTACTGAGAATGCTCCTAGTTTCATTTTTTTGTTTTTTGATATTATTTATTTCTATTTGCTGATTTCGATAGCTTTTTTGGCCCAGGCGATAAGTTTGTCCTGGTTGACAAATATTTCTTGAGGAATGGAAAAATAGGGCATTTTACTATGTTGAACGCCTCCTTTTCTCAAATAATCAGATCTATTCAATTCATCTACCTTAAAAAAGTAATTTCCCCTTGAATCTACAATACCAAACATTTTCCCATCATGAAATACACCATGCCCTCCAAACATTTTTTTCATTGAAACGCCTTCTATCGGCGCCAATCTTTCCAATAGGAGTTCTGCCGCCAATACAGCGTCTTTCTTTAGCTTATCCCCTTTTATTCCCATAGTCCGATGTTCTTAATTCTTTTTAAACGTCAAAAAAATTGCCATTTATTTATACCTCCAGCTCGTTAGATCCGCTCCCTTAGGGGCACTTTCGGCTATACGTTTCATTATTTTAGGAACATACATGCTGTTATAGCGCAACCTACTTATCGCATTGGGCTGTTCGGGGTCACCATTCCAACAGTGTTCTGCCCTATCTCCATACACCACCTCACCGCCATAATGTGGATTGGTCGTATTTTCAAGAAAGTCCTCCATTAGGTACACCGCATTGTTAAGGTAGTAATTATCCATATCGCCACAATAAATATGTATTTTACCTTTTAAATTATCTCCCAGCTTGTCCCAATCGCGTTCAAGTATATGCCTTAAGTCATAGTTCTCTTTCCAATATCCGGCAACTTTATGATCAATATCACCAGTCAGCTTATCCCAAAGTCGCACTGGATAACCATCTATTCCTTGTGGGGAATAAGTAGCTTCCCAAATATCCCATTGTTGGCCGGAACGGGACTTATCCCCTAATACCAATTCCAGCTGATTCACCTCGCGCAATGTGGATTGCACATGACCTAAATAATCACGATGGGAAGGCACTTCGAGCTTCTTGTGCTCACTGTTATAATAGTAAGCGTTCTCGTCTTCATAAATGTTGGTAAGGCAATAGGCCCTAAAATCTATAGGGTCGGGACAAGCGGCAAAACAACCATTGTATTCTTCAGGATATTTCACTTGAACGGCCAAGGCCTCCCAACCACCTGTAGAACCACCATATAAAAATCGGGACCAGCCTTCACCAATACCGCGGAATTCTTTTTCGATAAATGGAATAAGTTCATAAGTAATAGCGTCACCATAAGGACCTTGGCTCGCCGAATTCACGGCATAGGAATCGTCATAATAAGGTGTCGGGTGCTGAATTTCGATAATCAACATTCGCGGAAAATCCGGTTCATTCCAACGTTTATAAAAATCATAAGCCTCTTGTTGTTGAATAATATTATAGCCCTCCAAATCAAAGCGACTTGAATACTCCGGTTCTAGATTCGCATCGGGGGGCGTGGTACGGAATCCTCCAAAATCATTGGGAAAATGCCCATGAAAAACCATTAACGGGTACTTAGCCTCAGGATGTTCATCAAAACCTTTGGGCAACAATACATGAGCCCCTAAATACATATCCCTACCCCAAAATTTCGAGAGTTTCTCAGATTTTATTTTTATGTGCTTGATCCATTCCGTATCCTTTGCCTCCTCAATAGGAGGAACCACCTGATCCATTACAATGTTCACATTGCTAACCCCTTTTTCCCCAATGATAATTTTAAAAGGTTTACTGTAAAGGTTTCCAGGCGAGCTTTTCCATTGTTGCCCCTCACCATTATCCATCGGTAATTTTACCGTATGTCCCGTAGATAGGTTGAAGGTTTCATAAACATGCAACAATGCCTGCACATTGTATTCTCCAGGGGGTACCGCTGCCAAACTGGAATAGGGGAAACCAAATGCGTTTTGATCGAATGTTATGCTTTGCCCAGCGGCCATGTCGCTGACATTCATACCAAAGATCAATTGGGTTTTAAGCCCATCATTAATTTGAAAACGAGGTTCTTTTTCATCGTTGTTAGAAAACATTAATAATAATCGGCCATCTTTTGATTCAGAACTTGCAGTTTCTGAAAAGGATACATTGATGGCAAATTTTGATGCCGTCTTTTGCGCTTGACCACTGATTAAATAAAAAGAAACAAGGAAACAGGTAAAAAACAGTCTTTTCATGGTCGGTTGATTATACCACAAAAGGTACTGATTTATAGGCAGTAATCAAATTGAAAGCTGAGAGTAGAACTTAAATTCCTTCTCTATGCCGTTCCCTGGCGAGAAGTGTATTTTTCAACAACATCGCAATGGTCATTGGGCCTACTCCACCCGGAACCGGGGTTATATAAGATGCTTTCTTACTCACATTCTCAAAATCGACATCCCCGGTAATATAGTATCCTTTTTCCTTGGTTTCATCAGGCACCCTGGTAATTCCTACGTCTATGATCACCGCATCATCTTTGACCATTTCTGCTTTTAAAAAATTGGGGACGCCCAAAGCGGAAATAACAATATCGGCCTGCGAAATGATCTGGGTAATATTCTTGGTTCTACTATGCGTTAATGTTACCGTAGAGTTGCCGGGAAAACCTTTTCTGCCCATTAATATACTCATGGGGCGCCCAACAATATGACTCCTACCGATTACTACGGTATGCTTTCCTTGTGTTTCTACCCCATAACGCTCTATTAGCTCTAAAATACCAAAGGGAGTTGCAGGAATGAATGTACTCATATCCAGGGCCATTTTTCCGAAGTTGGTCGGGTGAAACCCGTCAACGTCCTTATTGGGGTCTATGGCCATAAGCACTTTTTGGGTATCTATCTGTTTTGGTAAAGGCAATTGTACAATAAATCCATCTATATCGGCATCATTGTTTAGTTCCTCGATCTTTTTTAGCAACTCCAATTCCGAAGTAGTATTGGGCATCTGTACCAAGGTAGATTCAAAACCTACTCTTTTACATGAGCGTACCTTGCTCCCTACATAAGTTAAACTGGCACCATCCGTACCCACAAGAACCGCGGCTAAATGAGGGACCTTCTCCCCCCTTTCTTTCATTTTCGCAACCTCGGCAGCGATTTCTTCCTTTATCTCGTTCGAGACTTTTTTACCGTCTAGTATTGTCATTAATTTTTATTTGCTTGGTCCATTTGTGTTGTTTTATTTGGAGTCTTTTTGCTTCGCTCCTTTCATGATGGCACCCAGAGTTATTGAAAACACGATGCTACAGGAGATGCTTCTAACTTCTAACTAAACTAGCGCATCCCCTTCATTCCTCCCATCATCTGCATCATCTTTTTACCGCCCCCGCCTTGCATCATTTTCATCATTTTGCTCATTTGGTCAAATTGCTTGAGCAATTGGTTCACTTCTTTTACATCGCGACCGCTGCCTTTGGCGATTCGTTTTTTGCGGCTGGCATTCAATTTAGAAGGTGTAGAACGCTCATCAGGAGTCATGGAATGAATAATCGCCTCAATATGCTTAAAGGCATCGTCATCAATATCCAATCCTTTTAAAGCTTTGCCAGCACCGGGAATCATGCCCATCAAATCTTTGATGTTCCCCATTTTTTTGATTTGTTGGATCTGGCTCAAGAAATCATCAAAACCAAATTTGTTCTTGGCGATCTTCTTTTGAATTTTTCGGGCTTCCTCCTCATCAAACTGCTCTTGGGCCCGTTCAACAAGTGAAATAACATCACCCATTCCCAAAATACGCTCCGCCATACGATTGGGATAGAAGACATCTATTGCCTCCATCTTTTCGCCTGTACCTATGAATTTGATCGGCTTATCAACCACCGATTTTATAGAAATAGCCGCACCACCACGGGTATCGCCGTCTAACTTGGTAAGAATAACCCCGTCAAAATTCAAGATATCGTTAAAGGCCTTTGCTGTATTCACCGCATCTTGACCCGTCATGGCATCGACCACAAATAACGTTTCCTGCGGTTGGATTGCCTTATGGATATTGGAAATCTCATCCATCATCTTTTCATCGACGGCCAAACGACCCGCGGTATCAATAATGACCACATTATGACCATTGGCCTTAGCATGTTCAATTCCCGCCTTAGCGATAGCAACGGGGTCATTATTCCCCCTATCAGAATAAACTTCAACGCCAATTTGATCCCCTACAACATGCAACTGGTCAATCGCTGCAGGACGGTATACATCACAACCGACCAACAATGGTTTTTTGGTTTTCTTTGCTTTTAGAAAATTAGCCAGTTTCCCCGAAAAAGTGGTCTTACCAGAACCCTGAAGACCTGACATTAATATGATTGATGGACTACCTGAAAGATTAATACCTTCATGTTCGCCGCCCATTAACTCGGTAAGTTCGTCCTTAACGATTTTTACCATCAACTGACCCGGCTGTAAGGTGGTCAGTACGTTCTGTCCCAGCGCTTTTTCCTTTACCCGATTGGTAAATTCCTTGGCAATCTTGAAATTAACATCAGCATCCAACAATGCCCTACGGACTTCTTTTGTGGTTTCCGCAACGTTGATTTCTGTTATTTGTCCATGACCTTTAAGAACATGTAATGCCTTATCTAGTTTTTCGCTTAAATTATCGAACATCGTTTGCTTACTTTTTGGAGAAAAGCAAATTTAATAATAAGAACGGGAAAGCCCGTGCATATAGCAAAAAAGTGTTACATAAAAAAAGCGTCCATCTTTCAACGAACGCTTTCAAACAAGTTGTGGGGCAAAATTATATATAGGTCTTATTCACATTGCTTTTCTATAACCAGGTATTCGCCTTCCCGTTCAAGTTTAAAACGTTCTGCATTACATTCGGTAATCTTCCACTCACCAATGTAGTTGGCAAGTTCCATGCTAAGACTATTAAAGATTATAATGTTTTCAGAAATTTCCCAATTACCTTCATCTACAACTTCGTTATTCTCATTGTAAACATGAATGTTCTGGTTAGAGAAATCAATGGTCATTCCGTTC
The DNA here is from genome assembly GCA_965238025.1 of Aggregatimonas sp. Classification (GTDB taxonomy): domain Bacteria; phylum Bacteroidota; class Bacteroidia; order Flavobacteriales; family Flavobacteriaceae; genus Pelagihabitans. The sequence goes on along the minus strand of OZ250162.1, from coordinate 2,070,230 downwards.
AAGAAGTTATTTTCCTCTTGTGAAGGCACCCATCTGCAGGTATCCAAAACTTCTTTAATAAAGCCTTCGTTGCAATAATCAAACTCGAAACCACAGGCTCTGATCATCCTCATTCTATCATCGTCCCCAGCAGTAAACAATTTGATCCTGTCTTGGTCTATTTCATAAACCAACCACTCTAATGTAAAGTCGGCAATAGTCGGAAATTCTAGAAGAAGTAACACTCTGTTTTCCGCGACCCTTGTACTCCAAGTTCCCTCAAATACATTACCTAACAAATCACGGCCTAATACGGTGCCGTCCTCTTTGAAATTCAACACATAGTCTACATATTGATCCGTCGCAGACGAGCCTTCTCTCCTTAGCTCATCAACGAACCAAGGACACTCTACCAATAAGGCATCTAATCGTTCTTCTGTAAAGTCGTCATCATTATAATCATTATCATCATCCTCATCACAAGCGTTCACGGCCCTTTCAATGGCCTCCCTCAATTCATCATTGCTCTCAACGGTAACTTTGGTACCGTCATGCATTTCAAACGAAACGGGAAATTCGACACTAAAGAGGTCGGTTTCACTAAGTCCGGCAAAAAAGCGTCTTAATTCGCTATCATTATTTACGGTAACCCTTCCGGTACGCTCAAAATTCGGGTTAAAGGTGTATAACGTAATTGGGTAGATAAAATCTATACATTCGATATCGTCATCACCGCCACCTTCAATACATTTAGCGGCCAACTCCCTAAGGTCATCTATATTATTCAAGACAAGCTCCGAATAATCGGCAAGTGTAACCGTAATTGGGAAAATAATGTCCAGGATGTCATCATCAGTATCAACGGCATCAAAAAGTTCCTCTATCAAATTAAGGTCCTCAACTGAATCTATGGTAATCTCCAGTCCGTTTACCGAAACAGTATAGGGAAAACGAATATCAAAACAACTTGAGCCATCAACAATATTGTCAAAAGACCCATCATTGTCTGAGGTTCTTCGCATTAAATCAGATGTGAAGGAACTTGCATCCAGCGCTTGATCAGTAGCTATCTGATCTGCGGGGAATTCTTCCTTATCACAGGAAGTTAACGAGAATACCGTTGCCAGTAGGATGGCGCACAGTACATAATAAATACACTTTTTCATAACGATTTGGATTTACAAAGTTTTGTTAATACGTTTTTAAAACAACACCGATCAAAAAGACCCTACTATTGATTTTAATTTTTTTTAAAATATCTTTGAAGAATTCCAATCTAATCAGACTCCCATAAAAATGGATAACGTATGCGAAGATGGCGTTTTCGCCAACATCTTCAAAGCTAATTCTAAAACGGTATTTAACTATATTTATTACAAGTTCGGTAATGAAGAAAAAGCCCATGATGCCGTGCAGGAGGCATTTATGAAGTTATGGGAGAATTGTGCAAAAGTGGCTCCCGAAAAGGCGAAGGCCTTTGTTTACAAGGTGGCCAACAATACCTATCTGAATGTAATCAAGGCAGAAAAAGTACGTTTAAAGTATGCCGATAAAACCTTGAAGACCACCAACGAGTCCCCCGAATTCGTGATGGAGCAAAATGAATTTCAAGAAAAGTTGGATAATGCCCTTAACAGTCTTCCAGAAAACCAGAGAACCGTTTTCCTATTGAATAGGATTGATGGAAAAAAATATAGGGAAATTGCTGAAATGGAAGGTGTTTCGGTAAAGGCTATTGAAAAAAGAATGCATCTGGCGTTAAAATCGCTACGGGAACAAATTGATGGGATCTAGGTGGCAGTAGGTAGTTGCGGAATAGTGATGGAAAAACATTAACGATCAATAGTAACTGAAAACTGTCAACTTAAAAAGTAGGGTTTATAATTAACTAGTTGTTATTAAGATACTAAGCTAAAGTCATGCAAGAGAATTATTTGGCAAAATGGCTCAACAATGAGCTTACAGAAGCAGAACTCACGGAATTCAAAAAATCCGATGCGTATGCTACCTATCAACGTATTATCGAGACTTCGAATACGATGCAAGGTCCTGATTTTAATACCGAGGAGGTTTTGATGGCCATCAAAAACAAGCGTACGCTTGAAGAAACCAAAGTGGTACAGTTGAGCCCGTTCAAACGTTTTATGCAAGTGGCGGCTGCCGTTGCGGTTCTAATTGCCGGTTCTTATTTTTACCTGAATTCACTTGACGAAACTATTTCCACCAAATATGCCGAACGTACCGAAGTGGTTCTTCCCGATGCTTCGGAAGTAATTTTAAATGCCGATTCCGAAATAGCCTTCAGTGATAAAAATTGGAACGATGAGCGCAAGTTAAACCTGAAAGGCGAGGCATTTTTTAAAGTGGCTAAAGGCAAAAAATTTACTGTGACCACCGAGGCTGGCGATGTTAGCGTTTTAGGAACACAATTCAACGTAGAATATCGCAACGGCTTTTTTGAGGTTAGTTGCTTTGAGGGTTTGGTTAGTGTCACATACAACGGAAAAGAAACAAAGGTCCCCGCAGGTGATTCTTTTTTTGCCGTTAACGGTAAAATTGTAACTGCTACTACCCAAAGAAATGGCACCCCTTCATGGATCAACAACGAAAGTACTTTTAAAAGTATACCCCTACGATACGTTTTTGATGAGTTTCAAAGGCAACATAATATTAAGGTAAGTGTAGAAAATATTGACCTAAATCAATTATATACAGGTACCTTTAGCAATACAGACGCAGCCCTTGCGTTAAAAAGTATAAGCGCCCCTTCGCGAATAAAGTTTAAATTTGAGGGGAACAAAGTGCTTTTCTATGCTGAAGACACGCCTTAAGCGATTATCCACATTTTATTGCCTCTTGCTTTGTTTTATGGCCTTTTTTGTAAGGGCCCAAGAAACCACCACACCTATTTCCTTAATTTCCTTAATTAAATCTTTAGAGGATGACCATAAGGTCAAGTTTTCCTATATAGATAAGGATATTGCTACCCTATATGTCTCTAAACCTGAAACAACTGTCCTTTCCGAAATTATAGCACAGATCGAAACGGAAACCCAACTACAGATCAGAAAGTTGAACGATCGCTATTACACCATAGCAACAAGTGTTACGATCGATGTTTGTGCCTATGTATTTGACAATTACGAGGAAAACACTGTAACGGGTGCCTCTATAGAACTTCTTAATAGCGACCTTGTTACGGTCACTGACGAGGATGGACGTTTTACGCTAAAAAATGTTCCTCGAAAAGCAATTTTACAAATCAAATATGTTGGTTTCAAAACCCAGTTTATAAAAGCGGAGGAACTAATTGGGCAAACGGAATGCCAAACCATTATTCTGGCTCAGTTTTACCAACAATTAGAGGAAGTGGTGGTATATGAGTTCCTGACTTCCGGTCTTACTAAACAAACCGATGCGAGTATAGAATTGAACATTGAAAAATTCGGGATTCTTCCCGGCACCATTGAACCTGATATATTACAGACAGTACAGGCATTGCCTGGCATTAAAAGCATAGACGAAACAGTTTCCGATATTAATATTCGTGGCGGTAGCAATGACCAGAATCTTCTCCTATGGGATGGTATAAAAATGTACCAGTCGGGTCATTTTTTTGGTCTTATTTCAGCTTTTAACCCATATTTGACCGAGAAAGTGGTTCTTACAAAAAATGGAACAAGCAGTCAATATGGCGATGGGGTCAGTGGTTTGATAACCATGGACACCAAGGATGAACTTGACCTGCCGTTTTTTGGCGGTGCGGGATTTAATCTTATAAGTGGTGATGTTTATGGACAAATGCCTGTTTCAGATAAATTGGCGATACAGTTCTCTGCACGGCGCTCCTTTACCGATTTCCTCAACACCCCTACTTTCAGCAGATTTTTTAACCGGGTTTTTAAGGACAATCAAATAGTTAATGAGAATGCACCTGAGGAAACCGAACGACAGGAAACCTTCTTTTTTTACGATTTTACCGGGAAAGTACTCCTTGACATTAATGAGAAACAAAAACTTCGACTCAGTTTTATCAACATATACAATCAATTGGATTATTCTGAAGGGGACACCGATACTGGCATTAATTCAAATAGCGACCTGAACCAATTTAACCTATCAACGGGAATACGGTTACAAAGCCAATGGTCTAATAAGTTTTCTACCGCCTTAAACGCCTATTACACGAACTACACGCTCGATTCCCGTAATATTTCATCCGATTCGCAACAGCAATTGTTACAAAACAATCAGGTTCAAGAGGCGTCGGTGAAGCTAAATACGAATTTCCAATTAGGACAACAGCTAAATTGGTTGAACGGAGTTCAACTTAGTGAGACCAAAATCATCAATGCGACCAATGTAACCCTACCTCCCTTTGTGAATAATCAGGAGGGGAGTGTCGTAAACCAATCTTTTTTTTCGGAACTGGCCTATAAATCAGAGGACAATAAACTGTCTGTTAGGGGCGGTGCGCGATTGAACAATTATAGAAATCCCGATAGTTTTACCAAATTTATTGTAGAACCCCGACTTAACCTCAACTACACCTTTTCCAAAAATTGGAAAGCCATTGTTCTTGGGGAGTTTAAAAGTCAAGCTACGAATCAGGTCGTTGATTTGGAGCAGAATTTTCTAGGTATTGAAAAAAGGCGTTGGGTTATTTCTGACGGAACAAATCTTCCTGTTGCTAGGAGCAAACAGGGTTCTTTTGGCATCAATTATGACCGTAAGACCCTTTATATCGGTTTAGAAGGTTTTTATAAGGAGGTAGAAGATATCAGTACCCTTACCCAAGGGTTTCAAAACGAAAATCAGTTCAATGGGGAAATCGGTAAATATGATGTTAAAGGGGTAGAATTTCTGATCAACAAAAAAACGGACGATTATAGCGTATGGGCCAGTTACACCTATAATGTAAACAATTATGAATTCCCGAATTTTGACCCTAGCGTTTTTCCCAACAATTTTGATATTCGGCATACGGCTACATTAGCAGCAACCTATACCACCGGAAGTCTTAAAGTAGGTCTTGGGTTAAACTATCGTTCTGGCAAACCCTTTACGGAACCTGATGCGACCGATCCTTTGAATACAACTGTTTTTCCTCTTCGTATCAACTATCAAGACCCCAATGGGAGCAGACTTCCAGAATACCTGCGTGCCGATGCCTCCGCAGTCTACGATTTTATCTTAAGTTCGGGAATAGATGCTTCTATAGGGCTCTCGGTTTTAAACTTCACAGATCGAAAAAATATCCTAAACACTTATTACCAATTAGGCGATGCAGATGCTATTGAACGGGTTGAAAGTGTTTCGCTGGGCCTTACCCCCAATCTGAGTTTTAGGGTTCGGTTTTAATTCGCTGATCTTAAGCTTTCAGAAAATCAAAAGCCAACATTCGTTTCATGATAGCATAGAGATCAGGAAACTCTTTTCTAAATAGTGTTGGTGTTTCAACATAGTTCTCTACTGCAACTGAAAAGAATTCTTGTAGATTAGTCATTCCGTATTCCCTAAAATAGGTCGAAGAAGTCAGCTTAGATGAAAAAGAAGGCTGCTTAAAAAGCTTTTTTATTTTTTTTAACCCGGACCTAAACTGAAGTCCCTCGAACGATATCTGTTTAATCAAATCAAAACTCAGTGCATGAGCAAACTCGTGCATCGCAAGATTTCTGTTGTCCTCCGTTTTTTCAAAACCTTTCCAAAACTGTTCGGCGGATATAATTACCCTTTTAAACGTTGGTGCATACTCCCCAAAATGATATTGTCTTGTTATCCTAGAGAAATATTTATTGGGATAAATGGCAATCTCGTCAAGTGATCGCATATATCTATAATGAGACAGGCCCATAGTTAACAAGGTCAAACTTGCACTAAGTACCAGCTTTAAATCCTCTTGCCTGGAAACCTCACCTAAAAACTTAAATTCCTTTGCTCGACGAAACCAGAACATCCGCTTCTCAAAACGCAACTTATGCTCGACGGACATTTTTCCATAGATGGGGAAACATTGTAAAAGTAATTCACTCTCCCTTTGGGTTAACAAATCTGGTTTTCTAAAAGGATTCCATTTGTACAGATCGGCCCATGAGTAAAATTGCAGTATAAAAAATAAGATGAAATATAAGATGACCAGCCACCAAAAAATATCTAACTCGAAAAAAGAAATAAGACTCACATGTTCTTTTTTTTAAATCGGAGAACCCTACATACGCTTAGGAACCGATATCCCCAATAAAGCAAATGAAAATCGAATTACCTCAGCGACTTTTTTGGATAACTGTACACGAAGTATTTTTTGTTGTTCATTGGTCTCACCCAAAATAGAAACCTGTTGGTAGAACGAGTTAAACTCCTTTACCAGATCATAGGTATAATTTGCAATCAAGGCTGGGCTATAATTCTCAGCCGCCAATTGAATGGTTTCCGGGAACAATTGTATTTGTTTGATCAGCTCCTTCTCCTTTGGATGTAACTCTTCTGTCACCTCGAGCGGCGTCGAGAGGTCAACATTCAGGTCCTTTGCCTTTCTTAAAATAGATTGAATACGGGCATAGGTATATTGTATAAATGGCCCTGTATTCCCCTGAAAATCTACCGACTCCTCAGGGTTGAACAAGATGCGCTTCTTGGGATCAACCTTCAAAATATAATACTTAAGTGCCCCTAGGCCAATGGTTTTATAAAGCTCGTGTTTTTCAACATCGGAATAGTCTTCCAACTTCCCCAATTCTTCTGAAATTGCAGCAGCTGTCCGGGTCATTTCGTCCATAAGGTCGTCCGCATCAACTACGGTGCCTTCTCGGCTTTTCATTTTCCCACTAGGCAGGTCCACCATCCCATAGCTCAAGTGATAAAGACTTTCCGACCAACTAAAACCAAGTTTTTTTAAGATTAAAAACAACACCTTAAAATGATAATCTTGTTCATTACCTACCGTATAGACCATGCCGGTAATATCCGGATAATCCTTTACACGTTGTATGGCCGTACCTATATCCTGGGTCATGTATACCGCGGTACCATCTGAACGCAGTACGATTTTTTCATCAAGGCCTTCATCTGTAAGATCAATCCAAACACTGCCATCCTCCTTTTTATAGAACACCCCTTTTTTAAGGCCATCGGCAACCACATTTTTGCCTAACAGGTAGGTATCACTTTCATAGTACAGGGTATCAAAATCAACACCCATGTTCTTATAGGTAACATCAAAACCATCGTACACCCACTGGTTCATTTTTTTCCAAAGTGTCACCACCTCATTATCGCCAGCTTCCCACTTTTGCAGCATTTTTTGGGCCTCCAATAAAATAGAGGCTTCTTTAGCAGCAGTTTTTTCATCCGTCCCACTTGCAATCAAGTCAGCTATCTCCTTTTTATATGCCTTGTCAAAGGCAACATAATAATTCCCGACGAGCTTATCCCCCTTCAATCCGGTACTTTCCGGTGTCTCCCCATTACCCCACTTTTGCCAAGCCAACATACTCTTACAAATATGAATACCGCGATCATTGATAATCTGCGTCTTATATGCTTTTTTACCGGCTGCCTTTAGAATTTCCGCCACTGAATAGCCCAATAAGATGTTTCTAACATGCCCTAAATGCAGCGGTTTATTGGTATTAGGTGAGGAATATTCCACCATTGTTACATCGGTGCTCGAAGGCGTTTTTCCATAATCAACCTCATTCTTGATCCGATTGAAAAAATCGATATAAAACTTATCTCCGATAACAAGGTTTAAAAAACCTTTTACCACATTATAGCTTTCAACCGCATCAACTTTCTCTTTTAAAAATGAACCTATTTGCTCTCCTATTTGTGCCGGATTTCCTTTTACAAAACGGAGTATGGGAAACACTACCACCGTAATATCCCCCTCAAAATCTTTTCTAGTGGGTTGAAATTCAACAGAGGGCAGCTCCACATTAAAAATGGAGTTAACAGCCTCTTTTACTTTCGTTTCTAAAACGCCTTGAATACTCATAAATACCGGATTGCTAAGCCTGCAAAACTAAGTATTTTTTAAGCACTTTTCATATAATCGGCCCTGTACTTATCATCCTGTGTAAGTTTTAATTAACTTTAGAAAAAATCATTTGCCGTGGAGCATCTTCAGATTGCCATACCAGTACTCGCTTCGTTAAACATTGATAAAACAGTTAATTTTTACCAGAAGAAACTAGGTTTTGACCGAGTTGGGTGGAAGGATAAAGACTATGCCGTTATTGGCCGGGATAAAATCGAAATCCATTTTTGGAAGTGCACCAATAAAATCCATCCTAAAAACACCAGTTGTTACATCCGGGTAAAAGGCGTTGATGATCTGTACAAAGAAATGAAAGATGCAGGGGTGGTACACCCAAACGGACCGTTGCAAAATCAACCTTGGGGCATTCGGGAATTTGCCATTTTGGATCTAGACGGAAATATGATAAAATTCGGGGAAAACATATAAACATGCTCTTAAACGTATCGTACAACAATAAAGAAATCACTAAAAAGGTAGACACTGAGGTCGGTAAACCCTTTACCTTAAAAGAGCGTTGGGCTATGGATGGTATCGGATCTCCTAAATTGTTTATTACAGAAACAAGTATCGATATTAGAAACCTACTTATTCTTGACGACAATACAAATAGTTGTAATATTGAAATGAGGCCCAAGGGAGTTATAATACGTTTTCGTTCGTTACTGGAAACCTATGCGCTTGTTATACCCTATTATAAATTGGTATTGGACAAAGGTAATTTAGGGGTGTATACCATTTATCGGGATGGTTATTTTATCAAAGTAAAATCAGACACAAAAGCTATTCAAAAGTACTTTCGGAAAGTGCTGGATTATAAAGCAGATAATGCTCCAACATCTATTGAAGACCTTTAACAAAGTAATATATTATATATGTTATCACGCCTAAAGAAAGTAACCCGACTCCTATTCTACTTTTCATTTATCATCACCCTCCAAGCTCAGAACCAGGAATTGAGCTCTAAAGATTACGGGTTTCAAATTAATGATGTCACCATTCCCAAGACAGCTCCAGACGGTTATGAATCGATAAAAACGGTGCAGTTAAACACCCCTTTATATGCGGATAAGGCGTATGCGGTCAGTTTTTGGATTTTTGGTCCTCAGCTTAAAGATCGTGGCTACTCTTTTCCGTTAAACGTATTTCCTTCAAATTTTATGGGTTCTGTAGACGATACTATTTTCAATTTGGTTGAGTCCGATGATATCATGCCAGCACTTGAAGTAAACCCACCACCCAGTTACACAACACAAGGTCATTTCACCTTTGAAATACGACCCGATACACTGTATAATTTTGTAACAGTGGCCTTAAAAGTAGATCGTTCGCAACAACTACCAATCAATATTCCTGAAGATGTAACAGTTACGGGAGTATTTGTAAAGCTCCTACCTGATAGAATAGATGAAAAAGCAGCCAAAGAAATTCTTAGAGAGGCCAAATCCGTTGAAACCGTTCCCAAGGTATGGAAACTTGCTGAACGGGTATTGATTGATAGTAAAAAGAGCTATACCATAGCCGAAAAAGAAATTTCTATCGGACTCTACGACCATAGAAATATTGATAAAGATAGGGTAACCATCTACCTCAACGACGAAATCATTGTAAAGAACCTCGAATTGAAAAGAAAAAAACAATTCTTTAAAATGCAACTACGCCCAGGAATGAATACCATTACCTTACATGCTGAAAACCTAGGGGAAGTGGCACCCAATACAGCTGCAATTGTAGTAAAAAATGCATCTAAAGAATTTATGGCGGTTCTTGAATCTGACCTTGGTGCCAGCCAGTTCTTTACTTTGGTGTATGAGCCCAAATGAAACCACAATACTGGTTTCTTAAATATACCTTCAAACCATATATATTTGAAAATGGATGATTTCATCGATTATATAAAGCAATATGTTGCTCTATCCGGAGCGGCACAAGAGGAAATTGAGGCTTTGGCCTCTCGGGAAACCGTTCCAAAAGAGCATATTGTACTAACACAGGGCAAAACATGTAAACGACTTTATTTTTTACAGAAGGGAACGGTAAGAACCTATTTTTACCAAAAAGGTAAGGACGTAACCTATTGGATTTATCCGGAAAACAACTTGGTTACTTCTTGGCATAGTTATATTTTAAGAAAGCCATCATCCGAGTATATCGAAACTACAGAAGACTCCGTTCTTGTATCGCTTACGTATGACCAATGGCAAGAGCTGTATTTAAAATACCCGAAATTGGATCGCTTTGGCAGGCTTATTCTAGAGGAACAGATGGCACTTTTAGATGATTTTTACAAAGGTTATTATTTTATGACCGCCAAAGAAAAGTATGAACTATTGGTCAGCGTTTTCCCTTCTATTACGCAACGGGCGAACTTGGGACACATTGCATCAATGTTGGGCATCTCCCAGGAAACCTTGAGTAGAATAAGAGGTAAATAAAGGTTTTTAAAGACTAAAATACCCTGACGATATTGAATCCGAAAAAGACATCACCCTTGCTCCAATTGCCTTCTGCATTACTTACGAAGCCAGGTTCGTTGGTAGATTGGGCGTTTGAAAACAACAATTGAAAAACATGACCGCCCGTTTCTATATCCAAACCAAAGGTTAAAGGGTCTTTAAAAACGGAATTTTCATGCCTACTAAAATTATAGACGTAATCTGCCGTAATGGAAAAATGCTCACCAACCTTATAGCGCCCTCCCACACCCAATGCAAGCTGATTGTGATCCTGAAACGGTTCTAAAACTAGGTTTTGGCGAATGTAGGTGGGTGCAATTTCCAAGGAAAGACTACGATTCAATTTTCTTGATACCAACAGTTGAGAGGCATAACTGATCCTGTCCGCAAATTTTAAGCGCGGATACTGTTCTTTACGCAAATCGGTTCTAATATTCATTGCGCTATAGGCAACAATGTTGACCGGAAAATCATCGGTTTGACCCAAAATCCTAACTTTAGTATGTCCTGAGTATGTTTGCCTGATGGACTCCCTACCCATCCCAATCTGAACGCCATCAAAAACACCATAGACCAGCTGTAGTTTGGTATTCGCATTATCAAATCCAAAAAAAGTTTTCAATCCATCGTTCAATGTTCCAAATCTATGGGTCACATACATATAGAAGTTTTTTCTTGAAGCCACCTTGGTCGACTGTAGGTTGCCAATTTTCATGGCTTTAAACCCAGGGTAGTGAAACGTTTCCTGCCTTGTTTCTTCCTCTAGGTTATCTTCTGAAGCTCCTTGCCCGAACATGTTCGAGAATCCCATTAGGAACAATACGATAAGCAAACTAGCTTTATTCATCTTTGATTTTTTCCGTGTTTTAATAGACGTTATTGTTTTTCAAGAACCCCATCTTCTATCCATTTTTCTATCAACTGGCGAATTTGTGGTGTTAACCTTCCGCTTGGTGGCATGGGATTGCTAATGCTGTTCATCCTTAACGACATATTACCATTTTCTGCCGTGATTTGGGCGTTTTCAAAGGTCGATAGGTCCAAACCGTTTTGGGGTGCAGGCCCACCATGACAAGTGATGCAGTAATTGTCCAAAATGGCCTTTACATCTGACTGGTAGGTAACCGTTCGCGTTATGGGCGGTAGATTGTCCAAAGAACCTTCGTCTATTATTGCAGTGGTACAGCTCTGACCCATACCAAAAACCACCATACCAATTACTATGCTATAAACACGCTTGAGCATCTTTTTAGTTTTGAACATTTATGTCGGAAATTGTTATCTGGGCATTCGTTTCTGGGACGACGGTGACTTCTTGTAAGGTGTGGGTAATATCCCCTTCTGAAATAGAACCATCCCCATTGGCATCGGCGATTACATTTATATAATAATTACCGGGATGTATGTAGGTAGCTTTAAATTGATTTTCCCCAATGGAAAGTTCAGGAAATAACAAGATACTATTAAAGGCATTTTCATCCGCTACAAAGAATCCGTTTGCGTCGGTCAGTGCTTCTTTTGAAAGTGTAACGAAAAGCTTGCTATCGGTGATGGCCTGACCCCTATTTATGGTGATGGTCAAAGACCCTAAATATGGATGTTGATCTATTCTCCAAGGATCACCGGACTCCTGGGCCAAAGCGACCACATCGCTATTATTGGCAGCTTGTGCCAAGAAAGTGGCGGAAGCAGGTTCTGTATCCCCTGGGTTAAGGTACAAATAGTCATTGTTAAACCCTTCTGAAAAATCCCAAGCAGGAATATTTTGAGGAAAGCCAACGGCCGCGGCTGCGGTTTGGGCCAGATCCGTGTTCATTTTTTTGGCCTTAAAGGTCATATGCCGTGATGGTGGTAGAATAACACCCAATCTGCTGGTATAGGCATTCCAATACAAACTATCGTTCTTAAAACGAAGTTCCATATACATGACACCCATTCCACCCTTCGCATCTACCAACCTAAAATAATCGCCATTTTCGTCGTTCGTTACCTCGTCCAGAACAAAGTAACTGGACCTATATATGCCGTTGAGGACACCTCCATTTCGAGCCATTATCGTTCTCTTCTCCTTATAGTCGGCCACAAAAAAGGAGGTCAACAAGTTTCCCAACGACCCGCCTTCGAAAATCCCATGAATCTGTGAGGGTGAATTAGGCCGGTAATCAAAGGAAAACCAATCGAAATCGTCAGCAATTACCCTGTTTTTGCCTACCCATTGCCCTTGCATTTTCTCCAAGAGGGCAAATCCGTTTTCATTCTCATTAATATCAATGGGTATAACTTCGGTAGGGCCCGTTGGATTAGTATTGTCCTCTGAAATTTCACCGGCGATATTCCGTATTCCATCATCGGTACATCCAACAAAAACCAATATAAAAAGGAGAAAGCGGCTTAAGTATTTTAAGGTTATTTTCATTTTAACGACTGTTTTTTCTAATCCAAAATTCCTTTAGAGAGCGGTTCATTACATAGGTAGTGACTGCTAAAGTGTCATAGTTTATCAATTTCAATTCAATAGGGTTTTTGGCAGAGACACTCTTTGTTGCACCTGCCGTGGCATCTACAAAGATTTGATCTTGTTGTTTTAAACCGGTGAATAGGTAATGTTCTTTGTCTCCTTCATATTTATATACCGTAGTGTCGTCGTTATAGTAGAGTAAAAGACCTTTCACGTCTGTGCCCTTTTTTTCAATTTTGTAGGTAGCGCGATAAAATTCACTATCTGATTGCCAGATGCCTAGCAACTTATCTTCTTCATTGCTACATGAAAAAAGAAAACACAGCATAAGAATTGAAAGTAGTAGTTTCATCATCTTCATATTACAGACGCAAAATTATACCCCTTTACTTTTTTAAATTTTGACCTATGTCAAAATTTATTTTTTAGTTTTAACCCTAATTTTGGTCCTTGCAAGAAAATAAGCAGCGTGCAGACCCTATTTAGCTGGTCTAAAATGAGCTGAATACCTTCTAATAACTCAATTAAAACCGATCTTATTGCCCTAGAAAAGGAAACCCGTAAGAAGCTTATCTTCAATAAAACCTGAAAAAATGAATAAACCATCACGCCTAAGAAATTTGAACAAACCCGTGGTCGGCCAAAACGAGAGCGGGACAGCTTCCGAACTGCCTAAAAAAAATACAAAATGGCGCACCATAATCGCCCTGCTGCTCATGTACACCGCCATTATCATGAATTGGCAATGGGCTTGGGGAATTTTATTCCTATTTTGGGTGATTCCCGACATCATTTCTGGTATCACTTATTTTATTGAACCTATCGATAAGAAGGAAAACCCACTACTTTATTGGATAATTATCATAAGTTGGATTTTAATGGCACTGTATTCAGTAAGTACATTATTTATCGATTACGAACAACTTTACTATTGAATATGAAGTATTGGAAAACATTTTTAGCACTTATTTTAATGTTCTTTGCAATCATCTTTAATTGGAATTGGTTTTGGATGTTTTTCCTAATACTCGGGCTCGTGAACATTTTAAAAACGGGAACTATTCATTTTGTTGAAGAAGTTTTGAAGAAAGAAACACCGAAGTTATATTGGATCATGATCGCTATTTGGTCTTTATTGATTTTTTATTCGATTTACGATTATGTACTAGACAATCCCGATGGACTTTCTTTTTTGATATAGGTCAAAAACCAACGTCTAAACTTTCTACATCTTTGTAAGGAATTTAAGAATAATCAATTATGCAATATTTAAAATCAATTTTTGCCATTCTATTTTTTACGGTAACCTTAACCTCCTGTGCCCAACAAGATAATATAATTGGCGTGTGGGAGGTTAAAAATGAGTATTATCAAGGGGTTTATGAAATTGTGGAATATGAGGGTAAGTTTTTTGGGAAAGTACATTACTATAATGACGGAAAAGAAGAATACAAAGGCAACAACAAGAAAGAAGACTATTTTTTAACGGATGTCGAAGCTAATGATGGCAGCTATATCAACGGTAAAATGTATTTGCCCGATAGTAGTTATTATGAGGTAATTTTTAATTTGAAAGACGAAAATACACTAGAAGTAAAAATGACTGTTCAAGGGCAGCCTTATTCAGAAATTTGGAACAAAAATACTTCTTATAAATAACGAACTATGGACAAAGAAAAACCAATGATGCATGAGCTTCCGGTTGAAGCCTACACCTCGCAAGAATGGTTCGATTTAGAAATGAAGCACGTTTTTAGCACGACTTGGCAGTTCGCGGGCTTGGTGGAAGATGTTGCCCAAGCGGGGGATTATATTTCGGTTCAGGCCGGATTAAACAATATTTTTATTGTCAAAGGCCGTGATAATCGCTTGCGGGCATTTCATAATATGTGCCGTCATCGAGGCACACAACTGCTACGTGCAGTCGGTAAAGCTAAAAAAGCAATTACCTGCCCCTACCACGATTGGACCTATGATTTAGAAGGAAAATTAATGAGTGTTCCCAAAAAGGAGCAGGAGTTTCCCGATTTATGTGATAAGGAGCTACATGAATGCGGTTTAAATCTGCATGAGGCATCGGTTGATATCTTTAAGGGAATGTTGTTTGTACATCCCGATAAAAATGCGCCAAATATCATGGAATTCTTTGGTGAAGTGGAACCATATCTCGGCCCACATATTCCAGAAGAATTAATTGAATACCAAGAAAAAAAGGGAGCGCCATTTTACTCCAAAGAAATCAAAGCCAATTGGAAAATCGTAGTTGAAAATTACATCGACCAATATCATCTTGCGCATTTACATGAAGGCACCCTAAATATGTATGATCATGCCAAAGCTGAATTTGGGTGGGCCGGACCACATTATTGGTTTTATGAACCTTTGGTTCCCGAATATTTGGCCGATGTAAAAAATGCCTCGCCCTACCCGTTAATCGATAAAATGCCAGAAGATAAAATGGGTGCCTATGTGCCTTGGTTGTTTCCCAACATTGGTATAACCGAAAGTGAAAGCGCCTGGAACACCTTTCATGCCATTCCATTGGCGCCGGATAGGACCTTGGTGATTATCCGAACAAAAACGATGAACGTTGGTGAATGGGAATACACCAAGCAGTATACAAAATCTATGGGAAGTAAGGTATGGCGAAACATGGGGAACAAAGGAAAATATGAAGGAGATGCTAGTGACCCAATGGCTTCAGGAGATTTTATGGCGGAAGACGTATATGCTTGCGAGCAACAGCAAAAATCATTGAGCTCACCTATGTTCAGTGTAGGGGCACAAGCCCAACGAGGGGAGTTTGCCGTTAGTAAATTTCAAAGCGTGGTAAAAGAATGGATAGAAAAACATAGAGACAATGGCTAAATTCTACCAACTCAAGGTGCTGGATGTTAAAAAGGAAACCGAAGATTCAACTTCGATCGCCTTTGATGTTCCAAGTGAATTATACGATGTGTTTAATTATAAGCCCGGTAAATATTTGACGTTAAAATTCGATTTAAATGGTGAAGAAGTGCGGCGCTCTTATTCGCTTTGCAGTTCGCCAGTTACCGAAGAACCATTACGAATTGGAGTAAAACGTGTTAAAAACGGATTGGTTTCCAATCACATTAACGACCATCTTAAGGTCGGGGATGCGGTTGAGGTGATGCCCCCTGACGGACGCTTTTTTGCCGATGTAAAAAAGAACAATTATAAAACATATTATTTGTTTTCCGCAGGAAGCGGCATTACCCCGATTTTATCTATTTTAAAAACGGTTTTGTCTACCGAAGAGCAGAGTTTTGTGTATATGATATACGGCAACAAAAGTCAAGATACTGTGATGTTCAATACCGAACTGAAAGCGCTGGAGGAACAGTATCCTGATCGTTTTTTTTTGGTACATGCCCTGAGTAGACCTAAAAATACTTGGAGTGATTTATGGAAATCTTCAAAAGAACAAGCCTATCGAAAAGGGCGCGTGGATAGTAAGGCGGTTAGATGGTTTATAAATGAATTCCCGCCCTATGCCCAAAATGCTGAATACTATATTTGTGGCCCTGGTACCATGATAGAGAATACAAAAAAGGCTCTAAAGGAAATTGACGTTCCCGATGAACGAATTTTTATTGAGAGCTTTGGGCTTGACAACAAAGGGGACTCAACTAAAGGCTTTGATAGTGCCAAGCTGACGGCGCATTTGAATGGTGAAAAAATTGAAGTTTCCGTTCCCAAGGGAAAAACTATTTTAAGAACACTTATCGCTGCCGGAAAAGAACCGCCTTATTCATGCGAGGGGGGAGTTTGCTCGACCTGTATGTGCAAGCTAAAAAATGGTAAAGTACATATGAAAAACAACCTCGCCCTGACCGATAAGGAGGTTGAGCAAGGTTATATTTTAAGTTGCCAAAGCATTCCGTTAACCGAGAGTGTTGAGATCGAATATGAGTGATTGCCGTTTTTAGAATGTTTGCTTCACTAAACTGTAACACTTCTTGAAAAATGAACTCATTGCCTGGAAAGAAGTTTAAAACATGAAGAATATGAACATACTGATCATCAAAATTTTTGCGCTTTTATCACTATTCAATTCCTGTAATAATGAAGATGATTCCCGCACATCACTTTCAAATACAGACAAAAAGATAGTTATTATCGGTGCGGGCATGGCAGGACTCGCGGCCGCAGAATATTTTAAAGAAAAAGGTGTCGAGGTTGTCGTATTGGAAGCCCAGGATAAAATTGGTGGCCGACTAAAAACCGATCGAAGTTTAGGGGTTGCATTTGACGAAGGTGCAAGCTGGATTCACGGACCGAAAGGGAACCCTATTACCAAGATTGCCAATGATGCAGGAGCCACTACTTTTTTGACGTCGGACGAAAGCCTTGCCGTTTTCGATATTGATGGAAACGGATATTCCGAAAACGAACTGGAGACTTCAGAAGATCAATTCATTGCCATCTTGAATAACATGGATGGTAAGATTCATAAAAGTTTTGGTGAGGTGTTTTACACTGATTATCCACAATATGAAAATAATCGCCTTTGGAGGTATATGTTGTCCGCTTATTTAGAATTCGATACAGGAGGTGATATTTATAAATTATCCTCACAAGACTTTTACGATGACGAGGCCTTTAGGGGCGAGGATGTTATTATTACAAATGGTTATGACAAGGTCTCTGATTATTTGGGCCAGAACATTGATATTCGATTAAACACCAAGGTAACTTCTATCAATTATGCCGCCGACAAAACCATTATTACTACCTCCCAAGGAGATTTCGAAGCAGATTACGTATTAGTGACTGTACCTTTAGGTGTTTTAAAACAAAATGTTATTGCTTTTTCGCCCGGACTTCCGGCAGCTACTCAAAATGCCATAAATAAAGTAGATATGGGTTCTGTCAATAAGTTTTTATTGGTTTGGGACACTATTTTTTGGAATGACGATTTGCAATATATAGGCTACACTCCGGAAACAAGAGGCAAATTCAATTACTTTATGAACGTAAAGAAGTTCACAGATGTAAATGCACTAATGACATTCGCATTTGGTGATTACTCTATTAAAACAGAAGAGATGACCGATGCAGCGGTCACCGAAGAAATCATGGCCCATTTAAGAACCATTTATGGTAACGATATTCCGAACCCAACAAGTATGCTACGGACAAAATGGAATAGCAATGAATATACATATGGTTCTTATTCTTTTGCTTCGACAGGAGCAAGAACCGACGAATTCGAAATTTTTGAAGAGCCTATAAACAATAAAGTATTTTTTGCAGGTGAACATACTTCAAGAGATTATAGAGGTACAGTTCATGGGGCATATTTGAGCGGTATTAGGGAGGCTAAAAAAATAATGAAACTCTTAGATTAATTATCAATTGGAACTTCGGAAGCATTTGGTCGAACCTAAGAAAAGGGCCTTAACTAGTTTTTGTTAAATAGCTTCCATTGTTTCCATATTTCGAAAGCCGGCCGTTCATTCCCACTTCCATCCAAAAGACCATTGTCACGCCAGACTTTAAATATGTCAGGAGGATTTTGAGTGCTGTCATAAAGCATATCATAATCCCTATATACGAACCAGGCAATAAATTCAGCATCCAACGAATTAGAATGGTTAAAAAGTTTAGATACATAAGCTGCTTGCCATGCTTCGGATCCTTTTACGTCTATTCCCAGATGGGCTAGGACCAAATCCTCGGCACAAAAACCCGTTTCGGAGATTGCAAAGGGTTTGTTCGTATCTAAATTTCTAAAATCGATCAGCCAATCATCAGGGAAGAGTGCCGGGTTGGCATCCCTTTGCAAATTCCCATACTCTAAAAAGGGATAGGTACTCATCACAACATAATCAGAATACAAGAGCAACATTCTGGAAGTCTCCAACAATTCCTGATGGGTATTTTTGAATGACCTGTCTTGAAGCGTTAGGAAAATAGGAAGGTCTGGGTAATCGGCTTTCAAATTGGAATAGGTCGCTTCTGCCAATGTTAAAAACTGGGCAAATTCCGCATCGGTCTTTTTAAAAGCAGCATTGGTCTCTATTCCGTAGGCAAAATAATCCGGTTGAACGGCATCTATCACCCGTCTACAATATTTTATATATGCTGAAATGACATCTGGATCATCGAAGGTTTTATTTTGCCAAAAAGCGGGAAGTTCTTGTTGACTACCACTGTCATTCCAATATTTGGCCAAAGTGCTACGATCCGAATCAGCCGGTGTGGCAGTTAATAATATCTTGGTATTGGGAGCCAATCCGGTTTTTGTAAAATTTAAGGTGTTCTGTACTTCAATAGGAAAAGGTAAGTCATTTAGAGCCTCATCCCAGGGCACGCCATGGTCTAAATGATTGAGGAAGATGTCACTATTGTTTGCAACCTGCTCGTAAGTATCCAATTGCGCATCTACCGTTGCAGCGTATGGAAAAGCCGTAAAGCCCATATAAAAGGAACGGGAATTCGTTTCAGGGATTTCGTTGGTAGCATCGTCGTTGCCACACGCCAATAAAAGCAAAAAAAATAATGATAAATGGTTGATTTTCATAGCTATAGGTATCCCTATCTATAACGAAAAAATCCACTAGTTTATTTCCCTTGGGGTTAGGCCATTATTTTACCTTGGGTAAAAATACTTCGGCCATCATACAACGGGCACTTCCACCACCGCAGGTTTCTATAGTATCTAAGGAACTATGGAGGATATCGCAATGTTTTTCTATGGAAGTGATTTGGTCAGGATTTAAGCTTTTATAGGCTTGTGAACTCATTACCATATAAGGTGTATCATCGGCGCCTAAAACTTGGAGCATATTTCCTGCAAAATGATGCATTTGACCTTCCGTTATCGTTATGATTTCCTTACCGTCATTCTTAAGATGATCCATAACATTTTTCCGTTCCTTTTTGTCATCGATGGTGTCCAGACAAATAACGGCAAAGTTTTGGGCCATGGCCATCATTACATTCGTATGGTAAATTGGTTTTCTTTCCCCATTCACAGTTTGATTGGCCGTAAAAATAACCGGAAAACAATCAAAATCTTCGCAGAATTCGATGAACAATTCTTCATGCGCACGTTCTGAGAGGGCACAATAGGCCTTTTGGTGCACGCGGTCTTTTAGAATACTTCCTGTGCCTTCTAAAAAAATACCTTCTTCTTCTGCCGAGGTATAATCTATGACATCGTTAATTTTAAAACCGTTTTCCTCGAGGGTATCAAAGATGTCTTCACGTCTTTCTTCTCTCCTATTCTCGGCAAACATGGGATAAACGGCTACCGTGCCACTGCCATGAAAAGAGACCCAATTATTCGGAAAAATGGAATCGGGCGTATCGGGCTCCTTGGTGTCATCGACCACAATTACGTTTACCCCTTTTTCCCTAAGAACATTTACAAAGGCGTCGAACTCTTGCTGTGCCCTTTTATTTACGGTCGAGGCACTTGCATCATCTATTGTTTCCTGAAAATAGTTGTTTACCGCCGTCTGTTCGTTCATACGAAAGCTGACCGGGCGAATCATTAATATGGTATTCGTAATCTGCATAAATTATTCTCTTATTAACGGTAAAGTACTGCACCTCAGCAGTCCTTCTTGTTTCGCTATTTCCGAATAGGGGATTTCCTCTACGGTAAACCCCTGATCTCTTAGCCAATTGTTCAATCTTGTAAAGTTCCTTTCCGAAACCACTACCTCTGGCGAAATGGAAAATACATTGCTGAACATTTGGTACATTTCATCTGCGCTGATTTCAAAAATGTTTTCCTTCCCGAAAAAATCGACCAGCCATTGGTATTCTTCCTCCACCAAAAATCCGTTTTTGTGTAAAATTGCCTTACCCTTACCCAAGGGTTGAAAACAACAATCCAGATGTAGGGCGTTTTCCCTTGCGTTGGTCGATTTACGTAATTCGAAGGATTTCACCTTTTTATCAGGAAATTGCTCCATGATAAAGGCGACAGCTTCTTTGTTTGTACGTGCAGTAATCCAATCGGGATAATCATCGGCGGTATACGTGCCCATAAAAATATAATCGTTCCAGGGCATTACATCGCCACCCTCAACATGAATTTCTTCCGGAGCATGTATAATGTGTTTTGGATCAATATATTCCAATACATGTAAAATAGCATCAAACTCTTTCTCCCTATCGGGAAGTATGTTTGCCTTAATTAGTTTGTTCCCGATAACGAAGGCAATATCCCTAGAGAAAATCTGATTGCAATCTTTAATAACTTCCGGGCGAAAAACTTGCACCCCATGCTTTTTGAAAACCTCGGCAAAAGCTTCCATTTCTGGAAGCATATCTTCTTCTTTCGGATAGGTACCTGCCAAGATATGCTCCAAAGACTTTGGGTCGTAAGCCTCCTCCGCTATAGGGGTTGGTCCGCAACTGGCAGCAGTTCCTAAGACTACGGCCTTTAAAGGTGCTATTTCATCATTTACATTTAGCTTGAGCATACTGGAAATTTTCGCCAAAGATAGAACTAGTTTATTGGGTAAAAAAAATGCCTTTTAAAAAATTAAAAGACATTATTGTTTTTTTATGAGGTAGCAATCTACCTTTTATCAACTTCGACAAAAGGTCTACTGTTTTCACCGATATAAACTTGTCTAGGACGACCAATCGGCTCATTACGTAAACGCATTTCGCGCCATTGAGAAATCCACCCTGGTAATCTTCCCAAAGCGAACATAACAGTAAACATATCAGTTGGGATACCTAGTGCTCTGTAAATAACGCCTGAATAAAAATCAACATTGGGATATAATTTTCTATCAACGAAATATTGATCCTCTAGTGCCTCTTTTTCAAGACCCTTTGCTACATCTAAAATAGGATCTTCGATTCCTAAATCCCCTAATATTTTATCGGCTGCTTTTTTGATGATTTTAGCGCGTGGATCAAAATTCTTATACACACGATGACCAAAGCCCATTAATCTAAACGGATCATTTTTATCTTTTGCCTTGG
The DNA here is from genome assembly GCA_965238025.1 of Aggregatimonas sp. Taxonomy (GTDB): domain Bacteria; phylum Bacteroidota; class Bacteroidia; order Flavobacteriales; family Flavobacteriaceae; genus Pelagihabitans. The sequence continues at coordinate 2,048,326 of OZ250162.1, read as the reverse complement.
CCATATATTTTTTAGTATCGCCGCCATCGGTTACAATTGCTTCCAACATTTCTAACACCGCCTGATTTGCCCCACCATGCAAGGGTCCCCAAAGTGCGGAAATTCCTGCAGATAAGGAAGCAAACAAACCTGCATGAGAAGACCCTACAATACGAACGGTGGATGTGGAACAATTTTGTTCATGGTCGGCATGTAAAATTAATAGTTGATCAAGTGCCTCAATGATAATTTCATTCTTTGTATATTCTTGAGAAGGTTTTTTGAACATCATTCTGTAAATATTCTCTACATAACCTAAGCTGTCGTCACCATATTCTAAAGGAAGGCCCTTCTGTTTTCTCATTGTCCAAGAAACTAATACTGGGAATTTGGCTAAGATGCGAACAATAGCCCCGTACATTTCATCTGCCGATGTTACATTTACAGAAACAGGGTTAAATGCAATTAGCGCACTAGTCAATGAAGACAAAACGCCCATTGGGTGGGCCGATTTCGGAAAAGCATCCAAAATTTTCTTCATTTCCTCATCAACATGCGATTCATTTTTAATATCAATATGAAAAGCCGATAACTGCTCTTTATTAGGTAATTCACCAAAAATCAACAAATAGCAAACCTCTAAGAAGTCGGCTTTTTCAGCCAATTCTTCTATAGAATACCCTCTATATCTTAAAATACCTTTTTCGCCATCCAAAAAAGTTATGGCGCTTTCACATGAACCGGTATTCTTATAACCAGGGTCAATAGTAGTAATACCCCCTGTTACCGAGCGCAAGGTTTTGATGTCTATTGCCTGTTCATTTTCAGTGCCTTCTATTATTGGGAAATCGTATTTCTGACCGTTGTATTCTAGGGTTGCTTTCTCTGCCATTCGTATGTATGCTTAAAATTATGGTGAATCGTAAATTTAATGAAAATGCCTCATCTGAGCAACGTCCGGACATCATTTGTTCAAATGAAAAGAACCCATTTTCCGAATTGAAAAAAGTTTACAAAAGATAAAGGTATTTGTAATATTCATCAAGCGACTTCTCCCAGGTAAATCGCATTTTTTTTGCGTTAGCCTGAATCTTCTTCCACCTAGGTTTATCCTTCTCCCAGATGGTCAAGGCCTGATCAAAGTTTTTGATCATATTTTTGATTTGAGCTTCATATGTTTTACCACTAAAAGCAAAACCGGTTTTCAAATGTTCTACGGTGTCTTTTAAACCTCCCGTATGATGTACCAAGCAAGGGTTACCATTTCGCATGGCCAACATCTGGCTTATGCCACAAGGTTCAAAAAGGCTTGGCATAAAATAGAGATCCGATTCCAAATAAATGGAATCTATTAAATCTTCTGATTGACCATTTGTAAAAATGAAATTCTTGTGCTTGTAACTCATGTTTCTGAAAAGCTCTTCATAATCCGGATCACCAGTGCCCAAAAGCATAAAAATACCGTCTATCTTATCTAATCGCTTCAGCATTTTTTCGAATGCCTCTGGAGAACGCTTAAAGAAATAGAATTTCTGTTCTGTAAGTCGGGCTACACTTGAAACAATAAATTTGGGGTGCTCATCAACATACTTCATAATCTTTTCCCCAGTGTGTGCCAGGAAGTCTGCTTTATACTTTTTAGATTCATCCTGCAACCAAACAAAGAGGGCTTTTACCGTATTTCTATATAGAAATCCTGTTTCTGCCACCCGGATATTATCGTAATTAGAAGCGTTGAGGATGCCAAAGAGACGGCCTTCGTTATTCGCTTTCAGCAAATCTTTCTCTAAACCTTCACCTCCTACAAATTCGGGTCTTCTACTTGCTAATAAAACGTCTTCTTTATACGATGGGGATACCGTATGTACCGCATCGGCCAAGCGTATACCAACAGCCATTAAATTAATACAATCATGGTAGCGCGGGTCTCTTAACTCTTTATAGGGCAATTCAACATCGGGAAACCAATTACCAACGGATGAATAATTATCATGAAAAGGCCTGATGCCCTGAATGGCCAGATTATGTATGCTAAATACATAGCGCATTTTCTTGAGCCCCTTATATACGGGATGGTAGGTCTTTAAAAACAACAAAGGACTGGAATGCCAGTCGTGCATATGAACAATATCAAGTTTGCCAAAGGCGCCCATCTGAATGGCCTCGGCAACTGCGGTGCAAAAAATAAAATATTTGATGGCATCCGTATAAAAGGGTTCAGTGGGATCATCATGATAGATATGGGCAATTCCTCCTTCTTCTATTTCCGGGTGATGTATTACAAAGTGGGTAATGTTATCGTATTCTTTCTTTGGTGCCACCTCATATAACTCTGCTTCATAGATCGTATCCCGTAAATGGAATTTAATATTAGCCCGGAAAACACCATTTTGATGCAACCTGGAATAGGAAGGTACGACAACCTGTACCTTATCACCACGTTTTGATATCTGACGTGGTACATCGCGAACCACATCGCCCATACCGCCCGCTTTGCATTCGGGAATTGCATCGTTTTCGGCGGCAACAAATAGGAAACTATTCATAAGGGAAGCGTATTAAAATAAAAGAATTTAAAAGGTAAGTAAAGTTTATTACGATGCCAAAAAAAAGCCTTTCTAACTAAAGAAAGGCTTTATACTATTTATGAAAATTATGGCTTAGTTGAGCTTGAAAGCTTTCTCCTGCGGATAATAAGCTGTCGCGCCAAGCTCTTCTTCTATTCGCAACAACTGGTTGTATTTTGCCATACGGTCAGAACGTGATGCCGAACCCGTTTTGATCTGACCCGTGTTTAAAGCTACCGCCAAATCGGCAATGGTGTTGTCCTCCGTTTCCCCGGAGCGGTGTGACATTACAGAAGTATATCCTGCATTTTTGGCCATGTTTACTGCTGCAATGGTTTCCGTTAGTGTTCCTATTTGATTTACTTTGATCAGAATGGAATTGGCAATACCATTCTCAATTCCCCTGGAGAGTCTTTCAACATTGGTCACGAACAAATCGTCACCTACCAATTGTACAGTATCCCCTATCTTTTGTGTTAATGATTTCCAACCGTCCCAATCGTTTTCATCCATACCATCCTCGATTGATATAATAGGATACTTAGCGGCAAGATCCGCCAAATATTGTGCCTGTTCTTCAGAGGTTCTAACAACACCCTTATCCCCTTCAAATTTGGTGTAATCGTATTTACCATCGACGTAAAATTCCGCAGCCGCGCAATCTAAGGCAATCATTACATCGTCACCTAATTTGTAGCCTGCTTTTTCAACCGCTTTTGCAATGGTATCCAAAGCATCTTCGGTACCACCGGCCAAGTTGGGTGCAAACCCTCCTTCATCACCCACAGCTGTGCTTAAGCCTCTATCGTGAAGTACTTTTTTAAGGTTATGAAAAATTTCGGTGCCCATTTGCATAGCGTGTGAAAAGCTTGTTGCCTTCACCGGCATTACCATAAACTCCTGAAATGCTATTGGAGCATCGGAGTGTGAGCCCCCATTAATAATATTCATCATTGGCACCGGCAAGGTATTTGCACTTACGCCACCTACATAACGAAATAGGGACAATCCCAGTTCATTTGCGGCAGCTTTGGCCGCAGCCAAAGAAACCCCTAAAATAGCATTTGCCCCTAGTTTAGATTTATTCGGTGTGCCATCTAAATCAATCATGGTCTGATCCAAAAGGTTTTGTTCAAAAACCGACATTCCTAAAATGGCTTCCGCAATCATCGTATTTACGTTGTTCACCGCCTTCGTTACGCCTTTTCCCATAAAGGCAGTACCTCCATCCCGCAATTCAACCGCTTCATGCTCACCTGTTGATGCTCCTGAAGGGACGGCCGCGCGACCTAGTACTCCATTTTCCGTTATTACATCTACCTCTACTGTAGGGTTTCCTCTTGAATCCAATATTTGTCTTGCGTGAACGCCTAGGATGATACTCATCTGCTATTTTTTAAGATTGATTTTTTTACAGCTATAAAGATACAAAAGCACATAGTTGTGGCCTGCAGAAAAGCAATAGATTGCAGAAATATAACAATTCGTTAAATTAAGACCTCTTTCTTTATCAAATCAAAAAAATGATCGAACAAATATTCGGCATCATGTGGCCCCGGACTGGCTTCTGGATGATATTGTACAGAAAAAACATCCTTGTTTTTAACCCGAATACCTGCAACTGTTTTATCGTTTAAATGTACGTGGGTTATCTCTAGGTTTTTATTGGCCTCTGTCTCTTCCCGATTAATGGCAAAACCATGATTCTGAGAGGTAATCTCCCCCTTTCCAGTAATTAAGTTCAATACTGGATGATTGATCCCTCGATGTCCATTGTGCATTTTATAGGTAGATATACCATTGGCCAAGGCAATTACTTGATGTCCCAAGCAAATCCCGAATAGCGGTCTTCCACTCGCAATCATTTGCCTTGCGGCATTAATCGCATCTGTTAGCGGTTCCGGATCGCCAGGGCCGTTTGAAATAAAATAGCCATCTGGGTTGAAAGTTGCCATTTCATCAAAGGAAGTGTTATATGGGAAGACCTTGATACAGGCGTCTCTTTTTGCCAAATTCCTAAGGATATTCTTTTTGATTCCGATATCCAAAGCGGCAATTCTATATTTGGCCTTTTCATTACCGACAATATATGATTCTTTTGTAGACACTTTCGAAGCCAGCTCCAGACCCTTCATGCTGGGTACCTCGGACAGTTGTTTTTTTAATTCTGGAAGATTGTTTACCTCAGTCGAGATTACGGCATTCATCGCCCCGTTGTCCCTAATGTAGTTTACCAAAGCTCTGGTATCTACGTCGGAAATAGCGAAGAGATTATTGGTGTTCAAAAATTCTAAGAGGTTCCCATCGGCCGAAACCCGGGAATGTTCATAACTGAAATTCCTGCAAATGAGACCTGCAATTTTTATGGAATCTGATTCCACTTCGTCCTTTGCGGTACCATAATTTCCGATGTGGGCATTTGTCGTGACCATTAATTGTCCAAAATAAGAGGGGTCGGTAAAAATCTCCTGATATCCCGTCATGCCTGTATTGAAACAAACTTCACCGAAGGCGGTGCCTTCTCTGTCCCCTACCGATTTACCGTGAAAAATAGTGCCATCTGCCAAGAGAATCAAGGCTTTTTTTCTTGTCTGATACTTCATACGTTTATTTTATTCCTTTCATTAATCTGCTAAAAAGTCAACGTTCCTTAAACTTTCGCTTACAAAAAAACATAAAAAAAAGGATAAGCTTTTAGGCCTATCCTTTTAAATTATAATTACTTATTGACATCTTACTCTTCTGAATCATCAGCTTTTGCTTCAACGTCATTTTTTGATTCGGTTTTTGCATCGGCAACAGCTACTGGTGGTGTTTCTGTTTTGGACTTACCTCCTCTTCTACTTCTACGTGTAGTTTTCTTCTTAGGTTTATCTGCATTGTAAAGTTCATTGAAATCTACCAACTCTATCATTGCCATATCGGCGTTATCCCCTAAACGGGTACCCAATTTTATAATACGGGTGTATCCTCCCGGACGATCAGCTACCTTTTCGGAAACCGCTCCAAAAAGTTCGGTTATCGCCTTTTTATCCCGAAGGCTTTTGAAAACGATACGTCTGTTATGTGTACCTTTTTCAGCCGTTTGATTGTTCTCCGATTTTGATTTTGTAATCAGGGGCTCAACAAAAACTTTCAAGGCTTTTGCCTTGGCTACTGTAGTGTTGATTCTTTTGTGCTCTATTAGGGAACATGCCATATTGGCCAACATCGCCTTTCTATGGGCCGTCTTTCTTCCTAAATGATTTACTTTCTTACCGTGTCTCATGACTTTTGTATTATCATCTTGCTACCAAACCCGAGTTATCGAGGAGCAAAATATGATTATTTAATCTTTATCCAATTTGTATTTTGAAAGGTCCATGCCAAAGCTAAGTCCTTTATTGATTACCAATTCTTCCAATTCGGTCAATGATTTTTTACCGAAGTTTCTGAATTTCATCAAATCATTCTTGTTGAAGGAAACCAAATCCCCTAAGGTATCAACTTCTGCAGCCTTAAGACAGTTCAACGCACGAACGGACAAGTCCATATCAACCAATTTGGTTTTCAATAATTGTCGCATGTGTAATGACTCTTCATCATAGGTTTCTGTCTGAGCAATTTCATCAGCTTCTAAAGTAATGCGCTCATCAGAGAACAACATGAAGTGGTGAATCAATACCTTTGCAGCTTCTGTCAATGCATCTTTGGGATGAATAGAACCATCAGTCTCGATTTCGAAAACCAACTTTTCGTAATCGGTCTTCTGCTCAACACGAAAGTTCTCAATACTGTACTTTACATTCTTTACAGGTGTAAAGATTGAATCAACAGCGATAGTTCCTAAAGGGGCACCGGATTTTTTGTTCTCCTCTGCGGGAACATATCCTCTACCTTTGTCTAAGGTAATCTCCATATTGATACCCACCTTCGGATCCATATTACAAATTACCAAATCTGGATTCAATACCTGATACCCAGAAATAAATTTCTGAAAATCACCAGCAGTCATTTGTTGTTTCCCGCTCACAGCGATAGAAACAGTTTCCGCCTCAGAATCCTCTATTTGTTTCTTGAAACGTACCTGCTTCAAGTTTAATATCATTTCCGTAACATCTTCTACAACGCCAGGTATTACCGAAAACTCATGTTCAACGGTATCTATTCTAACAGAAGTAATTGCATGTCCTTCCAATGCCGAAAGCAATACTCTTCTTAATGCGTTCCCAACAGTTAATCCATAACCAGGTTCCAAAGGGCGAAATTCAAATTTCCCTTTGAAATCAGAGGAATCGATCATTATTACTTTATCGGGTTTCTGAAAATTAAATAATGCCATAATTAGATCAGTGTTCGTTTATTTAGAGTATAACTCAACTATTAGTTGTTCTTTGATGTTCTCAGGTATCTGCATTCTTTCAGGTACAGAAACAAAAGTACCCTCTTTCTTTTCAGAATTCCAGGTTATCCATTCGTATACACTGCTATTGGCTGCCAAGGCATCACCGATAGTCTGAAGTGATTTTGATTTTTCACGAACACCAATAACGTCTCCGGCCTTAAGGTTATACGATGGTATATTCACCAACTCACCATTAACCGTAATGTGCCTATGAGATACCAATTGTCTAGCGCCTCTTCTTGATGTTGAGATTCCCATGCGGTACACCACATTATCTAAACGGGCCTCGCACAATTGAAGAAGTACCTCACCTGTAACTCCTTTGCTTCTATTTGCCTTTGCAAAAAGGTTTCTGAATTGCTTTTCCAAAATACCATAGGTGTATTTTGCCTTTTGCTTTTCCATTAACTGAACTGAATATTCAGATTGTTTTCCACGGCGTCTGCTCTGTCCGTGTTGTCCTGGTGGATAGCTTTTTTTCTCAAAAGCTTTATCATCACCAAAAATCGCCTCGCCAAATTTACGGGCGATCTTACTAGTTGGTCCTGTATATCTTGCCATTTTCTTTTAGTTTGAAGTGTGATTATGAATTAAGGCTTATCCTTCGATAATCGTTAACTACACTTCGGTTGAAATATAAATAATTGATTAAACTCTTCTTCTTTTCGGAGGTCTGCAACCATTGTGCGGTGTTGGTGTAATATCGATGATCTCCGTCACCTCTATACCAGAGTTATGGATGGACCGAATTGCGGACTCCCTTCCATTTCCTGGTCCTTTAACATATACCTTTACCTTACGAAGACCTGCCTCGTGAGCTGTTTTTGCACAATCTTCCGCAGCGATCTGAGCAGCATAGGGAGTGTTCTTTTTTGAACCCCTAAAGCCCATTTTACCTGCCGAAGACCACGATATTACATCTCCCTTTTTGTTGGTAAGCGAAATGATAATATTATTGAACGACGCTGTTACGTGAGCCTCACCGACAGACTCGATGATAACTTTGCGTTTTTTAGTTGCTTTTGTACTTGACTTTGCCATATTTTTTTTAGTTTCTAGTTGTTAGTTCTTAGTTATTGGAATCCTAGACTTTTACATTTCAAACAGATTCTTCTAACCTCTAAATACTAATGACTACTAGCTAAATTATTATTTAGTTGCCTTCTTCTTGTTAGCAACCGTTTTTCTTTTCCCTTTTCTTGTCCTAGAGTTGTTCTTGGTACGTTGCCCCCTTAATGGAAGACCTGACCTATGGCGAATTCCCCTATAGCAACCGATATCCATCAATCGCTTAATGTTCAATTGGGTCTCTGATCGCAATTCCCCTTCAATGGTATAACTACCAGTGGCTTCACGAATTCGACCAATCTCATCATCGCTCCAATCAGATACCTTGGTATCTTCGCTAACTTTTGCGGTTTCCAAAATTTCCTTGGCCCTGCTTTTCCCAATGCCGAAGATGTAGGTAAGGGCAATTACGCCTCTTTTCTGTTTTGGTATATCTATACCTGCAATTCTTGCCATAATTATCCTTGTCTTTGTTTAAATCTAGGATTCTTTTTGTTGATCACATATAATCTGCCCTTTCTGCGAACAATCTTGCAGTCGGCACTTCTTTTCTTAACTGATGCTCTAACTTTCATCGTACTATCTTTAGTCTCCTAATTACTTAATATCTGTATGTAATTCTAGCTTTGGAAAGGTCATATGGACTCATCTCTAGCTTTACCTTATCTCCTGGTAATAACTTAATGTAGTGCATACGCATCTTTCCTGAGATATGCGCCGTTACAACATGTCCGTTTTCCAACTCAACACGGAACATTGCATTTGACAATGCCTCTATAATGCTACCATCTTGTTCTATTGCTGCTTGTTTAGCCATTTTTCTTATTATTCGTTATTCGTAATTGGTAATCGTTTAAGTACATCAATATACTTTTTTACTATTAACCGACAACCAACAACCCTAAACCAATATTATGCCACTTTTCTATTTTTACCTGACTTCATTAGACCGTCGTAATGACGATTCAACAAATATGCGTTCACTTGTTGCACGGTATCTATTGCGACACCCACCATAATCAAAAGGGAAGTACCACCGTAGAACAATGCCCATCCGGCCTGAACTCCCATCAATTTCACCACAAAGGCCGGCAGTATCGCAAGAATCGCCAAAAATATGGAACCTGGCAATGTAATCAAAGACATAATTTTATCTAAGAAATCACCTGTTTCCTTTCCGGGGCGAATACCCGGTATAAATCCTCCACTTCGTTTTAAATCATCTGCCATCTTATTGGTAGGCACTGTTATCGCCGTATAGAAATACGTGAATATAATAATCAATATGGCAAACAGTAAGTTATACGCCCATCCGAAAATATCGGCAAAATTCACTTGCATCCATTGTCCGACCGCCGTATCATCAAAAGCGCTACCAATAAGTCCGGGAACGAACATAATCGCTTGTGCAAAAATAATCGGCATTACCCCAGATGCATTCATCTTCAAGGGAATATATTGTCTGGAACCCATTACGTTTTTCTCATAACCCCCAGATGCCGATCTTCTTGCATACTGCACCGGAATCTGTCTTGTGGCCATAACCAACAATACACAGGCTAAAATAACCAAGAACCAAATAATAACTTCGAACAGCACAAACATTAATCCGCCTGTATTGTTACTCGTTCTTGATACAAATTCCTGCACAAAAGATTGCGGCATGGTCGCTATAATACCAATCATAATCAAGAGCGAAATACCATTACCAATTCCTTTATCGGTAATCTTCTCTCCCAACCACATCGCAAATACGCAACCTGTAACCAATATAATTACAGCTGGAATCATAAAGTCCAGTCCTTTTCCTAACAAGAAGGCGCTATCCTGAACACCAAAAGCTCCTAAGCCATAAAGATAGGCAGGGGCCTGTACGATGCAGATAGCGATGGTCAACCACCTTGTTATCTGGTTAATTGTTTTTCTACCGCTCTCACCTTCCTTCTGTAACTTCTGAAGATAAGGGATGGCAATACCCATTAACTGGACCACAATAGATGCCGAGATATAGGGCATGATTCCCAACGCAAAAATGGAGACATTAGAAAATGCCCCGCCGGTAAATGCATTCAAAAGACCAAAAATTCCCTGTTCGGTACCATCTTGCAACCCTCCTAGCTGTGCGGAGTCTATCCCGGGCAATACAATCTGACAACCAAAACGGTAAACCAATAACAAACCAAGGGTAATAAGAATTCTGTTCCTTAGCTCTTCGATTTTCCAGATATTGGATATGGTCTCTATAAACTTCTTCATATTAAATCGTCTTATAGACTTATTGCTTCCCCTCCTGCCGCTTCAATAGCTGCCTTTGCAGAGGTTGTAAATTTATGAACGGAAACCTTTAAAGATGCTTTGAGCTCCCCGCCACCTAAAATTTTGACCAAATCGTTCTTTCTAGCCAAACGGTTTTCTATAAGGGTCTCAAAAGTAACCGTATCCTTTACCACTTTGTTATCAACCAACGCTTGAAGCGCATCAAGGTTGATTCCTTTATATTCCTTACGATTAATATTGGTAAAACCAAACTTGGGAACACGACGTTGCAGTGGCATTTGACCGCCCTCAAAACCAATTTTCTTTGAATAACCAGATCTTGATTTCGCTCCTTTGTGCCCACGTGTAGCTGTACCGCCCTTTCCAGAACCCTGACCTCTACCAACAGTCTTTCCTGCTTTATTTACAGCGCCTTTGGCTGGTTTTAGATTACTTAAATTCATTACTTTACGTATATTAAGCTTCTTGGGTAGAAACTAAATGTTTAACTTTATTTATCATACCAAGAATATTCGGCGTAGCCTCATGTTCTACTTCATGACCGATTTTTCTCAACCCTAAAGCTGCGAGGGTCTTTTTTTGGCTTCCTAGCTTTTTAATGCTACTTTTTACCTGCTTTACCTTAATCTTCTTTGCCATTTCTCTAGTATTCAGTCCTGATAATTATACAGGATTATCCTTTAAAAACTTTCTCTAACGATACACCTCTTTGTCGGGCAACCGTTCCTGCATCCCTTAATTGAAGTAATGCATCAAAAGTTGCTTTTACAACGTTATGAGGGTTTGAAGAACCTTGTGATTTAGACAATACATCATGAACACCAACAGATTCCAATACCGCCCTAACTGCACCACCGGCAATAACTCCTGTACCATGTGAGGCTGGTTGAATATAAACACGTGCACCACCAAATTTTCCTTTTTGCTCATGTGGCACTGTATGCTTGTTCAATGGAATTCGAATCAAGTTTTTCTTTGCATCCTCGATAGCTTTGGCTATTGCGGTCGCAACCTCTTTTGATTTTCCTAAACCGTGACCTACAACACCATGTTCATCGCCCACAACCACGATTGCGGAAAAGCCGAATGCCCTACCACCTTTGGTTACTTTGGTCACACGCTGTACACCAACCAATTTATCTTTTAAATCTAAACCCGCTGGTTTAACGGTCTCTACGTTTTTGTATTTCTGGTACATAAATTTTATTTAGAATTCAAGTCCTGCTTCCCTTGCGCCTTCTGCCAATGATTTTACACGACCGTGATATAAATTACCACCTCTATCAAAAGCTACTTTATCAATTCCTGCTTTCTTGGCCTTTTCGGCAATTGCCTTACCTACAAGAGCAGCAATCTCAGTTTTGGTCCCTTTTGATTTGGCCAAATCTTTATCTCTGGAAGAAACAGCCAAAAGCGTTGTACCTTCCCTATCATTAATAATCTGAGCATAGATTTCACTATTACTCCTAAAAACGGACAACCTTGGTCGCTCAGCGGTTCCAGCCGAAACTTTTCTTATCCTTTTTCTAATTCTATACTTTCTTTGAATCTTTGACAATCCCATAATACTATGATTAAGCTGATTTACCTGCTTTTCTTCTCAATTGCTCACCTACGAACTTGACACCTTTTCCTTTATAAGGTTCTGGCTTACGGAACGAACGAATCTTAGCGGCCACCTGACCTACCAATTGTTTGTCGTGAGACGTTAATTTAACAATAGGGTTTTTCCCTTTTTCAGAGATGGTCTCTACCTTAACTTCAGGCGCGATATCCAACACAATATTGTGCGAATATCCTAAGGCTAAATCAAGCTTTTGCCCTTGGTTGCTGGCACGATAACCAACACCTACCAATTCCAACTCCTTGGTCCATCCTTTAGAAACACCATCTACCATATTCAACATCAGTGAACGGTAAAGACCGTGCTTGGCCTTATGTTCTTTAGAGTCAGATGGTCTTGTAACCACTGCTTGCCCATCTTCAACCTTTACCTCGACTCCGGAAAATTCCTGAACAAGTTCACCTAACTTACCCTTTACCTTAATTACGTTATCGTTCACCTCAATGGTTACACCATCGGGAATCGCAACCGGATTATTACCTATTCTAGACATCTTTTAATTCTTTCTCTATTAGTATACGTAACACAATACTTCGCCGCCAACATTTTCCCTTTTGGCTTGTTTGCTCGTCATTACCCCGTGAGAGGTAGAGACGATGGCAACTCCCAATCCGTTAAGTACTCTGGGTAAGGTTTCTGAATTAACGTACTTACGCAATCCTGGCTTACTCACTCTTTGGATCTTTCTGATAATCGGCTCTTTGGTCACCTTATCATATTTCAAGGCAATTTTAATGCTACCCTGAACCTTATCCTCTAAAAACTTATAACTCAAAATATAGCCTTGATCAAACAATATTTTAGTCATCTCTTTCTTAACATTGGATGCTGGGATTTCAACAACCCTATGACCCGCCATACTAGCGTTTCTAATCCTTGTTAAATAATCTGCAATAGTATCTGTAACCATTTTTATTCAATTCGGTAACGGTTTTTAGCAATAGTGCTAAACCTGAGACCAGTTTATTCTATTAATATTACCAACTCGCTTTTCTAACTCCGGGAATCAATCCTTGATTGGCCATTTCTCTAAACTTTACCCTAGAGATACCAAAAGTTCTCATGTAACCTTTAGGTCTACCCGTTAACTTGCATCTGTTGTGCATACGTATGGGAGAGGCATTCTTAGGCAACTTCTGCAACCCTTCATAATCCCCAGCTTCCTTCAAAGCTTTTCTTTTCTCAGCATATTTTGCAACCGTTCTGGCTCTTTTGCGTTCACGAGCCTTCATTGATTCCTTAGCCATACCTTAGTTCTTTTTAAAGGGTAATCCCAATTCGGTTAATAATGATTTTGCTTCCTTATCGGTATCGGCGGACGTGACAAAAGTAATATCCATACCGTTGATCCTGTTTATTTTATCGATGTTGATTTCAGGAAAGATAATCTGTTCGGTAACACCAAGACTATAATTTCCCCTGCCATCAAAACCAGTCGCCTTTATTCCTTGAAAATCACGTACACGTGGCAAGGCACTGGTAACCAATCTGTCTAAAAACTCGTACATGCGTTCGCCACGTAGTGTGACTTTTGCACCGATTGGCATGCCTTTTCTTAGTTTGAAAGCGGCAACATCCTTTTTAGACATGGTGGGAACAGCTCTTTGCCCTGTTATCATGGTCATTTCCTCGACAGCGTGGTCGATCAATTTTTTATCTGCCACAGCGGCACCAATACCTCTACTGACAACTATCTTTTGCAACTTGGGAACTTGCATTACATTCTTGTAACTATACTCCTTAACAAGTGCATCTACGATACGTTCCTTATATTCTACCTTTAATCTTGATACGTATGCCATAACTAAATTACTTCATTGGATTTCTTGGAATAGCGCACTTTTTTTCCATCTCTCATTTCGTAACCTACACGAGAAGTATCTCCTGACTTAGCATCTATAAGTGCCAAATTTGAAATATGTATTGGCGCCTCCTTTTTTACGATACCTCCTTGCGGGTTTTTCGCGCTTGGCTTTTCGTGTTTAGATACCATATTGGCACCTTCAACAATAGCCTTGTTCTTTTCAACAAATACCCTCATGATCTTACCTTCGGTACCTTTATGGTCGCCGGCAATGATTCTTACTGTATCTCCTGTTTTTATCTTTAATTTGCTCATTCTCTCTATACTTTTATAGTACCTCAGGGGCCAATGATACAATTTTCATGAACTGCTTGTCACGAAGTTCTCTTGCAACAGGACCGAAAACGCGTGTTCCCCTCATTTCTCCGGTAGGATTCAAAAGCACACAAGCGTTATCATCAAAACGAATGTAAGAACCATCTGGGCGTCTTACTTCTTTCTTGGTACGAACGACAACCGCCGTAGAAACCGCACCTTTTTTGATCCCTCCATTCGGGGTAGCTTCTTTTACGGTTACGACGATCTTATCGCCAATGGATGCATACCTGCGTTTTGTACCACCGAGTACACGAATGGTCAAAACCTCCTTGGCACCTGTATTATCTGCAACCTTAAGTCTGGATTCCTGTTGTAACATAACTATTTAGCTCTTTCTAAGATTTCTACTAACCTCCAACATTTGGTCTTGCTCATTGGGCGGGTTTCCATGATCTTCACGGTATCTCCTTCTTTACAATCGTTTTTCTCATCATGAGCGACATATTTCTTAGTCTTCAAAACGAACTTACCGTACATAGGATGCTTTACTCGTTTCACCTCGGCAACTACAATGGACTTTTCCATTTTGTCGCTGGTTACTACACCTATTCTTTCTTTTCTTAAATTTCTCTTATTTTCCATAAAGCAGAACCAATTATTGGTTTTCCCTTTTAGTTAATTCCGTTGCCAATCGCGCAGCGGTTCTACGTACTTTTCTTATCTGAAGCGGGTTCTCCAATGGCGTCACGAAATGTGCCATTTTCAAATCTGCATGTTGTTTTTTGTACTCGGCAAGCTTAGCGGTAAGCTCCTCCACAGACAATTCTTTGATTTCTTTATTTTTCATGCTACCCTACTATTAATTTTCAACGTAATCCCTGGCCACCATAAACTTGGTTTTTACCGGTAATTTTTGAGCTGCTAGACGCAATGCCTCTTTCGCAACATCCATAGGAACACCTGCTACTTCGAACATAACCCTTCCCGGTTTTACAACAGCGACAAAATATTCCGGCGCACCCTTACCTTTACCCATACGTACTTCTAAGGGCTTTTTGGTAATAGGCTTGTCCGGAAAGATTTTAATCCAAAGCTGACCTTCCCTTTTCATATATCTTGTTGCGGCGATACGCGCTGCCTCAATTTGTCTTGAAGTGATGAATTTAGAATCCAACGACTTGATTCCGAACATTCCGTTTGAAAGCTGATGCCCTCTCGATGAATGACCCTTCATACGGCCCTTCTGCATCTTTCGGAACTTGGTTCTCTTAGGTTGTAACATTGTTCTGTCTCTTTAAAAATTACTTTCTACGACGTGGTTTTCTTCCTCCATCGCGTTTGTCACCTTTACCTTGGTTCTTTTTCATTCCTACCAAAGGAGATAACTCTCGTTTACCATATACCTCACCCTTCATAATCCATACTTTTATACCCAAACGGCCATAAGTAGTATGAGCTTCATGCAACGCATAATCAATATCAGCCCTGAAGGTTGATAATGGAATACGACCATCCTTATAGGATTCCGAACGCGCCATTTCCGCTCCGTTCAAACGACCAGAAATCTGAATTTTGATGCCTTCAGCATTCATACGCATTGCCGCGGCAATGGCCATTTTAATGGCTCGTCTAAAAGATATCCTACTTTCTATTTGTCTCGCAACACTCGCCGCTACCAAATTCGCCTCAACTTCAGGTCTTTTGATCTCGTGAATATTGATCTGTACTTCTTTGCCGGTAATCTTTTTAAGCTCTTCTTTTAGCTTATCAACCTCTTGGCCTCCTTTACCGATAATAATACCAGGTCTGGCGGTAGTTACGGTAACCGTAATCAACTTCAAGGTTCTTTCGATAATTACCCTTGAAACGCTGGCCTTTGCCAAACGGGCATGGATATATTTTCTGATCTTGTCGTCCTCAGCTAGCTTGTCGCCATAGTCGTTTCCTCCGTACCAGTTAGATTCCCATCCTCTGATAATACCTAGACGATTTCCTATCGGATTTGTTTTCTGTCCCATTCTAGCTCTCTATATTGTTATTAGACCCCAAAACCAATGTAACATGGTTTGAACGTTTTCTGATTCTGTGCGCTCTACCCTGAGGAGCTGGACGCAACCTTTTTAACATGGTACCGCTATCGACCCGTATCTCTTTAATGAACAAGTCCGCAGCTTCTATATCGGCATCTTCATTTTTGGCCTGCCAGTTTGCAATTGCCGATATTAGAAGTTTTTCCAACTTTCTTGAAGCCTCTTTTGAATTGAATTTCAAAATTGCCAATGCCCTTTCAATTTGCTCACCTCTAACCAAGTCGGCAACTAAGCGCATTTTTCTTGGAGAAGTCGGGCAATTGTTCAGCTTTGCAAAAGCAACCTGTTTCTTTTCGGCCTTAATTCTTTCGGCCATTTGTCTTTTTCGAACTCCCATAGCTTACCTCTTACCTTTATTTTTCGCCCCAGCATGCCCTCTAAACGAACGTGTAGGTGAAAATTCCCCTAATTTATGACCTACCATATTTTCAGTAACATAAACCGGGACAAATTGCCTTCCGTTATGTACCGCAATTGTAAGTCCTACAAAATCAGGTGTTATCATTGATGCCCTAGACCATGTCTTGATCACCGATTTCTTTCCGGATGATGCACTTTGTTGGATTTTCTTTTCCAAACTATAGTGAACGTAAGGTCCTTTTTTTAGTGAACGTGCCATTTCTTTCTACTTTTTTATTTCTTTCTACGTTCTATGATATACTTGTTGGTGTTCTTGGTTTTTGAACGCGTCCTGAATCCTTTTGCAGGAATACCATTTCTTGATCTTGGATGCCCACCAGATGCTCTACCTTCTCCACCACCCATCGGATGATCAACAGGGTTCATAGCAACTGGCCTAGTTCTTGGTCTTCTACCCAACCATCTACTTCTACCCGCTTTACCGGACACCAATAACTGGTGATCAGAGTTAGAAACGGCACCAATAGTAGCCAAACAACCAGAAAGAATCAATCTTGTTTCTCCTGAAGGCATTTTAACGGTAACAAATTTTCCGTCTTTTGCCATTAACTGGGCAAACGTTCCTGCGCTTCTTGCCATAACAGCACCTTGACCAGGACGTAATTCTATACAAGAAATTATCGTACCCAAAGGAATTTCGGAGAGTGGAAGTGCATTTCCGATTTCAGGAGAAGCCTTTTTTCCAGCGGAAATCTTCTGGCCCACCTGAAGTCCATTTTGAGCAATAACGTATCTTTTTTCACCATCGGCATACTCGGCCAAGGCAATAAATGCAGTTCTATTAGGATCGTATTGAATAGATTGTATAGTGGCAGCAACGTCCTGCTTGTCCCTTTTAAAATCAATAACACGATACCTACGCTTATGACCACCACCTTTTTGGCGCATCGTCATCTTTCCTTGACTGTTTCTACCTCCGGACTTTTTTAACGGAGCAAGCAAGCTTTTCTCCGGCTTATCAGTTGTAATGGCGTCAAATCCATTTACAACTCTAAAACGCTGTCCAGGAGTGATTGGTTTTAATTTTCTAACTGACATTTCTTGTCTTTATAGATTACTGTAAAAATCAATAATATCTCCCTCCGCAACATCAACAATCGCCTTCTTAATTGCGTTTGTTTTACCATGTTGAACACCTGTTTTGGTGAATCTGGTCTTTCTCGTAGGAGCATAATTCATAGTTCTTACTTTGCTAACAGAAACACCATAAGCCGCCTCAACGGCATCTTTGATTTGAATCTTGTTCGCGTTTGGATCTACTATGAAACCATAACGATTATACAACTCCCCTTGGGCAGTCATTTTTTCCGTTATAATTGGTTTTATCAACACACTCATGATTTCCTTATTTATTTAGGTTCAGTTGAAGCTCTTCTAACGAGCCCTCCAACAGCACTACATTATTGGCATTCAAAATCTTGTAAGTACTTAATTCTGAGCTAGTTACCACATCAGAACCTTTCAAATTACGAGAAGCCAAATATACGCTATTATTTGAATCGCCCAACACAAATAAAGATTTTTTGTTTTCCAGTCCCAAGGACTTTAAAACTTGCACAAAATCTTTGGTCTTTGGTGTATCAAAATTGAAGTCTTCCAACACCATGACAGCCTTCTCTTTTGACTTGATACTCAAGGCCGATTTACGTGCCAAACGCTTCAGGTTTTTGTTCAATTTTTGGGTATAATCCTTTGGTCTTGGACCGAAAATCCTACCTCCACCTCTAAACACCGGGGATTTAATACTACCCGCACGAGCGGTACCTGTCCCTTTTTGTTTTTTAATCTTTCTTGTACTACCAGCAATCTCTGCTCTTTCCTTGGACTTATGCGTTCCTTGTCTCTGGTGCGCTAAATATTGTTTAACGTCCAAATAAACAGCGTGATTGTTAGGTTCTATAGCGAAAACATCGTCTGAAAGCTCTACTTTCCTACCTGTCTCTTTTCCTTTGATATCTAAAACTGCTACTTTCATTATTTCTGGATGGTTACGTAAGCGTTCTTATGTCCTGGGACACAGCCTTTAACTACGATAAGGTTCTTTTCAGGAACAATCTTAAGCACTCTCAGGTTTTGAACCGTCACACGTTCGCCGCCCATTCTACCTGCCATTCGCATTCCTTTAAAAACTCTTGATGGATCAGAACCAGCACCAATAGAACCTGGCGCTCTTAGCCTGTTGTGTTGTCCATGCGTTGCTTGACCAACCCCGGCAAAACCGTGTCTTTTAACAACACCTTGAAAACCTTTTCCTTTTGAGGTGCCCGCCACATCGACAAATTCACCTTCTTCAAAAATATCGACACCTACGGTATCACCTAATTTAAACTCCTCATCAAAACCTTGAAACTCAATGACTTTCTTTTTGGGAGAAGTACCTGCCTTTTTCGCATGGCCTAATTCAGCCTTGCTAGCACGTTTTTCTGCCTTGTCATCGAAACCTATTTGAAGGGCGTTATACCCATCCACTTCCTCAGTTCTGACTTGGGTAACAACACATGGTCCAGCTTGTATGATGGTACAGGGAAGATTTTTCCCGTTCTCATCAAAAATACTGGTCATGCCTATTTTTTTTCCTATTAACCCAGACATTTGATTTTAGTTTTTGGTTTTCGCTATGAAAACCGTTTATATTTCTATTAATTACTACTACTCAACTATTACACATAAAAACAGGGTCAAAAAACAATTCAACCCTGAATTTATTTTTTTCCGTTTTTCCTTCGCTCGCAGCTCGGGACATGTTTATTCTGAATTTATTTCAGAATCTGTTACTTCCTTGTGAGATTCCGAAACAAGTTCGGAATGTAATTCGTCTATGATTTTCAATTCGCTATCGCGCTTGAAAACCAGGCCTCATTACACCTTGATCTCTACTTCAACACCACTTGGAAGCTCTAACTTCATAAGGGCATCGATCGTCTTTGATGAAGAGCTGTATATATCCAAAAGTCTCTTGTAAGAACTTAATTGAAATTGCTCCCTAGATTTCTTATTTACGTGCGGCGATCGCAAAACCGTAAATATTTTCTTGTGCGTTGGCAAAGGAATTGGCCCAGTTACTACCGCTCCAGTGGTTTTTACCGTTTTTACAATCTTTTCGGCAGATTTATCTACCAAGTTATGATCGTAAGATTTTAGTTTTATTCTAATTTTTTGACTCATCTTCTAAAAATTAAGCGGTGGTGACACCTTTAGCGGCCTTGATTACTTCTTCTGAAATGTTAGATGGAGTTTCGGCATAGTGAGAAAATTCCATGGTAGAGGTTGCCCTACCAGAAGACAATGTTCTCAACGATGTTACGTACCCGAACATCTCTGACAATGGCACCGTACCTTTTACAACTTTAGCACCGGCCCTATCACCCATATCGCTAATCGTTCCCCTTCTACGGTTCAAATCACCAACTATATCA
This sequence comes from Aggregatimonas sp., assembly GCA_965238025.1. Classification (GTDB taxonomy): domain Bacteria; phylum Bacteroidota; class Bacteroidia; order Flavobacteriales; family Flavobacteriaceae; genus Pelagihabitans. The sequence continues at coordinate 2,028,379 of OZ250162.1, read as the reverse complement.
CCCATGTTTTCTTCAGGAGTAATAACTTCAATCTTCATAATTGGCTCCATAATTACAGCGCCAGCAGCTTTTCCTGCAGCTTTGTAACCCATTTTTGCAGCCAATTCGAAAGATAGTGCATCAGAATCCACAGCGTGAAAAGACCCATCATTCAATATTACTTTCATGGTATCCATTTCAAATCCGGCTAAAGGTCCATTCTGCATGGCCGTTTTAAACCCTTTTTCTACAGAAGGAATAAATTCTTTTGGAATACGACCACCTTTAATTTTATCTTCAAATTGCAGCCCTGTTCCTTCAAAATCTTCATCCGCTGGGCCCATTTCAAATACGATATCCCCGAATTTACCGCGACCACCAGATTGTTTCTTATATGTTTCTCTGTGCGCGGCTGTTTTCGTCAATGCTTCTTTGTATTCAACCTGAGGTTCACCTTGATTTACCTCAACTTTGAATTCACGGCGTAAGCGATCAACAATAATATCCAAGTGCAACTCACCCATACCAGAAATAATGGTCTGACCTGATGCCTCATCTGTTTTTACTTGAAATGTTGGATCCTCTTCCGCCAATTTAGCCAAGGCCATTCCCAACTTATCTACATCAACCTTTGTCTTAGGTTCAACTGCAATACCGATTACCGGATCAGGAAAGTCCATACTCTCCAATACAATAGGGTGCTTTTCTGCAGACATGGTGTCCCCAGTTTTAATATCCTTAAATCCTACGGCAGCTCCAATATCACCTGCTTCGATATAATCGATAGCATTTTGCTTATTGGAATGCATCTGATAAATACGTGAAATACGTTCTTTTTTACCTGATCGGTTGTTCAATATATACGAACCCGCATCCAAGCGACCTGAATACGTTCTAAAGAAAGCCAAGCGACCCACAAAAGGATCGGTTGCAATCTTAAACGCCAGGGCAGAAAATGGTTCTTTAACATCTGGTTTTCTGCTGATTTCTTCACCTGTATTAGGGTCAGTACCTACAATGGCATCCTTATCTATTGGCGAAGGCAAGTACCTACACACAGCATCCAATAAAAATTGAACACCTTTATTTTTAAAGGAAGAACCAGCAATCATAGGAATAATGGCCCTGTCCATAACCGCAGCTCTTAAAGCAGCATGCACTTCTTCTTCAGTAATAGATTCTTCATCTTCGAAGAACTTCTCCATCAAATCCTCATCATATTCAGCAACAGCTTCGATCAAAGCAGCTCTGTACTCCTTCACCTCAGCCTTCATTTCCTCTGGGATATCAACCACATCGAAAGTAGAACCGTAATTATCTTCGTGCCATACAATCGCCCTGTTCTTTGCCAAATCAACAATACCTTTAAAGTCTGCCTCGTCACCTATTGGCAATACAATAGGAACCGCATTAGAACCCAACATCTCTTTAACCTGCTTACAGACCATTAAGAAGTTAGCACCTTGTCGGTCCATTTTGTTCACAAAACCAATACGGGGTACCTTATAGTTATCGGCAAGTCTCCAGTTCGTTTCTGATTGTGGTTCAACACCATCAACAGCACTAAAAAGGAATACCAATCCATCAAGTACACGTAAAGACCTATTTACCTCAACGGTAAAATCTACGTGACCTGGGGTATCTATAATATTAAAGTGATATGGTTTGGTTTCATCTGTGGGCTTTCCATTTTCCATAGGAAACGTCCACTCACAGGTAGTGGCCGCAGAGGTAATGGTAATACCACGCTCCTGCTCTTGCTCCATCCAATCCATAGTGGCCGCACCATCATGCACCTCACCTATCTTATGACTAACACCTGTATAAAAAAGAATACGCTCGGTAGTCGTGGTCTTTCCGGCATCAATATGCGCGGCAATACCTATATTTCTAGTAAATTTTAAATCTCTTGCCATTTCTGATTAGAATCTAAAGTGTGAGAATGCTTTATTGGCCTCGGCCATTTTATGGGTATCCATCCTTTTCTTGACAGCGGCACCTTCTTCTTTGGAAGCGGCCAATACCTCGCCGGCCAATTTTTGCGCCATTCCTTTTTCATTTCGCTTTCTGGCAAAACTGATCAACCATTTCATGGCTGTAGAAATTTTTCTGTCTGGACGAATTTGCATAGGAATCTGAAAGGTTGCCCCTCCAACTCTTCTACTTCTCACCTCAACATGCGGCATCACGTTAGACAACGCATCTTTCCACAATTCCAAGGATGTTTTTTCCTCGTCGGTCTTTTTTTCCTCCACGATATCCATGGCGTCATAAAAAACCCTAAACGCAACTGATTTTTTACCATCCCACATCATCATGTTGACGAAACGGGTTACCAACTGATCGTTAAATCTCGGATCTGGTAGTAATGGCCTCTTTTTTGCCTGTTTTTTTCTCATTACTTCTTCTTAAAAGTTTTAAGGTTGGTAAAAACCACCTTTAATTTACTTCTTTGGGCGTTTTGCTCCATACTTAGATCTACGTTGGGTTCTTCCTGCAACACCTGCAGTGTCAAGTGCCCCCCTTACGATGTGATATCTAACGCCTGGCAAATCTTTTACCCTTCCGCCTCTTACTAATACTATCGAGTGCTCTTGTAAATTGTGTCCTTCACCCGGGATGTAGGCATTTACCTCTTTACCATTGGTCAACCTCACCCTAGCCACTTTTCTCATGGCAGAATTTGGTTTCTTTGGCGTAGTGGTATAAACACGCGTACAAACCCCTCTTCGTTGAGGACACGAATCCAAAGCAGCCGATTTACTCTTCTTAGTAATTGTGGCCCTTCCTTTTCGTACTAATTGTGATATTGTTGGCATACTATATATATGTATAATAACTTACCCCTGTTTAAGGGCTGGCAAATGTAATACTATTTAGCAATATTTCAAATTCAGTTGAATATATTTTTTCGGATTTTTTGTATTCCTATTAAAAGAGGTTTTTATGGGTGAAATTTTAACCTTACAACAGGTCGCGGATAAACCCGCATATTTTAATTGATCGAGGCATCCTTTTATACAATGCCAAGAATCGAAAAATTATCGTTTTTGCGATTTTGATAGATAAATCATCCCAATTATTGCGAATTTGCTAAAAATTAATATTGTTAAATATCAAGTCCATACGATGTGTTATTGTTTTAGGCATAACTCACATTTAACAGGTAGACTCTTAAAATTTTATTAAAAAAGGTTTGGATAATTAACTTCCTTTTGTGATTTTTGCGTTTAGCTAATTCAAATAATTAAAAAATGAGAACAAAACTAAATGGAATCTTAACGCTATTACTGGCGTTCGTCGTGCATCTTTCGTTTGCACAGGACAAAACGATTACCGGAACAGTTACGGATCAAGATGGTCTGGCGCTTCCTGGGGTCAACATTGTTGTAGAAGGTACTACTAATGGTACACAAACCGATTTTGATGGTAACTACGCTATTCAGGGTAGTGCTGGTCAGGTCTTACTTTTTACCTATATAGGTCAAAGAGCGGTCAGACAAACAATTGGTGCTGACAATACCATGAATGTACAAATGCAAGAGGATGCTCAGGCCTTGGAAGAGGTTGTGGTAACCGCCCTTGGTATTAAAAGGGAGAAACAAGCTCTTGGGTACGCCGTAACTGAAGTAGGCGAGGACGAATTGGAGGCAAGACCCGAAGGGGATGTCGCCAGGGTTCTTCAAGGAAAGGCGTCTGGGGTTCAAATTACGAATCAAAGTGGTCTTTCAGGTTCGGGTACTAACATCGTTATCCGTGGATTGTCTTCCTTTAGTTCTAGTAACCAAGCCCTCTTTATTGTAGATGGTGTTCCCTTCAGTACCGATACCAACTCTCAAGGTAGGGGCGGAGATCGTCAAGACTTTATTAATGGTAACAATGGTTCAAGTAGGTTTTTAGACCTTGACCCTAACAGTATCGAAAGTGTTAACGTACTTAAAGGACTTGCAGCGGCAACGCTATACGGTTCGCAAGGTAGGAACGGGGTTGTTCTTATTACCACCAAAGGTGGTAGTGGAAAAACTGGCCCAAAGAAAACAGAGATTACAGTCAATACCTCTGTATTCTTCAATGAAATTGCTTCCTTACCCGATTATCAAGATGAATACGGTAACGGATTCGATCAAAACTTCGGTTGGTTCTTCAGTAACTGGGGACCAAGCTTTAGAGAAGGAGGCCCAGCAGGATGGGGAAATCAACCGCTTATAGACGCGAATGCGACTTTAGCACATCCTTACTCGACCTCAACAGCGGCCATTCAAGCTGCCTTTCCAGAGTTTCAAGGAGCACGATACGATTGGAGACCTTATGATAGCGTAGAGGATTTCTTTAGAACGGGTCTTGTTACTTCTAACAATATAAACGTACGAGGTTCTTCTTCGGATGGTAACATTTCGTACAACCTTAACTATGGTAATTTAAAGGATACCGGTTTTACACCTAACAACTCAGTAAACAGAAATACTTTGGGAATTGGGGGTAGCGCTAAGTTATCTAACAAATTTACAGTAAGTGGAACCCTTAATTACGCTCGAACAAAATTCGTTTCGCCTCCGGTTGCCTTGAGTCAAGGTAACGGTGCAACAGGTTCCGGTTCGTCGGTTTTCGGGGATTTATGGTTTACACCAAGGAGTATTGACGTTGTTGGGCTTCCCTTTCAAAACCCTATTACGGGTGGAAGTGTTTACTATCGTCAGAACAACTCGATACAACACCCGCTATGGACCGTAGCCAATGCAGAGTCTTCTCAACAGACCAATAGGGTTTTTGGGCAAGCCTCGATACAGTATGGCATTAACGACAATCTTAATTTAGTCTATCGTGCAGGACTTGATGTTTATAGCGAGAACAACGTCAACTCCCAGAATAAAGGAGGTGTTAACAGTAACAGTGGTGATGTACGAACACAAAGCGGTTTCTATGAGACTTGGAACAATACAAATACCATCTGGGACCACAACATTGCCTTAAACGGGGATTATGATATTTCAGAGAAAATCGGTTCTACCTTTAACTTAGGAGGGACTTCTAGACGAGAAATTTTCGATCAAAGTGGTGTTGCCAGTGATAACCAACAGGTTTTTGATGTCCTTAGACACTTTAACTTCTTAAATGCGGTGCCAATTCAGAGTTCTTCAGAGCGAAACCTTATTGGGGTTTATGCCCAGGCAGAATTTGACTATGATCGCATGCTATATGTGACCCTTGCAGCAAGAAATGATTGGGTTTCTAACTTCGCGCCTGAAAACCGTACTCAGTTCTACCCGAGTGCCAGTGTATCGTTCATTCCGACAGCGGCCTTCGATGGTCTAAAATCAGAAGGTGGTTTAAATTATCTTAAGATAAGAGCGGGCTACGGTTCATCGGCCAACTTTGAGTCATCTGCTTATCCTATTGCTAGTACGCTTATACAGAATGTACGTGACAATCAAGATGCCACCGGTACGAATATTGTGGGTAATGCAAATCCCCGTCGTGCTGGTAACCCAGATCTGAAGCCGGAGGTTCTTGAAGAATACGAAGTGGGTATTGAAGCTAGACTCTTGAACAATAGGGTTACTTTAGACGGTTCGGTTTACAAGCGTTTTACAAATGATTTGATTTTAGATAGACCCTTAGATCCAGCAACAGGTTTTGGTATTATAGCCACCAATATTGGTGAAATACAATCTGAAGGTGTTGAGATTGACCTTGGTGTCAATTGGATACGTGGAGAGGACGAAGGAAGTTTTGATTGGAATACCAACCTTAACTTTACTGCCTATGAAACTACAGTAACCGATCTTGGTGTTGATACCGATTTGGTAGTATACTCAGGATTTACAAATCTTGGTAACGCGGCCATTGAAGGGGAGCCCCTAGGTGTTCTTTATGGGTCGAAAGTGCAACGCTTTAATGATACGGACAATCTTGTTGTTGGTGGAGACGGTTATTATGTTCAAGATCCAAACAACGGAATTATCGGAGATCCGAATCCGGATTGGGTTGCCAACCTTAGAAATTCATTATCCTATAAAAACTTTTCTTTAGGGTTTCAATGGAACTATACCCAAGGAGGTGATGTTTCTTCGGGTACGATTTCTACGCTCCTAGGTAGGGGATTGATCACTGAGACAGTTGATCGAGAGAATACCTATATTCTACCAGGGGTAGATGCGAACGGTAATCCAAACAGGTTGCAGATCAACAACTCTGATTACTTTTTTAGCAACGTATTGTTCGGCCCATCTGAATTACAGGTATACGATGCAACAACCATTAGATTGCAAGAGGCTTCGTTAAGCTATTCCATGCCAAACAGATTTTTAGACAAAACTCCTTTTGGCTCTATGGTCTTTACCGTATCAGGTCAAAACCTATGGTACAGGGCAGTGAATACTCCTAAAGGAGCACGTTTTGATCCAAACACGTCGGGTACCGGTGTCGGTAACGGTTCTGGTTTCGACTTTATCAACGGACCTAGCTCCAGAAGATATGGATTCAGCCTTAAAGCAACATTTTAAGAAAATAAAAAATTGATAACAATGAAAAAATACAGCAAACATATAGTAGCAGCATTGTTTTTCGGGGTCTTGGCCTTCGTTTCATGTGAGACGACCGAGCTGGACATTACCGAAAATCCCAATGCACTGATACCAAGTCAGGCCAACCCAGAGTTCTTATTGAATTCAATTCAAGAAGATTTTGTAAGGCTTTTAGAAGGAGTAGCGACAACCGAAGACCTCTTTCAAACCGGTAATGACGGTTTGAACGAGTTGGGTATGGAGCTTACGAGAACCGCAAATTTTTTCGGTAGAAACTACCAAAGTGCTTTTCAGGGCGTAGCCATGGACGATGAATGGATAAATTTATATCGAGGTATTTTGGCGGGTTCACGGTCAATGACCCCATTGGCGGAAGCGGCAGATCTTACACATCATATCGGGATTGCCCAATTCATTGAGGCGTATTCTATGACGGCCATGGTCGACTTTTTTGGGGATATCCCTTATACAGAAGCAGGTCTACTTGATGAAGGTATTCAAAATCCGGTAGCGGACTCAGGTGCGAGCATTTATGCTGCTTCCTTGGTGTTATTGGATCAAGCGATCGCGAACTTTAATAGTACGGCGGCGGCGGATCCTACCAATGACTTCTTTTATGATAATGATTATTCGAAATGGGTACTCGCTGCCAATACCTTAAAAATGAAGTTATACCTTCAAACACGTTTGGTCGATTCAGGTGCTGCTGCCTCATTCAATGCAATCGTTACAGGGGGAGACTTTATACAGGATACTGCCGATGACTTTCAGTACCAATGGTATGCTACCAGTGCTACACAACCTGACACAAGGCACCCGAGATATGGTATCAATTATACCCAGACCGGTGCGCAGGAATATATGTCAAATTGGTTTATGAATCTGCTGGCTACCACTACCGACCCAAGGCTGCGCTATTATATCTATCGCCAGACTGATGCGGTTCCCGGTGCTGAGATTCCACCAGATGAGCAGGTTTTGACGTGTTCACTGAACACTCCTCCAGCGCATTACGTAGCTGGTGGGTTTACCTTCTGTTGGTTGGACAATGGCTACTGGGGTAGAGATCATGGTGATGCCGACGGTACTCCACCGGATGGTCTTTTAAGAGCTACCTGGGGTGTTTACCCTGCTGGCGGACGTTTTGATGACAGTTCGTTTACAGCAATAGCCCAAGGTACTTCTTCCAATGGTGCTAATGGTGCAGGAATTACACCTATACTTACGGCTTTTATGGTTGACTATTGGAGGGCCGAAATGGCACTGGTTGCAGGTCAAACGGCTGAGGCTGGTATGTTTTTAACCGAGGGCGTTACCAAGCAAATCGCAAAAGTGCAGTCTTTCGGGGCATTGGACGCCCCTGCTGATTTATCACTCGAGCCTACGGAAGGGGACGTAACCGCTTACCTCAATACTATGAACACCACCTTTACCGATGGTGATGATATGGTAAAATGGAATGTACTGGGCGAGCAAGTGTTGATAGGTACTTTTGGAAATGGTGTAGAGCCGTATAACTTCTACAGAAGAACGGGCTTCCCAAATACGGTGCAGCCAAATCTTGAGCCATCACCAGGCCAGTTCATCAGATCGATGTTCTATCCTGAGGTATCTGTAAACGCCAATTCGAACATTTCGCAAAAAGCGAGTAATGCAGAACCGGTATTCTGGGATACAACTAGTGGTCCGTCTGCCAACTAAAAAAAGCTATGAACATAAAAATGAGATTCATGAAAAATTCTAAATTATACTTTATCGGACTACTTGCACTCACATTGGGTGCTTGTAGCGACGATGACAAATTGATCGATCAGGTCGATGGCACGGTTGAAAGAGGTGCTATTTTAAGAACCGTTTCTGTAGATGGAGGCGCTTTAGATGTGCTAGACCCGTCTGCTGCTGTGACCATAACTATTGAGGAACAAGATGACGAGGGCGGTGCTCTTTTGTCGGGAGTTGATATTTACGTTAACCTTACCGACAATACGCCTGCAGCCACGACTACCACGAGTGAGGCTTTGTTGACCTCTATACCGGCTTCAAGTTTTACAACTGGGCCATTTAATTTGCCTAGGGGTAGTTTTTCATCTACTGTAGGTGAAATGGCAGCGACACTCGGTCTTGCAGACGGTGATTATAATTGTGGTGATTCTTTTAACCTAAGAGCAGAATTGACCCTTACCGATGGGCGTGTGTTCACCGATACCGATGTAACGGGTACGGTTTCTGGTGGTTCGTTCTTTTCTTCGCCATTTGCGTATACCATAAATTTGATCGCTCCTTTACCAAGTGACGACCTCTTTACAGGTCAATATCAATTAACTACGGAAAGTCCTGGTGCTTTTGGTGTTAATGACTATCAGGATGGAGTATATACTATAGAAAGCGTAAATAATACAACGAAAGTGATTAAAGACGTACTAACTTTCCCAGCCTTTGGACCCTTCGGGCCAGTTGATGTGGAATTTCAGTTCATCTGTGGCGAAATCGTATTGACTCCTGGTCAAAGTGTAGGAGCTGGTTGTAATGCTGCCATCGCTAGTGGCCCAGCAGAGACAAATGCTACTTATGATTTATCCAATCCGGATGATTCCGATTTCGTTATCAATTTTACTTCGGATTCGACCTCTGATTGTGGCACTCCTGTACCGTCGGCAATTATTAGGTTGACTAAGATATAGTTAAAAACGCTATAAATTAAAGTAGAGAGAGGCCTTAGGTCTCTCTCTTTTTTTATATTTATCCCTGAAATAGTTCGTATTAAAAACCCTGGTACTCAAATGCAATTTGTTTTAATTGAGCTTGCTAGTTTAGGTCCTATGGTTCCTGAGAAATTCGATAATGCGGCTACGGAAACGGTATTAAATGATAATTTAGGGAATACATCTTTAGCGTTATTTCCCCTGAGACACCGTCTTAAATATTTTCTCAACTTTTTGACCATATCAACATAGACGAAATATTACCAGAAAATAGAACTATAAAGAATGTTAAGAAATTTAGATAGTCAAAGCCTACCTCCTATTTTTAACTTCCGTGTAATTTCCCGGTGCTCTTTCTATTGGTCCTATGTGCGTTTAGGTTTGTTCTTTATGCTACTCTTGACATCATGTAATCAAAATAACAACAACAAAAACGATACAAGCACGGGAACACAGGAGCAATTTAAAGGGGCAGCGCAAACAGAACCGGTATTCCATAAACTCAGCAGTTCCCATACTGGAATATACTTTTCCAATGACCTGGCTCACGATGTAACCACAAGAGAAAATCTTTTTGATTACGATTACTTCTACAACGGAGCGGGAGTAGGTATTGCAGACTTGAACAATGATAATCTGCCGGATATCTATTTTTGCGGTAATCAGGTTACCAACAAGCTTTTTATCAACAAGGGCGATCTAATTTTTGAAGATGTTACGGAGACTTCGGGTATAAGTGCAGGTAATAATTGGTCAACCGGGGTCACTTTTGTTGATATCAACAACGATGGATGGGAAGATATTTATGTGTCACAAGGTGGACCGTATGAACGTGAAAAGAGGAAAAACCTACTTTTTATAAATCAGCAGGGTACAACCTTTACAGAGGAGGCGGAGGACTACGGCCTTGCCGATCCCGGCATAAGTACACAAGCCGCTTTTTTTGATTTTGATAAAGATGGGGATCTCGATTGCATTGTAATGAACGAAAATGAGCTCTACGGCGTAGACCCGATCAATCTATATAAAATGGTAGAAAATGATTTGGAAGCCCAGTATTATAACAGTTCTCACCTCTACCGAAATGACGCTGGTAAATTTGTCGACATTACCAAAGAAGCAGGTATTTTAAGACCAATCTTCGGACTTGGTCTTTCTATCAGCGATATTAACAATGATGGTTGGTTGGATATCTATATGACCAGCGATTACTATATACCTGACGCATTGTTTATAAACAATGGCAACGGTACGTTTACCGATAAGATAAAACAACAGACCCAACACACTTCCTATTACGGTATGGGAATCGATATTGCAGATATCAATAATGACAACCTTCAGGATATTTTTGTGCTCGATATGGCCGCAAGTGACCATGTAAGGTCCAAGACCCTTATGGCCTCTATGAGTACAGGAAGATTTGATTATTTGGTGAACAAAGCTGAATTTCACTACCAGTACATGTACAACTCTTTACAATTGAATATTGGGAAGAATAAATTCAATAACGTTGCCCAACTTACGGAAACCGCAAATACAGATTGGAGTTGGTCAGTACTAATGTCCGATTTTGATAATGATGAACACAAGGATATATACATTACCAATGGTTATAGGCGGTATGCGTTGGACAATGATTTGCAAACAAAAGTATTTGGAGCGCGAAACAAGTATGGAAATAGTGTTCCTATGGAAGTTAAAAAGCGGTTATATGAAGAAATGCCGTCGGAAAAGCTCCCCAACATACTTTATCAAAATAAACAAAATTTGAATTTTAAGAATGTAGCTCAGAAATGGGGCCTGGGGGATTATTCTTTTAGCAATGGGGCGGCCCAAGGAGACCTTGACAATGACGGTGATTTGGACCTGGTCGTGAATAATCTAGATGAAAACGCCTTTTTATATCAAAACTTTACGGTCGATAAAGGATTGGGAAATTTTCTTAGGGTTAAAACCATAGGGGAAAATTCAGAGCCACATGCCAAAGTCGAAATATCGTATAACGGAAAATCTCAACTCGTAGAAAACAGAAGGGTGAGGGGTTATATGTCGGCACATGATGCTGTAGCCCACTTCGGGTTAGGGAAAGAAACAATTATCGATACTGTTTCGGTTACCTGGTTAAGTGGTAATACCGAAAATAAGTATAATGTAAAGGCAAATTCTTTAATTGAATTCCATGAAAAAAATTCAAGCAAAAGAAAAACGGATACGAAAGAAGAAACCATTTTTAGGGAATTAAACCCTAAAAGCATGAATATAACATCCATTCATAAAGAAAATAACTACGATGATTTTGAAACAGAGATATTACTGCCGTACAAACAGTCAACATTAGGGCCTATCATTTCCAAGGGGGACGTAAATAATGATGGAAAAGAAGACCTCTACATCGGAGGAGGATCCGGGCAAGCAGGGCAATTATATCTACAAACTGCTAAGGGCTTTAAGCAAATCACCCCCAAAAGCTTTGAAACCGACTCAGGTTATGAAGATATGGAATCTGTCTTTTTTGATTTTGACGGCGATGGTGATTTAGACCTCTACGTCGTGAGCGGCGGGAATGAATTTAAAGAAAATTCCTCTTATTATGCCGATAGAATATATATTAATGACGGAAAAGCGAATTTTTCCAAACTTAGCAGCCCAGCTCTGACTTCCTTTCCAAAAAGCGGAAAAACAGTAGCTATCCTAGACTTTGATCAGGATGGAGATAATGATATTTTGGTGGGAAATAGGATTATTCCGCAAAATTACCCCAAGCATAGTTCATCTACGTTGTATGAAAATATAGACGGAAACTTAGAGGATGTAACTTCGGAAAAAGCAGCTGATTTAAAAGATTTTGGAATTATCAACAGTATTATTTCAACAGATTTTAATAATGACGGCTGGGAAGACTTTATTGCCGTGGGAGAATGGACCACCATTGGTTTTTTTGAGAATAAAAAAGGAACGTTTGTCAATATATCCGATAACAATCCTATTCTAAAGGAAAGAGGTTGGTGGTTCTCCGTAAACGAAACCGATGTAAACAAAGATGGATTAAACGATTACATTATAGGCAATGTAGGACTTAATTTAAAGTTTAAGGCAAGTAAAGAAAAACCCTTTAAGGTATTTGCGACCGATTTTGATGAAAACGGAAGTAACGATATTGTACTAAGTAAAAAATATGAAGGGAATGACGTTCCGGTAAGAGGTCGTGAATGTTCCTCTCAACAAATGCCATTTATACAGGGGAAGTTTCCTACCTATGGAGAGTTTGCCAACGCCTCTTTATCCGATATTTATGGTGAAAAGTTAAAGCTTGCCTATAAAAACGAAGCTACCGAATTTCGTTCGATTCTTCTGATAAACAAAGGAGATGGGATTTTTGAAAAGCAAATTCTACCCATTGAAGCACAAATGTTTCCCATTTTAGACTGTATATCATACGATGTCAACAAAGATGGATATGAAGATTTGATCGTTGCCGGAAACATTTATGAAACCGAGGTGGAAACCCCTAGACTGGATGGAATATCTGGTGTGGTCCTTCTTTCCAATAAAAAAGATGGGTATGATAGTATGAAATATAGTAAGACCGGACTTTATTTGGACGGTAATACCAAAAGCTTGGAAATAATAAAAACGGAAAAAGGAAATATTCTTTTAAATACAGCAAATAAGCAATCGATCGGAGTACACCAATTGCTGGAATAATGCAATGGAATTTACCATCGGGCAATCGAAAACCCTAACTTTTAAAAATATTCCTTAATTGGTAGAAAAAACGCTCTATTAACCTTAACTCTTCAACAATTACCTCTGCCCTACCCGTCATACCTGGTACATAGTTGATGTTTTTATCATTAATGGTAATCAATTTTTCGCCTATTTCTATTTCAACCGAAAGAAGGCCATTTTCATCTGGCACACTACCAATTCGCACTACTGTGCTTTCAATGATAGCATTCTTCAACATTTGGTTTTCGGTCAGATAAATTCGTACTTGCTGCCCGCTTTTAATTTTTTCTATTTGGCTCATTGGAATTTTGAGCAGCCCAATATAAGGCCCATGACGTTCAGGTATGATCCTGAACAAGAGATCCCCTTGTTTTACCCCTTGTCCGATTTTCCAAAAACCTGTAAAACGAACTTGCCCAGGGAACCGCGTTTTCAGGACGGTCTCATTCCCCTTGATATTTATAGTTCCTAATGGCTCTCCGGAGGCCACCTCGTCTCCATCCTTAACATTCAGCCCTGAAAAAATACCGTCGACATTGGCGTATATGTTTTCAGGATGTTTTGTGGTGGTCAGCGTAACTTCGCTAGTTATTGTGGTCGGATATTTGACAAAATAAGAAATAACAAGGACCCCGATTATCAAAAAAAGAATCAACGTATTTCCCCATCGAATCATCCAATTGGGTACAAGGCCTAGTATTTCCTGCACAGCAGAACTACGTAACCCAATTGGCTCTCTATCATTATCTTTATTTTCAGTCATTTCAATTTCCCAATTCAAGTTGATTTTTTACCAAATGATAATAGCTGCCTTTTAATTTTGTTAGCGCTTCGTGATTGCCGATTTCGACAATTTTTCCATGATCCAGAACCACAATTTGATCTGCATTTTTTACGGTGCTTAATCTGTGGGCAATAATAACAACCGTCTTGTTCTTAAAAAAAACCTCAAGGTTTTCCATTATCGTTTTTTCATTATTGGCATCCAGAGCAGAAGTGGCCTCATCAAAAAACAGGAATTCGGGGTTTTTATAAACCGCCCTGGCAATTAATAAGCGTTGCTTTTGACCTGTACTCAAACCACTGCCCTCCAATCCAATTTTCGTATTGAAACCTAATGGAAGGTTTTTGATATAATCCTGTATGTTGGCAACCTGAACGGATTCAAGTAATCGTTTTTCATCTATCACGTCAGCACCGACCGCAATATTTTGGGCAATGGTGTCATTAAAAATATAACCCTCCTGCATGACCACGCCACAGTGTTCCCGCCATACTTTCTGCGCTATCTCATTTAAATTATTGCCTCCAATTTGAATCTCACCTGAATTTGGCTCATAAAAGCGCAATAGCAACTTCATTAAAGTTGTTTTACCACTTCCGCTTACCCCGACTATGGCAGTTACCCTATTTGCCGGTATAATTAGGTCCAGATTCTTAATAACCGGATCCAATCCCCCAACATAGCGAAAAGAAACATTCGTTAACTTAAAGTCGACATCACTACCCAGATGTGTTATTTTCTTTTCAGCAGGGTTTTCCTCATCTTCCATATTATGAATTTCACCCAAACGATCTAGCGATATCTTGGCATCCTGAACGTCCCTAAAAAAACCTATCATTTGAGAAACAGGGGCATTTAGTTGTCCCACGATATAGGAAATGGCAACCATCATCCCCAAGGTAATTTCACCTTCTATAACCAAAGTAGCCGACAATACCGTAATTAGAATATTCTTAAGCTCATTAATAAAAGAAGAACCTACGGTCTGTGTTTGTTCCAAAGCCAGGCTTTTCATCTCGACCTTGAACAAACGCGCCTGAACATATTCCCAGTTCCATCTTAAACGACGTTCGGCATTATGAAGTTTTATCTCCTGCATGCCGTTAATCAATTCAATTATCTTACTCTGTTCTTTGCTTAATTCCGAAAAACGCTTGTGATCCAATTCCTTCCTCCTTTTAAAAAAGTATAACACCCATGCAAAATAAAGGAGGGTGCCAATCAGGAAAATTGCAAAAATCTGTAAGCTATAGTAGCCCAGGACAAATCCGAATATTACAAAATTGACCATTGAAAACAGTACGTTTAAGGAGGACGTGGTCAATATTTTCTCAATGCGCTGATGATCCCCAATTCTTTGCAAAAGATCACCGGTCATTTTGGCATCAAAAAACGCCATCGGGAGATTCATCAGTTTTATAAAAAAATCGGATACCAAGGAGATATTGATCCGGGTACTCAGGTGTAACAGAATCCAACCGCGGATAACTTCTAGGGCGGTTCTCCCAAGGAACAAAAACAATTGCGCAAATAAAATAAGATAAATAAAATGGATGTCCTGATTCTGGATACCAACATCTACAATACTTTGTGTCAGGAAGGGGACTATAAGCTGCAGCAAACTACCCGCCAATAAACCTATGGCCAATTGAATAATAAATTTTTTATACTTTAAGAGGTAACGGGATATAAACGAAAAATTGAATTTTTGTTTCTTTTTATGCTGCGGTCCTTGTTCATAAAACTTTGGCGTTGGCTCGATTAATAGTGCTACACCTTCTTCCGTATCGGTATCTGCATTGCTCCCGATCCAAAATTTGATAAATTCTTTAACGCCATAAGTAATTAAACCATGGGCGGGGTCGGATATATAGAGCTTGTTCTTTTTGATTTTATACAGCACCACAAAATGCTCTTCATTCCAATGAAGTATACAGGGTAAGGGCACCTCAGTTAACTTTTTAAAACTGAGAAGAACGCCCAGGCTATGAAAACCCATATTTTCGGCAGCTTCGCTCAACCCCAGCAAACTACTTCCTTCCCTGGTTGTTTCGGCCAAATCCCTTAAATATGGCATATCGGTATCTTTGCCATAGTGCTTGGCTATCATTTTAATGCAGGTTGGGCCACAATCCTTTTGATCTGCTTGTTTGTAGAACGGGAATTTCGCCATTGAAGGGCAGGTATGATTTAGTTGATTGATTTTCTGAGTATCAACACTATATAACTAAGTTATTTAATTATTATAAAAATCAACGGGCTAGTGACTAAAATGTATAACAAATAGGCCAAGAATAAATTCTTGACCTATTTGCATATTTAAAAAATAGCCAGGGCTAATCCTAAATAGTTAGTAGTTAATATGGTATACATCCCCAACTACTTGAGCACTCTCCCGGACATCCTTTATGACATTGATAGGCGCATTTAGCACCGGGTGGCTTTCCTGCACATGGGTTACATACCGTAGAACCCCCATTAATAGACTTCTGAGCCGTTCTACTTAGGGTCTTTACACCTCTTAAACTTGCTAACTTTTTCATAATAAATAATATTTAATTTTATACTGGCCTTGAACATTTAACGACACTCAAGGTTTGTGTCCATCTTTCGCGAAAAGATATTATATGCTTCGAAAGGAAACGGTTGTGTTGCCCACCTCATCAACTATGTGTTTAGTAATGTTCAACACAACCGTCAAATTTTCCAAAAGGTGATTGTTAAGCGGGTTGACATCCTGCACTCACCGTACAAACGCCTGGACAACCACAATCATTATTATGATAACACGCATATAGGACTCCTATCGGTTTTCCTACACACGAGCTACTACATTTTCCAGCCTTGCCACCATGAATGGCTTTTTGCCCTATTTTACCTAGGGTTTTAACCCCCTTTAAATTCAATAAATTTTTCATTCTAAAAAATTATTAATTAAACATGCCCTGAACATTTAGCGACACTCAAGGTTTGTGTCCATCTTTCGCGAAGAAATATTATATACTTCTATAAGAAGCTATCCGAACATTTAGAAGAAGAAGGCTTTATTTTAATCGGTGCAAACCGGATATTTTCGAAACCCTTTTAAACCCCCGATGTTTTAGACCGGGGGAATTCTAACTGATTAAAGACTAAAAGGGACCCCGTATGAACTATCGTAAAACCTAAAACAACTCACTTACAAAATAGCCACTGTTCATTCGTTGCACGGGCTATTGTAAAACTTAAAGCAAAAACCACTAGGCGTACAAACAAAACAACTGCCATGTCTGGCCACACATTCGGCATCCGAGGTACAATGCGGAGGGGTTCCGCCGTTAATCTCTTTTTGTTGCTTTCTGTTCAAACTTATTACGCCTTTTAAATCTGTCAACTTTTTCATAATAAATAATATTTAGTATTATAATGGCCCCGACCATTTAACGACACTCAAGGTTTATGTCGACCAAGATAAACTTCTCAAAACCCGTCAAAGGTGAAAGTAAGACGGGTTTTCGAACCTACCGATTTAGACCCCGGTTATATTGGTTGTTATACTTGACTAGCACATTTATCTAACGAAGCCCTGATTTACTGAAGAAGTAACCATGGCTACTGCAAAAGATCAGACTGGACAAGTTATTACAGCTCATTAAACACAGCAACCTGAATGACCTCCACTACCACCCGTGAAGAACAAATACTGACATTGAGGGCCTCCTGTACCGGAACAACTTGCCGTTACTCTGCTTATACAGCAACTAATAGCCGGGTCACAACAAAGTTGTTGTGCATTTCCACCGTTAATGGCTTTTTGAGCGGTTTTTCCCAAGGCTTTTACACCTCTTAAATTTGCTAACTTTTTCATAATAAATAATATTTAATACTATATTAGCCCTGAACATTTAACGACACTCAAGGTTTGTGTCTGTCTTTCGCGAAAAGATATTGTTCCCTTAGCACTACTTTTCCGCACATAGTTGTGGAAAAGTACAGGCTTTGGTTATTATGTTATTGGTACAGTCAACTTACTGAAAATTAGCTTTACAAGAATGTAATCTTTTGGGGTTCTAATAAAAGTATTCGCTATATGCGGTTTTAAGCCAGGGATTGAATTCCCTGGCTTATTTAATAGTCTAAAACATATCACATGGCCCACCTGAACCATTGCTACATACTCCAAAACAATTACACATTGAATTTGAACAGGTAGCACCTACAGGTTTACCGGCGCAACCGCCACATTTACCGAGAGCACCTCCATGAATTGCCTTTAACTGATTTCGGTTCAATTTTTCAACTCCTTTTAAACTTAATAACTGTCCCATAATAAAAAATTAAATTAGTGATGCCTTGAACATTTTATGACACTCAAGGTTTGTGTCCATCTTTCGCGAAAAGATATTGTTCACTTAGCACTACTTTTCCAAACATAGTTGCCGAAAAGTACAGGCTTTGGTTACTGATTTATTAGTTCCGTATCTTCTTCCAAGACACTTATGTCGTTAGTCCATTCGGCAAGATCTTCAATAAAGTAGACAAGATCTGTGCGCTCATATGCATTGGGAAATTCCTTCCCGTTGATAAATAATGCGGGCGTAAAATGTACCTCCTTTGAAATGCACCACTCTTGTTGTTCCTCCAAAATGGCAGAGTAAGCTTCATAATCTATTGGTTCACCCCAATCAAGTATCCATTTCTGAAGATCTGAATTTTCAGCATAGGCATCACCAATGGCTTTTGTAAAGGCTGCTTTAGGTTTAGTAGCGTACAACTCCAAAATTCTTGAACATACCCGACTGCCAATATCTTCCTTGTCCTTTGCGTTAACATTAAATCGCACCCTGAGATTTATCTCATCTGAATGTTTATCCAAAAGTTTTTCAAGGTCGGTATGGGCAGATTTGCAGTAAAAGCACTGGGGGTTTGTTATAAGAAGTAAACTAACGGCCGCACTAACATTTCCCAATACAATTTCTTTACCTCCCAAGTAGGGTAAATTTGGTTCTACACGCAACCCCTTATTGAGCATTGGAAGAAATAAGTCAAAATTCCGCTTAAACTTATAGTGTTCTACTTTGAGCTTACCATACTCTTGATTACTATTTAAAAGAGGTCTTAAAAACAGCCAAAAAGCGCTGGTAAGCAAAAAAGAGAATAAGATAAGCGCCATATCGATGAAGTTTGAATTTTCAACATCAAAGCTTATATCAGAAATAAAAACACTGGCGCATTGCAACCACAAAATCCCGACAATCCCCAAACAAAGCGGGCACCATTTCTTTACCACTTTATATTGATAATAAATGGAATAAATCGTCACCGGTACCGCGAATAAGGATACAAACATGATAAAACTCCATTGAATCCCTAATATTTTAAAAAGAAAAGAAGCAAGTAAAAGACCCAGAAAATACATCATGCTAAGGTCACTAAGTTTTAAAAACCCAAGAATTGAAGCCCCCTTGGAATTCAAAACCGCATCACAGCTGGTTGATTCTGCCGCACCACAAAACTTGTCGACCGTTTTTGAACTAAAACCAAGTTCATGGCTTACAATAAGTACACTTGCCAATACACCCAAAACAGACAAAAAATAGTGTATCGACTCTGACCGTGTTGGATTTAGGAGAAAGAAGAAAAGTAAAACCGCGGCCACTGCAAGAACGTAAATTGGTCTTGAAAACCTTTTAACATCTATTTGTTTGTCTTCGTCATTTTGGCTTTCCTCAATTTCGGTGGCTACAACAATCCCACTCCAATGTTCTAAAAAGTTTTGGGAATCGTACTTTTCTTCCTTTTTATCATCGAGGAGTACTTCAAACTTATCCCCTACTCTACTAACCACCATAAATTGATTGTTTTTGGTGAGAGATATAAACCTTTCGGGCATTTGCATCAAGGTTTCTAGATCTGTAGGCACTTGTAGCGCCATATTATCTATACCAAAATGCGATAACACCCCTGTAAGGGAGTGTAAACTTGGGTAAGAGGGATGGCTTAACAACTGAAACTTTAATTCATCCAAATTAATTTTGAAGCTTTCTTTCTTAAGAAGATTTTTGAGAATAAAGAATAAGGTACCTTCCATAGCAAGCAGGGGCTTAACGGTTAAAATATTTACGAAAAGTTGGATTGGGTGCTTGTAATCAGCTTACTTCTAAGGTAAGAAATATATATCATATAATTAAATATGAATCCTTCAATTTTGTTTATTTAACAGTGTCCATGTCCAGTAAAATACTAATATAACCGCTCTGTAAGGATAGATAGGATTTGGTTACCTTTAACCCCATGAAAGGAGCTACCCAGATCTATGGCATACGTGCCATTATAGAAGCGATAAACAACGAAGAGGCCGTAGATAAGGTCTTTATACAAAAAGGGCTTAGGGGGGATTTATACAAAGAATTGGAACGCCTGTTGCGAAAAAAAGGAATAAACAACTCCTATGTGCCCATAGAAAAATTGAACCGACTTACCAAAAACAACCATCAAGGTGCCGTAGCAAATATTTCGCCCATCACTTTTTATGAATTGGAACAGCTGGTAGAACCCGTTATGGAAAACAAGGAGGCGCCCGTATTCCTCATATTAGACCAGCTATCGGACGTACGTAACTTTGGAGCCATTATACGTACGGCGGAATGTACAGGGGTTGATGGCATTATTATTCAAAAAAAGGGTGCAGCGCCCGTCACGGCGGACACCATCAAAACTTCCGCAGGAGCAGCCTTTAAAGTGCCTATCGCCAAAGTAGATCACGTTAAGGACGCTGTTTTTTATCTTCAGGCCTGTGGAATTACGGTTGTCGCGGCCACCGAAAAAACTAAGAAAACGATTTACGACATCTCTTTTACCGGACCTTGTGCCATTGTAATGGGCGCCGAAGACAGGGGTATTACCCCCTCTATACTCAAAGCTGCTGACCATCTCGCTAAATTACCCTTGCTGGGGGAAATAGAATCGCTAAACGTTTCCGTGGCCTGCGCTGTGTTTTTGTATGAGGTGGTAAGACAGCGACAGCAAAAGATATAAAGCAATCCGTGTATTGCGGCAATGCGCCTATTGTATCAATGATCTATTCTTTTTTCGGGATCATTCGTATTTTCTTTTTTGAAGTGATACGTGATTTTCAGACCTTCTTCCGATGCGATTTCTTCTGGTAGTTTTTCTATAAAATTTCCGTCCTTATCGAAATGCCTAAGGAATTCATCCTCTTCCTCTCTATAACCCTCTTCTTCCCATGCATATTTTTTGGGGGAAGGTAACTTTGCCTTGATCAGAACCGCAAGCATAAGACCTGTTAAGAAACCCCCTAAATGCCCTTCCCAAGAAATACCATCTTTTACCGGAAAAATATACCAAAGCATACTTCCGTAAACGAAAACAACGATTAATGAAAGTGCTATCAATCGATAGTACTTGGTAAAAATCCCCTTAAAAAAGATAAAACTCGCCAAAACATAGATAAGACCACTTGCTCCAATATGGTATGATGGCCTACCTATGGCCCATGTTATTAATCCGGAAAACAAAATTCCCAGAATCAGTACGGTAAAAGCGTTCTTTCTATAGAAATAAAACAGCGCCGCCGTGAGTATTGCCAACGGGATGGTATTGTTATATAAGTGCTCTAAAGACCCATGTATAAATGGGCTCAAGAATACTCCTCTTAATCCCGTAATTGTTTGTGGATATACCCCATAATCATTGAAATTAGTGCCGAGTTTGAGCTCCAACCAAAAGACCGTCCAAATTGCTATAACCGACACAAGCGGGGCAACAAGAACCGAATTCGTAAATCTGAAATACTGATGTTCAGACATGTTTTAAATTTAGTTGTAATTCCTCAATTTGTCGGCCAGAAATGCAAAACCTGATAAATTGTCATAAAGAGACCGTTTTAAAATATGTCGATTATTTTCTAATAGTTCTTTTTTGCACATTACTTCGTTAAGATTTTGAACCGTAACAATGCTATGCTTAAAAATTTTGCCTCGTACCGTATCAAAAATTGACCATAATAATTCTAATAACATATTTCAAAATAGTCTCTAGGATAATTGTTTACTTTTATGCCATGAACGAACCTCTAGCGGAGCGCATACGCCCAAAAACCCTTGAAGACTACATAAGTCAGCGGCATTTGGTTGGCGAAAGTGGTTCATTGACCCATCAAATAAAAAACGGTATTATTCCTTCCCTAATCCTTTGGGGCCCTCCTGGAACAGGAAAAACAACCTTGGCCAATATCATTGCCCATGAAAGTAAACGTCCTTTTTATGTGCTTAGTGCCATCAATAGTGGTGTTAAGGATATTCGAGAGGTAATAGATAAAGCCAAACAAAGTGGCGGCCTGTTTACGGCAAAAAACCCAATACTTTTTATTGATGAGATACACCGTTTTAGTAAATCACAGCAAGATTCGCTTTTAGGAGCGGTCGAAAAGGGGTGGGTTACTTTGATAGGGGCCACCACCGAAAACCCCAGTTTTGAAGTGATACCGGCCTTGTTATCACGGTGTCAAGTGTATATACTGAACGCTTTTGGCAAGGAGGATCTGGAATCGTTGTTAAAAAGGGCGATGGAAGAGGATTCTTTTATTAAAACCAAAAAAGTCAAATTAAAAGAGACCGAAGCCCTGCTGAAACTTTCAGGCGGCGATGGCAGAAAGCTGTTAAATATCTTCGAGCTGGTCGTCAATTCAGAAGAAACGGATAACGTTACCATTACGGATGAAATGGTATTGAAGAAAGTGCAAAAAAACACAGTGCTTTACGACAAAACCGGTGAGCAGCATTATGATATTATTTCGGCCTTTATCAAATCTATACGCGGAAGCGACCCTAATGGGGCGGTGTATTGGCTCGCAAGAATGATCGAAGGTGGAGAAGATGTTAAATTCATTGCCAGGAGAATGCTTATTTCAGCCTCAGAAGATATAGGCCTGGCCAACCCGACGGCATTGGTCATGGCGAATACCACCTTTCAAGCGGTTACCGCAATCGGATATCCGGAAGCCCGGATCATCTTAAGCCAGTGTGCGGTATATTTAGCCACTTCCCCAAAGAGTAATACCAGCTATACAGCAATTAAAAGGGCACAACAAAAAGTAAAGGAAACAGGCGATCTTTCGGTTCCCCTACCCCTACGAAACGCGCCTACCAAATTGATGAAAGACCTGGGTTATGGAGAGGAATACAAATACGCACATGATTATGCGAATAATTTTATCGATGTAGAGTTTTTACCAGAGGAAATCAGCACAACTTCGTTTTACCAACCTGGTACCAATACACGTGAAAAAGCCATCAAGGATTTCCTGAAAAATCGTTGGAAGGATAAGTACCAACTTTAGAATTTAATATTCAGCTCTTGCTGTATCAATTTTTCGTCCTGGGTATAATCAAAAAACCACTTTTCACCTTTCTTAAAAACAAGTCCATTAGTGGCTCCTTGTTTTGCCGCGTAAACATCTTTCATTGAAGTCTTGAACAATGTCATTACAATTTTAGGACTACTATCAATCAATTGGTAACCATTAGGTAATTCTTGGGCATACAGGACCATGGTAGCATTTATTTTTTCCGTGACCGCATCTGAGGCTTTTTGAATGTTAGATGCGACCGGGGTCTTATCTGAATAACGCTGCTCAGTTGGTGTGGCTACCTGTTTTACCACAGTTTCCTTTTTTAGTGTACCTTTTTCATAAGTAGAGTTTTTAGGCGCTATACTTTTAAAACTTTGATTTTCTAAAGTTGCCTCTTGTTGTACGGAAGGATTTTGGTTTAAATTTCCAGTTTGTTTTTCAACCTGGGTTTCATCTTTTAGGGTTTTAACATCATTCTTAAAATTTAGGGTGACAGTTTCTTCCCCAGGTTTTTCCACATAAGCATAATTCAGGGCTTCAATAGAGTTAAAAGCTTGGGTAATGGCCTTATTAAAGGCAACCTTATATTTTTTTTCCTTGCTACGACCTTCTTGGGTCATAAAAATCGAGTTGCCGTTACAGTCCTCTAAAATCAACTTGACTTTGGTCGTAAACATCGAGGATAAATTCTTCAAATCAACCCTAAGTCCCAGACAGCCATTATTATGCAATTCATCAGGAATGGCATCATCATAAATAGTATTGAAACCTTTTTGTGTAAATAAGTGTTTGACCAACGTACTGGTCAGATGTTGGTTCTCCTTTTTAAAATCTTCGAACTTTTTAGGTACAATTACATATTTATAGTCGTTCAACTGACCCTGAACGTTCAAGGTAAAAAGGGATATCATACAAATGGATAAAATAATGCGCATATCGGGATTCTATTTATTGTTACCGAACAGGAATACTGAAAAAAGTATGCCAAAAAATGTTTTGAAGAAGGGTAGACCAACTTATTTGATCAATTCTTGCCCCAAGATATGATATTTAATCCTAATTGAAAAGAAGCATAGTGACTGCTACTAATGTCGCGATAGGCCAATAAATTGTCGGCCATAACATAAAAATTTATCGGTCCGGCCTGAAGATTTAAGCCAAGACCGATATTGGAATACGAGTATTTGTCCACTGTATATGTGGTCTTTAAAGCCATAATATTACCAAATCTTCGCAGGTAAAATGCTGAGAGTGCCGCCTGGGGGCCCTTGGGTCTGTTTATCATATATAATTGGGCGCCATAACTATTGGCATATTTAGCCCTAAAACTATTCTTGACAATGTCCGGTCCGCAGTCGCAATCTATTCTTGAAGGAATCTGCTCCCCAAAATCATGTCTTATTGATGCATACAACTTTGTGGGTCTAAAATTTATGTAGCTTTTAGTATCCTCTTCAAAAGGAACAAAGTCCTCTACCTCATCGACCAGGTTTTGCCAAAAATCCTGATCAGGGTCTGAAAGTGCATCCGGCAGAATTATTTCTATCCCTTCAACCGTTGCACTTCCCTCTAAAGAGTAGTTTTTTACATCATTGCTATGATAAATAAACCCAAGATCGAGCAAACTCCCGGTAACCACGGTTTGTTCGGTCAGATTGTATGAAAAACCTAAATCTATCCCTAAACCCATATTACCACCAAAAAACCCTCTTTTTAATACCGTACTCACTACATCACCTTCATCTTCGGCCATTCTTAATTCCTCTATACCTGAGGTTCGTAGTTGTAAATCTGCATTCACTGTACTGGCCAATAGGTTATTCTGACCTTCGGTGGTTACGAAAAAACCTTTGTTCCTTGTAGAATTAAAATCGAAAATACCTGAATATATTTTTGCTCTTGCCCCAACAGTCAAATTCCTATCCAATCGCTGATTTATTCCAAAATGGAAAACGTTCAACAATTCCCCCCTTGTATTTAAATGCCCTAAATCAAATTCCTGGTTTAATCTATCGGCATTACCCTCAAAAGCCAAAATAGCATAGTCCCTAAACCAGTAACCAATGGCATCGCCTTCGGTGTAGATCCCCATCGAGTAAAATTTATTTGGGTCCTTGCCCCTAAAACCTATATTTATCAATTCTATTTGAAAACTACCGCTTAGGTCATCTCTTGGAGTCATTCCAAAAATGGCCCTGTCACGTACTTTGTCATTAAAATCAAGTCCATCGTCTGCAAAAAGATCGGATACGGAAATACCACTTGAACCAGCCTGAAATGAAATATGGGAAAGGGCAGGAATACCACTATACCATTGAAAATCAGTCTGAACGCCTGGATTAACCATTAGCGATTGCGGAATCTCGGCAAAATCATAAAGTAGTTCCTTGTTCTGACTTAGCGCGTAAAAACCTAGCCCAAAAAGGGCGGCAAAAAGTATGCTGTACTTTCTCATATAAGGCTAAGTGTGAATTTACCTTTGGATTTAAGGGTGACCAAAGGATCAGGTAGTGTGCTGACACTTGTTGTATCGCCCAAATTTTCGGCGCTTACCCGAATACTGGAGGTGTTTTTGATAATATCAATACTTCTTCCTGAGGGGCCATAGATAATATCTGTTTGAAGGATTGACGTTGGTGCTGGAGCGACCATAAAGGTTTCAGTATCTAAAACAGAACCCCCAGTATCTAAAAACTGTACCGTAACTACCAATTCTTTGCTAGTTGTATTCTCTACCTCATAGGTAACGGTCCCTTCTATTACCCTTTCTGCAAAAAGATCATCACTAAAGGCATCAAAATTGAAATCTTGGAAGAAAAAACTAGCGCCGGTGGTAAGGTTTATTATTCGCTCCGGGACCTCTATATACAGAATGCTCGCTTCAACTTCAGGCTCGGCTATAAGATCATCTGCCTGATCAAAATCAACCGCTTCCGAGCAGGAGCCAAGAAGCGCTAAAAAAACAGCGCTCAGCGCCATTATTCGTCTGGTCATCTTCATAGTGGGGCTATTAAAAAGTGCCATGGACACTTAATAATATAACTCTACAAATAGGTTTTTATTTCACTCAGCTCATGAATCACGTTGCAAATTTCATGATGTGGGTCACCATGGGAATTAAAGTGAAGTGCATGCATTCCTGTATTTATAGCCCCTTGAATATCGGCCTCCAGGCTATCCCCAATCATTAATGATCTTTCGGGCAATGTTTTAGCAGTATTCAGGGCAAGTTCAAAAATAATCGGGTTGGGTTTTTTTACACCTGCCATCTCTGAGTTGACCACAACCTCAAAATACCCATCGATCTTGGAGTTTCTGAGTTTTTTATCCTGAATCTCCTGAAAGCCATTGGTAATGATATGAAGCTTGTAATTGGGCTTTAGGTAATCCAACAACTCCATGGTTCCCGGAAACAAATGCTCATGGGATGATAAATGGGCGATATACTCATCCGCCAAATGATCGATCATTTCATCGGAAACTGCAAGTCCTAATTTATCAAAAACCGATTTTAAGCGCTGATACCGCAGCTGTGACTTTGTTATCTTTTCCTCCCGATATAACTTCCAAAAGGCATGGTTCGCAGGAACATAGACTTCTAAAAAGTCGTCTAAATCTACGCTGATAGCGTTTTCCAACAATATTTTATCAAACGTCAACGCAGAATTTTTTTCAAAATCCCACAGGGTATGGTCCAAATCAAAAAAAACATCCGTTATAAGGCCTTTAAACATGATTCCTTTCTATTATAGTTCTATACAATTGCATCCAATTCACTTTAGAAGACCCACCCAATAACTCATTTGAAAATATGGTAATAAACCTACCATCCACTTTCTTTACTTCTTCGCAAATCACGGTAATCTTATCCAAAATCTCTTTCTTGTTTTGAATAGTGGCAAAAGCATAATCATGTGCCGTAAAAGGATGAATCCGGATGGGCTGCCGTATCTCTAGATTTATATCGTAAAAATAAAAAGGCGTACAGGTACCCGCCCTAAATCCCATTTCGTGGGTATAGCCCATGGTGTAATCATCGGTAAATTCGGCATCTACCAAATGTCTATAGGTTTCTGGCACATTTACCCTATTATAGCGCATTCTGCAGGCATTGACTGGCCTATTGATTACATCAGAAAGGCGTCTTTTTTCCTTTTGTAGTAATTCAATATCCTTAAAAGAGCTGTAAGATGCAGCCAAGGCGATCTTGCTGTAATCGGCAATAGATTTAATCAAAAATCGAAACTTGTTACTGTTGGTAGAAACATTCTTATCATAGGTTGAATACTCTGCAAATTGAAAAAAGAACATACTTTTTACCTCGTATTTTTTATGCAGCTCAATAAGTCCTGAAAAATTATCATAGGGATCGTTCTTTCTATTTACCCATGTCCGGATGCGCTGTGACACCCTTCTAAACCTAAAGGTGAACACATCTAAAACAAGTCCCGAAAACCCTCTCATAAAACCCCTGTGCGCAAAGGCATGGGAAGTGGTCACATCTAATAAAGAAATGGGGCGGTACGTCCTTGTTTTGTGTTCTAATTTCGGAAAGCGTTCTTTTAGTTTTTTCAGAAGTTTCTTTGCCCAAATATCAACTACCGGTTTTTTAAGGAAATTGTTCTGATAAGCCAAACTATCCCTGGGTGAAAAACGGCCATGTTGATCTTTTACATGTGGCAGGTATTCTTCGTACCTGCTCAACAAATAAAAGCTCGCGGAAAAAATATCGAAAGGAATAGCACTGCCATCACCGGAACGGAAAAAGCAGGGGACCTCATCCCAGTAGTCAATTTTAATATTTAAATCATTTATTCCCTGCTCATATAGTAGGTCGTTGCAACGTACAAAAAATTCGTTTTGAAGAGGCTGCTTGGTATAAGTTATTTTGGGACCAGTATGTTTTATAAAATCCTCAACTTTGGTAGCATACTTAATTTCGATACCCAGTATGCGAGTGAAGACCTGCCGCATAATATAGCGGAATCGTGGCGTTATTTTATGGGTATAGATCAGCAGCATTTAGAGTAATAAATTGTCGGCGAAACTATAATAATCTTGTTGGGTAATAATTAAATGATCTAATATCTTTATATCCAAGATAATGGCCGCGCTCTTTATCTTTTGTGTGACCTCCTCGTCAGCTTTACTTGGTTTCAAGGTTCCCGAAGGATGGTTATGGGCCAAAATCAACCCTACCGCCTCTATTTCCAAAGCTTGTTTCATGATAATCCTTAAGTCGATCAGTGTTCCTGTTAAACCGCCTTTACTCAATTGTGAGGTCAGTAAAACCTTATTTGCATTATTCAGATAAACAATCCAGAACTCCTCATGTCGCAAATCGCCCATGTGGGGTAGGAGAAGCTCAAAAGCATCATTACTACTATTGATCTTTGCGATTTGATGTACGCTCTCCCCTCTTCTTCGCCTTCCAATTTCCAATGCAGCGGCAATGGTTAACGCTTTCGCTTCTCCAATACCTTTAAACTGCATCAATTCTTTTATGGAGAGTTTGCCCAGCTCGTTGAGATTATTGTCTACAGATGCCAAAATTCTTTTTGATAAGCCTACCGCGCTTTCATCTCGATTACCAGATCCGATAAGAATGGCAATTAGTTCAGCATCTGAGAGTGACACTTTACCTTTGCGTAAAAGCTTTTCACGGGGTTTATCACCGTCTGACCAATGTTTTATGGAGAAAGATCGCTGCTTTTCTTGCATCGACTAAAGATAGTGAACAAAAAAATTTATCTTAGATTTAAGAACAAAAAATAAACGTGCAAGTTATGCAATCACTCTTCGATGTAAGCACCTACGAAAACATTCTAAATAGGGTTGATAACCTTAACGAGGACTCTGAACCACAATGGGGAAAGATGCAGTATAAACATTTAGGCCATCTTCTAACCCAATTCGGACTATAAAATAGTGCCCGTTCTAAGACCATTACAATCTATGAAGTACCCGCCCCTGCATCACCAAGAAAACGAATTCAAAAATGCAATCGAGGTCGTTAAAAACTACCCTTTTGCCACGGTGATAACAACTAGGAATGATGCCCCATTAATTACACATCTACCTTTGGTCTATGCAGAAGATGATAGTCCCTATGGAAAATTAGTTGGCCATATCGATAAGTATAATCCTCAGGTTGGGACACTGATTAACGGTGCCAGAATTACAGCAGTATTCCGGGGGCCGGATTGTTATATTTCACCCTCGGTTTATAGCACAAGACAATTACCTACCTGGAACTATATTTTTACCCATATTAAAGGTACAGTGCGCTTGTTGGTTGACCCAGACCTTGTGAAGAAGACAATTGTAAGTATGACCGCTTTCCTGGAGGGGGAAGATCCTGGCTATGTTTTAGATTATGACGATTCTAGAATGGAAAGTCTGATCAATTATATTGTCGGCTTCGAAATTAAAATAACCCATTGGGAGGGTAAATTCAAGTTCTCGCAGGATAAGCTGAAAAAAGACATGTTATTGGCCAAACAAGAATTGATCCTCAGCCAAAAAAAAGATATTTCAGGATTTGTAGAACGTATTTTTGAAAACCATAAAAATGGTCAAAGGGCATCTCGGTAGTCTATCGTATCTAAAAAGTCGTCTTCCGGGGTAACCTCTTGCTGTTCAATATGCTGTCTCGTGTCATTTATCATTCTATCTTCTTCCAATATCACATTTGACACCCCCAACATAAAAGCGATCATAAGTATAGAGGCCTTTCTTTTTAAAAACCGAGAAAACGACCTTAACACTCCAAGCTTTTCTATTCGCGCCATACCCCATCCTTTTCAAAACGCGGTCCAAACACCAAACTACTGCCAAATATTCAGGTACGTTTCAGAAAATCAATTGTATATCACATAAAAAAACCCTTATCGAAAAATAAGGGCTTCTAAAAAGTTGTAATCCAAGGTGTTTATTCCACTGGCTTACCTACTTCTTCAATCTCTTTTCGTTGGTTTTTGATTTTCTCCTTACCTTTTTTGATAACATCTTCCAACTCATTCAACTTCTCCTCGGCCTTAGAAATTTTTTCTTCTTTCTCTTTAATAACCTCTTCATCAGCACCCTTTTCCTCGCGTTGCTTGGCTACCCTTTCCTTGGCATCCTTTATCTTTTCACGACCTTTTCTAAGAGTCTCCTCATTCTCGCTAAACGCTTCTTCGGACCGCTCTATTTTTTCTTTGGCCATAGATGCGCGGTGCTGACCAAACTCCTTTCCAGACATATCGCCCTTGTCCCTTCCATAGGCATTGCCTTTGTTCGACTTGTTCTTTTCTTTCTTCACTTTATCCTTAGGCCCATCAATATCATCATCGTCATGATCCATCTCATCTTCATGATCATCCGTATCATCATCTTCTCCATGGGTTTTTTCTCCCTTGTCTTTGGCCTTGCCATTACCCTTTCCTTTCATTTTATCTTTGGCCTTGTCTTTATGGGATTTGCCTTTCTCCTGTAACTCCTCTGCTTCGTCTTTTACCTCATCCATCTCGTTTTCGACATCATCTTTGGCTTTTTTAACTTTTTCTACATGCGCCTTTCCTTTTCCCTGAGATTTGCCCTGAGCATAACTCATAGTACTTGACATAACAAATAAGCAAAGCATTAAGCCTACTATTTTTACTAAATTTTTCATGTTGAGTATTTTTAAATTTTTCTGATTTATAGACTATCAAGTTCATTTAGTGCGGATTCAACCTCCTCGACCTTCTTTTCAATTTCGTCTATGGTGTTATCTACTTCTTTCTCTACAGCCTCGATTTTGTCAAGAGTTCTGTCTAATTCTTCTTGTTCTTTTTTGGAATCCTTACATGATGCGAAACCGATCAAAAGGAGAGTCAATACAAACAGGTTGATTTTTTTCATAGTTTACTTATTTGATGATTAGTATGCTATGAACGAAATATGTTGGTTTAAATTGTACGGATAGTTATTTGATAATCAATTCGTTAATCTTGGAAAGTTCCAACCCTCCGTAATTACCAGAACTCATTAAGAGTAAGACGGAATTACTAAAATCTTGTGTGAAGACAAATTTCCGAAATTCATCAGCATTGGTATGAATTTCCAGATCATTGCGCTCAAAGGCGGTGGAGATTTGCTCTGGACTTACGGCCGCCAATTTTTTGATGGCAACGGACTCTGGTAGATAAAAGACTACCGGAAGATCGGCAGCATTCAATGCTCCTTTGTATTCTTTTAAAAATTCAGGGTTAAAACTACTATAGGTGTGTAGTTCTAAACATGCAATCAGTTTTCGATCAGGGTATTGCTCTTTTACTGCTTTAGTAGTCGCTGCAACCTTACTGGGCGAATGGGCAAAATCCTTATAGGCAACACTTGTCTTTCCTTCGGCTATTTTTTCCAGGCGTTTTGAGGCTCCTTTAAAGGTGGCAATGGCCTCATAAAAATCCTCTTCATCTATGCCCATGTTCTGGCATATCCATTTGGCCCCGGCGAGATTACTCAGGTTATGTTTCCCAAAAACTTCAATGGGCATCGGCCCTTCTGGGGTTTCTAAAAATGTTTGCCCAGCTACAATCGAGTACTCTGGAGTGCGATATGGCAGCTTGCGAATGGTATTTTCAGAGGCCTCGACCACTTTCTTGACTTCAAGATCTTCGGCATTGTAGGTAATGCTTCCTCCTTTGACAATACTATCCACAAAAATCTGAAATTGCTCAAGGTAGTTTTCGAAAGTTGGGAATACATTGATGTGGTCCCAGGCAATTCCACTTAACAAAGCTATGTTAGGGCGGTACAAATGAAATTTGGGCCTTCTGTCTATGGGAGAGGATAAATACTCATCGCCCTCTAAAACGATAAAATCATTCTCTTCCGTAAGGTGCACCATACGATCAAAACCATCTAACTGGGCCCCAACCATATAATCTACGGGTCGGTCATGGTATTTTAATACATGAAGTATCATAGAGGTAATGGTTGTCTTCCCATGGCTTCCGCCAATAACTACCCTAGTCTTGTCTTTGGACTGCTCATAAAGAAACTCGGGATAGGAGTAGATGGTAACTCCCAACTCTTGCGCTTTTAG
Organism: Aggregatimonas sp.; assembly: GCA_965238025.1. Lineage (GTDB taxonomy): Bacteria > Bacteroidota > Bacteroidia > Flavobacteriales > Flavobacteriaceae > Pelagihabitans. Next base: position 1,996,236 of record OZ250162.1, on the reverse strand, counting down.
CAATTCTGGGTTGTCCGGTTTGGCGTGCATCCCTAAAATAACGGCGTCTAATTCAGCATGTATTTTCTCCGGAAACCACCCTAAAAATTCGGGTAAAAGTCCTTTAGCCGCCAATCTGGCCTTAGAAGGTTCAAAAATAACATCATCGCTGCCGGTAATGGTATAGGTCTTATGATGTAGGGCCAGGGCCAAATTGTGCATGGCACTCCCGCCAATAGCAATAAAATGAATTTGCATGAAGAAAAGATTATCTGGTAAAGATAGGAATTGAAAAGGGCAAGGCAAGTCGGTTCTTCAGTATCTAGCACTTAATTTTTACACAGAGGTTCCAGCCAAAAAAGACGATTCCCTAACCAAAATTACTGTTTCCCTCAGTTTTCATTGTTTTTGACGGAGTTTGGCTACATCTTTGTATGTAACTTTGAAATTGTACTCTGGCAACTAGTATATTGTTCTAATTGGGGAGTATGGCATAATACATACGTAATGAAACACATTATAACTATCTTAACGATAATCCTATTTTCGCAAATGGCGCAATCGCAGAAGAATAATCTACCTTATGAAATGCTTTGGAAGCAGGTTGAAAAGCTCGAAAACGACGCTTTGACGAAGTCGGCTTTAGAAGTGGTCAGCACCATTTCGGAAAAGGCTAAAAAAGAAAAGAATTCCGCCCAGATTGTAAAAGCCCTTCTCTATACTTCCAAATATGCGATGACCTTAGAGGAAGATGCGCAGCTGAACATTGTAAATGCGTTCAAAACTCAAATCGAAAAAGCTGAATTCCCTGCTAAAAATGTTTTGGAAAGTTATTTGGCAAATTTGTATTGGCAGTTTTTTCAACAGAATAGGTACCAATTTTATAATAGAACCAAAACAGCCGTAAAGGTAGACCCTGACGATTTTAGGACTTGGGATTTAACCACTTTGTTTGCTGAAATTGGCACTCACTTAGATGCCTCCCTAGAAAATGAAGAAGGGTTAAAAAAGATCTTGGTTTCCGAGTTCAATACTATTTTAAATACACAGGATGGATCGGAAGAATACCGTCCAACACTTTTTGATCTCTTGGCCCATACGGCGCTCGATTTTTATCGCTCTAACGAAAATGGAATTACCCGACCCGCCGATAAATTTGAAATCGATAATCCCGAGCTACTTTGCGAGGGTGGTGACTTTGTCAATAAAAACATCGATACTGCCGATAAGACTTCGTTACAGGCCAAGGCCTTGTGTATTTATCAAAAGTTATTGTCATTACACTTATCCTCGACTAAGCCCTACACCTTTGCCGAAGTGAATATTGAACGTCTGCACTTCATATATCAAAATGCCACGTTCGCAAATAAAGAGCAGCTGTTCTTGGAAGTTTTACAAAATGAGGCCGCCACTACAAAAGGAACATTGGCGTCAAGTTTGTATCAGTATGAAATCGCCGCCCTCTTAAACCAACAAGGAAATACCTACCGGCCCAAAACCAATGAAGAACATCGTTGGAAACTTAAGGAAGCCCTGACAGTTTGTGAAAAGGTTATCAAGGAGTTTCCGGAGAGTAGAGGAGCTGAAAAATGCCGGGCCCTACAGGCTCAAATATTGGTGAAAAATTTGAGATTAACGACTGAGAACTATATTCCAATAAATAAAACTTCCCGTTTTTTAGTCAATTATAAAAACCTTGACAAGCTACAACTTTCGGCTAGGCGAGTTACCCAGAAGGAATTGAACGCACTTAACAAGCTCTACCCGCAGGAAAAAAAGTTGGCGTTCATCAAAAAGTTACCCATTGCAAAAGAATGGGAAGCCGTGCTTAAAAATGAAAATGACTTTCAACCTCATGCCACTGAAATTTTAGTACCTCCTTTGGAAAATGGGTACTATTTGATTCTAGCAGAACCAGGGGAAAAGACCAATACAACATTTTCATACGCTCCTATCCAGGCGACCAATTTGGCCTTGGTGGAAACAAGGACCCAGACCCACTACGATTTTCAGGTGGTTGATCGCAATTCTGGAAAACCCATAGTCGGTGCCAAGTTGGACTTTCGTTATCGTGTCAATTATGATGGCCCCCGTTTGAATAAAGCATTTATTTCTGATGCTATGGGAATGGCCAGAATTCCTTTGACAAAGGCTTCGTGGAACAACGTAAGTATCACTGTAGATCATGGCAAGGATACCGCGTATTTCAAGGACCTCTATATAAACCGGAGGTATGATCAAAATAAGCCCGGCCTTTCCCACTCTTGCTTTTTGTTTACAGATAGAAGTATTTATAGGCCGGGGCAACCGCTATACTTTAAGGGAATCGCCATAAAACAAGATCAAGGGGTTTCCTCAGTTTTAGAAAATACAAAGGTATCCCTGCAAATACGGGATGTAAATGGTCAAATAATCAATACACAGGAATTCGCCACCAACGATTACGGTTCTTTTTCTGGAGAATATATTCTACCAAGCAACGGCCTTACCGGTGAGTTTTCCATGCAAGTACTTTCTAATCAAGTCAATATTAACGGATATGCGAATTTTTCCGTTGAGGAATACAAGCGCCCAAAGTTCGAGACTTCTTTTGAACCGGTAACGGAAACGCATAAGGTAAACGACAGTATCACGGTCGAGGGAACAGCAACGGCCTACGCCGGCAGCAATATTACCGATGCCAAGGTTACCTACCGCGTAAAACGTGTAGTCTATTATCCAAGATGGTATTATTGGCGACATCCTTATTACAATACCACCCCGCAGGAAATTGCCCATGGGGAGACCGTTACAGATGCTTCTGGGAAATATAAGATCAATTTTAAAGCCTTACCGGACAATAGTGTAGACCAGAAAAATCTGCCCACTTTCAGCTATGAGGTAAGCGCGGATGTTACAGATGTTAATGGCGAAACCCATAGTACGACAACTACTGTCACCGTAGGGTATCACGCCTTGGTTGCAGCCATAAATCTTCCCGATCCATTTGATAAAGATACTAAAGACAATAAAATAACCATTACCACGAATAACCTAAACGGACAATTTACTCCGGCCAAAGGAACCTTGAAGATGTACAAGTTAAAGGGACCTGAAAATGTACTACGTCCAAGGCCTTGGGAGGCACCGGACTATTCTGGTTTTACCAAGAGAAAGTTTAAAGAACTCTACCCCTACGATGCCTTTGGCAACGAACACGATTTCAAAACCTGGGAAAAGGGAGCGCTGGTCTGGGAATCGAACTTTGATACCGGAAAATCAAAGGAGATTGCCATGGAAGGCGCCAAAAAATGGCGTTCAGGAAGATATGTTGTTGAACTCGAAACAAAGGATAAGTTTGATCAGACGGTGAAGGATATTGCCTATACAACCCTTTTTAGCAATAGGGATAAAAAGTTGGCAGACAATCAATTATTTCAGATAAAAACGGACAAGCAAAGTTATGCTCCGGGAGATGAGGTCAAGGTTACCGTTTTGTCTAGCGCCGAAGATATTAACGTTTCGGTTTATGTTGAAAAAGATCATAAGGTTATTGATACACATTTGATTCATTTGAACGACAATTCAGAGACCTTTACCATACCCGTAACGGCAGCCGATTTAGGTGGATTCGCCATCACCTACAGTTATGCCCTATACAACTCGTTTGAGGCAGGAAGCGTAAATGTTCAGGTGCCCTACCCTAGTACCGACTTGAAGATAGAGACGGTAACTTTCAGGGATAAATTACAACCGGGTACGGACGAAACCTGGGCATTTAAAATCAAAGGTCCAAAAGGTGATAGGGTTACTGCTGAGCTGTTAACTAGTATGTACGACGCTTCCCTGGATGCTTTTAGGGGTCATAATTGGGGGTTTAACCCATTGATAAAACCAATCTATTATTCCAATAGAATTCCGAATTCCAATCGCAGTTTTGGGACAGGCACCTTCAACACCTATCTGGATAATACTTCCTACGGATATACCAACCAGTTCTTTGATTCGTTCAATTGGTTTGGGTTGCATTTCGGATATGGCAGAGGTATTTATGCCAGAAATGAATCTAGGATGTTAATGAAATCAAGCGCGCCTTCCCCGGCTATGGAAACAATGGAAGAAGCAGAACTTGATGAAGTGATGATCACAGGCGCCGCAGGCGCCTCTGACCAGCTCTTTAGAGATGATTCCTTGGGTATACAACAGGATAAGGAACAAGTCTCAGCTGAGCGACAGGAAGATAACCCAAAAGCTAAGGGTTCTGATGGGGTACAAATTCGTAAAAACCTTCAAGAAACTGCCTTTTTCTTTCCACAATTACATACCGACAAAGAAGGAAATGTTTCTTTCAGTTTTACCAGTCCCGAAGCGCTTACAAAATGGAATCTGCAACTATTGGCACATACCAAAACCTTGGAGAGTTCGGTAAGAAATATGCAAACGGTCACCCAAAAGGAACTGATGGTCATCCCCAATGCCCCGCGGTTTTTAAGGGAAGGGGACAAAATTACTATCAGTACCAAAATTGCAAACTTGACGGAAAAAATACTTTCCGGAGAAGCGAGACTAGAACTGACGGATGCTCTGACGGGTGAGGATATTTCAGGTCAACTGATTGAAACCCCGAGAGGGGAAACACCAAATCCTATTGATATCCGCACTTTTGAGGTAGATTCAATCGGCAATACCCAAGTATCCTGGAGATTGGAAATCCCTAAGAACCTTCAGGCGGTTCAATACAAAGTAATTGCCAAAGCTGGCGATTTTAGTGATGGAGAACAGAACCTGCTTCCTGTTTTAAGCAATAGAATGTTGGTCACGGAAACCTTGCCTATGTGGGTTCGCAGCAATCAGACCAAAACGTTTTCCCTAGACAAGTTGAAAACCACTACTTCCACTTCGCTCAGTCACCATAAATTATCTTTGGAGATAACCTCCAACCCGGCATGGTATGCGGTACAGGCACTCCCTTATTTAATGGAATATCCGTATGAGTGCAACGAACAAACATTCGCCAAATATTATGCGAATACCTTGGCTAGCCATATTGCCAATAGTAATCCGCGGATTCAAGAGGTATTCCAACAATGGGCAAATTCAGATGCGTTGATAAGTAATCTCGAAAAAAACCAAGAATTAAAATCCCTATTAATTCAGGAAACACCCTGGCTACGGGATGCCCAATCAGAGACCGAACAAAAAAAGCGAATCGCCTTGCTTTTCAACTTAAACAAAATGGAAAGCGAACAGGCCGCTACCCAGAATAAATTGAAACAAAACCAAAAATCCTCAGGAGCATGGCCCTGGTTTAACGGAGGTCCAGATAGCCGATTCATTACACAATATATTAGTACTGGATTAGGCCACCTAAAACAACTGTCAGTCACGTCTAGCGGAGTCGAGATGCAAAACATGATTCAAAAAGCGATTGGTTATTTAGATGATGAATTTGTTAAGGAGTACAGCAATATGAAGAGGTACACCAAGAATATAAACGATGACCATTTGAGTCAATCGCAGATTTACTATCTGTATATGAGAAGCTTTTTTAAGGATATCAAAACCGCTAAGAAAGTCGAAGAAATTACGGAATATTATAAAGGGCAGGCTCAAAAATACTGGATGAACAAGCAGCTGTATTCCAAAGGTATGTTGGCCTTGATCATGCACCGTATGGGTGATGCCAAGACCACAAACAAAATACTTCGTGCATTGGAAGAGAATAGTATTACCTCGGAGGAATTGGGGATGTACTGGAAAGAGAATACGAATTCCTGGTTCTGGTACCAAGCCCCCATCGAAACCCAATCTTTATTGATCGAAGCCTTTTCGGAAATTACCCCTACCGATCTAGAAACCATTGACAATCTTAAAATCTGGCTGCTAAAAAATAAGCAGACGAGCCAATGGAAAACAACAAAGGCGACATCAGAGGCGGTTTATGCCCTTTTGCTTCAAGGAAGTGATTGGCTTTCCGTAACCGATGCTGTAGCGGTTCTTGTCGGGGGTGAAAAAATAAGTCCTTCCAAATTGGAAAATGTAAAGGTAGAAGCAGGAACAGGCTATTACAAAACTGCCTGGAACGGTGGCGAAGTAAAACCAAAAATGGCTGAGGTACAAATAACTAAAAAAGGAGAAGGTATTGCCTGGGGTGCGCTCTACTGGCAATATTTTGAGGATTTGGATAAAATTACTTCAGCCGAAACCCCGTTAAAGCTAAAGAAGAAACTATTCTTGAAAACGAACACTGATACGGGCGAAGAGATTTCAGAAATCACAACAAAAACCGATTTAAAAGTGGGTGACTTAGTTCGTGTTCGTATAGAATTGCGTGCAGATCGCGATATGGAGTTCATACATATGAAAGATATGCGGGCCGCGGGCTTTGAGCCCATAAATGTAATCTCCCAGTACAAATGGCGGGATGGACTTGGATATTATGAGGCCACCAAAGATGCGAGCACAAATTTCTTTTTTGATTATTTACCGAAAGGGGTCTATGTATTCGAGTATGACCTTAGGGTAAACAATGCTGGAGAATTCAGTAATGGCATTACTACAATTCAGAGCATGTACGCCCCTGAATTCAGTAGCCATAGTGAAGGGGTTCGAGTTTTGGTTGAAAGCGATTAGAAATCGTTTATTAGACGAGTCCAATCGATTGCCTCCTCCAGTTCTTGGGAAACAAGGTCGTCTCCCCCTACATTATCATTAAAGGTATGTTTGATAAAATTGTTCTCGAGAAATATAGAGACCCTATATAACTCTTCAGCCGTGCCTTTTATCTCTATTTTAGCCATAATCTTATCGATTTGAGGTTGTTCAATCATAATGCCTTAAAACGCTTTACTAGATTCCGCCTTATTTTTATTTAAGGCTGGCGTCTATGTCTTATTTTACAGGTTGAGGTCGTTACAATGGGAAATCAATAAATCTTGAGTATACCAAGGGCGGAAAGTACAGTGGGGGAGTTTTAAAGCTTTCATAGTTAATGGTTTGATAATCTATTAGTACTATAATGCTTTTTATGTTAAAATATTGTGTAGTTCAACGACTTATTTCTCAGGATTTAAGCTTTAAAAATTACTTTCTTTGTCAAAGCTTACGACTCCTGTAAGAAATGCATTTCTCTAGTAAAACCTGCTGGTTTTGCTTTGAAAGGCTTACCAAATTTTCAGGCTTTTCTTCCAATGCTCTTCCAAATGACACCTAGCCTTTTACCACTTTCAGGCAATTGCGCTTTCCTTTTACTTTTTTCGTCTAAAACGACGCTGCGTAAGCTGATCAAAATACACCTTTGAGCTAACAAGGTCAAACTCTAATTCCTTGGGAAGCACTGAAAACAAGGGTGCCCCACCACCCAACAAAATAGGAAAGGTGGTGATGATCATTTCATCGATAAGATCTTCTTTTAAAAAACCTTGAATGGTCGAACCGCCATCAATATAAAGTCTTGTATAGCCTCTTTTATGAATTTGATCTAAGATTTCTGTCAGCCTTCCCTTTATCAAATATGCTTTTCCTTGGTGACTTTCAGGTATTTCATTTAAGGTATTGCTCAGTACGAATACGGGTTTCTTATAAGGCCACTCAACATCAAACCCGAGAACGGTTTCAAAAGTCGTGCGTCCCATCACCAGTGCGTCAATATCATTTGTGAATTTTACATAGCCCATATCTTCATTTTCCGGGATTGTAATCGAATCCAGCCATGCTATTCCGCCATTTTTATCTGCAATATAGCCATCTAAGCTCGTTGCAATATATATACTGTTCTTCTTTTCCATAATTAATATTACTGCATAAATTTTAAAATCAAATCGCTTATTTGATCGGGAGCATCTTCTTGTAAAAAATGACCGCAATTGGGAAGCGAAACACAATTGGATTGAGGTAAATCTTCTTTTACCCTTTTCATGGTATCACTTACTTTCGGTAGAATCTTATCATTTTCACCATAAATTATCTGAACAGGACCTTTAAATAATGGTAATTTTTCTTCAATTTCGGCAAATCCTTTTAGGCTTAGCCTTTGGATGGTTTTCAATACTGTTTTCCTTGAGTTGCGGTCTACAAAGGGGGATTGGTAAGCAGCAATGACGTCTTTCGTTAATTTGTTCTTTTGATGTACGCCAAAGTACATTGTCTTCTTGATGCCGCTAGCGCTCGTTAGCCATGTTTTAATGCCCGGCACTACGGTGGCTAATCCAAATAGTTTTACGGCCCATGAAAACTGCGCATATACGAGCGTATTAAATAAAATCAGCCGACGTACCCTTTTCATATGCTGCGCCATCCAGTACAGTCCGATTGGACCTCCCAGATCGTGGACTCCCAAAGTAATGTGATCAATTTTCAACTGATCTAGGAATCCGGTCAGCACCCTGTTATAGTATTTAAAACTGTAAGAATCCTGAATTTTCTTGTCCGATTTACCATAGCCCGGCAAGTCAATGGCGATTACTTGAAATTTTTCAGATAGGTTCCCTATGATATTTCTCCATAGATATGATGATGTTGGGAATCCGTGGATAAATAGAATTGGTTCCCCGCTACCTGCAATCAAATAGTGAACCTTTACCTCTTCTACCTGAATATATTTACTTTCTATATTTGGATGCATCTCTTTCCTTTATTTCAACACTGTTATGTAGTCGTTTAATTGTTACGGCCCAATGTATTTGGCATTTCCATTTCATATAAGTCCAGACCCTCACCCCAATAATCTTTTTTAATTCGGGTAATGTGGTATCCAAATTTTTCAAAAAACTTGTATGCAAATTGGGATGTGGTCACAACAAATTTTTCTACCTGCCTGTCTTTACGCAACAATGTTAGACAATATTCTACTGCCTTTCTACCAAGTCCTAATCTGGAATATTGAGGATTAAAAAAAATCCAGGTAATCCTACCAGATTTATCACTTTCGTTTACAAAATATCCGACCCCTCCTATTATTTCATTTTTCAATTCAATAGTCAAATAAGTTTCTCCCTTATGCTCTAGGTAGTCTTCAAAGTCCTTTACCTCTTTTTTGTCAAAATATTTGGGCGCATTGAGTTTGAAAAGTGCTATCAAATCCTCTTTATCCACTGTCTTGTAAGGTCTAACCATTATATTTTTTTGCTTATCGCTTACAGTTCATTTGAACTTCATTTATTGGTTTAGTATTTCAATCGCCCTTGTCATATATTCCGAATTTTTATCAATTTCGTTTTTCGGCACAAAGTCTTCTCTCGGAGTTTTATTGATATGGTAGATTTTTATTCCTGGAAATTGAAACTCAATTTCTGTTTCATTCAATCGATAACTCCATATACCGCCCAAAAGACCGGCCATTTTTGTGCCCACAATTTTGGCTCGGTTAAAACTATCGAAACCAATTGTTATTCCTTCTCCCATGCTCCCTGTCCATCTACCGACTAAAAGAACAACAGGTTTAGAATAGATTTCTTTTCTTGGTATAACCAATTCTGTCCAAATTTGTCTTACTCCCGTTTCTTTTTCATCAAGAACATACCGATACCTTTGGTAGTGTTCTTCCTTTTCTACAAACCTACCCATAATAGCTTTTGCGATAGTATTATTGCCGCCGCTTGGGGTTTCCCTTAAATCAAGAATGAGCCCTCTAGTATTCATTAATTCATCCAGTTTTTCATCGAATTTTTTTACCAACCCAATGTTTCCAAGGGAATTATTCAAACTGATATAACCGATATTATTTTCTAATCTTTTCGAAAATAAAATATCATTGTTTGTATAGTAGTTCTTTGAAGAGGAATAGGGAAGTTCAATACGCTTATTTTTATCGTCTACGGCAACGGTAATTATTCTTTCTGTATTATGTTTTCCCGCCAAAAGGGTATTTACGGCATGTTCATATACTTCTGAGTCATAATTCGAGAAAGATTGGGGAAGGAATTCTTTGATGGCATCATTGATGTCCTCTCCATTGTATTCTAAAATTTCTAAACCCGGTCTTAATTCACTTTTTTCGATTTGGGAATTCTCTCGAATCGATCCTATATAAAATTTGTCATTTTTATGACCTACCCAGATGTCTGTAGCAGTTGGAACTAACTTACTTGAAAATCGCGTATTGGTATTTAACCCAATATGACCATTATAAAGTTCATTGTTACATTTTTCAAGTATCGTTATAAACCCATTCTTGCTCGATACCGTGTCAACTGCAAGTCGATAAATTACTTTTACCTTTTCCCAATCGGTTTTTCTGGTATCGAAATATGCAAAATTTTCATTTATGATATTCCAATATTGATTAAAATCTTTAATATAGGTAGAGTCATTTTTGGTGGTAACTTCCTTGTTAATTTCCTTGTTTTGATTACACCCCACTAACGATAATGCCAATAAGACTATTACGGTATATTTTAGTTTCATCATCATTCTTTATGGCAAATGCATGGCTATAAGTACCGTTACCTATATTTCCATTTTATTAGCATCCCTAATTTAAAGAATTAATAACAATTTATTTAGACCTTGTTTCGTTTCCATGTTAATTTTCGACCGAGTAATCGTGTTTTAACTAACTTTGATCACATAACAACTAAACCTATATCATATGAATCCAAAAGTTTTTATGGTGCTGAGAATTCTTCTCGGCCTTTTCGTTTTAGTCTTCGGACTCAATAAGTTTTTTCATTTTATTCCCATGGAAGCGCCTACAGGGGATGCAGCCACCTATTTTAGCGGTCTAGGCAGCAGTAAAACATTGGTACTTGTTGCCCTTGTTGAAATCTTGGCCGGGCTGGCGTTGATCTTTAACAAATTTGGTGCGTTAATGGCGTTGATCTTAATGAGTGTTTCGGTTTGTGCCGTTCTATTTCATGCGACCCTAGACCCTGCAAATAGTGCAGGTGCCATTGTTTTATTGGTACTTAATATTGCTGTACTTTTTGGTTATCGAAATCAGTATCAAGAATTATTAAACGGTTAACACGAATCTTTATAAATAGTAAAAAGGGCTTCAATTTCTTGAAGCCCTTTTTTATCTTAATCCCTAATCTTTTATAGGTTTGGATATCACCTGTGTTCCCAAATGTTTGGCATAAAAGCCCATCATTGATTTGTAGAGTGCAAGAGAGTTTTCCTCCTTGCCAAAACCATGGCCTTCGTCATATTTGACCATATAGGGTACATCAAAGCCTTTATCCCTAAGCGCTTTTACAATCTGATCCGATTCGTCAATATTTACTCTTGGATCATTGGCCCCCTGTACAACGAACAAAGGTTTCTTGATCTTATCTATTTGATATACGGGTGAGACTTCCTCCATAATCGCCTTTTCTTCGGGTACATCCTCATCATACCAGATTTCCTTTATGATTTTGAGGTATGGTTTCCAATAAGGAGGTATGGTTTCCATAAAGGTAAATAGATTGGAAACGCCTACATAATCCACTCCACAAGCATACAAATCTGGTGTCTTGGTCAATCCTCTTAAAACAGCGTATCCGCCGTGGCTTCCTCCATAGATCGCGGCCTTGTCCTTATCTACCCATCCTTGTTCAATTACATATTGCAGACCATCTTCCACATCATCCATTGCCTTTCTACCGATTTGCTTAAAACCCGACTCTAAAAACTCCCTTCCATAACCTCCAGAAATTCTAAAGTTCACCTGTAAGGTTGCATAACCCCTACTGGCAAAAAGCTGGGCTTCAGGATTAAAACCCCATGAGTCCCGGATACCTTGTGGGCCACCATGTGGATTAACAATAACAGGAACTTTTTCTCCGTTAACAGCCGCTTTTGGCAAGGTAATATAACCATGCAAGGTAAGTCCGTCCCTACTTTTGAAGGTAATAGGGCGCATTTCGGCCATATCTTCTTCCTTTAACTGCGGCATGAGGTCAAAGAGTTCTTTAAATTCGTCTTTTTCTACATTATACGAATAGTACTTGCCATATAATTTGTCGCTGGAAACATATATCAGCAAATTATTTTCATCATCGGTGTAATCCACGATGCTATATTGTCTTCCCCCAAAGTGTGTCTCAAATTTTGAATGCAACTTTTTGTAATAATCACTTACAGGAACTATGACTTCTTTATCTCCTTCATAACTAAAGTAATCAAGTTCATAGTTTCGTTTTTTAGATAGGGAAAGGTCCGATACATCATAATCATCATTTGAAAAAACCTTTTTAATGACCTTATCTTCTTTTAAATCGTATAACAATATTTCTGCCTTGTCATTTTCTAAATTAGATACTACGTAAGCGTCATGGGGATAATCGGTGGCATAATCAAAATGTGCTACGGTGAAAGAATCCTTCCAATTCAGGCTTTTTAACAAGGAGAAGTCTCCATCTTCTTTTGCGTAGTAGATGTCCTGCTCTACCCCATCCCGTATTCTTGTAAATCCTTTTAGTTTTCCATCTTTATCAAAACTGTAACCCATAATAGGGTTTGCGGCGTCTTCATTTTTATAAAGTTGTTCCATCTCCCCGGTTACCACATTTACCTTATATGGTTCAAATACCTGTGGATTATTCTTGTTCATTTGAACAATGATATGATCTTTATCATCTTTTAAAAGTTCACTAAATTGAGCTCTAACCCCATCAAAAGGGGTTAAGTCTTTTTGGTCACTCCCATCAAGGTTTACCGCATATACATGGTAGTTTTCATCACCGCCCTTATCCATTAAATAAACCAGTCGTCCATTATTCACCCAACCATACCCTCGTATTAACTCTTCTTTCTCTTCAATGGCCTTTTTCACACCTCCAGAGGCAATTTCCTTGACAAAAACATGCCTTTTCCCATTTTCATCTTTCTCCCGATAGGACATATATTTTCCATCAGGCGAAAATCTAAAGGTCGAAGCTTTTGGTTTGGCAAAATAATCATCAACCGAGTACGTGAAATTACCCTCGCCAAGGGCAGCCAATTGAGTCAAGGCCTCATCCGAACTTGGTAGTTCTGGGTTACCAGGAATAGTTTTTTCAGATTTTTCAAGCACTAAGGGAAGCTCCATTCCTCCCTGATAAAAAGTGCCTTCCACTTTATCATCCTTCAGCATGCCAATATATTTTATACCGCCTTTTTTAAATTCGATAGTGAGGGTATTATCGGTAAAAGTCGTGACATCCATCGGAATGTCGGTAGCACCTTGCGAAGGGCTGTCCATAGTACTGCTAAGTACCCCATCAGTTTCACTTAGGTTGAACAGTAGGGGCATTTCGGTTCCCTGAACCGTTAAATTTCCTTTCCAGGTTCCCGTTACATCCTGGGCATACGTCTGAAAGCCCATGACTAAAAAGGCAACGACCATAATTTGTTTGATTTTTTTCATTGTTCTGGTTTTAAATAGTTCTATCAAATTTTTCGAATCATATTCTTGGGTATTAGTAAGCAGATCTTGTTTTTTGTTACATTTTTAGACAGATTTCTTGACCATTTAAAGATTATTGGATACTAATGAGGATGAGTTTACTCCACAAAAGAACAGGTGTGTACTACAATTGATAAAGTCTATCTATTGCTGCCAAACCATGGTATACCAAACCATGGTATAACGAAGCAAATTGGAAATTCCTAGCCGTTCAACATCTTCCAGAGTCTATCTTTCAACTCCTGAATACCGTGTTGTGCAACGGACGAGATAAACATATAAGGAATTCCGCTTAGGTCTTTGTCCAGCTCGGTCTTCATTTCTGCCATAAGCTCTTCATCTAGCATATCGCTTTTAGAAATGGCGATAAGCCGATCCTTATCTAAAAGTTCTGGATTATAGCGACGTAATTCGTCAAGAAGGATTTCGTATTCCTTGCTAATATCATTGCTATCTGCTGGTATTAAAAAGAGTAATGTGGAATTTCGTTCAATATGGCGTAAAAAATAATGTCCCAATCCTTTTCCTTCTGCGGCGCCTTCAATAATTCCGGGAATGTCGGCCATAACAAAACTCTGAAAATCACGATACTGCACAATACCCAAATTGGGCTTTAAAGTTGTAAACTCATAATCCCCTATTTTAGGTTTCGCTGAAGTAATGACCGAAAGTAAAGTCGATTTCCCTGCGTTAGGAAAACCTACCAAACCAACATCTGCCAGTACTTTAAGTTCTAATATCACGGCAACTTCTTGCCCAGGAATGCCAGGTTGCGCATATCTAGGAGTTTGATTTGTCGGAGTTTTAAAATGCCAATTGCCTCGACCACCCATACCGCCTTCTGCGAGTATTTTCTCTTCACGATCTTCGGTGATTTCGAAAAGAATTTTATTGGTTTCACTATCACGAACCACGGTTCCCAAGGGGACTTCTAAATAGGTATCGGTCCCATCCGCACCTGAACTACGGTTCTTGCTCCCGTGTTCTCCGTGCCCCGCCTTAAAGTGCTTCCTAAATTTAAAGGTAACGAGGGTCCATAAGTTTTTATTCCCTCGAAGAATTACATGACCTCCTCGTCCACCATCACCACCATCGGGACCACCTTTGGTAATATATTTTTCCCTATGCAAATGTACTGAGCCCTTACCCCCATTACCGGACTCGGCGAATATCTTTACATAATCTACAAAATTGCCTTCGGTCATAAATAAACACTCTTTTCGTCATTCCCGAGAAGTCGGGAATCTTATTGATATAAACTAGGGCCTTAAAAACTCCAAGTTTTAAGAGTTTAAAAAGGAATCTTTGCGTGCGGCAAAAGTAATCAATTCGTGGGGTCAATTAAAAGCACTTAGACTTTTGCTTTACCCCTTATAGTTTTCATCAATATACGCTATGGCTTCCTTTTGGGTCAGTACTGCAAAATTTCTATACCGATGGTGCACATCAACAATTTCATCCAGTGCGTCGGTAACTAGCTCTTTATTCTTCCATTTGTTAAGGGCCAAAATCACGGTTTGCAAACATCCTTTTTTATAGGAAATTTGACCAAGTACATGAACCAGGGTGTCCCGTACACGGGCCGTTTTGTCGTTTTGTAATACTCCCAACATCGGTAAAATATCTTGTGGATGAGTACGCCCCCTTAATTCAATTCCGTGACAGACTTCCCTTCTAATTTCCTTATCCGGATGCTTCAAATATTGTTTTGCCCATGTTAAAACAGGAGCGGGATTTTTCTGGCCCATTTTTTTAACCGAGCCTATAACGGCATTTCGAACCGAATGATGTGCATCAAACAAACCTCTATTAAAAAAATCGACAACTACCGAAAAGTCGATAATCCCAATTTCCCCAGCAGCATTGACAGTGGTCTGTCTTATCTTTTCATTATCGGATTCCATCAACCTTTTAAGCATTCCTAACATTGTTGGCCGTAGCCTCTTATCAGACTTATATAGCTTCCCGATTACCAGATAACCTGACTTTCTTATATAGGTGTCGCTATCTGAAAAATACATGAAGATATGGTCTGTCTTATCTTTTAAGAGGTCTTCGGAAATATTCCTCGTGATTTCTTCGACGAGTAGTACACGTTCTTTTTTAGGTAAATCGTAAAAGCCCATAATTCACTATTCAAATTTCAGGCACCTGCTGCTAAAAATGAGTATGGAAAAAAGAACTATAACTCCTCGATTACCTTAGCCAAACGTTGGGTAATCTCGTCTATGGCGCCAATGCCGTTAACACTGTGAAATTTCCCCTGGGCCTCATAGTAGTCCTTCAAAGGGGCTGTTTTCAAATTGTATTCCTCAAAACGATTACGGATTTTATTTTCGTCCTGGTCATCTGTTCTTCCGCTTAATTTACCTCGCTCCAAAAGTCTTTTAATCAACACCTCATCGTTCGCCTCTAGTGCAATAGTGGCGTTAATCTTCAAACCCTTGGTTTCTAAAAAGGCATCCAAAGCCTCAGCCTGTGCGGTAGTTCGTGGAAAGCCATCAAAAATAAAACCGCCGGCATCCTGGCTTTTTTCCACATCGTCCTGTAACATCTTTATGGTAACCTCATCTGGTACAAGATCGCCCCTATCAATATAGGATTTGGCCAATTTACCCAACTCGGTATCGTTCTTCATATTGAAACGAAATAAATCACCAGTAGAAATATGTTTTAAATTATATTTCTCCTTTAAAAATGTGGCCTGTGTACCTTTGCCAGCTCCAGGTTTTCCGAAAATAACTAAATTGATCATTTGTGGTTGGTTTAATTGGTACACTTCCCTTAAATTTCTACCCAGCTCATTGTAATCCAAGCCGTATCCTACAATGAACTTATCCGGAATTTCCATCCCGAAATAATCAATAGCATACTCGCCATTATATACCTCAGATTTGTAGAACAAGGTGGCTATCTTAAATTCCTTTACATTTTTATTCGAAAACAAATGAACCAGCTCCTTTAGGGTTCGGCCCGTATCGATAATATCCTCGAGAATAATTACGCTTCGTCCTTCAATATTTTCAGGAAGATCTAGCAGCGTCTCTACTATACCGGTTGATGTAAGCCCTTGGTAAGAACTAAGTTTAACGAAAGAAACCTCACAGGGATGTTGGTATGCCTTTAGAAAATCGGCTACGAACATAAATGAGCCATTTAACACGCCAATGAAAATCGGAATTTCTTCCTTATAATCTTCCGCAACAGCTTCTGCCACCTGTTTTACTGCAGCAAGCACTTGGGCCTCTGACAAGTAAGGAACAAAAGTTTTATCATGTAGTTGCATGTGATTCTAGCCTTATTGAGGGGGCAAATATAACATTTTGATTTTGCTTTTCTCGGCAAGCGGCAAGGGTTTTCAATTTTCACCGTATTTTTGCCCAACGTACAACAGAAGGCGCGTAAATTATCACCTATGGACTATTTTTCTTCCAACTTTAAGCTTGGTATTCTTGGTGGAGGTCAATTGGGGAAAATGTTGCTTTACGAGACCCGGAAATTTGACATTCAGACAAAGGTACTGGACGCTGCGCAAGACGCCCCATGTCATATTGCATGTGACGAATTTGTATTGGGTAATCTTATGGATTTTGATACTGTATACAACTTCGGAAAGCAAGTAGATGTTCTTACCATAGAAATCGAAAATATCAACCTAGACGCCTTGGAAAGATTGGAGGAGGAGGGTGTAAAGGTCTATCCGCAAGCAAAAGCACTAAGGATTATTCAAAACAAGGCAAATCAAAAACTATTCTATAAAGATCATGGCATTCCAACGGCCGAATTCTCACGCTTCGCCTATGCAAGTGAGATAAAGGATAGTTTGGAAAATGGCGGATTAGAATTTCCCTTTGTTTGGAAAGCAGCTCAATTTGGATATGACGGACAAGGAGTAAAGGTAGTTCGCTCCTTTGCCGATTTAGAAGGATTACCTGCCGGGGAATGTATTACTGAAAAACTGATTTCCTTTAAGAATGAATTGGCGGTTATCGTGGTTCGAAATCCAAGTGGGCAAGTGGTGACTTATCCGGTTGTCGAGATGGAATTTCACCCTGAAGCGAATCAGGTGGAATATGTAATTTGCCCTGCAAGGATCGATGCCGAGGTAGCAAAAAAAGCTAAGGAGATTGCCTTGAAGGTTTCAAAAGAAATAAAACATGTGGGCATTTTGGCCGTGGAAATGTTTCAGACCCAAGAAAATGAAATATTGGTCAACGAAGTGGCGCCTAGGCCCCATAATAGTGGCCATTACAGTATTGAAGCAAGTTATACCAATCAATTTGAACAACATATTCGTGCCATTTTAGATTTACCTTTGGGAAACACCGATAGCAAAGTAGCGGGTATTATGGTCAACCTGGTGGGTGCGGAGGGCCATACTGGAGACGTTGTCTATGAAAACATAAAAGAAATCATGGCCATGAAGGGTGTTACGCCACACATTTATGGGAAAAAGCAAACACGTCCCTTTCGTAAAATGGGCCATGTTACCATAGTGAACAAGAATATTGATGAGGCCAGAAGTGTTGCGCAAAAAGTAAAGGAAACAATTAAAGTTATCAGTAAATAATATGAACAAAGTAGCCGTAGTCATGGGGAGTACCAGTGACCTGCCGGTAATGCAGGAAGCTATAGATATATTAAAAGGTTTTGATATTGAGGTTGATGTAGATATTGTATCTGCCCATAGAACGCCCGAAAAATTATTCCATTTCAGTAAAAATGCACACACCAATGGTTATTCGGTAATTATAGCCGGCGCAGGGGGTGCAGCTCATCTACCGGGTATGGTAGCCTCTATGTCACCGTTACCGGTAATCGGTGTTCCTGTTAAAAGTAGCAATTCAATTGATGGGTGGGATTCTGTTCTATCCATTCTTCAAATGCCGGGTGGTGTTCCAGTAGCGACGGTTGCCCTAAACGGAGCTAAAAATGCAGGAATACTCGCCGCACAAATCATCGGAAGCTCGGACAAATGTGTTTTGGATAAAATACTTCTGTATAAGGAGGGATTGAAGCAGAAGGTGATTGAAGGTGCAAAATCAGTGAACAAAAAGCAGTGAACAGTAGGCTCCATTGTTACAAAAAAGAAATTTAAGGCTTCCCATAAACTTATAAACCCCTAAACTCGCAAACTTTTAATGAATCCTCTTTTATCAAAATTCGACTTAGCCCCTTTTTCTAAAATAAAAAATGAGCATTTCATGCCCGCTTTTCTGAAAGCAATGGAAGATGCAAGAGCGGAAATTGATGCGATTACTTCTAATTCCGATGCCCCAACTTTTGAAAATACCATTGAGGCCCTAGAGTTTTCCGGCCAGCAATTAGATCGTATTTCAAGCGTTTTCTTTAATCTGAATTCCGCGGAAACCAATGAAGAGATTCAAAAAATTGCCCAAGAGGTTTCCCCCCTACTCTCCGAATTCGGAAACGACATTACATTGAACGAGGATTTGTTTAAAAGGGTAAAATCGGTTTACGAACAAAAAGGAGACTTAAACCTTTCTGTTGAACAGCATACACTCCTAGACAAACGTTACAAAAGTTTTAGTAGAAACGGTGCTAATCTGCCCGAAGACAAAAAGACACGTTTAAGGGAAATAGATGCTGAGTCTGCAAAATTGAAATTGAAATTTGGCGAAAATATCTTGGCCGAAACAAATAAATACCAAAAACATATTACCAACGAATCCGATTTAGATGGATTGCCCGATGGCACAAAGGAGGCAGCCACACAATTGGCAAAGGCAAAAGGAAAGGAATCAGGCTGGCTATTAACCTTAGACTACCCTAGCTATATTCCTTTTATGAAATATGCCAAGAACAGGGAATTACGAAAAAACCTTTCGTTGGCCTTCGGAAGCAAAGCCTTTAAGGGTGACAAGCTGGACAATAAAGAAAATGTACTAAAGATTGCCAAACTACGTCATGAACGTGCCAATCTTTTAGGGTATAAAACCCACGCACATTTTGTATTGGAAGAACGTATGGCGGAGACACCCGAAAAAGTACGTTCATTCCTGAATGAGCTTCTTGAAAAGGCAAAACCTGCAGCGAAGCGGGAATTCAAGCAATTGGAAGATTTTGCAAAAGAAATGGATGGAATTGACCAACTTCAAAAATGGGACGGCAGTTACTATTCTGAAAAACTAAAGCAAAAATTGTTCAATTTAGACGATGAACAACTAAAGCCTTATTTTAAATTAGAGAATGTTATTGATGGGGTCTTTAAAGTAGCCGAAAAGTTATTCGGGTTACAGTTTGAAGAAGTATTTGATATTGATAAATACCATACAGAAGTCAAAACCTACCGGGTTTATGATCTGAACGAGGATTTCATTTCAGTTTTTTATGCGGATTTTCATCCGCGGGAGGGGAAACGAGGTGGTGCTTGGATGACCTCCTTCAAATCACAATACCGAAGAAATGGGGAAAATGTTCGGCCCCACATATCCAATGTTTGTAATTTCACCCCATCTACGGAAACAAAACCCTCGCTTTTGACCTTTAATGAAGTGACCACTTTGTTTCATGAATTCGGTCACGGATTGCACGGTATGCTGGCGAATACCACCTACCCGAGCCTTTCGGGAACGTCCGTTTATTGGGATTTTGTAGAGCTCCCCAGTCAAGTCATGGAAAATTGGTGCTATGAAAAAGAAGCATTGGAACTCTTCGCCAAACATTATAAAACGGGAGAGACGATTCCTATGGAATTGGTTCAAAAAATTAAGGATTCCGCTACTTTTCAAGAAGGCATGGCAACCCTTCGTCAATTGAGTTTTGGACTGTTGGATATGTCCTGGCATGGTACCGATCCTTCTGCCATTAGTGATGTAAAAGCACATGAAACCAGGGCTTTTTCCGGAACCAATTTATATCCCGATACACCCGAAACATGCATGAGTACAGCTTTTGCACATATCTTTCAAGGAGGGTACTCCTCGGGCTATTATAGTTACAAATGGGCCGAAGTACTGGATGCCGATGCATTTGCTTACTTTAAAGAAAAGGGCATTTTCAACAAGGAAGTCGCCACTAAATTCAAGGATACTATCCTTTCAAAAGGAGGCACTGAAAAGCCGATGGTATTGTACAAACGTTTCCGAGGGGCCGAACCCAAGGTAGAGGCTTTGTTAGAACGGGCCGGGTTGTTAAAAGTCGTTTAAAAATTAGATTATGAAAAAAGTAGTATTAGGGGTGATTGCTAACCTCGTTTGCTGGGTATGTTTGGCACAAGACGGTTTTAAATTTCAGGTGAAAGTTGTACCCAATACAACTTACACTACAGAGATGGAAACCTTTACAGATGGCACCATTGATATTTTGGCCGAAGAAGCTGTTTTGGAGCAAATGAAAGCCAGCGGTGTAGAAACACCTATGAAAATGCAGCAGGAAATGAGGATGACTATGGTTTCGCAAACAGAGAACGAAGACGTAGAAGGCACTATTCCGGCAAAAATGCATTATGAAAAATGACCTCAAAAACTATTATTAATGGCAACTCCACAGAACACCCGAATCCTGTTAACGGAATGCAGATCATTGGCAAATACAATACAGAATATGTATTCGAAATCGATTCAATCATTGGTGATAATGTTACAGAACAGCTACGTCTTACCATTGCCCAGACCATGGAAAATGTTCAGAAACAAATTGACTTTCCCGAGAACGAACTAAAAATTGGGGATTCTTTCACCAATGAAATGCCTATGAGCATTCCCATGCAAGGTATGAATCCCATGAATATCGTCATCAATACAACCTATCTTTTAACAGACGTTTCCGATGGCATTGCGTATCTGGATCTGGATCAAACAATTATGCTCGATAGCGAGCAGGAACAAATGAAAATGAGCGCAACAGGGTCTGGAAAAGGAACATGTGCATATAGCATTAACCACAACTACTTGGTAAAATATGCTTCTGAATTACCCATGAATTTGTCCATAGAAATGAATGAGATGATGAGTATGAAGATGCAAATGGATACCAAAACCAATATTTCGGTTACCATAGAATAATTTTCT
This sequence comes from Aggregatimonas sp., assembly GCA_965238025.1. Lineage (GTDB taxonomy): Bacteria > Bacteroidota > Bacteroidia > Flavobacteriales > Flavobacteriaceae > Pelagihabitans. The sequence goes on along the minus strand of OZ250162.1, from coordinate 1,974,879 downwards.
TGTTACTCAGTTCATCGAAAAAAACACGATAACCTTTCAATAATTATTGAAAGTTTAATATTTTACATATATTTGTTCCATGGAATATAAAGAAGCAAAAGAAAAATTCATAAGCACTTGGGGAAGTCTTGGTACCCTGTGGGGTATCAACAAGGCCATGGCCCAGATCCAAGCCTTGCTTTTTATTTCCATCAAACCACTTTCTATGGAGGATATCATGGAGGAACTAAAAATATCCCGTGGTAATACCAGTATGAATTTAAGGCAATTGATAGATTGGGGTATCGTTACAAAAGAATTGGTGCCGGGCGAACGTAAAGAGTACTTTTCCACAGAAAAAGATGTTCAGGAGTTGGCTCGTATCATTGCCAAAGAACGTAGCCGTCGGGAAATAAAACCGGTAATTAAAACATTACAGGAAGTCAGCGCCATCAAAGATGATGGAAGGGAGGCAACCAAGGAACTGATCAAACAGACCAAAGCTTTGCATGATTTGGCGGAAACAGCAGACAGCACATTGAACAAAATTGCAAACCAGAAACAAAACTGGTTGAACAAGTCTTTATTTAAAATGTTGAAATAAAAAAATTTATGAATTACTTTCAATAAATATTGAAAGTTTTAAAATATTAATATGAAATATAATGTTCCAAATTGGCTAATTATACTTGGCGGAATCGGTCAAATTTTCACCGCTCTTATCTATCCATATATACGTCATAAAGTATTCGATTGGTATAACGATGTGAAACAGCTAAAGCCCCTAAACCAGGAAATTGCAAAAACCTATGGCCGTTATATTCAAGGTCTTAATCTCTCCTTCGGTTCAATCGCAATTCTTTTGTATACCGATTTGCAAAATGGAACGCGACTTGCATCGGCGCTTACGGGTTTGATTGCTGCTTATTGGGTAGGTAAGGTAGCCACTCAAGTTGCTTACTATCCGATGTATGAAATTCCGCAAAAACCAATTTTCAAAATAGGTAGTTATTTTATGAACTTTCTGTTCTGCTTATTTGCCACCGTCTATGTCTGGCTGTTTGTGATAAATATAATTTCATATTTCAACCTTTAAAACAAAGCTTATGAAAACCTCAACCCTATATCAAAAGGATATTTTTAAAAAAGAGCAATCGAACAATGCTTTAAATATCATTGACTTTTACAACGAGGCCACCGAAGATTATGAATTTTGGAGCAAGGACTTTAACATGCATTTCGGCTATTTTTCACCATTGATCTCTAATCTTTTCAAAAGGGACTCGATGTTGAATGAAATGAACCGTCAAGTATTAAATCGGTTAGAACTAAAAGGCAAAAAGAGTTTACTTGCCGACCTAGGGTGCGGAATGGGTGGGACCATGCGATACGCCCTAAAAAGATATAAAAATTTGGCCGCCCTGGGCGTAACCTTATCCGATTTTCAATTAAAGGAAGGCAATAAATTACTTGCCAATAAGAATGGCACCATTCTTAAAGAAAACTTCAATAACACCTCACTACCATCAAATGCTTTTGACGGGGCTATTGCCATAGAAAGCTTTTGCCATTCGGGACACAGCCCAACATCATTTAAAGAGGCATATAGAATCCTAAAAAAAAGGAGCAAATTGGTTATAGCGGATGCTTTTCTTAAAAAGAAACCGGAACGGCTTTGTTATGGGGGAGCCTTATCCTATAAAAAACTCTGCAACCATTGGAACTTAGAAAAATTAGGGGACGTTAAAACAGTTGTCCAACAACTAAATGAACAGGGTTTTTCAAAGGTCGAAATAGAAGATGTTTCCTTTAAAGTTGCCCCATCTGTGCTGCATGTTCCTTTCGCCATATTCGTTTTCATATTTAAAAGTCTTCTTGGTTCCGGAAAACTAAAAAAAGAAAGCCTTCATAATTTAAAAGGATCATTTTATGCCTTACTATCGGGCTTACACATGAAAAGCTTTGGCTATTATTTGATCAGTTGTACCAAATGATAACTACTCGTTACCGGTAGTTATAAAAGCATCATAGCCTCCTTCAAGATTAACAACCTTCTCAAAGCCCAAAGAAAATAGCCTTTCTTGGGCTTTTGCGCTTCGACCTCCCTTTTTGCAGTACACATACAGGGTTTCATCTTTGGAAATAGCATCGAATTGTTCGGCAAAATCCGTATCATACCAATTAATGTTCAAGGCATTATCTAAATGTCCAGCTTTATATTCTTCAGGGGTGCGTACATCAACAATTATCCCTGAATTAAGATCTTTCTGTGAGACTTCTGTGATATCTATTGTTTTATTTTGGGCACAGCCCACAAAAACAACGAACACTAATAAAAATACCTTGTGGCTTTTCATATCGAACTAGTTTAAACAAATATAAAAATTATGGCGGCACTAAGATTTTTTGAACAGAATGAAAATTTAGAGGTAGTTACATCTAATTCCCCTATTTTTGAAAAGCACGATAAAAGAATGGCAGCACACCAACTAAATCCTAATACCTGGGTAGATGCATACGCAGATTACTTATTCAACTATGCCATTGGCAGAGTGAGCGATGCTGAGGTTGCCAAAGATTTGGTTCAAGAAACGTTTTTTGCCGGCCTTAAATCAGCTAAAAATTATAAGGGCGATGCAACAGAACGCACTTGGTTAATCGCCATTTTAAAGCGAAAAGTTATTGATCATTACCGAAAAAGAAATTCTAAAAAAGGTAAGGCCGAAGTACGTATGAGTTATAGGGCCAACTCCGATTCTGAGGGTGATTGGTTAGAGGAGCGGGTGGCCGACCCATTTAGCACCTTGGAAAACGACGCCATTGAAAATGAAGAATTGGGAATGGCAATATATGATTGTATCGCTAAACTACCGAAGAAACAAGCCCTTGTTTTTAAGATGAAAACCATTCAGGGTATCAGTACAGAAGATATTTGTAAGGAGCTGGATATAAATCCGTCAAATCTGTGGGTAATGATCCATAGGGCGCGAACAGCTTTAATGGGTTGCCTAAATCAAAACTGGTTCGATACATGATGATTTCTTGTGAAAAAGCTGCTACAATTTGCAATAAAACCCAATATAGGGAGGCTACTTTTGTTGAAAAACTGAAACTACGCTATCACCTTTTTATGTGTAAAACCTGTTCAAAGTTTTCCAAACAAAATACAGAGCTAACTACAATTTGTGCTAAAGCAAACCTGAATTCACTTTCGGAAAGTCAAAAACAGCAGATGAAAGAGCAGCTAGAGCAAAAAAGCTAATTCATTTTCTTCAAGAACACTAGCAGTACAACCCAGAGAATAGGAATGGATTCCACCCAGAATGATGCAAAATATTTTGATTGATTCCGTTTTGTAATCAGTAAGGTCCCTATCAACATGGCGGTTAATAAACCTTTTCCTTTTATCTCCATTGGCGAAAGGGTATCCTTAAAGAAAGTCAACAAAAAGAACACCGCGACCAAGAATAGTCCAAAAGTCCTGGTATTTGAAACCCCAAAACGCTGTGGAAATGTCTTTAGGGATGGTGCATCATATTTTAAGTCCCGAATTTCAAAAGGAATCAATAGCACCAAAACCATAAGCATACGTTGAATGGTTTCTATCCATATATCCAAACGTAGCATTTTCGAAGCCTCTAAAATGGGCAATATGACCGTTGCCCCGGCCCATACGGCAGCCACTAGAAAAATTTTTATCCCACCCCAACTTCGTAGGTTTTTTGATTTTGGTAAAATTGGTATGGCATACAAACCTGTTAATATAACCAATACAGCGATCCCAATCCAGGTTTCCCTATGAAGCGAAAAAGCGAAGTAGGCCGCCGGCAAAAGACAAGCCACACTAAAATATTGAATACTCTTGTGATATTGGTTTGTAAGTTTAAGATACTTTTCGGCCTCAACACCATATTTGACAAAATTGTAGCAGCTTATCGATCCGAAAAACAAGAAAAGTGACAGGTCCGGGTCAATTGGGGTATCTAAAAGTAGATAGGTCCCAAGAACCAAAGCCAAAATTGACAAGGCCACATGAATACTGGCGTCGAGATAAAAATTGAAAGGCTGGCTTAACCACTTCATTGAGCAAAAGTAGCCAAAGTGTTTATAACCCTTGGTTTTGGTTAAAAACTTTAAGGTCGTTCATCGATAATTGCGCTATTTTGAGACAATTAATACTTAATTTTGCGCGACTAATTCTGTTAAAAATCACGCTATGAAAACCGACGTGTTCGCATCTCGCCATATCGGCATCAGGGAAAATGATCTTCAACACATGTTAAAGACGATTCAGGTCGAGGATCTTGAACAACTGATTCATGAAACCATCCCAAATGAGATTCGATTAGAACGGCCCTTGCAGCTGAACGAACCAATGAGCGAACATGAGTTTTTAGCCCATATTCAAGAGCTTGCCGAGAAGAACAAAGTATTCAAAACGTATATCGGTTTAGGATATCATGAATGCATTGTCCCATCTGTAATAAAGCGCAATATTTTGGAGAATCCGGGTTGGTATACCGCCTATACGCCTTATCAGGCTGAAATTGCGCAAGGACGATTAGAGGCGCTCTTGAATTTTCAGACCGTTGTATGCGACCTAACAGGAATGGAAGTGGCAAATGCATCACTTTTAGACGAAAGTACTGCAGCCGCTGAGGCAATGACCATGTTATTTGGGGTTCGCAGTAGGGAACAAAAGAAAAACGAGGTGTTAAAATTTTTCGTTTCAAAAGAAATACTGCCTCAAACCCTATCCCTTTTGCAAACCCGTTCGGCACCTTTAGGCATAGAATTGGTAATTGGCGATCATCAGGAGTTTGAATTTGGAACGGATTTCTTCGGGGCACTTTTACAATATCCGGGAAAACATGGGCAGGTTTATGACTATACCGAATTTGTGGAAAAGGCGAAAGCAAATGAAATCAAAGTAGCCGTTGCCGCCGACATTTTGAGCTTGGTATTGCTTAAAGCGCCTGGTGAGTTAGGTGTTGATGTCGTTGTCGGTACTACGCAACGTTTTGGGATTCCTTTAGGGTATGGGGGGCCACACGCCGCTTTTTTTGCAACGAAGGAAGCCTATAAAAGAAATATTCCGGGACGTATTATAGGGGTTACCAAAGATGCTGATGGCAATCCGGCAATGCGTATGGCACTGCAAACCCGCGAACAGCATATTAAACGCGATAAGGCGACTTCAAACATTTGTACCGCTCAAGTATTGCTCGCGGTAATGGCCGGTATGTATGCGGTGTATCATGGCCCCAAAGGCTTAAAGTATATTGCCGAGCAAGTACATTTTAAAGCCAGATCTCTCTCGCAGCTACTTGGTAAGCTTGGGTTTCAACAACTCAACTCATCTTTCTTTGATACACTAAAAATCGCTGTTGAGAACAGTGATGAACTTAAATCCATTTCGGAAAAAAAGGGAATTAATTTCAATTATATAGACAAAACAACGGTTTCCATTTCAGTAAACGAGGCAACAACTCACGACGATATAAAGGTCGTGCTTTCCTGTTTTCTTGAACTTGGAGGAGGGGTAAATAAAGAGCTGTCTTTTTCAGAACCAATACATGAAGTTATTCCTCCCTCCGTACAAAGGACAACGCCTTTTTTACAAAGCGAAGTCTTTAATTCGCATCACTCCGAAACAGAATTGATGCGGTATATCAAAAAATTGGAGCGCAAAGACCTCGCCTTGAACCACTCCATGATTTCTTTGGGAAGTTGTACCATGAAACTAAATGCAGCTTCCGAAATGCTGCCATTAAGCTGGGCTCAATGGGGCAACATTCATCCCTTTGTACCTATTGAACAGGCTGAAGGTTATCAGATTATTTTAAAAGAACTAGCAAATGACCTTTCAGAAATCACCGGATTTGCAGACACGTCCTTACAACCAAATTCAGGTGCCCAAGGGGAATATGCCGGTCTAATGACCATTCGCGCATATCATGACTCCAGAAATGAAGGTCATAGAAACATTTGTATCATTCCCGCTTCGGCACATGGCACCAACCCCGCTTCGGCAGTAATGGCTGGTATGAAGGTAGTTGTAACCAAAACCGATGAAAAGGGAAATATTGATGTATCGGATTTGGAAGAAAAAGTTAAGACGCATTCAGAAAACCTGGCTGCACTAATGGTTACCTATCCCTCTACCCATGGTGTTTTCGAATCTTCAATAACACGCATTACAAAGCTGATTCATGATCATGGGGGGCAGGTATATATGGATGGTGCGAACATGAATGCGCAGCTCGGCCTTACCAACCCAGCAACCATTGGTGCCGATGTTTGCCACCTGAATTTACATAAGACCTTCGCGATTCCGCACGGTGGGGGTGGACCAGGCGTCGGTCCAATTTGCGTTGCACCTCAATTGGCTCCATTTCTTCCTGGAAACCCAGTAATCAAAACAGGCGGGGACAAGGCTATTACGGCAATATCCGCTGCGCCTTGGGGCAGTTCTTTGGTATGTTTGATTTCCTATGGCTATATTAAAATGTTAGGGGAACAAGGTTTACGGAATTCTACGGAAATCGCTATTCTAAATGCAAACTACATAAAACATCGACTTAGCGGAAAATACGATGTGCTTTATACAGGTGAAAAGGGTCGCGCAGCACATGAAATGATATTGGACTGTAGACCTTTTAAACAAAATGGGATAGAAGTTTCCGATATCGCAAAGCGTTTAATGGATTACGGTTTTCATGCTCCAACGGTTTCCTTCCCAGTTGCGGGAACGGTAATGATAGAACCCACGGAAAGTGAGAATCTGGCTGAATTGGATCGTTTTTGTGATGCCATGATTTCTATAAGGCATGAAATTGATGAGGTAAGTTCCGAAGACGGGAATAATGTTTTAAAGAACTCCCCACATACCTTGGCAATGACTACATCCGATCATTGGAATTTCCCTTATAGTCGGGAAAAAGCAGCATTTCCGCTGCCCTATATTTCTGAAAACAAGTTTTGGCCTTCCGTAAGACGGGTAGATGATGCGTATGGCGACCGTAATTTAATCTGTACCTGCCTCCCAATAGAGGCCTATGCCGAAGCTTAGCCAAGCGTTACCCTCAATGGTCTTGAAGCCTTTTTGCTACTGTGAAAAAGCTTTTGTTTTAACCTTGGAATAACACAAAACGGAATTGAACGTCGTAATGGTTGCTATGCGCGCATAACATTTGAAAAAAAATAGGTTATGTTTAGATTTCCAAAACCATACTAGCATGATTTACAGCGCAATTACGGGAACAGGGAGTTATTTGCCCTCGCTTGTAGTGGAGAATCAAAATTTTGAACAAAATGAGTTTCTCAATTCTGATGGCAGCCCTTTTAAGCACCCCAATCCGGTCATCATCGAAAAATTCAAGGCCATTACCGGTATTGCCGAAAGAAGGTATGCAGAAACAAATTTAAATACCTCGGATATGGCATTTTTGGCCGCGGAGAATGCAATAGCCGACGCGGGTATCGATAAGGAAGAGCTGGATTACATCATCTTCGCCCATAATTTTGGGGATGTGTCTTATGGTCAGTCCCAAGGGGATACCCTACCCAGCCTTGCCAGTAGAGTAAAGCATTTACTGCGAATTAAGAATGCCAAATGTGTGGCCTACGATTTACTTTTTGGGTGTCCGGGGTGGATTGAAGGGGTAATACAAGCCAATGCCTTCATTAAAAGTGGTATTGCAAAAAAGTGTCTTGTTATTGGCGCCGAAACCCTATCACGAATAGTGGACCCTTTTGATAGGGATTCTATGATTTACTCAGATGGGGCCGGTGCAACTATTGTTGAGGCGAACACTCAAGGCGGTCAAATACTCGCCCATGCCAGTGGAACCTATGCGCACGATGAAGCCTATTTTTTGTTCTATGGAAAATCATATAAGAACGACCCCGCGGAAGACACCAAATACATTAAAATGTACGGGCGTAAAATATATGAATTTGCCGTTACCCACGTTCCAGGCGCGATGAAAAATTGCTTGGATGAAAGTGGTGTAAACATCAAGGAAATCAAAAAAATATTCATTCATCAAGCTAATGAAAAGATGGATGAGGCCATCGTAAAACGATTCTACGGACTGTACGATATGGAAATGCCAGAGGGTATTATGCCCATGAACATTCGTGAAATGGGCAATAGCTCTGTCGCCACAATACCTACACTTTTTGATATGGTCCGGAATGGAAAAATCAAAAATCACCAAGTAGAAAAGGGCGATGTTGTTATCTTTGCAAGTGTTGGCGCAGGTATGAACGTGAACGCCATCGTATATAAGGTTTAAAAGTTTTATGTTTCTATCGTTTCAAGCTTTAGCATTTTGAATTGTAGTAATGATGAACTTGAAACCTGAAACTTGAAACCTTTTTAATGTACGAAAAAACATATCCGGATAAACGTTTTCATCATACGCTTTCATTTCTTCAAAAGCACATTAAAACCGACACATCCATTTTAGATTTGGGAGTTGAAAATCCATTTTCAAAAATAATGACCTCTGAAGGTTTTAAAGTTGAAAACACCAAAGGGGAGGATTTGGATATCAATTTTACTTCTGTACAGAAATCAGATGCGGAAGTGGTAACGGCTTTTGAGATTTTTGAACATCTTATTGCACCTTTTAACGTATTAAGGGAAATAAAAGCCGACAAATTAGTGGCAAGCATTCCCCTGCGTTTGTGGTTTTCTCCGGCCTACCAAAGCAAAACCGACCCTTGGGATCGACATTATCATGAGTTTGAGGACTGGCAATTTGATTGGTTGCTGGAAAAAGCCGGATGGGAAATCAGAGATCGGGCGAAATGGACCAACCCAGTAAAAAAAATAGGGTTGCGGCCCCTACTTCGTTGGTATACCCCTAGATATTATATTGTTTATGCCGTAAAAATAACCAAATAACAAGTACCAGATTCCAACTCGATGCTTTTGGAATTTGGAATTTGGGTTTGGCGCTTGATATATGAACTACTACATCATCATACCCGCCCATAACGAGGAGGCCTTTTTGGCAGACACATTGAATTCAGTTTTAAGACAAAGCCTATTACCAAATAAAGTAGTGGTGGTGAATGATAATTCTGAAGATGGCACGGAACGGATAATCGATGAGTTTGTAGCATTGAGTCCCATCTTTCAAAAATTGAATCACAACTCCTCAAAAGACCATATGCCTGGAAGCAAGGTCATTAATGCATTTTACAGCGGTTTGGATCAACTTGATCAGGCCTATGATTTTTTGGTCAAGCTAGATGCAGATTGCATTATCCCGGACCATTATTTTGAGCGGCTGGCCTTTGTTTTTAAAGGAAATCCTCAGGTGGGGATTGCTGGTGGTTTTGCGTATGAAAAGGATGCAACCGGAAGTTGGAAGCTAAACCATCCGATGAACAAAGATCATGTTCGCGGTGCGTTTAAGGCGTATTCCAAACCTTGTTTTAAAGCAATAGGCGGACTCAAATGTGCCATGGGTTGGGATACCATAGACGAGCTTTTAGCGCGTTTTCATGACTACGAAATACACACCGATCCTAAATTAAAGGTAAAACACCTAAGACCAACGGGCAACGCCTATAATCAAAAGGCACGACTTTTACAAGGTAAGGCGATGTACGCCATGCGTTACGGGTATTGGATTACCTTTATCGCATCAGTTAAACTGGCACTAAAACAAAGAAAGACCGCTGCTTTCTTTGACAATATGGAAGGTTTTTTAGCGGCTCGGCACGACAAAGAGCCTTACCTGGTCAGTAGCAAAGAAGGTGAATTCATTCGGAAATTCAGAATTCAAAATATTAAAACTAAAATCTTCACCTAGTAGGCGATAAATTAAAATTTGCTTTATCATCCAATAAATCGTTAAGAAAATATAATAAATCTTTTCTCTGATACGTATTTGGATATTTACGATTGCCAACAGTAATTGCAGGAGTAAACAATAATTCATTTTTAAGGCACCAAGAATATTGTGCGTTTAACACGTTATCGACTTCATACTCTTCGATTAGTTGTTTAAAACGTCTTTTCCATTCGTCCAAATCATTATTTTCAAACCAGAACTTAAGTGCAAGGAGAAATTTACCAGGCCCATCAATTTCATAAATAGCCACGAGTGTTCTATGTAAATACAATCGATTCAAATATTCGGCACTATGAAGTTCAGGCCTAATGTTAAAATTAAATCTCATCACAACATGTACTTCTTCACCATATTTCATTAATAATTCTTCAATTATTTCATGCGCATCTGGACAATATCCGCAAAATGGATTCGTAACCAAACCTATTATTAATTTACTATTGGTATTCCCAAAATGAAATGCATTTTGAATAGAATCATCTGCAAGCTTATCTTCAGATTTCAACGCCAAAAGAAAAAGCTCATAATTTCTTTTAAATCGCATGGTCTCAATTATAGTTTCAGTCATAGCTTGATTTGATTTTATCAAAGATTTAACCAATGACCAAATGGAGAATATTAATGAATAGATACCCAGAAATAAAAATAATCCTTTTGTTGACACATGATAAGAAAAGTCGGTGTTTGTAAAATAAATGAGTTCGATATAGAATACCCCAAGTATCATTAGACAAATCGGACACCATTGTTTTATAATTTTCCATTGATAATATAGAGACATCAATGAAATGGGTAAAACCAGAAATAAACCAGTTCTAAATAATGTAAAAAAAGTTTCATGATAGCCAAATGATTCCAATATGACAAATGAGGTCAGTTGTCCAGAAAAAAATACAACAGTGAGGTCGCTGGGGTCAAGAATTTTTAAAAACCCCCATTCCTTAGATTTCAAAACAGATGAGCAATCAGAATCGAGCATCGATTTGCACAAACCTTCACTGAGAATTGTAACTTCACCTAAAGCTTGTCTCGAAGCTTCAACTGCCAAAAAAAGGCCCGTTATACAGATAATTAAAAAAAAATAAAAATGGCTAGGAAAGAACATACCCGAAACCATGATAGTACTAATCAAAAGAATCGAAGCAAGTAACAAAGGTAATCTCCACTTATAACTCTTCTTTTTTTTGTTCAGAACCGAGTTTGATTCATCATCAGCGACAAAAACAATACCTCCCCACTTTTTTTTAATTTCTGCTTGCGGTATTTGACGGCCATCTTTAAAAAGATTGCTCTCAGAAATTTCAATAAATGACAATTCTTCTAATCCATTATCTCGAAATAATGCGATAAAACTATTGGGCAATAAATCGACTGAAAAAGAGTCGGTCTTAACAGCCATATTCTTGACTCCAAAAAAAGTAAGCGTATCTGAAAAAGAAAGCAAGGAAGGATAATCAGGATGACTCTCTACTTGAAAAACAAATTCTTTATAATCTATATCTAAATTTTCACTCTGTAGGTATTTGATTGTTGATTTTAATCCTGAATCCATTACGAAAAATATTCTTGGTTATATTAATAAAGCATATTCCCAGTGTAACCGAAAATATGCTTTTTAAACACGGAACCAAATTTAAAAACTTAAATTCTTCGGCTCCAATCTGATTTGTATTTTACCAACAGGTACCCCTGCCATAAGGATCATGCAAACAAGTTAAGCAATTAGATTTTACAAGACAATCACCCGAGGTATGACAATCAACTGTTCCCCCATAACAAGTGTTGTTGCCATACCCTCCATTAACTGTTTTCAACTCATCTCTAGACAAAACATCATCGCCTAAATTTAATTTAAGTTTTTTCATTTTAAATTAATTAATTTATATAGGATTATTCCTATTTAAAAATAGGGCATTTTAATTTTAAATGCAAAAAATACCATAAAGTATGTTTTAAAAGAGTACGTCTCAAAACATGTATCGAATTGATTTAATAGGATTTTCCCCTATTTGAAGTTATATTTGATTAGTATGCATTGTATTTTGAATTTAGCTAACTACCCTAGTAATTAGAAGACAAATTGAAGCAGATTTATATTTCAAAGTAAGTACAGTTAGCGGAGTTGTTAACGCATGTTATAGTATCTTAAAATTCCTAGTCAATTTGTTACGTGACTTCTGCAAATAATAATTCACGTAGGTAATTTCTAAAAATCATTACTAAAAAAATAAAAAAGTGAAAAATCAATTTCCTTTTTACAAACAACCAGATGCCAAAGACTGTGGCCCAACTTGTTTGCGAATTATTGCCAAATATTACGGTAAATTAATTTCGTTGGAAGAAATCAGACATCTTTCCGAGACCACACGAGAAGGGAGTAATCTTCTAAAATTAAGTGATGCAGCTGAGGCCATTGGTTTAAAATCAATAGGTGTAAAAGTAAATTATACCAAATTAAAGGAAGCCCCTACACCTTTTATTGTCCATTGGAACAGCAGCCATTTCGTAGTGGTGTACAAAATAAAGAATGATGTAGTTCGTATCTCAGACCCTTCATATGGTCTCATTAACTATTCAAAAAACGATTTTATTACTCGTTGGATTGGCAATAATGCTACTGAACACACCAAAGAAGGTATCGCCTTATTGTTGGAAACAACTCCAAAATTTAAGGAGCTAAAATGGGAGGAATCAGATAAAAAGTCTTTTCGATTTCTTTATCAATACTTATTTAAATACAAGGCCTTGTTGTTACAGCTTATAATTGGACTCCTTGTCGGTAGTTTGTTGCAACTAATAGCTCCTTTTTTAACACAGAGCATCGTTGATGTAGGTATCCAGAACCAAGATATTAATTTCATCTATGTGATACTTCTGGCTCAGCTAATGTTGTTTGTTGGTAGCACTAGTGTTGAAATATTTAGAAGTTGGATCTTATTACATCTAAGCACCAGAATCAATATTTCGTTGGTTTCTGACTTTTTTATTAAACTAATGAACTTGCCAATTGCATATTTTGATACACGTATGACTGGTGACATTATGCAACGCATCAATGATCATCAACGCATCGAAAAACTTTTGACAGGGTCAACACTTAGTACATTGTTCTCTTTAGCAAATTTAATGATTTTTAGTCTCGTTTTGATGTACTACAATTTGAGAATCTTTCTCATATTTGCTATCGGGAGCATCTTATACATTGCTTGGATTATCTTTTTTTTAAAAAGGAGAAAAGAACTTGATTACAAGCGTTTTGCACGGCAAAGTCAGGAACAGAGCACAGTAATTGAACTAATCAACGGCATGCAAGAAATTAAAATGCACAATGCCGAAAAGCAGAAACGATGGAAATGGGAGTATGTACAAGCACGGCTTTTTAAAGTTTCTATTGAAAGTCTTAGTTTGGAGCAGTTTCAAAGTGTAGGGTCATCCACCATTAACGAGGGGAAAAATATTTTTATTACCATTTCGTCTGCATTACTTGTCATTGAAGGGTCCATTACCTTGGGAATGATGCTCTCTATACAATACATCATTGGGCAATTAAATGGACCTATAACGCAGTTGGTAGAATTTATACGGTCGTTACAAGATGCAAAAATAAGTTTAGAGCGTCTTGGTGAAATTCATGATAAAGAAAATGAGCAGTCTAAAGAGAAACAGCTTGTATCGGTTATTAAAGATGATTTGGCACTTGTGGCACAAGAGTTAAAATTTAGATATCCTGGTAACGATGAGTTCGTTCTCAGGGGTATCAACATAGAAATACCTGCGAACAAAACCACTGCCATCGTTGGTGCCAGCGGTAGCGGCAAAACTACCTTAATGAAACTATTGCTAAAATTTTACGATCCTATCTCAGGTAATATTCTATATGGCGATACAAATTTAATTACTGTAGCACATAGTACATGGCGGCACAAATGCGGAGTGGTCATGCAAGAAGGTTATATTTTTAACGATACGATTGCCTATAACATAGCTATTGGGGAGGACACCATAGATCAAGGGCGATTGCTAAAAGCTGTTAAAATCGCCAATATTTATGACTTTATTCAATCCCTTCCTCAAGGTTTCAATACCAAAATAGGTAATGAAGGTATCGGAGTTAGTGCTGGTCAACAACAACGACTTTTTATTGCCCGTGCCGTTTATAAAAATCCAAATATACTATTTTTCGATGAAGCGACATCCGCATTAGATGCCAAAAACGAGCGCATTATTATGGAAAATCTCAACACTTTTTTTAAAAACAGAACTACCTTCATAATTGCACATAGATTAAGTACGGTTAAAAGCGCAGATCAAATATTGGTTATTGATGGTGGTCTGGTTAAAGAAAGAGGAAGTCATCAAGAACTCCTGGAAGAAAAAGGAATCTACTTTGATTTAGTAAAAAATCAATTGGCCTTGGAACAAATATAAACATTAGAAAATGCCTGATAGCGTTTCGACAAATAAGCTAGAGTTACGTTCTGAAGAAGTTCAGGAAATCCTGACCACCCCTCCAATCTGGATTGTTAGGTGGGGAATAACAATAATATTTCTATTTACAATAATTATCAGTATCCTAGCATTTGTAATCAAATATCCGGATTTTGTAACTAGCAAAGTTATCGTCACCACCAAAGAACCCACGCAAGCCGTTATTGCTAAAAATTCTGGACAATTGGATAAGGTTCTTGTTTCGAATCGTGATACCGTTAGCCAAGGTCAAAAATTAGCTGTAATTGAGAATTTAGCTAAAATGGAGGATGTTTATTTTTTAAAAACAATAACCGATACGCTAAAATTCAATAAAAACAATTTTGAATTTCCAATTGAAACCACTTCAAATTTGAGTTTGGGCGACTTGCAAAATGTATACATCAATTTTGAAAAGAGCTATATAGATTATTTTCTCCTGCGGAACTTAAATCCCTATTCTAATAAAATATATAGCAACCAACAATCGATAACGGAAATTAAAGTAAGACTAATAGATCAAATAAAACAAAAACAACTACTAGAAGAAGAGTATGTGCTAGCTCGGACCGATATCGAAAGATATCAACAGTTATTGAAAAAAGGTGTTATCTCTCAGCAAGAATACGACATCAAAAAAAGAGAATTTATACAGATTCAAAAAAGCCTAAGCACCATGGCAATTTCAATTTCCCAAATGCGCCAAGCCACAAACTTAGCCAACCAAAATTTAAGAGAGACCAAAATAGGGCAAATGGAGGACGACACACGCTTACTTAAAAATTTAGTTCTAACATATAGCGCTCTTAAAAAAGGTATTCACGATTGGGAATATAATTATGTACTAACCTCGTCAATTAATGGAGTTATAAGCTTTAGAGAGTTTTGGGGAACAAATCAATTTGTATCCGCAAATCAGATTATCTATAACATTATGCCTTTGGATAAATCCCAACTTGTTGGGAAGCTAGTTTTACCCTCCCAAAATGCGGGCAAAGTCACTATCGACCAAAAAGTTTTGGTAAAACTCGACAACTACCCCTATCAACAGTATGGGATGTTAGTTGGAAACGTCGAAAGTATCTCTGTTTCACCTGATTCTGAAGGAAATTATTTTGTTTATATCTCATTACCACAAGGAACAAAGACATCATATGGAAAAAATTTAGGTTTTGATCAGGAGCTATTGGGTAATGCAGAAATTATAACTGAGGACCTTAGTGTAGCAGAGCGGATTTTCTATAAGTTAAAGGATTTATTCAAATATTAAAATTTAAGTGTTGAATGATACATTCGATAAAAGGTAACGTCAGTAAATTCAAAATTTCGTTTTGCACCGTTTGTATGAACCGTCTTCATCATTTAAAGAAGACCTTACCAAAAAACATTAGAGATAATTTAAAATATGGTAATGTTGAGTTTGTTGTGTTGAATTACAATTCGAAAGACGATATTGATCATTGGATTAAAACCAATATGTCAAAATATATAAAAAATGGTATTCTAAAATACTATAAAACAACAGAACCTGATAGTTTTCATCATAGTCATGCTAAAAATGTAGTCGCCAAATGTGCGGAAGGTGATATAATTTGCAATATTGATGCAGACAATTTTATGGGCAAAGGGTTCGCTGATTTTGTAAATAATAAGTTTTCGGCTAATAACAATATATTTATTACCGTTTCTAAGGGTATAGTTACCAAAGATTGCCTTGGCCGTATATGCTCCAAGAGTACCGATTTTCATAAAATTACCGGATACGACGAGGGAATGTCGGGCTATGGTTTTGAGGATATTGACTTAATAAATAGATTGAAAGTGATTGGTTTGGAGCGAGACGACATTGACAATCCTGATTTTTTAAAAATTATAGCACATGAAGATGAAGAAAGACTCAAAGATGACGAGAATGCTAAAAACATTAACACGATTTATATTCGACCTATAAATTACAAATCTATAGGTGTTTTGTACTTACTAAAAGATTCAAAATATCGCTATGGGAACGTCCTAATCAACAGATTGCAAAATTCAACATCAATTGATAACATTTTCCATCAGAACCACACCTACGAATATGAGTTTTCTTTGTCAACAAACAAATGGCATCAGGGCATATGGGATATTATGCATGGAGAAATAGAGTTTGATGGTATACCAGTTACTAGTAAAAAATCGGACATTCTCAAAAATGACCCTTCATCAATTGAGGTTGTCCAGTTTAATGGTTTTGAGTTATATAAAGTGGATGGAGAAAAACAAAATTTAAACTTTAAAATGTTCTATTCACAAATATCAAATAGAATTAAAATGGAAAATAATGTTACCGAAAACAGATTCAAGGCAAATGAATTTTTTTACGGAAAGGCATTTTTAACAAAAAATTTTAGTTTCAAAATCAGACTCGACTAATAGTACAAAGATGAAATATCATTTAACCTATTCAATATTTTACAATAAGAACGAATGGCATAAGTTAATCAAGTATTTTCAAATTTGTATCGCAAATTATGACAAAATAATTGGGACTTATCTGAAACTTAGTCGAATAAGAGGACCTCATATTGAATTTACAACATTAGTTGAAGAAGTTAACAAAATAGATTCTGTTAGATATTTTTCAGGTAAAATTGAAGAATTTTTAAGAAAAAATCCATCTTCAAATAAAAACATTGAGTCAGTAAATCATGAGTTTTTCTTGGATTTTTCAAATAATACTGTGCATTATGGAATTCATGATTATCCACATTATTGTTTTTCTAATTTGGAAGGAATTCCTCTAGACAAGGAATGTAATTCGTTAATTACAGAATTGACATTTTCAGTTTATGAAATTTTTGGTGAGAAAACTTCTTATGGAATGGTGGAAATAATTATTGAACTATTAACGGCTTTTCATTTTTCGTCAAATAAAGACGTTATTTGGGGGATTCAGTTATTTCAAGAACTTTATGCCTTTGAGTGTAAAAAGTATGAAAAATCGGATCTTGAAAATAAACTGAGAGTATGTAAGATGAGTTTCGATGATAACAAAAAAGAAATTGTTGACTACCTCAACTCCGTACTCATTCAAAAAACAATGTTACCTCCTCACGAACTTGTTAAGTTTTGGGATAACCTATTTGAGAAACACCCTTTATTTAAAGAAATCAATAAAAATAATAACCATTTAACTTTTTTTTTAAATTCCTTTTTTAGCAATTTAGACTTCTTTAATTCCCTTAATATCTATTTTTTCTTGCTCCATGGGCTTAAAGAGCTAAATTCTGATTAAAATAGATTTGAAATAAGTAAATTAGCCTCATTTCAAAAAACCCTGTTTAAAACTCTAATTTTAAGCTGTCCTATTTTTAGGGAAGGGTACAAACCGGGTAAGTTTTCACTATCACAAAAGGTCACTTATCAAATCATATACCAACACAAGTAGAAACACACCAACCAGAAAAAATAAAAAGAAAAACCTATAAATCAAAAAAGCTGAAGAATGGTATCATTCTTCAGCTTTAAATAATTAGGTCTTAATCAATTAATAATCAGTATCGATTATTTAGGACAAGACATATTTTTGAAATTCTTAGTTGGCGATGTTCAATTCTTTCTTTACATCGGCCAAGAGGTCTTTTCCAGTAGCAACAATAAGACCACCTCCTGCTTGCGCGTCAATCACATAATCAAAACCTTGGGCGGCGGCAACCTTTTCAATGGCTGCTTTTGCTTCTTTTGAAATGGGTTCAAAAAGTTCTGCTTGCTTTTTTTGCAATTCACGTTGCGCAGACTGTTGGGCATCCCCGATATTCTTTTGAAAGCCTTGAAGCTCAACAGCTCTTTTTTCGTTTTCCTCCTTAGATTTTGAAGGTGCTTCATTTTGATACTGCGTGGCCTTGTTCTGAAATTCGGTCATTACAGCTTCTATATCTGCGTTATAGGTTTCGGAAAGTTTTTTTAATTCTGCTTCGGCAGTTTTCATTGCCGGCATAGCTGATAGCAATTGGGTCACATCAATATGGGCCACTTTGCTTTGAGCTGTTACAAAACTGGTAGCTGCAACGAACATCACCAAAGCTACTGCAATTGTTTTAAAATGTTTCATGAGTTAAAATTTAAAATATTTGAGTGTTAATTTTTATGTGTTAATCTTTAATTTCTTCTTCTGAGTCTTTCGTCTCTTCCTCCGGGGTATTTTCCGAATCTTTCTTGCGGGAATCTAGTTTTGCCTTCCGCTTTGCATCACGCTCTTCCAATAACTTCTTTCTACGCTCTTCATAAGCTTTTTTCCGTTCTTCCCGTAACTTCAGCTGTGCTGCCCTTCGCTCTTCCGCTGTCTTTGCTTTGGCCTCATTGGCCTGTTTTGCTTTTTCCTTTCGATCTAAAATCGCCTCCGATGGTTGCTTCTCCGCAGGTTCGCCATCATCAAAATCATCCAGTATCTTTCGATCTGCCTTTTTCTTGGGCTTACTGATCTTTCTGGTTCTTGCTATTCCCCTCAAAACCAGGTCACTTATATCATGCCTTTTTTGGGAGTACAACATTACAACATCCGCAGATTTATCAAAAATAAAATCATATTTTTTATTGGCCCCTATCTGCTGTACTTCATTAAAAACCTGATCTTGTATAGGTTGTATCAATTGCCGCTTTTGTAATACCAGATCGCCTTGAGGCCCAAAGCGTTTTTGGCGGTACTCAATCAATTCCGTTTCAAGAATCTGGATTTCCTCTTCCCGTTCTGAAATCAGCTCATCGGTCAGCAATACTTTCTCAGCCATTAGGTCTTTCTTCATCTGCTCGATTACGCTTTGCTGTTGTTCTATCTTCACCTTCCATTTACCCACCTTTGAATCTAGTTGTGAGGAGGCGTCCCTATACTCTTCAACATTTTCCAGAATATACTCCATGTCAACATAACCGATTCGAACTCCTCTTTGCGCGAAAGAACAAGTCGCCATTGCGATAGTCAATACTATTAAAAGAACGTTTGTTTTGTACTTCATTTCAATTTCGTTTAATACCATAGAAAATATCGTGCCAAAAATACTAAATATATACAAATGAATACGTTAGCATAGTAGCCCGATAAGTAAAATAGTTTTATGTTCCTATGAACATGTTTTAAAACTGTTGGCCGATAATGAAGTGGGTTTCCCATCCGTGTGCTCCAGTATCTCGACCAGTGCCATCGGGATCAAAGCCATAACCAAAGTCAATACCCAAAAGTCCGAATGCTGGCATAAATATGCGTAGCCCCGCTCCCACCGACCTTTTTATGTCAAACGGATTAAAATCCTGAAAATTGTTGAAACCGTTACCACCTTCTAAAAATGCAAGGCCGTATATTGAAGCAGAGGGTTTTAAAGTCAATGGATATCGAAGTTCAAGGGAATATTTATTGTAGATAATCGCTCCCTCAGCTTGACCTGTCAAAGGATCTAGGGGAGTCAGGGATTGATTGTCATACCCCCTAAGTTGCACTATTTCCCTACCGTCTAGGCTAAAGTTCCCCTGCCCATCGCCTCCTACGAAAAAGCGTTCAAAAGGGACATTCCCAATATCGGTATTGTAGCTCCCTAAAAAGCCTAATTCTGCATTGGTGCGCAAAACCAGCGATTTATCGCCTCTTCCCGCCAAGGTCGTATACCAATCACCTTTAAATTTCACCTTGTAATATTCCAACCATTTAAAGCGTTCTTCTTCCAAAACCTCTCGCTGAGAATTTAACTCGGCACGCTCCGGATCTCCAGTTGGCAGCGCACTTAATTCCTCCAGAAGGCTATCGCTCTCATCGCGAATGGATTTAAAGTCTTTATTGCTGAACAATGAATAAGGTGGGGTCAACTTGGCAGAAATTTCGAAATTAGAGCCTCCTCTAGGGAAAATTCGCCCTCCATCAATTGAGTTTCGTGATAGGCCCAAAGTATAAGCAAAGGAATTAGACTTTCCGTTACCAAAACTAAATAGCCCGATATTGTAATTTTTGAAATTATATAACTGATACCCCAAGGCATGTGAAATGGTAAAATAATCATCGGGCCATTGTACTCTTTTTGCCAGACCGGCAGTTATTCCCGTTATAGAGAATTGTTGATCCTTATTCGCCTGAAATCTACCTCTGCTGTCTCTTGTAACACCAAATTGCTGTGTTCTGGAAAGGCTTAAATTGAACCGGACCGGCTTTTTGCCCCCTAACCATGGTTCCGCAAAATTCAGGCTATATACCCTAAAAGTCCTACTGGCCTGAAGGCGGAGCGCAAAAGTTTGGCCGTCACCCATTGGTACTGGTTTGTACGCTTCTTTATTAAAAAGGTTCTGTACAGAAAAGTTATTGAAGGAAAGACCCAAGGTACCTATAAAGCCACCACCGCCATAGCCCCCTTGCAGTTCTATTTGGCTGGAGCCAGATTCTACTAAATCATAATTAACATCTACCGTTCCCGCATTAGGATCCGGATTCTGGATATCCGGTTTAATCTGCTCTGCATCAAAAAAGCCTAGCTGCTGTAGTTCGCGAATAGTACGAACGATATTGGCCTTGCTGTATTGATTGCCGGGCCTCGTGCGCAGTTCCCTAAAAATTACATGATCATTGGTCTTGTCGTTACCATTAATGGTTACATGGTCCAAAAAGGTTTCTTTACCTTCAATAATCCTAATCTCGAAATTGATGGTATCGTTTTCAGCCGAAACCTCTACAGGATTCACTTGAGAAAAGAGATATCCAAAATTCTGATATAAGTTGGTAATATCATCCGCATCGGGTTTCGAGTCATCCGCAATGCGTTCCCTCAAAAGCACACCATTATAGGTATGCCCTTTTTTGATTCCAAGTTTACGGTTCAATTGACGATCGGTGTAAACCGTATTCCCTACAAAATCGATATCACCAAAGTAATATTTGTTCCCTTCTTCTATTTTCAGTTTGATGTCTATATTGTCCTCATCAACCTTTATTACGGTATCAGAAACGACGCGTGCATCCCTATAACCGTTCTTGGCATATTCGTCTACCAGCAAACCAAGATCATCTCGGTAATCATTTTTAATGAATTTTGATTTCTTCCAGATACGCCAAAACCTTTTTTCCTTAGTCTCCTTCATAGCCCCTAAAAGCTTACCTTCCTTTAGTTGCTCCCGCCCTTCAAAAATAAAATTTCGGATTTTTACCTTGTCGCCCTTCTTGATATTGACCACCATACTCTCGCTGTTCGCCCCAAGGGTATCTTTTTCGGTTGCAATGCTCACCTTTGCATTGAGATAGCCTTCTTTCTTATACTTATTTTCAAGGTAATTTTTGGTATTGGCAATTAAGCTTTCTGTAATTTTCTTTCCTTTTTTAAGATCGGTATCATCAATTATGGACTCTATTTTGCGTTTTTTAGCCCCATAAATCGTAACCTTGGACAAGGTTGGCCGTTCTTTAATATTCAATTCAAGAAATACCTGGTCACCCTCAATATTGTTAATGTAAAAAACAATGTCGGTAAAGAGCTCTAAACCCCATAATTTATTGATAATAGCACTTATTTGCTCCCCAGGAAGGGTAATAGGTTGCCCAACCCTTAAACCGGTATATGTTTTAACGGTTTGCTCATTATAGCTTTGTAAACCGGTCACCTCTAGACCACCTAAAATATATTTTTTACCTTCTTCATACGAAATATCCTGAGCGGTGGTAAAAAAGGTGGCTAAAAATAAAAGGAAAGTTAATGGGGGTCTTAGCGACAAAAATCTTTTTCTGTAGCTAGTTGAGTTGTTCGCTTGTTTTTCCAAATCTTCGTTCTCTGTTCTGGTAATTTTTTATGGCCTCTACCAAATGATGCTCTTTAAAATCAGGCCAAAATACATCAATAAAGTATAATTCGGCATACGCAATCTGCCAAAGCAGAAAATTACTGATTCTATGCTCACCACTCGTGCGTATGAGCAAATCTACATCTGGCAAATCGTGCGTGTAAAGATGGGTATTTATAATGGTTTCGTCAATACTTTCGGGAGAAATTATATTATTTTTAACTTTGACAGCTATCTCTTTAACAGCATTTTTAATCTCTTCCCTCGCCCCATAACTTAGGGCCAGTGTTAAGGTCATACCTGTATTTTGGTGGGTCTTTTGCACGACCTCTACAAGTTCTCTGTTCGCCTTTTTGGGAAGTGAAGAAATATCGCCAATAGTATTGAGGCGAACGTTGTTCTTTTGAAAAGTAGGTAGTTCTTTCCTTAAGGAAGAAACCAAAAGTTTCATTAAGGTATCCACCTCAATTTTTGGTCTGTTCCAGTTTTCCGTGGAGAAGGTATAAAGCGTCAGGTATTCCAACTTTAATTTAACACAGTTCTCTACCGTGCTGCGTACCGTATGCACTCCGTTTTCGTGACCGAACACACGTAGTCTTCCTTTTTGCTTGGCCCAGCGGCCATTGCCATCCATTATAATCGCAATATGCCTGGGAAGGTTATGGCTGGTTATGCTATCAACAGTATTCATAAAATGTTACTCGAAACAATCCATACAAGGCTTTCTCCCAAAGGTATAGGTAAGGGTAAAACCTGAAAAAACGTACCAATCGTCACTATTAATATTGCCAAAAGTAACATTAAATTGGTTTGCAATGGGTAAATTTTCGGGGTTGTTGGCATCTAGATTATCGGTAAAAGTATAACGAGCGCCGATTTCCGCCCCCAAAATAAGGAATTGATTGAGACGCATTTTGGCCCCCAAGGTCATGGGAATGGCAAACGTACCATCTTTTTGATTGGCATTTTGTAATTGCCCCAAATCAAAATAGTTATAGTCGTATCTAAAATAGGTTACCCCGGTATACAGATAGGGTGTAAAAGCTGGGCCTAGTTTATGAAGATTATAATCCACAAAATTCCACTCAAGCCCCAAAGAAGCCTCTAAAATAGAATTATCGACCACATAGTTCCGTTGTTGTCGGGAAGGAATACTCGATTTGGCATCCTTCGCCGTAAATTTTCCATAGATTACGCTAGCCCTCCAAGCATAGCGTTTGCTTTTATTCCATTTGAGCAAACCTCCAAATGCCGGACCTGATGGCAAAATAAAATTGGTTCGCCCAACATCGCCTATATTATTGGCCCCTCCAACAAATGCACCTATCTCATAAGTTTGAGAGTGGGCGTTGAAAGCTAAAAAAGAAAGAACAATAAAAGTGTACTTTTTCATGTATTATCAAAAAGTTAGCAAATATAGCATATGGGTATTTGCGGGCAACCCTTAAAAGTGCCCTAACTTGATAAACAGCTTTTGGTACTATTTATTGTTATAAAGGTTTATTTTGAAAGACATCGACTATTCTTTTATTCCTCTTTTCGGACTTATCTACTTTAAATTTTAAACCTCGGCCGTGTTAGGCTGTACAGTTTCGACTGGCCGAACATCCAAAAAATGGCTTGCACTCCTTGATAATTAAATACTTAAAAATCCGAAAAAAGGAATCTAATTTCGACGGTCTTCGCCCCATAGTAGTTTGTTGCGAAGGGTTTTAAAAAAGCTTTCAGAGGTATATTCGATCATTTTCACGGTAAATGGTGCCTTGCGCACCTCGATTTCCTGATCATTTTTTAAAGTTGCTATCCTGGAATCCAGCGAAACCAGGTGATTTTTTTCCCGGCCGGACACCTTTAACCGAATCACCGTGTCATCGGATATTACCAGGGGTCTAGCATTTAGATTATGAGGTGCAATGGGCGTCAATACCAGTGATTGGGCCGAAGGTGTTATTACCGGACCTCCACAACTTAACGAATAACCGGTTGATCCCGTGGGGGTTGAAATGATCAGGCCATCTGCCCAATAAGACGTTAGGTATTCGTCATTCAAATGAGTCTCTACCGTTATCATAGAAGTGGTGTCTTTTCGACTTACGGTAATCTCATTAAGGGCAAAATTTATTTCATCAAATTCCGGAATATGAAAATCGGCTGAAACCTCAACAAGACTCCTTTCAACGGTGCGATACGCGCCACGAACAAATTCCTGAACTACCTTACGAACATCTTCTTTTTTAAAAGTGGACAAAAACCCTAGGCGTCCCGTATTTACCCCAACAATCGGAATTCCTAGATCACGAACAAAGGTGGTGGCTCGAAGAATGGTACCATCTCCACCAAAACTCACGAACATATCAAAAGTAGCATCCAACCCTTTGGAAATGGTAAAGGTTTTAAATCCCGAGGTATTTAACACAGAGGAGAGCAGTACATTAAAGTCTTGTTCAACGGCAATTTCGGCATTTACGGCCTTGAGCTCGTCTATTAATTGCTCAACGTACTCGATCGCATTATCTTGGTAGGTTTGACCGTAGATGGCGACCTTCATAACGCTACACATTTAAATATTTGTCCAGGTAATCTGACCGCTGCTTAAGGTCGTGCAAGAACTGGTCATCATTATTCCCGAAAAGAATATTGTAGTTATACCTTCTAAAGGTTTGTATGATATCATTGAGATTTGCGGTACCCACCTTAAGTGTTACCTGAACCACATCGTTTCTTAGGTCAGTTATAAAACCGCCAATAAAACGGGTGTTATTGCTTTCAACGATCTGCGCAATTTCACTAAACGAATAATCTTTAATACCCTTGGCAACTACCAAAATACTACCCGGATCGGTAAAAAATGGTGTGTCTATAAAGACCCCCATTATGTCGGTAAGGTCATAGTAGCCCATTACCTTTCCATTTTCGTCTACCACGGTTAATATATTCGCCTCGTTTCTGGCAAAGGCTTCCAATACATCTAACCAAGCGGCAGTATTCAAAACAAAAACGGCCTCAAGGTTATATCTGAAATTATTTATAGTATCCCCTTCATCAAAATTACCCAGGTCATTTTCATTAAGAACACCTAGGAAAATGCCATTTTCGACCACGGCTACGTGCGAAAAAGTGTTCTCCTCAAAAAATGTGATTACCTCTCCTAATGAATCCTCGATATTGAATACCGGGATATTACTTATGATGTGGGACTGTAACTGCATAACTCTATTTATTAACGCAAAATACTAATAAAAATTTCTTGCTGTGCGCTTCACGACAAGTATTATCCATAAAAAGGGAAAGTAGATTTTTATACACCTAATTTTATTTTGATCACTATACATCTACTTCCTTTATCATGATCTTCTATTTCTATAACAATATACTGCAAAAGGTATGCCTAATGTGTATTTTTGCGGTTATAGGTAAAACAAAATCGAAGAAATGACAAAACTAAGCGTAAACATCAACAAAATAGCCACTTTGAGGAATGCCAGGGGCGGTAATGTGCCAAATTTGTTGTCAGTTGTTAGCGATATCGAAGATTTTGGGGCGCAGGGAATTACCATACATCCGAGACCAGATGAAAGACACATTCGCTATCAAGATGCACATGAGCTTAAAAATACCGTTACCACAGAGTTCAATATAGAAGGAAACCCAAACAAGAAATTCATCGATTTAGTACTGGAGGTCAAACCAGAGCAGGTCACCTTGGTACCGGATGCAGTTGATGCGATTACTTCAAATGCGGGTTGGGATACCATTACCCATGCACATTTTTTAAAAGATATAATCAGCACATTCAAGGCAGCCGGAATACGTACATCCATTTTTGTAGATGCCAATTCAAAAATGGTGGAGGGTGCAGCCAATACCGGAACGGACCGGATCGAACTATATACCGAAAGCTATGCCCAAACTTTTGCACAGGGTGATATGGCTGGCATAAACCCTTTTATCGAGGCTGCCAAAACGGCCAGTAAATTGAATCTTGGCATCAATGCCGGTCATGACCTTAGTTTGGACAATATTCACTACTTCAGCCAAAATGTGCCAAATTTACTTGAAGTGTCTATCGGGCATGCCCTAATTTGCGAATCGCTTTACTTTGGGTTGGATAATGTTATAAATATGTATTTAAACAAGTTGAAATAATGCAGTTGTTACATTCAAAGATTATCGGAGAAGGTCAACCTTTCGTTATTCTACATGGTTTTTTAGGAATGTCCGATAATTGGAAAACACTTGGTAACAAATATGCGGAACAAGGTTTTCAGGTACATTTGTTAGACCAGCGAAACCACGGGCGCAGTTTTCATTCTCAGGATTTTAACTATGATTTTCTCGCTAACGACCTAGTGCATTATTTAGAACACTATCAATTGGATGAAATCATTCTTTTAGGCCACTCAATGGGTGGTAAAACCGCAATGCAATTTGCCTGTGATCATCCAAACTCGGTACAGAAATTAATTGTTGCCGATATTGCGCCAAAGTTTTATCCACCGCATCACGAACAAATCATAAACGGACTCAACGCCTTGAATTTTGAGGAGATAAAATCAAGAGGTGAGGCCGATAGGCAATTGGCAGTTCATATTCAAGAATTAGGCATTAGACAGTTTCTGTTAAAGAACCTATACTGGATAGAAAAGGGGCAATTGGCCTTGCGTTTCAATCTTCCCGTTCTTGGTAATAAGATGGAAGAAATAGGTGAAAATATTAGCGCTTTCAATCGTTATGACGGTCCAACGCTATTTCTAAAAGGTGACCGATCAGAATATATAACCGACGATGATTTTGTTTTAATAAAACAACACTTTCCCCAAGCAATTTTGGAGACCATAGATAACTCGGGACACTGGTTACATGCCGAAAATCCCGCGCAGTTTTTTGACAAATCAGTGCTATTCTTAGATTCTTAAAAAATCAACCTATATATTATGCGTGCATAATTTAATAGCCCTATAAGTTGTGTTAATCATAATTTTACCTAAATTTGGAATTATCCTAACATATCTAATTAACTCAATACTTTAAATAATGAAAAAATTACTAGCGTTATTGGCATTTTCAGGAATGCTTTTCGTCTCTTGTAGTGATGACGACACCGTTATACCCCCCGGACCCACTCCCCCAGAACCGGAAGTTTTTACCGCTGGTTCAGCAAATTTTTCTAATTACGTATCTGTTGGTAATTCACTTACCGCCGGTTTTTCGGATGGTGCGCTTTTTATAGATGGTCAAAATGCATCTTATCCCAATATGATGGCAGGTAGTTTTGGCGAAGTTGGTGGTGGTGCTTTTAGCACACCGCTTATGGCTGATAACTTGGGTGGTGCTACTTTGGGTGGACAACCAATTCTTGGAAATAGATTGATTTTAAGTTTCGCAAGCGGTTCTCCGGCTCCTGTGCCTGTAGAAGGCACTGGTACGACCGAAATCTCTACGGTTTTAAGCGGACCCTTTAATAACGTGGGCGTTCCCGGAGCCAAAAGCTTTCATTTGGTCGCCCCAGGTTATGGAAACGTTCAAGGGGTGGCTATTGGTGCGGCCAACCCATACTATGTGCGTTTTGCTTCGTCACCTGATGCAACAGTTATTGGGGATGCCTTGGCACAAAGCCCATCTTTCTTTTCATTGTGGATAGGGAACAACGACATTCTTGGTTATGCCACCGCAGGTGGTGCTGGTGTTGATCAAGATGGCAATCTCGATCCAACGACCTATGGCAGTAGCGATATTACGGACCCCTTGGTTTTTGGGGACGTCTATAATGGGTTGTTACAAGGTCTTACCGCTGGAGGAGCACAAGGTGTTGTTGCCAATCTACCTGACGTAACCACAATACCTTATTTCACAGCAGTGCCACATAATCCGTTAGAGTCTTCAAATCCGGCCTTCGGTCCTCAAATACCGACATTAAATGCAACCTTTGCAGGACTTAACCAAGTCTTTACGGCCATTGGAGCTACCGATCGTATTATCAGTTTCGCCGAATCTGGAGCAAGTGCGGTCGTTATACGGGATGAGGATCTTATGGATCTTTCGCAAACAATTACTGGTGCTCTAATTCAAGGCGGTCTTGATGCAGGTACGGCTACGGTTCTTGGTTTCCTCTACGGACAGGCAAGACAGGCCACGGCGGACGATTTATTGGTATTACCTTCTAGTTCGGTAATCGCTACCTTGAATCAGGAAGCTTTTGCCACCCTACAAGGTTTTGGGCTACCTCCTGAAAGTGCAGGACAGCTGGCGGTTAACGGAGTTACTTATCCTTTAGACGATAGATGGGTACTTACTCCTCAGGAGCAAACCGCGGTTATTAATGCTACGGCAAAATTCAATACCACTATCGAAGCATTAGCGACCCAATACGATGTTGGCTTTTTTGATGCCAATGCATTTTTGCAAGAAGTATCGGCCACCGGAGTTACACTTTCTGACGGTAGCGTTGTTACGGCTGTTTATGCCACAGGAGGAGGATTTTCCTTAGATGGAGTGCATCCTTCGCCAAGAGGTTATGCGCTTTTGGCCAACGAACTTTTAAAAGTCATCGAGGCAAAATATGGAGCCAACCTTCCCATGGTGAATCCTTTGGATTATACGGGATTATACATAGACTAAGAAAAAACAATTTTATACTTTTGAAGGTACCGGATATCCGGTACCTTTTTTATTTAAAACAAAATCTATACACCTATGAACTTTATTATAAGATTACTCCTTAGTGCCGTAGCTGTGATCATACTGTCCTATGTACTGCCCAACGTATCAGTAGACAATTACATTACCGCGTTGATCGTAGCAATTGCCCTGAGCTTGCTTAATTTTATCGTCAGGCCCATTTTGGTAATTCTGACCCTGCCTGTCACGATAATCACCTTTGGGCTTTTTCTACTGGTCATAAATGCTTGTATTATTCTATTGGCCGACTATTTCATAGATGGTTTTAACGTACATGGCATTGGATGGGCCTTACTTTTCAGTTTGTTACTGAGTCTGATGCAGTCCATATTATTTTCGATTTTCAAGAGGGATAAAAAGTAGTAAATGTCAGTTAACTGACAGTATATCAAAATACTTGTCTGAGCATTTAAAATGTGCTATTTTTGCATCCCATTAAAAAATAGATAATCCATACAAAATGAATATTACCAAAGAGCAGATTGATGAGCTGAATGCTGTGGTAAAAGTCGCTATCTCAAAAGACGATTACCAAGATAAGGTAGATACCATTCTAAAAGACTATAGAAAACAGGCTAACATCCCTGGTTTTAGAAAAGGTCAGGTTCCTATGGGCCTTATTAAAAA
Source organism: Aggregatimonas sp. (assembly GCA_965238025.1). Lineage (GTDB taxonomy): Bacteria > Bacteroidota > Bacteroidia > Flavobacteriales > Flavobacteriaceae > Pelagihabitans. The sequence continues at coordinate 1,945,468 of OZ250162.1, read as the reverse complement.
ACAGTATGGTAAGGCTGTCTTGGTAGATGAGGTGAACAAGCTTTTACAGGACAATCTCAATAAATACCTAACCGAAGAAAAGTTAGATGTTTTGGGCAACCCTTTGCCAAAACAACAAGATAATTTCGATTGGGACAAGGAGGAATTCGATTTTGAATTTGAGTTGGGGCTTGCTCCAAGTTTTGAGGTACCCCTTAAGACCAAAAAAGCAATTACCCGATACCATATTACTGCTGATAAAAAAATGGTAGACGAACAGGTGACCAGGATTCGAAAGCAGTATGGAAAATTGGTTCAAAAAGCGGAGGTGGGTAAGAATGATGAAGTTACCGGCACCTTCATAAATGAAACCGAGGAAATAAGCAATAAAACGACCTTAGAGCTGGATAAAATCGGTGCTAAAAAAGCCATATCGGCATTGACCGGAAAAAAAGTTGGTGATACGATAACTTTGAACACCAAAGGTTTACTTAAGGAGGATTACTTACTCTCTAGCACTTTAGGTATTTCTGCCGATAAGGCAAAAGACCTGAAAATAGATGTTGATTTTAACATAGAGGAAATAAACGAAAGGGAGCCCGCTGAATTAAATCAAGAACTTTTTGATAAACTTTTCGGACCTGATGCGATAAAGTCCGAGAAGGAACTGAAAGAGCGGATCAAAGACGATTCCGAAAAACAGTTCGAGCAGCAATCGGAGCAAAAATTGCTGAACGATGTTACGGAATATTTTATCGAGAATACCAAATTTGAACTCCCCGCAGAGTTTTTAACCCGTTGGATACAGGTAACCGGCGAAAAACCCTTGACCTCCGAAGAGGCTTCAGAGGAGTACGAAAAGTCTGAAAAGGGTCTTCGCTACCAGTTAATAGAAGGTAAAATCATTAAGGACAACGACATTCAAATTCAATTTGATGAGCTGAAGGAATTTGCCAAAGGCTTCATTAAATCCCAAATGGCGCAATACGGACAATTGAACCCGGCGGAAGAGGAACTTGACAACATAGCCGCTAGAGTACTTGGCAATGAAGATGAGGTAAAACGTCTTTCCGAACAATTAATGAGTCAAAAGCTTATCGCCCTCTACAAGGAAAAGGTAAACTTGAAGGTGAAAGAGATTACCTATGAAAACTTTGTCAAAGAGGTTTACGGATAGTTTTCACAGAAATAAATAAGTATCTTTACCGTGCCGGAAGTTCTATTTTCGGCACCTTTTTTGTCTAAAAAATTGAAGAAAACAAATGGATTACGGAAAAGAATTCAAAAATTATGCAATAAACCATCAAGGTATTAGCAGTACCTACTACGACCAGATTATTAGTAGTATGTACCCTATAAATATGACTCCCAATATTATCGAGGAACGTCAAATGAATGTTATTGCGATGGATGTTTATTCTAGATTGATGATGGACCGTATCATCTTTCTGGGCACAGGCATTAATGATCAGGTTGCGAATATTGTACAAGCACAGCTACTGTTTTTAGAAAGCGTTGATGCGTCAAAAGATATTCAGATTTATATAAATTCCCCTGGAGGCAGTGTATATGCCGGCCTCGGGATTTATGATACCATGCAATTTATAAAACCGGATGTTGCTACTATTTGTACAGGAATGGCGGCGTCAATGGGCGCTGTATTGCTTTGTGCAGGCCAAAAAGGGAAGCGAAGCGGTCTTACCCATTCGCGGGTAATGATTCATCAGCCCATGGGCGGAGCGCAAGGGCAAGCAAGCGATATTGAAATTACCGCACGTGAGATTTTAAAATTGAAGGATGAGCTTTATGAAATCATCGCCAGCCACTCAGGACAGGCGGTAAAAAAAGTAACAGAAGATAGTGATCGTGATTATTGGATGAAAGCTGATGTCGCGAAAGAATATGGTATGATAGATGAGATTTTAGTAAGGGATAAGAGCTAATTTCGACGAAATACCCAATTCTTCGGTTCTACTACCTAAAACAGATAAACCAAAAACAGTATTCTTTCGTTAGATTTATTGTTTAAGGATATGCATATGGCAAAAGAAAATTTAGAATGCTCTTTTTGCGGACGTAAAAAGCCAGATACTAATCTACTAATTGCAGGTCTTGATGCGCACATTTGTGACCGCTGTATAGAGCAGGCACATGGGATTGTTGCCGAAGAGTCTAAACAGACAAAGACAAATGACCTTTCCGCTGAGTTGGTGCTTAAGAAACCCCTGGAGATCAAAGAATTTTTAGACACCTTCATTATAGGTCAGGAGCGTACTAAAAAAGTAATGTCGGTCGCCGTTTATAATCATTACAAGCGTCTTTTACAACCTATATCGAAAGATAACGACATTGAAATTCAAAAAAGTAACATTATAATGGTTGGCCAGACGGGTACTGGTAAAACGCTCATGGCAAAGACCATTGCCCGTATGTTGAACGTACCCCTGGCGATAGTTGATGCAACCGTACTTACCGAAGCAGGTTATGTAGGCGAGGATGTTGAAAGTATACTTACCAGGCTATTGCAAGCCGCGGATTATAATCTGGAAAAGGCAGAAAGGGGAATCGTATTTATTGATGAGATCGATAAAATAGCGAGAAAGGGAGATAATCCATCCATCACAAGGGATGTTTCTGGTGAAGGTGTGCAGCAAGGGCTTTTAAAACTGTTAGAAGGTACGGTGGTAAACGTACCGCCAAAAGGTGGCAGAAAGCACCCAGATCAAAAATTCATAGAGGTAAATACTGAAAATATATTGTTTATCGCAGGGGGTGCCTTTGATGGGATCGAACGTACCATTACCAAGCGACTAAACATGCAGGCCGTTGGTTACAGCGCATCTAAGTCTGATGAGAACCTAGATGAAACCAATATGTTGCAGTATATTATTCCTAAAGACTTGAAGGAATTTGGTCTTATTCCTGAAATTATAGGAAGGTTGCCCGTTTTGACCCATATGAACCCTTTAGATGCGAAAACGCTCAGGGCCATACTTACAGAGCCCAAAAACGCCATCATCAAACAATATGAAAAACTATTTGAGATGGATGGTATTTCATTCACGATTACAGAACAGGCTTTGGATTTTATAGTGGAAAAAGCCATAGAATATAAACTTGGTGCCCGTGGGTTGCGTTCGTTATGCGAGGCTATCTTTACCGATGCCATGTTTGAGATGCCAAGTTCAGGGGAAACCGAATTCAAGGTATCCAAACCCTATGCACAGAATAAATTATCGCATGAAACCATTAAAAAATTAAAGGCGGTTTCTTAAACTGTCAATAACATAACGTCCCTATTAAAAAATGCCCTTTATTCTGAAGGGCATTTTTTAATTATACGCTACTGATCAAGATCTTATCAAACTACCCTTTTCGCTTCTGCTGGCTTGGCGGTAACAGTTCCTAAAAGGTCTTTGCAAATTTTGCTGATAATCTTCTCGTCGCTATAAAATTCATGCCCAAAATTTGGGACAACGCTGAGTTCTTTGTTTACCTTTTCAGACCACTCTTCGTTTGGCCGGAATTTGTCATTCCCACCATAAAGCAAGGTGGTCGGACATTCAGGCTTCAGATTTTCCTTTCTGACCCTAGTTGCCGATACGGCATATAGTGATTTCATCGGTAATCCTTTTAGGGCAGCTTTCCAAGCAATGGTACCTCCTGTGCTAAATGCCAAATAGTGGCTAGATGTTTTTTCCTTTTTTAACAAATGTGCAACGGCGGTATCTATTCCTCCTTCAACAAATGCAGAATGTAAATTTTCTTTTGATTGAATAGTTAGGTCAATATTTGACAACTGTTGAATATCGTAAAAAACAATATTATAGTATTGTTGCAAATAGCCCAGGTACGACGTGATCCAAAGGCCCTTTTTTACGCCCCACATATCGGATAATACTACCAGTCTTTCAGCCATAGTTTTTTTGGTTCAATTAAACGTTCGGTTAAGTTTCTATTGCTAATTTGAACTTAAAACGAGGGAAAACCATATTTATTTGTTCATTTGCGGCAATTCTCCGACATAGTAACCTTTTGAAGATTTTTCGGACAATTAAATTGCCATTATTTCATAGGGCTTTCTTAAGAACCATACGCTTAAGTCGTTCTTTGAATTGTACCATTTTTTATACACTTGAAAACCTAAACGTTGGTATCCTATTTTCAAGTCTCTTCTTGTGGTTTCTGCATAAATATCTAACTGCAATCTTTCGCAAGTATTTCAAACAAGAATGGAGCGGCGTCAGAATCAAGTTGATAGTACCGCTCTTGGTCAATCGATTCTTCGGCACAAGAAACTAGCAACATCAATATCGAAAAATATACTGCTTTCATAAGCAATGAATTTAAAATCTATAGTTTTCAGCTATTAAAATCTCTTTGCAATTGTTACTCCTAGTCTTGAATACATATCAGGAAAAAACAAGCTGCTATTGGCACATGACTCTTGAACAGTATTAAATCCGCCACCTGCAATTAATTCGATACTCCAAGATTTACCAACTATATGCTTATAACCGGCACCAAGACCAAGACCCACTCCCCACTCTTGAGACCTGTCAAAACAGCCTTCCCTTGAAGAAATATTGATATTATTTTCCAAGAAAAGCCCAGCAGTTCTTCGCTTCCCAAAATAGTATCGGAAATAAGGTAATATTGAAACATCAGCAGTAAGTATATCGGTTGCATAATTAGGACCTGCAGACCCAATAAATGCACCTAGTGAAATGCCTATTGCAAACTTTTTACCCAACGCTCGTTCAAATGACAATTCAGGATAACCCCCAATTAAAAAAAGCGTGTTCAATTTTAACTCGTTCTTTTTTGAATCGATAATCGATTGATTTTGGGCAAAACAATAATAAGAAACGCTAAATACAGAAATAATTAAAAACCAAGTTTTCATAACATCTTGCTTTAAAGTTTACCCAAAACTAGAATGTTCATTAAATGAGGTATCCCAGATTATGCAAAATGAAAGAATTCGGACACGTCTGTTGCACAAGGAGAAGTGCTTTTTTATTTATTTCCAGGGTTGATTGGTGTTTCAAAACTTCGAAGCGGCAATCTCTGTAAACAAGTACTAACCTTGGGTCTAGCAGAGTTCTATAAGTAACTGATTTTACTCCGGATAAATTACTTTCCATTCGTTTTCGGCGGTATCATTGAATTGAACAATCCCAAATTCATAATCGTAAAAAATTTTGTTGACATTTTGAATAAGAGGACCAAACACGCTAGCGTTTTCGCTTTCATCACTGCCAGAATAAATGGATATGACTTCTGTAAATGAATGACCATTGACCTTCATTTGGATTCTTTCAAGATCTTTGAAACTTTCATTAAAAATGTTGACTTTGTTTTGCAGTTCATCAATAGAACCAAAACTGGTTACATTCCACATAGGAAAATTTATTCCAACATTGAAGTCCCCTCCATTTTTTGAAAAATAATAATTGACTTTAGAATAATCATCATAACCGGGATTCTCTAAAATTTCAAGTTGAACAATACTATTATCATAGTAGCTTTGTAGGTAACCGCCACCCCCAGAAAATGTTCCCCGCGAATAAGCGCCTTCCTTTTTTCTTTCATTTAAAACCACCTGAAAGTGAAGTTTTTCACCAAATTGGTTTTCATAGGTAATTATTTGACCTGGAACATAATTATATTTTATGAAAAGCAGTTCATCTTGGCTATCAAATTGATAATAGGGGTATCTATTTTCCCTATCATCTGTTTCACATCCTACAAGAAAAATGACAAGTATGCCTAGCGTTAAAAAATTTATTGCTCTCATAATAAAGATCTTAAAGTTTATATCGAAACTAAATGAGAAGAAGACATACAATGTCCGAGATTATCCAAATTGAAAAAATTCGGACAAGTTAAATGCGCTAAATCCTTTGCTTTCGGTACTGTGTGGGGGTTTTGCCGGTGAATTTCTTAAAAGCTGTATAAAAGGTAGATTTTGAGTTAAAACCACATTCCAAACCTATTGAAACAATAGTATAGGTCTTAAATTCCGGTGTAGCCAACAATTTTTTGGCTTCCTCTACCCTAAGGGAATTGATATAGTCCGAAAAGTTTTTCCCGCTAAACTGGTTGATTAACATTGAAAGTTTTCCTGAACTCATGTTCATTTCTTCGGCAAGAATATCCAAACTCAATTGGGGATTGAAGTATTTTTGTTCATCTAAAATACCGTTATGTATTTCATTAAACTCCTCTTCATGCTTTTCGACCTGGATAATTGAGCTGCTTTTTAAGGGCGCTTTCAAAATTTTGAGCTCTCCCTTATTTCTCATTTCTTTCCTCAATACTATTCTGTCTTTTAATATCACATATCTGAAAAAGGCCTGATAGCCTATCCAATAAATCAATACTGAAGAAGCAATACGCAACGGGTAGTAGCTCCCTGGTGCTTTAATTGTTTTGGAAAAAATATTAAGAAGCACCGCGATTCCCCAGAGAACGAATATTACCGCACCCCATTTAATAAATCGTTTGATCCATTTCAAATCATCGTACGCTAATATTTCTGGGTACAAGCTCGAATATCTGAAGATCAAATCAACAGCTTTACTAAAAATGAATACAGAATACAATAAGGTGACCGCATCTTCTATAGCATTGTACATGGGCATCACCGATATTTCCAGGGCACCATGGCGAACTAAAATCAAAACAATAGTCCTGCCGATAAGTTCTACCATAACGATGCCAATGGTCAAACCCAAAAAGGGCATTCGCCTTTTTTCAATACCCAAATAGTAAATTAAAAAGGCATAAAACATCGGGAGTATCAGTACATACCATGGGAAAACGAAATGTTTTAGAAAAAAAAGGTCAGGAACAAAACCCTTTTCCAATAGCCAGGTTTGCAAATTGTTCAATGAGAGGAACAACACGAGAAGATTTAGAAAAATAACGGGTTTTTCTATTTTTTTCCGCGCCAGAAAGGTAGCGATGTTAAAAATAAATCCCTGAACAGCGCCAGCAACCAAAAGAAAATAAAGAATGGCAGATAAGTTCATAAATACGATGGAATAATAACCTAGCTATTCATGGCTAGTAATTCTTCAATATAATCCCTCTTATTGGAAAGTCGTGGTATTTTATGTTGTCCTCCCAGTTTGTCCTTCGACTTGAGCCAATCATAAAAAAGGTTCTCCCGTGCCATATGCACGGTGGGCATTTTCAAAGTAGTATTATTATAACGTTTGGCCTCATAATCCGAATTTAAAGATTTAAGGGCATTATCCAGAAATTCGATAAAGTAATTCAGGTCCTCTGGTTGTTTCCTGAATTCAATAATCCATTCATGGGCACCTTTTTCCCTGCCGTTCATAAAAATTGGCCCTGCAGTATAATCCATAATCTCAGCACCCGTCTTTTTGCATATGCTGTTCAAGGCTTCCTCTGCATTTTCAATAATCAATTCCTCCCCGAATACATTTATATGGTGTTTGGTACGCCCTGTGACCCGAATTCGGTAGGGATCCAATGAGGTGAAGCGCACCGTATCACCGATTTTATAACGCCACAATCCCGAATTGGTGGTAATAATTATGGCGTAGTTTATGCCTAGCACAACTTCCCATAAGGGAATTGCCTTTTCCTTTGGGGTACCATACTCATCCATGGGAATGAATTCATAGAAAATACCATAGTCAAGCATCAATAACAGATCGTTGGCATCATTGCGATCTTGTATCGCAAAGAAACCTTCAGAGGCATTATAGATTTCGTAATATTTGAAGCTCTTTCGCGGTAACAATTTTTCGTACTGTTCCCGATAGGGATTAAAACTTACACCCCCATGAAAATAAACCTCCAGATGTTCCCATACCTCGAAAAGGTGATTTTTACCGGTTTTTTCTAGAACACCATTCAATAGTACCAGCATCCATGAAGGTACCCCAGACAGGCTGGTAACCTTTTCTTCGGTACTTTCCTTGATAATTGCCGGTAGTTTCTTTTCCCATTCACTCATTAATGAGACCTTGCTACTGGGTGTGCTACTCAACTCTGCCCATAAGGGCATATTATCTATTAGGATGGCCGAAAGATCCCCAAAAAAGGATCCATTGTCTTCATAGAGTTCCTTGCTCCCGCCCAAGCGCAAACCTTTCCCGGTAAACAATTGAGAGTTCTCGTTATTGTTGAGATACAGGCACAACATATCTTTTCCCGATTTAAAGTGACAGTCTTCCAACGCTTCTTCACTTACCGGAATGAATTTGCTTTTGGCATTTGTGGTACCGCTACTCTTGGCAAACCATTTGATTGTTGTTGGCCAAAATACATTCTGCTCCCCTTTTCTGGTCCGTTCGATTATGGGTTCTATCTGTTCATAGGTCACAATGGGAACCCTACTTCTAAAAGTTTCATAATTGGTAATCGACTCGAATTCATACCTTTTACCGATTTCAGTATCCTCTGCAATTTCGAGCAATTGGTGTAACACCTCTTCCTGTACTTCCCCTGGGTATTTCAGAAAAAGTTCTATCTGATGATATCGCTTTTTAAGCAACCAGGAAGCTATTGAATTAAATAAAGGTATAGGCATTTTAGGTATCTTTGGTATTGAACTCCTTTGAACGAGTTCATTGCTAAATTTAGCCTTTAAACTTATCATTTTCAAATTAGAAATTCTATTTATGCAGTACGAAGGGGTTTTACGAAAAATGCAAACAGAGATTGGAAGCCCAATTCAATATTTCATGGTTTTCGACGCTGATTTCTTAAATGTAAACCAAGTGCTCGGCAAAAGTCTGAAAATCAACTTTATAAAGCACCAGTGCTTAAATTGCGGCAATGATAGAACCATATATCGACAAGGGTTTTGTAAAAGTTGTTTTTATGAGATTCCCACAGCCGGGGACTGGATTATGAGACCAGAACTTAGCACCGCCCATCTAGGCAAAGAGGATAGGGATTTGGAGTATGAGAAAAAAGTTCAATTGCAACCGCACATCGTATATCTGGCCAATTCTAGCAATATAAAGGTGGGGGTAACCCGCAAGACCCAAGTGCCTACGCGCTGGATAGATCAAGGCGCCCACGAGGCTATTGAGATTGTGGAAGTACCGAATCGTTATTTGGCAGGTATTACCGAGGTCGCCCTTAAAGACCATGTTGGAGATAAGACCAATTGGCGTAAAATGCTTACTAATACAGTTGAAGATGAAAACTTGGTCGAATGGCGAAATAAACTCAAACAATACATCCCGGAAACCGTTTCAGAATACTTTATTGAACAAAACCAGGAAACTCACTTGGAGTTTCCCGTATTGCGCTATCCGGAAAAGGTGAAGAGTTTGAATTTGGACAAAACTCCGGACTACCAAGGGGTTTTAAAAGGTATAAAAGGACAGTACCTCATCTTTGAAGACAACACTGTCTTTAATGTTAGGGGGAATGAAGGGTATTATGTGGGGTTGGGAATTGGTTAATTTCTTATTACACGTTTTTAATAAAACCCTTCTTACTTTAGTCCAATTCTCGCGAAATATCCAATAATTCTTTTTTTACCAATTCCCCATCAATACCATTAAGTACATATTCCCATACATTATCGGAATTTTGTAGTTCCTTTGTCTTAAAGCTAACATACCAAAGCGGCACATTATCTTGTATTGCCCTACCTATCTGATGTATATCTGCATTTTTTATCTTTTTGTCTTTCAAAAAAAGTTTTAGGTCTTCCCAAGAAAATTTATAGGGCGTGTCATAATCCTCATATTTTTTCAACTCCCCAGATTCTGAAAACCAGTACCATACTCCTGCCGTAAATTCATTAGTGAAAAGTTTTCCTATTTGTTTTGTTTCTCCGGAAGGGTAATACTCCGAATACATTTCAAATCGATTGTCCTTTTCTCTTACTGTTTTATTATAACCACTAACTTCGTTCCCGGTTACATATACGTATAAGCCACTAGGCAAGTTTTCCTCATAACTATATGCGGTGGAACTTACCCAGCCATCGTCTGTTAATGTATTCGAATTAGTTGCGATTCCTTTTTGGGTAAGGGTGGATATATCAAGCTTACCATTTTTCATCATTACCGTGTCCGCTTGTTTTAAAACAAGAGCTTGTTCCTTAACTTTTTCCATGTTTTTAGCAGTATCCATTCCTTCAATTTTATTGCGCTGTGATTTACAGCTTAATGTTGTTATAAGTAATAAGGTTAAAATAGTTGCTTTCATAATTAAGCTTCTTTCTCATTGCTGTTTTTTAAAATGCCCCACTGCCATTTCCAAGTACTTATCTGGGTCAAGGTTCCGTTAGGTGTAGCATATGTAGAAATATGAGAATAATCCATTATATTTTCTGTTTGACCAATTTTAAACGTATGTGTTCCTTTGTTATCAAAGCTATGGTATAATCCCATACAATGCATCAATTCATGAGCTACAAAAAATTTCATTGGGTTAGCATACATAATACATTCTTTCGAAGGTATTCCATTTGCATGACCTCCTAATCCAACATATTTTTTTCCGCTCATCCGACCTCCATCCTCACCCAAGAAAAACACCCTATAATAATCTTTGTATTTTGAAAAAGCAGGATTCGTATCAAATTGTTTGTTAAGAAAAACCACCAAACTATCCCCTCCACTATTACTATATTTGTGAAATACCTTTGATTTACCCCTAGAGAGCGTATAATCCTTGTTCAACTTCTGTACCACTTTGACAGTATCATCAAATAAGTCAAAATTTTCATTTGCTATTTTAGGATTGATCAAAGCCTGTTTTAGAAAAGGTGACAAATAATTTTCTTGGACAACTTTCTTGGCAGAGGTAATGCCGTCCTTTTTTGTAGCGTTAATTTTAGTCCTTACATTAACGAATACAATCTTAGCTTCCCTTCGTTCGGACTTGCTATTTGCTTTCACTTTTAAGCGACCAGATAATATTGGGGTATCAGGGGTTCCATCCGGTTTATTTTTTATCGACCATACTTTTATGGTTTCATCACTTGAAAAAGTGGAGATACATTTTAGGGAAACATCGGCCTTGTTGGGTTTTCCTTTTTTTGTCTTTGCCATAAATGCGGCTGGCATTACCAGTCTTTTAAAATCTGGATCCTCAGGGGATTCTTTTGCTCCTACCGTATCAAAAAATTCTTTCTTAAATTCTAAATAGATTTCATCGGGCTCATGATCAACATCGGCCAATAACTCAAGTTTAGCCACCGGAGCAACCTTGGCACCCGGCTTTCTATATAGGCTAAGCCATGGTGTGAAGTATTTGAGCAAATTGCCCGAACCGTCTTTTCTACCATTAATATTTTCAGGATTGTACAATTTTTCCAGATCAGTAAATTTTTTGGCCGTAAAAACCGCTCCTGTTTGTGTTGCGTACTTTTTCCCATATGCACCGACATTTTTTTCGTACTCCACATCCCCGTCTATTTTGGTATCTTCAACACGCATCCAGTCAAAACCAAACTCACCTGTCCAACCACTATGAGGTCTAAAATCAACCAGTACCTTGGGAGAAGGTACAACTTGAACACTGGCTGTTAAGGTCTGTCCGGCTACTGCCAACTTAAACGTATTCTCTGCCATTAATCTTCTTTTTGTTCCACCACTTCCAACTCGATTTTCTCCATATTCTTACCAATCGTCAAATCTTTTAGGGTATCGTTTTCCAAAACTTGGCCCATATATATAAAATCGGCCGTTGGGTCACTCAAATTAATTGTCATCGTTTCCCCGATCATATCCTGTGTTTTAATGTTTAGGGTTATCTTCTCACCTATGCGGGTTTCTTCAATGCGATTGCCATCCTTATCAGTAATATAATAGTCCTTGACCAAAGGTTCTTTTTTTGGTTCAGGAACTGGTACGGGCGCGTCCTTTGCGTCCAAATCCGAAATCTTCCACGATTTTTCATAGACTGCATCCCCTATCCGGAGTATACCCGGCGAAAGCACAAATTCGTCGGTGGTAACTTTGCCGTAATAGCCATTAAAATTGCGTTGATATCTCACTACGTGCGTATCGAAGAACTCATAGTCCATCATTTTTGACAAACCGTCCCTTTTATAGAAACGAATGTAGCCCTCGCACATCATACCGGGTGAAAGGGCATAGGTCAAAAGGTCGGTTGTCCCATCGGCCTCTACTTTTAGGTTGAATACACCTCCCATAGGTAGGGAAGCCGGTTTAAAATTGGCTGGATTGACCTCTTGGTAGAACCGTATGTTCGTATCCAAAATATTAATCGATCGACCATTTATAAATAGTTTTGCAAGAAAACTCATTCTAATCGGTTAGTTTTTGATGGTTTTAAAATAAGGATTTTACCCAAGGCCAGGAAAAGAATTATTGTTTATTCGTTCAAAAGAGCCTAATCTTATTGTATAAACTAATTTACTGAATCGGTCTTCTTTTTTTGTTGCCAAAAATACCTCCTAGAATATCTTTGGCCTTTTCCTTTACTACATCTTCCTCCTTTTTTACAGGTAAAGAGCCTAATCTTATTGTATAAACTAATTTACTGAATCGGTCTTCTTTTTTTTGTTGCCAAAAATACCTCCTAGAATATCTTTGGCCTTTTCCTTTACTACATCTTCCTCCTTTTTTACAGGCACGGAATCGACTTGGATTTCGGTTGTATCTTTCGGTTTGCCACCCAGTATTCCGCCTAAGACATCTTTTACAACATCTTGACCTGAATCTGTAGTTTTGGTCGAATCGGTTTCAGAGGTCCCCCCAGTTAAAACTCCTTCTAAAAGGTCTACGGCCTTGTCTTTTCCTTTATTGAGTAATTTTTGTTTTTGAATCTCGATCAATTGGTTCGTAAGGTTTTTAACTCCTGACGTCATATCGGTGGTTACGTTCGGGCTGGTGTAAGCTCCACCAATATTAGCTATCACAGGGATGGTCAAATCTTTCAGTTCGTCTTCCCCGATTTTAGCAATAAGATTGTTTACCTCATTCCCTAAGTATTTTGCCGGCACCTGCATTGTTGCCTTATAATTCAATTTTCGATCAAAGGTATGGCTCCCATCTACCTTGATAGCAATATCCTCATAGGTAATGGTAAAGGGCTTTACTTTTACCACACCATCCTCGAAATTCAATGCGGTCTTTAGGCCTTTTAAATCCAATTTATCCGTCTTTATAAAATCAAGTTTGCTGCCCAAGGCCGTTAGCAAGTTTGCCTTTTCCGTATTGATATCCGTTGCCAATAGATGCGCTAATACATTTCCTGAAAGATTGGTGAGGTCGGGCGTAAAATCATCGGTCAGGTTTCCGGAGAGCACCACATCTGAGTTCAACTTTCCTCTTAGAATACTTGCAACCGGCGCCAAAACGTCAAAAAGCTCCAAGGCTTTAAACGTCTCCCCTATCTGCAATTGATCCATTCCTAGTTTCATGGCAAATGTGGGCGTTTCATTTTTGGTGGAAACTTCACCATCAAAATTCAATTTACCGTTAAAAATCGAGGAACTCATATTGCTCAATATGGCCTTCTCGTCTTTAATACGAAGGTTGCCCTTTACATCTTTCAATACAAGATTATCATATAAAACAGTATTGGCAGCGGCATTAATGTTAGCATCTAAAAAAGAAGGTATCTTGATTTTTTCTTCTACGGATATAGGTTCACTATCTTCTGCAGAGGTGCTCTTACCTTCTTCTGAAACTTCTTCGGCCACCATAAAGTCATTCAAGGCAAATGTGTTGGAATTCAAGTTAAAGTTTCCTTCTACCTTTTCATCATTAAACAGATATCCTAAGAAATTGTTGATCGTACCCGTGGCATTAAAATCGGTTTTTCCAGTTGTACCATTCAATTCATTAAGGGTAACCGTTTCTGGGTTGAAGGTCAATGCAGTGGATTTCAATCGTACGGGATTAGGAATTTCGGCCGACTTGTATTCGAAATCTTTAAGGCTCATAGTGCCAGCCGTCTTCGTACTTGCGTATTGTTTCTTTTCTACCGATGCCATATCAAAGGCGGTAGTAATATCTGCATTTAAAATACCTTTTAAATCCAGGTCAGCCGGTATTGGATATGCTTTGGAAATGTTGGCGAGATTCATGTTACCGTCCAAATGTGCCTCGACCTTGGTATTGCCCATAAGCTCTCTGACCTTGGCAACCATATTGAACTTGTCCTGATCGATCATAAAGGAAAGCTTATCGATATTCACATAGGTATCGTCCACAATTCCGTTTGAGTTGACCACATCAACATCTATAAAAACATTGCGAACCGATTTAGGCAAATCGGGGTACTTAAACGACGCATTTTCTGAATTGATCTTGATGTCAAATTTTGGAATATGGGTTTCATCTACCAGACCGTTGAATTTTCCGGTCACCATAAAATTCCCACTGGTCTGTACCTTCTCGATGTCCTTTGAATATTGGCCCGGGATAACGGCCAAAAAGTTCTTAAAGTCAGAGGAAGGTGTTTTAAAGTTAATATCAATATGCTGACTGTCTTCATTAACTTTTACATATCCATCAAAAACCAATGGCAATTGATTTAGCAATGCCTCATTTTTCAGAAAGGTGTATTTATCTTCTTTTAGATCAATACCGATAAGCGCGTCCAGTTTAATCTTGTTCCTGTTTAGGTAATTGGTACTATCCAGCTCAAAGGTGACCGTGGCTTCGGTCTTCGTATTGAGCTCAGAGGTAGTTGCGGATAAATCGCCCGTACCCGTATGTTGGATATCGGAAACCACCAGATATACCTTGGCCGCCCGATCATCATAAATTACTTCGGAGTTTTGTATTTCATACGATTGCAGGTCAAGGGTAAAACCTTCAGTATCTTCTGATTTGGTTTCTGACCCACCGGTATCTTTTCCTATTTCATAATTGGCGAGTTCTTCCTCATTCACTTTCACATGAACCCTAGCTCCGTCAGCCCTCAAATTTTTTATTCCGATGGGCTCCCCCGCATCTTTAAAAAGCTCACTGATCCCCATCGTCAGACTCAGGTCTTTTGCTGCGAAAAGGGTATCCCCCTCAAAAGGAGCCTTATTAATCAGCGTAACATTTTGAAGTCTTACATCAGCATTCGGAAAACTCCTGATCAGGTTCAAGTTAGCATCGCTAAAATCCAAACTCGCGTTTACATTACTGTTCACGTTCTTCTTGATTAAGTCGCCAGCCTTTGCTTCCAATATAAAGGGAGCCGCAACTAACAAACCAACTACCAATAGTAATACAATACCGATGATTTTGAATATGCGCTTTTTCATTGAGATGGAATATTGTTTCCGTTCAATTATAACTCAATAAAGGGTAAATTATTTCTTACACTTCAAGCTTTATTTCTTCGCCCTGGGCGAGACCAAAGCGTTTTCTAAAAAGATATACGAAGAAATACAGGAAAGGGGTGTCTATAAAGGCTATGAAAACCTTAAAAAGGAAGCCACTTACCACTAGGCCAAAAAATAGTTCCCAGGGCAACACTTTAAATGAACACAGCAAGCCTACTACGGTAAAAGTATCTATAAACTGAGATAGGAAAGTAGAGAAATTATTGCGGAGCCATAGGTGTTTGCCATTGGTAATCCGTTTCCAAAAATGATAGATTGCTATGTCAACATATTGTGCCAGAAGATAGGCAATCATGGACGCTAGGACAGCTATAGGGGATAGCGCAAAAACTTTACTAAAAGTTTCATTGTCTATAGGAGAGTTTTCTATCGCTGGAGCTATGTCGGCAACGAGGATGATCCCCATCGAAAAGAAGGAAGCAAAAATACCTGTGGTCACAATCTGGTTCGCTTTTTTGCGACCATAGATTTCAGAAATTAGATCGGTTATCAAAAAGGTAATGGGGTATGGTAAAATACCTACGGATACCTCAAATAATGATGCACCAAAAACCGTAATATCACCAAAGGGGTTCCAGTAAAAAAATTTTTGAAATATCAGGTTGGAAACAACCAAAGAGGTAATAAACAAAGCCCCAAGGTATAGGTATATTTGGTAAGCCAGCCTTTTATCTTTTAAGGTCATCGATTTATTTGATGTCCAACATATAGGGCATACGGGCCTGTATTCCCTTTTGTTCCATGGCAGATTTCACTTGTTTTAAAACGGAATAGGCATCTGTGCCTATTTCCTCCTCAATAAAATTTTGTTTGGCCTCAATGCTTACTCCTTGCAAATCCTCCATGAGTTTTTCAAAACCTGTTTTATATTTGGGGTACTTTTTAATTCCATATTCTTTGAGTTCCGCCAGTTCGGCAGCTTCGGTAACGGCATCATTTAAGCCACCCAATTCATCTACCAGACCAAGGCGTTTTGCATCGGTACCACTCCATACACGGCCTTGTGCCAAGCTATCAGCCTCCGCTATAGAAATACCACGTCCTTTGGCCACACGATCTAAAAAGGTATCGTACACCTCTTCGATTCCCTCTTCGACCGTTTTTCTGAACGTCTCGGTCATCGGTTCGAATAATGAATAGTCCACAGAGTTTTTATTAGTCCCAACCTGCTCCGCGTTGATCCCTATTTCACCAGCCAGTTGACTAATATTGGGCACTACGCCAAAAACGCCAATTGACCCGGTAACCGTGGTAGGTTCAGCAAATATTTTATCAGCTCCGGCAGCGATATAGTACCCCCCAGATGCCGCTACATTGCCCATCGAAACTACAAATGGTTTTTCTGCCTTGGCCAGTTCCAATTCCCTCCAAATGATATCGGAAGTCAGTGCGCTACCTCCCGGAGAATCTACCCGTAGCACAATGGCTTTAACCTTTTCGTCATTTTTTGCCTTTCGAATAGCTTCTGTCATCATTCCCTGACCTATGGTTTCCTGATTACCTTCACCATACAAAATTTCACCTTGTGCATAGATTACAGCAATTTTATCTGCTCCAATATTTTTCTTTTTCCCTTTAGAATGGATAATATAATCTCCCAGCGCCACTAGATTCAAATCATCTTTGTCCTCAAGACCCAAAGAGCTTCTCATCACCTCCTCATATTCATCGTAGAAAACGACTCCATCAACAAGACCTGAAGCCAGCGCATGTTCGGATGTCCTACCTCCCAAAGTATCGGCGATAATATTAAGACTCTCCCTACTGCGTTTCCTGCCTACCGAAATGTCCTCTATCATATCGTCCCATAACGAACTTATCAGTTCTTTGATTTGTTTGCGATTGGCTTCACTCATTTCATTGGCAATAAATGGTTCTACCGCACTTTTATATTTTCCGTGGCGAATGACCTCCATTTTAATCCCGGTCTTATCCTCAAAATCCTTAAAGAACAGCACTTCCGAGGAAAGACCCTTAAAATCGACTCCCCCGACCGGGTTTAGGAAAACGCTATCGGCCACACTTGCGAGATAATAGTCCTTCTGCATAAAAAAATCAGCAAAGGCATACACGAATTTACCTTCTTTCTTAAAATCATCTAGGGCATCCCTAATTGCCTGTGTCTGGGCAAGGCCAGCCATTATAAAATTATTGTTCAGACTTATGCCGCGAATGTCTTCATCTTCTTTTGCAACGGCTATCGCATGTAAAATCCCATCCAATCCCTCTGAAAAACCAAAAACACTGTTAAACGGATCAGCATCATTGTTACCTGTATAGTCCTGAATAGGGGCCGTTAATTGAAGTTCAAGAATAGAATTCTTTTTAATGGTAACCGTATTATCACCACTACTTAACAGACTTGCAAAGATGAGGAACATAAGGAACATTATACCAAAGGCGATGAGACAACCTAGTATGGCGGCCAATAGGTTTCTTAAAAAACTCATGGGATTTTAGTTATAATTTATGATTCAAAGATAATGAACTCCTCATGACTTTTTAGTACTTTGCCGATCAATATGCCCCAACCAAAAACTGCATACCTTTCTCTTGGGAGTAATCTTGGCGATAAACCAAACTACCTACAACGCGCACTTTTTCTATTACAGGAAAAAGCGGGGGATATCTCCCGAATTTCTACTGTATATGAGAGTAGTTCCTGGGGTTTTGATGCCGATAATTTTTTGAACTGCTGTGTGGCAATCACAACACAGCTGACCCCTCAAGAGCTTCTGACCACAATCCTAAAAGTAGAAAACCATTTAGGCAGGGAACGCTTTGATGAAGAGGGCTATATACCGCGATGTATTGATATTGACATTCTCTACTATGAAAAGGAAACCATTGTTTCTGATTATCTGGTAGTGCCCCATCCCGAGTTGCCTTTTCGTAAATTTGTATTGCAGCCTTTGGCAGATATTGCACCCCAATTTTACCATCCTGTTTTGGGCAAGGATTCCCGTAATCTCTTGCAGGAGTGCCGAGACAAAGGTGTTCTGGAAAAGACAACTTATCGTTTTTTCAAAACCCGTCAGGCACTTTTTTCACATTTGGGTTTTATTGCAATTGAAGGAAACATAGGGGCTGGAAAAACGACTTTGGCCCGTAAGATTTCTGAGGATTTTAATGCCAAGCTCGTATTGGAGCGTTTTGCCGACAACCCCTTTCTGCCCAAATTCTATGAAGATCAAGGCCGTTATGCTTTCCCGTTGGAAATGTCCTTTCTGGCGGATCGCTATCAACAATTTACTGATGACACCTCGCAATATGACCTTTTCAAGAGTTTTATGGTGAGCGATTACGATATTTATAAATCGTTGATCTTTGCGCAAGTCACCCTACAAAAAGAAGAATTCGAGCTATACCGAAAATTATTTAACCTAATGTATAGGGAGGTCAAAAAGCCTAAAATCTACGTTTATCTGTACCAAACAACTGAGCGTTTATTAGAAAATATTAAAAACCGTGGCAGGGATTATGAACAGAATATTGAAAGGGAATATTTAGATAGGATCAACCAAGGTTATTTTGATTTCATTAAGGGTTTTCCACAGCAAAATAGCCTGATCCTAGATGTTACCGATATGGATTTTGTTGCCCGAAAGGAGGACTACGAATCTATTATCAAGAGCGTTCAGGAATTCGCTACCGCAAAGTTGTTTTAACATTTTATTGTAGAAAATGTTTGCGTGAAAAGACAATTTTACTTTAATTGCGATTCCTTAGTTTAGGAACTAACTAACTCAAACCATAGAAAAGCCCTTGAGAATTCAAGGGCTTTTTCATTTTTGAAGCTTACTCCAGAAGTCCCAGACCACTACGCCAACACTTACGGAAATGTTCAAGGAATGCTTGGTACCGTATTGGGGAATCTCGATAACATCATCACTATTATCCACCACTTCCTGAGAAACCCCTTTTACCTCGTTACCAAATATCAAGGCATATTTTTGATCTTTTGAAGTTTTAAAATCCTGTAGCATTGTAGCATTTTCTGCTTGTTCCACGGCAATGGTCATATACCCCAAGTTTTCTAATTCCTCTATAAGTTCGATTGCATTTTCCCTATATTCCCATGCTACACTTTCGGTCGCACCCAATGCGGTTTTTCGAATATCCTTATGTGGTGGTGTTGCCGTGATACCACAGAGATAAATTTTTTCTACGAGAAAAGCATCAGAAGTGCGAAATACTGAACCAATGTTGTTCAAACTTCTTATGTCATCCAAAACGATTACCAATGGGGTCTTCTTGGCCTGTTTGAATTCATCGACATCTAGTCGGTCTAGCTCTTCGTTTTTTAGTTTGCGCATGAAAATGGGGTTGTTCGTTGTTCGTTGTTCGTTGTTCGTTGTTCGTTGTTCGTTGTTCGTTGTTCGTTGTTCGTTGTTCGTTGTTCGTTGTTCGTTGTTACAAATAAATATTCCCAAGGACCTAAACTATAGTTGTACTTGTATTTGCGCCTTAAAAGTTATCCCCATAATATCAACAATGGGGTGAATTTCTGAGCAAAAATAGTACATTCGTTCCTAATGATAAATGGGGCGTAATGCCCACAAAACAAGCGATTGAAAAAAGCATCAAAAGCCAAAAAGGTTACTCCCTTAATGCGACAGTACAATACCATCAAGACTAAATATCCTGATGCGTTATTATTGTTTCGCGTGGGTGATTTCTATGAAACCTTTGGTGAAGATGCGGTGAAAGCTTCTAAGATTTTAGGTATCATCCTAACCCATCGCAATAACGGGGGCGACCGTACCGAATTGGCTGGTTTTCCGCATCATTCGTTGAATACTTATTTGCCAAAATTAGTCAAGGCCGGACAGCGGGTTGCTATCTGTGATCAGCTAGAAGACCCTAAATTGACCAAAAGCATTGTAAAACGCGGTGTTACTGAATTGGTGACCCCAGGAGTTGCAATGAACGATGATATCCTTACTGCGAAATCGAACAATTTTTTATGCGCTGTTCATTTTGGAAGAAAACTACTTGGGGTTTCCTTTGTTGATATTTCCACAGGAGAATTCCTGATCGCAGAAGGCACCGATGAACAAATAGATAAGCTTTTACAAAATTTTGCGCCAAACGAAATTCTGGTTTCAAAAGCGCACAAGAAAGAATTTCTTGATGTTTTTGGAAGTCAGTTCCATACGTTCTTTACCGAAGATTGGGTCTTTCAAGAAGACTATGCGCTTGAGACCCTTACACATCATTTTAAGACCAAGACCTTAAAAGGTTTTGGGGTCGATCATTTGAACCATGGCATTATTGCCTCGGGGGTGGTGTTACATTACCTATCGGAGACACAACATCGACAACTACAGCATATCAGTAGTTTGCAACGCATTGTTGAAGAAGAGTATATATGGATGGACCGTTTCACCATCCGGAACCTAGAGCTGTACCAATCTACCAACGCCAATGCCGTTACCCTTATAGATGTTATCGATAAGACCATTTCGCCAATGGGCGGAAGGCTTTTGAAACGTTGGTTGGCCCTACCCTTGAAAAATATTGAAAAGATACGCCTTCGCCACGAGGTGGTATCCTTCTTTTCCGAAGAGGATATTCTCTTAGAAAAAATACGTCACAGCATCAAGCAAATTGGTGATTTGGAACGCTTGATATCAAAAGTGGCGACAGGCAAAATCAATCCGAAGGAAGTAATCCAACTTAAAAATTCCCTGGAAGCCATTGTACCGATAAAACAGCTAACAGGGAAAACGGACAACGATGCGTTGCAATTGATTTCGGATCAGCTACACAGTTGTGATCCGCTGCGCACCAAAATCAAGGAAATGCTCAATGAAGAGGCACCTGTATTGATTCCAAAGGGCAAAACAATTGCAGATGGCTATTCCGAGGAGTTAGATGAATTGCGCGCACTCGCATTTTCAGGCAAGGATTACCTTAATAAAATGCTAGAGCGTGAAACGGAACGTACCGGTATTACATCTTTAAAAATAGCTTCTAACAACGTATTCGGATATTATATCGAGGTACGGAATACGCATAAAGACAAGGTGCCCGGAGAATGGATCCGTAAACAAACCTTGGTCAACGCCGAACGTTATATTACTGAAGAACTCAAAGAATATGAGGGTAAGATTTTAGGGGCTGAAGAGCGCATCTTAAGTCTTGAACAGCAGCTGTTCTCCCAGTTAGTGGTTTGGATGCAGGAATACATTGCCGCTGTTCAGAATAATGCTTTTCAAATTGCGCAATTAGATTGTTTAACCGGCTTTACAAAATTGGCCAAGGAAAACAATTATGTAGCTCCGGTCTTAAATGATTCTACCGAAATAGAGATAAGGAACGGGCGGCATCCCGTTATCGAAAAACAATTGCCTCTCGGAGAGGCTTATATTGCCAATGATGTACTGTTGAATCGGGAAAACCAACAGATCATTATGATTACTGGCCCGAATATGAGTGGTAAATCGGCCATTTTGCGGCAAACCGCCTTAATTGTGCTTCTGGCACAGATGGGCAGTTTTATTCCCGCTGATTCCGCCAATATTGGTTATGTAGATAAAATTTTTACCCGGGTTGGAGCTAGCGACAACATATCTATGGGCGAATCGACATTTATGGTGGAGATGAACGAAACAGCCTCTATTTTAAATAACCTCAGCGAACGTAGTTTGGTGTTGCTCGATGAAATCGGGAGGGGTACCAGTACCTATGATGGTATTTCCATTGCTTGGTCAATTTCCGAATATTTGCATGAGCATCCGGCAAGGGCCAAGACCTTGTTCGCCACACATTATCACGAGCTTAATGAAATGGCCTCCACTTTTGAGCGCATTAAAAATTATAATGTTTCTGTAAAGGAGCTAAAAGACAATGTGTTGTTCTTGCGTAAGCTCACTAAAGGTGGTAGCGAGCATAGTTTTGGGATTCATGTGGCTAAAATGGCGGGAATGCCACAGCAGGTAATTCACAAGGCGAACAAAATCCTTAAAAAGTTAGAGAAGTCACATTCCAGCGAAGAGTTAACAGACAAACTACAATCCGCCCAGAACGAGATGCAACTGAGTTTCTTTAATCTGGACGACCCTTTGTTAGAACAAATCAAGGAAGAAATTACCCATCTAGACATCAATACTTTAACGCCTGTGGAGGCATTGATGAAATTGAACGAAATAAAACGCCTGCTTGTTAAGAACACAAAAGCTAGCAGCTAGCTTTGAGACAAAAAAAACCTGCAAACTTTTTGGATCGCTTTTTTAATAGAAATTGCTTTGCTTTTTAGAGAAATGTATTAAATTTGCGTCCGCGTTCGTTAGGAACGATGTTCTTTAAAATCAAATCTGTCGGTAGACAGTTTAGTACCAAACGCGAAAGTAGCTCAGGGGTAGAGCATCACCTTGCCAAGGTGGAGGTCGAGGGTTCGAATCCCTTTTTTCGCTCGAAGAGTGCAAAAAGTGACCTGAAAATTCTATTAAAATAGAATTGAGGGTTCCCCCAAAACGTCGGGGCCTTTTTTCGCTCAAAAAACGCTGCATGTCGGCGTTTTTTTTATTCATGTATTTGCGAATACATTGAAGACGTGCCTTTGGCAGTCAAACAATGCCATACGGCATGTGAGCTCGAGTGGTGGAATTGGTAGACACGTTGGACTTAAAATCCAATGGCCTTTGGGCCGTGCGGGTTCAAGTCCCGCCTCGAGTACTTAAACCTCTGTTAATCTATTGATTTTCAGAGGTTTTTAATTTCACACCTGTAGACTATACTTGACTGCACCCAAGAATTGATTAGTACTTCAATCTAGCTTTTGTCGCATTAAACCTTCCTGGGCAACCGAAGCGACTAAAACACCATCCCGATTAAAGATACTTCCCCTGGCAAATCCTCGGGAACTGGAGGCACTGGGGCTATCCATAGCGTACAGCAGCCAATCTTGCAATTGAAATTCACGATGAAACCAAAGCGCATGGTCTAGACTGGCATAGAAGGTCTTTCCCTTATTTAGTTGCTCACGATGTGGAAAAGTAGCGGTATTCAACAGGTTATAGTCCGATACATAGGCCAATAATTGCTGTTGCATCGGAAGGTCAACTTCAATTTGTTCTGTGGTCCGCATCCAAATATGATCAAAAGGTTTATTGTTTTTGCTCAATCTGGAGGAAGATATCGGTTCAATTGGTTTAAATTCAAATACTTTCGGAAGTACGATTTTTAATCTACGATACGCCATCGAATTAACATCCTTTATCGTTTCAAGCTGTTCTCGACTTGTTGAAAGTTGTTCAGGAAGGGGAACATCGGGCATTGTAATTTGATGTTCAACACCTTCTTCAAGGATTTGAAATGAGGCGGACATATTAAAAATTGCTTTCCCATTTTGCAGGGCAACCACCCTACGGGTGGTAAAACTACCTCCATTTCTAATCGAATCAACCTCATAAATAATGGGAACATCGAGATTACCCCCAAGGATAAAATACCCATGCATTGAATGCGCAATCCGATTATTTGGTACGGTTTGGTAAGCGGCAAATAAGGATTGAGCCAACACCTGACCTCCAAATACGCGTCCCCATGGCGCCTTATAGTTCTGGCCCTTATAGGTGTTATCATCCAATCGCTCCAGAGTGATAAGGTCAATCAATTCCTTTAATGTCTGCATGCTGCAATTTTAATGAATATTTGTCAGAGCTGTGTTTGGATATGCAATGAAATTTCTTGATTAAAAATTTACCATTTCCAATCCTATTGTTTTTTACTAAATAGCATGCTTTTCTGTGTCGGATGTCAGGCCAATATTTTAATTTTGCTGCTTAGAAAATATATTTTACCAATTCACCAAAACCCTAATTGAAAAACATTCAAATTGGTACCGTTTATTTTACTTAAATTATGACCTATGAAACAAGTAAAACCATATTTACCTAAGCATAAAATCCGGATTGTAACGGCGGCTTCCCTGTTTGACGGGCACGATGCCTCAATCAACATTATGCGTCGTATCATTCAGTCAACAGGTGTCGAGGTTATACATCTAGGGCATGATCGAAGCGTCGAGGAAGTTGTGAATACTGCTATTCAGGAAGATGTAAATGCCATTTGTATCACTTCATATCAAGGCGGTCATAATGAGTATTTTAAGTATATGTACGACCTTCTAAAGGAGCAAGGAAGGGAAGACATAAAAATATTTGGTGGTGGTGGTGGTGTAATTCTTCCCGAGGAAATCAAGGAGTTGATGGCCTATGGAATCACCCGCTTATACTCCCCAGATGATGGCAGGGAAATGGGATTGCAGGGAATGATCAATGATTTGGTCGAAAAATCGGATGTAGCCATAGGTGCATCCCTAAACGGGGAATACAAAAATTTAAAATCCAAGGACGCCAAGGTCATCGCCAGATTAATATCCGCCGCCGAGAATTTTCCAGAAGTAGCAAAAGATGTTCTCGATAAAATTCATTTGGATAACAAAAAAAGCACTATTCCAGTTTTGGGAATTACGGGAACTGGAGGTTCGGGAAAATCATCTTTGGTAGATGAATTGGTAAGGCGTTTTTTAATCGATTTTCCTGAAAAAACCGTAGGCCTGGTTTCTGTAGACCCTTCCAAAAGAAAAACAGGCGGTGCTTTGCTCGGGGATCGGATCCGTATGAATGCCATAAACAACCCAAGGGTGTATATGCGTAGCCTGGCAACACGACAATCTAATTTGGCCTTGTCTAAGTATGTAAACGAAGCTGTTCAAGTCTTAAAGGCGGCGGCCTTTGATCTTATTATTTTAGAAACCTCAGGGATTGGGCAAAGCGATACCGAGATTATTGAACATAGCGATGTCTCTTTATATGTAATGACACCGGAGTTTGGTGCTGCAACACAATTGGAGAAAATAGATATGCTGGATTTTGCCGATTTGGTGGCTGTTAACAAGTTTGATAAGCGAGGGGCTCTTGATGCCGTAAAAGCTGTAAAAAAACAGTACATGCGCAACAATAATCTCTGGGACGTTCCGCAAGAGAAGTTACCGGTTTATGGTACCATTGCATCGCAATTCAATGACCCTGGAATGAATACGCTTTATAAGGCGGTTATGGGCAAAATTGCTGAAAGCACAGCAGCAGACTTTAAGTCGTCAATGGAGCTTTCAAAGGAAATGAGCAAGGCAATTTTTATAATTCCGCCTGCGAGAACACGGTATCTATCGGAAATTGCAGAAAATAATCGGGCTTACGATAAAAAATCGGAGGAACAGGCAGCCGTAGCCCAAAGCTTATTTGGGATTTATAAAACGTTGGGCTCGGTTTTAGAAACCTCTCCCCTATTAGACAAATCAGGAATCAACTCCGAATCGATCAATGCAGTCAGTGAAGAAAACAAGGATTTTATTAGGCTCCTTATTGCGGAGTTCGATAGGGTAAAACTTAATCTCGACCCCTACAACTGGGAAATCATAACGAATTGGGAAACTAAGACAAATAGCTATAAACAACCTATCTATGTTTTTAAAGTCCGCGGCAATGAAATCAATATTGAAACGCATTCCAAGTCGCTCTCACAATCGGATATTCCAAAAGTAGCATTGCCAAAATATCAGGCTTGGGGAGATATTTTGAATTGGGTATTTCAGGAAAATGTGCCTGGTGAATTTCCGTACACCGCCGGCCTCTACCCCTTTAAACGGACGGGCGAGGATCCTGCTCGCATGTTTGCTGGAGAAGGTGGTCCTGAGCGTACCAATAAACGTTTCCACTACCTAAGTATGGACTTGCCAGCAAAAAGACTATCTACTGCCTTTGACAGCGTTACCTTATACGGTGCCGACCCCGACCATAGACCTGATATTTATGGAAAAATCGGGAATGCCGGAGTAAGTATCTGCTGTTTGGATGATGCGAAAAAATTGTATTCAGGCTTTAATCTAGTTGATGAAATGACCTCTGTGAGTATGACCATCAACGGTCCTGCTCCCATGCTATTAGGGTTCTTTATGAATGCGGCCATTGATCAGCAATGTGAGTTGTATATCAAGGAAAATGGACTTGAAAAAGAGGTATCGGCCAAGATTAATAAAATATATAAAAATAAAGGCGTGGATCGCCCAACTTACAATGGCACGCTACCAGAAGGAAATGAGGGCTTGGGGCTGATGCTTTTAGGTGTTACGGGTGACCAAGTGCTTAATGCCGCTACCTACCAACAAATCAAAACAAAAACCCTGTCGCAGGTAAGAGGGACGGTACAAGCTGATATCCTGAAGGAAGATCAGGCACAAAATACCTGTATTTTTTCTACTGAGTTCGCCCTACGACTCATGGGCGATGTACAAGAATATTTTATAGAAAATAATGTGCGAAACTTTTATTCGGTTTCTATTTCAGGATATCATATAGCGGAGGCGGGGGCTAATCCGATTACGCAACTGGCATTGACCCTGTCTAACGGGTTTACGTATGTAGAGTACTATTTGTCGCGTGGAATGGATATTAATGACTTTGGGCCTAATCTCTCCTTTTTCTTTTCGAACGGTATCGACCCTGAATATGCGGTAATTGGTCGGGTGGCCAGAAGAATATGGGCAAAGGCATTGAAAAATAAATACGAAGCCAACCCTAGGGCGCAAATGTTAAAGTACCATATACAGACCTCGGGACGTAGTTTGCATGCGCAGGAAATTGATTTTAATGATATACGAACTACGTTGCAAGCGCTGTACGCGATTTATGATAATTGCAATTCATTACATACCAATGCCTATGATGAGGCTATAACCACTCCTACAGAGGATTCGGTACGGCGCGCCATGGCAATTCAATTGATTATCAATAAGGAGTTAGGGCTTACAAAAAACGAAAACCCCTTACAGGGATCCTTTATTATAGAAGAACTTACGCATCTTGTAGAAGAGGCCGTTTTATTGGAATTTGATAGGATAACCGAGCGCGGCGGGGTCTTAGGAGCTATGGAGACTATGTACCAACGTAATAAAATACAAGAGGAGAGTCTCTACTATGAGACCTTAAAACATACTGGTAAGTTCCCCATTATTGGGGTAAATACCTTTTTGAGTAGCAAAGGGTCGCCCACTATCATCCCTTCTGAGGTTATTCGAGCTACAGAGGAGGAAAAGCAGTTTCAGATCAACACCCTCGAGCAGCTTCATAAAGGAAACAATACCGATGAACTATTGAAGAAATTGCAGCATGATGCTATCCAAAATCAGAATATTTTCGAGTCCTTGATGGAGGTATGTAAATATTGTTCATTAGGACAGATTACCAATGCGCTTTTTGAAGTTGGTGGGCAGTACAGACGAAATATGTAATAAGACATACGGAAAACCAAAAAAATCGTTGATCTGGCAGTTACTTTTTGAGCTTTTGACAAAATTTTTAGTAAATAATTCAACAGAGCGAAATATCGATAAACGCCCATTTTATAAGGGCATACAGCATGCAAACCCCCTCTTAAAGTTGTAACTTTGTGCTCTAACTTGAAGTCAAGTGGTTTTGCCATTGTTTGGTGCCCTTGTCCCCTTAAGAGCGAATTAAAAAAAGTAAAAATGAAACATACAAAGAAACAACAAAATTCAAACAGCTCCCTTATAGACAGGTCGTTGACCCGTCATGAGAATTGGAAAAATCACAGAAGGCATACCGGATTAAAACTAATACGGTTTTCCTAAAGTAATCAATGACCAAAAGAAATAAAGGGGCATTTTTGCCCCTTTTTTATTGATGACTACTTTCAATTTTATCTTAAAAAGAAGCCCTTTCCTCCTAGGGGTATTAAAATCGCCCGAATCGCCCATTCAGTAGGCTTTACGAGCGCGTTAAACTTATCTTAACGAAGTAACTATTCTGGTATTCATTCGTCTAATAGGTTGTGTAGATAAGGGTGCCTATTGCATTCATCACAACAAGTAGATAAAGAATTAAAAAATGAAACATACAAAGAAACAACCCAGTACGAACAGCACAGGTATTGATAGGTCATTGACTCGCCATGAAAGCTGGAAAAATCACAGAAGGCATACCGGATTAAAACTAATACGGTTTTCTTAAGATTAAGAATTTAAAAAAGGGGGCAAAAGCCCCCTTTTTTTGTTTAATATCACATTTTATTGCCGACGACAGAGCTATAAACGTACCGCAAAAATCCCCATTTCTTTTTCTTTACCCTTCAACGGTATATTCCCCAGTAGCTTAAATTCAATAGGGCTGTTTTCTACTTTCCTCTTTAAATTTTCGGAAATAAGCAACTCGTGACCAAATTCATTGCATTTGCCTTGTATTCTCGCCGCTGTATTGATTGTGTCTCCATGATAGGCAATTTCCTTCTTATATTTTCCTACCTCGGTCACCGTAACGATCCCTTCATTGAGCCCAGCCTTAAAAAAAGGCATGCAATTGTAATTTTCGTGGTAATATTTCTGTTTTTTTTGTAGCTGATTTTTAAAACTGTAAAAGGCATGTATGCAATTTTGATTTCTAATCCCGCGTGGTGATTCCCAAGTTAGAACCGCTTCGTCGCCCACATATTGGTAAATTTCCGCTTCGTTTTCAATCACCACCCCTAAATCATTAAAACAATCTTGAATGAGCCTGCTGTATTTGATGTGCCCTAAATTTTCGGCATGTTCGGTGGAATCCTTTAAATCGAGAAACATAAAAATCCGGTTTTCCTCACGGGGTTCATAAAATTTCCCCTGTAATATTTTCCACAAATTATTTCCCCCAAGCATCTGGTTTACCTGCCACAGCGCAGCCATAAAAATATCTATCGTCAAAATATAGAAGTAAATAGGGAAACTGCCTTTATCGAAAACGAAATCTGACAAACTAATATCGATACCTAGAATTGGTGGTACAACCAGATATGAAACTATGACCAAGGCAATAAGGAAAAAAAATGAAATCGAAAGTCGGATAAAAAGTAGTTTTCGTGCCGACGTTCTTTTATAAAACCGTTCAACCGTTACTATCTGCGCATATCCGGAAATACCTCCGAAAAACGGGCCTATTACAAAAGCATATAACAAACTTGTAGATAATTCTATATCTATCGCGCCATCTTCCGTTGCTCCAACGCCTCTTACAATGGTTAAGAATATAAGGGCCAGGGTCCATCCAACGCTATATGTACCTATTATTCTCCACCTACGTTTATTCCTAAAATTCACGATTTTGCTTTACAGATTCTCAATTCGTAATCCCGTCAAATGTATGTAATTAAAGTATAGAACTGTTACTGGAAAGGTTCTTCTATGTTCAGTTTTGTATCCGTAAAAAAGAGCCCTAAGACTAACTTATAAAGATATCAATCCCGTCAACATTTATTAAAAAAAATCAATTTAGTGTAACCTTTTAAAAAAACCATAGTCTTTAGTATGAAAGCCATCAATGATACGATATTAATTCAATATGTTGATTTTCAATATATTAAATTAAAATTGATGATTGCCACTCCCCCATAACTGTTAAATGTTCTATAAAATAGTACCTTTTTATACATAGTACTGTAACAAAGTAGATTTTCTCTCGTCTATTAGTTGTAGGTCAATTTAAAAACAACACTAAAAAACATAGAAATCATGAAAGCATCTAACTACAGAACAAGTACAGAATCAAAAACGGGACAGTATTTTTCAACGTTCAAAAACAGTAAAAGGGCACAATGGGCTCAGCGCAGAAATTTTAACCGCTAAAAATTGTTTGGATTCGAAATCATAACAATTCGGTCCATAAAAATTACGGTTGGGTAAGAACGATTTTCATTCCGAGCCAAAGCAAAGCATATTTGTACCATCATTAAATAACAAAAAACATAATATCATGAAAGCATCTAACAGTAGAACAGTAACAGAATCAAAAACAGGACAATATTTTTCATTCCTAAGAAACAGTAAAAGGGCACAATGGGCCCAATACAGAAACTTTAACCGCTAATCACGGCAGAAAAAATCATCAATCACATCCTGCCCTATGTTTGGGGCAGGGTAAAAAAACGAAAATCATGAAAGCATCAAAAAGCAGAACAGCAACAGAATCTAAAACAGGGCAATATTTTTCGTCCTTCAGAAGTACCAAAAGAGCACAGTGGGCACAGTATAGGAACTTTAACCGCTAATTTAATCACAGCGTATAAAACAACATCATCATGAAAGCTTTGCCGCAATATTTAAGACGTCCTAGAATATATTTTAAAATAGGAACTGGTTGGACTACCGACAGGTTATATGACCAACAAACAAAAAACAACTTTTAAAAATCTAGAAATCATGAGATCAATCATCAATCAATATCCATCGGAATCAAGAAAACTCATTTTCCTTGCAGTATTAAAGGCCAGCAAGAAAATCCGTTGGACAGCACCAAGACCCCATCTTGCATAAGTATTTAGTTTAGTTGATACGAGAAATGGGACAGACCCTCATCAAGTCTGTCCCATTTTTTATTCTCCAGTATAACTCCTTAAACCTACTGACCTATTTCATTTATGCTAAGGCCAATTAATTCATTATTCATAAATCGTGAAGTCACCTCAATAGGATTACAGCAAACCTCACAATCCTCGATATAGGTTTGTTCATTTACCGATGAATCCATTAACATTGATATTTCTTCCCAGCAATAGGGGCATTGAAAGAAGTGCTCGCGCAAGGGTGTTTGGTGTTTGGAACTGTTAATACATGTCCAAACTTTTATGTTCTTTTTAAAATTCAATATTCAACAACTGCCCGGTTAATTGCAACAGTTGCAGCTCGGCCAGCTTAGCATCATACTTGGCCAGATTTTTATTTGTTTGGGCATTTAAAAGGTTAATCTGTGCCTGACGAAATTCGATTGAGGTAATCCTTCCCAAC
This sequence comes from Aggregatimonas sp., assembly GCA_965238025.1. Taxonomy (GTDB): domain Bacteria; phylum Bacteroidota; class Bacteroidia; order Flavobacteriales; family Flavobacteriaceae; genus Pelagihabitans. Next base: position 1,914,329 of record OZ250162.1, on the reverse strand, counting down.
TGAAACTGCTCTTTTGACCGTTCAAAATTATTTTGGTTGGTAAGTACATTTTGTTCTTGAATATTGAAAATGTTCAAGCGATTTTCATATATGGTCTTTGCATTCTGAATATCCCGATTCACCTCTAATTCCACTTGCTTTTTAAGCAATTCCTGATTCTCATAGGCAATCTTTGAATTCTTCACCCTTACCGTGGTTCCTCCACCATCAAAGAGGTTCCACGTAAGCCTGGCCCCAAGTCCAAAGTTCCATGTGGTATTGTCAGTGCCGGGAAAAAAGGCAGAAGCCGCACTTTGGTTCAGGTTCCATCCATAGGTACCGTTTAAGTCCAACGTCGGCAAATACCCAGATTTATTTACCTTGATATCATATGCATTAATGGCCAAATTGCGTTCTGTTTGTAGGATAGCAACATTGTTTAACAGCGCTTGTTCCACAAATTCCTCAAGCTTTAACGTTGGAGTGAACTTGACCAAAGTATCTACCTCAAAAACCCTGTTTAAATTCTGGTTCAACACCACATTTAAATCCCGCTTTGTGTTTACCAATTGTTGTTGGGTATTCAACAGATTAATACTGTCATTGGTGATATCTACTTGAGCATTTAAAATATCTAGCTTTGTATTTTGCCCATATTCAAAAGAATATTCAGCCCGTTTGAAGCGCTGCGAAGATATTTTTAGCGCCTCTTGTAATACGTTTTGATTTTCTGTTAATCTTGCTACCTCAAAATATACGCTAAACAATTGCAACACGGTATTTTCAATAGTCTCCCTTGCCTGAAGTTCGCTCAGCTGATATTGCTCCTTCAATCTTTTGTAATTGTATAATCGACCCAAGCCATCAAAGAGGGTGTAATTCGCAGTAAGGGTAGAATTGTAACGCTGTGCTTCCGCCTTGTAAATATCAACCGCTGCCCTTGGGCTTCCATCTTCATTTAACTGTCCTGGAAATTCAATTGTAGAATCGTCCCGATTATAATTTGCAGTTGTAGAATTAGTCAATGTGGGCAGATATCCAGAATTTAGAATACTCTTGTTATTCCCTGCAATTTCGACCTGATTTTTGGCCACTTGAATTCCAAAATTGTTCTCGAGGGCCAAATTGACCGCCTCCTGTTTTGAGAGCAGTCTTTCCTGTGTCTGACCTGTGTATAAAATGCCAAACAATAGAATGAGGGATGCGATGGTGTTTTTCATTATTCTATTACTTCTTGAACCGTGGTAGATTCGGAAATTTCATTTTTTCGATGGTCGAGGTCCAAAACCTTTTCTTTTTGTAAACGCAAATCATCTTTCTGCTCCTTAATGGCCCGTTCTACCTCTTCTTTGGTAATATCATTCCCGGTGGCCAGCCATTTGGTATGCACCTTGACCCAATTACTAAAGGATAGGAAAAGGGGTAACATAACCAAGGTCAGGAGTGTAGCGAACCCAATACCATAGGCGATTGAAATCGCCATCGGAATTAGAAACTGTGCCTGTCTACTTGTTTCGAAAATGAGTGGTGTCAATCCGGCAATCGTGGTAATCGACGTTAAGAATATTGCCCTAAATCGGGAGCGACCTGCTTCATAAATAGCATCGTCGAACGTCATTCCCATTCTAAGATTGCTATTAAACCTGCCTATAAGGACCAGACCGTCGTTCACCATAATGCCAATCAATGCAATAATACCCAAGAGCGATAAAATGTTCAGCGGAAAGTCATGAACCCAATGGCCCCAAATGACCCCGGTTAAGCTAAAAGGTATTAGCAATATCAGCATCAACGGTTGACTAAAGCTCCTAAAGGTAAATGCAATAGTCATGTAAATGAGCGCCAACACCGACCATCCTACCAAACTAAGCGAACTGGTCAGTTTGCCCAATTCCCGATTTTGGCCTTCATAAGAGGCGGTAACAGTTGGATATTTGGACTGTATTTCGGGCATGATATTTTCCCGTATATCTGTCATAACATCTGTTGGACTGTTCTTCGGGTTCTTCATATCTGCCGAAATCTGGATTTCCCGTTGTCCCTCCAAACGATTTATGGCCACATCACCGCGCTCGATTACATAATTAGCAATTTCTTTTAACGGTACGCGACTCCCATTAGGGGTTACAATCCGCATTTCATCCAAATCCGATATAGAGGAGCGGTTCTCACGATCGTAGCGTACCCAGACCCGAATTTCGTCCTGACCTCTTTGAAAACGTTGCGCTTGCGTCCCAAAAAAACCGGCTCGGACTTGCCCCATAATATTCCTTAAATCAAGACCCAACAAATAGGCATTCTCCTTTAATCGCAAACGGATTTCCTTAATGCCCGCAGGGTCATTATCGGCAACATCCTTTAGGGTGGTATTGTTGAGCATGGCGGTTTTAAGCTCCTGTTTTGCCGCTTTCAACTCCTGAATATTGTTCCCTAAAAGGGAAACAGATACCGGTGACCCACCAAAATTACCACCAGAACCATAGATGAGACTTTCAACTCCGATAACGGGTCCAACCAATTCTTCTAGTCTGCTGGTAACCAAATCGGCCTTGATTACATCTGGCCGCTCTTCCCCAGGCAATAAATTAATGTTCAGTGTAGCTGCTGAGGATCCTGGGCCAACTATTTTGATGACGTTTTTAAAGAGTACTTTATCAGTACCTTTTAGGTATTTTTCAGTTAGCTCTTGATTTACGATTTCTGCCTTTTCTTCGATTAAAGATATAATGGAATCGGTAACTTTTTCATTGGTCCCATTGGGCATGAGCAATTGAATTTGAGCCCTATCGCTAGCAATTCTTGGAAAAAAGGAAGTTCGTATAATACCACCACCTACAGACCCAAAGGATAAAATCAGGGCCATGGCAAAAATGCCAAAAACCAATAGTTTGTATTTTAAGGCAAACCGTATAAAGGGAGAGTATATGGTGTCTCTCATCCAAGCCATAAAATTATCCCCAGCCTTATTGATTAAACGGAGTTTGGCAAAAGCCCGGCCAATGCCAGTTTTTGGTTCCGTGTTTCTAGGTTGTAATGCTTTGGAGTGCGCCAAGTGTGCCGGAAGAATAATCAGTGCCTCAACCAGCGAAACAACTAGGGTAAGAATAACAATAACCGACACCTCTCCGAAAAAGTCCCCTATCCTACTATCCAAGAAAAGGAATATTGAAAAAGCCAGAATCGTGGTGATAATCGCTGAAATTATTGCGGGCAGTACCTCCATGGTACCGTCAACCGCTGCCTGCACAGGAGATTTCCCCTTTTCATAGTGTTGGTATATATTTTCGGCTATCACAATCCCATCATCTACCAGAATACCAATTACAATGATCATTCCGAAGAGCGAAAGAACGTTTATGGTCACATCAAAAAAACCTGCAAAAATAAACATCCCTAAAAAGGCGACAGGTAGGCCAAAGGCCACCCAAAAGGCCAAACGGGTATTTAGGAAAAGGGATAGGAAAATGAGTACCAGAAACATTCCTTGCCATGCATTCTTGACCAAAAGCTCGGTTCTGCCATTCAGGGTTTCTGACAGATCCCTGATTACACTGAGTTGAACGTTATCATACTTTTGATTAAATTCTTCAATATATTCCTTGACCTTGTCGGCCGAACCTATCAAGTCTTCCGTATTGGTACTGGTAATGGTGGTATTAACGGCAAGATTCCCGTTAAAATAGGATGCATTGGGGGTTTCCGAAAAGCGATCACGAATGGTGGCAACATCTTTTAAACGCACTGTTTGGCCAGCTGCATTAGCCCTAACAATAATATTGGATAGTTCGTCGCCATAGTACGAGCGATTGTTTGCCCTGATCAGATATTCTTCGGCATCTGTCTTAATATTTCCACCTGTGACCAGAATATTGGCGTTGCCAACCGCTTGTGCCACCTCAGAAAATGACATTCCATAGGCCAAGAGGTTATTCTCATTAACCGCTATTTCTATTTCTTCTTGAGGATAGCCTGCAATATCTATCTGCGAAATACCATCAATGGCGCGAATATCATTTTCTATCTGTCTTCCGATTTGCTTTAATGTGGCCAAAGGAATCTGCTCCCCACTTATTGCGAAAGTGATGGTTTGCCGGATAACTTCTAATTTCGACACTACCAATGGCTCCATGCCAGTTGGAAAAGTAGGCACTCTATCAACGGCATTTTTAACTTGAAGCAACATGAAATCAATGTCCCTACCTTTTTCAATTTCTACATTGATGCTACCGCTGTTTTCCCTAGAAGTTGAAGTAACACGATCTACACCTTCGAGCCCCTTTAGATTATCTTCGATTTTTAATACAATACCCTCCTCAACTTCCTGGGGTGACGCTCCAGGATACGTAATATTTATAAATACATTCTTAGAATCCGTAAGCGGAAAAAAGGAAGATTTTAATGATTTGGCCCCAACTATCCCAAAAACCGCAAAGGCAATGATGATGACATTTACTGCGACGTGATAGCGAATGAAGTACTCTATTATTTTTCGCATTATTGGTCGGTGTTAGCTGATTTATCCTCAAAAACCTTAACCGTCATTCCCGTATAGGCACCCATTAGCGGTTTGGACATGATAACAGTTCCGTTTGGCACTTCCTTCAGTACTACCCGCTTATCAGTAAAATAAACAGGTTTTACATCGATCATATCTAAAATGGAGTCGCGAACCACAAAAACCTTATCATTTTCCAGCAGTAAATTTCTGTCGATTTCAATAGCATCTGTCTCCTCTTTTGCGTCTAGATTAGCTTCAAGGTACATCCCTTCCCTTAGGTTACTATCTGCAACATCTATAAACGCCTTTATGGTCTGGGACGCTTGATCCACACGTCCATTAATACGTGCTACCTTACCCGCATAGGTCTTGGTTTTTTCGAGATTGGTGAGCTCAACTTTCTCTCCAACTTTCAACAGATCACTGTATGCTTTGCTCACAGACACCTCTAACTCATACACATCGGTATTTATAAATTCACCCAATTTTTGTCCGGCGCGGATCAAGCTACCCTCAGTAACCAAAGCCTCCGTTAGTACTCCTTTAAAAGGTGCTGAAATTCGATATTTCCCCAATCGCTGCTCTAAATTTTTAACATTATAAAAACTGGTCAGGATACCACGGCCCGATATAAAGAATTTTTCCTTCTCTGTTGTCATTTCCGGTAAAGGCGGAGTGGCCCTGGCCATATCAAAACCGCTTAGATATTCTTGCCATTTAGGGAATAAATCCGGATAATCTAGACGGAGGTCAGGCATAATAGACGTGAGCTGATTATACAGATTACTCTTGGCCGATTGAACACTGGCGGCATATTCCGAGGCATCTATTCTAATAATGGTCTCGCCCCTATTGTAAAGTTGCCCTTCCTTAAAAAATTTAGCCCCTTTTCTAAAAACGCCTTGCACTTCGGCGTATAATTCTACCCTTTGTTTTGCGGTCAGGTTCCCATTTGCAGGTACCCGAATAGGAACGGTACCATTTTGAACCACCTCGGTGAAAACCGTTTTTACGACCTTTTCGGCCTTGGGCCTAAAACTCTTTTTGCTATCAATAATCATTTTGGCTCCGAAAAAAGCCCCAATAATTAGCAAAACACCTAAGAGGGATAAAATAATTTTTCTCATATTCTTTAACTAAGGTTGGTCTGTACTTTTTTTAATATGGCAATCATCTGTTGTTTTTCGGCCTCGGAAACTGCCTTTTCCATGCGGTGGATCACACTGTGAATAACTGGCCTTGTTTTATCGAAAACTTCTTTGCCTGCTTTAGTAAGAAATACATTGTTCACCCGCTTATCCGCATAATCCTGCTCTCTAAAGATGTATCCTTTTTTCTCCATTTTGGAAAGTAATCGGGCCAATGAAGATTTATCACGGTAGGTAAGGAATGCTAGTTCATTTTGATTTAAGCCGTCTTGGTCATGTAATTTCTTTAGCACCACCATCTGTTCCTTAGTAAGGTCTAAGCCAGCTTTTAGAAAGGCCTCCTGCAAATGATAGTCCACCATTTTCACAGTCCTTCCCAACCAAGGCCCAATGGACCTTTCAAAATCGATAACGGAGGTAGTCGTTTTCACGGCGTAAAATTACTACAAACTGCGATAGTTGCATATGCAACTATCGTTAAATAATTCTTAAAATCACCTGATTGTTCCAAATCGCGAATAACCAAATGAGACTTTTCAACGTCGTATTCCGTCAAAAACGAGTCCCACAATCTGTCGTTCCAATTCAATAGGGTTCATTGCATCCTTACTATTTGCATAGGCATCATATAGCCAACGGATCGACGACAGAATAACCGCTGTTGCAATCTCCACATCCATTTCCTTGAAAACCCCAATTTTGATTCCTTCCCCCAGCAAACGGGCCATTTTCTTCTCGTAAAGATTCCGTAACTCTACATATTCGGTGTACTTTGGTTCCTTTAAGTTTCTCCATTCGTTGACCATTAAGGCCACTTCGAAAGGTTTTCTAGCAGCAACCTGAATATGAGCAGAAATCACTTGTTTCAATTTTTCGTTCAAGGGATAACTAGAAGCCAAAATATTGTCCATGGCATCATGAAATTCCTCCGAAGTACGGAATAAAAACCGCTCTAAAATATCATGTTTTGATTTAATGTAGTTATAGCTGTTGGAAACGTCAAAATTCATCCGCTCGGCAATATCGCGCATCGTAGTCGCCTTAAAGCCTTTTTCATGAATAAGTTCCAAAGAAGCTTGTAAAAAATCCTCCTTCTTGGTGCTAACTGCCATTTTCAATGTATTGATTATGTATCTTTAGGAAGACACACTTGGTTGTATAATGCAATGTAACATAAATTTTGGATTTTATAAACAATTGTTGATTGTACATAAACAATTGTTTATATTTGATTTCATAAATACTTCAAGCCATGCCCTTCTATCACAAACTCGGAAATATTCCGCATAAGCGCCATACTATTTTCAGAAAACCCAACGGGGATTTGTATTACGAACAATTGTTTGGCACTATCGGTTTTGACGGGATGTCATCCAATCTATATCACGAACATCGGCCTACCCAAGTGAAAGAAATCGCCGATCAGTATAGCGTTGCTCCAAAAATCGCAAAACAGAATAGCATTCAGTCCTATAAACTGAAGGGGTTTCAAGTACCCGCTGAGGACGATTATTTAAAAAGCCGCAAGATCATTTTAACCAATAGCGACTGTAATATTATATTGGCGGCACCCAAGACTTCGCAAAAAGAATATTTCTACAAAAATACAGATGCCGACGAGGTGATTTTTGTTCACAAAGGCAATGGAAAACTCCGTACCCACATGGGTAATCTAAAATTTGGCTATGGTGATTACCTGGTTATTCCAAGAGGTATGATCTATAAGATTGAATTTGACACGGCCGACAATCGCTTATTTATTGTTGAATCTTATCATCCTGTTTACACTCCCAAACGGTACCGGAACTGGTTTGGTCAACTGTTGGAGCACTCCCCTTTCTGCGAGCGTGATATTCGCCAACCCGAAGAACTGGAAACCCATGATGAAAAGGGAGAATTCTTAATCAAGATAAAAAAGCAAAACGATATTTTTGATATGGTTTATGCCACACACCCATTTGATGTAGTGGGCTATGATGGTTTCAATTATCCCTATGCCTTTTCAATTCATGATTTTGAACCGATTACAGGTAGAATACACCAACCCCCACCCGTGCATCAGACCTTTGAAACCAGCGCTTTTGTGATTTGCAGTTTTGTACCTCGGTTGTATGATTATCATCCTGAAAGTATTCCCGCCCCTTACAATCATAGCAATATTGATAGCGATGAGGTGTTGTATTATGTTGATGGTGATTTTATGAGTAGGAATGATGTAAAGCCGGGTTATATCTCGCTACACCCTGCTGGAATTCCTCACGGACCGCACCCGGGTGCCGCGGAGCGAAGCATTGGAAAAACAAAGACCGAAGAATTGGCAGTAATGGTCGATACTTTTAAACCCTTGAAAGTGACCGAGGAGGCTATGAAAATTGCAGACGAAACTTATTATCAATCCTGGTTAGAAGAAAACCATTAAGTAAAATTTTCACATGACAAATGCAGATTGCTGGGTAAATATTCCCGAAAATTCAGATTTTTCTATTTATAATATTCCTTTTGGGATTTTCTCTGATACCGACACCACAAAACGAGTTGGCGTCGCCATTGGCGACCATATCCTGGACCTTTCCATAGCAAGCGGGGTCGGTATTTTTGATGATTTGAAAATCGATAAAAGTGTTTTTAAGAATATATTCTTGAACCCTTTTATCGATTTGGGTAAGGCAAAAACGAATGCGGTTCGGGAGCAAATTCAAAAAGAATTGACGAATGACGCGTCCATTTTAAAAAATCACGCAAATGTCTTGATTGCCCAGGCAGATGCTACCATGCACATGCCAGTTTTTATTCGGGATTATACCGATTTCTATTCGAGCATTGAACACGCTACTAATGTTGGTTCAATGTTTAGGGATCCTGAAAAAGCCTTGATGCCAAATTGGAAACATCTTCCTGTGGGCTATCATGGAAGAGCCTCATCGATAACCGTAAGTGGTCATGATGTACATAGGCCTATGGGGCAAACTATGCCACCAAAAGCCGAAAAACCAATTTATGGCCCATCTAAACGAGTCGATTTTGAGCTTGAAATGGGCTTCATCATCGGAAAGAATACCCAATTAGGGGAAACAGTCAGCACCTCAAATGCGGAGAACTATATCTTCGGAAAAGTATTGCTCAATGACTGGTCTGCCCGCGACATTCAAAAATGGGAATATGTACCCTTAGGACCATTTTTGGCTAAAAGTTTCGCTTCGCATATTTCACCCTGGATCGTAACCCTCGAAGCACTTGAACCTTTCCGGGTCAAGAGTCCAACACAAGAACCGAAGGTGCTTCCATATTTGGAATACTCAGGAGATAAGAATTACGACATACAGCTTGAGGTTTCCATCCAACCTGAAAATAAGGATGAAACAATCGTTAGCCGTTCCAACTTCAAATACATGTATTGGAACATGGCACAACAGGTTGCTCATCATACTATGAACGGTTGTAACCTGAACGTGGGTGATATGATGGGCTCAGGAACCATTAGTGGAAAATCAGAGGACTCCTACGGGTCTATGCTTGAATTGACCTGGGGCGGAAAAAACCCCATAAAACTAAAGGATGGTTCAGAACGCAAATTCATTAACGACAATGACACTGTCATTATGCATGGGTTTTCTCAAAAAGGAGCTATAAGGGTTGGTTTTGGGGCAGTGAAGGCTAAAATTCTACCCGCAAAATAATACGTTATGGCAATCAAAACCATTGACCCAAATTCGATTTCTACCCCAGAGCTGCATAAAATTTTACTCGCCACTGTGGCACCGCGCCCTATTGCACTTGCAAGTACCGTGGATGCCGATGGCAGGGTGAATTTGAGTCCGTTTAGCTTTTTCAATGTTTTTAGTGCCAACCCACCTATCATGATATTCTCGCCGGCGAGACGTGGCCGGGACAATACAACAAAACATACTTATGAAAATGTAAAGGTTCACCAGGAAGTGGTGATAAACATTGTAAATTATGCTATTGTTGAGCAAATGTCATTATCGAGTACCGAATATGGTCTTGGGGTCAATGAGTTCAAAAAAGCAGGATTTACCCAAATACCCTCAGAGGTGGTAAAACCTCCAAGGGTTGGTGAGGCCCCGGTTTCATTTGAATGCACGGTAGATAAGGTTATTGAACTCGGTGCTGAGGGTGGTGCAGGTAATTTAGTGGTTTCCAGGGTCCAACGCATTCATATTCAGGACAACTATTTGAATGAGGCTGGTAATTTGGATACCCAAAAATTAGATTTGGTCGCCCGAATGGGTGAAAGTTGGTACTGTAGAGCAAGTGGTGATGCGCTCTTTGAAATCCCTAAACCAATTTTCAATACGGGTATTGGAGTTGATCAATTACCCAAGCACGTGTTGCAAAGTGATGTTTTAAGCGGAAATCATTTGGGCAGATTAGGAAATATGGAAAGCTTGCCCTCAACTGAATCAATAGAAAAACACCGGGATTCAGAAAAGGTCAGTTCCATTTTGCAATTAAGCGATGTGCAAGAGCAAAGGAAGCAACTACATCATCACGCATTGGAGTCCTTGGAAAAAAAAGATTTAGAAAATGCTTTGAGCATACTTTTCTGTTTAAATTAAATAGACAAAATGATTCGAAAAGAAGTAGCAAACGTAAAAGATGCGCTAAAAGGTGTATCGAATAATATGACCCTGATGTTGGGCGGTTTTGGCTTATCGGGTATTCCTGAGAACGCTATTGCAGCGTTGGTAAAAATGGGAGTTACAGGAGTAACCTGCATCTCCAACAACGCGGGGGTCGATGATTTTGGTCTGGGCCTACTGCTTCAAAAGAAACAAATCAAGAAAATGGTTTCCTCCTACGTGGGTGAGAACGATGAATTTGAACGCCAAATGTTAAGCGGCGAACTAGATGTGGAGCTGATTCCACAAGGTACACTTGCTGAACGTTGTCGTGCCGCGCAAGCTGGCTTTCCCGCTATTTATACACCAGCGGGCTATGGCACAGAGGTGGCTGAGGGCAAGGAAACGAGGGAATTCAATGGAAAAATGTACGTATTGGAGTATGCCTTTAAAGCGGACTTCGCCTTTGTTAAAGCATGGAAAGGCGATGCCGCCGGAAACCTTATTTTCAAGGGAACAGCACGTAATTTTAATCCCTGTATGTGTGGGGCGGCAAAGATAACCGTGGCCGAAGTTGAAGAGCTGGTTCCAGTTGGGACTTTGGACCCGAATCAAATACACATTCCCGGGATTTTCGTTCAGCGCATTTTTAAAGGCGAGAAATACGAAAAAAGAATTGAACAACGAACGGTAAGACAAAGAACATAATATGGCACTAGACAAAATTGGTATTGCGAAACGTATCGCAAAAGAAGTGAAAGACGGCTACTATGTGAACCTAGGCATTGGTATTCCTACTTTGGTCGCCAACTATGTCCGAGAAGACATAGATGTTGAATTCCAAAGCGAAAATGGCGTATTGGGAATGGGTCCCTTTCCTTTTGAAGGGGAGGAAGATGCCGATGTTATTAACGCAGGAAAGCAAACGATTACCACCTTACCGGGAGCATCATTTTTTGATTCCGCCATGAGTTTTTCGATGATACGGGGGAAGCATGTGCAATTGACCATTTTGGGTGCTATGGAGGTTGCTGAAAATGGGGATATCGCCAACTGGAAAATTCCTGGTAAAATGGTCAAAGGAATGGGAGGTGCTATGGATTTGGTCGCAAGTGCAGACAATATTATTGTAGCAATGATGCATACCAACCGCGCAGGAAAATCAAAACTACTAAAACGCTGTTCCCTACCCCTTACCGGGGTCGGTTGTGTAAAAAAAATCGTAACCAATATGGCCGTGCTAGAAGTTACCCCTAGCGGCTTTGAACTCTTGGAAAGGGCGCCCGGCGTTACCATTGAGGAAATCAGTGCGGCCACCGAGGGTAATCTGATTATTTCAGGTGATATTCCTGAAATGGATATTTAATTTTATGCACAAAAATTATTGAAAGAATAGACCGCCAATTCATCATTGTAAATTGAGTACCTTTATACTTTTTGCCACTAAATGAAGAAAAAGTATTACAGATTTCTGGGGGTATTCCTAATTACCTCAATACTGCTCATTCTTCTGAGTAACTTCATCATAGATAGCTCTGCCGAAGGAAAAACCTTCACTAACATCAACGATGTACCCGAGAATAGGGTTGGTTTAATACTGGGCACCTCAAATCGCTTGGCATCCGGTGGTGCTAATCCCTATTATACTTTTCGAATTAACGCAGCTGTACAACTCTATGAAAGTAATAAAATAGAATTCATCTTGGTCAGTGGTGACAATGGCACCAAATACTATAACGAGCCCACTACCATTAAAAATGACTTAGTAGAAAGAGGGATTCCAGAAGGTAAAATATTTTTGGACTATGCGGGTTTTCGCACCTTGGATTCCATGGTAAGAGCCAAGGAAATTTTTGGACTGGATAGTGTTACCGTCATCTCGCAAAAGTTTCATAACGAAAGGGCCGTCTATATTGCCGAACGAAAGGGTCTGACCGCCATAGGTTATAATGCCAAAGATGTTCCCGCTAAATACGGTTTAAAAGTACAATTTAGGGAGTACTTTGCGCGCGTAAAGGTATTTCTTGACCTGCTATTCAATACGGAGCCAAAATTCTACGGCGATAAAGTCGAAATCAAATAAAGGATTTGCCTATTTTTAGGGACCACGACAACTACCAGCATGTCTAAAATAAAAACCCTTGTCAAAAATTTAGGCCCAGGACTGCTTTTTGCCAGTATGGCTATCGGGACCTCGCACTTAGTGCTTTCTACTAAAGCGGGTGCACAATATGGTTGGCTAATGATCATTCCTATTATATTAGCAAATGTCTTCAAGTATCCGTTTTTTGAGTTCGGCGTTCGATACACACATCTAACGGACAAAACATTAATAGAAGGGTATTTGAATCGAGGTAGGGGTTACTTATGGTTTTATACGGCTATTACCTTGGTCAGCACCTTTACTATTCTAGCGGCCTTGTATACGGTAACAGCAGGATTGTTCATTAATTTGTTTAAAGTAAATGCAGCTATAAGTATGGTGGCCTTAGGGCTATTTGTTTTTATAAGTTTTTTATTGATTGTAGGACGTTATAAATTCTTGGAAAACTCACTTAAACTCGTCATCTCGATTTTATTTATCGCGCTGTTGGTCACCACGATTTTAGTTGTGTCCCGAGGTCAGGTAGAAGTCGTCGATAATTTTACGCCTCTTCCCATTTTTAATGAGGTGGGCGTTCTTTTTTTAATTGGATTAATGGGATGGATGCCCACTACGGTAGAAGCATCGAGTTGGGTAAGCCTTTGGAGTATAGAAAAATGGAAAAAAGCCGAGGATAAACCTTCCTTAAAACAGGCTTTGCAGGAGTTCAACACAGGTTATTTTATGACAGCGCTCTTAGCAATTTTCTTCTTGATCATTGGATCAATGACCTTGTATGGAACGGGAACTGAACTCAGCGGAAATGCAGTAGTCTTTGCGGATCAGGTAGTTCATCTCTTTACTACCCATATTGGTTCTTGGGCCTATATTTTTATCGCGGTTTCTGCCTTTGCCACCATGTTCAGTACCTGTATGACAGCCCATGATGCCGTTGCCCGGGTAAGTTTGGATATTATCGGACTGCTATATCCCGAACCAAAGCGATTACGCAAGCGGGTAAATTTTGCAATCGCCATAATCGTTCTCGCTGTTGTAAATTTTGTTGTGGTCTCGGCCTTTCGTGCCAACATGGGCCAACTAGTCGCTTTGGCCACCTTTGTCTCTTTTGTGGTTGCTCCCATTATCGGGTATATGAACCTAAAAAACGTAATGAGCGATGATTTGCCTATAGCGCATAGGCCCAAACCTTGGTTGCAAACCCTGACTTATTCGGGTATTGTATTTTTGGCCTTATTTTCCCTTGTATACTTTTGGATGGTACTCTTTTAGGATATTCAGTGTCACTATCACTGAAAAACTTAGCGGTTTATCTCTTCTGAATTGAGCAGTACGAATAGGGTTCTTTCGTTTTGTTTGTGTAGAAAGTCTAGGCAGTAGACCCCATTTTCACAATTGTTCAAAATCTGCTCCTCTCCATATCCTATCGAATTGGAAATATTTTCTGGGGATAGCCCGTTCTGTAAAAGGTAAGAACGTATAGCCTCGGACCGTAATTGTGATAATTTCATGTTCTTATCATCCCTTCCCTTACTGCTCGTATGTGTCTCTATTTGAAGGCGCATCTGGGGAAATTTTTCCACAACATCAATAACCTTGGCTAATTGCATGATAATTTCTGGCGCTATATTACTTTTCCCGTTTTCGAAGTAAAAATCATCTAATTTTAATACTGTCTTATTCTCTTTCTCCTCTATAACATCATTCAAGAATGTCATCTCGACATTCAAGTTACTGGTCTGGGAGGGTTGCGATTGCTCCTGTGTATAGGTTTTAAAGTATTCGGAATGTTTTGGTTTTATGGCCTGAAGCGACACCTGCTCCCGCCAAGGAATCTCCATACGATATGTACCCTCCTTTGTACTTGTGGTCTCCTTAATTATATTTCCTTCAGCATCAAGGAGCCTAACAGAAACGTCTGAAACCCCTAAAGCAGTTTTTGCAGATATTACTTTCCCATCAAACACCAAAGTTCTTAGCCCAAGTTTTTCCCCAGTTAGAAAACCATAAATATCATCATTGCCGACACCTCCCGACCTGTTGGAAGAAAAATAACCCATAAGGCCTTCTCCTGAAGTATTTGGGCCAATAATCAAACCAAAATCGTCTGATTCTGAATTGATTCCTTTCCCAAGATTCACAGGAATACTATAGCTATCACTGGATTGGATATTGCTCCTATAAATGTCCATTCCTCCTAATCCATAAAAAATATCGGAGGAGAAATAAAGGCTATTGTCGTAAATATAAGGGGCTATTTCATTACCAGAGGTATTAATTCTAGGGCCAAGGTTTATAGGTTGAGACATTACCTGTGTATTATTGGTATGCACATAATAAATATCCGTACCTCCGTAGCCATCCCCAAAATTGGCCGCAAAATATAGTTTACCGGAAGCATCGTCATAAAAAGGATAGTAGAAAGAGGTGCTCAAATCCTTCAAGACATATCTAAAGGATCCATTTGCAGTAATCAGACCAATTGCCAAAGCATTTTTACCCTTATCATCAAAGGCAAGATTGCCTTGACCATCAGTGTTGGAGAGCACATAAAATATGCTATTGAGTCCTTCAGAATAATATGGCGTGGATTTATGGTAATCGGTCTTTGGAATGCGATTATATGTGTTCTGACCTAAAAGAATACCACCCTTTCCGATTTTAGCTATATAAACATCCAGATAAGACTCACCAGAAGGACCGTATATTTTTTTCGATTTTCTTTTTCTACTGGTACTGAACAATAAGCGATCTTTATAGAATGCCGGGGAAATATCAGCTTGTGGGCTGTTGGTGTTCAAATTAAAAATTGAAAATTCAGCACCGCCGTTCTTATTCCCTTCTAAAATTTCATAGTTAAAAGCGGCATTTTCCAAAAGCTCGCTTACCATGGTGGTACTTTTGGACTTCAGAAATGCTTTTACCCGATCTGGTTCAGATGTTTTTGCCAAGCTCTGAAGCATATTATTGAAACGATTATCGGAGATAATACTGTCTTTCTTGTTTATATCTAAATAAATCTTAGTCGCATTTTGATAATCCCCGGTCTTGAAATAGGAATCGGCAAGGTTCAGAAATTGAAGATTGGAAAGAGGTTCACCCTTCTGCATCTGTTTCTGATACGCCTTGATTGCATCTTTATAGGCATATCCGTAAAAATACTTATCCCCATCGTCCTTTAAATCCTGACCAAGGACAACGAATGATGTCAAAAAGAAAAAGAATATGAAATTTCTTAGTTGCATAACTGTTTCTTAATTAGAAAAACCTCGGTGTGTCTATTTGTTTTGGCTTTCCTTTACTATTGTTTGTCTTACCACTCTTATCCCTGCCGCTAGACTTCCCAAGTGAAAAACGGAGTATGGCTTCTGGCGTACCATTATTGTACTCCCCCAACCCATTAGTGCTATAATCATATGATACCCCGAAATAGATTGGATCCGATATTTGGAAACCTGCCAAGGCGCTTACGGCATTATCAAAACGATACGATGCCCCTAAAACGAACTTTTCGTTAAACAAAAAGTTTGCTGAAACATTGATGTTCACCGGAGAACCGTCTAAATAATTTATTAGGAATGCCGGCTTCAGTTTGGTGTTTGCGGAGATGTCAAAAACATATCCCCCAATAAAGTTAAACTGTATCCTATCTTCAATTACCGTTGCTATTTCCTGGTTGTAGGTGTCATCGGAAAGGAAATTGGGTATAGAGGCGCCTAAATACCAGTTGTCATCATATAAGAACATTCCAGCTCCTATAGTCAAATAGAATTCATTTACATTTTCCTGATTCAAGATCGGTTCCCCCGGGTTCTCGAAAGTACCTTTTGAGAAATCAACATTTAACAGCGACCCTCCTACATCCAAACCAAAAGATAACTTTGTGCTCTCGCTTAAATTTAGTTGGTAACTATAGGCCACATCAAAAAAGGTGTTACTCATTGGGCCCAATTGATCATTGATTACATTAAAGCCAATACCCATCTTATCATTCGACAAAGGAATGTTAGCGCCTAAACGCAAGGTTTGCGGTGCCCCAGGAAGGTCTAACCATTGCTTTCTGTACATCGTGGTAATTTCCGGCGTTTCTGTAGTTCCCACATAGGCCGGATTAAAACTCCCAATGTTGTACATGTACTGGGTGTATTGCGGTTCTTTTTGAGCCTGAACAGTACCCATACATCCTAAGAAAAGCGCAAATAGCAACAGCGCTCGATGACCATAAAACATACTCTTGGGGTCTTGCATTATTTTTTTCATCTAATAAGCTGTATCCAACCTTTACTTGTTCTTATTTCCGTTTCACCCTCTATGGTAACATTCAACGCATAAAAATAGGTGCCTTCGGGTGCCTGTTTCCCCTCCCATGTGCCATCCCAAGCCTGCTCCTGAGTAATATTCATCCCCTCATAGACCAAACTGCCGTATCTATTAAATATCTCGATACTATAATTGATATTAACCAATTCATCCAACCCTAAATCATTTTTTCGAAGGCGATTGACTTTCAGCACATCGTTAATACCATCAGCATTTGGCGAAAACTGATTGAAAAGAATCCCTATCTCCAATGGATTACTAGAAGTAATCTCAACGGTAACCGTAGACGTACTATCGTCATCACCAGAATTGCTTTCGCCAGGGGAAGAACTGACAATAGCAGCGGTATTAACTACTATACCAATACTCCTGAATAGGACTGTATAAGATAGTTCTATTTCTTCGTCCCTTGCCAAGCTGCTATCAATGGTCCAGATTCCAGAGCTCCTATTGAAAGTGCTTCCATTTGGAACGACAACATCGGTAACCTCAAATTCAACACCTGAATCATTAGAAAAAATATCGGTCACCCTTATGTTGGAAACCGCATCATTTTCCGATTTATTAATTACCTTAATGAAATATTCTACCGTCAGTTCATTTTCCAAATCATTAATCAACCCGGTAAGATTCTGAAGTCTTTGTAAATCGGGGCCTAATCTTGCAGTCTTCTCGACAACCAAATTAATTCCTTCGGGCTGATCTATATTCAGGCCTACGGTACTACTATCATTCGCTGAATTATTATCCAAGGGAAAAGAACCCAATAATTCTGCCGTGTTGTTATATGTACCTCCTTCAACAACGTTAACTTCTATTTCCAATGAAGCCGAAGATAAAGGTTCCATTTCAAAAATCTCCCAGTGCCCGGAATCCCGATTATAGCTCCCTAATGATGGTGTATCTGATATGTACTCGAAACCACTTTCCAGTAAATCACCAATAGTAATGCTGTTCACTTTACTATTAGACAGATTGTTAACCACTATTGTAAACACTACTGATTGACCTATGGTAGCATTCTCGTTATCTACGGTCTTTACGATTTCCAAATCAATTGGATCAGGGTTGCAGTCAGGCGTAAGGTTAGGATCACAAGGGTCAAGAGGATCGGTATCATTGGCAATTTCGTCCCCATCCGTTATACCATCTCCATCCGTGTCGCATAGGCTGTTCGTATTATCTGGTATACACGGGTTCATCTCTGCTTCATCTTCATGATTGAAGAAGCCATCACCGTCATCATCCGTTATATTCGATTCTATAAAATCAGGATCCCCGTCACCGTCAGTATCAATGGGGTTATCAGGGTCATTCCCAATCTCAACTCCATCACTCAAGCCATCTCCGTCGGTATCACAGTTGCTATTTGTATTGGATGGAATACATGGATCAGTATCCGCAATATCCAATTGATCCACCACCCCATCATTATCCTCATCCAAAATATTGGAATCTAATGCATCAATGGTTCCATCCCCGTCCGTATCTATAGGATTATTGGTATCATTACCAACCTCTACCCCATCATCAATACCATCACCATCTGAATCGGGATTTGAAGGATCGGTCCCAAGAGCCGCTTCCTCACCTCCGAGCAATCCGTCGCCATCATCATCGGTATCACAACTACTCACTGATATACTCACGGAAACCGATTCGTCTACACAAGGAGCTTGAGCTCCTGTAGTGGTAAACGTATACACATAAACACCTTCAGGTTGTCCATTAAAATCTACAACATTCTCATTGGTGCGCGGCACTTCCAATGGTCCCGAAGTAAAGGACCAACTACCCGCATCTTCATTGGCAAGTAAATCATCCAAATCTACAGTTGTAACTCCAAAAGTTGGATCATTACAGGAAGAAGGGTTGGTAACAGGAGTACCTGCGGAGGGCTGTATATTTACCGTAGCAGTAACCGGAATTCTTGGCGAGGTTACACAACCATTTTCCGTAGCTTCTAAATAGAATATGGTAGTCTCGGTAATGTTTGGCGTAAAACTTTCACCAATACCAATGATTACGCCACCTGCTTCAGAGATATACCAATTAAATGTCGGATTCCCAGTTGCTGTGGCCGTTAATGTTACGCTACCAGGGCCACAGCGCGTATCTCCCGAGCTATCGGTTATGATAGGAGTTGTATTTTGGGTCAGTTGAACTTCAAGCGCCGGGCTGGCGCAGTCATTCGCTGCATCATAAAAGAACCCATAGTATGTTCCTCCTTGGTCAACTTGCAGATTACTTAAATGAGCACTGGTATTTGTGAGGTCAGAACCATCAATACTCCAAGTAAATGTAGTTCCCTGAGGGGCTTGACTATCACTATAATCGCCTAAATTAGCATCTATTACATCACAGAACACGGTTGGGGCATCTGGATTTAAAATAGGTGCCTGATTCCCAGCAATACAAGGGTCACAATCTGAAACTGCTATAATAATATCCGCGGTAGCATCCTCGCACCCCCCTTCTGCGATCAAAGTGTATCGAAACTCATAATTACCAGAGACGTTATCTTCAAAATCAACCATGTTTTCTGGGTCTATCGTGACCGGATCGGCACCTGTTGGAGCAGAGATCAACGCCCATGAGCCTCCTGCATCTGCGCCAATCAATCCATCGTCAAGATCAAAGGTAGTTGCACCATTTGTTGCTACAGTGCAGCTGAAGAGGCCTTGCACAGCGGTACCAACATTCGGTGTTTGATTTATGGTGATAACAAGCGGTCCTGCCGATGGGCTAGCACACGAATTGTCTATCGACCAAAATACGGCATAGTACGTATCTGCAGGCGCATTGGAAACAATTGCCGCGGACAGCAGTTCGTCGGCCGCGGCTGGGGCGGGGTTTAAACTCCATCGCAATTGTATTCCACTTGGTGGTGGTGCTCCTGTCGAATAAAAAGAATTAAGGTTAACCCCGGTTACATCGCAAAGGTCAGTTGGATTATTTTCCAAATCGGGTTCATCTTCCCCCGCCGGGCAATCATTGTCCACAATTGTTACTGCGCCTTCAAAAGCGTCTGGATTTAAAACAAAAAGTGCACTGCTAGGCTCAGGATCTTCCAAAGTCAGTATTACCGTTTCATCAGGTTCAGGATTGTTATCATCTACAGGGATGATGTTCAATGCCCGTGCCATTTGACCAGGAGGAAATGTAAAAACCCCAACCTGACCCTGTGTAGTGTAGTCATCCGGATCAGCCCCGTTGGTTGCTGCAGGAGTTAACGTATAGGGAACGGATATTGTTCCTCCAGTAGCATTCTCCAGGTCAAGTCTAACTACAAACCTACCTCGATTCTGATTTTCCTCAGCTGCATCCGGATCGGATACCTCTAAGGTAAAAGTACCCACATCATTGTCGGTAATGGTACCAGTTGCAGTATTTGTTAAAGGGTCTGTGAAATATCCGGAACCTTGTACAGGATCGTCTAATGTAATCGTAACGTCCTCAGGGCCCTCTACCAAATCATCGTCGGTAATGTCAATAACAATATCAGCTTGTAGTGTACCGCCGCCGGGAACCGTAACGATTCCACTCAGCAAACTATAGTCATCCCCATTAATCGCATTACCTGCTCCTATTGCAATCGTATAGGCAACCTCGTAGCTAACCAAAATGCCTCCGGTACTATTCGTAACGGTAAAGGTTATGTTATCTGGAGCCCCAGCAATGGTTTCTTCGCCAGTGTCGTCTGAAGCTGAAATAGACATGGTCTGTCCATTAACCGTAGCTACCGCGCAGAACAACATAAAAAGGAGAACATATTTAACTAACTGCCAATTTCCGTCTCGTAGGAAATATGCATTTTTTTTCAAATTCATAGCTTTTCAATTGAATCAAATAAATTCAATGTATTGCATAATGCAGGAATGGTAAAATGGGCCTCAATATTACTAAAAAAAATAGCGACAACCTTAGGAAAAGGCTTTAATTATGGGTTTTGATCGATGAAAAGCAGTTCATTCCTGTTCAGCACTGGAAGTTTGCGCATCTGGGTGTATTTTTCTCACAAGACCTTGTAAAACACGTCCCGGTCCGACTTCAACAAAGTTATTGGCACCGTCCTTGACCATATTTTGTACGCTCTGTGTCCATTTTACGGGAGCGGTCAACTGCGAAATCAGGTTCTTTTTAATTTCGGTAGCATCGGTAACCGCTGTAGTTGTCACATTTTGATAAATGGGGCATCTTGGTACTCCAAATGTTGTATTCTCAATGGCCGCGGCAAGTTCCTCGCGCGCCGGTTCCATAAGAGGTGAGTGAAACGCACCACCGACGGGAAGTACCAAAGCCCTTCTGGCTCCCGCTTCCTTCATCTTTTCACAAGCGAGGTTAATCGCATCAATCTCACCAGAAATAACAAGTTGCCCGGGACAGTTATAATTCGCAGGAACAACAATCCCTTCTATACCCGAACAAACTTCTTCTACAATGCCATCCTCCAAACCAAGGACAGCGGCCATAGTACTCGATTGCATCTCGCAGGCTTTCTGCATGGCGAGGGCCCTCTTTGAAACCAATTGTAGCCCGTCTTCAAAAGTTAAAGTGCCATTGGCCACCAATGCAGAAAACTCCCCTAAGGAATGCCCGGCAACCATATCCGGTTTAAAGGCATCGCCCAATACCTTGCTTAAAATAGCAGAATGCAGAAAAATGGCGGGTTGTGTTACCTTGGTTTCCTTCAAATCTTCAGGAGTCCCCTCGAACATCATATCCGTAATGCGAAAGCCCAGAATATCATTTGCTTTTTCAAAAAGTTCTTGAGCCTGCGGGTACTTTTCGTAAAGGTCGAGTCCCATTCCTACAAATTGTGCCCCCTGGCCGGGAAAGATGTATGCATTCATAATAGTGTTTCTTTTTTGAAGGACAAAAATAAGGATATTAAGTTCAGGCCCAAGTTCAAAATTCTTGCTACTTCTTAAACCAGCCCGAATATTTTACATAATTGGTGGCAATCCTATCTATTTCGCCTTGGCTAAGCTCCGGGCTAACATCCTTTATTTTTTTCGCGGGCATACCAGCAAAAATGGTGCCGGATGGTACATGGGTACCTTTGGTAAGCACCGCGCCCGCCGCAATAATACTATTGCTTTCTACTACGCAGTCATCCATGACGATACTTCCCATACCGATAAGCACATTATCATGTATGGTGCAACCATGCACCAATGCATTATGCCCAATAGAAACGTTATTACCAATTGTTGTCGGCGATTTTTGATAGGTACAATGTACTACGGCGCCATCCTGTACATTTACCTTGTTCCCCATTTTTATATAATGTACATCACCGCGCAATACAGCATTGTACCAAATACTACATTGATCCCCCATACTAACCTCGCCTACGATAACTGCATTTTCAGCAACAAAGCAATCCTGTCCAATTTGAGGGGTCTTACCATTTATGGTTCTTATTATCATTTGTTTGGTTTTGTGTTTGGCAAAAACAATAAAATTTCAGAAATAGGCCAAAAAATCTTTCTTTTTAGAAGCGGATACCATTAGCTCCCTCCCATTGGAAACGACTACACTGCCGCCTTTCCCTTTTTTATATTTTACCACTTCATTTACATTTACCAAATACGACTTGTGTATTCGTGCAAAAGAAAACGCTGCCAAGGTCTCTTCAAAATACTTAAGCGTTTTGCTTACCAATATTTTCTTGTTCTCTAAGTGAATTTCTGTATAATTATCATCTGCTTTGCAATATAATATATCCTTAACATCCAGAACCTGAAAACCATCTTGTTGCGGAAGTGTTATTTTCCCTTCTACTGATTTTAATTTTGGCTTGAGTACTTTATCTTCCAAGGCTTCTTCCTTTTTCTTGGTTTCAAGAACAAATTCCACCGCTTTTATCAGCTCGTCTATATTTATGGGTTTCATTAGGTAATAGGCAGCATGGCTATTCAGGGCATCCATGGCGTAGTTGTTATAGGCGGTGACAAAGACCGTTTCAAAGGTGCGATCTGGGACCTGATCCAATAAATCAAAGGCATTTCCAAAAGGCATTTCCACATCCAGAAAAACCAAATCGAGTTGGTTTTCTTTAATAAGCTTCAATCCTTCCTGGATTGATGCAGCCTCACCCGCCAATTTTACATCCGGACAGTACTTTGCCAAATAATTACGGAGTATTTCTCTGCTATTAGATTCGTCTTCAACTATGATCGCATTTAGTTTCATCAGTCTTTCTTTAACGTGAATTTTACCCGTGTTCCTGAACCATTACTGTCTAAATCGGCAATATCAACATCTACCTTATCCTTGTACATATCGTTAAGAATGGTGACACGTTTTTTGATATTGCCCATGCCTTTCGATTTCTGCTTCTTCTGGTTCATCGTTTTTAACTCGGCAGATTTTTTTCTCCCAATACCATTGTCCTTAATAACAATTTCTAAGGTTTCTTTATCTTCTTGTGCGATATCGATGTGCAAAAAACCCTTTTCTTCTTTGTAACGAAGTCCGTGCCAAATGGCATTTTCAATAAAGGGTTGAAGCAACATTGGCGGTATCTGAAAAGATGCCACATCGATATGGCTGTCTAAATTAATCTTATAATCGAATTTCTCAGGAAAGCGGGAATGTTCTAGTTTCACGTAAAGCTCCAAAAGCTCCAGTTCTTTGGTTAAGGGGATAAAATCTTCCTCAGAATTATCCAATACCAACCGCATCAGTTTTGAAAACTCACTCAAATATCTGTTGGCACTTCTTTCGTCGCTTTTTGCAATGTAGTTGTTTACAGAATTCAAGGCATTAAAGATAAAATGTGGGTTCATTTGCGACCGTAACGACTTTAAGGCCAAAAGGTTGTTCGTTAGTTTCTGCTGTTGGTTACTACGGTAAAAAAAGAAGGTGGCCAAGCCCATTAAAATAAGACCTATAATCAAGGAGTAGATAACATAACGTTGCATATTATTGCTTTCCTGAAATAATTGCTGCTCGGTTACGGCAAGATCATATTTACTTTGGGAAAGCTCTCGGTCTTGTTCCAGACCCTTAATGCGACTTTGTTTGGATGATATCTCCCGATTAAAACGTGCCGCCCTCGATATTTCCTGTTCTTTACGAACGTATAGGGTGTCTACTACTGCAACGTACTCCTGATAACTCGCCAGTGCTTTGGTAAAATCACCCTGATGTTTATATACTTCCGATAATTTACGCGTGGCATCTTTCTGTACGATTAAATCATCATCTACGTCAGCTTCTACAATACTTCGTTCTAAATATGGAATCGCTTCGTCATATTTATCTTGGGCAATATAGGCGTTTGCAATTTTATAGTTGATGCGTTGGGAAGTAATGGAATCAGATTCAACACCTGCAACTTCATTTTTTACTTTTTGTTCGGAGAGATTCCCCAACTCGACCAGGCTTTTTTTGCGCAATTGAATTTCTTCAGGGTAGCGATTCTTCTCGTTATAAAAATCCGCCACCTTTTCCTTTTCCTGAATGGATCGCTGCGGCGCCTGTTGTGAAGCTAGCTCTAAGGAGTTTTTGTAAAACCCTTCCGCCTCTATTCCCCGATTATCCCGGGCATAGGCATCTGCTATTTTGGAGTTAAGATCAGCCATTTTTGGGGCAATCTGATTCTTTTTGGCAACTTTAAGCCCTTCCTCATAAAAAACGACCGCTTCATCAATATTATTTTGACCCTTATAGGCATCGCCAAGTCCCTCTAATAATTCTACTCTCTGATAGGGCACCATACCTTTTATTTTCAGCAAGGGTTGTAGTTCATTTTCGGCCACAGTATAATCCCCGTTCAACAGGTATACTTTACCTAACAATAGTGTAGTGCGTATGGTTTTATTGGCCTCTAAAGCGTCTTTATAACTGGTTATCGCCAAATCATATTGCTTATGATATTGATACACCTCGCCCAAAGTGGTAAACGATCGAGCCAGTTCGGTCTTGTTACCGCGCTTGCCCAATTGCGCAATGGATTGTGTAATAAAATCAACACTTTTTTCGATATCTGTTCGCTTATAAAAAATGGCCGAATCAAGATATGCTTTGTGCATTGATGCGCTCCTTTTTGAAATGGCACCGCCACTCTTTTTGGCCGTCCCCGAATACCCTTCTACCAAAACCGAAATGTCCTCGTCGTTCTTGATGAGGTAACGAACGGTTTCAAATTCAGGACTTTCAACAATAAGTTCGTCACCAATTGTAGCATTAATCTTAAACTCACCCAAACCATTTGTGACGGTATAAGCCCCATGGTTCGTTGAAACCTCAACACCAGACAAAGGCGCAAAAGTCTCTTTTGCCTTTACCGACCCCTTAATTTGGATACTACTGCTTTTAGCGTTTTCCTTCTCCTGTGAAAATGATGTGGAAACTGTAAAAAACAGCAGTACTATTATGTAAATGCATTTCTTCATAACTGCCTAATACAACGTAAACTTAGCGGATTTATGCGGTATTAAAAAATGTAGAAATCCTTAAAACAAGGCTTTGAACGATCATTTTTATGGCCTTACGCAGCCAAAAAACCATTTCACTCGATCAAAAGGCGGTTTTGCTCATTGTTCATTTTTTTTGAAAAACTTCGGCAATACATTTACCCATAATAAAACTCTTGAACTTATCCCAAAAACCAGAAAAATGAAACCTTATATAAAGAGAAACATGAAAAAGTTAATGACTTATTTGACATTGATCTTTATACTGTTATTCTTTTTTCGATTATTCTACGGTTATCAGACCGTTGATGAAACCACACCTCCTCAAGTATTTATCGATCATCTTCAATCCGAATCCGGCATCAACATCAGAAAAAACTACGCTACCAAAAAGTATAAGGTGGGCACATCGCCATCTCCAATTGGGCTAGATCAGAAATATGAAAAGATAGCGGACATCAAAACATACACTACTAAATTCGACATTGAAGAAGCTTCTATCAGAAATGAAGTGAAAGATTATGATGGACTCATACAATTTGAAAACAAAAGCGGCAATAAGGGTTATAGAAGGTTAAACTTAATTATAGGGGTACCTCCCCAACACTTTGACTCCATTTACCAAAACTTAATTAAAATAGGAAAGGTACAAGCCAAGCAAATAACAAAGACCGATAAGACCAACGAATACAAAGAATTGAATGCCAAAAAGGCATCCTTGGAAAAAATAAGACAATCCCTGATAAACCTAAAAGAAAAGGGAGGGAAAATAGAGGAGTACATGCAATTGGAAAATAGAATCTTGGAAATTGAACAACAGTTGCAAGCACTAGGTGTTAGCTTGGGCAATTTTGATGATGAAAATGAATTCTGTACGGTAAAAGTGGTACTATCTGAAGGTAAGAAGCTTAGCATTGGTTTGTTACAGCGGGTTAAAGTGGCTTTGGAATGGACTATAAAATATTATGCCTTATCAATGATTGCACTAACCTTTGCCGCGCTCTTCTCATACCTGCTGTTGCTATTTATAAAAAAAATAAAGCTTAACAAATAAAATAAACCCATTAAAGATTCCCTCCTATGAGGGAATGAAAAATAAAGCAATTAAATTATGAAAAATGTAAAACAACTTTTTGGAATAGGGCTTATGACCCTTGCTTTTACCACAGCCTACGGTTGTGAAATAAAAGCAAAAAAAACGAATACCGAAGCACTGATAGCTCAGGCGATTACCGAAAAGACGGAGCCGAAAAACAATACGGTTAAAATTGCCTTGTTACTCGATACCAGCAATAGTATGGACGGACTTATTAATCAGGCCAAGGCACAACTTTGGGATATTGTAAACAAATTCACCCATGCCAAGTGCGGCAATGATGAACGACCAAATCTGCAAATAGCGCTGTACCAGTACGGTAATGATAACCTTTCTTCTAGAGAGGGTTATGTTCAACAAGTTTTGGGCTTTAGCGATGACTTAGACGACATCTCGGAAAAACTCTTTTCATTGACCACCAACGGCGGAGAGGAGTTTTGTGGCGAGGTAATTCAAACTTCGTTAAAACAATTGGATTGGGGAAAAAATCCCGATAACCTGAAAATGATATTTATAGCGGGGAATGAGCCTTTTGATCAAGGCAAACTGAACTACAGGGATGCTGCGATCAATGCAAAAGAAAAGGATGTGGTCGTAAATACCATTTTTTGTGGCAACTATGAGCAGGGCATTAATACCGATTGGAAAAATGGTGCCATGCTTACAGGAGGTGAGTATATCGCTATAGACCATAATAGAAGGGTGGTTCATATAGATACGCCTTATGACGATATAATTATTAAGCTGAACTCGCAGCTGAACAGCACCTATATATCCTACGGAGCACATGGCTCTAAGAAACTCCAAATGCAAGAGATCCAAGATTCCAATGCCATGGAAATGGAAGAGGGTGTTGCTGTAAAACGGGCCGTGAGCAAGAGCTCTAACCTGTATAAAAACTCCAAATGGGATTTGGTCGATGCCGTTGAGGACGAGGTCATTGTAATTTCTGAAATCGTCGAAAAAGATCTTCCAGCGGAATTAAAAGGAAAGTCTGAAAAAGAAATCGCAGCCTATATAGACACGAAAAAATCTGAACGTAAACAAATTCAAAAAGAAATTCTGGAAATCAATAAAAAGCGAGAAGCATACCTTGCCAAAAATCAAAAAGAAGGCAGTAAGGGCGAATTGGAAAATGCAATGTTAGGCGCCATCAAAAGACAAGCGGAAAAGAAAAACTACAAATGGGATTAAGAAATATCGGCCCTTTACATGGCAGATAAAAATCAACTTTAGGTTGGTTGGTGTTGAAAGGTGGGTCTATCTTGGGAAGGGTAGGCCCATTTTTATTGCGCCGCAGGACAATAACAATCATATTTGCGTTCCTTTTGCCCGAAATCGTAACCCAGGGTAATCTGGTGAAAGCCTCCATTGTCTATCACCCTAGAACCGGATTGGTACGAGTAGTTATAGGACACCAAAAAGTTATTAATATTAGCCCCAATTATCGGGGTGAACAATTGTAACTTCTGCTCACCAAACGAATCCCCATCTATGAACTGGGCACCGTCAAAACTTCTTCTATAAGACAGCCCGCCCCATATCCTTCCAAAATCTACATCAAGATAGGCTTTAAAGTTAATGTCGATTGTTTTCTCCACAACCCCTCCTTGAGCGACTAAATCGTTTTCACCTTTATACCTAAACTCGGAAAGTTGAAATAAAACGGAAGGTTCGTATTGCCACTTATTCCTACCAAAAATATGCCCAACTGAGGCCAAATACCTTCTTGAGTTGTCCACTTCAGGAACATTGGCATCTGTTCTTCCCAAACGGTATAAATCGCGTTCAGAACCCAGTATATTTAAGACAGCAAGGTGGGCGTAAAATTCCATTTTGTTATAAGACAAACCTAGATCCATATTAAAATAGCCCGCATTGATCTTATTATTACCAATGGTTGGGTCGGGAACACCTCCGGGAGAGACAAATTCACTCTCGTCTAACCTGCTCTGTAAATAGGTCGGGCTTAACCCAAAGGATAATTGATCCAAGTATCTCGCATCACCGCCTAATTTCAAATGATGGGCGTAGGTAGCTTTCACCCCTGACTGCGAATGATATCCATTGGCGTCGTTGAAAATGATAAGACCAACCCCACTGTTGCTATCCCCTAACCTAAAATGCGCATTGGCGGTTTGTAGATTAGGTGCATCCTGCACATCAAACCATTGCTTTCGTGCAGTTACCCTAATTTTTCCGCCTTGGCCAATACCCGCCATAGATGGGTACACCAAATAATAATTATCTGCCAAATAGTCAAAATACACAGGAATTCCCTCCTGTGAAAACGATTGAAAGCTGAAAGCAAAAATAGAAAGGACTACTAGTAGGCGCTGTTTCATTGCAATTAGTTGGAGATAAAAAAAGTCGGCTAAATAATAGTTATAACGGATGAAATGCGACATTATTATATAATACTTACCTTAGAAAATCGTCGTATTTTTGCGTAAAATAGTGGATTATGAAAGAGTATGTTATTACCGTTATCGAAACTAACAATCCGACAATATTAAAATTTGAGACAAACCATTTTCTCGTTAACCATCAAAACTACGAATTTAAGAACATAGATGAAGCCAAAAATTCTCCTTTGGCGCAACAATTATTTTATTTACCCTTTGTAAAAACCGTTTATGTATCCGGTAATTTTATTGCAATAGAACGCTATGATATTGTTGATTGGAACGATGTTAAAGATGAAGTGGCACAACAGTTGGTAGAATACCTGAACGCAGGTGAGCCGGTGATATTGGAAAAAGAAGGCGCAAAAAAAGTAGCTGTGAGCGTTTATGCAGAGGTCACACCGAATCCGGCAGTAATGCGATTTGTTGCCAGTCGTAAAATTGTACCTGCAACACTTGAGTATAAAAATATAGATGACGCACAAGGTTCTGAATTGGCCAAAGAACTTTTTCATTTTCCATTTGTGAAAGAGGTTTTTATGGATGAAAATTACATTTCGGTAACCAAATTCGACGTTGCCGAATGGGAAGACATTACCCAACAACTGCGCGAACATATTAGGGACTTTATCGCCGATGGAAAAGAGGTGGCCACCACACAGAGTATCGTTAAAAAGGCTAAGGAAACATCGGCACAACAACAAAATGAGGACTTGGACGATACCTCAAAACAGATTATCGATATATTGGATGAATATGTAAAACCGGCCGTTGCCAGTGATGGCGGTAATATCCTTTTCCAGTCTTACGAAGCAAATAGTAAGACCGTAAACGTAATTTTACAAGGCGCCTGTAGCGGATGTCCCTCATCTACTTTCACCTTGAAAAATGGAATTGAAACAATGCTAAAAAATATGATGGGCGACAAGGTAAACGAAGTGGTCGCCGTGAATGGGTAAATTCCTACTTTCATTTTTACCATTGTGTTTTATTTATTACCTTGAGGCCAAATAAAAAAAATAGTAATTATGGCAGTTTTAAAAGTAATAGAAGTCTTGGCAAATTCTGACAAAAGTTGGGAAGATGCCACAAAAAAGGCAGTAGCACATGCATCTAAATCCGTAAAAAACATACGTTCAGTCTACGTTCAGGATCAAAGCGCAAGCGTTAAGGATGGTGAAGTTGATGATTATCGTGTAAATGTAAAAATCACTTTCGAAGTCAAATAAAAGATTTCCTTCAAGTATTTGAAAGCGCCACGATAACGTGGCGCTTTTTTTTGGGTTATTTTTGTTAATGGCCAGAAATTCAGCACTAGTTATATTTCTATTTTTAGTTTGGAGTCTGCAATCCCAAAACAACGAAAACATGTCCCACAAGTTCACCAATGCCCTTATCAAAGAAACCAGTCCGTACTTGCTGCAACATGCACATAATCCGGTAAATTGGGAAGCTTGGCATCCGGAGATATTACAAAGGGCAAAGACGGAAAACAAGTTATTGCTCATCAGTATAGGTTATGCGGCCTGCCACTGGTGCCATGTTATGGAACATGAATGTTTTGAGGATGAAGAAGTCGCTCAGGTCATGAATGCCAATTTCATCAACATTAAGATAGATAGGGAGGAGCGTCCCGATATTGACCATATTTATATGGATGCCCTTCAGATAATGACAGGTAGTGGTGGCTGGCCTTTAAATATTGTTGCGTTACCCGATGGTCGACCTTTTTGGGGGGCTACCTATGTACAGAAAAAGAATTGGATCAAGACCCTGGAGGAGCTTTCAAAAATTTATCATGAAAATCCGAAAAAGGTAATCGAGTACGCTACGAATCTGGCCAATGGTATAAAACAGAGCAATTTGATTGTTGCAGATAACAATGCCAATATCCTTTCTACGGAACAGCTCGGAAAAAATGTAAAAAACTGGTCAAAATACTTCGATACCTACCTAGGAGGCTATAAGCGTGCACCGAAGTTCATGATGCCCGTTAATCTAAACTTTCTGTTGCATTACGGTACGGCATTTAATGATGCCGATGTGTTGGAATATGTAAACACCACCCTCACCCGAATGGCTTGGGGAGGTGTGTTCGATCATGTTGCCGGTGGGTTTTCACGCTACTCGGTCGATACAAAATGGCATGTGCCCCATTTTGAAAAAATGCTATATGATAACGGACAGCTTGTAAGCCTATATTCCCAAGCTTACGCCGCCACAGGCAATGAACTATACAAACAGACCGTAGAACAGACGATTGATTTTGTGAAAAATGAATTAACGGATCAAAGCAATGGTTTTTACTCTTCGTTGGATGCTGATAGCCTGACCCCAGAAGGAGAATTGGAAGAAGGTGCCTATTACGTATGGAAAGAGGATGAGCTGAAATCCCTTTTAAAAACGGATTTTGCATTGTTCAAAGACTATTTCAATATTAATGCTTATGGCCATTGGGAACATAAGAACTACGTATTAATAAGGGATGCTACGGATAAGGAGATTGCAGCGAAACACGACATCGAACATAAAGAATTAAAAAAGACCATTTCTAAAGGTCTGGCTATCTTAAATAAGGTGCGAAGTAAAAGGGAGCGTCCCAGATTGGATGATAAAATATTGACTTCCTGGAACGGTCTAATGTTAAAAGGATTGGTAGATGCTTACCGTTATTTAGGAAACGAAGCGTACTTGGAGCTTGCCATTAACAATGCTAGATTTCTTGAACAAAATCTGCTACAAAGTAATGGAGCTTTATACCACAATCACAAAAATGGAAAAAGTACCATAAACGGTTATCTAGAAGATTACGCCGCTGTCATAGATGCCTTTATTAGTCTCTATGAAGTAAGTTCGGACAAAAAATATCTGGATCTTGCAAAACAATTGGCCGATTATTGCTTGGAAAACTTTCTGGACGTCAAAAGCGGACTGTTCTTTTTCACTTCTAAAAATGCCGATTTTATTATTAGAAGAACGCTGGAAACTACTGATAATGTGATTCCAGCATCAAACTCTATAATGGCCAAAAACCTCTTTAAATTATCGCGGTTTTATTTTGAAAGGTCCTATGAAGA
This sequence comes from Aggregatimonas sp., assembly GCA_965238025.1. Classification (GTDB taxonomy): domain Bacteria; phylum Bacteroidota; class Bacteroidia; order Flavobacteriales; family Flavobacteriaceae; genus Pelagihabitans. The sequence goes on along the minus strand of OZ250162.1, from coordinate 1,882,699 downwards.
TCAAGCGCTGCAGATGTTAAAAACCATGCGCGAAAACATCTCCGAAAATGCCCAAAACTATGCCAACTGGTTGCAATTAAACTTATTCCTTAACCAACAGTTTTACGAGGTTGCTGTTGTTGGGAATGATTATAGGGATACACTTTTGGAGCTACAAAAAAACTATTTGCCCAATGCAATTTTTTCAGGAACAGCAAAAGATAGTAATATCCCTATATTAAAGGACCGATCTTCCAAAGACGAAACCCTTATCTATATATGCCAGCATGGTTCTTGCAAATTACCGGTTACAGATACTAAAAAAGCATTGGAGTTCATAGTTCGGCGATGATTAGTTGGGTGTAGAAATCCTATGATACCCAGCCATGCGTTAGGCAAAAGCTTTTGGCCCGCCCGAATATGCCATTAGGTACGGGCGGGTCTCGTTTTTTCTATTTTTGCTCGAAAGCAACCCCAAGCCGTAGAGGGCAAAGATTTTCCTATTTTAGGTTCATCTACTCTATCCGTTTTAATGCTTCATCAACATCCGTCACTGTTTCAACTTCTAGGACTTCCTTCCACTCACCATTCTGGTATTTATAAATTCCAGATCCTATTCCACTATAGGCGGGTCCTTGGCCCATAGGGTATAATTTCCATTTAAAATTCACCATGATGACCTCTTTAGACAGTACTTCCGATTTAAGTTCTGGAATCTCCATTTTCATGTTTGGGAATCGTTTGAATACGTCCTCAAAACGCTTCCGCAGTACATCGTGTCCGAAATAAGTTCCATCGGTTCCGTACATTTTAATTTCTTGCGCAAAATTCGCCAAGAACAGTTCAAGATTTCCTTGATTGAAGGCCTCAATTGAATATAAGTATAGCTCTTTTGCTGGGTCATTCCCCTTAGTAAATTGACGAGTATTATTTTTATCGTCCGTAATTTTACAAGCCTGGATATTGAGGAATATCATACACAACACACCAAAAAATATCGTTTTTCCCATAGTAATAGGTTTTTAATTTTATTGGGACAATATCGCCCCTCATTCTTTTTAAATTCCAATGCAAGTAACAAGTAATTAACAGGTTACGAAATAGGTTTATGGTGAACGGTCAAAAAAAAAAGTGAATGATACTCAAGAAAGGGTGAGCGAGTCAAAGCTAAAGTAACGTTAGATGTAAAACACGGTGCCTGAACCTTCCTACTCCATTTTAATCAGTTTTCGAATAACCTTTGAGTAGGTTTTGCTACTGGTAATGGGTAATAATTCTTTTTGGGAGAACTCAATAAGGTACCGACCATTTAAATGGGGCCTTATCTGTTTAATATGCCCAGAATTCACAATATACTTGCGATGAACTCTTGAAAAATTTTCATCCAATCTTTTTTCTAGAAATAGGAGCGAGTAGTCGCAAAGCCTTTTTTGAGCTTTTAAATCGTATACAAACGAGTAATTATCGAACGCTTCAAAATATACAATTTCCCGTATAGGAATCAATAAAATATTTTCACCTTGCTTTACAGGTATGCTCGTAACAGTATCTTGGTTTTCTAAAGACTCTTTGGTTTTTCGTTCTTGATTTTGTAATTCCCTGATTCTGTCAATGGAGTTGGAATCACCTTTTTTTGACAAATAATTATTCTGAAAAAAAATGAAACCTAAGAACAAAGAAATTATACCATTAAACAAATACATTTTTCCGGCCGTAAATGGTAAATATGGTTCACTTCTGAAAATCGATGACCTAATTATATGCTCTATCTCAGTAGCCAAAACTCCGACCAAAAGGAATATGAAGAAAATTAAAACATACAACTTCCAAATAGGCTTAAGATAGAATTTAAACCAGGGCTTATTTGAACCTATTAAAACAGTTGTATATCCAATAAGGAAGCTGGTCGATAGCGACTGAATAACCCATTGAATCCAGTTGAGACCACCGTTGCTAATTAAGTTAGCAGTACCTATTCCCAGCCCCACCAAAACGATATATGGTAAAAACCTATTGGCCCTGTTAAAGCCAAATTTATGGTCAACTTTTTTCTTGTACAATTTCTGCCTATCTCCCATACTTCTTTCAGGTTCGATGAAGGTAATAAAAGCTTTTAAGGATAAAAAGCTCCTATATTGAGTTCGAACATCTTATATAATCCCATTTGAAAAATTTTAATTCAGAACTAGTTTGAGTAATGCCTGCCAATGGCTGAATAAACTGAAAATCATACATTGAAAAAACAACACTAGCTTAGGCCTTTTTCTTTGTAAGAACAAAATCCTTGAGGTAGTATGGTTCAAAATAAGCTACATCCTCAAAATCGTTATGTTCAAATTTTTTATGGGAAAGTAAAGCCATTTCCCTGGCGGAGGGCACTGTGGTGGTATTAAATTCAAAACTACCCGATAAGTGTTCTTTACATTTTTCGGCGCCACTCCCTAAAAGCAAAACCTTGCCTTGGGCCGCGAATTGTGCAAAGGAAGATTCTTCTATAATCTCTGCCTTGGTTTCGCGCAACTCATTGAGATCGCTATCAAAAACTGCGGAATATACCTCCATACGGCGAGCATCCAAAACCGGAACGATAAAATCTGACTCGCTAGTTTTTGCCTGATGGGCCATACTTGTCAAAGTAGAAATTGATATCAGCGGTAGGTCCAATGAAAAGCATAGGCCTTTGGCTGCGGAAACCCCAATGCGAAGTCCTGTATAAGACCCAGGGCCTTTGCTAACAGCAATCGCATGAATCTCGGAAAATAAAACAGCGGCTTCATTAAGCACCTCCTCAATAAACACATGTAGCTGTTCGGAATGCGAATAGTTAGGTGTATCATGCTCCTTGATTGCCAATATCTTGCCATTTTGGGCGATGCTGACCGAGCAATTGGTTGTTGCCGTTTCTAAATTTAGAATCATTCCCATATTGTTGGCAAAGATATACCTAAACCAATAAAGACCCATTCGAAATTAAAAATCGAAAGGGTCTTCTATCTTTTAATAGTTGAGACTATTTAATTTAACTCTAATGGAATACCAAAATAGAATTCCAGCACTTTGACCCTAAAAATATAATCATATTTAGTTCTGATTACCTCGGCCTCCGCATTATCGACACGGGATTGCGCCTGACTAAAATCAAAGGAGTTCATTAAGCCCACATCAAATCGTTCCTTGGAGTATTGATACGCCAATCGTCTTGCTTCTAAGGTGGTTTCCGCCGCTTCAAAGGCCTTGATTGCTGCTTTTGCATCGTTCCAAGCCTGGTTTATTGTATTCTCCAAATTTAACTTTTCTTGCTGTAATTGGAGTTTGGATCGTTCTAAATTAACCTTATTACGCTTAATGTTGTTCTTGACCGAAAACCCATTTAAAATAGGAACGTTCAATTGGGCTCCGAATGAATGCCCGTCATTAATTCCTAATTGATAGAGAAAGGGATCCATAGCTTCAACAACCGGTCTAGTATTTGCCGTAATAACATTTTGCCCAGTACCCTCAACCTGTCCAATAACCTGTGTTGGATTATTTGGGTCCACTTCGAACCCGGATACAATATCCTGGTACGATGCCCTCGTATTATAATTATAAAATCCCGTCAACGTAGGGTACAATGCTCCCTTAGCTATTTTTACATCGGTTTCGGCAAGCTTAACGTTCATCTCAGAAAACTTGATGTCATTACGAAAAGTAATGGCCTTCTCGTAAATTTCTTTTGGAGAGTTGTTCAAAATTTCCGAGGCTTGGACCATATAATCCTCATCGGCCACATCAAAATTTTCATAATCTTGGATTAATAACAGCTGTGCCAAAGAAATTTTTGACAACCGTAAGTTATTTTCCGCACCGACTATTTGTTGTTGCTGGGTTGCGGCAGTCGCCTGTATTTCCAACAAATCCCCTCTGGCGACCACTCCAGATTCAACTAATTCCTGGGTCCTTTTCAAGTCCTGTTCCGTAACCGCATACTGGGCCTGCGCCACAGAGAGGTTTTCCCTACTAAAAAGTATTTGCAAATAGCTATTGGCTACTGCCAAGGAAATATCATCCTTGATATCATCGGCCTGATATTGCGTTGCAAGGAGCGCCAAATTCGCCCGTCTAAGACGGTTTACATTTTGAAGGCCTTTATAAACATCAATACCAAGACCAACACCACCAGAAGTAAACATGGTCGTCGCATTTTGTAAAATACCCGTTGTAACATTTTGGTTTAATCCAATATTCCAAGAGTGTGTGGCATTTGCGTTTATGGAAGGATAGAAATTTCCTTTTGCATCAAGCTTATCAATTTCAGAACTTTCGAGATCCAATTGAGATTGCTGAATACTGATATTATTCTCTAGGGCATAGGTCACACATTCTTCAAGTGTCCACTTTTTCTCTTGTGCCGATAGTACTCCAATGGAAAATACGAGCAGCAAAGCCGTTAATTTAAAATTCATTTGTATTGATTTTTTCTTGATTATTGATTTTGATTGATGTATTCCGAAAGTCTAGTCGTCACCTTCTTTTTCTTCTAATTCGTTCCAAATTTTAATCTTTGCTCCTTCATCGATTCCCGAAACGATTTCCACATCTATTCCATCACTTACGCCCAGTTCCAATTCTTTTCGTTCAAATTCATTCTCTCCAGTTTCGATTTCTACAAAAGGTTTTTCGGTTTCCTTGTCAAATTGCAATAGGGCTTCCTTAATGGCCAATACGTCTTTTTTCTCCTCCAAAACTATAGATGCATTAGCGCTATAACCCGCGCGTACATAGGCACTATCGCTAACCACTAGATCCCCTTCGATCTTGAACTGAACGGCTCCCTCTTCCTCTACTCCCTTGGGTGCAATAAATTTCAGTTTCGCCTGAAAGTCAGATTTCTCTAAGGCCCCAAGACTTATGTCAAGTGGCATCCCCAATTTCAATTTGCCCACTTCAGCCTCATCTACCTCTCCTTCAAAAATCATTTTTGACATATCGGCAATCGTCGCAATGGTCGTACCATCATTAAAATTGTTACTTTCAATTACCTGATCACCTTCCTCAACAGGGATTTCTAAAATGGTACCATTAACGGTAGCTCTAATATTGGTATTTGCAGAAGCCGATCCGCCCGCAGATCCCTTTCTGATAATCTGATAATCTGATCGTGCATTGTTCAATTCCTGTTGTGCCTGGTCATGTTGCAACTGTAGACTGTTGAAATCTTGACTTGAAATGACCCCCTTATCAAACAGGGCCTTGTTCCTGTTATATTCGATTTTTACGTTGTTCAACGCAAGCTCCGCATTTCTAACCCTTCCCCTAGACTGGTTCAATGATTGTTCATTAGGAACGATCTTAATTACTGCAATTAAGTCCCCCGCCTTAACATCAGTGCCCTCTTCCAAGTATATTTTTTCAATGATCCCGGAAATCTGTGGTTTAATCTCGATTTCATCCTCGGGAATTACCTTACCAGTAACAATCACCTGATTCACAATATCCTTTTTTTCCACGGATTCGGTCTCATATAGTTTTGTAGGTGTGCTGTTCTTTTTTAGAAAAAGACCACAGCTGCTAAAATCGCTAAAACTAGCAGGCCGATCAACCCATATTTGATGTACTTGTTCATTGTTGCGTTCGTTTGATTGTTATTTGAATTTGATTTTTGATTATTCTTCTCTTAATGCTTCAATAGGTCTGATTTTTACCGCCCTATTGGCCGGAATCAATCCGATCAAAACACTTAAACCGACCATTAATAAAAATGATATTCCAAATTGTGGGATGCTGACCATTGGATTTTTAAAAGGAAAATCATCCCCGCTGCCAAACATTGCGTCCAAGCCAGCCAAAATCCCCACTGAGATGGCAAAACCAATCAGCCCCGCGAAGGCTGTCAATACAATTGCCTCCATAACTATTTGTCGTTTCACTATTCTAGGAGTTGCTCCCAATGCCCTTCTTACCCCAATCTCTTTTGTACGCTCTTTTACCGTAATCAGTAAAATATTACTGATTGCAATGACACCGGCCAAAAGGGTGAAAATACCCACGAAAAAAGAAAAACCCTTTAAGACCGTTGTGAATGCCGATATGTTGTTGAAAATCTCAGACATATCAAAACTGCCTATAGCACGCTCATCTTCTGGATGAATATCGTATTTTGCCTTAAGCAATTTTTTAATCTGCTCCTCTACAACCGGAACGGGGGTTTCAGAATTTACGGCTATAGCCATCCAACCCATTCGGTCCCCAGAATTAAAGGCTTTTTGAAAAGTACTGAAGGGGATAAAAACGGCATTCTCCCCATCAATGTTAATATTGTCATTAGGCTTATAAATACCTACAACCCTAAAAAAGACTCCATTGATACGTATGTCTTGACCGATGGCCTCCTCACCTTTATCAAAAAGAAGTTTATAGGTTTCCTCGCCGATAACACAAACTTTTTTGGAATCGTCAATATCCGTCCGGTTTAAAAACCGCCCTTCTACCAATTTCTTTTTGGTAATATTATCTATTTCAGGATAGTCCCCGTAAACCGACGAACCACTTTTCCGTCCTTTTCTATATACCGTTACTATAGATCGGTGGCTGCCTAATTCTATTCTCGGGGCCAAAACCTCTATTTCAGGTATTTGTTCTTTAATAATAGTAGCATCTTCAACCCGAAAATTGATGCGCCTGCCACGTTCAAAACCCTTGTAGGGTTCTGCTGTACGCTGACTCCAAACAAAGAGGCTATTCGAGGCCGTTCCGGCAAACAACCGGTCAAAACCATTACTCATTCCATTTGCGGAACCTAGCAACAGCATTAGGATTATCATGGCGAATATCACACCCAACATGGTCAAAAATGTACGAAACATGTTCTTACCAAGGGTATTGAAAACTTCTCTCCATAAATCTCTATCGAACAGCCACATATTATTTATCGTCTCTTAGTGCTACAATCGGTTTTATATTTGCTGCCTTCATGGCGGGAATAAGCCCCGCCAGAACACCTGCAACCACCAAAATAATGGTAGCGGTCAATACAGTTGAAAAACTAACTGATGGATTGGTAAAGGCCGGAGATTGCATCATCGGACCGACCAAGGCCAAGATTCCCGTTGCGAAAAGTAGGCCTATAAAACCTGATAAGGCGGTAATAAAAACCGACTCTAACAAGACCAGTTTTATAATTTGACCGGGTACGGCGCCCAATGCTTTCCGAATCCCAATTTCCTTGGTTCTTTCCTTGATGATAAAAACCATGATATTTCCTATGCCCACAATACCGGCAATCAAAATCAATATACCCACTACAATACCAACCGATTGCAACACCGTTGTAAAACTGCTAATATCAGAAAAAGCTTCTGCATAATTCCAAATACGAATTCCCGATTGGTCTTCTGGAGCTACTTTATGTCTTCTCTTTAAAATAGTCTCCAAACGCCCAGAGAATTCCAGGGCTTTTGTCAAATCGTACGATGAGTTATAAGTAAGGGTAATTTGATCAATATTATCGGTGTTCCCGTAAATTTTTTGATACGTGCTTATGGGTGCATAAACACGACGTTCGGCATTGTCATCGCCTTCATCGGTAAAAACCCCTACTACTCGAAAAGGTAGGTCATTGAACTCCACAAATTTTCCAACAGGGTCCTCATCCTTAAATAAGTCTTCAGCAATCTTTCTGCCAATAACCGCCACCTTGGCACTGGAAACCAGGTCATTTGAATTAATATACCTGCCCTCAGTAATGATTGTTTTTTCGATAATTTGATGGTCCGGATGCACGGCTTGCACCGAATAAGTACCTGTTTCACTTTTATATCGCGCAGAAGTATTTTTAAACATTCTTGCACTTATGTGCTCATAATCCTTAGGGAAACTCTTTTTGATATACTCAATATCATCATTTCTTAGTTGAATCCTTCGCTCCTTTTCAAAACCGGCATAGGCCTTCGAAGTAACTCCCGGCCTAATAAAAATAGAGTTGGTCGCATCATCATTAAACTGGCTATGAAATCCATTCTGCATTCCATTAACAGAGGCCAGGAGCATTACCAAAATAAAGATACCCCAGCCCACAGAGAACCCCGTCAAGAACGTTCTTAGTTTGTTGTTCTTGATGCTATGGAAAATCTCTTGCCAAATATCCCTATCAAACATATTCGGAGGCTCTTACTTGTTTTACTTTTTTATCTTCTACGATTACACCATCTTTTAAATGTACAATACGTTTGCACATAGCGGCGATGTCCGGTTCATGTGTTACCACCAAGATCGTATTCCCTTGGTCATTTATCTTTTGAATAAGATCCATAACCTCATAAGAGGTCGTACTGTCTAATGCTCCGGTGGGCTCATCGGCCAAAAGTACTTTGGGCTCCGCCGCCATGGCCCGAGCGATGGCTACTCTTTGTTTTTGCCCCCCGGAAAGTTCACTTGGTAAATGATCTGCCCATTCTTTTAATCCTACCTGCTCCAAATACTTCAATGCCTTCTCCTGTCGTTCTTTACGACCTACTTTCTGATAGTACAATGGTAAAGCCACGTTCTCCATGGCATTTTTATAATTGATCAAATTGAAGGATTGAAATACGAAACCTAAAAACTTATTACGGTAGTTAGCCGCCTTGGTTTCATTTAAGTCTTTAATGGGAACGCCATCCAAAGAATAAGAACCCTCATCCAACCCATCTAGCATTCCTAGGATATTGAGCAAAGTGGATTTTCCTGAACCCGAAGAACCCATAATGGCCACCAGTTCACCTTCTTCAACTGAAAAATTTATCCCTTTTAAAACATGCAGGGAATTGCTTCCCATTTTATAGGACTTGTGAAGGTTTTCAATTTTGATCATGTTTGGTTGTATTAGTTACACTCAGGTAAAACCAATTGCACTTGGCAATAAGACCCCTAAGTTGTTAAATTGTTACAAGTATTCGTCTAAATTTTTTGTTAATTGTTCTCGGCAAACTCTTGAGGTTTGATTTGGTTCCAGACTTTTATCTTATCATCTGACGCTATACCCGACTTAACCTCAACGTGAATGCCATCACTTATGCCCAATTCAATATCCCGACGTTCAAACTCCTGGTCTCCGATCTCTATCTCTACAAAAGGTTTTTTAGTCGTTGAATCAAATTGAACCAATGCTTCTTTAAGGGCCATAACACTATCGACCTTTGCCAAAATAATGGAGGCATTGGCACTAAGCCCGGCACGAATAAAGGTAGTATCGCTTTTGGTAAGGGTGCCCTTTATCTCAAATTGTATAGCGCCATTCTCGGCATTGCCTTTTGGGGCTATATAATCCAACACGGCATCAAACTTTTGATTTTCAATGGCTCCAACCGTAATTTCCAAGGGTAAGTTTTCCTTTATCTTGCCAACTTCGGACTCATCTACCTTTCCTTCAAAAATCATTTTTTCTACATCGGCGATTGCGGCAATTGTAGTCCCTTCATTAAAATTATTGCTTTCTATAACCTGATTTCCTACTTCTACGGGTACCTCTAAAACCATACCGCTTACCGTAGCACGAATTTGGGTATTTGCGGCATTTCCAAAGCCTCTTGTGGTTCCTGTCTTTACAATATCATATCGCTTGTTAGCAGCCCCATATGACTGCCTTGCTTGATTAAAACTTACCTCTGCCCGCTCCATGTCCACTTTTGAAATAACACCTTTTTCAAAAAGGTTTTTTTGCCGTTCTAAATTTCGTTTTTGGTCATCCAAGGCAATTCTTGCCTCATCAATAGAGTTGCGTGCATCATTCAGGGCATTTAGATTGGGCACTACCTTGATCCTGCAGATTAAATCCCCTGACTTTACATAATCGCCACCTTCCACAAAAACCTCCTCGATTACTCCCGAGATATTAGGCTTAATCAGCACCTCCTCCAAAGGGAGTATACTCCCAGTTGCTACCGTTTTTTTAACTATGTTTTGCTTAGAAGGTTTTTCTATTTCATATACGATTGGATCTTCGGCATTCTTTGAGTACAGATAATACATAGCTCCCCCAAACGCTAAAACGATAGTCGCTAAAATAATTATTGTTACTGTTTTTTTCATGTTCTATTAAATTTGATTTGATCGATGACTAATTTTTAAGTTTATCTATTACTCGGCTCTTAATGCTTCTATGGGTCTAACCCGAATGGCACTATTCGCCGGAATAAAACCGGCAAACAACCCTGATATTATTAATATAAAAAGAGCTATCACCACGACACCAAGATTTACATTCGGATTAACGAACATATCTACCGGGCCATTCAGTTCTAAAATATAATTGATGCCATAAATCAGCAAAGCGCCAAACACAATACCGGCCATACCCGAGATAATGGTCAGGAAGATAGATTCCATCAGGATTTGTTTTTTTATTGACCAGGGGCTCTCTCCTAAAGCGCGACGTATACCAATTTCCTTTGTACGTTCTTTTACGACTATTAGCATAATGTTGCTCACACCTATAATTCCCGACAACAGTACCAAGACCCCAACAAAGTATGCAATAAATTCCAATGCCCCAAAGAGGGTTACCACCCTACTGAACTGCTCGAAAAGATCAAAATGCCCGATGGCCCTTAGATCTTCTGGATGTATCGTATGTCGTTCCTTTAAAAGCGTAAATATATCTTCTTTTATTTGTGTTATCGGAGTACCATCAACAGCTGTAATGGCCATCCATCCTACGTTATTGGCTTGATTGAAAACTTGTGAAAAAGTAGTAAACGGAATATATATCTGTTGTTGGGCTTCATTGTTGCCATCCGTATTGCTTTTATGATAGGTACCTATTATCATAAAATTAACCCCATTTATCTTTATGTAACTACCCAGCACCTCTTCGTCCTTATCATAAAGCATTTTTCGCACATCGGTACCGATAATCGCTACTTTTCTTTTTTCATTGATATCGGAATGGTTTAGAAACCTTCCCGAAGTAATATCCATGGGTTCTTGGTTTATAATTTCAGGATAGTCACCGTAGATACTGAACGCTCCCGTTTTAAGTCCACGTACAACATTGCTCGCTCCTTGAAAACCTCCGGATTGATTTCTTGGGGACACGTAACGAAGACCGGGTATGTTTCGCCATATTGCCTCTACATCCTCAAGCTTAAAATTGAAATTCCTGTCTTTTGGAAGTCCCTTGTATGCCTTTGTAACTCCCTGAGTCCACATAAACATAGTATTCGTCGCGATATCACCGAAATCGGCCCGAATACCATTCTCCAAGCCTTTTCCTGCCGCCAAAAGAATAATAAGAATAAATATGCCCCAGAACACACCAAAAGCGGTAAGTACGGTCCTGAACCAATTGGTGGTCAGCACCTGCAAAATCTCTACCCAACGATCTTTATTGAACATGTTATTTTTTCTTATGAACCAAGTTTATTCATCGCGCAAAGCCACAATCGGTTTTATCCTTGCTGCCCTCCACGCCGGGAAAAAGCCCGCCAAGGCTCCTGCAAAAATTAGTAGGAAAACCGTTATTAACGCAACCCGGAAGTCTATTGACGGATTAACCACATAGTCGACCTCTACCATTGGACCAAAAATTTCTAGCAATCCCATACTAAAAATAAGACCTCCAAATCCGAAAACGGCTGTCACAAAAATCGCTTCGTGCAAAATCAATCCCACGACAGATATCGGTTTGGCGCCCAATGCCTTTCGAATACCAATCTCCTTGGTACGCTCTTTTACAATAATGAGCATTACATTACTCACTCCAACAATACCTGCAATAATGGTACAGATACCTACAAACCAAAAGAATATTCGAATGCCGTTTGTCAGGTTATAAAATCGCTGAACGTTTTCTAACGTATTGAAGGAGTTAATCGCACTTAAATCATCTGGGGCAACCGTATGCTTTTGCTTTAAGTAGGTCTGCAACTCTTCTGTAAACTGTGTAGACTCGGCCAAAGATTGTTCAAAGGTTTCGGCAGGCCTTAAAGTAAAGAACAACATGTTCAGACGATCGGCACCATTAAAAACACCTTGGGCAGTTGATACGGGCATATATATTTTTTCTTCTTCCCGATCGCCTCCTACATCTCCATAAACCCCCACGATTTGAAAACTTAAGCCAGAAATCTCAATATGTTCTCCAATTGGGTTTTCAATTTTATCCAATAGCTCGCGGTGAATTTTATTACTTATCACCACGACTTTCGCTTTTTGGCGGATGTCATTATGATTTAAAAAGCGGCCGTAAGACATAAAGGCATTCTCCAATTGTTGAAAATCTGGGGAAGTTCCCCAAATGGAATAGGCGCCCGATTCGGCACCATAAATTATAGAAGTATTAAAAACCCGGTACATGGGTGATTTGTACTCCAGCTTATCGGAATGCAATTTTTCAACAAAATCATAATTCTCATCGCGGAGTTGTATGGTACGACCGGGGTTTAAGCCCTTGTATTCCTTTGTGGTAACTTGCGTCCAAACACCAATCATATTACTGGCATCGCGTTCAAATTCCTGTGCTATGCCGTTTTGCATACCTTGACCAAAACCCAATAATATAACGAGGATAAAAATCCCAGAGGCCACGGATAGGCCGGTAAGAAACGTCCGTAATTTGTTTTTACGGATGGTATCAAAGATTTCCTGCCATCTTTCGATGTCGAACATGTGGTGATTGATTTATTGATTGATTGACGGTGCCGTGGGGGAGTCGACACTCTTAATAAGACTGTTCCTCACAAGGATCGTTACAGTTCTAAATCTTAAAAAAATGTTAAAAATATATTAATCTTGTTTTAGTTTTTTATAAACAAAATAAAAAAGCACTCCTACCAAAATGTAGGGAATGGCCATAAGATAGACAATACCATCATTTACCCCTTCGGCAACTGAAGCATTACCCTCGCTTTCCAGCACAGCTCGACACATGGCACATTGCGCTGCTCCTAATTGGGGCAACATGCTTATAAATAATATTACAATTAATCTTTTCATATAAACTCCTTCCCGGAAGCCTAGCCCCCCAGGGTAACATTTGGTTAAATAAATCCCAGTATTTCGAGATTTGTTTGACTTTTCATTTTTGATTTTGCAAAAAGGTTCATCAAAAATGAATCTCACACGTAATAGGGCGAAATCATCAAATAAACAACAACTCCCGTAATTGCGACATACAGCCAAATCGGAAAAGTGATTTTGGCCAATTTACGATGTGCCTCATACTTTTTCAGATACGCTCTCGCATAGGTCTTTAATACCAACGGAATGATAACAATAGATAAAATGATATGCGATATCAAGATAAAATAATACGCATAACGCAATGCTCCTTCACCACCATAGGACGTAGAATTAGAGGTCATGTGATAGGCAATGTACATTACCAAAAACAGTATCGATAACACGATACAACTTGTCATTAAATTCTGGTGCAATTGCCTTTTACCATTTTTGATTGCTATAACGGCAAAAACAAGTAATATAGCCGTTAATCCGTTGATTGATGCATACATAGGTGGCAAAAACCCAAGTCGTTCTACATTGGGTATCTTAACTCCAAATAGAATTGCCACAATTAACGGAATGACTATGGACACTATCGTGATTGCCTTATTAAATTTCTTTTCTTTTTGTTGGGAGGATTTCATTTATTCTGCCAATAATTTTTTAATATCCTCCTTCAAAATTGAAATCTGCTGTGTTTCACCGTGATCATTGGTTCCATTTTCTTCAGAAATCGCACCTCTGTAATACACGATCGGGTTTCCATATTTATCGACTCTAGAACGTATATATCCTCTTTTATCAATCAAGGCAAACAACCCGGAGTGTTCAAATCCGCCCGGAGCATCGGAAGCTTCAGCTGCAAAAATGTTGAAGCCGGCATTGGCCAATTCAAAAATTTGATCAGGACTTCCTGTCAATAAATTCCAATCCAAGTCTGTAATTCCGTAACGCTCCGCATATTCTTTTAGAACAGTTGGCGTGTCGTATTCCGGTGCGATAGAAAATGAAGCGATCCCAAAATCATCTTCATCAGCAAATTCATCTTGAATGTTTACCAAATTCTTATTCATGATAGGACAAATACTTGGACAGGTAGTAAAAAAGAACTCTGCTACAAAAACCTTTCCGGCGTAGTCCTTATCTGAAACTAGTAGGCTATCCTGATTTAGAAAGGTGAACTCCGGCACACTGCGTTTTTTCCCATTTAAAAGCACATAGGCCAATTCGGCACTATTATCCTTCATACTCATGCGATCGTTCTGAACAATGGCATCTGATTTTAATCGATCAATTATCCTGGGAATAAAGATAATGCCGAAGACCAAAATCACCAGCGAAACCCAAACGTAGGTGTATTTATTTTTCATTGCTGAGCTTATTCCTTCTTTCGCTTATTATTCTTTTTAAGTGCTAGTCGGTATTCCGCTAGAATTATCTTTACATCATCTACCATCTTATTATTCAATTCGGCCACCGAGGAACTCTTAAAACCGTATTTGGTATGTTCATCTTCATCATCAGTTCTACCGCGTAAATTCCGATCCTTATCGATTATAAAAACATAAGGCGTAGCCATTTTATCATCCAAGGATAAATTGGTCTTCAATCCGTCGAAAAAAACTTGAATTTCATTTTGATCTGCATAAACAAAATTCCATTTTTTAGGGTCAGCTAAGGCCCCTAGTTCCTTTTTTAAAGCTTTTACCTGCGGTTCAGTCCCTTTAGGAACGACCATGATAAATTGAAAATCGTTGAACTCATAAAATCGTTTGTATATTTTCTGATTCAAGTTTAAGGCATTTGCTTTCTTCGAATCAAGATTATTCCCCATAAAACCCAAAACAGTAATTTTACCCTCTAAAACAATGTCATCATTTAAGGGAGGAACCTCGCCAATGTTCTCTGTAAGTGTGGCCAGTTTTCCGAAGTTGGTCGTACCTGATAAAAAGAATAAATACGCTACGATCGGGAGTATAAAAAGTGTTACTAAAACGAAGGTTTTTTTCATAATTGACAGCGTCGCTGCAAAGATAAAGCACAAAGGTGAAACGGACTTATAATAATTGCCAACATTATGTAAATAGCCACATTAAGGCATAAAAAAAGACGGTTTTTTAACCGTCTTTTTTAGTCAATATTATATGAAATCAGAAATTCCATTCTACAAAGCCACTTTTGTAAACTTCATAGACATAATCGGCTTCTAATAAGAGAATAAAAATCAAATAGGCCACCAAAAAAATCGGTGTCCAAACGATTGCTCTTCGCAACGCCGTCTTCTCGTCACGCAAGTGCATAAAATCCCAGGCAATGTAATATGCCTTTACGAGCGTAAGGATGATGAATATCCAATTAAGGAATTTCATTCCCAAAAAGGTATTCTGGGTAAGCACCTCTGGCTTCATAATACCCAGGGCAACCTCAACAGTTGTTACTATGGTAAGGAAAATTAATACTCCCCAAATTTTTGAAGTATTCGATTTGAACTTTAAAAGTCCTCTAAAAATCTCTAATTTATGTTCGTGTGCCATTATTAATCATTAATGGTTATTCGTTATTTCAATATTGTTATGTTCAAAAGACTTCCGCCTTCGCGGAAGTGACACTAAATCATACGAGATAGAAGAAGGTAAATACAAATACCCAGACCAAATCTACAAAGTGCCAGTACAAGCCTACCTTTTCCACCATTTCATAATGCCCTCTTTTCTGATAGGTGCCAATTACCACATTAAAGAAAATAATCAAATTGATCATTATCCCAGAGAATACGTGAAAACCGTGAAAGCCGGTAATGAAAAAGAAAAAATCTGCGAAAAGGCGACTACCGTACTCGTTTCTAACAAGATTGGCTCCTTCAACCACCAAGACCCCATCATTGATTTTTTCTAGGGTTTGTTCCCTATTAAGCAATGTTTTTTCACCTTCTGCATTAATCAATTCAGTTCTAATTAGGATATTCGGATTAGCCTTAAGCCCGGCTACAACTTCTTTTAGGTTATAGCTAGGTTGGTAACCTTCTTCGTAAAACCAAACTCCATTTTTTCGCTCATGAGCCGCTCGGTCATCATGAATTTCCTTTGCAAAATCGGCCAGTGCTGCGCGTTCACCGGTATCGGCTTTTACAAACTGTAGGATTCTACCGCCCTTGGTTTCTACCGCTCCAAAATCGCCTTTGATAAAGGTTGCCCACTCCCAGGCTTGAGATCCCACAAAAATTGCACCCCCAATAATGGTCAAGAACATATACCAAATAACGGCCTTTTGTTTCATTTTATGTCCCGCATCAACCGCCAATACCATCGTTACAGAGGACATAATCAAAATAAAGGTCATGAAGGCCACATAGTACATGGGATAATTACCATGAAAGAAAGGAACGTGTGTAAATACCTCATCGGCTATAGGCCAAGTTTCAATAAACTTAAACCTTGAAAAACCGTATGCCGCCAAAAATCCGGAGAACGTAAGGGCATCCGATACCAAAAAGAACCACATCATTAATTTGCCGTAACTGGCATTTAAAGGACGGTTACCGCCTCCCCAAGTATTTTCTTCGGAACCTGTAGTTACAGTAGAATTCATATAGTATAACGTATTGTTAAAAGTTGCACAAATTTACAGTTTTCTTTGGGCATACAAAACGGAATCATTGAACTTATTTAAACTTTTTCTTTTACCTCCGAATTTCACACCTGCCCGCCGGCAGGCAGGTTCTGCTCCCTAATTTTTTCCCTTTGTCCGTTTACCTCGGTACGTGCCTCTAAAAAATGCCTGTCCGTACCATTCAGGCGGGTCTTCATTAGCACAAAAAGGCCTTCATTCTCCATTCCAAACAAAAGAATCAAACTAGTTCATTATCAAAACAGATTTTCTCTGAAAATATTATTTCACGAAGGTCATGAACAGCATTAGATATACCCAAAGCAGATCCAAAAAATGCCAAAAAGTAGCACCCAAGGAGATTCCCAAGTATTCCTTGGAAGAATATTTTCCCTTAATCTGATTATACAAGACCACTAAAAGTGAAATGATACCGGCTATTAAATGTGCAATATGCACTGCCGCAATCAGAAATACATAAGACATTTTTATGCTACTGGTCGGGCCAGTGAAAAAGTAGCCGTTGGCCAACATTTCCTGAAAACCTTGAAACTGCATAAAAATAAAGACTATGCCCAAAACCAAGGTTGCCAATAACATATACGTGCAAAGACTTCTGTTATCTTTTTGAATGGCTCTCTTTGCCAAAATATAGGTGATGCTGCTCAAAATAATAATTACCGTACTTATCAAAAATGCATTTGGCAATTGTATCTCTGAAAGCCAGTCTTCCCGTGAACGGCTAATAATATAGGCACTGGTCCAGCCTGCAAAACCCATAAGGAGGCTTACGATACCAAACCAAAGCATCATTTTTTTTGCCCTATCGGTTTTAAGTTTTTGTGTACCTTGAGTTAAATCCATTTTATATCATTTTATCCGCTACATATACAATTTGCATCAGCGTAATGTAACTTACACTAGCGAGCATTAACTGTCTTGCTGATCCGTTATCCTGTTTTTTATACAGCTGAAATGCAAAAAACAACATTACAGATCCAAGTATGAAAACTAGGATAGCGGCCGGTATAGAAAGGTGCAAACTTCCCGTTATCCCAAATGCGGGAATTACCGAAATCAATAACATCCAAAAGGTGTACATGATAATTTGTAGTGCGGTGCCTTTATCCTTTTTCCCGGTTGGAAGCATTTTAAACCCTCCTCTTTTATAATCCTCATCAAGCATCCAGCCCAAGGCCCAAAAGTGGGGAAACTGCCAGAAGAACTGTATCATGAACAAGGTGCCCGGTTCTATACCAAAATCGTTGGTGGCCGCAACCCATCCTAACATAAATGGAATTGCCCCAGGGAATGCTCCCACAAAAACCGACAAGGGGGTTTTGGTTTTTAAAGGGGTGTAAACACTCGTATACAGAAAAATGGAAATCGCCCCGAACATTGCAGTTTTTGGGTTTAGATAATAGAGCGCAACTACCCCAAGAATTGTCAATACCACAGCAATGGTCATGGCCTTATTTACGGACATACGACCAGACGGTATGGGTCTGTTCTTGGTACGGTTCATTAACGCATCCAAATCTTTTTCAATGATTTGGTTAAAGGCATTGGATGCCCCTACCATGCAATAACCGCCAAACGCCAATAAAAGAACTGAAAGCCAACTGATTTCTGAAGCCCCTAAAAAATAGCCCGCTACGGAAGAAAATACAACGCTTATGGCAAGACGCGCCTTAGTGATTTCCTTAAAGTCGGAAAAACCCAAGGTCCATGAGTTGCCTTTTGCCGTGCCCACCGCAGTTTTCATCAGTTGTTTTTAAAGGCTGCAAAGATAGCCTGCAAACGTTACTCCTGCAACGAAACGATCATGTTTATCTCTGCTATAAAAAGAAATCCTAACGATTAAAAAGCCGGGTATAAAAAATCCCGGGCATTTGCCCAGGATTTTATATGTCTTAATTCGTTTTTACTGTAATTTGAAGGTAATCGGAATACTAAATGGTACCCTTACCGCTCTACCCCTTTGTTTTCCTGGGGTCATTTTAGGTAATTTACCAATAATACGTGCAGCTTCCTTTTCTAAATTCTTGTCCGGGCCGCGCATTCTTACGTTGCCAATGCTACCGTCTTTTTGAATCGTGAACATTACACTCACCCTACCTTGGATTCCCATATCTTGGGCAATTTCAGGGTAGCGAAAGTTTTTACTAATATGTTTTTGCATCATTTTCTGAAAACATGCCCGCTTATTGCTTTCCTTTTCACAACCGGGAAAAATAGGAACGTCTTCAATCACCGCAAAGGGAACGTCGATATCTTCCTCTACCTCTTCCATGGCCACATCTTCTACTTCCATCACCTCTTCTTCTTGAGAGGTTTCGGTAGACTCGATTACCGTTTCCTCAACCTCTTCCTCATCCTCAACAACCTCAATTATTTCAGGTGCTGCCGGAGGTGGCGGAGGCGGTGGAGTTTTAATCTGTTCTGTCATGGGAACCTCCTCATCCAGCTCATCATCAATGTTCATAGAGATGTCGTACTCCGTCTCTTCGTCATAGGTTTTCCACTCTAATGCCCTCCAAGTAAATAGCATTACCAATGCCAAACCTATTACAAAATAAAGACCACTATTACGACCTATATCAGCCTTTGGATTCTTCTTCAGTTCCATATCTTCAAATTTTATTGTTCGCTAATTTAACCAAATAATCGGTTCAAGCAAAATTTATATGAGCAATACTTTTTCGGTTTTCGCTTTATAAATCGACCCTGTCTAATTAAAGACGAAAGACCGCTGCGCTGCCAGATACAAGACGTAAGACTACATTAATTGAGACTTAAGACCGCTACACCGCCGGATATAAGATTTCAGACTTATAATTCGCTAAAAATTGACATCTCCACCAGACAACTTCCTTGCTAACCAAATAACAACAAATTCAGGGTGCCAAGTTCCGATTCCGTATTGATAATGATTGCCATTGACTTAAAATTTCCATTTTAGCGGGCCTTTGGCTGAAAATATACCTATTACCACGAAAACCCCTACAAAAGTACCCACGGCATTGGCAAGAGCGTCATATTCGTTCCCGTCCCTTGTCCCGGGAAGTCTATGCTGTAAAACCTCAATTAGTATTCCATAAATGATGGTAAAGGCCCCAATAATCAAAATACTTTGGTTTAGGCTTATATGGGCACTGGCCCGTTCCCTTACAAAAAAGCAGCCCAAAACCGTAGCCACACTATAAAAAGTAAAATGTACCACCTTGTCTAGATGAGGAATACCAATTTTTGGCATGCTGGAATTTGAAAAGGAAACCAAGCTGAGAAGGGTAATCAAGATCATCCAACCCAAAAAACCGATTGTAAATCGCTTTGCCTTAAGCACCAATTAATTCTTTGTAGGCTTCTGCTGTAAGCAAATCATCAATCTCCGAAGGTTCGCTCAATTTTATTTTTACCATCCATCCATCACCATAGGGGTCGGCATTCACCTTTTCAGGCTCATCTTCCAGAGCTGTATTGAACTCGATAATTTCACCGCTCAGCGGTTGAAAAAGATCAGAAACCGTTTTTACGGCCTCAACGGTACCAAAAACCTCTTCCCTGTCTAAGGTCTCATCCAAAGTTTCTACTTCAACATAAACAATATCGCCCAGTTCACCTTGAGCAAAATCGGTAATGCCTACCGTGGCGATGTCCTCATCAATGCTTATCCATTCATGGTCTTTGGTGTATTTTAATTCTGATGGTATGTTCATTTGATATAATTTTAATTAGCAAAGCAAATGTAGCGGATTCCTAATAAGAATTCAAGCAAATTGGTCTTTTCCAAACGTCTTTACGAGGAGCTATTTTGAGACGAAGTAATCTGTTGATTTGCTACGGTATAATTATGAATTTAAGTTTTTATCAAAAAACCTATAGTTATCCGAAGCAGATTGCCACGGCTTAGAAAGAAAGCCTCGTAATGCCGACTTAATTTCCAAAATTATAGCGCAGCGTAAACCCTGTATTGATCGTGGTTTGGGGAAAAGCCGTTGAGACGGCGAATTTAGAGAAGGAATGGTCGTAGAAAAACAAGGCGTTCAGGTTTTTCGTGAGGGCGTAATCGGCTGTGAATTTAATAGACAACAGGTTTTGACCTGAAGTAATCTGATTGTTATCTATATCCAAGTTTCTAATAATGGTAATGTTGTCCCGAATGCTCATATCGGCCTTCAGGTTTAGATCGCCTTTTAAGCGTGTTTTGGTACCGCCTATATTCGTAACGAATTTCACATCTTTTATTCGATACCCCAAGCCTAGGGTGTATTCCTTACCATTGATCTCTGTCATTAAATTATTGTCCAGACTTAAGGACAGCGCGCGGTCGGTACGCACTTCGGCCAATACGCTGACGGAATTCTTCATTTCAAAATCTACACGTAACAGCGGATTAAATGCATCGTTCAATACGACATTGTTAAGAATTAAATCAGGTAATAGGTCATTGGTTTCCCCGCCAACGGTAACATTTTGCTTTTCTAAATTGGTCTGGAAGGAGTTAATACTATATGCAGCGCGATACCCATGTTGCAACGAAAAGCGTTTGAACTTCTTTTTGAACCACTTTTTGCGCATCAAACCCGTGTACTTGATGTTCCAATTTGGGATTGGGATACTCCTAAAAACATCCAGGTTTACACGATCTACATTTTGACCGGTATAGGCGGCAAAGAAAGCCGGAAGCAATACCTCGGGTTGGGTTTTGCCATACCTATTGGGGAAACCTTCTTCATCCAAGGTACTACCATTTATCACTTGGGACTGATTCCCTCGATCGGACTCCAGACGATTGGCAATGGTTATCCTATTTTCCTTGAATTTCTCAAAGTTCTTAGAATCAAACTCATCACTCTTACCAAAGGCGGTACCGATCATCATGGTAGAAATGCTGAAGTTCCCAAAATTGTTCGGGGATTGAGAAATGTATTCATTATTACCATCAACAAAATCTACTCTATAATTTTCTTGTAAACTATTTGAATATTGTCGATCGGCCACCAAGTCAATGGTCAGATCTTTTACAGGTTGTGCAGTTGCTGTAATGTTGAGTTGCTTGGTCGTACGCTTAACAAATTGCTCGTTGAATTCATCAAAATTGGTAAGCCATCCTTTACGGGCGGCATCAAACCGCACATCGGCCTGACTACCAAAAACAAAACCTATGGTCGGCCGCGCCGAGCCTATAAAGCCCACGCTTTGCGTATAACCGGGCAATACGGTACCATTGCTCTCATTGTAATTGATGTTCAAGCGTTTTACCATGGTCAATACATCTACCGCGGTATTCCATAGTTTCCCAGTCTTGGCCGGAGTTTTCTTGGCCGTCTTTTCATTATTACCCGCCTTGTCTGTCCGTACTGGTGCCCTTTCCGCGGATTTGCCCGTACGTTTTTTAAACCCTATCAAATCATAAAATTTCTGCATCGTCAAGGACGCGGTCAGGTTATGGGTATTGGCATTTTGTACTGTATTAATAGATGTGACGAGCAGGTTTCCATCGGCATCTGTAGAATTCTGTTCCTCGGCAATAGCCACATTCAAGGCATCACCCCCCCGTTGCCAATCAAAATTACTGGTGTAGGAGTATTGGGCACTGATAAAATCAAGGGCAGGCACTTTTGCAAACGGAATTTCATAATTCAACTGCATTTGTTGGGAATGGCGATTGGGATCACCTAAGTCCCAGAAACCATCCCAAAGCTGTAGCGCTTCATCAACTTCTGATAAAGGGTTGTTCGGGTCGTCTAAATAGTTACGTACAATATTGTTGTTAGAAGCCGTGAAGTTCAAGCGCAACGACTTCGTCAGGCTATAATTGACGGCATACTGCCAATTAAAGAGATAGTTGCGTTGCTGCAATTCTGGTAACGATAAGAAGTTGGTCGGATCTTCCCCCGCAGGAATTACATTCCTAAATGTCTGCCTATTGAATTGCCTGTTGATGTTAGAATTTACTGAGATTGTGGTTGGTAACAGGCTTAGATTTAAATCTTTTAACCACTGCCAGTATTTCCCATTAAAGAGGGAGTCTTTTTTCTTGAAGGGTTCCACCTCAACCGGCTCAAAACTATGGTTGTAAACAAATCCGGCGACCACGCTTTGATCTTTGAGCCTTTCAACCTCAAAATCACGATGATCGGTTTGATTATACGAATAATTAAAGGTGAAGTTTTCGATGTCGTAAAAGTTTGCATCGGCCTCCTCCCCTCGATTCTTACGGACTCCTATTAGATTAACACTAGTTCTTTTGGTATAGTCTTCTGCCCGTTTTTTAATATTTTCGGCATCTTCAGCACTGTTAGCGGTCGCAATGAGGTCATCTAATCTAAGATCATCAAATTCGGGGTCAAACTCCGGGGTAATCAATTGCTCAGAGATACCATAATTGAACGGTAATTGAATCCCCCACTGTTTTGGCAGCAATTGGCCCATGTTCAAATTGGTTACTACATCATAGGAAACGGCATCTTCCCTTGCCCGTTCATTTGGCATTTGGTCAATGGCCCCAAAACCAGATGTGCTTTGGCTACCCGTAGCCGTAACATTTGCAAAATCGGCAATATTAGCATCCATTGCCACTACGGTTGCCCAGCCACCGTTATTGTCAAGGCCCGCTAAACGCAGTTCATTAAACCATACCTCCCCGTCTGTTGTTCGATCACTTATATTCTTTATTCCCACCATCATCGAGCGTATATTTCCCAAAGATGGATTACCCTTTATACCGATACGAAGTACCCCATCGGTTCTTGGATCTGTAGCCAGTTTTTCTACCGGCTCCCCATTTTCAATTTCGTAATAACGGATTTCGCTAAGCGGGACACCATCTTGTCTGAGGTTAATGCGAAGGGATTTAATTTTCTTTAGGTTGTCCAGTGAGACATCCAATCGATTGGCCTCAGGCCAAATGGACTCGGCGCTGATGGTATTCCATGGGGTAAACTCAAGTGGAAGTTCTATCTGATAAAAGTTTTCGGTAAAATCGGTTCCTATTCGTAGAAAGCCTGCCAATGGAGCAATCGACGGGTTCAATTCCAAGCCCACCTCCTCTGCATGCATAAACATCTTTATCTTCTCATACTGTCGCAGATCTATGTTAAGACTTTTGAAAACGGCCCGGGAATCTTCTGGCTCAAGATTATTCACCACTAGCGAAAGCGACTGTTCGTTTTGGCGAATGATCGTGTTATTGTTGTTTAACGATTCCTGAATAACACCGGGTGGCAGCACATAGCGAATTGGACTTCGCTGTTCATTTTCTTGAATGTTTACCGCATTTACATCTAAGGAGGTAGCATCAGAAGAAGGTAAATCGCCATTTTCCTCAAGACTACCCAAATAGGTACGCCAATCGCCTCGAACCAAATCCAAGGTTGCGAATCTGAGTACTACGTCATCGGTAAAATCGGTAAGGTACATACGCATTGAACTTACCGATCTAAGATCGTTTATTCCGCCTATTGTTCTTTCTTCCGTGATATCGCTCAATGGAATCTTATATTGGATCCAACGGCTTCTTTTTGTGCTTCCGTCAGGAATTCTTGGCGCTGCGTAGACCGTATCCCGGATATCGGTCACATATTGGTCGCCGATGTTGGTCCCCGGCTTGATCTCAACCTCATATCTAAAAAAGCTCTCAATCGTATTCATGGTCAGATCCCGATCAATATCTTCTACATCCGGTAAGGTAGTGCTCCCACGATCGTCATTGGTTACATCTATGGGGGAGTTTCCTTCCGTATTATTGAAATTTAAATAGCGGTTCAGGATGCTTCCGTCGCGTTGTAAAAAATATTCATAATTGTCGTTTGCAGGGTCAGGGCCATCACCATACCTGCCTTCCTCATCATCAGACAATCCGTCGAGTCCCACATCCTGGGCAGCCCTTGCCGCCTCATCTACATCAAAAGCATAAACAAGTGCCTGGGTCTGTGGTACTTCTCCCCAGTCGGTCGGCCTGGCATCCGTATCGCCTTCAAGAACTGGAAGACCGTTTTCATACTGTTTTCTTCCATCGGGCAGGATATCTTCTGAAATATTCCCCAATTCAATCACCAATTTTCCCGGCGAGGTGCCTACATTATCTTCAAACGGATCCATTACCCAAAATTGAATAAACTCCACATTCGCCTGTTCAAAATTGGTACTGCTCAGCGAACGCATAATGCCACCCCAATGTTCTTCTGGATTGGTGTCGAATCCAGCATCCGAATTGGCATTGTATGGGCCTTTTGAATTTGGATAATAAGCAATATCAAAAGTTGTCTGCTGCTGTGTCTGCCCTTGGGCCACTTCTACCCTAGGGAATACCTCATCTATAAAAATACGACGCGACTCGTTTAAAGATATATCGCTATCGCTTATACCGGATGGCCTTTGGTTGGTATAGAAAATGGGATCTATGGTGTACCATGCCAATTTTGCCCTTTCAAAACCTGGCTCTAAGCCTGCTCTATTCTGGTCTATATCAATCGGTACACTTGCCAAACTCCACCCTAAGGAAGAACGAATATCTATTAAAGCCTGGGCCCCTTCAAAATCATCTAAATAGGTTGTTGTTTCGCCTTGAAAATCGGCATTTTTTGGGGAGCCCGGTTTTAACCAGGCAATTTCACCCCTTAGCGAAAGGTTAGAGGGCACATCGGTATCTATGTTCGGTAACTTATTGACCATTCTTGTCAAGAAAGGAACCTCGGTTGAAAAGTTTCCGTTGAAACCAAAAACCGTATTGTTGACCGGCTCTACTCCAAAGTTGGATTTCTGCGTAAGGGGTCGTTCATTAAGGTTTAAAAAAGTACCTCCAAGCACAAAATTTTTGTTCACCTGATGTTCTACATTCACTCCTGTAAACCTTCTGGTCTGCTGCCCGAATACCGCATTGTTCTCTACGGAAATGTTAATTGGAGTATTTGATGCTTCCAAACTAGGGTCTAAAATCTGCACCGTACCTGCCTGATAATTTACGGTATAGTCAATTCCCTCCTGCAAGGTTCGGCCGCCAGCGGTTACCCTAACGGAACCACGCGGCACATTAAAGGCCCCAATGGGAATACCGTTACTACCTTCTGACTTATAACGCCCTTTTAAAAGGAATTTGTTCTTTTCGGGAATCTGTAGTGCCGCTGCCTTTGTAAACTCATACATATCCCGGAACACATATTGTTGTTGGTTCTCGTTATAGTTTTCAGGTCTGTTATATTCGTCTGGGCCATTGCCATTCAAAAGCTGATATAAAAACTCCCCAAAGGGTTCTACTTTGGTAAATATGATGCGACCACTCCGGGTATCTACAGTAATGCCGGGTACAAAATCGAAAAAGCCATCCCCCCCGGGTTGAATATCATTATAGGCGTTTAGCCGGTCTAAATTGAACACATTGAGCAAGATTTTCTCCTGTAACCCATCTGGCCAACCACTTCCTGGGCCTTCAACCACTGGGGTAATATAATTTCTTGGCGTAGGGTCGGAGTATAGGATGTTTAGTTTAAAATCATCCTGAAGCAACTGAAAAGCACCTGTGGCGTAGATATTTTTCATCATCAAATCCCAAATAGGATCGGAGACGTTGGTAATGTTACTTTTTAAAAGTTTCATTACCAAGGTATTGTTATTGATAATGGGCGTTGTGGGGCCACCAGAAATGGTCGTAGCATCTACCCCGCCATTGGCAAATTCACCTACCTGATATACATTCCCGTTATAGGTGTATTGAAAGGCAACGGCTAAAATCTCATCATTACTAAGGCGTTGGTTTAAGGAAATATACCCCAATTGCGAATTAAAGTCGTAGTCACGGCCCAGTTCCAGTTTACGGGCATTTTCCAAAATGGCATAATCGGTACCTTGACTTGGATTATAGCCAGGGTCGAAAATGCTAGCATTAGTTGTATTAAATGCGTTGTCTACCGTAGCAATATCCCGAACATTATCGTTCAAGGCCCCAGTCCCAGAGATAAGCAGTTCGGGGTCATACGAATTCGCGTTATTTCTGGGAAGATTTTCGATAGTTGCACTAGTGTTGAAAAAATCCATCCCTGCTCCACCAGCTTCCCCTATCCTAGTTTGTTCGGAAATGGACTCCCCTAAATCTTGCAAGGCAACAATATTTCTTACATTAATGGTCTGCTGGCTTCGGTTGGTCGTCCAAACTTCTAAACGGGTAATCTGTACCTGACTTTTGATATAGGGATAGTTTTCCAGTGCCTCGTCGTAATTGTCCCTAAAATATTGCGCTAGGAAAAAGTGCTTGTCCTCGTCGTAATCCAAGGCTGATAGTGAAAAATCATTTATGGTTCCACCTCCCTGGGCAACAACGGTGTTGTTCTGCGACTGTTGCTCTGAGAATACTGCGGTTACCGTAGTCTTGCCAAACTGCAATTGAGTCTTTACCCCAAAAAGGCTTTGCGCGCCCTGAATCAAAGAACTATTCAAAGGCATATTAACATTACCCACTTCTATCTTGCGAATAATATCGTCTTCGGTCGGGGTATATTCGAGCTTTACTATATTTTGAAAATCGAAAGTGGCCTCGGTATCATAATTGGCATTTACTTGAAGGCGTTCCCCAATGGTACCTAACATACTAAGGCTTATTCGCTGATCAAAATCAAAAGAAAGGTTACTCCGATTTCTTGGCGAAAGCGCAGGGTTGTCATTTTTTTGCCAAATAACCCCTAGATCCATCGCGACCGAACCCTGTGGGTCGATCTTGATCTCTGTTCCCCCGAAAATGGATTCGAAAAATTTGTTGTTTACATAAAAATTAGGCAGCAAATTTTTACGGGCTTCCTCACTACCAGCTTTCTTACCAGAAAATGCATCTCCCTTTTCTTTAAAATAATCCTTAATACCTTCTTTTTGAACAAGGTCTAGATACTGCTCGGGACTTAGTATTATTGGATAACCGATATCAAAATCCCCAAGTTTTTCAGAATAGACATAGCTATTTATTTTTGGGTCGTAAACATACTTTGCAACGATACTATCAGGGTTTTCCAGAAGTATTCGTCCTAAATCAAAACCCGTTTTAACTGAATCTATCTCTTGAACCAAGGAATCGGCAGGCTGTGACGATGGTGGATTGTCTTGGGCATACATTACATTCGCACCTATGAAGAATAGTGCGAATAGAAGAGTAAGCTTAAATGAGTATTTAAGAATTTTTTTTGCCCCTGTTTTCAAACTAATTATAAATTTTTAAGTGTCTGTTTTATAATATCTTCGACACTTAGAGAGGATTCTTGAGCCAACACTTTATCGATAACACGTTCTGCCTGCTTGCGTGGGAACCCAAGAACCTCTAAAGCAGATAACGCTTCATCTTTATTTGTATTGTTCGGATTGAGGGAAACTTCATCAATATCGTAGATTTTTAAAATCTTGTCTTTTAGGTCTAAAATTACACGCTGCGCCGTTTTCGCCCCAATACCCTTGATACTCTGTATTGTAGGTACATTTCCGCTAGCTATAGCATCGCGAATCTGACCGGGGGACAACGAAGATAACATGGTACGCGCCGTGCTGGACCCTATCCCGGAAACCGAAAGCAACAGCCTGAATATTTCACGTTCAGATTTCTCAGCAAAACCAAATAAGGTATGCGAATCTTCCTTTATCTGAAGATGGGTGTACACCTGAACATGCTCGCTATCCGGAATTTTGGAAAAAGTGTTCAAGGATATATTCACAAAATATCCTACTCCGCCACATTCAATAACAAGGTTTGTGGGATTCTTTTCTACTAACTTTCCTTTAAGGTGATGGATCATGGAAGGTGTTTGGTGTTTTGCTGTAAAAATATAAAAATCAGGCGGTCAAAAAATTAATAAAGGACTTTTACCAAGAAAAAAGAAGGATTTGCGTAGGAATTTATTCAAATTTTAGGAATTGATGGCCCAAGGTTAAAGCCATTTCCGATGACCGCAACCAATTACTATCTATGTCTACTTACCTATGGCCTTAGCTTTTCTTCGTTTCTCGCGCTCCTGGGCATCTATCACCGCAATGGCAGTCATATTAACCATTTCATCTACACTGGCCCCCAATTGCAAAATATGAACAGATCTTCGCAGCCCAATCATTATGGGTCCTATCGAATCTGCTCTATTCAATTCTTTGAGCAGTTTATAGGTAATGTTCGCGCTCTCTAAATTGGGAAAAATAAGCGTGTTTACCTTTTTTCCAGCAAGCTTGGAAAACGGAAATTGATTCTCATGCATTTCCTTGTTCAGCGCAAAATCGATTTGTATTTCACCATCTACCGGTAATTCGGGATTGTCATTATGCAGAATTTTTACCGCATCGCGCACTTTTCTCCCATGCGGATGGTTCGACGAACCGAAATTTGCGTATGACAGTAGGGCCATTATCGGGTCGAAACCAAACGTTTTAGCCACATTGGCAGTCATCTGGGCGATTTCTGCAATTTGCTCCGCATCGGGGTCTATATTGATAGAGGTATCGGCCAAAAACAGCGGTCCCCTTTTAGTGATCATAATATTCACCGTAGCGGCCCTTGTAACTCCAGAGGCTCTTCCTATCACCTCAAAAACAGGTTTTACTACCCTAGGGTACGCCCTTGAATAGCCAGAGATCATTCCATCGGCGTCTCCTTTTAAGACCATCATCGCGCCAAAATAATTGCGCTCCTTCATTTTTGATTTGGCATTATGGAGCGTAGAACCATTGCGCTTTCTATTTTCCCAATACTGGTTGGCATACTCCATCCTTTTTTTCTTGGAGTCCGGAGCGCTAGGATCTATGATTTCAATATCGGCATCGAATTCCAATTCCTGCTTCAATTCGGAAATAATCTCCTTGTTCCCTAACAGAACAGGAATGGCAATTCCTTCTTCATGTACGATTTGCGCAGCTTTTAACACATCTAAATGATCTGCCTCGGCAAAAACGATCTTTTTGGGATTCATCTTGGCCCTGTTATGGAGCAAACGAACCACTTTATTATCGTTGCCCGACCGCTGCATCAACGCCTCTTTATATCTATCCCAATCTTCTATAGGGTCCTTTGCAACCCCGCTATCCATAGCCGCTTTTGCAACGGCGGGAGGAATTTCCGAAATCAGTCGGGGATCAAAAGGTTTGGGAATAATGTAATCCTTTCCAAATGTTAATCGGGTCTCTCCGTAGGCAACATTTACCTGCTCCGGAACCGGCTCCCTAGTTAATTCTGCCAAGGCCTTTACCGCGGCCATTTTCATTGCCTCATTTATGGCCGTAGCCCTAACATCCAACGCTCCCCTAAAAATAAAAGGAAATCCCAAAACATTATTGACCTGATTAGGGTGATCCGAACGGCCTGTGGCCATAATAATATCTTTTCGGGTCTTTATCGCCAGGTCGTATTTAATCTCAGGATTCGGGTTGGCCATCGCAAAAACAATAGGGTTCTTTGCCATTGACTGTAGCATCTCCGGCGTTACGATGTCAGCTATCGAAAGCCCCACAAAGACGTCGGCATTGGTCATGGCCTCATCAAGGGTATCTATTTTTCTATCTGTGGCAAATTCAAGCTTTTCTTTGGAAAGGTTATCACGATCGCTTCGGATAACTCCCTTGCTATCCAACATAACAATGTTTGCGTCTTTGGCGCCAAAAGCCTTGTACAACCTTGTACAAGATACAGCGGCGGCGCCTGCTCCACTTACCACGATTCGGACGTCCCCGATTTTCTTTTCGGTAATCTCAAGGGCGTTCAATAAGGCCGCTGCAGAAATAATTGCCGTCCCATGTTGGTCGTCATGCATTACGGGTATATCCAATTCGGCCTTCAACCTTCTTTCAATTTCAAAGGCTTCCGGTGCTTTAATGTCCTCCAAATTAATACCCCCAAAAGTGGGCGCTATTGTTTTTACCGTTTCAATAAACTTATCTACATCCTCCGTATCCACTTCGATGTCCATTCCATCGATATCGGCAAAAATCTTAAAAAGCAAACTCTTTCCTTCCATAACTGGTTTGGAGGCTTCCGGCCCTATATTTCCCAATCCTAAAACGGCCGTTCCGTTAGAAATTATGGCAACTAGATTCCCTTTTGAAGTGTATCGGTATACATTCTCCCTATCCTTGGCAATCTCTAAACAGGGTTCTGCTACGCCGGGAGAATAGGCGAGTGCCAAATCGCGCTGGGTCGCGTACGGTTTGGTAGGAACGATCTTTATCTTCCCGGGCTGTGGTTTTGCATGGTATACCAAGGCTTCGTGCCTGTTCTTTTTGCTGCTCATGGATTGGGTTTTAAGAAAACAAAGTTAGGGGAACGCTATCATTTATGGGCAAATGCATTCTTATTCTTTTGACTCTTTTGATACATTTAAGCGCAGCGCCAAAACAGCGGCGATTATAAAGAAAACACCAGCAAATAACATCGCATTAACGGCATTGCCTCCGAGCAAATATTTAAATATAGGTCCAAAGGTCAGTGTTTCTATTCCCATGGGAATGACGATCATCATGTTCAAAATTCCCATATAAACCCCTCTCCTATCCTGCGGAACCACTTTTGAAACCATGGTATAGGGTATCCCCATCATTGCGGCCCATCCGACACCAAATAGCACCATGGGCAGTAGGACAAAAAGGGAATCATTTATAAAGGGAATTGCAAAGAGGGCCAAACCCGTACCCACCAAGCTGTAGGCATATATTTTTTTTCCGCCGTATTTTAAGGTCAACGGTACTAATGCAAGGGCGACTACCATGGTGACAATATTATAGGTCAAACTCATTTGGGCCGACTGGGAGGCCGCTTCGGAGGTAGAGTACCCGAAGGTAAGTTTGAATAGGGGTGTTATGTATTGCCAGTAAATAAAAAGGGCATACCATTGAAAGAGATACACGGCCCCTAGCTTCCACATAAATTTTGGCATATCCTTAATGGCTTCACCAATTTCCGAAAAGGGTTTGGCGACCCGTTGGGCAAATGGTAACCCCTTGGTATGGTTTATTTCGGCCAGTTCTTCATCAGATGGCGGAATCTCAGGGGTCTTTAATACCGACCACAAAATGGTGGTTATTGATAAAATCCCCCCGATATAGAAAGAGTAATACAACCATTTTGGAATTTCTCCCGCAACCTCAACCGAATCACCACCAAAGAGGTACTGAAACAGAACGATTGAACCATTCGCCAAAAGAATACCTGCACCTACGAATAGGCTTTGCATTTGGTAGCCTAGGCTTAATTGTTTTTCTGGGAGTTTGTCTCCTACAAAGGCACGGTACGGCTCCATCGCCATATTATTACCAACATCAAGAATCCATAAAAGTCCAACGGCAAACCACAGTACGGGACTTGTTGGGAAAGCAAAAAGACAAAGACTGCCTATAATGGCACCGATCAAGAAATAAGGTTTACGCCTTCCCCATCTTGAAGACCATGTTTTATCTGACATGGCACCTATAATCGGCTGAACAATCAATCCGGTTACTGGGCCCGCAATATTTAAAATGGGTAACATCTCTTCAGGCGCGCCTAGATATAGAAATATAGGATTGATTGCGGTTTGCTGCAAACCAAAACTATATTGAATGCCCAGGAAGCCCACATTCATATTAAATATCTGCCAAAAACTTAAGGATGGTTTTTTAATTAAGCTCATATCGTTCTTAGTTTGGTTGAAAATCGGTCTTTCAAGATAACATTAAAAATGCTTGCTTGATCCAAACTTGACACTAAAAACCAGAGAATGGGAAACGAAAACGTTTGCGTAAAGGAAGGGCTATTTTAAAAAATTGATGTTTCGACCTAAACCACTAAATTTAGTACGTTTTACCGCGGATTTCTGAAATACTTTTTTAAAAACATCCTCGGTGATTTCTTCCCAATCCTTTTTGGTCATGGATAATAGATCAGGATGTGGGTTGAACAGCGGTTCTCGATGGGGTTTTGAAAACCGGTTCCAAGGACAAACATCCTGGCAGACATCGCAGCCAAAAGCCCAATCATCAAATTTACCATGAAACTCGGTCGGGATTTCGTTCTTTAGCTCAATGGTAAAATAGGAAATACACTTACTCCCATCA
The DNA here is from genome assembly GCA_965238025.1 of Aggregatimonas sp. GTDB lineage: Bacteria > Bacteroidota > Bacteroidia > Flavobacteriales > Flavobacteriaceae > Pelagihabitans. Next base: position 1,850,110 of record OZ250162.1, on the reverse strand, counting down.
ACGACATAGGGCTCAACAATGGCCTCTGTGGGACAGGCATCAATACATGCGGTGCAGGTACCACAATGATCGGTTACAGGAGTATCATAATCCAGTTCCAAGTCAATAATCAGTTCAGCAATAAAATAGAAGGAGCCTACCTGTTGCGTTAGCAGGTTGCTGTGTTTTCCTATCCAACCCAATCCGCTTTTGGCAGCCCATGCCTTATCTAAAACCGGCGCGGAATCTACAAAAGCGCGCCCGTTGACTTCGCCAATTTCTTCAGAAATAAATTCCTGGAGTTGTCTAAGTTTCGCTTTGATAACTTGATGGTAATCTTGCCCATAAGCATATTTAGAAATCTTATAGGTGTCATCTTTTTGTGTTTCCCCCGGATAATAATTGAGCAACAAAGAAATAACCGATTTACCACCATCTACCAACAATCTTGGGTCCAAACGTTTATCGAAATGGTTTGCCATATAGCCCATTTCGCCGTGCATATTTTTATCGAGCCATTTTTCCAATCTTGGGGCCTCCTCTTCCAAAAAATCTGCTTTGGAAATACCACAGGACAAAAAACCGAGGCGCCGGGCTTCGGCTTTTATCATTTGTGAGGTTTTATTAGGACTCATGGTTCGAAGGTACTTGAAAATATGCTTTCTAAAAAGAGTTTATAAAGCGGTATGTTGTAGGCGTTAAACTGTTAAACGGTTCAATGCATGGTAAAGAATTGTGTCCCTATCTTTTTTAAACCAAGACCTTTGGATCAATTTTTAAATCATGGTGGAGTGAGATTTTAAAAAATGAAATCTATTAAAATGTAACAATTTTCGATTTTTGTAACTAATCATTGGTAAACAACTAAACTAATTTCATGATTCAGATTGATAATCTAACGAAATCCTTCACTTCTAAAACAGGAAAGGGATTTAAAAAAGAAACGGTAACCGTAAATGCGGTGAACAATGTTTCTTTTGAATGTGAACCAGGAAGGATATTTTCCCTTCTTGGCCCTAACGGGGCTGGAAAGACAACAACCCTTAGAATGATCGCGGGAATCATTAACCCAACTTCCGGAACAGCTATTGTAGATGGGGTAGATATTTCGAAAGGCAATGATGAGGTGAAAAAGCGCATTGGCTTTCTAACCGGGTCTACCGGATTGTATGAGCGTTTGAATCCGGATGAGACCCTAGATTTTTTTGGAAAACTCTACAAATTACCTGGAGCACGATACAAGGAAAGAAAAGAATATCTCTTTGAAAAACTAGGTATCAATGAATTCAGAAAAAAAAGAGTAGGGCAAATGAGTACGGGTATGAAACAAAAGGTTTCCATAGCCCGAACCCTAATTCATGACCCAGAAGTGCTCATATTTGATGAACCCACCTCCGGTCTCGACGTAATCACTGCCGATAGTATCATTGATCTGATTCGAGAATCAAAAGAAAATAACAAGACGGTTATCTTTTCGTCACACATCATGAGCGAAGTAGACCTGTTATGTGACGATCTCGCCATTATCAATAAGGGCTCGATTATTTACAATGATTCCTTTGAGAATTTTAAACAGGATATGAAAGCAGAGAACCTTACCCAAGAATTTATCAACCGAGTTAAAGAAGCCTAGGATGAACGAGTTATTTATTATTATCAAAAAAGAGCTTACAGAGCTTCTAAGAGACCGGAAAACCATTATCAATTCTATAGTGCTACCTACCTTATTGGTACCTATTCTGATATTTGGAATGATAAAAGTTACCGAAATGATCGATAAAAACGAACAAGGGAAATCGGTTGAAATCGGATTGGTAAATGCCCCGGAGGATTTTGTACAACTGGTTGCCAATGATACCCTCAACAAGATCACCACTTATGACGAGTCTATAGATTTTAAAACCTTGATCGATGATGAGACCATACAAACCGCAGTGGTATTTCCTGGTGAATGGAATACCGACATGGATAGTCTGCGTACCGCCAACGTTCAGATTTACCGCAACGGCACCAAGGAAAATGTAAACGCACGCGTTTCTAAAATGCTGGCAATCTACGCTGCAGGAATTAAGGAAAAACGTATGAATCGCTTGCAAATCTCAACTGAAAAACTCACTCCTTTTAATGAAAATTATGTGGAAGTAGGCGAGCAAAAAGAGTTGATCGGAAAGCGTATAGGCGGGTTTATTCCCTACCTATTTATCCTGACCATGTGGGGCGGATGTCTACTGGCTGCCATAGACCTTGTTACCGGGGAGAAAGAACGTAAAACCATAGAAACAACCCTATCACTGCCCATCTCAAAATTTAAAGTCCTACTGGGGAAAGCGATTGTTGCTTCCATTTTAGGCTTTGTTCCGGCCGTTCTGAACTTAGTGGGCCTGATTGCAGGGCTGAAATTCATAGATGGGATTCCTGAAAACTTGAAAATTGCCATCAACGAAATGTTGAACTTTCAATCGGTGACCATGATTATGCTATTGTTGATTCCGTTTGCATTATTTCTCTCCGGTTTTATCATAGCCCTAATTGCTGGTGCCACTACCTTTAAGGAGGCGCAAAGTAAGGCTACCCCTATTATTATGATAATTATCATTCCGCTGGTGCTGGCCATGATGCCCGGAATAGAACTTAGCTGGGCAACTGTACCGATTCCTGTTTTGAATATTGGACTAAGTGTTAAGGAAATTATGGCGGGTACCATAGACATGGCTCAGTATGCAGCTATTCTTGTTTCGCTAATCGCTTTTGCCGTGGGCGCCATTTATTTTAGCTATAAAAAGTTTTCGGATGAAAATGCGATTTTGAAGTAGCCTTGGCGAAACCACAAATAATGCTTTTACAAAGGAAAGGGGAGCGGCCAATGGCCGCTCCCCCCTTTTAAAGAAAACTTCAATCTACTACTTTACAGGATAATAAATATCAGTCTGTATTTCATTTGGTTTTACCAGGGTAGGGTCATTTACATACATCTCGTAAACGGGTCCATTGATCGTAAGGTTATTATCCTTCATGAACTTATCGATAGCCATGTGGGCCTTTTCATCTCCGCTACCATAGTTTCCGAATTTAGATATCATCACAACATCTCCTTTTGGCAAATTAACAGCTTTCATACCCTCGGCCAAATCAGCTTTTTTGTCTAGAATTAATCCAACTAAGAAGTCTACCTCCCCAGTTTCGTAATCCCAATTATTAAAAATTGCGGAAGGCATGTAGGAGCCGGGTTCCCATCCCTTTTCAGCGGCATACATTCCGGCTTTGGGCATCGATTCCATAAATATTTTAGTTATATCAACCTCGTTCATATTTGCTTTATGCGGATATCCAATAAAATGCTGCGCATCCATCGATTTTTTAGCAACAGCGCCGAGCGTGAAGGCATTATTAATTTTTTCAAGTTCCATTGCACTGATATTTGTGATACTATCCAGTTTTTCCAACCCCCGATCAAACATCGGGCCCATCATATTATCATACCCCCCGCTAACTGCGCTAAACAATTTCATCATAAAAGGTAATTTCTCTGCTTTCATTGCCCAAGTAACCTCAGTACCACCTTCGACCGGTTTAAATGTCCATCTGGTTTTGGAGGGATTCATTCCTTCGAAAGCGAGTTCGTTTTCGATAACTTCATTAGGTTTAGCTTCTACCATTTTCATACTACCATTGCCATCAGCCGCACTCCAGCTATAGGAAGCCCCCTTTCCTTGAGTTTGTTCACCGTAAGTAATAATCATATCGGGATCCTCCTCTTTCCAAGGCAACCATGCTTCCCAATTTTTATAATCGGAAACGTTGTTATAAACCACTTCCGTAGGAGCGTCTAGTACTCTCGTGCGCTTTACTTCAAAAGCATCCGGTTGCATCATGGCATAAATTACCAAACCAATTGCCGCAATTAATAGAAATAATAAAATGTACTTTAGAATTTTCATGATTGTAGTTTTAAGTTGTTAGTATAAAATGTGTCATTTGATAGTGCTATCCGAACCAAGAATAGTTTTATTACACACCAAGTAGTTAGTTACTAATAGCTTAGGTACAAATATACTATTTTTGAAATTTAAGGTTTTGGTCCCCATTCCGATTATTAGACTTGACCTCTAAAGTACAGCCCATCTATCTTGGGGAAAACATGATAGGAACTCCCGCAGGTTTAAGCGTTATCAATGGATTCACTTCAACGATATCATTAGAACTTGATAGCTTATACTTTTTAAGTAATAGGGCAACGGTCATTATCATCTCATACATCGCAAAATTGTTACCTATGCACATTCTGGGGCCAGCCCCAAAAGGAAAATAATAATTCGAAAAATCCTTTTTATTTGCTGGGTCAAAACGTTCAGGCCTAAACTCATCGGGTCGATCCCAGAAATCGGGATGACGATGTAGTTCATATATATTCATCAGCCACACCGAACCCTTTTTAAACTCGTGGCCATCCATTTTATCGGTATCCAAACTTACCCTATCTATGAAATAGGCCGGCGGGTATAATCGCATGGCCTCTTCAATACATTGTTTGGTAAAAGGCAATTGGCGCAACAACTGCATATATTCACCCGACTCAAAATCCAGTGTTTTTATTTCTTGGTACACCTTATCCTGACTGTTGGGGTGCTTGGCCAGAAAAAACAGCGCAAAACTCAAAGCGTTGGCCGTTGTCTCGTGACCTGCCGTGAAGAGAATCTGAACCTCATCGATCAATTGTTTTCTTGACATTGCGGTCCCATCTTCATACCGGGCATTTAAAAGCATATCCAACAGGTCATCTTTTTCCTTTTTTGAATCAATCCTTTCTTGAATGATTTCATTAAGGAGTGCAACCGCTTCCTCGCTTAATTTCAAATGTTTTTTTATCTCCCCGCTAAGTTTAAACCACCATTTAAAATAAGGCAGTCGCATTTCCTTGATAAGCATCTCTTGATTGCGAATGGTAATATCTTTTAGGGTTCGCATCCTAGAACGAATGTCGGTCGCACCAAACAGGGATTGTGCCACTACTTGAAAAGCCAAATCACCCATTGGTGGGAAAATATCGTACTCCGTATCCGTTTTGATTTCCTGAAGCTCTTCCTTAATGGCCCTGTACATTATACCCATTAGACCCTCGAGCTTCTTCTTGTGAAAAGCGGGTTGGATCATTCGGCGATGTACCCTCCAAAAGTCCCCGTTAGAGGTCAACAACCCTTGACCAATATACTTGGCCAAATCTTTGGTCTGTAAATCGGATTTATAATAATTTTTATGATTTTTTTGAAGGATGTATTTAATGGATTCCGATTTTCTGGTAAACACCCATCTACTCCCTCTACCTAGATCAATCTTAAAAGTATCGCCGTATTTTTCAAAATTTTCACGATGAAAGGGCAGCGGGTTTTTAAGAATACGTCTTCGGTTCCTTAGAACTTTTAATCGGGAAATAGTAGGAATCGTATTCATTAAAAAAGTCCAGGTTGAGGGCCTCCTTTTATCCTGCCCAAATGCTTGTAGGCCAATTCGGTTACTTCCCTTCCCCGTGGTGTGCGCATGATAAAACCTTGTTGTATGAGAAAAGGTTCATATACTTCTTCTATAGTCTCCGAACTTTCTGAAACTGCAGTAGCCAATGTAGTAATGCCTACGGGGCCACCTTTAAACTTATCGATTATGGTCGTCAAAATCTTATTGTCCATTTCATCCAATCCATGGGCATCTACGTTCAAGGCTTTTAGGCTATATTTAGAAATATCCATATCAATATTGCCGTTGCCCTTAATCTGGGCAAAATCGCGAACACGACGCAATAATGCATTACAGATTCTAGGTGTTCCCCGACTTCTACCCGCAATTTCAATAGCGGCATCCTGAGAAATAGGCACTTTTAAAATCTCAGCACTGCGTTCAACGATAGTGGACAAAAGTTCGGTAGAATAATATTGTAATCGGCTTTGGATGCCAAATCTTGCCCGCATTGGGGAAGTCAACAACCCTGAACGGGTGGTCGCCCCGATTAGTGTAAACGGATTTAAATTAATCTGTACCGAACGGGCATTCGGTCCCGTTTCGATCATGATATCAATTTTATAATCTTCCATGGCAGAATAGAGGTACTCCTCTACCACCGGACTTAAGCGATGTATCTCATCAATAAATAATACGTCCCGTTCTTCCAGATTGGTAAGGAGCCCGGCCAAATCACCTGGCTTATCCAAAACCGGTCCGGAGGTAATTTTAATACCCACTCCCAACTCATTGGCCAGAATATGCGCCAAGGTGGTCTTCCCCAAGCCTGGAGGACCATGAAACAGAGTATGATCCAATGCCTCATCCCGCTGATTGGCAGCCTCAACGAAAACCTTTAGATTTTCAAGCACTTGTTCCTGCCCAGTAAAATCGTCAAAGGTAATCGGACGCAAGGCCCTTTCGATATCAATTTCCTCTGGGGAGAAGTGTTCTCCTGTAGCATCTAAGTACTCATTCATAGGCTAACAAAGATAGTAAAAACGATGTCTTAAAAATCAAGCCCTAATAAGCCATTTACCGAGCTGTATGACATTTGTCATCTTTTCTTTAAGAGATAATCAGAACCTTTGTTCAAGTTATTTATAAATGGAATGAAGAACGGCTAAAAAAGTGAATTATGGAACAAACATTCAACTTAAAACAATACGGTATTGAAACCAAAAAAATATATCGCAATAGTAGTGCCCCGGTTTTATATGAACTAGGCCTTCGTTTAGAGAAGGGAACCGCAATCTCAGATGTTGGTGCCCTAATGACCTACTCAGGTGAGAAAACCGGCAGGAGCCCGAAGGACAAAAGAATCGTTCGCCATCCCGATTCCGAAAAGAATATCGATTGGGGAGATATCAATATTGGTCTGGATGAACACACTTTTATGGTAAACCACGAACGTGCTTTGGATTACCTAAATACCTGTAATCATCTTTATGTTGTTGATGCCTATGCGGGTTGGGACCCAAAATATCGGATTAAAACAAGAATCGTCTGTACGAGGGCCTATCATGCCCTATTCATGCGGAACATGCTGATTATGCCCAGTGAAGAAGAACTGGCTAATTTTGGTGAACCTGACTATATCGTTTTTAATGCAGGGCAATTTCCCGCAAACAGATATACCTCTGAAATGACTTCAAAAACCAGTGTAGACGTCAACCTAGAGCGCAAGGAAATAGTTATCCTAGGTACCGAATACGCCGGAGAAATGAAGAAGGGTATTTTCGGGGTAATGAACTACTTAATGCCCCTAGAGAACGTTATGCCTATGCACTGTTCTGCCAATGTGGGTGAAAAAGGCGATGTATCTATTCTTTTTGGACTTTCAGGAACGGGAAAAACTACCCTAAGTGCCGATCCTAAACGTAAATTGATCGGCGACGATGAGCATTGCTGGACCGACGAAGGCACTTTTAATATTGAAGGAGGATGCTATGCAAAAGCCATTGATTTGTCGGAAGAAAACGAACCCGATATTTTCAACGCCATTCGATTCGGAACCGTGCTCGAAAATGTAGTCTATGACGAAAACACTCGAAAAGTAGACTATACGGATGTTTCGATTACGCAAAACACCAGGGCATCCTATCCGATACATTTTATAGACAATATTCAAATGCCATGTGTTGCCGGTCATCCGGAGAACATCATCTTTCTAACATGTGATGCCTTTGGAGTATTGCCTCCTGTGAGTAAACTGACCCCAGAGCAGGCCAGTTACCATTTTATCTCGGGGTACACCGCAAAAGTTGCCGGAACCGAAATGGGTGTAACAGAACCTCAAGCAACTTTTAGTGCTTGTTTCGGAGCTGCTTTTATGATGTGGCATCCAAATAGATATGCTGAATTGTTGGCTGAAAAAATCAAGACGCACAAAGCAACTGCTTGGCTTGTAAACACGGGCTGGAATGGTAGTGGTTCCCGTATGAAACTGAAATATACAAGGGCGATGATCGATGCCATTCATAACCACGATTTTGACCATGTTGAATACGTAGCCGATGCGGAATTTGGTTTCCAAATACCTACAAGCTGCCCAGGAGTACCGTCAGAAGTACTTATTCCTAAAAACACATGGGAAGATAAGGCCAAGTATGCCGAGGTTAAGAGCAAATTGGTTGGACTATTCAATGAAAACTTTGAAAAGTTCAAGGCCAATGTGAATCCAGAAATCGTTGCAGCTGGGCCAAAGGATTTTTCCCTACAGTCTTAGAAAACACTTTCATATTATATTGTTGTCCCCATTGCCTTATGCAATGGGGACTTTTTATTACGTTCCAATTTATGATTGCTATATAAATCGTAATTTCAGCTTATGAAAAAGCGCGATTATTCCCTTCGAATTTTACCTTACATCCCATTCTTTTATGTAATCTGGTCAGACGATCTTTTGTCGGCATCTGAAATCAACATAGTTCAAAAGGCGTTGGAAGATGATGAAACCCTGACGAAAGAAGACCAAAAGTTATTACGCTCCTGGTTAAAACGTGACCAACCACCGGCCGATAACGAATTAAAAGGCTGGAAACAATTAGTTCACAACTCGGAAGTGAAATTGATAGAAAGTGACACCTATCCTTTAAGTTCGTTAAGCCAGCGTATGGCGAGCTTTTATAAATCGAACGATGAGTTTAATAATCAATTAAAGGAGATTGAGGTCAATCTTGGGATTCAACCCAATCATTACAATCATTTATTTGATGTAGCGGTTGAACACGAAACAACCTCGGATTATTATGATTCCCATGAAATAGATACTATCCTAAAGGGAAAACATGCAAAACTAGTTGACGAATTTCGAGCGGTTCTGAGCGACCCTATTTTCAAATGGGGTATTCACAGGACCAAAGAGGAGTTTCGCGAAGTAGTTTTAGGGCAGGTTCGGTTTCTAGCTGATAGAGGATATGGCGCTTTGGCGTACCCTAGTGCCTATGGAGGAACCGAAGATATGGAAGGTTATGCCTATATGTTCGAAAACATGATGTATGTTGATGGTAGTCTTACCATAAAATTCGGAGTGCAATTTGGTCTATTTGGGGGAAGTATTCAAAAACTGGGAACCCAAAAACACCACGATAAATATCTAAGCGAAACGGGAAAGGCCAAACTTCTTGGTTGTTTTGCAATGACGGAAACAGGGCATGGCTCTAATGTTCGGGGAGTCAAAACCACAGCGACTTATGATACGAATACCAACCAAATTGTAATTCATACCCCTGGGCCAAATGATAATAAGGAATACATTGGCAATGCACTGCATTCAACCATGGCCTCGGTGTTCGCACAATTGATCGTCGATGGAAAAAATCAAGGGGTACATGCTATACTAGTTCCTATTCGGGATGATAAACACGAATTGCTCCCCGGTGTAAAAATTAAAGACAATGGTTATAAACTTGGTCTAAACGGTGTGGACAATGGCAAGATTTGGTTTAACCAAGTTAGGGTGCCCAGAGAAAACCTATTGAACAAATACGGGGATATTGATGAAAGCGGCATCTATCATTCGGATATCAAAAACCCGAATAAGCGATTTTTCACCATGTTGGGCACTTTGGTGGGTGGGCGAATATGTGTTGCCCGGGCTGGACTTGGTGGAGCAAAAATGGCATTGGCGGTGGCAATAAAGCATGCCTTAAAACGAAGACAATTCAATGACAGTATAAAAGTGCAGGAAGACCTTTTAATGGACTACCCGACCCATCAATTGCGCTTGACCCCTCTTGTGGCAAGTGCCTATGTATATCATATTACCTTGGATAAAATGATGACGGACTACTGTGATGAATCGCAGCCGGATAAACGCCTGGTTGAAACACAGGTAGCAGGTTTAAAGTCCATTATTACTTGGTATGCCAATGACACCATTCAAGAATGTCGGGAAGCCTGCGGGGGTAAAGGGTACCTTATTGAAAACCGCATCGCAGACCTAAAGGGTGATGTTGATATCTTTACCACTTTTGAAGGGGACAATACCGTTTTGCTTTTGCTTGCCGCCAAGGGGGTACTATCCGACTTCAAAGCGGAATTCAATAGTGCAGGTTTTTCTTCCGTACTTAAATTATTGGGCACACAACTGAGTGATAAGCTGACCACCATAAATCCTATGTATTCCAATAAAGTGGATGCGGCTCATTTGTATAACCCAAAGTTTCATAGGCATGCGTTCGACTACCGTACCCGAAGGTTGACCTATACCTTGGCGATGCGGATTCGAGGATATATTAAAAAAGGAATGCCTTCTTATCAGGCCTTTATGAAGGTACAGACCCATTTAATCGCTTTGGGAAAGGCTTATGCTACAGAACTGGCCTATACTACATTTTCAGATTTTATCTCACAAATGCCTGATGGGAAAAACAAAACCCTTTTTGAAAAACTAGGCACACTCCATGCGCTATTCGAAATTAGAAAAGATGCGGAATGGTATTTAGAACATGGTTATATTGGCAACAACAAATCAAAAGCCATACGCAATCGTGTTGAACGTTTGTGTACAGAACTAAGACCTCATATTGGTGTATTGGTTGATGGGTGGGGAATTCCCGAACATTGTATGAGTGCCCCTATTGCCAAAACGGTGCTGTCCGGTTCCTAAAATTTTATTTTATAAGTCCGTTTAAAAGCACCTATTGAATTAATATAACCGTTTGTAAAAAGACGGCTCCTAAAGAATTCATGATGAGAAAAAAGCTACTATTACTCGTATGCCATTTGGTGTTTTTCACCATATCCAGTATAGCACAGAAAAAAGTTACACTTCTATATACAAACGATATTGAAAGTGTATATGAACCCGTAGAAGCGTTTTGGAATAACGACATTGAGTTAATAGGGGGAATACCTTATCTATCGAGCCTGATAAAACAGCTTAGAAAAACCGAGGAGGTTACTTTTTTGTTTGACGCGGGAGATATATTCACGGGGGCTCTTTCAGCGGTCACAGACGGTAAATTGCCTTTTGATGTCTATAGCAGTATGGGGTATGATGCCATCGCCCTAGGTAATCATGAATTTGAATACGACTGGGATACACTATTGTATGTTAAACAGAGAGCTCGTTTTCCAGTACTCAACGCCAATATTTTTTATCAAGATACCGATATAAATCTCTGTCAATCCTATGCCATTATTGAAAAGAAAGGGGTTAGAATTGGATTGATAGGAGTTATGGGACTTGAGGCCTTTAAGAATACTACGAATCCTGCCCACAGAATAGGGCTTGAAGCGAGGGACCCATATCCCATTGTACAAAATATTGTAAATGACATTCGCGAAGAAGTTGATTTAGTGGTATTGCTAACGCATCAAAATTTAAGTTCTCCTATGCAAACCGATAAGGAAGCCGATCCAGAGGTACAACGTGGGTTCGATGAAGATTATGAAATGGCAGGGAAAATAAAAGGGGTTGATGTTATTATCGGAGGGCATTCCGATAATGGTCTTTGGAAACCGGTCAGGCACCCCGAAACAGGAACCCTTATTTGTTTGACCTTTGGTCAAAGCAAGTATTTAGGCTATTTGAATTTAACTGTGGACAAAAGAAAAGTAACGGTCAATGAAGGGAAGTTGATTCCTGTAGATGCAACTGTTCTTGAACCGGATGAAAAAGTAAATAGGCTAGTTACGAAGGTTCGTACCGAACATCCTTCACTCACGGAAATTTTGGGAAGCACAAACAAATCCAGTTTCAGAAAGTATTATAGAGAGTCTACTTTAGGGAATCTGATGGCCGATATGTTACAAGAAGAATCCAAAGCCGATATAGGAATTGTAAATGCAGGAAGCATTCGGGCAGATTTAAATGCAGGGGACATTACGGTTGAGGAAATGATTAACATCTATCCCTTTCAGGGTAAATTTCATGTAGTAGAAATTACCGGTCAAAGTTTGTTGAAACTTTTAGAATATAGTTACGGATTAACATATGGAGTGGTTCAGTTGTCATCGGGGGTTAAGACGAGGTACGATTCTAAAAAACCTAAAGGGCATCGTTTAATCGATGTAAAAATAAATGATGTCCCGCTTGATATGTCTAAAAATTATACGATTGCCAGCAGTGCATTTTTGGCAAATGGTGGAGATGGTTTTGAAATGTTGAAAAAAGGGAAATTACTTTTGAAAAGTAAAAACAGGATGATTGATGGCTTTATTGCGTATATAAAACGTGAAAAGCATTTAACTGTTCCTAAACTTGGAAGACAGCTCGATGTTTCAAAGAAATAGGCTTCTCTAAATGTATGTACCTACACACGCTAAAAAGTTATTTCTCCTTATGAAGCTCCGAGGTATCCAGAAACTCTATAATGTCTATTTTAGGATTTCCGCTTAAAAAGGTTTTCGAGGAACCACTAGAAGTCAATTCGAATTCTGTTCGGGCAAATACCCTAGCACTTGGAGAACCATGGGCCACGACCTCAACTCCTTCCGCCTCTAGTTTTGTAGCCCTTAAATTGGAATTATCCGAAAGATTGGCACTAAGCGCAAAAGCGGTACCTTCCATCCGAACGCTTGCGCTCTTGGTCAAATCCACTTTTGTCCATTCACTCGTAGAGTAGATTCTAGCATCTACCCGATCTTTTAACACAACGTTCAAGGTGTCTGTTTGAAAATTAAGGTCGCCTGAACTATTGCCTTCCATTTCTAAATTAACTATGGCGGCGTTAACGTTCACTTCCAACTTTGCGGAATTGAATAATTTTGCATCGAATACATCTGCAACGATATTGTCTTTTGTTTCGACTCTTCCTTCTCTTACTACAATCGATTGGAGTTCGTTGTAATTGATGATAATTTCAAGTTTCTTCTTGGCCGTAATCTTATAGAAAGAACTTATCTCTAATATGCTATCGACCACTTCAAATTTTAAAACATCTACCAGATTATCATCCGCAGTTAAGAATATGCCTTCTTGCCTACCCTTTACAAGCTGTATTTTAAGGTTGTCCTTAAGTTCTATGGCGTTAAATGCAGGCAGGTCTTCCTGAACCTCAATAACGTTCTTATTTCCTTTAATTTTAGGTTTGCGTTGGGAAAAGGCCTGAAAGCAACAAACGAATGCAATTAAAAAAGCTACTTTTTTCATTTTATGTATTCTAATTTTTTAAAGATATATAAAAATGAATATATCGTTTTGAAACTACTATCAATAAAAATGCCCAACTTGTTCAGTTGAGCATTTTTTATCTAAATATCTATATTATCTAATGTTGAAGTTCTTCTTCATCATCCTGAAGTGGAACGGTTTGGGGTACAAAATCCTGCCCGGGAATGATATATTCCCCATTATCATCAACCTTACTATAATCGTATGCCCATCTGTGTACATGGGGAATAGGGCCATCCCAGTTTCCATGAATGTGTTTTACCTCGGCAGTCCATTCAAGCGTAGTGGCTTTCCATGGGTTTTTTGGGCCTTTCTTTCCGTAAAAAACACTTCTGATAAAGTTAAAGGCGAAAACCAACTGTGCTGCCGCAGTAATCAAGGCAAAAACGGTCATCAATACCTGAATATCCGTCAATTCGTCAAACATAGGGAAAGCGGTATTCTCATAGTACCTTCTTGGCACTCCTGCCATACCCACAAAGTGCATCGGGAAAAATATGCCATAGGAGCCTACTGCGGTTATCCAAAAATGCACGTATCCCAGGTTTTTGCTCATCATCTTACCTTCGAACATTTTCGGGAACCAATGATACACCCCGGCAAATAATCCATACAAGGCAGAAATACCCATTACCAAATGGAAGTGTGCCACTACAAAATAGGTATCGTGCACATTAATATCCAAGGTACTATCGCCCAAAATGATACCTGTAAGTCCTCCCGTAAGAAAGGTAGATACCATACCGATGGAAAATAACATGCCCGGATTCATTTGTAAGTTGCCTTTCCATAAGGTGGTAATCCAGTTAAAGGATTTAACCGCTGAAGGAATTGCAATCAATAAGGTCGTAAACGTAAATACGGATCCCAAAAACGGGTTCATACCCGAAATAAACATATGGTGACCCCAAACGATGGTGGATAAAAATGCAATGGCAATAATGGAAGCAATCATAGCCCGGTACCCAAAAATAGGTTTACGGGAGTTTACGGCCATTACCTCTGAAACGATACCCATTGCTGGTAAAATAACGATATATACCTCTGGGTGTCCCAAGAACCAAAACAGGTGCTCATATAATACAGGCGACCCACCTTGGTAATGCAATACCTCACCTTGAATAAAGATATCGGATAAGAAGAACGATGTTCCAAAACTCCTATCCATAATCAACAACAATGCAGCGGACAATAGTACCGGGAACGAAATTACACCGATAACAGCGGTAACAAAAAATGCCCAAATGGTCAAAGGTAATCTGGTCATTGACATTCCCTTGGTTCTCAAGTTAAGAACAGTGACAATATAATTTAACGACCCTAATAATGAGGAAGCAATAAATATCGCCATAGAGACCAACCAAAGTGTCATTCCCATTCCCGAACCTGCCTGAGCCTGGGGCAGTGCACTAAGTGGGGGGTAGACCGTCCAACCTGACGAGGCAGGGCCGGCCTCCACAAAGAGGGAAATCACCATGATCACAGCCGATAAAAAAAACAGCCAAAACGACACCATATTTAAAAATCCCGAAGCCATATCACGTGCCCCGATTTGTAATGGAATCAAGAGGTTACTGAATGTACCTGAAAGTCCCGCAGTCAACACAAAAAATACCATAATGGTGCCATGCATTGTGACCAGGGCCAAATACATATCAGCGTCCATCACGCCATCGGGCGCCCATTTTCCAAGTATCATCTCAAATATAGCAAACGCTTCACCTGGCCATGCCAGCTGCATCCTGAACATAAGCGACATCGCAATACCAATAAAGCCCATTAACAAAACACCTGTAATTAGGTATTGTTTGGCGATCATCTTATGATCCTGGCTAAAAATGTATTTGGTTACAAAGGTTTCTTTGTGATGATGTCCGTGATCATCATGTGCGTGATCATCTACGTGTGCATGTGCTGTTGCTGACATAATCGAAATTCTTTATTTTTATTAATCTTCTATATTGATTACCTACTATTGCGCGCTAGCCATGGTTTGGCCGAACGTTTGCTGCGACTTCATCCAAGCGGCATATTCCTCTTGCGTCTCAACGATTATCTTCATTTGCATGTTATAATGTGATTTTCCGCAAATCTTATTACAAATCAAAACATAATCGAACTCCCATGGGTCGGAGTTAGGCTCCCCTTTGGCTGCCTTTTCTGCTCTAATCCTATTCGTACGTTTTACCTTATCAATGACATCAGGGTCTTGACGCATCTCAGCAGTGGTTTTAATGGGTGTAAAGGAAAATTCTGTAATCATTCCCGGCACACAGTTCATCTGTGCCCTAAAGTGCGGAAAATAGGCCGAATGCAATACGTCTTGCGAACGAAAAAAGAAGTTTACCTTTCTACCCACGGGAAGGTGCAATTCCTTTACCACCACATCATCAATGGCATAGGTATCACTTGCGTCCAAACCAAGAATATTGGCGTTGTCAATATCAATCATCCTTACATTGGCTCCTCCCAAAACATTATCCACTCCTCCGTATCTAGCGGTCCAGTTAAACTGTTGCGCATATAGTTCAACAATTAGCGGATCATCCTTATCATTCACATCCATAATGTTCGTCCAGGTGTATAATCCCCATAGGATCAAACCGGCCAAAACGATTACCGGAATTATTGTCCATATAAACTCCAAGCGGTCGTTATCGGCAAAAAATAGGGCCTTTCGACCTTCTCTTCCTCGGTACTTATAAGCAAAGTAGTGCAATAATGCCTGGGTGATAAACTGGACTATGAAAATGATTATGAACGACACCAACATCAGGTAGTCGTATTCTTCGCCATGTGCCGATGAGGCCTCAGGAAGAAGGAATTTGGTATACTTCCAAAAACAAAAAATAGTAATCAAATAGGTGAACACCCCGAAGGCGAACATCAAATAACCATTGTTTTTGTTATCCGTATCGTTTGCAATTTGACTGGTCTCTGTTTGAAGTTGTGACAGTTCAAAAATCTTGGTCATTTGCCATATGGCAATCGCCACTAGAACCAGAACAATAAATATCAATAATGTAGTCATCGTATGTTGTACAGTTATACGTTAAAACTTATTAGTAATGAAAATGTTTACTCTCTTCAATAAACGGATTCCGTTTCGGTTGCAACGGCTGTGTTGACAACGCCCGGAATACCCAGAAAATGAACAAACCGGCAAAGAACAGAACAGCTCCTATTTCAGGAATTCCAATATACCACTGATCACCAACCGTTGAAGGCATAATGGCGTTAAAAATATCCATATAATGGCCTGCCAGTATTACGATTCCCGTCATGATAACAAACCAGTTGATTCGTTTGTAATCACTATTCATCAATAATAATACGGGGAATAAGAAATTCATGGCCACCATGCCAAAAAATGGCAATTTGTAATCCGCGATCCGGGTTACGTAATAGGTAACCTCTTCAGGAATGTTCGAGTACCAAATAAGCATAAACTGAGAGAACCACAGATAGGTCCAAAAAATACTGATACCAAACATAAACTTGGCCAAATCATGAATATGACTATCATTGACCTGTTCTAAATGTCCTTTCGATTTTAAGTATATCGTTACCATGGCAATAACCGTAATACCCGAAACGAACATACTGGCAAAAATATACCACCCAAATAATGTACTAAACCAGTGCGGATCTACACTCATGATCCAATCCCATGACATTATAGATTCCGAGATTAAATAGAACACCAAAAAGGCGGCTGAAATCCTAAAGTTCAATTTGAAATTAGAATCATCGGATGCCTCATCTTGTTGTATGGACAATTTTCTGGAATATTCACGATATAAAATCCATCCGCCAAGGAAAATAGCAGCACGAATCAAAAAGAATGTAGGGTTCAAATAACCCGCTTTTCCCTGTAGCAATTTGTCGTGAGCCACTACCTCTGGGTCCATCCAAACGAACAGATGGTTCATATGCATTACGGACAATACCAAAATGACAAATACGATTATACCTCCGGGTACGATATAGGCGGTAATCCCTTCCATTACCCTAAACAATAAGGGGGACCATCCCGCTTGTGAGGCACGTTGTACGGCATAAAAAGCCAAGACCCCAAGCGAAATCATAAAGAAAAAGAAGGCGGCTACATAAAGCGCCGACCAGGGCTTATTCTGTAATTGATGGAAGACATGTTCATCATGTGCTGCATCGTGAGCTTCAACAACTTCGTCCTTGTGAGAACCATCACCCTCATCAATAACGGCTATATGTTCGTTAGTATCAGCACCATGACCACCACCATGACCATCATCATGGGCAGCAACCATTGCCTTGGCTTCCTCAATAGAACCCGGCATCGAAAGGAAACCGTAGCCAATACCCAAGGCACCAACCACCATCAATATAATGGAGGCCATTTTTAGTCTATTTGAAATCGTGTACATATTATTCTATGTATTATTTTGATAAGTCTTCTTTCAATTTCATTACATACTCCGAAACCTGCCACATTTCATGATTGTTCATTTGAGCGGCATAGGATCCCATTGCATTCAATCCGTACTGTTGTACATAATACGTACTCCCAGTAGTAATATTCCTAGCGGCATCAGCATAACTAGGAATACCCAAAATCTTTTCCTGTTTCACCAACCAGCCTTGACCATCACCTTTATCGCCATGACAAATCGCGCAATAAATCGAGTATAGTTCTTTACCTGCCGCAAGGTTCTCTTCACTTTTTAGCGAATCCAGTGGACTAGTGCTCAATCGCGCCAACTCCTTACCTTCTGGACTATTTTCGTACTCGTAGGGCATCCATCCTCGGGAAATGGTATTTTCTGCCGGTAGCATTGCCTCTTGTTGGTTTGGCAAAAAGTCTACCTTCTCATAGGTTTCATAACCTACAGGCTCGTACATATTTGGCATGTATTGATAGTTGGGCCTGCTATCATCTGCGCAAGCGGCCACCAAGACCACCAAACTCATTATCAACCCTATTTTAGTAAAACTGTTCATATTTAATGAAGGTTTTTTTCTGATATATTGATTTCCACCGCGCCAGTACCGGCCAATAGATCTTTTAGCTCCCGCTCGTTTCCGTGTACTTCTATTTCCATCACAAAATGGTCGTCGGTTGTACGCACATCTGGGTTTTCAGCCTCTTTAAAAGGCCATAACCTACTTCTCAGATAGAAGGTAATCACCATCAAGTGTGCTGCGAAGAATACCGTCATTTCGAACATAATAGGCACGAAAGCCGGCATATTCTCCAAGTAACTAAAGCTTGGTTTTCCTCCGATATCCTGAGGCCAATCTTCGATCATGATATAATTCATCATGGCAATCGCAACACCCAACCCTATCAAGCCATAAATGAAAGATGTAATGGCAATTCTAGTAGGAGCAAGCCCCATCGCCTTATCCAACCCATGAACGGGGAATGGACAATAAACTTCTTCGATATGATGCTTGGCAGCTTTTACCTTTTTAACGGCGTGCATCAACACATCGTCATCATTGTAATATGCCTGTATAACTTTAGATGCCATATTTTAAAGTTTAAATTCTGAATTCAGAATCCTGAATTTACGATTTACTGTTATTCAACTTAGCAGCCTGTCCTGCCCAATCATCGCGCTCCGCCCTACCCGGGAAGGCCTCGGTAATCGAATCTAACAGGTTGTATTCTTTTTGTGTCATTCGGCTCACTTGTGCAAAAGTGAAAATTCCGATCTGGTTCAGGGTCTTTTCCATTTTTGGCCCAATACCCTTTACTTTCTTAAGGTCATCGGCCTTCTGGGTCGAAGCATCGAAAACTCCTATCGAATCCAACAAATCAGATACACCCTTCTTACCTGAGGTCGCTATTTCCTTAACTTCCTCAACGGCCTCTTCAACCATGCCCCTCGTTTCCACAGGTTTTGCATTTGCATCAATCTGATACAATGGCTTGCCCGCATCGCGAAGTTTCTTATAACGTTCCCCTGACGATTTCAAAATGGATTTTACTTCCGCCTGAGCAATAACGGGGAATGTTCTTGCGTATAAAAGGAACAATACAAAGAAGAACCCGATTGTACCAATAAAGATTCCTATATCCACAAAAGTAGGAGAGAACATTGTCCAAGAAGAAGGAAGGTAATCCCTATGCAAGGAGGTAACGATAATCACAAAACGCTCAAACCACATCCCAATGTTCACCACAATGGAAATAAAGAACGAGAACATGATACTTGTTCTCAATTTCTTGAACCACATAAACTGTGGAGAGAAAACATTACAGGTCATCATTGCCCAATAGGCCCACCAGTAAGGACCAGTAGCCCTGTTCAAGAACGCATATTGCTCATATTCCACTCCTGAATACCATGCCATAAACAACTCGGTAATATAGGCACAACCCACGATAGAACCCGTAATCATGATTACGATGTTCATCAACTCAATATGTTGTACGGTGATATAGTCTTCCAAATTGCACACTTTTCGCATAATGATCAAAAGTGTATTCACCATGGCAAAACCCGAGAAAATCGCACCAGCAACGAAGTAAGGTGGGAAAATAGTGGTATGCCATCCGGGAATAACCGAGGTTGCGAAATCAAAGGATACAATCGTGTGTACCGAAAGTACAAGTGGTGTTGCCAAACCAGCCAATACCAGGGACACTTCCTCAAAACGTTGCCAGTCTTTTGCACGCCCGCTCCAACCGAAACTCAAAAGGCTATATATTTTCTTTTGAAAGGGTAGGATTGCGCGATCACGTAACATCGCAAAATCAGGTAACAATCCTGTCCACCAGAAAACCAATGAAACGGATAGATAGGTAGAAATCGCAAATACATCCCAAAGCAGCGGAGAGTTAAAGTTTACCCATAAGGAACCGAATTGGTTCGGAATCGGCAATACCCAATACGCCAACCAAGGGCGACCCATGTGGATGATCGGGAAAAGACCTGCTTGAATTACCGAGAAAATGGTCATGGCCTCTGCTGAACGGTTAATCGCCATTCTCCATTTCTGACGGAATAATAACAATACCGCCGAAATGAGCGTACCGGCGTGACCGATACCTACCCACCAAACGAAGTTGGTAATATCCCAAGCCCAGTTTACAGTCTTATTTAAACCCCAAGTACCAATTCCTGTAGAGATGGTATAGATGATACACCCTATTCCCCAAAGAAATGCGATAAGCGCAATGGAAAAAACAATCCACCAATGCTTATTGGCCTTGCCCTCAACAGGAGCGGCAATATCCACGGTTACATCGTGGTAGCCTTTGTCCCCAGTTACTAAGGGTCTTCTAATAGGTGCTTCGTAATGCGACGCCATAGACTTCTATTATTACTTTATATTATCGGTTATGCTTCGTTGGTATTCCTGACCTTTACATGATAGAACACATTCGGTTTTGTACCCACATGTTCCAGCAAATGGTACATACGATCACTTCCTGCCAATTCTGCAACCTTACTCTCTTTATCGTTTACATCACCAAAAACAATGGCTCCGTTGGAACAAGCCGACGAACATGCTGTTTGAAATTCCCCATCTTTAACAAGACGACCATCCCTTTTGGCATCAAGAATTGTTTTCTGCGTTTTTTGGATACACATCGAACATTTTTCTATAACACCTCGAGACCTCACATTCACATCTGGGTTGATTACCATCTTACCCAAATCATTATTCATATTGTAATCGAACTCATCATTATTGTTATAAAGGAACCAGTTGAAACGACGTACTTTATACGGACAGTTGTTCGCACAATATCGCGTACCAACGCAACGGTTATAGGCCATTTGATTCTGTCCCTGACGACCATGCGAAGTTGCTGCAACAGGGCAAACCGTTTCACAAGGAGCATGGTTACAGTGCTGACACATTACCGGTTGAAAAGCTACCTGCGGGTTGGCGTTGGGATCTTCCAATTCTCCAAATCCACTTAAAGAGCCTCTTTCTCCGCTTAGGCCATCAAACTCATCTTTCTTAATGTCATCTTCTTCAAAGGTATGTTCAGAAGAGTAGTACCTATCAATACGTAGCCAGTACATATCCCTAGATTTTCTAACTTCTTCCTTACCAACTACCGGGATATTATTTTCCGCTTGACAGGCAACAACACATGCACCACAACCGGTACAGGCGTTCAAATCTATCGACATATTAAAGTGATGCCCGATTGAGCGATCAAAACTATCCCAAAGATCAACTGTGGTCGCAGGTACTTCCTGGTGATCTAATGAAACCACTGGTACTTCGTTCCATTCAGAATGGTCTTTCGTATTGAAAATTTCCAGAGAGGTTTCCTTTATAATATCGCCTCTTCCCATCAAAGTATTCTGCAATTGAACACAGGCAAACTTATGGGTTCCGGCAGATTTTTCTATTGATGCGGATTGTACATTATTAAACCCTTGATACAACGGATAGGCATTAACACCTGTCTGCATTTCGGATTTCATTCCCGTTTTTTTCCCATAACCAAAAGAAAGGCCAATTGAGCCCTTGGCCTGGCCTGGTTGAATTACCACGGGCACATTGTCAACAGAAACTCCGTTAACCGTGACTTTGGCATAACTACCATCCAGTCCACCATTGGCGACATTCATGTTTACCAATCCAAGGCTTTCTGCATCGGCTTTTGATACAGTGACATAGTTGTCCCATGAAACCCTGGAAATGGGATCTGGAAACTCTTGCAACCACGGGTTACTGGCCTCTTGCCCATCACCCATGCCAACTTTAGAATAAAGCGTCAGCTCCATGCCCTCCATAGTGGAATTGGCCAAGCTTTGAACCGCACCAGCTACCGAAATAGAGGAAGCTTCCGATTCATTATCAGCAGTGGCATTCAGCCGCTCTTTATCTTCTTTAATATCAATAATGACCGGATCAGCACCATTAACACTGATTACCACTTCATTAGTAGAATAGACCCCATCCTGTAAGGCTTTGTTCCAACCCCCTTCATTCAAAATAGAATTGGTCCAAGTTTCTTTTATATAGTCGTAATAGCTTTTGTCACTGCCCATCCATTGTAGCAAGGCAGATTGAAATTGTCTCGTATCGAACAGCTCACGGATAGTAGGCTGCATAAGGCTGTAATACCCTTTCTTGATCTGGGCATCGCCCCATGATTCCAAATAATGATTGGCAGCACCGGTGTACTGTGTCACTTCTGCGGTTTCATTATAATTCGTGGAGAACAATACAGACAAGCCAACCTTCTCAAGACCATCGACAAAATCAGCAGAATTTGGTAAGGTATATACCGGATTCACACCGTCCATCAATAGAGCACCTACCTTACCCGCTTTCATATCAGCGATCAAAACATTTACTGCCTTCGTATTTCCTTGGCGGACATACCTGGGAGCCTTGGCATCAAAAGCATTACTCGCCAACATCTCATTGATGGCAAGCACTACAGCTTGAGCATTTACGTCATCTATTCCCGAAACCACTACGGCTCCATTCCTATTTTTTCTTATTTCCGAAACGGCAGCATCTATTGCTCTTCCTACATTTTCAGGAAGCTCCCCACCAGCACTTGTACCGTTTAACTTAGCGTATAGATTCGCCAGCGCTATCTTTTGTTGTGAAGGGGTCAGTGGAATCCGCATATCGGCATTTGCACCGGTAAGCGACATATTGGATTCAAACTGGATGTGTTTGGACATTTTCCCTTTCTTAGGGATTCGACCCTTTGAATAGCTACTATCATAACCTCCACCTTGCCAATCTGACAAGAAATCAGCACCGAAAGAAACAATGATATCGGCCTTTTCAAAATCATAATCGGCCAACGCCCTTTCACTATACCTGGATTCAAAAGCGGTTAAAGCAGCATCTTCTGAAATGGCGTCATAGGTGACATGGTTTACATTACCATATTCAGCAGCCAACTCAGCAATCAACCTTGTGGTTGATGGGCTCGCATAGGTCTGTGTCAATAAGGCAATCTGCTGACCAGCACCTTTTAGCGCAGCCAATTTTGATTTAACTGCTTCATCTATTGTATTCCAATCCGTTTGCTCACTTTTGGCAATCGGGCCTTGTAAACGCGTACTGTCATATAAACTAAGTACGGACGCCTGAACCCTTGCATTTGCTCCGCCACCCACTTTGGCATCGGTATTGTTTTCTATTTTAATAGGTCGACCTTCGCGGGTCTTAACCAAAACGCTCGCAAAATCAAACCCATTTGCTATAGTCGTGGCATAAAAATCAGCTACGCCAGGAACTATTCTATCTGGCTGCACCACGTAAGGAATAGACTTGATTACCGGACCTTCACAAGCAGCCATTGTAGCCGCTGCAGTACTAAAACCGACGTACTTCAAGAAATCCCGTCGGTTGGTATTGGTAGCCGAAAGTGTTTCCTTATCCCCTAAAAATTCATCAACTGGAATCGGTTCGACAAATTCGTTTTGCCCAAGCGCCTCAACAATGGAATCGTTGGGGTTTAACTCCGCCTCATTCTTCCAGTATTTTTTGTTTGATGCCATACGTTTATATCTGTATTTAGCTACTCTTTGTAATTAATAATGACACTTTCCACATTCCAATCCGCCCATTTGTGCGGCGGTAAGCGTCTCTACCCCATATTTTTTGGATAGCTCTGCATGAATTTTTGCGTAATATTCATTGCCCTCTACCTTCACATTGGTCTCACGGTGACAGTTAACACACCATCCCATGGTCAATGGCGCAAATTGCGATACCACTTCCATTTCTTCAACAGGACCATGACAGGTTTGACATTCGATACCTGCTACCGATACATGCTGAGAGTGGTTGAAATAGGCAAAATCAGGAAGGTTGTGAACACGAACCCATTCTACGGCCTGACTCTCCCCTGTATATTTCTGATCATCCTCGTTCCAGCCTACTGCTTTATATAATTTTTTAATCTCTTTTGTATAGAATTCATTGGTATACCCATTCGCCAAATCTTCTTGACTAGGTCCGTCGGCCGTGCCCTTATACTCGTAAATACTCTTATGACAGTTCATACAAACATTCAAAGAGGGAATACCGGATGTCTTGGAAACCCGGGCAGAGGAGTGGCAATATTTACATTCCACTTTATTATCACCGGCATGTACTTTATGCGAAAAATGAATGGGTTGAATCGGTGCATACCCTTGATCTATACCTAGCTGCATCATCCACCCATAGGCAAAATAGGCACTCCCCAATAACAATAGAATCGCGGTTACCAAAACCAAGAATTGGTTTTGTACAAAAGCTTTCCAAATTGGTTTTCTTTTCGTGGCAGCATCCGCTTCCAAGGCAACACCATTGGCTTCCGCAATTCTTCGTAAGGTCTTGTTGACCAAGAACAGCATCATGACCAATAAGCCAAAAATCAAGGCCAAGGCCCCTAAGATAATTTCATTGGAAATACCTGAACCTCCATCTTTGCCGGTTGCAACGGCCCCTGTTCCGGTAGCAGCTGGTGCTGGCGTACTTGGTTCTGCCGCTGTATACGCCAAAATATTATCGATATCGGCATTACTCAATGTCGGGTTGGGCGTCATCGCCGCCTGATTGTACTCATTATAAATTTTTACCGCATAGGGATCACCGGACTTGATCATTCCCGGGCTATTCTTTATCCAAGCATACAACCACTCACGATCTAATCCTTCATCATCGGCCAAACGCGCCTCTACATTTCGCAAGGCTGGACCTGTCATTTTACGGTCCAAAGCGTGACAAGCGGCACAATTCTGATTAAAGAGTGTTTTTCCTTTTACGGCATCGCCGGCCGCGTCGTTTGAAGCTTCCTCAACCGGAGCGTCAGTCGTTTCAACCACCGCAGGATCCTGCGCATGAATAGAAAAGGAAAAGAGTAGAAAAACTAATAGACTGATACTGAAAACCCTAGATAGTTGATGGCGGTCGAAAACCTTTTTCATATTGTGAATATTTCTATCAAGATCTTGGCACGATATTTACTATATAATGGGAGGTAAACCCATAGGTTGGTCGTTCCTAAATCGAAGGCAAAAATACGACATAGACTTTATTTGGAAAATCTTAACGTATTGATAATTTATAATTTATAATTGTTCTAAATAATGCTTTTTTTATTCGCCTTAAACTTTAAAAAATTACTTTTGCATAACGTTCATAAAACCAACGAAATACACACATGAAAACACTTGCATACATTACTTTCACTATACTCACGCTTACTTTTTCCCATGCACAAAAAGGTCAGGTAACCATTGAACAGGACGAAAAAATAGCGGAATTGCTAGAGGCATATAAGTCCGCTATGGAGAGCTCGGGATATTATAGAATCCAGGTTGGTTTTGGCACTTACGCAAGGGCACAACGCATTAAATCTGAGGTTGAGGTAGACTTCCCAAGTTTGTCATCGAAAATAGATTTTGATTCACCCACCTATCGGGTAAGGGTCGGGAGGTTTAAAACGAAAATCGAGGCGGAACGAAAGTTTAACGAGGTGCGGAAAAAATATCCGCAGGCGATGTTATTAAAACCAAAAAAATAGACCCGATCGGGTCTATTTTTTTTACTTAAACTACTGTTCATTACTTCAATTTCTTCGCAACGGCAACTTCTTGGAAAGCCTCTACGATATCCCCTTCGTGAATATCATTGTAGTTCTTAATTTGCAATCCACAGTCATAGCCTTTGGCTACTTCCTTAACGTCATCCTTAAATCGTTTCAAAGAAGCTAATTCACCAGTGTAAACTACTACTCCATCCCGGATTAAACGGATACCGGAGTTTCTAAAGATTTTTCCATTGGTCACCATACACCCGGCGATGGTACCTACCTTAGAAATCTTAAAGGTTTCACGAATCTCGGCATTACCGGTAATCTCTTCCTTAATCTCCGGTGAAAGCATTCCCTCCATAGCATCCTTCAAATCATTGATGGCATCATAGATAATGGAATACATACGGATGTCTATTTCTTCCTTATCGGCAATCATCTTCGCATTGCCCATTGGTCTCACGTTAAATCCGATAATAATGGCATCGGAAGCGGATGCCAATAATACATCCGATTCAGTAATTGCACCAACACCCTTATGAATGATATTCACTTGAATCTCATCTGTGGATAGCTTTTGGAACGAATCGGTAAGTGCCTCTACCGAACCATCAACATCACCTTTAAGGATAATGTTCAATTCCTTAAAGTCGCCCAAGGCGATACGGCGACCGATTTCATCCAAGGTAATATGGCGTTGCGTACGAACGGATTGTTCCCTGAACAACTGTGCTCTTTTGGTCGCAATTTGTTTGGCTTCCCGTTCATCTGTCAATACATTGAACTTATCTCCCGCCTGAGGCGCACCTGCCAATCCCAGTATTGAAACTGGTGTTGCTGGACCTGCTTTTTCAATTTCATTCCCACGTTCATCGTGCATTGCTTTTACCTTTCCGCTATGCGTACCGGCCAAAACATAGTCCCCGATACCTAGGGTACCTGCCTGCACCAAAATAGTGGAAACATAGCCACGGCCTTTATCGAGATAAGCCTCAACAACGGTACCGGAAGCCAGCTTGTCTGGATTCGCTTTCAATTCTAATAATTCAGCTTCCAGCAATACTTTTTCCAGCAAATCCTTTATTCCGTCTCCAGTTTTCGCCGAGATATCGTGCGATTGAATTTTTCCGCCCCAATCCTCTACCAAAAGGTTCATATTGGCAAGGCCTTCTTTAATCTTATCAGGATTCGCTGTAGGCCTGTCAATTTTATTTATTGCAAAGACCATAGGTACCCCGGCCGCTTGCGCATGGCTGATCGCCTCCTTGGTCTGTGGCATAATATCATCATCAGCGGCAATTACAATTACCGCAATATCCGTTACCTGGGCACCCCTGGCCCTCATCGCTGTAAAGGCTTCGTGACCCGGTGTATCTAGGAACGTTATTTTTTGTCCATCTTCTAGCGTAACCCCATAGGCACCAATATGCTGGGTAATACCACCACTCTCTCCAGCGATTACGTTCGCCTGACGAACATAATCCAAGAACGATGTTTTACCGTGGTCAACGTGCCCCATTACCGTTACGATCGGCGCACGGGGTTTCAAATCTTCTGGGGCATCTTCTGCTTCTTCAATGGCTTCTTCCAACTCTGCCGTAACGAACTCCACCTCATAACCAAATTCCTCCGCCACGATAGAAAGGGTTTCCGCATCTAAACGCTGGTTCATGGTTACCATAATACCAAGCGACATACAGGCCGAAATAATCTCTGTAGTAGAAACATCCATCATGGTTGCTACCTCAGTCGCCGTAACAAACTCGGTAACCTTTAAGGTTTTACTTTCAATTTCTTGAATCTCTAAATCTGCTTCGGTCTGTAAACGGTGTTGATCTCGCTTGTCTCTACGATATTTGGCGCCTTTCCCTTTTTTGGACTTCCCTTGAAGCTTCTCCAAGGTCTCACGCACCTGCTTTTGTACATCTTCCTCGCTAGGCTCCACCTTAGGCGTATTAAAACGTTGGCCTCCCCTGCCACGATGGGTATTGCCACCTCTTGCACCACCTGCTCCCGCATTACCGGTCTTGCTAATGATTCGTCTTCTTCGCTTTTTCCTATCGGCACTGTCGCCAGGCTTAGCTTCTTCTTTTTTCTTCTTGGGTTTTGCAAACTTGGCAAGATCAATTTTGTCTCCCATGATCTTAGGTCCGGAAAGCTTCTTATACTGCGTGGCTATAGTTTCCGATTTTGCCTCTTCTTCAGGTTTGGCGTCATCAGATTCTTTATCGGCCTCAGTTTTTTGAGTAACTGCCTCTTCTACGACAGTCTCAACCGCCTCAGCAGTATCAGCAGTATCATCAACCTCGGCAACTTCAACTTCTTTTACAGGTTCCGGAACTTCGTCTTTAGCAACCTCTTTTTTCTTAGGGCCGTCCAAATCTATCTTTCCGACAGTTTTAGGACCGGCAAGTTCAGCTTTTGCCTTAATGACAGCAGAAGCCGCAGCGCGCTGTTCACGGGCAAGTCGTCTATCTTCTTGCTCCTGTTCCAACTGTACTCGCAATGCTTCTTTTTCCTTACGTTTTTCCTCACCGACCTCCTTTGATGCAACCTTTTTGCTCATGTCGGTTTGAAACTCGTTCTGAAGCACCTCATATACCTCACCCGATATTTTAGTAGTAGGCCTAGCCTCGATAGAATGGCCCTTGCTAGCAAGGTACTCTACCGCCCTGTCCAAAGAGATATTAAGCTCCCTAAGAACTTTATTAAGCCTTATTGTTGCATTTTCTGCCATAAACTGTATTCCCTAAATTCTATATTTCGTCGCTAAGATAGCTAATCTTCCAATTCTTCTTTTAGTATTCGTACAACTTCGGTAATGGTTTCCTCCTCTAAATCGGTACGTTTTACCAACTCGTCAACATCTTGCTCGAGAATACTCCTCGCCGTATCCATTCCTATTTTCTTGAACTCCTCAATAATCCAAGAGTCGATTTCATCAGAGAATTCCGTTAATTCTACATCTTCCTCTACCCCTTCACGGAAAACATCTATTTCATAGCCTGTTAATTGTCCTGCCAATCTAATATTGTGCCCACCACGGCCTATCGCCTTAGAAACCTCTTCCGGTTTCAAGTAGACCTGCGCGGTCATTTTTTCATCGTTCAATTTTACCGAAGATACTCGTGCCGGACTCAAGGCGCGGGTCACCATTAATTGCGGGTTACCGGTCCAATTGATAACGTCTATATTTTCATTGCCCAGTTCCCTTACTATACCATGAATTCTTGAACCTTTCATCCCTACACAGGCCCCAACGGGGTCAATACGGTCATCATAGGAATCAACAGCGACCTTTGCTTTTTCCCCCGGAATGCGTACCGCTTTTTTTATGGTTATCAAACCGTCAAAAACCTCCGGTATTTCTTGAAAGAACAACTGCTCCAAAAATTTGGGAGAGCTTCTTGACATTATAATCGAGGGCTTGCTTCCCTTTAATTCAACACTTTCAATGATACCGCGAACATTATCCCCTTTTCTAAAAAAGTCAGACGGGATCTGACGGTCTTTTGGAAGAATGATTTCATTTCCTTCATCATCCAACAAAATAATTGCCTTATGGCGAATATGATGCACCTCGGCCGTATAAATCTCACCTTCAAGGTCCTTAAACTGCTTATATATGGTGGTATTATCGTGTTCATGAATTTTGGAAATCAAGTTTTGGCGTAGGGCCAAAATTGCCCTTCTTCCCAAATCGATCAACTTCACCTCTTCAGAAACATCTTCACCAACCTCAAAATCGGGCTCGATTTTTTGGGCTTCAGTAAGCGAAATCTCCTCATTAGGTTCCTCAACAGCACCATCTTCAACAACAATACGATTACGCCAGATCTCTAAATCGCCCTTATCGGGGTTAATAATGATATCAAAATTCTCATCCGATCCAAATTTCTTTTTAAGAGCACTTCTGAACACCTCTTCCAAGATGGCCATAAGGGTTACCCTATCTATAAACTTATCGTCTTTAAATTCCGAAAAAGATTCTATCAACGCAATATTTTCCATTGTGCTTGTATTAAAATTTCAACATGACTTTTGCTTCCTTAATATCGGTAAAACCGATTTCCTTTACTTTTTGAACCGTGACCTTGCCCTTCCCTATCGGTTTGGGTTCACGTGCTTTCCATTTTAAGGTTATTCCCTCCTCAGAAACTGCGGCAAGATTACCTTCAAAATTATCGTTCTCAGTGCGAACTTCAAGCTTTCGCCCAATATTCTTCCTGTACTGCCTCGGCAAAATCAATGGGGCTGCCGCCCCAGCCGACGCTACTTCCAAGGCAAAATCAATTTCCTCCCTATCCAGATTGTGCTCTATGGCCCTGCTGATTCTTATACAATCCTTTACGGTAATACCATTGTCACCGTCCAGTACGACCACAATTTTATTATCTGTTGTAATCGAAAAATCGATTAGAAAAAGACTCTCGTCCTCATCCAACGCATCATCTAAAAGTTCCCGAACCGTATCCTTGAACATGGTATTATTAATGGTAAAAGGAAATTCTTGCCAATAAAAAAGAGGACTTAATGGTCCCCTCATGAATACTTCTATATCCTTTCAGCGGTGCAAATATACACTTTTTTTTGTTTTTTGACACCAATTTAAGAAGTTGGGGTTGTTAAAAATAAAAAGAGATTTCAATTTTAGTTGTTTTGGGATTTATAGCGATGTAAAATTCGTAGTTCCACAAGAAGTTGTACTTTTAATTTAGAAAACACTAACCAATTATTTATTATGGATTTTCTCTCCTCCTTTGATTTGATCATTGCTGCCTCGGTTATCGTTATCCTCTCTTTTTGGTTTAATGGAATTGCTAAAAAGACGAACATCCCATCCGTTTTGATGCTTATAGTCCTAGGTGTGATCATTCAATATGTAATGGGCATTTTCAGCTCTGACATGCCCGATTTTTCAGGTTCCTTGGAAATTTTGGGAACCGTTGGTCTGATCATGATCGTGTTAGAGGCTGCCCTTGAACTTGAACTGAAACGGGAGAAACTGGTACCTATTCTCAAATCAATGGCCATTGCCTTGATCGGGCTTGTAGCTTCGGCATGGGTGGCGGCACTCATTATATACCAGTTCATTCCAGAAATGACCATGCAGTCGGCCTGGCTCTATGCCACGCCCTTGTCTATTCTCTCCAGTGCGATAATAATTCCTAGCGTGGGTGGCCTTTCTGAAGACAAAAAGGAATTCCATATTTATGAAAGCACCTTTTCCGATATCATGGGCATTATGATGTTCTATTTCTTGGCAGCAGATTTTGATCCTGCCCAAGATAGTGGTGTCGCAGGTTTTGCAGGAAATATTGTGCTTACCATTGTGATAGCTATAGTTGCGAGCTATGCCATCATCCTTGTTTTTCAGAAAATAAAGAGTCAGGCCAAGTTGTTTTTGCTCATTGCCGTACTCTTGTTGTTATACGCGATCGGTAAAAAGATGCACCTCTCCTCTTTGATCATTATCCTGATTTTTGGTTTGATTATCAAGAATATTAAATTGTTTTTCCCTGGGAAGACAGCCATCTTTTTGGATAACGAACGTATTCATCAGATGTATCATGAGTTACATATTATCACCTTGGAGACGGCCTTTATTGTGCGCACCTTCTTCTTTGTAATATTCGGAATTACTATTGTCATTGCATCATTGTTCAGCCTAAAGGTCGCATTGATCAGTGTATTGATTATCGCCTCTATTTATGCTATCCGTTTTGTAGTTCTAAGGGTTTTTATCGGGAAGGATATTTTTCCCCAACTCTTTATTGCGCCAAGGGGATTGATTACCGTACTCCTGTTTTATGCCATTCCTGCCGGGGCCCAAATCGAGACTTTCGAGTCGGGGGTGTTGTTATTTGTCATTATTGCAACAAGTTTAATTATGACGTGGGCGATGATCAAAGACAAACGTAAAATGGGCACCTTGCTCGACGAAATAGATCAAGAAGTTTTAGCGAGAAATGAAGCGGAAGACATATTACGGGAAAGAAAAAGGGCCGAACAAATTGAGGAGCATGTAGAGGAGGGTTTTGAGGAAATGGAAGAGCCCAGAACACAAGACCTTAGCAACGATACTGATTTAGAAGGTTCGGATATGAGTGAGGAGATACCAGAGTAGTAACTAAAAGTTAATAAAACAAAAACCCCAATATCAATAAAGACATTGGGGTTTGATTTCAACTTGGTTGGCCCACAAGGACTCGAACCTTGAATGACGGTACCAAAAACCGGAGTGTTGCCAATTACACCATGGGCCAAAATAAATTCTCACGCTTATTCAGCATTCGAGCGTGCAAATTTAAAACAAAGTTTGGTTTGCACAAACATTTTCTTTCACAATAAACTAAAAATAAAACAGAATAAAGCTGTTAAAGGTTTATCAAAAAGGGTGGCCTTATCTATTTTGAATTCGTAAATTCGCCCCAAGGTAAAATTCTTCCTTCATGTTTGCAAAGAACTTCGAGAAATGGGACACCATACTTGGTTGGTCCGTCTTTTTTATAGCCCTTATCGTTTATACCATAACAGTAGAACCCACTAATAGTTTTTGGGATGCTGGGGAATATATTGCCACGGCGGCCAAATTGCAGGTAGGTCACCCTCCCGGAGCACCGTTATTACAGATGATCGGGGCATTTTTTGCCATGTTCGCACTAGAACCGAGCCAAGTTGCCCTAGCCGTAAATTATGTATCGGTGGTCTCCAGTGCATTTACGATTTTATTCATGTTCTGGACCTTGACCAACTTGCTTCGCAAACTGACCGGTAAGTCGGAACCCCTGACCCAAAGTAAGGCAATCGCCATATTTGGGAGCGCCCTTGTAGGTTCCTTGGCCTTTACTTTTTCCGATAGTTTTTGGTTTAATGCCGTAGAGACCGAGGTGTACTCAATGGCAAGTTTTATCATGGCACTGCTCTTATGGCTAGGCCTAAAATGGACAGACAATCTAGAAGACCCTCGAGGGAATCGCTGGTTGGTGCTGATTTCTTTTGTAGTAGGGCTCACCTTCGGGATTCAGTTTATGGGCTTTTTGGCCATTCCTACTATTGGGTTATTATACTATTTTAAAAAATATAAGAACGGTAATGTCGGTAGCTTCCTGATCGCTAACATCGTTTCTGTGGCCATACTGATGCTCGTATATAAGTTTTCGCTCACCTATGTATTACAATTATTCGGATGGAGCGAAGTGTTCTTCGTAAATAGTATTGGTCTTCCATTTAATTCGGGCACCCTGATTATGGGACTGATTTTCATAGCTGTCTTTTATTTCGCATTGAACTTCACCAAAAAGAACAATTATAGAACCGCCAATACCATTACACTTTGCTTGATGTTTTTGATGTTAGGGTTTTCTTCCTGGCTAATGCTGCCGATACGGGCAAATGCAGATGTGGTCATTAATGAGAATAATCCGGAAGATGCAAGGGCACTATTGGCCTATTATAATAGAGAACAATATCCCGGGGTTGACAGTCCGGTTTTTGGAACCTTCTACTCCAGTATTTTTGGTAGGCCAGGAGAAGATGAAGACGAGGCGCCAAAGTATGAGAAAGATGAAAAAACAGGCAAATATGTCATCGTAAATTATTACGAAGATGCCATTCAGGGCGATGACCCCAAACATGTTGGCCTATTACCTAGAATGTGGAGCGGGCAACATGCCGAAAATTATATGAAATACTTCGGTCGACTAGATTTTAGAATGACCATTTCCAATGACAGGTTAAGTGAGCAGGTTGCCTTGTATAAAAACGGTTTTGACAGCGGGGAAATATCAGCAAAACAGTATATCGATTTTCTGAATAGCGTTGAAGAATATATCGAAATAGAACCGCCCACCCTATGGCAGAACATCAATTATATGCTCGAGTTTCAATTCGGATACATGTATTGGCGTTATTTTATGTGGAATTTTACGGGAAAACAAAATGATGTTCAAGGGCGCTATAATGGCGAGGGCAATTGGCTTAGTGGAATTTCCTTTATAGATAGTATTCGCTTGGGCAGTCAGGACAACCTCCCGACCGAGGAATTAGAAAATCCAGGCAGAAACACCTATTTCTTCCTCCCCTTTATTTTGGGTCTGATAGGGCTTATCTTTCAAGTCTCCAAAAACCCAAAACAGTTTTGGGCCTTGTTTGTATTCTTCTTGTTTACCGGTATCGCCATACAATTCTATACCAATCCGTATATTTTTCAACCACGTGAAAGGGACTACTCGTTAGTAGGTTCATTTTATGTGTTCGCACTTTGGATCGGATTAGGGGTTTACGGCCTGTACGACGGTTTTAAAAGCTTGATTACCCCAAAAATTTTAGCGCCAGCAGTCACGATTATTTGCCTTTTGGCCGTGCCCAGTGTAATGGCCTATCAAAATTGGGACGACCACGATCGCTCAAATCGATATACTGCCAATGCTTCGGCAAAAGCCTATCTCGATTCTACACAAAAGAATGCGGGGGCCATACTTTTTACTATTGGGGACAATGATACCTTTCCGCTGTGGTATGCGCAGGAAATAGAAGGCTATAGAACCGACGTACGCATCGTATGCACCAGTCTCTTTGAAACCGATTGGTATATTGACCAAATGAAACAGAAGGCCTATGAAAGCGATCCGATACCTTCTATTATTGCCCACGACAAATACAGATGGGGATCTAGGGACGTGCTCTACGCGCAAACGGTAGATCCACTCTTTAACAAGGAAATATCGAAAAGCCGTTGGGATATTAAAGATTTTATCAACTGGATAGATAGTGACAGGGAGCAAACCAAAATCAAATACATATTCTCCCAACAAGAAAATATTGATGCGGAAGCCTATTCAGAAAGTTTTTTGAACACCGTATACTACCCTACCCGGAAAATCAGGATTCCCGTCAACAAACAAAACGTTTTATCAAGTGGTTTGGTAAAGCAAAAAGACGCCGAC
Organism: Aggregatimonas sp.; assembly: GCA_965238025.1. Taxonomy (GTDB): domain Bacteria; phylum Bacteroidota; class Bacteroidia; order Flavobacteriales; family Flavobacteriaceae; genus Pelagihabitans. The sequence goes on along the minus strand of OZ250162.1, from coordinate 1,815,567 downwards.
CTTATTGTTGATTATATAGATATTGACCTACCAAGTGCGATTACCAAAAAGAGTATGATGATGCTCGACATCATTGCGCAAAATAATTGGAAACGGCCTATCTATTTCTCTGGAGGAAGTTTTGATGATGTAGAATATATATGGATGAAGGATTATCTACAATTAGATGGCATGGCCTACAAATTAGTGCCGATCAAAACAGAGCGCGAAAATGGCTTTGACATGGGCAGAATAGATACGGATCTCATGTACGATATCGTCAAGAAATGGGATTGGGGCAACTCGGGTAGCGACGATGTTTATCATGACACCCAGACCCGGATTCAAGGTTTATCCTATCGTAGCAATCTCGCCCGTTTAATGGAAAAATTAATAGAAGAGGAAAAGTTTGATAAGGCTGAAGAGATGATAGACCTGGCAATGCAAAAAATGCCCGTAGAGAAATTTGGGTTCTATACCATTGTGATACCATTCATAGATGGTTATTATAAGGTTGGTGAAGCTAGCAAGGCCAAGGACCTTTATGAAAAAATGAAGAACATATACCAGGAACGCCTAAGCTATTATGCCGGTATGTCTGTAGATGAACAATACCAGAATATTGACGAGATTATCTCTGACATGGAGTCTTATCGCAGAAATATTGATGTACTCATCGACAATAATGATCGTCAATTAGCGGAAAAGGAAACCCTTATTTTTAATGAATATATTGATAAGTTCAGTCACTTTTACAAAGACAGTGTTGAAGACGAGGAAATGAGGGTGCCAGACCAAAATCCCGACATAGAGGAAAATAAATCAGATTCAATAAAAGTTGGGGATACCTTATCTGCTGCGGCGAACTAAAAGCTGTACGCGCAAGGTCTTATGAAAGCAGCTTATTTCTGCTGTTCCTTTAGAAGCGTTGAATAGCAATTGAATATAGGAAAGTACGCCCTATACGTACTCGTTAAGAATACCGATTAAGGTATTGGCATCCTGTTCACCACTTTGGCGCCAAACCATTTCCCCCTTTTTGTAGATCATTAATGTGGGCAAACCCTTTACCCGTAAGGCTTGGGAAAGTTCCTTGTTTTTATCCACATCTATTTTTATGATTTTTCCCTTATCGCCCAAGGCGGCGGCAACATCTCTCATTACGGGATGCATGGCCGTAGATTGATCGTTCCATTCTGCATAAAAATCCAAAAGGACAGGAACACTGGCATCTATAAGTTCACCAAATTTCGACATATCTATAGCATTGGGTTACAGGTCAAATGTAGTAAAAAATGTTAAATTGTAGGAAATACGGGATGTTTTTGGCATTTCGGCAGCGTTAAAATCATGTTAAGGATTTTTTCTTAAGTGTAATTACCGTAATCTCAGGCCAAATACCGAACCTACCAGGGTACCCTATAAAACCAAAACCTCGATTAACATTAATGAACTGCCCGGCCTCTTCATAGATTCCGGCCCATTGCTTGTAGCGCCACTTTACAGGACTCCATTTAATCCAACCGGGTATCTCGATCCCGAATTGCATCCCATGGGTATGACCACTTAAGGTCAAATGAAAGTGGTAATCATCTGGAATTACCTCTTCTTCCCAATGACTTGGGTCATGGCTCATCAGAATTTTAAAATCCTTTTTATCGACGTTTGTTTTGGCCTTTTGTAGGTCACCTGCTTTTTTAAATCCACCTTTACCCCAATTCTCGACCCCTGTTAGGGCAATCTGTTCATTTCCTTTTTTAAGATAGCGGCTTTCATTCAACAAGAGGTCAAAGCCCATTTCTTTCTGAAGGTTTTTTAAATCTTGTAAATTGGCCGTTTTAGACTCGGGGGTATCCCACGCTACATAATCCCCATAATCGTGATTCCCCAAAACCGAGAATTTACCATCTTTGGCTTCAAGCTTGGCAAAAAGATCTTTCCACGGGTACATTTCTTCCGCCTTGTTGTTTACCATATCGCCCGTAAATAATAGCACATCACTCTTCTGCTTGTTGATTAAATCAATGGCATACTCGATCTTCTTCCGGTCATCAAAACTACCGCTATGCACGTCAGAAATCTGGGTGATTTGATACCCATCAAAGGCGTCGGGCAAATCTTCATATTCCATAGTGTATTTCAGCACTTTAAAATTATACTTACCCTTGTACATTCCATATAACAAAGCCCCAAAAGGTAGTGCAGCTATACCAAGGCCAATAAGGCTTAAAAACCTTCTTCGCTGGGGTAAGCTAAACTCCGTACTATTCCCTGAAATTTTATGGTAGGTCGCAGATATCACCCTGAAAATATCCTCAGAAAATAAAAAGACTATGGTAATTATTTGAAACGCCATTACGGCAAGTAGAAACCCAAAGGCGTAACTTTTTGGCTTACTAAGCACACGCCCTGGTTCTTCCCCTAGGGTGAATTGATACACAAAATTTCCTGCTACCAAAAGCGCAACAAATACAAAGAGATATTGCACCCAAGAATATTTTGAAGCGGTTTTTAGGGCTTGAATGGTATAAAAGCCTAGTGCCGAGTAAATGGCTAGAAAAATAATCCAACGAATCATAAAAGGTTTTTTGTAAAGATATTTTTAAATGAGGTAGTAGTCGTAATCTTTAGGTTTTACTTAACGATACGTACCAGCTTTTCGATGGTTGAAATGTCCGATATCGCAATTTCGCCATCCTTTAAGAATGAAGGCGAATTCATAGGGACCTTCGGTATCGTTTCCAAGGTGCTATGAAATTTAATCCCTGACAAATGTACTGCCTCAAACCCGCGCTCTTTGAATGCCTTTACATTAGCTACACCTACCCCCGCACCTGGCATGATCGTTAATGTTGAGGTAGACTTGTGTAATGCTGTCAACAAATCAATGCCTTTTCCTGCTGAGCTTTCCTGCCCAGAGGTAAGAATGGTATCAACACCCAGGAGTTCAAGCTGTGCAGCTACCGCCCTCGGATTTCGAACCCAATCAAATGCGCGATGAAAAGTAAATTGTAAATCTCCAGAACTATCTATAAGCTGTTTTGTGCGATCTACATCCATCGAAAAATTCTTTTTCAAAACCCCCGAAACGATTCCATTAAAGCCTAATTCAACACATAATTCAATATTCTTTTTCATTATTTCGAACTCCAAATCCGAATAGGTAAAATCCCCTCCCCTTGGACGTATCAAGACATTTACCGGAATTGAAATCTGATCTTTTACACTTCTCAGAAGCCCATATGAGGGTGTAATTCCCCCCACGGCCAGCGCAGCGCAAAGCTCAATTCTATCGGCTCCGGCCTTTTCCGCATTTAAGGCGGATTGTAACGAATTAGCACAAACTTCTACCAACATAAAAAGATCAAATTCAGGTTCAAGTTCAAAATAAATGGTCTCGGCAACAAACGAATTAAAGGTAATTCTCTCGCTTCGGCTTAGGGCACTTTTACAATTACCCTTATATTTAAGTTCCTAATTTAATGAACACAAACCGATGCAAAGAAGAAACTTCCTAAAAAATTCAAGCGCGGCAGCGGCAGGATTGATTTCCACGCCATTATTGGCTTCTTGTAAAGATAAGAACGAAACAAAAGCTGTTGTGGCGAATACTTCAAAGACCGTTCGCCCAATCGTCATTTGTACCTGGAACTTTATGAACGCTTCAGCAAAGGCCTGGGAGGTTTTAAAGAATGGCGGCAGTTCTTTAGATGCCGTTCAGCAAGGAGCAATGGTAGAAGAGGCAGATGTAAACAATCAAACCGTAGGTGTTGGTGGCAGACCTGATCGTGACGGCAAGGTTACACTAGATGCCTGTATAATGGACAAGGATGGAAATTGTGGTGCAGTACTCTGTATGCAGCATATCGCCAGTCCGGTTTCGGTAGCCAGAAAGGTTATGGAAAATACACCTCATGTGATGCTTGCCGGAAAAGGAGCTGAACAATTCGCCTATGAACAGGGCTTCGAAAAAACCAACCTACTTACCGAACAATCGAAACAAGAGTGGTTGGAATGGAAGAAAACGGCTAAATATGAACCGATTATCAATATCGAAAATCATGACACTATTGGTATTCTGGCCATCGACCAAAATGGTGACCTGGCCGGCGCATGTACCACTAGTGGCATGGGCTATAAATTTGCGGGACGCGTTGGCGACTCGCCCATAATCGGAGCAGGTCTTTTTGTTGATAACGAAATAGGAGCGGCCACGGCAACTGGTGTTGGGGAAGAAGTAGTGCGAACCGTGGGCAGCTTTCTGATTGTAGAATTAATGCGACAGGGAAAATCACCCCAAGAAGCATGTGAAGAGGGTGTAAAGCGGATTATTGCAAAGAACAAGGGCCGAGAAGATTTTCAAATTGGTTTTATCGCAATTAACAAAAAAGGGGAAACGGGCGGTTATTGTATTCACCCCGGTTTTTCGTACCGTACTTACTCCAGAGAAGGGCATGAAGACAATCCTTCCAAATCATATCTAACTTAAAAACTAATGTTATGAAATCTAGTCAAAATCCATTTGGATTACACACCATAACTCCATATCTGATGGTTTCAGATGTTCAAAAACTTATTGATTTTCTAAAAACGGTTTTTGATGCAACAATAAGAGGTGATATTAGCTATCGGGATGACCAAAGTGTACAACATGCAGAAATACAAATAGGGGATTCCTTTATCATGATGGGGGAACCTATGAAAGATATCAAAACCAACACCGTGGGACTTTATACCTATGTTGCCGATTGTGATGCCGTTTATAAAAAGGCCCTGGAGCAAGGTGGCACCTCGGTATTAGAACCGGCCGATTACCCTCATGGCGATCGCTACGGTGGCGTTATGGATTTTGCCGGGAACACTTGGTGGATTGTCTCCCATATTGGCAAGAAACATTAAATGTATAAGTAGGTCGTACGGAAAATTCGAGGTACCGAATTTTCCTAAATAGAAATTCTAAATCAAATTCAGGAGTAACGATTTTAAAGCAAGGTTAAATGGAAGAAAACGAAACTGTTGAAAGTAGTCCCTCGTGGCTTCAAAGACTAAAAAAAGAAAGTTGGGAGGCCGAACTCTTGGTGTCAGCGGTAGCCATTTTTGCCATCTTAAAGTCTTTCGCTGGTTTAGACTGGTTAATTATCAAGTTCATTGACCGTTTAGACCCGAGCCAATACGATATCGGTTACTTTATCTTGGTATTTGGATATCTTGCAATTGGCATCTTAGCAGCAATGTTTGCGATTCATTTCGCCCTTAGGGCATATTGGATCGGACTTGTTGGGCTCAACTCTGTTTTTCCAGATTATGGCTTAGAGGATAGTGCCTACTCGCCTATTTACACCAAAAAAATCCTAAAGGTGTTGCCAAAGGTTAGCCAAAGCATAACAAAAACTGATGAATTGTGCAGTGTTATTTTTTCAGCCGCGTTTGCCCTTATGCTAATTTATTTATACGGAACAATTTTTTCCAGCCTTTATCTAATACTTTTTAATGTCTTAAAAGATTTTGTTCCTGCCTGGGTATTACTTATCCCTATCGGGGTGTTGGCATTCATCTTGATATTCGGAATGCTAATCTCTATTCCGGCGAATATGAAAAAATTTCATGGTAACAAAACCATACAACATCTATATTTCATCTATGTTCGTTGGGGCTCATTGCTTATTTATGGCCCTATATACAAAAGCATTCTTCAAATCACCATGTTATTTGGTTCAAATTTTAAAAAGAAAAAAGGTTTGATTAAGATGGTGCTGCTCATGCTTTTGATCGGTGTTATCTTTGGTATGATTAAACTAATTGATTCCGATTACAGGTACCTCATCGTGCATAAGGAAATGCAAGACCATACTAAACTTGAACCATCACTTTACGCTACCAATAATAGTGAAAAGACCTTTTTACTAACTCCCGAAATTAATTCAGATATTCAAACAGGACGCGCTATTAAAGTATTCATTCCGATTTTTAATCATGAGATTGATTTGTTCAAAAAAGCCTGTGGTATCACAGCATCCGATAAAATTGGTTATAAAGAGGCAGATGAGCGAAATCGTATCAGAAAACAATATTTGGATTGTTATCAAAAAAAACATAAAATCTATGTTGATAACAAAGCTGTTCAGGTTGAATTTTTAAAGACCGATCATCCTAATACCGATCAATATGGCCTTACAGGTTATATTGATGTAAACAACCTCAGCCCGGGAAATCACAAAATTCTGGTACAAAAGACGGTTAGCGGGGAAAATGAGAAAAAATGGACGATTCCCTTTTACTACAGCCCAAAATAATTACGAAAATATGAATAGTATTCGCCATTATTGCCTCTTTTTTCTACCTTTAAAAACTCTATCATGGTTAACTTTGAACAGCTAATCCCGTTCTTCTAATTTTCAAAAATGGCAGACCAAAAAAGACTTTTTTTACTGGACGCTTACGCATTGATTTTTCGTGGGTATTACGCCCTTATCAAAAATCCTAGGATCAACTCGAAAGGAATGGACACCTCTGCCATTATGGGGTTTATGAATTCCCTTTTTGATGTAATCAAGCGGGAAAAGCCAGATCATTTGGCTGTTTGTTTTGATAAAGGAGGAAGCGCGGAACGTACAGAACTCTTCCCTGAGTACAAGGCAAACCGTGGGGAAACACCGGACGCTATTCGTATTGCCGTACCTTATATTCAGCAGATTTTAGAGGCCATGCACATTCCCGTTGTTGTAAAAGAAGGTTGGGAGGCCGACGATATTATCGGCACACTGGCCAAACAGGCAGAAAAGGAGGATTATAAAGTTTTTATGGTGACTCCCGATAAAGATTTCGGGCAATTGGTATCTGAGAATATTTTTATGTATCGCCCGGCAAGAATGGGCAACGGTATTGAAATTTGGGGCATTCCTGAAATCCAAAAACGTTTTGGTGTAGAACGGCCAGAGCAGGTAATCGACTATTTGGGCATGATGGGCGATGCCAGTGATAATATCCCTGGCTTGCCAGGTGTAGGTGATAAAACGGCAAAAAAATTTCTCGTGGAGTTTGGTTCTATGGAAGGGCTATTAGCCAATACCGACAAGCTAAAGGGTAAAATGAAGGAGAAGGTCGAGGCCAATGGTGAACTTGGATTGCTTTCAAAGAAATTAGCTACCATTAGTCTTGATGTAGATGTAACTTTTAATGCTAAGGATTATGAGATGTGCGATCCCGACGATCAAAAAGTTCAGGAGATTTTTGAGGAACTGGAATTTAGAAGATTAAAAGATCAATTTATTAAAATATTCTCTGCGGAAGTAGAAGAGCCAAAGCAAACAACTTCCGGAACGCCAACTGAAAAAGCAAAACCTAAGGAGGCGGGCGGCGGACAGTTTTCTCTTTTCGGTGCCGACCCATCTGCCGCAGCAGGCACTATAAAAGATTATAACAGTCGCAATACCATTGCAGATGTTCCGCATGTGTACCAAAGTGTAGCTCCTGGAATGGCAATGAAGTTCTTTATGCAGAATCTGATGAAGCAGACCTCGGTTTGCTTTGATACTGAGACTACAGGATTAAACCCTTTGACGGCCGAATTAGTTGGTATTGCCTTTTCATGGGAGGCAACCAAGGGGTTTTATATTCCCTTTCCTGCAGCTAAAAATGAAGCGCAGGAGTTAATCGAACAATTGCGACCTTTTTTTGAATCTGAGGATATCGAGAAAGTAGGGCAGAACTTAAAATACGATATCAAAGTTCTGGACAAGTACAACATTCAGGTAAAAGGGAAGTTTTTTGATACCATGTTGGCCCACTATCTTATCAATCCCGATATGCGACATAATATGGATGTGCTAGCCGAGACCTACCTCAATTATACTCCTGTTTCCATTACGGAATTGATTGGTAAAAAAGGAAAAAACCAACTTTCTATGCGCGACGTGCCCCTAGAAAAACAGACGGAGTACGCGGTTGAAGATGCCGATATTACCCTTCAATTGGCACAACATTTTAGACCAGAACTGGCCGAGGCCAAGACCGAAGACCTGTTCAATAACATCGAAGTTCCCCTGCTTCATGTTTTGGCCGATATGGAGTTGGAAGGCATCAATCTCGATAGACAGTTTTTGAATTCCCTTTCGGAAGATTTGGACAACGATATTGCATCCCTTAAAAAAAGTATTTATGAGACCGCCGGTGAAGAATTCAATATCGCTTCGCCCAAACAATTGGGTGCCATCCTCTTCGACAAAATGAAGTTGGTAGACAAGCCCAAGAAGACCAAAACAGGGCAATATTCTACTTCGGAAGATGTGCTTTCCTATTTGGCCAAAGACCATAAAATCATTCAAAATGTTTTGGATTACCGGGGCCTCTCCAAACTCAAAAGCACCTATGTTGATGCACTGCCCTTGCAAGTAGAGGAACATACAGGAAGGGTACATACCGATTATATGCAGACCGTGGCCGCAACAGGTCGGTTAAGCAGTAACAATCCAAACCTTCAGAACATTCCTATCCGTACCGAAAGAGGGCGACAGGTTCGTAAGGCCTTTGTACCAAGGGATGGAGAGCATACGCTGTTAGCAGCAGATTATTCTCAAATAGAACTGCGTATCATTGCTGCCTTGAGCGAAGAGACCACAATGATCGAAGCTTTTAAAAATGGCGAGGATATTCATTCGTCTACGGCCTCAAAAGTATTTAATGTGCCTTTGGAAGAAGTAACCCGCGATCAGCGAAGTAATGCCAAAACGGTAAACTTCGGAATTATTTATGGGGTTTCGGCATTTGGCCTTAGCAACCAAACGGATCTTTCCCGATCTGAGGCAAAAGAACTGATAGAGACCTATTACAAAACCTACCCCAAGCTTAGAAACTATATGGGAGAGCAAGTAGATTTTGCCCGTGATAATGGCTATGTACAGACCGTACTAGGTAGGCGCAGGTACTTAAAAGACATCAACGGTAGCAATGCCATTGTACGTGGGGCTGCGGAACGTAATGCCGTAAACGCCCCTATTCAAGGGAGTGCTGCCGATATCATAAAGGTGGCCATGATCAACATCCATAAAAAGCTATCTGAAGGGAACTACAAAAGCAAGATGCTACTTCAAGTGCATGATGAATTAGTTTTTGATGTGTACAATCCAGAAATGGACAAACTAAAAGCAATGGTAAAATCTGAAATGGAAAATGCCTATAAACTTGCCGTTCCCTTAGATGTAGAATTGGGTGTTGGCCATAATTGGCTGGAGGCGCACTAAGCCCACTTGCCTATTTATAACATTTTTTTGTGATTTCGGCCGTACTAAGCTCTTACAAAGTGCGTTATTAGCAGACCAAACTGTTTGTTATGAAAAAATGGACACTAATATTCGTCTTAGGACTATTTAGTCTTTGGGCCAGTGCCCAAGGTGGTGATGTACAAAAAACAGCTACCCAACAGGAGCTGACTTCGACCCCTAAAATAAAAGTATTCCCTAACCCGGCTACGAACGTAGTAAATGTTCTGGGCGTAAGAAACGCCCGTAAGGCGCAAATAACCATTTCTAATATGTATGGGGAAGTTGTCTTGGTCCATGAGTGGGAAGTAAGGAATAATGCTTTAAATATTCCAGTGTCAAATCTGGAAGCGGGTATCTATATGATCGCTATACGTTCAAAAGAACAGCAGGTACAGACCAAATTCTTAAAGCAATAATATTTATAGTGGTATAAAAGGAAAAATCCCAGTTCGAAAACTCGAACTGGGATTTTTTTAATTCTGTATGTTGGTCTGTTACTGTTTCTGAAAAATCAGCTCCCCACTCGCATTAAAATTGGGAATATCCAAGCCAGCTGCATCTATTGTCAATGTATTGCCCGATACGGTCGCGTTAGCACTTATGGCACTGCCTGTATTATCTAAAATAGTTAAGCTTACACCATCATAGGTATAAGTACTGTTATCCGTATCTTTTTCCGTCGGACAAGGAATATCAAGACCTGTACCATCAGAATTTACGTTGATTTCTATATAGTTTACAGAATTCTCAGCAACTACGGTTAAATCTTCATTAAAGGTAAACGTAATGACGTAGCATTGTTTTGCGGTCAAAAGATTCAACGCATCGCGACCATTTTTGGCGTCATCGCTAGCAGTGGCATTGTCAATCTGTAGTTCTGTCGCGACCCAAGTGCCAACAATCGTATTGGTGTCTGTTTCATTATTATTGTTATCGTCACTGGAACATGAGATAATAAAGGCCGCAGCTATGAACAATAAAAGGATTTTAAATTTCATTTTTTCTGTGGGATTTGTAGTTATACACTCCTTTAAACGATACAACCAGGGATATCGTATCCATTTTAACAAATACTGAACTACAATACAAAGCGATAGGTAGCTTTGATCAAGAAGGTATTGTCCATTTTTTGGTCCAGAATCTGCCCTTCTAAACTACGTCCCAAACTATCCATTGGGTCGCCAAAACCAGTAACTCCCTGAGACCATACCAGGAAAATTTCGGATCCTGGAATGTACTCCCACCGGGCCACAAGATTTGATCGAAATTGAACAAAGGCAAAATCAGGGTCCTCTATTTCATAGTCGGTAACACCATCTATATTTTCGTCAATCAGATATGCGCCGGCACCGTCAACTCTGGATATCTGGTTATCATTATATAAGGTAACGCGATCATCTATATTCTTGGCAACGGGATTATTTACAAAGTTGAAATCTTTATAGGTTCCCCTTGAAATGAATGGTTGCCCGTAGAACTGAATGGATAAATTTGGGTTTATACTATAATTCAAGCGAATGGACGTACTAAAGGTTCGCTGGTCGATATCCCCAGTAATATACCTCGGTGCACCATTAAAGGATGCCTCGGTTACGTACTGTGTTCTATTGGGGTTGAGTTGATATTCATTCGATACAGAAAGACTTAGGGCATCTAAAGGTTGGTATCTGAAACGAAGCACGTAACGAATAAATGAGAAGTTATCTTGTTTTGCCTGGCTGTTTACATAGCCCATAGTAAAGTTGAACTTTTTACGCTGATCTGATCCAAAAAATAGGAACATAAAATTCTCCTGTGACCAGCGCCATCTAGGCCCTCCCCTTAAAACGGTATTGGAATATATTCTGGGCTTATGCGCACCGCCAAGCTCCGTCCACCAATTATTTTTATAGTTGATAAAACCCTCAATCTCATATTGAATGCGATTATAATTGCCCTCAAAATCATAGGTGGTAAATTGCTCAACACCTAATCTGGCCCTTCTATAAAAATTGGTCGGTTTCAAGAATAAATACTCTAACTCGGAATATTGACTAATTTCATCTGCCTGTCGAAGAAAGCCTACATCATTAAGTTCCAGCTCTGGGGACTTCCAGTTAGCCCCGATATTATATCTCCAATTGCCCCCGCCGGCCTTACCAAGTTCAAGTCGGCCTCCGGTACCTGTCAGTGAGGTCCTATTTGTATCGACCTCAACGTGCCCTGCATCCACTCTTTGAAACAGATGGGTAAGTGCCTGTTGGGTATTGGAAATAGCTTCCCTACTTCCAGTTACATGGCTGGTCACAAAATTACCTTGGACATAGTAGTTTCTTTCTTTCCAATTGTGCTTAAAATCGAGCCCGCCGCTGTATGCCGATCTTCTTAAAAATTCAAGATTGGGTTCCAATTTTCTATTGGTAGCAGTAAAAATACCTCCTATAAAGGTATTGCGTTCATTAAAATCTTTTTGCGCCCTGCCTACCAAATAATTGGTCAAGGGTTCAACAAGTTCTTCCCGTCTCGCTTCCGTGCTCGGGTTTTCTATATCGGCATACATGTTTCCCGTAACACTTTCCAGCAGGCCCAGGGACCATCCATTTTTGGTCTTCCCTGAAAACTTTGCAGCCCCAAGAATCGTAGTATTAATAGGTTCATCTGCGAATTCCCCTTCTTCAATATTGGAGCTACCTTGTGGACTTCGCCCGATTCGCCTACTGTAAAACACATTATCGTTTCGCCCTGCGAATTGGTAGTCGAAAATATTTTTGTTCTCGATGAAAAAGGGCCGTCTCTCCTGAAAAAATATTTGAAAACCATCTAACGCAATGGCACCGGGATCTGCATCTACCTGACCAAAATCAGGATTTACCGTAAGGTCCAACGTTAAATCATTGGTGATACCAATCTTGGCATCTAGCCCTCCATTAAACCGATAGTCACGTCCGTCACGAAAGGGGTTTCCTGTTTCTTTTGGATATGTATCGTACTGGTTAACGACAAAAGGCTGAATTTCCAATTGTCTTTGTGGTTCAATATCAATAAGCCCATGGAGCTCGCCAAACTCACTTACCCAACCTGGGGCATCTTGAGGAATTCTTTGCCAGACCGAGCGCTCATCTTCCCTAAAATTTAAACGCGAAACCTGTAATCCCCAAATTTGCTCCTTTGCTTTTCCGAATTTTAATTGGCTAAAGGGTATTTTGGCCTCAGCAGTCCATCCTTCATCGTCTATATTTGAAGCTGCGTACCATATGGGGTTCCAACTATCGTCCCAGTTGTCCCCATTTTCAGATACAAATTCATCCCCCTTAACCCCGGCCGCCGTTGTTGTGAAAGAAAATGCCGTGCGTTTGTCATGATAACTATCTATAATAACGGTTATCCGGTCACCAGCAAAACCATCCCGCCGAGACAAGCGGCTTTCAATTTTTTCCGGTTCTTTATCGAAACACCGAAAAGCAACGTACAAGAATTTTTGATCGTAGACTATTTTAAACCTGGATTGTTGTTCCGGTTCGGTATTTTCGTCTGGCTGCCATTCACGAAAATCCTCACTCCAAGGAACATTTTCCCAAACCGCATCGTCTAAAACACCATCTATTTCCAGAGAAGCGTCTTTAGCAATTATTTTAGTAGTGTATATATGTTTTGGTAGCGTGTTTACCGAATCTTGTGCCGAATTGATTACAGGTAAAAAAATACAAAAACAAAGCACAAATAATCGTAATCGCATAACTTCCGGTAAATCTTGTTTCTATATAAAGATTCAAATTTACCCTTACTGTAGTAGCAGAACCGGTTTTTAATGTTTTTTTAACATGAAAATGGCATTTATTGGGAACTTTAACGGTTCATTTGAAGGGAAGGAATCATCTATCTAAAAAAAAATAAAATAATAAGAAAACGGCATTTGTGTTTTCACTTAATTAGTGTACATTTGCACCCCTCTTATGGGAGAGTTTTGTTTAATAAATAAATCAGAAAGTAGTGGATACATTAAGCTACAAGACAATTTCGGCCAATCGCAAGACTGTTGACAAACAATGGTTATTGGTAGATGCCGAAGGAGAGACGCTAGGCCGTCTTGCCTCTAAAGTTGCTAAATTATTAAGAGGTAAGCACAAACCTAATTTTACACCGCATGTTGATTGTGGCGACAATGTTGTTATCATAAATGCTGAAAAGGTACACCTTAGCGGAAATAAATGGGCCGATAAAACTTACCAACGCTACACAGGTTATCCAGGTGGTCAGCGCGAGGCTAGTGCAACCGAGGTGCTTGCCAAAAAACCTGAAGCCATTGTTGAGAGAGCTGTTAAAGGCATGCTACCAAAGAACAAGCTTGGCGCAGAACTATTCAGAAACCTAAAAGTTTATGTAGGTGTCGAGCACGGTCAAGAGGCGCAAAAACCAACAGTATTCAATTTAAAAGAATTTAAGTAATGGACGTAATTCACAAAATCGGTAGAAGAAAAACTGCTGTAGCTAGAGTTTATGTTTCTAAAGGAAAAGGAAATGTAACTGTGAACCAAAGAGAGCTAAAGGATTATTTCCCTACAGCTACATTACAATATAAGGTAAACCAACCTTTTGCTTTGACTGAAAACGAAGGAAACTTTGATGTTAAGGTAAATGTATACGGTGGTGGTATTACGGGACAGGCAGAAGCCATTCGATTGGCACTTTCCAGGGCAATGTGCGAATTGGACGAGGAAAACAGATTGTCTCTAAAACCTGAAGGATTGTTGACAAGAGATCCTAGAATGGTGGAACGTAAGAAATTCGGTCAGAAGAAAGCCCGTAAAAAGTTCCAGTTCTCCAAGCGTTAATGACGAAATTTATTTCAGCATCCGTTTTCGAACAGATGCTGGATTTTTTTATATACCAATTAATAAAACAACCCTGAAACCCGAATAGTCGGACAGGGGTAACTTAGTTCCTTGAAAGTTTTCTTTTTAAGAAGACAATTAAAAATCCTCTTATCCCTTCCAAAGGGTAAAAGGTAAGTTAGTTTAGCATCTAAATGGACAAGGCTACGCATATATTCTGCGAAACCACTTGACCATTGCTAATTCATAAGAACGTAAACTAAATTTAAAAATGGCTAAAAAAGTCGAAGTAAAAGATTTATTGGAAGCAGGTGTACATTTTGGGCACCTAACAAGAAAGTGGAATCCTAACATGGCGCCCTACATCTACATGGAGCGTAACGGAATCCACGTTATCAACCTTTATAAAACTGTTGCAAAGTTAGACGAAGCTAAACAAGCTTTGAAGCAGATTGCATCTTCGGGAAGAAAGATTCTTTTCGTTGCCACCAAGAAACAGGCTAAAGACATTGTTGCGGAAAAAGTTGCCAACGTAAATATGCCCTACATCACAGAACGGTGGCCAGGCGGCATGTTAACGAACTTTGTTACCATTCGTAAATCGGTTAAAAAAATGACCGCTATCGATAGAATGAAGAAAGACGGTACTTTCCTTAGCCTTTCTAAAAAAGAACGTTTACAGAAAGATCGTTTGCGTGCCAAATTGGAGAAAAACTTAGGTTCTATCTCTGAAATGACCCGTTTACCAGGAGCTTTATTTATTGTAGACACCATGCGAGAGCACATTGCGGTTAAAGAAGCGATGAAGTTGAACATTCCTATTTTCGCCATGGTCGATACCAACTCCGACCCAAGGGAAATCGATTATTTGATCCCATCAAATGATGATGCGTCCAAATCTATTGAAATCATCATGCAACAAGTTACTGATGCCGTTGCGGACGGTTTGACCGAACGTAAATCGGAAAAACAAGCTGAAAAAGAAGGTAACGATTCTGCAAAGGAAACTCCCGCACCAAAGGCAGAGGCTAAAGCTGAAGCCCCTAAGGCAGAAGCCAAAACTCCAAAGGCCGAAGTAGAAACGAAAGCCGTTGAGGAAGTTGCCGTTGCAAAAGAAGAGGCTCCTGTAGAAGAAAAGGTGGAAGCTAAAAAAGAAGAGAAAAAACCAGCTACAAAAACCAAGAAAGAAGGTGCCGACGATCTTACAAAAATCGAAGGTGTTGGCCCTAAAGCCGCTGAATACCTTTCCGCTGCCGGACTTGATACTTTTGCAAAGGTTTCTAAGGCCAAAGCTGACAAAATGAAGGAAATCTTAACGGAGGCCAGTTCAAGAATGGGGCATTTAGACCCTACTTCTTGGCCAAAGCAGGCTAAAATGGCTGCAGATGGTAAGTGGGACGAGCTTAAAGAATGGCAGGACAAAGCCAAGGGTGGCGTTGAATAAAAGCCTCACCCATATTTGCGTTTTGCAAATCTGACCTCTCCAAAGGAGAGGTAAAAAGAATACTAATTTTAGTTTCCCGCCTTGCGGGAATGACAATAAATAATTTTAAGATATGGCAAAGATTACAGCCGCAGAAGTAAATAAACTAAGAAAAACGACCGGTGCGGGCATGATGGACTGCAAAAACGCGCTGGTAGAAGCAGACGGGGATTTCGATAAAGCAATTGAAATTCTACGTAAAAAAGGACAAAAAGTAGCCGCTAAAAGAGCCGATAGGGATTCTTCAGAAGGGGCTGCTATTGCCAAAGTTAATGATGGCAACACCAATGGGGTAGTCATATCATTGAACTGTGAAACAGATTTTGTAGCCAAGAACGATAGCTTTGTTTCCTTGGCAAATGATTTGGCCGATTTGGCCCTCGGATTTGATAATAAAGATGCATTTCTTGCAGCCAATTTCAATGGAATGACGGTTCAAGAAAAGTTAACCGAACAAACTGGCGTAATCGGGGAAAAAATTGAAATAGGCGGATTTGAAACACTAAGTGCCCCTTTTGTTGGTTCTTATATCCATGCTGGAAATAAAATTGCTGTCTTAACGGGATTATCATCCGCTGTTTCGGGAGCGGAAGCAGCTGCCAAAGATGTGGCCATGCAGGCGGCGGCCATGAACCCAGTAGCTTTGGATGAAGAAGGGGTGGACCAGTCTGTCATCGATAAGGAAATTGAAATCGCTAAAGACCAGTTACGCCAAGAGGGTAAACCAGAGGCAATGTTGGACAAAATAGCACAGGGTAAGCTAAAACGTTTCTTTAAAGACAACACTTTAGTCAATCAAGCCTTTATCAAGGACAGCAAACAAAGCGTTTCCCAATATTTGAAATCAGTGGATTCAAACTTAGAAGTCGTTGACTTCAAAAGAGTCGCTCTAGGATAATTATAACTCGGACTAACTCAATTAAAAAGACCGCCTCGCTTTGTAGCTTGGCGGTTTTTCAATATTTGACTCTTTTCTCGAAACCCTAAACTATCAATTTTTATGCCTTTGTCTTGATGTTTTCTTTAGTCTTATATATTCATCCAGGGTCTCAAAATGGTTTCCGCCCTCCCTCATATTCTGGATAAAGTTTGCAGAGACATTATGAGTTTTAGCTTTCTTAATCGACTTGGCTTCGAGTTGATCAAAACCCATATCCTTTAATGACTGTATAAAGTCAAAACTAATATCGTGGGCGGCATAGACTGAAATCATATCAAGATCTAAACCTTGAACACCAGCCTTGGATATAGTCTCAATATATTTTAGTCCGGCATCATGCCAAGCAAGCCTTCCCAGCTCCCTAATTGTGGGATCATGGCCTAGTTCTTTGATGCCTGAAATATATTCCTTCGTAATATCTCCTAAGAAAAGTTTGAAGTAATACAATTCATCTGAAGTTTCGACACCTTCATTTTCCAAAAAAGATTCAAAGGTAGCATTCCTAGAAAATGTAAAACTACCGGTTCCCTTATTTGGCAATTCATTACCACTAAAGACCAAGTCGCCCGCCAAACGATTTATTCCATATGAACCGGTGGCAGAATCCACTCTTGCGAATTCATCTTTCAGAAAGCAATTGGTAATTACGTAATCCTGATTTACTTTTTTATCCATAAGGGTAATACAAATAATATCACCCTTAGTTTCTGCTGACCAAATTCCGGAATCAACTTTTGCGAATTTTGAAAAAGAATTGAATGATATGGGATACAGTTTGTTTGTTGAGTTCTGAGCATGTACATTAGTTTGAGCTGTTAAAAAAAAAGAACTGCTAAAAAATGACAAGATTAAATAAGTGATTAATGATGTTGTTCGCATGATTTTATTTTAATTTATTCATTAGTGAAATGGCCTTCCTTTAATTTAATTAGACCTAATAATAACATCCCCATTAAAAGTCTTAAAAAGCATTTCAGGGCCACCGCCGTTTATCTTCCCGTTAACCCACTGTTCTATTTTGACCTTATAACTTCCTCCTGAAGAATTTTTATCAACAACAGGTTTTTTATCCTCTACGGCCATATCAAAATCGGTAAAAATTTCGCCCATTTCGGATTTTAATTTCACATTGGCCTTCAATGAGCCTGGAAAAGTAACATCTACATCGCCATTAAAACTGCTAAATGCCATTTCTGCATTACTTGTGATGCGCTTAAAGACTATCTTAACATCACCATTGGTCGTGTTAACAGAGGCTAAACCGCCTATGTTCAATAAAGTGATTCCTCCATTTACATTGCTGATCTCCATTTCCCCATTTACGCCCTGCACCTCTATATCGCCATTGTTTATAGTACTTAATTTCAAAGAAAAGTTTTTGGGCACTTTAATATCAAGATTGGTTTCCCGGTTATGATTTTCGTTGATGATCCTAACTTTGTTATCTTTTTCCTCGGCTCCTATCTTCAAGGAAGAATTCGCAATTCGTTTTAACCCACTCTTAGATTCTTTTTTTGAATGTCTTTCCCGAATCGATGCTTTTACGATTACTTCGTTCCCGTCATAACCTATAACATTTATAGAGCCCGATATTTGAGAAACCTCTAATCTTCCAGAATCATTAGGCCTACTTAAAGGCACCGTAAACAGATCAATACTTTCCTGGGCCGACACCTGTACCGCCGAACATAGTAGTAACATTATTGTTATTGCTTTTATCGTTTTCATAATTTTAGATTTTTTTAATAATTACATTGCCATTTAGGGTCTCAAAATCAAAATCAAGACCTCCCTTGCCAATTTGAACAATTGGTTTTGATTCATATTTGTACCTCGCCTTACCATCCCTATCACCTTCGCCTTTAGTGGTTTTGGCGTATTGTTTCGAGATATCGAAGTCAGTAAACAACTCCCCGTTCATACTCTTAAAAGCGATATCCGCCGAAAGATCTTTTTGGTAGGTTATATTGATATCACCGTTCAAGGAATAATAGATTGACGACTGGGTCGGGTTTGCCGCATAGGAAATCATCACTTCCCCATTTATGCAATGTACTTTGGTTTGTCCGGTAATATTTTTCAAATGTATACCCCCATTAATATTGTTCGCCTGAATAAAGTTGCCTCTCGTGTTCATTACTATAACCTCTCCGTTATTGATGGCCCCAACTTTGAGCTTGTTGGTTTTTGGCATTTTTACCCTAAAGTTCAGGGTATGATCATATGGGGATTCCTCCCAGCCGTTGCAATCGATATTCGTAAAGCGACCATTTTTATAGTGCATATTAGGCACATCGGGATAAACGATAAGCTTATCCCCTTCTTGTAGCACCTTGACTCCTATTTCCTTTTTACCCAATTCTAAATCGTTGGTTTTGCTTGCTAAAATGATTTTTTCAACCTCGACCAATACAATCGCACCATCATACCCTTCTACCGTTATAGAACCACTAAGATTGTGCACCTCAAGCATATTATCCCCAGTCTTATTTTCGTAAGACAGCTCTTTCTTAATAAGCTGTTTAAATTCCTTTTTCTGTGCTTTGGCACCTTGTACAGTAAAGGTCATTGCTAAAACTGCACATACAATTCCTCTTTTCATTTGATTATGATTTTATGATTGATGAATAAACTCCTTCTAATTTGATTTTGACATTAATTTTAAATTATCGATTTAATGGATGTTTCTAGTTTTTGCTTTACCGATTGGTTCAATTCCTTTGAACGCATTAAGGTCTTAAAAGGTTCAATTGATTTTTTCTCTTGTAAAGCCACCATAAGGTTGGCCAAAGTAACCTGAACAATAGGCGAATCTTGTCTCACTATCGACTGCACCAAACCCTCTCGGACAATAGGGTTGTCTAAATAATTGGTCAGCGATTCTATGGCCACTAATCTCACATTTACGTTGGGGTCATTATCTAAGGTTTTTAATAAGGCCTTGATTACTTTTTCGTCTACCTTGGTAATCTTGTTGACTTCGCTTATGCCTTGTAATCTTTTATTGGCCGACGGTTGATCCAACAATGTTAAAACCAATTGCTCGCGCACTTCTTCAGTTTCTGTTTTGCTATTTGTAACAATGGTTTCTTTTGTGGTTTCTGCATTAACACCAGTATTTAAAAAATACCCGGCGCTAATACCTATTCCCAAAAGCAACATCCCAAACGCCAGTTGCGGCTTTTGAACAGACCCAAAAAAAGATCGCAAGTTTTCCAACCACCCTAAGGGTTTATCCTTCTCCATTTGTACCTGAGTATTCAGCATATCAAAAAAAGCTTCATCCATTTTTTGGGATGGGTCGGGTATTTCGCTGTCCATTTGGTTCCAAGTCTGATTCATTGCATCAAACTCTTTTTGGCGGCTTGGATGACCTTTTAAATAGTTCTCAAACTCCATCTGGCCATTTTCGTCAAGCTCACCCGACAAATACCCCATCATCCATATTTCAAATTTTTCTTGTTCCATAACTATCTTGTTTCCAATTGAAGAAAAATTGTCCTCAAGTCCTTGAGTGCCCTATGGGCTTTCACTTTTGCTGCACCTTCTGTGCAACCGAGAACTTCCCCGATTTCGCTGAATTTCATTTCCTTAAGCTTGCTAAGCACTAGAATCTCCCTTTTTTCCGGAGGTAATTTTTTCATTGCCCTATGCAAGACCGATATATTTTCTTTTTGTTGCATTCCTTTTTCTATGGTATCGGCGTCCTCCAGTTTATAGGCAATGGAGCTAACCTCACTTTGATTAAATGCTATTTTGTTCTTGCGGTAATAATCATAGTTTACATTTCTTGCCGTACGGAACATCCAAGCCGTAAAGGAACCCTCTCCCGTAAACGTATGCTTATATTTCAGCATTCTAACAAAAACGTTTTGTACCAAATCTTCGCTTAAAGACGCATTGCTGTTCATATTATAAAAGAACCCAAACAGTCTTTTTTTATGGCGTTCGTATAGCAATCCCAATTTATCGAGATCTCCCGATTTTACTTTTAGCATTAATGCATTGTTGGTCAGTTCTTGCATTTTGGTTTTACGTCTACAACAGGGTAAACCCCGTTTCTATAAAAAGGTTACAAAAAATGTTGGGTTTTTCTTTTAAGGTAACATTTTTACACAAAAAAGACGCTACAAAATGTAGCGTCTTAGTATTCTATTTAAAATATGGGACGTTCCTACTAACCTTTCATCCAGGCCTTACGCAATGCCTGTTTTTCTGAGGTTACATTCTCAATCGGAATAATATTCTTTTCATTTACCATTGCCCTACCGGCGACGCCTTCCAAGGATATTTCTTCTTCCCCGCGTTGCACTATCATTTTAACAGGAGTTTCTGGTGTCCAGCCGAAACTTGCTCCGATAATACCACGAATCGCCTCTAAATTTATGGGGGTGCCATTGATACTTTTGATAACGTCTCCGCCTTGTACTCCCAATCCAGTAAAGAAAGTGTTCAGTTCAATACCTTTTCTAACAAAAATGGCATTGTCGTTTTTTTGATCCACATCAATATAAGGTACCTGACCATGAAGAAAATAGCCGCTTTCTTTTTGCTCCTCGGCACTGGTAAGGCCTACTTTTGCCAAATAAGAACTATAGTCTATTGGGGTATCGCCGATTACGTGTAAATCAAAAAACTCCCGTATTTCGGGATACGTCATTGCTACGATCTCGTCAATCAATTTATCATCCTTAAAGGGTGTACTATCCCCATACTTCTTTGAAAGTTCTTTCATTAACCAAAGTACCCCCTTCTCGCCATTGCTCAATTCCCGTAATTTAATATCCAAGGCCATATTAATCAAAGCTCCCTTCTCATATACATTGGCGTACTCATCTTTATAAGGCTCTTCCAACACATTTTTACTCATTGTTGTAAACGACATGCTGTCGTTATAAGAAGAGGCGTTGCTGATTTTGTCCATCATCCGTTTATAAAATTCCTGATTGTCGATCAGTCCTTGTTGAATCTGAAAAAGGTTCGCAAAATACTCTGTTGTACCTTCATACATCCATAAATGCTGAGACATTTTTGGGTTATTAAAATCAAAATACTGCACTTCTTCAGAATGAATATTCAAGGGAGTAACGATATGAAAGAATTCGTGGCTCACCACGTCAACCATAGTTTGCTCCAGACGTTCCTGTTCCATTACCTCAGGTAAGACTACCACTGTAGAGGTATGATGCTCCAAGGCACCGAAGCCATTTGCGTCTGCCTCGCCCATTTCTGAGAGATAGAGCAGTATGCTGTATTCTTTAGTCCCATCAATATCGCCTAGGAAAGCCTTCTGTCCGGCCATCATTTTCTCCATACGGTCTTTTAGGCTCGCGGCAGTATACTTACCGTTTGGGGAATACACACTTAAGGTGACCTTGATATCATTGATTTGAAAAGTTTCCGTATTTGGCTCGGCGTACTGGATCGGGTTGTCTATTACATCAAAATAACGGTCTGCGGTAAAAGTATCTACATCTGAATCGGTTGGAACAGCCTTTTTACTCAGGGAAGTTGTTGCCTCCATAGTTGCGGGCTTGCTTATAGTAAGCTCATAAGGCACTTCCTTTAGACCATTGAAATAACCAACAAAACCATGTAGGTTGAGCATATAATTTTTTCCGGCCAAAATATTCGTTCCAGCAGGGGAAAAAACGGCTTCTTCCTGTTCACCCTCAGAATCATAGGTGTCATTTACATAATAGGTAATCTTATCCAAGGTTTTTCCATTAGAAATATTCCAGGTGTTATCATCACTCTTACTTACTGCCAGTTCCTTGCCATTGTAATCCAGGGCCTTTAGTCCCTCAATATACTTACCATAGTTATCTGTACTATAGGTTCCTGGAACTGTTTTCGGAATCATAAATGAAACCGTCTCTGTGGTAAAAGCACCAGGATCAACACTGACCATAACCTTATCATCGGTAACATTTTTTAAATCCATATGAACCGCTATGGGGGTTTTATCGGCTAAAACCAAGGTTTTTGTCGCGCCACACCCAAACAATAAGAGGGTAGAAAGTGAACAGAATATAAATTTTTTCATAATGTATTGTTGCTTTGTTTATTCGCTGCAAGATCATCAAAAATTATCAGTCATCCGGCGCTCGTTTGTTAAACATTTACAAAAACCCTATTGTTCATTGGCCCAATGAGCATAACTTTTTTTGATTATTTTTGTGCAACTAAAAAACAACAATGCACTACAAACGAATACTTTTAAAATTAAGCGGCGAGGCGCTAATGGGCGAAAAGCAATACGGAATAGACTCCAAAAGACTTGGGGAATATGCCGAGGAAATTAAAACTGTCGTAGAAAAAGGTATTCAAGTTGCCATCGTTATCGGAGGCGGAAATATATTCAGGGGAATGTCTGGGGTAGATACAGGTGTTGATCGCGTTCAGGGTGACCATATGGGTATGTTGGCTACGGTTATCAACGGTCTGGCCTTGCAGAGCGCCTTAGAGTTAAAAGGGGTGGAAACCCGATTACAATCAGCAATAAAAATCAACGAAGTAGCCGAGCCATTTATCAGAAGGCGTGCCATGCGCCATTTGGAAAAAGGTCGCGTGGTCATTTTCGGCGGCGGAACGGGCAATCCATATTTTACAACAGATTCGGCAGCCGTACTCCGAGCAATAGAAGTAGAGGCCGATGTAATTTTAAAAGGAACGCGTGTAGATGGTATTTATACCTCGGACCCCGAAAAAGATGCGCACGCTACCAAATTCGATACGATTTCATTTAAAGAAGTATTGACAAAAGGCCTAAAAGTGATGGATACCACTGCTTTTACATTAAGTCAGGAAAACAAATTACCCATTGTGGTTTTTGATATGAACAAAAAAGGAAATCTATTAAAAATAGTTGACGGGCAAAATGTGGGAACTGTGGTGAATCTCTAATTTTTTTGCTTGCAAACAAGTTTGGCCCATTCTTTGACCACATATTTTTAAATTTACGTTATGAACGAAGAAATCAGTTTTATTCTAGACACTTGTAAAGAGGCTATGGATGCCGCTATTACCCATTTGGAAAAGGAATTTGTAAAAATTCGGGCGGGCAAGGCCAGTTCTGCTATGCTCTCTTCGGTTATGGTAGATTATTATGGATCATTAACACCTTTGAATCAGGTAGCCAATGTTAATACACCCGATGCGCGTACCATTACTGCACAACCTTGGGAAAAGGCGATGTTACCGGAAATAGAGAAGGCCATCATGAACGCTAATCTGGGGTTTAACCCTATGAGCAATGGTGAAAGTGTTATTATTAATGTACCACCACTGACCGAAGAACGGCGACGTGATCTTGCCAAACAAGCAAAAGCTGAAGCGGAGCATGCCAAGGTTGGTGTACGAAACGCACGCCAGGAAGGCAACAAAGATATTCGCGGCCTTGATGATGCCTCTGATGACCTAAAGAAAAATGCGGAGACCGATGTTCAGGAATTAACGGACAGCTACACTAAAAAAATAGATGCTTTTTTAGAAGCCAAGGAAGCCGAAATCATGAAGGTTTAGCGTTACAGATGAATTCGTTGTAGCCTCTTAAAAACTTATTTTTTCTACCCAACTTAAAATGTTGTCACTAGGAACACAACCCAGCATTTTCTACCTTTGCCCCGTTTTAAAATTCAAAAGAATCTACCTAGCTTCTAACTGAATTAGTTTCAGCACAAAGTCAAGGTTTAATTCGAACTAACTTGGTAGCGAAACTCACACAAGGTTTTTGGGCAAAAACAGCACGGATTATTCTTAGAAATAGGATATTGATTCTATTTCTGGTGCTGGCCATGACTGTTTTTTTAGGAATGCAGTGGGAAAAAATGCGTTTTTCAAGCTCACAGGCAAATCTCTTACCGGATGACCATCCTGTAAACCTTGAATATCAATCATTTTTAAAACAGTTTGGTGAAGATGGTAATGCCATTGTCTTCGCCATTCAGGACAGTAGTCTCTTTACACCTGAAAATTTTAACCGCTGGAATAAATTCAGCAAACAATTGGCGGCCTTCCCTGAAGTTGACTTGGTAATCTCCACCGATAATCTGAAAGAACTCGTTAAAGACAATGACAAGAATCAGTTCGTCCTTCGCCCATTTATCACCTCAGAAACACGTACCAAAGCAGAGGTCGATAGCCTAAAGGAACATCTATTTAACGACCTGCCGTTTTTCGACAATCTACTTTTTAATGCCGAGAGCGGTACAATTCGTACTGTGGCAAATTTAGATTCCGATATCGTAAACACCAGTGTTCGAAAAGATTTCATCCTCCAAGACCTCGAAAACCTTATACGTGGTTTTGAAGAAGAAACCGGAATGGATATTCGCGTATCCGGGATGCCCTATATCCGAACAATGAATTCTCAAAATATCATTGACGAAATCGGGAAGTTTATTTTAGCGGCCCTTGGGGTAACATCCCTTATTTTCTTTTTCTTTTTCAGAAGTTTCAGGGCAACCTTTATCTCTATGCTAGTAGTAATCGTAGGGGTTATGTGGGCCTTCGGTATTTTAGGCCTTTTACAATATGAAATTACGGTGCTTACCGCACTAATTCCTCCACTTATAATAGTCATTGGTATTCCAAACTGTATCTTTCTAATCAACAAGTACCAACAAGAAGTTAAAAAACATGGGAATCAAGCACTCTCATTACAGCGGGTAATTTCTAAAATTGGTAATGCCACCTTGATGACCAATGTAACCACAGCATCAGGTTTTGCTACCTTTATCATTACTGACAGTAAATTATTGAAGGAATTTGGTATTGTGGCCTCTATTAACATTATTGGCATTTTCATCTTGTCCCTATTGATTATTCCAATTGTTTATAGTTTTATGCCCCTTCCCAAGACCAAGCATCTAAAGCATTTGAACAAACGCTGGATCGACTCTTTTGTAAATTGGATGGAAAACATTGTGCGCAACAAGCGTATTTCGGTCTATGTTGTTTCCTTAATCCTATTGATTGCCAGTATCATTGGAATTTATCAAATTCGCATTTCAGGAAGTATCATTGAAGATATGCCCAAAGGCGAGGTGTTTTTCAAAGATATCCGCTTTTTTGAAAAGGAGTTTGACGGTATTATGCCCGTGGAAATTGTTGTAGACACTAAAAGTCCCAAAGGTGTTCTAAAACCAGCCAACCTAAAGCGAATAGATCGCCTAAGTACAGTTATTGATGAAATTCCTGAGCTTTCCAAGCCAATTTCAGTAGTGAATTTGGTAAAGTATTCCAAACAGGCTTTTTATAATGGTATTCCAAAATACTACCAATTGCCCACTTCTCAGGAGAACACTTTTATCATGGATGTTGCCAAAAACTCATCAGATAATGGTGATATGTTAAAATCTTTTGTTGATAGTACAGGGCAGTCCGCACGGATTACCACCTTTATGCGGGACGTTGACACCGAACGTATGGAGGCCATTGAGGCCGAACTCAATGATAATATTACAAAGATTTTCCCTGCAGAACGCTTTAATGCGTATATGACCGGTGGCGCCCTTATATTTTTGAAAGGCACAAAATATTTAGTAAAGAATCTGATTCTTTCGCTAGCGTTGGCCATAGGTCTTATTGCCCTTTTTATGGCCTATCTCTTTCGTTCGTTTCGGATGATTATTATTTCCTTGATTCCAAACCTCTTACCTTTGGTTATTACCGCCGGGGTAATGGGCTTTGTTGGGGTACCCATTAAGCCGTCTACCATTTTAGTCTTCAGCATTGCCTTTGGTATTTCGGTGGATGACACCATTCACTTTCTAGCAAAGTATCGGCAAGAACTTATTGCCAATAAATGGAAAATCAAGGTCTCGGTTTATGCTGCCTTGCGGGAAACAGGGGTAAGTATGTTCTATACCTCGATAGTTTTGTTCTTTGGTTTCTCTGTTTTTATCATTTCCAACTTCGGTGGTACCGTCGCCTTAGGTGCATTGGTTTCGGCAACTTTGCTATTTGCTATGCTCGCGAATTTGATTCTTTTGCCCTCCCTTCTTTTATCATTGGAGCGAAATATTGCCAATAAGGAGGTTCTTAAAAAACCTCAAATCAACATCCTTCCCAAAGACGAAAACGATGGTCCCGTTTCTTAACGGAAATCACCATTTTTAAGTACTTCCCATTCTTTTGTTTTTACTCAAAAGGCTATCTTTGACTTTTAATTTTTTATGATGAATTCACTTAGCGTAAAAGCGGTTCTCGCTACCGAACCTAAATCACAGGAAGTCGTAGTCAATGGTTGGGTAAAAAGTTTTAGAAGCAACCGTTTCATTGCCCTTAATGATGGGTCTACCATCAATAACATTCAATGTGTTGTAGATTTTGAGCAGTTCAATGAAGACCTGTTGAAACAGATTGGAATCGGTGCCGCGATTAAGGTTACTGGAAAATTGGTAGAGAGTCAAGGACGCGGACAAAAGGTCGAGATACAAACCGATGCTATTTTTGTCCACGGTATTGCCGACCCGGAAGAGGTGAAATTGACCATTCTTTCCCCTAAAAAACATTCGCTAGAGTTCCTGAGAGAGCAGGCGCATTTGCGTGTGCGCACTAATACGTTTGGAGCCATAATGCGCGTTAAGTCGGCATTATCATTTGTCATACACCAGTATTTTACCCAAAACGGATTCTATAATTTTCATGCCCCCATAATTACCGGTTCAGACGCAGAAGGTGCTGGAGAAATGTTCAAGGTCACAACATTGGATGCAAAAAACCCTCCATTAACCAAAGAAGGTGAAATCGATTATAAAAAAGATTTCTTTGGTAAGGAAACCAACCTGACCGTATCTGGCCAGTTGGAGGCCGAAGCCTATGCAATGGGCCTTGGCAAGGTATATACTTTTGGGCCAACCTTTAGGGCGGAAAACTCGAATACCACAAGGCATTTGGCCGAATTCTGGATGATCGAACCCGAAGTAGCGTTCAATGACCTGAACGATAATATGGAACTCGCCGAAGACTTCATTAAAAATGTTGTGCAATATGTTTTGGACAACTGTATGGAAGACCTAGAATTCCTTCAAGAACGTTTATTGAACGAAGAAAAAAACAAACCTCAAGCGGAACGAAGTGAAATGGCCTTGATTGAAAAATTACGGTTTGTGGTCGATAATGATTTTAAACGGATTACTTATACGGAAGCGATAAATATCCTCAGAAATAGTAAGCCGAACAAAAAGAAAAAATTTAAATACCTGATCGATGAATGGGGTGCCGACCTCCAAAGCGAACATGAACGTTTTCTGGTTGAAAAGCACTTTAAATGCCCGGTTATCTTGTTTGATTATCCGGCTAAAATAAAGGCGTTTTACATGCGTTTAAATGACGACGGGAAAACGGTTCGCGCTATGGACGTACTTTTTCCCGGTATTGGTGAGATTGCAGGCGGGTCGCAGCGGGAAGAGCGTTTAGATGTCCTTAAAGATAAAATGGCTGCGCTAGATATTCCTGAGGAAGAACTCTGGTGGTATTTAGATTTGCGAAAATTTGGCACGGCGGTTCATAGCGGATTTGGCCTAGGCTTCGAGCGATTGGTACTTTTCGCAACGGGCATGGGTAATATCAGGGATGTGATTCCGTTTCCCAGAACACCGCAAAATGCGGAGTTTTAAATCTAATTTCTTTAACTTTATAAGCAAGGACAACCAACTCAATGCTAAAACAACATTTACAATTTAAGTTATCGCAAAAGCTGTCGCCGCAACAGATTCAGTTAATGAAACTGATACAGTTGCCGACCCAGGCATTTGAGCAACGTTTAAAGCAAGAATTAGAAGAAAACCCTGCTTTGGAGAGTGGGAAGGAAGAAAGCGAGGCCCAAGATGATTTCGAATCTGAATTCGATGAAGACAATGACAATGACAGCATTGAGGCGGAAGACATCAATATAGATGATTACCTGAGTGATGACGAGATTCCCGATTATCGCACCAAGGCCAACAATTATAGTGCAGATGACGATGAAAAGAGCGTGCCCTATGCCGCCGGTATATCATTTAACCAGTTCTTAATAAATCAACTCAACACCGTTTACCTTAGCGATGAGGAATGGGGTATTGCCGAGTTTTTGGTAGGAAGCGTTGATGAAAGTGGTTATATCAGAAGGCCTATTTCGGATATTCTTGACGATCTGGCCTTTACGCAAAACATTTATACGGAAGAAGCAGTAATTCTCAAAGTGCTCAAAATGGTTCAAAATCTTGACCCACCAGGAGTGGCTGCACGATCACTTGAAGAATGCCTAACCATTCAGTTAAAAAGAAAGGAGACCAGCCCCAGGATTGAACTTGCAATTGCCATTCTTGAAAAGTCGTTTGATCAATTCACTAAAAAGCACTATAAGAAACTCCTGCAAAAGCACAATATTAGTGAGGAACAATTAAAAGAGGCCATTTCAGAAATAGAAAAGTTGAACCCCAAGCCAGGAGGTTCTTATGCCGGTAACAATCGAACAATTGAGCACGTGGTGCCCGACTTTTCAATAAAAATAGTTGAAGGAGCACTAGAACTGACCTTAAATGGAAGAAATGCTCCTGAACTTCGTGTTTCCAGGGAATATAATAATATGCTCAAGGGCTACAAAGACACCAAGGACAAATCAAAATCCCAGAAAGACGCGGTAATGTTCATAAAGCAAAAGCTAGATGCGGCCAAGTGGTTTATTGATGCGATATTACAAAGGCAGCAAACCCTGTTCGTGACCATGAGTTCTATTATGAACTATCAAAAAGAATATTTCTTGACCGGTGATGAGCGCAATCTACGCCCTATGATTTTAAAGGATATTGCCGATGAAATCAATATGGATGTTTCAACGGTATCACGGGTAGCCAATAGCAAGTATGTAGACACACCTTACGGCACCAAACTGATAAAAGAATATTTTTCAGAATCGATGAAGAATGAACAGGGAGAAGATGTTTCTACCCGGGAAATCAAAAAGATTTTGGAAACGGTAATCGCCGAGGAAACCAAGAAAAAGCCGTTAACCGATGATCGATTAGCGACCATCTTAAAAGAAAAGGGATACCCCATTGCACGTAGAACAGTAGCAAAATATCGAGAGCAGCTGGGCATTCCCGTTGCCCGTTTACGCAAGAAAATCTGATGAAGCTCTTTCTCACGATTATCTCTTACCTCTTTCATCCATTATTTATTCCGATTGCGGGTACCTTGGCTTATTTTCAAATTACCCCTAAATATAGCCCCGCTGCTGTACAGAGCGGGAACATCTTTCCCATTTTTATCTTAACCGTTATCATTCCTATTATCTCATATCTGATTTTAAATAACATTGGGCTTATAAAATCTATCTTTATCCCGGACCTAAAAGAACGCCGATATCCGCTTTACATCAATATTATATTATACTTGATGATCTTGTATAAAGTAATTCCTAATAATTACACTGCAGAACTATACTACTTTTTTATTGGCCTCATTAGTGCCATGTTTGCAACACTTGTACTGCTATTTATGAATTTTAAAAGTAGCCTGCATATGACCGGTATTGCAAGCCTTTTAATGTATCTTATCTGCTTAAGTGTGCACTTTGAAATAAACATAACCATTGCCTTGAGTTTAACCATGTTGGCCGTTGGCCTTGTGGCGACTTCAAGAATGTACTTGAAAGCCCACAACAAGGCCGAGCTCTTAATTGGTCTTTTAGTCGGTTTGGTTTCCCAATTATTAACTGTGAAGTTTTGGCTTTAAACCATTACCTATTCAAATTAGAAATGACCGCTCCTTCGTAAGTTGTATAATTTATTTTTAGCGCCCCAACATTTCGCAGCTCTTGCTTTACATCGGCAAGTATTCCCATGCCGGCCTTCTTATCTACCTTTAGAGCAACCGTTATAAACGGCCGCAAATGCTCGGGCATTTCAGCTCTTTTAGCCAACACATAGGGTCCGACATCAGAAACGTAGGCAAATTTGTCATCCAATTGAATTCGAGGTTCCGTTCCCAATGCTGCTTCCAATTCTTTGTTTGGCCTTCCAATATGAATGGATATTATCCTATCTTTCTTTTCCAGTTTCTTTATCTCAGTTGCATAGGGCAAGTCATTATCCACTTTTAGCTTGGTATCTTTCATAACGGTTACCGTCATAAAAAAGAACAATAACATAAAGACAATATCCGGCAAGGAGGCGGTTGAAACTTCTGGAACGTTACTGGTATTTTTTCTAAGTTTTGACATGGCTTTTAATTTGATGGTTCAACAATATAAAGTGGATACATTTCCTGTAATTGCTTGATCTTTAATTTAAGTTCTCGCTTCGTGGCCGCATTGGATTCTGGATTAGAATAGGCATCCTCCATGGCGGTATAATCCTGTTGATATAATCTTTGACCTTCGCGGTTCCGTAAAGTGTGGTAAGCCGCTACAAGTTCGTTTTGCACCGCTATATAGGTTTCGTAGGTTGTTTCCCGATGGCTCTTAACGGAAACAATGGCGCCCAGCGGATCCTCGGAAGACTCTAGGGCACCTTCCCCCCTGCAATAGCCACAATCTTCTTTATCGGCACCATTATCTATAAAAGCAATAGCGGTTTCCCTTAATTCTGCCAATGACATTTCGTTGCCTTCTACCATTACACTATTGTTTTTGTTAATGACCACTTCTAAAATATTGCGGTCCTTAACCTCTATAGGAGGCTTTGGAGCAGTACTCGGCAACATACGATCAAGACCTGCATCGGTTTCGATTGTGGTAGTTACCAAGAAAAAAATTAGTAATAAAAATGCGATATCGGCCATTGAGCCGGCATTAACCTTGGGTGCTTCTGTTCTTTTTCCCATAATTGAAAAGTATTGGTTACATAAATATTTTTTCCTAGCAAATAGGCATAAGTTCCTAGTCTCTTCGGGGCATACGAAAAGGAATTATCCATTGTGGATACAACTATAAAATGGGAAGGAAGGTGTTGTTAAAGAAATCACAAATTTCATGCCATAGGACTACTTCACCCAACAACATCTTTAATAAAAAGAAATAATGCACTAAAGAATGTAAAAAATAAAACCTAACCGTAGAGGTTTCATATCTATGCTTTGTCCGTTAAACCGTGCGCTGTCCTGAAACAGTTTGTTAAGGGCATAATAGGCGTGGATATTAAAGGTATTCCAGCCTAAGTTCAGTGTAAGACCGTATTGAAACTTGGTCACATCGGCATTCGTGAAAGAGAATGTATTGCCTTCAGTGACATACTTGGACCTTGCTCCTGCCACGTAACCGAAATTCAAACCGGTATATACGCGCCAAAATTTATATTCTGTAGGAGTGGATCCGCGCCAGCGAAATTCAATAGGAACTTCAATCATATGCGTCTCAATTTTATTACGTATAAAGGTATCATCGCTGGTATTAACACTACTATAGGTAGTGATGCTATTAGCCTCAGTGGCAACAAGATTGGAATAATAGGAATATACTCCATAACCCAACCCCAACCCCAGCGCAAATGTTCTTTCAGGATTTAAGGGAATATCTTTTATTAAACCGGCGCGCAGCCCGTAAGAAAGGCTTTGTTGACCAATATCCTCTGGTTGCGAGAGTAGAAAATTATAGGTGACTCCAATATAAAATTGGTCTTCTAGGTACTTATAATCCGTAGCCACTGAATCCTTAACCGTCTGAGCGCCCAATAGTAACGTAAAAAGCAGCAAGCTTCCAGAAAAAAACACCTTCATAACCGTAAAGTTAGCAAATAAAAAACGCCTCAAAATAGCAAATTTGAGGCGTTTCCTTAAGTTTGAATGTATATCCTATTTGATATTGTTGAAAGCGTCGCCTTCATAAGTGGTGTAATTCACTTTTAAGGCATTTACCTTTCGCAATTCCTGTTTAATATCAGCAACTAATCCCATATTCGCGTTTCTATCAACTTTCAAGGAAGTAGTCAATACGTTTTGAAGTTCTTGCGATTTCTTCGCCCTTTCCATTAAAATAAAATCCCCCACGTCCGATGGACTGGCAAACTTATCGTTTAATTGAATTTTAGGTTCCGTTCCAAATACCTTAGCATATTGATCCGTAGGGGCACCAACATAAATGGTAATTACCCTATCCTTTTTTTCCAATTTTTTGACCTCATTGGCCTGCGGCAGTTCGTTTTTAACCTTCACAGTACTATCCTTCATAACCGTAACCGTCATAAAGAAAAACAAAAGCATAAAAACAATATCGGGCAATGAAGCTGTTGAAACAGCAGGTAATTCACCACTTTTTTTCTTTGCAAATTTAGACATATCTTAAATCTTTAAAACGCTTATTATTTTGACGACGACGACGATGTTTCGGCCTCAGAAAGTTTCTGGGGAAACATTTCTTGAATACGCGTAATCTTCTCTTTGAGTTCATCCTTAACACTCTGCGCTGTTTCTTGCTTAGCGTATTCCGCCTCCATATCACCAAAGGTGCGCTTGAACAGCCGCGTTGATTCACGGTCACGTAAATCATTATACGCTCCTACCAATTCATTTTGAACCGTGATATAGGTGCCGTACTTAGTTTCCCTGTCGTTTTTCAGCGAAATAATCGCTTTGGAAGGATTGTCCGAAGATGCTGCATCCTTTTTTCCCTTACTGCAATAGTTACAGCTTCCATCACCATTATTTTCCAAAAAACTTATAGCCTTCGATCTCAAGTCTTTCAATTGTATCAATTCTCCATCGGCCAATAACTGACCATTTTTATTGATGTTTACTTGAAAGATGTTCTTTTGTTTAATGACAACATCTGTGTCAGGTGGTTCAATAGGCGGCAACATACGATCTAAACCTGCATCCGTTTCAATGGTGGTGGTCACCAAGAAAAAGATAAGTAATAAGAACGCGATGTCTGCCATAGAACCTGCATTTACTTCTGGTGCTCCTCCTCTTCTAGGCATAATTTATATTGTTTTATTTACTAGTCATTTTTTTGAATCCGCCCCACAACATTGCTCCTACGGCCACTACTGTCAAGATAAAAAACAGGTTAAGGCCCGTTCCAATTCTCTTTATGGTCGTTTCAGACGTTTCAATACCTTTGTTCGCCATTTCTTCAATACTAACATCAGTACCACTGGCAAGTACATAGGCTATTGCCGCGGCTACCAAAAATCCACCTACCACGAACAAGGTCTTTTTAAGGCTTGCTGGATTAGAGAATAGGTTCTTTAAGGCAAAGCCAAGACTAAAAATCACGGCTACCGCAAGTAACAAATATGTTATCCAGAACATACCGTTCATAGCGCCACTTTGTGCAGCTTCCGCTGGATTGGCTTCGGATAAAGCCCTTGTGGGCAACATAAACCAAAGCACCGCTCCGATAAGCCCGACAACGACTAATGCTATTTTTACAATTTTATTCATAATTCAGAGTATTAGGCGTGCGACTTATTTTTTGTGATCTACCAACATATCAATCAATGAGATTGACGAATCTTCCATATCATTTACGATACTATCTATTTTTGCAATAATATAGTTATAGAATATTTGAAGGATAATTGCCGTAATCAGACCAAATACAGTGGTCAATAAGGCCACTTGAATGTCACCTGCAATAAGCGATGCACTTAAGTTACCAACTGCAGCAATTTTCTGGAAGGCCTGAATCATACCGATTACTGTTCCCATGAACCCTAACATAGGCGCAATTGCGATAAATAACGATAGCCACGAAACATTCTTTTCTAGCTGTCCCATCTGAACACCGCCGTAGGACACAACCGCTTTTTCGGCCGACTCTACACTTTCACCAGCTCTATCCAATCCCTGGTAATAAATAGATGCAACAGGACCTTTGGTGTTTCTACAAACTTCTTTAGCAGCCTCAATGCCACCTGATGCCAAAGCATCTTCTACTTGGGTTTTCAATTTTGAAGTGTTGGTGCTCGCCATATTCAAATAGATGATTCTTTCGATTGCCACGGCCAAACCGAGGATCAAACACAAAAGAACGATACCCATAAAACCGGCACCACCTTGAATAAATTGTTCTTTTAGGACTTGGGTGAAACCTTTTTCGGCCTCTGCAGGAGCATCTTGCAACACGGTCGCAACAGTTGCCATAGCATTTACAGTATTTGTACTTAAAACAAATAACCCAGTCATTGCTAGGATAGAGAATGATTTTTTCATTTTTTTCAAACTTAAGATTAGTTAGTTAAAGGGTTAAAGATAAAAAAATTTCGCAATAATAAAAGTAAAACTTTAATAGGTTGTCAGCTAATTGTAAAGTAATATAATAATGTCACAAAAGTTTACGATCAAAATCAAAAATTAGCAGTGCATTTCTATTACCGACAACCAATACTCGTCGTAAAATAACTATCAGAAAGCTAGTCCACAACTAAAACAAAGTTGCAGAGAGGAAGGGATTCGAACCCTCGATACACTTTTGGTGTATACACACTTTCCAGGCGTGCGCCTTCGACCACTCGGCCACCTCTCTAAAAAACAGCCTTTCTAAGGGCGGTCCAAATAACAAAAAAAATATTGGTTGAAAAAACTTAAGAGCGTAAATTTTACGACATCTCCCCGCGCAATGAAGTTTCGAATACCGTTTTAAACAACTTATCCGAAATTCCACTACCCAATAAATACATGAGCTTTGTTATCGCCGCCTCGGTGGTAATATCCTTACCGTTAATGACTTGTAATTTTTTAAGCTGTTCACTCGTCTCGTATTGCCCCATAAGAACTCCACCTCCCGAACATTGGGTTACATTCACAATATGCAATCCATTTTTTGATGCTTTTTTTAGTTGGGAAACCAACCATTCGTCGGTAGGAGCATTCCCTGCACCATAAGTTTCAAGAATCAATGCCTTCAAATTAGGGATTGCAAGCACACTTTCTAGCACTTTTTCACCAAGCCCGGGAAACAATTTTAGTATTGCAACATCATCACTCATACCCTTATGAACCACCAATTTCTTTACCCGTTTAATAGCGAGCAGATTCTCTTTGTACACTTTTAGGTGTACTCCCGATTCGGCCAAAGCTGGATAATTGGGGGATTGAAATGCCTCAAAATGCTCTGCATTGATTTTTGTTGTTCGATTCGCGCGGTATAGTTTGTATTCAAAATATAATCCCACCTCCCGTATAACTGGCCTTCCCTTTTCACGTAACGCGGCTATTTGAATAGAAGTAATTAAATTTTCCTTGGCATCCGTACGCAGGTCACCAATGGGCAATTGACTTCCCGTAAATATAACGGGCTTCGATAGATTCTCAAGCATATAGCTCAAGGCAGCGGCAGTATAGCTCATGGTATCGCTCCCATGTAATACTACAAAACCATCACGATCTTCGTAATGCGCTTCTATAATATTGGCAATTTCTACCCAATACCCAACATTCATATTAGACGAATCAATGGGTTCTTTAAACGAAACGGTATCGATTGCACAATCAAGCTGATTCAATTCGGGAATGTTTTTCAACAATTTCTTAAAATTAAAAGCCTTTAGACTTCCTGACTTATAATCTTTGACCATACCAATTGTACCGCCCGTATAAATCAATAATATTTTGGTTTCACTTTCCAATTGTTGTTTGTTTTAAAAATCAAATATTAAAGATTGCCTTAGAGTTTTCAGTAGTTATGGTCGCAATGTCCTCCAAGCTTTTGCCATAAATATCAGCCAATTTCTCTTGTACCTTAATAAGGTAGGCACTTTCATTGCGTTTTCCCCGATAAGGGGTTGGAGCAAGATAAGGTGAATCGGTTTCCAGAACAATATGTTGTATATCGATTTGATTTAAAAACTGATCTATTTTACCATTTTTAAACGTGGCAACACCCCCGATACCTAATTTCATATTGTAGGATATGGCCCGTCGGGCTTGTTCCAAGTTTCCCGTAAAGCAATGGAAAATTCCATACAAATTATCAGCGCGCTCACTTTCCAAAACTTCAAAAACTTCATCAAAAGCATCTCGGCAGTGTATCACTATCGGAAGACCGTATCGTTTTGCTAACCTGATTTGATGTTTGAAAGCAGCTTGTTGTTGTTTTAAAAAACTCTTGTCCCAATACAGGTCTACGCCTATTTCACCAATGGCGAAGAAGCTACGTTTTTCTAACATTTCTTCTACATGCTCCAGCTCTTCCTTATAATTTTCTTTCACATGCGTGGGGTGTAAACCTGTCATCAAAAACATATTTTCCGGATAGGCCGCCTCAAGTTCCAGCATAGCTTGTGTATAGGTAGAATCTATGGCAGGAATAAAAAACCGCTCAATACCGGCATCTATCGCACGCCGAATCATCTCATCACGATCTTCATCAAAAGCTTCAGTATATAAATGTGCATGTGTATCGGTCAAAACCATATGGCAAAAATAGAATTATCTTTGTTCTAAATCGAAGAATGAATGGCATCACTCAAAAAGTTCTTGTTGAAAAAAAAATATGTTCGGATTCCGTTGGTGCTTACAGCAACCAATCATTTTGAAATCGTCGCAAAAATAAACGGAATAACAGGACGTTTTATTTTGGACACGGGAGCTTCAAATACCTGTGTAGGTTTTGATAAAATCGAATTTTTCGAGCTTACTTCAAAAGCTTCAAAAATAAAAGCTGCTGGGGCGGGAGCAACCAATATGGAAACTTTGATCTCGACAAAGAACAAGATAGAAATCGGAAAATGGCAAAATACTAAATTAAAAATCGTTTTGTTCGATCTGGTTCATGTGAACGAAGCACTAACAGCCCACAAAGCTTTGCCGGTAGATGGTATCATTGGAGCGGATGTTCTGAAAAAAGCAAAGGCCATTATCGATTATAAAAAAAACTGCGTTTATTTAAAAAAGTAGTCCCCCAATCCATAGGGCCTCCTTTTATCGAAATTTGGACTACTTTATCGAAAGCATTACAATTACAAACTAGGTTTCGCGTTCTCATTAAGTTAAATTTTAATTGGAATGAAGAACTCAAGAGGCTACGCAATTGTATTATGTTCGATGCTGATTTTTACTGCAGCATGCTCAAATGATACTGACGACTATATTGCAATAGTATCGGATACGGATTTAGAAAACGAAATCTTAAAGGTATCACCATCCTTAGATGAACTAATGCTTCCAGAAAACGATCTATCGAAGATTCCGAGCGATCCAAAAAACCCGATAACAGAACAGAAAGTTGCCCTTGGTAAAATGCTATTTCATGAGACGGGATTGGCCAAGGCCCCAAAGCAGGAAGAAGGCATGAATACCTACTCTTGTGCCAGTTGCCATCAATCAAAAGCAGGTTTTCAAAGTGGTATGAAACAGGGAATTGGCGAAGGTGGATTTGGTTTTGGGCTTATAGGCGAAGCAAGATCTATTGCCCCCTTTTATGATATTGAAAAGGTGGATGTACAACCCATTCGTTCCCCCACCATTTTAAATACAGCCTACCAAGATGTAATGCTATGGAACGGTCAGTTTGGTGCTACCAAAACAAACCAAGGAACGGAAGCACAATGGACCGCAGAAACACCCAAGGAGACCAATGCGTTAGGATTTGAAGGGGTAGAAACCCAAGCTATAGCCGGATCAGACGTACATCGTTTGTTTTTCGACCCTGAAATGCTTCGTGGCAATGTCATCTATAAAACACTTTTCGACGAAGCCTTTCCAGAAATACCGGAAACCGAAAGATACAGCAAACTTAACGGTGCATTGGCTATTGCGGCTTATGAACGTACCGTAGTTGCATCGGAAGCCCCCTTTCAAAAGTGGCTACAAGGAGATGGTCAGGCCCTTACCGAAAATGAAAAACAAGGAGCTATACTATTCTTTGGAAAAGGAAAATGTTACAATTGCCACTCTGGACCAGGGCTAAATGGAATGGATTTTCATGCGCTTGGAATGAACGACCTGAGTGGTCAGGAAATTATTGGCAACATCACAGAAGGCGATAAAAAAGGAAGAGGTGGTTTTACCCAAAACCCTGAGGATAATTATAAGTTCAAAACCCCGACCCTATACAATTTGAGGGACCTTAAGTTTCTTGGGCACGGTGGTAGCTTCGGATCTGTAAAGGCAATTATCGAGTATAAAAACACGGCACAGGCAGAAAATAAGGAGGTGCCTCAATCCAATTTATCCGATCAATTCCAGCCTTTAGGCCTGACCTTGACAGAGATAGCGCAGCTTACCGTCTTTATTGAAAATGGACTTTTTGATGCCAACTTGGAACGTTATGTTCCGGAGAGTTTGCCAACCGGACACTGTTTTCCCGTTGCCGACACCAAAGCAAGGGAAGATTTAGGTTGCGATTGATTATCATTACATATTTTAAAATAAGAAAAGCGTGAAAGATTACTTTCACGCTTTTTATTCTTTGCCCTTCCGAACGTTACATCTCCAGGGCCTTTTTGACATTTCCATCCATCAAAATTTCTTCCGGGTTTTCTAGGGCCTCTTTTATGGCAACCAGAAAACCAACCGATTCCTTGCCGTCAATAATCCTATGATCATAAGACACAGCCACGAACATGATTGGTGCAATTACAACGGCCCCATCCTTGGCGATGGGTCGCTCAACAATATTGTGCATTCCAAGAATGGCACTTTGCGGAGGATTGATAATAGGTGTGCTCAACATAGACCCAAACACTCCACCATTTGTAATGGTAAACGTACCACCTGTCATTTCGTCAACCGTAATATCTCCATCCCTTGCCCTTAATGCAAGGCGTTTTACTTCAGACTCTATTCCCCTAAAAGTTAAATTTTCTGCATTACGGATTACGGGCACCATGAGGCCCTTTGGTCCCGACACCGCAATACTGATGTCGCAGAAATCAAAGCTCAACATTTCTTTACCATCGATCATCGAATTTACCGCCGGATACATTTGCAACCCTCGAACGACCGCTTTTGTAAAGAAAGACATAAAGCCCAAGCCAACACCGTGCTTCTCCTTGAATGCCTCTTTGTACTCCTTTCGCAAAGCGAAAATGGGAGACATATCAACCTCATTAAAGGTGGTCAACATCGCAGTTTCGTTCTTGACCGAGACCAAGCGTTCAGCCACTTTTCTACGTAGCATTGAAAGCTTGGAACGACTTTCGCCGCGATTCCCTCCTGTTGGGGTTCCCATAGACGGTATTGCTTTTACTGCATCATCCTTAGTAATTCTACCATCTCTTCCGGTACCCTTTACGGCACTGGAATCTATACCTTTTTCATCCAATATTTTCTTCGCAGCAGGCGAAGGTGTACCGGACGCATAGGTTTCTTTGGTCGTTGTTTTTGCCTCTGTGCTTACCGGAGAGGCCGGTTTTGTAACCGGTTCGGAATCTGGTTTCTTTTCTTCTTTTTGGGCGGCATCGGCTTCCCCTCCACTAGGTTTGGCAGCACTCGTATCTATCAAACAAACCACAGCACCTACAGCAACAGCATCGCCTTCTTCAGCTTTGAGCGTTATCGTTCCGCTCTGCTCGGCGGGAAGCTCTAAAGTTGCCTTATCCGAGTCTACTTCGGCAATGGTCTGATCTTTCTCAACATAGTCGCCATCCGAGACCAACCATTCCGCTATTTCTACTTCGGTAATCGATTCTCCCGGTGAGGGAACTTTCATTTCTAAAATCATTCTAGTATAGTTTGAGTATGTTATTTCTTTCTTTGTAAATTATCTTTGGTCTTGTCGAAAACATAATCAATGACCTGTTGGTGTCTTCGTTTGGACCGTACTGCACTACCGGCCGCTGGTGACGCATAAAAACGTCTGGATGCCACCCTGAATTTTTGCGCACTGCTAAAGTGCATCATCATATGACTCCAAGCTCCCATATTTCTGGGTTCTTCTTGTGCCCAAACAATATCATCGGCATTTTTGTATTTTTTGATAAGGGTCTCCATCTGATCTGATGGCAACGGAAATAATTGTTCTACCCTGACCAGCGCCACGTCGTTTCTTTTGTTTTCTTCTTTTGCAGCCAAAAGGTCATAGTAGAATTTACCGGTACAAAATACCAAACTCTTTACTTTTTTCGCATCTGCCGAAGCATCATCGATTACCATTTGAAAACTGCCGGAGGCCAGCTCATCTACCGAAGAAACCGCCATCGGGTGCCGAAGCAGGCTTTTTGGGGTGAAAACAATCAAGGGTTTTCTAAAATTGGCCTTTAACTGACGCCGTAAGATATGAAACATCTGTGCCGGAGTGCTCACATCGGCAATGTACATATTATCCCTTGCACATAATTGTAAATAACGCTCCATACGCGCAGATGAATGTTCCGCACCTTGGCCTTCATAACCATGTGGTAATAACATTACCAATCCGTTTTGTAATTTCCATTTGTCCTCGGCTGCAGAAATGTACTGATCGATCATGATCTGGGCACCGTTGCTAAAATCGCCGAATTGTGCTTCCCAAATCATCAAGGTATTGGGACTCGCCATAGCATACCCATAATCAAAGCCCACCACCCCGTATTCAGACAACAGTGAATTGTAAATTTGAAAGTTACCTTGTTTTTCAGAAAGGTGGTTCAGGAGCAATATTTCTTCTTCGCTCTCTTCTACCTTCATTACGGCATGACGGTGCGAAAATGTTCCCCTTTCAACATCCTGTCCGGATATCCGTACGCCAAACCCTTCCTCCAAAAGACTTCCATAGGCGAGTAATTCACCCATGGCCCAATCCAGTTTATCAGTTTCAAAGAACATTTTCTTACGATCTCTGATAAGCTTTTCAACCTTACGTAAAAATTTCTTATCGGCCGGAAGTTCGGTAATAACCTTAGCAACTTGGGTCAGCTTTTTCTTGTTATAGGTCGTATCTACCTCATCCATCATTTCCCATTCCCGTACATTCTCGAAACCCTTCCATTCATCCGCCATAAAAGGCGTGATAATCGTTTTGTCTTCTTTACGGGAATCTTCCAACTCGGTTTCCAAGGAAGCCTTGTATTCTGCTTCCAATTTTTTAACGTGGTCCTTATCGATAATACCTTCGGCAATCAATTGTTCGGCATAGATATCACGTGGGTTTTTATGCTTGGCGATCGCCTTATATAATTTGGGTTGGGTAAAACGTGGTTCATCGCCCTCATTATGCCCATACTTACGGTACCCCAATAAGTCAAGGAAAACATCCCTATTAAAACGCATTCTGTATTCCAGTGCAAAAAGCGCGGCATGTACAACGGCCTCCGCGTCGTCTGAGTTTACATGCATTACGGGACTAAGGGTAACTTTCCCAACATCCGTACAATAGGTAGAAGATCGGGCATCCAAATAATTGGTAGTAAACCCGATTTGATTATTTACTACAATATGAATGGTACCGTTGGTTTTATATCCATCCAAAGTGGCCATCTGGACTAATTCATAGGCAAGTCCTTGTCCCGCAATAGCCGCATCACCATGCACGACTATGGGCAATACTTTGGAAAAGTCCTCGGAAAAATGGGCATCCTGCTTTGCTCGGCTTATACCCTCTACAACCGCCCCTACCGTCTCTAAGTGTGACGGATTGGGCGCAATGTTCATCTTAATTTTATTCCCGTTGTCAGACACACTATCACTGGTCCAGCCAAGGTGGTATTTTACATCGCCATCAAAGATTTCCTGTTCATAATCCTTACCATCGAACTCACTGAAAATATCTTTGGCGGCCTTTCCAAAAATGTTGGTCAGCACATTTAAACGGCCTCTATGTGCCATGCCCATGACAAACTGTTTCACGCCCATTTCAGCGGCTCGTTCAACAATGGCGTCCAGTGCTGGAATCAACGATTCGTTGCCTTCTAAGGAGAATCTTTTTTGGCCTACATATTTGGTATGTAAAAAGGACTCAAAAGAAACTGCTTGATTTAGTTTTTTAAGTATGTGTTTTTTCTTTTCGGCATCAAGGGTTGGGTGATTATCATTTACATTGAGCCAATCCTGAATCCATTGAACTCGTTCTGGTTTTCTAATATACATATACTCCACCCCGGTAGAATCACAATAAATGCGCTCTAGGTGGTCTATGATCTCTTGTAATTTACTAGCCCCTATACCCAGCACATCACCTGCTTCAAAAACCATTTGCAGATCGCCTTGCTCCAGTCCAAAATTTTCGATATCCAGAGAGGGTGTATATTTTCTTCGCTCTCGAACGGGATTGGTTCTGGTAAACAAATGCCCCCTAGTGCGATAACCATCTATCAAACGGATAACCTGAAACTCTTTTCGCAATGATTCCGGGATGACAGCCGTACCATTTGCCAATGCCCCGTTAGCTCCTGCAATACCTAAATCATCCAAGGCACTTTCCGAGCCAAAATCGAACCCCTGAAAAAAAGCACGCCAACTTGGCTCTACGCTATCTGGATTTGCTAAATACTTATCATACGTTTCCTCAAAAAAGGAGGTGTGCGCTGCATTTAAAAAGGAATATTTATCCATAAAAGGTTTCTCTTGATAACCGATAAAAATTTATCAAAAATACAATAATTCGGTTTTCTAGGTGTATATTAGGGCGAATATAATTCGCAATTAGCTTCTAGAATAACACGATTATGTATTTGAATAGCCCCCTTCTTAAAAAATTGTCTTTTACTTTGATTTTTAGCCTCTTCTGTACAATT
The DNA here is from genome assembly GCA_965238025.1 of Aggregatimonas sp. Classification (GTDB taxonomy): domain Bacteria; phylum Bacteroidota; class Bacteroidia; order Flavobacteriales; family Flavobacteriaceae; genus Pelagihabitans. The sequence continues at coordinate 1,772,512 of OZ250162.1, read as the reverse complement.
TCTTTTGCTCAAGACCCAAGGCCTAAAAGTCAATTTTGGGATAGGGTGCGTTTTGGTGGTGGAGTTGGAATTGGGTTTAATAGTGCAGGTTTCAACGGAGCCATTTCCCCTACCGCTTATTATCTGGTAAGTGATAGTTTTACCGCCGGAGTTGGTCTTAACGGAATCTATTCAAAAGTAGATGAAAGTAAATTGACTGCCTATGGCGGCAGCCTTGCAGCCTTATACAGCCCTATTGACTTTTTACAACTTTCAAGTGAATTTGAGCAACTTAGGGTAACACGCTCTTTGGGCGATTTAAAAAGCAGTTCATGGGCTCCAGCATTGTTTTTGGGCATAGGATACCGTACCAACTACGCCACTGTCGGTATCCGTTATGATGTGTTATACGATGACGAAAAGAGTATTTATGTAAACCCTTGGGCTCCTTTTGTGCGATTCTATTTTTAGTAATGCATTTGGTTCTTGAAATCGAACATCCTCTTAAAAGGATTTCGGTAATTATTTAAACTTAAAACAATCTCTTAATTGAAATGATTTTCAATTCGAAAAATAAATTTTTCGAATCCCACATGAAATTCAATGATGAAATTAAAGATTTCTATACTTCTGTTTATTTGCACGGTCAATCTTATGGCCCAGCAACAAATCGGTGATTTTATTTCGATTGTTCCCTCGGCCCAAAACAGTGATTTTGTTATTCCCGCTACACATACGTTTCAAAAAATAATCGCGGCAGGTGATCCGCTGACCGAAGGAGGGTTTTTAAAGGATAAAAACGACTTTACTGGTTATGTTCCCATAAATGGAAGCAGTGAAAATGGATATCTAAGCATTAATGCCGAAGCAGCCCCAGGCGGGGTAAGCATTCTTGATATCAATTTTAATGGTGCAACCAAACTTTGGCAGACAAGTGCGTCAGAAGCTGTAGATTTTAGTAGTGTTGTGGCTACAGTAGCAAACTGTTCCGGTGCAGTCACCTCCTGGAACACCATTGTTTCCTGTGAGGAGTTCGTTGTGGAAACAGACTTGAATGTAGACGGGTATAACGATATGGGATGGTGCGTAGAAATAAACCCTGCTACTAAAACCGTCATCGATAAATTATGGGCCTTGGGTAATTTTAAGCATGAGAACGTTGCCATTCACGGTAATGAACGTACCCTATACCAAGGTATTGACGATGTTGTTGGGCCAGGGTATCTCTATAAGTTTGTTGCCGATAATACTCAAGACCTTTCTAGCGGAAAGCTCTATGTATACACCGGATCCAAGGAAGGTTCCGGAAACTGGGTTCAAATTAATAATACCACTCCCGCGGAAAGAAATAGCACCATTGTACAAAGTACAAATGTAGGGGCAACTAGTTTTGCAGGAATAGAAGATGTGGAAATTGGCCCGGATGGCTGGGTATATTTTGCCGTAAAGAACGAAGCTCGGGTGTATCGTTTTCGCGATTCGGACCCCTTAACGGGAACTACCGTACCGCAAATGGAAACCTATGTTGGCAATGCTTCCTATTCAATAATGCATGCGAATGGTGCCACAAATGTAAATTGGGGCAATGGTAACGACAACCTAGCTTTTGATGGCCAAGGTAACCTTTGGGTTATGCAGGATGGAGGCAATCAAAATTATATATGGGTAGTTGAAAATGGTCATACACAGGCCGTGCCCAAGGTGAGGATATTCGGAAATACCCCCTCGGGTGCCGAGCCCACAGGAATCACTTTTTCACCCGATTACCGTTTCCTTTTTATGTCTATTCAACATCCAGACCCTGCCAACAATGGCAACCAAATAGATGCTGCCGAAAATATTGTCAACTTTAACAAGGGTACCACATTGGTGGTCTCAAGAAATGAATATTTGGGTAGCACAGCCTTGGTTTGGTACTTGGATTTTGATGAAGATGGCTATGCAGCCCCAACAACCATTACGAGCATAACAAACCCAGGACCCGGGTATACGACTACGGTTTTACCTACTACCGATTGCGACGACAACAACCCATTAATAAATCCCGAGACAGTTTGGTATTTAGATTTTGATAATGACGGATATGCTAGCTCTAATACCATGGTAAGTTGTGCGAGTCCTGGTGAAGGGTACACCACTAATATCCTACCCACAACGGACTGTAATGACAGTGATGCCTCTGTGAATGCCATTGTTACTTGGTATTTGGATGCTGACGGTGATGGATTTGCAAACCCCAATACCATAGACAGTTGTAACAGTCCCGGTACGGGGTATACCGTAAATGTTCTTCCAGCTACGGATTGCAATGATAATGACGCCTCTGTGAATGCCGTTGTTACTTGGTATTTAGATGCCGATGGAGACGGGTTTGCGGCAGAAGCAACTGTTGAAAATTGTGGTTCGCCCGGTCAGGGGTATACCAAAAATCCGCTACCCACAACGGACTGCAATGACAATGATGCCTCTGTGAATGCCATTGCTACTTGGTATTTGGATGCCGATGGAGACGGGTTCGCTACTGAAATAACCGTTGAAAATTGTGGTTCGCCCGGTCAGGGGTATACCGAAAATCAGCTACCCACAACGGACTGTAATGACAATGATGCCTCTGTGAATGCCATTGCTACTTGGTATTTGGATGCCGATGGGGACGGGTTCGCTACTGAAACAACCGTAGAAAATTGTGGTTCGCCCGGTCAAGGCTATACCGAAACTCAGCTACCTACTACAGATTGTAATGACGACGACGCTTCCGTTAATCGGATAACCACTTGGTACTTGGATGCAGATGTGGATGGGTTTGCGGATTCAGAACCTATAATGAATTGTGGTAGTCCGGGGGTAAATTATACCTCCGAAGTACTCCCTCTTGCTATTCCGGAAGAAGATACGGTTGTCCTATATCCAAATCCGACTGCGGAATCTGTTCAAATTAGTTTAAGAAAAGTGTATCAAGAAGGGACCGTTTCGTTGGTAAACCTGCTAAATCAATCTATTCGCGTAGAAAAGTTCAGCGATACCGATGAAATTTCCATAAATCTATCAATTTTGGAATCGGGAGTCTATTTAATACAAATCACTTCTGAAGGAAAGATAATAGATGTTCTCAAGGTAGTTAGGCGATAACTATTGCATGAACATCAAACGCTATATTTTTGTTTTAACCATACTTTTTGCAGTTCCCGCAACAGAATCAAAAAAGATACCTGCTCGGCCACTTCCACCGTATCCGTTACCTTAATTTTCTTAAAGGATTTTTCTGGAACATCAACTACATAAAGGAGATTCAGGTATTCGGTAAACTTCTCCATCAGCAGTACATAAATCTTTTCGTGAAGGGTCTTTTCGAGCGCGTCGGCGGAAATACCTTTGGGTAGGTCAAAAAAGATATTGGCCAGAACAAAATCTTTGTCCAATTGCGTGACCAATTTATCATACAATTTTTCTTCTACGGCATTTTGAAGAAGAGATTTGCTATCGGAAAAATTAAATGTCATATCATACTTACGATATGCAAAACGATTTGGGTCATGAACATCAAGATTTTCCGCCTTCCTTATACCAAAGTTTTACTTTTTATATACAACTCCATCTTTCATAACAAAAACAACATGTTCCAGAGTCGATACATTCTTGGTCGGATCCTCATCAACCGCTACGATGTCTGCTATAAAACCTGCTTTTAGCTGCCCTAACTCCTTACCCATATCTAAAAGATCGGCATTGACCACTGTTGCGGCCTGTATCGTTCTCATAATAGGCATACCTGCCTCGTGCATAAAACGGAATTCCTTACCATTATCGCCGTGTGGGGAAACACCTGCATCGGTACCAAAGGCAATCGGTACGCCTTTCTTATAGGCCTTCCCAAAAGTTACCTGGCTCACAGGGCCTATTTCCCGAGCTTTTTTCGCGACAACGGGGGGCAAAAACCCGGGTATATCGGCCATTCTTGCCGCGGCTTTCCCTGCGGATATGGTGGGCACCAAAAACGTATTGTGTTTCACCATTAAATCCATGGTTTCTTCACTCATTAAGGTGCCGTGCTCAATTGTTTTTATTCCCCCTACTACAGCACGGCGCATTCCTTCATCGCCATGTGCATGGGCTGCGGTGAGCATTCCGTAGTCTTTGGCTGTTGCTGTAATCGCCTGAATCTCATCAATGGTGAACTGTGGGTTTTGACCATTTTTAGCCACGCTCATCACCCCTCCGGTGGCGGTAATCTTTATAACATCCGACCCATCTTTATAACGTTGGCGAACCGCCTTTTTTCCATCCTCAGGCGAATTGACCACCCCTTCTTTTGGTCCTGGATCACCCCTTAAATCTTCCCGCATGCCGTTTGTCGGGTCACCATGACCACCGGTAGAGGCAATTGTTTTGCCCGCTGTGAAAATACGTGGCCCCTTTACAACCCCGCGGTTAATGGCATTTCGGAGGGCAATGTTAACCCCTGAGCCTCCCAAATCACGTACGGTCGTAAAACCAGCCATAAGGGTACGCTCAGCGTAGACGGTAGCTTGTATAGCAACATCGGCTGGGTTCTTGGTAAAACGTTCCAAATATCGCGTGGGGCTCGATTCCCCCTCTATATGCACATGCATATCTATAAATCCGGGCAATACTACCTTATCTTTAAGGTCGATAAGTTGGTCTTCTTCGTTACCGCTTACAAATCCGTCCTCCACACTTTTAATGGTACTTCCGGAAACAACAATTGTTTTCTCCTTCAGGATTTTTCCGGTTTCCGTGTCAACAATGCTTCCGCATTGGAGATAGGTGGTTTGGGCTGATGCAATTAATGCCCCAAATGTAGTAAGGACTAGGAGTAGTTTTTTCATTTTAGGTAGGTCTTTAAATATAACTAGGGGAAATATAAGCAATATTTCCCCTAGTCCTTAAAATCTTATAAAAGAGATGTTTCCTATTTTCTGATTTTTTGCTCCCAGTCCCAGGCAGATTTCATGGCCTGATATAAGCTATATTCAGATTTCCAACCTAAAATCGTGTTGGCTTTTGTTGTATCGGCATAGGCTTCCGTTATATCGCCAGCACGTCTAGCTACTATTTTATACTTTAATTTTTCTCCCGAAGCCCGTTCAAAACTTTGAATTACCTCTAAAACCGAACTACCCTTTCCTGTACCAATGTTGAATACTTCATAGTTTTCGGAATTTTCCCCTTCGAGAAGACGTTTTAAACCAACTACATGTGCCTTTGCCAGGTCTACGACATAAATATAGTCCCTGATGCAGGTACCATCTTGAGTTGGATAATCATCCCCAAAAACGGAAAGTTCTTCCCGCATTCCAATTCCTGTTTGGGTAATAAAGGGCACCAAATTTTGAGGGACACCTATAGGCAATTCCCCGATTTCAGCGCTGGGGTGCGCGCCCATAGGGTTGAAATATCGCAAGGCAATCGCGTTCAAACCAGGATTGACCTTGCACGTATCAAAAATAATTTCCTCTCCCATTTGTTTGGTATTGCCATAGGGTGATTCTGCCATTTTCACCGGAGCGTCCTCTGTTATGGGCATTTCATCTGCCTGCCCGTATACCGTACAAGAAGAGCTAAAAATGAAACTCGCCTTTGTCTTTTTACATAGTTCTTTAAGAATGTAAACCAGAGTACCTATGTTGTTCTCGTAATAAAGCAAGGGCTTTTCAACACTCTCGCCTACAGCTTTTGATGCGGCAAAGTGGATTACCCCGGAAACATCCTTATGTCTTGTGAAGAAATCCTCAACTTTTGATTTTTCCTTTAAATCGAATTTTTCAAAAATGGGGCGTTTTCCTGTAATGGCCATGATTCCATCAAGAACCTTTTCGTCCGCATTTGAGCAATCGTCAATAATGACCACTTCAAAACCTTCGTTTTGTAATTCTACAACGGTATGCGATCCAATAAATCCGAGACCTCCGGTAACGAGAACCTTCATAAATGTTAAATTTTAAGTGTAAAGCCTGTAAAATTAAGCTTATTACACATCAACCGTTTACAAAACCGATGACCGTAGCAGTAATATAGTCGATCTGCTCATCGTCAAGCTCGGTATGCATCGGCAATGAAATAACTTCTTTAACCAATTGATTGGTAACCGGAAAATCGGCCTCGTTATAGCGATCATCCAAATAGGCTTTTTGCCTGTGTAACGGAATTGGATAATACACCCCACATGGAATACCGTTTTCATTTAGATGTTTCACCAAATCATCTCGTTTTCCGTTGGTAATCTTCAAAGTGTACTGATGAAAGACGTGGCAATCGCAATCATCGCAAATACCATCACAACCATTTACCGTTTTAGGAACTACAATATTCGAGTGTCCTTCAAAGGCTTTGGAATATTTTTTAGCTGCTTCCCGGCGGCTGTCACAATACGCGTCCAACTTTGGTAATTTGGCACGTAGAACCGCTGCCTGAATGGAATCCAATCTTGAGTTTACCCCAACTACATCATGGTGATAACGCACATACATTCCGTGGTTTACCATTCCCCTTAGGGTATGGGCCAAGTCATCATCATTGGTGAAAATAGCTCCTCCGTCGCCATAGGCCCCTAAATTTTTTGATGGGAAAAATGAGGTTGAACCCACATGGCCAATGGTTCCAGCTTTTTGCTTGCGGCCGTCCTCAAACTTGTGGTTTGCACCAATCGCCTGGGCATTGTCCTCTATAACATATAAATTATGCTTTTTGGCTAGTGCAAGAATGGCATCCATATTGGCGCATTGCCCAAACAAATGCACAGGAACGATTGCCTTGGTTTTTGGTGTTATGGCATTTTCGACAGCCGCAACATCAATATTAAAGGTATCGGGCTCAACATCTACCAAAACTGGAGTAAGTTGCAACAACGCGATTACCTCGACCGTAGCGGCAAAAGTGAAATCTGCTGTAATGACCTCATCCCCAGGTTTTAGACCGAGACCCATCATGGCAATTTGGAGGGCGTCGGTGCCGTTGCCACAGGGTATTACATGCTTAACGCCTAAATAGGCTTCCAATTCTTTCTGAAAAGCCCTTACCTCGGGGCCATTTATAAAGGCCGAGGTTTCCATAATCCCAGCAATCGCCGAATTTACTTGTTCCTTAATACCTTGGTATTGTCCACCAAGATCTACCATCTGTATTTTCCTCATCGTTACAGGTTTATTTTGTCCCGGCAAAAATACGAAACCACCGACAATCATTTCTTTAAAGAACCGTAATTTAGCGGCAAAATCATCATAGCGTGTATTTCCTTTATAATCTGATTGTACAGATTTCCTGGTTCCACTTGAAAATTGTGGCGCTTTTTCACTCGAAAATAAAACTGTTCGTTACGGGCAGAAAGCAAGCATTTGGCATCTTGAGAGAGCGTATTTCAGAAGAAGATCGCACCATTTGGGTTCATGTAGCCTCCTTGGGTGAATTTGAACAGGGACTCCCGGTAATCGAAAAACTAAAGACCGATTATCCTTCTTATAAAATTCTGGTCACTTTCTTTTCCCCTTCGGGCTACGAGGTAAAAAAAAATACCCTGGTAGCCGATGCAGTGACTTACTTACCAATGGATTCTCAAAAAAATGTTACCGAATTTCTGGATGTTGTGCATCCATCCTTGGCCATTTTCGTGAAATACGAGATTTGGCCCAACTACTTGATGGAACTGAAAAAAAGAGGAATTCCTGCTGTCCTTATATCGGCCATATTCAATAAAAAGCAAATTTATTTTAAGGGTTATGGCGGTTTCATGAGAAAAGCCCTCAGTTCTTTCTCTCATTATTTTGTACAGAATACTATTTCTGCAGAACTATTGAAATCAATAGGCATTAACGAGATAACTGCTTGCGGCGACACCCGCTTGGATAGGGTTTCGGAAATATTGGAACGTGACAATTCCCTTGATTTTATGGAGACCTTTAAAAAAGGTAGTTATTGTTTTGTTGCGGGAAGTACCTGGCCCGAAGATGAGGCAATCCTGATAGACTACATTAACAATACTCCCAGGTATCTAAAATTTGTTTTGGCACCTCATACTATACAAACCGAAAAGATCTTGGGGTTGGCGGGTGCAATTACCAAAAAGACAGCTTTATATTCAAAACACGAAAGCACAGACCTTGGCAATATTGATGTGCTGATCATTGACCACATTGGCCTTCTAACCAAAATTTATAGCTATGCCGATTTTGCCTATGTGGGTGGTGGATTTGTTACAGGTTTGCACAATACCTTGGAACCGGCCGTTTTTGGAATTCCCGTAATCATCGGACCCAATTATAGGGGTTTTCAAGAGGCTGAAGAATTGGTCGTTCAAAAAGGTATTTTACCCATAGCTGACAAATGGAGTTTTGAAGAACTGATGAGGCGATTGCTCGACAATCCTGAATTTAGAAAAGAAACCGGGTCGATTAATGCCGCTTATATTGCAAAAAATAAAGGTGCAAGCATCCAAATTATACAATACATCCGTACATTAATCTAATGAGTTTATCTTAGGATAACTTCAAATTCTTAAAGTACGGTTATGCGTTTGCCCCACTTAATAACTCTCTTTATGATCTGCTTGCTCTGTTCCTGTAACTTCTTTACTGCGGACAAACAATCTGTGCAGCCTAAAAAGGTGCCAGGCGACACCTTTGATGATGTCGAGTTTCAAAAGCTTCGCGAACAACGCGATTCCCTTTTGGAAATGCGTCAAAAGAAACCTAAATCCAAGGATTTGGACACCCTAAAACCTGTACAGGCTTGATTAATGGTCCTCTTAGGTTATTTTAGTTAGCTTTAGCAAGCCAAAATAATCGACCTCATGAACTCCAGGCTTTTTCGTATTTCAATGACGGCGGCGCTCTCGGGCTTCCTATTCGGATTTGATACCGTTGTTATCAGCGGAGCGAATCTGCCAATTAAAGAACTATGGGATACCTCCCCTCTATTTCATGGTCTCTTTATTATGTCAATGGCCCTTTGGGGAACGGTAATCGGCTCCCTGCTAGGCGGTATTCCCTGCAATACTTTGGGCAGAAAAAAGACTTTGTTTTGGATAGGGGTACTTTATGCCCTATCGGCTCTAGGTTCCGCCTTGGCGGCAGACCCCTATTCATTCTCCTTTTTTAGGTTTATCGGCGGGCTGGGTGTAGGTGCCTCATCAGTGGCGGCACCCATTTACATATCGGAAATCTCCACTCCGGAAAACCGAGGCAAATTGGGCGGACTTTACCAATTTAATTTGGTATTGGGCATCTTGATTGCTTTTATATCCAACTACCTATTACAGGGTGTTGGAGGCGCCAACGATTGGCGTTGGATGCTGGGTATAGAGGCTGTACCGGCCCTATTATACACGATTATGGTACTGAGCATCCCAAATAGCCCAAGATGGCTTGCAATCGTAAAAAAAGAAGATAAAAGCGCATTTGATGTACTCGTTTCACTTTCCTCGAAAGAAAAAGCAGCCCAAAGACTTGAAGAAATAAAAAACTCCATCACCACCAATAATGCAAAAGAGAATCTGTTTTCCGGTAAGTACAAAACCCCTTTGTTATTGGCATTTTTGATTGCATTTTTTAATCAATTGTCGGGCATCAATTTTGTGTTGTACTACGCCCCGGAAATTTTGGAACGAGCTGGTCTGGCGGCACAAGAGTCATTGTTCAGTTCTATATCTATAGGTGTTGTAAACCTGATTTTCACATTTGTCGGGGTACGATTATTGGATATATGGGGTAGAAAGCAGCTAATGAAAATAGGATCTATAGGCTATATTATAAGTCTTGCCATGGTGGGCTGGTGTTTTTATTCAGGAGCAAGCTCAACACTGCTGTTGGCTTTTGTTTTAATCTTTATTGCGTCACATGCGGTAGGACAAGGTGCCGTTATTTGGGTGTTTATTTCTGAGATTTTTCCGAATAAAGTCAGAGCGTATGGGCAATCTTGGGGTACAGGAACCCATTGGGTATTTGCCGCGATAATCACTTTGATTACCCCTATATTCTTGGATGTGGATGAGGGTATATTCAAAGATAATCCATGGCCAATATTTATCTTTTTTGCAGGAATGATGGTCTTACAATTGTTATTTGTTCTGTTTATGATGCCGGAGACCAAAGGTGTTTCCTTGGAAGAATTAGAAAAAAAATTAAGCCCTTAACAAACTTCACTGATAATTAGCACCCAACAAATTATCGATTAAATGGGTAGTATATCGAGTCTAAATACTACAAATAGGGCTTTTAGTCGAAATAATTGGGTATAATTTAGAATCGAACAGAAAAATTCATTAATTTACAGTAAATAATATAATTATGGAACAGGAAATCACTTTTAGCGAAAAGTTGCTTAATGGTTTTTTAAGAGTAACGGTAGTACTACTGGTCGGGATTTTGCTCGCAGTTGTTGTTGCCTTAATTCTTGGAGCCCTTGGCATTCTTTAGACAGTAGATTAAATTTCCCTAAAAAAATCTTATTGCCCTATTTACTATCTTAATGAAATTAAAAGCCCTTTCCTACAAAAGGGCTTTTTTAATTGAGTATCGTTTCTAAAATTAAGTTTAAATCCTTTTCTATTCTTCTTTTCAAAAATGCAAATATTGAATTTCACCACAGTAATTGATGTTTTTACAACATTTTAAGTAAGATTATTCTTATTTTTTATTATCTTAGCCCTAGATAAAAGTTCGAAGACGATATTATAATTTGTTTATAACAAATTACTTTAGGTTTAAATTATTTTTTTGGTTGTAGTTAGGCTACTTTGGTTTTTAAAAGCCCTCCGTTCTTTGGGGGGTTTTTATGTTTTTACAAAGCCGTTCAAGTTCTCCATACCAAATTAAAAAGTGAATCCGAGACCAAAAACAAACCGGCCACCATCGGTACTCTGGTAATAACCAATGTTGGTCGTAAAAATACCGCTTGACCATAAGGATCCCCCATAACTATTGTGCCATATATTTGAATTGTCGTCGTTAACCCAAACCCGGCCATAATCAAAACTTCCCGTTATCCCAAGGCGTACGGGTATGGCGCTCTTTCTTATCCCTCCGACCGAAATTCTTAAATCAGTGTTTTGATAAAATGATTGCTTTCCGACAAACCGCTCATTCCGAAATCCCCTAAGCCCATTTACACCACCGATTTGAGCGCCGTGATAAAATTCGAAATCATCACCAAACAAAACCTTTCCACCCAGCTTAGTCGCAAAAATTACCGATTTACTTTTGGTTAATTTATGGGTAAGTGCAATTTCTGGCTCTAAATAGGTAAATCCATTATCTGCTTCGGTATTGTCAATATTTGTTTTGTACCCAGCCGCCAATCGAAGATCGATTCCCAAAGTTGGAAAAACTAGACTATTCCTGTTTTTGAACTCATAGGCCAGTTCGGCACCTCCATAAACCTGCTTCTCAAAGACCGTGCTTGTAGGGTCTAGGTTGTTTGGGTCGTTTACAAAACGATCTTCTGTATTTTCGACCTCAAAAGATTCTACTAGCGGTTTAATGTGAAAGGCACTTCCGTTTCTTCCACGGTAAATCAAGGCAAGAGCGGCGCTCCATTTTCCTATGCGCGTTCTATTAAAATCCAAATCTACCTCATCCTTGTCGTATGTGGTCTCATTACCGTCGCCAAAATAGTTAATGGCAAAATTTGGACTGGTATAAAGGCCTTCCAAACCAAAATTCCAATTGTGGAAAATATGGGAAAACTCCCCTTTATAGGACACATCAAATCCTTGACTTCCTGTATAATAAGAAGCACTTGTCACATGTTTGCGCGTAAACGGGTTACGTTGTAACCCATTAAAGGTATGTGTGTGGTGAAGTCCCAAACGCAATCCGTCATCGGGGTTGAAACCGATAATCGGAATTATTTGGTTTGCGTGATACCTTACTTTTCGTTGGTCATAGTTGTTTATGCCGTAATCATCGACCATCCATTTTTTAGCCCGTCGGCTTGCAATGGTATTTTTCTTAGTCTTATGATCATAAAACTTTACTTTTTTAGGGTTTTTAAAATCGTAGGTGTCGTTATTTTGCCCCCCAACTATTTTAAGGTTTATTAATTTATTACCATCCCCCTCTACGGTAAATGTATCTTTCCCATCCAAGCCATAAATCCAAATCTCCCTAGTTACATCATCTGAAAATGTGCGATTGAGCAGACCATGATCTTTCCGATGAATGTCTATGCTGGTTTCTCCATTGGCCATTCTGGTGATTTTAAAATCATCTGCCTTTTGGGTGCCTACAACCACCTGAAATCTATTTAAGTAATTGTAATATTCCTTGGCAATTTGCATTAAATTAGCACGCCTGCCTTTTAATTTCACCTTTATATCCTCAATTACCGCTCCCTGAATTTCATCGGGGATTGCACTAAATGCCTTTTCAATTTCGACATCTGTTAGGTTCTCTTGTATATATTTTGTCTCTTGTTCCCATACAGCCCAGTCGGCATCATTAATAAGTGTCAAGTCTAAGTGATACGGGGAGGCGGCAAACCATTTGACACTGCGAAGGTCTTTGTCATAGCTTTGCATTTTACGAAGTGCGGGAAGGCTCCTCGTTAAGAATTTAATCAAAGCCCCATCGTACTTTGAAAAAGCTTGGTCCCTGTCTCGAGGAATGGGTTTGTAGCTTTTAGTACCGTCATCATTTTTGAATTTAGACCATCGCCATTGGTCTTCATGCCTATCCCAATCCCCAAGGAGCATATCAAAAACCCTAGCCCTTATATAGGAAGGTTCATCTACATCCGATTTTCCGGATTTGTGTACTTCCTGAAGCAAATCCGCGGTACTGATTATCTCCTTAGGTTTTCCAAAACTTTCTTGTCCTGTTTGTGTATCACCCACATGTTCTTCGATCATATACAACTCATCCCCAAATTCGTCGTTGTAGACCCCTAAAGACCCCTGCTTTGGTATATAATACAAAGCGGTGTTTGTATGAAAGACATCTATTGCCTCTGCCAAGCCATCGATTGCAAAAGGTGTATAAGCCGGTGAGGTCGTATAAAAATCAAGTAAAAACTTGTCGATACCGCTTCCGTCAAAAGCGTTTCCAATGTAGGTTTCCTGAAAGGCATTTGACTGTAGAAACTTTGCGGTGCTTTTTCGCAAGGCTCTCATTACGAACTGTTTTCCATTCTTGTCCTGTAGCCGCAAAGATTTTGATTGCTGACCTCCTCCTCTTTTTACCGGAGACAACCCTCCCATGAGTGTATCTAAAAACACTACGGGAACGTTAACGGGAGTACCATAAAAATCCCGATAGTGTTTGCCCCATAAGGCATTGTATAATCCACTTCTTTCTGTTTCCTCCGCCCTATAAATTGATGCCGCCTGAGTTGGACCGTACTCGCCTTGTGGTTTATAGGTTATCGTTTTCCCTTCTTTTTCGCCTTTTAGGATCGTGGTGTTGAATTCGGGTTTTGAAGTTCTGTTTTGTACGGTAAAAAAATGAACACTCACCTTACCATTTACATCAATATCCAACCGGGCATAACCGTTTTTTGAACTTGTAAAATTTCCATCTTCGGCTTTTCTTACCCCTTCTGAATCTCCGGCGGCACCACTAATAATCTGTGGAACTTGTTTTCTATATAAATACTGAAGGTTTTGGTCGTGGCCTGAAACAAAAATGACGTCTTCAGTGGATCTCGCTATCGTCTGCAAACGGTTTCTCAATTTTCTGTACTGATTGTTTTGAAAGTCCTGCTCCGAAGGGCCCGCAACATTACCAATAAAGCCTTGCCTTGTATTGGTGTGAATGGGGTGGTGAATCGCCACAATCTTAATTTTTCCTTGCGCTTTTTTTATGCGATTTTCAAATTCCAAAAAGAACAGGGTCCTATTTTTTATGGCCGTTTCTTCGTTAATATACGGGTGATCGTTCCAGTTTTCTAAAAACCATTGGGAATCTATAGTAATCAGTACAATGTTCTCGCCCAGGTTATGATGCTTGACCGGGGTACCATTATCGGGATAAAACTTGGCCTTGCTATTTTTTTGAATATATTTTTCGATTTTGTTCACACCTTTAAACCCATTTTCAACCCACTCCTGATTACCGGGTAAAAAAACAGCATCTTTTTTAAACCCTTCTATAAGTTTGAGCTGTTGATCTATCGCGGCCTTAAAATTTTCTTTTGGAACCGCATTACCCAACAATAATAGCATAGGATCCTGGGCTTGCTCAGCCGCTTTCGCAATTTCGGATAACACTTGGGTGTCTGCCATGTCCCATGTGTTTCCGGTTATAAAAATAGATTTTTCAATTTCCTGGGAATATGTCGAGAGTACTACAAAAAACAGTAATAAAACGAAATATTGGTTTTTGGATAAGAGGTAGTTCATAATCGAAGTGATGTTTGGTTAAGACCAAATAATTATCCTTTTAAATAGTTGGTTCCTTAAGATTTAAAAGTAATAAGGGGCTCTAAATTTGCCTAGAGAAACCCCTTATTTTTTATAAAATTCAATTTCTAAATATAGCGATAATCAATTAACCTTATGCGGGGAATTTTCAAAATTTACCTGGGATAACCGTCATCTTGATTTTCCAAAAAATAGTATTAACTCGGCCCAATTTTCCTGAAAATAGCTTAGGATTTAAGCGCGTCATTTAAAGTTAATGCTTTTTTTAAAATTTGACCCTGCAAGCAATAGCTGCCTTATATTTTAAGGTCATCATACGCTGCAGTTGTGCTTCTTCCTTAAGTTTAATACCCTCAGGCGAGTTGTTGTCTTCTTTGAATAATGCTGCAGCCTGGACATCCCATTCGCTGGCCATTTTCAATTTATGCTCAATAATTTGGTTAAACTCCATGATTTCCTGTTCAACAATGTTACTTTTAAGCGGAGTTACCACATCAAAGGTGCTTGGTGCAAATTCCTTTGGAGCGAAACCGCATAATAAAATCGTACTTAGCATTAAAATTCCCTTTTTCATAATTTTCATTTTTAAATTTCTGAACTTGTTTTAGTTTTTTAAATATTCCCGTATTCCGTAACTCGCCAATACACCTTCGCCGGTAGCAGCCGCAACTTGCGCAATAGCACCTTCCCTACAGTCACCGGCCGAAAAAATTCCTTCAACAGAGGTTTTCGCAAGGCCTGTTGTGGTAATAAATCCCCTTTCGTTTAGATTTACAATCTCCTTAAAAGAATCCGTATTAGGTATCAGTCCAATGAATATAAACGTTCCATCGGCGGTTAAAGCTTCCTCCTCACCCGTTTTATTATCCTTTACCTTAAGCGCTTTGAACAGCTCTTTGTCATCTGCCACAAATTCTAACACCGTCTTATTCATATAGGTTTCTATATTCTCGATTTTCGGTAATTTTTCAATATATGTTTTTGATGCAGAAAATTCTTTGCTGCGATGAATAATCTTTACTTTTTTACAAAAACCAGCGAGAAAAATCGCCTCTTCCAAAGCACTGTTTCCCCCTCCTATTACGATTACCTCGCGATCCCGATAAAAGGCCCCATCGCAGGTGGCACAAAAATGAACTCCAGAGCCTATTAATTCTTCTTCACCTGGTATGTGTAATCGCCTATATGTAGAACCAGTGGATAGCACAATGCTTTTACCAATGTACGTTTCCAATTTTGATGCTACGTAGAACTTATTCGCCTTTATTTCGATTCCCGTAACATCAACTCCTGTTGCTATTTTGGCTCCGTAGGTTCTAGCCTGTTCTTCCATCCGATCCATTAATGCGGGGCCGGAAATGTTCTGGAAACCAGGGTAATTTTCAATCTTTTCTGTCAAAAAAGCGTTGCCGCCGATTGTCTTTTTTTCCAAGATAAGCGTATCAAATCGATCTCTTTGCGCATAGATTGAGGTGGTCAAGCCTGCGGCTCCACCTCCCACGATAATGACGTCATATACTTTTGTTTCCTTTACCGTTTCTAAGGACAAAAGCTCTTTTAAAGTGGCATTATCCGGATTGGTATAGGGTATGTCATCGATTAATATCGTAGGTATTATCCGTTTGCCGTTATTGATCTCCTCAACTTTTTCAGTAGCCCAGTCATAGACATCAACATCTATAAACTGAAAATTAATACCGTTGTCAGACAAATAACTTTTGGCCCTTCGGCAATCAGGACACCAATCGGCCCCGAATAGCTGTATGATGCCTTGTTCGTTTATGCCTAAAGCATCGGCTAAAACCCCATTATCAGGGTTCGTATAGCTTTTTTCGTTCATAAGAATGGTCGGAATAATTCGCTTACCATTATTTATTTTTTCCACTAGGGACGTGGCCTCCTTATCCAAATCAACATCTATAAATTCAAAATCTATTTGATGCTCTTTTAAGTATGCTTTCGCTCTTCTACAGTCGGGACACCAATCTGCCCCATATAATTTTATGGTATTCATTTTTTATATTATTTATTTGATATTCAAATCATTATGATTACACTTGATTTGTCTAAAAGTCATATCCTAGATGAATTCCAGCAAACAATCTGAATTCTTCACCAATTAGCATTCCAACTAACGGGCCTGTATGAAACCCACCGATTTCAAAATTAAATTCCCCTTCAAGATACGCAGATACTTCTGTATCACTATGGGAATTCCCAATAGAAAAACTTGGTCCAAAATTCGTGGTTAAAAATTTCCAAGGTTTAACGCTCACCAAGCCTGCTATTTCATGACCTACCCTTCCTTCTTCTTCATATATTTGGCTATATCCTACCCCAAAAGCCCAGGTATGGGATGTCCAATAAGTAACATGTATTTCGGTTGCCGGGTCGGCGTGTCCACTTTCCGGAACGTACATTAATAACCCAGAAACTATAAGTTCCAATCCAGGATCCTCTATTGTTTCCTCTTCTTCTGAATTATGTTGATTGCCCTCTTGAGCATATAGGAACCCCGGTAGGGTCAAGAGAAAAAAAGTTATGAAAAAGAAAGCTCTATGTATAATCATTATGAATCTAGTTTTCCTTCAGCAATTTCCCGAACCCCATTCTTGATAGCATTTTCTTTTCCATATTCCAAAAGAACTTATGTTGACCAAACAGCGTACCGATAAGCACCAATAATATTTGATATATCACAAACATCACGAGAATACGGACACTCCAAAATATAAGGGGATCGGTACCTTCCGCTGACATTCCGATGACCTTCATAAGTGGTTTGGCCATGGCAACGGATAAGGAACCATTAACTGTGAATACCAACAATATAATTGTAAGTTGAAAGTTCGATTTAATATTCCATTTCTTCTTTAGCTTCTTCATAACAGTGTATTAAAAAAGCCCCTAGAAACAGTTGGTGAAAATCTACTTTAAGAGGCTTTAATTAAGTAAAACGTAAAACTACTATTGTACTTCAAGCCTTTTAACGGCTCGATGAATCTTCAGGAACCACATCTTTACCAACTCCTTTTGCCGCCCTGAGCACAGGATAATGCTGCGTAAATACAAAATCATCTTTTGCACTGGCAGCGTGACAAGCGTTACATTGATTTGTTTTGAATGCTTTTGCCGTAGCGGTCAACTTATCCCCCTCTGGGTTGGTAAAACTATAATAGGCCCAGTTACCCGGTTCTTCTGGAAAATGCTCTTTACTTTTGATCGTAGCCTCTAGACCAATGAAATCGCCCATAAAATAACCATTTCCACTAACCGCCGCCTTGGTACCCACATTTACCAACTCCTTGACCAAGATTGTGCCGTCTCTCCATGTGCCATTGGCCTTCCAGTAGTCATAACTGACAGGGTCGATATACACATTATGAAACTCTGGAAAAGCAGCTTTGCCGTTGTTCATGTCATTAGGGGTGAGCGGGGTTCCCACATATACCCAACTTCTATAATCCGTTGGGCGTACCAGTTCATCACCTGTTATGGTAAAAAATGTGCTGTTCCCATATCCTTTATCCACATTACCACAAGAGGATAGGGCCAAAAAACCTACCATTGCTATTGCTACAAAAATGTTCCGTGTCATTTTAATCGTTATTTATGATTATTTATTTGCGTTTTGTTAATTCTGAAAAGGAAAAGCGGTCCTCACCATATCCCTACTGCCAACGTTATGGCAGCTAATGCATCCAATTACGCCATTACCCATCGCAGCTAATGCATTAGGGTCTTCGGTACTGGTAACTTCATACCAGAACCAACCTTTACCTTCATCTGTGGTCTCTTGCGTTTTGGCCATAACAGCCCAACCAGCAAGCTCTCCTTCGGCGGTAAACATTTCCTTTACTACAGCAGAGCCAATCGGGTGTTCCGTATTATTCGCCGTCAAAGACGTAGTGATTACCTCATTTAAATGCACCTTAACCGGAAGGCCGAGTTTTGTATGCGGGCCTGCAGAAGGATGTTTCTCCTTTTCCTGCATGACAAAGTCTTTGTACTTTTTTGAGGAGAGGAATGCGAATAAACCATCCTTGTCCAAAGGAATTCCTATATCTAAATTTTCAGGGGTTGGCGAGGTCGGTTCCCATACGCCTACTTCTGGAACGGCCCGTGCCCGTTTTGCCTTGTTCTCGGGAACTCCTTCCCCAACTCCTTTTGCATCCCTCAACACAGGATAGTGTTGCGTAAATACAAAATCGTCTTTGGCACTCGCTGCATGACAGGCATTACATTGGTTTGTCTTAAAAGCGGTTGCTGTTTCCTTTAAATCTTCCCCAGACGGTGTAGTAAAACTGTAGTACGCCCAATTACCCGGTTCGTCAGGAAAATGCTCCTTGCTTTTTATAGTCGCTTCCAAACCAATAAATTCTCCCATAAAATAACCGTTTCCACTCACAGCGGCTTTGGTTCCTACGGCAACCAGTTCTTTGACCAGGATGGTACCATCTCTCCATTCCCCATTCTTTTTCCAGTAATCATAACTTACCGGATCTATGTAGACATTGTGGAATTCCGGAAAAGGTGCTTTCCCGTTGTTCATGTCGTTCGGCGTGGTCGGTGTACCTACATATACCCAACTCCTATAGTTGGTAGGCCGTACCAATTCATCGCCATTGATCGTAAAAAAAGTAGTGCTACTATACCCCTTATCCATATCGCTACACGCAGTAAACGTAAAAAGGGCCATTATCATAAGTAGTGTAAAAAAGTGTTGTTTCATTGGATATTTATTTAAGTATTAATAATGGTATGGTTATGCAATTGAATTCGATCATTCTTCCATTTATTTATAATATGATGCTCACTAAAATCAATGGTATTATCCTCATTTCTGGTGACCATATACACCCCATAAGAGAGTTCGTCCTTCCCTTGTTTTAAATCGAACACCTTAAACTGCAGAATTTGCAGATAGTTCAATGAATTATTGAGCATATCAATTCCGAACGATTTCTTCCTCATCCCAATCTCATCATTCAAAATCACCTTCGCTCCATCAACATAATACAAGGCGGTGAGTTCTTGGATTCTTCCTGAAAACAGTAAAAAAAGAAAATGACTTACTATACCTTTTTGACATCTAATCAAATTTATCTCTTCATAAAGGAAAACAATTGGACATTTTTCTTTTGTTTTAGGCAGATTTAAAGGACTTCCTAAACTGGCCACAGGTCATTCCGGTATTTTTTTTAAAAAAACGGGCAAAATAGGCCGGATCATTAAAGCCTACATCAAAACAAATAATCTTTATCATTTTGTCGGTAAACGCCAATTGTCTCTTGGCCTCAATCAGAACCCTTTTTTTAATAAACACATGGGGTGGACTAAATCCTGCCTGATGAAATCTCTCTGCTATTTTCTTAGATGTCGTTTTTAGCTTTTTTGAATAAAAAGACATTTCATGGTGCATCTTATAATGTTTATGTACCATTCCTATAAAGTGGTGTTGAAGCATTAACTCTTTGCGGTTAAGGTCTTTTTCGATGACCGTTATAGCCCGTAGAATTTGAGACAACTTGTTGTGATGATTCTCATGGCTATTACTTTTAAAAATCGATTGTTGCAATTCTGTAAACAAAAGGCCAATTTTTAAAAAAGACATAATTCCCAGTTGAAAACACTTCTTTGGGTTGCCAAAGGCACTTATAAAATTCTCGCTTTCCACTATTTCGTGGGTATCGGGTATATTTATAAGCTTGCATTTGTCATAATTTTGAACTGATAACACCTCTTCCGGACAAAGTAGTATAAGGTAGTTTCCTTTTAACGCGTATTCTTCAAAATTAATTTTTAAGGTACGGTAATGTTCAACCCAAACGATACTATAAAAATCTTTATTGGATACAATTATCGAATCACTTGTGAACGACATCAGTTCTATTCCTCTAGAGGTCTTTCGGTAATTAGGCTTTTTAGTAGGCATTTGAGGCGGTTATTGATTACCGCACAAACCTAGTGTAGAGATGAGTGTTGAAAAATGTAGATAATTCGGTATTGTTTATAGATTTTTCCCTAGGATGCCCTTAAGCTTGTTTTCTTAAATTCGATAGGGCTCGATCCGGTCTTATTCTTAAAGAATTTTGAAAAGTGAGCGGGTTCCCTATAACCCAACTCATAAGCTATTTCGGTTGCTGTTTTATCGGAAAATAACAACAACCGCTTCGCTTCTAATAGGATACGCTCATTAATAAAAGTAAGCGGTGTTTTTTTATTGTACTTTTTGAACAGACTCGAAATGGTTTTAGGCGACTTGCTAAGCATATCAGCATAATCACTTACTGCGTGTTTTGTTTTAAAATTCTCCTCCACCAAAATATTAAAGCGTCTGATAATATCAACTTTATCATCCTCCAATTCAGATTGATTCATTTTAGTTCTTAAAAGTCGGGTAGATTTTATGAGTAACCTCTTCAATAAAACCCGTAACATTTCACCTTGAATATGATCTTCTATTTCAAACTCCTCCCTAAAGAAATAATAGAGCATTTCATAGCTTTTCTGTTCTTCTTTGCTAAGTGATACAATGATGGGTTGTGAAGATCCAAAAAATAAAAAACCATTACAAGAAACCTCTTTATCGTGATCTCGGATACAGTAAAACTCACGGTTGAATACAAAGGACATGATCCCACGTTGTCCCAACTCTATTTCAAGAATATTGAGTGGAGTACAAAAGAGTAGCTGATGTTGTTGCAGCGCTATTTTATACCCATCTGCCAAAAGCTCGACATCATTGTCCTTTGCCCAAATAATTTTATAGAGATCGCGCTTTTTAAGTAGTCTCTGTGACGAGGCGCAATTAAAATCGGTGAGGTTAAAAATACTTTCCTCTAAGTGGTTTGTAAAGTGAAAGTTCATATAAAAATAGCTATTCCGAAAATGGACATTGGTAAAAATGGGGTGTTACAAGGTAGCATATTTTTTAATGATGCCAACCAGTCCGATGAAACTGCCTTTGATGAATTTATGATTCCCGCTTTTTAGGGTCTACAATTGGTCAAGATTCACAAGAATCCAATGGGTTGGCTTCTAAAGAAAACCCCTTTATTTTAGTAAAATAAAGGGGCCACAAAATATCTTATTCACATTTGTTACTAGACATGATAATAACGTTCCCTAAAAATTTTTCCATCTTTCCATTCGGTCGCTACGGTTTGTTCTGACAACATGGTACTACCATCTTTTAACTTTAGTTCCATTACTGCATCGTAGAATGAATGATTTCCGTTTATCGCATAATTATTTACATCGTATCGAACAAACTCCTCAAGCTGATCATCAATAAAGTCTTGTTCAAATTTTACATTGAAAGCTTTTCCTTTTTTTGGTTCGGAATTACCCTCTCTTAATTCAACATCTTCATGAAGATAGGTTGACATGGCTTCTATGAACTCTCCTTTTGCCAATAATTCATGAATATGCTTCAGACTTTTTTCTATTGTATTTTCCATTTGATTTTGGTTTTAAGTTTATGAATGGTACAAAGATGTCTTAATCGAGACGAATAAAAAATGTAGTTTTATCGCTTATTCTTGTAGATTCTTCTCTAAACTAAAAATTTACGGACCCCCTCTTTCTAACCACCTCATTTGAAATCTTTTTTTTGTGAATCTGGAATCGTTTTCAAAAGTTGCTGCTCCCAATAATCACATTAAAAAAACCTAAAGACCGAAAAGTTTTCCACTGCTAATAATATTTCCTATTTTCATTTGTAAAACGTGGTTTCAGATAACGAAATATACTTTCTTATCATGGTATCTAATTACTCCATCATCAATTCATCTAATTATCACCTATGAAAGGACTTAAGAGCTCTGTAGATAAGACGTTTACGATTTTAGAGCATTTTACAGTAGAAAAAGCGGAATGGAGCATTACCGAGTTGGCCAAAAAACTCGATTCGAATAAAAGCACCGTATATCGCTTTCTATCGGATATGGAGCATCTTGGGGTCATGTACCAAAATCCGGAATCGGGAAAATACGGGCTTGGCCTTAAATTGTTCGAGCTGGGGAATAGGGTGCAAATCAAGTCGGCCTTTACCGATAAGACAAATCCCGAATTGGTAAAAGTAGCGGAAGGCATTAAAGAGACCGTACATGTTGGAATTATAAAAAATAAGCAAGTGTATTATGTAGATAAGGTCGAGAGCCCTTTGGGCCTAAAGATCAGCACTACCATTGGCTCTTATAAACCACTTCATGCAACCAGTCTTGGCAAAATTTTATTGGCCTATTCTTATCCCGACCATGAGGAATTGATGAACAATGGGGTTTTTGAAGAAAAGCTCACTTCCTATACAAAGCACACGATAACGAATCATCAAAAGCTAATAAGAGAGCTTAAAAAGGTTAAAAATCAGGGATATGCCATTGATCGGGAAGAGCTTGAGCTTGGTTTAATCTGTTTGGCCGTTCCTATTTTCAATCAAAAAAATGAATTGGTGGCTGGCCTTAGTGTTGCTGGACCTTCAAGCCGATTTAAAATAGGAAAATTGAAAACCTACCTAAAAATCCTGAATTCCGGTGCCAATGAAATTAAAAGAAAGATTGGGGAATTTAAACCCCACTTTTTATAATTCACGTACAACTTGATGGGGGTTCTTAGAATTGAATGCACACGTTTTTCGGTTCCGTAAAAAAGCGGAGTGCCTCAAAACCACCTTCGCGCCCTACGCCTGAATCTTTGACGCCTCCGAAAGGGGTTCTTAAATCACGAAGCATCCAAGTGTTTACCCATACAATTCCCGAATGTACGGCCTTGGCCATTCTATTGGCCCGACTAATGTTTTCCGTCCATAAGGTACAGGCCAGACCATAATTTGTTCCATTCGCATATTTTAGAACTTCCTCTTCTGTTTCAAAAGGCATAATGGTAATGACGGGGCCGAAAATTTCTTCTTGATTGGTTCTGCAATCGTTACTTAACCCCTCAATAATCGTTGGGGCGATATACCATCCATTTTCATGCTCGTTGGGAAAAACAGCCTTACCACCGGTTAAGACTGCACCGCCTTCTTCTTTGGCCAATTTAATGTACGACAACACTTTATCATAATGCGGTTTGGAGACAGTGGCCCCTATATTGGTGGTTTCCTGATCGGGCGGCCCTATTTTTAAGGCGTTCACCCTTGCGACAAAATCCTTCTTGAATTTCTCATAGATAGATGCCTCAATGAACAAGCGCGAACCGCAAAGACAAATTTGTCCTTGATTGGCAAAGGAGGAGCGTACCGTTGTATCGAGCATCTTGTCATAGTTACAATCGGCAAATATGATGTTCGGATTTTTACCCCCCATCTCCAAGGAGATTTTTTTGAACATGGGAGCGGCAACTTTGGCAATTTCCTTTCCCACCCTTGTACTTCCCGTAAATGAAATGGCCTTGATCTTAGGGTGTTTCGTCATCTCGGCGCCCACTTTTATGCCATCGCCATGCACAATATTGAGTACGCCTTTCGGGAGACCTGCCTCCATGCACAATTCAGAAAGTAAATAAGCGGTCATAGGGGTGACTTCCGAAGGCTTGGCAATCACGGTATTCCCTGCTGCTAAAGCCGGGGCAATTTTCCAGGTGAATAAATACAGTGGCAGATTCCAAGGTGAAATCGTTCCTACTACCCCGATGGGTTGACGAAGCGTATAATTGATCGCATTGGTCATTTCATGTGCCTGCGTGGAGAACTGGGTGATCGCATGGGCAAAAAATCGAAAATTTGAAGCTGAACGGGGGATGTCTACTGATTTAGCTAACGATACGGGCTTGCCATTATCAATAGATTCCGCCTTAGCAAAACGGTCTAAATTCGCCTCCAATAAATCGGCGATTTTAGACAAGACTTTACTGCGATCCGTAATCGAGGTTGTGGACCAGCTTATGAATGCTTTTTCGGCAGCTTGAACTGCCAGATCTATGTCTGTGGAATTGGAATCGGGTACTTTACCGTAAACTTCACCAATTGCCGGGTTATAAAGGTCAAGATAATCACCACTTTGTGGAGCGATCAGTTCCCCATTAATATAATTGCTAATTGCTTTCATTCCTTATCGGTTTACCAAATCTAAGGCCACATCTATAATCATATCTTCTTGACCGCCGACCATTTTTCGTTTGCCCAATTCATTCAGAATAGTACGGGTATCCAAACCATATTTTTTAGCCGCTCTTTCAGAATGTAACAAAAAACTGGAGTAGACCCCGGAATATCCTAGGGAAAGGGTTTCCCGATCAACTTGCACGGGCCGCTGCTGTAATGGGCGTATCACGTCATCCGCCAAATCCATCAATTGAAACAAATCTGAATTATGTTCTGCACCCATTTTATTTAAATAGGCGACCAATACCTCAAGCGGACAATTTCCTGCCCCAGCACCCATTCCGGCAAGGGAAGCGTCTAAGCGCGTAGCACCCTCGTTCATCGCTACAATGGTGTTTGCCATACCCAATGATAAGTTGTGGTGGCAATGAATGCCGATTTCGGTTTCCGGCTTCAATACTTCCTTGAAGGCTCTAATTCTATCACGCACCCCATCCATTAGCAGGGCTCCCGCCGAGTCGGTTACATAAACGCATAGTGCCCCGTAACTTTCCATGAGTTTTGCTTGTTCGGCTAGGTTTTTGGCATCATTCATATGTGCCATCATCAGAAAACCTGAAACGTCCATGTTCATCTTCCTGGCAGCTTCAATGTGTTGGGCCGAAATATCGGCCTCCGTGGAATGTGTTGCTACCCGCACCGATTCAACTCCCAGATCCCTAGCTTTCTTTAGGTCTTCAATCGTACCTATTCCGGGTATTAAAAGGGTGGTCAATTTGGCATGGTTTAGATTTTCAGCAATACCTTCCAGCCATTCCCAATCGGTATGTGCCCCAAAACCGTAGTTAAAACTACCGCCGGTTAAACCATCGCCATGAGAAATTTCAATCGCATCTACTTTTGCTTTGTCCAGGGCAATTGCGATCTCTTTTATTTGCTTTTTTGAATATTGGTGTTGTATGGGGTGCATTCCATCCCTAAGGGTAACGTCCTGTATGTACAATTTGTGTTTCATAGTCGTTCTCTTTTAAGCGGTGGCCAAATCCATTACCGCCAATTTATCGCCGGTAGACATGGCGGCACTTGTCATAATATCAAGGTTGCCGGCATATTCGGGAAGGTAATGCCCGGCACCTGCAACTTGTAAAAGCACGGTGGTCTTTAATCCATGACGGTGCCCAAGGCCTTCGATAAATACCGGTTTGTCTTCTGGTATGTCATCAAACTGTACTTCTTGATGTAGGCTATAACCCGGTACGTATTTCTGAACTTCCGCTACCATTTTATGAATACTGGCCCTTATTTCTTCCGGATCGGCCGGTTCGCTAAGGGTAAAAATAGTGTCCCGCATTACCACAGGTGGTTCGGCAGGATTCAAAATAATCAAAGCCTTTCCTTTGTCAGCCCCTCCTACTTTTTCAATGGCATGTGCCGTGGTTTCGGTAAACTCATCAATATTTGCCCGCGTACCAGGCCCTGCTGATTTGCTGGCTATAGATGCTACAATTTCGCCATAATGTACCTTGGCCACTCTATTGACCGCCGCTACCATCGGAATTGTCGCTTGCCCGCCACAGGTTACCATATTCACATTCCGAACGTTATGACTTGCATCAAAATTTACTGGGGGAACTAAAAAGGGGCCTATGGCCGCCGGGGTCAGATCGATAATTCTTTTGTCGGGGTATTTTTCTACTATGCCCCAGTTGTAATGATGCGCTTTTGCAGAAGTGGCGTCAAAAATAATTTTAATACCCTCCCATTCCGGCATTTCTGTCAAACCCGCCAATCCCTTTGAGGTTGTGGCGAAGCCCATTTTTTTTGCTCGTGCCAATCCATCAGAGTTTGGGTCGATCCCGACCATAGCGGACATCTCCAAATGTGATGACTTTCGAATGATCTTTATCATCAAATCCGTTCCTATATTCCCTGGCCCTATGATGGCTACCTTTACTTTTTTCATTGTATTCAGTCAAGTATGCATTGAACTCGTTTAAACTTTTTTAATGGGCAAATAGGCAATGGCCTTTATCTCGATGAGCAGGTTCGGATGGGGCAATTGATGTACCGCTACTGTAGTTCGTGTAGGGCCAGAATGCGTAAAAAAAGTACCGTAAACCTCGTTGTACCCTTCAAAATCTTTCATATCGACCAAAAATGTGGTCAGGTCGATCAGATGTGTTAGATCAGCATCCATGCTCTGAAGCAATTCTCCTATATTCTCGATAACAGCTTTGGTCTGTTCACGAATATCCAATTGCCAATTGCCCTTTTCGTCCTGTACGGCACCTCTGTGCGTATTGTCGGGACGACGACTGCTTGTACCCGACACATAAATATAATCCCCAACCCGTTTTATATGGGGGTAACTTCCTAAGGGCTGCGCCTTGTTTTTTAGTACTTTTTCCATTCCAGATACAATCTGTTGTTACTATCTCTTATCCTATAAATGATGCACTGACCGTTCCCAAACCTTCAATGCTTACATTAAAGTTATCACCTGCGTTTACGCTTACCATTGGGCCAAGTGCTCCGCTCAGGACCAAATCCCCTTCTTTTAAAGGGCGACCCATTTCCATCATTTTTTTGGCCAGCCATACTAGGGAATTAATGGGAGAACCAAGACATGCGCTACCGGTCCCCTCTGAAACTAGCTTACCGTTATTTTCCATGCGCATTTTACAATTTACCAAATCCAATGTTTTAAGCTTCGCCGGATGATGGCCAATTACCCAATGACTGGCCGAAGCATTATCGGCTATGGTATCGGTTATTTTGATGTCCCAATCCCGTATCCTGCTGCCCACAATTTCTATGGATACCAAAGCATACTCCACAGCATTCAGCGCATCAAGCGATGTAATCCGTTCCAAACTCAAATCTTTGCCAAGAACAAATGCTACTTCGGCTTCCACTTTGGGTTGCATCAATTCCGACATCGCAATTTCGCCTCCGTTTAACACCTCTTTATCGTGCCACAGTAATCCAAAGTCGGGCTGATCTACCCCTAGTTGCTTTTGCACAACGGGAGCGGTCAAGCCTATTTTATGACCAATTACCTTAGCGCCCGATTTAAGCCTGAGGTTTGAATTGATTTCTTGAACGGCATAGGCAGCAGAAAGGTCTTTCTCCCCAATGAGTTCCCTGATAGGATCACATAACATCCTATTCAATTCGGCTTCACGGAGCCTTTTGGCAGCGGTCTCGATCAGATTACCTGAAATCATACTATAATCGATTTTAGTTGGCGGTAGAATTCTTGCAATGGCATATTCTCGAAATCATCATTCTCACATAGATCGAGTAACAGCTCGTCCTGCTTCCTTCCTCTAACCATCGCTTCATGATAAGATAGCCCCGGTTCAAAGGTTACCAATGAATATTTAGAGGAATAATCAGGATACTGTTCTTCTAATTGCATTTCAATCTTTCGCTTGCGTATAAAGGCCAGATCATCTACATGGTCCCGCATTTCATAAAAGTTATCCACCGCCAAATCGGCTATTGCATCGGTATTTTCCTTTCGTTTATTTTGAAAGGCTTCGAACAGGCTTGTCCAATCGTCTCCATAATCATCCAACATTTCATCAAAAATACGAACATCTTCTAAGGACGCATTCATGCCTTGACCATAAAAAGGAACAATGGCGTGCGAGGCATCTCCCATTACAAGCGTTTTGCCAAAGGCCTGCCAGGGGTAACATTTTATGGTACCTAGATTGCCCACGGGATTGGCAAAAAACTCTTCCTTATAATGAGGTATGTGGGGCAACAATGTCGGGTAATATGTTTCAAAAAATGCGGTTAGCTTTTTATCGGTATCTAAGTTATTAAATCCTATTTCCGTATCAAAAGGATGGAACATCGTGAGGGTAAAACTGCCATCTAAATTGGGTAGGGCTATTATCATAAAATCGCCTCTTGGCCAAATGTGCAAGGCTTCTTTTTCAATTTTCCACTTGTTGTTGGCATCGGGATGTATGCTAAGTTCCTTATACCCATGACGAAGGAAGTCCTGGGAGTAATTGAATAACAATTCAGCCGTATGGGGCATCATACTTCTTCTAACGATAGAGCCGGCACCGTCGGTACCTATTACAACGGTACCGCTATCGGTCTTTTTTTCGTCGTTCGACAGATACTCGATTTGGGCTTCCTTGACATGCACTTTTGTCACCGGAGCATCAAAATAAAGATCAATACTATCGAACTCCTCAATTTGGTCGAGCAACAGCATGTTCAATCCCGGTCTTGAAACCGAATTGATCCAATCTGAAGGACGACCGCTATAGGGGGAAAGAAACTTTTCACCAGCTGGGGGATGAATCAAACGTCCTTTCATAGGAATGGTTTGCTTTAGGACCTTGTCTTTAAGTCCTGCAATTTCCAAGGCTTTTAAACCTCGGTCTGATAAGGCCAGATTGATCGAACGCCCTGCATCGGCACTACCGATCCTCATGTCGGAGCGCTTTTCGTAGAGCGTAATATGATATCCTCTTTGCGCCAGACGTATTGCGAGCAAACTGCCGCAGAGTCCAGCACCAACAATGATTATTTTTTGTTTTTCCTTCACAACTTTAGCTTGCCTTTAAAGCTTTTTTTAGAATTTCATAAAATTTAAATACGTCTTCATAGGAGTTGTACATGGGCACTGGGGCGACACGTATTACATCAGGTTCCCTCCAATCAGCGATAACGCCATCTTCGGTAATTTGATTAAAAATTTCTTTGTTAGCTCTTATTACTTGAATGGATAATTGTGAGCCCCGTTGCGCCGGATCGGAGGGTGTAATGATATTGATAACATCATTGCCGAGAGAATTTACCAAATATTCAAGGTAAGCTGTTAGTGTAATGGCTTTTTTACGGAGCCGATCCATACCCACCTCATCAAATAGTTTTAGGGAGGCCCAGACTGCCGCCATGGCAAGAATTGGCGGGTTGCTCAATTGCCAAGCCTCAATGGTGGGTGTCGGGTCAAAGGCACCCCTCATATTAAACCGTGTCTCCTTATTGTGGCCCCACCAACCAGAAAAGCGGGACAGTTCTTTATTGTTTACGTGCCTTTCATGTATAAAGGCTCCTCCTAGGCCGCCTGGTCCTGAATTCAAGTATTTATAGTTGCACCATACCGCAAAATCACAGCCCGAGTCATGAAGGTTAAGGGGCATATTACCCGCGCCATGGGCACAATCAAAACCTACCTTGCAGCCTTTGACATGAGCATACTGGGTAATCTTCTTCATATTAAAATACTGTCCCGTATAGTAATTGGTATTTCCTAAAAGGATCAATGCGATTTCTTCTCCCTGGGTATCAATAACTTCCAAAATGTCTTCCTCTCTTAAACAGGTTTCCCCTTCCCTTGCTGTGAGTTCTATAAGGCAGTCTTTCGGCAATAATCCGTGATGTTTAATCTGTGATTCCACTGCATATTTATCCGAAGGAAAGGCATCGGCTTCAATGAGAATTTTATTGCGTTTTCCTTCCGGTCTATAGAAAGACACCATCATAAGATGCAAATTGACGGTGAGCGTATTCATCACTACCACCTCGATAGGTTTTGCCCCAACAACCTTGGCCATTGCACGCGTGAGAAACTCATGATAGGGCATCCAAGGGTTTTTGGCTTCAAGATGCCCTTCAACACCCAAATTTTTCCAATCCACTAATTCTTGTTGCAGATGAGCCTCCGTAGTTTTTGGTTGTAACCCTAACGAATTTCCGCATAGATACACATAGGGTTCCCCATTTTTTTGTTTGGGTAAATGGTACTTGGACCTATATTGGCGCAACTCGTCTTCTTCATCCATTTGCCTTGCATAAGCAAGGCTATTTTTAAATTCCTGCACTGGCATTATACTTTGTTTTTATCTAAGACCCGATCCATGAATTTTTCTTTTTCAGCCCCACAAAGCCATCGCACCACATTATCAAACCAAATTTCATCATGCTGTTTTTGGTCGATGATATTTTCTTCTACGGCTAAATCTAAAAGCTTACCGGGATAGGAGGACTGGCGTTCACTTTCCATCTCGCCCAAGGGGTAGGGATCGTCCAGACCTAGGAGAATCTGATCCGTTCCTTTTTGACGGCGTACCATAAGTTCAAAAGAATGCTTATCATGAACCAGGGTGTCAAAAAAGATATTTGGGTGGCCAATGGCCTTACTTGGTCTTGTTTTACCTTCAAAAAGGTCGGGGCGACCGTCAAAACCTTGTGTTCTACGACCTAGGTTAAGGTGGCTCAATTGCCCGCCGTGGGCAAAGCATACACGAATATCAGGATAGGTTTCGTACAAGCCGTCCAGGGTATAGAAGTGATATGCATCGGCGCATTGTGCCAACATCCAAACCAAATGAAAACGCCAAGCTGTATTTTCCAAATGAATGAACTTTTCCCCATCATAGGGATGAATTTCGATTGCCAGTTTATACTTATTTGCCAATTCAAAAATCGGGGCGGTTTCCTTGTCAAATATTCCACGCCATGTTCCGATTGAATCCATATAATGCGTTGGCAAACAGAGTACTTGCAACCCCAACTCTTCAACGCAACGCTCTATTTCCCAACATGCCCCTTCTATAAATCCTGCATGCACTACAAAACCACAGGTAAACTTTTTCGGGTAATCATGCTGCACTTTTGCATTAAAATCATTCTGAAAGCGAAGGGCATACTTCATATCTCGAATGCGCAAGCCATTACCATAGAGCTGAGAAAGGTTTAGCACTACAGCATGATCGATTCGGTTGTGCTCCATCCATTCTAGTTTCTCATCCAAGAAAAAGCTGGAATCGGTAACCGGACGTTTCCAGTTTTTCTGAAGCATATATTGCCGGTCCTCATCGATCCAAAAAATCTCCTTTTCCTTTAAATACGGGGGAATTTGCTCTGGGTAAGGTAATAGATGTGAGTGACCGTTTATTCTAAGATGTGACATAGTGAACTGTTAAGTTTTAGGGTAGCATTATGCGGGTGGTTGCATTTGGGTGCCGCATGAATCGCAAGTTCGCAATTCTTCATTCGAGTAGTATTTGTCAAAAATGACGGGCATATCAGTTTCTATATTTTCTAAAACAAATGGCTCTTCATAAAGTTTATGATTGCATTTTTCACAAAACCAGGCCAAACCATCCTCCATACCCGCGTCTCTTCTTTGCTCAATAACAAGGCCAATGGTATTTGCCTTGCGTTGAGGGGAATGGGGAATGTTAGAGGGGAGATAAAAAACTTCACCTTCTTTAATTTCTATATCTCTCTGGGCACCGTCCTCAATTACTTTTAGCGTAATATCGCCTTCTACCTGATAGAAAAATTCCGGGGTTTTGTTCAGATGATAATCTTTTCGCGAATTCGGCCCTCCCACGACCATTACAATGTAATCATCATTATAAATAGCCTTATTGCCTACGGGCGGTTTTAATAAGTGTCGGTTGTTGTCAATCCATTTCTTGAAATTAATAGCAGGTGGTAACTTTGACATAATTTTAATATTTAGCGATTATTCCTGAGTGATGATCCTTACTCGAACGATTAAAAATCATCCCAGTTAATTTAATCTAATTCTGGGTAAAATGAAAACTCAGTTTTTTCTTTATTTCCGGTGGCAATTGTGGTAATTCCGACCTTGGTATCAGCAAGGTGGAAATCGTATGAAAGTCAGCAAAAATCTTATGACGGCGTGCGGTTTCCGATAGATATTCGTGTCCTGAGGAACCTCCCGTCCCTACCTTATTGCCCAACATTCTCAAGACCATTTGGGCATGACGCGAACGCCAGGTGGTCATCAAATCATCTATATCGATGAGATTGGTCAATAGTTGAAAAGGTAATTGAAGGATAGGCTCATCCCTATAAAGATTGATAAACAAAGCGGCCACCGTGGCCTCATAACTCAGTCGCTTTTTCCCTTCTTTAATGAGTTTATTATAGTTTTCCTTACTCAATATGGCATTGAAATAGGTATCGGTACCACCGATCATCTCGACTCTTTTCTCTTTTTCCTTTTCAGACAGATATTCCGAAGCTTTAATGGCAGCGGTTTCTTTTTTCAACATTTTTTGAACTGCTTCCTTATACTTTTCCATAAAGTCGAAATCATCCAATTTTAAAAAGGGTGTGCGTTCCAACCAGCTATTCACCCAGTCGAACAATGTTCCATTCTCATAGATCTGAGCCAACATTTTCTGTTGTTCTTCTTTAAAAACCGAACTGTATTTCTGATTATGGTAGGTAATCCTAGTTTTTTCCGGAAGTCCGAGTAGGCATTCGACCTGTCTAAATTGAACACTCTGAAATCCAGAGGCAGGGAATAGGTATTCCCTGAAATCGAGAAAATCTAGCGGTGTCATGGTCTCCATGACTTTGATCTCATCGATCAGCAATTGCATAATTCTTTCAATACGATCGAATCTTCCGATGGCAATTCCCAAATTGCTCTCATCAACCTGCTCTTTGGAAAATAAATTGATTATCGATTCCAGTTCATGAATTATTTGCTTGAACCATAGCTCATAAACTTGGTGCATTATTATGAACAACATTTCGTCATGGGCAGGTTTGCCTAACTGCTCGCTCCTTAAAACCTGGGTATTCAACAGCTCGTCTATTCGCAGGTAGTTTTGGTAATGTATGGTCGTATATTTTCCCTTGTCCTTCATTTCCTTATTATTTAATGCGCCCTTCCTTGTTTTTCTATCTAACCCTTACACCCTATTGGGCTTTACATCACTTCTAGCGAAATGGCACCTAAATTTTCAAAACACCCTTCGATTTTATCTCCCCGATGAATGTATTCTGCAGGAGTAGCCGCTCCTGCCAATACAATATCACCGACCTCCAAAGGTTGGCCATATGCTTTTGACATTTTTGACATCTCTATTAGCGATTCGATGGGGTTACCTAAAATGGCATTGGAGTTGCCTTCTTGAATCTCTTTGCCGTTTATTGCCATGGAGATGCTCAAATTGGTGATGGTTGTTCTGGGATCGTGCCATTCACCTAGTACGTATGCCGAAGAAGAACAGTTATCGGCAATAACATCTTCCAATGAAAATTTAAAATTTTTATACCTTGAATCAATAATCTCGAGGGCCGGTGCAACGGCATCAAAATAATCCGTTACATTCTCTATTGTCAGTGAATCGTCTATTCGCTTGCTTAGCCGAAATGCCAATTCTGGCTCTACCCTTGGATGGATAAACCGATCAAATTGTAAGACTCCCTGATTTAAAATGGTCATGGCATCAGTAAGTCTCCCCCAAATAACATCGCTCAGCCCCATTTGCTCCATCTTTGCCTTACTCGTAAACCCCAACTTATACCCTATAAGTTTTTCACCCCGTTCAAGGCGTTTATCAATTGACGCCTTTTGAATATTATAGGCATCTTCCAGATCAAAGCTACAGGACAGGCTAAGCTGAGTAATTTCGTTCGCAGATAGCGCTGCCTCGTCTACTAATGCTGCAAGTTCATTTATATATTGTTTCATATATTGAAACCATGTTTTATATTTTGAAGTAAACTTACTTTTTTTATGTTAAAAACACAAATAATCGGTCATTTTGATAGGTAAAAGACGTCTGATCAAATTTAAGATAACCCTTAGCAGGAAATTTTGGTCATTTAAGCCCATAATAACTTCATAAACCAACCATGGTATATACAATAGCCGGATAAAAAGAGACTACACCCGACGATTACTGAAAGCAGGTATCGCACATACTTCTTTGAAATTTGTTCCCAATTTTTATACAACCAATATAGTGCATAGGCCGCAGTTAACGGCATAAGCGCTGTTGATAGGAAAATGGATATTGTAGTAATATTCAATGACCCTAGAACCTGTATCTTCTCTAGCGACAAATTTGGAAGAAATAGCCCCAGCGATATAAAAAATAACAAAAATGGGACAGAAAATATCAGCCCACGTAAAGCAGCTTTCCCTAATCTCTTTTTGAAAACGGACCCGAGGGAAAGGACGATTGTCGAAAGAATCACAAGCAGTCCTGAAATCAAAATCATGGCCATGAGTAACCTAAATAACACAAAGCCAAAACCATTGGTCGGAAGATAAATGTCGTTATCGAAGTTGAGCAACTCTTGACCCTCATGTTCAACTAAGTACAACGAAGAATTGGGATTATCCTTCTCGCGAAACGACCTTGCTCCACTAAACCTAAAAGCGATAGGGTCTTGCATAAATTTCGTAATGAAAAGGGTGTCATTTTCAAATGACAATTGTGCCGTTTCAACCGGGAGTTGAATAAAATCAAACATTTGATTTCGACGCCCCAAGGTACGATAGGTGCCCTCCCAACCGGAAAATTTAGCAAGATCAACTGTTTTCTCTTTCACGCCAGAACCCGTAGGTGACTTTTCACCAAAAGTATCGACCAGTAAATCCAGGACCTTGCGATTACCGCCCTCCCCATTGTTTACCATAACAATACCTAGATTCAATTCCTTGCTATAGATAAAATTGGCCGAAAATCCGTTGATACCGCCATTGTGCCCTTTAAAGGGTATCTTATCTTCTCCGTATTCCGTAGCATACAACCCTAGTCCATATCCATTGTCAACGCTATAGGCGGTCTCTAGGTCGCCATGTAACTTTTCCATTTCCTCTATTCCATTTTTTCCAACAAGGGGAATACTATCCTGTAAGCCCTCATTCAAAAAATACTGTGCAAAGCGGGCCATGTCGCTGGCATTACTCAATATTCCTCCAGCCGATTCACCTATTATTCTAACATCCCTAGTTGTATTGATCGTATCGGAATAGTACGAATATCCTTTGGCGAACTTTTGGCTATTAAGTTCTTCACCGGCCGCACTCCGATAAATGGTCTCCTTCATATGTAAGGGGCGAAGTACTTCTTTTTGAATGTAATCTTGGTATCGCATTCCGCTGATCTTCTCGATTATAAACCCCAAAACAGTGTAGCCTGGGTTCGAGTAGGAATGTGCCAAACCAGGTTGCCACCTGCTTTTTAATGAGCCTTTACTTTTCATCACCTCGTCCAAAGCGGTCATATCTTTTGTATAAGTTCCGGCTAATACCGAGAGATGCATATCATCAAAACCAGCCTTATGCTCCAGAAGATGTTTGATCTTAACCGGATTGCTTTTTTCCCATCGGTTTTTGAACGGAACCTCTGGGGCAACCATTTTCAGTTCACTCTCCAAACTAAGTTTTCCTTCATTAATCATTTTCATAATGGCCAAGGCCGTAAAAGTCTTAGAAATAGAGCCTATTTTAAACAAATGAGAATTGCTTACCCGAACATCCTCTTCTATATCGGCGTAACCGACTCCACTCCGAAATAGCACAGAATCTTTGGAAACCACGCTTATGAATGCTCCGGGTATGTTCTTTGATTTTAGAATAGAAGAAATAGAGTCTTTCAATTCTTTAGTGGATATCCCATTTTGGGCAAGACCACTACATAGCCCTATCAATATGAGTGCAAGGGTAATTATCTGCTTTTTCATTTGGCTTATTTTAGGTTATACAAAATACATTGTTATACTATGTATTGATTCAAAAAAATATTCAATTCGTCAATTGGCACTTGTGCCTAGAAAGAGTTGTTTCACAAAACCCATCTTTATTTTTTTCGCTTTATTCGTAATAGGATCGTTATCAAAACATACCATAAGACTGCCACAAGGATCATTACCGGTATAAACCAATTCCCCAAAACCTCGGTAATCTCCGGCGCGTTTCTTGATTTTTCGTCAATGAGGCCTAGTAGTTGAAAATGGCCATTTTTAAAATACAGTCCCACCTCTTCGGGGTACAGCATTTCAGCACCAATTATGAACACAAAAACAAATAGAAACAGGTACAAAATTGCAATCAAAGTGTAGAAGATACCATTACCAATATTCAAGGCCAGTGCCTTAAAAACATGCAATGGGTTAAAAGACCTGGTCGCCTGCTTTAATTTCATATCTGCAACCCTAGGTTGTAACACTTCTTCTGGAGCCCCAAGGGTTTCAAGCACCTCGAGGAGGGTATCTATTTCAGGACCCATCGCCGAACTTCGTTGTTGAACGGATTCAAATATATGGCTATTGAACTCCATCAAAACATCATTCCTATCTTCCTTCGGCAATGATTTAACAACTCGCTTTATGCGATTTATATAATCACTATACACCTTCTGCGCGGCCGAACTTTCAAATGGTATCGGTTTCATTTTGAAATGGTTTTGATAGACGCCTCAAGATTGTTCCAGAAATCCTTCATTTTGTCCAAAGTTATTGCGCCCGTTTCGGTCAATACATAATACTTTCTCGGAATACCGGATTCTTGCTCTACCCATTTTGAGGTCAACAATTCTTCCTTTTTTAATCTGTTCAATAACGGATACAGTGTACCTTCTGCAATTTCAATAGATGTATATTGGCGTACTTTTTCAATAAGTTCTACACCATAGTACTCATTTCCGTTAAGTACATTCAGCACAATAAAGGTGAGCGTACCCTTCTTTACCTGTGATTTCCATTTATGTACAAATTCGTCGTTCACAGGGCAAATATATAACAAATTACATTGTTATACTATGTATTTTGCGATAAACACAGAGGTATTCGAGTAACTATTTGATATTTAGGTTTTTAAAATAAATTAAAATCAAGTGTTTCATCTGATAATTACTCTGTTTGGACTTTTTAACCCGAAGATTTAGCAGCAATTCGTGACCCTCGCTTCTCCAAATCCCGGAAAATCCCTTGGGCAAAACAAAGAATTCGTTCGTATGGAATGTTTGTTCTTCACCATCAGGGCTGTTATGGTCACTTTACCCGCCAGGATATAATTCAATTTCTAGAAAGAGAAATATGGCTTCGTATTTACTCGTTCCAGAAGATTTCAAAAAATGTTCAAATACGGTATCTGTACGTAATCCGCGCTTTTAAAAAACAATTATTGTAAATCCCATTATAATTTAGCCTCTCATAACTTAAAACTTAAATTATATGAGGTATTTTAACTTATTAATCATTGTTGCTCTTTTCGTATCATGTGCCGAAAAGAATATGGCACAAACCCCATCCAAGACCTACGATTTTAAAAAGGGGGAGGTACTCGATATTTTTATGCTTTCCCAGAAAGCTGAGGCAGATTCTTTATTTAAAGAGTATATTAAAACAGCCTTTCCCATAGCCATTAAAATGAGCTACACAAACTTACCAGGACGCCGTATTTTGGAAAACTTGCAAGGAAGTGTTCAACCACAAGTTATGGGCATTGGCAAATGGGCCAGTAAAAAACAAAGGGAAGATTTTCTGAAAAATATAGAAAGTCAACTTCCCGACTTTCATGAAAGAAGACGGGCAATTTGGTCGCTATTCAATTTAACCTATTACGAAGTGCCCGAAGATATTACCTTTGATATTGATAAGGGCAAATACAATGTGGTAACGGCCTATTGGAAAAAAGATGTTACTGCCTTTGATGGTTTTATAGATCAATTTAAAAATGAGGCTAGCGCACATGGAGGTAGGACCATAGTGGAATTAACGAACGGAAAATCACCCTATATGTACCATTACAATCCCGATTATTTTGTTATTACCGAGTGGGAAAGTAAGGATGAGTTCGATGCTTTTTACAAAAAAAACATTAAAATGAACCCCAATGGCGTCCTAAATGTAAATCAGTTTGTCATTAACTGATACCATCAAAAAAGAACCATGCAGACCATCTTTGATCAGGTAGTGTACTTTGCTTTTTTCCAAAGCCTATTGCTGCTTTTGGTATATCTATTCTCGCCTAAAAATCGAGAAAAAAGTAACCCCTACCTGATCTTCTTGATTTTCGCCATTTTTTTGGGGCTTAGCGGCCGGGTATTATATATGTCCGAAGTTTTTGGAAAAAATCCCAGATTGTTTTCGCTTTCCGAGTTTGCGGGACTGCTTTATGGGGTTTCTCTTTATCTCTTTATACGAACTTCAGTGAAGGGCGAAAAGCCAAAACTTACCCATCTGAAGCACTATTTGCCCGCAGTGGCCTATATGGTTTTCCTTAGTTATTATTATTTGTTGGCGAGTAATGCTGTGATTAAGGGAAGATTGGTTTCAGGGGAATTCGGACTAGTCGTATACATATTGATAGGCATAGCCCTTTTGGTAAATATACTATACTGGGTATTGAGTCTTAGGTCTTTGATAGACTACCGAAACTCTCTGAAAAATGAGTTGTCGTTTTCGGTCAAGACCCGATTTTTTATGAATCTTCATTGGGCGGTTGGAATCTGTTTTTTGGTTTGGTTAGTCATCTATAGTATCAGTCTGTTTGGATTTCCGATGTTGGAACGTAATGCCCGGCCCTTTATCTGGCTATCCTTGGCTTTTATTATGTTGTTTATCTCCTATTATGCGTTGTTCGCACCGGAGGTATTTCACCTCCCAAAGGCAAAGACGCCCCAAAAATATACAAAGTCGAAACTGTCCGTTGCAGATATGGATAGGCTAAAACAGGAATTGGACACTTTAATGGAAGGCAAAAAGCCCTATTTGAACAACAGATTGATGAAGGCCCAATTGGCTGAGATGTTGGGAGTTTCCAATCCTGAATTGGCCAGATTGCTCAATGAACGTATCGGCATGAATTTTTTTGAATATGTAAATTATTTCAGAATAAAGGAATTTGTTGAAATGGCTAAATCGAATAAAGCTGGGCAATACACGCTTTTTGGGCTCGCTCAAGAAGTAGGCTTTAATTCAAAAACCACCTTTAACAATGCCTTTAAAAAATTGATGGGTACTACACCTTCTAAATATTTTTCAAATGAAAGTAGATAGGGGAAGCTCTTAGGCACCAACCAGAGCAGGTCGATCTAAATGTTAGCCTTGCCTTTTTTGGGTTCGGTATTACCCTCCCTCAATTCAACATCTTAATGAAGATATGTTGTTTTCATTTAATGCATCTTTTAATTTATAAAATGCTTGTTGAATTTTGGGTAAAGGAGAAGCAATATTCATTCGCATAAACTTTGCGTGATTTTTATCAAACCAAGAACCAGGTGTTAAAGCGAGTTTAGCATTGTTGAAAACTAAATTTTTCAAAGCTTCTTCGGATAAATTCAATGTGCTAAAATCCAACCAAATCTGGTACGTGCCTTCGGGAATAAATAATTTCACCTGTGGAATTTCCTCTTGCATAAAATTTTCAATCCAATCGATGCTTTTTTTCAAATACGTTACTAATTCATCTACCCATTCCTCGCCTTTTGTATAGGCAGCAATGGTGGCGAATGTAGAGAAGGCATTACCATGGTCAAGGTACATTGAACTTACAATCGATTTTATTTTTTTAAAAACGGCTTCATTAGAAATGTGCAAATAGCCATTTGAAATACTCTGCATGCCGAATGTTTTGGCAGGCGAGCCCAAAACGGCAATATGTTTACCTTGGTCAAAAGATGTAATACTATTGAATTTGTTGTCGCCATAAATGATATCTGAATGAATTTCATCACTGATGATTGTAACCTTATAAGTATTGGCCAACCTGATTAATTGCTGCATTTCTTGTCCGTTCCAAACGCGACCAACCGGGTTATGAGGATTACATAGTATGATGATTTTTACATTTTGAGTTTTGAGTTTATTTTCTAAATTTTCAAAATCCATTTCATAATTACCGTTGACAATTTTCAGTGGATTCTTGACAACTTTCCTGTTTGACGTTTTAATGATTTGGGCAAACTGATGATATACTGGTGTTTGAATAAGTACGCCGTCATTTTCATTGGTCAATTCCCTAACAAGTATTGAAATGCCGGTTAAAACACCTGAAACCTGAATAAATGCTTTTCCGTTTAACTCTAGATTATGACGTTTTTTGTTCCAATCCGCAATCGCTTTAAATACATTATCGGTACTAAATTCGTAGGCGTAAATACCTCTATCTGCCAATCTTTGCAATTCACCA
The DNA here is from genome assembly GCA_965238025.1 of Aggregatimonas sp. Classification (GTDB taxonomy): domain Bacteria; phylum Bacteroidota; class Bacteroidia; order Flavobacteriales; family Flavobacteriaceae; genus Pelagihabitans. The sequence goes on along the minus strand of OZ250162.1, from coordinate 1,732,171 downwards.
GTAATTGGTTCTGCCACTTTAAAATCCATATCGGCAATCCAAAATGGGACAATCTCTGTGGTCCCAAACATCGATTTTAAATAATCAGGATTGCTTTTTACAAATTGATGTTCGTAATTATCATGAAGGGTGTCAAATGAATTCATAAGAAATGTTTATTTAGAAGACGAATAAGGGAAATAGGCATCGCAGCACGGAATTCGCAGCAACAATTAAATATATTGATTAATGATGTTTTCGAAAAGTTCCTGCTTGCCACTTCTTAATTCCAATTCCCCATTTTCATGAGCAATTTCATAAAGGTCCTGAAGACTTAGCTTACGACTTTCAAATTCCTTTCCTTTTCCTGAATCAAATGAACTATAGCGTTCTTCCCTTAACTTGGTATACGGAGAAGAGGAAATAATCTTATCCGCCGTGATCAATGCCCTTGCAAACGTATCGGCCCCACCGATATGAGCATGAAATACGTCTTCCATATCGGTAGAGTTCCTTCTGATCTTCGCATCAAAATTAACACCACCCCCTTGAAGACCACCAGCTTGCAAGAATACCAGCATGGCCTCGGTAACTTCCAGAATATTATTGGGGAACTGGTCGGTATCCCAACCATTTTGGTAATCTCCCCTATTCGCATCAATACTACCAAGCATGCCGGCGCCAGCGGCAATCTCCAATTCATGTTGGAATGTGTGTTGAGCCAGGGTAGCATGGTTCACTTCTATATTTATCTTGAAATCTTTGTCCAAATCATACTCTTTCAAAAATCCGATAGCGGTAGCCGTATCAAAATCGTACTGATGCTTAGAAGGCTCCATTGGTTTTGGTTCAATAAAGAATGTTCCTTTAAAACCTTGACTTCTAGCATAATCTTTTGCCATATGAAGGAATTGGGCCATATGATCTAATTCGCGTTTTATATCAGTATTCAATAACGTCATATAACCTTCACGGCCGCCCCAAAACACATAATTTTCCCCATTTAAAGCAATTGTAGCATCTAAGGCCAATTTTATTTGGCCCCCGGCTCTTGCCACTACATTAAAATCCGGATTGGTGGCCGCCCCATTCATGTATCTCGGATTGGAGAAACAATTGGCCGTACCCCAAAGCAATTTTACACCTGAATCGGCCTTTTTACTTTTTATATAATCGACAATTGTGGTCAACCTTTTTTCAGACTCCGAAAAAGTGGAGGCCTCCCGAACTAGGTCGAAATCATGAAAACAAAAATAATCGAAACCCATTTTTGTAATAAACTCGAAAGCAGCATCTGCTTTGTCTTTCGCAGCTTGAATGGGGTCAGAGGAGGCATCCCACGGAAATTTCTGCGTTCCAGGACCAAACGGATCAGCCCCTACACCACAGAACGTATGCCAATAGGCGATGGCAAATTTAAAATGCTCCCTCAAGGTTTTTCCAGCTACTACTTTTTCTGGATCATAGTATTTAAAAGCCAAAGGATTGTCTGAATGGTGTCCTTCATACTTAATCTTTCCAATGCCTTTATAGTATTCCCTATCCCCTATTACAATCATTATTTATTGATTTAAAAGTCGTTCTAAGTTTTTTTTCCATTGATGATATGCTTGTGCATATGGCTCCATATTTTTTAATGGTGCGTATGTCATCACATGGTCGTTCTGAGTAGTATTCTTGCCAAATTCCTTGAAATCATCATTCGTTAATCCCGATGCCCGGGCGGCACCAACTGCTCCAGTTGTATTATAGATCTCGATTTCATGACCAATAAGTGTTGCTACAGTATTTGAGAAAATTTCTGACCTGAACAGATTATCATTCCCCGCCCTAATTATGTCAATTGCGGCATTATCATTTTTAAGGATCTCCATACCATAGACAAATGAAAAAGCTATACCTTCTAACGTCGCCCTATATAAATGGGCATCGTTATGTTTATTGAGGTTTAAATTACAAAAATGTGTCCCGATGGTTCTATTATTGAACATGCGTTCGGCGCCATTTCCAAAAGGAATAACAGCAACACCATCAGAACCAATATCAATTTCTGATGCCTTTCTATTCATGTTTTCATATGAATTCGCAACACTATGGTTCCTTAGCCACCGATACATGATTCCTGCACCATTAATGCATAAAAGCTTTCCTATTGTTGGTTTACTTTCAGTATAGTTTACATGCGCAAACTGATTTATTCTCTCGGCTTCCTTAGAGTTCAAACTATTGGTAACTGCATAAATAACACCCGACGTTCCTCCTGTGACCGCTACCTCCCCATGATTAAAAATATTGAGTGATAGTGCATTGTTTGGTTGGTCGCCAGCGCGATAGGTTACCGGGATGCCCTTTGGAAGCCCTGTTTCTGTTGATGCCACATCAGTGGTAACTCCTTGATCGGTAAAGTTGGCTACAACATTAGGAGTCAAGTTAACATCAATGTCATAGTATTCCAATAGCCAATTGGCGGTATTATTTTTTTTATAATCCCATAAAATTCCCTCTGAAAGACCATTTTTAGTGGTCATTACCTCAGCTGTTAATTTATATGCTATATAGTCTCCCGGAAGCATATATTTGTAAATTTTCCCGTAAAGCTCTGGTTCATTATCCTGAACCCATTTTAGTTTTGATGCGGTAAAATTTCCAGGGGAATTCAAAAGGCTTTCCATACAGCGACCATTCCCTAGGTCATCAAAAGCCTTATTACCAATATCGACAGCCCTACTATCGCACCATATGATGGAATTTCTCAGCGGTTTACCTTCTTTATCAATTACAACCAAACCATGCATTTGATATGAAATACCTATGGATTGTATCTTCGATGCATCTACGTTTGATTCGGAAATGGCTCTTTTGGTCGCAATACATAAATTAGCCCACCACATTTCCGGATCTTGTTCGGCCCAATCATTATGTGCTGATAAAATCTCCATTTCGTCCGATGGCTCATGCAACGAAATAAGCTTCTTACCTGTTGCAGCATCAACAATAGCGACTTTAACCGATGAACTTCCTATGTCATATCCTATATAATACAATTCGATATCTTTTTATAAAATCAAACTGTACCCCACGGCTCGACTTTAACTAACTAATACCCAATAAATATAACGAAATTCAAATTTGGGAAAACAAAAAAAGCCTCTCTTAAAAGAGAGGCTTTTAGTCGTACAGGCGGAGAGACTCGAACTCTCACACCTTGCGGCACTAGATCCTAAGTCTAGCGTGTCTACCAATTCCACCACGCCTGCCTATCGGCAGGCAGGCCTGCTTTGTTTGATATTATCTTTACAATGCGTTGCCCACCTACAAATCCCGATAAATCGGGCTGCAAATATAAAGTAAAAATTGAATTCTCTCCATATAGAGGTATCAAAATATTCTTTTTTGTAAATTCGATAATTCCATAAAAAAATGAACATGCAGACCAGTAAAGAGTACATCGCACAACATAAGAATCGTTTTATTGAAGAGCTAATCGGGTTATTAAAAATTCCCTCCGTTAGTGCTGACCCTGCTTTTTCACAGGATGTCCTAAATACCGCGGATGCGATTCAAAAAGCATTGCTTGATGCAGGATGCGATACGGCTGAAATACATAAAACTGCGGGCTACCCCATTGTTTATGGTGAAAAAATTATCAATGCCGATCTGCCGACGGTTTTGGTTTATGGACATTATGACGTGCAACCTGCCGACCCCTTGGAACTTTGGGATTCCCCACCATATGAACCGGTTATCAAAAAAACGGAGTTACACCCGGATGGGGCAATCTTTGCGCGAGGTTCCTGTGATGACAAGGGGCAACTATATATGCATGTAAAGGCTTTGGAATTTATGGTCAAGACCGAACAATTACCCTGCAATGTGAAATTTATGATCGAAGGCGAGGAAGAAGTAGGCAGTAACAACCTTGGGATTTTCGTAAAAGAACATCAAGACAAACTCGCCAATGACATCATCCTGATTTCGGATACGGGTATGATTGCCAACGATGTACCTTCAATTACCACTGGTCTTCGCGGCCTTAGTTATGTTGAGGTAGAAGTTACGGGGCCTAATCGCGATCTACATTCGGGTCTTTATGGAGGAGCAGTAGCCAATCCCATCAACGTTTTAACAAAGATGATTGCCTCATTGCATGATGAAAACAACCATATTACTATTCCGGGATTTTATGATAAGGTTGAAGATTTATCAACTGAGGAACGGGAAGAAATGGCCAAAGCCCCTTTCTCACTGGAAGAATACCAGAATGCCCTGGACATAGCGTCTGTGTATGGAGAAAAGGGATATACTACAAATGAGCGAAACTCCATTCGGCCAACCTTAGATGTTAATGGTATTTGGGGCGGCTATATTGGCGAAGGGGCAAAAACAGTAATTGCCAGTAAGGCCTACGCTAAAATTTCTATGCGTTTGGTACCTCATCAAGAATGGGAAGAGATAACGGAACTCTTCAAGGCCCATTTCGAAAGCATTGCTCCCCAAGGTGTTACGGTAAATGTCACCCCTCACCATGGCGGGCAAGGTTATGTAACCCCAATAAATACGATTGGCTACAAAGCTGCCTCCAAAGCCTATGAAACTACCTTTGGCAAAAAACCGATTCCCCAACGTAGTGGGGGTAGTATTCCTATTGTAGCCCTATTTGAACAAGAGTTAAAAAGTAAAACTATTTTAATGGGCTTTGGTTTGGACAGCGATGCCATTCACTCACCAAACGAACATTTTGGCATATGGAATTACTTAAAAGGCATCGAGACCATTCCTTACTTTTATAAGTACTTTACCGAGATGAACAGTTAGAAAAGATAAAAGACCGCTGCGCTAAAAGAAAAAAGAGTAAAGACTAAGGGCAAAAAAATCATCTTGTCCCTTGTCCCTAGTCCCTAGTCCCTAGTCCCTAGTCCCTAAAACTAAATTTTCTTCACGTACTTCGTGATAAGCACAACCTGCGTTGGCCCTACCTTCCCTTCAATAAACTCGGCATTCTCCCTATCAACCGAAATTCGGCGTACGGCTGTGCCTTGTTTGGCTACCATACTCGAGCCCTTCACCTTTAGGTCTTTAATCAATACCACACTATCCCCATTTTGCAGTACTACCCCATTTACATCGCGATGTACTATTTTTTCGCTGGCCTCCTCCCCTTCACCGGTAGCTTGTGCCCATCGTAATACCTCATCTTCCAAATACATCATATCGAGAAGGTCTTGGGACCAGCCTTCTGCCCTTAAACGGGAAAGCATTCGCCATGCCACAACTTTTACCGGGTCATGTTCGCTCCACATGCTATCGTTCAGACAACGCCAATGGTTTGCATCTGTAGTAGCCGGTTTTTCTATTTGGTCGACACAGGTTTCACAGGCCAAAAGGCTACCATCCAGCCCGCTAACAGAAACAGGTGGCACCACATACACCTTCAGGTTTTCTTTGGATGAACATAGTTCACATTGCCTCCCACTTCTGCCCTCTAAATCACTTAATACACTCATTGTTATCTTTTAATGCATGTAAACTTATGGCATTATAAACGATGATTTAGGTAAATGAACGAGTATTTTTATGAGATTGTACTACATCTAACTTTCCCCCGTTCCAAGATGACCAGTATAACCTACTTATTTACTATGATACTTTCAAAACAAAAAACCTCTTTATTTTTTAGGTTAAGTATTTCCGTTACCGTATTTGGTGCGCTTTTTAAATTCATTTCTTGGCCTCTTATTATTGTAGGAGCCATAGGAATGGTCTTTTTTCATACCGTTCAAGTACTTCAAAAACAAAACAGAGGACCTCTGGATTATTCAAGGCATTTGCTTATCATTTCTTTTTCATGCAACTATATATTCAGTATTCTTGATTTGTCATATTCCCCTGTATTTACCCTACTGACCCAAGTAACGCTGGTCGTCTTCCTTGTTCTTTATCTCAAAGAAATGGTATTTCCAATTCTGGAAAAAGCGCAAAACAACGCACTACAACTTAATTTTAGTACAGAAAATCTGTCTTATTTACTTGCCGATCTGGCCATAATTTATATTGTTATCGCATCGTTGTTTAAAATTCTTCATTGGGAATTTGGAATAATAAACGGTAATGTTTTATTGGTCATTGGTCTTTGCTCTGCCTTGATTTCTATTTTGGCAAGTCCGAAAGACTTCAGAAAACAAGAAACTTCCTAGCGAACCTACCCGAAGTAAAATATGCGCGTGCTTTGGCAACTCTAAGGCTGCGCTCACAACCTAATCTTTGACGGTGTTTCGACTTAGTTCAAATAGAAAGCATAGGAGGAGAGAAACGATTCTGTACTTTTACTTCTGTTTTCAAGTTCTACCGTAGGATGAATGAAACACCTCGAGTGAAAATTTCAAAACAAAAAGTTCGTCTTTTTTTAAGACTCAGTATCGCAACAGCAATTCTTGGGGTTTTATTTAAGGTAATGCATTGGCCTTATTCATGGTTCTTACTTATTTGTGGTATTTTGGGAATTGCTATATGCTACACACTCCAATTTATTCAAAGGCAGCCTAAAAGTTTACTCGATTATTCAAAATTGTTTTTATTAAACGCCTTCTTATTCCACTACATATTCCGTGTTTTTCATCTTCCCTACGGGTATATATTTACAACAATAGCACAGTTTGCCCTTGTCCTGTTCCTTGTTCTATATGCTAGACATCTGCTGTTCTTGAAAGAGTATGATAATGAAAGTAATACGGCATCAAAAAAGAATTCCATACAAAAAGGTCTATCATATTTACTTTATGGAATAGCCGCTATTGGCATTATTGTAGGTGCACTGTTTAAAATACTACATTGGGAATTCAGCATAATCAATGGAGATGTGCTATTGACGGCTGGTATATTAGCTACTACTATAGTGGTCGTACTCGGATTAAAGGAAGTTTAATCCCTATACCTCTTTTGTATATTTATTTTGCTCTACGTTTGTAGAATTAAAATATTTATTCTATGTTTGTAGAACAAAATATTCTTATACTAGCATAGCGTAAATATGTTTAACCAAATTCGAATACTTTGTTTTACCTCACCTAGGATTGCAAAAAAAGCAATCCTGACCTCTCCAAAGGAGAGGTAAATAGGTGAATGATTTTTTTGAACTCTAATTCTATAGAACATGCAATTGTCAAAATCGGAAGAAGAACTCATGAATATTCTCTGGAAACAGAAGAAAGCTTTTATGAAAGATCTGTTGGATGCCTATCCTGACCCCAAACCCGCCACGACTACCGTTGCTACACTTTTAAAGCGGATGACTGACAAAGGTTTTATAAGCTACAAAGCTTTCGGACGGTCTAGAGAATACCATCCTTTGGTAAAAAAGAAAGACTATTTCTCTAAACACGTAAACGGACTCATCAAAAACTTTTTCAATAACAGTCCGGGGCAGTTCGCTTCTTTCTTTACCCAAGAAACCAATTTATCTAAAACCGAGTTGGAGGAACTGAAAAAATTGATCGATAACGAAATAAAAAACAAATAGCCATGTTGATGTATATTTTGAAATCTACGGCCTGCCTTGTCATTTTATTCCTATTCTATAAGCTGTTTTTAGAGCGGGAGAGCATTCATATTTTCAAGCGTTTTTACCTGCTGGCTGCCTTGTTGCTCGCACTTAGTATTCCGGCAATGGTCTTTACCGAATATGTAGAAGCGCCTGCGGAAACTTTTGTAATGGTTGCGTCAAAAGAGCTACCCATTGCGAACGACATAATTAACGTGCCCCAAGCTTTGGAGTCGGATATTGTGGATATCGCGCCAATTCTTTGGACCATCTATTTTCTAGGGCTGTTATTTTTCGGAATAAAGTTCCTAAAAAACCTATTTCAAATTTTTAGGAGAATCCGTATAAATCCGAAGCAAAAAATAATGCGATTTACGCAGGTTTTACTACAAGAGGAAATTCCTCCACATACATTTTTCAGTTATATTTTTCTAAACAAAAAGAAGCTAGAGGCAAATGACATTCCCAAAGAAGTATTGCTACATGAAGAAACCCACGCGCGACAAAAACATAGTTGGGATGTAGTTTTTGTTGAGGCCCTTCAAGTAATTTTTTGGATTAATCCGTTCATTTATCTAACCAAAAAGGCCATAAAATTGAACCATGAGTTTTTGGCAGACCAAGCCGTCCTGAAGAAAGATATTGACAAAATTACCTATCAAAATACATTGCTATCGTACTTATCACCCGATAGCGAAAAGAAGTATCAGCCATCATTGGCGAATGCCATCAATTATTCATCAATCAAAAAACGTTTTACAGTCATGAAAAAAATCACATCAAGAAAATCTGTTTTACTAAGAACCTTTTTACTTATACCCTTGCTTGCAACCCTGTTGTATGGGTTTAGTGGGACAAAAATTGTACAAAAGCAAAAAACGGCACAGCAAATGGGCCCTTCCGAAATTTTTAAGGAGCAACACCCTGATCAGGAGGGGACAACCGATGAACAAACCAAAGAATACAACCTTCTGGCAAAAAAATACAATGCCATGTTACAACAGGAAAACATACGCATAAAAATGTCGGATGTAGAACGATTGGAATATTTACATGGCTTAATGACCCATGCCCAACGGGAAAATGCAGAACCCTTTCCAGATTTTCCAGAACCTCCACCAATGACAGATGCACCAATCCCCCCGAAACCTCCAAAAGCGAAAAAGGGTGAAAAAGGAGATATTCCGCCTCCACCTCCACCGCCAAGGTCTCCAGATAAAAGCGAAAAAGAAATTGCTGGAGAAATAGTTCAAGAAATCATTGCAAATCAGGATCCATATGATTTGAATCCAAGAAAACAAATGTTTTCAAAAGGCGAAGTTGTTGATTTCCCTTCATTACCCCCTTCACCTCCAGAACCAGTATCTCCATTAGACCACGTCATCGAAATGGCCAAAAAAGATGCCACCTTCTATTATGAAGGTAAAAAAATATCATCTGACAAGGCCATTCAGCTATTAAAGAAAAACAAAAGCCTGAATATTGATTCTCGAGGTGCTAACGGCAACAGGCCTACCGTAAGAATTTCTAGAGCACCCATTAAAATAGGTAAGGTAGAAAAACCTTCCCAACCTGTACCTTCTTCAGATATCAATGTTAAGACGGGAAATATTGAAACTAACGGGAAATCCCTTTTCTATAGCACAAAAAATGGAGTGACCAGCTATTTCAATAGCCTGGGCGAACAGGTTGACGAAAGGGGCAAGCTCCTAGCGCAGCACCGAAACAAGAATCCAAAATTCTATTATAACGGAAAACAAATCTCATCAGAAAAGGCAAATCGATTATTGAGTAGCAACACCTCTATTCAAGTGACCAATGAAGAATATAGCGATGAAGAGTACGCTATAATTTTGACCGATCTTAATAACCCCAATGCGGGAAACCCAAATTTTAACAACAACCCAAATTCCGCAATAGATCTCACCCAGGTTATCTCAAAAGGCGCGGTCTTTTTCTATAATGACGAACCGATTTCGACCGAAAAGGCCCTTTGGCTTACCCAGAACGAATATGTTGAACGAGTTCAAGTTAAGGAAGGTCGTAACAAGCAGCCCAAGGTCTTTTTTTGGAACAACAATTGAGCTTCTAGTCAGGAAATAATCTAAAATCGTTGTTAAAGCCTTCTATTCGAAGGCTTTTTTTGTAACAAATAGAGTATGCTCTTATACTAATAGCATTAAAACGTCAGTTACCCTTTTATAGGACTTTCATTTCAAGCCTAGTCGAGAACCTCTACTTATAGACTCCCGACTGCGCTCGAGGTGACAGTTTACATTACATCAATCATCAACTTGTACTGAACTTTTTTCAGTGTCAAAAAACAATCAATCATGTTACAAAACTTCTTTATTCTCTGCTCTGGAGCAGACGCATCCATTTTAAAAACTTGTTCTGAAGGCGAACAGAATAAATATGCCGGTATAGGCGCCACGGTTTTCTTTACGGCCGTTATGGCGTTTATTGCTAGTGCTTATGCCCTTTATACTGTTTTTGACAACATTTATACGGCCGTATTCTTTGGGTTAATTTGGGGGCTTCTTATTTTTAATTTGGACAGGTTTATCGTGTCGACCATAAAAAAAAGGGAAAGTTTTTCATCCGAGTTGTTACAGGCCACTCCTAGAATTATCCTAGCGGTCATCATCGCGATCGTAATTTCCAAGCCATTGGAAATGAAGATTTTTGAAAAGGAAATAAATCAAGTGTTGTTGGAGGAAAAAAATGAAATGACCTTGGCCAATAAAGAACAGTTGGCACTACAATATACCCCTACGGTAGAAAAGCTGAATCAAGATATTGCCGGTCTAAAAGCAGAGATTACCACTCAAGAGGAGGAGACAAATTCACTATATGACACCTATATAACCGAGGCTGAAGGTACTGCCGGAACCATGCTTCTAGGGAAGGGGCCCGTTTATGCCGAAAAACGGGAAAAACACGATGCCGCTTTGGCCGAACTGCAGCAGCTAAAAGAAACCAATACTGCAAAAATAACCGGAATCGAAACGCAAATCGCATCCCTCAATACGGAATATGCGGATGTGGTAAAGAATTCACAACCCATAATTGATGGTTTTGACGGGCTTATGGCACGTATAAATGCTTTGGAAAAATTACCTTGGTTACCTTCATTCTTTATTTTTCTCTTATTCCTAGCCATAGAAACTTCACCCATCATCGCCAAGTTATTAGCCCCCAAAGGGGAATATGACCTTAAGTTGGAAGATGAAGAAAGTGCCGTACGAACATGGGTAACCCAAAAGGTAACGCAACGACAAAAACTTTTGGAAACCGATACGGTGTTGAATGAAAAAATCTATGGGGAAATCGCAGAAGAAGAGGCTGTCTACGCTTATAAAAAGCAAAAAGCAGAAAAACTGTTAAAACTTCAGGCTGATGCCTTTCACGATTTGCAGATAAAAAGTTTATAGTCGTTTTACAAAAAAAGAACTATAAATTACCCAGGACAGAATGCTCATTTCGATTATTCTTTGGAACAGTCCTTTAAGGGCCCCTTCAGGATTACCAAATAATATGGCTACGAAGAGCAATGCCGACAATCCACAAACTATGGTAAATTTTGAATAACTATTAAAGCCATTTTTCTTTCGGAGCGAAAATCCTATCACCAGTAGACAAAGTGGAACGACGGTATAGATAAGTGCACCAGCAGTATTATGAACGAACTGGGAAAGGCTCGGATTTTCAGCATCCAGCACGCACCCTATATCGCAGGGAAAAATACCCGTTGCCAAAGTTCCTAGGCCATAAAATATTGAGAAAATCACAAAGCCTATTTTGACCCCGGTTTTTTTAAAAAAAGATGATGATGACAAGATTCCGAATAGGAATAGGAATATTCCACTTGCCATGTAAAGGTATTGCCATCTTTCGGCATTTGGCATTCCCGTTGCATAGCTTTCGCTAATATATTGACCGATATGACTATACCCCTCTATTCCTAAACCTGCAAGAATGCTCGTTACTACAAACAACAGGGCTCCAATAATTCCGAGCCAAAAAATTATTTTTTTCATCTTAGTAATGTAAAGCGCCCAGTTTTAAATGCCCCATATACGCACCCAAAGTGCTCTAAAAACCGCATTTGCATCCCTCGGGCGTTTAGGAGTTTCATGTATTATCAATCCGGTTTCTGAATGGTCAAGTTCATAGCTGAATGCAAACCTCGTTTCTTTTTTATCTAAACTCATTAGGCCGAATCGGAGGTCGTTAAAATATAATTTCCCATTCGCCTCCGATATGGTGTACCAACCTTCGGTAATATCAATAAGACGGCCCAGCTTCTTATTTGTTACCAAGCTCCCCACTAATTCATGATTCTTCGGATAAGACCGAAAGCTTATTTGCTTGGTATCAAAAAAAGAATATTCCCCTAATAAATAGCTGTCTTCAGTATCAACATTGGCATTCCATAAAATCGTATTAAATGGGGTAGGCCTGATATCCATTTGTTGGTATACTATTCCTTGATCTTTTAGCGCATTCGCAAATTGTTTATAGGCGAAGCCTTTCAAGATAAGGGTCAGAAGTAAATACGAACTGCTTATAATCAACCCAAGATTATTGTATTTTCTTCGTTTGGGATCTGTTCGCTTACGGCGCATTGCCAAAATCAAGAACGCTAAAAATGGTAGGGTGTATAGCGGATCTATTACAAAGATGTTCTGAAATGCCAGGCGTGTTTTTAAGGGCCAAAACAGTTGGGTGCCCCATGTGGTAAAAGCGTCTAAAATAGGATGGGTAAAAAGTCCCCAGAAAAAGAGCCAGGCCCATTCTTGCCGAGAAGCTTCCTTTTTTCTGAGTATTTTCCAAACCAACCAACCAAGAATTGGAGCGACCAGTATCGAAAATAAGATTGAATGGCTAAATCCCCGATGCCATTCAACAGCGGTAACGGTATCTGTAAAATACCTAGTAAGTACATCCAAATCAGGGATTGTACCGGCGACAGCTCCAAAAAACATGGCCTTATTGCCCACTTTTTTGCCTAGAACTGCCTCCCCGACCGCGGCACCTAAGACTATTTGTGTTAATGAATCCATTGGTATTTGGATATTAGATTTGAGAAGTTAGACATAAGAAGTTGGAAAATAGTATATCACTACCCACACCTTATGTCTAATGTCTATTAAACAATCCCCATCTTTTTTAATAAAAACGAAGCGTTCATATTTTGACAAATACCTTCTTTGAACTTATAATCAAAATGCAGTTCATTATCGATGATCTCCGCATCAAAATAGTGATTTTCTATTTCTGGTAATTCTTTTGCAACTTCGCACAAACTCAAATCATGGGTGGCAATAATTCCTGTGGATTTTGACCCCACCAAACGTTCTACAAACTCACGGGAGCCTTTGGCCTTGTCGGTACTGTTGGTGCCTTTTAAAATCTCATCCAACACGATAAAATAGCGATCATCCTGTATTTCGTTCACGATAAATTTTAGACGTTTTAGTTCTGAAAAGAAATACGACTCGTCATCGGTTAACGAATCTGTAGTGCGCATGCTGGTAATCAGTTTTATTGGATTGTAAAATGCCTGTTTCGCATATACCGGCAGACCCACGTTGGCCATGACTATCTGCAAAGAGACGGTGCGCAGAAAAGTACTTTTACCAGCCATATTAGCGCCTGTAATGATAAAAAACTGCTCGTTGGCTATCTCAAAATCGTTCAGCACACTTTTTTGGGGATCCAATAACGGATGCCCGGCCTCTACCGATTTAAGTACTTCATCCTTATTCCCTAAAACCGGATACGAATACTCTGGATGGTTAAAAGAGAAATTGCCCAAACTGTTGTACGCGTCAAAAAAAGCAATGGTATCAAACCATTTTTCGACCGATGCGCCATGTTTTTCAATCCATTGTTCAATAGAATACACATGGGTCATGGTCCGCAATAGGAATCCGTTTGCGAAAATCAAATATAACACATTGAGGTTCTTATCCAAACTGTTCAGTTTATCGGAAAACCTTTTAATCACTGCTGACGTTTTCTGATTATCGGATAAAATTTCCTGCTTCTTGGAGCGTACTAACTCTGAGGAAAAGTCCGTGTCTTCAATCTGCTTTAATAACTGGTTGTATTGCTGAAAAGTGCTTTGCATTTTTGAAGCGGCCGCAAGCAATTTCTGAATTTTGTTGAAATAAATCGAAGTAATGCCAAGTCCCAGGAACATCCAAAATATGATAACCGATTCAGGAACATAGCCGAAGAAGTATACTACGAACAGGGCGGCGGAAGCAACAGAAAAAATAAGCGGTAAAACTTTCATAATCTGAGGAACGAAGGCCTGATATGCATATAACCATTTTACAATGGTTTGGGTGCTTGTTTCAGTCTGTGCTAGAGACGCGGTTGCCGAAAAATCTTGCCGCCAATCGCTCATTTTACCAAGTTCTTGTATTGCCTCTTGTTTTTGTTGAATAAGCGTTATAGAATTCTCGGTCAACATTTCTGCGAGCTTTTCACTGCCTTGTGCTAAAGCTGTTCTGTTCGCATATTGGTAGAATGAACCTTTGCCAAACAAATCTATATCCTGACTATAATAATGTGCCGGATCTTTAAATTCAGACCCGTCCGGAAGACCATGAAAATTGCGTTTCAACACATCAACTTCCGTTTCATTGATGCTAATCAAGGCCAGCAGCTTGTCCCTCTTATGTTGAAGCGAGGTATGTCTAGTTACTAAAAATAGAAATAGGACTATACCCCCAATTACTATAGCGGCTACTATTTTAATATTTTCAAAAAAAAAGTAAATGCCCATACAAACAAGACAAAATACAACCAGACGTAATGTACTAGACGTCATGAGTTTTCTTCTGACCAGATACAAGCTATCTAGATGGGCCTCAATTCTATCTTTATAAAAGGTAAAGAGTTCCTGCATTGATTTTTTTCAAAAATAAGCGGTAAAGATACGTTTTCTGGCTCAGCTACCCCTTTCGGAATTGAGCATTGCTATCTGGCCAAGGTGGTAGATGTCGTGTTGTGCGACACTAGTTAAGATGGGTTGGAAGGTATAGTTCTTGCCAGGGACCGGTTTCGCCAGAATGCTATCCGTGGCATCCTTCAATTGGGCAAGTAAATCCGTTTGGGTTTGGATCAGGTTCGCCTTAAGCGCCTCCCATTCTTGCTCATTGTTAATGTGAACTTTCGTCCAATCCATTGGCCCGTCAATAATTAAATCATAGGCCCCATCCCCTTCTAATTTCTTAAGCACAAAAATGCGCCAATTGATGATGTGTTGCACCAAAACCGCGATACTCTTTGACCCATATTGCTCGTCGTTGACCTTCTCCCAGGAAATTGCATTCAACTTTTCCATTACGGAAATACCATACCATGGTTTCCCGTCAAAACACTCAATTAAATTTTTAATGATCAGTTTGAGTTCATTTTCCATAGTAATCAATCTAATGCATCATATTCCGTCTTCAATTTCTTTGACAGTTTTGAAACTATCAAATCATATGAATGATCTATCAATTCAACAATCAATTTTGGTGGTAAACGTTCCAGAAAGACCGTATTCCAATGTACCTTGCTCATATGATAGCCAGGTATGATATCACCATCATATTCTTCCCGAAGTTCAATACCATATTCGGGGTTACATTTCAAATTTGCTTGAGGCGGGAGCCGCTCCAGCCCGGATAGCGCGAACATTTTGCCCATTACTTTAAAGACAAGCGTATGCTCATCAAAAGGGAAACTTTCGGTTACCCCTTTCTTGGCGAGGCAGATATTTCTGAATTCTTCAATATTCATATACCGGTAGCATCATAGACAATTACTTTTGTCCATAAATGTTTGGATTCCTCTATAAACAATTTATGAGCTGCCTCATCTTGATAATTTTGCTGGGCCTCGGCCGATTCAAAAGTAACGATAAGGGAATAGGTGAATGATCCATCTACAATATCGCGACTGGCATCTGGTGGCGTTCCTATAAATTTAGTCTTTGCATAAGCTGAATTCTCCAGAAATTTTTTCAGACTACTTTCAAAAGCCACCCTGTCTTCTTCACTATCGGGGTTGGCAAGCCAAAAATAAACGACATGGGTAAAACTCGGATCGAATACATTCGTAGCGTTTTTTCGGGCTTGGCCAAAGCTCATTGTAGCGATGGCAGCAAAAAGCAATAGCAATCTTACCTTTTTCATTCAGTTTCCATTTTTTCTAATGAGCGATTACTTTCTGCCAATAATGCCTGATCGGCACTATCCAATTCCAAAGCGGAATAGTCCAACTCCCAGCCAATGGTCTCCGCTAGATTTTCGACCAAAAGAATCGCCTCTAGCGCTTCCTTTCTAGCGGTAAGCATCAAACCACTTTCAGGAATCTTTGCCTTGATATGATTCTTTGCTTCCTTATCCAGTATCGTCAGATCGTCAGGAGTGAAGGAATTGAACATTCCATTTTTAATATCATAAAACTCCAAGTCAGGTTCTATTGATAAGATTTCCGGTTGCGGGAAACTGTCAAGGGTCACTTTCTTATTTTCCACATCGGATGTCATCCTGATCTTGTTCAAATCATACCCAATATGCGCCTTGGCTTTTACTACGATCAGCGCTTTCTTTTTGCTACTGATCATACTCATAAACCGCTCCTTGGTATTTTCATAGGTGTAAATCTCAGCAAAATCGCCTTCCACGGAAATTAGCTTACACACACTTTTAATCTTCTCCAATAGTACGATAGATTGGTTTTTGGTAATCTCTTTTCCTTTCTTCCTACGGAGGAAAGAATATGCCCAATATGTGGCGATTCCGCCTAAAAGCAAGCCTAAAAAAGTATCGAATATACTATCCATTATTTTTTCCTATTTCGCCCAGATGGGTAAATTTAAACCCTTTATGATATTTGAGGCCGTACCCCAACAGTCTGTCAAATGCGGAATGAGAGAACAAAATCACACCGATTAACTGCACCATGGGCATCGTAAGATACGTACCCCAAAGGTAAATCGCAATTGCAATTGCCTTGTGGTGAAATAGGTTATACCCGATTGCACCTACTTTATTTCCGAAAAGGTACCCGAGCATTCCAATGTCAGGAGTCAATAACAATACCAGAAACCACCACCATGCATATGGCAGCAAACTGAAGAGGTAAACACCCAAACCGAACATGGCCAATTCTTCGATTTTCAATAAAGTTCGCATCAGTCTTCTATTTTATAAAGCACCGGGCGACTAGGGCTTGCATCATTCTCAAAAGGGGCAACCTGCAGGTTTAAGTAATATTTACCGTCTTTTACCGAGTTTGGCACAAATATAAATTCCGTAATCGTTGCTTTTTTGCGCAACTTAGTCTCAACCCCCCAAAATGCCTTATGTGCCAAGAGGGCGCCGTTGTCCTTTTCTTTATCTACCGAGGGTAAGTCTACCAATAAATGGGTGATGCCCTTGTCAACCAAAAGTTGAGCCGCCTGTTCCAAAAAATACGGTGGATTGGTATTCGAGTATTGTCGAGACATTTTATCCTTTAAATTGGGTAATGTACGAACCACTATGGCATCGCGTTTCTTGTTTCCAATAGCGTATTGTAACTGCTTTCTTGAAATGACAAAATCGTCCTGATATTTTTCGGGGGCTATGGTAATGACCTCGGCCAAGAAGAAAAATTGTTTTAAGTGTTGATTAACCGAGTGAAAATCTTTGGTAATATGTCCAATACATTCGGTATGCGTGCCATGCGCGTGCGGATTAAAGCTAATATCATTAAAATTGATACTTGCCCCCTCTGAGACACTTCCGACAAAATCGCCCTCTTTATGGGGCTCTATTTTAGGATGCCCAACATACCAGGCATTTACATTGGACGCCTCCCCCTTTAAGGGAATAGCGATATCCAAGGGTTTGGAAAGGTCTATAATGTCGTTTTTTATTTTTGCTAGCACGAAAATTCATTTCACAACGTCTTTGCGAGGCACGAAGCAAACTGTTTACTATTGAACTTCCTTCAACAGTTTGCTTTGTCGCTCTAGTCATTTGCTAAAGTGTAAACTCATAGAAACTCCTCGCAAAGACGTCCGTTAATCCAAATTTAACATAAAAAGATTAGCCGCAATACCATCGGCAAGAAACTTGCCTTTTTTGGTCGTTAGCAATGTATCGTCAACGATTTGCAAGAGATTTTCCTGAATATGCTTTTGAGCTTGTTTTAAGAGGTACTTTTGATACTCACTACCATATTCCGATGCAATTCTAGCGATAGAAACGCCCCAAATTGTTCGTAAACCAGTCATTACATACTCATTGTACCTATCCGTTCGGGAAAGTACCTCTACCTCCATAGGCAATTCATTTTTTTCTATGGATTTAATATATTTTGGATTGTTTTTGACGTTCCATCCTCTTTTTAAACCGTCAAAAGAATGTGCAGACGGTCCTATTCCCATATATTTTTTTTGCTGCCAGTAGGCCGTATTGTTCTTTGAAAAGTAGTCTGGTTTTCCAAAGTTGGACGTTTCATAATTCACAAAACCTGCTGCTTCCATTTCTCCCAAAAGGATGTTGAAATGTGCTTGCGAAACTTTGTCATCCAAGGGTTTTACAATTCCTTTTTCAATAAAATTGGCCAAGGCGGTTTTGGGTTCAACAGTCAGGGCGTAACTTGAAATATGGGGAATTCCGAAAGCCAATGCCTTTTCAATATTTTGTTTCCAGCGCTCGTTGGTCATATTCGGAATCCCGTAGATCAAATCAATAGAAATGTTATCGAAATGACATGTTGCCTCAAATAAGGATTCCGCAGCCTCGTCTGCGGAATGTGCTCGGTTCATAAATTTTAAATCCGCTTCAAAAAAAGACTGTATTCCTATGCTTAGTCGGTTGACTAGCGAATAGGCCAACTCCTTTATTTTTTCTTCCGTTAAATCATCGGGGTTGGCTTCCAAAGTGATTTCTGGATTATCAACAACCTCATAATTAGCATAAACCATATTAATGAGTGAGTTGATTTCCTCAGATTTTAAAATAGATGGGGTTCCCCCACCAAAATAAATGGTTTCAACGGGCTCATTTTTGAATTCATCATTTCTGAGGCTTAGCTCATTTGCTAATGCCTTAAGCATTGTCTCTTTTTTACCTAATGCAGTAGAAAAGTGAAAATCGCAGTAATGACAAGCCTGTTTACAAAATGGGATATGTATGTAGATACCGCTCATATTTAGTGTTCAGTTGGCAGTTGCAGTAAGCAGTTTTTATTTTGACCCAAACTTTCCTGGATTGTTAATCATATAATTAATCAACCTTCCCACTTCTTCGCTATCTCTAAAACAATCGTCAAAAATTTGTTGATCTATATACTTGCATGCTAAAGCATACTCTAGCCAAGTTTGAGTTTCTGAGTTTTCGGCATCACTGTCGGTTAACTTGCTTACGAAGTTTTTAGGATATCTTCTTTTACGATATGATTCAGAAATATTTGCACTAACACTTCTGGAAGACCTCCTGATTTGATCCGTCAGCGAATACCTCTCTTCTTTTGGAAAAGACTTTGTAATCTCAAATATCTTCATTGCAAGAGCAAAAGATTTTTTATATGCCAAAAGATCTTGAAATCTCATATTTTTTATTTCGAACTGCCTACTGCAACTGCCAACTGAACACTCATTTTTAGCTATTTACAGCCTACTTTTTCACCCGACCTTCATTCTGCTTCACAAAAGTTTCCCAGCCTGAATAACTCTTCCCTACGTCAACACGACCCGCATTATAAAAATGGCAAACAGCGGCCGCAAGTCCGTCGGTGGCATCCAAATTTTTTGGTAACGTCTTTAACGCCAACATACTTTGCAGCATCTTTGCAACTTGTTCCTTACTAGCATTTCCATTGCCCGTTATTGCCATTTTTATCTTTTTAGGAAGGTATTCCGTAATAGGGATTTGACGGGATAAGCCTGCTGCCATGGCCACTCCCTGAGCTCTTCCCAACTTTAGCATTGATTGTACATTCTTGCCAAAAAATGGGGCCTCAATTGCTATTTCATCTGGGTGATAGGTATCAATAAGTTCAACAGTCCGTTCAAAAATGAGTTTCAGCTTCGTATACGGATCTTGATATTTGGATAAAAGCAGTTCGTTCATTTGCATAAACTCCATCTTTTTCCCAACTACCTTAATGATTCCAAAACCCATAATAGTGGTTCCCGGATCAATACCTAATATGATTTTTTCTTTAGCCAATTCCTATTCTTCAGTAGTTTTCAATACAATTGGAATCCGAAACTTTGTCCTCACCGGAATACCCCTTTTCAAAGCAGGAGCCAAAGGTGGTACATTTTTGATTGCTTTTGCTATGATTTGGTCAAATTCAGGCATTTCGGCATCAATGGCAGTATCTTTTTGAATATTCACTATCGTTATTCGACCATCTTGGTCTACCAAAAAATCTACAAGTACTTTTGGGTCGGTTTCCGTGTTTATATGATAGTCAAACTGCTTTAAGGTTTTAGAACAGTGCTCGAGCAACTCTCTTTCAAAGCAAATGCGCTGGGCAATTTTAGTAACGGTTTCATCGCAATTCTCGAACAGGGGGTAATTGTCAACATCGGTCCAATCGATTTGTTGCAGCTCCTTGTTTACCAATTGTGTTGTCTTTTCTTCCTTGGAGGTGAAAAAGTCACAGGAGGTTAACAGACATATAAGCATTAAACAAAAAAGCCGCTTCATTCCGCTTTGGTTATAGGCGGAAATTACGATTTTAAACGGACAATTAATTACCTGTAAAGTGTATTTCTTCCTTAAGCTCAAGTATTCTCTTTTTCACCACATTGGAGAAATACCGCTTATCATTTCCGAACTTTTCAATAAAATCCTGGTAATACCCTAGCTTCAACTTTGGGTCTTTATACAGTTGGTCTGCCAAAGTACAAACCTGATAAAAGGCCATAAAATCTGAAGGTTCCTCTTTACAAGTCAATTTGTAATAGTCAAAAGCCACTTTTAAGTCCTTTTCTTCCCGGGCTATACTGGCAAGGCTCCGATATTCCCTATAGAATGAGGGGTCTTTAATCTCAATCGATTTTTTGATGTAAAAGCGGGCACTATCTAGCACTTTTTCTTTTAAAAAAACACCGGCTAAATTGAAATAGGGATCGGGATCGGTCTCATTCATCATCAATATAAGGGAATGGTACTTTTTCTTTGCTTTCTCAAACTCCCACTCCTTAAAATAACATTGGGCCAGTTTGTTGTACACATGGGGTTTGTGTTCACCCAACACTAACAATTTCTCAAAAAAAGGAATTGCCTTTTCATACTCATTATTGTTAAAAAGGGCCAAGGCCTTTAGGTTAATAAGGGAAACATCGTTTTCATAAAAACGAAGCCCCTTGTTTATATATCCTAAAGCCTCATAATTCTCCTGATTGACAACAAAGTATTTTCCAAGTCGAAACAGACTTCGTAAATGGGTACTGTCTATCCCTATCGCATTTTTGTAAGCAACCAAACTGCTGGAAAATGCATTCAACTCTCTATGCGCCTCTCCCAAATAATAAAAATACCCGGGGTTCTTGTTATTATCCAGAACCAACTTGGTATACAATTTACGGGCATCATCGTATTGTTTCGTCTTCAGATATAGCTTTCCGAGTTCCAATCGGGCAATTTGAAGATTTTCATCTTTGGCGACTACGGATTCATATTGGGCAATCGCCCTATCATAATTCCCCATTGCGTTGTAGGCCCGGGCAATTTGGAGTTGGGATTTTGATGACCCCTCTTTTGCATATTGGTTTATGGCCCGTATATAATTGCCCGTTGCATAAAGGCTATCTGCAACCACAAATGATGATTGTGCCTTTGTAGAACCAACAAGTAAAAGGGCTAGGACCAACAATACTCTCAAAGCCAGCTATTTTAATTTAAAAGTTATTGGGATGGAAAAAGGAACGTTTACAGTTTCACCTTCCTGTTTCCCCGCAGTCATTTTTGGAAGCCTTGAAATAATACGCGCTACCTCATCTTCCAATAGCTTATGAGGGCCGCGCATTTTCAGACCACGAACCAGACCATCTTTCGTTATTACGAACATTGTGCTCACCCGACCCTGTATTCTCTGATTTTGAGCTTCCACCGGATACCTGAAATTTTTACTGACATGTTTTTGCATCATCTCCTGAAAACAAGCTCTTTTATTCATTTCATCCTCGCAGCCCGGAAAGACGGGAATCTCATCTATTACAGCAAAGGGAACTAAATCCTTATCAATTAGCGATTCCAGTTCATTGATCTTATTTCGAAAAAGACTAAAATCTTCATCAAGAACTTTCGAATCAATTATCATTTTTGCCTGAATCAGTTCACCGTTAGGCCCTGAAATAAAAGAGCCGTTTTTAATCTGGCTAAAAGTAATCGTAGTTTGGTTGTCGCTTAGGATAATATCCGAAAGAGTTTTTTCTCCTGAAAAGGATAATAGTTTTTCAAGCAAAACCCTTTCTTCTCCCACTTTGAGATTTTCAACATCAGCAACAGTAATTTCTAAAGGACGACTAGCTTTATCAACAAGTTCGGACTCGCAAGATGAATAAAACAACATTCCCAAGATGATGGGAACCAACAATAGGTATTTTAACTGCCAAATTCTTTTCGATTGTGATTTTTGTAACATGACTATTCGTTTTTTAATTAGTGATGATTTAAAAAATTGATTGATAAATGAAATATGTTGTGTCTCAAATACATGGGACAATAAAAATTGATACTGCGCTTTTTTGCTCGTTTTGGCCATTTGCGCATCAGCAATGAATTCATGCAATTCGGACATCCGATTTTGATAGACATATACCAAGGGATTAAACCAACCCACGATACGCATAAATTCAAAGAACAGTAAATCGTAACTATGCTTTTGGCGAATATGCACTAATTCGTGTTGAACTATGTTTTGATACTCTTTTTCGAATACTTTATCACCTAAAAAAATGGATCTAAAAAATGAGAAGGCCAAACTACTATTCGCAACAATTACCTGGGTAAATTCTGTAAAATGCTGAATGTCGCCGTTCCGTTTCAACTGCCAAATCTGATATAGTTTGTAGCTAAAGAAAATAGTCGCCAAAGACATCCCTCCAAACAAAACAAGATATTCCCATGCGATGTTGAAACCGCTTTCTTGGGTTGCCGTTAAATCCAAAGAAGCATTATTCATATTCCATAAAAATTCCGGATAGTGCTGAAATTCTAGCGGCACCTTAGTTCTCATAGCCTCAATTTTTATCCACGGGATTACTAAGGACAAGACATGGGTCCCTATAAGATAAAATCGGTTCCACTGAAAAAAAGTCTCTCTTTTCAGGAAAAGATCGTAGATGATGAGGAACACCACCTGAAAAGTAATAACCTCTAAAACATACTGGATCATAAGCAGTATTTTAATTATCTTCTTTTTTATCTATCCCTGCCGACTCGGCAGTTTTAATCTCTTTCATAATTGACTCCAATTCTGACAAACTCATATCGTTCTTCTTCATAAAAAAAGAGACCATGCTCTTAAAGGAGCCTTGAAAATATCCGTCTACCAATTTATTGATTGACTGATTGCTATAGTCGGATTTTTTAAGAAGCGGAAAGTACAGGTACCCCTTGCCCTCTTGTTCGTGGTCTACAAAACCTTTACTCTCAAGAATACGAACAATGGTCGAAACCGTATTATATGCAGGTTTTGGTTCTGGCAATTCCTTGATTATAGCGGCAACATTGCATTTTTGCAATTGCCATAAAATCTGCATGACCTCTTCTTCCGCCTTTGTGAGTTGTTTCATTTGAACTAACTTTTTAGTTGAACTATAAAACAAATATAACTAAAAAATTAGTTTAAACTAATTTTTTAGTTGAATAATTTTAAAGACTTGCTTTATATTGCTCTTTCTTGTAACATTTCATTGCTATCTTCGTCAAACAGCAAAAGTTTATAAATGGATATTGCCTTATTTATTATTGGTTTCATACTTTGTCTTGTGGGGATTATTGGTAGTTTTCTTCCAGTATTGCCGGGTCCACCGATCAGTTGGATCGGGCTTCTCCTATTACATCTTACCAAGGCAGTACCCGACGATTGGGTATTTTTGGGCATCACGGCGGCTGTTGCTTTACTGATTTTTGCGATGGACTACATTATTCCTGCCATAGGGACCAAAAAGTTTGGCGGCTCTAAATATGGGATGATAGGGACTACCATTGGACTTATAGTAGGTCTGCTCTCCCCCATTCCGGGTGGGATTATAATAGGCCCTTTTTTAGGAGCCTTTGTTGGAGAATTATTGAATAATGCTGATAAAACCTCCGCTGCGAAAGCGGCTTTCGGTTCGTTTTTAGGTTTTCTGACCGGAACGTTCCTAAAATTTATGGCAGCAATGATTTTTACAGGTTTATTTATCGGGAAGATGTGGGATTATAAGGAGGCCTTGTTTCCGTTTCTATTTACTAATTAATCTACCCAAATGACCTTATCATCAATAGGGTTTCTCATACCCTCTGGAATTTCATCTTGAAAATACCCCATATAAAAGAATCCTAGACACTTTTCCCCCTCGTTTAAATCAAAGAATTCATCCATGTATTTGATAAGTCCTGGGGAGCTCCAGTAGCTGCCTATTCCCAGTTGGGTACAGCACAACCACATATTCTGAACAGCCATGGCCGTGGCCGCTATTTCTTCCCATTCGGGTATCGATTCATTCGGATCTCGTTGCATACAAATAACGATCAACGCGCCTGCTTTTGCCGGATTCTCCAATAGCTTTTTTACCTTTATTTGTTTTGGTCTTGGGTCTATTTCCAGATATTTTTCCGATAAAAACGTTCCCAACCTTTCTTGAGAGGTTCCTTGCAGCACCTTAAATCGCCATGGCTCCGTTTTTTTATGGTTAGGCGCCCAATTAGCCGCTTCCAATATTTTTTGAATATTCTTCTTGGCAATGGGTTTGTTTATATAAGAAGAAGGGAAAACCGAACGTCTTTTTTTAATTAAATCGAAAATCATAAATTACTTACTTTAATGTCATTCCCGCCCTTCGTCTACACTCAGGATAAACTTCGGTGGGAATCTGTTTGTTCATGCAAAGCGAATTCTGTTTGGGTTTGAAAATCGCCATTAGTAGTACAAAAATACACTTTGAGATGGACAAGAATTACACGAATGCCCACTAATTATGCCGAAGTTGAGTCTAAGAGTAAATCCATACAGTGTGTCAGTACAGGATTGCGATTATCTTTTTTCCAAATTACGGAGAGCGTTGCCCTTTGTTTTATTTTTTTTAATTCGATGAATTTTACGTCCATTTGAAACCCATATTGCAAGGCCGTTGGTACAATAGCAATCCCCAAATGGTTTTCGACCAGCTTAAAAATTGTCTGGGCATGTACAGATCTATGAGATACCTTTGGGGTAAAACCGGCATCTTCACAAATGCTTATTACTTTATCATAATATAGTGGGCTATAATCTTGGGAAAACAGGATAAAACTTTCCTTAGCAAATTGTTTCATGGCGCGAAAAGATGACTGGCTAACGGGATGGTCTTTGGGGAGCACCAACGAAAAAGTATCTTCAAAAACGGGCGTAATATGCAATCCCCTAGGTACCCTACTTAAACGCACAAAGCCAACATCCAATCTATCTTTTGCTATCGCATCAACCTGGGCGTGATTCGATAGTTCGTCTAAACTTGTTTTGATTTCAGGAAACTTATCTCGTAATTTCACTAGCAATTCCGGTACTACATTCTGCATGGCCGAACCCAAAAAGCCAATGCGCAATTCCCCTGAACTTCCCTCGTTTATTAGTTTCAATTGCTTTTTTGTAAGCTCTAAATGATTTAAAATAAATTCCAATTCCCCTCTTAAATACTCCCCGGCAGGCGTTAGTGATACTTTCTTTTTATTTCTGATGAACAGTTGGGCATTTAAAATCTCTTCCATTTGCTTGATCTGCCTGCTCAATCCAGGTTGTGAAATATAGAGTTTTTCCGCAGCCTTCCGGTAGTGCAACTCTTCGGCAACGGCCATAAAATAGTTGAAATGTCGTAATTCTAATTGATAACCCATGGTTATTGAATCATGATTAAAATGATATTGGTAATTATCAAACTTAAGGAATACATTTATAAGACCAAAACATTAAGATCTATGGTTCCGGTTCCAAAAACATTTCATCTCGGCGAAGATTGGCTAACCGCTGGTATTGCAGTTGCCATCTGTGAGCACAGAACCCAATTAAAAATTACCTCAGCAACAAGGGAGAAAATACGCTCAAGTGCGGCCATTGTGCAGCGTATCGTGGAAAAAGGCCATGTGGTATACGGCATCAATACAGGTTTCGGACCCCTATGCACTACTAAAATTTCAAAAGAAGAGACCAGAATTTTACAATCCAATATTCTACAAAGTCATAGTGTTGGTGTCGGAGATCCTATTGACGGCTCGATCGCTAAATTGATGCTCATCCTAAAAGCACAGTCCCTTTCCAAAGGGTATTCAGGAATCGCCGAAAAGACCATCGACCGTATTTTGTGGCATATCGAGAATGATGCGATCCCCCTTGTACCTGCTCAAGGTTCTGTAGGCGCATCAGGTGATTTGGCTCCTTTGTCGCATTTGTTTCTGCCGCTTATAGGGCTGGGCAAGGTTGCGTACAAAGGTGAAGTATATAAAACGGAAGCGCTCTTTAAAAAAGTTGGCCTAGCACCTTTGGAATTAGGTGCGAAAGAAGGCTTGGCACTGATTAATGGCACTCAATTTATTGCAGCCCATGCTGTAAAGGTTGTGGAAAAATTGCATTCATGCCTCGCCCAAGCAGATGTAATTGGCGCCATGATGATCGAAGGGCTACAAGGCTCGGTAAAACCTTTTTATAATGAATTACACGCCCTTCGACCGTTCAAAGGAAACGTTCATGTGGCAAAACGGGTAAAGCGCCTATTAAAGGGTTCGGAAATCATGGAAGACCATGTAGATTGCGAACGGGTTCAAGACCCCTACTCCATACGCTGTATCCCACAAGTTCATGGTGCTTCCAGAAATACATGGTTGCACCTAAAAGAACTCTTGGAAGTCGAATTGAATTCCGTTACGGATAATCCGGTTATCATTGATGAGGAACTTACCATAAGTGGCGGAAACTTTCATGGGCAACCTTTGGCTATGGCCTTGGACTATGCCTGCGTAGCTGCATCCGAACTTGGTAATATCTCCGACCGAAGGATTTATCTTGCGCTTGAAGGCAATAGTCCGGGAGTTCCCAAATTGCTAATGGAAGAAACCGGTATAAATTCCGGGTATATGATATTGCAATATACCACGGCCGCTCTGGCCAGCGAGAACAAGGGCCTTTGTTTTCCATCAAGTGCGGATAGTATTCCCACCTCACTTGGTCAAGAAGACCATGTAAGCATGGGGTCTATTGGAGGTCGAAAAGCATTGCAGGTTATTGGTAATGTGGAAAAGATATTGGCCATCGAACTTTTGACAGCGGCACAGGCATTCGAATTTAGAAAGCCCATGAAATCTGGGATATTCCTAGATGAAATCCACAAAGAGATCCGTAAAAAGGTTGCCTTTGCAGATAAGGATAGGATCTTTGCGGATGATATTGAAATCGGAATTCAAATGATTAAGGATAAATTGATTCTAGGCGTGATTGAAAAAGTCAGAAAGCAAAAAGGGATATCTTTGAACACTGCCCATAGTGGTGAGTTCGAGAACTACTAGTTTAAAAATACAGCATGAACAATTACAAACATATAGGTCCTTTCAAACAAATTATTCCTATGACAGCCCTACCGCTAAAAGGACCTTTGTCAGATGATCAATTGCCTATTCCGGAAAATGCCGGAATGCTTATCAAAAATGACGAAGTTCACGCAATAGGAGATTATGATAAAACACTTGCCCGGGCAAAATCGCTTGATGCCGAGATTATAGTACTACAAGGAGATCATGTTTGCCTCCCAGGATTTATCGATGCGCATACCCATATTTGCTTTGGTGGCACTCGGGCAAATGACTATGCATTACGGAATGCTGGAAAAAGTTATTTAGAAATTGCCAAGGCCGGTGGCGGTATTTGGGACACCGTAACCCAGACCAGAAAGGCCACCGAACAGGAATTGGTCAAAAAAACGATAAAAAGAGCCAAGCACCATCTAAAAAATGGGGTTACCACCGTTGAGGTAAAAAGTGGATATGGACTGTCTGTCGAGCAGGAGCTGAAAATGCTTAGAGCCATTAAAACGGCCAATCAACAAATTGAAACAGATTTAGTTCCCACTTGTTTGGCCGCCCATATGTTACCCAAGGATTATCAGGGTACTGCGGAAGAATACCTCGCGGGAATAAGTGAGGGACTTTTTCCTATTTTAAAGAAAGAAGGGCTGGCTAACCGCATTGATGCCTTTATCGAGGAAAGCGCATTTTCCGCTGCACAAATTGCCCCATACTTTGAAAAAGCACAAAAAATGGGGTTCGACATTACCGTACATGCGGATCAATTTTCGACTAGTGGTAGTAAGGTTGCAGTTGATTTTAACGCAATTAGCGCGGATCATTTAGAGGCTAGTACTGAAAAAGAGATTGAACTATTGGCCCAAAGCGATGTTATTGCCGTTGCACTTCCAGGGGCATCCCTTGGGCTCGGGTGTGACTTTACCCCGGCCCGTAAATTATTAGATGCAGGAGGCGCTCTCGCCATCGCCAGTGACCATAACCCTGGTTCGGCACCAATGGGCGATTTACTTACACAAGCGGCCATATTGGGCACTTTTGAAAAACTGACCAATACCGAAGTACTCGCGGGTATCACCTATCGTGCGGCAGCAGCCTTGGGGTTGCAAGATAGAGGGCAATTGGCAGAGGGGTTCTTAGCTGATTTCTGTTTGTTTCACACCAATGATTATAAAGAAATCCTTTACAATCAAGGTGCCTTTAAACCTTGTATAGTCTACAAGAAAGGTGAAGTGGTTTTTGATAAACACAAATAAAAGTGCTAGGTACGAAGTACTAGATGAAGAATATATAAAGGGGTTGGGAAACTAAACAAAATGAATTTTAAAGAACATATACTAGAGGGTATACCAGAAGTGCTTCCGCAAAAAAGGGAATATAAACCCGGAGCCAATCACGCGCCCAAGCGAAAGGATATTCTTTCCCCAGATGAAAAAAAACTGGCAATCCGAAACGCCTTGCGCTATTTTCCAAAAAAATGGCATGCCGAATTGGCCCAAGAATTTAGTAATGAACTAAATACGTACGGTCGTATTTATATGCATCGATTTAAGCCTGGTTATGAGATATACGCTAGGCCGATTTTAGAGTATCCTGCCAAAAGCCTGCAGGCGGCCGCTATAATGTTAATGATCCAGAACAATCTCGATCCGGCCGTGGCCCAACATCCCGAAGAACTGATTACCTATGGCGGCAATGGGGCCGTCTTTCAAAATTGGGCGCAGTACCTGTTGACCATGCAGTACTTGGCGAATATGACCGAGGAACAGACCTTGCACATGTATTCAGGGCACCCAATGGGTTTGTTCCCATCTTCTAAGGAAGCGCCAAGGGTAGTGGTAACCAACGGTATGATGATCCCTAACTATTCCAAACCTGATGATTGGGAAAAATTCAATGCCATGGGCGTTACCCAATATGGGCAAATGACCGCCGGCTCGTTTATGTATATTGGTCCGCAAGGTATTGTTCACGGAACGGCCATTACCGTAATGAACGCCTTTCGAAAAGTTTTAAGGAAGAATGAAAATCCCCAAGGAAAAATATTCTTGACAGCAGGATTGGGCGGAATGAGCGGGGCTCAACCCAAGGCAGGTAATATTGCTGGCTGTATCACCATATGTGCAGAAGTAAACCCCTCTGCGGCAAAAAAAAGACACGAACAAGGGTGGGTAGACGAATTGATTTCTGATTTAGATGAATTGGTTTCACGAGCAAAAAAAGCTATCCAGGAAGAAGAAACTGTTTCTTTAGCTTTTATTGGCAATGTAGTTGATGTCTGGGAACGCTTTGATAAGGAAGATGTTTTCATTCATCTGGGCTCCGATCAAACATCTTTGCACAACCCATGGGCAGGTGGATATTATCCTGTTGGATTGTCTTTTGAGGAAGCCAATAAAATGATGAGCAATGCCCCTGAACAGTTTAAAAAACAGGTTCAGGAGTCACTGCGCAAACACGCCTCCGCAATCAATAGACATACAGCAAAAGGAACTTATTTCTTCGATTATGGCAATGCCTTCTTATTGGAGGCGTCCCGTGCAGGAGCGAATGTCATGGCGGCCAATACTATCGACTTTAAGTATCCTTCCTATGTTCAAGATATTCTAGGCCCCATGTGCTTTGATTATGGTTTTGGCCCATTTAGGTGGGTATGCTCTTCTGGTAGGGCCGAAGACCTTCAAAAAACGGACGCCATTGCCCTTGCGGTAATGGAAGAAATCAAAAAAGAGGCGCCCACGGAAATACAGCAGCAAATGCAGGACAATATTACTTGGATCCGGGATGCTGAACAGAATAAGCTGGTGGTAGGTTCGCAGGCCCGAATTTTATATGCCGATGCCGAAGGCCGGGCCAAAATCGCGGAAGCTTTTAACCAAGCAATAGCCAGTAAGGAACTATCGGCTCCGGTAGTTTTAGGTCGTGACCATCACGATGTTAGCGGTACCGATTCCCCCTTTAGGGAAACCAGTAATATTTATGATGGTAGTAAATTTACCGCCGACATGGCCATACATAATGTTATTGGTGATAGTTTTCGGGGAGCCACCTGGGTCTCCATCCATAACGGCGGCGGTGTAGGTTGGGGCGAGGTAATGAACGGTGGTTTCGGGATGGTACTTGATGGTTCTCAAGATGCTTCACGACGTTTAAAAAGCATGCTTTTCTATGATGTGAACAACGGGATTTCCAGGCGCAGTTGGGCACGAAACGAAGAAGCCTTATTTGCTATTAAAAGAGAAATGAAACGGACTCCAGAACTAAAAGTAACTTTACCAAATTTAGTGGAGGACGACTTATTGGAAGGACTATTTAATTGAACGTCTGATTGCCTAACCAAAACGATATCGCATGGAACTCTTCAAAATAACAAAGCCTAAAACAGCGACGGTTCCCATTATTTTAAGCATACCCCATGCTGGCACGGTTTTCCCACCCGAGCTAAAAAAGCACTATAAAAAAAGGATGCGAAAACATCTTGACGATACCGATTGGTTCGTTCACAAATTGTATCAATTCGCACCTTCATTGGGTATCACGGTCATAAAAGCCAACCTTAGCAGGTGGGTTATCGATTTAAATCGCGATCCAGGAAGTCTGCCATTATATACCGACGGCAGATTGATTACATCCAATACGCCCACCACCGATTTTTATGGAAACAAAATTTACAAATCGGCGGCCTTAGAACCTGATGAAAAGGAGAAAGAGAGACGACTTCAAAAATATTATTGGCCCTACTATGCCATGATAGAAGATTTATTAGCAGCACGTAAAAAAGAATTTGGTCAGGTTTTATTGTGGGATGCGCATTCTATTCGTCATCGGGTCGGTACGATTCAAAAAGACCCATTCCCAGATATGATTTTAGGGAATAATAATCATAAAACGGCCCATATGGAGCTTATAAAAACCGCTTTAACAAGCCTACGAACGGGAAACTATGGGGTAAACCATAACAGCCCTTTTAAGGGTGGTCATATAACCCGGTATTTTGGAAATCCTGAAGATAATGTTCATGCTTTACAGTTAGAAATGAATAAAATCCTGTACATGGACGATAATGAAATCACCTACAACCGGAAGAGAGCCAAAAATGTGCAAAAAATACTAAGGAATACTCTTGATCGATTGATCCAAACCATGCAGACGACCTTATGAAAACTTACCATTTTAAAGGAATATTGCAGAAAAACGGTTGGCTTGAAAATGCAAGCATAACGGTAAACGAAAAGGGAAATATCACCGATATCTCGTCTTCAACTCCTAATGAAGCTGAGGTAATTAATGGTTATGCCCTACCTGGTTTTCAAAATGCTCATTCGCACGCCTTTCAATATGCCATGGCCGGTATAGCGGAAAAACATTCAACAACTATCGGCAAGGCCGATGATTTTTGGAGTTGGCGCGAAGCAATGTACGGTCTGGCCTTGAATATAAATCCAGACCAAATGGAGGCCATTGCCACTATGCTTTATGCAGAGATGGCCCGGCATGGCTATACCAACGTAGCCGAGTTTCATTATGTACATCACGATAAAAATGGAGCACCCTATACCAATTTAGCGGAAATGGGAAGCCGTTTAATTTCTGCGGCGAAGACTGTGGGAATCGGTATTACCTTAGTTCCTATTTTTTATCAAAAAGGCGGTTTCGGACAAGAGCCCAACCCAAAACAGCGTCGATTTATTTCTTCGCAAATTGATGATTATTTACAACTCTTGGAGGCAAGTAAAGATGCCTGCAAAAATTATGAAAATGCAACGCTTGGTATAGGCATGCATTCTATGCGCGGGGTGGAACCTTCTGATATTGCAGAAATTGCCAAGTCGGGTCCACAAGATATACCTTTTCACATACACGTATCAGAGCAACTTAAAGAAGTGGAAGATTCCGTCGCTTATTTGGGAAAAAGACCTGTTGAATGGTTGCTTGATACTCTAGAAATGAACGAACGTTTCCATCTAGTTCATGCCACCCATCTTACGGAACAGGAAATTGCCGGTATCGGGAGGCAAAAAGCCAATGTG
This sequence comes from Aggregatimonas sp., assembly GCA_965238025.1. Lineage (GTDB taxonomy): Bacteria > Bacteroidota > Bacteroidia > Flavobacteriales > Flavobacteriaceae > Pelagihabitans. The sequence continues at coordinate 1,699,856 of OZ250162.1, read as the reverse complement.
GTATTGTGCCCCAGTACCGAAGGAAACCTTGGTGATGGTCTTTTTCCATTATCAAAATTTCAGAACGCAGGTGGAAAATGGAGTATTGGTACAGATAGTCATGTTGGATTAAACCCCTTGGAGGAATTACGCATTTTAGATTATGGCCAACGTTTGACCTCTCACAAAAGAAACATCTTTTTTTCCGATAAACAGGGCGATAGTGGTACCCACGCCCTAACTATGGCAACCCTGGCAGGAAGAAGAGCAATGGGTAATTTCAATAACGACTTCTTCGAAGTTGGACAACCATTGAATGCCTCATTATTTGATGCTTCCCAGCCCCTATTGGCAACAACTTCTTTAGAAAACCTAGCATCAACTATTGTATATGCGTCAGACTCAAGCATGCAATTGGGCAGTATTGCCTATGGGAAACCAAATCCTTTCAAAAATAATTACGAAGTCATCAAAAAAAGATTCGCATCCACCATTCATGATTTAAAAAATCGGTAGTCTTAAGATTAGGATGGTTTAGTTATGGGTTATGAGGTTTTTCATAATAAACCTTCCTCACTTCAAAGATTCCATCGGTAAAGCGGGTATCTGTGCTTTTCATCGTAGGAAATTACCCATTATCGATAAAGTGCCATAATTATGACCCTTAGGTGTTACATTGTGGGGACCATTGACTACCAACTGCATGATATTATCGTTTACTGTGCATGGGTTTTGTTAAAAAATAGTCAAAGACAACGACCAAAAACCTAAAAATGGAGAGAACACGATCTAAGGCCAAAGCGGCGAAAGCAGAAAAAGAATGGAAGCGCTTACAGGAATTACGGGAAAAAGAAGAGAATGCAAAAAAAACTTCCAAACTAAAAAAAGTAGCTGATAGCGATACTTCTAAAGATTCACCCCCACTAAAAGACATTGCTTAAAAAGTCGACCCCGCTCACAAGGCGGGGTTTTTTTTCTGTTGTTATTCCCATTTCGAACGATACGCATTCAACCATTTTTCAATGAGTTGATTATCCCCTAAAATTTTCATCATCAACCTTAGGTTTTAGAAACAAAAAAAGCCTTCCAATTTGGAAAGCCTTTCATTGGCTCGAAATTTAAAATTCGAGTCACAACACAACGCTACAAAGATAGCTAGGTTTTTTCATTAAACCGAATTCTTTGCTAAAAGAAGCTACGAACCATCGTTTATTTGAACTTTGTTTGTAAAAAAAATTGTGATTGTTTTCCCTTAACCCAAAGATTGCCGGGCACTAGAAATACTTCTTGTCATTCTATTTTATCGCTTTAAACTAAAATGACCGTGTACGATTCTATCTGAACTAAGCTCGAGTTTATACCAATATTCTGAAGATGGTATCAATCTGCCATTAAATGTGCCGTCCCAACCGTTGTTAGCATTATTGAAGGTACTCAAAAGTCTACCATACCTATCGTAAATAGAAATCATAAAGTCCGGGAAAAATTCAGAATTTTCCAATTCCCAAATATCATTGACACCATCATTATTTGGGGTAAAAAAGGAACTAAGTCCCCCCACAACCACCGTACGCTCAATAAAAGTACACTCATTTGTAATAACAAGATCATAGATTCCCGGAAGCAAATTACTAAACCTGTTCGAATCCTGAAAAGCACTACCCCCGTCAATCGAGAAACGAATATTTTCGTCTTGATCACGGATTGAGATATACACTTCGTTCCTTTGGGAGAAGTCGTTTACAACAAGCTCTTCAATTTCAATTTCTTGGCTATTGGCAACCACAAATTGTTGCACATAAGAACACTCGGCAGTAAATAAGGTGACATCATATTGACCCGATTCCGTTACCAAAATGGAAGTGCCTTCCGCCCCATTGGACCATTGGTAGTTTTCAAAACCTTCAACAGCATTGAGTTGTGCTTGACCATCACATAAAGTCACCTGAACCTCCTCCTCGAATTGTGGCTTATAAATGACATTCAAATCCAACCGCCCTATTGCGTCACATTCATTCGCTGTTTCGAGTCTGAAAAAAAGCACACGCTCGTCAAAAGGTCCAAAAAGATGTTTTTCCAATGGTAGTGCCTCTAACTCATAAAGTGCATTTTCCTCCGTAGCATAGAAGACCAAGGTCTCTGAATTAGGAAAGTCGGGGTTAATGCTTTCATAAGCAACGGCTACATCGACAAAAGTAGCTAGGCCGCCTTCGGTTTCATCACAAACGGTGATTGTTTTATAACTATCTAAATACGACATTGTCTGTACCAGTAAAACAATCTCTATTATAGTATAACATTCTGCATTTTCGAAAGCACGCGCGTATATGATTTGACCATTTGTGAGATTTGAATAACCAAGCGGATCTATTTGATTCACATTTAAATCGGCATCCTCCAATGTCTCAAAAAATAGGGCATTCATATCTTCATTGTTTTCGCCGAAAAGTTCAATGACCTCTGTAAGGTTGAAAGTAGATAGGCCATCTTCCAGACCATCTATGTCGCATTGAACCAATTGAATACCGGAATTTACATTTGGCACCTCGGCAATCTCTACAAACTCGATAAAATTACGAATGGTCCCGTTGCTATATTCAACATCTAAACTCACGGTGTAGACACCATGGGAGGAAAAGACGTGAACGGGATTCAAATCATCCGAAAAATTGTCAGCCCCTGAGGTCGTATCTCCAAAATCCCAGTTTATGGATGCAACTTCTCCCGAAGGCTCCGTCGAGAAGGTGGTCTCCGTACCTTCGCAAAAACTTTCGATGGTGACGATAGTTTCGAAAAAAGATTGGATAAAAGGTGGTAGCCCATAAGTCGCGGATCGATCGCCCAAATCCACTTCAAACAATCTAAAGTCACAATTCACACCGTTCAGGTTGGGCGTACGGATAACCGAGAGTTTGCTGTTAGGTACAGCGTGATAGATTTTCTTATCTATGGCCAATTGAAGACTTCCTGAAATTTCGTTACCATAACCATCAGGAAAGGTGTCTACGGTATAAATCGAGTTAGAAATATCTGCAGTATTCAAATCAAACTGCACAATGTCTAAATTTCCCAAATCCTCAGGCCCTTCAATCAAAAGACCGCTCGCATACAGTTTCGTGGAATTCGAAGAAAATTCAACCCCGTAATAGACGCGTTCATCGTTCAATTCCACAGGGTTGTTGACTCGCCCGGTATTGACATTAAAATCGAAGAGGTACAGACTACCCTCGTAGACCGGCTTTAATATCGTATGTGCAATAGCTATTTTCCCACCACTAGGAGAGGCTTTAATACTACCCCTAAAATTTTCGAAATCATCGATTAATGGTCCAACCTGTGATACGACAGGGGTTTCGCTCACACCACCGGCATCTACCCTATATGCGTAAAAACTATCCCTGAAATGGGTGATTACCCAGAAGAAATTTCCATCAGGATTACGAATGGCAGTTACTTTTTCCGAACCTTGAGCAAGCAGCACACTATTTTTAACTACCAAATCCCCTCTACCTCCGTCCCGTGACATATCAACAATAGAGTAATTGAAACCTGAGGGTTTTTCTAACTTATAGGCAAGTACATCGTCAGGGGTAAAAATGTAATAAATATTTTGGTTGCTTGGGTTGGGCACTACAAGAGCCGACTGTGTAGTAGAAAAGCTTCCACCAAGTTGTGTGCCATTGGGCATTATTTCATGAAATCGATTCCATACATTGTTTCCTTCCGTATAAAAGAGCAAATTACCATCTTTATCGGAAAAAGTCTCACAGCCCTCAACAGTCCTTATTTGACCATCCAATAAAAATTCAGGAGACCCTGAATTGAAATCAAGACCCGCGTATGTCCCAAAATACCAATTGGCCGCCTCACGCTGGGCCAGAACACCAGTCGTAAAAAAACAGAATAATAGTAGTATAGAAAATCGCATATAAATGAATTAACCTACTGAAACCCCTAAATTTATACTCTTTATTGCAATTATAAAAATCTTAAGTTTCATTCTCTTTATATTGATATTGTAAACCAGAAAGAACTTCTGTTTTTATTTATTTTGATCTTAAATAATTTTCTATTGAAATTTTATCAGCTCCAGTAAATAATAAAGTTAAACAACCAAACAACATTGCCAAAGCGGGAGTCATTCCTTCAATTGTGTCATTTGCAGGGAAATGTACACAAATCAGCGCAACTATAAAATTAATAGTTAGTAGAAAAGATGCAATTCTCAATTTATAGCCAAACAAGATAAAGATAGCACCGAAAAACTGCACATAAACCGAAACAACTGCACTAATTATAGGAAAAGGAAAGTTATTCGCTTCCAAAAAATTGGAAAATTCCATCATTCTCTCCCAACTTAAAATATTGTCTATTACTCCATATAACAGGCGGCAACCAATAAAAAGTCTAAGAAGGAGGATTCCAACGTGTTTCTTAGAAGCTAAAAACCTTTCTATTTTTTGCGTTTTGAACATTCGTCTCAATTTTCCTTAAAGGTCTCAGCTATGAACTGTAGGGGAGCAAATTAGTGTTTGCTTAACGCAGCGCACCTAGCAAAATCTTGTTCTTTTGATTTATTTTTTCCTGTCCAACGTAAAATTCCAAAGTTTTCAAAATGTTTTACAACCTAAGAATATAGATTATATAATCTAAATATCTCCAATATAAGTAATATACATCATTAATTTGGGTACCCCTCGACAAGAAACAATTATCCTCGATTTGCTGATTTATCCCACCTAGACAAAGAGAATAAAAAGCGGATGATCTGCTTATAAAGAGCTCCTTACCGAACTTAAAAGCCGTAGGTCGCAAAGTTGAGCCGAACTAAAAAGGCTAACCTAATTTTGTAACTGATTTCAATTCCCCATTTGGATCAATCACTAACCATGATAAAAAAATACCTACTATATTTTGCAGTGGCCGTTCTTATGGTCTCATGTCAAAAGGAAGAACTGGTCGATGGCGGCTCTTCCGACATCGAAACTGTTTTGGCCCCCATTGAAACCGAAAATCCAGACCCAGAACCAGACGGGGGTATGCCCAACCCGACTTTTTCATGGATAGCAGGCCAGCAATCTTCAAATGGACTCCTAACAAGTTCGGAAAATCAAGATTTTGTCTCGTTATACGACAATGCCTTGGCTATTTTACTTTTCACACAGAAAGGAGAATTGAATAAGGCCGAACAGGTTTTGGATTTTTTCGAAGGAAAAATTGAAAACGAATTTGAAGTTGATACAGGCGGATTTTTTCAATTTAGAAATGCCGCTGGTGAAAATGGAAGCCGACGGTGGTTGGGTGATAATGCTTGGTTATTGATAGCAATTAACCATTATCACGAGGTTAGCAGCAGCACCAAATATTCACTTTTAGCTAACAAACTGGAATACTGGATAAGGACCCAACAAGATGAAGACGGTGGTCTTTTTGGAGGGTATAATGAAGATGGTACCGCTATTCCCAAGATAACCGAAGGTATTATTACTGCCTACAACGCGGTACCGGGTTACGACGATTTTCATAAAAACATTTTAATCTATTTAAAAAACAATCGTTGGGATGCAACTCTTAAAAACCTTGTTGCCTGGCCGGAAAATGAGGCATACACCAATGCGCTGGACGTGATGGCCCTAAGTCAGGGTATTTTTGAAGATTTTCCCCCATCTAGCCTAACCATAGCCGATGAACTGTTCTTAACCTCACATTATGCTACCGTTACCGGACAGGAAATAGATGGCTACTGTTTTGATGAAGATAAAGATGTAATCTGGTTGGAAGGTACCGCTCAGATGGCCGTGGCCAACAAAACCATTGGGAATATCACTCGTTTTATAGAGCTGATCGGGCAAATTGAAAAAACCTTCATTCAAGGTTTCTCGACCAAGAGTTCGCAAGGTATCCCATACACGACCAACTACGGAACCAATTTTGGCGCCTCCATGCTATGGGACCATACCGATATTGCTCCTGCCCTGTCTTCAACCACCTGGTACCTTTTTGCTAAAATGGATTTCAACCCATTAGAATTAGGAAAATACAAGAACATTCCCGAAGCGGATAAGTTTTGGATATCCATTGTAAACTAAAAGGCACATATAAAATCATACTGATTTTTATTTCCTAAATTGATGGGTATATACCATATGATGCCGGTCAAAAAAGATATTACCAATAGATCAGATGTAAATCTTCTGGTCCGTACCTTCTATTCAAAAATCAGAAAACATTCTGAGTTGGGTCCCATTTTCGAAAAGGTCATTACCAACTGGGAAGAACATTTTGAACTGCTTACCGATTTCTGGGAAACCCAACTTTTCTTAAAACGCAAGTATCACGGAAACCCGGTTACCGCACATCAGGAAGTTGATCAAAAAGTGGATCATAAGGTTACCTCAGAGCACTTTGGCTTATGGCTTAACCTATGGTTCGCAACATTGGATGAGCTTTTTGAAGGCGAAACCTGTTGGGTAGCAAAAAACCGAGCCCAGAAAATGAGCACCATGTTGTTCATGAAAATTTTTGAGGCTAGAAATTCCTAGTAGGCGTCTTTGATCCAATTATAAGGCTTACGTTTTATCCAAAGTCCACGGGTGAAATCGGGAAAATCCTGTTGCGCTCCGTTATTTGCAATAGACGCTTCGGACAAAGGGGTTACCGCACTCCATGCCGCCGCATCATAGGCATCCATAGGAGGCGCAATATTGGCTTTTGCCGATTCAACAAAAGAATTGATTACGAAGAAATCCATTCCGCCATGACCAGCATCCAAAGCGTATTCCCCATATTTTTGCCAAAGGGGGTGGTCATACTTTTTAAGCCATTCAGCATCCGAATCCCAGCGATGGGGTTTTTTAGATTGCCCTTCTACATATATTCTGCTTCCATCATTCTCCCAAAGCCCTTTTGCCCCTTGTACACGAAAACCTAATGAATAAGGTCTTGGAAGGTTACAATCGTGTGTAATAATTATGGTTTCCCCATTTGCCGTATCAATAGTGGACGTAATGACATCACCTTGTTTAAATTTCACCTTGGCGTTAGGGTGGTTCTCACCGCCAACCTCGACAATATAATTATGTAAACCAATGCCCTTCGTGGCATGTGAGGTCATCGATACAAATCGGTTTCCTCTATTAATATCCGCCATAACCGCTATCGGGCCCAGACCATGGGTGGGATATACATCTGCATTGCGTTTTACCGAGTGTTCGGTTCGCCATCTCGCTTCGGATATCCCTTTTTCACCAAACTCGGCTCCCTTACCATAAGGCTCTTTTCCATCATTGAATTTTACATGCCTTAGATCATGTTGATAGCCACATCTGAAATGTACCAGCTCACCAAATACCTTCTGTTTTACCATATTCAGGACCGCCATAACATCACGGCGGTAATTCACATTCTCCAAAATCATCATATGAGTGCCCGTTTCTTCATGCGTATTCACCAGATCCCAGCACTCTTCCAGGGTATTGGAGGCAGACACTTCTACTCCTGCATATTTTCCCGCTTTCATGGCATCAACTGTCATTCGGGTATGCCACAACCAAGGTGTTGATATAATTACGGCGTCCACATCTTTTAGCGATAAAAGATTTCTATAATCAAGATCATTACTTCCAAAAACTTTAGGGGCCTTCCCTCCTGCTTTTTCAATTCTCTCTTTTGCTATCCCAATCCTATCTTCATCAATATCGCAGATAGCCGTCACGTTTACATCTTTACGAAGTAAAAGATTATCTAAATGATTCGTACCACGTAAGCCCACTCCGATTAATCCTACGTTTAATTTTTCGTTTGCGGTCACATTGAACATTCCGTAGGTAACACTGGGAAGGAGTGAGGCACTAGTTCCTATAATGGCCGACTTTTTAATAAACTTTCTTCTTGAATTCATATGGTTCACGATTTAATCGGAGATTGGTTTTAAGGAAACTATTTGAGCAAGTTAAAGTATAAAATCTTTTTTTTAAATGGTTCTATAGCTATGTTTTGTTGAATCTACCCTAGGATAGGGTGCTATTTTAAATCAAAAAACTACTTTTGCAATCTAAATTGATTATGCATGACATTATTATTGATGGCCGCAGGAAGCGGAAGCCGATACGGAAAATTGAAACAATTTGATGATTTGGGCCCAAAAGGTGAATTTTTAATGGAGTTCGCGATGTACGATGCCATAAAAAACGGATTTGATCATGTGGTCGTAATTACAAAGAAAGACAACGTTTCATTTTTACAGGAACACCTAGAAGACAGATTGCCTTCAAGTGTAAAACTTGATGTGTTAGCCCAAGAAATTACCGATTTACCACAAGGTGTTATCTTTAATGGGGAGCGACCCAAACCATGGGGTACCGCTCATGCGGTCTGGACGGCCAGAAATGTAATTGACAAACCCTTTTGCGTTATCAATGCCGATGACTTTTATGGTCAATCCGCCTATGCCAATGCTGCAAAATTCATTAGCGAATACCCACAGGAAGACCATTATGCCTTAGTCGGTTATACTTTAAAAGACACGCTTTCAGAACATGGTTCTGTATCAAGAGGTGTATGTAGGGTAGATGGTGACAATCTGGTTTCTGTAGATGAACGGCTTAAGTTGGCACAGGATGGTGAAAAGGTAATCGATGCGGATTCTGGATTGGAATATACCGGGGATGAACTTGCAAGTATGAATTTCTGGATATGCCGACCTTCAATTTTTGATGTTATCGAAACCGAGTTTCGAGAATTTTTAGATGATGATCACAGAATCAAGACCAGCGAACTTTATATTCCTGCCACAGTTCAAAACCTCTTGCAAGAAGGAAAGGCCAAGGTAAAGGTGCTGCCCTCGAAAGACAATTGGTTCGGGGTTACCTACGCCAGTGACCGTGAAGTGGCGGTTGCTAGCCTACAAGAAAAAACCAATAAGGGGCAGTATGTGTCTCCCTTATGGCAATAGCAGTATATAGCAACAACGAGCTTAACTCCATCTTGGAGCAATTTACCGTTCCCAAAGCTGATTATATTTTCCAGTCTATGACGAGCGGCCTGATCAACGACACTTTTTTGGTGTCTGTATCTGGCAATCCGCTTTACGTGCTGCAGCGAATAAATCATAAGGTTTTTGAAAATGTGGAAGGGCTAATGGTCAATATTGGTCGTGCAGTAAAACATCTGAAAGGAAACCAATATGAGAAGGTTGTTTTGATCGCAACAACTTCCGGTAAAAATTACAGCTCAACTACCTCTGGATACTGGCGGATGATGACCTACGTTGCAAATAGTACAACGTACAACAACGCAAGCTCGCCAAAAATTGCTTTTGAAGCGGGAAGGATCATAGCAGCATTTCATTCGTTACTGGGTACCACGGAGATTGATAAATATACAGATACCATCTACAAATTCCATAATCTTGCCTTTCGAAAAATGCAATTTCTGGCTGTTCTATCGAAGGCTTCAAACGAAAAAAAAGCAATAGCCAAAGAGGCCATTTCTTTTGCCGAAGATACCTTGACAAAACTGGAAGCATTGGTCGATGAGCAATTACCAAAACGTATTTGCCATAACGATACCAAGCTGAATAATATTCTTTTTTCAAGAGAAACCAATACGGCGCTTTGCCTAATTGATCTTGATACGATAATGCCGGGATACTTCCTTTACGACTTTGGGGATGCGGTACGGACTATTGCCAATAGGGCTGCTGAGGATGAACAGGATCATAGTAAGATTACTTTTGAAAAAGCGTTGTTCGAGGCTTTTATAAAAGGTTTGGGAAGCAATGGTCCTTTCCTTTCTGAAAAAGAGATTCAGTCTTTGGTAACTGGGGCGGTCCTCATGCCTTTCTTACACGGACTTCGCGCTTTGACCGATTACCTAAATAATAACAAATACTACAAGGTTACCTACGAAAACCAGAATTTAGATCGTGCAGCCAGCCTATTTGCCTTTACTCAAAAAGCCTTGGATAATACGGATTATATGAGTCAAACGGTCCTCTCGGTTTTAAGACCTAACAGCCCATTCTAATTGAAGCGGTTAATCCATTATTTCACGTTGAAAGGTACTAAGGCCAGTGCCCGTTTCAAATTCATGACCAACATAATGTAGCGCATGTTCAATTGCGCTTAGCGTTGCTATAAGATCTTTGGCCGAAACCGATCCCATATGGCCCACCCGAAAATAGGATGACTTTATTTCCGCAAGAAGGCCGCCTGCAATTATTACATCGCACTCGCTTATTTTACTCCTGAAATCTGCTCCATCAATATTTTCAGGATAATAAATAGCGGTTAAGGTATTTGCCGCAACTTTATTATTATTTGGCAATAACTTTAATCCGAGGGAGGTAATAGCGGCTCGAAATGCAGCGGCCAACCGCCTATGCCGGTCTACTCTTTTTTCAATCCCCTCCTTGTCTATAATTTTCAGGCTTGTTTGCAAGGCAACAATTAAATTCACCGGTGGGGTTCCGAAATAAGAAGGACGTCTTTCTTCATACGCCTTCATTATAGGGCACCAATTTGCCCAATCTGAATAGTAGCTTTGAACGGGCGTTTTTCGATTTTCCCAAGTCTTCATTGCTTTTTTCGAGGCTACCAATAGTGCCAATCCTGGGGGTACGCCGATTGCTTTTTGGGAGGCAGTCAACACGATATCCAATCCCCATTCTTCCTGTCTGATTTCTTCTCCGGCCACAGAACAAACCCCATCTAGAATGCTAAGCACATTATATTTATTTGCCAATTTAGCCAGCGGTTGGGGAGCTACCAAAACTCCGGTTGACGTGTCAACATGGGTAAAGGTCAACAACTTGTATTTTTTGGTCTTTAGTTCTTCTTCTATTGTGTCCAAATCAACAACCTTACCCGTATCAGCCTTTAAAATAGTGACATCGGCGCCATATCTTTCCAAAACATCCTTAAAACGCTCTCCAAAATATCCAGTTGAAATGACCAAGACATTATCACCCTTTTCCACAAGGTTCGCTGCTGCCATGTCCATTGCCAAAGTACCACTTCCCGCAACTACGAAGGGTTGGCCGTTTGGGGCCATCCATATTTTTTTCATTAGCTCCAGACTATTTCCGAAACACTCTATAAAATTTGGTGCTACATGACTGGTGGTCAACACTCCCATTGCGCGAATCACTTCCGGTTCAAACTCTATTGGACCAGGAATCATGAGTAATTTTCTCTGCTTCATTTAATTTCTTTATAACAAATTTTGTTGGCTCAAAAGTATTCCATCCGAATCTACATAAACGAATTGACCTGGCATAAAGGTAACACCCCCAAACTTTACAGGAACATCTTTTTCCCCGCTATTGCGTTTAATACTCTTAACGGGGCATGTGTTTAAGGCCCTGATACCAACATCCATTGTATTGATAAGTTCGCTATCCCTGATGCATCCGTTAACGATAATACCCAACCAATTGTTTTGTATGGCCAAGGCCGCCAACCGATCTCCGACCAAGGCACATCGTAAAGAACCGCCCCCGTCTATTACAAGCACTTTTCCTTTCCCATCGGATTCCAATTGTTGACGGACCAAGGAGTTGTCCTCGAACAATTTTAAGGTGGTAATCTCTCCGGAAAATGAGTTCTTGTTTCCAAAATCTTGAAAAATAGGGTCGGAACATATTAGGAGTTCCGAATGTTCATCCCAAAGGTCTGCGGTTGTAAACATGTTGTTGGTTGTTGGGTTAAAATTATAAAAAGGCGACATTATTAAATGTCGCCTTTTTCTTTAACTAGAATCTCAGTTTATTTAGTTAACACCAGTTCTTGTTTTGCTTCCTTTTTAACGGTTTCAAACTGATTGCTTGTGTTTTTAGCACCCCCAGCCTTTAAGGCCTTGTTGCCCGAGAAGAAGGTTTTGTGGTCATCGCCTAAATCTGAACCGGACATACGTTGGTGTTTTACACAGGATACGCCTTTTCGTATTTCTTGACGTTGTACCGAATCAACATAGGCCAACATTCCCATTTCCCCAAAATAACCTTCTACAAGATCATTCATATGAAGTGCGGTCGTGTGATAGGTCGGCAATGTAATCAGGTGATGGAATACTCCTGCATGACGAGACGCCTCTACTTGAAACAAGCGGATCATTTCATCAGCCCTGTCAGATAGTTCGGTGCCATCATACTTCACATCCATTAGTTCGGCACGAACATAGGCAGATACATCTTCCCCCGCTTCTTTCATGGCATCGAATGCCTGCTGACGGAAATTAATGGTCCAATTGAAAGAGGGCGAATTGTTATATACCAACTTGGCATTCGGCACTTGTTCCCTAACTCTGTTCACCATATGTGCTATTTGACCAACATGCGGTGTCGGGGTCTCGATCCAAAGCAAATCTGCCCCGTTCTGTAGGCTTGTAACACAATCGAGTACAACACGATCAATATTGGAACCTTCTTTGAATTTATATAGGCCATTTGGCATTCGTAAAGGACGAACCAATTTACCATCACGCTTAAATAGCACATCATTTTCCTTTACATCTTCCAATGAAATTTCTTCCGCTTCAACAAAATCCATGTACTTGGATGCCAAGTCTCCCTCTTCAAGTGATACGGGCAGTTTTTGTGTTAGACCTGCTCCTTCAGAATCCGTACGGGCAACGATTACACCTTCCTCTACACCAAGTTCCAAAAATGCATATCGCAATGCGTTCAACTTAGCGATAAAATCTTCATGTGGTACGGTTACCTTACCATCTTGATGACCACATTGTTTGGCGTCGGATACCTGATTTTCGATTTGAAGGGCACAGGCACCGGCTTCAATCATCTTTTTTGCCAACAAATAGGTCGCTTCCTCATTCCCAAAACCTGCATCAATATCGGCAATGATAGGTACAACATGGGTCTCGAAATTATCGATTTCAGCTTGAACATCCTCACCCGCGTCTAGACGGCGAAAGAGATCGTTTAACTCCACTGCATCCGCTTGACGCAAGAAAGTGTATATCTCTTCGATCAACTTGGGCACAGCAGTTTTTTCATGCATTGATTGATCTGGCAAAGGGCCGAGTTCTGAACGTAAAGCTGCGACCATCCAACCAGAAAGATACAAGTATGTTTTATCGGTGGTACCTTGATGTTTTTTTACCGCAATCATTTTTTGTTGCGCCACAAAACCATGCCAGCAACCTAATGATTGTGTATAATTCATAGGATTGGCATCATAATCTGCCATATCCTTACGCATGATCGACGCCGTATATTTAGCAATATCCAGTCCTGTTCTAAATCTGTTTTGAATGGCAATACGTGCAGCATTCTCTGGGCTTATGGACGCCCAAGTATTTCCGTGTTTGGTTTTTAATTTACGAATAACGTCAATGGCCGAATTGTAATTTTTCATAACTTTGTTTTACTTTATTATTTATTAATAATTTGAATCCCGTTATAGATGTTGCCGCATCGGCGGGATTCTTATTTTAAATATATTTATAGGCGGGAAGGGTCAGGAACTCTTCAAAATTGTGGGACAATACCAGCTCTCTAAACAAGTCAAAGGCTCTTTCGAATTGGGTGTCCTTAATTCTATTTTCACCAACTTCAGTAATGATTTTTTCTATTTCCTCATCAAAAATTTGAGCGAATAATGAATAGTCAAAACTTCTACCGTCGTCAAGGGTTATTTCGTTCTTTAGCCAATGCCAAATTTGGGTTCTTGAAATTTCTGCTGTTGCCGCATCTTCCATTAGGTGATATAAGGCAACTGCGCCGTTTCCTTGAAGCCAAGCCTCTAAATACAGGACGCCCACGTTTATATTTTTCCGTACTCCGGCCTCGGTAACTGTTCCCTTGGGAAGTGCTACCAAATCAGCAGGAGTAATGGAAATATCATCCCTGGTGATATGCAATTGGTTCGGGGTTGGCATGTGCTTGTTAAACTCATCCATGGCCACTCCTACTAGGGCAGGGTGTGCGACCCAGGTACCATCATGTCCGTTTTTAACTTCCCTTTCCTTATCCAATCGCACCTTTTCCATTGCGTTTGCATTGGCGATATTATTATTCTTGATCGGAATTTGAGCTGCCATTCCTCCGATGGCATGAATGCCTCTTTTATGACATCGCTGGATTACCAATTTGGAATAGGCATCCATAAATGGAGAAGTCATGGTTACCTGATCACGATTCGGAACCAGAAAATTCGGGTGGTTTCTAAATTTTTTGATATAGGAAAATATGTAGTCCCAACGACCACAGTTCAAACCAACAATATGGTCTTTGAGTTCATAAATAATTTCATCCAATTGATGACTTGCCGTAATCGTTTCTACAAGCACTGTAGTTTTAAAAGTACCCGAAGGTATTTCGAGATAGTCTTGGGCAAATTCAAAAACGGCATTCCACCAGCGGGCTTCTAAATAGTGCTCTAGTTTTGGAAGGTAGAAATAAGGTGCGGTGTTGTTGGCCATTAATGTTTTGGCATTATGAAATACATAAAGTCCAAAATCAAACAAACTTGCCGACATCTCGGCCCCATCTATTAAGAGGTGCCCGATCAATAGGTTTCTTTCATTTAAATGAAGTCCTCTTGGTCTCACGAGCAATACTGCTGTTTCTTCTTTTAAGGCGTATGATTTATTCCTGTTTGCATCAAAAAAATCTATAGCCCTTTTATTGGCATCGATTAAATTTTGTTGCCCTTCCAGGCAATTTGACCAGGTAGGCGCATTGCTATCCTCAAAATCGGCCATAAAGGTTTTAGCACCAGAGTTTAGCGCGTTAATAACCATTTTTCGATCAACAGGTCCTGTAATTTCTACCCGACGATCTAACAAATCGTGAGGTGTGGGAGCAGCCTTCCAATCCGACTCCCTAATGGCTTTTGTTTCTCTGGGAAACTCAGGAAACTTTCCTTGATCAAAAAAGGCCTGTTGGTCTTTTCTTCTCTTTAAAAGGTCGAGTCTTTCATTGTTGAATTTTTGTTGCAAAGCAGCCAAGAACGCAATTGCATCTTCGGTCAGAACTTCCGGATAGGTATTCATTACCTCCTTACCAAAGCGGTATTTAGCTCGAAAAAGTGTAGTGGTGTTTTCCATATTGAATTAATTATGGAGCAATACTATAAAAAAAGATTCGACAAAAAAAGCGAACGTTCGCTAAATCGTTAAAAAGCACAAAAATTACGACATCCGCATTATTTGTTATCTTTGATCAAGAATTATGGAAGAAGAATACATCAAGCTCATATTTGGCCTTAAGCTTAAACAGATACGCACCGACAAAAACCTTTCACTTTTTGGTTTATCTAAGCTGTCCGGCTTGTCAAAGTCGTATTTGAACGAAATCGAGAAAGGAAAAAAGTATCCTAAAACGGACAAAATTATATTACTGTCTGAAAAATTGGATGTTCCTTATGATCGCTTGGTTTCCTTAAAATTGGATAAGAACCTTGCCCCCATCGGCGAAATCTTGCAATCTAAAATCCTAAAGGAAATACCTTTGGAGCTCTTCGGAATAAAGGAGAGCAACCTTATCGATATTATTGCGAACGCCCCTGACAAGGTCAATGCTTTTATTACCACCATAATAGAAGTTGCAAAACACTATAACTTCAACAGGGAAAGTTTTTATCTTTCCTCCCTGCGTTCTTATCAACAGTCGAATTATAATTATTTTGATGATTTGGAGCAGCGGGTCCTCAAATTTTGCAAAGCCTATCATATTGATGTAGACACCGCCGTATCCTCAAAAGAATTGGAGGAAATCCTTGTTGAAGAATATGGATATAAAATCAATAATACCGATTTAAAAAAGCATAAGGAGCTCTATGAACTGCGTTCGGTTTTTGTTCCCAAAACAAAAACGTTACTGCTGGCGAGCAATATAGATGAGGCCCAACGTATTTTTATATATGCCAAGGAAATCGCTTATAACTATTTGGCCTTTGATCAACGCCTCTATACTTTTTCATGGATAAAATTTGAAAATTTTGAGCAAGTACTAAATAACTTTTACGCTTCTTATTTTGCTGGCGCCTTGCTGTTGCCCCGAGCGGCGCTTGTAAATGAATTTTCCACCCTTATTAAAAAAGACACCTTTGATAAAGCGGCTTTTATAAAGATTTTCACCTCGTTCAGCGCCTCGCCGGAAACATTTTACCAGCGCTTGACAAACCTACTTCCAAAAGACTTTAACATTCAAAGTCTCTTCTTTTTGCGCTTCAATTACACAGAAGGCAACCCTAACTTTTATTTGACCAAAGAGCTGCATTTGTCAAATCAACATTCGCCCCACGGTAATGAAACCAATGAACATTATTGTAGAAGGTGGGTTTCACTTCGGGTATTACAGGACATTGCCAGAAATAAGAAAGATCACGCATTTGACCTACAAATTTCGAAATACCCAGATGATGACATGTCCTATTTGGTATTTTCTTCTGCCACAAGAGACCCCTTTAAAGAGGATCAGTATAGAAGTATTAGTATTGGTTTACTGATCAACAAGCAATTAAAAAAGAAAATAGCCTTTTTAGAGGACCCAAAAATTAAAACGCAACTCGTTGGGAATACTTGTGAACGTTGTTCAATTGCAGACTGTAAAGAGCGGGTAGTTGCCCCAAAGATTTTGAGAAAAATCAAAAAAAATAAGGTTATTGACGATGTGGTTTCCGAATTGACAGCTCAGTTCAGCTAGCTAATACACGGATTGGTCTTCAAGTTTATTTAATTGCTACGCCCTCCCCAGTCTGAACGACGATTGGGGTCACATCCTTATTGAATTCTTCTTGGTATGCCCTGGAGACTTCGTCTAAATAACTTTCCAAGAGGTCGGCGTGAACAAGGTTTATGGTGCACCCACCAAAACCTCCGCCCATCATTCGGGAGCCGATTACCGCCTCATGCTGTTTTGAATAGCCGACCAAAAAATCCAACTCTGGACAACTTACCTCATATTGGTGCTGCAGGCCGTGATGCGAATCGTACATATACTTTCCAAAGGCCTTTAGGTTTGCATCCTTTAGGGCTTCTGAAGCTTTTAGGGTCCGTTGATTTTCTTGGGTTACATAAAGTGCTCGGGGAAACGTCTTCCCTGTCAAGGTCGGTTTGAGTTCCTTAATTACGGTCTCCGGTACATCAACGAGGTTTTGATAATTTGGGTATTTTTCTTTTATAAGTTGAAGTGCGAGTTTACATTCTTCCCCTCTAATATTGTATTCGCTACTTCCTAGGTTATGAGACACATTGGTATTCAACAGCAGGATTTTATACGGTGCAAATAGCGCATCAACGTATTCATATTCAAGACTTTGACTGTTCAGTTTGATAAGCTTGTCCTTTTTACCTTTTACAACAGCAAATTGGTCCATGATACCGCATTTGGTCCCTGCAAAATCATGTTCTGCATCTCTGGATAGTTTTATAATCTGTTCGTCTGAAAGATCTATTTGAAACAATTTGTTAAGTCCCTTGGCCATGCCACATTCCAAGGCTGCGGAAGAACTGATTCCCGCCCCTATGGGCAGCTCGCTCTCAATAACACAGTCGAACCCCTTTACAGTGCCCGGTTCGAGAATATTAATATAGTAGATAACCCCAAGAATATAATTCTCCCATTCTACATTACTTTTTTCAACTTTATTAAGATCTATCTTAAAGCCGCTGTCGTATTCCGAGGAATAAATGGTACAACTTGAGCTGTTGTTTCTTTTAAAATACAGCTTGATTCTCAAGTCAATGGCTGCTGGTAGCACATACCCCCCATTATAGTCTATATGCTCGCCTATGAGTTGATTCTTCCTGGCGACTCCACAATAAGATCACAATGGGAAATTAAAGATTTTGTAATGTCCTTGGGTTGCCTTATCAATTGAGGATTTTCTTGGGTTAGTGATAATATTACAAAATAAACAACAAAGCCAACTTTTAGGTAGAGGTAGACAAATTTCTTATTCCTAAAAATGTCATTGCTTAAAACAAATACAAACAAAAAGCCTTCAACGAAAGTTGAAGGCTTTTTGCGGCCTGGACGCTACAGCAACGAGAGATTTACAAGATTTGGTAGCAAAAAGTATTTTCAAATCTATTGGGGTGAACGGAGTACGAGGTACGAAATCAATGTTTAAACTGACAAAACGTTGTTTTGTGTTACAGGCCCCAATACGGTCTAGAATTACCAAACCAAACTGTTCTGGACAAAACTAGCAATAAACCTCTGCCAAGGTTGTTTTAAAATTCTAGGACTTTTCTTTTTCCACCTATCTCTGACTGCAAAGGGTATTTTCTTAATCATCTTTTCTATATATGAAATCATAGATTTTTAATTCTTCCCAGAATAGAGGGATATTTCATCCCTTTTATAGACATAAATTGCAATCAGAAATCTTCCCCCAGAAACTTAATTGAGGAATTAAACAGGGAATAAGTCCTAGGTAACTGCATTAATTCCAATGTCAAAATAGTATAAATTAAAATCGCATTATTATGAAAATCATTAAAATTTTACTCAGTGCCCTAATAATCATGGGCGTTCAAACAGCCATACAGGCTCAATCCGGAGTTTGTAAAGGAGGGGGCAATTTTATTGCTAACCAATGGGAAATTGCCTATAAAATATCCCATCCTATTGGGGAAAAAGCGTTAAACCTAATTCCGATAGTAGGGCAAAACCAAGATGCCAAGGATGCCATATCGGAGGCTTCGGTTGAAATGCACACTTTTATTTTTGAAGGAAACACCCAATCCTGGGCAACACTTGGTATCAGGTCTATTCCAGTATTAGATGAGTTAACAACACAGGGTGGAACCCTTCAAAGAGTTGGGCCCGTTGCTGGTGAAAGAACTTTTGTAACCGGCGGAATGCTTTGGGACAGAATTGAAGTTGGGATAGAAAAACTAGGCGGTGGCCTAAAGACCGAAGTGGTTATTTGCACCTGGGATATGGAAACTGGGGCAAAAAACAATGTTGAAAATTATGTTTTTCCTAACGGAAAAGAATTAAGCAGTAAAAAGTTTCTTATTCCTTATATACATGGTAAATCCATTTCAATTCGCCTGGTGGGGAAGGAATCAAACTTTGATAAATTTAAATATAGGATTACTACACGTGGGATTCTAAATATGCATAAGCAAAGACAACGTGCCGCTGCTGAAGCCAATAAAAATGGGCCTGTAATTCAAAAAGCAAGTGACAGGATTATCAAGAATTAAGAACTCTTAAATAGGTCAGAGTAACAATATCTTTTACCCTTGTTGCTCTGTCCTAATTTTGACTTTATAATACCCTCTTATCATTAATGAATTTAGGCTTCCCTAAAATAAGGTTAAAACTTTCTTATGAAAATCCCCATAAACTCTCAATTGGATTTAGAGCTGGTTCTGGATGATTTAAAAACCCTTTTTCCACAGTATAAGGTAAAAGAAAGTGGTAAAGACAACATCCATGTACGTCGGGTGGTTTATGGCGTTAGTATTGTGATTAAAAGAGGGACGATCCTCTTAACAAAGCGTATATATCTCAACAACTGGTTCGGGGTAATTTTTGTTGTTTTGCTGGGGTTGGGGTTTGTTCCCGCCATCTTATTTTTTGGGATTCTCTGGCTTTTACACAAGAATAAAATGAAAGTCTTGCAAAACGAACTTGGAACCTATATAATCGGTCAGTACGAACCAAATAAGAAGAAAAGGTAAGTGCCGATTATATCTCTTGTTGAGTATATAAAGACTTTCACCTCATAAAAAGAGGGTTAAACAATTAAAATATTACGTAGTACCTTAGTTACCACCATGATAAACTAAAATTTACTACTTTATAGAAGAATAGGGAAGAGGTATATTTATCAAACGTATTTATGAAACTAAAAATAGGAGTATTATTCGTTATTCTCGGCATATTGTCGTTCAAGACAAGCTGTGCAATGCTGCAGCAACCCAATACTACAAAAGTAGATAGCCTAGAACAATTGATTCTTATCACTCCCAATGACACCTCAAAGGTCTTATTATATGCCGATTTAGCCAGGTTGTATTTACGAGGTGACAAAACAAAGGAAATGATCAAAACCGCCGATGTTGGTTTTAGGTTGGCGAAAAAACTGGATTATACAGCCGGAATGGGCCAAATGTTATTAACCAAAGGCCTTGCATATTACATTACCGGTGAAAGTGACGAGGCTTTAACGGTATATGATGAAGGTCTATCACTGATCAAAGGACAAGGTGAAAAAGCGTTGGAATCCAAATTCTATATAAACATTGGAGCTTGCTACCAGTATCGCGGTGATATAAATATGGCGCTCGAAAACTACCTTAAGGCCTATAACTTAAGAGAGGCGATGAAAAAGGATCACTTAGGTAGGCTCCTCAACAACATAGGGGCCATTTACCGTTTTAAAAAAAAGTATAACAGGGCAGAGGAAATTTACTTAGAATCCTACGGGCTTAAAAAAGAGGTCAATGATAGCTTGGGTATTGCCGCATCACTTATGAATCTTGGACTGGTGTATTCGCTCATGGAAGAAAAGAAACCACATGCTGTAAAACAGCTACAAGAAAGCCGGGAGATTTATCAAAAGTTGGGAAGGTTAAATGATGCAGCAAGTTGTGATGCTGTACTCGGCAAGGTCTACACCCGCCTTAACGACATTCCAAAAGCCAAAGTAGCGCTATATCGAGCATGGGCCTTTTATGAGACAGAACCTATCTCGGATTACTCTTGTATAACATTGGTCCATTTGGGAGGGATTGCCTTGGGGGAAAATCAATTAAAAGATGCCAATACCTATTACACAAAAGCTTTAGAAGCCGCCAATAAATTAAATAGGATTCAGGATCAAGTGGAAATTTTATTCGGCCTTAGTGAACTCAAAAATAAATTGGGCAATACCTCCGGAGCTTATAAGGATCTAAAAATAGCCGTAGGACTTACTGATAGCTTGAATGAAACTTCGCGTATCGAGGCTATGGAAGAAATGCAAACGAAATTCGATGTAAGTCAAAAAGACAACCAACTATTAATCAGCAGCTTAACGCTTGATAAACGTACTCGACAACGCAATTTTGTCTTAATTGGAGGTATAAGTCTACTGTTTTTCACACTGTCCTTAATTTTAATGCTACGCAGCAAATTAAGAGCCAACAAAAAAATTACGCTACAACAACAGGAAATCCAATCAGGGAAGATTACCGAATTGCAACAGGAAAACAAATTATTGGCACTAAACAGTATGATCGAAGGCCAAGAAACCGAACGTATGCGTATAGCTCAAGATTTACACGACAGTTTAGGCGGGTTGTTGAGTACCGTAAAAGCGCATTTTGAGACAATACAAGGTAAAATCAAACAATTGGATGAACTAAATATTACTAAGAAGACCAATGAATTGATTGATGAGGCTTGTGTTGAAGTTCGCAGGATTTCCCATAATATGGTTCCACATGCTTTGACCTTGTCAGGGTTGCCCTTGGTATTGGAAGATTTAGTCGAAAATATGCGAAACGAGGGGTTTAATGTGGATTTAGAGGTTCAAAACTTTCCTGAAAACCTAACAAAAACACAGCAGGCGACCCTCTATCGCCTAGTACAGGAGGTAATTTCCAATATCAGAAAACATGCCGAGACAAAAAATGTACTTATCCAAATGTTAGGCAATAGTAACGGGCTAAGTTTGATAATAGAGGATGATGGAATAGGCTTCGACTATGAAAAAGCCCTTGCTACTAACGGAATAGGAATAGAAAGTATTAATAGCCGTGTAATGTATTTAGATGGCACTGTTGACTGGGACACACAATCTGGGAAAGGCACAACATTGACCATTTATATTCCATTGTCATGATTCAAATTTATATCATTGATGATCATAAAATGGTAATTCAGGGTATAGAATTACTCTTGGCGGATCTTTCGGAAATAGAAATAGTCGGGCATGCCTTAAATGCTGAAGATGCCCTTAAAGAACTTCCTAATATAAATCCTGATGTTGTTTTGTTGGATATTAATATGCCGGGAATGAACGGCATTGATGCATGCAAACATATAACAAAACTGCTGCCAGATATTAACGTTATTGCCTTAACCATGCATAAGGAAAATAGCCTGATCAAAATGATTCTCGCGAATGGCGCAAAGGGATATGTACTAAAAAATGCCGGAAAAGCAGATCTTGTTGAAGCCATAAAAATGGTGCATAAAGGAAAAATTTACCTCGATGATTTTGCCAATGATATCGTAATCAAAAGCATGACAGATGGAAAGCGTAAAAAACAATCATCTTCCCTATTTCCAAAATTATCCCGAAGGGAGAAAGATGTTATGAAACTAATTTTGGAAGAATATACCACCCAAGAAATCGCTGATAAACTATTCATTAGTTTTGGCACCGTAGAAACCCACCGCCGAAACATGCTTGTAAAAACCGGCACCAGAAATACAGCCGGCTTGGTAAGAGTTGTACTGGAATATGGCCTTCATCAATAAGTGGAATCTGTTTTCTATATGATTTCATAGATTTTTTTCCGTATAGGGTATTCCGAGATACCTAAGAGCTATTTCCTGAATATCTTGCAGTATGGATGATGAGGGAGTCCAAAAATTGCAGATCAGTTATTTTGTTGAGTATACTCCATCGTATGACTTCCCTTGATCCAAGTCATTATCAAATTCATGTAGGTTAAATCCAACTTGGAATTCAGTATTTCAGATTAAGAATATTTTATAAAATCTAACAAAATGAAAAAAATAATTCACCTTTCCGTTTATTCCATTTTTCTAATTTGGTCTTTAGGATATACTCAGAAAATAACATCAGGTTTTGCTAATGAAGGTAGGGATTGGTATGTCAGTAAAAGTACTGGTTCGGGTCAAGCGGGTACCATAGACCGTCCAGCAAAAGATTTGGGAAATATTATACATCATTTAAAACCAAACGACCGGATTCATATTGCCGAAGGAGTTTACTTGAGTAAGGGAGCCAGAGGTTCGGATGAAATAAATGTACCCGTAAAAATCTACGGTGGTTATGACACCCGCTTTACCAAGCGGGATCCATGGGACGCCCACAAGACTATCTTCTCAGGGGTCAACGAATACATGAAATCCACCGACCCGAGGTTATATATACGCACGGACCAACAAAGAGAAAGCAACGGCCGAAAATCATCAGGTTCTGAAATTGTGGTTGATGGTATAATCATAGACAATGGTCCTCGAAATCGTTATCACCAGAACAAAAACCTGGCTATTCGTAGGAAAGCGAGTCCAAAGTCTCAGCAAAATCCGTCACCAGAATCAGGAGGCATTGTAATTGTCGCTAGCCACTTCACCAATGTCGCTGTTCAAAACTGCGTAGTAATGAATACAGCACCAACGGAGGGAGCTATTTCCGTCCGTGTCTTTAAAGGGGGCAAGGGAAATATTCAAAATAACTTTTGCATCAACAATACTGGCTATGGTATACATGCCCGGACAGGTTATATGGGTTCTGATTCGCAGTTTCTTCCATCATTTACCATAAAGAACAATACCGTTCTCTTTACGTGGAAACACGATGCCATAGCTTCATATGGTGGAGATGCCTTGGCTTTAGACCAAAATTTAGTGGCCGAAGTAAAAGGCAATGCCTTGGGTTATGGGCATATGGGGGGATTATATAATAAAGGGGCGAAGCTTAAGTTAAATGATAATCTTTTTACGGGAAACCGAACGTATGATTATAAAGAGCGGAACGATAAAATGGCCGTAGCAGATATAGTTGATGAGGCAATGTACTTAGACCCTCAGAGCAGCGATAATACAGGTCTACTTATTAAAATTCCAATTGGAGAACGCTGGGCGAACCTTTACGCAAATCGAAAGGAAGTTAGTCGGGCCGCTGTAGATGCCGCTGTAACCGTTCCCAATTCGGGAGCCAATCAGCTACGTAGTATTTTTGGGTTGAATGTTCAAGGAACGGGTGTCGCAATGGATGCTGAAATTTTTCTACCGTTGATTAGTGTCGAAGAAGCCCTTCCCGCCGGATTACATCCGTGGAATGGCATGGGGTGTAGCATACCCAAACAAGCCAATGAATAGGTAATTCTTCTTTGTACTAATTGAATGGTAACAAAAAGCGGTTCTTAGAATGTAAGATGAAGGCCATCAAGGTTTTGTGGGCAGAATGAATGCGCATAAATATGTATTTATTGCGAAAACGTCCAAAGGCACCACTATAAGGAACTTACAAGACGTAGGGGAGAAGTATATTTTCATACCTCTTGGAAAGACCGAGGTACCAGATATGAATTCAAATTATAAAGAAAAAAGTCTTCAGTGAAAGTTGGAAGATTTTGCGGTCTGGACAGGAATCCCCTCGATAAAGTTTATACTGAGCGAGGACGAAGTGCTCGAGATAAACTTCTCGTCCCTTAAACTTTTACTTAGAAAACATATAAAACCAAAAAAGCCCTCAATTTCTTGAGAGCTTTTAGCGGTCTGGACGGGACTCGAACTTTTCTTGAAAACACCCTGTATCAAAGGCCTGCCGAGAGGTCGTTTTTTGGGCGCACCATAAGGCTCATCTTTTAACATAGGTTTAACTTTTTGTGATTTTTATTACCTCATTTTGGTACAAAGGAGTCCTTGTTATTACCAGATATAGTAATTGCCTATGAATGATAAGAGATTATTTTCTTAAAGTAGAAGAAATAGTATAAATAATCGACCTGCACGTCTCAACTTTAAAATTTCCATAATTCTTGGGAACAGTCATTGTTGGCCATTTTCCTTCAAAATACTCTTCCATTTCAAAATTATAGGTTTTTACATTCATGTCCGTCAAACAAACACTTCCGCCAGCCCTGATTGTTAATGTTTTAAGTGGTTTTTTGCCTTGATTGTTTATTTGGCTTTTCGTCAATGTGATGCGGTAGTTTTTATTGGTGTCATTTTCAAAACAATAATCTCCTATTTTTAGTTTTTCGCATTTTGAATCTACGTATTGAGGGTTGCCATATCGTTCCCCTCTTGTTAATCTTTTTTTATTTTCATCAATATTTATTGTCTTATTAATGTCGCTTTCATGGAGTATATATTTAATGTTTTCATCTTTAAGTATATTTCTTGGGATAGCTGCCAATATTTTTCCCGTTTGAATGTCAATTAACTTTAGGCGTACTTTTAAGCTATGACTGTTAGCCACATCAACAGTTCCAGTTACAACGGCATCAGCCTGAATATACATTCCCAATTCTTTGGCCGTCCTTGGATTTATAAATCCCTCACTGTTAAGACGATGTTCCTTAAGGATTTGATCTATTGCATCTCTATCCATAACCTCAAATCCAGAACTGATGTTTGTAAAATAAACAGCAAATTCTTGTGCTATGTAATCGCCTAGGGCTGTCTTTTTTCTGAAACTATCCTTAAAGTACCAAACTGCAATATTCAGTTTTTCCTTATTTATAGCCTGAGCCGCAACGTCTGAAGCTAATTGATTCATCTGCTTATCATATTCGGTAAGGTATTCTGACTGTGAGAAATTTATATTGAAAGATAACAACGTAAATAATCCTATCAATAGCTTGGTCTTTTGTATCATAAAAAAAGTTTTTTGAGTGCATTTTGTTCAGCTTCATTTTTATTAAATCCTGTGCCGGTAGCAGTTCGCGAAAATGAATCAACTTCATTACCATTTAAAACTGAAATAATTGAATAGTTAAGCGATAGTCGGCATTTAACCAAGTCCTCGTTGATTGTACTTTGGCTATGATCATAAGTAACTTCTCCCAGACATATATAATTAGTGTAGCCATTAATTTTTCTTTGAAAAAAATCATAATCAAAGGCCCTTAAATTTGAAATTACCTCTTGATTAATCTCGGCAGGGTCTAATAATGTTGTGGTAATAGAATAGCCATTACTTTTTAAATATGTCTTAACGCTATTTGCTGCTTTTTCATTCAGCATTTGTTGCTTATCAAAAATAAAGAGGCTCACCTTATTCTTATTAGAATCTTTATCCTGATTTTTAATTAGAGTTTGCTCGTCATCATTGTGAAAAGGCACATAGGTCTGGATAATATATGGCGTTATTTTTCGCAATGTTTCTCCTGTGGCGGGGTGCAAACCTGGAGCCGTATAATATTCATGCTCATTATCCTTATTTTTATAATACCAAATTAAGGGCTTACCATCCTCGGCGAAAAAAGGGTAAGCAGCATTGACTTCCACTTTCTTAAAGTTTTTCAATTCCATTCGATTTAAAGGCTTCACCTGTGTTCCATATTTGGACCGAGGGCCAGTGTCACACGAAACAATAACATATAATGAATCAGCCCAGGTCATGCATTTATTAGCGATATCTTGGTTGATGGGATTATCTGTTGTTTTATTATTTTTATTAGAATCATTTTCATTAAGAAATATTTGATTTTTGAAAATGAATGCTGTTGCTAAAATAGCTCCAAAAGCAAAACTTATAGTAATAATTAATCTCCATTTGAAGCGTTTTGGTGGTTCATCAATACCACGCCCACCAATACCAGCTCCTCCTCCATTTATATGAGGGTTCTTCACTATATAATCCTGAAAATTATCAAACCCTAAATATTTGCATAACAGACTTATACTTTCAGGGCTTCTTTCACTAACAGTTTTATCATTAAAAACGTGTCTTTCAAATGCTCTTTCAACGGTCTTATAACTTATCTTCTTTTTATAATTCCTAAATACTTCATCTTCCACATGAGTTGCCAAAGCGTTTTTCGCATTAGAAACACAATTTTCATTGGCAATTTGATACACTTTGCGAATAATTTCTGCTATCCTTTTTTCATCCATTCCACTAAAAATACAAATTTTAATTAGACAAATTTCAGACACAATACCTTGCAAACCACTGCATTTATTAGTGTCGAGAAGATGTCTAAAACAAGTCGATTATATGTCCATAATTAATTTTTTAATCTCCCCCATCTTGCACCCAAGAATGATTACCACTATGTAAAGCTAACATAGTAATTCTAGAAAATTCATTCTTACACATATCTGTAAAGCGGTTGGTATTTGACCAATTGGAAAGTAGTTAGACACTACCGCCAGCAGATTTCACTTTCCAAAAAACGGAGTACTCCAAACTCGTAAGGGAGTTGGTAAAAAAGATGCTGGGATAGTCCTGGACAGCCGCTCCTATGTCAAATTTTTTAAAACAAATAATTATGAAAAAAGTAATAATAGCCCTAATGGCACTGGTTTTTAATATGTTTTTATTCTCTTGTTCTAAAGACTCTATCGAAGAGACTGAAACCCTTTATGAAATGCAGGCAACTGAAGGGGATGATGGGGATGTACAAGAACCCCCAACAGGGAATGAATAGATGTACTTATTATTTAAAGAGCTTCCTAACGGAAGCTCTTTTTTTATACATTTATCAAAAACAATTGAGCAAAAGATTTTTTATTTTTTTTAGTCTCCTCTTTTTATCTTGTAACGGATTTAATGACGATGCTTTATTAGAAGAAGACCTCCTACGCGATAGTGTAGCAACCTACTTATCAATTTCTAAAGATTCAAACAAATCGTTTATTGAAAGAATGGACGCAATTAATTGGTCCTTCAAATTTTGTTCACCGACAGATACACTATTTACCAAAGTTTTATACGAGAAAAGTTCACTTCATTTTTCATTAAAACAATATGATAGTCTATTGTTTTATGCCAGCCTCTTGATAGGGAATGATACGCTGAAAACTGATTCATGGTCTTTTGCAAGACAGCATCATTTATTGGGCTATTACTTTCAAAAAATCCAAAATACACCCGACTCAGCTTTTTATCACTATAACTCATCTAAAGCATATTTTTTCAACCTAAAGGATAGTAGTAAAGTAGGTAGACGTTTATTAGATATGGGTATTGTCCACAAAAACCAAAATGATTTTTTTGGAAGCAAAGAAACCATCACTGAAGCTTTACAACATCTAAATCCTAAAAAAGACATTAAGTACATTTCAGCATCGTATAATGCATTAGCAACAAACCACCGAAAACTCTTAAACTATCAGGATGCCATAAAATACTATTCTAAAGCTATTAATACCACGGGTTTCCAAAAGGACAAACTCATTTATCAGAATAATTTAGCGGCTACTTACATAGACAATGAACAATTTAATGATGCCATTTCTCTTCTGCAAGATGTTGCTGTAGATTCTTTGTTGCTAAAGAATAAAAAGGAGTACGCTCGAGTTTTGGATAATCTAGCATATGCCAGATGGCTCTTTAAAAAAAACATTAACCAAAAAGCCTTTCTAGAACCCCTAAAAATTCGACAACAACACAACGACAAACGAGGCCAAATAGCCAGCTACACCCATCTAGGAGAATTCTATAGCAAAATCAATACTAGAATAGCGACCTCCTATTTTGATTCCGTTATCCAACTTTCCAAAACTTTAAAAATACCTAGAGCAGAAAAAGATGTGCTTAAGCTCTTAATGAAACTTGAGCCCAAGAATGTTAATCTACGTGACCGCTATGTGTTTTTGCAAGATAGTCTGTATGCCCAAGAGTTAAAGGTTAAGACACAATTCGCTAAATACAAATATGACGATAAGCGAAAACAAGAGTCCATTTTACGATTAGAAAAAGAGAATGCCGAAAAAGAATTGGAAGCTACCAAACAACGCACTCAAAAAATAGTATCCTTTGCCTTTGGAGTATTGCTCTTAATGGCCTTGGGCTTTCTAAGTTATTATTTCGTGCAACGCGCCAAACGTTTAAAACAACAAAGCGAAAGAGAAAAACAAAAAGAGGTTTACGCTACGGAAGCAAAGCTCTCAAGACGTGTACATGATGATTTTGGTGGCAAATTAAACCAAGCCATTATACTCCTGCAAAATGATGCTCCTAAAGCTAAAGTATTAGATGTTGTAGGAAATGCGTATGACCAAAGCAGAGATTTTTCGAGAGAGATAAATGATGTGGACACCGGACCTAATTTTAAAAATGCTTTATTTGCTATGCTTGGTTCTTTTAGTGAAAATATAACGCTCGTGACAACAGGCAGTGCAGCACTTAAATGGGAAACTATTTCAGAGTTTACAAAGAAGACCATCTACAAAGTACTACAGGAGTTAATGACAAATATGCAGAGACATAGCAGGGCTAGCTTGGTTTCCATAGATTTTGAACAAAACAAAAAGAAATTGAAAATAGAGTACTCAGATGATGGTATCGGTACTTCGAAAGACAAGCTCAATACTAAAAATGGGCTATTGAATACGGAAAAGCGTATTCAGGCGATTAACGGAAGTATTACTTTTGATTCAAGCAAGAATAAGGGTTTTAAAGCGCTTATCGAAGTTCCCAATTAAAAAGTACGTGCCATGTTCAAAAAAATATTAATCGCAGAAGACTTTCAAGACACTAGTAAAGGTATAGCAGAAGCTTTAGAAAACAGATTGCAAATACAAGAAATACAAGAGGAACAGTACTGCGACAAAGCCTACAACCGATTTAAGGTCGCTCATAAAAATGCAGTTCCCTACAATCTTTTGATTACCGACCTTACTTTTAAGGAAACCTATTTGCCACGCAGAATAACTTCAGGCAAAGGACTTATCGAAGCCTTAAGGAATATTGACCCCAATGTCAAGATTATTGTGAATTCTATGATAGACAATCCTGCAGAAATAAACCTGCTCTTTAAAGACCAAAAAATAAATGGCTATGTCTGCAAGGGGCGAAACGGGTTAATTGAACTTACAAATGCTATTAACGAAGTTTATCAGAATAGAACCTATGTATCTCCTCAAATTAACCTTAATAGCACAGATTCTGTATTTGAACTGGATAAATTTGACTTAATGATTTTAAAAGAATTAGCTGACGGTTTGACCAAAAAAGAAGTTTCTGAAAAATTTAAAAAGCAAAACATCAAACCCAATAGTGAAAGTACTATTGACAAAAAAGTGAGTAAGCTATTTGACGAATTTGGCGCAAAAAACACGCAGAATTTAATTGCTAAACTTGCCAGAAAGGGTAAAATCTAACTTCTTAAGTTCTCTTTTCTTTCTATTCTAAACAAATTTAAATCCCTTACAGATAGCTGTAAGGGATTTTTCTTTTATAGGCATACGTTTGGGGTAATATTAACTCTAAAATAAAAGTATGGGATACCCAAAATTTAGTATCGAAGACAGTAGTGATGAACAATTTTATTTCAATTTACATGCTGTAAATAAGGAAATAATACTGACTAGTGAAATGTATACCACCAAACAAAATTGTAAAAATGGTATTGATTCCGTTGTAGAAAATGCTCCAGATGATGAAAATTATGACAGGCTAATCTCAAAAAACGACATGTACTATTTTAATCTCAAAGCAGGAAATGACAAGGTAATAGGAACTAGTGAAATGTATACCACATCTTCTGCTCGAGATAATGGAATTGAAGCTGTTAAGCGCGATGCTCCAATAGCCGAAATAGAAGACAATACCAATTAACTAAGCCATGGCAGATATTCAAATATTTTTATTCTTGAGTTTCATTTTGTTTTCAGTCTTAATATTTTATCTCTTAAGGTCAACAATTCTTTGGTACTTCAAAATAGATAAGCGAATTAAACTAATGGAAGAAAACAACAAATTAATTCAAGAGTTTTTAGACAGAAAAGGTGATTAAGCTCACTACATTTTGAGTATAAATACATCTTTTCAATATCATTTTTCAATCCCTTACACATATCTGTAAGGGATTGTCTTTTAATGGGTTTAGGTTTGGGGTATTATTAATTTAAAAAAATGGGAAATACTGTCGGAAACATTTTGATTTCTTATGATATAAATAAGCTTCATACTAGTGTTAAGTCAGCAATGGAAAAGTTAGATTATAGGGACAATTTCCAATACAAAGGGGAAACAAAAACCTATTATTTGCCAAATACTACTCTTTGGCACCCAAAGAAAACCTCACATCAGGCTATAAATGATATTAATACAGTTTGTAGTAACCATGGAGTAACGTTAGATAAAGCTATGGCAGTTTTGGCCGCTGAGTTTAAGGCGGTTTAATAATTCTAAAAATAAATAATTATGCCAGTTAAGAACACAGAAACAGGAGAAGTTCACAAAGGTCAAAAAGGAAGTAGAACAGAATGCGGTTTTGACACTACTGCAAGTCATTGGGTTAGCTCAAAAGAGGCAATTACTTGTGAAAAAGACGGGTGTAATTGAATCTAGTTCTCATAAGAGAATTACAATCTATAAATAAGCAGTTATGAATAAATCATTGTTATTCATAAAAATCATTCTTGCCGTATTATTTGTTGGTTGTTTATTGGACTGGGATTACGGCTACTTCCAATTAGTCCGGTTTTTAGGAATGATAGGTTTTGGAATTTTAGCTTTCAATGATTACGAAAAGCATAAGAATTGGTTTCTGATTTGGCTAGCATCAGCCATATTAATCAATCCGATTTTTAAAATTGCGCTCGGGCGAGAACTATGGAATATCATCGATATCATATGGGCGATTCTACTAATCGTTTCAATTTTTATAAGAAAGGAAACTAAAAAATAATATGCAACTCCAACCACAACTGAAAGCCCTAGCCGAAAAAATAGCCAAGCTTAAAGACAAAATCGATAACGAAGAATCTACCAAGCACGCTTTTGTGCTTCCGTTTATAAATCTTTTAGGGTATGACACTTTTAATCCTACCGAAGTGATACCAGAGTTTACGGCCGACATTGGACTTAAAAAAGGCGAAAAGGTAGACTATGCTATTTTTCAAAACGAGCAGCCCATCATCATCATCGAATGTAAAAATTGGAAAGAAAATCTAGATACGCATAACTCGCAATTGTTCCGCTATTTTCATGCTTCGAAAACACGATTTGCCTTGTTGACCAACGGAATTGAATATCGGTTTTATACTGATTTGGAAGCCGCTAACAAAATGGATGAAAAACCCTTTTTGGAATTCGACATTACCAAACTAAAGGAAAGTACGGTTCATGAAATTACCAAATTTCACAAGTCCAACTTTGATATTGAAAAAATAGTTGATAATGCTAGCGCATTAAAATACACCAAGGAAATTAAAAAGTTGATTGCTGAAGAGTTACAATCACCTTCCCATCATTTTGTGAAACTATTTGCTAGCGAAGTATATTCTGGCCGGCTTACTGAAAAGGTAATGGGGGAATTTACTGATTTGGTAGGCTTGGCCTTTACCCAGACCATTAGTGAAAAAGTAAATGACCGTTTGAATGCTGCTTTGAATAAAGAAGCCGAACAGCAACAGGAAGAGGTACAAGAACCTGAAGAGGTTAGCAAAATTGAAACGACAGAAGAAGAATTAGAAGGCTTCCGTATTGTGGTGGCCATTTTAAGAAGAAAACTAGCGGTTAATCGCATAGTGCATAGAGATACACAGTCCTATTTTGGAATTCTTTTGGATGATAATAACCGCAAACCACTTTGCCGATTACACCTCAATTCCACTACAAGATACATTGGGCTCATTGATGAAGACAAAAATGAGCGTAGGGAAGTTATTGAAACGATAGATGATATCTACGCATTTGAAAAGGAGTTGCTAAAAACGGTAGATTATTATGAGGTTGCATAAAACTAGAATTGACATCTATAAAACTCAAATCAGAGTTCCAGCGGAATAAAGAATATGAAAACAATTTTACTACTTGCCGTACTTTTTATGACACCTGTTTCTATTGTAGAAACTACTGAGAGTGATGTCTATATCTGCAAAGGAAAAGGCAGTAAACGATATCATTACACAAAAACATGCCGAGGGCTTTCGCGTTGCTCTACGAAAGTATACAAGGTTACGCTGAAAAAAGCAAAAGAAATGAAAAGAACACTTTGTGGCTGGGAAGATTAACTATTATTTAAACTATAAACACGCGAAAAGAACAGCTCAAAAGCTGTTCTTTTTTGCTTTACGGATATCTGTAAGGTATTGATGTTGATTGTCTTTAGGTTTGATGCAGAACCAAAATCAACTGAAAATGGAATACAAGGTAGTACCGTTAGAACCAAACTTAGATTTAAAGGCATCTTCCACAAAAGATGCATCCGATTATCTTGAAAAATTTATAAATCATTACGATGTTCAAGGCTGGAAGTTTATACGAGTCGAAGTCATTTCAGCCTATGTTTCTGGTGAAAGCGGTTGTTTTGGTTTGGGAGCAACCCCAGGTCATACAACCAACAAACAAATGGTCGTTTTTCAAAAAAAATGAGCATACTACTCTTATGGCTTATCAAAGGCTATTGGCTTTTAATTCCCCCTAAAAAAAGAAACAAATGCCTTTTTAAAAAAAGCTGCTCTCACTATGTGTTTGACATCACCAAAGAAGATGGACTGGTACAAGGGCTGAAGGCACTTCGCTACCGATTTAAACATTGCAGACCAGGCTACTATATCATAAATGGCAAGGAAGGCAAATTATTGATTTCTGCTCGAAACGAAGTATTTAAGTCTACAGAAATTAACCAACGAATTTTGAAAAACGATTGAAATGTTAAGTGAAAAGGTGAAAAATAATAGATATAAAACGAATGTCAGATTGAGCATTGCGGTACTAAGTCTGTTTTTGCTTGGTTGTACTAAAAAACATCAATTTGAATTTGTTCCATATGCACCGTCTTCCGGTGTAAAACCCACGTTTGAGAAAATAGATTTTTTCTTAGAAACTTCTGTTAGCATGAAAGGCTATGTAAATGTTAGTGAACTTGGTAATTACCCGTTAAAGGATGTCGTATCATATTTGATTACCGATTTGGATAACCGATATGATGACATAACCACAATATATACGGTAAGTGATTCTCCAAGAAAGTATGTGCAAAGCAAAGAACATTTTAATGGTCAACTACGTAATGGAAACTTACTAAATGGGAAGTCATCAAAACTTCAAAATATATTCGGGCCTATTATAGATTCATTGCAGTCAAATGCGATTAGCATTCTGGTATCTGACTGTATTTTAGATTTGGGTAAAAGTAATACCATGGCTCAGGGGTCTTCGGTCACCACCAAAATATACGGCCATCTTATTAAGAAACCAGATGCAGCTGTTGCAGTATTTAAGTACCTGAGTGATTTTAATGGCACCTATTACTATGACCGAAAAAATACGGGAAGCTACAGCCATAGTGCAAGACCGTACTATAATACAATCTTAAAAAACAGGCCTTTTTATATCTGGGTATTAGGGGACAAACAATTAGTGGAGGAGCTCCTATCTCAGAATCTTTTTGAAGACTATGATAAAGCATACGCTTATAATATTTCAATGGATGATGTGCCTCATGCTATTTTAGGAAAACCCGCAAATGGTAAAATATCTCTTAACCCTGACAGTAATACCGTAATCATACATGAAGCGGAACAAGAACGTCCTGTTCAATTTACAATCGGAGTCAATTTAGAAAAACAGCACTCCTTTTTTAAGAATCTGTTTATGAGTGTTGAGAACTATGAAATTTCACCTTCTCATTTAACCAATACAACTGCCTTAGAGACAAAAACTAAAAACGAACTAAAAGGTAGTGAAGGCAATGGCTTTACCCATTTTCTACAACCAACACTATTTGATATGGATGTGGCAACTACAGAAATTACCTTTTCTCTAAAAAACCCTCCGTCTACCTGGTTTAAAGCAACTCACCTAACAGACGATTATCAGGTACCCGCAGAAACTTTAGAACATAAAACTTTTGCCTTCCATTTTATCACTGATGCTTTTGACAAAGCATACCGAGATACCCCAGCTTTATTAGAATTCAAACTCCTAAGAACAAAACAAAATTAATTATGGAAAATTTTTACTTCTTATTCGACAGTACCAAACATTTTCAATTATGGTATGAAAAAGGATTTACCATAGGTTTTATGGTGCTGGCCTTCTCTACCCTGCTCTACCTTTCTATTTTCTACCTTCTTTTAGGAAGAAAAAGTATGCGATTCTCTAGCATGGGCAGCTGGTTTCTATTTGGAGTATATAACCTTATTACCATTTTTATTATTACGCTTCTATTAGAAGGTTTTCAGGTTTTCGAATTATCCGTTTTTGGGGAGTTCTATTATGAAATATGGCTATTTACCATTATAAATGCCCTGTACGGTTTTGTGCTGTACTTTCTGTTCTCCCTTGTATTTAAGCGCTTTTCTATTTTTTCAAAATACTATCCCGTAAAATTTTAATACCATGTCAAAATCAAAATTATATCTATTCGCTATTGGCGGTACGGGTTCAAGAGTCCTTAATTCTTTGACCATGTTGCTTGCCACGGGCATGAAAATGAATACCGAGAAAATCATCCCTATGATTATTGATACCGATATCAATAACGGCGATGTAGAAAAGTGCAGAAACACTATAAAAACGTACAATAATATTCATAAGGCCATATTTGATGGTGTTCCTGAAGAGGAATCGCAGGGTCATTTTTTTAGAACCCAAATTATGCCGCCCAAAGAATTAAACATTAGCGGAACGGACTATGGAACGCTTCGAGAAATGATTGATTACAATGCTTTAAGCTCTAAGGGATTTGGAAAAACAAAAGGCCTATTTGACCTCCTCTATAGCAATAAGAACAAAGATATGCCCTTGGAAAAGGGGTTTTTAGGAAACCCAAATGTGGGAAGCGTTGTTCTAAAAAATGTGGTGGAATCTTCAGAATTCAAGGAGTTTACCCAAGATTTTAAAGAGAACGATAGAATCTTCGTCATCAGTTCTATTTTCGGGGGTACTGGTGCCGCCGGTTTTCCGCTGCTCATGAACGTATTTAGAGATGAAACCAGCGGCATGAATAATAAATCGTTTATCAACAATGCCATCATTGGTGGTGTATCGGTACTCCCCTATTTTCAGGTCGATGTTGAAAAATTCAATAATGGGGAAAGCGCCATTAATTCGAGCACTTTTATTACCAAAACCAAAGCGGCCTTATCGTATTACAACCGTAACTTAAGACAGTTGGTCAATGCCATGTTCTATGTAGGTGATACAAGGCAAAGTAATTATGAAAATTTTGATGGAGGCTTAGAGCAAAAGAATCCTGCCAATTTTATTGAGCTTACAGCGGCCTCTTCCATTGTTGAGTTTATGGATTACGAACCCAATGCCGGAACCATTGAAGACCTTGCCCAGTCCTCCAAATTTTTTGAATATGGCATTACCTCAGATACGGGCACATTACATCTAAAGCATCTTAGAAACGACGAGAATATCAAACGTTTTTTATGCTTTCATCATTATAATATCTACGTTTCAAATTTTATGGCTCATGCTTTAAAGAATGATAAGCTAGCCTGGAGAAACGAGTTGAAACTTGCCAATAATTATGAAAAACAGCGATTTTATGGCGATATGGCATCTTTTGCCAGTCGTTATTATTACAGGTGGTTGTATGAATTATCAGCAGATAGGCACGACCGAAAATTTCTTCCATTTGATTTATCCATAATTCGGAACAAAACGGACCTAGACAAAGATATAGGTGGTGCCCAAATGGCAAAACTGATAGTAGACGAGAAAAAACTATTCACATTGGTTACCGCAATTCCTGCAAAAGACAGCTCTAATTTTTTCTTTAAAGACCGGATTAAATACGATGAAGAATTTTCAAAAATAAGCAAAGACCTTATCGCCAATCAATACAGTAACAAAGAGCGTATGGTAAGTGAGATGTTGAATTTGGGCATCTCTAAAATAATCAATGAACGCTTTTCACTTTGAGTATCAAAAACAACAAAACAAGCTATGCCACATAAGTTAAGTTTAATAAAAGAACAGACCATTAGTGAAACTGGATGGGGGCAATTTGCAAACAACCCGTATGACGAAGGTAAAATTGCTGACATTACGGATAATATGGGAAAGTTGGAAGTGCCAGTAACTTCAATTCCTTCCCCTTTTGCCCAAATGCATTTGTTTGAAACTTCTTTTTCATTCATTAATAAAGCATACACGGGCGAGAATAATGAAGTATTGGCTTTATCCGGCAATACCACCTATCACAATTACATATCAAACTGTTTAGATGTTTTTGAACTTCTATTCAGTTATGAAACATTGAAATTAAGAGGCCGTATCGTAGTCGAAATTTGGAAGAAAGAAGAGTTAAACGAATTGTTGAAAAGCCATAATCCCGGCATAAAAACATTTGCGGAAACCCTAAAAATATTCATCAACAACTACAACAACGCCAGTAGATTTAAAACTAACGGAATAGGGAATGCCTTTAACGAATTTGCACTAGTTTACCTCGACAATACTATCATTGCAAGCACTTCTCCTTATACGGGCTTTTTTACCATCGGCGACGAACTGCCAAAGACCATAAAGAGCAACTACAACAATCGCTATTTTTTTACCACTAACGAACCGTTATTTAAACGTGGTAAGGAATTTCAAGAATTCATCAATGCCTTTTTTGAATCTAATAGCGGTTTGTCTGGTTCGTTTAAGGAAGTTTATAATTACATAAAAATCAATCGAAAGCACATTGAAAATTATGAAGTAAAGAACTTCATAAAAACTATTGAGCGTAATGGAGGTGAAGAATTTCTGAGAGGGTACGCCAATTTAGAAATAGACCGCAATGAGGTTTGTTTTTTAGGGGGAAGCATTCCGTATATGTGCGATAAGTTTGATGCTCAAGAAGAAGAAACTACTGTTAAAAAAAGTGATTATATAATTCAGACCAGTAAAAACCTTGAACGATATCCTTTGGCATTGGCCAAGGGATTAAACAAAAAAAGGTGGGTCTTTTACGGGAGTAATAAATTTACTCCAGAGCTCGAACTGCTTACCTCTTCCCCTATCGAGAAAAGAAAACTTCCAGGTTCGGTAATCTCATATCCATGGATTACTAGAAATGATTTGCTTTCCAAGCATTTGATTCAGTTAGATTATGCCGTCAATACTACTAAATTTTGGTTGCCGGATGGTGATGTACAGAACATTCTCCTTCCAGTTATGCCCGAGTATTTCAACTACTTTACTATTACAGATTTAAGAGAACAGATTTCTATTACCAAGCTAAAACTAGGTGCCATTGTTGTGCGGTTAGATATTCCGGTAGCTGCTGACAACGGCCGAGGTGTTGTCACTTTTGAAAGAACTTACGATATAGTAAGTCCAGATGCAATTGATAACGATGATTACGGTGCTATTTTAAAATCGTCAATGGCATTTGGTGTTTACCCCTTCTTTAAAGTTGCGGACTCCCGTTTTAATGACCGCTATAAAGTGCTTTCTTATCATATGATGGGCGAAGAGATAGCCTATCAATTTTTCAGGGAAGATACTGAGGCACCCCAGCACATAAAAGTTACTTCAAGTTTAATTTCAAGAACTAGAAAAGAAGAAAGTTACCCCTGTGTTTCTAATTATTTAGAGTTGACCAATATTAAAACCAACAAGCAAGGTGAAGCCATAGCAGATACAGAACTAGACATCACATTTGATGCTATGCAGGTTGTTGTCAAATTTTTAGACAAAAACGAAACATCAAAAGGTGTTTTGATTCCGCTTATGGGTGAACCCATTCAATTAATGGATGGTAAACCTGTAATTGCCTTTGATATTGGTACCAGTAATAGTTTTGTAGCCTTTAAAACAGGAAATACCCCTGAGCACTTATCCACTTACAAAGGTAAAAAAAGTACTGCCCAGCCAGATTTGGTAATGCTTAATGCGCCCAAATTAAATTCGGAAGGAGCTAAAACATTTGATTTAGATATAATAAATCCTATTTATGGTAGAACTCAGGTGGCAGAATTTTTACCTACGCTGGTGGGAAAAGATTCCTTCTTCAAATTTCCCATACGTTCAATTATAAATATTGACAATGACACCAATCCCGAAGTTACCAAGAGTGTCTCTTTATTATCTAATGTAAACATCCCTTTTGGATTTGGACAAAACCTACTGCGTAGAGATTTTGATTTTACCCATTCCAATATTAAGTGGGGTGTTACCGATGGTACTAATGTGGCAGCGCAGAACAAATTAACTGCATTTATAGAACAACTGATATGGTTAGGTCGAAACAAACTTTTAAGCGAAGGGGTTAACCCTGCAGCGGCTGATGTACTCTGGTTTAAACCTTTGAGTATGGGTAGTAACCAAACTTCTGTATTCAATGGTATTTGGGAGAAATTATATGATAACTACTACGGAAAATACAGCGGCACTAAAAAGCTTATTAGCATCACGGAATCTTGGGCTCCTTTCTATAGTTACGACAGAACTTTTGGCGCTGGAGAAGTATATATGAACTTAGATATTGGTGGTGGTACTACAGACTTGATTCTTTTTCGCAATAACCAACCAGCATTGACCACCTCTTTTCGTTTTGCGGGGAATAGCTTATTTGAATCGCGAAGCGGAAATGACCCCTTTGATAACGGATTCGTCTCTAAATATGAAGCCATCATGCGTTCAGAATTTGGGAAAGAATTTACTAAAACAGATATTATTGATTATATCAAAAATTCTAAGGGTTTACTTTCTACAGATTTAATTAGTTACTTTTTCTCGTACAATTCATTCAGTCGAAAGTTAATGTTGGACAGCGAGTTTAAATTACTTTTTCTCCTTCATAATAGTTCCATTTTTTATCACTCGTTTCAAGCTCTAAAAATGAGTGAAATAGATAAACTCCCTAGTTATATTGGAATAAGTGGTAACGGAGCTAAGCTTTTAGAAATTACGAATGGCTTAACAGATTTAAATAAACCCAAAGGAGTAGCATCATTAGTTTCGTTGATTATCAAGAAAGTATTTGAAAAAGAAAAAGCTCCTAAAGTAGAATTACAAATTTTGGACAACCCCAAAGAATCTACTGCTATTGGCGGAATAAAAGGTTTGGAATACATACGTAAAAATGCAACCGCAGATGTTGATAATTACTTTTTGTGTGTAGGTAATGATAAAGATTTGTTCCGCGAAACGGATACACAAGCCCGGAGAAAATTTAAGTATGGAAATTTCATCAAAGCACCGGATACTACCATAAATGAAATTACAGAAAACGTAATTAGTTTCTTTGATTTCTTTTTTGATGAACTATGGCATGAAGCAGGTTTTGTCAAAAATTTCGGATTAGAAAAATCCTATAACCCAGAAAAGCTACGGGACTTTTTTGCCGATGCCACCAAAATAAGTGATACCATACGAGAAGTAATTAACCATAAGATTGAGGTAGAGCAAGAACCCGAGCTAAATGATTCCCTATTTTTTGATGCTATAAAGTCATACCTCTATGCCTTTTCAAGAATTATCGTTTCAGAGAAAATCAATGAATTTAAAGGCGTATAAACATGAAAGGTATTTTCAATTTTTTTATCGCTGTAGTAGGTGTATTGTTCATCATTAGTTGTTCAAATAAGCCTGAAGGGCCTAAGGCTGAGGTCAGTCCTGAATTCGAATCATTTAAGGATTCGCTTTATGAGAATTACAAAGCTGATGTTATAAAGAAAAACAAGGTCTTGTTGAATACGCTCTTTGATAGTGTTGCTTATAGAAGTATTGATTTGGTTTTACGTGATAGAGCCTATGAATCAAGACCAAATGAAGCTCCCAAATTAAAGGGGATAAATTTGGGTGAAATGAAGTCGAAGATAAAAGGCTCCAGTAAAAATGATAGTGCAATTCGAAAATATATTGATGAATTTACTTTACTTAAAAAGGATTTTTCCGAAAGAGGACTTAGCAAAAAACAGCTGTTTAGAAATCAAACTGATAGAATAGTAAAAAGTGAAGTTTACCTTCAAAATATCATTAAGGATAATTCCAAAGATTCACTTTATATTGATTTAACTAATGACATAAGAAAATTTATAAAAACGGCGCAGAGTGAATATAAAACAACCAATACCAAAAATGAATGGGCTAAAAAAGAAAAGGCATCTATAGAAAACAAATTCAATGACTTTCAGAAAAGTAAAAATGAATCAGCTCAAGAACCCAACTCAATTCTTAAGAGCAAAAGCTTATTACTTTATATTTTATTGATAATCAGCTTGCTTGCAAATCTACTTCTAGGCATACTATGGTTTAGAAATAGAAAAAAAACTAGGAAAGCTAAAGTTGAAGAAAGTGATGTCATTCTTGAAGAAGAGGAAGAATCCGTTCCAGATACTTCCCTTACCCCTTTAGAAGTATCTGATTATGTTTCACAAACTTTTAAAAAACTACAAGCCAATTTAGCTACAAACTATCATCCAGATTGTGTAGCAACCCAAAGTCAAGAGTTCAAGTCTTATGAATTGGTTATTTCTCAAAAAAGTAAATCCCAACAATTTAAAGAAATACATGAGCTAGAACAATTTGTATCTCCCTTGATAAAAAATTATGACGGCCAATTAGCTGAAAAGCTAGCGCAAATAGCGGACAAGCATTCTGCAAGGCAACAGCTTGAACGAACGTTAGATACCGAGAATTTTGTACTAAAATATGCGTCATCTATTATTTCAGAAGAAGAAATACGGTCTAAAGTGTTGACGCTCAAAAAAAGGTTCTATGATGAAATGCCTAAAGTCATTTCTAAAAGTGACCTTGAAATAGAATCCCAAGGCCTAAGAGAATCTATTCTAAT
The DNA here is from genome assembly GCA_965238025.1 of Aggregatimonas sp. Classification (GTDB taxonomy): domain Bacteria; phylum Bacteroidota; class Bacteroidia; order Flavobacteriales; family Flavobacteriaceae; genus Pelagihabitans. The sequence continues at coordinate 1,658,282 of OZ250162.1, read as the reverse complement.
GGCAATTGAGAAAATGATTACGGAAAACAGTCAATTATACTTTCCCTATGCAGATACGCAAGGCATACTTTACGACGATAAAAAATCAAAAGAGAAAGAACGTGATAGTGCCATCAAACTCACTTTAGACCCAAAAGACAAAACGCGCGCTACTTTCCAATTACTCTATGAATATACAGATATGATGTTAGCAGGAATACAGAGTTATGATATTCTGCTATTGCCGATTTGCGATTTACAAAGTGAAGACTTTGACAGAATTGGCACTAAAATATTCCAAAATGGAAAGGATGGTGAAATGATTCTTGACGATGGAAAATGGATATTAAAAACCAAATTGGCAATAAAAATAACGCAATAGCAAATGATTTATATCATCATCCTATTACTCGTCACGCACCTTGCGGTTCTATATCTGTTAAAGAAATATTTAGATTCGTACAAGCTAAATAATCACAATCATATAACGGGTGAACTTCGTAAAATAAACTCCTCATTTACCCAAAGTATTCAGCTAGTAGAAGCAAGTATGAATCTTCATTACGAAGAATCGAATACGATATTAAAAAAACTGGAACAGAAAGCGAGTGATTTTAATGAAGATAGTACCAAAAAATTCAATGAACTCACCACTTTCATAAGTACCGATTACCATTCGCTGACCCAGTTATTGAAAACCAATAACGATTTGCTGGAAAAGCTCATGGAGAAAACCAAACTCAATATCACCAAGAACAAAGAATTAAAACCGCTTTTAGAAAGCAGTAACGAGGAGCTGGAAAAAATTTACGGAAAAATAAAGATGCTAATCTCTAACTATGAAAAGAGCTTAAAGGATATTAAAGTTGAAATTGAAGATGCGCTGTCAGCCGTGGAGACGATAACAAACGGAAAAATAAAACAAATAGCCGCTGATGGTGAAAAAACGATTTCCGACACTTTGGAAGTAAGCAAGGAAGCCATAAACGATGTTACGGAAACGACGAATCAGCAATTAAAGAAAGTGCTTAAGGATAACCAAATAAAACTCTTGACAGATAAAATTCAACAAATAGATGAAGATTTAAAACTTAATTTAATAGAGGTTAATAAATCAATATCAGGGTTAGACGCCGCTTTTATATCTGAACTAAGAGCGCTCAAAAAAGAAGGCAAAGACAAAAAGGGTTTTTTTGGATTTTGATATCAAAATTGTAAAATGAAAAAATTCTTGCGGAATTGGTTCCTTGATGTGGAAATAAATTTTATTACTCAATGAATTTCTCAATATCGGTAATCATAAATTTAAGCATATCCCATTCTTTCAATTTAGTATTTTTATTATACAAGTCTTTTCTAATACTCAATAGAAAGATTGCAAATTTTCTCATTGTTTCTTTAGGGTCATTTTCTGACTCTCCTTTATAAAAGGCTTGCATCATACTATTGTATGCATTTACCATATTATCAGAACCAAAAGTGATTAGATTGAAGCCCGCTTTTCGATATTGTACTGAACCAATTTCAGAAATGGCCTTGTCTTTCATTTTTTGATTTGATTTATTTGCAAACATGGTAATTAGAGGATGAAGTATCGTATTGTAAGTTTCAATACGTCTCTCTAATGCTCTTTCTTCGATTGCTTGTAAATCCTCTTTTCTTGTTTTGAAAAACCATGAGATAAGTCCACCAATGAAAACAAGTAGGGGAGCTCCCAACGTTGCGGCTAAAGTTATTAATTCGGTTTGTTCCATTAAATTGGTTTTAGATTGTTATTCTAAATAGAACTTCAAAAAAACAGGTAAATGGTCAGACAGTTTTCTAGCTTGTTCTAGTCGGTCACAAAAACGTACAAAATCTAGAACTCCCCCATCAATCTTTTTAATCTCGCTTGAATAAAAAATATTATCAATTGGGTAATTCAAATACTTCCCTCGCTTACAAGTCTTTTTCAAGGTTGTTCTTTGATTAGTGACAGATGCCTTGTAGCCCTTGATTTTTAAAGGGTCGAAAACAGGTTCCTTTTCATCAACATTAAAATCGCCAGCAATTATAAGAGGAGTTGCTAAGGAATCTACAGCGAAGTTACTCAAAGCGTCAATCTCACTTTCCGGGTTTTTGTCATGGGCTCTGGAGTGAAAATTAACTACCGTAAATTTTTGTTTGTCTAGATAGAAATCCAATAAAAAGGGTTCTCTGTCTATTTGAGTATTCAATTCATCAAGTAGCCAGCCTCTGTTTTTTATTTTAATATGTTTTGTCTTCCAAACAAAGGCGTAACGCTCTGTAGCATATTTTGAGCTATTGGTGGGATCGCTGATGACATAGTCCCACTTACTTCCTTTTCTATTGAGAATATCAGATAGTTTGGCGACTGCTTGAGCACCTCCATATCCTGACACAACTTCTTGGATTGCAAGAATATCGGTATCCCTTACGATTTCTGCAATCTCTTCAAGTTCATCGCTATTCTTAGTTTTTCCAAAATCCCGAATATTCCATGAAATCAAAGAGATTTCAGTCTTTTGGGAGATAACATTGAAGGAAAGAAAAAAAAGAACTATAAAAATCAGTCTTTGTAACACTTGGATGGTTTTAGTTGAATACTAAATTATGGATAATAACAGCCCAAATATTACGTAAATCTGTATTTTTTTAATGAACGTAACAAGAAAGATATTCACCTCATTTTTTTGGTATTTTTGAGCCGAATAAAACTTCTAATCGGCTCATGTGCTACAATAGGCAATATGTCCATAAATTAAAATACTCTTTTCCCTCACCCAAATGTGCACTTCGCTCAATAGCACTTTCGTAAAACACTTTAATTTTAGTTCTTCGGGGAAAGTTAACCACCATGAAAAAACCAATATCCATTTTTTCTGACTAATACATTTCAATGCCTAAACCCCAAAACCAAATTCGACAAACTTTAAAAAAGAGGTTAAGCAATTTGAACAGATGGGCAAATCAATGAGGGATTCTAAATGTAATTGACCTATAAAACCAGCCACTTGAACGAAAAATAATTAAATCGGAGAAAAAACCTAATTTTTCTAAGGTTTTTCTGTAATGAACTTTCAAAACTAACCTATATATTGTGCGCGTTTTATAGTGTATAAATTTTAATAAAAAAATTGACTTTAGGCCAATAGAAAATAAGGTTTCAGCTAATTTATGAGGTATTGTTAACCTCTAAATTAGAACCAATGAAAAAGTTATTTCTAGTAGCAGTATTGTCAATTGCAGTTTTAGGCCTTACCTCGTGTGAGCCCGAAAGTGCTGCCGAAACAGACGAACTTTATGGAATCGACAGGGACAAAGTTGAAACCCCAGGTAACAAAGGGAGCTAGCTTTTTTTTAGGGGCGGTATTTTTTATAGGTTTTATCGCCCCTTTTATTCACATACCATTTAATAATCTTGGTGTTGATGGCGTATTTGGATTCAGAACTATGGAGGGTTTTCTGTTCGCAATTGGATTTCCCGTCCTAACCATTGTGTTGTCCATACTTCTTTATTATTCCTCCAATTTTATGCCTAAAATTTTAAACAAGAGTTTTAGGATTTTTGCGTTTTTGGCTGGTTTCATCGGGTTTTATTTTTTAATCTGGTCTCTCAACCCGTTTAGTGACAAAGACTTTCATCCAGCATTTTATTATGGCGCCATGACTATTATTTCTGCTGCCTTTTCTTATTCTCTAAAATTTTCAAATTGGATTACCAATGGCAATTTAAAAGCGAAGATTCGCTATATCATGGGACTCATGGTCGAAGACGCCTTAGAAAAGGGTCATGTAAGGGATGAAGAACGGTACGAAGAAGAAATTATCTATCCTGCCTTAGACAAATTAGATGAAAGATAGAAAGAAACAACTGGATCGTTTGAAACAGGAAGGGCTATTGGCAGATTCTTCGGTTGCAAGCCTTCGCAAGCGGCTTAAAAAAAGGCTGCGCGAGGAACGTAGGGAGCAAACTGAAAAAATAGAAGGCCTCAAACAAGAGCTCGCCCAAATTCAGCTACGGTTGAACACCTAGGAGTTTGTTAGCTTGTCCAGTCGATTGTTTATTTTCCGGATTTCTCCCTGAAGTATCTCAATTTCATTTAAGCCAACAACATTTTTGGCCAGCAAACGAAACTCTTCAAGATCAAAGTATTCACTTCTATGCTTATCAATGTAATCAATCACCTCGCTAGGGTGAATATGCTCCAGTAATAGCTGAAGTACATATAGAGGCGCGTTGGGCATTTTCTTTGCGTTTGCCCGAAGGTCAGCATTCAAAAGATTTAATAGATTATGCTGCTTATATTCCCTAATACTTTCTACGCCAAATACAGATGCAAGGATTTCTGTTTTTGATTCGGGAATGGTCTTTCCTTTTTCGTAATTGATGATAGTGCCCTTGCTCACCCCCAAACGCTGGGCCAATTCCTGCTGCGTCCATCCAACCGATTTTCTTTTCTCCTTAAGTTCCTTCCCCGTCATTGACATCTAATTGACAAAATTCCTACAAAAGCTTGTTTTTGTAGCAAAAAAATATAATATTGCATTTAATTTGATGCATAAAAGTACAAAATTAATTTTTTTGTTGCACCTAGCTGAACAAATATAAAAAAATGAGCGAACATTTTACCAAGGAAGAACTTTTATTGATGAAAGGCAAATACGCAAGTTTGGCTAGAAAGTACCAGAGCACCACGACCTATGTAAAAATGATCGCCCAAGGCGAGCGACAGTTAAACACTAAACTGGCCAAAATGATCTTTGAGGACATTCATAAAATTATTCAATTATTCCAGCCATTATCCAATGAAAATCTTATGAAGCTAAAGAAGAAGATAAACGAATAAAAGATGACGGCCCTGAACGATGAAATGGATAGTAGGATTTGCGAGACCAAAGATTTGGTCGTGATTCCGACTTTGACAAAAGGGGATATCCAATTTTTTATGGACAATCTTGGTGAAATCTATTGGAGCAACAAACACTCTTCCCCAGCGCGATTGGAACAAATGCCGATTAGCGTACAAATACCTTTTATATTAAAGTTCGTTCGGGACGAAGATTTGGCAGAGCGGGTGGGTTTTATTAAAGACCCATTAGTGTTTATCGAGCTTTATATCAAAAGCAAATTTATAAGCAATGAACCGTTGGAACTCTGATTATAAAACGCACAAAAAGGGTGTCGAAATTGATAAATATCGAGTCTAGATTGATAAATCTAGACTACTAGTTGTTGCATTGTCCCATATAAAAAGGCAATTTTAACGCGGCAACATCAGAAGTCCATAAAAGGAACATACCAAAAGAAGAACGTATCAAAATTTTTAAAATAAATATTGTTTGCAAGCGAATTACATGGACGATAATCTAAATTAAAACACTAATTTTCTTACGCAAAACATCACAACGAAGAACATTATGAAGAAAATACTACTCTCTTGCTGTATTGTTATATTATATTCTTTCAACGGATTTTCCCAAACCAACCTGTTGGACACCTCTACTTGGACGGTGGGCAGCGGTTCGGTTACGGGTTTTAACCAATTTGGATCAACGAATGTAAATGAACGTTTGCTGGGGAACAATCCCCATGCGGAAGAAGAAGTCCTTTGGCGGGGAACACCAGAAGAAGGCACCATACATAGTGGTGGCTGGACTGCTACCAAAGTAACCATCGATCATACACGGGACTATCGTATCACGGTGTGGTTAAAAAAGACCAACCATAGAAATGGTCAGGGACAGTTGGGTATTTTCTGTCGTGACGAATTAGACCGCTTTACGGCCATAGATGTAGTAACGGCGGAAAATCAACCCTATGCGGTTACCTTTAGTAATGTACTTCCGGAGTTGGACAAATGGTTTCTTGTCGTTGGCTATGTTTATAATAGTCTGCATCTCGGTACTACTGTTGAAGGTGGGGTCTACGATCCAGTAACGGGTGACAAAGTAATGGACGCTAGGGCCACCTACCGTTTTCATCCCGAAGCGAAGACTTTGGAACATTTCTCTTACTTGTATGATACAAACATAGCGAACAGCCAATTCTTTTGGGACCCTAGGATCGAGGAGATCAATAACAATATACCAACCATTGCCGACTTGTTGGCGGGAAGGGATGCTCCCATGCCTACCGAATTGGTATTCGATTACGATACTTCAGGGAATAATAAGCTGCGACGGAAACCGCAGGCACAGGCGCGTACGGCAGCTAACGAAGCGGTAAACAACCAGCGTTCCGCCCCGGTCTACCCGCCGGGCTATTTCGATACGCCCGTTTCGGGCGATGAGCGCTACGACCAATTGGCCGCTAGCATCATCATACATCCCAACCCGACCGCCGGAGAACTTTTTGTAAGCTGGGAAGAACAGTTCCAGGATATGGTGATAGATGTGGTTGGCTCGGACATGTCAGGAAGATCCGTTCCTGTAAATCATATCTCCGGAACCTTGGAAGTCGAAATCGATCTTTCGCTATACCCCTCCGGTATGTACCTTATCAGGTTCCTTCTCAGCGACGGCCGCGAAATCGAAAAGAAAGTCATTAAAGAATAAGTCCCAACCAAAAAAGCATACGATATGAAATTTAGATTCACCATAGCACTTTTTATAGGATTTTTGTTCCACTTTAATGTTACCGCACAGGACGCCGGCACTACATCCGACACGTTTGATGTATCATTGACAGGTGCAGCTTCATATTCAATACCTATAGTGGTACCTCCAGGAATAAAAGGGGTAGAGCCAAAAATATCTTTAAAATTTAGTAGTCAGGCAGAAAATGGCCTTGCGGGATTCGGTTGGAATGTAGGAGGCATATCTACCATTACTCGAATTGGTGCTGTAAAATATTATGATGGGGAAATAGATCCTGTAGACTTTGATGAGAAAGATCGATTTGCACTGGATGGGCAACGTTTATTATTGAAATCAGGGACATATGGTGCAAATGGAGCCGTATATCAAACCGAAGATTATTCTAATATAAAAATACGGTCAGTTCAAACTTCGCCCTATGGCCCTCAGTATGGCCCGAGATATTTTGTTGTTCACTATCCAGATGGAAGTCGCGGTTTTTATGGAAATACGTCCAACTCTAGGGGTCGGCTTGAATGGGCTTTGTACAAATGGCAAGACTCGCAAGGTAATTTTATCAGATACACCTATTCTCGAACTGGAGAATTGTTACGCATTGCCAACATCTATTATGGCTCTCAAGGGTCGACCGCCTCTCCTAATCGAGTGAAGTTCATATATGCCAACAGATCTCGTCCTGAACAGTCCTACATAGGAGGCCTTTCTTTTACGAGAAGCAAAATTCTAAAACGTATCGAAGTCTATGCTGAAAATTTGTTATATAGAAAATATGAATTGACCCATAAAACCAGTGATCTTGGTTATCGAATAATAGAGAAAATTCAAGAATCAAATGGAGATAATGGGACTCTGCCTCCCATTAACTTTCAGTATGGTGTTACAGAAGAAGAAATTAACGACATTCAAATACCTACAAATACCATAAGTTATGAAATAGACTCTGTTAATACGAAGACACTTTCTGGAGATTTTGATGGGGACGGAAGACTGGATGTAATCTTCTATGACCGTCAAGATCGATATAAAATTCAGCTATATACGGACCTGCATGATGCGGTCAATGTAGCAGATTCAGGTGTGGAACGACCAGTTGCAAGAATAGACCATCTATTTGCTCGAACTGCACTAGATCAATATGATAAATTGATGTCAAAACAGGGAATTACGGTGGTATCGGATTCCTATACCAGCGGGATAACTTCACGGGTACAGTTCAGGACTTATTCGGTAAACCTTAATAAAACTCTAACTGTCGAATCTACCAAGTTTTGGGATGCTCCGGTGTATCGCGCTGAAAGTAGGTGTGATAATAATTTCAAGGCAAAAACTTTGAAACGTTTTATAACAGGAGATTTTAATGGGGATGCCATTACCGATGTTTTCGCGTTGACTTACCCTTATACCGAAACGTTTTGCAATCCCTCGAATGACTGTGACCCTAATGACCCCCAACCTATCACCTCACAATCTGGATCACAACCTACCAGCAATGCGCTGCCACCCGGATACGATTGTTGTCAATGTACTGATTATAGAAGAGATCAATCCAGTTCATATTTTATAAACCTAGATCGCAGGAAGACCACCGATTTTGCGAATTATTCTGGTCTAATGCAAAGGGCGATTAAGCATACCGACCCTATTTTTTCGGCAGATTTTAATGGTGACGGGGTTTCGGAGCTCATACATATTAGCCTAGGTCGAGTAGAGGTCTATTCTCTTGGTGAAAATGGTTTATTGAATCTCATCTATTCGTTAGAGGATGATAAAATTGATAGATCCCAAGCTATTTTACCCGGTGATTATAACGGGGATGGAAAATTAGACTTTGCAGTTTCAATTGCAAATAATAGTTCAGATTGGCGATTCTTTATATCAACTGGCAAGGTCTTTACGGCAAATACCAAAAACATAGGCGTGCAGTATAAGCAATCGGAGTATTATCCCGAAGCCGCCTATGAAAATCTATTTATACCGCAGGACTTCAACGGAGATGGGAAAACGGACATCCTGCACCATAGGATTGATGCGACACGTCCAGGAGAAATCATTTTAGGAGGAAGAGAGGAATTGAAACTCTATGTGAACAAAGAACCTGACTCGAATCATATACCCTCTTTTGAGAACACCGTTACCAGAACATATCCCAACACCCGAAAAAGATGGTATGGAATACCACTCTTCCTTGAGGGGAATTCGGCAAATCCCAATCTGGAATATGCCCATATATCCAATCAGGAAATATCGTTTTGGGAGTTTACAAAAAATCATAAGGAAGACTCGCGTTTGTATAAAATCACTAATAATGGTGTAGAAATAAACATAACCTATAGCAATACGGTAGCCCAACCGCTTTCTAGTGTGCCTGTGGACGCTTATTATCCTGATACGGAGGAGATTTACCCGTATATTAATTACAATGCGGCCCGTGGTTTAAAAGTTGTTTCACAAGTGGAAAGAAGGGGTTCAGGAATTATGCAAAAACAAGATTTTAGATATAAGGGTATTGTAACCCATGCGGAAGGCTTAAATCTGTTGGGTTTCAAACAGCTATTTCGGACAAATTGGTATGGAGATGGCGTCACACAATTATGGACCAGTTCAAAGTATGATCCGCAGTTGCGTGGAGCATTAAGTCAAGAGTGGTCGGCAAATTTTTTTAGTAATACCCCATATAATTTCATTTCTAAGACTGACTACGAATATCTAACGCTAGAACAAAGCAACAAGGTGTTTGTCAACATGCCAGAAACGATTATTATCGATGATGCTCTCAAAGGTTTTATGACAACTAAAAATTTTGTGTATGATGCCAATTATAGCATAACAAAACTTACCGAAACGAATCCTGATGGTTCTGTTATTACTGATTACACTTATTTCAACAATTTAGGGTCAAATAACCAGAATTACCATGTAGGTCGATTGAGAAATCGAAAAATGACTACTACCATTGGCGGTAACGCCTTTTACGAAGAAGAGGATTTAACATATCAAAATAATTTAATCAATACCTCCAAAAAAAGAGGTCAAGGTACACCTTGGGTAACAGAGTTATATAACCACGATACGTTTGGTAATGTTTTAAGTAAAACATTAAGCGCATTGGGAATGATTCCTAGAACTAGTGGTTACGAATATGATACCAGTGGTCGTTATTTAGAAAAATCAGTTGATATTGAGCAACTGGAAACTACATTTACATATGAAAGTAGGACAGGAAATATGCTATCAAAAACAGATCCCTTTGGCAGGTCAGTAGCGTATACTTATGATTCATGGAATAGACCCGTTACAGAAACCGATTATTTGGGCAAAGTGACCACCACAACTTATACGAACACCCCAGATGGAGGGTTTGAGCAATTTGTTGACTTCGATAGAGGTAGCGATAATCAACAGACCTTTAATGCCTTCGGCTGGAAAGTAGAGTCAAGGAGTCTTGCCCTTAATAATAAATGGGTGGTTACAAGGTGTACATATGACACAGCCGGTCGTAAAACACGACAATATGAACCTTATTTTTCAACCGAAAGTGGTAGTCAATATACCTCTACAGTTTATGACGAAAACGGTCGCCCAGTAACGATAATTTTGTATACAGGAGAGGCTCAAAATGTGAGTTATAATGGTTTAATTAGCACGGTTGATGACGGTACCAAGACCATAATTACCACAATGGATGCCTTTGGAAATATTATTGAACGTGATGACCCAGGAGGGACGGTTACTTACACTTATCACGGCAATGGAGAAATGAGAACAGCCGATTATGCTGGTGTAGTTATTCAGACATTCATTGATGGTTGGGGACGTAAAACACGACTAATCGATCCCTCTGCTGGCACGTATGAATATGCGTACAATGTTTTTGGAGAACTTACACAGGAGATAACTCCAAAAGGAACTACCGATTATGTTTTGGATGGTGCAGGAAAACTAGAAGAGAAAACTATTATTGGCGATGAGACCGACATGATATTGAATTATGAGTATAATGCGGATAGGCTTTTGTCATCAATTTCCAGTACCGACAGGGCCAATGGTCGGTCATACGACTATACCTATGAATATGACAGCTATAGACGACCGACCGTTGTCACAGAGACCAACCCCTTTGCCAATTTCGAAAGGCGGACCACCTATGATGGATATGGCCGTCCATTGCGGGAAACCTATAAAGGGCAATATAACATTGATGGGACGGCGACCGATATTACCGTTCGTAATATCTATGATAACAATTCGAGCATGTTAGAAGAAATCAGGAACGATGCTGACAATACCAGATTATGGAGACTGAATGCTCATGATTCTAGAGGTCAGGTAACGCGAACTGTTTTGGGAAATGGGTTTAGACAAAACCGTAATTATGATTCCTATGGATTACCGCAAACGGTCCGAGATGTAAGAGGTAGTGGTAGCACTCAGGAAAGGGCTTTACGGTTGAACTATACCTTTAATGCTCAACGGGGCATTTTAGATAGCCGACGAAATATTGATTTGAACTGGACTGAAGATTTTCAGTACGATCAACTGGACAGACTTACAACAATTAGCGGTGCAGTACAAAAGACAAAAAATTATGATAATCGTGGACGTATTACCCTTAATACCGATATCGGAGATTACACTTACAGTGAAGACAAAATATATCGCTTAGCTGGTCTTGGTCTAAATGAAGATGGAGGAGGTTACTATCAGGACCGGGCACGTCGCGAGATTACCTACAATGCCTTTAAAAAACCTGTAAACATCTATGAAGAGAATACCGGCAGGGTCAGTTTCGGTTATAGCCCGCTAATGACGAGGAGTCATGCTTGGTATGGTGGGCTTGCCGAGGATATAGAACAACGGCGTTATCAAAAACACTATTCGGGCATCAGCTCCATGGAAATTATTCAAGATAAGGAAACTGGAAATACAAAAATTCTTACCTACATAGGTGGTGACGCTTATACTTCTACTGTTGTTCACATAAATCAGAGTTCGCCACCATCAAGTACCTCTAGTATCGGTTATCATTATGCTCATCGTGATTATTTGGGCAGTACCATGGCTATTACAGATGCTTCAGGAGCGATTGTTGAACAGACACAATTTGGGGCTTGGGGCTCGGTTGACAAGCACATAAGAAACGGCACCGAAATCACTTTTGGGCAGGATAGTCTATTGGGTCGTGGGTATACAGGACATGAACATTATGAAGAGGTTGGTTTGGTACATATGAATGGGCGCATGTATGATGCCCAATTGGGTCGCTTCCTAAGTCCCGACAATTTTGTGCAGGACCCATACAATACCCAAAACTTTAATCGCTATGGATATGTGTTGAACAATCCGTTGAGCTATTCAGATCCCAGTGGGGAAGAAGCATCCGCCTTGGTTGCAGGGCTTATTGCGGGAGCCATTATTGGAGCGGCCGTTTCGGCTGTTGTGTATACCATTAGCGCCTCAGTAACTGGAACTTGGAACCTAGGTGATTTTGGGATTTCAGTTTTATTTGGAGCGGTAAGCGGTGCCATCTCAGGATTTCTCAGCGCGGCAGGGTCATCATTGGCGGCCTCGGGGGGAGCATTTTGGCAGAGCGCCACCTATGGTATATTATCTGAAACGGTATCTCAAATAGGGACTAATTTAGCTTTTGGAAATAATATTTCCCTGGGTACTGTCGCAGGTTCGGTGGTAGGAGGAGTCGTTAGTGGTGTATTACCCAAATGGAACGGAGTACAAGGAGGCTATGTGGCCAATGCCTTGGGCGAAGTGGGAACCAGTACCTTAAAGGGCAGTGTAAGCGGCGCTGTATCTGGATCTGTTGGTGCCCTTGTAGATGGCGAAGATGTAGGAAAGGGAATACTAACTGGGGCCCGAAATGGTGCGCTTGGAGGTTTTAGCCAATCTGTAGCGATGGTGGCAACATTTGGCGCAACTTATAAGCCAACTAACGAGCAATTAAAATACGCAAACAATATGGCAAACGCATTTAATCTTTCCACCAGAAGTGTTGCTTGGCGAAAAGGAGGTATTTATCAAGGTTTGATGTCCTTAGGTTATAAAAGAGAAGTGACTTGGGGTCGAAATGTTGCTACCTTTGGCACTACAAGTGCTGAAACATTTGGTCACGAATATGGACATATTATACAGTTTAATCAACAAGGATGGGCTGCATTCCAAGGTAGAGGAATAATTGAACAACTTCAATATACTTTCTATCTTATGGGACTTGGTGGAAAAGACCCTTATCGCACACCTGGAAATAATGAATGGGGTGCGGATGATTACTTGCGACGTTTCGGAAATTAATTTTAAAGTATTAAGTGTTATGAAAAAAGTACTGAGTTGTTTTATTGGAGTTCTCTTATGCTCGTGCCTAACGTTACCTGCACCCACCTACTATAATTATAAGTTGGTGCACAACGACTCCAAAATGAGCCAAATTTTGAGATTATCCGATAGTATCCGAATGAGTAGTTCTTTCACATTAAAAAGACCTTATAAAACAGTTCAGTATTTGGAATTTTATAACCATTCAAATGAAAAGAAAATCATAGATAAGTATAATTTTCAAATTGAACCTAATCTTTTGAAATATGATTCTATAATCATAAAGACACGGCAAAAAAAAGATTATCGACTGCAAAAAGGCCCTATTCAGATAGCTCCTGATAGTAAGTTAGATTTTTTAATTGAGTATTGGAATAATGAACAAAGACGTGAAAAAATAGAGGATGAGTTTAAGCAAAAATGGACTCGAGATACCTTGACTGTTAGAATAAATTTAAATGATGATGAATATTTTCTAAAATTTATAGCTGATGCTAATTAACTTGTCATTACTAAGAAGTAAAATATTTTACGTACTATTTTCAAAATAAAACACCGCATTTGAGCGGTGTTTTAATATTCAATTATTTTAACCAAATCTCACTTGCTTTTTCAAAGCCACACAATTGGTGGTTTTCGTCAAAGCCTCTTGTGACAAGTTCATGGCGAATGAACTTTTGTAAAGGTATTTGGTATTTCAATATATTGCGGAAGTCGTCCATCTTGGGGAGGGCCCAGACCTAATCATATTAAATCACCCCCAGCTATTACAAGTGAAAAGAAAGCCTGGGAGGTAGATTCGGTTTTTGCCGAAGGTGATTTTAATGATTGGATGGTAGGAAAGACTGCTGTAGGGCCCGATGGTAATACCATTTTTAGATTGGGAAGGGAAAGTGTAACGTATACATATAGGATTAGTCAAAATTCAATAAATTGGGATTTGACCTTAAGAATGAATGCAATCGATAACGCAATCATAATGCAGAATATTGGAGATGGAATGATGTACACCGGTTACGGGTTGACCCTTACCGGTGTAGGTGCACCCGTTGGGGCCAAGGTGTTTGCCGCTGGAAACGGCATCTCATTTACTGGTTCTTTGATAGAGTCCGCGGCAACCACGAACTTGTCTCAAGGAGGAACCAGTATTGGGGCGTTTCCGGTGCCAATAAAAAGAACGCCTTCGTGACATCGGTGTATATGGGCTATCTCGATTATAGAGACGAACAAAGGGCAGGATTACAATACGCTATCCGTACGGCTAGTACTTTTGGGACAGGGTTAACCTTTGGTTACGACTTTGGAATCAACGAACATATAACTTTCGGAGTGGCCACCTCTTTGGTTTCTGGGCTATTGAACAAAATTGAGGTGAATGAGAACGGCACCACCCGCACCATAAATTTAAGGGATACGGTAGGTGACCCAGAAGGCTTTGCCAGTATCAACGTTTCGGGAGGTCTCAAGTTCCATTTCTGAACAGATTCCCATTAAATAAACTTAAAGCCATACCAAAACACTTAGGCTCCTATCATACGCAGCAAACAAAAGACGACCCTATGACCCTAGCATTGCACACAAAATTCCCTATTGCCATCTCTATCCTTTTTGTCTTTTTTGCCAAGGCGCAGCCGGGAAAAGGTCATTTTATAGATACTTACATAAGGTAGACAATGGGTCAAGAAAGGGAATGGCATTTTTACTATTTCAACTACCCAAAAAAAATAATGGTTAACCCAACTAATGACCTATACTTTCCATTCAAAAAACCTCAAACCAACAAATGGGTCTTGAACTTACTGATAAATTGGTGCTGGATAAAATTGTGTAGGTCTCCCATTGGTTTATTTGGTAACGAGATATGAAATAATCCTGTAGCCTTAAATTAACTCGAATTTCAGTTAATTCAAGATGTGTCATTGTCATGACAATCTTGCTTTTGCTCCCGCAGGGTCGCAAAAGAATAGGCGAGCGAAATGAGAATTTCGCGCTGCAAGTCCCAAAACCTTACCAAACAAACCTGCTTGCAAGGTAAAAAATAGATTTACAGTAAATTTTTTTAATGTTTACTGGGTTTTTCAGCGCATTTACAGTAAAAAAAGAAAAGCTCGAAGAATAAGTAGGCCGATGATATTTCAAAATCAATTTTTCTTCTAAAGTAAACTTAATCCAAAAAATTATTCTTTTTCAGCAAAATTTTTCAATGTTTTTGGGGCTTACGGGCCGTTTTTCAGCAAAATAATCAATTCGATCACTTCAGCGAATTCCCCTAAGTACTGCATATTTGTTGTCTCCAAGGGCGATATTTAAACACCACAACGTCGCTTTAGCGCGTTGTCCTCTTGCTATTCGAACTTTATTCGCTACGCTCCTAAACTTAGAATACTAGGGAAAGACACTTTCAAATTAGAGAGTAGATTGCGCCCTGTCGGATTTTTGCCTTACGCTTACCTCTCAGGACGCTACAAAAACCCAACAGGAACCATGCGCAAAAGTTATGGGTAAGGATTTGGGACACATTCAACTTTCAATGTTACTTTCGTCTTTTGGAGTAGAATTTTCAACAGGTTTTATCTTCTCTTTTAATCGGTCCATTTCCTCTGCAATTTTACTATCAAGAACCTTTGCATAAATCTGAGTAGTTTTTAGAGAACGATGCCCCAGCATTTTACTGACTGTAGAAATTGAAACGCCATTAGATAAAGTAACCGTAGTGGCAAAAGTATGTCGGGCCAAATGTGTGGTTAAATTCTTATTGATTCCACAGACATCGGCAATCTCTTTTAGGTAAGCATTTGATTTTTGATTGGTCAATACGGGCAAAACTCCTTTTCCGTCCAATACATAGGAGTGTTCACTATACTTAAGGATAATCTCTTCGGCAGGGGAAAGCAATGGTATACTACTAATGGCCTTCGTTTTCTTTCTTGGCATTTTAATCCATCTATCCCCATTGACCCCTATTATGATATGCTCTTGTTTTAATTGTTGTACATCCGCATAGGCCAAACCCGTATAACAGCAGAAAACAAAAATATCCCTAACCAAATCAAGACGCGGTAAAAAAGACTTCTTGTCACGTAGCGCATTCAATTCCACTTGGGTCAGATATTGCTTTTCCTTTGTTTTCCAAGAAGCTTTCCAATGAAAGAAGGGGTCTTTGGTAATCCATTCGTTGGCCAAAGCAATCCGCATAATCTTTTTAAAATTGACCACATACTTAATAGCCGTGTTGTGTTCACAGTTTCTTTGCGACTTCAAAAAGAATTCTAATCCCGTAATAAACTTATGGTCGACCCTACGAACGGGAATATCGTTTCTATGGTAGTTTGTCTGGATGTACGCCGATACGTGCTTATAGGCTGCTTTATAGCGTTGTAACGTTCCTTTGGTGAAACCTTTCCCTAACAGACTTTCGATTTCATCGTTATGTTCTTGAAAGATTTCGAGAAGCATATACTCTTTACCTTCTTTGCCCAAGTAGGTGTTCTTTACAATAGTAGCCGAAACATCTTTTCTATCCTTGAGAAGTGAATCGTAAATTTCAAAAAGACGGTTTTTGACATTATCCAAAAAACGGTTGAACTTAGAAACTTCCATTGTTGTACCACGTAACCTTCCACCATTAGAATCCCACCTCTGCTCGTCTACGATTCGTCTAAGACTGAACTCAGCACGTTTCGAATTCACGGTAACTCTGCAGTAAATTGTTACTTTTCCGTCGGTATCGGAATCTCTTTTTTTCGGGTAAAATAGGATGTTGATTGTTCCAAACATAGGTGACACTTTAAAATAGTCACCAGAAGGTACAAAAACCAAATGTTAAAATTTCTTCGTAAGGTTTTCTTTAACAGTGAATTACAGCGATGGCGGTGACTCTTTCAAAGGGGTGTTTAGAGGCACCGTGAGAGGCACCTTTTATATGATATTATATGGAGACTTTTGATATTAAATAAAATGAAAAAGCCCGTAAGTGATTAACTTACAGGCTTTTGCGAATTCTTTAACGAATTCTTAGCGGTCTGGACGGGACTCGAACCCGCGACCCCCTGCGTGACAGGCAGGTATTCTAACCAACTGAACTACCAGACCAATGATTTTATCACGCTCTTAACGTGACTTCCGCTACAGCGGGATTCAAATCTTGTTCAAATGCTTTTTGCAAAGCGTGTGCAAATATACATTGCTTATTCAATTGCACAAACAATTTTCTTAAAAATAAAAAAGCCTTATAGAAATTTCTGGCGTTCTACCATAAAGGTATTCAAGACCTTCGAAAAATCGCCCCTTACATCTGCCTCAACATACTTTATTCGGTATTGGGCACACTTCATCTTTAAAGCTTCGAAATACGCGCCTACCGTCTCTTCGTAGGCTTCTTTAATGTTATCTGCGTAAAGATCAATATGCTCACCTGTTTCAACATCAATATAGCGCTTGGGTGTATTTTCGAAATTAAAATGGGACTCCTTGTCAGCATCCAACAAATGAAAAAGCACCACCTCATGTTTATTGTATTTTAAATGTCGGAGGGCATCAAACAATTTTTCTTCATCGGTAGCTGTTTGGAACATATCTGTAAACAGGAAAATAAGACTTCTGCGCTTTATCTTTTCCGCAATAAGATGAAGGTAGGTATAGGTTTTTGTCTCTTGAGCTGGTTTGGAGTGCTTACTGATCTCAGATAATTTTGCCAACAACATCTGATGATGTCTTTCACTACCCTTTTCCGGGGTATAAAAGTGGTAGTCATCGGAATACACACTAAGCCCAACAGCATCACGTTGTCGCTTCAAGATATTCATGAGTGTGGCTATTGCCAAAACCCCAAAGCCTATTTTGTTTAAATTGCCAATACGTAACTGCTTTACCTCAGGATAGTACATTGATGCCGAATTGTCCAATATCATATGGCACCTTAGATTTGTCTCTTCCTCATATCTTTTGGTGTACAATTTATCGGTCTTGGCAAAAAGCTTCCAATCAATGTGTTTGGTACTCTCCCCGGTATTATAGATTTTATGCTCTGCAAATTCCGCAGAAAAACCATGAAACGGACTCTTATGTATCCCGCTAATAAAACCTTCAACTACTTGTTTTGCCAAAAGCTCCAAGTTTTGAAAAAGGGTGGCCTTGTTTAACTCCGATTGCAGATTCATGATGCTAAGATAGGGATTGATGTGGGAAGTCGGAAGTCGGAAGTCGGAAGTCGGAAGTCGGAAGTCGGAAGTCGGAAGTCGGAAGTCGGAAGTCGGAAGTCGGAAGTCGGAAGTCGGAAGTGGTTAAGAAAAAAATTCTAAACGCTAAACTCATAAACATTTAAACTAAAAAATCCCGCGAATGCGGGATTTTCATTTCTATAAAATATACTGCTTATAATAAAGCATCTATCGCGTCAGTGTAAACTTTCTTTGGGGAAACACCTACTTGTCTGCTTACGATCTCACCGTCTTTAAAGACCAAAACCGTTGGTATGTTACGTACTCCGTACTTTGCAGCGAATTCTTGGTTTGCATCAACATCTACCTTACCTACAACTGCTTTTCCCTCGTATTCCGTACTTACCTCATCAATTACTGGGCCCACCATTCTACATGGTCCACACCAAGCGGCCCAAAAATCTACTACTACTGGTTTATCACTTTTTAGTACTACTTCGTCAAAAGTAGCATCTGTTATTTCTAATGCCATTTTGTTTTATTTTATAATTACACAAAGTTAGTCAAATATTCGACTGTTTCCTTACCACCCGAGTATTCGTTTTGGCTATGGCACCATCAGTCAAACCAATTATTCTTATTTAGTGTAAATCGTTCAATTTAATTTATAATGCACTTCATTCTCTTCTAAAGTAGACAGCAGCTCACTAGAAATCCGTACTTTTTGTTTTCTTGCCAATAGGTTTACCTTGATTTTTTCTTCCATCTCATAGACGACAAAGTTCAGCGCATGGTCCCCTTTATGGGAAACCAAAGTGTCTTTTAACTGACGAATGTTCTCTTCTTTAAGTTTGTCAATGTTCAATTTAATGGTCAGCTTTTTTGCATAGGCATCCATTACTTCCTGCAACAGCATAAAACTATTGTATTGCATTCTAGGATCACCCTTTTTGCCCGTATCACGGTTTACCCATCCGTCTCGAACAAACATCTTTACATAAGCAAAAGAGTTGATCATTAAAAAATGACGGAACTTTAAATATTCTTCACCGAATATTCGGAATTCATGGGAGTCTGTATAATCTTCCATGGTAAATAATGCCCATCCTTTTCCGTTCTTTGAAACACGATGCTGCACATCTGTAATGACCCCAGCAAAGGACAGTTCTCGGTTTATATAACTTTCCAAATCACTGGCACAGGAAACACTGGCGTTGCAGAATGCACTGATTTCCGTTTTAAAATCGTCTAATGGATGCCCCGAAATGTATATACCTACTACTTCTTTTTCCCTACGTAGTTTTTCCATGGTGCCCCATTCTTCACAAGGTGGAACTACTGGTTCAGGAATTTGTGCTTCACTAATACCACCGAACATATCCATTTGGGAAGAATTCTTGTTCTCCTGATATTTCGCGGCAGATTTGATTACCTTTTCCAAGAAGGTGATGCTGTCCCCTTCAGTATGAAAGTATTGTGCTCTATGCGTCGTCCCGAAGGAATCAAATCCTCCAGCAACGGCCAAGTTCTCAAAAGCCTTTTTATTCGCCGCTCTCAAATCGATGCGCTTCGCCAAATCAAAGACCGATGCGAAATTTCCGTCTTTTTTCCGATGCTCAACAATAGTCTCTACTGCCGAACGGCCAACCCCTTTTATGGCACCCATTCCAAAACGAACGGCCCCCGCTTTATTAACTGCGAACTTATAATACGATTCGTTCACATCAGGCCCTAGAACCTCTAGCCCCATGCGTTTGCATTCCTCCATAAAGAAGGTTACCTGCTTAATATCGTTCATATTGTTGCTCAACACTGCAGCCATATATTCGGCCGGGTAATGCGCTTTTAAATAGGCCGTTTGGTAAGCGATGTAGGCATAACAGGTAGAGTGGCTCTTATTAAAGGCGTAGGCGGCAAAGGCCTCCCAGTCTTTCCAGATTTTCTCCAAGGTTTCGGTCGGGTGCCCATTGGCCTCTCCCCCTTCCAAAAACTTGGGTTTCATCTTTTGCAGTACGGCAAATATCTTTTTCCCCATTGCCTTTCGAAGCACATCGGCCTCACCTTTTGAAAAACCAGCCAGCTTTTGGGAAAGCAACATCACCTGTTCCTGATATACCGTAATACCATAGGTTTCTTTTAGGTATTCCTCCATCTCAGGAAGGTCGTATTTGATTTCGGCCATCCCATTTTTACGCTGGATAAAATCGGGGATATATTCCATTGGCCCAGGACGGTACAATGCATTCATTGCTATAAGGTCATCAAAAACAGAAGGTTTTAAATCCTTCATATGTTTTTGCATTCCAGGTGATTCATATTGAAAAATCCCTACCGTATCGCCTTTTTGAAAAAGGGCATAGGTTTTTTCATCATCCAACGGAAAATCGTCAGGAACCAATTGAATGCCATGCTTGGCTTTTACAATTTTTACCGTATCCTTGATAAGGGTCAGGGTTTTTAATCCCAAGAAATCCATCTTTAATAGGCCGGCGCTTTCCACAACCGAGTTATCAAACTGGGTAACGTATAAATCAGAATCCTTGGCGGTAGCCACGGGAACAAAATTGGTAATGTCATCAGGGGTAATGATTACCCCACAGGCATGGATACCAGTATTTCGTACAGAACCTTCCAATGTACGAGCCATTTTCAAGGTTTGCCCCTCTAAATCATCCCCTTCGGAAATGTTCAATAGTTGATGGACCTTCTCTAAATCATCTGAGCGGAATTTCTTTTTTAAATCGGCATCAGACTGCCCAAAAATCTTACCCAGTTTTGACATGGTAGGTATCAACTTGGCAATACGATCAGCATCACCAAGAGGCAGATCCAAAACCCTTGCCGTATCCCGAATTGAGGATTTCGCAGCCATGGTACCATAGGTTATGATCTGGGCTACTTGATTGGCTCCATATTTATTGATGACATAGTCCATTACCCGACCACGTCCTTCATCATCAAAATCAATATCGATATCAGGCATAGATACCCGGTCCGGATTTAAGAATCGCTCAAAAAGCAAATCATATTTTAAGGGATCAATATTGGTAATCTTTAAACAATAGGCTACCACGGAACCCGCGGCTGAACCACGGCCTGGCCCTACGGAAACATCCATATTTCGGGCTTCCCGAATAAAATCCTCAGTAATCAAAAAATAGCCTGGATAACCAGAGTTTTTAATGGTATCTAACTCAAAGTCGATTCGTTCCCTGATTTCAGAGGTAATTTCCGCATACCGTTTTTTGGCACCTTCATAGGTTATATGCCTTAAATAAGAATTCTCACCTCGCTTTCCCCCATCGGCCGCATCTTCTGCCACTTTAAACTTTTCAGGAATATCGAATTTCGGTAATAGTACATCACGTGCCAATTCATAAGGCTCGATTTTATCTATAACCTCTTGAATGTTCAAAATTGATTCCGGAAGATCCTTGAATAAGGACTTCATCTTTTCCGGAGATTTAAAATAGTACTCCTGGTTTGGAAGGCCATAGCGATATCCTCGACCGCGGCCGATCGGGGTAGCTTGTTTTTCACCATCCTTAACGCATAAGAGAATATCGTGGGCATCTGCGTCTTCCTTTGCACAATAATAGGTATTGTTTGTAGCGACCAACTTTACCTGATGTTTTTTGGCCAAGGGAACAAGCACTTTGTTCACACGGTCTTCATCCTCTTGACCGTGGCGCATGATTTCTACATATAGATCATCCCCAAATTGGCTCTTCCACCAAATCAAGGCCTCCTCAGCTTGGTTTTCACCTACATTAAGAATCTTGCCCGGCACCTCGCCATAAAGGTTCCCCGTTAATACAATAATATCTTCTTTGTATTGCTCGATTACTTTTCGGTCTATACGTGGTACGTAGTAGAATCCATTTGTATAGGCAATGGAAGACATTTTGGCAAGATTGTGATAGCCATTCTTATTTTTAGCCAACAGTACTATTTGGTAGCCATAGTCTTTTACATTTTTATTGGTATGGTCATCACAAACAAAGAACTCACAACCGATAATAGGCTTGATCTCAACTTCGTTCGGTGACTCCCCCTTTTCCAAAGCTTCAACATTTCTGGCGATTGCAGCTTTATTGTGCGCCTTGATTTCCTTTACAAAATGAAAGGCTCCCATCATATTTGCATGATCGGTAATGGCAACCGCGGGTGTTTTGGCTTCTCCGGCCGCTTTTACTAAATCACGTACTGAAATGGTAGATTGTAATACTGAAAACTGCGAATGGTTATGCAAGTGGGCGAATGGTGCATCTTCCAGCGACTGGACATTTTCCTGGATTTCAGCTTCAGACACTCCGCCAGTATCTTTCTCCCAAAGGGCATCCGCTATTTTTTTGGATGCTTTCTTTAAATTAATGTGTTTTAGTCCGATCAGTTGAATCTCCTGAGGGTTTGCCTCTGAAAACCGCTCAAAATAATCAGGTTGTACATCAAGTTTTTCCTGTGGATAGTGCTTTCTACGGATAAGCTCTAAAAAACATCGCGTTGTGGCCTCAACATCGGCAGTTGCGTTATGGGCTTCACCAAAGGGTTGTCCGAAAAGATATTGATGTAATTCGGTCAAGGTCGGAAGTTTGAATTTTCCACCACGGCCTCCGGGAATTTGACAAAGTAGTGCCGTTTCTTCAGTACAAGTATCCAACACCGGAAGTTCCTGTAACGGGTTTTCAACACCCATTCGGTGAAACTCGGCACCCATAATATTCAGATCAAAGCCCACATTTTGACCAACAATAAATTTTGTCTTGGCCATAGCGGCGTTGAACTTCTCTAAAACTTGGGCTAATGGCACACCATTTTGTTCAGCCAATTCGGTAGAAATGCCATGAATCTTTTCGGCATCATAGGGTATATTGAACCCCTCAGGTTTCACCAAATAGTCTTCATGTGCTACCACATTACCCATTTTATCGTGCAACTGCCAGGCAATCTGAATGCAACGTGGCCAGTTATCCGTATCGGTAATGGGGGCGTTCCAATTTTTAGGGAGGCCAGTGGTTTCGGTGTCAAAAATGAGGTACATAGACTGTGTTTAAAATTCCAAAATTCAAGCACCAAATTCCAAACATTAGCTATTGAGATTTGGAATTTACCTCATCGGAATTTGAGTATTAAAGTGTTGCTAAAAATACACAAAAGCACTAGGTAGAAAAAGGGGAGTTGTTAGGAGTTATCAACCTCATGCGAAAATGCTATACAGAAAATCCCATTAGTATTTTATTGATGTTCCATTAAATAATCTAGACTACAGTTTGATTCAAGGAAAAATAAAAAAACAGGTTCTTTTTTTATTGAACAGTAGTTCCTTTAGGTTCGCTCAATGCCGCTTGGTTAAAGGCAAGGCTATTTATGCGGCGACAGCGCTCAAAGTTAACCGCTTTCATGTTCTTGCAAACGGAAGTAAGGATATGATTAAAGATGCCTAGACTTTGTATGGCAATGGAAAATTACAAGTGAGAGCGTTTCAATGGGCATGTCATATTCTTTGTAGCACAATACTATTTTAGTCTAGAAAAACAAAGCAGGTCAGAGAAACTTTCTCTAACCTGCTTAAAATAAATTTAGTCCATCTCGTCAAAAACCTATTTTCGAACCATATTAATGTTTAAAACTGGTTTGATTTTATCTAGGCCCTCCACAACTAGAGCGACATACTTCGTAGTAATATCCACCAAAAGATGTGCATCTATACCATCTCTGTATATATCGCGTATTCGCTGTGCAAGCCGTTCCGGCAGAACGACAAGAAACCATAATATTACAGTTGAAGGCAGCGGAATTATTATCTGTTTCAACATAATCGAAATACGCCATATTTACCATTTGTTTCTCCGTAAGGTATTTAGACAAATCGACCTCTGAAAATAGGCTCCCTTTTGCCATATCGTTGACGACATCATCATACTTATTGATATGCTCCAAATATGACTTTACCTGATGGCTTTTAATTAAAGCTGTTTCTATTTCTGGCGTAAGATTGTCAATAAACTTCTCGAATTTCTCTTGTGTCCAATCCTGATGTCCATTGGGCATTTCTACATAGTAATTTGATGAAGAGCTTTCTTCAATGGCATTGGTTGCTTCTGACAAAGAAACACTTGTAGTATTTGCGGCAGGAACCAAATAAAACAACATTAACGCTACGGTAATTCCAGTAAAAGATAATAATTGAGTTTTCATGATAAATTGGGGTTTAAATTATTAGTATTGACTACAATTTACTAGATTATTTCTTACAAATCAATATTTTACATCATATTTTTTGACACCAGTCCTTAATATATAGAACATCAGCACCTATTTTTATTAGACGAAAGACCTTATCCAAAGATTAACTTTATTACCAACAATTAATATTCCTAAAAATCAGGTTGTGTTTTTACCAAATTGAAGTATATTTGCAGCCCTTTTAGGGACAAAAAGATTCCCTCCTTCGAGGGAATGAAAAAATAATTGAATTAATAATCAGGGTCGGGCACCCTACAAATTAATGTGATATGCCAGTAAAAATTAGATTACAGAGACACGGTAAAAAAGGAAAACCATTCTATTGGGTAGTTGCTGCCGATAGCCGTTCAAAGAGAGATGGTAAGTTTCTTGAAAAATTAGGAACCTACAATCCAAATACCAATCCCGCGACAATCGATTTAAATATTGATCATTCCGTACAGTGGTTACAAAACGGTGCACAACCTACCGACACTGCAAGGGCAATTTTGTCATATAAAGGTGTTATGATGAAACATCATTTAATGGGTGGTGTTCGTAAAGGTGCATTTACCGAAGAGCAAGCTGAGGAAAAATTCAATGCTTGGTTAGAAGAGAAAGGAAAATTGGTTGCTGCCAAAGTAGGCGGATTGGACAAGGCCAAGGCAGATGCTAAGGCCGCCGCCCTAAAAGCGGAAAAAGAAGTAAACGAAAAACGTGCATTGGCCGCTGCGGAAGCAGAATTACCCGAAGCACCTGAGGCTGAAGAGGAAACTACAGAAGCTGCTGCCGAAGTTGCAGAAACTGCAACCGACGCTGCCGTTGAGGAGGCTCCTGCTGCTGAAGAAGTTGCAACCGAAGCAGTTGAAGAAGCCAAAGAAGAGGAGGCCGCTGCACCAGCTGCATCTTCAGAGGAGGAATAAATACCCAGAGACGATGCGAAAGGAAGACTGTTTCTACCTAGGCAAAATCGTTTCAAAATACAGTTTTAAGGGTGAGGTTCTAGTAAAAATAGATACCGATGAACCTGAGCTTTACGAAAATATGGAATCGGTTTTTGTTTCAATGCGAAACAATCTGGTTCCATTTTTTATTGATAAATGTCGATTGCATAAATCGAGCCTGCTGCGAATAGATTTCGAAGAGGTGAAAACTGAGGAGGCTGCTGATGCCGTTATGGGTTCTGAACTGTATCTGCCCTTATCTTTCTTACCAGAACTCACAGGCAACAAATTCTACTTTCATGAAGTTATCGGTTTCAAGATGCAAGACGAAGTGCATGGCGATATCGGAATCATTACCGCTGTAAACGATACTACTTCCCAAGCGTTATTTGAAGTCCAAAAAAACAGCAAACAATTACTTATTCCTGTGACCGATGAAATTATTACGAAAGTTGATCGGGATAATAAGACCATCTTTGTCGCTACGCCAGAAGGATTGGTAGCTTTATACCTTAACAATTAAAATAGGTTTCCTATAACCTGGCGGGTGTCAAATTTAGATGCTTAGTCGGGATTTACACGATAGGTAATTCTACGATTAGTGATAATAGTAGCGATAGAACCATTTAAGATAATCTGGTAATCCTCTACCTCACCGTCTGGAGCTGAACCAACCGCCGTCATAGAGGCATCCGTACTATACCGAAAACGTATATAGGAATCTCCAGTGCTGAATTGACCGGGCATAATCAAAGGTATGGCGTGCACCCCTCCAGAGCTGGAGAACGCATCTATGACTTTTTCTCCGGCATCCATAAAATCCCCATCGCGATTAAAGTCTATCCATGCTGACAAATAACCTGTTCCCGTTGTTGTTACATCAAAATTATACATTGTCGATATATCGAATGACTGTCCATTAAGGTCTGTTCCTCCAATGCTTACACCGTCCTCATCATCGTTATTGTCACCATCATCTGCATTGGCCAGGGCGTTGTTCAAAATTCCACTGTCAATATCACCAGACAATATTCCTAAGAATATGGTCGACTCTCCTGGATGTCTTGCACCATTGTCGCTAAACAAGGTGCCATAAGAAACAGGCGCATCACCATAGTCAAAGGGGCATGGAAACATGTTTACCGTATAAGACGCCGTTGCGCTCGTTGAAATACAATTTGGTGATTTGGCGAAGAACACCGTAATCGTATATTGACCAACATCGGCAAGTTCAAAAGGGGTTACTTGCAAGGTTCGCTCCGAACCTATTACCGTATTATCCGGCCCTTTCCATTCATACGAGGCCCCGTTAATAGGACTTACGCCTAGGTCTAAAATTTTATCTAAGGTATTGGGATCACACGAAAAACCAGCTACTATATTTGGCTGTGCCAAGGGTATGGTGTTCGAAACACTTGTAGAAGTTGAATTAAAACAGCTATCAACTACCCGAACATCATAATTACCGTTATTGGGAAGTAAGAACTGACCGTCATCAACCTGGGTCTGCAACAAACTCCCTCCTTGATAAAGTTCATAGGTATAGGGTGCAATTCCTTTCTCAGCGCTTACCACGATCAAACCCGTCCCATCAACGCAGGAATATTGGTCTATGTCCGTAATTTCAGGTTGTTGGTACGGCTCAATTGTATCTTCGTAAATCACCTTTGGGCAGGTACCCCCAAACATATTTTTAATAAAAGCATAGGTTTGAACCTCAACGCGAAGCTCGCCTGGCGGCACATCTTCAATAACAACTGTCTGTGAACCTTCATAGGTGGTGCCATTACTAAATAAAGAGCCATCTATATAGATTCTTGGGCGCCATCTGCCTTCAACGGCATTTGTAGTCCAGGTCAACTCAAGACTATTCTCATCAACACATCCTGGAATGACATTGACCTCTAAATCATAGTCTAAAACGTCATCAGGGCCTATTATAACTTCGAGGTCATCTACTTGGCCGCAATTATCGGACACTCTAAAGACATATGTACCTATTCCCATATTACTCATATATAATGATGAGGTGGTCGGAAATACGATATCTCCTGGATTGAAATTAGCGGTGAACGTCCCTTGGGAGGTTGTTAGAGTAGATGGCCCCGATATTAATTCTATCGAAGCTGGTGAATTGTAGCCAGAGGCTCTAAGGACCGCTGTCGTCGTTTCCTTTAGGCAACTAAGATCTAAATCCAGCCGCGACAAGCTGAAGCTTTTCGTTGGAGCAATTACATCTACATTATCGCAGAAAGTTTCACCACAACAATTGGTAAAGCATGCGTCATAATTTCCAAGGGGTACATCTCTAAAGTACCGGGTTGTTGTATATAACATTCTTGTATCTAGATCGTCAGTAGTAAACGATTGGACGACGGTTCCTGTACTGGTATCTGTTAAAGTCCAAGTAGTAGTATCGCATTTTTCCAAAATCCTTGAGTTACTTACCTGAAAACGGACATCATAGAGGTCGCAAGAATCGTTAGTTTGAGGAATTGCAATTATCGAAGAAGTCGGATTGGTTGAAAAACCACGCGTAAAACTATGTCGAATACGATCACATAGGGGGTCATAGGTATCTACCCGATAGCCAGAAGAAATGACCGTAGGTTCTGGCAATGTCACCGTTGGGTTAGTTCCATCTACGTGGGGTACCGTAGCCAGTAGCGTATTGCTGGCGGCATCATAAATCCGGAATTCCATGGAATCCGTTTCCGTTATTCCGCCAGAGCTGGTAGAATAAAAGAGTGTTGCCTCATAAGATTGAGGAACCGTAGAACATAATTTAATTACTCCTATGTATCGAGCATACTCGGTCAAATGCTCCGTAAATCCATCAACTTCGGTAGTCCTTGTTTGAATATTGCCACAAGCATCCCTTACCTGAACGGTATAGTTCCCCTCCGGCAACATGGTAAAAACGTTGGACGGTTGATAGGAACGTTCTTCGGCAGACGGTGTGATTAAGGAATATTCATAAGGTGCCTTGCCCCCAACAACTGATACTGTTATACTACCGTCATTCGCACTCGGACATTGCAAGGCGACGGTGGTCATGGTCGGATTCATAAGTACGTAGGAGCCAATTATCGTAAAGTTATCTTGCACCGAAGTTCCAGAGTTATCACTCACTTCAACAGTAAATGACCCTGGAGGTAGGGAATTGAATACATTTGAAAGTTGGGGAGGGAATGTAACAGGACCACTAATGATTGCATAAAGATAGGGTTGCGAGGTATCGCCGCCAGTTGCCGTTATCGTCGCCGATCCGTTTGACGGACAATCGGCCTCGGTCGTATCTATATTTGTTATTTCAAGGGCTTGGGCACTTGCCAGCATCCCAAAAAAAAGGAATATGAGTAGAATGAAATTAGCGAATTTCATTTATTATTTAAAACAGGTTGGTTAATGGTTAACTACCAAACGTTAAACCCATTTAAATATTTCACCCTTTTTACCTATTTTTCAACGCCTTACCATTCCCTCTTTACCAAACCTTATCTTTGAATCGCAGAACAAAATATACATCTTGTTGGGTTAGCGGTATTACAATAACAAAGCGTATTTAATGAAAAATCCTTTTGTATTCAAACAATTTACCATTCATCAAGATCGCTGTGCCATGAAAATAGGTACGGATGGGGTACTTCTAGGCGCATGGACTTCCTTGAAAAACAAACCCAATTCTATTTTGGATATTGGGGCTGGTACTGGCGTCATTTCCCTGATGTTGGCGCAACGCAGCTCTGCGTCAACCATAGAGGCCTTGGAAATTGAAGAAAATGCATATGAGCAATGTGTGGAGAACTTCGAAGCATCCCAATGGGCTGATCGTCTGTTTTGTTATCACGCTGGATTAGATGAATTTACAGAAGAGATTGACGACAAGTACGATTTAATTGTTTCAAATCCGCCGTTTTATTCTGAAGAGATGCCTAGCGGTGATAATTTAAGGGATGCCGCTCGACAAAATAGGTCTCTCCCTTTTGAAGAACTGTTAGAAAGTGTTTGCACCTTGCTTGCACCCAAAGGGGTTTTTGCTGTTGTTATTCCATTTAAAGAAGAAGAAAGGTTTCTGGAATTGGCATCTGACAACATGTTGATTCCCCAACGAGTAACCCGAATGAAAGGCAATCCCAATACAGCGACAAAAAGAAGCTTACTCGAATTTGGTTTTATCGAAACGGAAACTGTTATTGATGAGTTAACAATCGAACTTGAACGGCATGAATATACAAAGGAGTATATTGATCTTACGAAGGATTTTTACTTGAAAATGTGATTAGAGCACCAAACGTTCTAAGGGTCTTGTCAAACAGGTTGGGCCTCCGCCACCCTTTACGCTGATCTCCAGACCTTTATAAATAAAGACCTCACAACCTGCCGCTTCAAGTGCTTTCTTTGTTTTGGGATTACCATCGACCATAACACATTTTCTAGGCCCGATGGCCAATACATTACAGCCCATACTATCAAATTCGTCTTCGGGTACCTCTATTAATTTATAACCCATAGACAACAACAGATTTCGGAATCTAATTGGCATTAAAGGAGAATAAACCACCGCTAAATCCTTATCGACCGGACTTAAAATAGACATCAAATGAAACACATCTTGAACACCTTTATAATGTGGTAAGTCAGCGACTATTACGGTCACCCCTATTCGGGCGAGCAACTCCTTTAATTGTCTAATGCCTTCTTCGTTTGTTCTATACGTATGTCCTACGGCCAAGGTTTTTTCATCCAACCAGGCGACATCTCCTCCTTCGAGCGTTCCAGGGGCCTCAATCTTTCCTAGAATAGAAATCCCATTGGCTAAGAATGTTTTATACTGTTCCTCTGGTTCCAATGCTCTTTTTGCTTTTCCCATGCTGCAAATAATCATTCCGTGATCAGTGGCGATTGATGCATCCCTACAGTAGATAGAGTCTAAAGACAACTGCTCATCCTTGGGAAAATATTTTATCGAAGCCTTATGATTTCTAAGTAGATTTTCAAAGGCTGCATACTCAATTTTAGATTCCGCTAATCGGGGGCGAGAAAGATAGTTGAGCGTTTTCCACTCTGCATCTAGTTTTTTATCATCGATTAATGCATCGGCGGCCATTTTAATATAAACAGAAGCCAGTGGAAGGTATTCGGAGTGACAGGTATGTTTCATTTATCATCTTTAGTTTCGGGTTCATTCCTATATTTCATCCAAACATAAAATGGAATTCCGGACAGTAGCAACAAAAAGCCCCAAAACACAGCCTTTTCACCAGATCCATAAATGGCCCATAGTGAATAAACAAAAGCAAGGCTCGCAAGTACCACCTCTGGAAACCACTTTAGGTTCGGGATTTTTCTTTTGGCCAAAATAAGAATATAGGCCGCAGTGGTGAACAAATAAGGTATTAGGCAACAAAGTGTGGTAAGCAAGATGATGAATTTGAATTGTTCTACCAACCCATCAGAATAATTCATTAACATGACTATCGATGTTAAAATACTACCGATGACGATTCCCAAGACGGGAACGCCCTTTTTGTTTTCCTTTCTGAATATTCTTGGAAACAAATTGTCTTTTGAAGTGGCCATTGCTATTTGGCCTTGTATCAGCATCCAACCATTTAATGCTCCAAAAGCAGCTATGGCGGCCCCAGCGGCAACCAAATCGCGCCCCCAACTTCCTGCAATAATATGCATGGCATCGGCAAAGGGTGCCGGGGATTTTGACAATACATCCGCTGGTATCATCCCCATAATTACCACAGTGCTCAACACGTAAACCAAGGTGGTTATAATGGTACCTAACATGGTCGCCTTCGGAATTGTTCTCTCGGGGTTTTCAACATTTTCAGCCGGTACCGTTGCGCTTTCCACTCCCAAAAAGGCATATAAAGTCATCGTTGCAGTAATTGCAATGGCACTCATATTGGTTTCTTTACTTGGGTTAAAGGGGGTAAAATTATCTATGTTGAAAAAGAATATCCCGCCAATAATAACCAACACCAATGGAATCAATTTTAAAAGGGTAGTAATTACTTGCAGCTTGCCTGATTCGAGTACTCCCCGGGAATTAATCCATGTCAAAAACCAAATTGTACCCAGTCCCAATAAAACGGCATAAACAGCATTTGTTTCAAGTACTGGAAAGAAAACACTCAAAGCACTTACAAAAGCAATAGTTATAGCGGCATTAGACACCCAAATTGATATCCAATATCCCCATGCCACCAAGAAACCGGCAAAATCGCCAATACCTTCTTTTGTGTAAATATAAGGCCCCCCGTTCTTGTCTTGAACGAGCTTGCTTAGCCGGCTAAATATAATGGCTAATAATAGCGCCCCTACTGCGGAAAAAAGCCAGCCAAAAATACTTATGCCGCCATATGCAGCTAGTGCAGCAGGCATTAAAAAAACACCCGCACCGATCATGTTGCCAACTACCAAAGATGTGCTCATCCATAGTCCCAGCTTTTTGCCTGGTTGATGTTGACTCATTTAAAGCGAGCTTTAATCCAAAAGAAATCCATATTTTTAAAAGTACAAAAAACTAATAGCGTTGCTGCCAAAATTCCATATTGATCCCGATATAACGAAAGCGGAGACCCTGCCCGCTTCTTTTTATAGAAGTCCACAAGTTTTTGAAGCCTTAAAAACAAAAGTGTTCTACCACTCATGGCAATGGATCGGGGATACTGATTTAATCGAAAATGAAAATAATGTTGCTCCGTTGGTTCTTCTAGAAGGTTTCCTTACCGAGCCCATTGTTTTGACCAAAGACAATGAGCAAAATATGAACTGCCTAAGCAATGTATGTACCCATCGCGGGAATCCGGTAGTAGGTAAAGCAGGTAAAAACAAGAAATTAATTTGCGGGTATCATGGCCGAAGATTTAGGTTAGATGGCGGTTTTGAACATATGCCAGAATTTGGCGAAGCCGTTGATTTTCCACGGCCTTGTGATAGCTTACATCGGTTTCCGCTATGTAAATGGGGACCGTTTTTATTTGCCGGTCTGAATCCTTCTTTTGATTTTCAGGAAGTGATAGATACCATGAACCAACATGTGGGATTTTTACCATTGCACGAATTTAAACTTGACAAAAGGAGAGGTAAAGATTATTTTGTAAATGCCCATTGGGCGCTTTATTGTGATAATTTCTTAGAAGGATTTCATATTCCTTTTGTTCATGACGATCTAGACGAAGTTCTTGATTATGGCAATTACGATACGGTAATACACCAACACCTTAATCTACAGATAGGTTATGCTGATGAGCATACCAAAACGGTGTTCGACCTGCCGGAAAATCATATCGATTATGGAAAAAAAGTTGCGGCCTATTACTATTGGGTGTTCCCGAACATGATGTTCAATTTCTATCCCTGGGGATGCTCGGTTAATCTGGTGCAACCTATTGATCAGGGTAAAACCAAAGTTTCTTTCTACAGTTATGTTTACGATGCGTCAAAATTGGATCAAGGAGCCGGGGCTGGTTTGGATAAAGTTGAAATAGAGGATGAAGAAGTGGTCGAGGGGGTACAAAAAGGCATACGTTCACACTTCTATAAGGCCGGTCGATTTTCACCTACGCGCGAAAAAGGCGTGCACCATTTTCATCGACTGCTCGCTCAATTCTTGAATACCTGATTCCAGGGGATTCGATACTAGCAAATTCATTAAAACATAACAATCTGCCTTGCTATTGTTATATTTCGTTTAATTACCTTTGATGAAAATTTTTGAATATGCGACCCGATTTATTTGAAGCACCAGATTACTATAACCTTGATGATTTACTTTCTGAAGAGCATAAAT
The DNA here is from genome assembly GCA_965238025.1 of Aggregatimonas sp. Taxonomy (GTDB): domain Bacteria; phylum Bacteroidota; class Bacteroidia; order Flavobacteriales; family Flavobacteriaceae; genus Pelagihabitans. The sequence continues at coordinate 1,625,241 of OZ250162.1, read as the reverse complement.
TAGTGCGTGATGCCGCCCGCCAATGGGTTAAACGCGATGTCTCGCCTATTATAGAAGAGTATGCCCAAAAGGCCGAATTCCCGAAACAAATTATCGGAGGTCTGGCCGAAATCGGTGCTTTCGGCCCGTATATTCCTGTTGAATATGGAGGTGCTGGATTAGATCAAATCAGTTACGGCCTCATCATGCAGGAAATTGAACGTGGGGATAGTGGCGTGCGGTCAACAGCTTCTGTACAATCCTCGCTGGTTATGTATCCTATTTATACCTACGGAAATGAAGAACAACGTAAAAAATATCTCCCTAAATTGGCGTCAGGCGAATGGATGGGTTCTTTCGGATTGACTGAACCTAACCATGGCTCTAACCCTGGGGGAATGGAGACCAAATTCAAAGATATGGGCGACCATTATCTTTTGAACGGTGCAAAACTTTGGATATCAAATTCCCCTTTTTGCAATGTTGCCGTTGTATGGGCCAAGAATGAAGAAGGCCGTATTCATGGCCTGATCGTTGAGCGGGGAATGGAAGGTTTTTCAACACCTGAAACCCATAACAAATGGTCGTTACGGGCTTCGGCTACAGGAGAATTGATATTTGATAATGCTAAGGTCCCCAAAGAAAACCTTTTGGAAGGTAAAAATGGTTTGGGCGCACCACTTGGTTGTTTGGACTCCGCCCGATACGGAATCGCTTGGGGAGCCATAGGTGCGGCAATGGATTGCTATGATACTGCCCTGCGCTATGCAAAAGAGCGAATTCAATTTGGAAAACCTATCGCGGCGTTTCAATTGCAACAAAAGAAGCTTGCTGAAATGATTACCGAAATCACCAAAGCACAACTACTGGCTTTCCGGTTGGGGCAACTCAAAAATGAGGGTCGGGCAACCACCGCCCAAATTTCAATGGCCAAAAGAAACAATGTTGATATGGCTATAAAAATAGCCCGCGAGGCAAGACAAATGTTAGGTGGAATGGGAATTACCGGCGAATACAGCATTATGCGCCATATGATGAACCTAGAAAGTGTTATTACCTATGAGGGTACTCACGACATTCACCTATTGATTACCGGTGCCGATATCACTGGTCATCAAGCTTTTAAATAGAGAAATTATTTAGTTTCTATAATAAGTAAGGGACACTTCGTCGTCGGCGATTTGAGGTTCGTCAACAAAAGACAGCAATAGTTCTTCCCCCTCTTGTTGGTAGCGGTATTGCGCACCATCCGGTAGTGTAATCAGGTTGCCTTCAACACTATAATCGTAGTCCCCGCTTTTAGTCAAGAAGAAATGGTCACCTTCATTAATCACAGTTAGTTTGCTTCCCGCGAACGAAATGCGATGTGTACTGAAATCGGTATCAGGTTCAAAAAAGCAGAAACAGGACACATTTTCCAAGACCCAATCGCCCTCTAAATCAACATTAACGATAGCTTCCTCCTGGTTGTCTACAGAGCAAGAAACCGCAAAAATGGCTAATAGAAGTATGGTCGTTATTCTCCTCATTATCTCAAAGTTAGCCTAAAAAACACTTCACAGCGCAAGGCCTCCATAAAATCAACGTTAAAATTTCGTTAGAAGTATATAAAAGAGGTGGTTTCTGCAGCTAAAAATCAAAAAAAGGCATTCTCACAACAGATTTTAAGGCGTTCACATCATTTTTTTTCCTGAATCGGGAGAAGCCCTTATGTTTACAGTGTTATTAAAAACAGCGTATAATTTTTTCATTTTCATATAGTGTTCTCGTAAAAGAGTCTGGTCTTAATTGATCGGACTCTTTTTAGTTCTATTAGGTACGTTTATTTTTCATTTCCTTGAAGAAGGAAATCTCTTTACTTCCTCATTTCCGTGAAGACGGGAACCTTCCCATTTCCCTTTCTAAAAACTTGCCTAATGAGCGTGGTTATTTCCGCCATGCCCTAGATCTAAATGGTCTTCTTCAGTAAGAACCATTACAGCCTTAGCAATTAGATCTTTGTTCCCATGTAACAAATCGGTCTTGGTAATTTTGTGTATTACCTCTGGGGAAATACCCAAATCTTCTATCGGCTCTCCATTTTTTCGAAGAATACGCCTTACCGCAACGTTAAACCCAGCTCCTTTGGGCAGTTGTTTTAAGGGGGCATCGGTGGTAGCCTCCTTTCCAAACAAATGTCTAAGGGTACGATGGCTCCAAACGTTCGCGCCACCAGCACCCGTGTTGGCATGTGTCCCAATTGTCTTTCCTAATTTATTATCTTGAAAACCGGCCGCGAACATATCGGCCGCGCTATAGCACAAGGCGTCGATAATCAATACCATGGGCTTATTGAAAATAGTAGGTGATTTACGCTTTTCTTTAAGCTTGGTTATCGGATGTGGGCTGGAATAATAATCCCCCGTTCTCTTGGAAAGTTTTATGGACCGGGTCCAATCCGATAGGTCTATCACTTGATTTTCATTCGCGTACTTTTCGCAAAGTTTTAAAGTGAGTTCCGAATTGACGAACTGGGCTTTATGAAATGTCATTTTGCCATCTACTAATGCGGCCAACAATAACTCGCTTGCTGGTATAAGACCTCCACCGTTGCCCCGTATATCCAGAACAAGTCCTTTAATATCCTGTTCCTCCAAATGCGCCAATACTTCCTTGAAATCGTCAACAAATTCTTTCGCATCCGGTACCGAAAACGTGTATATTCTTATATATCCGGTCTTAAAGTGAGGGGCTTTTTCTTGAACTACCCTACCTTTCATTGACCCTGGATTATTAGAGGGTCGCATCCATTTACTCCTCTTTTTTGATTTCTTCTTATTTGGCACATTACCGTACAACTGTGCTTTTACGTGATTTACGGATAAGGTAACATAATCAAAACCTTGCGCTACCATGGTCGCGTTGGCAATTTGTTCCTCAATATTGAATTGGGGCGGATAGTAGGATACCATCCAATCAAAATGAAGATGTACTTCTTTTTTTTGTTCTCTATCATAGCAGCCCAAATGCACTCTATATTCTTCCGGAGGCACAGTGGTACCCAATGAGCGTATGGTAAGGGTATCTAAACCTCTCGCCCTTCTGGCTTCCATATTACTGCCGGATTGATTTCTTGAATTCAATTCCAATGCCTTTTTAATAGGTACATTGTTCCAATACCTTACTTCCAATCCCCGTTTTATTTCGGGCTGATCTACACAAAGGTCCTTGAACAAAGTAGTAATGATGATACGGGAATCAACATCGGCCTGTGTTTCATAGAACTCCTCGATTAGAAAGGGTAAAAAAGCAAAACGGTTCCTAAATGGATAAGGAAGTATATACCTCGTATGCAAATCCCTAAGGGAGCTAAAAACATCTAACAACGCAACATGAAATTCTTTATCTGTCAAAGACGTGTCATCTTCAGCGCTGTTGAATTTGATATCACGAATCATTAATTCTATTCGGTCCAATGGATTTATTGCATACATTGATTTTTTTAAAATACGATGTACATATACCTCTTCCAGCACCACTTTTGCTTGATTTAGGATTTCCAATTTGTCATCCACAGACAAATTACTGGTCATCTTTGCAAATGTCTCCAAGGTCATTAATTCGTTGAAATCTTTCAACTTTGAATCTTCCAAAGTATATAAACTGTTAGACAGCGAAAGGGATGGTCGGTCATAATAATGGGGCAATTCTTTTCTCACGTATTCGGGTATAGGATGTTGCGCCATTCTTTTAAAATGTTCAATATCCTCAACCACGGTCAATTTATCCAACGGCAAGGGAATGGCTATCTCACTAAATGGTATTCCCGCCCCCCATTCTAAATGCCCTCCTTCCAAATCATCAGAATGGTCATGTAAATCCGGGATTAAAACCCAATCTATTTGAAGTGGATTGTCCGAAGCCGACAAAAATGCACTGTCATGGGCATTCTCCAAGTCCAAGGCCAATTGATCTAGCCTTTGCAGCCCTCCAGATATTTTATCTTTTGCACCCTTAAAGGAAATGTCCTGGAGTATGTTATCTGGATCGGCCTCTTTAAAATAGAAGTATCTGGTGGATGTTTGAATCTTGAATTTCTCAATGTCGGCCTGATCAAAATCAAATTTCCCAAATATTCTTTTTTGCGCACATCTGGGAACCCCGTTGATAAAAATTCCGATGAAATTCTTTTCGGTAGCTTCGATTAATTTTAAATAAGGAGGTCCTTGGTAACCATTAACAATGAGCATATCGGCTTTCATCCCCACTTCCAATGACCCTAAGGCATTTTCCCAACCTAGGATCTGTGCCGGACTTGAAGTAACCATGCGCACCAACTCCTCATCTGTAAACAAGACACCACCATTGTGATTTTTACTTACCAGATAAGCGACCTTCAGTTCTTCCAATAGATTCTTGCTTCCACTTGGGGACCAATCAGACCCTAAAGCTACTGGTACATTGTTATCCTTGGCTGCTTTCATGTTGGTGGTGTCGCTATATAGCACAAAATTGCTCATCGGCGACCAGGTCATAGACCCGCCATTAGCTCCCATTACCTCAAAATCTTCAGGTTCGAGCGCGGTGCTATGAATTCCGTTTAACTTATTGGTAATAGCCCAATTGTTATCATCGATCTTTAAATTTGTGAAAAACGACCTTGCCTTTTCATCTATTCCCTCCGACAAATGCAATAACCTTGTTTTGGTGAGAGATAACGAATCTTTAAACTGCTGTGCGTTCCCCGGTTTTACATCTGCTATTCTTGTAAGCGCTTCAGGTAATATATCCTCGTTCGTTTCCTCTACATTTCGAATAAGACCATGAAAAACTTTCTTTGTAAGGCTTGAATTTGCCAAGGTTATCCCTTGCGATGTGGTTACACCACTTACCAGTGATTTACATTCTACATAACGTACAATAGCCTCTGGGAAGCCTGGCGTTTTACCCAAGGTCTGCATGGGGCCTGTAACATTGGTTCGGTAGCCCTTTATACCTTTCCATTGCCTATGATTGGTGTATTGCTTATCCGCCACCCAATAAGGAAGTATGTTGTACGGTAAATGATTATGCAGTTCTATCATTCCCGGGTAAATGGTTCCCCCGGATTTGATAACATCGGTACTTTTGAAGCCATCGGGATACCCCTGTCCAATTGAACGGACATCTTCAATAATCCCGTCCTTGACAAATATTCTGCCCCGATCAATAACGGTGGCAGCGGCATCCATTGTAACGATACGCCCTTCTAGGGCATACTTCAGATTAAAATGGGCATGTATTGCATCGTTGGCCATGATTTAAACAGATTCCCATATTATATTTTTCACTCTATCGGCAGGATCCCTTCGGCTATTGGTACCGTTGGTGCCATGCCAGAAAGGAATATCATACGGCAGGTCATACCTTGGTATATTGGTCAAATGCAGGTCTTTATCCCAACCCCCCGAATAGGGGCTAAGGTCTACCATAGCTGGGTCATCTGGTTCAATGGCATTGGCAAGACTGGCCCATTGTGCGTTCCAACTTGGGTGGGTAATATTTTCTGGAGCGGTAGGGTGAACAAGGTTAAAAACAGGGATGTTTTCGGTATTGTTCCAATTTTCGACCGCATGTCTGGCTCCAGCCCCGAAACTTAAAACCGCCTGTATCGGATTTTTATCTATTATGGTATTCATTAAATCCTCCCTAAAAATTTTCAAGGGAGGTTCTAGTGATATGTTTTTCATTTCATTATTAAACTGCCCCTTAATACTATAGGAGAAGGTGTTGATAATGGTATAGGACCGTGTAATTCCTATTTTATTAAGAAATTTTTGCAGGCGTTGGCCTGCAGAGCCCACAAAAGCACGTCTTGCGATTGCCTCATCAGTAGAAGGATCCTGACCAATAACCAATACTCTGGCCGTATTATCGAGTCTCCCCCGATACAATACCCCGCCAAAAGCGGTTCGGAACCGTTGTGAAGAGTGGTTTATAAAATAGTCGTCGGAAAGCGCGGCGAATTTATCTGCCCAAAAGGGCGGTGGTCCGGGATCATACCTTTTTTCTTGGGTCGCCATGACGATACTTTGGGCAGCAAGAAAGAAACGATTACTGCCAAAATCAGCTATGCTTTCGATACCGAATGCCTCTTTTAAGAGCCTGGCATCATTTTCGGAGACCCCTTTCAAAGCGGCACTGGATAGCTGTGCAATTTCTTCAAAGGACTTATTGGCGTGTGCGCCATTAATCAATTTTTCTAGGGCATAGGGCATAGTGTGAAGATTTAGGCACACCCAAGTAATCTAGAGGAGGAATGAAATCATGTTGGTAAGCGGATGTACCGATTATCAAATGAATCTAATTTATTCAGGGAGTGAAAGCGAATAGTTTTGTATAAACTGTGGGATATTTTGTACAAATTGCGTAAAATCTATTACATTTTTTCTAAGTATTGATTGTCAAGGTCCAGATTCATTGGCACCAACTTTGTTCTTTTCTTTTTGCTGAAATACCTTAACGCTCGTCTTCATATCAGCATACCTTGGGTCTGGAATATAATCTTGTTTGAGCATTTTTATAACCTCGATACTTAAAAAGCCAAACTCGCTTACAACCTTACCATAAAAACGATAGATACCCTTTCCCCTAAAATGGTATTTGGCGGCTACGGGAGGAAAAAGTACGGTGTCGAAAACCGCTCCTTGTTGATCTACCAGTGTGGCAAAATGCATTTGTTTGCCATTATGGGTATTGGTATTTTTTACCGTGACTAGATAGCCGTAAATATCAATATGGCGATTCAAATAACGGGGCAGGTCTTTACTTCCTGTTTGATTGGCAGGGGGTATTGCCAATAATTCAAATGGGCTGCATAGTGCAAAACCCAATAGCTCTAACTGGGTAAAGGCCATCTCTAAATCGGTAGTATGTAACTTTGGAATCTGAAAATCCTGATGCCTAGGTGCAAATAACTTGGGGTGGTCTATTTTGGTATTTTTTGAAAGAAACAAATGGGCTTTCCACAACAATTCATGCTTGTTCACTTTTAAAAAACGAAATGCATCAATACGGATCAGTATACTTATCTGTTCTATGGATATAAATACCCGATCTAAAAAATCTTCTAATGACGTAAAGTTTCCATTTGCCAAACGTTCTTTAAGAATACGTTCCGTTACACGGGACTCCAATTCTTTCAAATAACCAAAACCCAGAAAAATGTCCTTCCCATAAATTATAGTCCTACCAAAGCTTTCGTTAATGCATGGGGCATGAATCATGGCTCCTAGCATTCGGGCTTCGTGTATGTAGAATTCAGAGCGATAGAACCCCCCTCCGCTATTCAATACGGCTACCATATATTCCAAAGGAAAATAAGCTCGCAAAAAAAGGGTTTGATAACTCTCTACGGCATAGGAAGCCGAATGCCCTTTGGCAAAGGCATAACCGGCAAAACTGGCAATCTGATTCCAGATTTCGGAAATCAATTTTTCCCCATACCCTTTATTTCTACAATTCTCAAAAAACTTGTCCTTCACTTTTTGAAATTCCTCCCTAGACCGGAACTTGCCACTCATACCACGCCGTAATACATCGGCTTCACCCAAATCAAGACCTGCAAAAATATTGGCCACCTTAATAACATCTTCTTGATAGACCATAACCCCATAGGTATCAGGCATGATATTCAACATTACAGGATGGGCCTTTTCTTCAGTCCTACCGGGATTACGGTGTCTTAAAATGTACTCCCGCATCATGCCACTTTTAGCTACGCCCGGACGAATAATAGAACTTGCAGCGACCAAGCCAAGGTAATTATCGACTTCCAATTTTTTGAGCAGCATACGCATGGCAGGTGACTCTACATAAAAGCAACCCATACATTGTGCCGTCTTTATTAAGTTATTGATTCCCGGGTCCTTTATAAATTTCTTGACATCGTGAATGTCAAAACTGTCTGATTCATCTGGTTGATTATATGCAATAATTTCCAGGGATTCCTTGATTTTTGCCAATCCTCGTTGCCCAAGAATATCGAATTTATAGAGCCCAACATCTTCGGCAATAACCATGTCGTATTGTGTGGTAGGAAAACCTTTTGGAGGCATATTTGTGGCCGAAAACCAATGTAGGGGCTTTTCACTGATCAAGATACCTCCGGCATGTATACTCAAATAATTGGGCATGCCTTTGATTAAATAGCCATACTTGATGACCAATCGGGAAACCTCATCCAATTTCGACATATCATATCTCCCTTTGGAAAGAAAATCAATTTCACTTTTAGGCAATCCGAATACCTTACCCAGTTCACGAATAACCCCTTTATCTTTAAAAGTTACATAGGTGCCCAACAGCGCCACATGCTTAAAACGCTTAAAAATGTACTCGGTCATCGCTGGTCGGTCCCGATGCGAAAAATCAATATCAAAGTCCGGCGGGTTGACACGGTACAGATTAATAAATCGTTCAAAATACAAATCAAGATCTATAGGATCTACATCGGTAATGCGAAGCAGGTAGGCAACGATGCTGTTTGCACCACTGCCCCTACCGACATAAAAAAAACCTCTTTCCCGGGCTTCGGAAACAATATCCCAATTGATCAAAAAATAAGAAATAAAGCCTTTTTCCTTGATCAACTGAAGTTCCTTCTCCAGCCGATCGTAAATTTCCTTTCCAGGATTCTCATAGCGATAGGACAATCCCTCTTGGCAAAGCCTTTCAATCATTTTTTCGTCCCCTTCCCGACTGCCGGTATATGTTTCGAGGTTTTGAGGTTTTCTCTCCTTGGAAAAATCAAAATGAATGGCACAGGCTTTCAATAAACGTTCGGTATTTTCCAGAATAAAAGGGTATTCCGAAAAGGTAGCTGCCAGGTTTTCTATAGGAAACATTTTCTCATCCTCATTGGCTTCCTCGGTCTTATCCAACATGCTCAACAAAATGTTGTTGTCGATAGCGCGTAACAATCGATGCGCATTAAAGTCGGCTTTATTCCGAAATGTAACGGGTTGTTGTACGACCAATTTGTCTTTTAATCTTGAGAGTCTTGAAAAAGGCAATTTTCGCAAATCGGCAATGGAAATACCTATGAACTCATCCTCGCCAAACGTATATTGATCATTCTGCAATACTTTTTCAAAAGGATAGACTATATAGGCATGTTCAAATTTGGGGGCAAGGTGCGAAAACTCTTTTCCCTCGTGTAAATGATTTGAAAGAAAATCGTTCAGCTCTAAATACCCCTGATTGTTTTTGGCAATACCTATGTAACATTGCTCGACACCATTTCTAAAATCGATGCCCAAAATAGGTGCTACATCATATTCAGGGGCCAATCGCACAAAATTAAGTCCCGCCGAGGTATTGTTAATATCGGTCAATACCAATCGTGTAACATGATTTTTTTGAGCGAGGCACAGAAGTTTCTTTTCGGAAAATGTTCCGAAGCGTAGGCTGTAATATGTGTGGCAATTCAAGTACAAGTTCAAGTGTCTAGTTCAAAAATGATGCAACGCCGGTGTCTTGTTGATTCAAAACGTCTTTGTGAAACCTTTTTTAGTAAAGCAATCTGTTGAGACCAGTGTGGGGGTCCTATGAAATTTCTACCATAATTCAACAGATCGCTTCGTCGTACCTCCTCGCGAAGACGTTATTTCTGCTGCCAACTGCCACTGCTCACTGCTTCCGATGTGCCAACACAATAGGGGGTTGCCCATTAAACGGGTTGTGCATTCGCCCAATCGTATTCTTTCCCATGGCAGCAGCACGTACAACACTTTTATCGCCATAGCGATTTCTAATATGATCCATAGCTTGATAGAGATTCAAAGCTTCTTCTGTATCATCAAATAAATCAATCTGGTAGTTGCCACTGACCAAATGACTGAACCGGATGCCTATCAACCGCACCAACAATCTTCTGTTATACAAAATCTTGAATAGTTCCAGAATCTTGGGAATCAAGATATGATCGGCACTGGTATAGGGAATACGCAATTGCTTGGAATAGGTATTGAAATCAGAATACCTAATCTTCACCGCGATACAGGCCGTCAACTTTTCGCCCCGTCGCAATTGATATGCTAGATTTTCGGTCATGGCAATCAATAAACCTCTTAATTTTACCACATCGATGGTATCCTTATCAAAAGTGCGTTCATTGGAAATAGACTTACGTTCCCAAAATGGGGTTACAGGAGTATTGTCTATTCCGTTGGCACGTTTCCAAATTACGGTGCCATTTTTACCCAATACACGTCGCATTACATCCATGGGCATTTCTTGAACCGTACGTACTTGTCGCAAGCCTAAATTTCTAAGCGTTTGATAGGTCTTATCGCCTACCATAGGTATTTTTTTAATGGAAAGTGGGGCCAAAAAAGTCTTTTCGAGCCCATAATCTATCTTTAACTGATTATTGGGTTTGGCCTCGTTGGTAGCCACCTTGGATACTACTTTATTAACCGATAGGCCAAACGAAATTGGGAGTCCGGTTTCCTTGATAATGCGTTGTCGCATTTCCGAAGCGTATTTATAGGCCCCAAAAAAACGGTCCATTCCCGTGAGATCGGCATAAAACTCATCTATACTCGACTTTTCAAAGAGTGGCACCTGTTCTTTTATAATCTCGGTCACCTTATCGGAATGCTTGCTATAGGTACCCGCATTACCTTTTATTCGTATGGCTTCCGGACACAATTCTTTTGCCATTTTCATGGGCATGCCCGAATGAATGCCATAACCCCGGGTTTCATAACTACAGGCAGCCACTACACCGCGGTCACTGAGACCACCGACGAGTATGGGTTTGCCATTTAAGCGGCTGTCGAGACGCCGTTCTACCGATACAAAAAACGTATCAAGGTCCAGATGTAAAATGGTCTTATTCATTAACTAGCCCAGATTAGGAGCAGCTAATATATGGATTATATCCTATTTTTTGGAATATTTCCAATTCAATTGATTGGAATATTTACCGAAAACAAAGATTTGCTGGATCTAACACCGAATGCATTGATCATTGCCATTTTAGCAACACCGGTAATTACAACACAACTAATAGGCTCTGCTTATTTTCAGGCAGCAGGGAAAGCACTTCCCGCCCTGTGTTTAACACTACTGAAACAAGGCATTTTTTTAATCCCATTAGTATTTATTTTACCGCGGTTTTTTGGTGTTAATGGTGTTTGGATGTCATTCTCGATTGCCGATATTCTATTTACCTTGGTTACTTACCTGTATTTAAAAAAGGAAATAAGGCTAAATTTAAACTAAAAAAGACTCACTTATAAAGGCAAAGCTTTGGTACCCTGGGTGGCCACGAAGTGTCAAAGGAACCTACACCAAAAACATTGCTGTCAAAACCAAAAAACCTCCCAAAAAAAGGAAGGTTTTTAAAGTACTCGAGGTGGCCCCGAAGCCTCGGGGGAACCCACACTGTTAGCTCTATCTCACAAAACCAAAAAACCTCCCAAAAAAAGGAAGGTTTTTAAAGTACTCGAGGTGGGAATCGAACCCACACTCCAAAGGAACTGGATTTTGAATCCAGCGCGTCTACCAGTTCCGCCACTCGAGCATTGTAGAAATCGGACTGCAAAGCTAAAAAATAATTTCAATCTCCAAATGAAAATAACCACAATTATGCTTTAGCAAGACAAATTAATTTTTAAATTTGCACCTCCCTAGAAATCAGGGGTTTTATAGTAAACGAATACCAATGTCATACCAAGTTCCAGAACCGAAGTTTTTTGCCTGCACCAAAAGCCGGGAACTTGCTGAGAAAATAGCAAAATCTTACGGTACCGCTTTAGGCAATGTACATATCTCAAGATATAGCGACGGGGAATTTCAACCTTCATTTGAGGAGTCTGTTCGTGGGGCAAGGATTTTCTTGATCGGATCAACGCATCCTAGTTCAGAAAATTTGATGGAAATGTTATTAATGCTCGATGCTGCCAAAAGAGCATCAGCAAGGCACATTACAGCAGTAATGCCCTATTTTGGTTGGGCAAGACAGGATAGGAAAGACAAACCAAGAGTGCCGATCGCGGCCAAGTTAATTGCCAAAATGTTGGAAGCGGCCGGCGCAACCAGGATCATTACCATGGACCTGCATGCCGATCAAATTCAAGGGTTCTTTGAAAAACCGGTTGATCATTTATATGCCTCAACCTTATTTTTACCCTATCTAAGGGAACTCAATTTACCAAACCTAATGATTGCATCACCAGACATGGGCGGTTCTAAAAGGGCTTATGCTTATTCCAAAGCATTGCAATGCGAAGTGGTAATATGTTATAAGCAACGTGCAAAAGCGAATGTAATATCGCATATGGAACTGATTGGGGATGTTACCGGTAGAAATGTAGTACTCGTAGATGATATGGTAGATACCGCAGGAACATTGACCAAGGCCGCAGATTTGATGATGGAAAGGGGTGCATTGAGTGTTAGGGCCATTACAACCCACGGTCTACTTTCAGGGGATGCCTATGAAAGAATAGAGAAATCGCAACTACAGGAACTGATCGTCACCGATTCTATTCCTGTAAGAAAACAAAGTGATAAGGTAAAAGTATTAAGTTGCTGTGACCTATTTGCAGACGTGATGTATAGAGTGCATAATAACACTTCAATAGCATCTAAGTTTTTAATGTAGTCACCACCAATAGCGTAGAAAACAAACAATAAATAATTATTAATTTTTAATCATACATTTTTAATTAAACACAATGAAGTCAATTACAATTAAAGGATCAGAAAGAGAAAGCGTGGGCAAAAAGGCAACGAAGGCCCTACGTAATGCTGGATTGGTTCCTTGCGTGGTATACGGAGGGGAAAAACCATTACACTTTTCAGCACCCGAATTAAGTTTTAGGGATTTAGTGTACACCGCTGCCGCACATACCGTAAAGGTTGACTTAGGCGAAGGAAAAGTAAAAGCAATTATGCAAGACATTCAATTTCACCCGGTAACGGATAAGATTTTGCATATTGATTTTTATCAACTTTTCGATGACAAGGAGGTAACGATGAACATACCTGTTCGTCTTCAAGGGAATTCTCCCGGAGTACGTAATGGTGGGCGTTTATTATTTAGAAAACGTAAACTTGCCATTAAGGCATTACCGGACAAACTTCCAGATTTCTTCGATATTGATATTTCAAAATTGAAAATTGGGGACAACATTTCCGTTGAATCGTTACTAAATGACGATTTTACCATACTTCACCCAGATAGCACCGTAGTGGTACAAGTTAAGACAGCACGTGCGGCGATTGAAGTTGAAGAAGAAGAGGAAGAAGGAGAAGAAGGAGAAGAAGGAACTACAGCAGAAGGAGGCGAAGGAACAGCAGCCGAAGCTCCAGCGGCCGAAGGAAAGGAATAAATCTCCTTTTCAAATTTATACCAAAAGCATCCCTATCAGGTTTCTACCGATTCGGGATGCTTTCGTATTTTTGCCAAAATACAATTGGTACTATGTTAGCCTTTTTAAAATCGATTTTCAATGTAACATCTGCATTGGATGAACAAGAGCATATGAAGAAATTTTTGGTAGTAGGCCTAGGCAATATCGGCGATGAATATTCAGAAACAAGGCATAATATTGGATTTAAGGTTCTGGATGCACTTGCCAAGAGCGAAGAGTTTTCCTTTGAAACCCAGAAGTTAGGTGCTATTGGAAGTTTTAAAGCGAAAGGGAGAACCGTACTTTGCCTAAAACCGTCTACCTATATGAACAGAAGCGGCAAAGCCTTGAAGTATTGGATGGAAAAGGAGAAGATTCCGCTAGCCAATGTTTTGGTTGTCACCGACGATATTAATCTCGCCTTTGGCACCCTTCGTTTGAAAACCAAGGGAAGTGATGGAGGCCATAATGGATTAAAAGACATTCAAACTACTTTACAAACAGCAACTTACAACAGGCTACGATTTGGTGTGGGCTCCGATTTTGGAAAAGGCAGACAAGTAGAATACGTATTGGGAAAATGGAGCGAAGAAGAATATTCATCCTTAAAGGAACGACTTGCCAGAACTTCGGAGGTGGTTCGTTCGTTCGTGCTTGCGGGGGTATCGATTACCATGAACCAATATAATGGTACTTGACTCTTAAATTGCCTCAAAACTAATAACCCCCGTATCAGAAGAATTACCTTCTAGGTCTTTGGTAATTATCTTGAAATAGTAGATCGTATTTGCAGTGGCCGCCACTGTTGTCATGGTTTGGTCAGCACCAAAAGAAGAAAATAGGCTTGGCGGATTTTCCGTAGAAAAATAAAGTTCGTACCCCTCAATATCATTGTCTAGATCAAACCCCTCCCATTCAATGGTTACTTCCCCAATCTCATCTATAAAGGCTTTTGGACCATTAGGTTTAATTATCCCCGCCGGAAATGGTAAATAGGTCGTTTCAGTACCGGGGCTAAAAAAGAACCATGTCTCGCTAATAGCGGTCTCCGTCACAGCAGTGTTTTTAGAAGTTACCGACCATGAGAAAGGAGTTCCCGTAGCTAAAGGAAGCGTTTCGAAAAGCGCCGTCGTAGTCTTCATTTGAGTTGTTCCCCTGCTTAGATCTTCTACCAGCAATAGGTACGTTTCCGTATTTGCAGATGCCTGCCAAGAAAATCGCACCAGATTGGTATTGGCACTACTACCTTCTTCTATCGGACTACATTCAGAATTTTTAGCAGGTAAGGTCAATGCCGCTACCCCTGGCGGACTAGGCGGGTCATCCTTAGAGCAGCCTAGTGCGAAAAGAGCGAACAACAATACTATTTTCAGGGTCTTCATTGCTTTATTATTTTATAAGTTCCCTTTTGCGTTTTTCCAGCTATCTTTAAAAGATATACTCCTGCCGACAAGTTCGAAACATCAAGCTCGGTATTATTTCCTTGAACATTTCTCTTCTCACTGAATACCAACCTACCATCAAGGGAATAAACCGTCATATCAACATCCCCGTCATCCTCTATAAAAATTTTCACGGTCGAAACGGTCGGATTGGGATATACGGTTATTCCAGCGCTAAGGAAAAATTGCTCTTCATAGGATCCTTGACATGAAAGTTCTCCGGAAACCTTTAGAATATTGTTCCCTTTTTTAAGATCAATTGTTATTTCAGGTGAGGTCGTCTGCGTTAACACCCCATTCAGTTCTATAGTATAAATGGTAGACCCGCTTAAACTCAAGACCACAGTAGTTTCATCCATTCCAGTTCTTGAACTAACGGAAAGGGCTTCCGGCTCTGTGACAACTACCTCAAAACAAACCTCTTCATAATCCTTGTCCCCGTCTACAGCATCAATACATACTGTATACGTACCGGCCGCCAAATTATTTTGCGTATAGGTATTGGTAAAGTCCCCATTAACATTAACCCCATTACCTACGATTGAAAGACTATAATCCAAAATCGTAGATGTAGTAATTTCCAGGACGCCATCATTCTCCGTCCTACACGATTCACTTGTTGTTTTAAGTACAAAGTTATCGCTTGCAAATCTGTATATGGCGCATCCTGTCTCATTTACTTCGCTACCAGAAGGGGTGCCAGGACACAGGTCATCATCATCAAAAACTCCATCAGCATCTTCATCTGGGCTAAATTCGCCTTCTACGCAAAGATCCATAGAGAATGATCTTAACGAACCTCCATCTTCATTTTCCGTATCGCTAATGGTTAATGTCCATTCGCCAGCAATAGATTCGCCCAACAAACTATTAAAACCTACAAGGGGTCTTACGGTACCGCTGATTGCCGGATTACCACCACAAATAAAACTTTCGGCGGCATCGTCAAAAGTCACATTTATGTTATCTAATTCCCCGCATGATCTGGAAATCAAAGGAATTTCCTTACCTGAAGGGGAAGTTATTGTAATGATTAAATCTGACAAATAGGTATGATCCAGTTCTATATTTATATTTAAATCGGTTAGAATCAAATCGTCATAGAGTGTTATTTTCGATGATATGGTTGATGTTCCCGATGGTGAAATGGCTATGGGCAAATTAGTCCCCATTCTATTGGCGCAACTCTGTTGTATCGTAGTAAAGCTAAAGGCGGTTCCAAAATTACCCTCACCACAAATATTCTTTGGTTTTAATCTCCAAAAATAAGTCGTTTCATTATCAAGACTTAAAGGGGTATAGCTGTTTCCTGAAATGGTCGCACTTTCTATTATGTTTGTAAAACCTACATCCGTTGCGATTTGAATATCATAAGAAGTATATAACGGGCTTGCCTCCCATTCAAAATTATGCCTTGCTGAAATGTCTACAGTGCCATCAGCTGGGCTTATTAAGCCTACCTCGGAAAAATTGCTGCTCAATACAAGTAATTGTAAGCTCAACTCCTTTGTTTCCGAAACGGATGTTGCCTGTATTGTTATTGCATACTCCCCTTCAACAGCATTAGCGGTATCAGTAATTGTCAATTCCACATTAGTGTCATTTGCGGTAGCCGTTGCTGGCGAAAAGGATACTGTTGCCCCAGAAGGAAGTCCTTGTAAACTAAACGTAACTTCTTCCATAAAACCAGCATACGTTTCATAAACAAACGGAATGGTTACGGTTTCTGGTTGACAAACTTCATAATCCGTTTGCGTAAGATTCAACACTATTGCAGATTCTACTATAGTAAAGTCAGCCTCATTAACGGCAAAGAAAATGTTGCCATTGGCTTTCACCATGATGCGCGCATTATCTGTAGCCAATCCAGGTAAAAGCACCTGATGCGAACCATTATTTGCCACATCTTCAGCCAATGTTATGGGAAAGGTCATACCGCCATCAATAGAAAGCAAAATATCTACAGATTGCGTGTTTATAGGGGCTTGGTCGGTATTGGCCACTTCCCAACTGACCTCTTGAAGTTCTCCCGCGATATATTCGGTACCCGGCGGCTGAGAGGTAACACCGAAGGCGCCGCCTGAACTGATGACGCTTACCTCGACCAATTCGGAAACAACTTGTCCTCCTCCTTCGGCATTATCCCGAACGGTTAACGCAAAATTCATGATTCGGTCAATTGAAGACACCGTTTCCCAAGCGGAATTCTCGGCCGGAAGGGTCTGTGTTAGGTTACCACTTATAACTCTATCCAACGAAGGAAAATAACGACTAGGATCTACGGTAGGTTTGAGTGATCTAAAATTTGCTCCTCCAGGGTTTGTCGGTCCAAAAGAGCCTTGAACAACTACCCCATCGTCTATTTGTTCCCATGTATAGGTAAGCTGATCATCCACATCGGGATCCGTTGCACTACCCGTTAGTTTAAATGCAGTAAGGGCCGGAATAATGAAGTCGGGAACCGGGCTTACAACTGGCGGATTATTCGCTATCGAAACGATTTCCCCACAGGATTTGGATTCCAAATTTTCTATAATCTGAACAATGCTGACATAATGAAAATAGTCATCACTATTACCGGTAACGTCATTTTCTTGGGTAATCCCGGCATAGCCCATGATGGTACTCCCACTCCCAGGTTCTGCCTGAACGCCAGTACCTTCCGATTCAAAGGACCAGGTGTGGTTTGCCCCTAATTGATGCCCTATCTCATGGGCCACAAAATCGAGATCGAATAAATCTCCTTCAGGATTGGTAGATGAGGAATAGGCACTGCCCTTTTGACCGTCAACGCAGACCCTACCTATGAATCCCGCATTACCACCATTGGCTGCCCTATGAAATAAATGACCAATATCGTAATTCGCCTCACCAATACGTTGAGTAAGTGTATTCTGTACCTCTCCCGTCAGGGCACTACCTTGACTATATGGGTCGGTATCAGGATTAATAAAAATAACTTCATCATTATTGGCTACCAGTTCCAATGTCACACCCAGATCGGTTTCAAAAATTTGATTGATCCGTGTAATGGTGGCATTTATTGCCGCTAAAGCACCTTCAACAGTACCGCCATGAACTTGCGTATATTCTCCCGTTGTCGAAACGGCCAAGCGATATTTGCGCAACACTTTGTCATCCACTGGACGCAAAGCCAAACCCTCCATATCCTTATAAATAGCGGATTTTGTCTCACATACAAAGTCACTTTCTCGCTTACTAAGACCCTCTCTGGAATATGCTACATAATTATTCTTTGATGTTTTTTGAATAAATGTGGTAGTAGCTTTGTTTAAATTGATCATGGTAACCTGCATTCCCTTTTGGGAAACACTAAACCGTATTTTCTTTTCAGAATCGACCACCCCATAGCCTGCGTATGATTTAATGCCCGGGTACTTAGCGCTGAGTCCGGGTGCCAATACCGGGGATTCAGAAATATGGAACGCGATAAAACGCCCGTTCTCATCGGGAAAATAAACCTTGGTGGTATTCTTAAGGGAAAAAGAAAGATTTCTTAATTGGGTTTTGAGCATGCTCTCCCGAACCGAAAACACTTTACCCTTTGAGATATGCGATTCTCTGAGAAAGTCTTTTGAATGCCTATCGGCATGATTTAATTGTTCCCAATAATTGTCCTGCGAATATCCGCAAAAGCAGGCAAATAGCATGGTAATTGTAAAAACAAGACGTAATTTAGCGATCATTAAGGGGAATTTTCCTAAACTCAAATATAGGCCTTTTTATTAGTACCAAAATAGTGGAAACAGTCCAAAGCATCATAAATTACGATAAAAAGCAATCCACGGCAATAACAATTGGCACCTTTGATGGAGTTCATATTGGGCATCGGAGCATTCTCGAACGCCTTATAAATAATGCCAAGGGTTTAGGACTCAAGTCAACTGTACTTACTTTTTTCCCCCATCCCCGAATGGTACTCCAAAAAGATGGTGATATCAAACTGCTCAATACCATTGCCGAAAAAACCCAGATTTTGGAAAAACTTGGTTTAGATTTGCTTATCATACACCCCTTTACCAAGGAGTTTTCCCGCTTATCGGCAACCGAGTTTGTCCGGGACATCTTAGTAAACCAATTGAAAACAAAAAAAATAATCATAGGCTATGATCATCGGTTTGGTCGAAATAGAACAGCCAACATTACAGATTTAACAGCTTTCGGAAATGCCCTTGATTTTGAGGTTGAGGAAATTTCGGCAAAAGAAGTAGATGCGGTTTCTGTAAGTTCTACCAAAATCAGAAAAGCTTTGGAGGAAGGTGATGTAGTGACCGCCAATAAATTTCTTGGCTATGACTATATGCTTACGGGAACGGTGATAAAAGGTAAGGGACTGGGCAGACAATTGAACTTCCCGACAGCCAATCTGTTTGTCGACACACCGTACAAACTAATCCCTAAAAATGGAGTGTATGTCGTACATGCTCAAATAGATGGCCTTAAAGTTTTTGGGATGATGAATATTGGTTACAATCCTACGGTGTCTGGGAAACGTCGTAGTATAGAAGTCCATTTTTTCGATTTCGAAAAAGACTTATATGATGGCCCATTGCAGGTACATATTTTTGCTAGACTTCGTGATGAACATAAGTTCGATTCAGTTGATGCCTTAAAAACCCAACTTGGTAAAGACGAGGAGGTGGCGCTTTCATTAATCGCCAAGTAATGATAAACAGATTTCTTTTTACAAAAATCGATAATTCACCCCTCATCATTTTTAGGGTTTTTTTTGGGATTCTTGTTGCTCTGGAGTGCTATGGGGCCATCGTTACAGGTTGGGTAAAGCGAACGCTCATCGAACCCCAGTTTACCTTTAATTTTATCGGCCTTGAGTGGCTACAGCCTTTACCAGGCTCTGGCATGTACCTATACTTTTTGGTAATGGGAACCCTAGGGGTTTTGATCGCCATTGGATATAAGTACCGCTTTGCAATCATAAGCTTCACGCTACTCTGGGCCGCTGTGTACTTTATGCAAAAAACATCTTATAACAACCATTACTATCTACTCGTACTTATTTCGGGCCTTATAGTTTTCTTCCCAGCCAATCGTTATTTTTCGGTCGATGTGAAACAAAATCCGTCCCTTGAACGGCAGTATATGCCAAGTTGGGTGAAATGGGTCATTATACTACAGTTATTCATTGTATACACCTATGCCTCCATCGCAAAAATGTATGGCGATTGGCTAGATTTCAGCATGATCAAACTATTAATGTCCGGCAAAGCTGATTATTATGTTATAGGCAATCTTTTACAAGAACCGTGGTTACATAAGATTTTAGGGGTTTGTGGTATCTTGTTCGATTTACTGATTGTACCAGCGCTGCTTTGGAAACCTACCAGAAAATGGGCTTTTTTTGCGTCGCTCTTTTTTCATCTGTTCAACGCTATTGTCTTTCAAATAGGTATATTCCCCTTCCTATCCCTCGCCTTTACCGTATTCTTTTTCGAGGCACGAACCATCAAGAACATATTCCTTAAAAAGAAGGTTTTTTATTCTGATAATGGCTTTGAAACCCCTTCATACAAACCTGTTTTACTTTTGGGCTTTGGCATTTATTTCCTGTTTCAACTACTACTTCCTATACGGCATTATTTTATCAAGGATAAAGTTTTATGGACAGAGGAAGGGCATCGCCTTAGCTGGCGTATGATGTTGCGCAGCCGCGTTGGCAAGGCACAATTTAAAGTGGTGAACAATAAAAGTGGAAAGGTCTTATTTATTAATCCCAAAGAATACCTGACAGGGAAACAACGGGCCAGAGTAACTGCATACCCGGATTTTGCATGGCAATTCGCACAACACCTAAAAAAGGAGTATGCGAAAAAAGGGGAAGCTGTTTCCGTTTATATGGTCAATTCAAAAATCAGCATTAATGGAAGGTCGTATGCCCCCTTTATCGACCCCAAGGTAGATTTGGGCAAGGAAGAATGGAATCACTTTGGCCATCATGAGTGGATACTTCCTTCCCAATTAGACTGATTTTCCACTTTCAAAAGGTAGCCTTTTAAATTTCAGGCTTGTGAGCAAGCTTTAGATTGTTACATTGCTTGATTAAACCTAAATTTGCAGCTTAAAGAATTTCAGGATGTTACAGTTACCCACTATTCGCAATAAGAAAGATGAAATCATTGAGGCACTAAAAAAACGGAACCTCGATGCCGCCCCTTTGGTGGAAGATGTGTTGCGATTGGATGAAAAAAGAAGGGCCACCCAAACACAACTTGACGCTGCACTTTCCGAAAGCAACAAACTTTCCAAGGAAATTGGGGTACTTTTCAAAAACGGAAAGGCGCAAGAGGCAAATAAACTAAAGGAAAAGACCGGAATATTGAAGGAAACCTCCAAAAAACTTGGCGATGTGTTAAATGAGGTGACCGAACAGCTCCAAACCTTGTTATATCAAATTCCCAATGTGCCTCACGAATCAGTACCAGCAGGCAGTACCGAAACGGATAATGAGGAGATTTTTGCAGAGGGCGATATTCCACAATTAACAACCAACGCACTACCCCATTGGGAATTGGCCAAAAAATATGACATTATCGATTTTGAACTCGGTGTAAAAATTGCCGGGGCGGGTTTTCCTGTTTATAAAGGAAAAGGGGCTCGTTTACAGCGTGCTTTAATCTCCTATTTCCTGGATAAAAATACCACGGCGGGTTATACAGAAATACAAGTACCTCATTTGGTCAATGAGGCCTCAGGTTTGGGTACTGGGCAATTACCCGATAAGGAAGGGCAAATGTATCATGTTGGCGAAGATGACCTGTACCTCATCCCAACGGCTGAAGTACCGGTTACCAACTTGTTTCGTGGCGAACTTCTTAACGAAAAAGATTTTCCGATTTGCTATACCGCGTATACGCCTTGCTTCCGAAGAGAGGCCGGTAGTTACGGGGCGCATGTGCGTGGCCTTAACCGCTTGCATCAGTTTGATAAGGTCGAGATTGTACGTGTTGAACATCCACAGAACTCTTACAAGGCTTTAGACGGAATGGTCGATCATGTAAAAACCATTCTTAGGGAGTTAAAACTCCCCTACCGCATCCTACGACTATGTGGTGGCGATTTAGGGTTTACCTCAGCCCTCACCTATGATTTTGAAGTATTTTCTACGGCGCAAGATCGCTGGTTGGAGATTAGTTCTGTTTCTAACTTTGAGACCTATCAGGCGAATCGCTTAAAATTGCGCTATAAGGACGAAGATGGGAAAAATCAACTGGCGCACACCTTAAACGGTAGTGCTTTGGCATTACCAAGGGTCTTGGCCGGTATTTTGGAGAACTACCAAACGGAGCATGGCATTCAAATTCCCGAAGTATTGGTCCCATATTGCGGTTTTAAGGTGATTGATTAGATTGCTCTTAACACCCTTTTATCAACATTCTACGTATCTTTGGGTAATGCGATTTCTCGTACTTCTTATTTCGTACCTCGTTCTTATCACCGCTACTTCTGCCCAAGAAGATAATTTGGCCAAACAATACTTTAATGATGGCGAATACGACAAAGCACTCGTTTACTACGAAAAACTAGTCAAAAAAAATCCCTTACGCACCGATTATGTTGAAACTTTAGTGGCCTGTTACCAACAACTTGAACGCTACGAAGATGCCGAAAACCGGCTTTTGAAAATGCGCAGCCATAGACGGCCTTATCCACCCATTTATGTTGAACTGGGCTATAATGCTACTTTGCAGGGCGATTCCCTAAAAGCAAAAAACTATTATCAACAGGCGTTGGAGCAAATTGAACAAAAACCCAATTACGCCTACGGGATTGGGGAACGGTTTCAAAAATATGCACTATTGGACAATGCCATTAAGACCTATGCTACCGCTATGGAATTGAACCCTGCCTTGGACTATAATTTTCAACTTGCCACCATTTATGGGGAACAGGGAAGTATTGAAAAAATGTATAGTTCTTACCTGAGATTGGTGAGTGCGGGCAAGACCTCAAAATCGAATGTGCTGCGGAAAATAGATGCCTTTATATCGGCCGACCCCGAGAGCCAAAACAACATTAAATTCAAAAAGATACTTCTGGAAAATGCGCAACAACATCCGGATGTACTCTGGAATGAATTGCTAAGCTGGCTCTTTGTACAACAAAAGCAATATAGAAGCGCATTCCGACAAGAAAAAGCCATTTTCAAGCGAATGGACGGTGTTTCACTCCAGCGAATGGCTAACCTAGGAGAGCTGGGATTACAAGAAAAGGAACATGGGATTGCACGGGAAATATTCGAATACATTATTGAACAAGCGAATGACGAGGTTACCAAATTAAATGCTCAATTGAATCTTATTGATATTCAACTCGTCAAGCCTGATGAAAAAAAATTGGAGGCAATTCAAAAACAGTTTGAATCCCTGATCGAATACCATGGTTATGAAAGTCAGACCCTTCAATTGCAAGTGGCCTATGCCAATTTCCTGACCTTTACAAAAAATACGCCCGAACCGGCTGTTGCCATACTCAAAAAAAGCCTAAAACTACCCTTGAACCAACGGGGTCTTGCTTTTATAAAACTGGCCTTAGGAGATATTCTAGTGTACGACCAAAAGTTCAATGAGGCACTGATTTACTTTTCCCAGATTCAAAAATCCCTTAAAAACGATATCTTAGGCCAAGATGCCCGTTTTAAGGTGGCCCAGACCAGCTTTTACAAAGGTGATTTTGATTGGGCATTGACCCAACTGAAAGTACTCCGGAGTTCTACCTCCCAATTGATTGCAAATGACGCCATGCAGTTGAGTTTATTAATTTCGGACAACTCGCTCGAAGATTCTACCCAGACCGCATTAAAAAAGTATGCCCGAGCAGATTTGCTAAGCTATCAGAACAAGACCGTGGATGCCATGGCTGAACTTGAGGACATTCTTAGTAATCATAAAGGGGAAAAAATCGAGGACGATGCCCTTTTAAAACAAGGTGAACTATTAGAGGGCATACAAGATTATGAGGCAGCAGCGTTCAATTATTTAAAGATTATTGAATTTTATCCCAACGGCATTTTGGCAGATGACGCCCACTACGCCCTCGGAGAACTCTACCGTACTATTTTAAACCAACCTGAAAAGGCAAAAACGCAATACGAGAAAATTATTTATAATTACCAGGATAGCTATTACTTTCCGCAAGCGCGAAAGCATTTTAGAAAGCTTCGAGGTGATGCCATTAACTAAAAAAACAGAGATGTCTGGTCGAGCGCAGTCGAGACCTAGTTGCTAGATAGTTCTCGACTGCGCTCGAAATGACACTTAAACTTAAACCCCAGAGTTCCAGCGAAGTTTATCCCGAGCGTTGACGAAGGGCGAAAATGAAAAAGAAAATATCATTTATGTACATCTATAATGTAACCACCAATATTGATAGTGCCGTTCATGACAAATGGCTCAAATGGATGAAGGAAACGCACATCCCAGATGTTTTGGCAACCGGTAAGTTCTTAAGTGCCAAGATGTGTAGGGTTCTGGTTGAAGAAGATATGGGTGGCTTCACATATTCCGTGCAGTTTACAACACCTGATAAAGCAACTTTGGAAAAATACTATACGGAAGATGCCCCTCGTTTGCGGGAAGATGCGCTGAAGCTTTTTGCGGACCAATCCGTATCATTTAGAACCGAATTGGAGGTCGTTAGCGAACAGTAGCTCATGGGTAAAAAAAAGAAATCTAAGTCATCCAAAAAATGGAAGGGGAAAAAGCCCTGGGAAGACAAAAGTCCCGTTAAGGCCAAGAAATATTTGGGCCAGCATTTCCTTAAAGATGAAGAGGTGGCACAACAAATTGCCGAAACACTAACCCTAAAAGGCTATAAGAATGTTATTGAAATTGGTCCGGGAACAGGAGTATTAACAAAGTATCTGCTTGGGCAAAATATAAATCTGGTGGCGATGGAATTGGATTCGGATTCCGTTCTTTATCTAAACCATAGTTTCCCGTTGGAGCACCCCAACGTATTACATGGGAACGGTTCTTTTAAAGTTGTTGAGGCAGATTTTTTAAATGCTGACCTCGGTCCTCTTTTTGGTATTGAACAGTTCGCTATTACGGGCAACTTTCCCTATAACATTTCAACACAGATCGTTTTTAAAATGTTGGAATTGCGTACTCAAGTACCGGAATTCACAGGCATGTTTCAGAAAGAAGTGGCCCAACGCATTTGTTCTGGACCTGGTAATAAAACCTATGGTATCTTATCGGTATTGGTTCAAGCTTTCTACGAAGCCGAATATTTGTTTACAGTACCACCAGAAGTTTTTGACCCGCCGCCAAAGGTACAATCCGGTGTATTGCGATTGATTCGAAAAACGAATTTGAATTTGGAATGTGACGAAAAGCTATTTTTTAAAATCGTAAAAAGTGCCTTTAACCACCGTCGCAAAACCTTGCGAAACAGCCTTAAAACCTACGAACTCTCAGATATTCTCAAAGAAGATGCTATCTTTGACCTTCGCCCAGAACAATTGGCTGTTGCCGATTTTATTTTGTTGACGAAGAAGATAGCGAATGACACCCTTTAAATTAACAGACGAGCTTTTAGCGGAAATCACCCAGCTGATCGAACTGCAACGGGATACCCAGTTGATCGCTTTTATGGAGGAGGTGCATTATGCCGATGTTGCCGAAATCAGTAACGAGCTTAACGAGGAGCAGGCAACATATCTGATCAAATTACTGGATAGCGATAAGACCTCCGATGTGCTTACCGAGCTGGATGAAGATGTACGGGAAGCCATTCTGGGAAATCTTTCTGCAAAAGAAATTGCGGAAGAACTGGAAGAGTTGGATACCGATGATGCCGCAGATATTGTCGGGGAACTTCCTGAGGAAATTGTTCAGAGGGTAATTTCCCAAATTGAGGATAAGGAACACGCTAAGGATATTGTAGACCTCTTGCGCTATGATGAAGATACTGCTGGCGGGTTAATGGCAAAAGAGCTGGTAAAGGTTCGTGAAAATTGGGATGTGCTTACCTGCGTAAAAGAAATGCGGGCGCAGGCTGAAAATGTAACCCGGGTACACTCTATTTATGTGGTAGATGACGAGGATCATTTAAAAGGAAGGCTTTCGTTAAAGGACTTGTTGACCACCTCGACCAAGACACATATTAGCCAAGTTTACATCCCTAAGGTAGATTCGGTAAACGTGAATGAAAAACCGGAGGAAGTCGCTAAAATCATGAGCAAATATGATTTGGAGGCCATTCCTGTTGTGGATGAAATTGGCCGATTGGTAGGTAGGATTACGATTGACGATATTGTAGATGTTATCAAAGAAGAGGCTGAAAAGGATTATCAATTAGCGGCCGGTATCTCCCAAGGTGTTGAGGCCGACGATAATATTTGGGAACTGACCAGGGCGCGTCTGCCATGGTTGATTTTAGGCCTATTTGGTGGGCTCGGAGCTGCAGCCATCATGGGCGGTTTTGAAGAAATGATAGCCCAACATGCTATTTTATTTTTCTTTACCCCGTTGATCGCGGCAATGGCAGGTAATGTTGGTGTACAATCGAGCGCCATTATCGTTCAAGGTTTGGCGAATGATGACCTAAAGGGTAGCGTAAGCAACCGGCTGGTCAAAGAAATGTTGCTGGCCCTCCTCAATGGTGTTATTCTAGCGGCCATTCTGCTACTTTTCACCTGGTTCTGGAAAGGCCATTTCCTAACCGCATTGGCTATTTCAATCTCGCTGATCGCCGTAATAATCGTGGCTGGTTTTATAGGTACGTTTACGCCTCTATTTCTTGATAAAAGGGGTATTGATCCCGCAATTGCTACCGGCCCGTTCATCACTACCAGTAACGATATCTTCGGAATCCTCATCTACTTCTGGATCGCAAAACTTATTTTGGGAATTTAAGCCGATTACCGGAAAGGCCTGAGGTTGTCAATTTTCCAATTGATAGACTATCCTATGTATTTTAAAAGGTGCGTATTTCAAATTTTATGGCTCCTCCTCCACGAAACAATCCGAGCTAGGGGCCCTACAGAATTTTCAGTATATTTAATTGTGTATGAAACCCTTGGAAATAAAACATATAATCGAGACGGAAATCGAAAAGACCGAAAAGCAAATCGTCAAGTATGAAGACCTGACAAAGCCTATCGCTCCCAGTGAAGCCATTGGTCGCATTAGTAGAATGGACGCCATAAACAATAAAAGTGTCAATGAGGCTTCCTTGCGACAGGCCAAACAAAAGTTGTTCAATTTAAAAAGAGTTTTGGATAGATTTGGCAGCGCCGATTTCAGCATTTGTTTGAACTGCAAACAGCCCATTCCGGTGGGACGCATCTTAATTCGTCCCGAAAGTCTACTATGCGTAAATTGCGCCCATTAATTTATTTCATAGTACACCATTCTTCAAAATAATATATAAATTGTAAGCCTATTATAGCTCATAGCCAATGAAACCAGTAAACCTGAAACAAAAGCATAAACTGTTCACTAAACAATGGCATCCACACCAAATTGCGGTGGTCGATAATATGCAGGTACTCTTGGCCAAAGTAAAAGATGAGTTTGTATGGCATGCCCACGCCGATGAGGATGAGCTCTTTCAGGTACTTAAAGGCACCTTGTATATGAAATTCCGGGACCGTACAGAAGTGGTCAGGGAAGGTGAAATCATTGTGGTACCCAAAGGTGTTGAGCATTGCCCCTCCACCAAAGATGGGGAAGAAGTGCATTTGTTGCTCTTTGAAAAATTAAGCACGGCCCATACTGGTGATGTAGCTCATGACAGGACGCAAACCCATTATCCAAAAATTTAAAACCATAATAAATGAAGGTGCTACACCTAGATATAAATCATCCACTTTTATTAGAACAATTCAAGGAGTTAGGCTTTGAAAACCATGAGGATTACACGGCTACCAAATCAGAAATTGAACAAAAAATAAGCACCTACGACGGTATTATTATCCGCAGTCGCTTTTCATTGGATGCCTCTTTTTTGGAAAAAGCAACAAACTTAAAATTCATTGGTCGCCTAGGCGCTGGATTGGAGAATATTGATACGCTATACGCAAAGGCAAACAACATTTTTTTAGCCGCTGCCCCAGAAGGCAATCGCAACGCCGTTGGCGAACATACACTTGGTATGCTATTGTCGCTTTTCAACAATCTAAACAAGGCCGATCGCGAGGTTCGTTCCGGCAAATGGGACCGCGAAGGCAATCGCGGGGTAGAGTTAGACGGCAAGACCGTGGGTATCATCGGTTATGGAAATATGGGCAAGGCCTTCGCTAAAAAACTTAAGGGTTTCGATGCCGAGGTGATTTGCTATGATATTCAGGGCGGGGTTGGTGATGAAAACGCCCGTCAAATTGGGATTCTGGAACTACAACAAAGGGCGGATGTGCTGAGTCTTCATGTACCTCAAACGGAGCTTACTACAGGAATGATCTCCTCAGAATTCATTGACAAGTTTCACAAACCGTTTTGGCTTTTAAATACGGCACGTGGCAAATGCGTTGTTACCGAAGATCTCGTTTCGGCGCTAAAATCAGGGAAAATCCTTGGGGCTGGCCTAGATGTTTTGGAATATGAAAAAAGTTCTTTTGAACATATGTTTGTTGAGGGTAAACTCCCAGACGTTTTTACCGATCTCATCCAGGCAGAAAATGTAATCTTGTCTCCCCATGTCGCAGGTTGGACTGTGGAAAGCTATGAAAAACTAGCGCAGGCCGTAGTAGATAAAGTCAAAACTGAATTTTGTTAACTTTCAAGAGTGAAACGCACGGTTCTAATATTCGCGGCATTGATCATCGCCCTACTCGGCCTGTTCCGGTTAAGTAAATACGCATATGCTTCCGGGAATGCATCCATTGAGTTTATTATTGCCCTAATCGCTATGGTTTTCTTTTTTGTAGGTATTTATCTCAATAAGAGTGGTCGTTCTAAAACTATTCCTGATAACAAAAGTTTGGACACCAGGAAAATAGTAGCATCCGGCCTGAGTAAAAGGGAATATGAAGTTTTACAGGAAATCGCCCTAGGTCTTTCCAACAAGGAAATAGGTGATAAAATGTTTTTATCGGAGAGTACCATTAAAACCCACGTTTCCAATCTTTTTGTGAAGCTGGACGCCAAACGAAGAACCCAAGCCATTCAAAAGGCCAAGGAAATGCAAATCATCTAGGCGTGTTTTTCATACCCTAGCCCAAATCCTTGATTTCGTTACATTTTGGTACTTTAGTATGAGATCTTTTTTAAAGGGTGAAATTATATTTGTGCTCAATCCTAAAACCATAAAAATGAAAAAAACTATTTTACGTTACGGGCTCTATAGCACTATTACCGTTGGCCTCCTGTCCTTATTAATTTGGTCTCTTGTAGATATCGTCGATAATACTATGGGTGAAGTCATCGGCTATTCCTCAATGGTAGTGTCATTACTCTTCGTTTACTTTGGGATCAAACACTTTCGAGATCGTGAGAACAATGGGGTCGTTGGTTTTGGAAAAGCCCTTTTAATCGGTCTTCTAATAAGTCTTATGGCCTCCTTAGCTTTTGGTCTATTGGACCTTGTTTATGTAAAATATATCAATCCCGATTTTATGACCGATTATTATGAGGGAATGCTTGAGCAATCTGCATCTTTGCCGGCCGATGAATTTGAAATACGAAAAGCTGAGTTGGAATCTGAAAAACAAATGTTTTCGAACCCGTTCATTCATTTTTCGATTATGTCGATGATGGTATTTGTCATAGGTTTTATAATTTCATTAATTTCAGCTATGATTTTACAACGCAAAAATTGAACTGATGCAATACAAAGCAAATTCACCAGAAGAATATATTGCCCAACTACCTGAAGAACGTCAAGAGGTTATTTCCAAGATCAGGAATAGTATCCTCAAAAATTTGCCGAAGGGCTTTGAGGAACAAATGAGCTATGGAATGTTGGGCTATGTAGTACCGCATTCCAAATATCCGGGGGGCTACCATTGCGACCCAAAACTTCCGTTGCCGTTTATGAATCTGGCCTCGCAAAAGAACTTTGTGGCGTTATATCACTCCGGAATCTATGCCAATCCAAAACTATATGATTGGTTTGTGGGCGAGTATTCAAAACACTGCAAGTACAAATTGGATATGGGCAAAAGCTGTGTCCGTTTTAAAAAGATGAACGATATCCCCTATGACCTAATTGAGGAGCTCTGTGGCAAAATGACACCGGATGATTGGATCACACTGTATGAGAAAAAAGTGAAAAGCAAATAAAGCTGCTATTTGAGTCTTATTGATAAGCACGGAGATTTCCGACTTCTCGGAAATGACATTAAAAATTTAATTTATGAAAAAAAGAGTTACGGGCTTGGGTGGATTCTTCTTTAAGACAGATGACCCCAATGGCATTAAAGATTGGTACAAAAAACATTTGGGCATCCCTACCGACCAGTATGGTTGGACGTTTTGGTGGAAAGACAAAGACGGTAATGATTGCTCTACTCAATGGAGTCCGATGAAGTCTGACACGAGCTACTTTAAGCCCAGTGAATCCAGTTTTATGATGAATTTCCGGGTTGAAAATCTAGTGGAACTGCTTGAGGCTTTAAAAGAGGAAGGAGTTACAATTGTAGGAGAAATCGAGGAATTTGAGTACGGAAAATTCGGGTGGATACTAGATCCGGATGGTAACAAGTTAGAACTCTGGGAACCTGTTGATTCCGCATTTTTATGATATTGGAATAATCAGTACATTTAGGCGAAATAACAACTTAAAAATACGATTATGTCAGAAGACAATACAAATTTGGATGATATGGCAGAAGATGCCTTGGAGGGTGCAAAAGAAGGAGCCGAGAATTTAGCGGATAAAGTCGGTGATGCCTTCGGCAGCCTAAGAAAAGGTGCGGCAAATTTGGCCGACAAGGCCGATGACGCCCTAGACAATGCCGTTGATGGAGCAAAAAAGGGGGCGGAAAATTTAGCCGATGGAGCAAGCGATGCCTATGACAGTGCTAAAAAAGGAGCCGAAAATTTAGTCGATAAAGCAGACGACACCTTGGACAATGCCGCAGACAGCGTAAAAGAAGGTGCCGAAAATGTGGCCGACGGGGCAAGTGATGCCTATGATAGTGCTAAAAAAGGAGCCGAAAATTTGGTCGATAAAGCAGACGATACCCTGGACAATGCCGTGGACAGCGTAAAAGAAGGTGCCGAAAATGTGGCCGACAAGGCCAGTGATGCCTATGACAGTGCCAAGGAAACAGCCAAAGACCTAGGCGAAAAAGCAGGCGAAAAATTTGATGACGCCAAAGAAGCAACAAAAGAATTTGCGGAAGATGCCAAGGAAAAAGCGAATGAGCTAGGAGATAAGGCAAGCGAAAAATTTGAGGATGCCAAAGAGGCAACCAAAGAATTTGCTGAAGATGCCAAAGAAAAGGCAAATGAGTTTGCCGATGATGTTAAGAAAGAAGCCAAGGAATTTAAAGAAGACGTCAAGAATACGTTTAGCGCAGATAATCCGGACAGTGGCAAAACCGTTGCGATTGTTGCCCACCTGACCATAATAGGGTGGATTATCGCTTTGATTATGAACAATAGCAATAAAACCGAAATTGGATCTTTCTACATTCGACAAATGTTGGGAATAATGATTTTAGCCTTTATCCTAGGTATCATTCCAGGTATTAATTTATTCGCTTGGATTATACCTGCTATTTTATGGCTAATTAGCTTAATCGGTGCATTTGGCGGGAAAGAAAAGACCGTCCTGTTGGTTGGTGAATATTTTCAGGATTGGTTTAAATCACTTTAGAACCAATCCGCAAACTACCTTGAGATAAACCTACGGGCATTCGTTAAGGAAAAGACTTTAAAATATCGGGGCAAGCCTTGTAGTATTTAAATCTCGATAATCGAGTAAAAGCCAAATTTTATTGATTTGGCTTTTTTATTTAAAATTATCATCGTAATATTGCAATATATAAATATGACAATGGGTGTAACCAAGACACAAATATTCAACAAAGAGCAAAACGAACTAGCTACTATTTTCAAGGTATTGTCGAACCCAGGGCGTATTGCCATATTGCAGTATATAAGTAGTCAAAAAGCTTGTATCTGCAATGATATTGTTGAAGAGATCGGTCTGGCCCAACCTACCATCTCCCAACACCTAAAGGAACTCAAAAGCATTGATTTAATACAAGGTGAAATTGATGGTAAAAAAGTATGTTACTGTATCAATCTAAAAAAGTGGAAGAAACTACAGGAACTTTTAAATTCCTTCTTTAATAAGACAACCTTTAACTGTTGCTAAAAACAATTAAAAAATAAACTGATGAAAACAAAAGAATTTCTATCGCTCTTACAAGAACACTCGAACAAAGATCTCATTTTTGAATACGCTACCGGTAAGTTTGTGGCGCCCAGTTATCATATTACCGAAGTCAAAAATATTACCGTTGACTCGGTAGATTGTGGTGCAGGCGTCGATTTCTGGAAAGAAACCGTTATTCAACTTTGGGAAAGTCCCAAGGAAAAGGGAAAGCTTGAATATATGTCCGCCTACAAGGCCTTGAGCATTTTGAATAAGGTTGATAAAATCAAACCCATGGAGAAAGATGTGGAAGTAAAATTTGAATATAGCAATTCCCATTTTAATACCGCCCAGCTATTCGTAAACGGATTTTCTACAGACGATAAAAGACTCCTTCTCAATTTAGGCATTGAACAAACCGATTGCAAAGCAAAGGAAACCTGCGGCGTACCTGATGAATCTGCCGTAAAGGCGGAGAGTTGCTGTACCCCTGAAAGTGGTTGCTGTTAATGTATAACCTTTAAAACCTGAATTATGGATATTCTCTTTTATTTGGCTTCGGCCTGTTTGGTATTGTTTATGGTATTGGCAACCTATGATGGCTTTTATCTACACCTGTGGAAATACCAACTATTTAATCAAGAAGAGAGCATCTTTGAGCATAAAACACATACCATCAGGGCCATTTTGTTTCCGGCAATCGTTTGGCTCTTAATGGTGAATGAAACAAGTTCGGTATTATTTCTAATAGGATTGGTCCTAGTGACAATTGACCTTATAGTACTTGCCATTGATGCCTATTCTGAAAAAGATAGTAGGGATTTTATGGGTGGCCTACCCAGATGGGAATATATTATCCATTTATTTTCCAATGCGTTTCACTTTTCGGCAATAGTTTTGGTACTCGCCATAAAAATTGATGTTACCGCCACGACTATCAGTTTTGTAGAAGCTATTCCAGCCTCCTCGGCGAAAAACCTATTTGCATTTATAGGTGCCAATGTTATACCCGGAGCTGTAGTTTTGGCTATTTTGCATGTTATACTGCTCTTAGAAAAACCTAAAGGCATTTGGAATACCTATCGAATGAAAATAACATGTTGCTAAAATGGATGTTACCAACAAAATAGCCATCAGACCTATGGTGGATTCAGACTGGAAGGCGGTTTCCAAAATCTATGAGGATGGGATTGCAACCGGGTTCGCCACATTCGAGAAAAGCATTCCCTCATTCGAATCATGGAACGACGCTCATATAGACTCTTGCAGATTGCTTGCCACGGAAAACGAAACTGTTTTGGGTTGGGCGGCATTATCGCCCGTGTCTAGCAGATGCGTATACGGCGGGGTAGCAGAAGTCAGCGTTTATGTAAGTCAAAATAGTAGGGGAAAAGGAGTTGGGAAGCTACTTATGAAATCACTGATATCGGAAAGTGAAAAAGTTGGTATCTGGACACTTCAATCAGGTATCTTTCCTGAAAACGTCGGCAGTATTCAATTGCATGAAAAAGTAGGTTTCAGATTTCTTGGAAAACGGGAACGAATTGGCAAATTGAATGGTGAATGGAAGGATAACCTGTTATTTGAAAGAAGAAGCGACCTAGTTGGAGCTTAAATTATAACGATTATGAAAAAAGTACATCTATTCAGTGCATCAGTGGTAATTTTAATTGGATTACTGCATTCCTTTTTTGGGATCTTTAGTGCGAAAGAATTCAATTCTGAAATACTATGGTTCATTTCAACCGGTCTTTTGATTATGGTTGTTGGGGTTTTTAATCTGATGATTGCTTCAAATAGGTTTCACGACCTTAGTATTCGTGCTAGCCAAATTTTCAATCTTTTCAGCACCCTATTCTTCACATTGTTAGTCATAGCAGATTCGATGCTAATCGGCTTTATATTGCTTGCGTCCCAAATATTAAATTCCATAGCTTCTTGGAAAGTAATACGGGAGCGTTTAAATTGCTGCGAGAAATCATCAGTTCATTCGTAATGAAAAACAAATCCGTTTTCGATTGCATAGCGCAAACTATTGCATCTTTAAATACTGAAACGATTCCCGATAATCGAAAAGAAGTACTAAATCCTTTGGCCTCCTATATCCGCAAGAAAATTGATAAAGACGAGGCAATAGCGCTCAATTTTATTTGCACCCATAATTCAAGAAGAAGCCACTTGTCGCAAGTATGGGCGCAAACACTGGCCGGTTATGTGGGCATTAAAAACATGAATTGCTATTCTGGCGGAACAGAAGCTACGGCAATGTTCCCAATGGCAGTCGAAACTTTGGCAAGTCAAGGTTTTGAAATCAATAAATTGTCAGAAGCTAAGAACCCTGTGTATGCCATAAAATATGCTGCCAATAGGCATCCGATTATTGGCTTTTCAAAAACCTTTGATAGTTCTTTTAATCCAAAATCTAATTTTGGGGCCATTATGACCTGTTCTTCCGCAGATCAGGGTTGTCCAATTGTTATGGGTTCCGATGGTCGTTTTCCGATTACTTTTGAGGATCCCAAAGCATTTGACAATACCCCCCAACAAGCCGAGAAATATCTTGAAAGAAGCACACAAATTGCTACAGAGTTACTTTATGTAATGCAGAAAAGTGTGCTGTAGATTGTTATCGAAAATTAGTCTACTTCGTTTCACTTCATAATAAAATCACTCGAACTGACATTTGATTTTTAATAATCCCGGTAAAAGACTTTCTTAGTGCTCCCCACTTTGGTTATTCTCGACCATTCTGCGCTCCAGTTCAGCTTGAAATTCTTCCATGACAGGTTTTACCGTGCTTTCCGGAAGATCGGCAATTTTAATATACATTAATCCATCTACAGAGTTATTGAATAAGGGGTCTACATTGAATGCCACCACCTTGGCATTCTGTTTAATGTACTTCTTGATTAGTACGGGCAGGCGAAGACTTCCAGGTTCCACCTCATCGATCATCCGGTCAAATTTATTTAAATCGGCCTGGGTTTCATCAAAAACGAACTCCTTATCGGCATCCTTTAGTTTCACCTTAAACTCTTTCTTCGGATGTACGTATTGGGCCACGTAGGGATCCCAGTAATGGCTTTTCATAAACTCTATCATCAAACTTTTAGAGAAGTTCGAGAATTGATTGCTGATACTTACCCCACCTATCAAATATTTATGTTCCGGATGCCGTAGGGTCGTGTGCACAATACCTTTCCATAATAAAAACAGGGGCATAGGTTTTTGCTGGTACTCCTTAATGATATAGGCCCTGCCCATTTCGATAGATTGCTTCATCATCCCGAAAAGCTCGGGTTCAAAACGAAAAAGGTCCTGCAGGTAAAATCCGTCTATACCATACTTGGCAAATATTTCTGACCCAAGACCCATGCGATATGCACCCGCAATTACCTTGGCCTTATTGTCCCAAAGGAACATATGATGGTAATAGGCATCAAACTTGTCAATATCTATAGCATTGTTGGTCCCCTCCCCTATTTCCCTAAATGTAATTTCACGCTGTCTGCCAATTTCTTTTAAAATAAATGGCATTTCCTTCGCCGGAGCCAAAAACACCTCATAGTTCTTGCTTTGCAGCATTCTACGATCTTTTTCAATTAGTTTTTCGACCTCGCCCTCAATGACCTCGGTGCGTACGGCTGTCACAATTTTTCGGGGCTGTTTGGGCAGTTTTAGGGTAGAGGGCAATTGATCGATCAATCTTTCCTTGGCATAGGCATTGGCGAGAATATAGGTCTTCTTGCGCAAGAGTTCACTATATTCTTCCAAAGTAGTCTGTTCTTCTTGGGTCTTGACGGATATTGGCTGCCCTATTCTCACCTTAATAGGTCTATTACGCTGGGTATACACCTCAGAGGGGAGTTTAGCCGTCCGGAACACATCGGCTATCCTGGCCAAACGGTAGAACAACTTACTATTTCGCGCATGAAAATAAATGGGCACTACCGGAACTTCTGCCTTACGAATAAGCTTAATGGCCGTCTCCTCCCATTCCTTATCAACGATCATCTTACCGGTTTTATGGGTAGATACTTCCCCTGCCGGGAAAATACCCAACGGATGGCCTTCCTTTAAATGCATCATGGCATTCTTAAAACCGGTCAAACTGCTCTTTACCTCTTTCCGATCTTCAAAAGGGTTAACGGGGAAAATATAATCGGCCAAGGGCTCGAATCTTTGCAGCAAAAAGTTGGCCATTACCTTGTAATCGGTTCGATGTTTTAGCATCAATTTCAACAGAATGATACCGTCTATACCTCCTAGAGGATGATTACTAATGGTAATGTAAGGACCTTCTTTGGGCAGTCTTTTTAAGTCTTCTTCGGGAATTTCATAATCAATTTCGTATTGCTCCAGTACGGCTTCTACGAATTCGGGGGCGTCTAGATGTTTCATCGTATCATAACGCCTGTTCATGTTCGAGATACGTGTGACCTTAAGAACCATCCAAGCCAGAAAGGTGCCGAAAACTCCATATTTGTCCAATTTGGTAGCCTTGGCAACTTCTTTGGCGGTTACTAAACCCATATTATCCTTTCATTTTAGGTAACCGTAAATATAGCGAAATCAAAATTCCGTCAGCTTGTTTTTAACATTTTAGGTTGATGAACGATGCCTTACTTCACGACCAACTGCAAGGTCTCATTGGCACGTTGTTCGATAAGCACTTTATAGCCATTTTGAAGTGTCTCGATAGCCTCCTCATTAAAATGACGAATAGTGAACAAGGACACGCCCTCCTCACATTCTACCTTAAACCTGCCCTTAAGTACAACCAATAACTCTTCTAACCTCCCAAACCGATTGTCAAGACAAACAGAAAAACTAATGGCCGAATTTTGAATGAGGTCCACCTTCATTTTATAATCGTGAAACAGCTTAAAAAGTTCGCTAATGCTATCCTCTACAATAAAAGAAAAATCCAAGGAAGAGAGTTTCAAAAGCACCTGGTTCTTTTTCACGATAAAGCAGGGTACATTAGGCTCTATTCCGATGCCCCTACCCACTGTGGTTCCTGGCTCCTTTGGATTAAGGAACGATTTTACATGCAAGGGGATTTCCTTACCCTGTAGGGGTTGTAATGTTTTCGGGTGAATTACCGAGGCGCCATAAAAGGCCAGTTCTATTGCCTCGCTATAAGATATCTTATTGAGTAGCTGTGTTTCATTAAAATAGCGCGGATCGGCATTCAATACCCCAGGAACGTCTTTCCAAATGGTTACCGAATCCACATTCAGGCAATAGGCCAAAATCGCAGCGGTATAATCAGATCCTTCACGCCCCAAGGTGGTGGTAAAATTGTTGTCATCACTGCCCAAAAAACCCTGTGTGATGTTCAATTTGGTACGATCTATCCCCTTAGAGACCCTTTCTTGGGTCTTTTCCCAATTTACGGCAACATCGCGATAACTATTCCCCGTTTTAATAAGATCACGAACATCTACCCAGGTATTGTCAATACCAACTTCCTGAAGATACCCACTGACTATGGTTGTCGACAAGAGTTCGCCATAACCGACCACTTGATCATAAACAAAATTATACTTGGGCGATTTGTTCCAGGCGAGAAAGCCTTGAACCTCTTCAACCAAGGTTTTAATTTTCTTAAAAATAGGGTGGGCCGGATTATTGAAAAGCGTCTTTAAAATGGTCTCATGATAAGAGATTACTTCCTGTATGGCATGTGATGTTTTATCCTTATCCTTAAAATAGGCATCAACAATGGCCTCCATGGCATTGGTAGTTTTTCCCATAGCGGAAACCACCAACAAGGTATTCCCATGGCCCGTCTGTTCTAAGACCTTGACTAAATTTTTTACAGCCTCAGCATCTTTAACCGACGCCCCGCCAAACTTAAATATCCGCATTTGCAGTATTATTTATTTTCATTTCCCTGAAAAGGGAAATCTCAATTATTTTCTAAAAAATTCCTTATTCCCTCCTCGTTCAACTGCACTACATCCCAGTCTCTCATTACCCTTGCGCCTTTTTTCTCATAGAAGGCGATTGCGGGTTCGTTCCAATCAATGACTTCCCAACCAATACGTTTAACGCCCAAATCGTTGCCATATTTCACCACTTCTTTCAACAGGGCATTACCCAAACCACTACCGCGCATTTTTTCGGTAACAATAAGGTCTTCCAAATGCAGTACGGGGCCCTTCCATGTAGAATAGCGCGGATACACCAATGCCATGCCAACCAGCGAACCATTGGCCTCTGCTACAAAGCAATGGAATCGTTTTTCTACCCCAAAACCATCCTTCACTAAATCATCTACCGTTACCTCAACCTCATGACCTTCCTTCTCAAAAACAGCCAATTCGCGGATCAATTGCAATACCTGATCCATATCTTCCGTTCTAGCAGTGCGAATATTATAATTCATCATTGTTACAAATAAAACACAAAGTTATAAATTTAAAAATACAAATTCTAACGAAAACGTTATAGCTTCACAAAATATCGGATATTTGTGGTCTAAACACACACCAAAATACAATGACTAAAAGAAATCAAACTTTAGGGGAATTTATTATTGAAAATCAATCCTCTTTCCAATATTCTTCGGGAGAACTCTCTAAATTAATCAATGCTATTCGCTTGGCCGCAAAGGTGGTCAATCACGAAGTAAATAAAGCGGGCTTGGTCGATGTTTTAGGGGCGGCCGGTGATACGAATGTGCAAGGGGAAGACCAGCAAAAATTAGATGTTTTTGCCAATGACAAATTCATACAGACCTTAAAAAACAGGGAAATTGTATGTGGTATCGCCTCAGAGGAAGAAGATGATTTCATAATGATAAACAGTAACGATGAAAAACACCAAAATAAGTATGTGGTTCTCATTGATCCTTTAGATGGCTCATCCAATATTGATGTAAATGTATCGGTAGGTACTATTTTTTCTATTTATCGTAGAATTACGCCTATTGGTTCGCCCGTTACCCTCGAAGATTTTTTACAGCCCGGAAATCAACAGGTTGCTGCCGGCTACGTTGTTTATGGCACCTCTACCATGTTGGTATATACTACGGGACATGGTGTTAACGGCTTTACCTTAAATCCTGCTATTGGTACTTTTTACCTTTCGCACCCCGACATGCAATTTCCGGAAACGGGAAAAATATATTCGGTAAACGAAGGTAACTATACCCATTTTCCCCAAGGTGTAAAAGATTATATAAAATACTGCCAGGAAGAAGAAGGTGACCGCCCATATACCTCACGATATATTGGTTCATTGGTTTCCGATTTTCATAGAAACATGATCAAAGGTGGTATTTATATGTACCCTAAAAGTAGTGTCGCCTCCAACGGAAAACTGCGATTATTGTATGAATGCAATCCTATGGCGTTCCTTGCGGAACAGGCCCAAGGTAAGGCCAGTGACGGCTACCAGCGTATCATGGACATACAACCAACAGAACTACACGAGCGGGTTCCTTTTATTTGTGGGAGTCGTAAAATGGTAGAAAAAGCGGAGGAGTTTATGGCACATTACAAGTAAATGATCTAGTTAAAATACTGGGGCGTGCTGCTTACGCGCCCTAGCTAATTAAGTGCTAGACAAGTACTTATTTTTTAACCAAGTACATAAAATCCTCAAAATCTATTTTGCCGGTAAATATGGCCACAGACTTTTCAATAAGCTTATCGGCCTGTTCATCTGGGAAGCCAAGTCCTAGCGCATAGCGCTTTAATAGCACCATTTCGTTATCGTCAACTTGGTTATCGGCAAAGATAATTTTCATCAGGTCGAAAAAGCGCTCCAATCTTTTTTCATAGCTGACCTGGTGATCAATAGGATATTTATTTTCCTTCTTCATCACTTCCTTGAACTGCGCTTCACCTATCTGAAGTTTATGTGCAAATTGCTTTAAAACAGCCATTTCTGCACTTCCAATTTCCCCATCTACCGCCGCCAAACTGGCAAGACTTCCAAAATGTGCAAGGTTGTTATTGGCTGAATTGGAACTATATAAATCTTTAACCGACATATTTATGAATTTTAATGGCACAAATATAAATTTTTAAATAGCATCAGTGCAATTTTAGTCGTTCATTTTGATAATTCCCGTACTCAAAAAATCTGCGGATAATTATGATTAACTTCCCATAGCGTAGCTGCATCAATGTATTGAGGGATGACCGAAAAAGATCTTTATAAAATCGCTGAAACCTGGTTTAAAGAACAGGGCTGGAACCCCTTTTCGTTTCAAAAAAAAACCTGGAAGGCATTTTTAGAAGGCCATCATGGACTCCTCAATGCCCCGACCGGGAGTGGAAAAACCTACGCCCTCTGGTTTCCGATTGTGTTAAACTACATCAAAAACAACCCCCATTATAGATCCAAACATAAAAAAGGTCTGAAAGCCATATGGATTACCCCTTTACGGGCTTTATCACAGGAGATAAAGCAATCCGCAGAACGGGTAACCACCGATTTGGGTACCCAAATGACCGTAGGCATACGTTCTGGGGACACCTCCCAAAAAGAACGTGCGGCACAGAAAAAACAAATGCCCGACCTGCTGATCACCACCCCGGAAAGCCTGCACCTTTTACTGGGCACTAAGGGCTATGATAAAACCTTTAAGAACTGTTCGGCCATCGTGGTAGATGAATGGCATGAACTTTTGGGAACCAAGCGGGGGGTTCAGATGGAATTGGGCCTTTCCCGTCTTCGGGCAATTGCCGACAAAATGCGTATTTGGGGTATATCGGCAACCATAGGAAACCTTGAACAAGCTCGGGAGGTGTTGCTGGGCCCTTCATCACCAGCCCTTGAAAATTCGGTGATGATCAAGGCAAATTTGAAAAAGAAAATTACCGTAAAAAGTATTATCCCGAAGGAAATGGAGACCTTTCCGTGGCGGGGCCATTTAGGGTTGCGCTTATTGGAAGATGTTATTCCGATAATCAACAACAGTAAAACCACCCTATTGTTTACCAATACCCGTAGCCAATGTGAAATTTGGTTTCGCCAACTATTGGAAAAGCATCCCGAGTTTGCCGGGGAAATCGCGATGCATCATGGCAGTATTAATAAGGAAACCCGTGTTTGGGTAGAAAACGCCATTCGCGAAGAAAGGTTAAAAGCGGTGGTATGCACCTCTAGTTTAGATCTGGGGGTAGATTTTGCCCCGGTGGAAACCGTGGTGCAAATTGGTGGCCCCAAGGGCGTAGCCCGTTTTCTGCAACGTGCAGGACGGAGCGGGCACCGGCCGGGGGAAGAAAGCCTTATCTATTTTTTGCCCACACATGCCATAGAATTGATTGAAGCCTCTGCACTACAAAAGGCCGTAAAGCAAAATACCGTAGAAGACCGCCTGCCTTTCCTGAATAGCTTTGATGTGCTGTTACAATACCTGACCACCCTGGCCATTTCAAACGGATTTTATCCCGAAGAAACCTATAAAGAAATAAAACAAACCTTCTGTTACCAAGCCATTACCGAAGATCAATGGCAATGGTTATTGAACTTTTTGGTCATGGGCAGTCAGAGCTTGCAATCTTATGACGAATATAAAAAAGTGGAGGTGGAGGAAGACGGGAAATTCAAGGTCAACAATCGGGGTATCGCTATGCGGCACCGTTTTCAGATCGGTACCATTGTGGGGGATGCCAACCTTACGGTCCGGTATCAAAAAGGCGGGTATATAGGCACTATTGAGGAGCATTTTGTCTCCAAACTTACCCGTGGGGATGTGTTTACCTTTGCTGGCCGTAATCTGGAATTTATCCGTATTAAGGGAATGCAGGTGCATGTAAGGAATTCGAACAAAAAAACGAATAAGGTACCCGCCTGGGCTGGCTCAAGGATGACTCTTTCTGCACAGATGTCGAAACTATTGCGGGAAGAGTTGTACTCCGCCAATCAAGAAAAAAAGAAGCAATCAAAAGAGATAAAATCGCTCGATCATATTTTTAAACGGCAACGGGAAGAAAGTATAGTACCCAACCCCAATGAATTTTTAATTGAAACCTTTAAGACCCAGGATGGGTATCACCATTTGTTCTATCCCTTTGAGGGGCGGTTTGTACATGAGGCCATGGGCAGTTTATTGGGGTATCGTATAAGTCTGCTCTCACCTATTACTTTTTCATTGGCCTTTAATGACTACGGTTTTGAACTGCTCTCGGACAAGGCAATAGATATGCAACAGGTTATTGACAACGATTTGTTTACGACGGATTATATGCTCGACGACTTGCAAAAAAGCCTAAACTCTACAGAAATGGCACGGCGAAAATTTCGTGATATCGCGGTTATTAGTGGTTTGGTATTTACAGGGTACCCTCATAAAAATATTAAGATGAAGCACCTACAGAGCAATTCGCAGTTGTTATTTGATGTCTTTCGGGATTATGAGGATGATAACTTGTTGTTTCAACAAGCCTTTACAGAGACCTTCGAACATCAGTTAGAGGAAGGGCGTTTGAGATTGGCCTTGGAACGTATTGCCACCCAGCAAATTGTTTGGAAAGCCTGTACAGAAGTCACCCCATTCTCCTTTCCTTTGATAACGGATCGGATGAGCCGAGAGCGGTTATCGAGTGAAAAATTGGCTGACCGCATCAAACGTATGGCCGCTATTTTGATGAAGAAGTAACCAGCGATACCTAGGTGTTTTGTATATCAACAGTTTTAAAAACACTGACAATGTTATACAAAATACATGCTATCCAGGTTTTTGTAAGCCCTTTGTTTATAGCGGATATAAAATAAATGGTATCTTCAAGAAAAGAGTGTAGCCACAGATTTATATACGAGTTGAGGGTATGCCGCGACTTAGGCAAAGGCCCGCTTGTATTTGCCAACTTTACTACCTACTTTAGATAACTACACACAACACGGTATATATTACAGAAGTCGCAGCAATCTTCCACCCGGCAGGCTGCGCCTTCCGGAAGATATACCCGGACCGATGCGCACCATTAAACCGATTCAAAGATAAATGACATATAAATACTCTATTTGCCATCCTGAAAAAGAAGATATTGAGTACAGAAATAACCCAATAACAGGAAAGGAAATTTTGGAAATCGCAGAAAATTATCCTTGGATTGAAAAATTGAAATTTTCAGATTCGTTAAATCAAGAAGATGTTCATTACAGTCCTTCACTTGATTTCACTTGTATCGAAAACGGGAAAAGCTTTTGTATGACTGCGAACTACGATAAGAAAGAAAATATAGAGTTCTCTTTATGGTATAATAGACCAAAAAAGGTTAAGGTTCTATTTGGACTATTAGGAGAAAGAGAGAAAATGACTGTTGATGATATTTGGTCTATTAGTTTTGATAAATCTTTGAAATATCTGGAGCATTTTGTGAACGGAAACCACTCATTAATTGAGGAATTATATAAAAAATAACAGTGCACAACAATGTATAACCGCAATTAGCAAAAGAATAAATAATGATTAAACGATTAGAGTTTTCCGTTGACATCAAGGCTGAAAAGACCATGATTTGGAAAGCGCTTTGGAATGAAAGCTCCTATCCCGAATGGGCGGGTGTTTTCTTCGAAGGGTCTTTTATGGTATCTGACAATTTGGAAGAAGGTAGCAAAGTACATTTTCTCGGACCGGACCAAAATGGTATTTACAGTAGTATTGAGAAGCATATTCCTAATGAAATTATACAGTTTAAGCATATCGGAACTGTTGTGGAGGGAAAAGAGCAACCAATTAATAATGAATCAAAAAAATGGTCAGGAGCCACCGAAATTTATTTACTGACTGAAGGAAATGAAACTAAAACGCTTACAGTTAAAATAGATGTCCTCGATGAGCATTTGGAATTTATGACAAACACATTTCCCAAAGCGCTTGAAAAGGTGAAAAACAACTGCAGCTAATACCGTGTATAGCCAGTTGCGGCATAGTGTTACCTGGAAAATTCTCCGAATTTTCCTCAGATTCGCCCCCATTTGCTATCTTAGTTCACAGCGCAACTAACCATACACAAGACCGCTGTAAGCAATAAAAAAGAATCCCAATGAAAGACATCCCTGGAATCGATGAACACGGCAATCCTAAAAATGGGCCTTTTAAGCTGTTCTTCAAGAACGGCCTTATCTCTTGCCAAGGTGCGTTCGACAACGGAAAGAAATCAGGAAAGTGGAAGTACTTTCTCAACAATGGCCAGATGCAATCTTCCGGCAGCTTCAAGGACGGAAAGATCGTTGGTCGGTGGAAATG
The DNA here is from genome assembly GCA_965238025.1 of Aggregatimonas sp. Lineage (GTDB taxonomy): Bacteria > Bacteroidota > Bacteroidia > Flavobacteriales > Flavobacteriaceae > Pelagihabitans. Next base: position 1,580,917 of record OZ250162.1, on the reverse strand, counting down.
GTTCTTCAAGACTGGCGAACCGCGGGGAACAGGCGGCTTTGACGATGAAGAGCAAAAGCACGGTGTATGGAAGCGATACCATGCCAATGGCCAACTCTGGGATGAAGGTCGCTTCGAACACGGCAAGAAGAGGGGCACTTGGAAGGTCTATAATGAGGCTGGCGAGCTCCTAAAGACACAAACTTTCAAATAGCGGAACAGGTGTCTCTGTCTATCCTCGCAGTCCCGAAGCCTAGAGAACAGATTGCTAGGGAGCTAAGAGATTAAAAAACGTACTTCTTTACATGTTTTGGCAAATAAATCGATCTGCGATTGGCCCTAAAATTATTTAACTTCACCGGTAAAAATAATCCAGATGGGTTTTAATGAAGCTTTAGCACATATTTCGAACGATAAATTGTTGTTATACGCAACACCTTTTTTCTTGCTCTCGATTATCATAGAGTATTGGGTAGACAAGCGCCAAAACACCGATGTTTATGAGAACAAAGACCTGTTTGCCTCTATGGCCATGGGTGTTTTTGCCTTGATCGTAGAGTTTCTTCCCAAAGTACTTTTCTTTATGACCTTCTTTTATATCTACCAGGCAAACTTCTTGGGGTTAAATGACTTTATGAACCGGAATAATTGGTGGGCCTGGCTTATTTTAGTATTTGCTGATGATCTTAGCTACTACTGGTTCCACCGTATGAACCATGAAGTCCGTTTTTTATGGGCAGGCCATGTAAGCCATCACTCCTCTAAAAAGTTCAATTTTGGAACTTCAGTTCGCCAGGGGGTTGGAGAACGATTGCATAAATATGTATTCTGGCTATGGTTACCCTTTTTGGGATTTGATCCGGTGATGCTTTTTATCATGATGTCAATTAACCTCATTTATCAGCATTGGGTACATACCGAAGCCGTTAGAAGGTTGCCCCGATTTTACGAAGCCATTTTTAACACCCCATCCCATCATCGGGTACACCACGCCTCCCAGGCCCGGTATTTGGACCGGAATCATGCCGGCCTGCTTATTATTTGGGATAAAATCTTTGGGTCGTTTTCAGAAGAGAAGGATTTTGACAAACCTAAATATGGCTTAACAAGTGATTTGGGTTCCCATAACTGGATCTATGTGGCAACACACGAGTATGGCGCAATTTGGCGCGATGTAAAACGGGCCGATAAGTTTTCGGATAAATTAAAGTACATTTTCTATCCTCCAGGTTGGAGCCATGATGGGCCGGATCAGAGAGCAAAGACCTTAAGAAATCAGGTTAAGAGGTAATTGACAATATATGGCTTTCTCTTTTTTAAAAATTATGACCCAATGTGTCCACTCATTTACAACTTTCTTAGATGGCACATATAGTACTACATTTTACATAAGTCCTTAAGCCGCTTTGCAGGAAACATCATTTCCTCAATAAATTATATATTAATACGTTAGCTTGTTAACTCTAAGTTAAATCATCATTAATATGAATATAAGAATATTCATTTTTATATTTTTTTTAAAGACTTTATCACTTCTTGCTCAAGAACCTCTTTTCGAATGGGGGCATTCTTTCGGCAGTGTTGATTTTGATTCCTCGTAAAAGGTTATTGTAGATAATAGGGACAATGTTATTTCAACTGGCTATTTTTATGATACCGTAGATTTTGACCCGAGTTCAAATGTAACCACTGGAACAGCGGTCGGCAGACACGATATCTTCATTCAAAAATTAAACCCCGATGGTGAATTGGTCTGGATAAAAAGTATCGGAGGCCTTGGATTTGATGTGGGACGCTCTTTAGTTACTGACAATAATGATAATATTTTCATTACGGGTTATTTCAATGGTACCGTAGATTTTGATCCGAATTTAGGAGTTGTGAGTTTAACTGCAAACGGACCATATGATGATATTTTCGTTTTAAAACTAAATCCTAATGGAGATTTATTATGGGTGAAGCAAGTTGGGGGAGCATCGTTTGAGGAAGGTTTGTCAATAGCGATCGATTCAAATGACAATGTTTATACCACCGGCTATTTTTCGGGAACTTTAGATTTTGATCCGGGGCCCGGTGTTTATACATTGACTTCCGATGGCATTTTCATTCAGAAATTAGATAATGATGGCAATTTTGTTTGGGCAAGAAATATGATAGGAGGAACTGGTTTTACTAGAGGTAAATCCATAACAATAGATAGTAATAACGATATATATGTTGCAGGTGATTTCGAAAGCACAGTTGATTTCGACCCCGGACCTGGCGTAAGCAATTTAACTGCTAATGGAATAGATGCATTTATTGTGAAATTAAATTCGAATGGGCAATTTTTGTGGGCAAAACAATTAGGTGGTGACCATTCGGATATCTTGTTTGAAATAACAATAGATTATAACGATAATATATACGCCACGGGTTATTTTATTCAATCCGCTGATTTTGACCCTGGTCCAGGGGTTGTTAATTTAACCAATGGTTACTCCCCAGATATTTATGTGTTAAAGTTAAATTCGGATGGGGAGTTCTTATGGGTGCGGCAATTTGGCGATGAAAATTCTCAAAACAGAGGAACCGGAGTTGCTACCGATTTGATTGGGAATGTATTTATAACAGGAACATTTGCCGATACCATAGATTTTAACCCTGGCCCTGATACAAATAATTTGACCGCCTCAGGTTATAGTGATTCATTTGTTTTAAAATTAGACCCGAATGGTGATTTTGTCTGGGCACAACAGGTTGGAGGAGATAATTCTACGGTAGGCAAGTCAATCGCCGTTGATCATAACATTGACGGCAATGATATTATCGTTTCAGGAGCCCATAGGGCAACAATAGATATTGATCCCACTATAGGTGTTACCAACTTAACTTCAAATGGTTTCAATGATTTTTTTGTACTTAAACTATTTGACCCCTTGCCATTGTGCACAAATTTAAGTTCGCCCTTAGACGGAGCAACCGATGTATCTGTTTCAAGTAATCTGACCTGGAACTCGATTGCGAACGCAACCGGTTATTATCTATCAGTAGGAACATCGTCTGGAGGAATGGAAATTGCCGGCAGGGAAGATGTGGGCAATACAACAACCTACGATCCGCCCGCAGACTTTGCTGAGAATCAATATATCTATGTAACAATAACCCCCTATAACTGCGTGGGAGAAGCAATAGCTTGTTCCGAAGAAAGTTTTTTAACCGAAACAACCTCTTTACCGCCCTGTACAGGTTTGAATACCCCTATTCCAGGAGCAGTTGATATTCCCGTTTCAAGTAATCTGACCTGGAACGCGACTGTAAGTGCAGCGGGTTATTTCATATCAATCGGAACAACCATGGGAGGTACGGAAATTACGGATAGGGAAGATGTAGGCAATCTAACAACATATGATCCAGTAACCGACTTTCCTGAGAATCAGGATATCTATGTAACGGTAATTCCTTATAATTCAGTTGGGGAAGCAATTGGTTGTACGGAGGAGAGTTTCCGAACAGAAGCCGTAATTACAGTTCCCTCTTGTACGCGTTTGAACGCTCCTTTAAATAACACCGATAATATTCCTGTTTCAAGTAATCTGACTTGGATCGCGAACTCAAACGCAACCGGCTATTTCGTATCAATAGGAACAACCATGGGAGGTACGGAAATTACGGATAGGGAAGATGTACGTAATCTAACAACCTATGATCCAGTAACCGACTTTCCCGAGAATCAGGATATCTATGTAACGGTAATTCCTTATAATTCAATTGGGGAAGCAATTGGTTGTACGGAGGAGAGTTTCCGAACAGAAGGCGGATTGTTTGTCATTCCCAAATTCTTCACACCAAATAACGACGGGCATAATGACCTTTGGCAAATTGGGAGTATTACAGAATATCCAAATGCCGCTATATATATATTTGACAGATATGGAAAATTATTAGCGCGAATGTCTTCACAAAGCAATGGTTGGGATGGCACATTTAATGACCAACCCCTACCATCGAGCGATTATTGGTTTAAAGTTAATTTGGACAATGGAAACATTATTTCCGGACACTTCACATTAAAAAGGTAACATGTAAGTTCAATTGCCGTGATAACTAAGGTGATAAAATCAAAAAATCTAATATCGATTTATGATTGCATTTCAGTTTAAAAAGGTACTATTGGCTGAACGGATAAGTAGTTTACCTTTGTGTAAATGACCCAATCCATTCAAATTAAAAACTACAATTTTACGATGCACCCATCGGGCGTACTTTTTTGGATGGAAGAGTCAATGCTTTTGATCAGCGATGTGCATTTGGGTAAAATATCGCACTTTCGAAAATTTGGTGCAGCGGTTCCTCAAAAAGCGATAACGAAAAATTTTGATTTACTATCGGAAGTCGTGGCCTATTTTGAACCTAAAACAATTTGCTTTTTGGGCGATTTATTCCATTCTTCGGTAAACAAGGAATGGGAATTGTTCGAACATTGGGTGGCTCTACAACAGGCCCAAATGATTCTTGTAGAAGGCAATCACGATATCATTAGTCCCATAAAATACGAGAGAATAGGCATTCCTGTAATTCCTGAAATCCGAAAAAACGGCTTTCTCCTAACGCATCACCCCGAAATACGGGAGGGGTTCTTTAATTTTTCAGGCCATATCCATCCTGCGGTTCTCCTTCAAGGGGCAGGGAGGCAGTCGGTACGTCTATCTTGTTTTTTTAAGTCGGAAAATCAAATGATCTTACCCGCCTTTGGTGAGTTTACGGGCTCGCATACCATAAAGCCACATAAAAAGGATGAGGTATTCGCTATTGCCGATTCTGAGATTTTAAAAATTTAGGATACACCTTTGGGATAGCAGTCCATACAAAGCTATATTTGCAAAAAAAATACGCTTGCCGAATACCGTTATTCCCACGCTATTTAATCAGTCTCCCCAAACACGGAAACTAGGGGATGCTATTGCCTCTTCCCAACCTAATGCGCCACAGAGAATTCGATTAAAAGGCCTTAGTGGTTCTGCCCTTTCGCTTGTCTTGGCCGATGTTTTTCGTAAATCCGATATTCCCTTTTTGCTGATTTTCGATGATAAGGAGCAGGCTGCTTACTACCTAAATGACCTAGAACGGATCATCGGTGAAAAAGATGTGCTGTTTTACCCGGGAAGCTACCGTCGTCCCTACCAAATTGAAGAAACCGACAATGCGAATGTTTTGTTACGGGCCGAGGTGCTCAACCGTATTAATTCACGAAAAAAGCCGGCGGTCATTGTTACCTATCCAGATGCGCTTTTTGAAAAGGTAGTGACTCGAAAAGAGCTTGAAAAGAACACCTTAAAGCTAAAACTAAACGATACCCTTTCGCTCGATTTTCTAAACGAAGTACTTTTTGAGTATCAGTTTAAGCGGGTGGATTTTGTTACCGAACCCGGGGAATTTTCTGTGCGGGGTGGCATTGTAGATGTCTTTTCCTTTTCGAACGACGAACCTTATCGGCTGGAATTTTTCGGGGATGAAGTAGATAGTATCCGGACTTTTGATGTGGAGACACAACTCTCAACAGAGAAAGTAAATAAAATTACGATTATCCCCAACGTTGCCAATAAGGCCATATCTGAAAAACGGGAAAGCTTTCTAAATTATATTTCACCAAAAACCTTGGTTTTTACAAAAAACACCGATTTACTTTTTGGTCGGTTAGATGACTTTTTTGCGAAGGCCGAGGAAGCCTTTACCCACTTATCCGAGGAAATAAAACATGCCAAACCGGAAGCGCTATTTGTGAATTCAGGTTCTTTTAAAGATGGGTTAAAGAATTTTGACCTAGTTACTTCTTCTGTCACATCGAGCGCAGTCGAGATGCAAACAGAAGGGTTATCAAAATCTCTCGACTCCGCTCGAGATGACAGTGCTCTTATTCAATTCAACACCAAACCCCAGCCCTCCTTCAATAAAAAGTTCGACCTACTTATTGAAAATCTCAACACCAATAGCGCACAAGGTTATACCAATTATATCTGCTGTGCCAGCGAGCAACAGGCCAAGCGCTTTCGGGATATTTTTGAAGAAGTAGCCGTAGAAGTAGCCTATAAGACGGTGGTTTTTCAACTTTTTCAAGGATTTATAGAAGACGACCTTAAAATCATTTGTTATACCGACCATCAGATTTTTGAACGCTATCATAAATTCAATCTGAAGAACGGCTATGCCAAAAAGCAAGCGATTACCCTAAAAGAGTTGAACAAGCTCGAAATTGGGGATTATGTGACCCATATAGATCATGGTATCGGTAAGTTCGGCGGACTTCAAAAAATAGACGTAGAAGGTAAAAAACAAGAGGCCATTAAATTAATGTATGGCGAGCGCGATATACTTTATGTAAGCATACATTCCCTTCATAAAATATCGAAATTCAATGGCAAGGACGGGGCGGCTCCTAAAATATATAAGCTAGGTTCCGCAGCTTGGAAAAAGCTAAAACAGAAAACCAAGAGCAGGGTCAAAAAAATTGCTTTCGACCTGATAAAAGTATATGCAAAAAGGAGGTTGGAAAAAGGTTTTCAATATGGCCCGGATAGCTACTTACAAAATGAGCTGGAAGCGTCCTTTATTTATGAAGATACCCCGGACCAAAGCAAAGCAACCGAAGATATTAAGCGTGATATGGAGAGTGAGCGCCCGATGGACCGCTTGATTTGTGGCGATGTCGGCTTTGGAAAAACAGAGGTTGCCATTAGAGCGGCATTTAAAGCTGCTGAAAACGGAAAGCAGGTTGCTGTACTCGTACCAACAACCATTCTAGCCTTTCAACACCAACGAACCTTTACGAAGCGTTTGGCCGAAATGCCCATAACAGTCGATTACCTCAACCGATTTAGAACTGCAAAAGAGCGTAGGATAACCCTCGAAAAATTGGAGGCAGGTAAAATCGACATTATTATCGGCACCCATCAACTGGTGAATAAAAAGGTGAAATTCAAAGACCTTGGATTACTCATCGTTGATGAAGAACAAAAGTTCGGCGTTTCCGTTAAAGACAAACTAAAATCGATTAAGGAAAATGTTGATGTGCTGACCCTTACTGCAACACCAATACCTAGAACTCTTCAGTTTAGCCTGATGGCCGCCAGGGATTTATCGGTTATCAACACGCCCCCGCCCAACCGCTACCCTATTGAAAGTAGGGTGGTACGCTTTACAGAAGAAATTATTCGGGATGCCATAAGCTATGAAATACAACGTGGTGGGCAAATCTTTTTTATTCATAACCGTATTGAGAACATAAAAGAGGTTGCCGGAATGATCCAACGCCTTGTTCCCGATGCCAAGGTGGGTATAGGACACGGCCAAATGGAAGGCAAAAAACTAGAGTCGCTTATGCTCTCCTTTATGAATGGGGAGTTTGACGTGCTCGTGTCTACGACCATTGTTGAAAGTGGCTTGGATGTTACCAATGCCAACACCATCTTTATTCACAATGCGAATAACTTTGGACTTAGCGACCTGCATCAAATGCGAGGGCGCGTTGGGCGAAGTAATAAAAAGGCCTTCTGTTATTTTATTACCCCACCTTATGAAGTAATGACCCCAGATGCCCGAAAACGTATTGAGGCCCTCGAGCAATTTACGGCGCTTGGTAGCGGGTTTAACATTGCCATGAAAGATCTTGAAATTAGGGGCGCTGGCGATTTATTAGGAGGGGAACAAAGTGGGTTCATCAATGAAATCGGGTTTGAAACCTATCAAAAAATCCTGGCAGAGGCAATTGAGGAATTAAAGGAAAACGAATTCAAAGAACTGTATGAAGAAGTAGAAGGGCATGTGGAAAAAGTCTTTGTAAAGGAAACACAAATAGATTCGGATTTTGAACTGCTTTTTCCCGATGACTACGTTAACAATATTACGGAGCGCCTGAGCCTCTATACTGAATTGAACAAGCTTAAAGACGAAGCGGACCTTAAACAGTTTGAAACACAGCTTATCGATCGTTTTGGGGAACTCCCCTCACAAGTAGAAGACCTCCTGAACTCGGTCCGGGTTAAGTGGATTGCCAATGACATTGGGCTCGAGAAAATAGTGATGAAAAAAGGAAAGCTTATTGGTTATTTTATTGCCGACCAGCAATCGGATTTTTACCAAAGCGAGACCTTTACCCAAGTATTACAGTTTGTGCAAACTCACGTACACCTATGTAAAATGAAGGAAAAAAAGACCCGAAACGGACTTCGACTGCTCCTGGTTTTTGAAAATATCAGCTCTGTAGATAAAGCATTACAGGCCCTACAACCCTTTCAAACAACAAAAATACAAGCCTTGTAAATTTAAAATCCCCACTTATGAAGTTTAATCTAGCAGAAAAACTAGCAATCGTAAAAATGACCGATGAAGTCATTCATGCCGACGAAATCGTTCACGATGCCGAAATAAATGTAATGGGTAGGCTAATGAAACTACTCGATTTTGATAGCAATTTTATTCTTCAATCCAGGAACATTTCCAACTCGCAGAGTCTTTTAGTGTTGAACGACATGTCAAAAAAGAAAAAAAGGGCACTTGCGATAATCCTGGAAAAGGTTGCCGTGGCGGATGGATTTAAACATGAAAAGGAAATTGAATTGCTCTTTAAGATCTTTTCATTTATCGGAATCGAAGGACCAGCTAAATAATACATGCGTTTAAATACAAGACTTGACATAGGCTATTAAGGCTCTTCCCTTTGTATCTTTAGCCCGATCTCAAGAAAGATTGTACTTTTATTTTGAGAATAAAGGTCGTACGACTGTTTGCATGTAGCTAATAACGTTTTCTTTAACGAGAGCAACCAAAACCATAAAACCAAGCAACACCAAAAATGGAATTTGATTTAGAAGAAAAACTGGCCATTGTAAAAATGATAGATTCAATTATTTATGCCGATGGGGAGGTGCATCCGGCAGAAATCGAAGAACTCAATTATCTGAAGGAACGCATTGGCTTTGATAGCACATTTATAGAACAAGCAAGAAATATCACCAAGACCCTTAGTACAGAAATTTTAAAAGCGATGCCACACGAGAAAAAAGTGGCCTTGGGCGAAATTTTGACCGAAATGGCAAATGCCGATGGCTTAATTCATATAAAGGAAATAAATTTTATTTTCGATATCTGCAATACTATCGGGATAGATTTAGATTTGGACTAAGAAGACCCCCCTATTTACTACCTCCCACAAAAAAAGGCAAAAATCATATCATGACATTCAACCACAAAGAGAAGCTTGCCATAATGCATATGACCTACAGTGTAATTCTGGTAGATGGTTATGTTCGAAAAGGCGAAATCGCGGCCTTGCACAAGCTTAAATTCCAAATAGGTTTCGATCCTAATTTTAATGGTATCGCCCAAAGTATGGATAGGGATGACGCCCTGGTCGTATTGTATAACATGCCCTATGAAAAAAAACAAGCCCTCTCAAAAATTCTCGATGAGATTGCCATATCCGATAACCACCTACACGAAAAAGAAATACTATTGATCATCGACACATTTAAAAATATAGGAATTGGCGAGGAACTGGAATAAGGAGTTCTAAAAAACATCACTACTTTTATAGTTAAGCGCGACGCCTACTACAATTACGAATCTTAGTCCATCAAAAAAAAGAGTCATGAAAAACCGTTTATATTTTATACTTCTTGTTTTTCTAACCATAGTCCCATTAGCAGCCCAGAATGCAGATTCTTTATATCTAAGACAGCATTACGACCTTACCGAATACCGCATACCCATGCGGGACGGGGCCGAACTCTTTACAGCGGTCTATACCCCAAAAGACAACTCAAAAGACTATCCGATTCTTTTAAATCGAACCTGTTATAATGCGTCTAATTACTCCAACTATGAATATGCAGGCTATCCATCACCCTTTTTAGTGAAAGACGGATACATTTTGGCCTTCCAAGATGTTCGTGGGCGCTATATGAGCGATGGGGAATTTGACAATATGACACCGAATATTCCCGGAAACGACCCCAAAAATAAAAAGGATATCGACGAAAGTTCAGATACCTATGACACCATTGAATGGATGTTGAAAAACGTAGAGAGTAACAATGGTAAGGTGGGCATGTATGGCATCTCCTACCCCGGATTTTATACGGCCGCGGCCTTGGCCGATGCGCACCCCGCCCTGAGGGCCTCTTCCCCTCAAGCGCCCATTTCGGATTTTTTCTTTGACGATTTTCACCACCAAGGAGCCTATCTTCAAAGTTATACGGCAGCCTTCGCAGTCTTTGGATATCAGAAAGATAGTCTTACCAATAAGCCTTGGTTCAGGGACAAGTTGATGCGGTTTTATGAGGAACCTCCAGCTGATGGTTACGACTACTGGTTAAGAATGGGGCCGCTGAAAAATATTACAGAAAAATTTCACCATGATAATTTCTTTTGGCAGCAGATTATAGAACATCCCAATTACGATGAGTTCTGGCAAAAGCGCAGCATTCTTCCACATTTAAAGGATATAGACCACGCCGTAATGACCGTTGGGGGTTGGTTTGATGCGGAGGATCTTTACGGTCCGTTAAACATTTACAAAACCGTAGAAGCAACAAGTCCAAAGGCCGAGAATACAATTGTTATGGGACCATGGGATCATGGTGGCTGGGCCAGGGAAAAGGGCAAAACCACGCACAATCATATTTATTTCGGGGATAGTATTTCCACACACTTTCAAAAAGATGTTGAAAGGAAATTCTTTGCTCATTATTTAAAAGGAGAAGGAACCAAGGCCTTTCCCGAGGCCTATATGTTCGACACAGGTCTTAAAAAATGGGAATCCTTTGATTCTTGGCCCCCTAAAGAAATTGAACCGACCACATTTTATTTTAATGAGGACGGTAGTCTGGGCATAAACAAGCCCACGAATGACAAGGCTGTATTTGACTATGTAAGCGACCCCAGCAGGCCGGTCCCTTACACCTCACAAACAGAAGGACTCACTTTTACGCCGAGAAAATATATGTCTGACGATCAACGTGAGGCTTCCAGGCGCCCAGATGTATTAACTTTTGAGACTGCAGTTCTTACCGAAAACAAAACAATTGCAGGTGAAATTATGGCAAAGTTAAAGGTCTCTATGACCGGGAGCGATGCCGATTTTATCGTAAAGGTCATAGATGTTTATCCTCAGAATCATGAGAATTACAAGCATAATGCCGACAATGTGGTTATGGGCGGTTACCAACAATTGGTGCGTGCAGAAGTTTTTCGCGGGCGGTTTAGAAATAGTTTTGAAAAACCCGAACCTTTTGTTCCGGGTGAGATAAACGACATTAACTTCCGATTACAGGACATACTACATACTTTTAAAAAGGGACATCGCATCATGATTCAAATCCATAGTACCTGGTTCCCCTATATTGATAGGAATCCCCAAAAATATGTGGACAACATCTTTGAAGCAGACGAAGCGGATTTCATTAAATCTACGATTAGCGTTCATGGCAGTTCGTCGGTAGAAATGGGCGGCGCTGTGGCATGCTGTGCCCCTGCTCCCTTTCAATCCGAACAACCAATCAAAGACTAAATCAGTATTTTACGCTTTTGGTTTGATTTTTGGACTAACATAGATTATGAACAAAGCCCTTTTATTACTGCTGCTGTCTTGTACATTCTTACAGGCACAACGTACCATCTCTGGTACATTTTCACCGGCCAAGGATTATACTTGGCTCATTGCCTATCACCTAAAGCCGGGAACCCAGAACTATATCGCCGATGCAGCAATCGAAGACGGTAAGTTTACTCTAAAAATTCCTGAAAACAAGCCAGCTGGAATATACCGAATGGTTTATGCAGTACCTCAAGAGGAATTTTATTTTGATGTTATCTATACTGGAAAAGAAGATATTGAATTAAACTTCACTTCTTCCGAAGGCGTTGAATTTATTAGGTCTACAGAGAATATACCCTTTGGTACTTATTTTAAAGAGGTAAACGAAATTGAGCAGGAGTTGGTAACCTTTTATACTTCCGGAAATACGGATACCAAAGTGTATAAAAATATTTTAAAGCGCCTGAGCAGTTTACAAAAAACCTCCGAAGAGCAAACAAAAGACTTGATGGCCACTGAATTTATTACTGCCAATCGACCTTATATTCCCTCAGGGGTTGAAACCTTATCGGATTATGTTTCCAACCGGAAGAAACACTACTTTGACGGTTTTGAAATCTCGAATACCACACTTCAGGCTTCCGGTTTCTTGACCGATAAGTTGCTTAATTACGTATTTACGGCCCTCCCATTAAAACAAATGTCAGATGCAGAAATGCAAATGGCAATGCAGGAAAACGTACAAACGCTCTCCGGCAAACTAAATGGAGTGAATGAGGTATACCAGTTCAGTGTGTTTTACACATTATGGTCACAGGCCGCAGCGAGCAGCTTGAATCAACTATCCGATTTTGTTTTCGAAACCTACCTAAAAGATTTAGCCCTAAAGACCAATAATTTGAAAACGGTAACGGATATTGAAGTGAATAACCGCCTTCGTTTAGGAGCTCCCGCTCCAGAAATAAGTTGGGAAGAAGATAAATCCGAGCAGAAATTGAGCACATTGGAAGGCGCTGAACATTATATTCTCGTTTTTTGGAGCAGTACTTGTGGTCATTGTCTAAAAGAGTTACCTGCCTTGCACAAAGAACTTCGTAAATACCCCGATGTAAAAATACTTGCCGTTGGTTTGGAAGAGGATGACGTTTCGTGGGCCAATGAAATTAAAAAATTGCCAAATTTCACGCATGCCCTTGCTTTAGGTAAATGGGATAATAAGTACGCCGACCTATACAACATTACAGCAACACCTACTTATTTTATTCTAGATGGTGAAAAGCGCATATTGGCAAAACCAGAGAGTGATAAGGATGTTGTTTCTTTTTTGAAAGAACAGTAATTAAAGGGTTAGAGAGTCTTTAAATCCTTTATCGTTCTAAAAGCTACATCTACCTGATCGTCATTGACCAAAATGGTAAACTCATTGGTTGTTGATATTACTTCATAAAGTACAATACCCTCCCACGCCAGGCGCTGAAAGATAAAATAATAGATTCCGGGAACCGATACATTTTCAGCGGGTAACTTAACCGTAATTGAAGATAGGTTTTGGGCCTTCTGAGTGCATCGTTCCGCTTGAAAAAGCTTTTCTACAATAGCATCCATGCTACTGCTGACCACTATATTCATTTCATTGACACCACGGGAAGATGTATAAAAGACATCTTGATTGCTCTCTACCTCTTCCAGTAATTTCCCCTGCTGGGACAAAATGGTATCCGATACCAAAAAGGTAAAATCCGTTAACGAAGAACGAACGGTTATTTCCCCAATATTTTTGAGCACCTTTACAATCTTGTGGGTTGCCCTAAACTCTAAATCGTCGGACAAACGCTTCAACGCCATGACAATAGCTCCATTACGCACATCCTTTCCCAGTTCTTCCTGAATTTCAGGTTTTACGATTCGTGATAGCGATGTTAGATTTATGATACCTTGTGATAGCGCACTTTGTAAAAATGGTTTTTTCTTAATATAATCCTCAACAACAGCCGAAATAGTCTTCATAGAAAATGAATTAATTTCAAAAATAACAATTTGTTACAAATTAAACAAATTTTTAAAAATGATAAAATGCACTTTCAATATGTTCTACTTTGAAAACTCTTTTATTCTTTAGAATCGCAATGACATCAAAGCGCACTTCCTTATCCAATTTCATTTCGGTTACAAAATAATCGGCTGCCATGACCAGAAGTTTTATTTTCTTTTTGGTAATGGTATCGGCAATGTTTATAATCTGGTCGTTACTCCGGGCCCTAACCTCAACTATAGCAATGATATCATCTTTCTCTGCAATGATATCCAACTCGGCTTTTAGGTACCGGAAATTTTGGTGCAAAATCCGATATCCTTTCTCCAACAGAAAATTCACGGCAATTTTCTCCCCTTCCTTTCCAAATTCATTGTGCTTTCCCATCTATTATGCCATTAAAATCGACGAAAAAAGTGTATTTCATCGAATATATATGTAGTTAAACATCCTTTTCTTACGACTAGCACGTAAACAAAATGACCATACGTCGAAAATACTGGGATCTGAACACTATCCAAAATGTTCGAGCGTTAAGAATTTGCCCCCAAACACATGAACTGTTCTTAAAGCCTACGCAACTATGGAATACTTTGTTAACTGTAACATGGCACCTTTAGCGCCATACACAGTCCCGTTGGATGAAGCCAAGGCAGCCCATCTATACAGAAGATTGGGTTTTAGCGCCTCTGTTCAAACTATTGAAAATGCCGTTGGTCAAAATTCAGGTACGTTGGTAGACACCCTGATCAATCAGGCGGTATCAACTGCGAATATACCTGCTCCCATTTGGGCAGATTGGACAAGAGCTAACTACCCCCAAGATGACGATGCCGCAAATGATATTATAAATTCCCAAAGACGGGAATGGAAGCTTGCTTATACCAATGCGATACTTAACAATGGTCTTAAGGACCGAATGAGCTTTTTCTGGAGCAACCATTTCGTTACGGAGTTACAGGTTTACGAATGTAATTCGTTTTTGTATCACTACACCAATTGCCTTCAGCGAAACGCATTGGGTAATTTCAAGACCTTCGTGAGCGAAATAGGCTTGACCAATGCCATGCTATTTTATTTGGATGGTGCCTTTAACAATGGCAACAATCCAAACGAAAACTATGGTCGGGAACTTTTTGAGCTATTTACCTTAGGTGATGGCAACAACTACACCGAAGAGGATATCATAGAGACCGCAAGAGCCTTAACAGGATACGTAGAACGCGGCGAGATAAGGTGCTCTCCGGTAGCTTTTGACGCCACCAAGCACGATACAGACAGTAAAACCATTTTTGGGCAAACGGGTAATTGGGGATATGATGATGTAATCAACATCCTTTTTGACCAACGTCCGAACGAAATTGCGACTTTTATCTGTACCAAATTATATGAATTTTTTGTACATCCCGACTCCAAGGATGCTACGGGTAATGCACAAACTATTATTACTGGGATGGCCAGTACTTTTGTTGCCAACAACTTCGAAATCGCCCCCGTGCTAAGCCAACTTTTTAAAAGCCAGCACTTTTTTGATGATGCTGCTATTGGCGTTATTATTAAGAGTCCGTTTGACGTGTATCTAAACTTTATAAAAGAAACGAATTTTACCTACACAGACGACACCCTGAGTACTGCGATAAATATTTGTGATTTATTAAGTCAGGATCTTTTTAATCCCATTGATGTTGCAGGATGGCAACGTGATAGAAGTTGGATCAATACCAATTTTATGATAGGTCGCTGGCTTACCTCCGAGCTGTTCGTTCAAAGATTTTGGGAAAGTGACCAAGAGCAATTTAGAACGTTCGGAATGGAAGCTACCGGTCCCAACGGAACTACAACCAATGATCCGGACGAAGTTGCACGGGCCATTATCGGGAAAGTTACCCCAAAAGGGCTATTGACAGAAATAGAATATAGTGCCGCCATAGACGTGTTCAAAGAACCTTATGAATCTGATATGGTATACCAAAACGGCTCCTGGAACATGTTGCTCCCAAACGCCGATTCTCAGGTGTATCTTTTATTGTTACACCTTATAAGACAGCCCGAATTTCAACTAAAATAACCTACTAGTATGTGCGATATTCACGAAAACAGTCCACACAAAGGCATTCAACACGAAGGCCACGACGAAGAACATAAATCTTGGAGCAGACGGTCCTTTTTACAGGCACTGGGCATAGCTGGATCGGGTTCAATGCTATTGGGCGCCAATATGCTGAGCGCTTCCGCACCCTCGCCATTAAGTGCAGCCATTTCTGCTTCAAATACCGACAATATTCTAATATTGATCCGGCTTTCCGGGGGTAACGATGGTTTAAGTACCGTAGTCCCAATAAATCAATATGACCTCTATGCAAATGCCCGACCTAATATTTACATTCCTGAGAGTAAAGTATTAAAAATGACCGACGAGTACGGTATTCCTACCTATATGGGGGCTTTGCAACCCATGTGGGAAGAAGGGCAGTTTAAGGCCGTACATGGTGTGGGGTACCAGAACCAGAGTCTTTCGCACTTTACCGGTACCGATATCTTTGCAAATACCGATTTAACAACCACCGGTTTTGATGGGTTGAACACCGGATGGATGGGTAGGCACTTTGAAAACATTTACCCAGATTACCTTTTCAACCCACCTGCGGCTCCTGCTGCAGTCCAGATAGGAAACTTCGGAAGCCTCGTCTTTCAAGGTGAAGAAACGAACTATGCTTTTGTAGCCTCTAATATTGATCAGCTCGAAGAAATAGCACAAACAGGCTTGCAATACAATCTGGACCCGTCTCTTTTTGATGATTGTATGTACGGGGATCAATTGCAGTTCCTACGCGGTGTTGCCAATGTTACCTATGAGTATGCCGGAACAATACACGAAGCCTACGAAAGGGGACAAAACCAGGTAGAATACCAAGATAATTACTTTGCACGACAATTGGCCCTATTGGCACGTTTGATCAAAGGCAATCTTGGCACAAAAGTATATATGATTACCCTCGGAGGTTTTGACACCCACGGGAATCAACCTTTGCAACACGAACGCCTTATGACGTACCTATCTGTTGCCATTGATAATTTCTACGAAGATTTGGCCTTTACACAACAAGATGATAAGGTATTGAGTATGACATTCTCGGAGTTCGGAAGACGTATTTTTGAAAATGGTTCTAACGGAACGGATCATGGCAAGGCAGCTCCTACCCTTTTCTTCGGTTCTGGTCTCAACGGGAGTGCATTTGTTGGGGAGCATCCTACCCTAGCGAACCCCGATGGTCGTGGAAATCTGGAATATACCATGGATTTCAGAGATCTATATGCCACTGTAATGGCCGAATGGCTCTGTATCCCAACTGCCTTGGTGGAGCAACATATCTTAGGGGGATATACCTATAACCCTATAAATCTTGGCTTTAACTGTAGCGGCGTTGATTTTCCAGATATTGCATATAGCGATGGTACCCCAACACCACCGGACCAACCAGATTCTACAGATCCCACTACACCAAATCCCGAACTAACGGATGCCATTGTACACAAACCTTTTTATCCTACCAGTGAAAATCCGCATATATATCTAGAGATGCCTTTTAGCGCCCATGTAGACATTAAACTGTTCAACATCATCGGGCAACAGGTCGGGACCGTTTTTAATGAAATGGTCATGGAGGGTTCACGCGAAATCAATATCCGCGAAGGGGTACGACAGAATTTGGCAACCGGCAAATATATCTATAGGATTCATGTGCAAGACCAGAAAATGAGTAAGTCGGTTCTCATAAGCTAAAACTAACTATGTAACAATTTTTCGCCCCCAATCTCACCCCCACAATAGCAAGGTCCTCAATAGTATTCTTAAAAATACTTTGGGGACTTTGTACTTTTATGATATTCAGTATTGGTCGCCTGTTTTCAATGGTAAAAGTGCTACTTTTGTGCGGAATTCAATGAATTGAAATGGCAGAAAATCACACCCCTTTTAAACGCTTTACCATTACCGCCGCCCTACCCTATACCAATGGCCCGATACATATAGGCCATTTAGCCGGGGTTTATATTCCCGCTGATATCTATGCGCGGTACCTTAGGGGAATCGGCAAAAATGTTGCGTTTGTTTGTGGTAGTGACGAGCATGGCGTAGCCATTTCGATGAAGGCCAAAAAAGAAGGTGTTTCGCCTAAGGAAATAATTGATAAATACGATGGCATCATCCGAAAGTCTTTTCAAGAATTTGGGATTACTTTTGATAATTACTCTCGAACCTCTAGGGAAATTCATCATAAAACCGCGGGAGATTTTTTTAAGAAACTATATGAGCAAGGGGATTTTATAGAGGAAACTACAGCACAATTATATGATGATGAAGCCCAGCAGTTTCTCGCGGATCGCTATGTGGTGGGAACTTGTCCTAATTGTGGAAATGAAGAAGCCTACGGGGATCAATGTGAAAATTGCGGTACATCTTTAAACGCTACCGATCTGATTAATCCGAAATCTACAATTTCAGGGGCAATACCGACTACCAAAGAAACCAAACACTGGTTTTTACCGCTAAACAGACACGAAGATTTTTTAAGGGAATGGATTTTAAAAGGCCATAAGAACGATTGGAAATCGAACGTTTATGGGCAATGCAAATCTTGGATCGATGGTGGTTTGGAACCACGTGCGGTAACCCGTGATTTGGACTGGGGAATTCCCGTACCCGTTAAAGGAGGTGAAGGCAAGGTACTATATGTGTGGTTCGATGCCCCTATCGGATATATTTCATCGACCAAAGAATGGGCAGAACGAGAAGGCAAGGATTGGGAACCTTATTGGAAGGATAAAGACACGAAATTGGTGCACTTTATCGGGAAAGACAATATCGTTTTCCACTGCATCATTTTCCCCGCTATTTTAAAAGCACATGGCGATTACATTCTTCCCGATAATGTTCCGGCCAATGAATTTCTGAATTTGGAAGGAAACAAATTGTCAACCTCTAAAAACTGGGCGGTTTGGCTACATGAGTATTTAAAGGAATTCCCAGATATGCAAGATGTACTGCGGTATGCATTAACTGCCAGCGCCCCGGAAACCAAGGACAACGATTTTACCTGGAAAGATTTTCAAGCAAGAAATAACAACGAACTGGTAGCCATCTTTGGAAATTTTATCAATAGAGTAGTAGTTCTCACAAACAAGTATTACGACGGAGTTGTTCCAAGCCCTGCGGAATTTTCAAAAGTAGATTTGGAGACTTTAGCTTCATTGAAAGAATTCCCAGCAACCATATCAAGTTCAATAGACCGCTATCGCTTTCGTGAGGCGGGACAGGAATTGATGAACCTAGCCCGTTTAGGCAACAAATACCTTGCTGATGAAGAACCCTGGAAAGTCATCAAAGAAGATGAAGAGCGGGTAAAGACCATCATGTTTATAGCCTTGCAAATCGCAACAGGACTAGCGGTTTTGAGCGAACCCTTTTTACCCTTTACTTCTGAAAAGCTAAAAAACATCCTTGATGTTACCCTGAGCGCAGTCGAAGGGCTTAGTTGGAAGGATGTTGAAGAGAAGGAAACACTCCTACCCCCAGCCCACCAAATCAACAAAGGCGAACTCCTCTTTAGAAAAATAGAAGACAAAGAAATTCAGGCGCAGCTCGATAAACTCGAGGCGACCAAAAAAGCAAATGAACAAGCAAACGCAACACTTATGCCACAAAAAGACACCATTTCCTTCGATGATTTTACAAAACTAGATATGCGCGTTGGTACTATAGTCGAAGCTGAAAAAATGCCTAAAACCAAAAAATTATTGGTTCTTAAGGTGGAGACCGGTCTGGATACCCGCACCATCGTTTCTGGTATTGCAGAGAGTTTTACCGCAGAAGAGGTTGTAGGCAAAAAGGTAACGGTTTTAATCAATCTAGCCCCGCGCGCCTTGCGCGGTGTAGAAAGTGAGGGAATGATTTTGATGACCGAAAATGCTGATGGTAAATTAGTTTTCGTTAACCCGGATGAGGATGGGGTCGGTAATGGATTGACCATAAGTTAAGACCTGAAGGTCATTTCAAATTACCCTACTCGATGTCCTATACGATTTCAGATACTTCCCTAACTTCGTTTTGGTTAATCTTTTACATTAAACCCTTGATATAGTTTCCCGTTATGAATAGAACATTTCAATTTATCTTTTATACCACACTTTTTTTAGTCACTATTCCTATACATGCTCAAAAACTTTTGAACGAACACCCCATTAAGTTTAAACCCTCATTTACTACAACTCCTTTTTCGGTAATCGACTCAGAACAAAATACAAATCTGTTCTTTGTTACCAAAAACAAGGTGAATACTGGAAACAATGAGAGTGCGGTAGTCCATATTAAATATGACAAGGACCATACGGTAACTCATCATAAAACACTTGCTAGACTGCCGCTCGAATTTCAGAAAATGAAGATAAGTGGCTATTCTTTAGCAGCCGATAACACGGTGAATTTATACTTTTCGAATCATAAAAAGACCATGTTCTTCCTTAAGAGCATAAGGCCAGATGGCACTACCAAGCAAAAAGAGTTCGATTTCAAAATTAAAAAAGAGGTTTTTGTACAGGCTATAAACCACCAAAATAAGTTTTACATACTTACGGCTCCCAAAAGTTCACAATCTTTAAAAATCTATGAATTTGTTGGCGATACTTACGAAGAAATAAACTATAACCTGAGTCGTGAAGCTTTTTATAACGAAAAAAATAAAAAAGAGGACCTTTTCGGTCTTTTCTCGAATGAAACTATCGAGATTCTTGAGGATGAAGTTCCCAGTTCCATTGAAATTACCTCTAAACCCTTTAAACTATACCCTAAGGGAAATGAACTTATCTTAACCTTGGATCATAGGGATAGTGCTACCCGGATTATTCGGTTGAATCTGTTGAACAAATCCGCGGTGGTTACCCACATCCCGATTTCAACATTGCCTTTCAAGAATCTTGATTATTTAAGTTCCAACTCTTTCATTTATAAAGACAGAATCTATCAATTGATTGCTTCTCGAGAGTTAATGGTCTTTACCGTAAAGGACATTGCAACAAAAAATATTCTTAAAGAATATTCCGCACAAAAAGACGATGAAGAAATCACCTTTAAGAATTCCCCCATATTTCAAGAAGGTGGCATGTATGACACCGGTATCCGGGAACTTGCCAAAACCAAACAGTTTTTACGCAAGATTACGGCATCTGACGTAGGTATTGTTGCTTATGAAAAAGAAGGATTACTTCATTTAAACATGGGAGGTTTCAAAAAAATCCAATCTGGCGGAGCTCCAATGATGATGCCAGGTTTTGGCGGCATGCCTGTAGCCGGTCTCGGAGCAGTGACCATGAGCATCAACCCTTTATTCTATGCCTATAGTAGCTACAATAATACCCGATCTGTTTTTATAAAATGCTTGTTCGATGCAAACACGATCGAACACCTTCCCGGGCCAGTAAGCGATAATGTTTTTGACAAGATCTATTACTATGCCAAATACATCGAAAAAAAACACTTGGAAACCATTTTTAGAAAGGACAGTTTTTTTGTTTATGGCTACTACGATAAAAAGAGGAAATATTATCGACTATTTCGTTTTGACAAATGAGTGTTGTTCAGGCTGTAACTATCAAAACCGTCACTCCTATTTCAGAGGAGTACCTTTTTTAGGATGCAATATATCCAGCTATAAGGTGTTCTTCTTTAGAGAGCTCTTAATTTTAAAAACTAGGTCTTTATTAATTTAGGGAAGTTATGAGAATATTATTTATCCCGCTATTGTTTCTTTCGTTTTTAGCGGTACAAGGTCAAAATTCAGAGGTCGACACCACTGAAACCCGTTGGGACATGTTTAAATATGATGCCCTGAATATGTTCAAGGGAGTTGGTTATTCTTATTCAAGGCCACTTCATTGGCAAGGAAGGCAGTGGGCGCAGTTTGGCGGAGTAATTGCAGGCACAGGACTTGTGTACCTAACTGATGACGAAACATCGCGGTTCATACGCAACAATCGAGAGGGAGTTCCCAAGATAATTAGGGATTATGGGTCTTTTTATGGAAATCCCGAAAATAACTATATAGCCACTTCGGGTGTCTACCTGGCGGGATTGATTACAAAGAATGAGAAATTACGGCGTACAGGAGTATTGTTGGTGGCATCGGCGACCTCAGCCGGTTTTTTACAACAAGTTCTTAAGTCAACGGTAGGTAGGGCCAGACCAGTTAGTGGAAAGTCAAAAGATACGTTTGATCCCTTTAACTCCAGCAGGAATTATCATTCGTTCCCATCGGGACATGCTTTGTTAGCTTTTACAAATGCCTATGCCATAGCGAAGCAGTTTAAAAGCCCGTGGGCAAAAGCGGGCATCTATACCATTGGGGCGATTCCAGGAATCTCCCGTGTTTGGGACGGGCAGCACTGGCTTAGTGATGTGGTTTTTGCCTTTGCCATAAGTATTGCCACGGTAGAATCTATAGACCGCTATTTGGACAAGAAATACGATGAGAAATACAACAACCAAGAGAAGATGGTCAGTTGGAATCTCACCTTCGGGCCGGGCACATTGGGTGTGGTACTTCAATTTTAATAACCTCTTCGAGCTACTCCCTATCCTTTAAAAAATTAAATAGGTGCTCAGAACCAGTGCAACGATAAGTGCTCCAGCCAAAAGAGCATATTTCCAAGGGGTGGTGTCGATTACATCCGTTACATGGGGTACATATTCATCCGTTTTAGGTTTCACCGCACCTACAATAAGCATGATGATAATATTGACCACGAATAATATACCCATTATGTGCAGAAAGTGTGGGTAGGCTTCAGCTTTAATTACCGCCAATTCAGCTGCATCGGTAATACCGTTTGCTTCGGCCTTTGCCAAAGCCGATTCAATCATATTTGGTCCTAACCCCAATAAGCTTATCAAGTACATAATCACACCGCCTATTAATACAATTTTTGCGCCAATTGCCGGTACTTTCTTGGTCGTAATCCCTATGATTACTACAGCAAGAATTGGCACACTTAAACTTCCTAAGGCTTGCTGAATGTATGAAAAGAGTCCATCGGGAGCGTATCTAATAAAAGGTGCAATCGACATTGATATTACGGCCAACCCTAGGCCAAAACGTTTCCCTGCCTTTACTGTTTGCTTTTCTGTGGCGTTCTTGTTAAAAAACTTTTTATACAGATCAAAACCAAATAGGGTAGCACTACTATTCAATAAACTATTGAACGAGCTTAGAATAGCACCAAATAAAACCGCTGCAAAGAAACCTAAAAGACTTGCAGGCAATACCCTTCTTACCAATTCAGGATAAGCAGCATCTGCATCTGTCAACTCTGAACCAAACAAATTCCATGCAATAATACCTGGAAGCACAACAATTACGGGAATAAGAAATTTCACAAATGCCGCTAATAGCATTCCTTTTTGGCCTTCTGCCAAGCTTTTTGCTCCAAAAACACGTTGCAAAATAGCCTGATTCGTACCCCAATAATACATTTGAGCAATCATCATCCCGGTAAAAATCGTACCAAACGGGATTGAGGAAGTAACATCTCCGGTAACATCAAATTTATCTTGATTCTCTGACCATAATTTAGACAAACCGCCCATGACGCTATTATCATCACTGATCATACTCAAGCCAAAAAATGGGATAAGCAAGCCTCCAATCAATAGACCAATGGCATTGACCAAATCAGAAACAGCCACCGCTTTGAGTCCGCCGTAAATTGCATAGATGATACCGATTAAACCAATACTCCAAACGCAAATCCAATACGCCCCAGTTTCTGAAACACCCAAAGTTTCAGGTAACTCGAACATGGTAATAAATGCTTTGGAGCCCGCATATAAAATGGTTGGTAATAATACAATACCAAATGCTATAAGAAACAAGACCGAAAGAATTGCTTTCGTATTTTCATCAAAACGACCCTGGATAAACTCTGGAATCGTGGTAATACCCTTTTTCATGTATTTTGGCAAAAACCAGAGTGCTGTGATCACCATGGCTATTGCGGCCAAGGTTTCCCAAGCCATTACCAATATCCCTTCTGAAAAAGCCTGCCCATTTAAGCCAACGATCTGCTCGGCCGATAGGTTGGTCAATAACAATGAGCCTGCAATAGTAAGTGCGCCCAAACTACGCCCACCCAAATAATAGCCATCGGCTGTACTTTCATTGGTACCGCGAGTTGCATACCATGCGATAATTGCGACCATGGCAGTGAAGCCGATAAAACTAACAATTGCAAGCATATTTTATGATTTAAGTTGGTTGGTTATTATTTATTTCCTTGATAAATTTACAGGGGTTTCCCGCTGCAAACACATTTGGCGGTACATCTTTAGTAACCACTGCGCCAGAACCGATGACACTATTTTCTCCAATGGTAACGCCCGGGTTGATGATTGCCCCAGCCCCGATCCATACATTATCACCAATAGTTATGGGTTTTGCAAATTCTTTTCCTGAATTTCTAGCCTCAGCTTCAAGCGGATGGGTGGCCGTCATAATCATCACAGACGGCGCCAACATTACGTTTTTGCCAATTCGTACAGGTGCAACATCTAATATAATACATCCGAAATTGGCGTACGCATTCTCACCCCAGTAAATATTACTGCCATAATCACATTTAAAGCTATTTTCAATATAGAACCGATCACCGGTCGCTGCAAAAAGTTCCCTGAAGATATGCTTGCGTTGTCGCTCCTTATCTTCAGGAATAGTTTCCAGCTGTCTTAATAACGCGCGGGCCCGAAGCCTGCCTCGAACCAAGTCTTTGTCCATAGGGTCATACATCAACCCCTTTACCATTTTTTCACGCTCGGTCATCTAGATAGGTTCATTTGTTAAAAAAGACTAAGCCAACAAGATAAGATTTTGTTTCTGAAATAAAAGAAAGCCCAATGACCAAGATATTTCAAAAGGAAAAAAATTTGTTAGAAAAAGCGCATTTTTCCAAGTATTTTAAGGCTGGCCTTGGTCAATTTTATCGCTTTTACCCAGCCCGTAGCTTTTTTCTGATAGGTGGCCTTGTCAATAGCGGAAAATGGATTCTGGATCCATTCGAAAAGCACCTCAACCAATATTTATTTGAGGTTTATAAGGGAAAGGTGAAACTGCTTTAATCTGGTTTGGAGGGTAAAAATGCGGCTGTATGTGGTGCCGCAGCCTTAATTTGGGAGGGGCGGTAAAATAGGCATTATCCTTAGTAAATGTCTGCCTTGGCATGAGATTGAACATAAAATTTGTAATTTCATACAGGGCGTTCAGCGCTAATCAACGTTCATATATACTATCTGATCACTTGATGCGTTTGAGTAGTACTTAAAAATTTAAATCAATAAATACAACAAAAATGAAAAAGCGTTTACTATTGGCATTCCTGGTTGTTTCGACAATTACTTTTGCCCAAAAAAAGATTAAGGTAACGGACGGAGAGGCTAAAAACCTTAAAGAGATTACTTCTTATAATTTAGAATTTGATTACAGCAATCTTGAAATTCCTAAATACGATTCGGAAGATGATTTCTTGGCCGATAAAATGAAAAAACGAGAGGAAAAAGAAGCGGGAACAGGAGAAAAATTCAAAAAATCCTGGTTTGCGGATCGAGAAGAGCGCTACGAACCTAAATTTATAGAATCCTTCAACAAACGTTTTGAAGACGGTGAAGTAAGCGTTTCAAAAGACAACGCCGATGCAAAATACACTATGAAAGTTCATAGCACCAAAATTTATGCAGGCTACAACGTTGGTATAGTGAGAAAGAATGCCGAAATAGATGTTGTAATTAGTGTATTTGAAACTGCTAATCCTGAAAACTTAGTGTTTTCTGCAAAATATGTTGATGTTCAAGGCTATGGTGCCATGGGCAATGATTTTAATAGCGGATACCGAATATCGGAATGTTATGCCAAAGTAGCCAAGGCCTTTGCCGGTTATATCAAGAAAAAAGCACTGAAATAAAATCAATTGATTTTATTAGGGGAAGGCAGCATAATTTATGCTGCCTTTTTTATTTTTACCCTTTAACTAGTATTGCTATAGCTGAACTTCACAGCGCCTTTGCACATCTGAAATGTGCATGACTTAGGCTCTGGTCATCCGTTCTTGCTCCATCTCTGTGACTCTGGCAACTGTCTTTATTAGTCGATTATGGTTTTTAACAAAAGGGTTGCTCTTATCCCAAACATAACCCGCCAATACCGCACAGATCTGCTTTTTTATAGTTGGATTAATTGTGGAATGAAAAAATATCTTTTGTAGATTTCCCGTATACCACTCTTTTACATAAGTAGAAAATACGTTTACGCCGTACATAATATAATCTTTGTACGCTACTTCCCAATTTATCTTTTCCCCTTTCAACTCTCTGGTAATCAACTGAGCAGCAAGGTGAGCCGACTCTGTGGCAAAAGATACCCCTGAAGAAAACACTGGATCTAAAAACTCGGCACTATTTCCCGTAAGCACATACCCCTTGCCATATAATTGTTTTACGGAGGCCGAAAAATTCTTGATTTGTCGAGGTTCAAACTTATATTCCAACCCATCAAAACGATTAAAATAATAATCAGAAAGTTTCATCATTCTCTGTAGTTTTTCAGTGGGGGTTCCCTCAAAAGATTCCATATAATCTGTCGGCCCAACATAACCGATACTGCAGTCCCCATTGGAGAATGGGATTACCCATAACCAAGTTTCGGTATCGATAACATCAAAAGTAATCATCGTTCCTTCGGTACCCTCAGGGCGCCTAATATCCTTTACATGCGTGAAAATCGAGCTGTGTTTTGGAATGCTGGAAGGCATATCCAAGTTCAACAACCGTGGTAATACCCTACCCCATCCACTGGAATCAATAATGTACTTTGCTTTAATCACCGATTCATTGCCATTCGAATCCTTAATGATAGTACTTGAAGAACCATCTTCGGCAAAATCAACGGCGATTACTTCCTTTTGAAAATCGATATCGACGCCCCAACTTTGTAGTTCATCGGTCATCGACATATCAAAATCTGCACGGGGCACCTGCCACGTCCAATCCCATCCATCTGAATATTTATCACCAAAGTCGAAATTGCAAACACCCTGATTGCTTGAAACAAATCGTGCTCCCCTTTTTATTTCAAAATTTTTTGCCTCGAGGCAAGGAAGCAATCCCACGGCCTCGAAATGATCCATACAACGCGGAATCAAACTTTCCCCAATAACAAATCTTGGAAAGGTGTTTTTCTCCACAACTTTTATTTTGAGCCCCTGTTTATGAAGATATGCGGCAGCCACAGAACCAGAAGGGCCGGCACCAATAATTAACACCTCTACTTTCTCCTCTCTCATGAATTTTTTAACTTTAAATAGTGGTTTTCGCCATTTTTTTAACTCCCCTCATGCAAAACAAATTAGAAGTTATACAATTTCTCACCCTTTGATTGTCAAATTTAGGCAATTGATTCACCATTTATTATAAATTTGCAGTCCAAAATAGCTATTTTAGTCCTGTGAGGACTTTTTTTAATAGCCGACTGAATAAGCCATAAATGCCAAAGACAAAAGGAAAACTGGGAATACAGGAGTTTTACAACGTTATTTTTAATGAAGAGCCTATTTCCATCGACGAAGAAGTGTTCAACACTATTCAGAAGAGCTTCGATTTTTTAAAAGAATTTTCCAAAAACAAAATCATATATGGGGTCAATACCGGATTTGGTCCAATGGCCCAATACAAGATAAAAGATTCTGAGACAATCCAATTACAATACAACCTTATTCGCAGCCATGCCTCGGGTTCAGGTAATCCTATACCGCCCAAGTATGTAAAAGCGGCAATGTTAGCTAGGCTCAACACCCTCAGTCTGGGAAATTCAGGAGTACACCCCTCTGTCATTGAGGTTATGACTCAGCTGATAAACAAAAATATTACACCACTGATATATGAACATGGCGGAGTAGGTGCTAGTGGTGACCTGGTACAACTTGCACATTTGGCCTTGGTCCTTATAGGGGAAGGTGAAGTGTTTTATAAGGGGAAACGACAAGCTACCTCGACGGTTTTTGAGAAAGAGAGCATTTTGCCCATTAGTGTTAAACTAAGAGAAGGACTCGCCTTGATCAACGGAACATCGGTAATGACCGGTATCGGTATTGTAAATACCATTTATACCAGAAGGTTATTGGAATGGATGATTGCCTGTTCCTCGGCAATTAATGAAATAGTAGAAGCCTATGACGATCATCTGTCATTTGAGCTTAACCTAACAAAAAAGCACCAAGGTCAACGTGAAATTGCGCGTTCTATGCGTAGCCATCTTAGTGACAGCAAATTAACCAGAAAGCGTGAACATCACCTTTACAACAACAATAATGATGTAAAGATCTTCGAAGAAAAAGTTCAAGAATATTATAGTTTACGATGTGTACCTCAAATTCTTGGGCCAGTTTTAGACACCCTAAACGATGTTGAACGGGTACTTATAGAAGAGGTGAATTCGGCCAATGACAACCCCATTGTTGATGTAAAAAAGAAACACGTGTACCACGGAGGCAATTTTCATGGCGATTATGTTTCCCTAGAAATGGATAAGTTAAAAATTGTGGTGACCAAAATGAGCATGTTGGCCGAAAGGCAATTGAATTACTTAATGAATTCAAAACTGAACGATATACTTCCACCTTTTGTAAATTTGGGAACCTTGGGCCTTAATTTCGGAATGCAAGGGGTGCAGTTCACCGCTACCTCAACAACGGCAGAAAACCAAATGCTTTCTAACCCTATGTATGTGCATAGCATCCCCAATAACAATGACAATCAGGATATTGTGAGTATGGGTACAAATGCGGCCTTGATCACAAAAAAAGTCATCGAAAATGCCTTCGAGGTTATTGCAATCGAAATGATTACCGTAGTGCAGGCCATTGAGTATTTAGAAGTGCAGGATCAGGTGTCATCAAAAACCAAGATGATGTACGATGCTGTTAGAGATATTGTTCCTCCGTTTAAAGATGACCATATTATGTACCCTTATGTAAATCAGGTAAAAAATTATATTATTAATCATCAAAACAAGAAATCATGAGAACAAGATTCATTGCATTTTTAGTGGTGGTTTTCACCATTTTTTCAGCTACTTCACAGGAACTCGCCTTAGTTAGGCAAAATGATCAATTTGGATATATTAATACCAGTGGGGAGCTGGTTATCCCAACACAGTTTAAAAATTCAAAATCCTTTGCAGATGGCCTTGCGGCGGCAGAACAAGATGACCAATGGGGTTATATCAACCCTTCTGGTGAATGGGCCATTACTCCGCAATATGACAAGGTAAAGTACTTTAACTCTGGAGTTGCCCTAGTTCTCAAAGACGATCAGTGGAGTTATATTGACAAAAAAGGCCAACCCATTCAAACACCTGCAATTGAAAAATACTATGATTTTAATGATGGTGTAGCTATTTATAGAAATATGGACAGAGTAGGACTTATTGGCGCTGACGGAAAGGTCATTTTAGAACCTACATTTACAAAAATCCTAAAATTCAGAAACGGTCATGCAAAGGTGCAAAAAGGTGAGTCGTGGGGTATGATCAACAACAAGGGAGAAACTGTTGTTCCGGTTGAATTTCAGGAAATAGGCAATAGCTATAGCCCTCAAGGCGTATATGTTAAAAAAGGAGAGTCGTTTGGTATTTATACAAACGGTACCTTTAATCCGATTTCCGGCGCCGATAAAGCATGGAACTTTTTTAAAGATAGTGATCTTACCTATGCCCGGAAAGGAAAAAAAGTAGGTTTTGTAAACAGTAAGGGAGAGTGGATAATAGATGCTCAGTTTGATAAGGTAAAAGCTTTTTCAAACGGATTGGCACCTGTACTTAAAGGCAAACAGTGGGGCTATATTGACAGAGAAGGAAAGGTTATCATCGATTATCAATTTAAAGACGCTGATGTTTTTGCTGATAACGGATTGGCTCCTGTAAGAGAAAAACGCTGGGGTTTTATTGATAAAACGGGAAAATTAATTATTCCGATGGAGTATGATATCACCGTAAAATTCGGTTTTATAAAAGGTAAGGAAGAAAAGGGTTTTATAAATGGGTTGGCCCGGGTTAAATCTAAAAAAGGATGGGGATTCTTGAATAAAAAAGGCGAGGTTTTAAACAATACTTGGTATCAACAGGCAGAACCTTTTGTGAAAGTAAACTAATCCTGTTTTTTGAAGAATAGATTTTACATAACATTCTTTTTTCTATCGTTCACTTCTTTCATCTTAGGACAAGAACTGGCTATGGTCAGGGAAAAAAATAAGGTCGGCTATATAAACTTGAAGGGGGAGTACGCAATTCAGCCCGAATTTACGAACGGGAAGAGTTTTTCAGAGGGTTATGCCGGTGCCACAATGGGCAACCTATGGGGTTTTATTGACAATTCGGGCGAATGGGTGATTGAACCGCAGTTTGAAAAAGTCAAATATTTTAGATCTGGCCATGTGCTGGTTTTAAAAAATGATAATTGGATCTATATTGACAGGTCGGGTAAGATTCTGAAAACACCCTACTCCGACAAGTATTACGATTTTCAAGAAGGTGGGGTCGCATTTTACAGAACTGGCGATTTAGTAGGTCTTATCGACACTACAGGAGCGATTATTATAAAGCCGAAATTCCTAAAAATACAACGATTCGTAAATGGACGTGCGAGGGTAAGAGGTCTTCATCATGAGAAGTTCGGGATGATAAATACAAAGGGAGACACCATCATTAATTTGGAATACGACAAGTTAGGTGATTACCATGAAAAGGGTGTTTGGGCGAAAAAAGATGGTTCGGATGGCATAATTAGGGATGGTGTTTTTAAGCCTGTTGAGGGAGCAAAACATATTTGGGACTTTACCGACGGTTCAGATTATGCTCCTGCCAAACGAAGGAGTAAAGTAGGTTTTATTAACACAAAAGGAGAATGGGTAATTGAGCCCGCCTATAGCGAGGCCAAGGCATTCAATCAAGGTTTAGCCCCAGTAAGAATTGGGCAAAAATGGGGTTTGATCAATGAACTAGGGAAATTGGTGTTGCCATGTCGTTTTGATGATATCAACCCTTATGGTGACAATGGTTTAGCCGCTTTTCAGTTAAAGGAAAAGTGGGGCTTTATGAACCTCAAGTGTGCCGCTGCAATACCCCCAAAATATCAAATTACCCCGTCATTACCGATTGGTTTCACGGAGTACATTTACTCATCGGGGTTTGCATTTGGTCTAGCAAGAGTGAAATATAAAGGCAAATGGGGTTTTCTTAACAAGCAGGGGGAATTACTTGGTGATAAGTGGTATCAGAATGCCGAACCATTCGTTAAGATCGACTAAAAATCCTAGATTTATTTGAAGTTTGAAAAATGGAAAAGAAGGAAAAAATAAAATATGCTTTGGTTACAGGAGGGTCGAGGGGAATAGGACGTGCAATATGTGAGCAGATGGCAAAAGACCTCAACTACATGCTCTTAATCAATTACAATAGTAACAAGGAGGCCGCCGACGAAACTTTAAAGTTAGTTGAAGCAGCTGGAGGCAAGGGCGAGCTCATGCAATTTAATGTTGTAAATGCCGATGAGGTCAAAACAACATTGGAAGCTTGGCATGAAAATAATAAGAATGGGATTATCGAGGTGGTTGTAAACAATGCTGGGGTCACAAAAGATGGCCTTTTTATGTGGATGTCTCAAGAAGATTGGTCCAAGGTCATCAATACCAGCCTTAATGGTTTCTACAATGTAACCAATGCCCTGATTCAAAAACTATTGGTTAATAAATATGGCCGTATTATTAATATGGTATCGGTATCGGGGCTAAAAGGCACCCCTGGTCAGACCAATTATTCAGCTGCCAAGGGTGCTGTTATTGGGGCTACTAAAGCACTTGCACAAGAAGTTGCCAAAAGAAACGTTACTGTAAATGCGGTCGCGCCAGGATTTATAAAAACTGATATGACCAGCGAATTGAACGAGGCTGAATTAAAGAAAATGGTTCCGGCCAATCGTTTTGGGAAAGCGGAGGAAGTGGCTCATTTGGTTTCCTTTCTCGCATCTGAAAAATCATCCTATATTACAGGAGAAGTTATAAACATTAATGGTGGTATTTATTCGTAAGGCCACCCTAGGGCAAAATGAACAGAGTTGTAATCACAGGTATGGGTATTTATTCTTGCATAGGCAAGAATCTTGACGAGGTCAAGACCTCCCTTTATGAGGGTAAATCAGGTATTGTATTTGACCAAGTCCGAGCTGATTTTGGTTACCGTTCACCGCTTACTGGGGTCGTAGAAAAACCCGACCTAAAGCCTTTCCTAAATCGGAGGCAGCGCATTAGTATGGGTGAAGAGGCCCAATACGCCTATTTGGCAACGATGGAGGCCTTACTAAATGCTAAAATCGACCAAGATTTCCTAGACCAGAATGAAGTAGGCATCATTTACGGTAACGATAGTACCGCACGTTCCGTTATCGAGTCTATAGACGTGATGCGCGAAAAGAAAGACACTACCCTAGTAGGTTCAGGCGCTATTTTTAAGGCCATGAACTCAACGGTCACCATGAACCTTTCTACCATTTTTAAGTTACGTGGTGTTAATTTTACAATAAGTGCTGCTTGTGCCAGCGGTTCGCATTCTATAGGTACGGCATACAACCTCATTAAAAGTGGAATGCAGGATTGTATTATAACCGGCGGTGCTCAGGAAATAAACCATTTGGCGATGGGTAGTTTTGATGGACTAGGTGTATTTGCCATACATGAGGATAATCCCAAAAAAGCATCAAGACCTTTTGATAGGGATCGAAACGGACTTGTACCAAGTGGTGGTGGCGCTTCCTTAATACTTGAAAGTTATGAATCGGCCGTAAAGCGGGGTGCTCCAATTTTAGGGGAAATTATCGGGTACGGATTTTCATCAAATGGGGACCATATTTCAACACCAAATAAGGAAGGCCCTTCCCGGGCAATGCAAAAAGCTATAGAACAAGCCTATATAACTCCGTCAGCCATTGACTATGTAAATGCCCATGCGACCTCGACCCCAGTGGGAGATGCGAATGAGGCTGCCGCAATCGCATCGGTTTTTGGAAAAAGTAATCCCTATGTAAGTTCCACAAAATCAATGACAGGCCACGAATGTTGGATGGCCGGAGCTAGTGAGGTGATTTACTCTATGTTGATGATGCAACATTCTTTCATCGCACCAAATATCAATCTTGAAAATCCAGATGAGGTCTCGGCCAAACTTAACATTGCAAGGGAAACGGTAAATAAAAAAATTGATGTATTTTTGTCAAATTCATTCGGGTTTGGTGGTACAAATTCCGCATTGATTATTAAAAATTGCTAGTATAAAATGATGATGACCAAAGAACTGATTGTTGAAAAAATAGATGCGTTTCTCATTGACGAATTCGAGGTCGAAGCAGAAGAATTGGTTCCAGGAGCCAACTTAAAAGATTCTGTCGGTCTCGACAGCCTTGACTTTGTTGACCTTGTTGTAGCCGTTGAAAGTAATTTCGGGGTAAAGCTAGTTGGCGAAGATTTTGCCAATATCGATACTCTACAGGATTTTTACAACCTTATTGAAAGTAAATTAGACTAACCCGTTTTATTTAGGTTATTGTCTAAAAGCATCCCGGTAATCATCGGGATTCTACTTTTTAGGCCTACCGAGGTTTTTGTTGATTTATATTTAATAGCAATCTTTAAAACAGGTATAACTCAAAACGAGTTCATAGAAGAACAGATGAATGGCAACGGATTGGGAGGGAAAATCACGGGGCACCGTTTTAGGCTATAAGATCTATATCTTTTTTATAAAGCATTTAGGTCTTACCGCATCCTACCTCCTACTCCATTTTGTCGTTCTATATTTTTGCATCTTTTCTCCCAGTAGTTCGCAGGCCATTTATTACTACCTTAGAAAACGACAGGGTTATTCAAAAACCAAGGCTTTCTTCAATATCTATAAAAGTTATTATAGTTTTGGACAGACCTTGGTCGACAAGGCCACTATTTCTTCTGGCCTTAAAGACCGTTATACCTATGATTTTGACGGTACAGAACTAATTACAGACTTACTTGAACAAGGTAAGGGTGGTATTCTTATAAGTGCACACGTCGGTAATTTTGAAGTCTCCGAATTTTGCTTTGATGTTGTAGGCGCTAATGTTCTTGACAAAATTAGCCTGGTCACTTGGGATCAAGAACATCGGAAAATCAAGGAGTATATGGAAAGTATCACCTCCGAATCAAGCATCAAATTCATCTTGATCAGGGATGATATGTCACATATCTTCGAAATACATAAGGCAATTAGCAAAGGAGAAATAGTTTGCTTTACTGGAGATCGCTATATTGAGGGAGCGAAATTTTTAGAGGAAGAATTATTGGGCGCCAAAGCAAAATTTCCGTTAGGCCCCTATTTATTGGCCTCTAAGCTTAATATCCCAGTTCTATTCGTGTATGTAATGAAAGAACCTAAAAGACATTACCAGTTATATGCACGAAGTATTGAGGTAAAAAGAGGTGACGCAAAGGGAATCTTGAAAGCCTATACTCAAAACCTGGAGTGGATCTTAAAAAAATATCCACTACAATGGTTTAATTATTTCGATTTTTGGAACGATAAAAATAAATAATGAAAGAAGTTTTAGTCGTTTACTACTCCCAGACCGGGCAATTAGGGGACATTATCAATAACATAGTTTCTACGATTAAGGGAGAAGGCATTAATGTTACCTATCACAAAATCATTCCAAAAAAGCCGTTCGATTTCCCTTGGAAAGAAGAGGACTTTATGGCCGTGTTTCCCGATTCTTTTCTTCAGGTCCCTCATGAAATCAACGACCCGGAACCAGAAATATGGAACAAAAAGTACGACTTGGTCATTCTGGGCCATCAGGTTTGGTACCTCTCTCCATCCATTCCGGTAAATTCTTTTTTGAAATCCGAAGCAGCTAAAAAATTGTTGAAAGACACACCGGTAGTGACAGTCATTGGGGCTAGAAACATGTGGTATCAAGCTCAGGAAAAATTAAAAAGACTTCTTGTAGAATGCGACGCCACGCTTGTTGGGAACATTGCCCTAGTTGATAAAAACATCAATCACATTAGCGTGATAACCATTGTACATTGGATGTTAAAAGGCAAAAAAGACCGTCTTGGGGGAATATTTCCTCTTCCAGGGGTTTCTGATGCCGATATTGCCGAGGCATCTAGATTTGGGCATCCTATAAAGGAATCGTTGTTGGCAAATAGCTATGAAAAGCTACAAGAAAAATTGTTGGGACTTGATGCCGTAAAAATAAAAGCGTCCCTTATCAGCGTTGACAAAAGAGGCAATATCATTTTCTCTAAATGGGCCGCCTTGATTGTAAAGAAAAGTGATGCAGGAACCCCGAATCGAAAAAAATGGCTAGGCCGCTTTAAGTCATATCTACTATTTGCTATATGGATTATTTCACCTATTGTTTTTGTTGTATTTTTGCTGACTTATATTCCGCTTTACGGAAAAATTCGAAGGGATAAGAAATATTATTCCTCTGTAACTTTGCGCAAATAGCGGTTATGATGATGACCAAAGAATCTAGCGTACCCAAATGAAAGATGTTTACATTACCAAAATATCAAAATTTTTACCCAACGATCCAATTGGCAATGAGCAGATTGAGGAAAGATTGGGACTAATTGGCGGCAGGCGTTCAAGAGCAAAAAATATTGTACTTAGAAGCAACAAAATCAAAAACCGCTACTACGCCGTAGATGAAAACGGTATTTCTACTCATAATAATGCGCAGCTTACCGAAACCGCAATAAGAAAATTAGAGGATACCGAATTTTCTTTGAAAAACGCTCAATTACTATCCTGCGGTACGACAATCCCAGATCAATTACTTCCATCCCATGCTGCCATGGTACATGGTCTTCTGAAGAACAACAACATGGAGATTAATTCGGCATCGGGTGTTTGTTGTTCGGGTATGAGCGCCCTAAAATATGGGTATATGGCAATAAAGTCAAATCAAGTCGAAAATGCCATCTGCACTGGGTCTGAAAGATCATCAGCCCATATGAAAGCTGCAATGTTTCAAGAAGAGATTACTCATTTGGAAGCGCTGGAAAACAACCCTATTTTGGCTTTTGATAAAGATTTTTTACGATGGATGTTGTCCGACGGCGCAGGTGCCGTGCTTCTGGAAAATAAACCACGAGAAACAATTTCATTGAAAATAGAATGGATCGAAGGTTTTTCTTATGCCCATGAAATGGAAACCTGTATGTACGGCGGTGGTGAAAAAATGCAAGACGGAAGTCTTAAAGGATGGACCGATTATAAAACTGGGGAATGGACCAAAAATTCAGTCTTCTCTATCAAGCAAGATGTGAAAATGCTAGGAGAGCATATTTTGGTGAAATCTGCTGATAGCTTACAACGTGCTTTTAAAAAACACAATATAGAACCAAATGATGTAGATTATTTCCTCCCTCATATTTCATCTTATTTTTTCAAACAAGGTTTTCACGATGAAATGGAAAAGAAAGGAATAGGCATTCCGTTAGAGAGATGGTTTTTGAACCTAGATAATGTAGGTAACGTAGGATCGGCTTCAATCTATATTATGCTGGAGGAGCTTGTGAATTCTGGGAGCTTGAAAAAAGGTGATCGAATTTTACTTTTTGTACCAGAAAGTAGTCGTTTTTCGTTCATTCATACCTATCTAACGGTACATTAAATGAATCTGCTAGAGCAAAAAATAACGGACCCTAACTTGCTCGAAAACCTCATTCCGCAAAAGGCGCCATTCGTAATGGTAGATAAACTATTATACTTTTCCGAAACCAAAATAGTTTCTGGTTTCAAGGTTCCTGTACATCATCTTTTCGTTTTGGACAATCGGTTTCTAGCACCAGGATTAATTGAAAATATGGCACAAACCGTAGCCTTACATACTGGTTATAAATATTTTATCGCAAAACAGCCAGCACCCGTTGGTTATATTGGGGCAATTAAAAAAGCAGCGATTTTTTCTCTTCCGGAAGAAGGTCATGAACTAGAGACTACCGTAAACATACTACATGACATCATGGGTATCACCATGGTCACAGCCAAGGTAGAAAGTAATGGAAAACTTCTTGCCCAAAGCGAAATGAAAACCGCTTTGGCCAGCTAATGAATACGATTAAGCGAAATATCGATATCAAAAAACTCCTTCCACATCGGGAACCCATGCTTCTGGCGAGCAACATGCCTTATTTGGATGCTACATCTGTTGAGACCAATTTCGACATTAGGCCAAATTGTATTTTTCTTCAAAAAGGGAAGCTTACGGAACCAGGTTTAATTGAAAATGCGGCACAAAGTTGTGGAGCTATTGTGGCACAAAGCTATGCGCATCGAAATGAGAAGAATGAAATTGTCGGGAGGGCAATTGGTTTTATTAGCGCAATTAAAAAAATTACGATTACCGACCTTCCAAAAGTGAATGAACGAATTGTTACCAAGGGTAAGCTAATTTCACGTTTTGATGATGAAAATTTTAGTCTTTGTACGGTAGAATCATCCACTTTTAGAAATGAGCAATTAATCGTAGCTTGTACCTTTAATTTCTTAATCCACTCCATTTAATCTTCAATTTAGCATGAAAAAGGATGAAGTACCACAGGATGATGGCTTTTTAAAAGCAGAACATGGTAGGGAGTTGAATTATGCCGTTGATAAAGACGGCAAATATACCACAGCGCTCAGCTCCGGATGGGAGGCAAAGATCATAGCTTTAGACAATGCATTGGCCCGTATTGAAGAGCGCATTGCCGACGCTAAACAACGGGTATTGGATAACAAGACTAGTCCCATAGAATACTTCATGGAATTTTGCCGGATGGATGTTCCCGTACTTTCAAGCTATATGGGCCTGTGGCAATGGCGGGTTAAAAGACATTTTAAGCCTTCCGTTTTTAAAAGGTTAAACGACAAAACACTTCAAAAATATGCCGACGTGTTTGAAATAGATTTGGCTCAATTAAAAAATTTTGATACTACTTCATGAAGATAGATTTTGAACACAAACAATCGGCACATTGTGAGAATGGAGTGGCATCGAACCTTATGCGTTTTAATGGGCATGATATAAGTGAACCCATGGTTTTTGGTATTGGATCTGGCCTTTTGTTCTGCTATATTCCCTTTATAAAACTCGATAGCGCCCCATTGATAACCTATAGGGCAATGGCAGGTTTTATATTCAAACGCTTTGCCAAAAGAGTAGGTATCACTATTAAAAGGGAAAAATTCAAAGACCCCAAAAAAGCTCAAGAGCGATTGGATGAAAACCTAAAGATGAACAATCCGGTAGGACTTCAAGTAGGCGTATACCATTTGGTCTACTTTCCCGATGAATACCGTTTTCATTTCAATGCCCATAACTTGGTGGTTTATGGTAAGGAAGGTGACAATTACTTGATCAGTGACCCGACCATGGAAAAAGTGACTATGCTCACTTCCAAAGAATTAGAAAAAGTACGTTATGCCAAAGGGGCCTTTGCACCAAAAGGGCATATGTACTATCCCATCAAGTTTCCGGAAAACTTGAACTTGAAAGATGCCATTAAAAAAGGTATAAAACACACCTGTCGTGAAATGCTCGCTCCTGTACCGATTGTAGGTAATAAGGGGATTAAGACAGTTGCTAAACTAATCCGAAAATGGCCAATTAAAAAAGGAACAAAAAGAGCTAATCATTATCTCGGTCAAATTGTTCGCATGCAAGAGGAAATAGGAACTGGCGGTGGTGGTTTCCGCTATATTTATGCCGCATTTTTGGAAGAGGCAAGCGAGGTTTTAAAAAACGATACGCTTTCGATGCTTTCCAAAGAAATGACGGAAATTGGCGATTTGTGGCGCGATTTTGCCTTGGAAGCATCTCGAATATACCGGAATAGAAGTGCCCAAAACGATGCCTACAATAAAGTGGCCGACCAATTGGAAGCTATTGGAAATAGGGAAAAAGAGTTTTTCAAAAAATTAAAAAAGGCGATTTAATAGGAAATCAACCCGTATGATCCAAATCGACCAGCTCTCAAAAAAATACAAAAGCGCCGATAACTTTTCCATTGTTAATCTTAGCTTAAAGGTAAATGAAGGCGAGATTTTTGGACTCCTTGGCCCAAACGGAGCGGGGAAGACAACATTGATTTCTATGTTGAGCTCCCTGTTAAAACCAACTTCTGGGAGCTTTAGCATAGACGGACTCGATTACAAAACCAATACAAAAGAATTAAAACAACGTATAGGAATCGTTCCCCAAGAATATGCGCTGTATCCTACACTAACGGCCCATGAGAATTTGACATACTTTGGTAGCATGTACGGTCTTAAAGGTGGTGTATTGGCCGCAGATATCAGGACACAATTAGAATTACTGGGCCTCGCCAACTTTGCCCATAAAAAGGTCAAAACCTTCTCCGGAGGAATGAAAAGGCGTGTAAACCTTATCGCCAGTATGTTACACCGTCCTAAAATATTGTTTTTAGACGAACCCACTGTTGGGGTCGACGTACAATCCCGCAACGTAATTATCGAGCACTTACGGCAACTTAATGCCCAGGGCACTACAATTATCTATACCTCGCACCATCTGAACGAAGCCGAAGAATTATGTGACCGAGTAGCAATCATAGATAAAGGAAGTATTGCCTGCAAAGGCAAACCTATGGATTTAATCAAATCCCATAAAGATGCAAACAACCTCGAAGATGTGTTTCTGGCACTAACGGGAAAAGCCCTTCGTGATTATGCATAAATTATGGGCTTCTACATATAAAGAGTTCTTATTACTCACACGGGATATTGGCGGACTGGCCGTGCTTTTTTTAATGCCATTACTATTGGTAATAACAATTACTGTAATACAGGACAACACCTTCAAGTCTATTCAAGCAGCAAAAATTCCGATTCTGTTGGTTGATAATGACCAAGGAACGGTATCGGAGAATATCATCAAGAATCTAACATCCTCGGGCTTGTTTCAAGTGGTGAAGAAGGCAGATGAAGGGGAAGTACAGCAGCTTGTACGAAAAGGAGAATATAAAATGGGCATTGTTATTCCTGAATATTTGTCAAAGGACCTCAATTTAAAAGTACAGGAAAATGTCGAGGACATTTTGGCCAAGTTCGGGATGGAGGAGGAAAATATTCCTGTCGTCAAATCAAAACTGGACCCCAAGGAGGTAAAACTTTATTTTGACCCGGCAACACAGCAATCATTCAAGGGATCTGTTAGAAGCAATATCAATCAGATGATTTCCAAAATTGAAAGCCAGACCATTTATAAGGCTTTTCAAGAACAATTGACAGAGGACGAATCTGAGGTTCTTTTTGATACGGACAAGTTTATCACCTTTACAGAAATAAACCCAAATAACGATACCAAACCAGTTACGCCAAATTCTACCCAGCACAACATTCCTGCTTGGACTCTTTTCGCCATTTTCTTTATCATCCTTCCTTTGGGCATAAATATGGTAAAAGAAAAAAATCAGGGCACTTTTGTACGATTACGAACGAACCCCGTGTCCTATGCCACTGTCTTGGGCGGCAAGACCATTGTATATCTTGGTGTCGCATTGGTTCAATTTATCTTAATGCTCTTGGTCGGCGTTTATCTTTTCCCAATGCTAGGCTTGCCGCAATTAGAAATTATGGGCAGATTGCCCTTACTATTTGTGGTTGCTTTCTTTGCAGGTTTGGCAGCTGTAGGACTTGGGTTATTATTGG
Organism: Aggregatimonas sp.; assembly: GCA_965238025.1. Taxonomy (GTDB): domain Bacteria; phylum Bacteroidota; class Bacteroidia; order Flavobacteriales; family Flavobacteriaceae; genus Pelagihabitans. The sequence continues at coordinate 1,540,497 of OZ250162.1, read as the reverse complement.
GCACCATTGCCAAAACACAAGAACAATCGGCCCCTTTTGCGGCAACTTTTGTGGTCATCCTTGCCGCAATTGGCGGGGTTTGGGTCCCTGTTTTTGCAATGCCCAAATTTATGCAAAGCCTATCACAGGTATCACCTATGAATTGGGGGTTAAGTGCCTTTTATGATGTATTTTTACGCGACGCTGGGCTTTCGGAGATCTTACCTGAAATTGCTTTGCTATTTTTATTTTTTATAGTTATTACCACTCTGGCTATCATATATAACAAGCGAAAAAATGCCGTCTAAATTAAAAAACGAAATAAGTTTTACAAGTGAAGTTCGCGTGAGGTTCGCCGAGACCGACCCTCTAGGTATTGTCTGGCATGGGAATTATATTCAATATTTTGAAGATGGCCGGGAAGCTTTCGGCCGTCATCATGGCATCTCTTACCTAGATCAAAAAGACAATAATTTCTCTACTCCTATTGTAGAGTCGAAGTGTGAACATAAGTTACCCCTCACCTATGGTGATGTAGCCACCATAAAAACTACTTACGTAAATTCCGAAGCCGCGAAGATGATTTTTAAATATGAGATCTTTAATCCCGACGGACAAGTCGTCTGTAAGGGAAAAACGGTTCAGGTATTTGTAGAGTTAGGCGGGGAACTTTCGTTGTTGGCACCTCAATTTTTTATGGATTGGAAGAAAAAGGTAGGTCTTTTAGATGAATAAGGTCTATCTCTCATATAATACTATTGTATCCGCCTACGGCTTAGATTCCGCTTCTGCAGTTTCACAAATCAAACAAGGGGTTTCCAGTTTGGAACTGACAAAAGACAAGGACATCCTTCCAGATCCGTTTTATACGTCTCGGTTGAATGATGAGGCCATTGATAAAGCATTTGAGCAATTGTCTCCTTCTGAAAAAATGACCCGATTGGAACGGTTGATGGCAATTTCCCTTTTCAAGACCATCAAAGCATCCCGCATCCCATTGAATGAAAGGGTGGGTTTGATCATCTCTACCACAAAAGGTAATATTGATGTTCTAGAGGCTAATAATCCATTCCCTGAAAAACGGGCCTATCTATCTGTTTTGGGTGAAAAATTGAAATCTTTTTTTGGTTTTCAGAACGATGCCCTTGTACTCTCCAACGCATGTGTTTCAGGTGTATTGGCGGTTGTCATTGCCAAACGATTTATTGAACAGGGCAAATATGATCACGTATTTGTAGTGGGTGGCGACCTTGTTACCCAATTCATACTTTCAGGTTTTAACGCTTTTCAGGCCTTGAGCAATGAACCCTGTCGACCTTATTGCAAAACAAGAACGGGAATTAATATTGGAGAAGTGGCCGCCAGTACCCTTGTCACAAAAGATACGACGCTATTGAACCCCGAGGCTGTAGAAATATTGGGAGAGGCGTCTTGCAATGATGCAAATCATATTTCGGGCCCTTCAAGAACAGGTGAAGGACTGTACAGGAGCATCAAGGGCGCATTGACCCAAGCAAATATTCCCGCCAAAGCAATAGATTATGTTTCGGGCCATGGTACGGCTACCCAATTCAATGATGAAATGGAGGCCATTGCCTTTAATAGGGCAGGTCTACAGAACACCCCAATGAACAGCCTTAAAGGTTATTTTGGGCATACGCTCGGTGCATCAGGACTTTTAGAGACCATAATCGGCATGCATTCCTTGCATGAAAATACCCTTTTCGCGAACATTGGCTTTAAGGAGCTAGGCGTTTCCCAACCTTTGCACGTCATTCAAAAAACAACCCCTGCAGTAATGAATACTTTTCTGAAAACCGCATCCGGTTTTGGTGGATGCAATACTGCTGCGATATTTAAAAAAGTCACCTAACACAACAAATCCTATTTATTACTTCTTAAATTCACAAACTAAAAATTATTTCTGAACACTTAGCTTATGTTAACAAAACCAATGAGAGCGTTCGATGCGCTTCAAGAAGCACAAAAAATTGCATTCGCTCCATTTATTTTTCAGACCGTGGTATCACTAAAAAAATTGGGGGTACTGGATTTCATCTTCGATAACAACGCCAAAGGTGGTGTGACCTTAGAAGAAATTTCTACTGCCATGTCTATAAGTGAATATGGTCTTAGCGTTCTGCTGGAAATGGCCGAAAGTTCGGACATCGTCTCCACAGACGATGCAAATAGGTACGAATTGACCAAAATCGGTTATTTTTTGAATTATAACCCTGTGACCGGGGTTAATATAGACTTCACCCATGACATTTGCTATAAGGGTCTTTTTCATTTGAAAGAATCCATTGAAAAAGGCAATCCCGAAGGTTTGAAAGAGTTAGGGGACTGGCCCAATATATACCACGGTCTATCTCAATTGAAAGACAATGAGCAAAAATCTTGGTTCGCATTCGACCATTATTATTCTGACGAAATATTTCGGGAAGCCCTAGATACACTTTTCCAAAAAAAGCCAAAACTGGTCTATGACATTGGTGGGAATACTGGAAAATTTGCTGTGGCCTGCTGTGCTTTCGATGAAAAAATAAAAGTACGGATATTTGACCTGCCTGGGCAGTTGGCCAAGGCACTGGCCAATGCCAAGTCTAAAGGTTTTGAAGATAGGATATCAGGAACTGAAATCGATTGGTTGTCCGATAATCCCCAAATTCCCAAAGGTGCCGATACCATTTGGATGTGTCAGTTTTTAGATTGTTTTTCAAAAAAGGAAATTGTAAAGATTCTGAGTGTAGCGGCAAAAGCAATGGAAGCCGAAACCGAATTAATTATTATTGAAACCTTTACAGATCGGCAGAAATTCGGAAGTGCAAAACTTATACTGGAAGCTACTTCATTATACTTTACCGCCTTGGCGAACGGCAATAGTAAAATGTATAAATCAGACGTATTCAAAACTCTCATTGCAGAAGCAGGCCTGGTCATCAATAGCGATACCCCTTTAGGAGAGTACCATACTATTTTAAGATGTAAAAAAAGGTAAACGTAGTGGGCTCCGAATTGTACATACAAAACTATTGCCATATCCGGAATTCCAAAATTGCACTGAACGGCAAAACGATTTTTGAGTCTGATACCAATGACTTCCTTACTTTTATTAAAGCTGCCTATAAAGCATTTGATACCGGCTACGGGAAGTTTTTTAAGATGGATGATTTAAGTAAACTGGCATTTACCGCTAGCGAGTTGTTATTGGCCGATGAAAAGGAAAAGAACACCGCCTTGGTTTTTTCAAATAGGGCCGGGAGTCTGGACACCGACCGCAAGCATCATACAACAATGGGGGATTATCCCAGTCCCGCGGTTTTTGTTTACACCTTGCCGAATATTTGCTTAGGAGAAATCAGTATTAAACACCAACTTTATTCAGAGAATGCTTTCTTTGTATTCGACCATTTTAATGCTAGTACGCTTTACGATTACTCCGCTTCGCTTCTTGATTCCAAAAAAGCAGAAAAAGTACTTTGCGGATGGGTAGATATGGATAAAGGAAAATATGATGCCTTTTTGTACGTTGTTGCAAAGAATGGTACTTTTGCGCATTCAATAGAAGAACTAAACCGATTATACCAAAGTATATGAGTGATTTGAAACAAGAATTGAAGGAGAAAATTATAGAGCAGCTGAACTTAGAAGATGTTTCCGTTGCGGAAATTGGTGATACTGATCAACTTTTTGGTGAAGGTTTAGGCTTAGATTCTATTGATGCCTTAGAGCTAATAGTTATGCTGGACAAAGACTATGGCATTAAGTTGGCTGACCCGAAAGAAGGGCGTAAAATCTTCGAATCGATCGAGACAATGGCCAACTACATTGCAGCCAACCGCGCTTAATTTACTATCATTTTTTAAGAAAAACACCATCCTAGCACCTAGGGTAAAATGTTTTTTCGAACATTCGAAAAACATCTGATATTCGTATTTTTACTACCGAAACGTTGAAGTTGCCGAATTACTATGGGAAAAGGTATTGCGATTACTGGAATGGGCATTATATCGGCTATCGGAAATAATGTACAGGAGAATTATGAATCCTTAATTGCATGTAAAACCGGTATTTCTAAGATTTCCCATATTGACACCATTCATAAAGACGATATCCTAGTTGGTGAAATAGCCACTACAAATGCTGAATTTGAGCAGCAGCTCGGTCTCGAAGAAAATTCTTGGTCAAGAACCTCGCTCTTGGGAGTTATCGCTGCAAAGGAGGCCGTACAACAAGCAGGTATTTTAGATATCAATGATTGTCGAACCGGTCTCGTTTCGGGTACCACGGTTGGTGGAATGGATAAGTCCGAGCAATATTTCTATGATTATTTTGAAAGAGATACTGCATGGAAGTTTATCAATACGTTACATGCCGGGGATTCCACCCAAAAAATAGCAAAACAACTAGGACTACAGGAAAGCTTTGTAACGACCATAAGTACGGCCTGCTCCTCAGCAGCAAATGCTATAATGCTAGGAGCCAGAATGATAAAGACAGGTCAGTTAGATCGCGTAGTCGTTGGTGGTTCCGATGCGCTCTCAAAATTTACCATTAATGGGTTCAAAACCTTGATGATCCTGTCTGACACTTACAATACTCCCTTTGATGATAACCGAAAGGGGCTTAATCTAGGAGAGGCGGCAGCCTTTTTGGTTTTGGAGTCCGATACAATTGTGGCACGGGACAATAAAAAGGTGTTGGGATATATAAAGGGGTATGGCAATGCCAACGATGCACATCATCAAACGGCATCTTCAGATAATGGTGACGGTGCAGTTCTGGCCATGGAACAAGCGCTCAAAGTTGCTGGATTGGAACCCAAAGCTATAGATTATGTAAATGCCCACGGTACGGCAACACCAAACAATGACCTATCCGAAGGGCGGGCACTGCTTCGTGTTTTTGATGGCCAGGTGCCGGAATTTAGCTCCACAAAGGCCTATACAGGGCATACTTTGGCGGTCGCCGGCGTGGTTGAGGCGGTATACTCCATTTTAGCATTGCAGCACAACCTGGTCTATCCAAACTTGAATTTTAAAACACCAATGCAGGAGTTCGACTTGCTGCCTGAAACAAAGTTGAAAGAAAAAGAAGTGAATACAATTTTATCTAATTCCTTTGGGTTTGGAGGGAACTGTACCTCCCTATTATTTTCAAAAGAGGCCTAATGAAAAAAGTATATATTAATAGCGTAGGTTCGGTTTCCGCACAAAAAACGTTTGACAATTCCGATTTTCTAGAGGAAGTAGTGTACCATGATGACAATATAATCAAAGTCATCGATCCAGATTACAAGGCTTACATCCCCCCTGCCGCGGCAAGACGAATGGCAAAGGGTATTAAAATGAGTACGGTATCTTCTAGAACGGCCTTAGATGAAGCGGGCTTAGAGAATGTAGATGCCATCATAGTAGGTACGGGTTTAGGGTGTATTGCAGATTCCGCAAAATTTGTTGGCGCCATTATCGATAACAACGAACAGTTTTTGACGCCAACACGTTTTATACAATCATCACATAATACCGTTTCTGGACAAATAGCTTTGGGGATAGGATGTAAAGGATACAACTTTACCTATGTAAATGCATCCGTTTCTTTCGAATCCTGTTTAATTGATGCACTACTACAAGTACGTTCAGATGAAGCCAATAACATTTTAATCGGGGGAGTAGACGAGTTGGCAGACCATCATATAAGAAGTCATCAGTTGATTCAACACATCAAAAATAAACCCGTGGCGGCAGAAAGACTTTTGGAAAGTAACACCAAGGGTTGTGTAACTTCCGAAGGGGCCAACTTTTTTGTGCTTTCAGATAACAAACAACCTTCAAGCTATGCCGAACTGGTGGCCGTTAAAACATTTAACACACTTTCAAAGAATCGATTGGCTACAGTTATTACAGATTTTTTGTCTCAAAACGATATGACTCCAGAGGAGGTAGACGGGCTAGTTTTAGGAAACAATGGAGATATAGATTTTGATGTGTACTATGAGGTGCTGGGACAAGGTATCTTCAAGAACACTTCTCAATTGTATTATAAGCACCTTTCGGGAGAGTTCGATACTGCAAACAGTTTCGCTTTTTGGCTAGGTTCAAAAATATTGAAGTTGCAAAGAGTGCCCAGTAGTGTTAAACTAAACGACATTGAGCCTTCACAACTCAATACCATTCTACTTTACAACCAGTATCGAGGGGAGAACCATACCCTTACGCTGCTTCGCAAATGCTAGGGCGCCGGGTGATAAATCCTGTCGCATTCATAATTATACTAGCCCTTTTGGCGCTTGGTTTTATCACTAAAATTGGTTGGTGGCCACTTGCTCTAGGACTTTTTATATGGTTTTCTATCACGGTCTTGGGCTCTTTTTTTATCCAGTGGGATTATCATTTTAAATCCCTTCACTCAAATAAGAACATTAAGGAATCTTATATTTCTATCACTTTTGATGATGGTCCTAATGCCGCATTCACCCCTAAGGTTCTCGATTTACTTAAGCAATACAACGCCAAAGGAACTTTCTTTTGTATAGGGCAACAGATTGAAAAGCATCCAGAAATCTTCAGGCGTATTATCGCCGAGGGTCATTCCGTTGGCAATCACACCTATTTCCATTCAAAGTTTTTCGGTTTTTATGGCGCGGATAAGGTGAAGGCAGAACTTCAACAAACAAATACCCTTGTAAAAGACCTGACCAATTTACAAATGAACCTCTATCGACCGGCCTTTGGGGTAACAAATCCGAAAATAGAAAAGGCCATAACCGTGTTAAAAATTTACTCCATCGGATGGAATGTGCGCTCTTTGGATACCACATTCCGGTCAGAGGCAAAGGTCCTAGACCGGATTACCTCAAAAATTTCCAGAGGCGATATTGTATTATTACATGATACAAGCAAGAAAACGATAGCTGTTTTGGAACAGTTATTGTTATTTTTGGATAACAAAAAATTAAAATCTGTCACGGTCGACCAATTGCTGAATATCAAACCCTATGCATAGAGCGAAAGTAATTTTAAATTTCATTCTTAGTGCTTCTGCCGGACCTATGCCCATGAAGGGAATACTGGTTCTATTTGTACTTTTATTCTCGTTTACCGTAAATGCCCAAAGCGAAATGAGCGCAGCTAATGCCAATGCATTACGAAGCAAAGTAAAAACCCAGGCAGAAAAAACAAAGACCATAAGTAGTGACTTTGTTCAATACAAACACTTAGATTTTCTATCCAACGACATTGAATCAAACGGTAAACTTGCCTTTAAGGCTCCAGATATGGTTAAATGGGAGTATACCAAGCCATTTGCCTATTCCATCCTGTTTAAAAACCAAACGCTCTATATTAACGATAATGGGAATAAAAGTGATATGGATATTGGCTCCAACAAAGTCTTTAAACAATTAAACCAATTGATTACCGCAAGTATTCGTGGTGATATGTTCGATGAGGAGCAGTTCATTATTTCGTATTTTGAACAAGATGACAACAACCTGGTTCACTTTTTTCCAAAAGACGAGAAATTCGCTGAATTCATTCAAGCATTTCATATTACTTTTAATTCGAGAGGGGAGGTAGACCAAGTAAAAATGATTGAACCTTCTGGGGATTACACCCTTATTATTTTTAGCAATCGAAATCTGAATCAACCCCTTTCCGATGCGGATTTTACTAATTAGTCTACTTTTTTTGCTGGTCGGATGTGCGTCCTACCCATCAAAAAACGGATTCATACCTGCCTTGACCGTCGAGGAAAATACAATCGACCTTCAAGGGGAAAAAATAAACCTCTATTTTTCTGATCTTACAAAAGATTATGTCTATAAAGCCCAGATTGAAGCTTTTGGAAATAGTTTTAGTGGTATTCTAGCTATAAAAAAAATGGGGGAGGCACACCACCGATTGGCCTTTACCACAGAAATGGGGAACACCATTTTCGATTTCACTTTTCAGGAAGATACCTTCAAGGTCAACAGTATTTTAAGTAAACTAGATCGAAAAATTATTATCGGTATTCTAAAAAGAGATTTTTTGGCACTGATTACTGAAAATCCGGAAATAGAAAAAACATTCGAAAAAGAGGGTGAAATACTCCAAAAATCGTCTGTTTTGGGCAAAAAACACTATTATTTGAGCAAAAATGGTCGATTATCAAAAATAACAAGGGCCAAAAATGGTACAGAAAAAGTTGTCTTCGAGTTTCGCCAACCCTCCGAAAATGTTGCAGAAGTTATCTCGATTGTCCATAAAAATATTAAATTGACGATTCATTTGAATGCCCTTTGATATGAAAAACTTCTTCTGTTTTCTTTTGTTTTTTTTTACCTTAAGTATGTTCTCTCAAGTTACGGTGAGACCGGGCATTAAACTAGGAGCAAACATTTCGAACATTTCGAACATTGATTTTGATTCCAAAGTTGGACTTCAGGCTGGTGCTTTTGCAATCGTTCGTTTATCAAGATTTTATGCCCTCCAACCAGAAATACTCTATTCAGACCAAGGGGCGAAATCGAACATAACTGGCCTTGATGACTTAGATATTGAATATATTTCGATCCTGATTACCAATAAGTTTTATGTTGTTCCCGATTCTGGACTACATGTTTTGGTAGGCCCAAGCTTTGATGTAAGTATTGATGACAGTTTTTATGACATCAATGCCGATGTTGAGTTTTCTCCTTTTGATTTTTCCCTGTTTTTGGGTGTAGGCTATGAATTTGATTTTGGTCTTATCCTAGAAGCCAGGTATAAACATGGCTTAATCAATATTGATCTTTTTGCAGACTACTCAAATGAAGCTTTTTCAGTTCAGGAAAACGTGCTTAATAATATGTTCCAGATTGCTGCGGCTTATAAATTTGATTTTTAATTATGTTAATAGAAGACCTTTATACCGTTTTATCGTTTAAACAAAACGAGCAAACTGTAAATGCATCGGTAAAACTAAACCCAAATCACGAGGTTTTCAAGGGACATTTTCCCGGTAACCCTGTAATGCCCGGGGTATGTATGATTCAGATGATAAAAGAACTTACCGAACGTGCAACAGGAAAAACCTTGTTTTTAACCGTTGCCTCAAATATCAAGTTTATGGCTATCATCAATCCTGAAAAAAATGATGTTTTACAACTGGCCATAAACATAATTGAGGCAGAGGGTCAGATAAAAGTAAAAAACAAGGTAAGTTTTGAGGAAACCTTGGCACTAAAATTGAATGCTACCTTTAAAATTGTTTCTTAAAATGAAAAGCCTATTTCTTTTTTTTGGAATATTCCTTTCAACCCTTTTCACTCCTGATATTTCAGATGTCCGGGAGCAGTACCGTTGGGCGGCCGATAATCAGGAGAAGGCGGTAGAATTGAATAAAACGCTATCCTCAGTAACCGAAGATGACAAAGCGGTACTGATTGCCTACAAGGGTGCCGCCTCCACTATAATGGCAAAATACGCCAAAGGAATAAAAGCAAAAAAAACTTATTTTAAAGAAGGTAGAAGGCTAATAGAACTAGCAATAGCTTTAGCCCCTAAAAATACCGAGCTGCGTTACATTCGTCTTAGCGTTCAAGAAAACGCCCCTAAAATTGTTGGCTATAAGAAACAAATGGCTGAGGATAAGCAGTTTATCCTGGACAACTATAAAAATATGGCCAACTCCGAAGTCAGGAAGTTCATCAAGGGCTTTGTTTCACAATCAACATCTTTTTCCGAGGCCGAAAAGCAAATGTTTTAAGGGCTGTACTTATCTTTGCTTAAAATATGCCCCACCCGGAATTGCGAAATTGCAATCCCGACCTCCCCAAGGTGAGGTAAATTCGGAAATCCCGAGGCTCGGCCGTCAAGGCGAGTAGAGTCATCGGGGAATTATTTAGACGAAAGAAGCATAGCGTGCCAGCCCAAAAACAATCGATACATGACCGTATGCAGCGACTTAAATGCTGTATTCTTATTCCTACCTACAACAATGCGAAAACCTTAAAAAGGGTGTTGGATAGTATTTTGGATTACACCCAAAATATTATTGTGGTTAATGATGGTGCGACCGACAATACCTCGGAAATCCTGAAGAACTATCCGCAGCTTATCCAATTACATCTTCCAAAAAACAAGGGTAAGGGAAATGCCTTAAAGCTCGGTTTTGCCGAAGCTCTGAAACTCGGGTATAATTTTGCCATCACGATGGATTCAGATGGGCAGCATTACCCCGAGGATATCCCAGTGTTTTTGGATGCCCTTGAGAGCGGGGAAACGAAAAATGCCATCTACATCGGGGCGCGAAATATGAGTCAGGAAGACGTGCCGGGCAAAAGTAGTTTCGGAAACAAATTTTCAAATTTTTGGTTTAAGTTCGAAACCGGGAAATCGCTCACAGATACCCAATGTGGTTATCGCCTTTATCCCCTCAAAGAAATTAACAAGTTAAAGCTCCTTACCCCAAAATTTGAATTCGAGATCGAGGTAATCGTAAAAGCGTCATGGAATGGTACTTTGGTCGAAAATGTTCCTATAAAAATATCGTATGACGAAAAGGAACGGGTCTCCCACTTTAGAACCGTCCCCGATTTTACCCGTATCAGTATTCTGAATACATGGTTGGTCATCGTTGCTATTTTTTACATAAAACCGAGGGACTTCTTCCGTAAAATCAAAAAAAAAGGGTTTAGAAAATTTCTTCGTGACAACGTTTTAAAACACGACGACTCCCCGAGAAAGAAAGCATTTTCAATAGCTTTGGGGGTTTTTTTAGGAATTGCCCCATTTTGGGGGTTTCAGACCTTGCTGGTTTTCACATTGGCTGTATTTTTAAAACTGAATAAAGCCATTGCATTCGCCTTTTCGAATGTGAGCATTCCGCCATTTATCCCATTCATAATTTACGCCAGTGTACAACTTGGTATTTTTATTACTGGTGAAGAGATTAGCTTTTCCCTAGAAAATCTGACCCAAAATTTTGAAGCGTTGAAACACCTGAAAACCTATATTATAGGCAGTTTTGTATTGGCTACGATTACTTCGATAGTATTTGGGTTTGTTGGCTATGTCATATTGGTCTTTATGGCAAAACGAAAAATTGCGATCAATAATGGGTAAAAACTTTCTCAAAGCATACCTCTGGATAGCCGAGAAAAAATGGACAAGTCTTCTTGTCCTATTGCTCATCATTCTGGGCTTGGGAACAATCGGAAGTAAGATTCAATTCGAGAGTGATATCACTTCATTGATTCCAGCAAACAACGATGCCAAACGCATTAAAAAGGTCTTAAAATCTATCACCTTCACCGATAAAATTGTAGTAAATATCAGCAAGGGGCCTGATGGGACAGTTGATGACCTTACTACCTATGCGACCGAATTTCTGGATAGCATATTAAAAACACAGAAAGAGTTTATAGCGAACGTACAAGGGCGTGTTAACGAAGATGATATTCCCAATACGATGAACCTCGTCTACGAAAACCTTCCTTTGTTTTTAGACGCATCCGATTATGAGGAAATTCGGGCCAAACTTCCTAAAGATAGCATTGCCAAAATTACCGAAAAAAACTACCGGACCCTTATCTCACCAACCGGCATTATCGGTAAAAAAACAATTGTAAAAGACCCATTGGGGCTATCACTAATCGCTCTTAAAAAGTTACGGCAACTTGGAGTGGATGAAGATTTTAAACTCAAAAACGGATTTTTATTGGATAAGAACGAAGAAAATATTCTTCTGTTCATTACTCCGACCTATGGATCGGATGGAACCACGGAAAACATCCCTTTTGCTGATGCCTTATATGAACTTCAAAATCAATTGAACGTGAAATACGGGGGCAAAGTAGAAAGTGGATACTACGGGGCAGCATTGGTAGCAGTAGCGAACGCCAAGCAAATTCAAAGTGATATAAAAATTACTGTGAGCATTGCCATGACCCTTTTGTTTATATTATTGATCTTCTTCTATCGTAAATTGACCCTACCGCTAATACTTTTTACACCCACTATTTTTGGGGTATTGTTAGCGGTCGCATTCCTTTCCGTGTTACGAACCAAAATCTCTGCCCTGTCTCTAGGAATCGGGTCTATTTTGTTGGGCGTAACCTTAGATTATGCTTTACACATTCTCACCCATATCCGAAATGGCAAGAGTATGGAGAGTCTTTATAAGGAGGTAGGCCCGTCAATAATGATGAGCAGTCTTACCACGGCATCAGCTTTTTTATGCCTTTTGTTTTTGGAATCACAGGCATTGCAGGATCTTGGTATTTTTGCAGCGGTAAGCGTTATGGGGGCCTCAATTTTCGCATTGCTTTTTATTCCGCAAGTATATAAAACCATAAAAAAGGAAAATACCAAGACGATTTTAGATCGTTTGGCCTTCTTTAAACTACACAAAAACAAATTCGCCATTGCAGCGGTTGGCGTTATTTCCATTATCAGCATCTTTACCTACGGAAGGGTGGTGTTCAACCAGGACCTTACTAAGCTTAATTACGAGTCGGAAGCACTGACCAACGCACGCATTCGTCTGGAAAAATTGACAGACATAAGTTCAAAGTCTATCTATCTTTCTACCTATGGCGAGGAACAAGAAACCGTGCTACGACAAAATGACTCACTCTATAAACAACTAAAACTGCTCAAAGAAAAAGGGCATATTATTAGCTATAGCTCCATAAGCAGTTTAATACATTCGAAAGAAAACCAGCAACAAAGGATCGATATCTGGAAACGTTTTTGGCAGCCTGATATCATCAGGGCTACCACCGAAAACCTTATTGAAAGTGGCAATGACCTAGGATTTAAGCCAACTACCTTCAAAGATTTTTATAGCCTTCTCCAAGCCGATTTTAAGCCTTTGCTGTTAGATGATTATAAGGTGGTAAAATCTTTTGATGTTGATGATTTTATTGTTGAAGATGAAAATGGTACCACAGTGACCTCTTTGGTAAAAATAGGTAATACACATATGGATACTATTCGTTCTACCTTTAAAAATTCACCGAACACGCTTCTTATTGATCGTCAACAGGTTAACGAAACTTTTCTAGGAAGTCTTAAGAACGATTTTAATAGCCTTATCGGTTATTCGTTAATTGTGGTATTACTCATATTGTTTTTGTTTTACAAACGATTCTCATTGACCTTGGTTACCAGTATTCCGATTTTTCTAACCTGGTTTTTGACCGTTGGAATCATGGGGCTGTTCCATATCGAATTCAACATTTTTAACATCATCATCTGTAGTTTTATTTTTGGTCTTGGGGTTGACTATTGTATTTTTATCACGAACGGCCTCTTTACGGAATACCGTACAGGAGAAAAAACCTTGGCTACCCACAAGACATCCATTATCCTATCGGTTATTACCACTATAGCGGGTGTGGGGGTGATGGTATTTGCCAAACACCCAGTGTTATATACCATTTCCTTGGTTTCGATAATCGGCATTCTTTGTGCAGCATTTGTTTCGTTTACCATACAGCCCTTATTGTTCCGATTATTTATTGGAGGTTCGGATAAAAGGCCCATTTCGCCCAGGTATTTAATTCATTCTATCCTTTCTTTTGGGTATTTCGGATTAGGGGGATTCCTTCATTCGATTTACGCTTGGATAAAACTTAAAATTGCTCCGAATAGCAACATGCAGCCCAACCTCGGTTTTCATAAAACGGTGTCCAAGTTAATGGGGTCTGTATTGTATACCAATCCCTTTGTATCTAAAAAAATCAATAATCCATACAATGAGGTTTTTGACAAACCCGCAATGATCATTGCGAATCACACTTCGTTTTTAGACATTTTGTCTATTGGTATGCTACATCCCAAAATCATATTTCTGGTAAACGATTGGGTGTATAATTCGCCTGTTTTTGGTAGTGCAGCAAAATTAGCGGGGGCCTATCCCGTTTCTGGAGGCATCGAAAATGGAGAGGAATCCTTAAGGGAAAAAGTAGCACAGGGTTTTAGTTTGATCGCCTTTCCAGAGGGTACAAGATCTACGAGCAACAAAATAAAGCGCTTTCATAAAGGAGCCTTCTATTTGGCCGAAAAATTTAATCTTGATATTCTTCCTGTACTGATTCATGGTAATTCCGAAGTGCTCCCAAAAGGAAGTTTTATCATTCGCGATGGAAGTATCACCATAGAAATATTGCCTCGAATTAAGCAGGGAGATAAACGTTTTGGCGAAACCTACTCCAAACAGGCCAAGGCAATTGGAAGTTACTTCAGAAAGGAATTCAGGCGTTTACGGGATGATATTGAAACGGAAAGCTATTGGCATAACACTATTTTGGAACATTATCGCTACAAAGGTGAGAAGGTATACAGTTCTGTAAAGAAAGACATTCAAGTACACCAAAATACTTACAAACGAATTTTGGAAGTAGTCGGTAAAAAAGATAACATCCTTCACCTGTCAAATAAGCATGGTCAGCTAGACTTGCTCCTCGCACTCGATTCAATAGACCGTAAGATAAACGTATTCCTAGAGGATCAGGATGCCAGAAAATTGCTTAAAAACAACTTTCTTACCCATCAATATAGCAAAATATCGGTTTTTGATTCAGTTGAAGAAATACTACAACAACCCGCAAATATATTGTTGTTGGACCCAGATGTTTTTGATATCGGATTAGACATCGGCAAGGAAAAAATACCCCCATTAGAAAGTGTAATTCTGTTGAAAGGCGTTAAGAATGCCCCGATTAAGAATCTACAGGATATGGGTTTCGTTATTTCTGAACAAAGCAATAACTTTATGATTCTTAGAAAAGCCGGCACTATAGTATGAAAGAGCATTACGACATAGTTATTATCGGTAGTGGAATGGGCGGCCTTGTGGCAGCTAATATTCTCATTCGTGAAGGCAAGTCGGTATGTGTCCTGGAAAAGAACAACCAGTATGGGGGCAACTTGCAAACCTTTGTTCGGGAGCGCACTATTTTTGATACTGGGGTGCACTACCTAGGGGGGCTTTCGGAAGGTCAGAATCTTTACCGCTATTTTGATTATCTTGATATTTTGGAAGGTTTAGACCTAAAACCATTGAACCAAGAAGGGTATGACATCATCACTTTTGACGAGGACCCTGAGGAATATCCACATGCCCAGGGGTATGAAAATTTTGAAAACAGTCTTATTTCCCAATTTCCCAAAGAGGAAAGTGCTATAAAAGCGTATACCAAAAAAATGCGGGAAACTTGCTCAAAATTTCCTTTGTACAACCTTCAGGCTGGAAAGCCGTACTACGAAAATTCCGATATTTTTGAACTTGGGGCCAAGGTTTATATAGATTCCCTGACGGAAAATGAGAAATTGCGTGCAGTACTCGCTGGCTCTAATCTGCTGTACGCCGGTGATGCGGAAAAAAGCCCATTTTATGTGCATGCCCTTTCGGTAAACTCATATATCGAGAGTTCGTATCGCTGTGCCGATGGTGGCAGTCAAATAACCAAATTGCTTAT
The DNA here is from genome assembly GCA_965238025.1 of Aggregatimonas sp. Classification (GTDB taxonomy): domain Bacteria; phylum Bacteroidota; class Bacteroidia; order Flavobacteriales; family Flavobacteriaceae; genus Pelagihabitans. The sequence continues at coordinate 1,525,067 of OZ250162.1, read as the reverse complement.
TCGCAGATTAAAAGAACAAGGCGGTGATGCTTTTAAGCATCAAGAAGTAGTTGATTTTGATGTTCTTGATAAAAAAGTGGTTTCCGTCACCACAGCAAAAGGCAATATTGTAAAAGGGGAAATTTTCATTTCCAATATCGAACCTAAAACCACTTTAAAACTGGTAGGTGAGGAACACTTTCGAAAATCATACAACAAGCGCGTTGATGCAATAGATAGTACTATTTCCGCCTTTAGCATGCATATCGTCTTGAAACCCAAATCGTTTAAATATCTCAACAAGAACTATTACCATTTTAAAGATTACGATGCCGTTTGGAACGGGCACAAATACACACAAGAAAGCTGGCCGGAAACCTATATGGTGAGTATGGGGGTACGTAAAAATCAAGATGAATGGGGTGATCAAATGACGGCGATAAGTTATATGCATTATGACGAGGTCGCAGCCTGGGCCGATACATTCAACACCGTAGCGAACAAAAATGATCGTGGAGAGACCTACGAAGAATTCAAGAACCACAAAACAGAGGTTTTCTTAAAGGAATTGGAGAAAAAGTTCCCTAATATTAGGGATTGTATTCAATCTATTCACACCTCAACACCGCTTTCATATCGTGATTATATCGGGTGTAACCAAGGATCAATGTATGGCTATGTAAAAGATGTGAATCATCCGATGAAATCGTTTATCTCGCCTAGAACAAAAATTCCCAATCTACTATTTACGGGCCAAAGCCTGAATATGCATGGTATTTTAGGGGTAACCATAAGTGCTGTCCTGACCTGTTCAGAGCTTTTGGGACAAGACTATTTAGTGAATAAAATAAATAAGGTCAACAAAAAGGCCAAGACCGCATGAATTCTAATAACTTAAATAACACTGATATCCAGTTTACCATTTTACCTGCTAATTGAACTTGTATTTGACACTTGAATTTGAATTTTAAAACATGGGACAGTTTAAAACAACTCCGATAAAACGGGTCGAAAACATTTCGAAAGAAGATTTTATCAAATACCACTACAAGCCCCAGATTCCTGTTCTGATAACAGGGCTTACCAAAAACTGGCCGGCCTATACAAAGTGGAAACTCGATTACATTCAGGAGAAGGCCGGTGACCAGGTGGTTCCTTTGTACAATAATGAGCCAGCAAAAGATAAGGAAAGTGTATACGCTCCCGTTAAGGAAATGAAATTGTACGATTATGTGGAATTACTGAAAACCGAACCGACGGACCTTCGTATTTTCTTTTACAATATTTTAGATGAAATGCCCGAATTGTTGAAAGATTTTGAATATCCTGATATCGGTCTCAAATTCTTTAAACGATTGCCTGCCTTATTTTTCGGGGGAGGGAAATCGAAGGTTTTTATGCATTATGATATTGATCTTCCGGATAGCATGCACTTTCATTTTGATGGTGATAAAGTAGTCAACCTCTTTTCTCCAGCGCAAACCAAGTTTTTGTACAAAGTCCCTTTTTCCATTCATAATCTGGAAACTATTGATATGGACAATCCCGATTTTGAGAAATACCCGGCCCTGCAATTCGCGGAACGGATACATGCAGAAATGAAACATGGTGATGCACTGTATATGCCCAGCGGTTATTGGCATTCCATTCGTTATTTGAACGGCGGATTTTCAATGACGTTAAGGGCATTACCAAGACATCCCAAACGCCTTGCCATCATGCTGTACAATGTGGCCATCATGCGGAATTTTGACAATATCACCCGTAAGTACCGCGGACAGAAATGGTTGGATTATAAAAACGCGCTTGCGGTTCGGAGAACAGAGCGAAATTTGAATACGGTCAGGAATAATAACTCTTAATTGTCACCCTGAGCGCCCGCCTGAATGGATTGGGCAGGCAGTCGAAGGCCTAGGAAACGACTTAATTAGTTTTCCTTCGACTCTACTGAGCGTTACAATGCCATGAATATGCGAAAAAAAATATCCGTAAAAAAGCTATTCCTTGGTTTGGGCATTTTATTTGTCCTAAGCTCCTGCGGAGTGGCAAAATCGCTTCGGGATAAGCCCGATATAACTGCATATAAATCGAATATAGCAGAAAGGGTCAAAGTCAATGACTCTACTTTTACCTTAGGAAACAATTTTCTTTTCAAGAACAAACAAGGACAGTGGGAACTTTATGTGAGCGGTAACCCTTTGGAAATAGGTCTAAAAACAGGAAGCCTTACCCGAGAACTCTTCAATTATCAGGAAAAGGTCTTTGTTGATAAAATTAATGAGCTGGTCCCCTCAGAAAGTAAGCAAAAATTGCTTAAAAAGTTCTTGTCGTGGTATAATCGTAAAATGTATTTGAATATTGACAAACAGTTTAAAGCTGAAATTTATGGTATCTCTCAATATGCTTCCGAAGACTACGATTTTATAGCCGAACCCTATCTTCGGGCCTTATATTTTCATGGCGCACACGACATTGGTCATGCCTTACAAGACCTGGCCCTGGTTGGCTGTTCTTCTTTTGCGGCTTGGGGTGACCAGACCGAGGATGGCAAACTGCTCATCGGACGAAATTTTGATTTTTACGCTGGTGACGATTTTGCAAGAAACAAAATCATCGCCTTCGTTTCGCCAGACCAAGGGTTCAACTTTATGTCGGTTACCTGGGGCGGATTCATTGGCGTACTTTCGGGGATGAATGACCAAGGATTAACGGTCACCATTAATGCAGGAAAATCTTCCATTCCGTTGGTTGCCAAAACCCCCATTTCAATTGTTGCCAGGGAAATCTTGCAGTACGCCGCTACCATTGACGAGGCCATCACCATAGCACAAAAACGTCAAGTCTTTGTTTCTGAATCCATTTTTATCGGTAGTGCCAAAGATAAAAGCGCCGCGATAATAGAAGTCTCACCGAAAAAATTTGGAGTGTATAAAGTCCCGAATTCCAATCAATTGATTTGCTCTAACCATTTTCAGAGTGCCACTTATGCTGATGACAAGGACAACCAAAAACACATTTTGGAAAGCCATTCCCAATACCGTTTTGACCGTATGGAAGAACTATTGGGGGAAACCCAAAAAATGAATGTCAAAAGTGCCGTCGCCCTTTTGCGTAATCGTGAAGGCCTGGATGAAAAGGCGATAGGATATGGCAATGAAAAGGCCTTAAACCAATTATTGGCACATCACGGCATCGTATTTCAACCTGAAGATTTAAAGGTCTGGGTCTCTAGTAACCCATATCAGTTAGGAGAATTTGTTGCCTATGATTTGAACGAAATTTTTATAAATCCAGCGGTGAACACTGGGGCGGTTTCAATTTCCCATTCGGAATTGAATATTGCGGAAGATCCCTTTCTAAAATCCGATGCCTTTCTCAACTATGAAGACTACCGTAAATTATCAAAAGACGTTTCAACAGCGATTTCTGAAAACAAAACATTGACTGCAGAACAACAGCAGCAATTTTTAAAAAGTAATCCTCAGTTTTGGAAGGTATATTACCTAATCGGACTGTACAATTACAACAAAGGCTATGATCAACTTGCCCTAAAACACTTCTTAATGGCCGAAACCAAAGAAATTACCACTGTGCCGGATCGGGAAAAGGTTGAAAAATATATCAAGAAATTAAAACGCAGTAATCACAGATGATTCCAGAAATAGAAAAAGCATCCCTATCTCAAATCAAGGTTTTTCAAGAGGAAAAATTGAGGGAGACAATTAGCTACATGATTGAAAACTCCCCTTACTACAGACGGATTTTTAAAGAACGTAAGTTGCAGCCAACTAACATAGCAACGTTGGAAGATCTTAGAAAAATCCCTGTGACCACCAAAGAACAACTACAACGGTATAACGATGATTTTTTCTGTGTCCCAAAGTCCAAAATAATAGATTTCGTAACCACCTCCGGGACTTTAGGCGAGCCTGTAACCGTTGGTTTAACCGACAAGGATTTAGATCGCTTGGCACATAACGAGGCGATTTCCTTTTCCTGCGCCGGAATTGGGGAGGACGATATTCTTCAGCTTACTACAACCATAGATCGTCGTTTTATGGCCGGCCTAGCTTATTTTTTAGGTGTACGAAAGTTGGGTGCTGGCATAATAAGGGTTGGTGCAGGAATTCCTGAGTTACAGTGGGATACCATTTTAAAATTCCGACCGAACTATTTGATTGTGGTACCCTCTTTTCTATTGAAACTGATTCAATATGCACAGGCCAATCAAATCGATTTAGAAAACTCTGGTATCAAAGGGGCTATTTGCATTGGTGAGCCATTGCGAAATCAAGATTTCTCGTTGAATATCTTGGCACAAAAAATAAGAGCAGAATGGGACATCTCATTATACTCCACCTATGCCTCTACCGAAATGAGTACCGCTTTTACGGAATGTGCAGAACAACAAGGGGGTCATCATCATCCCGAGTTGATCATCGTTGAGGTACTAGACGAAAACGACAATCCCGTAGCTCCTGGTACCGAAGGGGAATTGGTCATTACCACCCTGGGCGTAGAGGCAATGCCCCTGTTACGCTTTAAAACGGGTGATATTGCCGTTGCCCATACCGACCCCTGCCGATGTGGGCGGAACAGTCTACGATTGGGGCCCGTAGTAGGGCGTAAAAAACAAATGATCAAGTACAAGGGTACCACCCTATATCCGCCAGCGATGAACAATTTACTGAACGATTTTCCAGCAGTTAAAGGCCATGTAATAGAAATTTACCATAACGATATTGGCACGGACGAAATATTGATTAAAATATTCGCACCCAAAGCCACTGATGGTTTATTGCCTAAAATTAGGGATCATTTTCGTTCAAAACTTAGGGTCAGCCCAACAATTAAGACTTGCCCGAGAAATGAAATACAAGAATTACAGCTTTCCAAATTGGGCCGAAAGCCCGTTAACGTTATTGATAGGAGATAATCGTTCCTAGCCCATCGACTGCCTGCCCGTTCCATTCAGGCGGGCGCTCAGGGTGACATACTCGTCAGGTTTCAAAATTGCCATGTGTCAGTCTGAGTACTTCGTCTCCGCTCAGTATGAACCAAAATCGAAGACCTCGCTGGTCAAACATCCAACAAATACAAACCGATTTTTATTTTCCAATAGGGCATTTTCCCTTCGAAATACTCGAAATAAGCCTTTAGCCCCTCAGCATCGGGTAAGTCCATTTTGGCTTTTTCAATTTTTGAGCATTCTTCAGAGCTGATAAATTGACTTATATCCACATCTTCGCCTTGGGAATGTATTTTCATTAAATGGCTATAAATAGTGTTCTCGGTCAGCTCCCGCTTTTTGGCTATTTCGGCAGGAGAAAATCCGTCATTGAACAGGGCATATGATTGCTCATGTGTTGGAGTTTTTGGTTTAGTAGCTTCCAGATGCGCCGCTATTTCTTTTAGAAAAATATCCGCATACTTTTCTAATTTGGCTTCCCCTACCCCAGAAACCTCCATAAATTCCTTCCTTGTTAAAGGTTGTTTGACCTCCATATCCTTTAAACTGGCATCCCCGAAAATAACATAAGCTGGTACCCCTTGTTCTTCAGCAATTTGATATCTAAGTACACGAAGCTTTTCAAAAAGTCCTTTTTTGTCCAACCTCTTAGGTGTTTTTCCTCCGCCCTGCTTTTCGATCTGGTTTAAAATTGCCAATTGAACGGGCTTTTTCTCATACAAAATCTCTTTTGCCAGTGGTGTTAATGCAATGCTACTATTTTCCTTAAAATTGATCTCAAGCACCCCTTGATTCAACAATTGAATAATATACTGCTGCAAATCTTGCCAAGAAATATCCTTTACCGCTCCATAAGTCCTGATATGTTGATGTCCTTTTTCATACACTTGGGCGTTTTGTGCACCTCGTAGTACATCGATCAGCATTCCCATTGATTCTTGCTCCTTCATTCGAACCACGGCCGAACATATTTTTTGTGTCAAAATTGTTGCATCAAAATAAGTAGGCGGCGCTTTACAGATATCACAATTGCCACAACCATTAACCACATGTTCCCCAAAATAATTGAGCAAGGCGATACGCCTGCAACTCAGCGCCTCGGCATACTGCTGCATACGTTCCAGCTTTGCATATTGGACTAAGGCATTATCACTATCTGCAATAAACTTGCGCAACTGCATAACATCGGCATAGCTATAAAAAAGTAAAGTATGGGCGGGCAAGCTATCACGACCGGCACGACCGATTTCCTGATAGTAACTTTCTATGTTCTTGGGTAGGTTGTAATGGATGACCCAGCGGACATTGCTCTTATCAATACCCATCCCAAAAGCAATGGTTGCACAAATAATAGGGCGGCGGTCCGTAATAAAATCTTCCTGAACCTGGGTTCGCTCCACGGTATTCATTCCCGCATGGTAAGCCATAGCGTTGTAACCTGAATTACGTAGTTTCTCGGCCAACATTTCGGTATTTTTTCGGCTAAGGCAATAGATAATCCCGCTTTCATCGGGATGTTCCTCCAAAAAATTTAAAATCTGTTTGAGACGGTTTTGTCCCGCCCTAACATCTAAATACAGGTTTGGTCTATTGAAAGATGCCAAGTGGCATGCGGCCTCCGGTATGGAAAGTTGTCCCACAATATCGTCCTGGGTCGTTTTATCGGCCGTAGCAGTAAGTGCCATTACCGGAATATCTGGGAATCTGGTTTTCAAGCTTCCCAACTGTTTATAGGCCGGACGAAAATCATGACCCCAAGAGGAGATACAATGGGCTTCGTCTACGGCAAACAAACTAATCGTAATTTCTTGAAACACAGCATCGAACTGAGCAATACTTTCAGGTGCCACATAAAATAACTTCAATGCCCCACTTCTGAGTTCCTGTAGCGTTTCTTGTTGTTCCTCTTGAGGTTGGGAACTATTGTAGAAAGATGCCGCTACACCATTTGCGCGTAGTACATCAACCTGGTCTTTCATCAGGGCGATTAAAGGAGAAACAACTATGGCAGTGCCCTCCATCGCCAAAGCTGGTAATTGAAAGCAAAGCGATTTACCTCCACCTGTGGGCATAATGGCCAATGTGTCTTTTTTATCCAAAACATCGTTCATGACCTCCAACTGATTCGGTCGAAAGGAATCGTATCCGAAATGGGTTTTTAAAAGTGGTAGAAGTTGTTGTTTGTAGTCGAGTTCTAACATGGGTTAAAGTTATGAATGTTAGTTTACTTTTTAACGTTATGGGTATAGGGGTTAGCATTTACATTAAGTGAATACCTAACAGTATCGTACGAGTATTTTGTTAGGCTGCTATATTTGTAGTTGTATTTGTATTTTTTTATCTTATCCTAAGAAAAACTGTCAATGTTTGATTTATACCCCATCGAAAATATCCCATAATTTAATACTCTGATTTTGAGAATTAGCTTGGATAAGAAAACAAATCGATTTGAAAATTTTCTACTTTGATATCTTTCAATTCATTATACTTCTTGGGTCTTTTCAAGGACTGATTTTTTGTTCAATAATTTTTTTTTCCAAACGCTACAATAGTAGAACAAACATCTTTTTGGGATTAATGGTTTTGTTTACTGTTATTAGCACAATTCAGCATCTACTTATTGATATGGAATATATAAGTCCCAACAGTGTTTTAAGAAAAGCCTATTTCCCCGTTCAATGGTTAATAATTCCTATGTTCTATGCACATGTATACGAGTTCTTAAATAGAAAAAAGATAAACAACCTTACTTGGAGGTTTTTATTGGCACCCTTTTTCTTGGTATCTACAATACACCTCATATATTTCGGATATAGCACAATTTATAACGAGGCTTCGTCTTTACCTGACTACAATGAGCCCGGGCTTTTATTGTACACCAACATAATTTCTTTCGGCTTTATTTTCGTTGTAGTCAACTATACTTACAAATTGATTCTTAAGAGTGAAAACACTATAAAAGGCAATTTACTAAAGTTGAAGAGGAAAGTGCAGTGGTATAAAAGAATCATTAAACTTGCTGCCATAACTACACTTATTGGAACCTTCTCAGTTGCTTTGATTTTGGCACTCGAATTGAATCCATCCTATACGTTGTACCCATTTTACATTATTGAAACTTCGATTGTTTATTGGATTGCATATGTTGGTTTGGAGAAAGCCACAATTAAGTTCCCCAAAAGAGAGATTTCAATAACTATGATGGGGAGTACTTACTCTAAAATTAATCGTCTTGTTGTTTCTGAAAAACTTTATTTATCGCAAGATTTAACTCTTGGCAGCATCTCTCAAAGATTTGGAATTAGTTCTGGTTACTTATCTCAACTAATTAATAAGCACAATAATTACGGATTTACTGATTATATAAACAAACTTAGGGTTGAAGATTCTAAAGCAATGCTCATTAGTCAGAAATTCAAACGATATACTATAGAATCAATCGGATTAGAATGTGGATTTAACTCCAAATCAACTTATTTCGTCGCATTTAAAAAGCATACAGGCCAAACTCCTAATCAATACAGAAAGAATTCTGTTTGTTCTGACGACTTTGGGTTTCCTATTTAGCGATTATCTGGATTTTAATTAGTCCTAATTCTTCAACTTTCTACAAAAATAACACTCTAAATTCGTAAAATATATCTTACTTAAGAAGTACTTGATTCGCCAAGGCCTTGTGTAATAACCATTAATTGCACGGATGGATGGGCGAAGGTCCGTACGCAACAACTATAAAACAGGTATGTCCAGTTAGAGAAGATTCAATTTCCTTGATTTTCTCGCAATCACAATTCCAAAATTCAAGAAAACCAAAAACTTAAGAAGACTTCATTAACTAACAAAAAAGTAACCTATGGAAACAAAGATTTTTACACTACGCAGACTTTTTTTAGTCGTACTGCTTTATAGCTTCACAAGCATCAATGTATTTGCTCAAGGGAAAAGTGAATTTTTAGAAGGAAGCAGTTACCCTGTAATGCATGTTGTTGAAGTATCATTTACTAGCCAGGCAACATATAATGCTAGTTTTACCGCCTATATGAATGTTGATGTATGGGTTAACTTAAATGGGCCAGGTGGTAAGGCCTACAAAATTCCCGTATTCTGGGATGGTGGAAATGACTTTCGCGCCCGTTTGGTAGCCACTTCAACTGGAACCTGGAATTGGAGTATCGATGCAACTACCGTCGCCAACGCGGATCAAGGTTTTCTAGGAAATAATGTTAAAAACGGTTCGTTTATAGCCACTTCAGCTGGTAGTGTAACTACAAATGCCAATAACCAAGGGTTTATACGAGTAGCTGCTAACAACCGAACCTTAGAGTATGCCGATGGTACTGGTAATGTTGCCCCCTTCTTTTATACGGCAGATACTTCTTGGGCCATTCTGACCGATATCTTTGATTATAATACCAATAGTGGAGTTTCAGATATCTCATTTACGCAGTATATAAATGCTCGAAAAAATCAAGGATTTAATGGTATGAACGTAATTGCTAGTTTTCCGTCCGATAACTTTACCGATTTATGGGCAAGTGATACGCATCACAAGAAAAAAGGGAATGGAGCGTGGCCATTCGAATTGAAAAACTCAGGACAGGATGTTGACTATTTAAAAATCAATCCAAACTATTGGCAATCGGTTGACGAGCGCATGCAACATTTGGCCGACCAAGGATTTGTGACTTTATTTGAAACCGTACGACGATCCGAGCGTTGGCGCGATGGCACGTCTGCTGAAAAGGATGCCTTCTATAACTATGTCCGATATTTATGGGCGCGATATGGCTGTTATAATATGATTTTTAGTTGGGTGCACCATGACAGCCAAGGTTCAATATATCCTAAATGGCTTCCCCTTGTTCAACACGCCCATGATGAACTAAGTGCTCAGCTAGGAGATCAGATGCCCTATGGACAACCCAGAACCGCAATGTCTTATAACACATCTATAGATAATTGGGAAAAAGATATACCCGATGCGCTGGACATTCAAAACGTTAGTAATGCCGAAAGGGATGAAACCATGCATGAATGGCTGTCGGAAATATACCATGACTGGGATAAACATCATACACTAGGAGGGCCAAAGCCCGCCCTCAATCTAGAACCGTACTACCCGGGTTGGGGTTCTCATTCCAGCAATGAAATCAATCCTGGTTTAAATGATATTACCATGGGGCAAATGCAAATGTACGGCTCCGTGCTTAGTGGCGGCCTGGCTGGTCACGCCTGGGGAGATACATGGTATGCGGGAGCAGCACATGCAACGCAAAACAGAGTTGTAACTGAAAACAGCCCACAGGTAAATTCGTTGAACTCATTTGAATCACAAGCCATGGGCCATCTAAAGACGTTTATACTTGATTCTGGCCACGAATATGAACGTTTGGTTCCGGCTGCTCACACGAATCTAAGCAATAGCCAGAACTTCATACAAACTTTGTCGATATCGAATGATAAAAAGTTTGCCCTTGGATTTTTTACTACGAGCTATAACGTTCCCAATCTAACAAATCTAATAGCCTCGGAAACCTATCGATTCGAATGGTGGGATGTGACCAATGGAGGCTGGATCAGTGCAGGTGATTTAACGACTACCTCTAGTGGTCAACTGGCGCCCCCTGCCCGGCCAGATAATTCAAAAAACTGGGCATACCGCATTCGATCATTGGACTATATTAATTGTACTGCCAATTGTGAAGTAAATTTGGCAAATAGTTCCACTTATCAAACCGATTCAGGTTGGGATAGTTCAGGCACCTATAGCGTACAATTTGTACATGATGAAAATGGCACTACTCGAGGGCACTCAGATGCCAGTACAGTAGCTGGAGCGGAAGTATGGATTGAATATACTCTCAATGACCCCCATACAATTACCCGAGCGGTAATCGATGAGGACAATGCTGGGAATCATTATATAGAATCGTGGAAAGTACAATATGAAGATCCCGTTTCAGGGAATTTTGTTGATGCGGGCAATGAGGGTTTTCGCCAATCTCAAACAAGTAATCGACAGGAATGGGATTTTGATGACGTATCTGGTGTTACACGATTTCGTTTGGTAGTAGTAGCCCCTATAAATTCTGGAGATCCCCTTGCAGAGGTGGAAACTTTTGAATTGTACGGATACCAAGACCAGAACCAAGATATTGATCCGATTGCGAATGCAGGTGCTGACCAGACAATTGAACTGCCAACGAATAGCGTTCTACTCTCCGGTTCGGGTAGTGATCCTGATGGAGGTACAATAACCGGCTACCAGTGGACGAAGCTCAGCGGACCGTCGGCCACATTATCTGGTGCATCTACAAGTACTTTAACGGCTTCCAATCTTCTTGAGGGAAGTTATACCTTCCGTCTAACAGTCACCGATGATGAAGGCGATACTGCCAGCGATGATGTGATGGTTCTAGTGGATCCGATATCAAATCCAAACGATTTCGTCCTACGTATTAATGCTGGCGGCAGTTCTTCGGCCACTTATCAGGGCAATACCTTTATTGCAGACAACCAAAACGGCTATACTTTTTCAAGCGATTCACAAACTACAACAGGAAGTTCCGCGTTTATTTTGGCACAACCCTTTAAAAGTGTACGGTTTACCAAGCAACAGCAAATTGAATATCTAATTCCTGTATCTAATGGAGTCTACGAGGTGATACTGCACTTTGCGGAGCCTTACCATGGGGTACATCCCGGTACGAACCCAGACACCCGAAAATTCAATGTCGACATTGAGGGTACACGAATACAAACCGACTTGAATATAATTTCCGAGGTGGGGGCCAATGCAGTATATACGATTAACGAGGATGTATCCGTATCTGACGGCCAGTTGAGCCTGGTCTTTTCACAGGGAAGTGGTAATGACCCAATAATTAACGCCATTGAGATTTTGGGAATCGATGACAACCAACCAGCAAGTGGTTTGGTCGGTCACTGGCCATTGGACGAACAAAATGGTACAACGGCTGGCGATGTAAGCGGGCAAAACCATGACGGTTCCCTTGTAAATGGGATAACTTTCGATAATGATAGCGGGAATGGCCAAATAGGAGATGCCTTGATATTCGATGGGCCGAACGACCGAATCAACTTACCCGATATCGACAATGACCTACAAGCAGGTTTTTCAGTGGTAGCATGGATCAACCCGGAAAATACAAATGGTTACCGGGCTATTGCAGGGACCCATACCTCTCAAGGGTTTATGACATTCGTTCATAATGGCAAACTCGCTTTTGCCTTGCGTACCGATTCCGGAACCCGTAAACTTAAGAGCCACGGTACGATAGTTGTCAACCAGTGGCAGCATATTGCCGCTACCTATGACGGCACCGTCATGACCTGGTATATTGATGGGGTTGAAGTGGGAAGTGAGCCTCACACGGGTCAGGTTTCGGATCGTAACAATGGCTACATCGGCTGGTCGGGATGGAGTAGCGAATACTTCGACGGGGGCATCGATGATGTGCGCTTGTACGATAATTCGCTTTCGAATAGTCAAATAAATGATCTATATAACGGGGGTCAATCACCATTACCAGACAGTGCTGGTCACTGGCCATTGGACGAACAAAATGGTACAACGGCTGGCGATGTAAGCGGGCAAAACCATGACGGTTCCCTTGTAAATGGGATAACTTTCGATAATGATAGCGGGAATGGCCAAATAGGAGATGCCTTGATATTCGATGGGTCGAACGACCGAATCAACTTACCCGATATCGACAATGACCTACAAGCAGGTTTTTCAGTGGTAGCATGGATCAACCCGGAAAATACAAATGGTTACCGGGCTATTGCAGGGACCCATACCTCTCAGGGCTTTATGACATTCGTTCATAATGGCAAACTCGCTTTTGCCTTGCGTACCGATTCCGGAACCCGTAAACTTAAGAGCCACGGTACGATAGTTGTCAACCAGTGGCAGCATATTGCCGCTACCTATGACGGCACCGTCATGACCTGGTACATTGATGGGGTTGAAGTGGGAAGTGAGCCTCACACGGGTCAGGTTTCGGATCGTAACAATGGCTACATCGGCTGGTCGGGATGGAGTAGCGAATACTTCGACGGGGGCATCGATGATGTGCGCTTGTACGATAATTCGCTTACTGAACAACAAGTAGTATCGCTGTTTGAAGAAGGCGACTCAGGGTCATCCAATCTAACAGCTAAGGTCGATCTAGATTTTGAAAGCAATGGCAAAGTATATGCCCACCCCAACCCTTCAACGGGTAAGTTTAGAATAAGTGGTATTCCTGTAGGCGAAAAGAAGATTTCGGTTTCGGATTTCTCCGGTCGTCTATTATTGAAAATGGAGACGGATAAAGACGAGCCTGTGTTAAACCTTTTGGTATATCCCAAAGCTTTGTACCTTGTCAAGGTGATTCAAAACAGGTCAGAATGGACTTTTAAAGTAGCCAGGGAATAGCCATCATTTACAAAATATAAATGAACCACAGCATTTTTGCTGCGGTTCATTCTATAGCATTTTTCGATGACAAAAAACATATTATAATTTGATATAGATAAGATGCCTTAACCCTAAAAAAATTACTAACTTCCCCTAAAAATAGTTGAATCATAATAAAATGGCTCTATTGATAGGGCCATTTTTATTTTATTACTATTTACTTCCCAAGCATCAAAAGCTCATTGCATTTGATCTCTGTGAAATAGCGTTTCTCTCCCTCCTTGGTCTCATAGGAGCGATGGGTTAATTTCCCCTCTATCGCAACTTGTTTGCCTTTGACCAAATAGTTCTCCACAATCTCCGCGATTTTACCCCAAGCCACTACATTGTGCCATTGGGTATCCTCGACTTTTTCGCCCTGTGCGTTTTTATAACTATCGCTCGTCGCAATCGAAAACTTGGCAAGTTTGCTGCCATTTTCTAAGTTTACGATTTCCGGGTCCTGACCCAAGTTTCCAATCAACTGTACTGAATTTTTAAGTGCATTCATAATAAATAATTTAAGCGTCTGCCATATTGCACAGACAGGTTTAACAATTTGTCTTATCGAGTTCTTATGTTTCGACAATGCAAACCTAGAACGTCATTTAAAAAACATTCGGTAGCTAAACGTTTACTTACGTTTGTATTTGTTTGTTTTCGTTTAAAAATTATTACACTCCTTATTTACAGCTATTTATAAATTATATCGATATTTTGTTTTGCCCCTTTTTATACTGATCATGGGGCATCTATACGGCATCTATACGGAATGTGGGCGAGTAAAATCTTGTAGTTTATCAAACTCCTAGAACGAAGTTTTTTTCGGATTCCGCTATCATGTGTACAGGCCACTAGATCGGCCTTTTGCGGTGCACGGACTTTGATATCTTCTTCTTTTGTTGGACTAAAGAATAGCCTTAGAAACAAATTAGAAAGGAATATTTTCATACTTTAAAGGCATAAATTCCATCACTATGCCGCTACGTCTATTTTCTGTTTTTCTTTTCGTTGGATATGCCACTATACTGGCCCAAACACCCGTGGTAAATCAAGACCGATTGGAAAATCGAATCTTTGAACTTGCAAAATTCGGCCTTCAAGAAAATGAGGAAACGGAGCGGGTCGCCTTTAGCGATGCAGATGTTGCCGCACAAAAATGGGTCATTAATACCATGACCCTTTTGGGTATGGAGGTGCATATCGATTTTGCCGGAAACATTATCGGAAAACGGGAGGGTAAGAATCCATCGTTAAAACCCATTTCCTTTGGTTCACATATTGATCGGGTTCCCAATGGAGGCAACTATGATGGTTGTGTCGGTTCAATGGCGGCTCTTGAAGTTGTCGAAGTACTCAACGAAAATGAAATAACCACCGAACATCCTTTGGAAGTCATCATTTTTTCAAACGAAGAAGGTGGCGTTATGGGTAGTCGGGCGATGGCGGGCCATTTGGGGAAAAGCGCTTTAGAAGTAAGGAACAGTACTGCATATACTATGGGTGAAGGCATCATGCGTCTTGGTGGAGATACCACCCGCATTGCAGAAGTAGCCCGTAAGAAAGGTGACATGGCTGCCTTTCTGGAACTCCATATTGAACAGGGCGGTATCCTTGAAAAAGAAAAACTCAACATCGGCATTGTAGAAGGTATCGTAGGTCTAAAGTGGTGGGATGTTGAATTTACCGGCTTCGCCAATCATGCAGGCACTACACCCATGAATGCAAGACAAGATGCCTTGCTGGCCGCTGCAAAGTTTATCGTTGCCGTAAATGAAGTGGCAAATAGTTTTGACGGTGCGCAAGTAGGAACCGTGGGCAGGATCAAGGCAGAGCCAGGAGCACCAAATGTAATTCCCGGAAAAGTAGTGACCAGTTTAGAGGTTCGTGATCTGTCGGCCGATGTTATAAAAAAAGTATATCAGGCAATAAAGACCAAAGGCGAAGAAATTGCAGCAGCCTCAAATGTACAGATTGAATTTCGTCCTTTAGACACCACGGCCGATCCGGCGATGATGACCGCTACCATACAAAAGGAAATAGGCCAAGCGGCAAAAATACTCGAACTTTCCACCAAAAGAATGCCTAGTGGTGCCGGCCATGATGCTCAGGATATGGCGTTAATCGTACCTACAGGTATGATTTTTATCCCTAGTAAGGGGGGCATCAGTCATTCCCCAAAAGAGTTTAGTTCCCCAAAAGATATGGCCAACGGTGCCAATGTATTACTCCGTACCATTTTGGCGCTGGATAAAAAATTGTAGCCCTATGAAAGACGACAACCCAATTATTGCAAAACAAACATTTGGCGCTTCGGCAGCCAATGTTTGGAAAGCCATTACCGATTTGGACCAGATGCGACAATGGTATTTTCCCAACATCCCTGATTTTCGATCGGAAGTTGGTTTTGAGACCCGATTTCTAATTCAAAACAAAGGCCGGGATTTTACCCATATCTGGACGATAAAAGAAGTAATCCCTGAAAAATTAATAGGCTATAGTTGGAACTTTGAAGAATATCCTGGCGAAGGCTACTCGACATTCGAATTGACTGAAAAAGAAAACGGAACGGGACTCACCCTTAAAAGTTATATTGTTAAACCCTTTCCTGAAGACATTCCCGAATTTAAAAGGGAAAGCGGACAGGCGGGATGGGACTATTTAATCAAGCAAAGTCTTAAGGAGTTTTTACAAAAAAAACCTGAATGAACAAAGAATTTATTAGCGACCAGACATTCAAAAGTCTGGATTACTCAATAAGCCGTCTTCCCAAAGGGGAATATGAAAACTGTGTTTTTGAAGGTTGTAATTTTTCCGAGGGCTATTTAGACAATCAAAATTTTATGGAGTGTGCGTTTATCGATTGTAACCTGAGTAACGCCAATCTTGCCCATACCATTTTTAAAGAAGTGGCTTTTTCACATTGCAAAATGCTCGGAATCAAATTCGAGGATTGTAACGATTTTTTAATGGATTTTAATTTTACCGATTGCACGCTTAACTTCTCTTCCTTCTATGGCCTTTCCTTAAAAAACCAGCAATTTATTAGGTGCAAACTAATTGAGGTAGATTTTACCGGGGCCAACTTAACGGGAGCTGATTTTGATACCAGCAATCTGGACAGGGCCATTTTTGAGGATACCAATTTACAAAAAGCCAATTTCAAGGAAGCATTGAACTTTAACATCGATCCGGAAAGGAACCAAATGAAAAAAGCCATTTTTTCCAAAAGTGATTTAACTGGGCTTTTGCGGAAATATAATCTTAAAATTGAATAAAAGTGTCTCCTTTAGCCATTTGGGAAACGTCTATACATTATAACGGAGTAATGAATACCATCAGTCTGAGCGCTCCCGACGCTTTGGGGAAGACATTTCGGCTTCAAGGCATTTCGACTTTAGTTTATACTGAGCGTAGCCGAAGTACTCAAAACGATGGCAATCGTTTACAAACGGATATTTTGTATATTAATCCTATTATTAAATCAATAATTATGAAACAGTTTTTATTCCTTTTTCTCTTTATCGCTATTTCATGCAAGGCGCAAAACACGCTAAGCTTCGAAGAAGGTACTATTTCCCCGAAAACAGATTTGTCCGAAATTGCCTGGATGGAAGGCCATTGGAAAGGAGAGGCTTTTGGAGGTATTACCGAAGAAATATGGAGCCCGCCCCTTGGGGCCTCAATGATGTTTTCCTTTAAATTGGTTGTAGATGACAAGGTTGCTTTTTACGAACTGGGGCATATTCGGCAATTGGAAGAAACTTTGGTCTTTGAATTAAAGCACTTTGGTATCGATTTAAAAGCTTGGGAGGAAAAAGACGAGGTACAATCGTTTAAATTAATCAAAGTGGATGGAAACCACATCTATTTTGATGGGTTCACTTTCGAAAAAGTTAGCGATGATGAAATCAATATCTACGGACTTATTCATCAAGAAGATGGTAAGGAGGAAGAGGTAAAGTTCAACTATAAAAAACAAGATCTTGAAAAGAAAATGTGAAGAATGTGGTAGCGAGCTTATGGGCCGAATAGATAAAAAATTCTGCTCGGACGGTTGTAGAAATGCCCATCACAATAAGGTAAATCCTGCAAAGAGAAATTTAATTCGGAACATCAACAATCGCCTTAGAAAAAATTATCGGATTCTGGATAGTTTTCCATTAAAAGATGGTAAAACCCGTGTCTCAAAGAACCGTTTATTGGACAAAAATTTCGATTTCGATTTTATCACCAGTTTTTATACCACAAAGAAGGGCACCAAATACCTCTTTGTTTACGACCTTGGGTATCTTCCCTTAGAGGAGGAGTATTATTTAATCGTAAAGCGGGAATGACTCTTTTCTAGCACAAAATCGAAATATGAAGACAACCTAATATTTACTTCCAGTTTTGCCCACTAAGTTTTAGTGCGGCAACAACAATATCCTTTCTACTGATCTGACCCACCAAAAGCCCATCTTTCATTACCGGTAGCCTTCTGCGGTTGTTTTTATGGAATACTCCCGCCGCATCAAAAATGGTCATTTCATGAGGAATTGTTTCAACGCCCTTGGTCATGAACTTCTCCACGCTCTTATCCAAAATAGGTTGGTTAAAATACCTGCTTTCCGAAATTTGTTTCATACAATCGGCTTCGGAAATGATGCCAACTAGAAAGCCATCTTCATCCAATACCGGCCCACCCGAGATGTTATACTTGGTAAATATCTCCATTACCTGCAGAATAGATTGCTCAGGAGTAAACGTCACCAATTTTTTGGTCATATAATCTGTAACCAAAATCGGGGCTTCAAATTCCTTTTTTGCCGCTCTTCTGACGCCTTGAAAACTCTTGATTCCCATATCTATTGGTTTTAGGTGAATCTTAAATATAGTAATTTTAGCCGAATTATCATGTTTTTTTAGGCAAAATGCGCCATTCCACTCAAATTTTATACATTTAAGCATCGAGAACGCCATATGAAAAGATTCCCTTTCCTCACAAGCCTTTTGCTGTTATTGTTCGCCTTATATTGGGTTTTTAAGGCCATGATGCCTGACTATAACGGTACTTCTACCATCGCGGATTCTTCCTTTTCTACAGACCGGGCCTTGGCCCATGTGAAACAGTTATCCTTAAAGCCCCATGCGGTGGGTTTTCCGGCTCATGCCGAAGCAAGGGAATACATTGTTTCGGAATTGAAAAAAATGGGATTGGAGACTTCTTTACAGGAGGGATACACTTCTGGTGATTGGGGTAATCTGAGCAAGGCAACAAACATACTGGCACGGATAAAAGGTTCCGAAAGCGGAAAAGCCTTAATGCTCCTTTCGCATTACGATAGCAATCCACATTCGTCATTGGGGGCCAGTGATGCGGGATCTGGTGTCGCCGCCATTTTGGAGGGCATTCGGGCATTTTTAGCAGATAATAAACAACCCAAAAATGATATTATAATCCTGATTTCGGATGCCGAGGAACTCGGTCTTAACGGCGCCGATCTCTTTGTAAATCAACACCCGTGGGCGAAAGAGGTAGGGCTTGTACTTAATTTTGAGGCCCGGGGTAGTGGCGGCCCCAGCTATATGCTCATAGAGACCAACCAAGGCAATGCACGACTTATTGAGGAATTTACCAAGGCAAATCCAGATTTCCCCGTAGCAAATTCCTTGGTATATAGCATTTATAAAATGTTGCCCAATGATACCGATTTAACCGTCTTTCGGGAAGATGGCGATATTGAAGGGTTAAATTTTGCTTTCATAGATGATCATTTCGACTACCATACGGTTCGCGACAGCTATGAACGAATGGATAAAAATACTTTGGCACACCAAGGCAGTTATCTTGTGCCCTTATTAGATTATTTTAGTAAAATTGACCTGGGTAATCTAAAAAGCCCTAATGATCATGTCTATTTTACAATGCCTTTCTTTAAAATGGTTTCTTACCCTTTTGAGTGGATTTGGCCAATGTTTGCTCTCGCAGCGCTAATTTTCATTTTATTGCTGATCTACGGCTTTAGAAGGAAGAGCTTGCGTACCGAGCAGGTCTTTCTTGGTTTCGTTCCACTCCTTATTACTTTGATTGTTAATGGTATTATCGGTTACTTTAGTTGGGCGGGCTTAAAAATACTTTATCCGCAATACCTGGATATGCTTCATGGCTTTACCTATAATGGTCATGTCTATATTGCAGCCTTTGTACTGCTGTCAGTTGGTATTTGTTTTTGGGTGTATAACAAATTCAAAAAAATAACGCCCGCAAATCTCCTGGTGGCCCCTTTGGCGCTTTGGTTGGGTATTTGCACATTGGTCGCAGTGTATCTGAAGGGTGCCAGTTTTTTTATTGTTCCTGTATTTATGTTATTGGCAGCTTTTATGGTGACCATTAACCAAAGAAGGCCCAATGCCTATTTACTGGTGTTTTTATGTATTCCGGCCCTATGGTTGTACGGTCCTTTTATAAAAATGTTTCCGGTAGGTCTAGGGCTTAAGATGATGGTTGCCTCTACCCTACTTGTCACGCTCACCTTTTTCCTGTTACTTCCCGTATTTGGATTTTATAGAAAGAAGCATCGTCTGGCGCACCTTTGTTTCCTTCTTTTTGGGGGCTTTATGCTTTACGCCCATTTTAATGCTGGTTTTGATAAAGATAATGCCAAGCCCAGTAGCTTATTATATGTGCTGGACGCCAATAAAAATGCAGCAAATTGGGCTACTTATGACAAAACGCTCATTGATTGGAACGATCAATTTTTGGGAAAAGATAAACAAATGCCGCAAAAGTTAGCGGACAAGACCATCAGTAGCAAATACAACTCAGGATTCTCTTATGTGTCCGAAGCACCGTTAAAACAGCTGGGGCTTCCAAAAATAGAAACAAGCCTTGATACGATTATCGGCGATGAACGATTACTTGATATCTGCATTACCCCGCAACGGGACGTAAATCGCTTGGATATTTTTACTAATAAAATCTCAATCAATAAGGCAACCGCTAATGGAGCATCCTTGTCAGATTATTTTCTTAAAAATAGAAGAAAGGGGAAATTGCTCACCCATTATATTAGCGACAATACCTTTACCGACCTTCAACTTCGCATTCCTAAGGATTCGGTTTTAGAATTGACGTTATACGAATCCTCTAATGATTTATTGACCAATCCACAATTTAGTGTCCCGGAACGACCCGAACATAGCATTCCCATGCCCTTCGTATTAAACGATGCCGTACTGGTAACCAAAACCATTCGTTTTGAATAAACGCCTAGCCATTTTGGGTTGTGGGTGGTTAGGGCTTCCTTTGGCCGAATCGTTTGTAGAAAAGAATTATTCCGTACATGGCAGTACAACTTCTGAGAGCAAGTTGACCCTTCTACGATCCAAAGGCATAAAACCCTTTTTAATTTCGATTTCGGAAGATGGGGTTCAAGGGGATATCGATACTTTCCTTTCCGATGTGGCATTACTTATCATCAATATTCCACCCAAATTAAGAGGAGCAAACAAAGAGAACTATGTTCAAAAGATGCGCCTGTTGTACGCAGAGGTAGAACGTTCCAACCTAAAAAAAGTCATCTTTATAAGCAGCACGTCGGTATATGGCACGGTTCAAGGATTGGTAACGGAGGATACCGTTCCCCGGCCGTCTACAGAATCGGGCATACAACTTTTGGCGGCCGAAAATATTTTTAAGTCCTCTAAAGACTTTCAAACCACCATCGTTCGTTTTGGAGGGTTAATAGGTGAAAATCGGCACCCTATAAAAATGCTTTCGGGCAGAAAAGAGCTTACCAACGGTAACGATACTATCAATCTAATACATCTGCATGACTGTATTCATATCATTGCCTTTATCATTACCAAAAATTGGTGGCCAAAGATTATAAATGGTGTGTATCCCTATCATCCAAAAAAGGAAAAGTACTACACTTCAGAAGCTAAAAAAAAAGGAGTGCAATTGCCTCATTACAAGCATAGTAACATCAGTAAATACAAAAGAATTGTACCTTTTGCCCTTCTTTTTGTTAAAGAATTTAGCTTTAATACCTCTATCAACGCGTAGTACACCACTCAAAATCGCATTTTCACAACAAAGTCGGCATATTTATGTTAACAGAAGGTGCATTTCATCGACTAAGCCGTAACTTTAATATATAATGTTAAAACTTTTGCCATGGAAAATTCTAATTTGAAAGGGCGGATTCTTCAAGAAATAGAAGGTCTCATCTCTGAAAGTTGCCCTGAGGAAAAAGTTTCCCTACAGTTTGAAAACCTGCATGTCGCGCTCTTAAAAAAGCACTATAATGCAGCTGACGTGTCTATAGATTATCATCGAAGAAGGGTGTATATGGACATTGTAATGGATGATCAGGCGTATGACCCTAAAAAAGTCAACACTGAGCTGCCCACTTTACGTGCGAACGTGTGGTTCCGAAATCTGGTCGATTTCTTAAAATCAAGCCTAGATCGAGACAACCGCAGTCTTGCGTTTTATGCCAGTCTTCTAAAATCATATAGGAATAATGATAAAATACTGGTAGCCTAAAACCAACAATCCAAACCTGAATAAGAAAAAGGATGCCTTTATGGGCGTCCTTTTTTTATTTCTTCATTTACAAATGTGACCGCTAAAGGCCATAAAGATGTTTTAAAGGTTTCCTTAACAACAACATACAAATAAATTTAATAGTTTTGCGCACCAAAATTAGTGTGAGATGAAACGTTTAGTTATTGCTTTATTATGTATTGTAAGTCTTTCGGCGAGTGCACAGACAACTAGCGACCTACAAAAACATTACGAGAAATTTTATAAGGAAATGCGCCTTCAAGGCGATGTAAATGGGGTAATAAACGCGCTGACCCATTTGAACGTAATCGCTCCTACGAAAGAACGCAAAGATACCTTGGCATTCATCTATGCAAACAATGAGCAACACCTGCAGGCCTTGAATACGATTGGTATTGAAAAATCGGATTCGGACTCTGATTTAGCGGTTCAGGTAAAGGCTCTTTCCTTAAAAGCCCTTAATCAACCCAAACGTGCTTTGGAGCACTTTGAGGTACTAAATAAAAGAACTCCGAATACATACCTTGCCTATGAATTGGCAGATTTAAAAATACAAACAGGAGATAATACAGGAGCTGCTTCTAATATTGAATATGGTATCGCAAATTCAAAAGACGACCAGAAGTATGCCTTTTATGAGCGCCAACAACCTTATGAGGTGCCTTTAAAGGCGGCATTCATTCATCTTAAAGCCCTTGTGGAGTACAACAATGACAAAAACAACCTCGATAAGGCTATAAAACTTATAGACGAGGCTTTAGCCATTGATCCCAACTTTAACCTGGCAAGTTTAAGCAAACAAGCGTTGGAATCAAGAAAGAATCCGCCTGCAGCCGAAGAGAAGAAAAACTAGATTTTAAGGAAAAAACGTTCCTTGCTTTTTGAAGTTGCCCCGATTTTTTTATAAAACTTCATCGCTCTGACGTTGAAGTCCGGGGTTTGCCATTGTATCAGATTACATCTTAATTTTTTCCCTTCTTTCTGGATTTTTTGTACTAGCTTTTCACCTATACCAAGCCCTCTGGCAAATGGTTTGAGGTAGAGGCAGTCCATGTAAATATATTCCATTGCATCCCAGGTAGCATATTGTTTCATATACGTGGCATAGCCAATTAGTTGTTTATCGCTTTCCACTACCAAACAGTAAAGTTTTGGAGCGTTGGAAAACAGATCCCTCTCCAGCCTCGCAGCCTTTTCTTCTCTGGCGTACCCCGATTTTTCAAATGCTGCATGCAGTGCGCAAAGTTCAACAATACCGGGAATGTCTTTTGGTTCTGCAAAACGAATGTGCCGTTTGATGATCATACCACTTGTTTTAAATTAGACCTCATATATCTTTTAAAATCGGGATCTGTCGCGTTCGATAATACATGGTCGATCCAAGCTTGGCGTTCATGTACAATGATTTCCAATTCCCAAACACATAGCAGGGAGTTCACTCCATAGGGAGACGAAACCAAGGCTTTAGGGTTTTTATAATCGGCAAAAAAAACTTTGGTCTCGATCATCTCTCCACCGGTCCACCAATTTAGCAAAATCCATACGCCTTCCCTTGCTTCGTGAACGATCAGGAAACCCATCTTATATGTAGATAATTCTGAAGATTCCGGTATTGACAACCATTTGTGCAGTTCCGAAACTGCCCGTTTTAAAATGTCGTGTGATCGGAATATTTCTTTATTTGTAATTGAATATACTTTCACGTTCCAATCACCTACATGAACTAGCTTTTCGAATTCTATTTTTCTTGGTTTATAGGTGTCAAATAAAGATTTCATCTTTTCTCGGGTTTGGTCATTTTAAGACTTTTCGAAAATGCGGCAGCCTTAACTAAATCTTTAGGCAGATATACACGCTTGGCTGATGGCGGATATTTTTCGGCCATTTTGGAAGGTCGAATAGGTCTTCTCTCAAAATTACCCCCACAACTAGGACATACATTTTCAAATACATGCAAAGCGCATTCTTCGCAATAGGTACATTCAAAACTGCAAATCATGGAGTTGGTCGAGGTATTGGGAAGGTCTTTTCCACAATGTTCGCAACAGGCTCTTATTTCCAGCATAATTCTTATAAATAGCGTTCTTTGATACTATCCATGTGCCAAATTTCATGTCCGATTATGGTAAAAGCGGCAGCTCTTGACGACATGGGAACATCGCTAGAGACCCCAACTGTGCAAAGGGCATCATCGCTCAAACTATCAACCAATGCAATTGAACTTTCCCTGACGGCCCTAAACTCCCTTATAAGCGTTTTTGGGTCCTTTTGATTTGCGTTGGAGGGTTCCATATAAATGTTCTGGTCATATGGGGCCAAGGGCGTTTTATCATTTCTGGCAATACGAAACATTCTATAGGCAAAAATCCGTTCCGTATCTATAAGATGCTGCAGCACCTCTTTGATGGTCCATTTATCGGGAGCATAACGATAGTCCCATTTTGATTCAGCAATGGAATTAAAAAATGTTAGCACATTTTGTTTTCCTACTGAAAAACCTTCCCGAAGGTTTATGGACTCTGGTAATTTATCAATATAGCGCCAATAGTATTCATTAAACTCCTTATCCCGTAAATCACTTTTAGTCATTATGCCTTTGTTTTTTGTTCTTTCAAAAGTAACTCCCATTATCCTAATAAAAAATTAATATATTTGGAATAAAATTATTTTTACCTTATTATTTAAATATTAATCCGCTTTTTATATTGATTATGAATATTGATAAGCTAAATTGGCTAATTTTAGAAGAATTACAAGAGAATGCCAGAATTCCATTAACCGAAATTTCAAAACGGATTGGACTATCGTCCCCATCGGTTGCCGAAAGAATTCAAAAAATGGAGGATGCAGGTATTTTAAAAGGCTATGAAGCTATCTTGGATAAAGAAGCGATGGGCTATCTTCTTGGGGTGTATATATCGATTAAAATCCGATTCGGGCAAGTAGAGCGTTTCGAAGAATTTGTTAAGACCGTTCCAGAAATATGTGAATGCCATAAACTTACTGGTCATGATTGTATGATGATGAAGGGTTTTGTGAGGAACCCAAGACATTTAGAAGAACTGAATATCAAACTTGCCGCCTACGGCGAGCTCAACACCTCATTGATACTGTCCTCTATCGTAGAAAAAAGAATTTATACAGGGGAAATTTAAATGCAACTAAAAAGTTGCGTATTAGATTTTAATGATTATATTTGCAACCATATAGTTGCGTATTAATTTTAAAACTTTATAATCATGAAAGATGTTATCATCAAAGAACACATTTTTAATCATTCTATTGACAAGGTATGGGATGCTATTTCAAAAGCAGAAGAAATCTCAACCTGGTTTATCAGTGCAGACTTTAGGGCAGAACCTGGCTTTAGGTACACTTTTACCGCTGGCGAAGAGAAAGGGTGCACCCAGATTACAGGAGTGGTCAAAGAGGCAAATCCGTATACGTTGATCTACACCTGGGTTGTTCAAGATACCGATACGGAGACCACCGTTAAATGGGTATTGAACAAAGTTGAAAATGGCACCAAACTTTATTTGGAGCACTCTGGCATTTCAAATTACCCGGGAGATACTGCGGTAACCATGTTCGGCCATTTTGGCGCAGGATGGGACAATTGCGTTTCGGAACTTTCTAAATACCTAACCAAAGAGCTACATGCAGGATAAAATCACAGGCATTTTAAAAGCTATTGCCGATCCTACCAGACGTGAAATTTTTCACGTACTGGTAGCCGCGGCAACAGCCTTACCCATAACCCAAATATCAAATCAATTCGACATAAGCCGACAAGGGGTAACAAAACATATAAAAACTTTAGAGGACGCCGGGCTGGTTCTAATTAGTAATAAAGGACGGGAACGTTATTGCCAGGCCGATGCCAAGCCGTTAAAAGAAATAGATAAATGGCTTAAATTTTATGAGCGGTTTTGGAGCGATTCACTTGGTAAATTGGGCGACTATCTAGACGATAAAGCTTAAGATAGGATAGTTGATTTTTCAGTAGCAAACTGCGCAAGGCGGTTCAGCGCCTCGGTGGCATTTTTTTTAAAAAACTGCTTTCCGACCAAAGCCATAAGTGTCTTTTTAAACAATGATTTGGCCTTCCAGTATACCTCTATCTCCAAAAGACTTAGGTTATCAGTCAGTTGTGTAATGATATAAAACTGATATGCCTCATCAACGGGAGGTGGGCTCGTAGTCATTTCCCCGTAAACATATTGCCCTGGTTTTGCATCCTTGGTGACGGTAACAAAGTTTAAATGTTTGCCATTGATAACACAAACATGCACTGTCCCAAGCCTAGTCACCTCGTTCTCGTTGTATTCAAATTTGTCGACCCCCTTTACCCATTCGTGACGGTACGTATAGTTGGTAATATATTCTAAAAGGGTTGCAGCCGAAATTGGAATTTCCTTTTTGAGTACCAGTTGCGGAGGTTTGTCAAAAGCCATTTTTTTACCCTTCGAAAAGTCGTTTAGCGTTAAATTCCTTTGGTCGATCAATGAAAAAATATATTCAACCTCTTTATCATCGTAAACATCTTTTCCCTCTTTAAACCGATACAGTTTACTCCAATAATAAATGGGAAGTTCTATAGTACTGGCCAGTTCCTTACTGATCAAAGCATAATTTTCACTATCCACCGAATTTTTAAGCAGTCGGTGCGCTTCAATAACCTGTTGTCCAAAAGGTTTGCGATTGCCTTGCACTTCAATAAACTGAAGTTCCCCGCAATGCGCAACGATCTTGAGTTGTAAATTAGGGGCGGTTGCACAGGCATTGCAAGGGCACACACGGTTCTTTTCCAACAGTTTTAAATGGCTATAGAAATCAGTGAACATGGTTTCAATCTGTGCCAATAATTTTTCTTGGGATGGAATTTCCTCTTCCTTATAAAAGAAAAGGGCATCTCCCTCGATTTCAGCTAGCTTTAAGTCTTGGGTATTCGCTGCAATTAAAACTTCCAGCAACTCCGCAATTACATGCTGGCTATGGGCCACTTCGGTAGTTTGTATAAATTTGGTAAAACCCGAAATATCGGGAATGAAAAGAAGGGACTTTTTCATAATTTAAAATTAGTCGATTGTACAGGTAATACCTATCTAAGAGACTGTTTGGAAATCTCTAAGAATAAACAAGGTTACTATTCTTCTAAAATAAGCTTGGTATCGAGTGTGTTGTTCACAATAACATTAAACTGGCTACGAAGGGCGTTGTAGGCATTGATCATCTCTAAAACAGATTCTTGCACATCCAGCCGATAGTGCAAGTCTCCCTTTGTTTTAAGCAAAAAAGTGCTGAATAGGGTAAGCCTACCTTTGATTTGGGGAATATCAAACTGTTCCGGAAATTTGGATTTGGCGAGTTCCTTCTGCTTTGCTTCCAATTCGTCCATTACAAGACTCAAATCTTCGGTGTTTTCCACTGTATAAAGGGCGTCAAAACTGGTTTCCAATTCCGTAAATTCCTTCCACGCTGTTATTGTTGGCTTCGCCTTAAAGTCAATCGCAGTTCTTTTTGGCCAGGCATCACTATCAATTTCCAAGGTCGAAGTGGTATCTTCCCCAACCTTTTGCCCTTCTTGTTTACAGGAAAAAAGCAGAAGCAGTACAACCCCCAAAAAGAATAATCTTCGCATGAAACGAAAGTACTAATTTTTGAATCGGTTATCTTTACTCTAATATTCATTTAACTCGATTTTACATGTCAAAATCCATCTTGATTATTGGTGCCTGCGGGCAGATAGGTACAGAACTCACCTATGCCCTCCGCAAAAAACATGGAGGGGATGCCGTTATTGCCAGCGATATTCGCGAAGGGGGTGAAAACCTCATGCATTCTGGCCCTTTTGAAATTCTAGATGCAACCGATTACGATGCCATGGAAGAAATAGTGGCCTACTGGGAAATTGATGAGGTATACCTCATGGCAGCCATGCTAAGCGCAACCGCGGAGAAATTTCCGATGCGGGCATGGAATTTAAACATGAACTCGCTCTTTAATGTGCTCAAGCTAGGAAAAGAAAAGAAAATAGAGAAGATTTTTTGGCCTTCCAGTATTGCCGTTTTTGGTCCCAACACCCCTAAGGACGACACTGCCCAAAGTACTATTATGGAGCCAAGCACCGTCTACGGTATCAGTAAGCAGTCTGGCGAGCGTTGGTGTGAGTATTATCACCAAAAGTTTGGGGTAGATGTACGAAGCGTTCGATACCCTGGTCTTATCAGTTGGAAAACAATGCCGGGCGGCGGCACTACCGATTATGCCGTTGAAATTTACCATGAGGCCCTGGGCGAAGGTCATTATACCTGCTTCTTACAACCGGACACAAAATTACCCATGATGTTTATGGACGACGCCATTCGGGCCACCTTACAGCTAATGGAAAGTGACGCCAAAAAAATAAAGGTACGGTCGTCCTATAACCTGGCTGCAATGAGCTTCACCCCTGCCGAAATTGCCAAGAGCATTCAAAAGGAATTATCTGATTTTAAAATGAATTATGAGCCCGATTTCAGACAGGCCATTGCCGATTCTTGGCCGAGTAGTGTTGATGATTCGGCAGCACAAAAAGATTGGGGTTGGCAGGCCGAATTCGATTTAGTAAAAACTACGACAACCATGCTCAAGAATCTTAAGTAGTTAGCCAAAAAGGACCTCATGGAAAAAATTTATAGTATGAAGACGAAGAAATTATTACAAAGCCTTGTGTTTCTATTCATATTCCTAGGTGCGCTAATGGTAAGTGCCCAAATCTCATCTAACGTCTATTTTTTTCAAGAAAAGGCGGATGGCACGACACACTTTAACGAACTCAAGATCAGCGATAATTATTTGATCAATACGGTTTATGAAATGAACCCCTCTAAATTCATTAAAACTGTTGGTGGGTTTTATACCCTGGAAAACAATAGTATTAAAGTGGATTTGGAATTCAATTCGAACTACGAAAAAGATTCCATTACTGAACTTGTATTCCCATATAGCTTTCAAAGTGATAAGTTGATACTACATACCCAACCGAGCTTAGAATATCTTGTCCCTGAAAATCTTGAACAAGACTTAGACGGATATTGGCTCTTTGGTACCCGAGGTCCTGACACAGGACAGGAACGTCGAGGTGATTCTAAACCCAGAAAAACACTTAAAGTGTTACAAGACAACACCTTTCAATGGATTGCCTACAACACCGAAACCATGAAGTTTTATGGTACTGGTGGTGGGTCCTATTCTTCGGAGGACGGCGAATATGTTGAGAAAATAAAATTCTTTTCAAGGGATAATTCCCGTGTTGGCGCGGCATTAAAGTTCACATACGAATTAAAAGAAGGCGATTGGCATCATCAGGGAAACAATAGCAAGGGAGAGCCCATGTACGAGATATGGGAGAGGCGAAGTCAGTAGTCCGAAGTTAAATTATTTAAGCTTTAACTTGTCGCATAGCCATCGGGGCGTATTTGAACTTAAGCATTGTGGCCTCACCAGGACTCGAACCTGGATCTAAAGTTTAGGAAACTTCTATTCTATCCCTTGAACTATGAGGCCATTAAATCAAAACACGATCCTCTCTAAAGTTTAGGACCCCGAAGCTTCGGGGCTATTCTATCCCTTGAACTATGAGGCCATTAAATCAAAACACAATCCTCTTTAAAGTTTAGGACCCCGAAGCTTCGGGGCTATTCTATCCATTGAACCCTTCCTTCGGCAGGCAGGTACAAAGTCATTTCATATTGGACGGCAAAAATAGAATTTTTTGTTAGTTTTTATAGTGTAATTGTCATCAATTATGGTTAGTCCATTACTTCGACTACCATCTCGACCTCAACGGCCATATTTCCCGGTAAGGAACCCATCCCAACCGCCGCGCGAGCATGTTTTCCTTTATCTCCAAAAACGGAGACCATTAGGTCAGAGTACCCGTTGATCACCTTTGAATGAGCGGTAAAGTCTGGTGTGGCATTGACCATTCCCTTGACCTTCACAATTCGCTTTACCTTGTTCAAATTTCCCAATTCTGCCTTGAGAACGGCCAGTTGGTTAATTGCCGCCCAACGGGCAGCCGCATAGCCTTCTTCTATGGTCAGGTCTGCTCCCAATTTACCAACCACATTTTTGCCATCATCCTTTTTAGGGCCTTTCCCTGCCAAAAAAAGTAAATTACCCGATCTTACCGCATGCACAAAGCTAGCTACGGGGACACCAGGTTCTTTTAAAACAACACCCAAAACAACTAATTTTTCCTCTGGGTTATACTCTTTATCAACCTGGGTGTTGGTTTTGGTGACTTGGTCAATGGGTATTTCCGTTTTCTCGGTTGTCGTATTACAGGATAAAAAGACGACCGACATCAAAACTGCAAATAGATTTTTCATACCTCCAAAATAAGATTTTATTCCTTTACGTTCCCGTTTTCTTCCAGTAGTAAATAAGGGTTAAACGCGATTTCCCATAAATTTCCATCCAAATCGGAGATATAACTACTATAACCGCCCCAGGAAACTTTTTGAGGTTCTTTGATTATTTGAACCTCTCTTGCCCTGAATTCAGCAATCAATTGATCAACCTCCTTTTCAGATCTTGTATTGTAAGAAATTGTAAATCCTTTAAATCCGTTTCCATCCAGATTTACGGTGGCATCTTTGGCCAGTTCTTTTCTTTCGTAAAGCGCAAGTTGCATTCCATTTAAGGCAAAGAACGAAATATGTTCATTGCTGGATTCTGATTTTTTCCAAGCAAATTTTGTTTCGTAAAAGGCCGTTGATTTTTTTAAATCTGAAACACCTAAGGTTATCATTGTTAATCGTTGTTCCATTAGTTTGTCTGTTTTTTTGGGTCTGAAAGTACATTTTATAACCTGCTGTTACACTCGTATAATTCCATATCCAATGCTATTCCGTCCGGTGGGGTATAGGACTTTATTAGTGTTTTCTGCCACTGATAACCACATTTTTCCGCAACGCGAACGCTACCGGAATTAGTCTGATGGGTAATTATTTGAAGTGTTTGTAAGCCTAGTTTCTTGAAAACATATTGGGTAAGCCGCTTTACGCCTTCCGTCATCCAGCCTCTGCCTTCAAAGGATGCGTCCATACAATAGGCAAATTCCCCAATGCCTTTATCCCAGTCCAACTCTTTTAGAATAACTAAGCCGATGACATCATCACCCGCGTTTTCCCGAATAGCCCAAGTGAATTGAAATTTAGAGGTCCGTTCCTTTTGCTTTTTTCGGATGTACTCTTCCGACGCTTTTTGCGATAAATTTTGGGCCAGGGTCTTTGGGAAATAACGCTGAAATCCCGAGTAATTTTTAACCATCAACTTTGAAAGGGCTCCCGCGTCGGAAAGTTGTAGTTCATTTATTTGAAAGTCCTTAGTGGAAATCATTTTTCAGTTGATCAATAGGGGACTGGGTTATATCACAGAATCACACAGAGCTGATATTAGAGGTTCACAGAGAATTGTTCCCTTGTTCTACTGGGTCTTATTATGAACCTGTCCCGATAGCTATCGGGATGTATTTGTATTTAACTTTTATATTCCTTTACCGCATCAACAAACGCCTTGGCGTTCTCAACCGGAATATTTGGTAGAATACCGTGTCCTAAATTTACGATATACTTGTCTTTGCCAAACTCATTGATCATCTGTGTGACCATCTTTTTAATTTCGGCAGGAGGAGACAATAGACGTGAAGGGTCAAAATTACCCTGCAGCGTAATGTTCCCGCCACTCAAATACCGCGCGTTTCGCGCTGTACAGGTCCAATCGACCCCAAGTGCAGCGGCTCCGGATTTGGCCATTTCATGCAAGGCGAACCAACAGCCTTTTCCGAAAACAATTACGGGCGCCTCGTCTTTAAGGGCATCAACAATCTGCTGAATGTACTGAAAAGAAAATTCCTGATAATCGGTCGGGGAAAGCATCCCGCCCCAAGAATCAAATACCTGTACGGCGTTCACCCCAGTTGCCACTTTGGCTTTTAAATAGGCAATCGTAGTATCGGTGATTTTCTGCAATAATTGATGTGCCGCTGCCGGTTGTGTAAAGCAAAGTTCCTTCGCTTTATCAAAGGTCTTGCTCCCCTGACCTTGCGCGCAATAGCACAGAATCGTCCATGGTGAACCGGCAAAACCTATTAAAGGAATCTCGTCATTCAATTTTTCTTTGGTTGCCTTTATGGCCTGCATTACATAGTCCAAGGTTTCATGAACATCGGGAACAATAACATTGTTCACCGCCTCCTGGGTGCGAACGGGATTGGGCAAATAGGGTCCAAAATCAGGTTTCATCTGCACTTCAATGCCCATAGCCTGGGGAATCACCAAAATATCTGAAAATAGGATGGCAGCATCCATCCCATATCTTCTTATGGGTTGCACGGTTATTTCCGAGGCCAATTCCGGCGTCTGGCAACGGGTAAAGAAATCATACTTCTTTTTAATCTCCATAAACTCGGGCAAATAGCGTCCAGCTTGGCGCATCATCCATACGGGTGGCCGTTCTACAGTTTCACCTTTTAAGGCCCTTAGGAATAGGTCGTTTTTCAATTTCATATTTTTTCATTCCTGTGAAGACAGGAATCTGTTCTTATTAAACCCTAATGTCATCCTGAGCGCTCCCGAAGCTTCGGGAGAAAGACTACATAACTAAAAAGCTCTTCGACTGCCTGCCCGTTCCATTCAGGCGGGCGCTCAGCGTGACATTTTATTTTATTTCAATCACTCCGTTTTGTATTCACCAACTCAATCACACTTTCCACCGTCGGGATTTTAGCTATATGTACCGTTTCAAAATGCTTTCTAGCCTCTGTAGCGGTGGTCTCCCCTATACAATAGGCCACCTTTTTGTTAGCTGTGTTCTCTAAGAGATAGCTTTCAACAGTAGACGGACTAAAAAACAGCACTCGCTTTACACCATCCGGAACTTTTACCGGAGAGTGTTTGGTCTCATAGGCTTCCACTTCGTTTACAGTAATGTTATTTTTTGCGAGAATATCTGGCAACTCATCTAAACGAATATTGCTACAGAAATAGGTGACTTCTAAACCTTCCATGTACTCCACCAAATGTTCAGCCAAGGCTTTTGCATTTTTTGCGACATGGGTCACCTTCCCGATTCGGGCTTCGATCAATTTTTTCGTTCGTCGGCCCACGCAATAAATATTCTTGAACTTAAGCGAGGTAGTATCAACGCTTGCCGAAAGGGCCTCAACAGCATTTTTACTGGTAAGTACCACATTCTGGATCTCGTTCCTTAAAGCAACAACTGGAATGCGATTCGGGTAAATTTTTACGAAATCATGGGAGTCGACCTTCATTCGTTTATCAAACAATTGTCGTTGTGCAGAAGTCAATTTTTTAGTAGCGAATACTGTTGCTCGTTGTTCCGGCTCCACAATATCACTCATTAATCGCTTACCACCTCGATTTAGGATATGATCGGCACAGCTTTGTGCAAGCCCTGAGTGTTTTCCTAAGTTGGCTTTTTTCTCAATTTCCAACTTTTTACTGCCATCCTTGCTGAGCAACACACCTTTAAGGGTAATCTCCTCGTCCTTAATAAGGGCCAAGGCCCCTATTGGTGCGGTACAACCACCTTCCAAAATCCTTAGGAATTCCCGTTCCAGTGTCGTGCAGATTTCGGTTTGTTCGTGGTTTAGGGCAGCACAAGCCTCCTGTACGAATTCATCATTCTCCATGGCAGCGACCATTACAGCTCCTTGGGCCGGGGCAGGGACCATCCAGGTAAGACCTATCGTATTTTCAGGCTCCAAACCAATACGTTCCAAGCCGGCCGCCGCGAAAATGGCCCCATTCCAATCGTTTTGTTTGAGCTTTTCATACCTACTGT
Organism: Aggregatimonas sp.; assembly: GCA_965238025.1. Taxonomy (GTDB): domain Bacteria; phylum Bacteroidota; class Bacteroidia; order Flavobacteriales; family Flavobacteriaceae; genus Pelagihabitans. The sequence continues at coordinate 1,491,248 of OZ250162.1, read as the reverse complement.
TCACATTACCGCGAAGTCCTACCACCGTATGCGAAGGATAGCGATTTAACCACTGTGCTTTCCTTCTCAGGCTCCCTGTCGCAATTGTTGCTTCGGATTGGGCTAAAAATTCCTGATTGTCTTTATAGGCCAATATATCATAGAAATTGCCACGTTCTAATACCGCGGCCTGAACAATACCTTCCGGCAGTTTGGTAGGTACATCCTTTAAAGAGTGTACAGCGATGTCTATTTCACCCTTGAGCATGGCCACGTCTAAGGTTTTCGTGAAAATTCCTGTGATACCGAGTTCATACAAGGGTTTGTCCAATACTAGGTCGCCGGTAGATTTTACAGGAACCAAAACGGTTTTATGGCCTAGGGCTTCCAGTTGGTCTTTCACCGTATTGGCCTGCCATAGCGCCAATTCGCTATCACGTGTACCAATTCGTATCACTTTGCTCATGAGGCACTTTCAATTTCTAGTTGGAAAACTTTTTGGATCAGCTCAAGACTAGTATCGGCGTCTACCTCATCATCTTTTAGGTGGTTGGCGAACTGCTTGGTGATTTTTTGAATGATGCGATCAGAGATTACATCGGCATGATCTATATTGAAGTCAGTTATTTTTTTGGATTGATAATCAAGTTCTTCATCCTTGATTGTCTTTAGCTTCTTTTTAAGTGCCTTTATGACCGGAGCAAATTTTCGGGTTTCCAGCCATCGGATAAAATCATGCTTTACCTCATCGATTATAGCTTCTGCCTTTGGAATGAATTTTTTCCTTCGTGCCAACGTATTATCCGTCATTTGCGAAAGGTGGTCTAAATGTATAAGTGACACATTCTCTAATTCGGCCACATCATCAGTAACATTTTTCGGAATGGAAAGATCTAAGATCAGCAAGGGTTTTTTCGTATAGATTAATTCTTTTGAAATGGTAGGTATCTGGGCTCCAGTCGCTACAATAAGCACATCGGCCCCTCGGATTTCCGTTTGCAAATCCCCATAATCCTTTACCACGAGATTGAATTTTCCAGCGATTTTCTCAGCCTTGTCCTTGGTCCTATTTATTAGGGTAATATGGTTATTCTTGGTGTGTTTTATAAGATTTTCACAGGTATTTCTTCCTATTTTGCCGGTGCCAAAAAGCAGAATGTTCTTCTCGCTAACGTTCGGTACATTTTTGATAATATATTGAACCGAAGCAAATGCGACCGATGTGGCACCGGAAGAAATTTCCGTTTCGTTCTTGATGCGTTTGCTTGCCTGTATGACCGAGTTGCAAAGCCTTTCGATAAAAGGGTTCGCAATACCGTGTTTTTTTGAATGGTTGAAGCTTGTCTTCAACTGGCTTATAATCTCAAAATCACCTAAAATCTGGCTATCTAGGCCTGTACCCACCCTAAACAGGTGTGCAATGGCATCATTGTTCTTATAGACATAGGCAACCTCCTGAAATTCTTCTATTGAACCAGGGGTGTTATCGCAAAGTAGTTTTATAAGCTGAAAAGGATGTTGCGCAAACCCATGAAGCTCTGTCCTATTACAGGTCGAGGTCGCCAAAAGTCCATCTATTCCTTGCTCCTTGGCTTGAACCAATAGTTGGTCCCTGGCATCATTGCTTAAACTGAACTTACCGCGCACTTCGGCATCGGCCTTTTTGTAATTAAGGCCAATCGTATAAAACGAACTATGACGGGAAATGTGGTAGTCTTTCATGTAGTTTTCGAAAACATTGAGCAAATGTAGCTCCACCAAACGGATAAAAATAACGCTAGACGAACAATTAATGTCGTTAAAGGTTTAGATGCACTTTAATAGGACAACTTGCGCTAAAATTGCCTAACTTTGCTTATCTACAGGCTTTCACAAGCTTTTATTTAGATGGTTTCTAAATAAAATGAATTAATACTTGGTCAAGATGGATGTAAAAAATGTCGCCAAAGGTTCTTTCGAGGAAGTATTCATTGAAGATGGTTTTTTTGTATTGAAACTTCAGAATGATACTTCTGAAATACAGAAAGTTAGCAGAGAAATCGATAGTACTTTCATTCAGTTTCACTTTTGTTTGAAGGGAAGCGCAAAATTCATTTTTAATGAAGGGCGTTATGCCCTGGAAGTATCTGAGGAGAATTCCCTCTTACTCTATAATACCCAAATGGACCTGCCTTTAAACCTAGAGCTCGATACAAATTCTTGGTTGATATCCGTAGTAATGACCATTCGCCAGTTTCATTCGTTGTTTTCAAAAGAGGCCGATTATATTCCATTTTTGAGTGCCGAGAACAAAGACAAAAAATACTACACTCAAGAAGTTGTGAGTCCGGCCATTGCGGTTATCCTAAGCCAGATGATCAATTACAATCTGCACCCTTCCATCAAGGAGCTATATATTAAAGGAAAAGCATATGAACTGATTTCGCTCTACTTTAATAAAAGTGTTGATGCCGATATTGAACAATGCCCCTTTTTGGTAGATGAGGATAATGTACAGCGTATTCGCAAGGCCAAGGAAATTATGATTTCCCGTATGACGGAACCTCCAACTTTAACAGAACTATCAGAAGAAATTGGCCTCTCCCTAAAAAAATTAAAGGAAGGGTTTAAACAGATTTATGGGGATTCTGTCTTTAGTTTTCTCTTTGATTATAAGATGGAATATGCCCGGAAAATGCTCGAAACCGGACAGCATAACGTCAATGAAGTTGGGCTTAAAGTTGGGTATAGCACGGCCAGCCATTTTATTTCGGCTTTCAAGAAAAAATATGGCACTACACCGAAGAAATACCTTATAAGCTTGACGCAAGGCTGATTAAATTAAGCATCGCTTACCGACCAAGTAGTTCATTACTCCGATTTAAAGTGTTATTAATCAAGAAGTTAATTAAAAATTAATTTACAGATTTCAAACCAATGGGTCGGTAACCCTAGTTAGCCGATTAGAGCGGTCTAGCGACCATTATCCCGGTATTTTTCTTGATTTTCTTGAGATAATCGGCCAAAGGAAGCTCAGAAACCTCGACCTTATTAGAAGTGGTAGAGGCATGTAATAAATGAATGCGTCCATCTTTTTCGCGAGTAGCTATTCCGGTATGGGTAATGTCCAATCCGTTTATGGCAGTTGTTAAGGCAATAATATCCCCAGATTGGATCAGGTGTTCATTTGCCTCGATTTCGTCTTGAGCCAAAATGCAAATAGGTTGGTCGTTCAAGTACTTTTCAGAAGCTTTTATTTTCTCGAAGTTTACATCGTCCTTTAAGAAAGGGTACAACTCCCTATGCGAACTCATAAAGTCGATTTTCTTCACACTTTCAGAACCGCCGATTTCCGCGGTAATATCTTCCAATAAACCCTTGGTTTGGTTATTGGCAATCCATTCCGAAAAATAGTGTAATCGTGAGGCGTAGCCGTCCAAACTTCCATCCTTATATCTTATTTTCTCCAATGAAGTGGTAAAATCCTCAAAATCGGATTCCCCATTTTTAAGCATCAGACCAAATGCCAATACGTTTTCTACAAAAGTGGTACAATCCAACCCCTGTAGATTTACGACCAAAGATTCCGTTTCGCCAACTTCCAAGGTTTTGGCGACATAGGGAGTTCCCATAAAAGTCTTGCCAATGGCGACCACAGTTCTTCCGAAATCACTTTCCAAAAATCCATCAATGGCAATGGTTTTGTTTTCCACGGCTTTCTTATCGGCTGGGGAGCAGGTTATTTGTTGTGCGAAGCCACTTTGTATACCTACAAACAAGGCGATAAAGGTTACTATTAACTTCATTTCAATTCAATTTTCCATTCCAAAAATACATATTATTCAAACGGGTTTATGGTTCAAAAATTCTGGGGCAACGTAACAAAATCACAAATAGACCTACAAATAGTTAAACACTTCTTTAATAGTGCTTTTCCAACTCGGTTTTTTTACCGAAATTAGGAAGCTATAAAATTTTTCATTCCGTATAGACGGAAATCTAACACCAAAAAACTAAAAAACACACTATACTATGGCCGATGAATTTGATTTACTGGAGACCGAATCTAACTCCAAGCAAGAAAAAGTAGATGTTAATTGGGGCAAGGCAGTAGACCAGATGAAGTCTAAACTTGCTCAGGAAGATGATCCGGAAGTACGCCAGAAAATCTTGAATGCCACCTTAGACGATGTTGTGGGCATGGCAGAAAAAGACCGAACCACTTTATTAGATGCGATCAAAGACCTTACCGATTATCAAGACGAGGTAGGTATTATCTTCGAAAAGTTCTCCACCCTAAATGCTGCCGAGCAAAAGGTGATAGACGACTCCCAGAAGGCGCTAGATCGTGCTAAGGTTGCTTTAGAAGATGCCGAAAAGGTAAAAGACAACTGGTGGAACAATCTTTGGGGGCGTAAATCAAAAATAAAGAAACGTCAAGAAGAACTGGAATCTGCCCAAAAAACAAGGGATGGTGCCGATTTAAAGGCCAAGGCGATGTTTCAAGAGCGAATAGAATCTGCCGACGTGCAAACCTTGCTCAGCGAACTTTCCTATAAAAGTCAGGCTGCCGTTGGGCGATTGAAGAATCGGGAAGCAGAAATTCGGGAGGTAGAAGACAAATTGCAAGTAGCCATTGTTGAGGCCAGTAAAAACCACACCAAATCCTTAGAAAAAAAGAAGGAGACCGAAATTAAACTCGAAGAACAGTATGCCTTATTGAAGCAAGCAAGACAGGCTTTGGAGGAGATTTCAGACAAGCAATCTTCGGCCTACTCCGAAGCTATTGGCAAAGTAACCACGATCGAACAAAAAGTGGAGGAATTGGAAGGGTTGAAAAATGCCTATACCACACTTGCCGCGAGTAAGGATAGTTTCGTTCATAAGCACAATCTTACGATCAAGGTATTGACCTCATTGCGTAGCAATTTACAAACGCATCGTGCGAAATTAAAGAGTGATACCGACGAACGATTAAAGTATTACGATGGTTATGTCGTAGCCCTAAAAGCACGTACCGATCAAGAGTTTGCAGCCATTTTAGAGCATTTAGGTGTAAAAACCGACGAACATATTGGGTCTACCTTAGCCGCTATGCACACAGCAAGTGCCAAAGCACGTCAGGAAATGATGGATAATATTCCGGTACACGAAAAAGTAATGCAAGGAGTATATTCCAGCTATGCGGAATCGCTACAGGAAATCCGGGTGAAAGATGCCGACATTCAAAAGAATTTTGCCGATCGCTATGGTATAGATATGAAAGAGATCTTTGAGGAGTTCTATGCTACTGATGGCAGTGCGCCATCTGGCGGAGGAGACGATGCACCGGAGGCCCCAAAACCTTCGGCCGACGATGATTTGCTAAGTTAAGCCCACCATAAAATTGTTCTTGAAAATTTCGCTCTAATCCCAAAGTTAATTGGGATTAGAGCTATAGTATCGACCCAAAAAAGTTCGTCCAAGGTTTTTTAAAAGTTAAATTAAATGTCCATCAACGAAATCGTAACGCCTTTAGATAGTGCCGTTCTTGAAACCAAGGAGCAGTACAAGGTATATTTTAAGATCGTGACCCATGCTTTTGATGAACTGGTCAAACACATGGGCCAAAAAGGGATTTGCAACAATCTGGAATTGAACTTCGTAAAACAGTATTGTGAATTGCTGACGTATTCCCTAGAGGCTTTCCGTATAAAGTACTTGTACGACGAGGATGAAAAAATGCGAATTGACCTTACCGAATCCGGATTTCCCAATTATCTGGAATTCAGGTATCTGTTCAATGACCTTGACCTAAAACAAGATCACATCAACAAACTACCGAAGGCCGAGTTTTTAAAGAATGAATTTTTGGAAACACTGCTAAGGAACAAGCAGCCTATTCCTGACCGCAAATTAAAACAGGCGGCATCCATCATCTACTATTCTTCGGTACAGAGGGAATATATATTCAAAAAGTTCGTACAGGGCAAAGTATTGGAGACCACCAGCGATGAAATTGCCAAATACTTGGTTAGCTGGTCTTTCTACGACGTTACCCATAACCGTCCCTTTATTTGTTTCATGTATTTTGACCTTCATAAAGAGGAATTAGAAGATTACAAGCAGCGTATCTATGAGGTCTTGGAGCAGACGGCAGACCGGAACATGAGTTTAGATATGATGGCTTATGCCATTGATAAAAAGCTACCTAAGGTATGGCCTAAGAAATTGATGAAAATGGATCTTGGGCCTTTGCACAATGTTTTCGCGAAAGACGAACTTGTAGCCACCCATGCCGTTCTTAAGGCCATCGCAAACAAAACCTTGGATCTCTCTGCCTTTGCCCTATCATTACGGATTGACGAAACCTCTTCTACGGGTAATTTTGCCGAAGGTGGATTTTTTAGCAAGCAATACTTTCAAGTATGGGCACCTACAAAGGTGAACACCTATTTGTTGGCACCACATAGGGTAATTCAAGTTTTCTACGACAATATTCCCGAGGCATTACATTTACTAACCATGGAACCTATTGAAGTTCCCCCCGTAAAATTAGATTAATGGAACACAACAGTACCTTTCCCATAAAATTAAACGAGCTTGAAGCGCTGCGAAACGAAGCAACCTCCTACCTAAAAGGGGTACAATGGGAGCAAGGCAGTAAGGCCCAAAGTAGGGATAAGAACCAAAAAGATAGTTCCATACTCCTTTATCTCTCAAAAGCACAGGGTAAGGCAGGCAGTGAGGTGACATCGGTCTCGAAGACCATTCTCAAACTTAAAAAAAGATTGTTGCCCGACTCTGTCGCCATACCCGTACACCTAAATCAGGCTTTGTTTTCTTTACAGGAAGGCTTGACCTTGGGTATTTGGCTAAAAGACAGTTACTATGATGCTTCTGGGCTTTCCTCCTTAAACGAGAGAAAATCTTCACTGGATGCCACCCAACGCCGGGAATATGACTCTAAATTACAGACCGCCACGGCTTTTATGCTTTTCGGGATAGCCTATCGGATTTTATACGATCTAAAACCGATGGTTTCCGATGACCTAAGTGTCATGAAAAATAAGTTTGCAGGTATTCCCGAAGTATCCCTGATGTCCCCTTTGAAGGGAATATCATGTATGCTCTTCTACTATGAAAAATACCTGGACCACCCAGAAATTATTACTTCCGATGAGGAAGTCCTCAATTTTACAGTGGTATTTTTTGAAGCCCTCATTTCTGAAATCCAGATGCGTATTGGCAGTCTGGACCATACAGATACCATAACAGACCGTACCTACAAACTGGAGAAAAGCGAATTTGCCATTTCCGGTTGGGAAAATGTAATGGAAGGCACCGCAAAAAGTGTTGAATTCAATAAAATCCAGTTTGAGGAAATTGTTGGTAACCGTGATGCAAAGCATTTTGCAAGACGCCTGACCGAGCGGATGCTGAGCTACGATTTTGTCGCCAAAAAGAATCCGTTTCAAGAACTAGGTGGTTTTATGCCGGTTTTTATGGGTTATGGTATTCCCGGAACAGGAAAAAGCATGCTCATTGCCGCCATCGCCACCCGGCTTAAAAAGCATTGCGATGAGCTGGAAATCCCATTTTTGTTCCATCCCATGCCAGACACTTTGATTTCAACCTTTCAAGGGGGATCTGCAGAAAAAATGGTACAATGGATGAAGCCACTACAGGACCCTAATAAGCTTATTTTCGCTCCGATCGATGATGCCGAAAATAATTTGCAGGAACGTACCGCCCAAGGAGTTTCGGCGGGTGTAAAAGAAGTAATTGGTGTTTTTCTCCGCTATACCGAGGGCGCCTATGCCATTAATTATGGAAATAGCTCCATAGGATTGTTTACCAACCTGCCCGAAATGCTGGATAAGGCCGTAATTTCCCGGGTACAGGGACGCTTTAAAATAGATGGTGCCCGTACCATTCCCGATTTTATAGATCAAGACCATTTATGGTGGCGGAAATTGGATAAGAAAATGCCGGATTTCGTCAATATGAAAAACCCAAACGATTATACCTTTTTAAGTGAGCAGGGGCTGGCAAAAAATCTCGGCGAGATCCTTAATCAGAGCGATAAGCCTACTGAGGCCAAGGTGTTGGAAATTTATGAGCAGACGGAGGCATCACATCAGACCGATACCCATATGTTCTTTGCGCAGCTGTATAAAAATATTCAAAAATCCTTTCCCTTCTTTTCATCTAGGGATATTCGAAACATTCAAAGTGCCGTATCCTTGCGCTTAACGGATTTTGACTTGCCCGAAGATTGGTTCCAAGATGCATCGCTTTACTTTAAAAAGGACTATGATACCAAATACAATATGCTACAGGAACTCATGAAACAGAATATGAAAGGCCTTAACTTTTCCGATATCCGAAGGCAGGAAGTGGTCCGTTATTTAGACAATGTGGCCACCATTGCCGATACCGACTTTAAACGAAAAGTAGACGGCCGCGTGCACGACCTGAAAGTAAATTTAGAGGCCAATCGCATATTTGATAAAGGAGCAAAAGGTTAATGGAAAAATTACGCAAAGCCGGATTGATCGGTGGGGCCTTGGTGCCACTTTCAGGCTCATTGGTAAAACGATACAATGAGTGCTTGGCCTTGTTGGGTGTAACCCCTACCGGCCTAAAGCAATTTTCCGTTGATGGTATGGGTTGGAGTCCGGAAGTTGCCCAAGAAAAAAAGAATAATTGGTACCTGAATACGGGGGAAGCAAATGTAAATGCCGTCATCTTGACCCCAAACCAGAAAGATAAACCGGTACACATGCCATCGCACAGCTTTGACCGTGATGTGATGATTGCAGTGTTCGCCGCTTATGGCAGAGAAATCAAAGACATTACCAAAGATGCTGCCGTAATCGTACACTTGGATCAGGCCATCGATACCTTTTTCGAACCTTTTGATCTACTGCGATACGATAAGATCACTGTTCGCTTTACCCTCCTTAACAAATTACTGGAAAAGCAACAGGAACAACGTGCATTGATTCAATGGTTCAATAGAAAAAACAATTTTATCGATAAGGAGGTACATCAAAAACTCCTGGAATCGGCCAAAAAATATGGGGATCTTCGAAAGCGAAAATTGCGATTGGAACCCATTACCTTAAAGGTGAAATCCTTTTATACCAAAGCCTTTGGGGGTATGTTCGTTCTAAAGGATTTTATAGAGACCATTCTGGTGTTTGAAGATGAAAAATGGTTTCAAAAAGCCATCAATGATACCTCGCATGATGTGACCTTATTTCACTTGAAACATGACGAATTGGTACACACCATGGAGCGTCATTTAATCATTGAAGGCAGCCTTAAAGATGCTATTCGCTCTTCACGATACGCCCGAATCAAAAAGCACATATTTTCGGAGCATCTAAAGGAAAAAGAACATTCCTTCCTAGAAATTTTGGGGAACGATATGCTTTTTAAAAAATACATGGATCGGCTTCCCATGGAGGAAAAAAAGAAGGTGGCCAGCGCCGAGATTTATTTACGACGCCTGGTCGTTGATAATACGATTAAGCTAGAGGAATTCGTAGATATTCAATATCGAAAATCACTCTACAGACCCCATTCCTCCCTTCAAGAAGAACAGACCGCATTGATTTGGAGGCTTTTAGCCAAGATAATGCCAAAAGATCCGGTACATTTATACTGGTATGACAAAGAGGCTTTTTATGAGGCCTATGAAACTTGGGACCCAACCTATCAGGAGTGGGTTATCGAAAATATTTTAAGAAATAATAACAACCAACCATCATGACACTAGAAATCATCGTATTTATATTGGCCATCCTATTTGGAATCGTTTGGTATTGGAGAGAATCTAAAAACAACAGGCTATATCGAATGGCAAACAAGATTACCCATTCCAAGTCCCTACAAATGAAACCGGACAACAAAAAGGGGTTTCTGCACGAGCAGAACCTTCTATTGCGCCTCGTCTGGATAACCTTATTTTTTGTAATCATTGCCGCCGTGGTGGCCTTTGTCACCCCCATAAACATCTTCTTTATTCAATACTTCGCCTCGGCCGTTGTGGGAACCCTGATAGGAACCTACATTGCCTCCCTATTTATATTGACCAAAGAAGGCACTAGTAAGGAAAACTTGGAAAAGGCCTTTGACAAGGGGAAAGATTTTGTTGAAGATCTTGTTGAGGGAAAGGAAGCTGAAAAGATAGAACCAAAAGAAGCAGCGGCCGAACCGGAAAAATTGGAGAAGGAGCCTGAAGCAACACCTCCGAAATCGGCGCGGGATAGGCTACGGGATAAGGGAATGATAAAATAAAAATACGAAATACGAGGTCAGAAGTACGATTCATCATGCAAACAAACCTATTGCAAAAATTACAGATTAAATTAAAAAATTATTTGAAAATAAATAAGGGTTCGACATGACCTAACAAGAAGCAACTATTCGTAGACAAGACCACGATATATAATATAGCTAGGTAAAATTGAAAACCTCGTATTTTTAATTTCGTACCTCGTACCTAAAAAAACATCATGATCAAATCATATTGGCAAAAAGGTAAAAAACAAAAACGAATCGTCACCATTGGTGCCATTATTCTGGTATTATTGCTTTTCTTTTTAAGGGATGATTACCAGCCCGCATTGCTGTTTTTAAGAAAGTACTTCTTTATCATCCTGCTGTGTGGTTTGTTCCTCTGGTTTACCCTCTCTAAATTTAGGAGTGCCGTAGGTGCAGGAAAAAGGGTGCTGATTTTAGTGGGAATAGCAGTCTTTTTTGGCGCACTCTGGTTTTTCGGCTGGAAATTGGACCTATACCAGTACATGCAGACCTACAATGTATACAACAATCTGAACCTTGAGGAGCTGAACGAGCTTCCATTGACCCAAAACGAACGCATTCAACCCTTCAACAATATCGTTACCATGGCCTACGAATCGGTTGGGGAGACACAGGAAGTATCCTTGCCGCAGTTGGTGCGTTTGGATAGTAGCAACCAATGGACCATGGCCGTGCAACCCGCCAAAGAATACACCTGGCAGCGTATGAGTGACAATAGCGAGGAGATTTTCACGGTAGAAAGCACCTCCCCCTTTCCTAGGTTTTCAAATGAAAACCGTATTCCGGTCACTTTTTCCATCGGGGAATCGTTAGCCTTTAGCCGCAACACCTACAATGCCGTGGTACAGCGCTTTAACCCACTTCAGCTGTTTACGTTAGAGCCTAGTGATGTGTTCTATATGAAAAATGATGCCGGTAAATGGGTGCAGGTCGTCAACCTTATTAAATGGAAAGGCTTTTTCTTCCCCTACCCGACCTATGGTGGAGTCATGGTCATCGAATCGGGGGAGCATGATATGAATGATTATATAGAGCGGGTAACGATTGGGAAGGGAACGTACATTCCACAAGACGAAATCAAAAACTACCCATACCTGAAGGGCCAGAATACGGTGGCCGAAAAAATATCGCGCATCCAGGCACAATCATTGCAATTCCTGGGCGGATTTACCGATCCATTACCATGGAATATGAAAACGGCGGTAAAAATCCCAGAACTCCCTCAAGACCAGAACCAGCAGCCCTATGTGACCGATTTTGATTTTGAAGGGATGAAAACCGATGCGCCCAGCGGACTTTACCACTGGTTTGGCTTGGAACCCATCGGGGAAGAACGTACCAGTCTGGCCTTTAGCGTTATGATTCCGGCGGATGGAACACAGAAGATTTACTACTACAACCATGCTGCGAAGAAAGAAGGGTACGCAGGCGTTTCTGCAATGCCCCTAAAGGTAATCGAGTCTAAAAAAGAATACGACTGGTCGGTAAACAAGCCCGTAGAGTTTAGACCATTTATCAAGGAAATAGCAGGTAGAAAGCGTATGTTCGTGCTAGGCACCGTTGCAGCCGTAAGGGATAGCAGCAAACAGTTTGATGGAGCGGCCACCCCAGATCTGGCCTTGGTAGATGCCGAATATCGTGATGTTATTTGGATCGATGCCAAACATCCCTCGCAATGGACAAGTACGATCTTAAAGCAATTGGGCGAAACTTGGAAAGCATCCGAAAGAATACCTGACAGTGTTTTATATCCAAAGAAAAACGATCGGGACATGATGCCCGCACAAATTTTGGACAGCATTCCAGTCGATACCACCGCTAAAGTTGTTTCTAAAGTGTTGGATTCATTGGAAATATCTGCACCGGAAGTGGTCTTAGATAGTTTGGGAAACTAGAAAAACGGGCGTGACGGATAAGCAAGTTTTGAAAGTAAACTTTATGATTTTTAGCTAAGGTCTGTGCTTTCAAACCCTCCGTCTGAAGGGAAGAGCTTCCCAATGATGTGAGAATTGAAGTCTAGTGTCTAATATCTAAAAGCAAAGCGGTCTAAAATCTCTTTTAATACCCATATCCACCATACGGACCATACCCATTAGGGCGGTATACCTCGGCCCGTTGCCTATCCTTTAGCATAAAGGATTCGGTAATATACCCCATTACCTCGGCATCGGTATCGGTATCTTCAATACGCAGATCTTGCTGTTTGTAAAAGGGTGAGATGGTGAGCCCTTTGGCAGTATCAAAAACCACCAGGTTCATGGTATAGTTTTCGTCGTAGTCCTCTTTGTTCTGTGTTTTAAAATAGTAGCCGGTACAAGCTTTGCCTTTATAATTCAAGGGTCTTTCTTCCAAAAATTCAATAGTATGCCGTTTCTTGTCGTAATTGCCCCCTTCAAATAAAAGCGACTCGGCCAACTGACAAGCGGTTTTGTATTCTTTTGGGAATAGTTTCAATTTTTTTATTTCCTTTAATCTTCCAAATAACATGGCTCTACTGTTAAGGTCTTCGGCAAGGGGTGTCAACATATTTTCTGGCACTACGCCACCACTCTTGGCAACCAAAATGGCATAGGTGATCTTGATACTCCTGTCCTTTAGCATTTGCAGGCGGTTAAAAAACTGCTTTACACCTTTCTCTTCCTTAAACGGATATAATAGCACCACATAATCGCCCAACACGCTATTTGCCGTATTGGGTAGGTTTCCATAATAACTCAAGTCACTAGCGTCTGCCTCGTTCCCCAATTCCCGCTTCAGTAGTATTTTGGCATCGTTCAAAATCTGTTTGCGATACTTTTTATAGGTCTTGGGTTTTACCAACCCCTTGGCCTGCAGTTTTGCAAGGATTGAAAATATGGGTGATTTGTATTCGGCAATTGCGCTATAATCAAGAATTTCCGGATAGAGCTTTTTTGCAAGGGCCAAGCTGTCCCGATAGGGTTTAAAGATTCGGCTGATTTCAAACGTATTGTTCGCCAACGGCAGGTCCTGTGCCAATAACTCCAACAACAATTTCACCGATTGCTCATCAGCCTTGCAGCTTACCGATTGCAATATCTTGGTCTGCGCATTCGAATTATTGTACGATTTCCCGTAAAACGATTTCAGGAACGGCACAACTTCGGGAGATTTTAACTTCCCCAATTGTTGTATCAAATGGGATTGTAGGTGCTTTTTATCATCGGGATATTCAAAATTGGCAATATAGTGTTTGAGCGTATCTACATGCTTTTCCTTAAAATCAATATAAGAATAGCCATTCAGCACAATACTATCATTTTTACGAAGGGCTTCAAAAAATGCCGGCGCACGATCGGAGAGAATATCTTTGCCAATAAGGGTATCTAGCAAGGTAAAATTATCGAAGAACTCCCTCACGAAACGGCTTGGGGCATCAATGGTATCTACTTGGGCCTTTATTTCGTATAACAATCCGCCTTTGAGCACATTCTTGATCAATAGGCCACGGGTACTTGCCGTATCGGTAAGGGTCAGTTGCATTTCGTGATGTCCGTCGGCATAGCTACTATCTTTTTCCTTGATAATGTTAAACCGCTTATAAGCGTACAGTTTCTTACGCAAGGCCCAAACGGAATCGATTCCCGGGAACATCATAAAATCATGCGATTTATTCAGCTCAACCGTTATTCCCTCGTTGTTCTTGTTCTGGTAAATGGTCTTTTTATTGTAGGCATCATAGGGTTTAGGTCGATTGCGCCCCGTCATATACGAGGTGCTATTCTCCACAAATTTTCTGGGTTTTACAGTACTCACCGTACTAAAAAACATTGCGGTATCAATCACCTTTTCAAAGGCTTTTTGATCTACGGATGGTTTTATTTTGAAGGATGCAAAATAGTCCGTTGCCTTATCGGCATCTTTGGTTACCGCACCTAACAGGTAGTAATCACCTCTTTTAAAAACAGACTTCAAGTGCAACTGTTTCCCTTTTGTTGCATCTATCTCCGCTTTTGAGGTAAGTGAGTTTGCCACAAAGTCGTTATAGGAAGGTTTCAATTTCAGATCCTGATAAAAACGCTTTTGTATCTGCTTCAACTCGAAGGTGTCTTGTTCGATAAAACTAAAATCGTTCACGGTAACCTTCCGTAGAAAATAATAGCTATCACTTGCTGCGTCATATCCTTGTACCATACGATCGCCGTTTCGAAGCCGGTTTGGAAAACTATATAGTGAAGGCATATTCACTTGAAAATCATCAAAACCCGAAGCAAGGGTTTCCATGCGTTTATCAAGATTCTTAAAAGCGATACTATTGAAAATGGTATCGGAATACTGTTGCACATAGGCACCATCACCGCCCATCTTAAAAATGATGATCTCTAATGGAGTATGAAATATATGATACCGCTGATGGTCACCATTCTTCAATTGGTTTTTAATATCAAGACCCTTGAATCCATTTCGCTCGATAGGGGTCTTTTCCAAAATGGTCCCCGGGATATTCTCGAAGAGCATTCTTTCCAAATCGGCCAGCGTAAAAAGTTGTTCCTGCTTTAAATGCGAAAAGGTAGGAATGCGGTTTACCATCACATAACTGCCGTTAGCGAGATCTGGAGAAATATAGCCGGTTGTGGGCGTATCTGACGCCGGATACAGTTTGTTGGGTAATATCAAACTAAAAAAATCATCTTCGGGGCCAGTCGTCTCATAGCTATTCTGGCGGAGGGTAGTTTCTAATTTTTCTTTAATACGTTTTCCCTTCGTGGTCGCTTTTGAGGTTAGCGGTTTTACGGTATACCCCTTATCCCTTAGCATTTGTATGACCCCCTCTTCTCCTGGTAAATGCGCCGCACCAATGCCCGTAAAAGTTTTTGCTGTACGTACCACTGAATCAAGCTTGTTCGCCATATTTTTATTGCGATCAAACAGCATATTTTTTAGGTAATGCTCCGTATACATTCCTTTATCAATAGAGTCTAGCATGTTGAGATTACGATCGCGATACGCATCTTGCAACAAGACCATAAAGCCTTGTTTCTGCATCTTTTTTTGCAGCCACTCGTCGGGTTTCTGTTTCATGGGATTCATACTGGCCCTGCCCACCAAAGCTGCAGACTCCTCCAAATCTTCTAATGCAATTACTTTCTTCTCGAATTTTTTACCCGCTTGGTAAATAAACATATCTAGGTAGGTCTCTTCCTCAAAATCCTCAGAGCTACTATTACTGCGATACAAAATACCATTTACCCGGCTATCATTAAAAGCAAGGTACGAGGCCATTTCTTCCTTACGGGGATTATTAACGGCAAACGAATGTTGGTAAAAGCCTTTTGAGTAAAAACCACTGCCCTGCCCGTATCCCATAAGACTACTAAGCGCATCGTTATCCAACCAAGTACCAGGGTCGGATTCTAGAGCCACCACATCACTTTTATCCAAAGCATCATAAAACACATCATCCAATCGAAAAGCAATACGTCGACTCACATGCATGGTACCATAGAGGTACGAACTCTGCTGAAGTCCATTCCCTGAAATCTCCCAAAGTAAACTATTTGCTTCCTGCGCCGATGCGGTAAAAAAATAAAGGGAAAAGAGAAGGGTAATAAGGTAACGCATAAATACTGTTTTGTGTTTGGTCTTGTCTTCACAAAAGTAAGGCGGTGCATGCTGTGCTTTATCCCTATAAACTGTGAAAATTTAATCTAGCTGGTCTGCTGCTAAGGCAGGGTCTAGCATATAACGGCTTTTAAGCCTCCATATTTTTGAGAGGGATGCTTTTTTAATCCATCCTTTTTGCAAAACTCCTTTGGAGTGATTATTTAAGCCTATAGCGGTATTAAAAAGTATTTTCACTTTGCTGCGCATGAACGTCTCGCAAGTCTTATTTTTGCAGCCAATGAGTCGCTTAGGGTTCTCCGAATATTTGTGAGTTGTTGCACGGTAAAAAACCGACGAAAATTGAATAAAAAATACATTTTTGTATCTGAAAGACTTGGTTTTCGTAATTGGAAAAACGAGGACCTCTCAGCATTCGCTGAAATGAATTCGGATGTCGACGTTATGGAGCATTTTCCAAAACCCTTGACAAAACAGGAAACGGCCGAGCTTATCAAAAGGTTCCAAAAGCATCATAAAAAACATGGCTATACCTACTTCGCCACCGAAATGAAGGAAACAGGGGAGTTGATCGGATTCATTGGCCTGTCCTATCAAGTGTATGAAGCTGAATTTAACCCCGCAACAGATATTGGTTGGAGATTGAAAAAAGCTGTTTGGGGAAACGGATATGCCACGGAAGGCGCAAAAAGGTGTTTGGAGTTTGCATTTACCGATTTGAAACTAAAGAGCGTGATTGCAGTCTGTACGGAAAACAACACAGCTTCGGAAAACGTAATGCAAAAAATAGGAATGGTTAAAAAAGGAGCCTTTAATCACCCTAAATTAAAAGACTATCCCCAGCATGAGAAATGTATTTGGTACGAAATAAAAAACGGGCACGCATAAGGGTATAACAAAAAAGTGAGGTGTTGAATGTGCTTGGACAGCGCTCAACATGACTTCTATGATAGGAATAAATAGATTCCGGTCCCTGTCTACCGACAGGCAGGTTCACCGGAATGACACTAAAATTTAAATTGATGAAGGGAATTTTACTGGTCAATCTGGGGTCGCCTGACAATCCCACGGCAAAAGATGTAAAGCCATATTTGGATGAATTCTTAATGGATGAACGTGTAATCGATACGCCACAATGGCTCCGAAATATTATCGTTCGCGGCATCATACTTCGCACCCGTCCCAAAAAATCGGCAGCCGCTTATGCGAAAATCTGGTGGGACGAAGGTTCCCCGCTCGTAGTACTCTCTGAACGTTTTGCAGCCAAACTTCGCCAACAGACCAATATGCCGGTGGCATTGGGTATGCGATATGGGTCTATGACCATTAAGAATGCCCTTCAGGAATTAAAGGGGAAAGGCGTAGATGATGTTTTGTTGGTGCCCTTATATCCACATTATGCCATGTCTAGCTACGAAACCGTAGTGGTCAAAACAATGGAAGAACAACAAAAGCACTTTCCACAATTAAAAATAACCACCTTACCCGCCTTTTATAAAAATGAGGGCTATATCAGAGCACTTTCCGAAAGTATTGCGGAAGGGTTAAAAGATTTTGAATACGATCATATCCTCTTCTCGTACCACGGTATTCCCGAACGTCATATTCGTAAAAGCGATCCTACAAAATACCATTGCAAAATTGATGGCAGTTGCTGCGATATCAATTCGGTAGCGCATAATACCTGTTACAGGCACCAGTGTTTTGACACCACCAAAAGTGTACAGGCCCAACTAAATCTACCTGATGATAAAATAAGCAATTCCTTTCAGTCGCGTCTCCCTAACGACCCATGGTTAAAACCCTATACCGATTTTGAATTCGAGCGATTGGCCAAGGAAGGAAAAAAGAAACTTGCCGTGGTTACGGCAGCCTTTGTTAGTGATTGTCTGGAGACCTTGGAAGAAATCGCCATGGAAGGCAAGGAACAATTTATGGAAGCTGGTGGGGAAACCTATACCCATATTCCCTGCTTAAACGATAATGATACCTGGGTAACCGTAATGGCAAAATGGGTGAATGAATGGGAAGCTACGGGAGCTTTGCCTGTATAACGTCTTTGCGAGGAGCAGACAAAATGCCTCAATTCAAATAAAATAATTAAAGCGACGTGGCAAACTTTTAAATTTTTAGCAGCGTTCACAGATTGCTTCACTTCGCTCGCGATGACCTATGACAAAACCACTCTCAGACGATTTAGGTACCCTTCCCATCAGCAAATTGCTGGTCAGTCAATCGGTACCTGCCGCCATTGGTATTCTGGTGATGAGCCTGAACATTCTAGTGGATTCCATTTTTGTGGGAAACTGGATCGGCCCTATTGCCATTGCGGCCATCAATGTAGTATTGCCGGTTTCCTTTTTTATCGCCGCCTTGGGGATGGCCATTGGTATTGGAGGGTCTAGTATGATTTCTCGGGCCTTGGGCGCCAATGATAAGGAAAAGGCCCTAAAGACCTTTGGTAATCAGATTAGCCTGACCATCGTACTAACAGTACTCATGGTGATTCTAGGTTTATTATTCGTAGACACGCTTATTCCTGCTTTCGGCGGGAAAGGCGGCATCTTCGATATGGCCAAAACTTACTATACCATCATCTTCTATGGCATTCCTTTTTTGGCCTTGACCATGATGGGGAACACGGTAATCCGTGCGGAGGGGAAACCTAAATTTGCCATGATCGCGATGATTATCCCTTCGGTAGGCAACCTATTCATGGACTACCTGTTTATCTACGTTTTTGACTGGGGAATGGCCGGGGCAGCTTGGGCCACAACGGGAGCCTATTTACTTTCATTCAGTTATATTTTATACTTCTTTTTATCGAAAAATTCCGAACTGAAGATCAATCTTGGCCACTTTGGGCTGAATGCCAGTATTCTAAAAGAGATCAGCTCTTTGGGTTTTGTGACCTTGGCGCGTCAGGCATCGGTAAGCGTCACCTATCTATTACTAAACAACATTTTGTTTGACCTTGGGGGCGAAGCTATGGTGACCGTTTATGCCATCATAGGTAGAATGTTGATGTTTGCCCTCTTTCCTGTGTTTGGCATCACCCAAGGGTTCCTGCCCATTGCCGGGTTTAATTACGGTGCCGAAAAATACGACCGCGTCAAGGAGAGTATCTATACCTCCGCCAAATATGCTTGTATTCTGGGAACTGTTGTCTTTCTCGGGCTTTTTATTTTCCCTGCGGAAATAGCATCGCTTTTTCTAAGCAGCAAGGAAGGCTTGCCAGCGGGCGACCTAGCCATCAACGCTTATGTCTTGGAGCATATGCCCAGTGCCATGCGCTGGGTGTTCGCCGCTACGCCCATTATTGCCCTGCAGTTGATTGGGGCGGCTTATTTTCAGGCCATTGGCAAGGCCATTCCAGCCCTGTTACTCACCTTGACCCGACAAGGTTTCTTTTTTATCCCCCTGATCTTGATCCTGCCCCCCATATTTGGGGAAATCGGGGTTTGGATCTCCTTCCCTATTTCCGATCTCTTGGCAACGATCGTCACATGGGGGTATCTACAACGGGAGATTAAAACCAAACTGATCGCTTAAATAATCAACGGGAACGCTCCCGTTGATGAATAGCCCTAAAAAATGAAAATGGAACTACTCCTCGGGCATTAGCGTGGCCGCTTTGCTGATAATCTTCCATTCCCCTTCCAACTTTTTAAGGAGAAATAGATCTATAAACCTGAGGTCCTTGTCAGAAATCAAAATCTCCACCTTCGCCGTGGCAATGTCATTTTCCTGATCAATGGAGAGTATGTTACCGACCCTACCATTGAATTTTCCCTTTTCACGCTTTTTAAAAAGGTCGGCATATTCAGCCGGAGTGAGAAGCCATATGGGCTGGTCTTTTTTTGACAAGAACATGCGGGCATCCTCATAAAAAGGAGCTACAATTTTTTCGGGATCGTTATAGGAAGAACCATCAATATAACTTTGCAGCGCGCTTTTAATGGAGTCACATTCGGTTTGGGCGGTACCGGTTAGGCAAGAAAAAGCTACTACTATGGTCAATAAATACGTTTTCATATATTTCTGTTTTTGATTTTGATTTTAAAAGTTATGATTGCGGTTTAATTCGAACGATTTTTCCATTTTTTCGGTCCTTTAGGTCCTCGGTCAAAATGTATAATTTGCCTTGCGGACTTTGCACCGCCTTACGGGAGCGTTCCCGTTGATCTACAAAAAGCTCCTCAATACTTTTCACGGTTTCCCCTTCCAAACGTATACGCCACAGGCTACCCCTAGATAGGCCCGGAACAATCAGGTTATTTTTCCACGAAGGGAATTCGCTTCCCGTATAAAAGGTGAGTCCGGTGGGGGCTACGGTCTGTCTCCAATACCAGATAGGGTCTGAATAAACGACACCTTCCACCTTTACAGGTTTATAAAGGTGCCCGCGATAGGTGCCCGTGGTAACCACTGGCCAACCGTAGTTGGCTCCTTTTTTAAGCAGATTGATTTCATCCCCTTGGTTGGTACCGTGTTCGCTAAACCAGATGTTTCCCGTTTTAGGTTCGACGGTAATTCCTTGGGCCGCTCGAATGCCGGTAGCATAAAGTCCCGGAATAGCCTCAGGGCCAAAATCGGGATTATCGGCAGGAATACTTCCATCAGTATTCAGCCTATAAATCTTTCCACGCCTATCTGTTAAATCTTGAGCAATGGGGACTTCGGGTTGGTAATCTTCATTAAAAAGCCGTTCTCCAACCGTTACATATAATTTCCCATCCGGCCCAAAGGTCATCCCGCCTCCATAGTGAAAAAGTCCATGAGAATAGGGCAAGGCCAACAACAAGGGTTTTATATTTTTTAAAGAATCATTTTCAAGTTCGGCACGGATTACCTTGGTGGTAGAGCCCTGCTCCGCTTCGCTGACATAGGAGATATAGAGGTGCTTTGTATTGGCAAAATCCGGATCTAATAACACCTCTAAAATTCCAGCGTTGTACGTCACCTTAGTACCATCGGCCAATCTCGATGGAAAAGTGCCTGGTGCGTAATCTGTCTTTTTATAATAAAGTGTATCCAAACGGTCTTCGGGAAATCCCGCTATGGGGTGCTTTTCCTTGGTTTGGAGATTGATCCGAAGTAAATCCCCATCTTTTTCGGAAAGCAATACTTCTTCCTCGGAAATAAAAGCCATACTCCATGGGCGAGAAAGGCCATCTACAAGCGTTTCTTTTGTGGGATTGCTGTTAGGAGAGGGTTCTAGTTTTACTTCCGTTTTGCAAGCGGAAAGTAGAAGAAGGGCAAGTACTATTTTATTCATCGATTTATCCTTTTATTTACTGAGATACACTTCTGTTATTTTGTCCTTTTTTTAATGAATTCAATGTTCTTAGCTCCAAAATTAGAAATATGACAGCCTGAAATCTGGCCGCCTTGCCAAATAAATTCCACTTCAAAGGGAAAACTATTTACACCCGAAAATTTGTCTTTCCCTATTTCATTTAAAACAATATCATCCAACCTCTTGTGTACCATGACCAACCGCCCATCCTTCAATTGTATTTTATACTCGGTGCCAAGGGCGTCACTGGCATATACCCCTTTATAATCATTAAGTTGGTTTTGGTACTTTTCTTTTGCCGGCAGCTCTTTGTGAGGTGGAGAAGTTGTTATGCTTTGCCTTTCCACAAGAAAGTCTTTTAAATAAAGTTCAGCTAAGGGAAAGGTCTTGTGAATCATGGTATAATGCTCATTATTGCTCAGCGTTATTACCGCAAATTGATGCTCGGGATACCTTGTTAATACGGCTCTAAATCCTGCATCGTGGCCCCCATGGCTTAACACCTCTATTCCCTTGTACAAATAGCTCATTTGTCCTTTTGCATAATACATTGTTCTATCGGGTGTTTGGCCCCATACAACCGGGGTGGCGTCATCTAAATAAGATACTTCATTAAATTTCTTTATCAGTTCGGGTGTTCCTATAATCGGGCTATGAAAATTAACAACCCATTTGGCCAAATCTTCTACTGTAGTAAAGAGGCTTGTAGCCCCTACGGTTGCATAGTTTAGCTTTTTCTTACTGTAGGTGTCTTCATATTTCTCGTAAGAATAGGCCCTGTTGGCAATCATCTTTTCATGATTGTCATAAAACTGCGTGTTAACCATACCCAGTGGCTTAAATATATGGTCTTGCGTAAATTCAGCAAATGTTTTGTCGGTTACCCTTTCTGTTAGTAGGGCCATCAGCGTGTAGCCCGTATTACTGTAACTAAATTGGCTTCCAGGTTCGAAATTAAGTTCTTTTTGATGGCTGATTAATTTTAATATCTGGTCAGTGGTAATGACATCGTCCATTCTCCAACCGGAGAGCGACAACAATGCCCATTGGTCTTTTAGCCCGCTTGTATGTGAAAGAAGGTGTTTTATTTTAATGGTTTTTCCATAGTCGGGAAGCTCTGGAATATACCTTCTTACATCATCCTCAAGTGAAATTTTTCCCTCCGCTTCCAGAAGATATGCCGTAAATGCGGTAAACTGTTTTGAAACCGAGGCAATATGGAAGGCGGTATTGGTTTTTACCGGTATATTATATTCAAGGTTGGCCGTTCCGTATCCTTTTTTAAATACAATTTCACCGCCTTTGACCACCGCTACCGCTACTCCTGGCTTTTTCCCACTGTATTCCTGAAACAGGGAATCTACCTGTTTTTCAAAGTTTGGTTGGGCTTGGGCAAAGACAAGGGAACTATTTAGGATAACAACTAATAGGGATAAGAAATAGTTCATTCTTTGGTTTTTAATGATGTGTACCTACACATGAGTATCTGGATACTATTGGAAAAGCTTTGATGTGATTTTTATTTCGACCCGAAAGCTATGGAAAGACGCTTCATTTTCCTTTAAAAATCATGATTCTTAAAACGAAAAAGCTATGCCAGCGTAAATTTTTTGCGGTATTGCGAAGGGGTTAATTGTGTGGCGGACTTAAAAGCCAGATTGAAGGAAGTTACATTTCCAAACCCACAATCATAGGCCACAGTCGCGATTTTCTCGTTGTGGTATTTCGAATCTACCAAAAGGGCCTTGGCTTTTTCAATACGGTACTGATTTACAAATTCCGAAAAGTTTTTGTTTTCATTCTCATTAATGGCGCGGGAGATATCCCTAGGGGAGCCATTCATTTTTTTAGCTACTGCCGCTAGCGTTAGGGCATTATCCAGAAAGGGTTCCTCGCTATTGAACCATGTTTTCAATGTGGTAATCAATCGTTTTGAGGAGGCCGTATCCATACTGGAGCCCCGATATTTTTCCAAGGAAAAATCATGCCGTTGCAACAGCAAAAAGGAAAAGGTATAGATTAAAAACGAAAAGAAGATAGCCCCCCCAATGTACAGGGGAATTATCCCCGCAATGTTACCCATATAAAAGACCCAAATAAGTCCCACACCGATAATCAGGTTGCGGTACCATTTAAAAAGTTGGGAATGAACACTTTTGTTGGCAAGGAGCACGGAAACGGCCGCACCGATATAAACCGCCAAATGCACAAAAATCCCAATATAAATGGCATAGGAAATGGGCCTCCCATCATTGGGTATTAACGCGCAAAAAAGCACAAACAAGCCAAAAGGCAGCAGGTGCAGATAATCTGTGCTGTTGAAAGTTTTCTTCTTTTCTAAAAGTGCCCGCCCGTAAAACCATAAAAATGGCCCCGACAGGAGAATTCCCGATATGCCCAGGTTCCGCTGCCAAGGAAGTACCTCTAAATAAACGTTTAAAACGGACTTCCCAATCCGGATGGTAAGCCCCAATAACATTAGGGCAAGAAAAACATTGGCTTTCTTGTTCCCTTTTTTAAGGGTAACAAGGTACAGGCAAAGAAATAGTGCCTGGCATATGCCCAGACAGCTCACGATCAAAATGATGGTTTCCTTGCTCATGGGCTAAAAATAGGAAGAATCTTGGTAAACTTGGCTGTTGGCTGTTGGCTGTTGGCGGTTGGCGGTTGGCGGTTGGCGGTTGGCGGTTGGCGGTTGGCGGTTGGCGGTTGGCGGTTGGCGGTTGGCGGTTGGCGGTTGGCGGTTGGCGGTTGGCGGTTGGCTTAAAAAGCTATGAATACTCGAGCTACCTTCCAGGCATTAGGGCTTTTTTTATTACAATATTCTCAACTTTACACGGCTCTTTTGTTGTACTTGGTTTTGATTGCTCCTTTAACTTGAAATAGTTTGTATTTTTAGAACTTATTTTGGGGACAATAGTTAATTGAATAGAAAAATGGCACTTTAGGATACTTGTCCGGTCGAGCGCAGTCGAGACCTCCTTTTTACCTAAAGGGTTTTCGACTGCGCTCAAACTGACAGTTAACCACAAAAAGCTACCTACTGACCTCTAAAACTTGAAATCAATTCGTATGAAAAAAGTATTTCTAATTTCGATTCTAGGCGCATTCTTAATAACAAGCTGTATGAAATCCCAATCAACCGAAAATCTCGACCTGTATGTAGGCACCTATACCGATGGGGATAGTGAAGGTATTTACCGCTACGCTTTTAATACGGAAACGGGCGAACTGACCGCTAAAAAATTAATGGCGGCACTCCCCAACCCGTCCTTTGTAAAAATTTCACCGGATGGCAACTACCTCTATGCGGTACAGGAAACGGACAATTACGACAGCCTTGGCGGTGGCGTTTCAGCCTTTAAAATCCATAACGATACCTTACAGCTTTTAAATTCCCAAGCCACGGGAGGCGCACATCCCTGTCATGTGGCCGTTTCCGATACTGGTAATGCGGTGGCCGTCTCCAACTATAGCGGGGGCAATTTGGCGCTTTTTACCACAGACGCTGGAAAACTCAATGACAACAGGCAACTGATCGACCATAAAGTTTTGGATACCACCAGAGCACCCCATGTGCACATGGCCAAATTTATGGGCAATTCCGTTTTTACCACCGATTTAGGCCTCGATGCCCTAAAGCGATATACTCATACAGACGCTGGTTACACGCCAGCCAAACAAGCTTCTCTAGATCTTCCCAAGGGTGCAGGTCCACGGCATTTTACTTTTGGTCAAGAAGGTAAGTTCCTCTATATCATCAGTGAATATAGTTCGACCATTAGCGTTTTTCAAAAAGATACCGATGGAGCTTATAAGGCATTGGGTTCCCATAGCACTTTAGATCCCGATTTTAAGGGAGACAGTTTCTGTGCGGATATCCATTTATCGGAAGATGGGAAGTTCTTATACGGTTCCAACAGGGGAGAAAATACAATAGTCGTCTTTGGTGTAGATCAAAAAACGGGTGACTTGTCCTTAGTAGGGCGTTCCTCTGTTGAAGGCGATTGGCCCCGGAATTTTACCCTAGACCCTACGGGGAATTTCGTGTTGGTTGCCAATCAGCGAAGTAATAATATCGTTGTTTTTAAAAGAAATACGGAGAACGGGACACTCAGTTTACTGCATGACATTAAAATGAGCAGCCCAGTTTGTTTGGAGTTTCTTAAATAGAGGTTAGACCGCTGCGCTGAAAGACTTAAGATGCAAGACCAAAAGCGAAGTAATTCCTCTTTTCTAATATCTCAAGTCTAAAATCTAATGTCTAACTCCCAACCTTTAAACACCTAAACACTTTTCTAAACTTATAAACTTCATACTACCTATTGAACTTTAGTCCCTAAGCCCGTAGTTCAAACTGCATACTGCGCACTCCAACTTCGTACCTCGTACTTCTAACTTCCCACTTCCAACTCCTCATACGCCTCCTTTACGGCACTTTCCCCATATACCCGCTCCAACCTTCTAATGGCAAAATGGGCTTGGGCCATACTCTGAAAATGATTGATAAAGGCCAGGTTGATCGTGGCCCCTCCGGCCGCCCCTACAATAGGAACCGCTTGCGCCACAAATTTTTCGGATACCTGAATACTAAAGCGCGACGCGATTACCGCCAATGCGCTAAGGATGGGATTGGCACTCCCACCAACGAGGCTACCCAGGGCTTTTGTCCCACCTTTTACCGCAGAACTCATCGCAATACGGGAGGCATAGTAGCCCGTTTCCAAGCTGTTATCATGTTTTGTTTTTCCACCGAGGGCAAAAACCTGTAGACAAGCCAGTTGTGTATCCAATTCGGAAAGGTCTTCCCCTTCGCTACGGGCAATATCCATGATAGAGCGCATCATCAGTTTGCTGGTAATCCCGAGATCTACGGCAAAGGCCGTTGCGCCGAAAGCCCCGCCGATGGCCCCTGAGGAAGTGACGAGGGTTTTGTAGGTCCAGTTCCAAGGAGTGGTTTTGGGCCGTTCCTTTTTCATGGAAAGCAAATTGCTCTTTACGACGCCATGTAGTACTTTATAGCTGAGTTGCTGCAACCATTCTTGTTGCTTTTTAGGCAGCAGTTCCAATTTATTTTCAATAACATTCCCGAATTTGTTTAGGCCTTGCATCGCCCAACCAATATCCTGCATTTTCTTTTTGGCATTCAGGAGTAGCAATTCATCTTTGGCGGAAAGTGTTTTTGTTTTCGTTTTTGTCATAGGTGCAATTTAGATATAAGTAGGGAATTGAGGGAAGTTGTTACAAGACGAATTTACATATAGAACAGCCCATAAAACGTTAGAACGACCATCATGATGCATAGAATAAAAAGACCTACTTCCTTCCATCGATCAGTCTTCGCTTTGCTTCGGATCTCTTGTTTAATCCGCGCCAACTTTTCAGCGGACACCTCCTTAAACTCCAATTCGGTTTTACCATCGTTGGTGTCCAAAAACATTTTTTTGACCTTTTTAAAGGTATTTCCTTTTTTCAACAAAGCCCTATTGGCTTTGACTACTTTCATTGGTTGACCGGCATATCCCATCTTCTTTCTTTACTTATGGGTAGTAAAATTGCGGGTTTTGTTACACTTTTTCTGAGCTCCTCCCTTTAGAAAAAGGGAGGTGTCCGCTTGCGGACGGAGGCCCGCCCGAACGGTACGGGCGGGGTTTGAAAACACAAGCCACGGTCTAAAGTACCAAAACACCAAGAATATGTGAGCAAGTTTGCGGATTCAAACTCCCCGTCCGCCATGGCGGACACCCCTCTTTTTCTAAAGAGGGGAGCTTAAAATCACTTCCTAAACTGTCATCTCGAGCGGAGTCGAGAGCCTAGGAACACACCAGATAACAATTCCCCTCCTTTTTTCAAGGAGGGGTGGCCACAGGCCGGGGTGGTCAAAATTCACTAATTTCCCCCACAATTAAAGAGCCAAGAGCAGAGAGAAGAGAGCAACCGACAACGAACATCAAACACCATGCACCGAGCATCCAACACCCGACACCCACACCTCACCCCCAGCAACCTTATCTTCGCGATCGTCCTAGCCCTCCTGATCATCCCCCAAACCAGAAAACCCATTCAAGTAGCAGTAAACAAACTAAAGCTATTGGTATGGTCCCCTTCTGCCTTAGACCAAGAAGACCAAACCCAACTAACGCCCTTTACCTATCAACTAGCAGATTTGAACGGAACCCCAACCCCTATAGACATCGGCAAGGGCAAAGTCACTTTTTTAAGTTATTGGGCCACTTGGTGCCCGCCCTGTATTGCCGAATTGCCCAGTATTGAAAAGCTCTATGCCCACTATGGGAAGCAAGTACAGTTTATATTGCTCACCAATGAAGACCCAGAACCGGTCACCCGTTTTTTAGAAAAGAAGGGCTATGATTTGCCTGTTTTTAACCCACGAATGCCGGCGCCTGAAGTACTTTCTAGTGCTAGTATCCCTACCAATTATCTCATTGATGGCAAGGGTAAAATCATCATTAAAGAAACTGGGGCCGCTGATTGGGATAGTAAAAAAGTTCGGGAGGTTTTGGAGGGGTTGGTTAAAATATTATAATGAATTTCCTTTTTCTATTTGTAGAAACCGCTATCGCCTTAAAGCCACCTAAGGCTTGATTCAATATTTTCAATAATCATATAAACAATAGTGAGGTAGTCTAACATTTGAGGTCCTTGGTTTTGATATTAGCCCCATCAAAGAGCACTTATCGTTAAAAATCATGACTACACAAAAGAAGTTTTAATTAATCAACTCTTTAGCCGAGAAAAGAACATCTTTGTCAACTATCTGATTTACATTAATTGTTGGTAGGATATATTTATTAAACCTAGTCCCCTCGGTTTTACTGTGAAGTATTCCTCTAGACGTACCAACGGTTAAGACTGTTAGATGGGAGAGAAGATTTTTAGGCAAAATAATGTTGCCGCTGTCTGGCTGTAATTGTTTCCAACCCTTTTTGTCTATTTCAAAATAGCAAGATACTTCTAAAGAAATAAAGGGGGACTCCTTCTTATAAAAACGAAACCACAGGTTTACAACAATTTGTCTTTTCTCTACAGAAACACCATACCTATTGTCCGCCTTAATGGATATTTCTCCCGTTTTACGATAAGCCTCTTCAATTATAGCAAATTGACTAGTCTTTATATTTACAAAGGCAAAACCTAAATCGTTAAAAGGTGACATAGAATTATTATCCTGTTGGTCTTAAGTTATTATCAGCAACTTCTAAACTGTTATAACTGTTGTATGAAACTTTTTGACTATGACTAAAGTTTTCTTTTACAACTAAAGAAGAAGCTGCCATTTGTTTAGTACTTTTAACAACAATTGTCCTTTCTTCCATTTCTTTCATGACAAATTTAATCTTACGCTCTTCTCTCTCGAAGTCGATTGTGCGAACTTCTAAAAGCGAATAACCCAAGGCCTTTTCCAACTTGTTTATAGTTTCAAACGTAAAATTGCTTTGCCCTTTCAAAACCTTACTTACCTGTTGAGGACTAACACCCATCTTTTTCGCAAGAGATGCCTGCGACATTTTTTTATGGTCTAAAATGGCTAGTACGCTAAGTGCTAATTTAGCACTGCGCATTCTATTTTTGTGACTTACTTTACTTGCCAATTGTTGTTTCATAAAACCCGAGGGTATTTTAGAAACCACTTTTTTAAAGTTACTCTTGTTATACTTTGATTTATTCATATTTTAGCTAGAGGTCTTCTGGATATATTACTTCGTTTTCTTCTAAATAACGTTGTGTTCGTCTCAAGTATTGCAATTCTTGTTCCAAATAAGGGACGTCTTGCATAGCATCCACTAGTTTGATGCCTCCGCCGGTAATAATATAGCAGTTAACATCCAAGCGAATAGCATAAAGTCTTAGCCAACTGTCTTTAATCTGAACTCCATAGGCTTTGGAGGCTTGGTACGGGGGAAGATTTGTTTCGTTTTTGTGTAATGGCTTAAAGAAGTCTGATAGATTTTGTTCATTGCTTTCAAATCCTGATTGAGCATAAGTTTCTAACTGATCAAATAATTCCGTGGCATCTTCTAGAGTTTTCATTGCCGCTTCTTGAACTGTGAAATCACGATATCGTGGTTGGTCAAGCAAATAACGGTTAATTTTGAAAAATTTGTAAACAAACTCTGGATTACTCCAATTTTCTTTTACAACTTCCAAAGAGTCTAGGTGTTCATTGTCTCTATGAACAGCATATAAGCCATCGCTTTGCTCTACGAAAATAGGTAAAATTTTCAAATTATCAACCTGTGAGTTTATATTAAAGTAAAATTAACATTAAAAATGTATAATTAATCTATTTTTTATTTGAGTTATTAACACGGAGCTTTTACAAAAAACACTTGCCGATTCATAATCTTTGAAATATTTGCATTTTTCCTTCCCAACTTGCTAGACGAGGCATTTCGCCAATCCTGTCACAGATCTTGTATTACGGATTTTGGTTAAAATCAATTCTTCCATTGTCGCGGTAAATATGCGTACATAATGTACTAAAACCCCCACAAATACGCACAACAATTTTTAACAAATTGTGACTGCTGTTTTTTGAGGCAATTTGGTAAGATAAATGACCCTGTATTTACTAGAATGTTGCTTTTATTGGCCCTGTATGACAAATGAGCCTAAACGTTAGAAGTCACTCCCTCAACTTTAAAAAGACTTCGGCCCTCACCCAATAGCTATCTTGAGTCCCTTTGATCGGCCGGTCAAAGAACAAGAAATTCCCATCAGGGGTAATGCGTGGGGCCACTTCGTATTCCTTGGTATTGATCTTCTTCCCCAAGTTTTTGGGCGAGCCCCAGGTACCGTTTTCAGGATTCCTAAAACTGATATAGAGATCCGTGCCGCCGTATCCTCCGGGTCTATCGGAGGCCCATAAAATATAGGTCCCGTCAGGCGCTATAAAAGGGTCCCAATCTTCTTGGGGGGAGCAGAGCTCCTTAAGCAAGCGCACCTTTTGAGTTTTGAGGTTCATGACGAATAGATCTCCCTGCCCAACACTATCCAATTCTTGTAAGGATCCCCCAAAATAGAGCTTCCCATCTTTTGTGGTATTTGGAAACCAAAGCCCGCCTTTTGGAGAACCCGGTACCTTAAGATATTCAGGCGTATTCCAGTCCCCGTTATCGTTGCTATTCATAGACCAGATTCGCCCATTCCATTCCGGACTTCCGGGTGCCTTGTCGGAAACAAAATAGAGCCGTTCCCCTTCCCAATCGATAAAGGGTTCCCAGGTATTTTGGCCCTGTACCTCGGGCATGGGTTTGGGATCCGTCCACTTTCCGCTTGTTAGGGTACTTTGGTAAATGGTCTTGGAGGAATCCTGAAATACATTAAAATACAACTCCCTCCCATCCGGGCTAAAGCTCACATTGCCCTCCCAACGGTCTGGCAAAGAGATAATGCCCTTGGCAAAGACTTTGGGGGTACTAGCCGGGGGTGTTTCGCCAAAATAATCCGTTGTTGGGAATTGTGCCTTGCAACTCCAAAGTAGGAGGCTACATAACAGTATAAAAAAGACTTGTTTCATTTTAATCACTATTGGTTTAATTCTCCGAGGCCTGCATCGTTCAATCTATCGTGGTTTTTGGACACGAACCCGCCTGTCCGGCCGGCAGGTTCCACGAATTTCCACAAACTCTTTCTGCAAGAATTGGAATTTGGAATTTTAATACCTCGTGGGTTTGCACCGAGGATTATTTACTCCTTTGTGGTTTGTATTCCTGAAACATGGGAGGCTACCGCTTTCCATAGTCCACTTCTTTTGATCAGTACGTTGCTCGATTGATAGGTGGTTTCCACCGTGTCATTGATCATATGTCCGGTACCACAGATCAGGGCCGTACCATTGGGCAAGAGGTCCATACGTTTTATCTCGTACCAAAAAGAATCGTTTTGTGTTGCATTCTCCTTGATCCAGGCCAGCTCATCTTTTTTGGTATACCATTTTCCGCTATTATCGATCATTTGAAAATCGGCACCCAAAATACGGTCCAGCAAAATGGTGTCCTGTTCGCGGTAGGCCTTGGGCCATTCCACTTCCTTTAGGTAGGTCAACACCTCCTTGTCCTCCGGGGAGATAATCACGGCTTTTGTTTCTTCTTTTTGGATCGGCTCGCAGGCGCTAAAAATCAGGGCACCTACAAGCAAAAATTGGTTTAGGGTTCTCATTTTGTTCATTTTTATCGAATAAAGGTATAGGAATATTTTAGGGTAATATTACGGTCGTTATAGTAAGGCAAGGGGATAAGGCTTGCATTGCGTTGGCTGTTATACTCTTGATTATAGACCAAATACAGATCGTGCCCATCCTTAAAATTATACCGCAATCGGGCATTGGTAAACACACGGTCGGCTAGGGAATTGTACTGGGTCGTAAGGCTCCCGGATAGGTGTAGGTTGGCCGCCCAATTAAGGCGTAGTTGGGCGATATGTATCCATTCACTTGTATCCCTTTTGTTAAAATTGAGGTAATTGGCACGCCAAGAGCCATCCACGGTTAGGTGTTGGTTTACGTTCCATTCGGGGGCCACCTGAAAAAGAAAGTTGGTCCCATCAAAAAACTGGCCGTACTCCACGCTGGTCGGGAGCTTTAATTCCCGTTGTATTCCAGGCCTAAACGATACACCGCCATAGTTGAACTGGTAATGCCCAGCCGGGATAAACGTCTCTTCCGAAAAGACCAAGGGGGATTGTAGAAACTCATACTGCAGCTGCCCGAAAACCGAGATTTCATTGCCTGAAAAAAAGCGCCCCATCCACTCAGGGCGTTGGTTCCAGCTCTGCACCTTCCCCAAATCCGGGGTGGTATAAAGATCGGTATTGACAATCCGCCATCGGCGGTATTGAAAGAGGCCATCGGTACGGGTGTCCCTGAATTTTCCATGGTTGAGGCCCACATACAAATTCTGGTTGCGTTCCCGCAGTTGAAAGCCCATTCCGGGATTAAAGGCTTCCCCGGAATATTCATAGGAGCCCTTGTAATACCACCCGCCCAGCTTGCGTTTTTCCCAACGTAGGGCAAACCTGCTCTGGTCAAAAAAATGAAAGGAAGTGTCGCCATACCCCTCCCCTTCGATTGCACTGGCCATAGAACCAATCAAAAAATTATCGTTCCCCAGGGCAACGAGTCCATCTATTCCGATAGCCGTGTTCACATACCCATTACGAATCCTGTTTGTGGCCATTAGCCCGATAAAGGAACGGTCGTTGAACATTTTTTTCCGAAGCCGGAGCACGCTAAAATTCTCCGAGGCTAGGCTTTTATTGTCGATAAAAGTTCCCCCGGTCTGTAGGGAAAGGGCCCCGACATCCCAATTGCCCAGTTCTCCGGTCAATCGCAGTCCACCAAGAATGGGAACGGGTCGCCCGTCACTGATGCCTATGGTGCGACTGTAAAACAGCTGTGACAGAATCCCCAGGCTAAAATCGAACAAGCCCGCCTGCTCCTGAAAAAACTTTCTACGTTCTGGAAGAAAGATGGAAAACCGATTAAGGTTTACAATCTGGTTATCGATCTCCACTTGTGAGAAATCGGTATTCAGGGTCGCATCCAAAGTCAAGCTTGGAGTAAGGCCATAGCGGATATCGAGTCCGGCATCCATTTGATTGCGGGTGTTTTTCTCAAAGACGGATGGGTCATTTTGTGCATAGGAAGCTCCCAAACTCCCGAGCACATAGGGCGTTATTTGCAGGTCTTTTTTAGGGACCAAACCTTCAAAGACCACGGGCTGTTTTAAGGAAGGCATGCCCTCTCCTCCTTGAACTTCTCTCGGGATTTTAGGGAAAAGGATGTTTTTGTTCCGATGGTGAATGGAGCGATGACCAGAAATTCCTGCGCTTACCGCTCCATTGCGCACCTCAAACCGTAGGTTCGAAAGCGGAATTCGGTATTCGCCCTGCCATCCGTTTTCGGTTACCCTTACCTTGCCCTTCCAAAGCATATCGTAGGCCCGGTTTCCGGGACTGGACCATCCCAGGGGGATGTTGTTGTTTGAAGTGGCCGCATCATAGCGGGCTCCGGTAGGATAGGCACTAAAGGCAAAGGCGTTTTTTTTGGTGCGATTCGGGTCTATTTGAAATGCGAAATAATCATCCCCATAATACCCGTCCCTAAGCAGGTTTCTGGCCACCAATTCGTCCGGCGCCTTCATATCGGCGGTAAACCCCACGAGTAAATCGCTATCGGTAAAGGTCACGTATAGGGTCGTCAGGCTATCTTTCGCACCCCAGTCCGGACTATATTCGAAAAATGAAAAGGCGGTGGCTTCCTGCCAAAGAGGCTCATCCAAATTACCATCCAAAAGAATATCAGAGCTAACGCCTTGAATCCGAATAACGGAATCCAAATACTGCTGGGCCGAAGCGTGGAACGCCAGCAAAAGAAAAAATAAAAGTGCAATTCTACCTGTCATACCGAAAAGGAATTCGAATAAAACTATGGGTAGATTAGCCGCAGTCCCAATTAAAGAGGGTAAGCCGCGGAGAACAAATGGTAAGTCGTGAAATTAAGCAGGTGCCTATAACTGGGGAATGTCTTTTTGATAGGTACGGCTAAAGCGAATCTGTTCCCCGGTTTGCAGTTTTAGGAGTCCATCGCCACTTTTGTTCTTTTGTACGCAACGAATGTATTTTGTATTCACGAGATAGGAGCGATGTATACGCTTGAAAATCTCCCCGGGAAGTTCGGTCTGAAACGATTTAAGGCTTTGATACTTCACATATTTACCCGATTCGGTATGCAGTACGATACAATTGTTGGCGGTCTCTATATAGATAAGCTCCTCTGGGGAAAGTAGAAATTTGGATCCCGATTTTGAAACGGATATCTTTTGATTTGGATGTGCGGGGGAAACTATCTGCGAATCGCTCACCACAGCCAAGTCCTTTTTCGAATATAAGAAGTAGAACAGCAACGAAAAATAACATAAAAGGTTCACCGCTATATTATTGGTCAGGCTGAGGTTGAGAAAATCGAAACTGGTGGAGGTACAATTGAATAGCGTGGTCATCAGAAAGATGATCATCACCTGACTGATCAAAAGGTGCAGTGCCACTGTAGAAAGACCCAATCCGCCTTGCACCATAAAGTCTTTTCTGCTTTTCAGCAGATTCCATTTAAGGGCCCCTTTTTGTATGAATTTGGCCGTGGTCGCCCAAAATAGGAAGCCCGTTATACCGATGATCAGAAGTTCGGTAAAGCATACCACCTTCAGGCTTTCCTGAAAGAGTCGGCCTACGCCCATATTCAATAGCACAAAGAGCGATATGATGGAAAGCTGTTTTTTCATGGCACCTTAAAAGTAGGGATTTCAAAAGTTGTCCCGCCCAAAAGGAATGCTAAATTTTTCGTCTGGCTCTTTTTCGCTACATTTAGTACCGACTAATTTAAGTAACTTTTCAAACCGAAGCCTTTTCTCGCCGCTCCTTCGCTATTCGACTCCCTCCGAAGTGACAGCCCAGGATAACCGCTCGAAATAATACGTTTTGTTTAGTGACTCAAAAGAACAGAAAATGAAAATCGCAGCCAAATTGGGCCTACTCGCCCTTACCTTCCTTTTTATTCCTATAAACCTTAACGCCCAAAAAAGAAACAAAACCCAGAAGGCCGTTCCCGCTTTCCAGGAAGAATTGTATTCCAGTATGGAGTATCGTTTGATCGGTCCGTTTCGGGGTGGCCGTTCCGCGGCCGTAACGGGCGTACCGGGCGAGCCCAATCTCTTTTATTTTGGGGCTACTGGCGGGGGCGTTTGGAAGACCTTAGATGGGGGCCGTAGCTGGGAAAATATCTCCGATGGCTATTTTGGCGGGAGTATTGGCGCCGTGGAAGTCGCCCAAAGCGATAAGAACATCATCTATGTTGGAGGAGGCGAAAAAACGCTGAGAGGTAATGTTTCCTCCGGTTACGGTATTTGGAAGACCGAAGACGCCGGAAAAACTTGGACCTCGGCCGGGCTTAAAAACAGTCGACATGTTCCCCGTATACGTATTCACCCTACCGATGCGAATACCGTATATGCCGCTGTATTGGGCAACATCTATAAACCGACCCAAGAACGTGGCGTCTATAAAAGTACCGATGGCGGTAAAACATGGCGCAAGACCTTATTTGTAAACGACCAAGCGGGGGCCGTTGATCTGGTACTCGACCCGAACAACCCCCGTATTTTATATGCCAGTACCTGGCGCGCCAAACGTACGCCCTATAGCCTAAGTAGCGGTGGCGATGGATCTGCCCTTTGGAAAAGTGTGGATAGCGGGGAAACCTGGACCGAAATTTCCAAGAACGAAGGCTTCCCAAAAGACACCTTAGGGATTATCGGGGTTACCGTTTCGCCAAAGAATTCAAATCGCGTTTGGGCCATCGTTGAGAATAAGGAAAAAGGCGGCCTCTACCGCTCGGATGACGGGGGCAAGAAATGGACGAAGATCAACGAGGAACGCAAACTACGACAACGAGCCTGGTATTATACCCGTGTCTATGCGGATACCGAAGATGAAGATGTCGTATACGTACTCAATGTACGCTATCATAAAAGTACGGATGGCGGCAAGACTTTTAACACTTTTAATGCGCCCCATGGGGACCACCATGACCTTTGGATTTCCCCTGAAAATTCCAAACGTATGATTATTGGGGATGATGGCGGGGCCCAGGTTTCCTATGATGGTGGCCAGACCTGGAGTACGTATTACAATCAACCTACGGCACAGTACTATCGCGTAACCACCGATAATGCTACGCCGTACCGTATTTATGTGGCGCAACAGGACAATTCTACCATCCGTGTAAACCACCGTAGCGATGGTAGCGGAATTTCCGAAAACGATTGGGAGCCGACGGCCGGGGGTGAGTCCGCGCATATTGCCATAGACCCTACCGATAATGATATTGTATACGGGGGCAGTTATGGGGGCTTCTTAACCCGTGTCAACCACAAAACCAAGACGGTTCGTGGTATTAACGTATGGCCAGATAACCCTATGGGCTATGGTGCTGAAGGTATGAAATACCGTTTTCAATGGAACTTCCCCATCATGTTTAGCAAACACGATCCCAAGAAACTGTACACCTTTTCGAACCATGTACATAGGAGCACCAACGAAGGCCAAAGTTGGGAGTTGTTAAGTGGTGACCTTACCCGCAACGATCCTTCCAAGCTGGTTTCAAGTGGTGGACCCATAACCCAAGACAATACGGGAGTAGAATACTACTGTACCATTTTTGCGGCCAATGAAAGTCCGATCAAAGAAGGCCTACTTTGGGTGGGAAGTGATGACGGATTGGTACATCTCTCGCAAGATGGAGGTGCCAATTGGGATAATATAACCCCCGCCGGAATGCCAGAATGGATGATGATCAACAGCATTGAACCCTCCGCTTTTGATGCCGGAACCTGCTACATCGCCGGCACCCGATACAAGCTAGGGGATTTTAAACCCTACCTCTATAAAACCACCGATTACGGGAAGACCTGGAGGAAAATAACGAACGGTATAAATCAGGAACATTTTACCCGAGTGGTCCGCGAAGACCCGAAAAGACAAGGCTTACTCTATGCCGGTACGGAAACCGGCATGTATATTTCTTTTGATGATGGCAGTAATTGGAGTCCGTTTCAGTTGAACCTCCCCATCGTTCCCATCACCGATTTGGCACTAAAAGATGACAATTTGATTGTCGCTACCCAAGGAAGAAGCTTATGGATTCTGGACGACCTCAGCGTACTACACCAATTGGATAATGCCAAGAAAAGTGCCAATTCCATTTTATATGCTCCAAAGGATGCCTACCGCACCAAAGGCCGTACAAGTAAGGAACCTTCCAAAACCGAGGGCGCGAACCATCCGAACGGAGTGGTCACGTATTTCTATCTCAGAAATTTTGACAAAGAAAAAGATAGCGTTAAGCTCACCTAT
Source organism: Aggregatimonas sp. (assembly GCA_965238025.1). Taxonomy (GTDB): domain Bacteria; phylum Bacteroidota; class Bacteroidia; order Flavobacteriales; family Flavobacteriaceae; genus Pelagihabitans. The sequence goes on along the minus strand of OZ250162.1, from coordinate 1,454,167 downwards.
ACCACCATGGCGGGGGATACTCTGGGAACATTCAGCAACTCCACCAAGGATAAGGACAAAAAGCTAAAACTCGAAAAAGGGGGCAATACCCATGTGTGGAATACCCGTGGTAAAGGTGCCGAAAAACTGAAGGGCATGATTTTCTGGTGGGCGAATTTCGACGGCCCAAAAGCGGTACCAGGGCAATATAAAGTGCATCTAAATGTCAATGGAAACAACGCTTCGCAGACCTTTAAGATCATTCCCGACCCACGTGCCGAAGCTTCCGTTGCCGATATGCAAAAGCAGTATGATTTTGTAACGGATATCAATAACACTATTGAAAAAGCACATCAATCCATTAAAAAAATACGCAATATTACTGCACAATTAGATGCGTTTAGCAAGCAGTACACTTCGACTCCGCTCAGTGCAGGTAAAGAGGAGAAGGTTAAGGCCCTGATCGAAAAGGCAAAAGCGATGAAAGAAAAATTCGGGGAGGTGGAAAAGGCGCTGTACCAGACGCAAAACCGCAGCAATCAAGACCCTTTGAATTTTCCCATTCGCCTGACCAACAAATTAGGGCATCTCAACAGCCTCGTCGCCTTGGATGATTTCCCCCCAACCGATCAGGATATAGCTGTTAAAAACGAACTGACGGAAAAAATAAACGCACAGCTTAATACCTTTGACGCCATGATTTCCAAGGAAATTCAAGAGTTTAATAGTGAGTTTAATGCGTTGCAATTGAACTATTTGTTTGTGGAGGAGTAGGTTGGTTGTCAGTTGAGGGTTGAGGGTTGAGGGTTGAGGGTATTGATAAAATAAGTACAGGCTCCCCTCCAAATTCTAGGAGGGGAATGAATCACGCCTTTGGCGTGAGAAAGGGGTGGTAAAGCCCAAGCTCTGGCGTCATGACCCAAACTAAAAGTTATCCAGCCTTGGCCTGTGCTTTTACCACCCCGTCTTCTAGTTTGGCCTGCGGCCAACTAGAATCCACCCCTCCTAGAATTAGGAGGGGAGCAAAAAAACACCTCAGTTAGAGAAAGAATGCACAATAAGAAACATCTAAAAGAATTCCGAAAAGACTTAAGAAATAACGGAACTCCTGCGGAGGCTTTTCTGTGGAAACACTTATCGAATCGTCAATTGGAAGGTAGAAAGTTCAGAAGACAACACAGTATCGGTAGCTACATCGTAGATTTTTATTGTCCTTCGGAAAGGTTGATTGTTGAATTGGATGGGGAAATTCATATGAACGCCACAGCGGAAGAAAAAGATAGAAAAAGAACCGAATATTTAGAAAATCTGGATTACAAGGTAATTCGTTTTGAAAATAAGATGGTATTCGAAAATTTCCAATCTGTGGTTTTAGAAATAAAAGATAATTTTAAAAATCAAATAGAATAAAACCAAAAAAGCTAGTCCTCCCCTTTGCAAGGGGAGGTGCCCGAAGGGCGGAGGGGTCCATTGGTGGAATTAATTCAAAGGTTTATCATTTAGGTCCCTAGTCCTACCACCCCGGCTTGCCAACGCGACAGCTCGCCCACAGCTCTCGCTGTGTCGCCTTAAAGGAAGGAGGGGACCCAAGGTTTGAATCCTTGAAGTAAGAATAAAACCATGTCTGAAAACGCAAAAAACAAACACCCAAAATGAAAACCACGCTAAAACTATTAATCCTAGCTTTCCTAACCACAACCATCACCTTCGCCCAAACAGCGGAAGAGTATTTTAAACCCTTAAAATTTCGGAATATTGGTCCCTTTCGAGGTGGGCGTTCTGTTTCGGCAACTGGTGTTATTGGCGACCCGATGACGTATTATATGGGCACTACCGGAGGTGGACTTTGGAAAACCGAAGATGCTGGCCAGCGATGGAACAATATTTCGGATGGCTTTTTTGAAATGGGCTCTGTAGGGGCGGTGGCCGTGTCAAGTGCTAATACCAATATCGTTTATGTGGGTATGGGCGAGCATGCTCCTCGCGGGGTCATGACTTCCTATGGCGATGGCGTTTACAAATCTACCGATGCAGGGGCGACCTGGAAGCATATGGGATTAAAAGAAACCCAGCATATTTCTCGGATCATCATTCACCCTACCAATCCGGATATTGTATATGTGGCGGCGCAAGGGCAACTGTATGGTCCGAATAGGGAGCGTGGCATTTATAAATCCGTAGATGGTGGGAAAACATGGAGGAATACCCTTTTTGTAAACGAATTAACGGGCTGTGCCGAGCTTTCAATGGATGCCAACTATCCGGAAATTATGTACGCGGCGATGTGGGAACACCAACGGAAACCCAATATTGTAATTAGTGGTGGTGCAGGAAGTGGACTCTACAAATCAACGGATGCCGGGGAAACCTGGACAGAAATGACCGAGGGCCTCCCCGAGGAAAAAGGAAAGATGGCGATTTCGGTAAGTCCGGCAAATTCGAACAAGGTATATGCCTTGATTGAAAGCGATAGTAATGCCGATAAGGGCGGACTCTTCGTCTCCAATAACGCCGGCAAAAGTTGGAGTATGGCCAGTGGCGATAACCGTTTGGTGCAACGGGCATGGTATTATATTGAGGTGTTTACCGACCCTAAAGATGAGGATATCGTGTATGTGTTGAGCGCTCCTGCATTGCGTTCCTTGGATGGGGGCAAGAATTGGGAACGCCTGACCGGCACCCACGGTGATTTCCATGATCTTTGGATCAATCCAAAAAACTCGTTGAACATGGTCATTGCCAATGATGGTGGTGCGGCGGTTTCTTTTGATTTCGGAAAAACCTGGTCCTCACAAGTAAATATGCCCACCGGGCAGTTCTATCGTATCAATACGGACAATCTTTTCCCCTATAACATTTATGGCGGACAACAGGATTATTCCTCGGCGATGATCGCAAGCATGTCCGTTGGGCGGGGCGGAATTACCATGTCCGATTTTAGCCCTTCTGCGGGTGGGGAAAGTGCCTTTTTGGCTTTTGACCCCGATAACCCCAGATACGTTATGGGCGGGAGCTATCTTGGTACCATTGAAGTGCTTGATATGGAATCAAAGGCCTCGACCCAGATAATGGCAGCTCCCATTCAATATTTAGGGAGGGAAGCTAGGGATATGAAATACCTCTACAATTGGAACGCCCCTACCCTACGTTCGCAGCACGAACCGAATACCTTTTACCACGGGGCGCAACTCCTGCTAAGAACCCGGGATATGGGCGTTACTTGGGAAGAAATGTCCCCCGACCTCACCCGTGATATCGATGCCAAACAAGGCAATGGTGGCGGCCCCTATACCAACGAAGCCGTTGGCGCCGAGAACTATGGTACTCTGGCCTACGTACTTGAATCGCCACATGAAGCCGGTGTTTTTTATACCGGTAGTGATGATGGCTATGTGCATATTACCAAGGACAATGGCGAAAGTTGGCAGAACATTACCCCCAAGAATTTAGGGGAATCCTTAGTGAATGCCATTGAGGTTTCCCCACACGATAAGGCCACGGTATATATTGCCACCACCAAGTATAAGTTCAATGACCATACCCCGGCGATTTATAAGAGTACCGACTATGGTAAAACCTGGACGAATATTTCCTCGGGAATTCCCAACGGAGCCTTTACCAGGGTGGTCCGGGAAGACCTGGTTCGCAAAGACCTTTTATATGCCGGCACTGAGAAAGGACTATATATTTCGTGGAACGGAGGAAAAAGCTGGAAGTCATTTCAGTTGAACCTTCCTAAGACACCCATAACCGATCTTAAAATCCACCAGGGGAATCTGATTGTCGCCACTTCGGGAAGGGCGTTTTGGATATTGGATGACCTTTCGATGTTGAGCCAATACGAATCCGCTCTAAAAGGGATGAAATTATACGCCCCAAATAATGCGATGAACGGCAGGTGGTATGGCCCTATGAACGGCAAAACGGATGAGTTTAAAGGCACCAATACCCTATCAGGGGTAAATCCCGCCAATGGAATGGTCATTTATTATGAGTTGCCAAAATTGAACGACTCCACCGCATTGGCTATGGAAATCAAGGATGCTAATGGGAAGGTGGTGCGTAGTTTTTCTTCGGAAAAAGACAAAAATTACAAACCCCATAATGGTGGCGGGCCAAGACCAGCCCCAACACTATCAAAGAAAAAAGGACTTAATCGTTTTGTTTGGGACATGAAGACCTCCATTCTTCCGGGAGTACCTGGAACGTATATCGAATCGCGATTCGGTGGTCATGTGGTACCTCCGGGCACCTATAGCATTACCCTAAAAGCAGGTAATCAAACGAAAACCACAGAAGGTGAAATCGTTGCCATGCCCACCTTTAAAACCACTCCGGAACAATACGCCGAGTACCATGCTTTTATGACCGATATGGAGGAAAAGCTTACCACTATGCACAACACGGTCAATAGGGTGTCTAAAGCGCAAAAACAGCTTAAGGACATCCTGAAAGATGTAGACAATGCAACGGTTAAGGCGGAGGGCGAAAAATTATTGAAAGAAATGGATGCCTGGGATAAGGATATGATCCAGCGCAAATCGCAGGCCTATGACGATGTCGAGAATTTCCCAAATAAATTTACCGCTGAGTATTTATTTCTTATCGATGCTACGAATAGTACCATTCCTCGGGTAAATAAACCTTCAAAAGACCGCAAGGCAGAACTGGACGCGCAATGGAACATTTTGAAGAATAAAGCCGATACCTTTATAAAAACCTCCATTCCTGATTTCAATAAAAAATTATGGGAAGCTGGTGTTGGGGCCATTAGATTGTAAGGAATTAGGATTTAGGAACTAGTGAATTCGTACTTTTGTTCTGCTGTCACTTCGAGCGGAGTCGAGAAGCTTAGGAAAACCGGTCTCGACTCCGCTCGACCTGATTGTATTGATTTAACGGAAGCATTTAATTGGAATACTACAACTACATAAAAGCCCTTCATCTTATTTTTGTAATTACCTGGTTTGCCGGGCTTTTCTATATTCCCAGATTATTTATCTATCATATCGAGGCATCTCAAAAACCATCCCCCGAAAAGAAAATATTGACAAAGCAACTGCAATTGATGAGCAAACGTCTTTGGAACATCATCACCTGGCCTTCGGCCATTTTATGCACGCTTTTTGCTATCTGGCTATTGATTTTGAACCCGGGATTATTGCAGCAGGGTTGGATGCACATAAAACTGGGGTTTGTCGTCTTACTTTGGGCATATCATCTTAAAAACCACCTTATTTTCAAGCAATTGCAGCGCGGTGAAGTAAAGTATACCAGCAACTATATGCGAATCTGGAACGAAGGGGCGACCCTGATTCTTTTTGCGGTCATATTTCTGGTGGTCCTGAAAAGTACCTTTAACTGGATTTATGGTGTTGTTGGAATCGTGGTCTTAGGCATTCTTTTACTATTGGGCATTAAACTCTATAAGCGCGTGCGCGAGAAAGGTGAAGATTAGTGTTCAGTTGGCAGTAGCAGTATGCAGTAAACTGTTAATAATACATCGCAAAACTGCCTACTGCCAACTGTCCCCTTCCTTTAAAGGCCTCTTTCAGATTGTATGGTCTCATAGGCCTTCTGTACTTCCTTGAATTTTTCTTCCGCTCCTCTTTTAATGGCCTCATCTTTGGTATTGACCCTGTCGGGGTGGTATTTTTTCGCCATGGTACGATAGGCCTTTTTTACCTCATTATCGGTGGCCGTTTTTGAGATTTCCAGAATCTTATAGGCATTATCCGCGGCCTTAACGAACATGGCCTTTATACTTTCAAAATCACGGGCATTGATTCTTAAGTAACCTGCAATTTCCTGTATTTTGCTAATTTCAGCATTGCTTACGTGGCCATCGGCCTGGGCAATTCCGAAAAGAAAATGTAATAATTGGAGACGAACCTCGTAGCGCGTACGTTGGTTTAAAAAGGAACAAATCCGTTGGGCCGAAATCTCGTGCTTCTTATTTACATCGTTAAAAGTGCGGAAAATTGCATTTGATCTTTCCTTACCGTAGGTGGTCACAAAATACTGGCGTACATAATCCATTTCGGTCTGGCTCACCGTACCATCTGCCTTAATGACAATTGAACAAAGAGAAAGTAAATTCAGTTCAAAATCTGCAGGAGACACACTTTGTCGTGTCATATCTTGTAGAATGGTTCGTGTACCTCCTCGCTTGCCACCTGCACTATCAATAAAACTACCGATAAGAAACCCAAAAATAGCGCCTGGGTATCTAAACAGGTAATAACCGGCAATTGCCGCAATCCATTTAATCATAAGAAATCCGTTTTGCCAAAGATAGGATTTTAGGCCAAGAAAATTCAAGTGCATCCCGATAGCTATCGGGACAAGGTCAAACCCAAATTACCCTGCAAATTAAACTGGCATAGCGCTCTGTGGTAGTTGTTGGGTTAGTTTGTTAAGTAGACTCAAAAAATACGACAAAAGCAGTATCTTTGATTTTTGAATTTAAACATAAAAAATATGTATCCCGCAGAATTAGTTAAACCGATGAGAGACGACTTGGCAAATGCCGGGTTCGAAGAATTATATACGGCCGATGCGGTCGAAAAAGCAATCAATCAAGAAGGCACAACACTCGTAGTTGTGAATTCGGTTTGTGGTTGCGCCGCCGCCAATGCCCGCCCTGCCGCCAAAATGAGCTTGCAACACACTAAAAGACCGGATCATACGGTCACTGTTTTTGCCGGTGTTGATACCGAGGCCGTTGATGCGGCGAGAAACCTGATGATACCGTTTCCGCCATCTTCACCAAGCATGGCCTTGTTCAAAGACGGGGAGTTGGTGCATATGATCGAGCGCCACCATATTGAAGGAAGGCCAGCTGAACTGATCGCCGAAAACCTCGTAGGTGCCTACGATGAATTTTGCTAATCCTCCTCTAATCCCCACTTTCGTGGGAGAAATATAAAATCTGTAAAACCGTTCTATAAAAAGAGCGGTTTTTTATTTTTGTACCATGCAAAAACTATTGGCCTATCCGCTTAGCGTACTCTATCAGCTATTCTTTGGGGGTACCCTATTGCTATTCCATCCTTTACAATGGCTAAGTTTTAATCTATTTGGGTATGAGGCCCTCAAAAGATGTGTAGCTATAATGAACCTTTGCCTTTTGCGCTGCTCGCATATTTTAGGCACTACCTATTCCTTTAATAACAATCAAAATCTCCCTCTTGATAGGCCTTTGATTATCGTTCCCAATCATCAAAGCCTGCATGATATCTCACCGATTATCTGGTTTATGCGCAAGCATCACCCGAAATTCGTCAGCAAAAAAGAGTTGGGCAAGGGCATTCCCAGCGTATCGTATAATTTGCGTCATGGGGGTTCTGCCTTGATCGATAGAAAAGATAGCAAACAGGCAATTGTTGAAATTGGTAAACTGGGCAAGTATATTGAAAAGCACAACAGGAGCGCCGTTATTTTTCCTGAGGGAACAAGGAGTAGAAACGGCCACCCCAAGGAATTTAAAACCAATGGCCTCCGCATATTGATAAAACGGGCACCCTCTGCCCTGCTTGTTCCGATTAGTATTAATAATTCATGGAAGGTCTTGCGCTATGGCAAATTTCCATATGGCATTGGCAATCGATTGACCTTTGATGTACATGCACCGATTGAAGTAAATAACAATATAGACCAGGCTATCGCAGCTGTAGAAAAAGCCGTAGTTTCGGGAATAACCGAATTCAAATGACACAACTGGAAATCATATCAAAAACCATAACGTTTGTAAAAGAAACTTTAAAAGGTGCCGAGGGTGGGCATGACTGGTTCCATATACAACGTGTTTTTGTAAATGCAGAAAAGATAGCGGCTTCCGAAAAAGCGGATGCACTGATTGTGGCTCTAGGGGCACTCTTACATGATATTGCAGATGCCAAATTTTACGATGGCGATGAGACCGTTGGCCCTAGAATGGCGACTGATTTCTTAAGTGGCCTTGGCGTTGATACCGAAATTATCGAACAGGTAAGGTATATCATCGAGAACATTTCGTTTAAGAATAGTTTGGATAAAACGAGGACTGTTGAACATCCAATTGAATTACAAATTGTTCAGGATGCCGACCGTTTAGATGCAATCGGGGCCATTGGTATTGCCCGGACCTTTAATTATGGCGGATTTAAAAATAGGGAACTCTATAATCCCGAGATCGAACCCAACCTCAATATGAGCAAAGAGGAATACAAGAAGTCGAACGCGCCAACCATAAACCACTTTTACGAAAAGCTCCTACTATTAAAAGACAAGTTTAATACGGAAACAGGTAAGGAGCTGGCAGCACAACGCCACCAATATATGGTCGACTATTTAACCCAGTTCTATGATGAATGGAACGGAAAATTATAAGGTAAAGCACGAAAACGTTATAGTTGTCAGCCCGCACATCCCTTCATTTTATCTCTATATTTTTTTTGTACCTTCCTAGCAATTAACCCAATCAAACGCGCGAGATGCAAAGAAGAAAATTCATAAAAAATACTGCTGCGGCTTCGGCCACATTTTCGATTGTGCCCAGTTTTGTGCTCGGTAAAGGCCATGTTGCACCAAGTGATACATTGTACGCTGCGGCATTTGGTGTAGGTGGAAAAGGCGCCAGTAATATTCAAAGTATGCTGGCAACGGAAAAGGTAAAGTTTGTCGCTCTGTGTGACGTGGATGATAGAATGGCCGCAGAAACCTATAGCCTGCTGCCAAAGGCAAAACGCTATACCGATTTTAGAAAAGTATATGACGAGCAACTCAAGGATATAGATGCTATTGTGGTTTCCACTCCCGATCATATGCATGCCCCGATTTCATTGCCTTTTATGCGGGCTAAAAAGAATGCCTATGTAGAAAAGCCGCTTACCCATAATATTAATGAAGCCCGTTTAATGACCCAGGTCGCAAAGCAAAATGGCATTGTTACCCAGATGGGAAACCAAGGAGCTTCCAGTAATGGTAGCCGTGAGGCCCGGGAATTGATCGACTCTGGAATTATCGGAAAAGTATTTCGTGTAGACTGTTGGACAAACCGCCCTGTTTGGCCGCAGGGAATACCGGTGCCCACCGAAAAGCAAGCTGTTCCGGAGGGTCTGGATTGGGACCTTTGGCTCGGTGGTGCAGCAAATCGAGACTATAATGCCGCTTATCTACCCTTTAAATGGCGGGGTTGGTGGGATTTTGGAACTGGAGCATTAGGAGATATGGGTTGTCATATTATGGAAACGCCATTTAGCGTGCTTGACCTAGATTATCCAACAGAGGCAGAGGCCAGTTGTACGACCAATTGGGTGGGTGATTTTGTGGAAGCCGATTACAAACAATCGTGTCCCTCCTCCTCCTTGGTCCGTTTAAAATTCAACACCAAGGAGCACGGCGATATCGCGTTAAATTGGTATGACGGGGGCATTATGCCGGATCTGCCAGACGAATTAAAGGATGGGGAAACCATGGGGTCAGGTGGTGGTGGCTCTATCTTTTATGGAACAAAAGGTATTTTGATCTGTGATGTATATTCCCGAAATGCCCGTTTGGTGCCTTCGAATATGATGAAAATGATCACTCCCCCAACACCTTATCTAAAAAGAATTGAAGGCGACACGAACGGTCACCATGCGAACTTTGTTGAAGCTTGTTTAAACGGTACGGAAACATCTTCTGATTTTAGCCGCTCCGGACCGCTGACCGAAGCTGTACTGATGGGGAACTTGGCTATTAGGGCCTTTCAGTATAAAAAATACAAAGAGGGTAAAAAAGCGGGCGATTGGGACCCCTTCGAATACCCTGGTCGTCGTAAACTTATGTGGGATGGTGCCAATATGAAAGTTACGAATTGGGATATTGCCAATGAGTGGGTAAAAGGGAGTTATCGCGAAGGCTGGGGATTGGGTTAAAAATATGTCAGTCTGAGCCTGTCGAAGACCTAGTTAATCGTTCCGACTGCGCTCAATGTGACAACCTTCTAAAACAACTTTATCTGCCCGGTTTTATATTGTTCGTGCAATTCGGTATTCAATTTCGGAAATGTTTTGTCCTTAAAGTATTTGTTTCTTGCAAGGTGCACCAAATCATGTATCTGCAATGCAATTTTTCCTTGGCCCCTGCTTCTTATTCCAAAACGGCTATCATTTAAAGTACCGCCATGGCAGGCCTCTATCTGGTGCAATACTTTTTCGGCCTTATTAGGTAAGGTTTTCTTGATCCAATCGGTAAAGATCTGTCCGATTGCACCATTTAAACGTACCACCGTAAAGGCAAAGGACCTTGCGCCATTATCGCTTACCGCCTTGGCCAAGTTTATAATCTCATGGCTATTGATTCCAGGAATTATTGGGGCCAACATCGCATTTACCGGAATGTCGTTTTCGGACAATATCCTAATCGTTTTCAAGCGTTTTTTTATGGAGACCGTACGAGGTTCCAAAATGCGCCTTGTTTCTTCGGAAAGGGAAGTGACCGAAACATTGACCCCAATCAACCCGTCTTTGGCAAGGGCTTTTAGGATATCTAGGTCACGTAGTATCAAGGCATTTTTGGTAATTATCCCAACAGGATGCCTGTACTTTAAAAATACTTCTAAACAAGCACGGGTAATCCCGAATTTCTTCTCTGCAGGTTGGTAGCAGTCCGTATTACCGGATAATACAATGGTTTTTGCGCGCCATCTTTTGCTTTTCAGCTTGGCCTCAAGTAATAAAGGCGCATCTTTTTTAATGAGGATCTTCCGTTCAAAATCGAGCCCCGCACTATAGCCCCAAAATTCATGGGTGTTGCGGGCATAGCAATAAATACAGCCATGTTCACAACCCTGATACGGATTCATGGAATACTGCATCCCCACATCGGGGCTGGTCACCTTGTTCACAATGGTTTTTGGAAAAATGGGAAGGTATTGGGTTCTATTATTGTCTGATTCCTCGCCTTCTAAGCGGCAAAATTCCAGAAAATCGTCCCGTGTTTCATAAATATGCTCTAGAAACTTATTAGGTGTATTTTGCTGGGCCCCTCGTCCTTTAATGCGGTCTTTTGGATTCAATATTAGGATTTATTCCAAATTTATGGATTATATCCAGGTATTGAAATTGAAAAGTGTTAATTGTGAAAAGGAAGTTTTTAGTTCTTAGGGGTACTCCTTTTAGAAAAGGGAGCAATGAATTAGGCCGTAGCCCAAGGAAGGAGGATTTGATTACATACCGAGATGTCAAACCTTGATTCCGCGTTGCCAAGTAGGTAAAAAGCAGTACTTGAGCTTATTTGCGGATTAAACCCCTCTTTCTTCCGCAAAAGCGGAATTCATTCTCCCCTTCGGAAGAAGGGGAGAGCCAAAACAAAAATTATTTACTATCCGCAGAAGTTGAATTGCTTTTCAATTGCACTTTTATCAATTGTTTTTTAGTGCCTCGTTTCGCGTAGAACAACAATTCGTCTGTCTTTTTATCGATCAAGGGTCTGGAGACCATAATAGGCAAACGTACTTCTTTGTCATCAATAAGTTTTTGATAGCTGAGATTGCCTTGGGCATTCACCTTGATTACAAACATATTCGGGTTCCTGCTGTATCCCTGTTTAAATACAATCCGATTTTTGCTGATTTTCTGTGGATGCTCTCCCGAATTGATAAAGAAATACATCTCATCATCTTTACCATAGGCGGTATACGAAGCATAAGCCTCATCTCCCCTAGTCATTTCAGTTTTATTGATGTTCCTGGCCCAAGCCATATCACCGTTCGCGTTCAATTTGGCACAGACGATATCGTTATAATGATAGTTCTCCACCTCTCTGGTATGTCCTTCACTAATATCCTTTCCGCTGGTCACAAAATATTCCTCAGCACTAAAAATGATATCGTTGTTCGGACCTATATGTACATCTTTAAAAATAAGGTTCTTGATTTCTGCATCAACCTCCCGGCCGAATTTATCGACCATAAACTGATCGGAAAAGGCATTGTATTTCTTTGATTGAATCGCTAAGGTTTTAGTATCCAACTTCAAGTGTACGAGTCCGTTATAGCGATTGTCCTTTCGATCTGCATAAAAGCCAACGACCATTAAAGACCCATTCCCCAAGACCGGTTTTAACGATTCGGGAAATCTTCCCGCATCGTTGAATTCCTGTGTAGTATGGTCATTTGCAGTAACCCGGACCAACTCATATTGGAAACGGCGTTCTTTGGCGTCAAACCTTCTTTTCTTGAAAAAGGCCTTCCCCATAAAATAAACGGTCTTAAAATCTTTGGACACCTCGATGTTTTCGAACGCATAGTTTTTTTCTGCAATTTGCCCCGTAAAATCGTAGGTGAGGTGCTGTTGCAAATCGGTACCATACAAATACATCTGGTACTTTTGTTTTTGACCCTCCCTGTGGTATACGGTTATCGCAAAAGCCGACTGGTCGTCATTAAAAAAGCAAGCAGTAGAGAATCCGTTCCCAAATTTTCGATTGTACTTGTTTACCGCAAGCGGATTTATAACTTCCTTAGACGGAATAGATAACAAGGTGCGTTCGGTAAAACGAAACTCGTCCAATGGGCTTTGATGCACCCTATATTCGTAGGCTTCACTACCCGAATTATAAATTAGTTCCAAAAGATATAATTGTCCGTTTCGTACAAAACCTTCAACCATATGCTTACCGGCATATTTGTAGTTGAAATCTTGTATCAAATTCATTTTGGCATCATAAACCTCTATAAAATGACCTCTTGGTCGCAAGGGCATACCTCCATAATAGGTACGCACCAAAACGGTCTGGTCTTTATTGTCATTATTGATGGAAAGCACGGTCGAGTACTTGTACCTATCGGAGTAATTCTCTCCCAAGGTATAGGATATAGGCATATCCTGTGCTTTTGCTATGGAAAAGACAGCAATAAAAAGCAGAAGGGCAAGGGGCCTTCGAAGTATCATAAGTCAGATTTTATGGGTCTGCTATGCCCCAGGAAAATCGGCCTTGCGTTTTTCTAAAAAGGCAGTAGTACCTTCGGCAAAATCGGCCGTTCCGAAGCAGGCGCCAAAAGCTTTTATTTCAGCAGCATACCCGTTACTATCATTCATAAAACCCGCATTTACCGCTTTTATTGCCTGACTTATGGCAACGGAGGAATTATTCGATATCCTGCTCCCTAATTTTTCACAGAGTGGTAGTAATTCCTCTTGGGAAACCACGTGGTTTACAAGACCCCAACGTAGTGCACTTTCGGCGTCAATCATCCCGGCCGTCATAATCATCTCCATTGCCTTGCCTTTCCCCACCAATTGAGGGAGGCGCTGTGTACCACCATAACCAGGAATTACACCAAGAGAAACTTCAGGAAGTCCCATTTTGGCATTGTCGCTAGCCACCCGAAAGTGGCATGACATCGCCAGTTCGAGACCGCCACCAAGGGCGAATCCGTTTACCGCAGCGATTACAGGCGTAGAAAGGTTCTCGACAAAATCAAACAACATTTTTTGTCCTTTGGCAGCCAGCTTGCCTCCTTCCTTTTCAGAAAAATTCGCAAACTCCGAAATGTCGGCTCCGGCCACAAAGGCCTTTTCGCCGCTTCCCGTTAAAATAATCACCTTTACATTTTTATCCTGTTCCAAAGCTTTAAAGGCCTCATGTAATTCCTTAATCGTTTCCCTATTCAAAGCATTAAGCTTATCGGGTCGGTTGATGGTTATTGTTGCGCTATTTTCCTGAGATGCTACTACGATGTTACTGTACTTCATATTATAAATTTTATTAAGCATACCAATTTCCCTCTGCTATGGGAACTACCTGGCCACCCACTTTTAAATTATACTTGTTATTACTAAGTTCTCCATCTAAATGCAAAATAGATCTACGGTTCATTTCAAAACCTTGCTCAACGACAACGGATTGGGTATGTTGTTGGTGTTTGAGTAGGTAGGCCAGCAAACATCCGTTGGCACTACCTGTTGCTGAGTCTTCCCAGAGTTTGCCATTTTCCAAGACAAACATTCTTGTATGATAGTCGTTTTTTTTATCTGTCGTCTCTTTGGTTACAAAGAATAAAGAAGTAGTCAACTTCCTGGCATTATTGCTTTTATGCAACTGACGGGTGCTCAAAAACTGAAGTACCTTTTCATCGTGAAGTGTAATGTTCTCAATAGTTTCCAAATCTTTTAGAAAAATTATGAGATAGGGCAGACCTGTGCTGATTTCTTCTATGGGCATGGTAGCATCAAACTCGTTCAGCGGAATATTTAAGGCATTTGATACAAGGGCAACATGATACATATCTCCAAATTCCGGTTGTGCCTGTTTCATGGTGAAGCGACTTTTTTCAAGGGCATCGGGCTTACTTATTGCTACTGGAATTGCTCCCTTTTTTAGTTTAAGCACCACATTTTCAACGGGCAGATCATTTAAATGTTTGGCTATAATATAGGCGGTACCCAAGGTTGGATGCCCCGCAAAGGGCACTTCATATTCCGTGGTAAAAATGCGAACGCCAAAACTACCGTCATCCTCGATTGTTCGTATAAAGGTGCTTTCGGCAAAATCGATCTCTCTTGTTATCTGTAACATTTCTTCGCTGGACAGTCGTTGCTCTAAATCTAAAAACACGGCCAGTTGATTGCCAGTATATTTTTCCTCTGCAAATACATCTACGATAAAATATTTCAGATTTTCGCTCATTTTAGACCGATTTTAATCGAAATTCCTTGGGGAATTTTACGGTAAATACAGTGCCCTTGCCTTCTTGGGAGGTAAACTCGATACTCCCTTTATAGGTTTCCACTATGTTCTTGACCATCCCCAAGCCAAGCCCCATACCGCTGCTTTTGGTGGTGAATTTGGGTTCAAATATGCGTTCCTTAAAGTCATCCCCTATGCCTGTTCCGTTATCGGCTACCGCAATATTCACGTAATCCGTATCAGAAAACACCGTTACCAAAATACGGGGTGATACAACTTCCGGAACGGCCTGTATCGCATTTTTTACCAAGTTTGTGACCACGCGAATGAGCTGAGTACGATCTAACTTGGCGATAATTTCTTCCTCCTCGGCCATAAAATGAATATATTCTTCGGTAAAAATATCCAGTGCCAACTTTACGATCTTAATCACATCGAGGGTTTCGTTCTGTTGTGCGGGCATCTCGGCAAAATTTGAAAATGCCGAAGCGATATTGCTCATCGTATCAATCTGTTGTATAAGCGTGTCGGAATATTCGGCCATTTTCTTTTTCACATCAGGATCATTTACATCAAACTTACGTTCAAAACTCTGAACGCTCAAGCGCATAGGCGTCAAAGGGTTTTTTATTTCGTGTGCCACTTGTTTGGCCATTTCACGCCATGCCTGCTCGCGCTCACTGCGCGCCAGCTTCACCGCACTTTCCTCCAGTTCCTCGATCATGGCATTGTACGAGGTAATCAGTTTTTTTATTTCTTCGCTGGGATTTTCAATCAGGATTTTCTGATTGTGTTTGGTCAAATCTGTTCGGCCCATCATATCGGTAATCGTCTGAAGGGAACGTGTGATGTATTTAGAAATAAAATAGGCCAGACCGATAGCCAAAAGCAACATCAGAACATAAACCCAACTTAGGCGTGTTAAAAATTCCCGGAGCTCTCTGTCGTTAAAGGAATTGTCCTCGACATAAGGCAGGTTTAATATACCGATTGGTTTAAATTTGTTATCAACGATATAGGTATAGGATGACTGGTATTTATCATCTATGGAAGCATTTTTCTCTACATAACGTTTTTCGGCACTCGCATTAAGGTTGTTCAGTACATCGGCATCCAAACAATTTTCAATGGTACCGTCTTCAAATTTAGGTCTGGAGCTCTTGATCAATTGCCCTTCTAAATCATAGATGTTAAAATTGATATTCTGCACATCGGCAATCTCATAGATTTCATCCTGAAAAATATAGCCCAAGTTTTCAGTGGTTGCCGCATAGGTGGTCTCCCTTAAGGTATAGTGAATACTTTGTTTGATCTGATTTTCTTTTCGCTCAAGTCGATCGTTATGGTAGTCCCTGGCATACTCTCCATATTGATAGACCGAAATTCCGGCAATCAAGACTGAGGAAATAAGCACCAGCAGAATCATTGCAATAAAAATTCGCGATCGTAACGAATGGGTCTTGAACAAGGGAAATGGGTTTTGAAGGTTAAAGATACCAAAATTGACATCGAGAAGGCAATAAGGCATTTTTATCATTGCAAAAAATGAACCATTTTTAGATGTATATTTACTTCTTTGAATAACGACCTAAATGCAAGATTTTCTTTTTTATGTAAAGCTGGGTTTGCAACATGTACTGGATTTTGGAGCCTATGATCATATTTTGTTCCTGACGGCCTTGGCAATACCCTTTACATTTAAACAATGGAAGCCTGTTTTGGTACTGGCAACGGTTTTTACAATATCTCATTGTGTGGCATTAGGCTTTTCGGTTTACAATATCCTTACGATGGACGTTAGTTTGATCGAATTTCTGATTCCGGTCACCATTGTTTTAACGGCACTGTTCAATCTAGTGTACCAGAAATCTGATGAAGGCCAGAAAAGTATCTTATTACACTTAATTGCGACGGCCTTTTTTGGATTGATCCACGGTTTTGGTTTTAGCAACTACTTTAAAATGTTGATGGCAGGAGAGGAAGACAAACTAAAGCCATTATTTGGTTTTGCTACTGGGATTGAAATCTCTCAAGTAATCATTGTGCTTTGCGTATTGGGTATTGCCTATGTACTTCAATCGATTTTAAAGGTAAAACAACCGCTTTTTGTTTGGGGCGCGTCAATTCTGGTTATCTTGCTAACGATACCACTTTTGATCAATACCTTTCCGTCTTAATATTTCACTTAAAATTAACCTATTCGTGGTTGCAGGGCGTTAACAAAGCGGGTATCTTAGTTCTTTTGCAAAAATGAAAGAAAAAAAACAGGAAAAATACGATAGGGCCTATTTACGAATGGCCGCCGAATGGGGAAAGCTTTCTTTCTGTGAACGCAAAAAAGTTGGCGCGATAATCGTTCGCGATCGCATGATAATTTCTGACGGGTATAATGGTACGCCCACAGGCTTTGAAAATTTTTGCGAGGATGAAGAGGGTTATACCAAGTGGTATGTTTTACATGCCGAAGCCAATGCTATTAGCAAAGTTGCCGCTTCTACCCAGTCCTGCGAGGGTGCAACTCTGTACATTACGTTATCGCCCTGTCGTGAATGTAGCAAACTTATACACCAATGTGGTATTAAACGCGTTGTATACCAGAATGCCTATAAAGATGATTCTGGGCTTAAATTTTTAAGCAAGGCGGGAATTGAATTGGTTCACCTTCCTGTAATTGAAAGTGCGGTGCTATGAAAAAGAAATATAACTACATCTTACCTAGTTTGATAGCAGCGGCTTTGGCGTTGGGTATTTTCGTTGGTGGAAAACTGCACTTTAACGACAGCCCTGAAAAACTATTTACCACCAATTCAAAAAAGGATAAACTAAACCGTCTGATCGATTATATCGATTATGAATATGTAGACGAGATTGATACAGATAGTATCGTTGATGTTACAGTCAACAACATCCTTGAAAAGCTCGACCCCCATTCCGTTTACATTCCCAAACAAGAAATGAGCCGGGTATCGGAAAGTATGAAGGGTGATTTTGTCGGTATTGGTGTGACTTTTTACTCTTATAACGACAGTATTTCGGTAATAAAAACAATTGAACACGGACCAAGTGACCAAAGGGGCATCTTACCGGGAGATCGAATTTTAATTGCAGATAGCGATACCTTGTATGGTAAAAATTTAGGCAGCGACGCCATTGTGAGCAAACTAAAGGGCAAGCAGGGCAGTACTGTAAAGTTGCAGTTATATCGAAAAAAAGAGGACCGTCATTTTTCAGTGAATGTAAAACGTGATGTAGTGCCTATTAAGAGCGTAGTATCTTACTATATGCTGACGGATGATATGGGTTATATTCAGGTTGACCGTTTTGCGGAGTCTACCTATTCCGAATTTAGGAAGGCCTTGACCTATTTACAAAAGCAAGGGGCCAAAAAACTTACCCTAGATCTTCGCGATAATCCCGGGGGCTACTTGGGTATTGCCGAAAAAATGGCCGATGAGTTTCTTCAAAAAGGAAAACTGATTTTATTTACAAAGAACAAAAATGGAGAAGTTAACGAAGTATATGCCACCAAAAAGGGCAGTTTTGAGGGTAAACCGATATATGTACTCATCAATGAGCGATCTGCTTCTGCCAGTGAGATTATTGCCGGCGCACTGCAGGATAATGATATCGGGACGATTGTAGGGCGCCGATCTTTTGGCAAGGGATTGGTACAACGCGAAATGGAACTGGGCGACGGATCTGCTGTACGACTTACGGTTTCTCGCTATTATACCCCCACAGGGCGTTCCATTCAAAAATCATATAAAAAAGGCAATAAGGATTATTACAAAAAATTCATTGAGCGCTACAATAATGGCGAGTTGGTTTCGGTAGACAGCATCAAGGTGGCCGACTCCTTAAAATTTACAACGCCAAAGGGCAAGGTGGTTTATGGTGGTGGTGGGATAATCCCTGATGTTTTCGTTCCAATTGGCGATGATGACAGCCAAGTAATAGATGCAATGGACAGTCAAGGTTTTATCTCTTACTTCGTTTTCGAACATCTAGATGAGGATCGTGAACGCTATTCAGAATACAGCAGGGAAGAATTTTTGAATGATTTCTCTACAGACGACATCTTATTTAATCAATTTGTGGATTATTGTCTAAGGCAGAATTTCAGATTGGATTATTACGACCACGAAAAGAAAATCAAGATGTACCTAAAGGCACGATTGGCAGAACAGCTTTTTGACGCAAATGCCTATGCGAAAATAAAAAGCAGTGGAGACCTTATTCTTAAAAAAGTAATGGAATTAGATAATCCTCAACTGGCCCTATCCCTTCCAGAAACCGAGGAAGTACAGAATTAGACCTTTGACCCATAAACTAATCTCCAACCTAAAGCGTCTTGTATTGAAATAGGCGCAGGTGCTACCCCTAGTTAATCCTCATTCATCTTACGTTGTATCTTCTTTGAGGTCATATAGATCAATAACAAAACGATTGCACAAAGAGACGCAGCAATTCCGATAAGGGCAATAATGCTATCGCCTTCGAAAGGGTTTTCAAAATTCAACATGGTAACGTTATAGACAATAAGGGCGATTGCCAATACAATCAAAATAATACTTATTTTTCTGCTCATAGGTGATTTGGTATTATATAGGTTAATTCCCCATTAGGGCATCAATATTCGTTGCGAACAGTTTTACGGCAATAGCCAATAAAATAACGCCGAATACCTTTCGAATAACGCTCAATCCATTTTTTCCTAATATTTTTTCTATTCTAGCCGATGATTTCAGCACAAGGTACACAAAGATAATATTCAAAATAATCGCAACGATTATATTTTGCACCTGAAATTCCGATCGAAGTGAAAGTAAGGAAGTTAATGTTCCTGCTCCGGCAATCAGGGGAAAGGCGATGGGAACCACCGATGCGCTCTCGGGCTCATCGTCCCTATATAGGGTAATCCCCAAAATCATTTCTATTGCTAGAAAGAAAATGACGAATGCCCCGGCCACTGCAAAAGAATTTACATCTATTCCAATTAGTTTTAGTATTTCCTCGCCCAGAAAAAGGAACGCGACCATAAGCAAAGCGGCCACAACCGAAGCCTTTTCTGACTGAATATGCCCTGTTTTATTTCGTAACCCGATAATGATAGGAATACTTCCCAAAATGTCTATAACCGCAAAAAGCACCATAGTGGCCGTTGCTATTTCCCTTGGATCTAAGTTAAATGTCATTGCTTTAAATTTTGCGCAAAATTACATTTTCAAAATACGTTTCTTATCATTTTCATCTAAAATAATTCCATCTAAAAAAGCGCTTAAAAAAGTATCTTTGTTGGCTCAATGACCATTTATGTTCCAATTAGGAAAAACCATCGTATCAGAGGAAATTTTAGAGAATGATTTTGTGTGTAATCTCGGCGCATGCAAGGGTGCATGCTGCATAGATGGCAATGCCGGGGCACCACTTGAAGATAAGGAGACAGAGATTCTGGTAAATATTTATGACGACATAAAGTCATTTTTACGCCCAGAGGGGAGGGCCATAATCGAGGATCAAGGGGCATTTGTAAAGGGCGACGATGGTGAATGGGAGACCCCTTTGGTAAACAACAGCGAATGCGCCTATGTAACCTTTGCTGAAAATGGGATAGCAAAATGCGGTATTGAAGAGGCTTATAATCAAGGAGCCGTACAATGGAAAAAGCCTGTGTCCTGCCATATGTACCCCGTCAGGGTTCGTGAATATACCGAACTTACCGCCGTCAACTACCACAAATGGCAAATCTGCGACCCGGCCTGTAGCTTGGGAAATGAATTGCAAGTACCCATCTATAAATTCGTTAAAGAGGCCTTAATTAGAAAATTTGGGGAATCATGGTATCAAGAATTGGAACAAGTAGCAGAAGAACATCTTAAACGGTAGGTATAATCAAAACCACACTTGTGCCTGAGGGGCGCTGTTGTTCATCATAAAGGTCTACAATATTCAATGAAAAAGGGTTTTTATATTCCTTCGCGAAATTTGCCAGCCTTTCTTTGGTAATATCTATGCCCACAGATTTTCTCTTGAGCACTTTTCCTTTTTTTATTTTTTCTGCTGCCTCCCTACCTATTCCGTTATCGGTAATGGTAATGGTCATCGAACCTTCCCCGGTTTTGCTTACATGTAGGTCTATTTTCTTTTCCCCCTCTTTGGAAGATAGCCCATGCCAAAGAGCGTTCTCCAGGAAGGGCTGGAGGATAAGTGATGGTATTTTTACAAGCTGTGGGTCAATGTCTTCTTGGATTATGATATTAAAATTGATTTCATTCGAAAAACGAATATCCTCAATATTCATATAGAGCTCCACCGTTTCAAGTTCATCGGCCAAGGCAATCTCTTTTACCGAGGATGCCTCTAAAATCTTTCGAACCAATTTAGAGAACTTGTTAAGGTAATGAACTGCATTCTTCTGTTCATTATTAATAATATAAAGTTTAATGGAGTTTAATGAATTGAACAAAAAGTGGGGGTTCATTTGACTTCTCAACATATCTTGCTCTAAAGTCAGTACTTTTTTCTCGTTCTTTAACTGAAACTGACGATAAAGCACATAAAAAATACCCGCCATCAAGGCCAGTACGATACCACTAATCCATAGGGTAGTTTGGTTTTGGCGTAGTTTGAGCTTTCCAATTTCATTTTGTTTTTCAAGAACATCAATCTTACTGTTCTTTTTCTCATAATCATAGCGATATATGATATCATTAACGTACCGTACCGTGCTCTCATTTAGAATATCCTCGTTTAATTGCACTGCTCTTCTATTGTAAAACAGGGACTTTTCAAAATTGCCCATTCTTTCATATAGACCAGACAATAGATAAGAAGCTTTTGCCGCCATATCAAGTATGTTATTTTTTTCGGCGAGTTGGAGTCCTTTATAGAAACTTTTTTCGGCCTCTTTATTCTGGTTTAATATCATTTGTGCCCAACCCAGAGTTATATGCGCCGGCGAAATTAGGAACCCATCCCCTACTTTCTCTGCAAGCGGGAGGTTTGTCTTCATGAGTTCAAGGGCCTCTTCAGGCCTTCCTTGTTTAATAAAAACCTGTGCGATCCCTGTTTTGCATATAACCCTGCCCATATCGTTATCGATTTCGTCATTATAGGATAATGAAACCAGGTAATTATCCATCGCCTGACCCAACTCGCCTTGCGATTCAAAACACTCTCCCAAATTCTGATAATTAATGGCCAAGCCAAGTTTATTGCCGAGTTCAGCCTCAAGTTTCATGGATCGCCTAAAATATGAGATGGCCTCATCATATTGTTCTAGTGTCTGGTATAAGTTCCCTACACAGTTAAGCGCAACATTAATACCCCGCTTGAGTCCCTTTGACGGGTTTTCGACGGTTTCTGCCAGTTCCAGGGCCTTCTGGTTATAATCCATTGCCGTACGAATGGAAGATGTTCTCCTATATACTACCCCGAGATTATTGTAGCTTGATACCTTAAGTTCTATATTATCTGCTTTGGAAGCTACCTCTAAAGCCCTATTGTGCAGCGCGATGGCCTTCGTATATTGGGTAAGGTTCCTATATCTCCTACCCAATTCGTTCAAGGCATATGACTGGCCTGCCAAATATCCACTTTCGGCAGCTGCGGCGGCAAAATCCTTCATTAGAATGGTATCATTGCGATACGGTCTCATTACCGCGTGAATTTCGGTATAGGTTTTTGGAGCATCTTGCACTAGCTTGGCCTTCAGCTCTATAAATTCTGGATTTATGGATTGGGAAGAAACGGCCTGTAGAGCGAAAAGAAAAAATAGCAGGAGCCAGCGTTCGCCAAACAGATGAACATATGATTCTTTGAACGATATGAAGCTGCAGATCCGCATTCTAAATCATGTCCAAAAAATCCGACTTTTTTTGCCTACTAACGGGTATTTTATGTCCGGATTCTAGTATAACATAACCATCGGTTTTCAAAAATTCCTTCACTTTATTAAGGTTGATAATATAAGAATTGTGTATTCTAAAAAAGGAATCCTCAGGTAGTAACTCGTTTACCTCTTTCAACTTTTTGGTGAGTAATATCTTTTTCCCATCCGACAAATATACCGTACTATAGTTTCCATCAGATTCCGCATAGATAATTTCATCACTCTCCAGAAACAATAACTTTCCATCTGTGTTGACCGTTATTTTTTTGTGAACGGTGTTGGAATTGAAGTTTAAAAGAATTTTTTCCAGCCGCTCAGCAGAAAAATTCTTGGCATTGTGTTTTTTAATCTTTGTAATAGTGTCTTTTAGGTCATCTGTATCAATGGGCTTTAAGAGGTAGTCGATTGCCTCATTCTTAAGTGCCTTAATAGCATATTGGTTGTAGGCCGTGGTAATGACCACCGGGAAGTTTTTATTGGTAATCTTTTGAATAAACTGAAAACCATCCATGGTAGGCATTTCAATATCCAAAAACAAACAATCAGGTGTATTAAAAGATAGGTATTCCAATGCTTCTACCGGATCTGTGAAGGAGGCTATTACGTGAATTTCATCACTGAAATTAGTGAGCTCCCATGTGAGACCTTGAAGTGCTTTTACCTCATCGTCTACCAGTACTGCCTCAATCATATTTTCTTTTTTTCTTAGCAGGTAATTTACTTAAAAATTAAATTATCTGTCGGATTTTACTTCAAATTTGTGTCAATGGGAGTAAATCGATTATGATTGGTAGTTATTCGCTTAGCAATTGACATCTGGTAGGATTTATCGCGCATTTCTATTGAAAATCAAGATGCTTTTGGAAAATCTACCTCCAGATATTTAGTTCAATTGTCATTTATACATAAAAAAGTGCCATTTATACAATACCGTGTCTGAAGATAGGACTCTGATAATATATTTGATGTGTTAATCAATAAAATTGGCGTTAGTTCCCTCTAATCCCCAAATGTTAACTTAAATAGAGGAACCTAAACAACAATCATGAAAAAATGTGTAATCATGTTCATTTTTTTACTTCTTACCTTATTCTTGGCCCGTATTTCCGATACAAAACCAGAGGTCCGGCTAAATGAAATACTATTGGCCACTGATAACAATGCAAATGGGCATTTACAAGTAACTGAGCTTAAGAGGTAATACAATTTTTGTGATATAGTCAATTTGTACGACCGCATTCTTATTTTTAGGGATTTTTGGACGTTGAATTATAAATACCATAAAAAATTTGCTTTTAGCAGTCTTTGATATTAAAAATCGTATTTTTACTAGGGTTTCCCTATCGCTTGAGTGCTAGGGCACTTTAGTATTTAATAAAAGTATTTCGGCACAGAGCTAACAATGCTGTGTTTGATAAATGACTATTCTGGGAGAATTAACCCAGACATAAAAAAACTGCCAATCCAACAGGTACGGCTCTAGGAACGTGTTATATAAAGGCATGAAAGGTTCTAGGACTATCCATCTGATGGAGTTGTCACAGCAAAGACACTAATCGATCAACTTGTTGAAGATTGATGTTGAATGCAGGTTATAGGTTTCGGGGGAACTACCTAGACCGGCGCGAGGTGGCAAAATTAATTCATCGGGGGCCGTACGGCTTGGCGGTATTTTATTCTAAAGCCAGAAAAATGTTTTTGGCTTTTTTATTCCTTCCTATAAACTCAATTGCCCATCTAAAAGCAGGACTCCGCACTATATTCGAATTATCTTATCTTGTTTAGGTGAAACCTACCAAAAACATCTTTAATCTGGTAATTGCCCTTACGCTTATTTCTTGCTTCGGGCCGTTATATTTATTGCAATCACAATCCCAAATAACCTTTAGACAACTATCAGTAAAAGAAGGCCTTTCACAGAACAGTACTGTATCAATAACCCAAGACAGTACCGGTTATCTTTGGATTGCTACCCAAGATGGGCTGAACAAATACGACGGGCGAAAATTCAATATGCTACCCTATTCCTTTGTTGACATCACCAAACCGGATTATAGCAATCTGGGTAAGGTGTATACGGATAGAACGGGTAATGTTTGGGCAATTCCCTTGAATAAAGTTCCACATAAGCTAAATACCACCACGGGTAACTTTGAACCATTACCCAGTATTACCGATGTTAGTGTAGTTTTCCAGGATATTGATTTGAATATATGGTTTGGCACGTATACCAACGGATTATTTGTACTGAAACCTGACAAAAATATCCCCGAGCAAACCCTCCCTTCAAAAGACCTGCAGGGCACTGTATATAATATCGCACAAGACAAGCCGGGCAATCTAATACTTGCCAAAGATTCCGAAATAATATTATATAATTATAAAACGTCTGAACTTACCAAAGAACCAACTAAAACTATCTATGGAGAACTCATCACCGCCAATTTCAGTGATGTCGTTTTTGATAAGAATAGTACGCAGTGGGTTTCCACTTTTGGCGACGGACTCTATTTTAAAGAGAAAGCGGAGACTACATATCAAAGAATTGGTCAGCTTTCTTTTACCGATCCGCTCCCGCTTGATCTAAACATCACAGACCTTTTTATCGACAAAAAGGAACGTCTTTGGATTGCCACCTATGGCAGGGGGCTCTATATGGTAGATTTCGAGCAGCAGGAAATTTCCCATTTTGGGGTTGAAGAAAACAACCCAAGAGCACTTCATTACAATGATGTGCTCTGTATCTACGAGGATTATTCTGGAACGCTTTGGTTCGGTACCGATGGTGCCGGAATTAGCTACTACGATGAATATTTGGAGAAGTTCAATTCACTGACCAATTATCAAACCCCTGAAAACATAAATATAGATGTTGTTCGCGCAATCGCGGTCGACAAAAATGAGGCGGTTTGGATAGGCACCTCGGGAAAGGGGCTTACACGATATGAACCCGCAACAAATAGTTGGCAGGCCTTTAAAACTGAGAATCTTTCTGAAAATTCAATCCGATCAGATAGGGTTATGAGTTTATATGTTGATGATGCCAATAATTTATGGATTGGAAGTCAGGGGGCAGGTTTAAGTATTCTTGACCCACAGGGGCGATTCACCCATTTCTCTGCCCATACCAATGTTTCCTTATCTGCAGAGACCATATGGGATATTTTCAGGGACGACAACAACCGATTTTGGTTGGCAACAAGAGAGAACGGACTTATTCAATTTAGCATGGATAAGGGGGAATTGAAAAAATATAAAACTAAGAATGAGGAACAAAGAGGTCCGCCCGGCAACAACATTAGGGTAATAACGTCAGGGGAAAACGGTATGCTTTGGTTGGGTACCGAGGAAGATGGTATTGCCTCCTTTGATCCAATCACGGAAACCTTTGTTTGGTATAAAAAATCCTCTGAAACCAATTCTATTACTAGTAACAATATTAAATCTCTATATCAAGACCCGAATGGTATTCTTTGGATCGGCACCAACGGCGCGGGGCTAAACGCATTTGATATCAACCGAAATAAGTTCTATTCTTTCACCATAGAAGATGGGTTGGCAAACAACGTAATTTATAGCATACTTCCCGATGAAGACCACAGTTTATGGCTTAGTTCTAACAAGGGCATCACCAAATTTACCCCGGGCAAATCATTGGAAACCTCTGCCGAAATTATCAATTATGCCAACTACGATGGGTTGGCCACTGAGTTCAATACCGGAGCCTATTACAAAGACAGGTTAGGTAATCTGTATTTTGGGGGACTCGACGGATTTTATTGGTTCAAACCAGACCAGCTCCAGAAAAATGCGCTGTTGCCCAAAACCACAATAACCAACTTAGAGATTTTTAACACCGCACAACCCTTATCTAAAAACCTTACTCTAAAGCACGATGAAAACACCCTAACCTTTACCTTCTCAAGTCTGCAATTTTCGCTTCCAGAGAAAAACCAGTACCAATATCGCTTGCTGAATTATGATCAGGAATGGGTAAGGGCCGGTAATACCAACTTTGCAAGATATTCCCAATTGCCCCCAGGGGATTATAATTTTCAGGTAAAATCCAGTAATTACGACAACGTTTGGAATGAAAAACCCGTCAGCTATACATTTTCGATACAGGCCCCCTGGTATCTGACAACGCTAGCAAAAACCCTATATCTTCTCCTTCTCTTGGCAGGTATTTATGGCATTTACAATTACTTAAAATGGCGTTGGCGTATGCGGTTGAACTTGCGGTTGCAACAGGAAGAAGCCATTAGGTTGAAGCGCCTGAATGATTTTAAATCGAAACTATATACCGATGTTTCCCATGAATTTAGAACGCCGCTCACTTTAATTTCTGGCCCAATAGATGCAAAATTGAGCGAGGGAGCCCTAACCGATTCCGATTTTACGAACTTCAGTATGATCAAGCGGAATACGAACCGATTGATTGCATTGGTAGATCAATTGTTACAGCTTGCAAAGCTTGAAAAAGGCAAACTAAAATTGAAAATCAGTAGCGGAAACCTTGGGTTATTTTTAGGCATGTTGGCAAGCGCATTCGAATACAAGGCAACCCTTAAAGACATGGCCTATACCGTGAATATAACAAACTTGGAAAATTGTTGGTATGACGAGGATATTGTAGAGAAAATCGTAACCAATTTACTTTCTAATGCTTTCAAACATGGAGTAAATGGTGGCTCATGCCAACTAGACGTAGAAGGCAAAGAAGACCGTTTATATCTCAGCATATCAAATTCTATATCCCAAAAGTCCGGTTTAGAAATCGACAAGCTGTTTACTCGTTTTTACCAACATGACGAGTACTCAGAAGGTGCGGGGGTAGGTCTTAATTTGGTAAAGGAATTGGTGCACTTACATCAAGGAGAGATTAGTGTACAAAAGATAAATGAGAATAATATTTGTTTTCGGGTTTGTTTGCCCGTTCAACAAACTGCGTACCCCAAGCTCAAAAAAGTTGAAATCGTTTCGGATCAAATTGAATCTGTAAAAACCAACATGTCCGATGCAGCAGCTATGAATCCGGAACTTCCAAAAGAAACGGATCAAACAGAACTCCCTATTCTTTTGGTGGTCGAAGACAATAAAGAGGTTCGGCAGTTCATTACATCCGTTTGGAAAAATAGCTATCAAATCTTTGAAGCGCAAGACGGAAAGGAAGGTATTAAAAAAGCCCTGAAGATTGTTCCAGACCTTATAATTACAGACGTAAGAATGCCAATTTGTGATGGTATTGAGCTATGTAATACCCTTAAGACAGATGAGCGAACCAGTCATATTCCCATCATTCTATTAACAGCGGGTGTTGGCGAAGAGCAAGAACTAAAAGGGCTACAATCTGGAGCAGATGATTTTATTACCAAGCCCTTTAAATTACGCGTGCTTCAAAGTAGGGTTGAAAACCTCATTGCAACACGAAAAATACTCAGAAATCGCTATAGTCAGGAAATGATGTTAAAGGCAAAGGATATTGCCCTTACCCCTACAGATGCCTTGTTTTTTGAAAGGGTGCAGAAAGTATTGGATGAGCAGTTGTCCGACGTAGATTTCAGTGCGGCAACCTTTTGCAAGGCAATTGGTATGAGCCGTATGCAGCTCCATAGAAAATTAATGGCATTCACAGGTTTGTCTACTTCAGCATTTATTCGCTCACAACGTTTAAAACAAGCCGTACATATTCTAAAAACATCGGATGCTACAATTAACGAAGTGGCCTATTCCGTAGGCTTTAACACCCCTTCCTATTTTATTAAGTGCTTTAAGGAAACCTACAAAAAAACACCCTCCGAATACTTGAAATCCACGACCTAGTTCAAGTTTATAGCCTCCTGTTACATATGTTGCAAAGGTTGTTACATACGTACTACCATTGGTAAATCCATACACGTAGTTTTGATGAAACACTTAAAACAGCTTACCAAATGTCATTCATTTCGTTTAAAGTTTCGCTGTCCATTATTACGCTTTTGCTTGTTTGGGTATGTCCGGCCCAAGAACGGACCACCAAAGAAACTAAGGTGGTATTGGTAATTAACGAAAAGTCTGATACTGTTGAGCACATTGAACTATTCGCAAGTTTTCAAAAAATGAAAAAAAAGGAGTTGGCAACAAAATATGCCCATCATGACTTTTTTCTCGGAGTTTTAAAAGGGACTTACAATGTAAATGAAAAATGGATAGTTCCAGGAAATGACACTACCATTATCATCTATACCGAAAAACAATTTTCCCCATTCAAAGAGTTTTTTCAAGGAGATGAGCTGATTCCCGGGGATGAATTTAGTATAGGAAAAACCAAGGCAAAGGTAATTGCCCACAAAAAAGGAGAACTGACTTTAAAGACATTATAAAATTATGAAAACCAACAGACTCAATCCAGTAATGATTATTCTAATAGGCATGATGTTAATCTCATTAATATTGATGATTACCGCAGCCACAACTTAGACACCTCCCCCATCGTATAGGCTCCTTACGCGATTCCCTCCATCCATTTAGACAAAATTATTCGTCTAAAGCATTTTTGAGAATTGTTAACCTTTTCTTTTATAGTACATAAGGGAAGAACAGACCACGATATGATGAAACTACTACTTACATTCTTTTTACTAGGTGCGGTAACCTATGCCAATGCTCAAGCTATAGATAAAATGGTAATCGCCAGTGGTGGTGAGGCCATGGCCAATGCTGAAATACAGTTGAATTCCACCTTGGGCGAGCCCCTTATTGGGCTGGTTCTGAATGATTTTTCCGTAGACCAGGGCTTTTGGGCCGGAAGTCTTATTGTTGAACCCTTGGTTCCCGAGGAAGAACTTGGCGGAATCGTCGTCTTTCCAAACCCTGTAGAAGACCAACTGAACATTTTTACAAATAATCAAAGAGTATATGGTATTACACTTTTTGCGATAGACGGTCGATTGATAATGAAGAAAAAAGTAGACGAGACCCAAACTCAACATCTACTAGATGCTAGTATCCTTGCAGAAGGAGTTTATGTATTGCAGGTTTTTGTAGAAGGAAATTCCAAAGACAAATTATTTAAGGTTATTAAAAACTAGGGACCATGAAAAAGAATTACTTGATTAGTATAGCATTGTTGTTCTTCGGAATCATAAATGCCCAGGAAGCACAAAAAAACTTTATCAACTACCAGGGTGTGGCCCGCAACGCGGAAAACCAATTAATGGCCGGTGAGAACATGGTGCTTGGTATCGATTTAAAAATAGGGAGCCCGGTGGCGACACCTACATATTCTGAAAATCATTCTATTACCACAGATACCAACGGAGTCTTCAGTCTTAAAATCGGAAACGGCAATACCACTTCCGGAGACTATAATAGCATTCCCTGGGGCAGTGGTGCAACATTTGTAACCGTTTCTATAAATGGAAGTGAAATAGGCACTACCGAAATGATGGCGGTACCCTATGCCCTTAGTTCGGGTGATGCAAGCCAATCGGCAGCCGAGGTGCCCTATGATAATTCTGCCACAGGACTTTCAGCAGCCAATACCCAAGAGGCTATAGATGCCTTGGCGGGCGGAGGCACTATTGATACTGATGATCAAGGGCTAGTACTTACCGGAGACATATTAACAATTCAAGATGGTTCAGGTTCGGTAGACCTAAGCTCATATGTTGATGATGAGGATGCAGATAGCAACAATGAACTCCAGACCTTAAGCTTTGATCCGGGAACAAACGAATTGAGTCTTTCCGATGGTAACTCGGTTATTATTCCAAGTGGTGGAACCGATGCAGATGCCGACCCGACAAACGAGTTACAAAACCTAAGCTTCGATGCCGGAACAAATGAACTAAGCCTATCGGATGGTAACAGTGTAACCATTCCCAGTGGCGGTACAGATGCCGATGCCGACCCGACCAACGAATTTCAAACTCTAAGCTTTGATTCCGGAACAAATGAATTAAGCCTATCGGATGGCAATAGTGTAACCATACCCAGTGGCGGTACAGATGCAGATGCAGATCCGACAAACGAACTACAGGATATTTCATTGGTCGGTACGGAGTTAACGATTTCCGATGGATCCACAATTGACTTGGCACCCATTGTACCACCTGGTGGTAGCGATGACCAAAACTTGGAACTTATCGGTGATGTACTTTCCATTGAAAGCGGAGCAGGGAGTGTTGACCTCGGGGATTATATTGATGACAATGACGCCGACCCAAATAACGAACTTCAAAATTTAAGCTTTAATGCGACCACAAATGAACTAAGTCTAACTTTTGGCAATTCAGTAACCATCCCTAGTGGGGGTACAGATGCCGATGCCGACCCGACCAACGAAATTCAGACCTTAAGCTTTGATTCGGGAACTAATGAACTAAGCCTAACCGATGGCGGAGTAGTTACCCTACCATCTGGTGGAAGCGGATTGACATTGCCCTATTATGGGGAGGTATCAGAGGCCGGTGCTGCATTTCATGCACACAATTATGATGGCGCAACCTATGGCGTAGTAGGAAGCACAGGAACCGATGGGGCGACAATTCCAAATAATACGGCAGGTGTTCTGGGCTATTCAACCAGTGGACATGGTGTTTACGGTTATGCGGAAAATAGTTTTCTAGCCGGAGTACAAGGAGTCTCCAATTCAGCGACAGGACACGGGGTATTGGGTTATGGTCTCGGCGGCGGTATTGGTGGCTTTTTCTATACGACCCCCGCTGGCCGGGCCGCCCTTTCAACCGGTGTCGGCAATGTGGGTATTGGCACTCAGGACCCAACAGCGAAAATGCATGTAGTACACGATTCATTTGTTGGCACACCGCAATTAAAACTCGAGGAAACAGGGGACGACTATGCGCGTATAGAATTATCAAATGACCAAGTGAATTCCTTTTGGAACATTGCCGGGTTGACAAAAAGCACCAGTAACGAAAGCAAACTAAATTTCTATTATCACGACGGTGCAGTCGGTCAAGATAGAATGACCATTTTAGGGAATGGCAATGTAGGGGTAAACAATTCTAACCCTGTTGCTAAATTGGATGTAGGAGGTAATATACGCTCTACAGACCTGATTGGAACGGGCCAACGTAATGTCGTGGCCGATGCCAATGGTAACTTGGTTATTGGTTCTGGTAGTAGCGGAAGTTCGTTGTGGCAAGAAAACGGAAGCAATATCTATTACGATGGCGGTAATGCGGGCTTGGGAACCGACCTGCCGGATGGAAAATTACACATTAAAAGCGATTCCGGAATCTTTACGCCACAATTAGCATTGGAAGAAGAAGGCAATGACTATGCAAGATTAGAGTTCCAAAACGACCAATCAAATGCATTTTGGCATATCGCTGGACTTGCCAACGGTGATGGGGATACTGACAAGATAAATTTCTATTATGATACCGGGTCAAGTGGTACCAATTGGATGACCCTTCTGGCAAATGGAAACCTTGGAATAGGTAATGATAGTCCCGCGGCCAAATTAGACATCCTTGGCGGAAATTGGGACCCTGGTTCCACCGAAGGGGATTTCCGCATCGGCAATCCAAGTCACAGGCTAAAAATCGGGGTTGCAACAACCGGTGCTGGAGCAGGTGACGTTCGTATAAGGGCCGAAGGAGGTACTGACCGCATGATTCTTGGTGGCGGCTCCAATGATATCCTAACGGTTACCGACCAATTTGTTGGCATCGGCACCCTTTCCCCATCTGCTTCCCTTGATGTAGAGGGAGGAATCAGGTCTAGTACTCTAGCGGGTGCCGGAGGTAATGTAGTTGCCGATGCCAATGGTAATTTGGTCATTGGTTCGGGTGGAGGTGGAGGTTCGCTTTGGTCTCAGGCCGGTACGGATATTAACTATACTGCTGGTAATGTTGGCATTGGTGTTTTTGTACCCACAGGGAGAACTGAAATTGCGGCGAATTCTACTACCTCTTTTCCGCAACTTGTTTTGAACGAGGACCAAGACGATTATGCACGACTGGCTTTTAAGAATACATTTCATGCCGGAGCCCAGTGGCATATTGCCGGAACCGCTCGTAACGGAGCTACAGGAGCGGCAAGTTCGAAACTCAATTTTTGGTTTGCAAACGACCTGGGAGCAGCAGACAGAATGACAATAACCGGTGATGGCAATGTGGGTATTGGCACCGTTAATCCTACGACTAAACTAGATGTTAATGGTGATATTAATACGAACGGAGAAGTTCATAGCGCTGCTACCGGAACAGCCAATATGATTCCAATAGCCTACGGGACGGTAGATATCAATGGGGTCATATTGAATGGTAGTGGTAATTTTACAGTGAGTGGTGATACCGGAAGCTATCGTATCATATTGATCGGAGCTGAGGGAACTTTTAGCACCAATACCCATACGGCAAGTGTATCATTGGCGGGGGTAGTATCTGGTACAGGTCAACCTGGGTTTATCAGCTACTATCAGGGCACTCCCGATAACAATCTTGCAATCACAACTTATAATTTTACTGGGTTCCCCCAAGATATTCCCTTTTCATTTGTGGTATACAAGCCTTAAAAGTTTTATCAAAACCCATTTAAACCAATAATAATGCCTAGTACACAAAAAAATGGTCCGTCTATACAACTTTTGAATAGCATGCATGCCTTAGATCGTATTTTGACAAATTAAGGTGGCGATGTTTACTTTTTAAAAACCTAAGTACTAATCAATGAAAAAACCATAAAAAATGAAAACAATGAACAATTTAATTTTAATTGCCCTAGTGCTATTCACTAGCGCTTGCGCAAATGAGACCAACAGTTCGGAAGAGGACTTAAACGCTACAAATTTTCAAGGGAGTGAATTTGGGGAAGGTGGTGAATTTACCGAACTTTCTTTACATCAACTTTTTCTTGAAACCGAATTTACAGAACTGAATTGTCTGAAAGAACAGCAGATGCAAGCGGTGGAGCAGGGCGATGACTCAATGGTGCCAATTCTTGAACAAACAATGGGACTAATTGAGGAAAATCTTGAAACCCAAGGTATACTAGACGAACTGCTTATTAAGCTATGCCCAGGCGGAAAAAAATGTCCAGCCCCTAGACCCAACCCTTGCACTGAAGGTAAGGGGTGTCAATTTAACTGCCCTATTCGAATTCCAGAATTACTTAACATTTGGGTGCCAGAAGATCAGGTTGACGGCACCACTATTCAACTAATAAATAGTGACGGGGAAGGGTGTAGCGACATTGTTGATATGAACCCGATCGAAGATAGCAACCAGATGATAGGTATAACCTTGGAAACAAATAATTGCTGCGGTGGATATATAGAAGTGACAAAACCCTTCGAATTTGCGGATGGCGGTGAAATAACCTATAGGGTACCCGTACAATGTGAATAATACACCTACCAGTGCTTTTAAAAGTTTTAACTTAAGCCTCGAAACCTATTCGAGGCTTTTTGGGATGAAACATTTTATGAAGTTATTTTTGTTAATCTTTCTTTTTTCTTTGGGGCTCTTCTCTCAGGATAATTCAAGTATCGAACAACTGACCTCTGATTACTTTGATCAGGGGTATGATAAAATGTTCATTGACAAAGACAGAGCCTATCATTATTTTGAGGCCGCAGACAGCCTTGCTTCAAAAATAAAAGATTACGATTGGCGATTGTATATTTTGTCTTACTATATCTACACCAGTGATTATCATTTTGATTTGGAAGTCTCAAGCGATATTTTGGATCGCACCAAAACCATATTAGAGCTTGATTCTCTCAAAGGTAAACTAGAAGATTATGAGTCATATGAGACCAGTTATCTTTTAAATACCGGCAACTACTTTTACAAGCTGAAAGAATTCGAAAAGGCTAAAGACTATTTTCTCAAACTTCATACACAATTTCGAACAAGTCATTTGTCCGAGCCAAGTTTAGAGAGTACGACCGATCTTTTTAGGGTCAATAATTTTTTAGGAGGTATTTACAAGCATACGGGCAAATATGAATTGTCGGAACAATATTATCGGCAGAATATTTCCCTAATAGATCAAAATGTTCATTTAGAAAATGATAACGAAGACTATTTAGCAAACGTTAACCAGCTTTTAGCTCAATTATATGGGCAATTACACCTTTTCGAAAAGGCAAATGCTCTGTTGATTCCTAGCTTAGATACGTATAAACGATACTATAAAAAAGATAAAAAATTTAAGAATAATCTTCTCAACGTTTATCAAAGAGCAACTTTAAATTTTGTTAAACAGGATAGTCTAAAAAAAGCACTTCTATATCTTGATGAAAGTCAAGAATATCTTATTGAGGACGACCCCTTTTATAAAGATGCATTGGTTTTATATGGGGATGTTTATTCGGGATTAGGAGAAGACAATATGGCCTTGAAAAGCTATGCAAAGGCGCTAGAAGCGTTTTTGCAATATCGACAACAAAAACCTCATCAAGACATTGCCGAAGTTCATGGTAAAATTGCTGAATATTATTTAAAAAAAGAGAACTTTCAAGAAGGCTTGCCGGAAATTCAAAAAGCTTTCGCTTCCGCAGGAAGAAACATCAAAATCGACAAGATTGAAAATAACCCAGATCCTCGAAAAGTATTTTCAAAAACCCAACTACTTAATTTGTTGGATATCAAATTGCAACTTCTATATGGAATGTATCAAACCAAAGAGGATACCACATATTTAGATATGGCTTTGAGCACAAGCAATGATATTCTTAAAACCTTTGATCTGCTCAAAAAGGAATTCGATAGCAAACTCGACAAACAGTTCTTAGCCGAAAAAGCATATCCTGTTTTTCATAGAATGTTGGAAATCGCACATATGGTCTATGAAATTAATCCTTCAAATAAAACACTGCAATTAGCGGTAAATATCAGCGAAAAGAACAAAGACTTTTTACTTCTTGAAGCACTCCGGGGCGCACAAGCAACAAAATATGGGAATGTTTCGAATACGGTACTAGATCGGGAATCTCAACTTAGGGCCAAGATCACAAACCTTGAAAAGAAAAATTTCAATGCCATTGAAATTAACGATGCTTTTTCGGAAGAGCTATTTAAGTTGAAACAGGAATACTATAGCTTTTTGGATACAGTAAAAGTGAAATTCCCGAAATACCATGATTTAAAATACCAAAGCAGCACTCTGGATTTGGGTATAATACGAAACAAAATCTTGCAGGATAACGAGACTTTGATTTCCTTCACAATGACCCCAAGTCATCTCTATGCAATCACTGTAAACAGTTCTGACGAGAAGTTTCTAAAACTCCCTTTTTTAGAATCGGATCGCAAAATGGTACGCGACTTTTATCAGCTGATTTCAAGTCCATCAATTAGTCAAACTAATACTATTATTTCAGAATTAGGCACTACGCTGTATACTAAAATTTTAAAAAAGCCCTTAGACCAATTTGATAGTGAAAATCTGATACTAATCGCTGATGATGTATTGCATTATTTACCTTTTGATCTACTACAAAACGAAGGCGGTTTTCTTTTAAAGACCCATGCTATAAGTTATGGTAACTCCATTAACACCCTAATCGAGTTAAAAGAGAGGCAAAAGTCAAAAAAAATAGAAGTATTGGCTTTTGCTCCAAGCTTTAACGATACGCCAGTTGCAAATGAAGAACGTGAATTTGGCCAGTTGCTTTACAATGATGATGAAGTGGCAAAAATCAGCACCTATTTTGATACTAAAACTTTCTTGCGCAAACGGGCCTCATTGGAAAATTTTAAGGCCCAATCCCCCGAGGCCGGTATTGTTCACCTAGCAACCCATGCTTCCGCTAATGATGAATTTCCAGATTATTCCTATTTGGCCTTTAGTGAAAAAGAAGAAGACCACATTCTTTATATTAAAGACCTATATAATACTTCGCTTGACACTGAGTTGGTTGTCTTAAGCGCCTGTCAGACAGGAATCGGAAAATTACAAAAGGGGCAAGGTATGATGAGCCTTTCTAAGGGTTTCTATTATGCTGGGGCAAAGTCTTTGGTCACTACACTTTGGAAAATCAATGATAAGAGCACCGTAAAATTGATGGAATATTTCTACGAAAACCTTAGTAAGGGAAAATCGAAGCCCGAAGCACTCCGGGAGGCAAAGTTGAAGTATTTGGAAACTACTGATGATGAGTTGTTGAGGCAACCTTACTATTGGGCGGCTTTTGTAGTTTCTGGTAATGCAGATCCCATTAACAACCCGCTTTCATTCTGGTTGTGGTTACTGGCAATACCTATAATGGTACTAATTGTCTATTATATGAAGAGGAAAATATCAGGATAATGTTTCCAATAGTTTTTCTGCATCCCCTTTTTTAAAAGACCCCATCCTAATCAAATTTTTCAATTCCGTTTTACTCGCGTCCAAATCATCGAGCTTCAGGTGGGAAAGGGCCAAATACCAGGTGGCGCGATCTTTCAGCTCCCCGTCGGCATCAATATATCTTCTTAATAATGGAATAGCCTTAGCATGATTTCCCAACTGCATATATACTATGGCACTGTAAAAATCAATATACCCATCCTTTTGCTTATTGCCCAATTCTTTAAAGAGCTGTAATGCCAATGAAAAATCTTCACTTTCGTAGGCGGTAAAGGCCCTTGTTTTTAAATCTTCCAGCTGCGTACCACGCTCAATAGGGTGCACCACATTTTCATAGGGCGCAAAATTGGCGGCATACAGCTCACCGGTATTCACTTCTGGATTATTAAAAAAGAACACCCAAGTACCTACGCCTACAAGAAGGGCAATAGAAGCCGCGGCAAGCCAAGGACGTAAGCTAAAAACTTTGGTCTCGGGTTTGTTTACCTCCGTATTAAGCTCCCGGAACATTTGTTTGATTTCTTGGCGTTCGTCTTTTTTCAGCGAACGTTGCAATTCTTTCTGAAAATCGACTTCAGATGCAAAATCGGGGTCGGTTTTCAACAACTGCTCAAATTCCTTCAATTGATCCTGGCCGAGGGAATTTTCAAAATAGCCGTTTATCAATGCTTCCTTATCCATTGTTCCTTCCTATTAATTGCTTTAAAGATTTTAAACAGCGGCTTTTTTGGCTCTTCGTTACATCTTTATTTTCGTATCCCTGTGTTTGGGTAATCTCATCCAACTTCATTCCTTGCAAATAAAAAAGCTCCAATATTTGTCGACACTTCTCTCCTAGTTTCTTAAAATTGGTCACCAGTTGTTTTTGATATTCATTGGGGCCCTCATCTTCAAATACCTCCTCAATGACGGCTTGTTCATAGTTATCAAAAACATATACTTCATCTGTATAGACCTCTTTTTTAGCATCCCTAAAACGCTTAAAGAGCATAAACTTTCCCGTACCAAAGAGATAGGTCTTTAAGCTACTCTTCAAGCTATCCAATTTGCCCGCTTGGGCATTTTCATAGAGTACGATCAACGCATCTTGATAAATATCTTCAAGCAATTCGGTCTTAGCATTGTACCTAGACGCAAACTTGAAAAATTCGGTCTTATAACGTTGGTATACATTTTTGAGCGCATTACGGTCGCGCCTTTTCAATTGCGAAATAAGTTGCTCATCGGTCATTAATGCCATTTTGGTCGATAGGTAAACACAAGATAAGTTAAAATTCCAAGTAGGGTAATGTTTACTTTTTCAATACTAGGGTACCAATAGGCAAGAAATTTAATACAGCACAAACATTTTTAAAAATTGGAAATCATGAAAAAAATTAAACTCACAATGAATTGGATGCAAGCACCTTTATGTATACTTCTCTCCTTCTTAATAGGCCTATCCTTTAATGCCTGCAGTAAAGATGAAGTGGTTGAAACAATAGATATTATTGAAGAAGCTATCGAAGAAGAGGCAACACTTGACAACCTAAACGGTGAATGGATAAGAATAGCCAGTAATAACCCAATAGCAGATGGTATGATCATAGATATGGCGGGCACCTCCGGAAAAATCGTAGATAAAGCAGGTTCAAATTTTCAGGTTGGGGATGTTAAATGGAATGCTATTGAAATAAAAGACGCGGAAAATTTTGACTATCAGGAATTAGGTAGTGACTACAACTATTATCCTGCAGTTATGGAGTTGCGTTCCGATGATACCCTACGGATCAATGTGGGCTCATCAGGAGCCGGAAATATTCAAAAATGGGTACGGGAAGGCCAATATACCCCAGGAGACGGGCAAGATCCGGGCCCGGCAACTACCGTAACCTTGGGTTGCACTATCTCGGAGTCCCTTACACTTAAAAACGGACCGGCCGCAGTGGATTATTTTGTAGACTGTGTTGTAGACGTAACAGCTCCTTTAATCATTGAACCCGGAACGGTGATCCAATTTGCGGAAAATTCCGGCCTAGGTATTTATAATGAAGGAACATTGAATGCCGTGGGGACCGACACAGCACCGATAACGTTTTCAGGATCTACCGATCTAGGTGGATGGTGGCGGGGTGTTCATATAGAAACACGTTCGGTAAATAATCGACTTGAAAATGTACGCATCGAAAATGCGGGATCAAACTATGTATACTGCTGTAATGATATCGCTTCGCTGTTGTTAAAAGGAGCCAAAATCACCTTAAAGAATGTAACGCTGGCCGAAGGTGGCGGTAACGGATTGATAGTGCTTGGCAATACCGAATTTGATGCATACAACAATATAACCATAAACACACATAAAGACTATCCGGTACAAATTGCACCAAGCGCGCTTACAGCATTCGATGGAATATCATCTAACTACAGTGGCAATGAAAAGGATTTCGTTTTCGTATTAGATGGCAATATTGGAACGCCGACGACTTGGGAAGCACTCAATGTCCCTTATCTGGTTGAAGGAAAAGTACTGGATATCACACAGCCCCTTACTATAGAAGCGGGTGCTGAAGTCGTCTTTCAGGAAAATGGTGGCCTCGGAGTTTATGATGAAGGCTCCTTGACGGTCAATGGTCAGGCAAGCAGTCCCGTTATCATGCGCGGTGCAAACCCTATTCGAGGGTTTTGGAGGGGCGTTCATATAGAAACGACTAGCCTAGCAAATTCCTTGAACCATTTACAACTTTCTGATGCCGGCAGTAACTATGTGTATTGTTGCAATGAAAAAGGGTCTCTCTTTCTTAAGGCGGGTACGGCCACGGTAACCAACTCGACCTTTAGCAACGGAAAATCCTATGGCATAGTGACCCGTCCCGATTTTGAATTTACGGATTACAACGGCAACACCATAACTACACACGAACTGGCACCCATGTACATTGAGGCTAAAACCATGGGAGAGCTAGATGGTAGAGTATCTTCATACGTCGGAAATGACAAGGATTATCTCCTGATCTCGAATGGTGCCATACGAGAAGATGTTACCGTTCAACCTACCGATGTTCCTTTCCGAATTGAAGGTGGAGCAGTAATCGATATCACCGCAAGAATGAATTTACTAGCAGGGGTTGAAATTGAATTCGAGCAAAACTCCGGCCTAGGTGTTTATGACAACGGAATCTTCAATGCCATTGGTACGGCAACGCAAAAAATCGTCTTTCGCGGCTCGGAAGATAGTGTGGGCTTTTGGCGAGGAATCCATACCGAGACCAATAGCACCAACAATGTGATCAGCCATGCCGAAATAAGAAATGCAGGTTCAAACTATGTGTATTGTTGTAATGATCCCGCAGCCCTATTTGTTAAAGCAGGTCAAATAAAAGTAGACAATACATTTATTTCAAAAAGTGGGGGGTGCGGTATTGTCGCAAAATCAAACGCAACATTAACCGAAGAAAACAACACTTTTTCAGAGAATGCAGAGGGGGATATCTGCAATTAAAACGAATGGATCAGACCATAAAAATTGGAAATCATGAAAAAACATATATCAAATAAGCTGGTATTGATACTTGCGATGCTCCTATGCCATTTGAGTAGCGTCAACGGACAAACAAAATTCAATAGAAACATTCCTGACGACGCGCATACCGCTATTACCAACAATATTAGTATGGGAATTTCAACATTCTCCTTTACTCCATCAGGAGGCTGGATATTGGTCAGTAAAACGGGAAAAATGATGCAAAAAAACATTCCCCTTGAATGTGAAAAAAAAGTCAAGGAGTTTTTGGCAAAAGGCCATAAAATAAAAAATGTGGCCTTTCCGCCAAAAGGAGGTAATAGTTGGATTATCGTTACCGACAAAACCACTTTTTCTCGAAATATCCCGAATGAATGCTATAAAAAAATACAAGAGTTTCAAAAAAGAGGGAAAAAAATCAGCCTCGTGGCTTTTCCTACCAGGATCAAAACGGAGAATAGCTGGGTGATTTTAAACAATGATGGAAGCTTTTTCGCAAGAAACATAGATGACGAGTGTTATCAAATACTCGGAAATTTAAGGGAATCCGATATGCCCGGCAAAAAAGCTGCTCGAAAGATTACCCATATTTCATTTGCCCCTAACGGCGGGTTTGTAGTGTTAGCTGAAGACTATCGTTTTGCAAGAAACATAGATGACGAGTGCTTCCTAAAAATGCGCACCATGAGCAAGGGAAGAAACCTGATACATACCGTCGTTTTTAACCCAAAAAGAAGAGGCTGGTCTATTATTTCAAACCGTAAAATCACCTCCAGGCCCAAGGACAGGATTCGAAGTTTTGAAAGCAATGTTGGCGGAAAACAGCTCTGGGAGCGGATGCGGGAATTAAATGTGCCAGGGTTAAGTGTAGGAGTGGTCATTAATGGAAAATTGGCTTGGACAACCGCCTATGGCCATTTAAAAAAAGGAAGTCGAGAACATGCAGTACATCCGGAGTCTATGTTTCAAGCGGCTTCCATTAGCAAGGTGCTTGCCGCGATTGGGGCATTTAAATTGGCCGAACAAAAAAAAATCAATCTATATGAGAACCTATTGACCTCAAAAAGACTAAAATGGCAAATACCTTTTCATGATGCTGTTAAGGACAGCGCCTGGACAAAAAAATTTAAACATTTGACGATTCTCAACATATTGAATCATCGAAGTGGTATAGAAGGCCGTGGAGCATTGTTGGATGCCAACGGGGCGAACCAAGGTCGAAGAAGTGGAGGTGGTTATGACGGCTACACTTCCTCCTCCAACCTTCCAACATTGAAAACCTTAATGCAAAACATTTCGATAACCTATAATCCTGACACTGGACCCCCAAGCACAGATCCCTGGTACTCCGGCATGGCTTTTACCGTTTTGCAAAAATTGACCCAGGATGTTACCAATACCAACTACAACTCTTGGATGAAAACCAACATACTTAATCCATTAGGCATGAAAAAAAGCGAGTTTACAACCCATCCAGAGAACCTTTATCAAAGGAAAAATTTGACCTTCGGATATTATACCGATACGAGAAAGACCGTTCGTAAACGATATCCGGAATATGCGGCAGCTGGTTTGTACACAAATGCCAAAGAACTGGCCAATGTGGTCATCATGCTAAACCAAGGCGGAAAAATCAATGGGCGCAACGTACTTACCTTCAATAGTGCAGGCTCCATCCGATATGGGAATGGTACATACGCGTTGAATAGTGGTAAAAGATATTCCCATGGAGGTACAAACGCGGGTTATAGATCTTTTTTGATTGGGTTCCCCAAGGTCAACAGCTCCAGCGAGAACATTAAAACAGCAGGTATTGTGGTCTTGACCAATGGTAATACCGAAAATGGTAGGGCAACTCCATTACGAGATGAAATTATCTCAGCCGTTCGGAATGCATACGGGTGGTAATAAACACGAACAAAAAAATAGAAATCATGAAAAAAGCAATAATACTATGTATCGCAACTTTAAGCCTGGGGCTCTTGAACGCCCAAACAGGGAATACGACCGTAACGGCTAAAGAAATAAAGAAGAACATTACTGATTATACAAAAAACCTCCATAAAAATACAAGGTCGGGATCATTGGTAAAACTGAGCAATTATTACAAAGCAGATGACGGGTCTTTTGTTTTTGTTCGTCAAATCGGTACTATGGTCTATGCCATGACGGATCGATATGACCGTAGGGCCTCCGCCATTTGGGTCGGAAAAATAGAAGGTCGAAAGCTAAAAGTTACCTATTACTATATGCCCAAGGGCAAGGCGAAAGGGCAAGGAAACCTAGTTTTTAATATTGGCAGTTCGCAACTGAAACTAGCAACACCGGTACCTGAATTCAATTTTAAAAGCATGGAGCCTATGACGGATTTGCCTACCAAACTGCCTGTTGACGAAAGAGCTTGGTACCGAGGCAATACCTTGCACAATCTCACCGGAAGATATACGGGAAAGAATGTGGGCCGTATGTACATTCTAGATCTTGATGGCCAGATTGTCGCCTATGTTCGGGGGGCAAGGCTAACAAGCCATACACGGCCACAATTTGCTGCCCTATTCTTGGGTAAAAAAGACGGTTTAAAAATTGAGGGATGTTATATAGACCTTCCTTTGGGACACACCCTTGGTCAAGGTGTGACCGAATTGGATATCATTGGCCCACAATTCGTACGATCAGACCGCAAACATTTTTTTTACGGGGTGAACTACGAACGTAATCAGGACGATAATAAGGAAATCATTCAATAATATAGTTCCTCTGGTTGTCAAAAGCGGGAGTGATTCTTAACGGGTCGCCCCCGCTTTTTTATGCACATTATTTAGAAGTAAACTACCTCAGGGCAAGCCCCCGAGGCATTCGTTTGACAAACATTTTGATTTACAGGTAAGCCTTGGAGCATTAAATTCCGATTATCTAATAAAAATAAACTCATCTGCCATGTTTACTTTTTAGAGTACACAGCACAAACAAGTGTAAAAACCAAAACACATTACAATGAAAACAAAGAATATCATCACGATAGTGTTATTCCTCTTTCTAGGGGTCAACTCCCAAGCACAGTTCTGGAAAAAAATCAAAGATCGCGCAAAGGACGCAGCTGAAGAGACCGTGCTTAATAAAACATCAGAAAAAGCAGCTGAAAAGACGGACAAGACCATGGAGAAAATATTTGACATGGATTTCGGCAAGGGGATGAGTACCATAGATCCTTCCGTTCTACCGGAAAGCTACACCTATACGTGGCGCTATACCTTACAAATGGAGCATAAAAAAGGTAGTATGGCCATAGATTATTTCCTTAGGGAAAACGGCACCGACTACGGTAGCAAGTTAATGATGCAACAGAAGAATGTAACAACGGGAATGCTAATGATCATGGACCCGGCACGGGGAACCACAACCATATTAATGGA
The DNA here is from genome assembly GCA_965238025.1 of Aggregatimonas sp. Taxonomy (GTDB): domain Bacteria; phylum Bacteroidota; class Bacteroidia; order Flavobacteriales; family Flavobacteriaceae; genus Pelagihabitans. The sequence goes on along the minus strand of OZ250162.1, from coordinate 1,410,426 downwards.
TATGGGTGGGCAGAAAACAGGTCAGGTTATAGCCTCTCCTCAAGAAAAATTAGAAGAATTGGTCCAAGAGGACGTACCTACCGACTATGACTTTAAGGAAATAGGAACGAAGGAAATCTTAGGCTATACCTGTCAAGGTTTTCAAATGGAAAATGAAGAAGCGATAATAACAATGTACGTGGCTTCAAATACACCGGTAAGCTTAAATCAAGTCTATGGAAATGATTCAAAACGTCTCCCAAAGGGATTTGACCCAAAATGGTTGGATAGGATTGGTGAAAACAGTCTGATGATGGAGATGGACTTTAAGAACAAAAAGAAGCCAAAACAAAGCTCAAAAATGCGATGTATTGCCTTGGAAGAATCACCCCTGGAGATTGTTATTTCAGCTTATCAATTTCCGCAACTTCCAGATTCCCAACAAGAATAGGACGATAAGAATATAAAATTAAACACGATGAAAAAAATTCAAGAATACAAAGGGAAAAACAGATTGTTCAAGGTGGTTTTTCGTTCCGTATTGGTGCTAACTATTGGATCCTTTCTGCTAGCGTTCACCTCAGGCGATAAAGTTGAAGAACCTTTGCCAATGCTCTCGGCAGTAGATAAGGTCGTCACCGATGAAATGATTAAGCAGGAACTTGTTGGTGTTGCGGTAGGTGTCGTTCAAAACGGAAGGGTGACCCACCTTAAAGGGTACGGATTCGCCAATCAGAAGAAAAAATCAAAAATGGATACCAGAACCCCAATTCGTTGGGCTTCCATTTCAAAAACCCTCACCGCAGTTGCTGCCTTACAATTAATAGAAAGGGGGGAAATGAAACTGGATGATAAGGTATCCAAACATTTGGGGTCAGATTGGCAGTTCAAAGAGGAAAATGGGAAACGTGATAATCGCAATGATATTACCATTCGGCACTTACTTCAAAATCGCAGCGGCATTAATCATTATGGCAGAGGAAAAGGTAACAGGACCCAAAGTACTTATACCGGTCCCAATAAATCTTATGGGGGGTCAAAAACAAGTTATGACGCCAAGGCCAGCGTTGCCATGTTTAAAGATGCCCCATTGATCTTCAACCCCGGAACCGATTATCGGTACAGCTCATATGGCTTTAATCTTTTGGGAGCGGTAGTAGATAAGGTAGCACCAAATGGCTATGTGAAATGGATACAGAACCATATTAAAAAGCCATTGGGCCTGACCAGTTTAGAAGTATCCAATAAAGATTGGATCGGATATGAAAGAACCTGCATGGGTATTGAAGAAAAGTCAATAACAAGTCGGGTTTCCGTTCTGCCGGCCGGCGGTTGGATATCAGATATAAAAGACCTAACAACCTATATGCAAGCCTTAATGAAAGGCAAGCTGCTATCTAATGGCGACATCATGAAGCAAAAAGGCAAGAATACAAGATATGGTCATGGCATGGAAATACTAACAAGATGTGGATCAACAGTTTATGGGCATGGGGGTACCCATAGCAATCTTAGAACCAGCATGTATTTCTATGGAAAAACAAACCCAAAGGATGGTATCGTGGTCATGATCAATGGGTCGCAGGGTGAAAATTTTAAAGGAAATTCAGGAAGGGTCAAGCTTTATAACCGTATTGCCAAGGCCATTGGAAAATCGTGCAGTATTTCGGACAAGATTGCCAATTCTGAATGTGGCCGCACTAGCAATTGCGGGCAAAAGATAGCAGCCGTCTGGAGAAAATCCAATGAGGACGTCCTTATTAAACGAGGATATAATTACAGTGATTTTTCAAAAGTTTGGACAGAATTACGGTCAATAGGCTATCGCTGTATCGATTTGGAAACATATACAAAAGGCAATACCCGATTATGGGATGGTCTATTTTCAAAGGGACCAAAAAAATCCAAAATGTATCGTGGAATGAGCACCGCGGCCTTTAATACGGAATGGAAAAAAATGTCAGCCTCCGGATTCAGGTTGGTAGATGTAGAAACCTATGGTTCTAGGAAAAACCGAAAATGGGCAGGCATATTTTTAGATGGTTCAGGAAAACATGCGCTATACCGAAATTATGAAACAAAAGCCTTTTTTGACAAAAAAGAAGCTATGGACGCCAAAGGGTACAAGCTTATTGATATTGAAGCCTATGAAGATGGAGGTAAGCTAAAATGGGCCGGTGTATGGACCTCCGGACCTGAAGTGAAGTTCAATTACAACAAGGCGCACAATGAATTTGGATCGCTTCATTCAGACAGGGAAAAGCGCGGATACAGAATTATCGATGTTGAACCCTATAGGTTCAAAGGAAAAACTTACTGGGCAGGTATTTGGGAGAAGTCCAACGAATCACAAAAAATCAACCGTAATCTCAACTATTGTAAAATCCTAGAAAAAAATAATACCTGGAAAAAACAAGGTCATGAAATAATCGATCTTGAGACGTATTAATCAAAAAACAAAAATTATGAAAACAAACAAAACAAAGCAGATTTTAATCGGTTGTCTATCCATGGCCATGGTAACAGCGACCGGATGTAGCAAAGACAACCCTTTAAACCCTTTAGGGGATTGTGGTAGTGGAGGATGGGCCTCGAAGGTATCAAAAGAATTAAATGATTGGAGTGTTGCCGCCAGTAACTATAGTGCCGACCCCACACCAGCAAACTGTTCGAGCTATAAAAACGCCGCCAAGGGTTATTTGAATGCCCTTGATGATGTGCGCGGCTGTGTGCTTGGAGCCAACCAGGCCAATTTTAACAAGGCCATAAATGAAGCCAAGGTAGAATTTGATTCGCTCGATTGTAGCGGCTCTTAAAAATAGACGATATGAAAGTAGAAAAATCAAAAATAGCAGTACTATTGATAATGAGCACGATCTTCTTTGTATCCTGCATGGGTGAGGTTAAAGAAAAGTTGAACAAAGCAAAAGAAGGGGTTTCTAATGCCACCACAATTGTAAAAGAGGCACAAAAAGTGGAAGGCCGAATGGAAAAACTAAAAACTGAGACCGCCTTGACCAATAATCAGCTGAAAGATTGGCTGCCAACATCCTTAGGTGAATTAGAGCGAAGCGCTTTTAAGGTCGGGCAGGCGGGTTATGCGGGCGTCAATTCCATAGAAGGAACCTTTAAATCCACTGAAAGCAAGGAAAAAATCAATGTCATGGTGATTGATGCCGCAGGGCCCTCAGGAGGCGTTATGGCCGCTGGCTACGGTATGTTTGGTAATCTAGAGGTGGAAATGGAGGATGAACGCAAACACCAACAAACGGTTACCGTAGATGGTATTAAAGCCCAACAGACCTATTTCAAAAAAAGAAACAATACACAGTTGATGTTCATGTATGGCGAGCGGTTTTTGGTAACCATTAATAGTACCGATATGAATGTTGAGGCAACTTGGAATTTGGTTGAAAAGTTGGATTTGGAAAAGCTGGTGAAAATCGCCAATTGACCTATTTAAAAAAGTCAATAATCATAAAAGTAAACAATATCTTATTTTGCTTTTCGTCCAAAATCGAACCCTTAGCATCTGATAGGGAGACAGGGTAAAAATGCTAAGTTTTATACTGTTGATACATCATATTAGGCCAATCTTACAATTCTATAATGCGGGTGTTCTATGTTTATTATCTTAGCCATGGTTTTAATTACTATTGACCACAAACTACACTAGAGCACCCTTCCCCTTCTATTACATTATCCCCTAGTCAAAAATGACCTATAAACATGAGCTTTAAGTGTTCATGCCACCCCCCTATTTTAATTTTTAAAGCCCCTCTAGGAATACCGTAAAGCACACAACACTAAGACAAAACAGCATATACAACCTTATTATTAAACCATAAATCATGAAAACATCAGTAATCATTATCGCAGCACTTTTCTTAAACACCACATTATTGGTTTCAGAACCTTTAGCAGCCCTTGTAAAAGGAATCAACCCATGGATTTTGGCGGCAATAGAAAGCGTTTTATTGCTCGTCTACTTTTTAAACGTTTGGCTCAAAGACCTAAACAAATCTTATGCTATAGAGTTGGGCTACCTTAATATTTTTGTATTAAAAGACCCAAAAAAATAATTCATAAAGGCTAAGCCAATCCATTTTTAAACAATACATTATGATAGCAGCACTTAAAAAAAACTCCAGCAGCAGCGTAGGGTTAGCACTTTTAAAACAATTTATAGCCACCGAACGGTTGGCATATCACAACTTTTATCAACTAGATGAATTGTTGGCCATTACCGCCTACGAATATCGAAATGGTAGGGTTTCAAAGGAAGAAATAGCCCAACTCAGCGAGGGCTTCGGGCAAGATTTTCTTGAAAATACCCTTCACGGGCGCGGATTTCTAAAACCGAACGGTTATCCTGGGGATTATCTATTTCTTGACCGAATCTACACAAACCAGGCTTCTGAGAATCCCAAGTATAGGGTTTGGGACCAATATGTTCAGCAAAATGGGGCTCCCGATGCAGTACGTAACCGCAAAGAATATTTCAAGCATTTGGTAAATGCAAAGACGAAAAAGGCCCATCATGTAAATGTACTTAATATCATAAGTGGGTCTGGGCGGGAATTGGCGGAACTCTATGCTACCGAGTCTGTAAAAAACATTCAAACAACTTGTGTTGAAATAGACGAGGAAGCCATTGCATTTTCTAAGGAATTAAATAAAAATCACCTAGAACATATTAACTACGTAAACTCAAATATTTTTAGATACCAAACCACGAACTCGTATGATGTTATTTGGTCTGCCGGGCTCTTCGATTATCTTAATGACAAGGCCTTTATTAAGTTGTTGCAACGTTTTAAGGAGTGGCTGAGTAAAGAAGGTGAAATTATAGTAGGTAATTATAATGAAGCCCACAATCCTAGCAGGGACTACATGGAGGTTCTAGGTGATTGGCATTTAATTCATAGAACCGAAACACAACTTCTTGATTTGGCAAAGGCCGCTGGTTTTAAATCATCACAAATACAAGTAAGACGTATGCCGGACAATGTAATTTTGTATTTGCATATTAATTCAAAATAATTGAATACATTCATTAGTCAAGGCTTTACAGGGCAATAACGCTTTATAATTTAAACTGCGGATATCAAAGGGGGAATGTCAGTAACAAATTGATCCGGAATTTCAAACCAAAAAGTATATTTAAAAACATACTTTTTGGTTTATTTTTTTTTGAAAAAAAAGCATCTTGTGGTAAGGGCAATGAACATCAGTTGTGAAGCTACATTTCAACATACGGTGTTAAAAACTTTAAAAAAGTTGACCCGAAACCCCTCCTCTTTTTCTCCATCTTTGTAAGCCCATCACAGAGGTGATTTTCAGCTAAATAACACTAATTTTTAAAATTGTAAGAATATGTCCACAGCCGCTCTAGAGCCCATTTTGGAAGAAAACGAAGACCGCTTTGTTATTTTTCCCATCAAACACGATGACCTATGGGAGTGGTACAAAAAATGTGAGGCGTGTTTCTGGACGGCGGAGGAAATTGATCTTCATGAAGACCTTAACGATTGGAACAACAAATTGAATGATGATGAGCGTTATTTCATCAAACATATCTTAGCATTTTTTGCTGCCTCAGATGGTATCGTAAATGAAAACCTTGCCGAGAACTTTGTAAGTGAAGTTCAGTATGCCGAGGCAAAATTTTTCTATGGATTTCAAATCATGATGGAGAATATCCATTCAGAAACCTACTCGCTATTGATTGATACCTACGTAAAGGACGAAAAGGAAAAAAATATTCTTTTTAAAGCGATAGAAAATTTCCCTGCCATAAAAAAGAAAGCCGATTGGGCCTTAAACTGGATCGATTCTCCAAGTTTTGCCGAGCGTTTGATTGCCTTTGCGGCAGTTGAGGGTATCTTTTTCTCCGGTGCCTTCTGCTCTATTTTCTGGTTAAAGAAAAGAGGATTGATGCCGGGCCTTACATTTTCAAATGAACTGATTTCCAGGGATGAGGGCATGCACTGCGACTATGCCGTTCACCTGCATAATAAACACCTTATGAACAAGGTGCCAAAAGAACGTATTACTGAGATTTTAACCAACGCACTCGATATTGAACGTGAATTTATTACCGAATCACTTCCAGCTAGTTTAATCGGGATGAATTCAAAATTGATGACCCAATATCTCGAGTTCGTAACCGATCGTTTGTTGGTAGAATTGGAATGCGACAAGGTATACAACGCCACTAATCCCTTTGACTTTATGGATATGATTTCCCTTCAAGGGAAAACCAATTTCTTTGAGAAAAGAGTTTCTGAATATCAGAAAGCAGGCGTATTGAATAAAGACAAGGACGAAGATGCCCAGAAAATCAGTTTTGACGCTGATTTTTAATACAGCTATATAAATTAAATTCAAAAGGTTGTTCTCTGGAACGGGCCCAAAAGGGTGCAATGTTGCGCGCTCACTATTCCAAAATTTATTGGTTGGCAACCATTAACATAAATAAAAACACTAAAATCAAATAGATCCATTAACCAACCCATTAGGAATTATAAGAAATGAAAATGGCAAATTCATAAACCGTAATTCGTAATCCTAAAATCACAAATCAAAGATGTATGTAGTAAAAAGAGACGGAAGAAAAGAGGTGATCATGTTCGACAAGATTACAGCTCGAGTTAGAAAATTATGTTACGGCCTTAATGGGCTCGTAGACCCGCTAAAAGTCGCCATGCGCGTTATTGAAGGCCTGTATGACGGTGTTACTACATCAGAATTGGATAATCTTGCGGCAGAAATTGCCGCAACGATGACTACCACACATCCCGATTATGCAAAATTGGCAGCGCGTATTTCCGTTTCGAACCTACATAAGAATACCAAGAAATCGTTTTCCGAGACCATGGAAGACCTCTACCTGTATGTAAACCCTAGAACAGGCAAAAAAGCTCCCCTACTTTCTGATGAGGTATTTAAGGTAATTTCGGAAAATGCTGAAAAGCTGGATTCTACTATTATATACAACCGTGATTTTGGCTATGATTATTTTGGTTTTAAAACCTTGGAACGTTCTTATTTATTAAAACTGAACGGGAAAATTGCAGAGCGTCCGCAACATATGTTAATGCGGGTTTCGGTCGGTATACATCTAGATGATTTGGATGCGGTTATAGAGACCTATGAGTTAATGTCTAAAAAGTACTTTACCCATGCCACACCTACCTTATTCAATTCGGGTACACCAAAACCACAAATGTCTTCCTGCTTTTTATTGGCAATGAAAGACGACAGTATCGACGGTATTTACGACACTCTGAAACAAACAGCAAAGATTTCACAATCAGCAGGTGGTATTGGGTTATCAATTCATAACATCCGTGCAACAGGATCGTACATCGCAGGGACCAATGGTACTTCAAACGGAATCGTTCCAATGCTGCAAGTGTTCAACGATACGGCAAGATATGTAGATCAAGGTGGTGGGAAGCGCAAGGGCAGTTTTGCGATTTATATGGAGCCTTGGCATGCCGATATTTATGAGTTCTTAGATTTGAAAAAGAACCATGGAAAAGAAGAAATGCGTGCACGTGATCTTTTCTACGCCATGTGGATCTCCGACTTGTTCATGAAAAGGGTCGAGGCCAATGAAGATTGGACATTAATGTGCCCCAACGAATGCCCGGGATTGTTTACCCATCATAGTGAGGAGTTCGAGGAACTATACCTAGGATACGAAGCTGCTGGTAAAGGCCGTAAAACGGTAAAGGCCCGTGAACTTTGGGAAAAGATATTGGAATCCCAAATTGAGACTGGCACGCCCTATATGCTGTACAAAGATGCCGCAAACCGTAAGAGTAACCAGAAAAATCTAGGGACCATACGCTCATCAAACTTGTGTACCGAGATTATGGAATATACCTCTCCAGATGAGGTGGCGGTATGTAATTTGGCCTCCATTGCTTTACCCATGTTCGTCAAAAACGGAGCGTTTGATCATAAAGAATTATTCAAGGTAACAAAACGTGTTACCAAAAATCTGAATAAAGTAATTGATAGAAATTATTATCCTGTTGTAGAAGCTAAAAACTCTAACATGCGTCACAGGCCAATTGGTTTGGGTGTACAGGGCTTGGCCGATGCTTTTATAATGTTACGTTTACCATTTACTAGTGATGAAGCCAAAAAATTAAATCAAGAGATATTCGAAACCCTTTATTTTGCTGCAGTTACCGCCTCTATGGAAGCTGCCAAAGAAGAAGGTGCATATTCCTCGTATGAAGGGTCACCTATTTCGGAAGGTAAATTTCAACATAATCTTTGGAACATTAAAGACGAAGAGCTATCAGGTCGCTGGAACTGGGAAAAACTTCGCAAAGATGTGAAAAAGAACGGCGTTCGAAACTCGTTGTTGGTCGCTCCGATGCCCACGGCATCAACCTCACAAATTTTGGGTAACAACGAGTGTTTCGAGCCCTATACATCGAACATTTACACACGTCGTGTATTGTCGGGCGAGTTCATTGTCGTGAACAAACACCTCTTAGAGGATTTGGTCAACCTTGGATTGTGGAACGAGAATATGAAACAAGACTTGATGCGTGCAAACGGTTCTATTCAGCACATTGAAACCATTCCGCAAGACATTCGTGACCTGTACAAAACGGTTTGGGAGCTTAGTATGAAGGATATTATTGACATGTCGCGACACAGAGGATATTTTATTGATCAGAGCCAATCGTTGAACCTGTTCATGGAAAATGCAAACTACGCAAAGCTTACCTCTATGCATTTTTATGCTTGGAAAAGCGGGCTAAAAACGGGAATGTATTACCTGCGTACCAAAGCTGCTGTTGACGCCATTAAATTTACCTTGGACAATACCAAGAAAAAGGAAGTGCCTGTTAGCGTTGCCGCTGAAGCCGAAGTTGTTGCGGCAATTCCTCCACCAACTGCTGAAGAGGCCGCTGCCATGCAAGTGCAAACAACCCCAGTGGCAGCAGTTCAATCACAATCAGAAACAGACATTCAACCCATGACCCCTCAGGAAATGAAAGAGATGATTGCGCGCGCCAAAGAGGGTCAGGCCGACGATGATTGTTTAATGTGCGGATCATAAGCATCGATTAAAGTTTTAAAGACTTCCCTTATTAAAAACCTCTGACATTTTAAAATGTCAGAGGTTTTTTACATTATGTGATGGTTTTGTGATACTTTTTTGATTATTTTGGAACTCAACCTTTAATACCGAATAGTTATGAAAAAGATTTTACTTTCCATGTTATGCTTCTCGCTTTTACTAATTTCCTGTGTAGACATTTTAGGGGATTCCGGTGATTTCAATGAAGAAGAAGTTGTTGTAATAGCAAATCGCGCAAGCGGCTCCGTATCCTATATCAACGCAAATACCAACGAATTGATAGCAACCCAAGACCTGCCGGCGAATGCCGAGCCTATGTATGTGGTTTATGTTGCAAAGACAGATAAAATTTATGTTGGCGATAGGTCCAATTCCCAGGTACATGTGATAAATCCGGATACAAGGACGGTTGAAGAATCTATTACCGTTGGCAATGGTGTTTTTCACATGTGGGCCGATGGAAAGGGAAAAAGACTATGGGTCAACAATGATATTGACAATACTATATCCGTAGTAAATTTGGCGTCGGGAAAAGTGCAAAAGACCATTTCATTAGACGGAAAACCTCACGACGTTTTCTTGACCAAAGACGGTAGAATGGGATATGTATCCATTCTGATTCCTGACGGGCCGGATAAAGTATATGCTTTTAACGCGAATAATTTAAAGCAGGTAGCAACCCAAGAGGTGGGTGAGGATCCACATTTATTTCATTTCTTACAGAACGATAGATTGTATGTTCCCTGTCAAAACACCAATCAAGTACTAACATTAAACGGTGAAACCCTTGAGGTACTGGAAGATACTCCTCTAGATGGTGCCCATGGTATTTTTGGCACTTCCGATGAAAATCAGCTCTATATTACGGGAATAAATGTAGCTCAACTGTATAGTCTCAGGGCTTCAGATTCGCAACAAGATGCGGAAGCTGTTACAACTCCAGTTGCCGTACCCCATAATGTGGTGACCAATTTTAATGGTTCTAAATTATTTGTAACACATTCGGGAGGGACAGCCGATCAGGTATCAATTTATGAGATAGTGGATAGTATGCCCGTAGAACAGACTGTAGTGGTTGTGGGCAATAATCCTTTTGGAATTGCCTATTACAAAAGGAATTAGAGAGAAAACAACCCCTAAAACGGGTCTCATTGAAGTTTTTCTTTTGCTTGTTCATAAAACAAACTACGGTGACCAAAATGCTATTGGGATATATAGGTGACGATTTTTTATGTAGATTTTAAAACATACCTGTGCCTCTAGAACTGTTGGCACCAAGAAAAGCGTGGAGCGAGATAGAACTACTTAGTTATATATGGTTTCATAGCCTGAGCAAAGGCATATGCTACAACATAAATGATTAATATGATAAGATACTTATCCATATTTGAGGAACTTTACAGTAAAGGTGACTTTAAACTAATACGTACAAAACGCAAAAAAAGATTACGTTCATCCGACTATAATAACGGTTTGTCGATAAATATAGTATATAAAGTTATGAAAAGCGGTATTTTCCCACAACTATTTTTGCGAAAATTATAAAAAGGTTAACAGCCGTACTAAATAATACCCTCGTTGAATAGAACAATAAAGGAAATCGTAATCTACGACCTATTCACTTTTTAGATAAAAACGAAAGGCTGCTTTTGAAATCAACAACAAGGCTACATAGCCAATAAGTAGGTAAAGATATGGGGTCATATTATAAAGAACGCTACTCTTGAGCCATATCTTATTTTCGTATTATGTCGTACATCGAAAAGTGTCAAAATATTCGACGAACTGCTCTTTCCGGTATCTTAATCCAGAAAATAGGTTCTTTTTTACCGATAAAATGCACTATAGCGTAGAAAGTGAAACCACTGCTTATGACAGATAAGCTTTCCCTTTAACCTCCTTTGCCTATTATGTATTTAGAAAAGTTCGAAAGTGACGATCACAAGAAATCATCAACCTTCTTATAAGCGTCTATAACGGCCTGTTCCCCTGCCCTGTCGGGTTTTGAATTACCATGTTCCATTCCTAAAACACCTTTGTACCCCTTGGCATGGATAAACTTAAAGACATTCTTATAATTGATTTCCCCTGTAGTAGGTTCTTTTCTGCCCGGATTGTCCCCTATTTGTATATAGGCGATCTCATCCCAAGCGGCTTCCATATTGGGTATTAGATTTCCTTCCTGAATCTGTTGGTGGTAAATGTCGAAAAGAATCTTACACGATGGCGAATCTACTGCTTTGCAAATTTCGTACGCTTGCGGCGAACCAGTGAGGAAAAGCCCAGGGTGATTCCTAAAGTTTAAAGGTTCCAGAACCATTTTCAAATCATGTGGTTCTAAAATTGCGGAAGCCTGTTTTAGAGACTCCACCACATTTGCGGTCTGATAACCTATTGATTGCCCCAAATCCAAATGGCCCGGGACCACCGTCATCCATTTTGCATTTACACGTTTGGCGACCTCGACAGATGATGCTATATCAGCCAAGAATTCTTTGCGCTTGTCAATATTCCCTGAAGCTAAATTTGGTTCTTTCCAGTGAATCTTATGCGCCACAAAAACGCCCATTTCCATCCCACGATCCTTCATGGTTTTCGCCATCATATCCTGTATCGTGCTATCCCGACTTTTCATTTCGTTGTCCTCGAATGCAGTGAAACCCTGATCCGCCATAAAGTTTAATTGGTCGATAGGGTTTTCCCCAGCATGAAACTTGAACATTCCTAAATGCGGAGCGTACTTGAGGTTGAATTTGTGCTCCAGCACTTCCCGTTGTTTTGAGGCGTACGAAAAAAACCCTCCCAATGATATAGCTCCACTGGTCAGGGCCGTTTTTTGTATAAAATTTCTTCTTAACATTTAAATTAAGCCCGCATAGGTGTCCACGCCTTGCCACCGGTAAGTTCCTCAAGGTCGCCACAGGGAATGTACTCTCCAGGAACTGGAAGATATTCCAATACCTCTTCGCCCACATATTCAGAAGTCTTATACCCCCAAATGGTCACGCCCCTAAGGTTATTGGCAAAGGCAAAGCGGGCAACAGCATCATCTAAAGTTGGCGTCTCTCCTTTTTTAATTGCTTCCTGGTATGCCTCTATCGCTTTTAACTTTCTCTTCTGATCTTCTTTTGTCAACTTCAAAGTAGCAGCCAAGGTTTTTTCTAAATCCTCAGCTGTAAGACCAGCTGAATTTTCTTTTCCGCCTTCCTTTGTCGCCCGGTTTAAAAAACGATCCATTGTCATTTTTAGAAAGTCCTGTTGTTCCTTGTCCATCGCCTCATTTGCAAAACGATCAATAAAAAGGTTCACCTGAACTTCGGATGCCGAAGGGGTGTCGGTTTTGGGTAGAATAATATCAACGAGTTTCGTCAGAGCAGCTCCCTGTTCCTTGGCAAAGAAATCAGGAGTCCATTCCAATACGGTTTCCTCCTTGCAGCTTTGCATTAAACTGATCAAGGTTGGGGTAGCCACGGTATAGCCCATTGCAAGGCCCATGTTTTTAAGTGCTTTTCTCCTGTCCATTATAATATTCCTTTTTTTAGTTGTTCGGCGGCATGGTTCGCTGCCCTGGCCGAAAAGGCCATATAAGTTAATGATGGGTTTACACAACTAGCAGAGGTCATAAACGATCCATCTGTCACATATACGTTGGGTACATCGTGTAAGGCATTATTACCATTCAAAACCGATGTTCTTCGACTTCTACCCATTCGGGCCGTACCCATTTCGTGAATTCCCAGGCCTAAAGCACCCGGCCTGTCAAAAGGCTCAACATCTTTCATGCCTGCGGCTTCCAACATTTCTACCGCAGAAGCTTTCATGTCTTCACGCATTTTCCACTCATTTTCCTTAAACTCGGCATTAAAGGTTACCGTTGGCAAGCCCCATTGGTCCTTTTTATCATAATCCAAGGTAAATCTGTTATCTTCATACGGAAGTACTTCTCCAAATCCTGTCATTCCGAATCGCCATCCACCAGGTTTCAAAATGGCATCCTTTAAATCTTTTCCGTGCGATAATTCGGCAACGGAATCTGCCCAATTGCCCCTACTCGCACCCCCTTGATAGCCAAAACCTCGTATATAATCTTTGCGGTTCGTGGCTCCCCCTAAATTTCTAAAACGGGGTATATAAATTCCGTTCGGTTTTCTTCCTTTATAATATTTATCCTCGAAACCCTCTATATTACCATCTGCACCAACCCCTAAATGATGATCCATAATATTCCGTCCCAACTGATCGGAATCGTTCCCCATACCATTTGGAAACCGATCGGATTTGGATTGCATAAGAATAGCCGTAGATGCGATAGCGGAAGCACAAAGGAAAATAACTTTCGCCTTGAACTCAAAGGTTTCTTTCGTTAACCGGTCTATCACCTTTACCCCCGTTGCCTTTCTGGTATTCGGGTCATATATTACCTCATGAACAATAGAATCAGGCCTAAGGGTCATGTTTCCGGTTTTTTCGGCCGCCGGTAACGTTGAGGAAAGACTACTAAAATATGCTCCAAATGGGCATCCCCTTATACACCTGTTACGATACTGACATTTACTGCGCCCATCAAATTCTTTTGTCCCGGTTAGGTGCGCCACACGTCCAGCGGTAACCACACGTCCATCAAAATGCTCCGCAACTTTCTCCTTAAAATGTTGTTCCCCACAATTTAACGGCATCATGGGCAAAAACTCGCTATCGGGTAATTGCGGAAGGTCCAAAGATTCGCCGCAAACGCCTATAAAATTTTCAACTTTCGAATACCAAGGAGCAATATCTTTGTAACGAACAGGCCAATCAACAGCAATCCCATCGCGACGATTTGCGGTAAAATCAATATCGCTCCAGCGATAACTATGACGACCCCACTGCAATGAACGGCCACCAACATGATAACCCCGCATCCAATCAAAACGTTTTGTTTCGTTGTAAGGATGTTCTAAATCATTAACAAACCACATTTTACTGGCGGCTTTTGTAGTGTATCCCGTTCTATGCTGCTTTTCCTGCTTCTTAATATCTTCTTGAGTAGGTCGTCCGCCATTGGGAAAATCCCAAGGATCCATATTGGCAGTTTTATAATCTTCTATATGTTTAACCATTCTCCCGCGCTCCAGCACTAAAGTTTTAAGCCCATTTTCGCAGAGCTCCTTTGCTGCCCAGCCACCACTGATTCCAGTACCGACAACTATAGCATCATAGGAAGACTGCTCTTCATTGTAATAGAATTTGCTCATTTATAGAATTGTTTAGTTTCTAAATTTAGAGAATTAAATTTTAATTTTCTACATTTAGAGTTCGTTCCTTCTGTTGAATTTTCAAGAAATCGTAATAGTTAATAAGTTATCGCCAAAAAGAGGCAATAAAACACTTATATTTTAAACCACCAATGAATATTATGAAAACAAAGCAATTCATTAAATCTGGCCTTCGCTTTACCCTTATCCTTTTTTTAATGGGTACATACTCCTGCAAGGAAAATAAAAAATCAGAAGATAAAATGGAGGAAACCACAAAAGTGGAAACCGTGATAAAGGAGCCTTTTTTTAAATTATCATTGGCACAATGGTCTATTCATAAAATGATTCAAGACGATGGAGTTGACCCCTATTCTTTTGCAGAGAAAGCCAAGAATATGGGTTTTACTGGCTTGGAATATGTAAGTCAGTTATATCCTGCAGATTTAAAGGACAATGAATATTCGGCGGCAGCTATGGCATCTTTTATTGAAAAATCAAATGCCGAGGCAAAAAAGCACGATATGCAAAACGTGTTGATTATGATCGATCGTCAGGGTAATCTGGCGGTTTCCGATGAGGCAGAACGTAACCAGGCGGTGGAACGACATCATAAGTGGGTAGATGCCGCAGCGGCCTTGGGGTGCCATGCTATTCGGGTCAATCTGGCAGGAAACGACGTACCGGAAGAATGGAAAAAAAATTCTGTTGATGGCCTGACCAAATTGGCCACGTATGCCAAGACGAAGAATATTAATGTAATTGTAGAAAATCATGGTGGACTTTCTTCAAATGCCGGTATGTTAGCTGGGGTAATGGAAGCCGTTAATATGGATAATTGCGGTACCCTTCCGGATTTTGGCAACTTCTGTATCAAAAGAAATGACCCTAAAGATTATACGGCCGGTTGTGCAGAAATGTATGATATCTATAAAGGTGTCGCAGAATTGATGCCAAGTGCCAAAGCCGTAAGTGCCAAATCCAATGATTTCGACGCCAACGGAAATGAAACTAAAATCGATTATACAAAAATGCTTCAAATCGTTAAAGATGCCGGATATACCGGGTACATTGGTGTAGAGTACGAAGGAAGTGTTTTAGGTGAAGAAGAAGGCATTAAAGCGACAAGGGATTTGCTCCTAAGTGCCGCCCAAAAAATGAATTAATCCAGACATCAAACACCCAAGCTACCCGTGAAAGTTTTTTTCAACCAACTATTCGACTACAATTTTTATTGTAATAAAAAACTAATCGAAACCTGTGCGGCTATGGATACGGTACCCGCCAAAAGCGCAGAATTGTTTAGCCATATGCTCAATGCGCACCACCTTTGGAATGCCAGAATTTTGGGTAAAAAGCCGGATTACGATGTATGGCAATTACACGATGTACAGGATTGGGGCGATATTCATTATGAAAACCAAAGGGCGTCCTTCGAAATTACCACCAATGCCGATGATTTCGAAAAACGTATCGACTACGAGAATACAAAAGGTCGGTTGTTTACAAATACCCTGCAGGATATTTTGTTTCACATCATCAACCACTCAACACATCATAGGGGACAAATTGCTACAGATTTTAGGGCAAATGGGCTTGAACCCATACCGCTAGATTATATTTTTTACAAAAGATAATTGTTATTATGAATACACAAATCAAGATACGCTTATCCATAATGATGTTCCTTGAATTCTTTATTTGGGGAGGATGGTTCGTTACATTAGGAAGCTTTTTAGGAAATAACCTTAGCGCCACTGATGGAGAAATCGGGCAGGCATTTTCAACACAATCCTGGGGAGCTATTATAGCGCCATTTATTATTGGGCTCATTGCGGATCGGTTTTTTAATGCTGAGCGAATTCTTGGGGTATTGCATCTAATTGGGGCCTTCATAATGTATCAAATGTCGCAAACCACGGAATTTGCCGTATTCTACCCTTATGTCTTAGGATACATGATAGCCTATATGCCCACCTTGGCCTTAGTCAATTCCGTTGCTTTTAACCAAATGGACGACCCTGCCAAACAGTTCCCTTTCATTCGCGTTTTTGGTACCATAGGCTGGATTGTTGCCGGATGGTTAATCAGCCTTGCTTTTAAATGGGATGCTCTAGAAAATATCGAAAATGGAATGCTCTCCAATACTTTTTTAATGACCGCAGTGGCTTCTGCTTTGTTGGGGTTATTTAGTTTTACCCTCCCAAAAACGCCCCCTAAGGTCGGGAAAGATGATAAAATTACCATTTCAGATATTTTAGGATTGGATGCCTTAAAACTTTTAAAGGATAGAAACTTTTTGATTTTCTTTGTTTCATCTGTTCTTATCTGTATTCCCTTGGCCTTTTATTATCAGAATATAAGCTTGTTCTTAACCGAATCCAAAGTAGAAAATTCTACAGCCTGGGCCTCTGGTGGTCAAATTTCCGAAGTGCTCTTTATGTTGCTTTTGCCCTTCTTTTTTAAAAAATACGGCTTTAAAAAGACCATTCTAATCGGTATGTTGGCGTGGGTGGTAAGATATCTGCTTTTTGCCTTTGGAGATGCAGATGGTTTGTTCTTTATGCTCATCGTGGGGATAGCGCTTCATGGCGTTTGTTATGATTTCTTCTTTGTCTCAGGACAGATTTATACGGATTCCAAGGCAGGGGACAAGTTTAAAAGTGCGGCCCAAGGCCTAATTACCTTAGCTACCTATGGGGTTGGTATGTTGATAGGTTTTTGGGTGGCTGGTAAAATTGCGAACCACTATTTATTAGAAGGTACAGGGCATGATTGGCAAAACGTTTGGGTTTTTCCAGCTATTTTCGCCGCCGTGGTTTTTGTAATTTTTGCGGGCCTGTTTAAAAATGAGAAAATTGATTATACAGAATAAACTACGTTTACTATGCCAAAAAAGTTAAGATTAGGAATTTTAGGAGGTGGGGGTGACTCCCTCATTGGCGTACTACACCGCGTAGCGTCGCATATTAATGATAATTACCAGATTACAGGAGCGGTATTTAATGCCGATTTTAAGGCCAATAAGGCGTTTGCCCGTGAAATTGATGTCCCCCTGAATCGTATTTATAAGGACTTTGACACCTTTGTTGAAGAAGAAATGAAACTTCCTGAAAACGAGCGCATTCAAGTTTGTTCTGTACTAACACCGAATTTTCTTCACTTTCCGATGGCAAAAAAGTTATTGGAAAATGGTTTTCATGTCATTTGCGAAAAGCCGATGACCACTACCCTGAAAGAAGCAAAAATTCTTCAAAAAGCCCACAAAAAAGCGGGGACCGTTTTCGCATTGACGCATACCTATACCGGATATCCGATGGTACGCCAAATGCGTGAAATGATAAAAAAAGGAGCGCTAGGAAAAATACACAAGGTAGATGCCCGATATTATCAAGGTTGGATAAATACCATTATTCACGACAAGAAAAAACGCGCCACAGTTTGGCGTTTAGACCCTAAAAAAGCCGGTATTAGTTCCTGTATGGGCGACATTGGGGTACATGCCTTCAACTTAGTTGAATATACTACAGGGATGAAAGTAAAATCGCTTTTGTGCGATTTCAACTATTTGTATAAGGATAATAAAATGGATGTAGACGGTACGGTTCTTATTCGAATGGATGATCATGTCAAAGGGGTAATCCGAAGTAGCCAAGTGGCTACGGGCGAAGAAAACGGATTGGCCATTTCTATTTACGGGGCAAAGGCCTCCCTGCATTGGGAGCAGGAAAATCCAAACTTCTTGTATATAAAGAGCGATTCACAGCCCATGCAGGTCTATAAACCGGGACATGCCTATAATTCCAAATTATCATTAGACGGAACCAAATTACCAGCAGGCCATCCGGAGGGTATTTTTGATTCTATGGCAAATATTTATCTAGGGGCTGCCAAAGCCATTCGAGGCAGGCGATATAACGACGGAGAATTCCCGACCATGTTAGATGGTGTACGTGGTATGAACTTTATTGAAGCAACCGTGGAATCGCACAAAAAAAAGAATGTTTGGGTGGCGCTTATGAGGTGACTTGGGTTACGCTCGGTCACCGTTCAAAAACCTTTTCAAATTCTTGACAGACAACGATCATGCTCTCTTTGGGTACACGGCCAAATTCTTCCAATTCTTTTTCGTAGTAGTCCCAATGTGTCCTTTTCCAGTATTCAAGGGATTGATCCCCTTCCCCTTCAATTCGAGCATATTCCGAGTCGACACTAAAATAGGGTCTTAAGGTAACCTTGGTAGTCTCCACGATACACTGAGCTTTACCTTCCCAATTGGTCACGACCAAAAAATCCCCGATTTTGGGTAAGTTTTCATTACGGTGCTGCAGTCCTAATAACGAATGTGTTGTCGCCCTTTTAATTCCTTGTTTTACCAATCTGGCGCATTCGTTGGCATCTTGCTCATTATTGCAAAAATGAACTGTTTTTGGGGCCTCGTGAAAAGCATCTTCTAAATGCTCTTCTAAATAATCTCCCCACATATTTCTTGCTGAAGCGTTGTCCATGTTACCTTAAACGTATTTGTTAATACTACTATTGTTAATTTATTACTTTTTTCTGCTAGGAAAATTTTCCTGCTTTGAATTCCTTGGCGGCATGATTGGCCGCTCTCGCTGTAAAAGCCATATAGGTCAACGAAGGGTTTACACAACTTGAAGAGGTCATAAACGCCCCATCGGTAACATACACATTCGGCACCTTGTGCAATTGATTGTTCCTGTTCACTACAGATGTCTTCGCACTATGTCCCATACGCGCACCACCCATCTCATGAATTCCCAAACCAGGGCCCGAAGGTTCTTCATAAGCATGAACATCTTTGAATCCAGCGGCATTGAACATGTCTACAATCTCCCTTTTAATATCCTCTCGCATTCGGTATTCATTTTCTTTAAACTCCACGTCAAACGCGAGTTGGGGCAATCCCCATTTGTCTTTTTCGGTTGGGCTTAAAGTTACCCTATTATCATCATAGGGAAGGAACTCTCCGAAACCGGTAACCCCAATCTGCCATCTGCCTGGTTTTAGGATTTCCTCCTTTAATTTATTCCCGAATCCCATTTCGGCCACGGACGCGGACCAATCTTCGCGACTTGCGGAACCCTGATAACCAAACCCACGTAGGTAGCCTTTCCGCTTTGTCTTCTGATCTAGGTTCACAAAGCGGGGAATATAAAAACCATTTGCACGTCTGCCCTTATAATATTTGTCAAGATATCCGTCAACTTTTGCCGTAGCACCTAGTTTGTAGTGATGATCCATGATTCCACGTCCCAAGGCATCCGAATCATTGCCCAAACCATTCGGAAATCGTTCCGATTTTGATTGCAACAAAATGCCTACCGAAGCCATCGCCGAAGCACAAAGGAAAATAACCTTGGCCCTAAATTCTAATTTTTCATTGGTCTCGGCATCTATTACCCTTACTCCCGTCGCTTTTTTTGTTGCATCATCATACATCACCTCATACACAATACTATTTGGTCTCAAGGTCATATTCCCAGTACGCTCGGCTGCCGGAAGGGTAGAGGAATTGCTGCTAAAATAGCCGCCGAAAGGGCAACCACGCCAGCAGCGGTCTCTATTCTGACAAGTACCACGACCTTCAAAAGTCGCATTGGGATCTGTAATATGCGCCGTTCTGCCAATAGTTAATATACGGCCATCGGTAAACTTCTCGGAAATTGCTTTTTTCAAATTCTGCTCTACACAATTCAATGCCATAGCGGGTTGATATTTTCCATCTGGCAATTGCTCTAAACCAAGGTTTTCCCCGCTCACTCCTATATATTCCTCAACCTTGTCATACCAAGGTGAAATATCCTTATACCTTACCGGCCAATCAATACCTATCCCTTCTTTCTTATTGGCTTCGAAATCAATATCACTCCAACGATAGCTTTGGCGGCCCCAGGTTAATGATCTTCCTCCTACTTGATATCCACGAATCCAATCAAAACGCTTGGTTTCTACATAGGGGTGTTCCAGATCGTTTACGAAAAAATGTTTATTGTCAGCCCTAGGCGACCAATTTAACCGGCTCTGTATGTGATATTTTTTCTTATCGGCAAGGGAAAGTTCACCTTTAAGGGGGTAATCCCAAGGATCATCATTCATGGTCTTGTAATCTTCAATATGCTTTACCATGCGCCCTCTTTCGAGTACTAAGGTCTTTAGGCCTTTCTCACAAAGTTCCTTTGCGGCCCATCCGCCACTGATTCCCGTGCCCACTACAATAGCATCATAGTCTCCTTTTCTATTCATGTAGTGTTTCTAATAATTTTTCTATCAGTTTTCCTATATTTATAACTTCTCGAAGATTTAGGGCTTATAAAGATTCAAAGTCCTAAATATAGGGTTTATTCCTAAAATAGGGTATTGAACAGCTGATGACAACCCGAATTAAAAGCATTATATGAAGACAATAAAAGGACCCGCTGTTTTTCTGGCGCAATTTGTGGATAACAAAGCACCTTTCAATACCTTGGACGGAATGTGCAAATGGGCGGCCGACCTTGGGTATAAAGGCATACAAATACCTACTTGGGAAAGTTTTCTGATAGACTTGGACAAAGCGGCCGAAAGTCAGGTTTATTGTGATGAATTAAAAGGGAAAATAAATTCATATGGATTGGAAATTACAGAACTCTCGACACATTTACAAGGACAGCTCGTTGCCGTGCACCCTGCTTATGATCTCATGTTCGACAATTTTGCGCCGGATGCCGTAAAAAACAACCCTAAGGCCCGTACAAAGTGGGCGGTAGATGTGGTTAAAAAAGCGGCTACTGCAAGTCGGCGTCTCGGCATTAAAGCACATGCTACCTTTTCCGGGGCATTACTTTGGCATACTTGGCACCCTTGGCCTCAACGACCACCCGGACTGGTTGAAATGGGTTTCGAAGAACTCGCCAAACGCTGGCTGCCCATCTTGAATCATTTTGATGAAGAGGGGGTTGACGTTTGCTATGAAATTCATCCTGGGGAAGACCTGCACGATGGCGATACTTTTGAACGGTTTTTGGAAGCCACCGGCCACCATAAACGGGTAAATATCCTTTATGATCCCAGCCATTTTGTGCTACAGCAACTAGATTACATTACCTATATAGATCATTACCACGAGTTTATAAAGTCTTTTCATGTAAAGGACTCCGAATTCAACCCTACAGGAAAAAAAGGCGCCTTTGGCGGGTACAACGACTGGGGCGATCGTGCCGGACGATATCGGTCACTTGGTGATGGTCAAATAGATTTTAAAACCATATTCTCCAAACTTACACAGTATGGTTGTGATGTTTGGGCGGTAATGGAATGGGAATGTTGCATTAAAAGCCCCGAGCAAGGTGCAAGGGAAGGTGCTATTTTTATTCAGGACCATATTATAGAGGCAACGCAAAAAACCTTTGATGATTTTGCCGGGGGTGATATTGACAAAGAAATGCTTAAAAAAATACTCGGTCTCTAAGCCATGAGCCCCTTCAACTAACTAAAATAAATTCCCTATCATGAAAAAATCAATCCTAATCGCTTTCGTTTTTAGCCTATTGCTTTCCTGTAAAGAAAGCCCAAAAGAACCCAAAGAAGAGGTCGTGGAAATAGCTTCCGAAATGAACGAACAATCCGAATGGATTACACTCTTCAATGGGACCTCCTTAGATGAATGGCAGGCCTACCTAGGCGGTCCTGTTCCTAACTATTGGAGTATAAAAGATGACGCACTTGTTTTTACTCCCCCAACGGCCGAAGAAAGAAAGGAAAGTGGCGATAAGGAGTACAACACTTTTAATCTGGTAACCAAGAGAAACTTTAGCAGTTTTGTACTGTCTCTGGAATGGAAAATTTCCGAAGGAGGAAATAGCGGCATTTTTTGGGGCGTGCATGAGGATGAAAAATTTAGTGAACCGTACCAGACGGGTTTAGAAATTCAGGTACTTGACAACAATAAACATCCTGACGCCAAAAATGGCACTTCTCATCAAGCAGGGGCACTGTACGATTTAGTTTCCCCTACTTCAGATGTCACCAAACCTAGCGGCGAATGGAACACTTATATCATTACCGTTGACCACAACACCAACAGGGGCAACTGCGTCTTGAACGGGGTCGAAGTCTCCTCATTTCCCGTAGGTGGTGAAGCGC
This sequence comes from Aggregatimonas sp., assembly GCA_965238025.1. GTDB lineage: Bacteria > Bacteroidota > Bacteroidia > Flavobacteriales > Flavobacteriaceae > Pelagihabitans. The sequence goes on along the minus strand of OZ250162.1, from coordinate 1,387,956 downwards.
TCAATGTAATGCTAAAGGACAGTAAGTTTAGCGATTGGGTAGGTTTTGCACAATACAAAAAGGGAAAGATAGGGCTACAAGACCACAGCGATAGGGTCTCCTATAGAAATATCAAAATCAAGGAACTATAATCGAGTGCTGAACTTAGGTGACCAATAAAGTTGCTTATTGAAAACCACTACCTTTGCATCAATTTAAAATTGACCTATGATTCAATCAATGACGGGTTTCGGGAAGCACGTTATACAACTGCCTACCAAAAAAATAACGGTAGAACTCAAATCCTTGAACAGCAAAAATCTGGATTTAAACGCCCGAATGCCCCCTTCTTATCGCGAAAAAGAACTCGAACTGCGTAAGATAATTGCCAGCTCCTTATCTCGTGGCAAGGTAGATTTTGGGTTGTATGTTGAACACACGGGTGCGGAAACCTCAGCTGTAATCAATAAAGAAGTCGTAAAAACCTATATGTCCCAATTGGCAGCTATCGCCGATGGAGACGATCTGAGATTAATGGAAATGGCGTTGCGTATGCCCGATAGCATGAAGACCGCACGGGAAAACATAGACGATGATGAATACGACGCTATTAAAAATGCCTTAAAGGAGGCTTTGGTCGAGATCAACACGTTTCGGTCTGAAGAAGGAAACGTTCTGGAAAAAGATTTTCTGGAACGTATTAATCGTCTGGAAAAGTTGTTGGGCGAAGTCGTTGAAATGGACCCCAACCGACAGTCGGATGTACGTGAACGCTTGCAAAAAGCCGTTACCGATTTAAAAACGGATGTGGATGCCAACAGATTCGAGCAGGAGCTTATCTATTACCTAGAGAAGTACGACATTACCGAAGAAAAGGTACGGTTGAAAAATCACTTGGACTATTTTGCCAGTACGCTTAAATCAGATGACAGCAATGGCAAAAAATTAGCATTCATTACCCAGGAGATGGGTCGGGAAATTAATACAATTGGGTCAAAAGCCAATTATGCCCCCATGCAACAATTGGTAGTTCAGATGAAGGATGAGTTGGAAAAAATAAAAGAACAAATGCTAAACGTTTTATAATGAAGGGAGGAAAACTCATCATATTTTCAGCCCCTTCCGGTAGTGGTAAAACAACAATAGTCCGGCATTTACTGGAACAACCTGACTTAAATTTGGCATTTTCCGTCTCAGCTACATCTAGGCCTAAGAGAGGAAAGGAAAAAGAAGGGAAACACTATTACTTTAAAACAGTTTCGGAGTTTAAAAAGCATATCAAAAATGACGATTTTCTGGAGTGGGAAGAAGTATACCGGGACAATTTTTACGGCACCCTAAAAAGTGAAGTCAAACGACTTTGGGCTGCAGGTAAAAATGTGATTTTCGATATTGACGTGGTCGGCGGGCTTCGAATCAAAAAAAAATTCCCAAAGGAAACACTGGCCGTTTTTGTAAAACCGCCAAGTGTTGACGAACTGAAAATTAGGCTAAAGAAACGCAGTACGGAGAGTGATGACAAAATCAATATGCGTATTGCCAAGGCCTCTGTTGAGTTGGCAACCGCTCCACAATTTGACGAAATCATCAAAAATTATGACCTCGAAATCGCATTGCAGGAAGCACATGATCTTGTAGCGAATTTTGTGAACACAAAGCCAATCTCCGAGAAAAACAAGAAAGAATCGGATGCCCCTTCCTCGGGATTGAAAAATAAAAGTAGTTGAGATTCCCGCCTGCGCGGGAATGAAAAATAAAATCCCTTGCGATGAAAAAAATCGGACTTTACTTCGGTACTTTCAACCCCATACATATTGGTCATATGGTTATTGCCAACCATATGGTAGAGTTTTCCGACCTTGATGAGGTTTGGTTCGTAGTAACGCCCCAAAGTCCGTTTAAAACAAAGAAAACTTTGCTTGACAACCATCATCGCTATCAAATGGTCTTCGAGGCGACCAAGGAATTTCCTAAACTTAAGCCCAGTAAAATCGAGTTTGATCTTCCTCAGCCAAATTACACAGTCCATACATTAGTGCACCTAGAAGAAAAGTATAGCCACAAATATCAGTTTTGTTTGATTATGGGCGAGGATAATCTAAAAGGTTTTCATAAATGGAAAAACTACAAAACCATTTTAGAGAACTACGACCTTTATGTGTACCCAAGAATTTCTGAGGGGGAAGTAGAACATCAATTTAAAGATCATCCGAAGATACATTCGGTGGCCGCCCCTATTATGGAAGTCTCATCAACCTTTATTCGCAGTAATCATAAGGCCGGAAAGAACATTCGAACCATGCTGCCCGAAAACGTTTGGCAATATTTGGACGAAATGAATTTTTATAGATAATTCCACCCTTTCCCTTGTTCTGCCCGTTGTTTTTATTCCGGCACAATCTTATTGATAGCCAAAGATTTGCAATATAATTTGGTGCGTTTCGTTTATTCTTTACCTAGAGAATAGCCCTTAAAAAACTCCCAAATGAAAAAGGTAGCCTACAATGGATTGTTTATCCTCACCCTTCTGTTCGCGATAATCCCTATAAGTTCCTTTACCCCTAAATCAGCCGATACCGATATTGAGCTAATCGACGAATTCGAAGTATATCCACCTCTTCCCAATAATTTGTATAAATCTGATCGCTACTCAGTCACCATAGGTCAAAATAATAGCAGCGCCGATTCCTATGTATATATGGGGAGTAATGAGTTTCCCTTAAACTCAAGACCATTCATGACCGATTTTAATCACTGGACTGCCTTTTCATTCTCGGGAACGGTAACAGTATCGGTGACCATCCCGAGTAGAACAACAATAAATTCGTCAATAGTGCGTCCGAAATCAAGAAACATCACCCCAACAATCTCGGGCAACACTGTTTCCTTTACCGTAGATAAACCTGAAAACCTTTATGTTGAAATAGATGGTGAGGAAGAACATCCTATTTTCATCTTTGCAAATCCCATGGAAACCAATATACCGTCACCTAATGACCCTGGTGTCATTTATTTTGGCCCTGGAGTTCATGATATTGGTGAAACCTATAATAATATAGATAGCGGGACGACCATTTATATAGCTGGAGGCGCCTACGTAAAAGGGCTGCTAAAAGGGAAAATCAATGCCAATCCGATTACCATAAGAGGAAGGGGTATACTGTCAGGTATAGAATATCCGCATGAAGAAACGTGGACCAAGCATTTGATCGACCTTCCGGGCAGTCAGAACCAAACCGATATTACGTTAGAAGGAATAATATTGACCAACGGGCCCAAGGCTTGTGTTACGACTAGAGGTGCTACGCTTGTAGACAATGTAAAATTCCTAGGATTTGAAAGAAATTCGGATGGAATATCAACGGGGGCAAATTCGGTAATCAAGAACTCCTTTTTTAAAGTCAACGATGATTCCATAAAACTCTTTGATAATAATATGCAAGTCTTTAACAATGTGATATGGCAACAAGTTGTAGGTAGTATTTTTCAACTGAGCTGGAACCTTCAAAGAGATGTTACCAATGTAGAGGTCTACGATATTGATGTTATTCATTTTGATAGGGTACAGGGAACCTTAGCACACAAGCTTAACGGGGCTGTTATCGGTTGTAGAAATATTCGAGGAGGCAATTTGAGCAATATTCACTTTAGCAATATTAGATTAGAACACCAGCCCTATCAACTTATGGGGCTACAGATAAAAGATGATATGCTTGGTTTTGATGAGGGTACCGGAAGTATTCAGGGTATTACGGTTACTGATGTTCTTTCAGAAAGAACACCTCGCATCATAAGCTACATAGATGGTAATGGAACAAATACCGGTGAAATAAATGACGTTGAATTCTGTAATATCTTGTATGGGGGAAATAAAGTTTCAAAAATTGAAGATCTAACAGTTATCGAAAACCCACAAAATGTTTCGAATATCAATCTAATTCCTGCTCAAATGGCCAATGCAGGTACCGATAAAACGATTAGCTGTTCAGCACAAGATGTTGTTATTGGTAATGCTAATACCCTAAGTCCTGGCTTTACTTTTTCGTGGACCACTACTGACGGGAGCATTATTTCAGGAGCTTCGGAATCCCAAGCAACGGTTAACAAACCTGGGACATATACCTTAACGGTAAGCAGTCCGATGGGAGCCTGTTCCGAATCGGATACCGTAACAGTAACGACGAGTACATCTTTCAATGTAGATGGCGGCGAGGATAAGATCATAAGCTGTTCTAACGATCCTGTAACAGTGGGTAAGGCAAACAACTTGGGAACTGGACACACCTACCTATGGAGTACCACAGATGGAACTATCCTTTCAGGTGTCAATCAAGAGATAGCTACAGTTGATACTGCCGGCACTTATATCTTAACGGTAACTAGAACGGCCGACGGATGCTCTTCTACCGACTCGGTTCTTGTTATTTCAGCGGTCGCTTTCAATGTAGATAGTGGGGAAGACAAGACCATAAACTGTTCTAACGATCCCGTAACTGTAGGCAAGGTAAACAGCTTGGGAACCGGACACACCTATTTATGGAGTACCACGAATGGAACGATTCTTTCAGGCGTCGATCAGGAAATAGCTACCGCTGCTGCTGCTGGCACCTATACCCTAACAGTCACTAGAACGATTGACGGTTGTGTTGCTTCTGATACGGTTGTAGTAATGCCAAGTTCGTCTTTCAATACAAATGCAGGAGAAGATAAAGTGTTGGATTGCAATACGGAAATACAAGAAATAGGTACGATTCATGAACTGGGAACGGGTCATGAATATTTATGGGAAACACAAGACGGACATATCGTATCTGGTGCGAATCAGGAAATTGCAATGGTAGATACCAAAGGCACCTATACCCTAACCATAATCAATAACTCATCTGGTTGCTCTAGTTCTGATTCGGTCGTTGTTGCAGGCGATAGCTCATCCCTATCTATAAATATCGGGGAAGACCGGACACTAAACGCCGACCAAGAAAAATTGGTTTTAGAAGTTGATTTAAACTTTGGGGATGGGTATTCATTTCGGTGGGAAACGGTTGATGGCAATATAATTTTAGGAGAAGAATCCTTATCGGTGGAAGTAAATATGCCCGGAACATATACTTTAACGGTAACCTCTCCCACCGGTTGCGCAGGGTCCGACACCCTAATTGTTCGCCGCCAAGATGTAGAAAACCCCCTCTTAATATATCCAAATCCTGTAAATGATGGCTTCTTTTGGGTCGAGAATGGTAATCTTCAATATTTGAACGTATCCGTATTCACCGAAAACGGAAAACTCCTTTTTAACCGAAGCCTTGGGGAAGGAACAAATAAAATTGATGTTTCCAACTTAAGCGTTGGAGCATATACCCTGGTTTTTTATGCCACTTATAAATCTAGCAAGACAATTAAACTACTTGTTAGATAGGAAAGAAGAGCAATTTAAACGTCATTTAGTGTCTTACAAAATATTGACTGACTGTCAACAAATAGTTTTAACAAGCCCGTCGAGGTGCACCCCTTATAATAGGGTCTCTCGACGGGCTCGAACCGATGTGATAGCACGGGTGTGCCTTTGCTATCTTTTTTTAAATCTTTGTAGCTATTTAAACTTCGGCTTTCCCTCGGCCTTATCTAAATATTGAATATCACGTGTATTTTTCTGAACCGCCACCGCCGCAAACAAACTCAATGTAAAAGACATGCCATAAAAGCCCTTTTCACTTAATTCCAAATCGGCATTCCATAAACCAATGACCAAAAGTGTAATCGAAGTTATAGTGGTAAACCAGCTAATACCATAGTACATATCAGTTACCTGAATACCCTCTTGACGGTCTCGAACACTTTTTTGTACCGATACTGCTGAAAAGAGCCCGAAAAGCAGAATAGTAAAATAATAGCCTTTCTCATTCAGTTGCATATAAGCATTCCAAAGACCAATACAGTAGGATACCATTCCTATTAACAGCGCCATCCATGAGGCAGATACAAATGCCGGCGTAGGGCGACCATTGAACTCTTCAACTACTTTGTTTTCCTTTTTCTTATCTAACATTGAATTTTCCATAATGATTTGTTTTTACATTTCAATTACAAGGCAAATATGAGGCTGTGTAGGTTATGGTGAAAAACAATTGTTCTAAAAAACTTATGATTAAATATTAATATATTTTACAAAATATTGCTATTTTAAAGCTATAAAGGACATATAAAACTTATGTTTTAATGAAAGGAATCGAGACGATTATTGGCATTCTGTCAAAAGAGGAGCGACAAGAGTTCCAGCTTCAGATGAACCGAAAGAACAGGCGTACTGACGTTAAAAACGGCGAGCTGTTCAAATTAATAGCCTCAGGGAAAACTGAACACCTAGATGTTCAATTGTATGGGAAACCCACCAAAAATGCCTATCACGCTCTTCGCAAAAGACTTCAGGACAACCTCATAGATTTTATAGCCAGCAAAAGTTTTGCCGGGGAGACATCAGAGGAACTTGAAATCTTAAAACTGCTTCTGGCCAGTCGTATCTTCTTTGAAAAAAAGCAACATAAAATTGCCTTCAAAACGCTCCAAAAAGCCGAAAAACTTGCAAAACAAACTGATTTGTATTCCATTCTTAATGAAATTTATCACACCACGATCCAATACGCCCATTTGCATCCCAATAAAATTCTAGCTGATAGTATCCAGGCTTCGGAAGAGAACATGCGATTGTATCAACAAGATTTTCAACTTAACAGGGCCTACGCGGTTATAAAATCAGAGCTTAATAGCACCCAAGGCAAATCGGTTAACGAAATTATCACTACCGTTTTTTCAAAATTCCATATTGAAATCGATACCACTTTGACCTATAAATCGCTTTTTCAATTAATGGAAATAACTGCTACGGCTGCAAAACTACAGAGCGACTTTTACACCATCTCCCCATTTATGATGGAGTTATATGAAATAGTCAACAAAAAAGGAGGACTTAAAGACAAGCATAGATACTACCATATTAATATTTTAAACCTCTTGGCCATCACCAATTTTAGGAACAAAACATTTGAGGTCTCAATGAATTTTACAACCCATATGGAGTTGGAGATGAAAAAGAACAACGGCACCTATTATCGTCGTTTTTTAGAAAAATTGACAATTATAAAAGCGCTCAACCGCAATTACACCGGTGAAGCGGAAATCGCCATTTCTTTGCTAAAAGAATTTAAGGACGATTCGCTGGATATAAGTTTGCTCATTATTATGTGCCTATTTCAGCAACGAAATTTTTCAGAAGCATATCAACATATGAAAGGCTTTCGTCATAGTGACGTTTGGTATGAGAAAAAAATGGGTTGGATATGGGTTTTAAAAAAGAATATTATAGAAATTTTATTGTTGATCGAATTGGATAAATTGGATTTGGTACTTGGAAGATTGCAAAGCTTTAAAAGAAAATTTTCAAAACAACTTCATCAAATTGGAGAACAAAGGGTTTTGACCTTTATAGGATTGGTAAATCGTTATTATGAAAATCCAAAAGAAGTAATTTCCGAAGGGTTTAAAGCCGAAGTTGTACAATCATTTAATTGGCTGGGAAAAGAGCAAGAAGATATTTTTGTGATGAGTTTCTACGCTTGGTTAAAGGCAAAAATGTTAAATGAAGATATTTACGCTGTTACCTTGCAACTCGTGGGGCAAAAAACATCCTAGGCTTTTGAATCTACTAGGGACTGGGCCCATTCAAAGGCCTTATCCATTCTATAAAACACCCGAATAGGTTTCTTGATAAAGAGTTTTTCAAGGTTTGCCAACACCCTGCGATATCGGTTGTTCGAAACAATGGCAAAACCAATAAAGTTTGGAAACATCCCGGCAATTTCCTTGTAACCAACGGGATCCATAGAATATGAATGGCGCCTATGGGATATGTACACAAAAGGGTTTTCAGTACCGTATAACTCTTGCACCATTCGAATAGGCTCCGCTATAGCATCTTTGGTAACATGCATGCCCTCATTAAACTCCCCCACAATAATATTTGGATAGCATGCAAAACGACCAACACTAAAAGTGTGTTCAACTATTGGTTTTTGCTGTTCAGTAACTATCATGTGTTCTAAAATCGATCTGAATAAGATGTGAATTCTATTGAAGGTTTTTCAGCATCTGAAATACCCTTATACACAAATCTTATAAAAAAAATTGATTAGCCCGAATTCTGAATCAGAAATATGACAAAACACCTGTTTACTAAGACGAACGAAACAAAAATATGCTCCCATCTTAGCTATATTCAGCCAGGCGCCTTTTAACAGTACTGGAAATCTTAAAATTATACTTTAATTTGACTACTCATTTGGGTCAAAAACTATGACCGAGTAAGAAAAGTCTTTTGCATTTCCCTTGATATTTACTCCGGTAATAGAGACCGAGTAGGTAGTATCTTGGGAAACATTTGTAGTAATTCCTTCAGGAACCCAAACTATGGTGCGGTCGCCAAATTGATTGTCCAGCTCTTCAATTGTCAAAGAAATGTTATTGCCAGCTGAATCTTCCATTGCAACTTGAGCCTGGGTAAAATCGGCATCCTTTAAAGAAAATGACCATCGCGGATAAACCAGTCGTTCTGGGACATAGCCTTTTGGAGGCCAAGAAATGAACTCGGGTGCATCCTCCGGTGGTGTTCCTGCATTACCTAAAACCCATATGGCATTTGCATGATCTGTATTTCCGACGCCAATTTCCTGCAGATTAGGCCAAAGTAGCCAGCGTCTATGACCAACACCTCCATTTGCAGAGCCAGCGTCCCTCATATAAGAATCAATGGCTTCTGCATTAACCACAGTGGTCAACAACGAGTTTCCGGCACCTTCTTTCCCTTCCGGAGAGTAACACTTCCAACTGTCCGACGGAAAGTGATCCAGTGTATTATTCGCCTGCATCATTAAAGCTGCGCGTTGAGCTTTTTCACTTTTGAGCTTGCTCTCGGTCATTCCATTATTGAGCCCAACCGCTCTCCTGAAATAGAGTAATCTCGTAAATATTTTATCCAATACCGCTTGAGACACATTGCCTGGATCGCAGGTTGTTTCATCACCTGCCCATTGCGGGTCGGTTTCAACACTCGCAGAATCTTCATAGTGGGTATTGTACAGATTTTTTGCGGTAAGTCTCGCCGAAGCGTTGGTTTCCTGTTCAACCTCGGGCTCTAATACTTCGGAGTCCTTTTCACAACCTGAAAAAATAAAAAGTATAGCCAATAGGCCAATTGAGAACTTTATCGTACGCATAATTTAAAGATTTGGGAATCTTTACTTTAACGCAGTATTTTTAAATTAGGTATAAACTTTTCGATGAAGTGCAATGTCATTTTAAGATAACAGCAAGCTGAAGATGTATTAGTCTAAAGGACCACAAATAAAACAACCTTTTATAAAACCGAAATCTAGTCCAACACGTCTTTGCCCAGGTACTTGTCATCTTTATTATAATACCAAGCTCTGGTTTTTGGCATTTTAATTCCACCTATTTCTTCCATCCCTGTTAGAAGAATATACTCCCCATCGTTTTTCGACTCGTCATGGAAGAATTGATACACTTCCATAGCGTAGGTCTTGGGGTCAAAATAGAAATACCATGTGTCCTCACCAACTTCTTTTTCGTAAGTGGCCTTTAAAACAAAGTATTCTTTACCCTTAAAGATTTTCTTTTCCGCATTTGGATCTATAATCGTTCCTGAATCTTTTAATTTCATTGGTAGGCCGTAGAGGTAGGTATAATAATTTTTATACATATTTGCCCTTTCACAGGTCAAACGATGTTTCTTCTTATCTTCTTCGGAAAAAGTACTACTCCCGTTATATAAAACCTTGCACTCCTCCTTATTCAACGTTTGTGTAATGGTAACGTCATCTTTGGTCGCCTTTACTTGAAAATAATCTTTAGGAAGGTCTATTAGAATGGTACTTACTCTTTCCTTTTCGTCGGGAGTAGACATGGTTATCGAGAGTTCCCCTTTAAAAGTGGGCCAAGCATTAGTTGGGTCATGATATTCAATAGCCTTTTGCAAGAGCTGCACCCCAGAAAGTTCCTGACCCAAAGATATTAAGGACGAAAGCAACGCTATCCATAAAAAAAAGTACCTCATCATCATATCGATTTACGATGAACAAGGTACTTATAATTTTTGATTGGGAAGAAGTACTATTCCGCTTCAGGCTGTTCAAGGGTTGCCGGTGCTATCGTACTATCATGTTCATTGTAGTACTGCTCCAATAAATTCATTGTAGCCGTCATTAAATCCTTGGTTTCTAACAACAATGAGAAATACAAAGTGGTATTTTTAGGGCTGGATTCCTCAGTACGGGTACGCGCTACCTGTGTTTGTATTTTCTCGGAAACCATATCGAACATTTCCTGTTTTTTACCGAGGACGACGCCAATCTGCTCAAATGACCGATTATCAAAAGCCGATTGTGTTAGATTCAATAGTTCTTCCAGTTTTTCGTCTATCTGTTTGAGTTCCTTTATTTGATTGTACTTTAACTTTTTGTGATTGTTGTTAACATGCTTGAGGCTTACCTTTCCTATATACTCTAAAGACTGAGCGATATCCGTCAAGTGGCCAAGAACGGTTATGTAGAAATTACTGGCCCCTACACTTGCTTCATCCAGGTTTTTGATAAAATAGAAAATGTTATCCCGTAAATCATCTATTTCATCAGAGAGTTTTGCACCCTGCTTCTTATTCTTTTTCAATAAGTTCAGATTTTGTACTGCAAGACCGTTAATCGAATTCGTATATATTTTATTCGTTCTTTTAAGAACGTTCGCAATATTGTTCGCACTCTCTTCAATAACACCTTGAATCGAACTACTCTCCGCCTTATTTAATGTATCCTCGGCTTTACTCTCCTTTACCTTTTTGTTGTGAGAGATATAATTTCTCGCTAAAAGCAGTATCGCAACAAATAGCAATATTGCAATGGCGGCTCCTTTACCAAAACTAATCAGAGCCAAAATCGTCCCCGCCGCTATAAAGGCAATTATTGCGGTTCCGAACCACCCGCCAATAACGTTCAATACGCCAGCCACTCTGTACACTGCACTTTCCGCGCCCCATGCCCTATCAGCCAATGAGGTACCCATGGCTACCATAAAAGTTACATAGGTAGTAGATAAGGGAAGTTTATAGGATGTTGCTATCGATATTAAAATACCTGCAACCATAAGGTTTACGGCCGCCCTAACCATATCAAAAGCCGGTAGTTCGTGTACTTTATTTTTTGATAGGGTAATCACTGGCTTTTCAAATTGTTTTTCAATTTTAGCTTGCCATGAATCTGGCAATAAAGTAGAGGTTACCTGAGATAACGCTATTGCCGTTCTTACAAAACCACGGGACAAAAAGTTAGGTTGAAAACGTTCTTTCGTTTCTTCCTGACTTGAAAGGTCTAACGAGGTTTTTACAACAGCCTTGGCTTTGCTCGAAAACCACAACGTTACGACCATTATAATACCAGCCGCAAATAAAAGCAAGTTCGGTGTTGGCACTTTTGCAGCTAATATTTCCATACTAAAATCGGAAGCAGCGGCACCCGATGCCATCCAAGCTTCATACGATTGCCATGCAGCGATAGGTACACCAATAAAATTGACCAAGTCATTTCCGGCAAAGGCCAATGCTAATGCAAAGGTACCCACACCAATAATCAATTTATAAATATTTACTTTCGCTACGTTCATTAAAATATAGGATAGAACAGACCATATCACAAAATTAACCCCGGCTATACCAACCCATTGATCTTCCAAGAAATCCTTTATGGTAATACCCCCTATAAGGTCAAAACTTTCCTTGGCAAAAGCAGTCCCCTTTATACCTTTCATTAATATAAAATAGGTAATGGCGGAGAGTGCTACTCCTCCAAAAAGAGCCCCTACCCATTTTGCTTTTCTTTCATAATGATAGGACAGGAGTAAACGGGAAATCCATTGTACAAGGGCGCCTATGGAAAAGGCAACAAAGACAGATAACAGAATGCCAAATATAATTTCACCAGCTTTTGTAGTATTGATGTAATTGACCACATCGGCAAAATTGCCATTGTCAGCACCTATTTTAATTAACGACATGGCGACGGCGGCACCCAAAAGTTCAAATACGATTGAAACCGTTGTTGAGGTTGGCATTCCCAGTGTATTAAAGAAATCCAGCAATAGGATGTCGGTTATCATCACGGCCATAAAAATGAACATGATTTCGTCAAAGTAGAATTCCCCAGGGTTGAAAATTCCTTTCCGGGCAACCTCCATCATACCACTTGAAAATATAGCTCCAAACGCAATACCCAAACTTGCAACAATCATTATTGTTCGGAATGAAATGGCTTTAGAACCAATAGCTGAATTCAAGAAATTTACCGCATCGTTACTAACCCCAACGACTAAATCTGCAATTGCCAAAACAGCAAGTGCTATTATCATTAAAAAATAAATATTATCCATAATTTCTAGTTAATTCAATTTCGCAAATATCTGCAACAAAAGGCAATGCAATGTTACTATAAGGTTATTTTATAATCTAAAAATGAACATCTAACTGAAGGCGATACATTAGCTCATCAGAACCACCATCTACCGAGAGATAGCTCAAATCTGTTTGTACCTTTAGTTTGTGCCCTACAATATATTTAGATAGTCCTATGGTATACTGCGTCTCTGCATCTCTTCCTGTAATATCGTCCAAGTTGATATCGGTATATCTACCCGATACTTCCCAATTGTTCTTAAATAGGTATCCAGTTTGCAGGTTTAGTCCCTTACCTGTCCAAACCACATCTCCCGTTTCGGAGCCATCGGCATTTCTAGCTACCGGATCATCGGCATTTCTATCTGCATATTCCCACATGAACGAAAACCCATCATATTTGAACATGCCGTCAAAGAAAAAAGTATTGATATCTGTTTCATGAAAACCAATATCATTAAACATGTAAGAACCTTGATTACTTCTGGTCTTTACCGCATCTTGATTGGTATCATAGTTTACGGCGAACATCAATTTTGGTGTTTCTTCTCTTTTATGATCGCTTCCGCTATAATCACCTTTGCCTTTAAACTTACCAAAAGGAAGGAACTCAAGTCGCGCAGTATATTGATGACCGCCTAAATTACCTTGTGTAACATTTCTTCCTTCACCTTGTGATAGGGCAAGTTTCTCACGGACTAAAAATTTCTCACCAAGTGTGAAATGGTGCCTTAATTGAAGCCCCATATCGCGGTCGATATTAAATCGACTGTTGACCAAGGAGCGATCTACTTGCTGTAAGTTTCCTGATGAAATAACACGCTCAATGTTACCGGGTAGTTTAGTTTGACCAACCCATAGTTCAAAATTTTCATGGAAATTCCACATGACTACCGCATCTAGAATGTAGCGTGGTGTATTTCTAGTGAACTCAGACCCTCCAGAGATATCTCTATTTGAAAGACCTAACTCTAATTTATATTTCAACTTTGGAGAAAAAGCAAAACCATCGAATTTTAATCGAGCACGTCTCACTAAAAAGTTTTGTTCAGGATTCACAAGACCTCCATCAGCACCTTCATCCCAGGTAGAGATGCCTAAGAATTGCATACGTGTACCAATTTTCATGGTCCAAGTACTGTCTTTTCCAACTAAATTGAAGAGTCCTTTCCCAAAAGTCGGGGCATTGGTTTCCTGTGCAAAAGAGACGCATGAAACACTAAGAAAAAGCCCAAGGGCCAAATGTTTTAATTTCATTTTTAAACTATTAGTTTTTGTCGACTGCAAATAACTTACACCAATGTTAACTTAATGTTTGGTGAATGTTATTTCTTGGAAAAGAAATTCAGGCTTCCCAACAACCATACAATTCTTGCAACTTTCAAAATTCTGTATCTTGCGGGCCTCATCCGGAAATGGGTTTTTAGCATTTCCGACTTCTCCAAAAGGAGCGGTAAAAAAGAACCTTTCAAATAAGCACCATATAAAAATGAACTGGGAACAACTCCTCTCGTTAAAGCGCTTTGGCGACACCAATAAAAGACTACGTAAAGAACAGGATGAGACCCGCTTGGGTTTCGAGGTGGATTATGATCGAATCATCTTTTCTTCTGCATTCAGAAGTTTACAGGACAAAACACAGGTAATCCCTCTTTCTAACACCGATTTTGTGCACACCCGCCTAACACATAGTTTAGAGGTTTCTGTTGTTGGGCGAAGTTTAGGAAGACTTGCTGGAAAAAAGATTTTGGAAAAACACCCACACTTACAGGAAGTACATGGGTATCGATTCAATGATTTTGGTGCTATCGTTGCGGCAGCGGCCCTATCACATGATATTGGCAATCCTCCCTTTGGGCATAGCGGTGAAAAAGCAATCGGCGAATATTTTAAAACGGGAAAGGGACAGCAATTTAAAGATGAACTTTCATCAAAAGAATATCAGGATATTATCGATTTTGAGGGGAACGCCAATGGTTTTAAACTATTGACCGAATCCCGGGAAGGGGTCGCTGGAGGCCTTCGTTTAAGTTATGCCACTTTGGGTGCCTTTATGAAATACCCAAAAGAATCGCTTCCCAAAAGACCCACTAAGCAAATCGCCGATAAAAAGTTTGGTTTTTTTCAAACTGAAAAAGCTGGGTTTCTGGAAGTCGCTGCAGCGCTGGGATTAAGACATACCCGACCTACTAGCGGTGGGAAAAATAATGACATTAGTTTTTCAAGGCACCCCCTTACTTTTTTGGTAGAGGCTGCCGATGATATATGTTACACCATTATCGATTTTGAAGATGGTATCAATCTCGGTTTGATTTCTGAGGAATATGCCTTGGAGTATTTAATCAAGCTCGTAAAAGACAGCATCAACACCCAAAAATACAATTCACTAAAGTATAAGGAAGACCGGCTGAGCTACCTACGTGCCCTGGCCATAAATACTTTAATACAAGATGCCATTGCGATATTTATGGCCAATGAGACGGCTATTCTAGCAGGTGATTTTCACATTTCGCTCTTGGACAAAAGTAAATATGCGGCTCAAATAAACGATATCATTGCCATTAGTGTTGAAAAGATTTATCAGTCCCAAGAGGTTATTGAAAAGGAGATCGCGGGCTATAAACTCATCTCGGATATTCTGGAAGTATACACTACGGCACTTGTTCGTACTAAAAAAGGGAATCCTAGTAATTATGACAAGCTAATGCTCAGAACCTTACCTGAATTTTATAGGCAAACCAATACTTCTACCTATACCATACTCCTCAATACCTGTTGCTACGTGGCCAGTTTATCCGATAGTGCTGCGGTACACATTCACAACAAGATTATGGGGAAACAATTATAGTGGTCAGTGGTCAGTGGTCAGTGGTCAGTGGTCAGTGAAAGAAGCTTTTTTACTGTTTTTTTGATTACCGATGTATCAATTCCGGCCATTTCGTGAAGTTCTTCTACAGTTCCATGTTCTACAAAAACATCGTCGATTCCCAAAATTTCGATATTGATGAACGCCTTGGTCCTATTGGCGAATTCTAAAACGGCACTTCCGAAGCCACCTATCTTGCAACCATCTTCAACAGTAATGATATGTGTATAGCTCTTAAAGATTTCTAACAGTCGTTTTTCATCCAATGGCTTTATAAAGCGCATGTTAAAATGTCCTACTTCCTGTGGGTTGCCCAAATCATGTATAACTTCAATTACTTTGTTACCGATCGGCCCAACGGAAAGTACTGCTATTTTACTTCCTTTTTTAATTTCTACAGATGTCCCGATCGCTATCTTTTCAAAAGGTGTTTTCCAGTTTAATTGCACGCCCCTTCCCCTAGGGTATCTTATGGCAATAGGATGCTCCAGCGCCAATTGTACCGTGAACATGATATTTCTAAGCTCAGCCTCGTTCATCGGCGAAAAAACAACCAGGTTTGGAATACATCGCAAATAGGCCAAATCATAAACTCCGTGGTGTGTTGCTCCGTCCTGGCCGACCAAACCTGCACGATCTAAGCAAAAAATTACTGGTAAATCCTGTAGGGCAACATCATGGATTACCTGATCATAGGCCCGCTGCAGAAAAGTAGAGTAGATGTTGCAAAAAGGTATTAAGCCCTCTGCAGCCATTCCCGCGGCCATAGTAACGGCGTGTTGCTCGGCAATACCAACATCGAACGCCCGGTTCGGTATTTCGGCCATCATGTATTTTAAGGAACTACCAGTGGGCATAGCCGGCGTAATGCCCACAATTTTATCATTCCTATGTGCCAACTCCACTATGGTATGCCCAAACACATCTTGATATTTCGGTGGCTGATTGGCCGAGGATTTTTTTTGCAATTCCCCAGTAATCTTATCAAATTTTCCTGGGGCGTGATAGGTCACTTGATTTTCTTCTGCCCGTTGCAAACCTTTGCCTTTTGTAGTGATCACATGTAGCAATCGAGGACCTTTAATCGATTTTAGTCGTTCCAGTTCGGCAAGTAGCTCCTTTATATCATGCCCATCGATCGGGCCTGAATAATCAAAATTAAGGCACTCGAAGATATTCTCATCCTTGGCTGTACCTTTCTTTACATTGGTCAAATATTTTTTTAAAGCACCTACACTAGGGTCAATTCCGATGGCATTGTCGTTAAGTACAATCAATACGTTCGCATCTGTTACACCCATATGATTAAGACCTTCGAAGGCCATTCCGCTGGCAATTGAGGCATCACCGATTACGGCAATATGCTCTTTATCTTCATCTCCCCTTAATTTAGATGCGATCGCCATTCCTAAAATAGCGGAAATGGAAGTAGAACTATGTCCAGTCCCAAAAGCATCATATTCACTCTCGGCCATTTTTGGAAACCCACTAACACCTCCCAATTGCCTATTGGTATCGAAAATTTCCTTTCTGCCTGTCAAGATTTTATGTCCATATGCTTGATGACCTACATCCCAAATCAATTTGTCATTTGGGGTATCAAAAATGTAATGTAATGCAATGGTCAATTCTACAACCCCGAGGCCGGCTCCTAGATGACCTTCCTTTGTAGCCACGATATCGATGATAAAGTCCCGCAATTCTTGGGCGAGCCGTGGCAAGTCGCTAGGCCTTATTTGGCGAAGCTCCTTTGGCGATGTAACAGATTCAAGTATAGTATCCACTCCCCTTTGTTAGAAATTACAAAACTAAGGTATTTGAAGTTCTAATGATTGTACTTAGGGTATGCACAAAATACTACAGATTTAACACACTATTAGGGTAAGGATATGCGTTAAACTTTTTTATAAACTAATTAAAATCAACATAACCATGAAAATCATTTTTAGAACCGCCGCCTTAGCCGCCTTGATTATTACTGCTTCCTGCGGAAAAGATGACAGCCCTGATGTGCCAGGTGAAACGGATCAAATAGCGGAACAACAAGAACAAACTCCGTTGGAAACCAACTTGGTAGCCGATAATGTTGTGATTGCAGGAGGAGACAAAATTACAGGAACTCCACCTACTCCAAACGAAGCCATTTCTTTAGATATATCCGATGCCGGTAAAACGGCTTTTTTGAATGAAGGATTTTATATCCCTTTTAGTTCGGATGGCGATGTAGTGGGGGCCTATCTACAATTTAAAAGTAATGATGGTACTGTAGCTGACAGCTATTATGATATAAATGTCTCAACGAACAGTACAGGCAAAGCCATCCCGAACAAAATCAAATCCAAAAAAGGTAAATTAAGTCATACAACAAAAGTAAATGACGGAACCTTGGATGTCGATTTCAATACTCAGATAGAGCCCGGAACATTTTGTTATGTTGTTTGCGTGTATGATGCCCAGGGTAACATTAGTGCCCCTGAAGAAGTTTGTGTAACTGTGGAAAGTTGGGGAGGAAACGCAGAAGTTGTTGGGACTTGGACCTTGGTAAGACAGTATTTCGATTCATCCCCGGAAGAAATTGAACTACCAAATATTGATATGTGTGAAACTCAGGATGCCATGCGTTCTTGTGCCCAAGGAGCACTTAATGTCAGTTACAATTACGAATCTTGCGAAAGGATCGAGTATTTTGAAATTACCATGAAAAGTGATGGGACGTATACGGAGAGATATAAGGACATTTCTTCGACAACCATTAATTCAGTGGATATTCCTGATGGTGTAACACTGGAAAATTTGACTATTTTATGTGACGGTTTCTCCTTCTCCGATAGCGAAGCTATTTTAACATACGACGGAGATGGATACTGGTCATACATCAACGATGAAGATCGTTTTGTCTTCATTGAATATAATTATGAGGAAGTTTATGATGGCGAAACGTATTCGGAATCCTATGGGCCTGGTGATGGAGGATTCTATTATGGTTCCAGTAAAGAAACCGCAGTCGAAGAAAACGGAGAGGTTCAAATCGTTGATGGAAAATTAATAATTTCCAGTTTCGAATTTCGAACAAGCGAATTGGAAAAACGATAGTATCAAATGAAACTTTAAAAAAACCTCAACCTTTCAGATTGAGGTTTTTTTGTGGCCAAAAATAATAATCGCTACTATTGCCAATCAAAACCAAACCATGATCCTCCCTTACGATGATACCTATTATATGAAAAAAGCCTTACAAGAAGCAGAAACCGCTTTTGAAAAAGGTGAGGTACCTATTGGGGCTATTGTAGTAGTTCAAGATAGAATAATCGCCCGGGCGCACAACCTAACGGAACAATTGAATGA
This sequence comes from Aggregatimonas sp., assembly GCA_965238025.1. Taxonomy (GTDB): domain Bacteria; phylum Bacteroidota; class Bacteroidia; order Flavobacteriales; family Flavobacteriaceae; genus Pelagihabitans. The sequence continues at coordinate 1,369,261 of OZ250162.1, read as the reverse complement.
TGTTACCGCCCATGCCGAGATGCAAGCGATAACCGCAGCAGCAAATTTTTTAGGAGGAAAGTATTTAAAGGATTGCACCCTATATGTGACCTTGGAACCATGCCAAATGTGTGCGGGAGCATTGTATTGGAGTCAGATTTCAAAAATTGTATATGCTACCGAAGATCCACAACGTGGGTGTGGGGCCATGGGGACGAAGCTACATCCAAAGACAAAAATATTTGGCGGAATATTAGAAAAGGAAGCATCTGACCTCTTAAAACGTTTCTTCATTCAAAAACGGAATTTAAACTAAAAGACCCTCGGTGGTACCGAGGGTCAATACTGTTTTAAAGGCGCAGTTGTTTACTCGGCCATTTGTACTTGTGCGGCTACAATGCCTTTTCTTCCTTCTTCTTCCTCATAGACCACTTTGTCTCCTTCGTTTAGGGTAAGTCCGTTCAGTGCGGTTGCGTGTACGAAGATGTCCTTCCCGGTTTCGTCGTTGGTAATGAAACCATATCCCTTGGATTCATTGAAAAATTTTACTGTTCCAGTCATGCCATTATAAATTAGATTTTAGAAAATTGCTTTACTAATTTATGATTTTTTTCTTAAAACAAACTTTTTTCAATTTGAATCAGGCTGATTTCCAGGCTTTTCCGTGGTCTCTCCTCTCATTTTTCGAACATTTTCCTCGGTAAGCATATAGTCCTTCATTTTTCTATGTTTGCTCTCTTTATAGAGAAAAAGGGGCATGGCCAAAAGAAATAACCCCAAAGTGCCGGAACCTATAAATTTGTTCGCAATATCGGTTTGGGATTCATCCATGGAGAAACCATAGATGATTGAGCCAATGGAGGCAAGGACTATTATAGTTATAAAATATTTTAGTTTCATTCTAATTCAACACGTAACGCAATAAAAAATAGTTCTGCTCAAAAAAGCAAGTCAAAGGGTTTTTCAACAGGGTTGGCCTAAAATGCTCTTGCTTTCCTAAAAGTAATGAAAAACATACCTTGGAATAGCCTCAGTTTTTCAAAGTGACAAGGAGTTCTGCAATTCAGTTAGGTCTTCTAAATATATCTGCCGTAAAGTTTCGACATAATCCCGGCTGTTGTAAAAACCTGCCTTGTAATCTAACATGGCGTCTTTAACAAGAGCCCGGGCCTCCTCCATCTTACCCTTATCCTTCAAAACCAATGCTTTGTAATACTTAGCATCGGCAGATTGTTTGAAGTACTGGATTACCTTATTAAAATTGGCCTCTGCTTTTTCTGGATTTCCAGATTCATAGTATGCAATGCCCCGGTAAAGAAAGGCCTCTAATTCTACCCAATCTTCCCCACTTTCTTCAGCCTCTCTTGTAATATGCTTGTCCCAATAGGCAATGGAATTGTCATAATCTTTTAAGCCTAAATAGGCAATACCTCTCCAAAAATCAACACTATGCCCTTGTGGATGGTCAATATAATCGGTAATGGTGTCGGAGGCGTCAAAATCAGCAATTGCCTTTTTATAATCTCTGTAGAACCATAAGTAAAGGTAGCCACGCCATGGTTGCCAGGTCGCCGCATCTTTCTCAACAGCTTCGTCGAAAATAGGTTTCCACTTGTGAGGCATTCCCCTTTTTAAATAAGCCACGGATAGTTCTCTTATGGCCTCGGCGTAAGTGGAGTCCAAAGTAATAGCTTCTTCAATACGCTTCATACTTTCTGGCGAACCCTGAAGCATTTCTTCACCAGACTTGAGTTTCTCTTTCGCTAGTTCCCTATTACTAGGTCTTTGAAGTTCATTGCTATTTTCTTTACATGAGAAAATCAATATTAAGCTAAAAAGACTAAGGTAAAATTTCAACGACTTTGCCATTCTCGATTTTATAAATGATATACATATAAAGATCACGAACCTCCTTTGTCTCCAAAGAATTCCAATTTTCGTTTCTCAAGGTTAATTTTGAGAGTTTACTAACCAAATCTTTATTCATGACCCCTATTTCAAAATTTGTATCTAATTGGTTTATTTCGAAGTCCCCTATTTGGCCATTACAATCGATAAGGAATCTAAAGTTTAAATAACCACTATCGGTAAAATCCTGCCCTGTAAAATTGTTTTGAATAAACCTTCGAAAGCTGGGTTTACCTCCCTTATATATATATGGTGCCGTACTATGATAGAAACCTACTGGGAGCTTATCACTGCATCGTTTAAAATTATCCGAAACATCTGGATTCTCTGGATTAAGATATCCGATATGATTAATGTGTTTTCTATCAAAGTTATTTTGATAGTTAGCTATTGCGAGGTTAAATCCTAGTATAAGGAGAACCGAAAACCCGAGTATACATGTAGCTATGATTTTTGAGATTTTATTTCCTACCATACATGAAAGGTAAAAATAAAACCGACTCAACTACAAATCTAACTTCAAACTCAACTCTTTTAGCTGCTCATTATCGATTGGTGCCGGAGCATCGATCATCACATCACGGCCGCTATTGTTTTTAGGAAAGGCTATAAAATCCCTAATCGTCTCTTGACCTCCTAGAATGGCCACCAATCGATCCAGACCAAAAGCGATACCCCCATGTGGAGGAGCCCCATACTGAAAAGCATCCATTAGAAACCCAAATTGCGCTTTTGCCTCTTCTGGGGAAAAGCCCAAATGCCTGAACATAGTACTTTGTGTTTCCTTATCGTGAATACGAATTGACCCTCCGCCTATTTCATTCCCGTTTAAAACCAGGTCGTAAGCATTGGCGCGAACGGCACCTGGGTCGGTATCCAATAATTGCAATTGACCAGGTTTTGGTGAGGTAAATGGGTGGTGCATGGCATGGTAGTGTCCTGTTTCCTCATCAAGCTCTAACAACGGGAAATCGATTACCCATAATGGGGCAAATTCCTCAGGGTTTCTAAGACCCAAACGCTCTGCCATTTCCATACGCAGGGCACTTAATTGTGCCCTAACTTTGGTAGCATCCCCTGAGAGTACGCAGATTAAATCCCCGGCTTTTGCTCCGGTAAGCTCGGCCCATTTGGCCAAATCTTCCTGGTCATAGAACTTATCTACGGAGGATTTATAGCTTCCGTCTTCGTTGCAACGACAATAGACCATTCCAAGGGCACCGATCTGTGGGCGCTTGACCCAATCTGTCAGCTTATCTATTTCTTTTCTAGTATGGTTATTTCCACCGGGCACCGCAATCCCAACAACAAGTTCAGCCGAATTAAAGACTTTAAAATCTTTGTGTTGTGCAACATCATTCAACTCTCCGAATTCCATCCCAAACCGAATATCCGGTTTATCGTTGCCATAGCGTTTCATGGCTTCATCATAGGTAATTCTTGGGAAATCTTCTGCTTCAACACCATTAATTTCTTTGAGCAAATATTTGGTCAAGCCTTCAAAGGCATTCAAGATATCCTCTTGTTCAACGAATGCCATTTCACAATCTATCTGCGTAAATTCTGGTTGCCTGTCTGCCCGTAAATCCTCATCCCTAAAGCACTTTACGATCTGAAAGTACTTGTCCAATCCACCCACCATCAGTAGTTGCTTAAAAGTTTGTGGCGATTGTGGCAAGGCATAAAACTGCCCTTCGTTCATACGACTGGGCACAACAAAATCCCGAGCACCTTCGGGAGTTGATTTTATTAAATAAGGAGTTTCTACCTCTATAAATCCCTCTTGAGAAAGATACTTTCTAACTTCCATAGTTACCTTACTTCTAAAAATAAGGCTGTCTTTTACGGGATTCCTACGGATATCCAGATAGCGGTATTTCATACGAATGTCCTCTCCGCCGTCAGTTTCGTCCTCAATTGTAAATGGTGGCGTTTTTGATTCGTTCAAAACAATAAGTTCCTCTACCAAAACCTCTATATTTCCTGTAAGCATATTCGGGTTCTTGGAAGCTCGTTCTATAACCGTTCCCTTTACTTGAATTACAAATTCGCGACCTAAACCTCTTGCCTGCTCCAATAATTTTGAAGAGGTACGGTCCTGATCGAACACCAATTGCGTAATACCATAGCGATCGCGCAGATCTACCCATGCAACAAAACCTTTATCACGGGTCTTATGTACCCACCCCGATAGCGTGACTTTTTGATTGATATTAGATTCGCGTAATTGTTCGCAAGTATGGCTTCTATACATTTTTCCAGTCAAAAATTAAGCACAAAGGTATAAAAGTATATTTGTATTATTTAGGTGTTATTTTGTCAAGAAAGTATGGCCTCTAATTTAGGTAATGCCTATTTTTCCTGTCTATTTTTTATTTATTTTCTAAATAAAAAGCTAGCTTGTTGCTTAATAACTAACAAAACACTGTAAAAATGAAGATTTACCTACTTAAAATTTCGTGTATTTTTCTTTTTCTGATCGCCCCATTGGGTATTCTGGCACAGAATGAAGTTAATGGAGTCATTACCGATCAAGATAATGAACCATTACCAGGTGTAAATGTTGTCGTTAAAGGCACCTCGAACGGAACTACTAGTGATTTTGATGGAAATTACACCATCAGCATCACCGATTTTCCCGCTGTCCTCATATTTTCTTCCATTGGGTTCAACACCAAAGAAGTAAACGTTAGTAGCGCTGGTCAAGTAAATGTCACCTTACAAGAAGGAGTTGCCCTTGACGAGGTGGTTTTGGTGGGTAGCCGTTCCAAACCAAGAACTATCTTGGATTCTCCGGTTCCCATAGATAATATTGGTGTTGCGGAACTTCGCAATACTGGGCAGCCTACCGTTGATAAAATGTTGACTTACAAAGTGCCTTCCTTCAATTCTACGAACCAAACAATTTCGGATGCCACTGCGCATTTTGACCCTGCCGATTTACGGGGACTTGGGCCCAGTAGAACATTGGTCTTGGTAAATGGGAAACGCAAAAACCAGAGTGCCTTGGTTTATATCAACGATACCCCGGGCAAAGGTGAGGTAGGCGTGGATCTTAAAAGTGTTCCTGCGGCGGCAATAGAAAGGATAGAAGTATTACGCGATGGAGCTTCAGCACAGTACGGATCCGATGCCATTGCGGGGGTCATTAATATGGTATTGAAGAGAAATGTTGAATATACTTCTGTTAATGTAAAATCAGGGGTAACGACCGAAGGGGATGGTTTTAATTTTGGGGCAGATTTAAATACAGCAATTAATCTCGGAGAAAACGGAGGTTATTTAAATCTCACGCTTGGATACTACGATCAGGAAAAAACCGATAGATCCGGCACTCCTGGGGGAGATGGACTATTTGGTTTCTTGTACGATATTGGTGCTATCCCAATTGAGGCGGCTGACGGGTTCTTAGCAACTGACGGGCAAGTAGCAACTGCCGCAGATGTCTTAAATGGGAACACAGATTGGCAACGGGCCAACCCAGATCAGGGCACGATAGTCGGACAACCGGAAATGCAAAAAATGGATGTTTTTTTCAACGCCGGAGTACCTTTTAAAAATGGCGGTGGGGAGTTTTATACTTTTGGGGGATTGACCTATAGAAAAGGAAAAAGTTTTGCGCTGTACAGAACTCCTTTTTGGCCGGGAATCCCAGGACAGAATAGTCCAGGGAGTAACCCTTTGTTTGACGGAGTTGGTCAATATCAGGGGTTTCAGCCTACATTTGAAACAGACATCAGGGATAACAATATGACCATTGGGGTTAAATGGAAAATACTTGGTTTTAACACGGATTTGAGCGGAACCTATGGGAGAAATGGCGTTGACTACGAGGTTAACAACAGTATTAATACAGATTTAGGGGCAAATAGCCCCACTTCTTTCGATGTAGGGGCTTATGCCTTTAGCAACTTGCTTGCCAATTTGGATTTTTCCAAAAACTTAGGGCAGGTAGGTATTGCATTTGGTGGAGAAGTTAGGGAGGAACGTTTTAGGGCAACTGCGGGTGAACCGGCTTCCTATTTTGGGAGTGGGGTACAATCTTTCCCCGGGTTACAGCCCAGCAATGCGGTTGTCGCCACAAGAAATAATTTCGGGGTTTACGGTGATTTGGAGTGGGAGCCAACCGAACAGCTCTTGATAGGGGGAGCTGTCCGCTACGAAGATTTTAGCGATTTTGGTGATAATACGTCTTGGAAAGTAAATGGCAGATACTCCTTAGGGGATAAGGGAGCAATACGCGCATCATATAGTACGGGGTTTAGGGCTCCATCGTTACATCAAATCTATATAAGCAATATTCAAACCTTGGTTTCAGGGGGTACTATTTCCAACCAAGGAACCTTCAATAATGTGGACCCTGTTATTAGGGATGGGCTGGGCGTAGCACAATTAGCGGCCGAAACGTCTAAAAATATTACGGCAGGAATTACATTTAAACCCGCTCCGAATCTTTCATTATCCGCAGACTTTTATAACGTAAAAGTAGATGACCGGGTGTTGTTTACGGGTGAGATTGGTTTTGATGGCGATGATACTTCCAATAATCCTGTTGAGCAGATTTTGGTAACAAATTCCATAACAAGTCTGAAATTCTTTATTAATGCCGTGAATACAAATACTACCGGGGTAGATTTAGTAGCCAACTATAGAAATATAGAATTAGGAAACGGAACTTTAGGAGCTACCTTGGCAGCCAATTTCAACGAAACAAAAATTGATGGGGATATCAATGTCCCAACCATCCTTGCAGACAACGGTTATGAAGATGCGTTTTTTAGTCGCAAGGAGCAAGCAAGAATCACTTCGGCAAGGCCAAAATCTAAAATATTATTGGGCTTTGATTATGATTTGAACAAGTTGAATTTAGTGTTGAACAACACTTATTTTGGAGAGGTGGAATGGCAACATGCGACCAACCCGGATAACGATCAAACTTTCGCTGGTAAGGTAATTACCGATTTGATCATAGGATATGATTTTAGCGATAAGTTTCGGGCCACGCTTTCAGCCAATAACTTATTAAATGTATATCCTGATGAAATAGATCCAGGCGATGATTTTGAGGTCGATTTAGGTGGAAGGTTCAGGTACCCCTGGGAGGTAAACCAATTTGGATTTAATGGAACCGTCATCAACGGAGGCGTCACCTTTAAGTTTTAATCGAAAACAACAGTACTATATGACCCGCACCTTATGGGATGCGGGTTTTTATTTTATTTAGCTATTGGCTGTTCCAGTTTTTGGCAATCGGCCATACTCAGAATCTTCAATCAGGATATTTTTCTCCTTGCTGTTATCCGATTTTCTAAAACCTTTGACTGCTGTTTTAATCCTATATGTAATATTGAAGAGCACGGGTACGATGATCAAGGTCAAGAACGTTGCTACGATCAATCCAAAAATAACCGTCCAGGCCAGCGGACCCCAGAAAATTACATTATCCCCGCCAATATAGACCTTAGGGTCAAATTCAGTAAACAACGAAAAGAAATCGATGTTCAATCCAATGGCCAAAGGAATCAAGCCTAGAACCGTGGTTATTGCCGTTAAAATTACTGGCCGCAAACGGGCCTTACCACTTTTAACGATAACCTTGGTCACTTGCTCCATAGAAAGCAGATCTTTGTCTTCCAAATCTAATTTTACCTTTTTTCGATCAATTAAAATTTGAGTATAATCCAAAAGAACCACCCCATTATTTACCACTATTCCCGCCAAGGAAATAATTCCCATCATGGTCATCATAATTACAAATGACCATCCGGTTAGCATCAATCCCCCAAAAACACCTATAAAACTCAAAAAGATGGCAATCATTATGATAAAAGGTTTTGAAATGCCTCCAAATTGGAAAATCAAAATAAGAAATATGAGTCCTAAACCAGAAAAGAACGCACCTACCAGAAATGCCATTTGCTTGTTCTGCTCCTCAATCTGACCTGTAAAGTCAATTTTTACGTCTTTTGGAAGACCTTTGTAATCCTCCATCTCTTTTTGGATTTCTGCTACAATTGCTCCTGCATCGCTAAATCCTGGTTTCAACTGCGAGTAAACCGTAACAACCCTTTTCTTGTTTTTATGTTTTATTGCACTAAACCCTGATGAGTTTCGTTGCGAGGCAACAGCCGAAACGGGCACTTCCTTTATCTGCCCCGAAGCCTGATCTCTAAATATGATGTTTTGATTAAAAAGGGCACTTTTGTTATATCTGATATTTTCGTTAAACCGAACATTGATATCATAATCCTCCCCATCTACTTTATAAACCCCTGCTTTTTCACCAAATAGGGAACGTCGTAGTTGTTGTCCAACCTGACCTACCGAAACGCCTAGTTCACCAGCCTTTTTTCGATCTACTACCACCTGCATAGATGGTTTCCCCTTGTTTACGTCTATCTTCAACTCTTCTATACCGGCTATATTTTTGGTATTGATAAAATTTCGAATGTCTTCGGCCGTATTAATCAGTTCTGTATAGTCTTTCCCCTGCAGCTCAATATTTATCGGATAACCTGCCGGCGGTCCGTTTGCCTCTTTTTCAACGGAGATGGCGACCCCAGGATAAATTCCGGTCAGGGCGTCTTGAATTTCGCCTCTTAGCTTTTCTGTATCCCTTCCATTTCGATATTTATATTCCCGCATAGAAACCGTCACCTTGCCCCGATGTGGCATTTCAGCAGCAGAGCCTCCGTCAGTCTGTGGGTTCCCAGCTCCCTCACCTACTTGTGAGACGGCAGATTCGACCAAATAGTTGTGTTCCCCATCTTTATACTTGCTATTGTTGGCGACAGCATATACTCTATCTTCAATGGCTTTTGTTAGCTCGTTGGTCTTCTCTATTGAAGTGCCTTGGGGATATTCTATATAGGCATATATCTCATTGGGTTTGTTATCCGGGAAGAACTCTACTTTGGTCCTACCACTTCCTAACGACATTCCGAAAAGCATGAATACGGCAATTAACAAAAAGAAGGTAATCCCAAAATACCAATATACGTTGCCGCCCCTTAAGGCATGTTTAATCCTTTTTTCGTACCAATTTTCAAAACGCACCATGGCCTTGTTCTGAAAACTAGTTGCCCATTTCTTAATGGCGTACTTATATATCCAGAACATGATGGCAGTAATCAGCATAACCGTGCCTAGACCTCTCATTGGTCCTCCAAAAAAGAGAATGAACAAACCAAAACCCCCTAAAATAGCAGAGATGCGAAGCAATTGTTTTTTAGTCAGGTCTTTTTCTTCAATCCTCATAAATTGTGATACCAGCATCGAGTTCATAAAAATGGCCACGAAGAGCGATGACCCCAAAACCACAGAAAGGGTTATTGGAAAATATATCATGAACTGACCAAAAATACCTGGCCATAATCCCAGAGGTACAAAGGCCGCCACAGTGGTTAACGTCGAAATAATAATCGGGAAAGCTATCTCACCAATCCCTTTTTTTGCTGCTTCGGTCCTAGACATGCCCTCACTCATTAAGCGATACACATTTTCCACTACAACGATACCATTATCTACAAGCATTCCCAGTCCCATAATCATCCCAAAAAGAATCATGGTATTCAGGGTGTACCCCAAAAGGGACAATATCATAAATGACATGAACATCGACATGGGTATGGCAAAACCAACGAACAGGGCGTTTCGGAACCCTAGAAAAAACATCAATACGGTAACCACTAGAATAATCCCGAAAATGATATTATTGACCAAATCATCTACTTGATTTAAGGTCCTATCCGATGAATCGTTGGCAATTGTAATATTCAAATCTTTGGGAAAATAATCGGTCTCTGCCTTTTTTACCAACTCCCTGATTTTGGTCGTAGCCTGGATCATGTTGCTCCCTGAACGCTTTTTGATATCCAACATCACCACACTTTCACCATACTCGCGTGCATAGGTGGTTTTTTCTTGCTCATCAAAAGTGACCTTGGCGATATCTTTAAGATATACTGCACCATTCTCCGATTTTACTACAAAATTTTCAAGTTGTTTGGGGTCCTTTACCTCTCCCAAAATACGGATAGTTCGGCGTTGATCTCCCGATTTAATATTGCCGGCCGACATCGTGGTATTGCCATTACTTATGGTGCTAATTACATCTTGAAAGCTCACCTTAGCGGCCATCATTTTATAGACATCGACCGCTACCTCTACCTCTTTATCTTGGGCTCCCCGAATACCTACTTCCTTGATTTCTTGTAGGTCTTCAATCTCATTTTGCATATACTCAGCAAACTCCTTCAACTTTTCTACAGGATAATCACCTGTAAAATTCACGTTCATAATCGGGAATGATTCCGATAGGTTTAAGTCAAAGACATTCGGCTCAACCTTGGCATTGTTAAATGTTGGCCAATCTTCACCTGACTTCTCGCTATCTACCTCATCTTTTACCTTCTGTTTTGCCTGTTCAACGGTTAGTTTTTCATCAAATTCTACCGTAATAATAGAATAATCTTCTTGAGAGGTAGATGTGATTTTAACAACATTGCTTACGTTTTTCAATTTATCCTCTAAGGGATCGGTAATAAGCCGTTCTACATCTTCTGCCGTATTGCCAGGATATAGCGTACTTACATAAATTTTAGTTTCTACTATTTCCGGAAAATCCTCTCTGGGCATAGCCTGATACGATTGGAAGCCGATCCATAAAAAAAGTGCAATCATTACATAAATGACCGAAGGATTGTCTATCGCCCAAGAAGATAATCGAAACTCTTTGTTGGCGTTTTTCTTCTGTTTACTCATCAGCACCTGTATTTAAGATTTGCACATTCTGACCATCTTTAACGCTTCTCGCTCCCTCTTTCACCAATTGATCACCATCAGAAATTCCCGATAGTACCTCGACCAAACTACCTTGAGTCCTGCCCGTTACTATTATTTGTCTGTTTACCATCGCTTGATTCTCTTTATCCGCTGACTTCTTTGCTATATAAACATATTGATCCCCATCTGCATTTTCAGATATAATACTCTGCGGAATCGTTATGGCAGCGTCACTGGAATAATCATTAAGACTGACCTTCGCACTAAGGTTGGGTTTAATATTTCCTTTCCTGTTTGGAACGGGGATCTCAACTGAAAAAGCCCTATTACTCGGATTGATGAAATTTCCTGTTTGTCTCACCTGCGAAATAATCGTATCACCTAAAACAGGGAAATACACCTTCGCTTCCTTGCCTTTTGCAATATCACCTAAGTAGCTCTCGGGCACATCTACAGAAATATACATGTCGGATAGGTTTACGATTCTAAAAACCTCTGAACCGGGGCCGGGAGCTACAACTGTACCTTGATCTTTGATCACATCATCTACAATTCCCGAAAAAGGAGCTCTTATGGTAGATTTACCCAACTGGCTTTGTGCTTGCTTAACCGCATTTTCAGAAGCCTCATAATTCGTTTTTGCTTGTAAAAATTGTATTTCAGAGCCTATTTTTTGTTCCCACAACCGCTTTTGGCGCTCATAGGTGGTTTTTGCCAATTCGGCCTGTGTTTTAAGTTGCGATACCTGACTACTTAATCCTCCATCATCTATTGCGGCTAAAAGTTGTCCTTTGCCAACACGCTGTCCTTCTTTTACATACACCTTATATAAAGTTCCCGCCATTTCCGGGTATACCAATACATTCTGCTTGGTCTTTACATCGCCTTGTAACTCTAAAAAATGAACGAATTTTTCTTGCTTTGCCAGAAGAGTCGTAACCAAAGGCAACTTTTCCTCACCAGATTTGGAGGCAATTACCGAGTCTAACAACTTGATATCGTTTTCATAGGCTTTTTGTTTATCGGCAATTTCAGTTTTTCTAGCACGTAGCGCTTCTAAATCTCCAGAAGAAATTAGATCTTTAATGGACTGCGTTTCACCGCCACCACAAGCGGCCAACACTATTCCAGAGGTTATTATATATAGTAGTTTTTTCATGATGAATAAGTTTATGTGCTTAATGTTTATGAGTTTATTTGTGATTTATAAAGGCCATCCAGCATAGCAGTTATTTCCGATATTTCAGCTCTAATTTCTGAATAGATTTCATTAGAGAGAAATCCCAGGTCATTACTCAAAATACTTTGATTTAAAAGCTCCATGGCAGAACTAAAAGCAATCTCAGTAAAACGAGCTTTGTCTTTTGGTGAATGTCTACCCGTTCCTTCAGCAATATTAGATGAAATTGAAACTGAACATCTTCTCATTTGACTAATCAATCCGAATTTTTCTTCGTTTGGAAAAAGCTTAGTTGATCTATAAATCTTAATAGATAATTGTCTGGACTTTTGCCAAACCTTCAATTTTTCAAAAGAAAATAATTTCATTTCCAAATTGTATTATCCGATTATAAACTTTAAACTCCTAAACCTTTAAACTTACTTATTCAAAATCGTTTCCAATTCCGTTTTCTTATTAATGACCTCGACCATAGATTGCAAATAACCTTGTTGCGCATCGTATAACTGTGTTTGAGCTTGACGTAATTCGAAACTACTAGCCAATCCTTCCGAATATTTGATTTGATTCTTATTCTCGATACGTTCTGCTAAATTCAGATTGTCTTTTGCGGTCTGGTATTGCTCTATAGCAAAAGTATAGTCACTTTTTGCCGATTCGGCTTGAAGACGTATTTGTTGTTCGGCTTCAAATAGTTGGGTCTTTGCCTTTTCAAGTGCGATCTTGGCACGTTTGGTACTGGCACTTCTTAGGCCGGAACTAAATATGGGAATACTTAAATCTACACCCCATATAGAAGAATCAAACCATGTTTGGTCCCCATTAAAAAAACTAAAATCATCTGAAAAAGCGGAGGTACCGTAATTGATGAATGTGGTTAAAGTTGGCAACGCTTTACTTCTGGCCAATTTCCATTCGAAGAATCGCTGTTCATTTAAATTAATTGCCAATTTGTAATCTACATTGTTCTCTAGATTCAGTTCGGAATTCAGCAAATCAAAGTCGGTCTTTTGAACTGCAAGGTCATCCAAGTTCTCTTCCAGCTTCGTGGGAGCATCAATGTCGATGCCCATAACAAGGTTCAATAGCCGACGTGTAATGTTACTAAAGCGGATTGCATTTTTAAGTTGATTATCAACATTTGAAGCGGTTATTTGAAGCTGTTCCACACTTTCTTCATCTCCTAAACCGTTTTCAAATAGTTTTTGGGTCTCAAAAAGGTTCTTTTCCAGATTTGTCTTGTTCTTTTCAAGAATTGCAGTACTTTCTTCCGCAAGCAGTACATTCCCATAAGCTTCGGTTACGGCTTTACGAATTTCTAATTGGGTTTTCTCTTTATTATTATCGCTGTAACGAAGGAATGATTTTGTTGCCTGAACCCCTACTATATAGGAACCGTCGAAGATTTGTTGCCGTAAGGTCGCGATAGCATTCATTTGCTGTGCTTGCCCAAACACAATGGGCACAAAAGTACCGGGTTCACCTCCTGTGAACTCACCCGGAATCAGCGAAACAGGTTGTTTTAATTGATTTTGATACCCAACCGAACCTTCAATTTGAGGTAAACCACTTGCGATAACTTCCCATTTTTGCTTTCTGGCATCAATCAGGTCCCGATCAGCATTAATGGCACTATAATTATTTTCCAATGCGAACGCTATTGCTTCCTCCAACGTAAAGCCATTTGGGTTCTCCATCTTTTCTTGGGCAGCACCTATTGCGGTTATTAAAAATGCTAAAAGTGTTATGAAATAATAGCGCATTTATTCTTGATTTGAATTGATGATTTTGTTTAATACTTTTCGTCCTTCTGGTGTCACGATGCCCCTTAAATGGTATTCGAGATAATCGTCCATTAATCGAGTCATAGGAAACTGGGAGACGGGAAAAAGCATATTATCTTTTATACTGGTAACCCCTGAAAAATAAATCCGGGATACAAATTCAACATTTAAGTTCTTGCGATAAATACCCAACTCTATTCCCCTTTTAACATTATCCATTACACAATCTTGCATTACACTAAACTGCCTTTCCTTGATGCTTTTGTAAATGTTGGGATAGTATTTTTGAAGTTGGTACTGCGGGGAAGATTTTTCATCCTTTAAATGCAACATGGCGAACTTCTTAATTTCGTAAAGCTCCTCAATAGGGTTTTTTTCTAAAGAACATATATGGTCAATCCCTTTGGAAATTAGTTGAAAGAGATAGTCCGTGCTATCGGCAACCAATTTCGTCTTATTTGTATAATGGGCATAGATGGTTTTCTTTGATATGCCCATTTTATTGGCGATATCATCCATAGTAACGCTCTTGAAACCAAAGTTCAAGAACATATCCGTTGCCTTTTCTAGAATTTTTTCCTTCATAATCGGGCAGCAAATATACTTCAGGAAACTTTAAATACATTAAAAGTTTCCAAAGTTTTACATTTATTTAACAAAGTACATGATGAATATCATTGTTCATTATTTTGTTCTCTTTCTTTATAGGCCGCGAAGGCCTTTTCCCCTTCCTCTTTCCAGAATTTATCGTAGGATTCCCATTTTGAAAAATCACCTTTGCACGAATCGTTCATCTTATTTCTAAAATGTCTACGACCTTTTTTTGTGTGCCTCCTAGGACCCTTGCCCGGAAAACTTCCGAATAACAGTTTTGCCATGACCAAAATGCCCACTGCTTTCCAGTAGCTTAGAAAAGGCAGTCCAAAAACATCTGGCATTAACCAGTTCCATAGCAGCATGAATCCATAACCAAATAGCAGTATAAAAACGATTGCTGCCAATATCATGAATACCACTTTGATAAACCTTTTGAAGAAAATCTCCACCTTGCTTTTTACTTGATGTTCTACATACTCTTTCATATCTACAGTTTTAATTTTTAAATTCTTTTTTGGTCTCTAATTCTTTATACAGTATTGCGATTGCCCGATGTCGCCTAGACATTAATGTGCCCTCTGGAATTCCGCTTTCCATGGATAGTTCCTTATAGGTGAACCCCTCAAAATCAATAGCTCTTATGATATTTTTATAATCAGGTTTTAACTTTATAATTGCCCTTTTCAAAGCTCCTTTCATGTCTTCCGAATATGTATTGTCAGATTTGCCATAGAAAAGCTCCGTAAACTCGACCAAGCGATTTTCCATTTCGTTTTCGGTGTTGATTTCTTTCCTTTTTGAACGTAGCAAATCCACAATTTTGTTACGAATCGAGCGATAAACAAAGCCCGCAATATTATCGATTGGTGACAGGTTTTCTGGACGGGACAATATATTAAGCACCACATCCTGAATGATATCTTCTGCATCCCGATCGGCGGTATCATCAATACGCGACTTGGTATAGGCTTTTAAGGAATTGTATTCATCCCTGAAAAAAGCTTTGAGATTATTACGGTTTTGATTGTCCGAAGTCATTCGAGACGGTTTTTTGATCGATTCTCAATTATAAAGACGAAGCTTTTCAAAGCTATTGCATTTTTTTGGCGATTTTTTTGATTTACAGGTTTTGGCAGCTCCAAAATGAACAGCAGTTTAGTATTTTGGGTGTACTTTTGAAAAAATTTTCCAAATGCATACAATCGACCAATATCGTGACGATTTTATAACTTATTTAAAGAGGAAGACTTACCCCAAAAAACCTATAAACCTATACGAACCCATCACCTATATCCTGGGGTTAGGGGGCAAACGACTTAGACCCGTACTTACACTAATGGCAGCGGAAGTTTTCGGAACGGAGTATACCAAGGCTTTAGATGCGGCTTTGGCCATTGAAATCTTTCATAACTTTTCGTTGGTACATGATGATATTATGGACGATGCACCTTTACGAAGGGGAAAAACTACTGTTCATGAAAAGTGGGACATCAATACAGGAATACTTTCTGGGGATGCGATGTTGATCAATGCATACCAACTTTTTGAAAACTACGAAGGTGAGATGTTTAGGAGTTTGGCGCAACTTTTTAGCAAAACGGCGCTGGAGGTGTGCGAAGGCCAGCAGTATGATGTAGATTTTGAAACCCGGGACGACGTTACCTTGCCCGAATACCTTAAAATGATAGAATATAAAACCGCCGTTTTGGTCGCTGCCGCTCTAAAAATGGGGGCAATCATTGCCGAGGCTCCCCAAGAACAGCAGCAACATATTTATGATTTCGGCCTTTACCTTGGTATTGCCTTTCAGCTGCAAGACGATTATCTAGATGCCTTCGGTGACCCTAAGACTTTTGGAAAACAAGTGGGAGGCGATATTATCGAGAACAAAAAAACCTATTTGTACCTGAAGGCGATGGAGTTGGGTTCAATGCAACAGCAAAAAGAACTCACCGACCTATTTTCGATTCATCCGAATGATTCTTCTGGAAAAATAGAACAAATAAAAACCATATTTCAGGAAACTACCGCCGCCGACCAAACGACTAAAGCGATTGTCCACTATACCGAAAAGGCATTCGAAGTATTAGAAAAATTAAACGTTTCTGCCGACAAAAAAGTCCTTTTGCAAGATTTTGGGGGAAATCTTATGCGCAGAAAAGTTTGAAACCATCGAAGTACTATTTTGAAATGGGCCTACTTCTTTTGGAAATACCCCCCAACCTTACACGCAACCTTTTTTGGATAACTACATCCTGAAATAAAGTCATATTTATCTATGGTAAAAATCAAATTATACATTTGTGTACTACTCCCGGTATTTTTTTTGAGTTGCAATAAGGATGAAGATGTAGGTTCAACACCACCCGAACTTCCAGAAGCTGTTTCGTTCGACTTAAATCAAGATGGTTTTGACGATGTCGAGTTTCGATTTAGTTCGGATGATGTCGTAACAAATGGAACCTTTCCCCTTGTAGGGTATGTGTACCCACAAAATGGAGCCTTGTTGATGGTATCGCAAATAAGTACTAATAGTTGGATTTTGGACGGCGAGACTAACGATATAATTCGTAAAGGCGAGTCTCCGGATTTCTCTTGGTACCCTTCGAATTTAGGTTTTATGCATATAGACGATAACCCCCAAGGGCTTTGGCCTAACGAATGGAATTTGTCAAGCCAAAAAAGCGACAACCCCTATTATCTTGGTATTCAGGTGAAGGAAAACGAAAACTTTTTAATTGGTTGGTTGAAATTGAATATCAATAAAAAAACCGCTGAAATCACAATTGTTGGCAGCAAAGTTAGCCAAGCCGATTCCATCATTATAGATGGATAAAGCGTGCCCGTGAACATGACTATTTACAGGTTACAACTCCTCTTTTAGAATTTCTAAACATCGTACTAAGTATCGATCAAGACAAAGAGAGCTGCCTTATTTTTCAAAAAAGATAACTCCTTAAAGGAGAATTTAATTTACCCGATACCTTAACCCAAAGAAGCCACGTATACCTTGATTGGGTCCGTATACATAGGAGGGGTCAAAAGTAAGTGCATTAGGATTGTCTGCGGTGGCCACAACATCGCCATTTGCATCAAAGACTACATTCCGATCGAACGGATCATTGGCACGCGCTATAATAAAAGGGTTCCCGCGATTGGGCGTCCAATCCAAGAGGTTTTTAATCCCGCCATAAAACTCGAAATTATCAAGCCCTTTGTACGTGAACTGGATGTTTTGAATACTCCACACCGGAGAAAAATCGCTTCGTGGGTCGTTCTCGCCAAGTGTAGGCAGGCGCATAGGGCCATAAAGATTTCCGGTATAGTCAACATTTAGTTTGAGGTTTCTAAAGTTATAGCCAACATTCCACGTTCCCGTATAACCTTCGGTAAGGATTTGTCGACTTGAAACCCCATTTTCGGTTTGGCGAACATCTTGAAAAGTTGCTCCCAACAAGAACTTAAGACCATTTGGAAAAGCCATATCCAAATTGGCGCTTACACCTTGCGAAACCGATTTACCATCAAGGTTGTCATAAATAATCTGGTTGGGGTTGGTATCGTAATCCGGTAAGATGGCATTACTAAAATTGGTATAGAAAACAGAGGCATCCAAACCAATAAAGGTGCCATTGTCCGCATATATCTTTTTAAGATAATTTAGATTGATATTAAACGAACGTTCAGGTTCCAGTTCTTCGGTTACGATTACATCCCGTGCTCCCGTTAGTGCGGCATGTTCCTCTGTAAAGAGATTGACCACCCTAAAACCAGTACCGGCATTCAATCGTAGAATGTCATTGTCGGTCACTTTCCAACGATATGCCATTCTCGGGGTAAGGATGTTTCCATGGCGATTATCGTAATCATAGCGCATACCAAGTAAAAGGGAATGCTCTTTCGATAGGCCGACTTCATTTTGAACAAACAAACTGGGAATGACAACCTCGTCGGCCAAAACGGTTGCAGTTGTATTGTCATCATAAAAATTGTAGCGCAAGGCACTACCAATCAATAAATCATGTTTTCCGATTTTCTTATCCCATGTCAATTGTGTAAAACCAATACGTTGATCGGCAATGTAAGGTGTGTCGCCATAGACCGAGTTTTGGGCATGGTCATTATAAGAGAAAGAAAGTAACAACTTTTCTTTTAGGGGAAGTTGATATTTTCCCAGCACTTCCCATCGTTGTGTGTAAATACTTTCGCCGTAGATTTCATTTCCGCCCCTAAACTCAGGTGTCCATTGTAATTCACCACCCCATCTATCTTCGTAGAAAAAACGTCCCGCCAAGGAGAAAATGCGATTGCTTTCTCGTTGGAAATTCCATTTTTGAAAGACAGAAATACGATTCTGGAGCGTTAGGTCGGTAAAATTGTCCCCATTGTTATCGACTATTTCATCATAATTGAAATAGTTCACACCCAACAGTAAATCGGTCTTTTTGCTAATGTCTATTTTCGCTCCTACATCAAGATTATATTCTCCCCAACCGGTTACAAATGCATCAGCGGCAAAATCGGGAGCCTCTAAGGTATTTTTGGTAATTATATTGATAAGTCCACCAACAGCTTCACTCCCATATAGACTAGAAGCCGGGCCTTTTACAATTTCAATCTGCTCAATGAGAGAATTCGGAATGCCGGATAGCCCATAAACTGAGCCCAACCCACTTACAATAGGCATACCATCAATTAAGACCAGGGTATACGGACCTTCCAGTCCATTAATGTGAATATCACCCGTATTACATACATTACAATTGATTTGCGGGCGAACCCCGTTCACGTTTTGTAACGCTTCAAAAATACTGGCAGTAGGATTCTTTTTTAAAAAGGTAGGGCTGTAAACTTCAACGGGAACAGGGCTTTCAGAACGTCTC
Source organism: Aggregatimonas sp. (assembly GCA_965238025.1). Taxonomy (GTDB): domain Bacteria; phylum Bacteroidota; class Bacteroidia; order Flavobacteriales; family Flavobacteriaceae; genus Pelagihabitans. The sequence continues at coordinate 1,350,146 of OZ250162.1, read as the reverse complement.
ACTGCTTTTAAAGTTCCTGTGACCACGGTTTCTTCCAATTGTTCCGAAGAAGCTTCAAGTGTTATCGGAATATGTAGTTTATCGCCGACCAGGATAGAAATATTTTTAGAAAAGTTACGATACCCCAATGCAGTAACTTTCAACTTGTATTTTCCTGCCGGGACATTTGTTAAGACATATTTTCCATTTTCATTTGATGATGCACCTATTGTCGTTCCCTCCAAATATAAATTGGCAGATGGGACTGGAGCAACATCATCTATAATGACTCCACTAATTTCAGCTTTTTGAGCTGTTATGAAAAAAGAAAAACAAAACAGGCCTACTAGAACTGAAGTCGTATTTTTTTTAATCAATCTTTCTTTTTTCACTATTGTAAATTTTATTTTAGACAAAACTAAATATTTGTTTTTACATATAAAAATGTATTTTTGTTATGAACATCATTCAATGACCCTCTCAGAAGAAGATTATATCAAAGCGATTTACCACATTGGCAAAGGGGAAAACACCACCGTTTCTACCAACGCCGTTGCCGAACAGATGGAGACAAAACCTTCTTCGGTAACCGATATGATTAAAAAACTCTCGGAAAAAGGGGTGGTCAACTATAAACCCTATAAAGGAGTGAGCTTAACTGAACATGGACTAAAAATTGCGCTTTCCTTGGTACGAAAACATCGTCTTTGGGAGGTTTTTTTGGTAGAAAAACTCGATTTCTCCTGGGACGAGGTTCACGAAGTTGCCGAACAACTCGAACATATTAAAAGTGAAAAACTTATAGACCAGTTAGACGAGCACCTTGGCTTTCCCCAGGTAGATCCCCATGGTGACCCTATTCCTTCGAAGAAGGGTGAATTTAAAAAAGCTATTAAAAAGTTGTTGAATGAAGTACCCATAGGCACAAGTGGCATCTGTGTAGGGGTAAAGGATTCCTCGCCCCCATTTTTAAAATTTCTGGATAAAAATAAAATTGCGCTTGGCGATACCATTTTGGTGCTTGACAAAGAGGAGTTTGATGGCTCTCTCAATATACAAATCAAACAAAAGACCATTCATATCTCCAACCTAATAGCCACTAACCTATATTTGAAAATAACTGAATAGCCATGCAACAAATAATCGATTATTTTGAATCAATCAACCCTATTTTAGCAGCGTTTTATGCCACTTTGTTCACCTGGGGGTTAACTGCGGCCGGTGCTGCCCTGGTTTTCTTTTTCAAGAATCCAAATAGGGCGGTTATGGATAGTATGCTTGGTTTTACAGGAGGTGTAATGGTCGCGGCGAGTTTTTGGAGCCTTTTGGCACCAGGTATTGAAATGAGTCCCGGCGAAGGTTTTGTAAAAGTGATTCCCGCTGCGGTGGGATTTTTCTTAGGCGCCCTTTTCCTTTTTGGACTGGACAAGGTTTTACCGCATTTACATTTAAATTTTAAGGAGAGCGAAGCCGAGGGTATAAAATCCCCATGGCATAAAACCACGCTCTTGACCTTGGCGATTACGTTGCATAATATTCCTGAAGGATTGGCTGTTGGTGTATTGTTCGGAGGCGTAGCCGCAGGTTTTGACGGCGCAACTATTGGAGGTGCTGTTGCCTTGGCCTTGGGGATAGGGCTACAGAATTTTCCAGAAGGTTTCGCAGTGGCAATGCCGTTAAAACGTCAAGGTTTAACCCGAAGAAAAAGTTTTATGTATGGCCAGGCCTCGGCCATTGTAGAACCCATTGCAGCAGTTATTGGTGCTTGGGCCGTATTGACATTTCAACCTATTTTGCCCTATGCGCTTGCCTTTGCCGCCGGAGCCATGATTTTCGTCGTGGTAGAGGAAGTAATCCCGGAGACACAGCAGGACAAACATTCAGACGTCGCCGTAATGGGATTCATTGGAGGATTTATAGTGATGATGACGTTGGATGTGGGTCTAGGATAGTCTTATTTAGATAGCAATTAGTCGTTGGTCGGAGTATAACGTTTCAAATAGTATTCGGTTTTATCCATTCCATTATCCCTTACTTGTAGAACTGTATTGCATTGCTTAAGTTTAGCTTATCAATACCATTGTTATGCGATATATACACCATATTCTTTTACTTCTTATTTGCTGTTCTAGTTTGGCGTTAACTGCCCAAAAATCTCATTTTTCATATTTAGATGTCTTTGACTTACAATATGTGGTAGACCCACAGATTTCTCCAGATGGGAATGTAATCGTATACCGAAGAATGGGGTTTGATATTATGCAAGATAAGGCCGTAGGCCAGCTGTGGATGATTAAATCTGACGGTTCAGACCATCAAAAGCTTACTTCAAGAGAGGCCAGTGAGTCTCAGGCGAGATGGTCCCCGACCGGTGACCGAATAGCCTTTACCAGCAGTACCGACGCAGGTTCAGAAATTTATATGTATTGGGTTAAAAGCGGTAAGGTGGCAAAAATCACCCAACTTCCCTTCGGTCCAAGTTCGCTGAGCTGGTCACCTAGGGGTAATCAACTAACATTTTCTATGCACGTACCCCAATCGGCACCTGTGCTTGCGAAAATTCCTAAAAAGCCCAAGGGGGCGAAATGGGCCGATGCGCCAAGAGTTACCGATAGGTTATATCACGAAGCGGACGGCCGAGGATATATTCAACCTGGTTTCAATCATATTTTTACCGTACCCGCAGGGGGCGGTGCACCCCGACAGATTACTTCTGGAAATTTTCACCACAGAGGCCAGCTTAGTTGGTCGCCCAATGGACAACATATTTATTTTTCCGCAAACCGTAACGAAGATTGGGAATACACCTTTAGGAATAGTGAGGTGTATGGGGTAAACGTTCTCAATGGAACGATTACTCCACTTACCGATCGTGACGGACCCGATTACGGGGCGGTAGTTTCCCCCGATGGCAAGCTTATCGCATATCTGGGTTTTGAAGATAAGAAGCAGGCTCACCAATCCCAAAAGCTTCATTTAATGAATATTGACGGGACAGATAAAAGGTTACTGTCTGGAGATTTAGATAGGTCCATTTCAAATATTATTTGGGATGCCAAAAGCCACGGTATTTACTTTGCATATGATGATAAGGGAAATGGTAAAATAGGCTATATTTCGCTTGACGGAAAAACAAAAAAATTGGCCGATAACAGGGGCGGAACCTCAATTGGAAGGCCTTATGGGGGCGGAACCTTTAGTGTATCGAATTCTGGCATTATAGCGTACAATCAAACTAGGCCCGACTACCCTGCCGAATTGGCCATATTGCAATCGAACGCCAAAAGCTCAAAAAAAATAACCCAGCTCAATGAGGCCTTACTTGATTTTAGGGAGCTTGGCGATGTGGAGGAAGTTTGGTATAAATCTACCTTTGACCAACGCGATATTCAGGGTTGGATTGTCTATCCGCCAAATTACGACGCAAAAAAAAAGTACCCCTTTTTGGTTGAAAATCATGGTGGTCCGATTTTAAATTACGGGGATCGTTTTACTACCGAAATACAGCTCTATGCCGCTGCCGGTTATATTGTTTTTTACCCCAACGCCAGAGGAAGCACCAGCTACGGCGAGGAATTCGCCAATCTGCTCTACCGAAATTATCCGGGAGAAGATTACAATGACACCATGGACGGTGTTGATTTTTGCATTAAAAAGGGCATAGCACATGAAGATCAACTATTCGTTACTGGCGGAAGCGCCGGAGGAATTATGACGGCATGGATGATAGGAAAAAACAATAGGTTCGAAGCCGCGGTCGTTGCTAAACCCGTTATGAATTGGATCAGTAAGACCTTGGTTGCAGACAACTATTTTGGCTATGCCAATTCCCGCTACGAAGGACAGCCTTGGGAAAATTTTGAGGGCTATTGGAAATTTTCCCCGCTTTCGCTCGTTGGTAATATTGAAACCCCTACCATGGTAATGGTGGGCATGAATGATTTACGAACACCACCAAGCGAGGCAAAGCAGTTATACCACGCGCTAAAATTGAGAAAAATACCAACCGTTTTGGTAGAGATTCCTGGGGCTAGTCACGGTATAGCTAGCAAACCCAGTAATCTGATTACAAAGGTTGCGAATACCTTGGCATGGTTCGAAAAATATCGAGACGACAGAAGTCCGGAAAAATAATCGAAACGCATACCGTTGGAATATGAAAAAAAAGTGGCATTGGTTTTGGAACCTGATTATTGTACTTACCCTAATCGTATGCGGATTGGCTTTTGCCTCTCATTCTAAAAATTGGACTAAAATAGAACCTGATAAATTACAATTGCTTTCTGGGTTTTATTACAAGGAACTCCCATTTGAAGCGCTGGACAGTATTGACTGGGTTGATCAAATTCCTCCTATGAAGCGTCTAAACGGGTTTTCGGCTTTTGACAAGGGCAAGGGCTTATACCAAGAATTCAAAGATTCGCTCACCGATAAAAAAATCCATGTTTACGTTGATAATTTTTCTAATCGAAAAATGAGAATTGTATACCAAGACTCCTTAGAGCTCTATCTTAACCTGAAAGATTCCGTTGAAACTGATGAGCTTTTTATACTACTGCAAGACAAGCTTGCGCTTGAAGCTCCAAATTGATTCTGTGCTACGTTAAATCTTTGTTGTTCAAAAGTATAAGTTGTATTTTACTACTCTAAATTTTCCTGAAATCCAATCAGGATAAAAAAGCAACTATAATGGAAACGAAAGAAATTGCAACAAAACTAGTACAATGGTGTAAAGAAGGAGATTATGAGACACCCTATCAACATCTTTATAGCTCTAATATTGTGAGCATTGAAAATGACGGGAAAGGCGAAGGCGCACTTGTCAAGGGCTTTGAGGGACTTAAGAAAAAAGGGGAATGGTGGCAAGAGAATTTTGAAATGCATAGCAGCACCGTATCGGAACCTATTGTGGCCGATAATTGGTTTTCGGTAAAATTTGAAATGGATACCACACACAAGCCTTCGGGAACGCGTTCAACCATGTCAGAAATAGGGGTTTACCAAGTCAAAGACGGGAAAATTGTTAAAGAGCAATTTTTTTATGACGAGAATGCCTAGTAAACTATCTCAGGGCAAGCCCTTGAGAAATGTGTAAGGGAACGATATTTCAATTATCGAGTAAAATAGGGGTGGTTATAACCACCCCTTTCTTTTCGCAAAATCTTAAAAATAAGCAGCATTTTTATGCTTTTTGTTAAAGAAAAGCCATTTTTATAGTAAAATTCTCTTGAATCCATTATTTTTATAATAGATTTTTCAAAAGGCCTAACCAACCTTTTTCATCTCCAACCTCCAATCCAATACTAAACCAAAACCTGCTACCCATGAAACATGGCTTTCTCTTGTTTTGCCTTTTGTTATTTACAAATGCCATTGTCTTTTCTCAGAATAGCGTAGCTATAGACGGTAGGCTTCAACCCATTTTAAATGACTTTTTTACCTATTGTGAAAAATACGGTATAGCGACCAACGAGAAGCTATTTCAGCTAAAAAAAATCGATATCTCAAAAGACTTACCCCTAGAAGAAGGCAATACCATATTGGGTATGGTCACACGCAATGAAGATGGGAATATCGAAAATATTCTTATTAACTGGGCCGCTATGCTAGATCCCGCCATCCTTAAGGTGGTGGCATTCCATGAATTCGCCCATCACTTTTTGGATTATAAGCATACTTGTGCAAATTGCAACGAAATTATGGCGGTAAAAAATGATAGTTATTTTGATGTGGCCAATGATTGGGAAAATCAGGTCGATCAATTATTTACTACTTCGCCTATTTATCTAGCCAATGAAAAGAAAAATCGTATGGCCGTAATTTCATTACAATAGAACCCGAATTTAAATTCTGTCCGAATACTTATCTTAGCGGTAAAATTTAAATTATGGTTCTTTTGGCTCATTCTATTGGAGCACTTTATGGTTTATTAGCAGTAATCTTTGGTGCATTTGGCGCCCATAAATTAAAGAAGACCTTTTCTGAAGATCAGCTAAAAAGTTTCGAGACTGGGGTTAAATACCAAATGTATCATGCAATTGTATTATTAGTTCTTGGTTTTAACCTGAACCTCGACACTGGGCTAGAGAAAGTTATGGTTTACTCCTTTATTCTGGGCACTTTTCTTTTCTCCTTTAGCATTTACGGACTGACCCTAAGTGCCTCAAAAGGGAGGAAACTAAGCTTCCTTGGACCAATAACGCCAATAGGAGGGCTTCTTCTTGCCCTAGGCTGGGCCCTACTTTTATATTCATTTATTAAGGGCGTTATCTGATTTTCATAGCACGAAACGATAGGTAGCTTTGATTAAAAATATATTCTGTGGCTTCTCATCATTGAAGATATTATCACTTAAATCATCGAAAAGTCCATTCTGAGGATCTCCCGATTGTGAAAGGTCTTGCGACCAGACCAAGAAAACCTCCGACCCAGGAATGTATTCCCAACGTACAACAAGATTAGAACGAAACTGTACAAAAGAAAAATCAGGATTATCAAATGAAAAATCGGCAATGTTGTCCAAATTTTTATCTACTGAATACACATCGTCAGCCAGGCTGATTTGACTTTGAGGATACGCTACGATTCGATTATCAAATTGTTTGGCCAGCGGATCAACAACCTCCTTGAAGTCTGAATACCTTCCTCTGGAAATAAATGGTTGCCCCCAATATTGAATGGTCAAATTAGGATTAATCGTATAGTTCAAACGAAAAGACATACTTAGGGTTCTTTGCTCAACAGTTCCGTTTAGGTAAGTGGTTTCTCCGTTTACATCAATATTATCAATGTATTGTAGTTTATCCATGTTAATACCATACTCCGGATTTGCCGAGATACTCAACGCATTAAAAGGTTGATAGGTAACCCCAAAATCAATATTGTACGAACTGTATGAGTTATCCGTACCTTTTTGACCCCTATGAAAAACATTGAAACGGACCTTCTTTCTTCGATCTGTATTATAGCCATTAAAGAAACCTATTTCAGATGCCTGACGAAGTCTTGGGCCTCCGCGTAACGCAAAGTTTGAATATTGTTTCGGAGCATAGTTGAACCCGATGTTCGTAAACCAATTATTGTCCCAGTTTTGCCAACTATTGGTATTAAAACGTAGACTGTTGTGATTTCCCCCAAAATCCCAGACGCTCCAATGATTGTAGTTAATACCTACCCTACGGAAAGTCTTGGTAGGCTTTAGGGTTTGGTAACCGATCCAGGTATAGTGTCTGATATCATCTGCCTGACGTTGAAAACCAATATCATTCAATTCCAATTCCGGAGACCTCCATGTGGCCCCGGTTTCGAACTTCCAATTTCCGTTACCCACTTTACCCAATTGTAGATTTCCCGCCGTACCTGTTAAAGAGGTTCGGTTTTCCTCTAATGAAACATGGTCTGCCCCAACACGTTGAAATAGATGCGCTATGGATTGCTGTGTATTTGAGATTGCTTCTGTGCTTCCGTTTACTCTACTTAAAATGAGATTTCCGCCCAGGTACCAATCACGCTCTTGCCATTGGTGCTTAAAATCAATACCTCCCGTGAAGGCCGAATGGTGTAAAAAGTCAAGCTCAGGGGTTAGTTTATCACGGTTAGTAGCTGTAAAAATCCCCCCAATAAAAGTATTCCTATCATTAAAATCCTTTTGAACACGGCCCACAAAATAATTGGTCAAAGGCTCTACTACTTCTTCCCTACGCTCCCCGTTATTGTCAATAGTCGCATATTTTTTGGCCGTTACACTTTCCAAAATTCCAATGGACCAACCGTCCTTGGTTTTTCCACTGAATTTGGCCGCTCCTAAAATCTCGGTATTCTCGGGCTGGTCAACGAATTCCCCATCTTGGGTATCGGGAAACCCTTGGGGACTTCTTCCGATTCGCCTAGAATAGAACACATTATCAAACCCAAATGTATTTCCCGCTTCGGAATTGCTTACCCGATAATCGAAAATATTCTTGTTCTCTACAAAGAAGGGGCGTTGTTCTCGAAAGAAAATTTGAAACCCGTCTAAAGCAATAGCGGATGGATCCGCTTCTACTTGTCCAAAATCTGGATTTACGGTAAGGTCTAAGGTAAGGTCATTGGTGATTCCTATCTTGGCATCAAGACCAACGGTTATCTCGCTATCATTACCATCACGAAAAGGGTTTCCGGGCTCCGCTTCGAAAGTTTCCCTTTTTGCGACTACATAGGGTTGTATTTCGAGTTGTCTTTGAGGGACTAGATCGATCAATCCATCTAAAAGGCCAAATTCGCTTACAAAACCAGGAGTGTCCTGTTTAATACGCTGCCATGCATAGCGCTCGGCCCCCCTAAAATATTGGCGGTCTACCTGAATCCCCCAAACCTGTTCCTTTGCTTTTCCGAACTTCAACTGACTAAAGGGTATTTTCATTTCAGCGGTCCACCCTTCTTCGTCAATATTCGTTTTGGTATACCAAATCGGGTTCCAACTTTCATCTTCGTTTCTTCCGTTTTCTGAGCTAAAAAAGTCGGCTTTTACCCCTGCAGCAGTGGTAATAAAGCCGAAAGCACTACGCTTGTCATGATAACTGTCTATAAAGATCCCTACCCAATCCCCTTGAAATCCGTCGCGTCTTGAAAGGCGCATTTCAATTTTATCAGGGTCACTGTCATAAGCTCGTATTCCGACGTATAGAAATTTTTGGTCGTATACGATCTTGAATTTTGTCTTATGGTCTGGCTGGGTGTTTTCATCGGGTCTTCTCTCGACAAAATCACCTTCCCATTCCACTATGTCCCACCCTACATCATTGAGAAGCCCGTCTATTTCAGGGGATGCTGTTTCATTTAAAAATTTGGTTGTGTAAGTTCTCTTTACCACAACGTCTGTGGAATCTTGGGCAATAACGGTTTGAGCCATTAGCACGGCCAAACCCAAAATAAGGCTGATTTTCATGGAGTGATTTTTGATTGATGACTTAAAGACTCTTAAAATACGAAGTGGTTACAGTATTTTTTTGATTTTATTCTTTTTTTAACAGCTGAAATCAGTCACCACTATAAAAAAGAGCTCGATAGCCAGTTTTATGGCCAGGTGATTATAGTCTTAGATACATATTGCCATTTTTGGTATTCAATCGTAAACGATTTGAAGCTTTACCTTGGCTTCCTGAAATTTTTTGACCAACATGTCGGTCAGAGGAGCTGAACTTCAATTTTTCATCTGCATAAATATCGCCATGTATGGTTTCTGCTACCAAATTGGCATTGGTCATTTTTAGATCTATTTCTCCATTAATCGTACTTAAATCAAGGTTCCCTGAATAGTGGGAGATATCAATATCACCATTGATTAAATCAGCTTCGAAATCTCCTTCGATGACCTCTGATTTTAAATCCCCATTAATACTGCTGATCTTGAATCTGGCATTTTGGGGAATATAAAGCACGTATTTGAATTCTGTTTGGTCGCCCGTATTATAACAATGTCTTTTATTGGAAGGGTTGTTTTTAAGACAGTCTTTGCGGTAGGCCTTGAAAACGGGTTCAGCTTCAGACTCAATATGTATTTGGTCGGCACTTTCCTTAATATTCAATTTATGTAATTCTTGAAATTTTGGGTCCTCGGTATAAATACTGGCCTTCAGGTATACTTGACTTTTATCCCATGTTTTGACCTCTATAAGCGAGGCAAACTTTACATCAACATCAATGTATTGGTTTTGATAGTCGATGTTTTTCTCGATAATCTTTTGTGCATTTACCGTAAGGGTGATCAGGCCTATAATAAGAGTGATTACTAATTTGTTCATGACTGCGCGTTTTTTGATTTTATGTATTATAAATTACTTTTTCCGGAGATAAAGATTTCCATTGGTCGATTTCAATTTGATGCCTACCCCTCCACCATTGATTGCCCCATTAACCTTAGAGCTACCATAAGATTTAAGTCCGTTTTTTTCTGGGCGCTTTAAATCAAAATTGGTGTAAATGTCGCCGTTCATTGAACTCAACTCTAAATTTGCCGGAGTACTTTCCGGAAGCGTTACGTCAATCTCACCGTTGGTGGTCCGAATCACGATAGGAGCATCCTGATTAATTTTATCAAACTGCACACGAATGCTCTCGTTTAAGGCATAGGCAGTTATTGGCCCCGAGATGTTCACTAATTGTAGGCCACCATTTAAATTGGCATTGGCCTCCACTTCACCCGTAAAGCCTTCAATATAGATATCCCCATTCCATGAGTTGGTGACAGATACATTCTGTGATTTAGGTAGATAAATTTCAGCTCCACCCGATTTACGCACACTCTCAACAATAAGATTATTTCCCGTTTGTACAACATTGAAACCTACATCGGTATTATCTTCTCCTCCAACGCCCACGAGTTTGAGTCCTTTCGCTTTAGATGGTAGGGGTTTTAGTCCCTTGGCTTTGATCAAAATCTCATTTTTGTCATGGGTTTTTAAAACAATTTCCGACCTTGATTTTATTTTGACCCATTCAATTCCGTCTAAAGATTTGCTATAATCCGATTGCCCTTGCATGATTCCAGCAAGTAAACATGCGCAAATAAATACTATTGATTTTTTCATGATTTTCGTTTTTTGATGCTTTGACACCGCCTGTCTCGAGCGCAGACGAATGGCTTAGCAAGAGTTTTTATATAATTGATGTTAATACTGATTCTATTTGTTCCTTTACAAATGGCTGGGTTTCTTCTTGGTCCAATAATTCTTTCATAGGAGTTGCTGCTTTCTTTTCCTGTATTTCCCCTAAGGTTTGAATAATCAGAATTTGAATTCCGGGGTCTTTCTCCGTTTTAAGGGCTTCAATAAATGTGTCTTTAACCTTATCTGAGTTGGTGTATTTCGCTAAAACCTCAACGGCAGCAGCCCGTACATTAATGTTTTCATCATAGAGCATGCGGTCGGCTAAGGCGTTTACAATTGCTTCATCCGGCTGTTCGGATTCTTCAAGATAGTTTACACCCTGAATACGTTTGCTTGCCGATTTATTGCCCATAAGAGACAACATCGCCGTTTGCTTAAATACCAAGGTTTCATTGGTAAGTTGGGCTATTTCTGCGTTTGATTTCTGTGTTTGTTGCTGCTTTCCAAAGAAAAACGCCCCAACAATCAAGGCGATGCTCGCCGCAATCTTTAACATCTCATTGGTCCAGTTGTTTTTTCTAGTGGGCTGCCCAGTATGCAATGAGACTACCTTCTTTATGTCCTGTTTCTCTTGCTCTAATTGTTCAAAGAATTTAGTACGCAAGGCCTGTGAAGGAACAATGTCCGCCTCATCTTCAACTATTTTAAAAAGCGATTCTAACTCTTCTAGTTCTTTTGAACAGGTTTTACATTTTTCTAAATGAACCTCCACCCTTTTTGTTTGTGCCGTATCTAACAACCCGTCTAAATATTCTGGGAGTAGTTCTGTAATATGATTCTTTTCCATTCTTATGAATTTTGAAAATAAATGGTCCTTAATTTGTTAAGCGCCCGACTTACCTTAGTTTTGACCGCTCCGGGAGTGCTTCCAACAATTTCTGCCAATTCTGTATATTTAATTTCTTGAAATCGGTTTAAGACTAATAACTCCCGATCAGACGCATCCAGTTTGTTAAGTGCTGAATGTAGGTCAGAATAGTCCTTTTCATCTTCCTCCCTTTCGATGGATCTATATTCTATGGTGTCAATATTTTCATTACTACTTGTACCTCTTCTAAAATGTGTATTCAAACTATTTCTTGCGATGGTAAACATCCATGAAATAAATTTTCCGTTGTTGTAAGAAGTTCTGTATTTCATCATTTTATAAAAAACCTCTTGCGTAATGTCTTCACATACCATCCGGTTCCCACACATTTTGTACAAAAAATTGAATACATGTTTATGATGTCTTTCGAATAGAATTTTGAGGGTATCCAAATTTCCATTGGCGACTTGTTGCATTAATTTCTCATCTGTTGGCTCGTTCAAAAGAGAATGTTTTAGGTGGTGTTCATTACTGTATAGTCAGGAAATTACAAAAGGTTACATTAAACCATAAAAAAATCGCATCAAATAACCATTGATGCGATTTTTACCTTAAGTTTCTCTTCTTATTACTCGTCGATCTCAACCTGAGATTTAAATTCCTTTATCGCCTGATTGGGTGCAATAATATCATCCCCTTTCCAAAATTCCGGGTCGTAATTAGGCATGTATGTTGGTAGTATTTCATTATTTTCCTTAAAAGAATCAAAAGTTTTGGAATCAATTTGATCATAATCGAACACCACCAATTCATAACGGTTTCGCGAACCAAAAGCAGCATCGACCTTCATCGAAAGTTCGTTTTGTTTTCTGCGCCCCTTTACATTTTTGTTCTTTTCAATAATCTTTACAGGTCGTCTGAACCCTACCCGGTTTCCCTTTAAAACATTGTAATATCTCAAATGGTATAATCCATCCTCACCTTTGCTAAAGATCATCTCGCCCTTGGCCAAATATTCGTTTAAGGAGACGCCCAATAACTTAAATTTTCGTAGCGGTGTCACGTTTTCGAAATCCATGCGGATGAGTGCGAAATCATCGAAATTAATGTAAAGCTTGCCTTGATACTCCTGGGACCCTTTGGGTTTAAAAGAGATAACATACACTGCATCATCACCGATATAGGTAAAGTTCTCTAAAGTAAGGTCGTATCGTCTTGGTTTAAAGAGTACATTGTAATCCGAGTCCTCAAAAACAGGCATGTTCTCATATAGATTGCCCAGCGTCTTTCGTTGATACTTGGAGAAGGACTTTTTGCGCTCTTCTTTATTTTTTTTCTCGCGTTCCAGTTCTTTTTTCAAGGCCTCGGTATCCGATGAATCTATTTTTACATTAAGTTCCAAGGAATCAAGTTTGGTTCCAAAAAGCCCCGATTTGATCTTAAAATAGGAGTCGGTTTTTATGTTTTCCTTTACGATTTCATTAAACCGTTCTTCCAAAGCGTCATAATCCAATTCCCTGCTTTTATCATACAGTTCAGAAGCCTTTATTAGGTCTAATTTTTGTTCATCGCCATCACTGCCACCATAAAGGTTTCCAAGGATTTCTGTATAGAAAGTACTGCTTTTGGGAACAGTACTTATAACACTGTCCAAAAACGTTTTGTTGAAGGCATCAATCGTAGATTTTTTAAGCCTATAATCCGTTTTAATGATATTGTTCTGAAAGGTCTGCCTTAGAAAGACCTTCTTTTTGGAAAGCCCTAGGTGATAGTTTTTTTCTAGGTTTTCTTCAACCAATTCTATAATTTCTTTAGGGGAATAATTTTTATTCGTGACTATGACCGGGTTTAGTTCAATAGCTTTCGACTTCAGATAGATCACATTTCCGGTAAACTGGTTGATCGGTTTTCTGATAGACTCATAACCAATACAAGAAATGAAGAGCGAATCGGTTTCTTTAACCCTTTCATCTAGCCGAAAACTAAAACGGCCTTCCTCGTTGGTGATCATTCCTCTTTTGTTCAATTGCACGGTCACATAAGGTACCGGTTCCCGTGTTGTTGAATCTAGAATTACCGAGCTGAGGTTTTGCGCATGTCCTTTCCAACAGAAAAAAGTAAACAATATTAAAATTGGGAAAAGGGTCTTTTGAGGCATACATATTGGGTTATAAAAACAAAAAAAAGAAACCTTCGTTTACTTAGGCGCCTATTTTTGATTTTATTGGCACGTATTTATCCTTTTTTTAACGAAATGGAAAGAAAGGCATCCCAAACATAAGACGAAAGAAGACCAAAAATATTACCTGAGAAGGCAAATTAATCAGACACTTGGGAAAATATCGGAATCAATGGCAGCCGCAATCGTCCTGACCACAGGCTTTGGTATTCTTTTTGGTAGCAAAAAGTTTTTTGGGCAGAAAGAACTTCTTCACGATATAGCCTATGGCAAGTGCCAGAGTAAGGTAAACCAATACAGATTGTAGAATTGCCATTTATTTTAAAATTTGATATGCAATCAATGCAACAATATACGCAAAAAGGCTCATAAAAACCAGCTGTGCTGTGGGCCATTTCCAAGAATTAGTTTCTCTTTTAACAACAGCCAAGGTGCTCATGCACTGCATGGCAAAGGCGTAAAATAATAACAACGAAATACCAGATGCCAAATTGAACAGGGGTTTTTTGGTCTTGGGATCTATCTCGGCGGCCATTCGATTTTTAATCGTATCCTCCTCGTCACTACCAACACTGTAAATCGTGGCGAGCGTACCTACAAACACTTCTCTGGCGGCGAATGAGGTCAAAACCGCTATCCCGATTTTCCAATCATAGCCCAACGGTTTTACGACTGGTTCAATGGCCTTGCCCATATATCCGATATAAGAGTTTTCCAGCTTAAAACTTGCTACTTCCTGATTTGTTGCTAGTTGTATCAATTCAGTTTTTTTAGCGGTTAGGGAGTCGTTAACAGCGGCGTCATTTACTTGATAAGCTTTACTGGAAATACTGTCTTTCAACGCTGAATGATACGATGCAAGTTCTTCCTCAATATTGGATTGGTTGAATGAGGAAAAGCCTTCGGAGGCAATCCTGCCCTGGACTATGGCTTCAGCATTTTTGAAGTTGTCGGAAATTCCATTAGAGCCTAAAAACCATAGGATAATGCTAATGGCCAAAATAATTTTCCCCGCGCCGAATACAAAGCTTTTAGTTTTCTCCCAAACCGTAAAGGCAACATTTTTAAGAAGGGGCAATTTGTAGTTCGGCATTTCGACTACGAAAAACGAGCGGCTTTTTATTTTTAAGATCTTGTTGAGCACCATTGCAGAAAAAACGGCGGCCCCAAAACCAATTAGATAAAGCAACATCAAGGTGAGTGCTTGATAGCCTAGCCCCAAGAACCGCCCTTCAGGAATAACCAACGCAATTATAATCAAGTACACAGGTAATCTGGCGGAACAGGTTGTAAAGGGGGTTACCAAAATAGTAATCAACCGCTCTTTCCAGCTTTCAATGGTTCGAGTAGCCATTATTGCAGGGATCGCGCAGGCCGTTCCAGAAATCAGGGGAACCACGCTTTTGCCGCTGAGACCAAAAGGGCGCATGACCCTGTCCATTAAGAAGACGACGCGGCTCATATAACCCGTTTCTTCTAAAAGTGCTATAAACAAAAACAAAAATGCAATTTGTGGAATAAAAATGACGATGCCACCAATACCGGCTAAAATCCCTTCTGCTAATAAATCGGTGAACACACCTGGGGGCAAGGTGTTTTTGACCCACTCGCTGGCATGGGCAAATTGCTCATCTATAAAATCCATCGGGTAGCTGCTCCAATCGTAGATAGCTTGAAATATGGAAAGCAAGATGATAAAGAATATCAGATACCCGAAAATCTTATGGGTCAACACCTTGTCCAAGGTTGCCCTTAGGCCCTTTGCGGCATTGGCATCTACTTTATAAGTTTCCTTGAGAATGCCATTTATGAACTGGTACCGAACTATGGTTTCCTTCTGCTGTAAGCGCTTTAGTTCCGATTTTGATTTGGTAGAAAAAGAGGAAGTATCCTTGATCAACTTTTTCTCTATGGGCATAAAGTTGACATCCTGGGTAATAACCAGCCACAATTTGTATAAATCTTGCTTGGGGAAGGTTTCTTTAAGTCTTTCAAAATAGGCGGGGGCTATGACCGAAGTATCTACATTAGGTTTGGCAGATAGGTTTTTGAAATCCGCAATCAATTGCCGCAACTGCTGAATACCGGTCTTTTTCCGGGTGCTGACCAATGCTATTTTGGTATCTAATTTTTCTTCCAACAAGGGAACATCTACCGAAATACCTGTGCGCGACATACGATCCGCCATATTGATGACAAGAATGGTCGGGATCCTAAGGTCCTTAATCTGTGTAAAGAGTAAAAGGTTGCGTTTTAGGTTTTCAATATCGCTGATTACTACGGCCACATCCGGATGATCCTTATCATTCTTATTCAGCAATAACTCGACGGCCACACTTTCATCCAACGATGTGGTATTAAGGCTGTAAGTGCCGGGAAGGTCCAAAATATGGGCCTTTACCCCACGCGGCAACTTGCAGATGCCTTCTTTTTTTTCAACAGTAATGCCGGGATAGTTCCCTACTTTTTGATTAAGGCCGGTGAGTTGATTAAAGACAGATGTCTTTCCTGTATTCGGGTTACCGATAAGCGCGACCTTAATCTGCTTGCTCATTTTGAACTAGTTTTCTTTAATTATGTCTAATTCGATGAGGCTTGCCATTGCGCGACGAATCGCAATATGTGAGCCATTTACGTTAATGTAAATAGGATCTTTAAGCGGAGCAATCTGAACAAGCTCCACTTCGTTTCCTGGTAAACAGCCCAACTCCAATAACTTAATGGGCAGGATATCATCTGTAAATTCCTTGATGATTCCCCGCTGTCCTCGTTTGAGTTGTGCAACTGTAATACCCAAATGTTATTTAGATTGATTATAAGTAAGGACAAAAATAGGGTAAAATACCCTATAAATTCCAAAAATAAAGCTCCAAATTCTATAAGAAGTTTTGGAGTTTGGAATTTAACCCTTTGGAATTTAATTTTGGTATGATGCTTTCAAAATAACAAGGTCTTCCATCAATTTATCTATATCCTCCGTTTTGGTACCGTCATAGTACCCTCTTACCCTCTTTTCCTTATCTATCAACACGAAATTCTCGGTATGAATCATATCAAACGGACCTCCATCCCCGTCGGTTTTTACAGCCAGATACGATCTTCGGGCCAAATCATAAATTTGCTTTTTATCTCCTGTCACCAAGTTCCATTTTGCATCGTTTACCCCTTTTTCTATCGCATATTTTTTGAGCTGGGCCACAGAATCAATTTCTGGGGTAACCGAGTGCGACAATAACAAAACCTCATCATCATTAGCAATTCGTTCTTGAATATCGGCCATATTCTTGGTCATTATCGGACAGATGGTCGGGCAGGTTGTAAAAAAGAAATCGGCGATATAAATTTTGCCGGTATAATCGGCCTGGGTAACGGTTTCCCCATTTTGATTGGTAAATGAAAAATCGGCAATGGCATGGTACTTCTTTTTGAACTGCACAGCGCTATCTACCAGCTCAGGATTTACCATACTCGGTTGATATACGAGTAATGTCTTAGGGGGGGTTAAGGCGTTATAGAAAAGATACACAATGACCACTGAAAGTGCCAAAAGCGTGAGCCCAAAAAACTTGTATTTGCCAAAGAAAGATAGCATGGCTTTTTTGACAAAGATACATTTCTATAGAGGTAGACTCAAGAAATCGAAAGGCAATTGCTGCTAAAAGTTTCTTAAATACGGCATTCGACAATTGCTATCTTTTTTTAAGCGGGCCTAAAGATGTACTTTTGTGCGTTCAATTCAGGAAAAACATACATGAGTCCTATAGCCATACAAATCATACAGTTTTTTATCAGCCTCTCTATTTTGATCGTTTTGCACGAGTTGGGGCATTTTATTCCTGCGAAAATCTTTAAAACACGGGTAGAGAAATTCTATCTGTTCTTCGATGTTAAGTTTTCACTTTTTAAAAAGAAAATAGGCGAGACGGTTTATGGTATCGGATGGCTGCCTTTAGGTGGTTATGTTAAGATTGCCGGCATGATCGATGAGAGCATGGATACCGAAGCCATGGCTGAAGAACCCAAACCATGGGAGTTTCGAAGCAAACCGGCCTGGCAGCGCTTGATCATTATGCTGGGCGGGGTAACGGTGAATTTTGTTTTGGCCGTGCTCATATATATTGCTTTGGCCTATGCCTATGGAAAGCAATTTATTCCCATGGACAGCCTCAAGGATGGGGTGCATGTTGTAGAAAAGGAAATTGGCGACAGGTTGGGCATACAAACGGGTGATAAGATCATTGCCGTTGACGGGAATAAAATTAACTCCTTCGGCAGCGTTTTTATGGAAATCGTTAACGGAAATACGATAACCTTGGAACGTGATGGCCAAACCCTTGAAAAGGAAATTCCAGTAGATTTTATCGCGACACTCCTAAAAGATGAGGAAAGAATGCGTTTTTTGAGCATACGACAGCCCTTTATCATTAAAGAAATATCGCAAGGGTCACATAATACCGGTGTGGACCTAAGGGAGAATGATGCCGTCATTTCTTTGAACGGACAACCGGCTATGTTTAGAGACCAGGTAACCCCTATTTTAGAAGCGAACAAAGGCAAGGAAGTGGATATAACCGTAAAACGGGAAAGTGGGGCCACAGAAACTGTCAAAGCAAAGGTAAGCGATGAGGGTACTTTAGGGATTGGTCTTTTGGCCACCATGGAGGATTATGAGAAAAGGGGTGTTCTGAAAATAAAAACAGAAAAGTACACTTTGGCGCAATCCATTCCAGCCGGTATAGACGAAGGTGTAAACACCTTGGTAAGCTACGTAAAGCAGATGAAAAAAATATTTAACCCAGAAACCGGGGCCTATAAAGGGGTTGGTGGTTTTGCGGCAATTGGTAAACTCTTTCCTGAAACTTGGGACTGGCCCACTTTTTGGAGTAGAACGGCTTTTATTTCTATTATTCTGGCTTTTATGAACATCCTCCCAATCCCCGCATTGGATGGTGGTCACGTGATGTTCCTGCTCTATGAAATGGTTACAGGTCGTAAGCCCAGTGACAAGTTTTTGGAGTACGCGCAAATGACGGGTTTCTTTATCCTGATCGCCCTTTTGTTATTTGCTAATGGCAACGACGTTTATAAATGGCTTTTTAAATAATAAAACGCCTTATTTTTTGTTTGTCGAATTTTAAAAAACAACTATATTTGCACCCGCTTTGGTCACCTAAAGCAATTAAATTCCTCCTTAGCTCTCCCGATAGTAATCGGGAGGTTAGAGCATCTGACTGTTAATCAGAGCCCCGATAACTATCGGGGTTGGTACAAGCCCAAGGGGGGCAAAAGAAGTTAAAGGTTCGTAATCCTTATAAAATTACTAGGAAATCATTTTCCTCCTTAGCTCAGTTGGTTAGAGCATCTGACTGTTAATCAGAGGGTCCTTGGTTCGAGCCCAAGAGGGGGAGCAAAATAAGCCAGTCTTACGACTGGCTTATTTGTTTTATATTGGGAAGATGTTGCACACAGTATATATTCTATATTTAGAAAAATTAAATCGATTTTATACTGGCGAAACAGCCGATTTCAAAATCAGAAAAGAATTCCATCTAAACGCCCTGCCGCATAAATTTAGCTCGAAAACCTTTTAACTGTTTGCGTACAGCAAAAAACAATCAAAAATTCGCGCTATTTTTTTTTATTACTTCACTAAACCAAAGGGCTGAATTTTTTGGTGTGCGTTTTAAGGTCTCAAAATCAACATAATGCAATCCAAACCGTTTATCATAGCCGGAAGCCCATTCAAAATTATCCATAAAAGACCAAGCAAAATAACCTTTGAGCTTAATCCCATTTGCAATTGCCTCTTGACAAGCTACTAAATATCCTTTGTAAAAATCTAAACGTTCTTTATCTTCAACTTTCCCGTCAATTAATTCGTCAGGATAGGCACATCCATTTTCCGTGATATAAATATCGGGGCTATCATATCTTTCATCTATCCATTCTAGCATTTTCCTGCAACCCCAGGGTACCACGGCCCAATTCATCAAGGTGCGTTTCCAGTTTTCATCAAGAGATAGATAGACCTCCTGGTCTTCTGAAATTCCCCCATTACCATAAACATTTTGTTCTTTGATAGTTCCGTCATCTTGGGCTGCGTACATGGTGGTATAATGATTCAATCCAAAAAAATCAGAAGTCCCCTTGATCATTTTTTGCTCGTCTGCAGAGAACTTTGGAAGTCTACCCCCTAATCTGTCCTTCATGACACTTGGGTAGTCCCCTTTATAAATGGGGTCTGCGAACCATGCTAAAAAAAATTGAAGCGCTCTTTCAGCTGCTTCCTTATCTTGAGAGCTATCGGTAAGTGGTTCTCTCCAATCACAGTTATTGCTGATTCCTATTTGCCCCCTTTGGCAGCCATATTTTTTCCTGTATATATGAACTGCTTTTGCATGGGCCAGAATTAGTTGATGACCCGCCAAGTATGGTTCGGAAGTTGAAACCCTCCCAGGGGCAAAAACTCCTTGACCATAACCTAAAATGGCCGCTACCCAGGGTTCGTTTAAGGTAATCCAATTTTTAACCCGATCTCCGAAACGTTCAAAGCATAAATCAGCATAGGAAGCAAAAAAATCTGCGGTTGACCCCCCCAACCAACCGTCATCTTCCAACTGCAAAGCCAATGGTAAATCCCAGTGGTATAAGGTTACCCAAGGAACGATATCGGCATTGATTAGTTCATCTATCAACTTGGAATAAAACCGAATTCCTTCCTCATTGATTGTACCTTTTCCAGTTGGCATTACCCTTGCCCAAGCTATAGAAAATCGATAGGCCTTTACACCCATATTTTTCATTAGTTGGATGTCTTCTTTGAATTTATGATAATGATCACAGGCAATAGCACCTGTTTCATCCTTGTGGATTTTTCCTGGAATGCCCGAAAAAGCATCCCAAATTGATGGCCCTTTGCCATCTTTGGCCGCCGCCCCTTCTATTTGATAGGAGGAAGTGGCAGTACCCCATACAAAATCATCTGGAAATGTATTCATTAAAAATTCAAATTTATTTTCTTAGCATTAATTGATTGATTGTTCTTGAGCAGTTCTGCGAATATTTAGATCTGCTGTAATTTCATCCATTTTTTTGTTTGTCAACGGATAAAGAAACATGACTGCTGCAGCGATTACCGCAACGATTGAAGGCACCCAACTCATCAACATTATCATTCCCGGAAACGCACCTTGAATGGCCAAGGCGTCCTGCCCGTCATAGTGAAACGCTCCTAATACTAACCCAATAACTGCTCCTGCTATACCACCACCAAACTTGGTCGCAAATGAGCCAGCAGAATAAATAAGCCCCGTTGCCCTTCTTCCATTTTTCCACTCTGAAAAATCGGCCGCATCACCTAACATTACAAAAAACAAGGTGGGGAATATTGCAGCGCCAAATTCTGATAAAATCCCAATGGTGAATATGGCCCCGATATTTTCCGGAGTGCAGAAGGCTATTAAGGCATTTACTATTCCTGAAAAAAGCAATGCGTAAATGAATAAGTTGCGTTTCCCAAATTTTCTGCTCAGTTGCGTCGTGAAAAATGCGCCAGCTATAGAGGCCAACATTAACCCAATCAAGTAGGAAGCGGACAGTAATTGATCGTTTAAATAATGGGTGAAATATATAATAACAATACCTTGCTTGATAGAATTGTACACATTGAATAATAGTCCGATTGCCAATAACACAAGCCACGGCTTATTTGCTATTAGGTCTTTAAAATCCTGTTTTAAATTACTTTTTTGATCTTTTGGGGGCGATACCCTTTCCCTAGTGGAATAAAAGGTAACCAACATCAATAAAGCCAGTATGGCCGCCATTACGTACATTGATTTACTATAACCCTGCTTTTGATCTATAATTGAGATATCACTGGCTGTAATCCCGTTTTCGCCTTTAACAATAAATGTGTATTCCTCATCTGCTACTATTTCGAAACTTTTGCCATTAGTTGGGGCATTATTTTCAAAGTTCATGCTCGGATTATCCCAAGTGAACATTGCAATACCATTTTCGGTTTTTATGTTTACATGTTCAACGCTCTTAGCGGCAGATACTTCGACTCTATAGGCCTCATCTTCTAATTGGGTCACATCAACTTTTGGATTAATATTGCCAAAATAGGCTACCAAAAAAAGCAAGGCTCCCTGTACTAACATTCCTCCTGCAAAAGCCCCCACCATTCTAAAGGAGCCAATACTAGTCCGTTCCTTGTCATCACCAGTCATAACGGCCATAAGCGCTCCATACGGAACATTATTCGCGGTATAGATCAAAGTAAAAAGAATATAGGTCACATAAGCATATGCTATTTTACCATTTGTGCCAAGGTCTGGACTTGTAAACAACAGGGCAAGGATTACCGCAAGTGGAATTGCAGTCCATAAAATCCAAGGGCGAAATTTTCCGTATCTTGATTTGGTGCGATCGCCAATGACTCCCATTACTACATCGCTAATCCCGTCGCTAAGTCTAGCGGTCAACATTAAAACCCCTACCGTAATAGGGCTTAAGCCAAAAACATCAGTATAAAAGATGAATAAAAAAGTGGCGACGCCCCGCCAAGCAATATTTGCTGCACCATCACCAAATGCATAACCAATTTTCTCCTTTATCGAAATTTTCTCGTTTGCACTCATCCCTATTTTTGCCTAATAGCTCGAATAAGAAAAGTAGACGATTCATTAGCACCTACTTTTCGATTTTACCCGAGCCTAGTTTTTATCACCCAAAAAATTACAAATGGATATTCTTTAAATTCCTATTTGGCAAGTTATGAAATATATTATCTCTTAAATTATATGATTGGTATAGAAATCATAATTTCAATAACGATTAAGGTTGGTTTGCGCCAAGGCGATACATTGAATTTGCTGAAATTAGGGGAGCAAAAAAGCCAGTCGAAAAACTGGCTTTTTTGTTTGTTATTTGTTAAAACTATCTGATTAGTAAATTGGCGAAAAGTTCCCTCATGACCAATTTTGGCGTTCTATCCATTTTAAAAAGGCCCCAATGTTTTTCTGGTTCCAAAGGTTCCGGCGAGCCTTTCCAGGTTTCGTCAAAAGCCTCGAATACAAAGGTGAGTATCTCGTCTTCTTCGCTCCATTTGGTCAGATCATTATAATATATCTCCTGACTTTCCTCGCTAACATTATTAGGATCAATCCCCCTACCATTCGAGTTGGTCGCCCAACCCGCTTCGGTAATGACAACGGGTTTTTCAGGATACATATGTGCTACCGAATAATAATTGCTTTTGGTATACTCCAATGCATTATGAATGTTTTGGTATTCCCAAACGGGATAGGTATGAATGGAGATAAAGTCAACTTCAGCCACCAAATCTTTTAACACCCCCAACCAGGGCGCGTAATTTTCGCAAAAAGTCACTGGTTGTTTGGCGCCCGCTTTTATCATTCGCACATACTTGATAACGCTTTCAACTTGGACGTAATGATCGGTCCAATCAACACATGCCTCATTTCCTGCCGATAAAGAAAAGATAATGTCTGGGTAATGGTTGGCCAAGGCAATCAGTTTCTGAATCTGATACTTGTTTTTTGCTTTGTTATGGATCAGTTCCTCCTCAGAATAGGTTCCACCCCAAGGGCAACCAAAATTGTTCATTTCAGCAACTATATAGGCCCCTAACATCACCTTAAGGTCCAGCTTTTCTTCTTTAATGACCTCTAAGACCGTATCTGAATGCGCATCGCAATCATATAGCCGTAAATATTTCCAGTGTTTCTGTAATATGAGTAAATCTTCTTTTACTTCTTCATAACTTGGATATTCACCTCCTGGATGTTGCCCTTCCCTAAAACCCGAGTAGCAAATGGCCCGACCAGGTTTTATGTTCAATACATCAGTGTATTTCATTAAGCCGATTTAGGTTAAGATTTAAAATAATTAGTATACTAACGCAGATTTAGAACTTTAATTTTTCATTTTTATCCCAAAGACCCCAATAAGCTCCTACATCGCCTTCTGCTCCTACCTTCCAAGATTCATCAAAGGACGAAAAATAGAACATTTCTATATTGTCTTTGGTTGACCACATCTGCGAATTGATAAAATATTTCATCGCATTTTCATTGGATGATACCGCACCTTTTAAACTACTTCCTTCGCTAGGCCAACCGGTTTCGGTAATAATTACTTTTTTACCCTTTCCGGCATGGGTCGCCTGACCGAACATTTGTTGCATATGATTGAGTGAATGTTCAATACTACAGCCTTCCCAATAGGGGTAGCAATTGGCTAAAATGACATCACAGGCTTCGGTAATCTTCGGATGGTGGGAAAATTCATAGTATGCATCCACATATCCGACTGGAATACCGGGCAAAGCTTCTTTTACCAAATAAATATAGTCTAACAGCTGTTCCTCGGTCAGGTCATTCCTATACAAAACCTCATTGCCGACCGCGGCAATATCCACACAGCCCTCCTTTGCCAACGTAATTAAGCCTTCTATTTCGGCCTCGTTCATTTTTAGGTCATGGCCCAACCATGCACCTACCAAGGTTTTCATTCCATTTTGATGCGCAATACGCGGAATATGCTCATTCCCTTCTACACAAGAAAAAGAACGTACCCATTTGGCATAGGGCTTTAAGATTTGTATTCTACGCCTCACTTGTTCTTCGGTAATGATATCTCCTGGTTTCTGCCCATCTTCATACATGCTAAAACATATCCCGCGCATTCCTTTTTCTAATGTAGCCTTCCATAATTTTTTTAATTCTTCTATGGAATATTTACTAAAATCGACACCTTTATAATCGCTAAAGTTTGCCGTATTAATCAAATAATCGTGTTCTCCTCTATATGACATAATATTTCGTTTTTTGCGTTTTACCTATAGCTCCCCCCGTCGTTTTACTAATTCCGCCTTTATCTCCCTTGCTCTATCCTCGTTAAGGTTATACTTCCACATTGCCCAAATTGCCAAAGCTGCCGTTGCTGATGGAACTATTATATCGGCTATCCTAAGATTATTCATTGTTTCCAAGGATTGCTCCGTTGCATTTGGATCAAACCCTACAATACTCAAAATCACCCCACCTAAAACTAGGGCAATAGACTGGCCTATTTTAACCATTAACCAATAGATGGCACCAAAAGTGCCCTCTTTTCTAGGCATCCCGTTTTCCAATTCATCTAAATCGCATACATCGGCTGTCATAGACATCATCAATGTAAATAGGCCTCCCATCCCGAAGGCAAACAATGGAATGGGTAAAAATATAAGCCATGGGATTTCGCTCCCTGGGTCTATGCTAAACCAAGACATCCCGATATTATCCAATATTGGGTTCAACCATTCGAAAAGAGATCCTACGGCAGAATTCAAACTTTTGCCTATTCCAGTCCGGTTAAATTGGCTATTTAGCTCCTTATCAAAACCCCACCATTTTAAGACATAACCTACAATAGACAAAACCGTAGAAATTATAAAAGCATTCTTCTTTCCCCATTTATTTGCCATTTTAGAAATAATAGGTATAACCAAAAATGCCGTTATTATTGCATTTATAGTATTAAACCAGGCTGGCCAAGTACCTGCCATTTCATAACTCCCGTTGTACATATAGAACACAATTATGAAAACACCAAAAGCGGCAACCAACTGAAATCCATTAAAAACCAAAAAAGTTGCCCCGCACAGCTTCATGAAAGGTTTATTTTTAGCAACCTGTTTAATCCCTGCCCACAATTCTTTCATATTGGCTGAAAGAGATTTGAAATTAATTTCTTTTCGGTTCTCCATATGTGAGGAATCAATACCCTTGGTAAATAAGGCCGGTAAGATTCCAAAAACGATGCACATCGCACCTACTATTAAGGCCATAGTGCGTACACCCTCTGTTTGGGTATTAAATGTGTTTGTGTCGGGAATAATCACATACAACCAAGGCACGATCATCCAAGCAATTTGACCCATGGTGTTAGAAAAAGCCATTAAACGTGTACGCTCATTGTAATCCGGAGTCATCTCATAACCCAAACCTACCAATGGCGTAGCAAACATTGTATTCCCAATAAGAAATAGCAATTGAAGCACCATGACATGCCAAATAATATAGGTCTGTGAAGCGTTATCATCAATTTGCCACATTAAAAAGAAGAGTATCCCACTTATGATGGCCCCTACGAAAATATAGGGTCGCCGCCGGCCCCATCTTGATGTTGTATTATCGGATATGAAACCCATTATCGGATCTGTAATCGAATCGAATATTCTTGGCAAACCACCTAAAAGGCCCGCCCATAAAGGATCTACTCCCCAAGCGGTCAATAGGAAAAACTGAATAAAGACCCCAAGCGTTCCGGGCAAGATGTTCAATATAAAATGGCCTGCCCCAAAAGCAGCCTTTTGTCCAACAGGGACCTTGTCTTTTGCTGCTGTTTTAATGTTTGACATAATTTTAAGTTTTAGTTGGTGTATATTTTACATTTTCGTTTTTACGAATTCGGTATTAGTATGGTTTGAATGGCTTGGCCACTGATTTTTATCGTATTGTTCTTTTCTCCCAATGATATGGAGAGGCTTTTGGCTTCAGTACCTCCATTAAAAACAACTATGGCGATTGAACCATCTGGATTCTTGGCAGCGGTTGCTAGGAGATTCTCATCCGAATTTGTTAAACCGATCCGCACCGCACCTGGGCGTATATATTTACTGAAATGGGCCATAGTATAGTAAAGTGGTGTAAAATACACCTCATCTTTTTCGGGATCTACAATTACAGGAGCTATACACCAGTTTTTGAACCAGTTTGGCCCTCCTTTGGTATCTAAAACCATATTCCAATCTACCCAACCGTCTACCCAATTGTTCAAACAACCTATAATATCCCTCGCATAACGATTTACAGGTGCATATTTGGGGTGCAAATGTTTGTCTTTTTCCGGAGCCCATTCAAAGCCCCAGTCTGTAGCTTCTTTTTTCCAGTACCAAGCATCATCTTGCCATACAGGAACCTCTGCATCTACACAAGCTTCAGATTGAATTAGAAGTTTATCCGGCGCTTTTTCATGTGCATATTGCAGTTCTTCCGGAAATACCTCAAAGGTACTTGCATACCAATGTATGGCCGTCCCATCAAAATATTTGGATGTTTCTTCGTTTTTATATTGAGAGTCTACCCATTCTTTTAGGTGTTCCCTATTTTGGTCATAGCCTAAAATCTTTAGGTCGCCTTTACCATCTGCTTCCAGTTTTGGTCCCAAATGATTTTGAACAAAGTTGGTCATTTCATCCGGCGAATAATGCATGCTTTCCCAGTTGTTACCATTGCCCAAAGGTTCATTTTCAACCGTAAAACCCCAGATATCAATGCCTTCTTCTTTATAGGCATCTACATACTTTGAAAAGAACAAGGCCCAAGTATCGTAATACTCCGGAAGCAATTTACCGCCCACCCAGTTGTTATTGTCTTTCATCCAAGGCGCTGCGGTCCAAGGAGACCCGAAAATCTTAAATCCGTCGGTAGAAGCAGCCATGGCATCCTTAATAAATGGGATTAAATCATCTTTATCTTCTTCTATCGAAAAATGCTCTAACTCTTTATCGCCTTCAACGGGGGTATAGGAATAATTGCTCACTGAAAAATCACAAGAGTTCATATGTGATCTTGTTAGCGAATAGTGCGCACCTTCTTTGCTAAAGTAAGCATCGATAATTTTTTTACGGTTCTCCTTACTTAGCTTATTTAATAAATACGCCGAAGACTCGGTGAATGCTCCACCAAATCCGGTGATGGTTTGAAATTTTTGTTCCGGCGAAAGTTTGAGACTAACGGCGTCATCTACAGCGACAACCTCGGTAATCTTTTTAAGTTTATTCCCGTTTATAGAGGTTTCATAAACTTCAACTGCCAGTGCTTTGTCCTCCTTATTACAACTTGCCATAATCAAGATAACCATCAATACCATTACTTTTTTCAGCGTCTTCATATCAATTTGTTGAGGTGTTATTGTTGACTTTTATGCCATTCTTCAGCCGTAGGTGCTACTTCCACATCTTTCATCAGCGCTTCTTTATTACCATCATATGTTTTCGTTATGGGATTCCCATTTCTGGTCAACCCCTTAAACGTTCCTTTATCCACTTCATCCCAAAGTGCATATTTTGCCTTACCGTCTACGGTGAGCAATCCAAAGTGTTTTTCAGAATTTCCTGCATTGGGGCCACCTTTCCAAGGTTCATCGAACCCTTCAAAATAAAAACATGACATTCCAGCATCATTGGTCCAGTCTCTCATATGTTTATAGTAAAGGGCTTCTTTATATTCGTCACATGCTTTTGATCCCTTTGGTCCATAATGTCCTGAGGAAAAGCTTGCCCATCCGGTTTCTCCAATATGAATTGGTTTGTCAACCCCAAGGCTTTCCATATATTTCTTTACATTTTCATACTGCATCATAGCATACTTCTTGGAACGCAACATAGAGGTTTCTATTTTTTCCATATCCGTCTTCCCTTCCAATCCTTCCTGATTTAACCAGAAATCAGGTTGATAGTGGGTATCGTGCATTGGGTAGGTATGCACAGAAAGAAAATCTACCGCCTTAATCAATTTGTTTAAATCTTCTATATGGTACTCATCTCCGCCGCCGCCCCAAGAGGCAAAATTATCTGAACTTGTAATCCAAAGGTCTTCAGGTAGTTTCCCTTCTTTCTTTAAGTCTTGGAGATGATTTACCCATTTTAATATAATCCATGGCTCTACATAATAACTTGCAGCCCATTTCACCATCGCTTCATTACCAACAGCAATGACCTTAACAACATCTGGGTATTTATTTGCCAGGGCCACGGCTCTTTCTATCTCCGCCGGATTTTCTTCATTCTCTTGATTATGATCTGCTTCTCCATTTCCAGAACCAAATGAATTCTTACAATCAACCCATGCCCCTAACATCACATACATTTCAAAATTAGGGTCTTCTTTTTTCATCTCGCTAATGACTTTTACCAGATTAGCCGCTTGCGGTTTAAGCAGCTTGTAGGTACGGATTATTTTTACCCCCATTGCCGACAAAATCTTCATATCCTCTTTTAGTTCCTCCAAGGTAGGTTCAATGCCATGATCCGCATGCCTATAACCTCCATAAGACATTGCCAAATAATCTGGGTTTCCTAAAATATCTTTCGCACTTAAACTTGTTTGCTCTTCTGCAGTAGTATCTTTATTCATTTCTTTCTTTGTCGTCTCTTTGCAGGAGCATACTAGCATCACCGCAAGAACATAAATGGTTGTTGTGATTAGTTTTTTCATCTTCTAGTTGTTTTTAATACATCGTCATCGTTTTAGGGAAACCACGATCTTACTGATTTCACCGGTTCTTTTAAACACCTTGTCGCTTGTTTCGGAATCGAGGTTTAGGCTATCGAAGCCCGTAACGCTGTCCTTTATGTTTACCTTAAGTCCTTCTTCTTCCGACAATGTATAGATTATGGGTATTTGACAATAGGTAAAAGCAAGAGAATCTTTTTCCAGTTCAATTTGCTCTACCTCATTATTGATAGCGGTATAGGTAAACGTCTTTGGCTTTTTTAAGAACTCCTCTCGTCTTAACAAACGTGGGTTAAACAGTAACTTGCCATCCTTCACAAAGACACCCAATTCACCAAATCTGCTTAGTATATCTTCTTTTACCTGTCCGGTCATACCAGGTTGCTGTGCGCCTTTTCCGCCTGGCGTATGCGAATACGGATCTGTTGGGAAAGCCCCGTACAGTTCAGGGGATTTGTGTACCCCTATACCTTCATTGATTTCATAATAATGGTCTAACAGTTTGCCAATAGTTACTTCGCCTTCTCCTTTTGCTACGGCCTGCAAACAGGTTTCCTGAACACTTAGCAAAAGTTTAGAAACCATATGCCAGTATATAGACCCCAAGCCTTCATAACCAAAGAAGGTTCCTGATCGTCCCGTAAAGGCCTTATGGTCGAAAATCTCTTCAAAAATATCAAGCAGGAGCGCCGTGTCCTTCTCTACAAACCCTCCATACTGTTCCTGAGGTAATTGTGATAGCGCGCTTTTTAAGCTTTCAGCATTGTTAAAAGCTCCGTTGAAATGAATGTTTCCATCAATATCGCTTTCCACTACTTGAGAATTGCCATCCTTTAACAGTTGCTGTACTAAGGTAGATTCCTTAGCTCGTTGAGAAGGGATATTGTTTTTATCGTGGAATCTGGGTAATTCTTTATTCGGATACAATAAGTAGCTGTACTGATCAGGTCTGAACAACGCGCTGCTCCTCAGGGCATTCAACAGTTCTAAAGAGGCCTCTCCAGAAATGTACCCGGAACTCAAGACAGCCACCTGACCTTCCAACATCTCCGATAAATGTGAAAGGGACACTTCTGAGTCGTTCTCAACGGTCATTAGGTTGTAGGAATGGAATAACTTATCGCCCCTTTTATTCACATCAATACTATGATCCAGATGTTTTAATGAAACTTCAACAAATTTTAATAGATCGTTCTTTGTAATCGTGTTACGCTCATCGCTAAAACCGTTTTCATAAATGGTATTTCTAAATATGCTCCCGGCATTTCCGAGTCCATCCATCACATCTTTTCTGGCCGTATCGGAAACTTTTCCAGAAAGTAAATTCAAATTGTCTTCGAGCGTTGTGGTAACCGAATTGAAAAAGACCAGCAACTCATTTGAAATGGTATATTTTTCCTCTGGTACATTTTTTATCACTTTCTCAAAGAAATTTAGGAAACGTCTTAGGTAATACAAGGTTACCATAGAAACACCATTGCCTACCAAGGCATTATTGGCGTCGTTCCATTCGGGTCTTTGCGTATTCATCCAAATTCCACCTTCGGGAATAAAGTTTGATAGCTTCGCCAAAACGGTTGCTAATAATTTTTCAACCAGATTTACCTTATAGATAAAGAAGTTTTGATCTCTGAGCAATGCACCGTCGGCCCCTAATTCCTTTTTCTTCTGAATAATTTTCTCCTCTGATTCCTGATCTAGGATAATTGTATCTTTTGGATCCTTGAGGATTTCGGAATAGTCTTTAATTTTATAGGGTACATCGGCATAGACAAAGATATCCTGCTCAAAATAAGTGCCCAATCGTTGTGGGTAATGGTCTTCTATAAACTCCAAAAATTTAAGCAGGTAAATAATCTGGTGGTCCCCCCAATACCCAATATAGGACCAGGGATCATGCGGTTCTATGGTTTCCCAGTCGAAACCGTCTTTGGTAACACGATATGGGTTGTAACCATCAAATGTTGATGCATTCAAGAACTTATGGATCATGCTCTCAATGAACTCGGGATAGGAATGCGCCAGGGCCTCCCAATTTTGGAAAATATCCCTCCAGTTTCCTTCATAATCCAAAATCTTGGAGCCGTCTTCGTTTCTGGTATTTATCGAAAACTTATTCCAAGGCCTACTTGGATCGCCATGTCTTCTGCTGAATAGCAACGGCATATATTCATAACATAACCTCTTGAAGTTCTTATCTTCATTATGGTCTTCCAGGTTTTCCGTTAAGCTTCGTAGATGTGAAAGGGAAAATACTTCTGGCAAACCGTTCAAAACGGCCTCTTTTTTACGGAAGACCTTTTTATTTGCCTTTTCGATATAGTTGATGAAATCGAGCTTTTCAATCTGATAGTTGTCGTCAAAAATGCCTCCACGCATAATGTTGAACAACGTATTTGAAAAGTGTCGACTGTTTCTCAACTTATTGGCAGTCAACTGCATGGCGTCGGAAGCCCCGTTAAGCTCCAACAGGTGTTTTGAGCCTTTTTCTATGTCTTCAGCGACCAGGGTAGGCAGGGATTTTTCGTTCCTTAGTTTTTGTGAAATCTTGCTAATGCTCACCTTTGATTGGTTTACGTCTGCGACGACTATCCAATTCTTTTCTGCCGCTGCCTGCAATTTCACATCAGCGCAAACGAAATATGCTCCCTTTTCCGCCTTGATATCTACCTCCTGGGTAATTGTTTCACCTTTTCTAAAGGCATCAAGCTGTAGGGAGGACACCAAATATTTGGCGTCTTCTATTCCGGCAGACCAAACGGTGGTTGCCTTTAAGGCCTCACTCGGTTCGGCCCTATCGACGATAATGGCACTCAAGGCGTAAATACCTAAGCCCAGATAGGCCTCTAATTCATTCTTTTTATAAGCATCAACAAGGTTACTTCTATCATTTTGCAACCCTGAAGTAACACCATAAGGCAAAATATTTTGAATACCATCCAAAACGGTAACTTCAATTTCACTATCTCCATCATTACGTAAGGTCGATTTTTTCACAAACCCAAACGCATCACTTGAATTCCAATGGTACCTAAATGTCAGCCCCAAGTCTTCATTGATCTCTTCAAAAACGACCTTGTTCCCATAAACATTTTTATACAGGTTTCGGGATACCTTATATATGCCAGAAAATCTTTCGGAGAAAGGTTCCCATAAAAAGGTTTTGTCTTTTGTATGTACCTGTACAATTGTTTTGCTTCCTGTTAGATCAGCAGATTCTGTGATCTTATCATCTGTATAATACGGGAATAGGGCAGATTCTGAATTTCTTCTTCCAGCAGATAGTCCTCCATTACTCGAAATGAACATCCAGTGGTTTGAATCGCTCACGATACTCATAAAGAAGGGCCTCATAGCGTCGCTATTCGAAATTTTATAATAGTTTTCATTTTCGAAAACGACTAATTTGCCTTTTACTTCACCTGCTGCCGCAGCAGCTTGTTGATTTCCTATGTAGATTGGGTTTTTACTCATTTAGTTTGATTACCTCTTTGTGTTATTCGAGGGTTTTTATATGGTTATTATTTTTAATTTCTAACTAGTTCATGTTCAATTTCCTCCAGGGTTTTTCCTTTGGTTTCTATTACGAACTTATAGACAAAGAAAATTGCAAGGAATGAAAACAGGGCGTACAATGCAAAAGTGGCTGTTGGGCCCAGATTTGATAATTCCCATGGAAAAACCTGGGTCACCATAAAACTGACCAACGAATTGAAAAAACCTACCACCGATATCGCTATTCCCTTAATTTTACTTGGGAATATCTCTGAAATCAATGCCCACATTACGGGGCCCAAAGAAATCGCGAAGGAGGCAACATAAAGTAATATGGCTATTAAGACGAGGGTAGCATTGATTTTTATCGTATTGGTTATCTCATTTCGCTTGAAATTTAAAAATTGTTCCGTATTCAGCTTCGTTTTAACCTCCTCAAAAAGAGCAGTCTGACTTTCAAAGGATTTGCCTTTTAAATCCGTTAATGCAGTTTTGATTTCAGGGGTGCCAATTTTACCCAGTGTAGCATCATTTATATCGTAAGTCGCATTATTGAATGCGAGCGTTGCCATCAATAGCGCAATGGTCATGCAAGTAGTCCCAATGAGCAATAAGGGTTTCCTACCCAATTTGTCTATCAACCATATCGCCACTAACGTAAAAACGAGGTTGGTTAGACCTACTACTATGGCCTGAAGAAATGAGGAATCCGTGCTTCCTCCCGCTTGTTCAAAAATTGTTGGCGCGTAGTAGAAAATGGCGTTGATACCCGTAATTTGTTGGAAGAATGCAATCCCTAAGGCAATTATCATGATAGTCGCATACTTGTTTTGAAGTAAGTCCGACACCTTCCCCTTTATCTCTTTTTTCGCAATTCCCCGCTGTATTTCCGCTATGGTTAGTTCTGCATATGCTTCACCTCCGATTTTTGAAAGTGTTTTATGGGCCCCTTCTACTTTGTTGAATTTTTGAATTAACCACCTCGGACTCCTAGGTACCGTAAAGAGCGATAAAAAGTAAATTAATGCGGGTATGGCTTCTACTCCCAGCATCCATCGCCAGCTTTCATCTCCCATATTAACAAGGAAATAATTAGAGAAGTAGGCAACAGATATTCCTATAACAATATTAAGCTGGTTAAAGGAGACCAAACTTCCCCTGAGTTTAGGTGGGGCAACTTCAGCAATATAAATTGGGGCAATTAATATGGCGCCCCCGATACCAATACCTCCAATTATTCTTGCAATAATGAACTCTGTATACCCGGTCGCTAGCGCAGACCAAGTGGCAGAAATCGTAAAAAGGGCAGCCACAATTATGAGTATTTTTTTTCGACCGTATTTCTCGGCCAGCGGTCCGGCCATTAGGTTTCCTGCCATTGCTCCAAAAACAACACAACCTACCGCAAAACCCAGCATGGCATCGGTCATTTCAAAATATGTAGTTATCCCCTTAACTGCTCCGGAAATCACTGCACTATCAAATCCCAATAAAAAACCTCCAAGGGCAACGATCAAGCTAATCAGAACAGTGTAAGACCTGTTCATTTTTAGTACGTCATCAACTTTTTTCATAATCCTGCTTTTAAGATAACCGTTCATATTCCGGTTATTCAGAATACCTTAAAAATCAAACCTAATACCATAGGCCAGTATTTCAACCTTAATGTCTTTGGGGGAACTTTTGACAATAGTTAATTGCTAAAAAAGTAAAAATCGCGACTAATTAAAATAGAATTCTTAAAATTTTATTAGAGCCTTTAAACTTATGCCCTAAAATTGTGAAATCCATAAAATTTACCACAACAAAAAGCATACATAGCAAACAATTTTGTGATTTTTCAGCTATTTCGGGTTTTAACCCCATTTAATGCCGCCTATGCCATGTGAAAGACCGCAAAAAAAACAAAAATGTATAGGCAATGTAAAGTATAAAACCCCGCTTGTTGAGTTTTTACAACCCTATAATGTAGTTGACAAGGTTGTCTTCATGGGATAAATTCAATTTCTTTCGAAGTCTATACCGTTTTATCTCAACACTCCGAGGCGATATATTGAGTAAGGGGGCAATCTCTTTAGAAGATAGGTTTAGCCTTAAATAGGCACAAAGTTTAAGGTCATTTGGCGATAAAGAGGGATGTGAACTTTTCAAGTTCTTTAAAAATTCACTATCAGCGTTATTGAACGCTTCTTTAAAAAACTCCCAATCGTCGTTCTGTTTTAAGCTCTTATCAATGATATTGACTACAGGTTTCACCTGGCTCTTGTCTTTTATAGCATTGAGTTCATTTTTAATAGTGGTCAACAACTCGTTCTTTTTGATGATTCCCATGGTAGAGGCGGCAAGCTCCTTGCTTTTGTTTTTGAATTCTATCTGTAACCGCTCATTTTTAATTCGGATGATTTCCTTTTCATTTTCAACCTGTTCCAATTTTCGTTCTCGATTGTTTTTATCAATTAGCTTTTGTTGTTGCTTTTTATAATATCTTCTATATATATAATGCATCAGCAGTAAAAATAACACCGTCCCTATTATATAAAGAGCTTTCATAAGATTGGTTGCATACCAAGGCTTGGCAATTTCAAATGGGTAAGAAGCCACGTTGTCCGAAATTTTATCCCCTATTTTTGCCCTTGCATTAAAGGTATAATCTCCATAGGGTAAATTTTCGAAAAGTTCCACCGAATTGCTTGACCAATCGCTCCACTCATCATAAATTCCTGCCAATTGATACTGATATTGCTGACTTTGGTACTTACTATATTCAGGAACATAAAACGAAATTTCAAGGGTGTTTTCACCGCTCTCGAACACGCCCTTTTCATCTTTATCCAACAATAGTACACTGCCTCCTCCATTTCTTTTACCATTGACCACACTATTGATTTTGATCTCAAAATCCTTAACGTCCAACCTAGAAACATCTACGGTAATATAACCCGAGTTACTCCCCAAGAGATAAATATTGGCATCGTTTAGGAGCATTGCGCTCTCGTACCCAACAACCTCTTTACGCTGGGCAAGGGATAGGGGTATCTTTGTAAATTTTGGACTACTGGTCAATTCTCCCGGAGACATTAAATGAATACTCGAGTTGGAGAACCCCCATAAATTATCAGTCTTTTCATTAAGCGCCAAATTGCCAGAAATAAATTCACTCTCATCGGCATACATAGAACTTAGGAGACTATCTTTTATAAACTTTTTATCGCTGATATCGTATTTAAAAATTCCTTTTTTATAGGAATACAGCAAGTCCCCTCTATACTTAATAATACAGGAATTAGCGCCTTTTATCAAAGAATCTATGCTAACATCCAGTGCCTTGGTATAGTTCGGGTTTACCTTGACCTTAAACACACCTTTGTACTCGTGGTTAATAAAGATTTCGTTTTCCGGCATTTCCACAAAATACCTTGCAGAATTATCAAAGCCTGCTATTTTGTTTCTCACCCCCCAGCTTCCGTTTTTTTGCTCTAAGATGTAAAGTCCGTCATAATTCCCTTGAAGCAAAAGACCATTTTGTTTTAGGGGCTTAATATCCCATGCCCCTTCAATAGAAGATATTTTAGTGGCAATATCATCGTGTATCAGAAATGTTCCCGAGTTGTGTCCACAAAACAAGGTTTGATCAAATAGTTTTAATTTCCACACCTGACCCTTGGTTCCTTCCACCAACTTAAAACTGTCATCGCTTTTCAGTTCCTTATAAAAGAGTCCTTGATTGCTTCCCAAATATAATTTGTCTTCATAAATAGCAGAGGTATAAACACTCCCTATATCACCCTTATAATCATTGTATACCCTTATTGGGGATTTCATATTTATGTTGCTCACGCCATAATCCAGTCCTAGCCAAATATTATTCCCGGCATCCTCAAAAAGCGATAGGACAGTGTTATTCAGTAATCCATCGGTCTTTTTAATCTGAAATTGCACATTGCCATCATCATCTAAATAAACCAACCCATTAGAAATCGTTCCCAACATAAAGCCATCATCCTTTAACCGTATACTGTTATAGACGCTAACTGTAGACAATAGTTCATTTGCATCTATATCCCATTTTTTAAGGCCTTCATCATTCAAAATATGAAAGCCTTCGTCCATCGTTTGAATCAAAAGATCAGCCTCCTTTAAAAAAATGTTTACTACTGCATTCTGCTTTACCAGTTCGTTATCCGATATAAGGATGTCCTTTCCATTTTCAATTTTATAAATCCCATCACCTAAACGTTGAAAATAAGCGCTATTCCCAACTTTATACATTTTGCGTATTTCTTTTTTCGAGTCAATGGTTTTTACAGACCGGTCCACACTATTGTAGATGAAAATGCGGTCTAAGGATTGAAACAATACCCAATCATCTATACTGATAATGTTCCAAAACTGTTCGTCCTCCACCAGGGTTATTCCTATTTCCTTGGATAGGGATGTATAGCTTAAAACGCCATAATTATTTTTCTCCCAATACCCAAAATCTAAATAGCTACCTGTATAGATTTTCTCTCCAATGGCCTTTACAGAACGCATTATGGTTTCGTTGGGGGTAGGATACAGTTTCCATTTAGCACCATTGAATTCTAACAAGCCTTTATTATTGGCGATATAAACAAGTTTATCCGGAGATTGGGTGATAGACCAATTCTGATTTTCAGCCTCACATTCGGACGGAGAGTAATTTTGAATAGGCGGCAAATCTTGGGATAAAAGTAGCATACTATACAAACACGCTACCAAGGTGAAGTATACTCTTAAACTCATCACTTTTTTCTTTGTTTGGGATTTCAAAAGCATCAAATTTTAAATTAGCGAACCTATCAACATTAAATTTAAAAATATATCCTATTAGCCGTTCAAAACGTAATGATTACTAGTTTACAATCATTAAAGAAGTTCATTTGACGGAGGAAATTTACAGAATGTATTCTATTATTAACATCCTAATTGATGTAATTTACCTATACATTTCCTCAACATGATCAATTTACGTATACAACAATACAATAAATGTTCAGCATCTAATATCATCAAAACCCAGCATAGAGCAGCCGAAAACATGCTATATTACTAAATTTTTGTCACTTTTTCTATCCATGTATATAATTTGTATAGGTAATTTCTATGAATAGTTCAATATCAACGATTAAGTTTACAGACCTACATCAAATGGGGATTCTATGGGCTTCCAAATACTTAAATCAACTAAAAACACAATAATTATGAAAAACAACATTCTAAGATTAGTTCTTTTCTTGTTTGCGGCGGTGATATATGGTCAAGCAGATCAGGTAACCGTTGTAAATGATGACAAAGGAGCTAAATTAGTGGTCAATGGGGAGGATTTTATGATCAACGGTGTGAACTGGGATTACATTCCTATAGGTACCAATACGGTAAATGCCAATTTTTGGAAAAAGTCAGATGACGTTATTAAAGCCGGGCTGGATTCTGAGATGTCGTTGTTAAAGAACATGAATGTAAACGTAATCAGGCAATATACCGGTGTTCCCGCCAAATGGATTCGGTATATCTACGAAAACTATGGCATTTACACCATGCTCAACCATTCCTTTGGTCGTTATGGCCTAATGATCGACGGTGCTTGGGTACCGGTTACTGACTACTCTGATAAGAGAACCCAAGAAATATTGATGGGGGAGGTAGAGGAAATGGTCAAAGGTTTTAAAGATACCCCTGGTTTATTGTTTTACCTGTTAGGAAATGAGAACAACTATGGTCTGTTTTGGGCAGGAGCAGAAACAGAAGACTTTCCAGATGGTCAAGAAAAAATTAATGCAGTTGGTGAATTGCGCGGTAGACCCATGTACAAATTAATGAACGAGGCTTCGCTAATGATGAAAGAAATAGATTCATCGCACCCAGTGGCCATTTGTAACGGAGATGTATTGTTTATTGATATTGTGGCGGAAGAATGTAAAGATGTTGACATTTATGGCACCAATACCTACCGAGGCGCTTCTTTCGGCAATATGTTTGACGTAGTGAAAGAAAAGCTCAACAAGCCACTTGTGTTTACCGAGTTCGGTGCTGATGCTTATAATGCTATGAAAAATGCAGAGGATCAGGAGTCACAGGCGTATTACATGGTGCAAAACTGGAAAGAATTATATGAAAATGCCGCAGGCCTCGGAAAAGCAGAAAATTCTATTGGTGGTTTCACCTTTCAATTTAGCGATGGCTGGTGGAAATACGGATTTGATGATCGAAAAAATGCAGATCTGCACGATAACAATGCCTCGTGGTCTAATGGAGGTTATGCGCGCGATTTGGCAAAAGAAGGTGAGAACAACATGAATGAAGAGTGGTTTGGAATTACTGCGAAAGGACCGACAGATTCCAGAGGCTTATACGAACTCTATCCTAGGGCCGCATACTACGCATTAAAAGAAGCGCATGAATTAAATCCTTATGAGGAGGGGATGACGTTAGACTTTATCAATAACTATTTTAATAATATTGAATTGCAGGAAGCTGTTTTAAAGGCGCGTGGTGATCAGGCAGCTTTGGAAGCCAAAAATGGCGGAAAAGTCTACATTAGCAACCTTAGGGCGGAATTCACCACCTTTAATACAGGTGGAGTGCTTACTACAACGCCAGCGGTGGCCGATCCGGATGCAAACGCATATCCGGATGCAAAAGGGTTCGACCATATGCAATCTTACTATGTAGGTGTCGGCGGACAACCAACACCCGACATGCGGGCAAATGTCAACTTTAATATTCTAGGCAATATTGCAGATAACCCCATCAACGAAATCTTTTATGAAAACGTTGGGCGCCCAATTACGGTGAATACCAATGACGGTCCGGTAACCGTTAGCGATAATAATAGGATACGGGTATATAATGCAGAATTCGAATGGCAGACCAAACAAGCCGATCTAAGAGGATTTTTCCGTACCGGTCACTACCATTGGGGTTATGAAGGCGATTTCTTCGGTCTATATCCTGAAGCCAATTATGGTCCCAACCTTGATTTGTATAATGGTGAAATATCCGGATTGGAAATAGATGGTAAAGCCGGGTTCAAGGGTTTAAAAGCTGCATTTGGTGACCAATTGTGGTGGGGAGCCAACCCAGCCTTATTGTTAAAATATCATACGAAAGTTGGTCATTATGGCATTACAGGAGTTTTTCATGAAGACGTTGGTCAAAGGCGTACCGCCGAGACTTCCGGAGCTATACCGCTACCAAAAACGCGTAGGGCTACGATACATCTAGAACGTGAGCTTGGTAACTTTGGTTTTGAAGTCGGTGGAATTTGGGGTGGTCAACCCTTAAATGGAAGGCAATTCCAGTTTGTTGAAGGCGGTCCGGGCAACTATGTCGTATACAATGATGAAATAGGCTCCGAAGACAATTGGGGTGCAAAGGCTAAAATCACCTACTCAAAAGGCACTTTTAACTGGTATGCCCTTGGTGCTACTACCGGCTTGGTGGCCAATGGTGGTGTAGACCAGACCAGAACATTTACAGGCTGGAAATTAAAAGATAATGGTAGTGGAAACCAAAACAGTTTTCTTACCGGATTCACCTATTCCATTGGAAACTTACAAATAGCTCCTAACTTTTTATGGCAAGAACCCTTAGTAGGTGCGATTCCCGGGGATGTTGGAGGAGTTGGAAGGCTAAGAAATATTCAGGACGATCCATTTGCGGTTCGCGGAAACAGGAAAACAACGGCAGGGGAGTTATTGCTTACCTACGATCCAACCCCAGGTTCATGGTTTTATGAATGGGACAATGATCGTTCTGAGGACGCAAAATTCGCCATGAATCTAGGTTTTATTTTAAGGCATTTGCCAACAACCCAGGATGCGGCGATTGGTTTTAACGCCCAGCGTAATCCTTTTGCCTTCCCCAATGCAGTGCCAGCAAAAGACCTTTGGGAAATCAATTCCAGAATCGTTGCAAAATCAGGCCCAGACCTAGGTATTATTGCCAATTTATATGGCGGTAATGCACAGGCAAATGGTAGTGATTCCAGGACGATTGAAAGATTTGGGGGCGATGTTCGGGTAATCTATAAGAAATGGAAGTTGGAACATGCCTTTAAGGTAGATGATTGGGGGCCTTATGATTATCATAGGGATTTTAACCTGACCTATCCTGTTCAATTAATGGTTGACCTTTCTACCTCTGTCGGCAAACCGGACTGGTTTATCTTACCAGATACCAAAATAGGAATTAGGGGTATATGGCGTTCCTTAGACGAGTTCTCCCCTCGCTATTCGCCAACGGTAATTCCCGCGAACACATTTCCACCACAGCCAAGGTTGAGCCCAGTTGGGTTTGATAACGGACAAGAATGGGAAATAAGAACATATGTACACATCAATATTGGAAAATAAAAATAAGAAGATGAAAAGTATAAAACACATTAATTCAAAGGCCATCCTAATATTGGGCTTGGCTGTTTTGACCCTCATTGGCTGCGAAAGAGACCTGTCCGACGATGCCGAATTTGCGACTTTTGCCAAAACCGGACCGATCTTCACAGATACTTTTATCGGCCTAGGTACTAATTTCTTCTTCCCATTTGTTTCGGATGGTGCAAAGGCAGATGTTTTTTCTGTAGATGAAACGGAAGGCTATGAAAGCAATGCATCCATTCGTATCGATGTACCCAACGCCAATGATCCAGACGGGAATTTTGCAGGAGCCATTTTTCTTATTGATGGTTCTGGTCGTGATTTGACTGAATTCGATGCGCTTACCTTTTGGGCAAAAGCCTCTCAGGCGGCTACGATCGGTACCATAGGTTTTGGAGAAGGTAGGTACCAGGTGCTACGTTCGAATGTTGATTTTACTACGGTTTGGACCAAATTTATTATTCCCATTCCGGACCCTTCAAAACTTATCGAAGAAAAGGGGATGTTCCTTTTTTCAGCTGGAGGCATAGGACAAGAAGGACAGGAAGTAGGTTATACGTTTTGGTTGGATGAGATCCAGTTCGAAAAATTGGGTACCATTGGGCAGGCCCGACCCGCCATTTTAAATGGCGCAGACGTGGTGCAAGATGCTTTTGTGAATATCCCCGTGCAATTGACGGGGCTTACGCAAACCTTTAATTTGGCCTCTGGTCAAAATTTGACCGTGAGTGCCCAGCCCGCGTATTTTGATTTTACATCTACCGATATAGAGGTGGCCAGGGTTAGTGAACTTGGTGTTGTTTCTATCGTAGATACAGGTACAGCGACCATAACGGCTACCTTGGCCGATGTTGCTGCGGCGGGCTCCTTGGATTTAAATGTAACGGGAGGATTTGATTTTGCACCCGCTCCCCCGGAACGTATTGCCACAGACGTGGTATCGGTATTCAGCGATGCCTATAACAATGTTCCAGTAGACTATTATAACGGCTTTTTTAATGGGGATGGCCAAACAACACAGGGTGGGGCGCCACCAATTGATGTTAATGGCGATGCCGTCATTAATTACACTGCGCTGAATTTTGTTGGTATTGGCACCTTTTTGGATGTTGCGCCGATTAATATTTCTGAAATGACACATATGCATGTCGATATAAAGGTAAATGAAGCCATAGACTCAGGTGATTCACTAACCTTAACACTGTTAAATTCTGTTGGCAATGGCGAAACATCGGGTTCTGTAAACATAAACGGATCTGCGCTTACAACGGATGAGTGGGTGAGTTTAGACATTCCTCTTGCGGACTTTTCCGGACTTGGCGACCGTTCACAGATAGGCCTATTATTTTTTATCTCCGGAGGCATTTCAGATATTTTCGTAGACAACATCTATTACTATAGGTAAACTAATTTCAAAACAAAGAAGAAGATGAATAATTCGAACACTTTTAAAAAAATAAAAGCCATACTACTTCCCTCCTTGATGTTGGTATTGCTATTAGCGATTTTCGCCTGCGAAACCGATGAAACGCAAACGGTTATTGCAAATCCTACGAATCTTGTAATGGCCGACGAGTTTGATACGGATGGCGTTCCAGACCCTTCTATTTGGGCCTATGATATCGGAATAGGACCAAATGGTGATGGTTGGGGAAATCAAGAACTGCAATACTATACCGATCGTACCGAAAATGTTACGGTTGAAAATGGTGTTTTGCTCATTACCGCTGTGGAAGAGTCTTTTGAAGGTTCCTCATATACGTCTGCCAGACTGGTAACCCGTGGGCTGTTTGAACAAACCTACGGACGTTTTGAAGCGCGGATACGATTGCCTTACGGGCAAGGTCTTTGGCCCGCTTTCTGGCTTTTGGGCAATAATTGTGAACAAAGCGTATGGCCCCAATGTGGCGAAATCGATATTATGGAATACCTAGGGGATTCCCCAACTACGGTATTTGGTAGTGTACACGGGCCAGGCTTCTCCGCAGGAGAAGCCGAGACCAAGGAGTACTCCCTGTTAAATGATCGTTTTGATACCGGCTTCCATGTCTTTGGTATTGAATGGGGACCAAACTTCATCAACTATTATGTTGATGGTGATTTATACAATCAGATAACCCCTGATGATGTTGCGGGACAATGGGTGTTTGACCATCCCTTCTACATTATTATGAACGTTGCAGTGGGCGGTGTCTTCCCTGGCTCACCCAATGCAGAAACTGTTTTCCCGCAAACCATGCTGGTTGACTATGTTAGAGTATATGAATATAACGAGTTAAATTAATAAAAAACACTATGAAACAATTACTTAAAAGAGTTAGACAAATTTCGATTCTCTTCCTAGCGATATCCATCATAGGATGTGATAACGATGATGACACTACATTACCACAAATAATTTCTCAGTTTGTCCAAACCAAGAATGACGCTACTGGTACGGTAACCTTTATCAATGTATCGGAGAATGCAAGTAGTTATTTATGGGATTTTGGCGACGGAACTACTTCTAATGAGATCAATCCTATAAAAACATTTGAACCAGGCACCTACACAGTTACTTTAACTGCAACCAATGCCGCAGGGGCAACGGAGACTTTTGAAGATACCTTTACCATTCCTGGCGAAACACCACCGGTTGCGGTCGGATGTACTGGCGACCCGGAAGCCGCTACTGGACTTCCCTTGGATTTTGAAGGTTGTGAAACGTTTCTTTCTTCCGAGAATTTCGGGTCTGGAATTACTTCCGAAGTTGTCGAAAACCCCTTTCAAACAGGAATCAACACTTCCGATTTCGTATTAAAAGTAGACAAACCTACTGATTCCGATTTCTTTGCGGGAATTCAAAATACGTTTGCCGCTAATTTTGATCTGACCACAACAAATACCTTTAAAATTAAAGTATATTCTACCAAGGCCAATGTTGTATTCAGATTTGAACTTGCCTTAAACCCACAAACGGATCCAGTTACGGGCAATCCTGCCCCTGTTTTCAAAACAATTGCCAATGCTGACGAATGGACGGAGGTCGAGGTTACCTTTGAGGGTTTACCTGGTGGACCTACTGCCTACAATCAATTGGTGATAAAACCTGATAATACTCAAGCAGACGACCCGATTACTTCAGATGGAACCTACTATATAGATGACCTTGAGTTAATCGA
Organism: Aggregatimonas sp.; assembly: GCA_965238025.1. Taxonomy (GTDB): domain Bacteria; phylum Bacteroidota; class Bacteroidia; order Flavobacteriales; family Flavobacteriaceae; genus Pelagihabitans. The sequence goes on along the minus strand of OZ250162.1, from coordinate 1,306,171 downwards.
AGGTAGTACCGGGGGCGGTGGTTTTGACAGCGGTTTGTTGACCAATGGCGACTTTGAAGATGGAACAACGGCATGGATAAATGGCGGGGTAAATGTAGTTACCGAAGGAGGTAACAGCTTCAACTTAGTAGATGTAACAGTAGCCGGAAATCCGTTCGATGTAAATATTAGTCAAGTGCTTGATATCACACAAGGAGAGAGTTATATATTGACCTTTGATGCTTCATCGGATCGCGCTCGTACTATTCTTGCGGGTATCGGACTTAATGTTGACCCCTTTACCAATATGAGCGAAACCGTGAATCTTACTACAGAAACACAAACGTTTATGCTGACTCTTAGTGCTGCCGACTTTGGCGGCCCAGACAGTAGAGTGCTATTTGACATGGGCGCGGAAGTGGGAACGGTAGTAATCGACAATGTATCCCTTGTATTGGCAGGATCCGGCGGAGGTGATTCCGAAGCCCCGGTAATTAGCCTAAATGGCGACGCTACAGTTAACCTAACAGTTGGTGATTCGTATTCCGATGCAGGTGCCACTGCCAACGATAACGTAGATGGCGATATTTCCGAAAATATTACCGTAGGTGGTGATACCGTTAATACGGGTGCCGCAGGAACCTACACCGTTACTTATAATGTAAGTGATGCTGCTGGAAATGCTGCTGTACAGATTACCCGTACCGTTAACGTTAGTGATGGCGGAGGGACCTTTGATGATGGTTTGTTGACCAATGGTGATTTTGAAGCTGGGGCCGACCCATGGATAATAGGGGTCGGTACAGATCCAGCGCCAGTGGTTACCGAAAATGGTAATACATTCTATTCCGTTAATGTAGAAGTGGCTGGAAATTCGTTTGATGTAAACGTGAGCCAGAAATTGGAAATCATTCAAGATGCTACCTATACCTTGACCTTTGATGCATGGTCCGATAGGGCTAGAAATATCGTGGCCGGAATCGGATTGAGCGGTGGGGACTTTTCCAACGTGAATGATGCCGTTGCCATTACTACGGACCGTCAGACCTATACGCGTACCTTTACCACAACAGGATTCGGTGCTCCCGATGCCCGTGTGTTGTTCGATCTAGGGGCCGAAGTCGGCTTGGTGAATATTGACAATGTTGCTTTGGTTCTTGACAGCACCGGAGGTGGTGGCGGTGAGTGCGTCGCAGAAACTACTGAATCGCTCAATGCTTCAGATTTTAATTTAACCTTTATGACCTCCAATGTTGTCGTAATTGAAGACGGCGCTACCTATGAAAGGGTTGCAAACCCCGATTTTGATAATGCCGTAAACAGTTCGTGCCAAGTAGGTAAAATCACAAAGCTTGGTAACAACCCTTGGGATAATAATCAAATTGATCTAGACGCCAAGATAGATTTTGATGCGAATGCAGGCTTCAAGGTAAAAGTGTATTCTGCAGTAGCGGGCTTTACGGTTCGTGTAAAACTTGAAGAAATCGGAAATCCCGGTAATAATACTGAACTTGAAGTTTCAACCACGGCAACAAATGCATGGGAAGAACTCACCTTTCCATTTGCAAGTAGTGCAAGTAACCAATTCGATAAAATCGTATTGTTCTTTGATTTGAATGCAAACAATACGGATACCTATTATTTTGACGACCTTACCCTCTACGCCCGAGAAAGTGGCGGTGGCGGCGGCGGTGGTGAACCAGGACCCGATGGGGAACTGATTACAAACGGTGATTTTGAAACCGGTACCGAAGATGGATGGTTCTTTTTTGTTAATGGAGGTACTGCTGCAATAGACAATACCGAAAACAATGGCGGTGCTTTTTCAGCAAAAGTAGCGACCAATGGGGCCAGCAATCCTGCTATCAAACAGGAAAGGTTCGGTGTTGGCACCGTCATGTCCGGTGATCAACTGGAAATCAAGTTCGATTCAAAGGTAGAGGCTCTAAACATTGCTCAAGGCGCAGTCATAAATGCTATTCTTTTTACTGAACCTGCTGCTGAAGGAGGGGCCGTAACGACAAATTTCCTTACTCCCGTAAATACGGCGATTGGCAGTTGGAACACCAATACGTTTAATTTTACAATACCAAACGGGGTAGATGTGTCTGGAGGAGTTTCCTTATTGCTAGAAGTTGTCTGTGGCGGCGGTGCAGGTTGCGAAGGAAGTGCATTTTTTGACAACGTCTCGGTTAAAATTGTGAACTAACCGCAGAGCTTAAACTATTCTATGGTTTAAGAACATAACACAAGAGTAACGATTTCTTAATAATAAAAAAGGCTAGTCCTAAAATTATTTGGGCTAGCCTTTTTCATTACCAAAATTAACCAGTAGGCGCGTAAAAGCGATTTGTTCAACCGAAATATTCCTAAAACAGTTTGATAAAATCAAAAAAACATGAAAGAACGTAACGTAATAAAGCAGCGGCTAGGAAAAATTTCTTTTGGGCCACCTTAGAATAAAATTATCGCCCATAAACGATATAGAAGATTCCCTACAGCTAAAAAATACGAGAGAAACAACCGAAGAACACAATGAACACAATGAAACAATTCCTTAAAAGAGTCAAACAGATTTCAATTTTTATCTTGGCGATATCAATCATTGGATGTGATAATGATGATGATCAATTACCAGAGATTATCCCTGGGTTTACCCAAACCATTGATGAAACCACGGGCAAAGTAACCTTCATCAATATATCCGAGAATTCAAGCAGTTATTTGTGGGCTTTCGGAGATGGGACAACCTCTACCGAAATCAATCCAATTAGAACATTCCTCCCAGGCACCTACAAGGTAATTTTAAGAGCAACAAATGCCGATGGAACATTTGCAATTTTTGAAGATATCATTATCATTCCAGGGGAAGCACCCCCCACAGATGCTGGTGATGGAGAAGAATTTGATAGTGGATTATTAATCAATGGTGATTTTGAAGATGGAACAACCGCATGGTCAGGAAATGCCCTGAATATTGTAACAGAAGGTGGGAATAGCTTTAGCCTTGCCAATGTGGAAACGGCCGATTCCGGCCAGCCATTTTTGGCGAACCTCAGCCAGGTGGTTGAATTGACACAAGGTGCAACCTATATCCTAACCTTTGACGCTTCCTCAGACCGGGCACGTACTATAATTGCGGGTATCGGACTTAATGTGGAGCCCTTTACCAATAATACGGAGACGATAAACCTTACCACCGCGACCCAAACATTTACGTTTGAGTTTACAGCAACTGATTTTGGTGGGCCCGATAGTAGGGTCCTGTTCGACCTGGCTGCCGAAGTGGGAACAGTTGTTATAGACAATGTATCCTTGTTTCTGGATGAAAACGGAAACAATGGCGATTGTACTGCAGATGCCGCTCAATCTCTTAGCGCTTCGGACTTTAGCCTTACTTTTCAAACAGATCCAACAGCCAGTATCAGCTCTTTTGATGTTGGTTTCTCCTGGGTAAACAATCCAGATGTTGATGCAATGAACAATGGTTCGTGTAAAGTAGGTCAAATAGACAGAAATGCTAGTGGGATGTTCGCCAATAATCAAATCGCATTGGATAGTAAATTGAACTTTAGCGACAATGCTGGGTTTAAAATGAAAGTATGGTCGCCAACCGCTGGCACCAACGTCTTGTTAAAACTTGAGGATCAAAACGATCCGGGAACGCTCATAGAGGTTCCTGCGACGACGACAAAAGGGGGAGAATGGGAAGAACTGACCTTTCCTTTGGCAAATACCGAAAATGGCAAGTTCGATTTGATTATTCTGTTCTTTGAGGTAAACACAAATACAACAGAGACCTATTATATTGATGATTTGGTCCTTGAGCCGCGAGAAGTTGGTCCTGAAGGAGATAACTTGGTCAAAAACGGTGGCTTTGAAACAGGCAATGCCGGTGATTGGAATACCGATGTAGCTGGTAATAGTGGAACATTCAATGTTTCTTCGACGATGCCCGCCTGTGGTGCCTATTCTGCGAACTTAGTAGCCGATAGCGCACAATTATATCTGATTTCGCAAAATGGTATCGGTATTGGAATGGTTCAGCCAAATTCCAATATTGTCGTCTCTTTTGATCTACGTGGTTCTCAAGCAGGTGATGGCGGAGTATTTATTGCAGAACTTTTTTCAGAATCTTCTACCAGCGGGGTCACCAAATCAGAAATACTTAGCGGGGCTCCCATTACCCCACTCGGGGAATGGACAAGGTACAGTTTTCCTGTTACTACGGGCCCTGATGTTTCGGCTGGACTGACGCTATTATTAAAGGCGGAGTGTGGTGCGGTAGATGGTTGTGCAGTAGATATATCCATTGATAATGTATTTATAGGTATTGGGGATGTTAGCAACCCTCAATGCACCGTTACTAATGGCATGCCAAGCCTCAGTATTGTAGATGTAACTGTGGACGAAGCAAATGGAACTGCTACGTTCTCTGTTGGACTTGGTGGCGCTGAGGTTTCAGGTGGATTTACGGTCGATTATGCCACCGCAGATGGATCGGCAGTACAACCAGATGACTATACAGCCACTTCAGGTACGCTTTCTTTTGCGGGCACCAATGGGGAATTGCAGGATATTGTTGTGCCGATCATTGATGACGCCTTGGAAGAGGCACAGGAAAATTTCGTGGTTAACCTGACCAACGTCTCAAATTCGGCAGTTGAACTCAGCAGCGCATCTGCAACAGGGAATATTAACGATAATGACGGTGAGACTACAGAATTATCAGAAAATGGCGGCTTTGAAAATGGCACCCTTGAAGGGTGGGCGGTTTATGACAATGGGGGAAGCATTACCTTGGATAATACAGACCCCAGTAGTGGAACGTGGTCTGCAACGCTGGTTGCCACCCCAACGGGACAAAATCCAACGCTTAAGCAAGAAAGAAAGGGAGCGGGTACACTTTCGGTAGGCGATACCGTCCAGATAACATTTGATTACAAAGGTTCTCTAAGTGGTGTTGGTGGTGTCTATTCATTTCAGTCGTTTGTTGAGGCTGCTGATGGGGTAAATCAAACGGAGAATTTTTCAGTAACCCCTACAAACACTTGGCAAACCTTTAGCGCTACCTATTCGGTAGGTAGTGGTGATATAAGTGGTGGCATTACCATGGAGTTTGTTGCCATATGCGGCGCTGATCCGGGCACCAATTGTGTTTCGACTTTATCTGTGGATAATGTTTCTGTGGTAATTAATCCGTGATGTTCAATAGCTTCTATGGTATAGCTATATCTATTGTTGGTCAATAATTTACATTGATTACCTAAAAAACCGCACAAAAGTGCGGTTTTTTTTTAACCCTTAGCATAGGTGGAGTCAACCTCAGTTTAGCACAAATGTAGGGGTCAATCTTCCCCTTTTTGGCTAAAAAGCTATTTACCATAATTATAAAATATTAGCCATTATCATAGTGTTTGGCAGTTCGATTGATAATTTCAAAAAGAGCCAATACTAATTGATGATTGATGATGAGCTATCTGCTAAAGTTTGTACTTTTATTCATATCCTTTTTTTCAGAAATAAGATGAAAATTAAGTGGGGGATTCAAGCATGGGAATCTTTCTTTTAAATAACTTTGTCGGGCGCTACAGGCGAAGAATGACCAAACCCCCTATAGATGAAAATTAGTATCTCACAACCCACGCTTTTCCCATGGATAGGGTATTTTAATATGATCAAAAATTCAGACGTTTTTGTGTTTTTGGACAATGTGAAGTTTAAAAAGCAATCATGGCAAATGCGGAATAGGTTAAAAACTGGGTCTACAATTGATCAGGAGGAGATTTGGTTTCGAATTCCAACGAACATACCAAAAACAGATACGCTCATTAAAGACGCATTAATTGATAACACCCAGGACTGGAAAAAAAAACATTTAGATATCTTTCAATTTAATTATGGAAAAAAATATGAAGAAATCTCTTTTTTAAAGGAGCTGTATCAAAAAGATTGGGAAAAGATTGCAGACTTTAATATTGAGCTGATTACCCAATGCTGCCAATATCTTGAAATACATACGAAACTGTTACGCGCGTCTGATTTACAAGTGCAAGGAAAGAAAAGCCACTTGTTATTAGACATCTGTAAAAAGTTAAATGCAACTGATTTTGTTGCCAATGAAGGCTCAAAAAATTATTTGGAAAAGGACAGGGAAATTTTTGAAAGAGAAAATATAAAGCTAGGATACCACGACTATAAGCATCCACGATATAATCAAAAGGGTAATACGTTTCTTGAAAACCTAGCGGTATTGGATTTGTTGTTTTCCGAGTATAAAAACGCCAAAAAATTTGTCTAAAACTCCGTCACACCTTTAGTCTGTATTGGTCATAGCCTTAACTACTGTATTTCAACAGCCTAGATATCGTTTTAATCCTCTTTATTTTGACATTGATGGGGACATTCGTAATTTCATCGCTTCCGATTGAATTGAACCCCACACAAATAAACAATGTCAAAGAAATTCTTTTTTTCTATACTTCTGCTTTTTTTAATTAGCTCCTGCTCTGATGACGAACCTAGTATTCCAGAGTTGGAGTCCGCCGTTATTTCGAGTCCTAGTTTTGAGCAGGCGCTGATTAATACTGGTATTGATGCTGACGGTGTTTTAAATGGGAGGATTTCAAATGCGGATATTTCTGCCATTACCTCGCTCTCTTTAAATGATCAAAATATCAGTGATTTAAGTGGGATAGAGAATTTTACCGGTTTAAAGAAAATAGACTGCTATAATAATCAACTTACAAGTTTAAATGTGAGTCAGAACACCGCTTTAAAGGAAATGGACATTCATAATAATCAACTTACAAGTTTAAATGTGAGCCAGAACACTTCGTTAACGTCTTTATTGTGTTTTGATAATCAACTTACCAATTTAGATGTAAGCAAAAATATTGCTTTAGCCACTTTGGGTTGTACGAACAATAAGCTAACTAGTTTAGACGTGGGTCTAAATACTAATTTAACGCAATTGTATTGTTCTGAAAATCTACTTATAAGTTTAGATGTAAGTCAAAATATTAAATTACAGGAGTTGTTTTGCTTTAGCAACCAACTTACTGTTTTAGACGTAAGTCAAAATGCAGCTTTGATAGAACTATATCCTTATGACAATCTACTTACAAGTTTGAATGTGAAAAACGGGAATAATTTAATTCTCACTAAATTCAATGCTACCGATAATGCCGACCTTACTTGCGTACAGGTAGATAATGAAATAGCCGCAAATGAAAGCCAAGCACCCTATAATATCTGGATAGTAGATGATGTGACCGGTTATTCAGAAAGCTGTGATATTCCTTAGCCATACAAAATTAAATTGTGCTTACTACTTTGTTCTTTTCTTTGATATGACAAGTTCATTTCTTCGATGAATATTAATATTAACCAAGCGCATCAAAGAAATTTTAAGTTCAAATTTTGACCTGTTTTCTCCACCAAGGTTTTTTTAACCCTTCTTGACCATAACTATAAGCACTGGAGTACCCTCTTTTTTTATAATTTGTATCGTTCATTAAAATTGCCATATTGGGTAAGCGCCTATTTTTATTCAGTTTTTTAGGAATATCCAATATTTTTTTGTCCAGATAGTTAGCCCTAATTACGTAAATGAACATATCCGCAAGATGCCCTATCAATAAAGTATCGGAAGCAACGTTGACGGGAGTAGTATCTACAATAATATAGTCGTACTCCTTCTTGAAATACTGAATGGCCTGCTCAAAACGTCCATTTGCCAAAAGCTCTGAGGGCGATGCTGACATATTACCGGCCGTCACTACATCAATATTAGTTTCTTTATGAGGTGTAATGACATTGGTAAGCTGCTCCTTATTACTAATTAAAAAATCAATCATTCCCTTTTGTTTTCCGGTATTCAGGTAATCACTGATTTTTGGATTTCTTAAATCGGCCTCTACCAACAACACCTTTTTATTCAATAACGCGAAAGACTTGGCCAGATTCATAGCTATGAAGGTTTTCCCTTCATTCCTTAATGTTGAGGTAATAAAAATTGTTTTTGCCTTTTCAGAACTATCCTTATGGGTCTCAAGGTTGTCATTTTCGGCTTTCACCTCATCAAATGACGGCTCAAAACTGACACTTCCAAGAGTGCTTTTAACCTTGTGGCTTTTTTTGTTTTTTACTTTTTGAAGTATATGGTTTATGTTGGCTCTTACCAATCGGAATGATTCTGTCATTATACTGTTCTCTTCAAACACAATATTCCCTATTTCAGATTTACTCGTTGGGATATTGCCAAGTATAGGTAGCTTAATGGCCCCTTCCAAATCTTCTGCAGTATGAACTTTATCATCAAATAGTGATTTAAACCCAAGTAATAAAGCTGGTGCAAGAAGTCCTAGCAACATGCTTCCCAATAAGATAATAGTTCTTCTTGGAGCCACAGGAACGTTACTGCCGTAGGCCTTATCGATTATTTTCGCATTAGGTGTTGTTACCGCCAAGGAAATCGAATTTTCCTCTCTTTTCTGAAGTAGATAAAGATAAAGGGTTTCGATAATCTCTTGTTGGCGTTGTATATCTCTAATCTCTCTTTCTTTTCTGGGACTAGCTGATATTTTTGAGGTCAATTTAGCTTCCTGTTGTTTTGCTTCATCCAACGAAATTTGTAACGAAGATCGCGTATTAAGTAAGCTCTGATCAATACTCTCCCTTAAACTCTCGATTTGATCATTCAGATTAACTATAACCGGATTCTCTTCACTAGCCCCCACCGACAATCTATTTCTCTCTAGGAGCAAATTATTGTACGCCATTGTGTTTTGACTAGTACTTTCATTGAGTAAGCCTAGGTTGGAAGGAATAAGCTTATCCGTATTCGTTTTCATATAATCGGTTAAATAATCTATGAGTTTAATTTGTGAGTTTAACTCTGTTATCCGATTGGCCAGTTGGGCGTTAGAAGCTAAGACCAAACTGGATTCCGAATCAAGATTACTAAGCTGATTTCTGGTTTTATAGGATTGTACGCCTTGATCCAAACTCGATAATTCCTTAGAAATATCATCAATTCTGTTAGAGACGAATTCGTCGGTGTTCTGAGCAATCTGACTTTTATATTCAATGGCATCCCTGTTATAAAAAAGCACCAGATTATCCAATATGTCCTTAGCTTTTAGCTTTACCGCATTTTGTAAAGTTAGTATCAGCAAATTGGATTTAAGATTGTCCGGAACTATTTTAATTTGCTCTTTTAGGTGAATTGCAATGTCTTCCAGAGGGCTAATCTTAATGATGATTTTTTGGCCTAGCTTAACATTGTCCATTGAAACGGGAGTTGCCACTAAATCCCCAAAATTACACGAAACCCTTTCCCCAAAAGAACCCTCGCTTATTTGATTGCCTCTACTATCAAAAAGGTTATACTTTGTAGTAGATTTTGCGCTTATCGAAAATATGGTATCTAACCGTTTAAGCTTTGAGTCATCTGTAAACAAGTTGACGTTAAAAGGTATCTGGTCGCCATAAATTTCATCACTTGAAATACCACTTTTGGTATAATAGGTTATATTAAGCTTTAGTTCTTTGGCGACCTTTTCGATTAGGGACTTTGACCTTAATATCCCTATTTCCGTATCTATGGAAGTTTTTGGTCCCCCGAACAAGCCTAAATCTTGAAAAACGGAGCTCTCAGTGGTAGAACCCCCATCGTTATCTTCATCGTTAATAAGAATGGTAGAGGAAACTTGATATTTATAGGTGGCAACTTGGAGGTATATAAAAGCCAATGTTAAGGCAATCATCATGCTAAGTAAAAACAGCTTCCAATGATAGCTATACTTTTTTACAACTTCCTTTAAATTGATTTTATCATTTTTAGAAGAAGTTGAATAGGTATTATTGTCTTTTTGCATATTGGTGTTTTTAATATAAAATCATGCACTCTGGTATTAAATAGGGACTGGAATAAGAATGTACCGATTAATGGTAATTGAATCAAGCATTTAAAACCTATATGTTCCAGGCCTAATTTAATCTTTTTTCCTTAACCTCCCCCTTCTTTATAGTTGCTTGGTTTATATTTTATTTCTTAAAAGTGTCTAAGGCAATTCAACATATTTGAATTACTAGACTTCCAAATGTTAAAAACTATCTCGGATCCATTTTTTTTACTTGTTCAAATAAGAAAGTAGGGACAAAACCCATGGCAAGGGTTAGTAACGCATAATGATACTTATACCACGGATGTCCAATAAATTTATACCCATCTAGTATGGCCTTGAACATGTTCCACCGGAATTTAAAATTTTTTCTAGCTGCATAGTTGTCATTCATTCGATACTGAAACAGCACTTTTGGAATATTATGAATTTTTAGGCCATTGCCGACCGCCTTAAACCATAAGTGATAATCTTGTGAGGTTCTGTATCGTTCATCGTATCCGCCTATCTTTCTAACGGCGGCTGCGCGATACATGACCGTTGGATGAGATACAGGACAGAGGGTAGGTAATAGCTTTACTATTTGCTCATGTCTAATAGGCACCTTTCTGTCCCCAATCACTGTTCCATCGTTAGAAATGTCTTGAGAAAATGTACCGACAATATCAATATTTGGGTGATTTTCAAAGAATTTTATTTGCTCTTCGAATCTCTTCCTAAGAGAAATATCATCCGCATCCATACGAGCAATGAACTCACCATTGCATTCTCGAATCAGTTTGTTTAGGTTTTTAGTCAATCCTGAATTGCTCGTATTGAAAAACGTTCTTATGCGTTTGTCTTTCGCGGTAAATTCGTTTAGAATTATTTTTGAGTCGTCCGTTGAACAATCGTCAAGAATTAAAAATTCGAAGTCTGGGAAAGATTGGTTTAAAACACTTTCTATAGCTTCTTCCAAAAATGGCTGTGAGTTGTAAACAGACATAATCACACTTATTCTTGGTTTAACCATCATGTCTCTTTAATATTAAAAATATAGTTTACAAAGCCCTTTATGCGAGTATTACTAAATTTATTGAAGCTCTTTTGGCTTTAGCGGTAAGCCTTTAAAAAGCTTATACGCCAATTTACTTTCTGAAAATAGAATAACCCAGGCTGTGCAGAATATAACCTTCACATCCGTCCAAAAAGAAAGATTGTTTTGATACCACACTTCTAGCTCCCCCTTGTAAGGTGATATGTAGTTGTCATAGAAATCTTTTTTGTCCAATTTGGTTTCTGAAAGCAGCTGCTCTTCATCACGAAACATTATAGAACCTATTCCTGTTAAACCGGGTCTTGTTTTATATACTATTTCACCTACCCCACTTTTATAGGGATTGTAAATCAATGGTCTAGGACCTACAACACTCATGTCGCCAATGATAATGTTAATGAGCTGGGGGATTTCATTTATTTTACTTTTTCGCAAGAACTTACCAAATGGCAGTACTCTCGGGTCCTGGCGCACCGTCATGAGGCCATTCCCCATTTTCTCGCTATTTTTTAACATCGTTGTAAATTTCCAAATAGAAAAAGTCTCGAGGTTTTTTCCAAGTCGTTTTTGAAAATAGATTATTTGGTGCTCGCCTGTAAGTAATAGAACAAGGCTAATAATTAGCAAAGCAGGAGATAAAACGATTAATACGGGCAAAGTCAAAAGTAAATCCAGTATTCTTTTGAAAAATGAAATATACATGTGAATAATTTTGAGACTTTAATAAATTGGCTATTTCTTGACCGAATAGAATTTACCTGGCTCTTCAAACGAATTGTTTTTTGTTCTTTCATTTGACTTGAAATAATCGGTATACCATTGCACAGTCGGGATTAATGCTTCTCGCCATTTTAGTGTGGGCCGATATCCAAGCATTGTCTTTGCCTTGGTAATATCTGGACACCTTCTTGATACTGATCCTGGATAAGTGGGCGCCAATATATATTCCCCCTCGTAGTTGAAATACTTCCCAATTTCTTTGGTCAGGTCTTCAATTGTAATTTCTTCCTCGGCACCAATATGAAAAATGTCGTTCGTCGCACTCTCATTTTCCATTGCCAAGATAGTACCCATAGCACCATCATCTATATAGCAAAAAGAACGGGTTTGATCTCCACCAAAAATCCTGTACGGATTTTCATTTTCAAGAAAACGTTGTACAACATGGGGAATAACATGTTTGAATCCCATGTTGGGACCAATAACATTGCTGTATCTGATAATCTTACATTTAAAACCGAAAACTTTTGCATAATTCATAAAACCCGATTCTCCTAGCATTTTAGTGACTGCATAGGTGAATCTGGGGTGGTCGATCTCATCGATACATAGTGGAATATCCTCAGGAGTGGGTATTTCATAACCAAACCGTTCGATGGTACCCGAATAATTTTCGCTTGTAGATGTGAACACGACATTCTTAACGGTCGTTCCTTTTAACCATTCTAATGAATTGAAAATCAAGGCCGTATTTACCCTAATAATTTCATGAGGTATCTCTAAAGTGTTATTGACGCCAATCATTGAAGCCAACATATAAAAATCCTCATAATCCTTATCTAAGGATTCAAACATTGAGGCATCGGTAAAGTCACCTTTTATCAATTTAATATTAGACGATTCTATGAAAGACATATACTCGGCATCATCTTGATTGCGGGTAAATACATCTGCTACTGTTATGTCGTAATTGCCTCTTGCTGTTAAGATCCTTGAAATTGCACTGCCAATAAATCCGCCACCGCCTAGTATTAATACTTTTCTTTTCATTTGTTTATTTTATTAGTCAGGATTAAATATCTCCCCTACCTACAACTTTTACCGTATGATTCTGTTTTAAAAGCTCTATCTCGTTTTGATTTAGAACTCCTATGGTATCGAATATGAATAGGTCTTTTCTTGTTGTAATTGTCTGAATTAAAGGGGCATTGTTTATATATTCTCCATGATTCGTACAGAATATTAGAACATCAAATTCCTTTTCTAATAAATGTTCCAAATCTGAAGAAACTTCTAACGATTTTTCCTCCCAGAAGTCAACATAGGGATCGTGTAATGAGATTGCCGCTCCTTCAGAAATAAGGTAGTCATAAAAAGGTTCAACAGGTGTATAACGGGTGTCGGCTACATTACTTCTGTACGAAACTCCTAAAAGAAGCACTTTTTTCCCTGCCAAGCCCTCATTAAAAACTTCTTTAAGGTAGTTAAATGCAAATAAGGGCATCTGATCATTAATTTCGACGCTGGTCTCACTTTGTACTAAAGGAGCGTTTGCCTTGAATAAATTTTGATTCGACCAAGAAGCCAGTAATGGGTCTTTCGTTAGGCAATATCCGCCAACGCCAATGCCTGGTAGCATCATATTACTATGAGTGGGTCTCATTCTAATAGCGTTAACCACCTCATACAAGTTAACTCCGGCCAATTCTGCAAACCGGGACCATTCAACTATAAAGGCTATATTCATAGCCCTATACGAGTTTTCTAATACCTTGGCCATTTCTGTTGCATTGGTATTTCCTAAACGAGTGAGTGGGTATTTTTCTGTGCTTATGATTGTTCTTAGGAATTTTTCGGTCGCATCTGCACTACTTGCATCTATTCCAGAATAAACTCTATAGAAGTTTTGAATTGAATCAATGTAATCTGGCCCGGGCATAACGCGTTCATAGGAGTGGCCTAATTTAAACCGATCTGAGGACAGGCCTCTTTTTAGCAAACGGTCTTTTATAATGGGATGGGCAACCTTTGAACATGTGCCTGGGGGAACCGTGGTCTCAACCAAAATCAAAGCATCTTCTTTACAATTGTCACCAATAGCTTCAATCCCTTTTTTGAAAGGAGCTAGGTCAACATCATAATCGAGCAATTTCTTTGAGAAATCTGCATTTTTTGCCACGTCCAGATTAATATCGACAATTATAACATCCGCCACAGAATATGCATAATTGTCATACGTAGCCAGAAGGTTCTTTTTTAGCTTTGTTTTTTCAAAGAATTGACCGATTTTAGGGTCAGATGCTATTACAGGAAACACTCCCTCGTTAATCGAAGCGATTTTCCAATATGAGTTTTCATTTGCTAAATCTATACCGATTACAGCATATTCCTCAGTAAGGGCATTCGAACAAATGAGGGTCATTACCGCACCAACAAATCCTAGACCTTGAACAACTACGATTTTCTTGTCTTTGTTATCGAGAAGAAAATTATCAATTGTCGATTTGTCATTCCCCGTTGGTAAAGTATACTTTGCCCCTGATATAGGGCTTGTTGAATAGTGAGGTTTTTCCATTATATAAACCTAAGTCTATATTTTGCCAATCTACTAGATTGTACCTCAACAAAAAACATACATCTTAAATAATTAACAAGATTTTGTCTTTAAAGATTGCGATACGGAGTGTTTATGGCCTTAACTATCTAAAACTACAAGTTTTTTTTCGGGAATGTTTCGCTATGTTGAGGTGATGTATGGGTGAAAGCAGGAATTGTTAAGGTTACAAATTTGTGATATACCAAGGTTAGGGCCATATTTATGGTATTAACTACAGCATATTTTGACAAATTCAGCCGATTCCTAAGCTCTCCATTAAAAATTCAGATAATTTTAGCGAAGCAACGGTTCGTTCATTCCTCAATTCTAACACTTTATTTACTTAGTTTTTCAAGTAAGTCAAAATTGTGATTTGGTGCTGGGAGATCTAAGTGAGATCCTAATATTTGGTCGTAGTTATTTTTTACCGGAACCAGAGGTAACAAGCCACTGCCGGGGAAAAATGTTAATTCCCCAAAAATAATCTTGCCGGGTGGATTATAAAAATCTACCCTGACATAGGGAAAAGGGGCACTAAGTTCCCTTGCTAACCCTTTCATTTCATTAAATTGAGGGGGACAGCTTACAAGATGTTCTGACTTCGTAAACCTTTCATAGGTGAAATCTACCTTATTCCAACCTATATCATAAAAATCAACATAGTGAACGCCTTCAAAGTCATTGTTGATCTGTAAAAATTTGGGCTCCCCATTAAAGCACATAAATTTATAATCAATTAGAGGTTCATGGTCTATCAATTTTTCAATGATGATTCTAGGTTGCATGTCTTTATAATTCCATTCCCTTCCTGATGCAAATACGTCTAACTTTAACCAAGAGTTCATTATTCTTTTCCATCTTTTCCAATCAAGCTCGCTTTTGTTCTTACAAATCAGATTCTGGCCGCAACCGTGTGTGGTTTTTGCGACAAAACGATTTGGTAACGATTTAAAATCGATTTCATTTGCACTGTTATAAACGCCTATGACCTGATTTAATAACTTCTTATGCCCCAGATTTGTTAAATACTCATGTACTTCGTATTTATCTGTGCACATAGGCATTTTCTTATTTCTGTAGAACAATTTCAACCATTGTAGTTTTTCAGTATAGGTTTTAGGGTTCTTTAAATTAATCTCCCTACCAAATCTTTTTTTATAGATTGATTTTATACGGATCTCATCAGTAAACCTTGCCAGCGCAATTTGTTCGAATATTGACCTAGTTTTTGAATATAGAAGATTTCCGAACGGTGATTTGATGGCTTTTTCCTTGATGAGATGAGTGAGACGTGACATAATATCTATTGTATGAGTGCTTATTTTAAGCTTGGTTTTGTACTTCTGGCGGATTCATTCTTTTCCCCTTATGAAGGAACGGTCTTCCTCTTCGACCTTTTTTATATACTCACATATTCCAATTCCGATATAGTGATCTATCTCATCAGTTATTCTGGTTTTTTTCCAATTTCCTTTCTCCAATTCAAAATAGTAATCCGGGTCGCCGCCTAATATTGAAAAATGCATGGTTTGATATTCCAATAAGTGTAGGTCTCCATTGTTTTCTGATATATCCATAGAAACATTCGGACATTTTAGTTGCGTTTTACATTTAAAGGCAAAATCTAGAACGTTCTTGGGTGGATCCTCACCCATTTCATATAATTTGCTACCTGAGGCCCTAAAATCATTTTTTCTCACATACCGCTTCCCTCCAATAACCCGATTTCCAAGAACCAGAATTTTCCAGTCATGGGTGAGTTCCGGAATGAATTCTTGAATAATGACCTTTCCAAATTTTTTAGGATACTCCGCTTTATTCTTAGACCTTCTATAAAGGTAATAGAGACTATCCTTATCAAATTTAAAATTGTTTTCCATTAGTTCAAGAAGTATTTTTTCTCCTTCTTTGAGCGTACGGGCAAGCCGTACATTTCTGCTACGGAAGCCGGTAGATTTTTTTAATACTAGGGGGAAAGATGTTTTTTTAAGAATTTCAACGCCCTCTTCATAGGTTCCGACCGGTATGCCATAAGGGCTTTTGATACCAATTCTTACTTTTTCCAATTCTTGAAAATTTTTGTTTTCATGAGCCATAAAATGCCTAAGCTCTGGAATCAATATACCTCCTCTTAATGTGATTTGGATAAGTACATCCAGAATAAAACTTTTATAGATAGGGTATTGACTACTTGCGTAATAGAAGTAAACACCCTTTATGCTTTCATTTTTGCTCAAGTATGAAATGAATGAATTCAAAGGTATTTCCCTAATAGCAAAATCATTATCCTCTAATACTTTTGAAATAATATTTAATTTCAGACCTTCTACCTCAAAGTTTCGTTGAGGAATTATTTGTTTATAATTTGTCAATAAAATAATTTTCTTCATTTTACTCAAAAAGAATTAACGGTTTTCTATTCTTCTGTACATAAATGTTAGTTCAGATGCAAGCTCTTTAATCTTTAATCTTAATGCACTTAAAATCGTGTAGTAAAATCTAAGGACAATATTGGGGCAATATGTTTTTAAAAAAAGCCTGTTCTCATACATAAGTTGTTTAAAAATTCCTTTGGAGTTCGAAATTCCACCGTCAGACATTACTAATAGTGGCTCATTTATGAATTTAAAAGCATAATTAGAGGTATAAATTCTAAAAATAAATTCAGCATCAGAGGCAATTTTGTAGTCTAGATTAAATAGCCCTATATCATCGTAAATAACCTTAGGAACAAAGGTTGCAGGATGCCTTACGCCATTTTTGTACTGTTTTATTTTTTTTCTAAATCTTTTTTCGCTTGTCTTTAATAATTGTTCCCCATCTTTACTTTTAAATATGAGCTCTCCGGTCAAAATAGTTTTCTTATCAGTATCGCTATTGGCTTCGTAAATAATAGACAATGTATTATCATAGTAATAATCGTCAGAATTTAATAATCCTATTACCTCTCCTTTTGCCAAATTAATCCCCTTATTCATTGCATCGTATATTCCCTGATCAGGTTCGGAGATATGCGTTAAGTTACCTTTAAAGTGTGTTTTATACCGGTTTATTATAGCATTGGTTTTATCAGTTGAACCACCATCAATAATAAGGTACTCGTAGTTCTTGTGCGTTTGATTTAAAATTGACTTTATGGTCCTCTCTATAGTTTTCTCACTATTATATGAAACCGTTATTATCGAGAAATGTATATCAGTATTACTCATTTTTTATCCAATAAAAAGTCACGATGAAAAAGATAAAGTCAAAATTGCCGACAAGTATATCACCATCAAAAAAAGCTCGCAACGTTAGTAGTAAAAGAAGTGAGAGTATATAAAACTGTTTGACTCTTATATATTGAAATGCCGAAACAAAATAAAGAACAATTAAAGCTATAGCGCCAAGACCGGTACGGGAGTGGAATTTTATAAAAGAATTATGTGGGTTACCTGAAAATTGATCATACATGGGTAGTTTAGAGACATCAATACCTGTGAAAAGATTAGTAAAATTTAAATTTTCAAAATAAATACTCCATAATTTCCAGCGAGGTGTATCGGTTCCTTTTGCAAAATTAGTTTCTGTAATCAAGATCGACCCAAATTTTAACCATAAGTAATAGCATATTCCTAGAAATAGGATTGTAGCTATCCCAAGTATTTTCGTATTGCTTTTGAATTTATAAAAGAAAACGATTAGTAGTAATAGGGCACTTACGATGATACTTGTTCTTCCAAATAGAAAAAATGTAAGTATGAGCCCAATAAGTGGTGGAAGAAGTAGTAAACGGTTATAGGTTATTTTTAAATGAAACAGTAAAAATATAGTCCAAAAAACTACTGCAAACCCAGCATGGTTTCGACTTAAACCTTCATAAATATCATTTGCAGGTGTATTTAAAATAAATATATTATATGCTATAAAGCCAATCGTAATAGTATAAGATAATACAACCCATGGTGTTAATTTTTTAGGATCAGCTTGTAAATAGATAAAAGTCAGGAATAAATGCCCCGTAAGTGCCAAAGAACCACCAAAATTGTTTTGGGTAAAAAAGAGGTTTATCAGGGACGAGGTAAATAGGAAAATAATAAAAAGTATAGATTCCTTATAAAAATTCCTGTCATTTGTAGAGAAACAAAATATAAAAGTGCCTATAGATAGAATTGCACTTGCTGCCATGAGATTCCTAGATTGAAGGACATCACATAGAGCCATAAGAATAAACAAAAATCCTATAAAATGACTTTTATAATTATTTTTATCTATTGTTGCTTTCATTTATGATTTTAAATGATTCTAAATTTTGAAATCCTAGGTAATTATTCTTTATCCAGCCAATTGGTTTATCCCACCATTTGGTTTCCAGCAAATAGGCAATCTCTTCCTCTGTGAATCTCGATTTAATTTTTTTTGCAGGTATGCCTGCGACAATGGTATAAGGCTCAACATCTTTGGTGACTACTGAGCCTGCCGCCACAACAGCCCCTGTTTTTATCGTTATCCCGCTTAAGAGTAAAACATTGGTTCCTATCCAAACATCATTTTCAATGATGATGCAGTATTCATCGTTGTCATCCGCAAATTTTACTTCCTTAAACGTTTGCTTCTCGGAAAAAGTGAACCCTGCCTGTTCTTTTAAGGAGAAAAAAGAGGGGTGAGTAGATACATTTCTGTTTAACGGGTGTTCACCCGTAATGAGCTTAACATTTGCCCCGATAGAGCAGAATCGCCCTATTTTTGACCTCACAAAATACGAGGTGTTATTGATATAAGTGCCTCTTCCCAAAAAAGAGTCGACGAAAACTACATTTCTATTGATTTTATTCATCCCCTCAAATTTTGATTTGAGGGTGAGTCGCGCTAGAGGATGGATCTTTACCTTCCTAAATCGCAACGAAATTCCATATAAAGACCCTAGAAAATACTTAATCAAATTCATCAGAAAATAGTTTTTTATAGTTTACCCTTTCAATAACATCGAGAGCACCATGATCGGATGCATTGAATAGTTTAGCATTTTTTGATGAAACCTTTCTCTCCATTAGTTTAAACTGCTCAAAGGTCTTACCAAAGGCTTTCAAATAGAATTCATTGTCCAACTTATTCTCATCCTTAAAGCGTACTAATTTTTGGAAATCTTCCTTGGTCGTTTCATAAAAATGACCCGCTTTCGCTTCTGTCACATCCTGTTCGTAAGCATCTAGAAAACCGGTCATATCAACTCCTAAAATGTAAATTTTTTTAAAACCCATGTAAAGTGCAATATTAATGGCATAGAGAATGACATTTTGGAAAGCTGGGGTATTTCTATGAATAGACGACGATTTTTTTAAATGAGGAGTATACATTTTGTTATTGAACGCATAATGGGGATTCACATCAGGAAACACCTTAACAGATTTTGATTTTAGACGATATGAAGAAAACAAAATCATATCACGATTGTTTAATAGCGACTTTTTGATTTGTTTAATGGCAAGGTTATTTTCTGGGCTTGGGCTGAAGAAAAAATCAAAAAATTGGGGGTCAAAAAATAAATGAAAGTTTGGTTTTAGTATATTGAAAACGTCGGTCTTAATCATATTATTGACCGTAAAAACATATTCGTCTGTCAACCTAGATAGATCGTGGTGCTTTAAAGAAGGGCCATTGCCCAATATAAAACATCTTTTGCCCTTATGAATATTCTTTAGCTCTTTATTCCTCGACATCTCCATTCGTAGATCCGCACTACCAACCCATTTCAGGTAGAACTGAAAGTCTCGCCTACAGTTATCCACAAAATTTACCACAGCCATGGCGACCGATTCTCTTCGTCCGAACATAGGTTTCCTTTTAGTATTAGATATTTATAAAATTGGGATTTGAAATAATTGATTTCATAAGCGTTTTGAGTTTGGATAAAACCTTAAAGTTAAGCACTACAAAGAGTATCAAGGATAGTAAATAATAGTATTCTGGAGCCGAAAAAAATAATAAGCATAAGGTTGTTACATAAGGAATCAATAACCGTAACGGATAAATATCCTTGATAACCGATACTAGGGAAGTACGCAACCCCAACATCTTTCTCCCCATAACCCCGAGCATAAAGACATAGATAAAATAGCTTACCATGGTGGCTATAATTACCATAGCAAAGGGAACCTGAAATACGCGAATCAACACGAATGCTGTAAGTACATTTATGATGAGTGCCAACAGCGAGAGACGGCTTAATCGTTTTTCATGCCCATTGGCAATCAATAAGCCAGAATACCCGAAGGAGTTTGAATAAAGAACAATAGCTAAGGCAATTAATAAGAAAGCTTCTGACACACTTCTATATTGAGGAAATAGAACTAGGAATAAGGGAAACAACAAAATAGCAATATGTACTAGTAAATGAGACGTTGTGACATAGGCATCCCGTACTTTTTTCAATAGTTCATTGCTTTGATCAGCTGTTGCAGAAGCAAAACGGTTCAGCAATTTTGGGAAAATCAAAAATGAGAACGCTTGCAGTACCATGAGGACCACGTTGGCAAGGGAGAACGCAAAGGTAAAATAACCGAATTCTTCTACGGTATAAAAACGGCTGACAAAGGAGCGTGTAGAAATGATTATAAAATAAAAAGAGCTATTATAAACAAATAGATGCCAACCCTTTTTTTGTATTTTCTTGAACAAATTAAAAATGAACGTAGGTTTAAGTGAAACCGGGCTTCTACTCACATACAAAACAAAAGAAGCTAAAAAAGCTAAAAAATTTGCACCAACGAGTGCCCAGAGCAGCTCGTCTTTTTTAAAGAATAGAATTGAAGTGAGTATGAGAAGTGGAAAGATTGTTTGGTTAAAGGCAATTTCGAAAAGTCTTCCGTAAACTCTAAAAATACTGCTAAAAAGACTATTAAAATAGCCAAGCACACCTATTAAAGCAACTATTGGAGCATAGGTCGAAAAGTTATATTTTGCCCCTAGTTGTAGGTTAAAAAAGGCATTAGCAATGAAGAATAACACCACGGCTAAAGAAAGCCCCAATAGCATCGTTAAGGATGTTCCAATAATTTTCTGCACATAAAATTCTTTCTTTTTATGCACAGAAATAATTGCCGTAACCGAATGAGCAATACCAAAGTTTATATGATTCACATATTGGGTGATTAAACTTATAAAACCCCATATTCCCAAATAGTAGGGTCCGAGGTAAACTGCAATAAACAGCGAATTGATAAAATGAATAAAATAAGTTGCATAACGGCTAAATAGAAAGAGAATTACCTTATTCTTAGTGACCGTTCGTACTACTTTAATCAACTTCTCCATTACTTTTTTACGGAATCAAAATGAAGGGGATCTCCCCTCTCCAAATCTTTTAAGGCTATTTTGCCTAATAGCTCCCGATAGAATTTTGGATGCATTCCAAAACCTGGTCGAACACTTCTCACATTTTTTTCTGTGATCAGCTCACCGGCTTTTATATCTTCGACCACATATAGCGAGCGACTAAAATCCCTGCCTTTCCTTTGTTTTTCTGTTAATGCATAATCGATTGAACCGATGGCACTCTCGGCTTCCCTTACTGCTTTTACCATATCGGTAAATTCAGCCTCGGTCATCGAAAAAGAGGCATCAGCGCCACCAATAGAACGGTCTAGAATAAAATGTTTTTCAATTATTTTCGCACCCATAGCAGTTGCTACAACAGGAACCGTATTGCCCATGGTATGATCAGATAGGCCGCTAATAACACCATAGCGTTTCGCTAAATCTTTCACCAAACACATATTTGCCTCCTCTATGGGGGCTGGGTAACTTGAGGTACATTTTAATAGAGCCACCTGATCGTTCCCCATACGTTTACAAGCGTCCAAAGCCAATTCAATATCTTCTTGTTCTGCAATACCCGTAGAGATAATAACTGGTTTGCCCTTTGAGGCGGCCAATTCTATTAAAGGAATATCCGTAATTTCGAACGATGCAATTTTATAAGCAGGCACATTTAAGGTTTCTAAAAATTCTATAGATGTTGGGTCAAATGGTGACGAAAAACAAATCAAGCCTTCCTGCGCCGCCACCTTCATAATCTGTTCATGCCATTCCCAAGGTAAATGGGTTGTCTTGTATAGATCATGCAAATATTGCCCATCCCAAAGCGTTCCTTGATTAATCTTAAAATCTTCTTTTTTCGAATTCAAGGTAATGGTATCGGCAGTAAACGTTTGTAGTTTAATGCAGTCAGCTCCGGCGCGCTTTGCAGCCCTCACGGTTTCCAAGGCTGTTGTTATGCTTCCATTATGATTTGCAGATAATTCGGCGATAATAAATACCGGAGAATCCCCATTAATCTCATAATTTCCAATCTTCATACTTTTCATGGTAATGCCCTATTTTATATACTCTTCAAAACCTTTATAAAACTTTCTTCCAGTAACGTTCTTGCGATTATCGGATAACTCCAGTCCCAATTTATCTTCCAATGACCAAATAAGGTCTTCAAAACCAAATAGGTGCCTAAAGTAGACCGTGCTGGAAAACCTTGGGTTGATTTCAAAGACCATTGGCACGCCTCTGGTCAATCTTAGCTGTACGTTTATACTGCCAACCAAATCCAATTTAACCGCCAAATCTTCCAATAGTGCTGTAACCCTCGTATTCTCCACTGCCTCACCATAACCGCTATAGCCTTTTTCCAGTTCCCTTTTAAAAATCAAAGACCTGATCTCACCATGTCGGCTTCTGAATAATCCACAGGTGTATTCCCCCTCCCAGTCCGAAATAAATTCTTGTACCACATAATCTTCGATACTGTTTCTGGTGTAAAACAAAAATTCATCCATCGTATTGATCTTATGAATGTCTTTACTTCCAGATCCTGTTTTTGATTTTAGGATAACAGGGAATACTTCAATCGCTTTTATGTCCTTTGCCAAATGAGTGTTAGGGAACGGTAGGTTTTTACTTTTTAGAAATTCTGCGGTTTTGAATTTGTCAAAGCCAACCTGTAATGCCAAGCGAGAGGCCGTAATCATTTTTGCCCCGCCAATTTCATCCAAAATATTGTTCTCAGAAAAAAAGCGCAGCTCGGGTTCTGCCATCGGAATAATGATATCAATGGCATAATCCCTCACAAATGATTCGATATTCCGTAGGTAGTCAGGATGCCTAAAAGGCACGCCTACCGAAAAATTCGAGTAGATAAATTGCCCAGCATTTTTGTCGCTGATATCAACTCCGAATAGGTTTTTAACGTAACTGGATTGTGCCAATATCTTTCCGATACTCTGTCCGATATCCCCTCCGCAACCCGTCACCAATATATTCACCGCTTTATTCATAGGTAATGCATCATGTTCTTTTTAAAATTTCCGAGAGGTACTTTATATCGGAATCCTTTTCCTCAACTTCGTTCAATAGCTCCCCAACATTATAATCCGTTGTCAATAATTGAAAGCACTTGTTTTGGGAGTTGATTATCGCCCAAGAGGCTTTGCCCCCCATTTGCCTAGATTGTCCAACAGAGCCGGGGTTTATTAAAACACTATTTTCATTTTTAATGGCAAAGGCATAATGTGAATGCCCAACTAAAACAAAATCGTGTTCTTTTGAATCACACTGCCGCAAAATCTCACTTTCACAATCAGGATAAATGTAAAAATCATTAGACCATGGGCTTCCATGACACATTAATAAAGATATGCCATCGATTTGTATCGATTTTGTTTCGGGCAAATCACTTAAAAAATCCAATTGCTCTTCTGTCAACTTATTGAGAGCCTCTTGATGGCCGCTACCGTATTTTAACCGAATCGACTCCCCTAATTCATGGTTTTCAATCAGGTCTTCCAGTATTTTTTCATGGTTTCCCTTAATCATATCAAAACTCCATTCCGATAGCAACCTTAATATACTATCAGGATGATAGTAATACCCAACAATGTCTCCCAAAACCAATAAATGCTCAACGTTTTCCTTCTTCGCTTTTTTAAGCACCTCAACCAGCGCATTATGGTTGCCATGAATATCGGATATGATGGCTATTTTCATGATATGGTGTTTATTATTTCCAATGCAACATCATGTGTAGATCTTAGTTTGCCTTCGCGTTCCAGATTTTGAAAATCCGAAACGCCTGGAAAGTCACTAGTACGAATACTTTTTTGCATACCGGTATCCATAACACCCGGATCTATATTAAAAAAACGATGTTGTTCGTATTCTCTTTGGGCCACGTTAAAAAACATTTGGATATATGCTTTTGACGAACAGTAAAGTGCCCAGTTGTCAATAGGCCGATTGGCTGCCCCAGAGCTAATATTAACGAATGATAATTTGTTCTGTTTAAAGTGGCGAAGCAAATAGCTAGTAATCAGCATTGTTGATTTTATATTGACCGAAAGTGTTTTGGTAATAGCCTCTTCTTTTAAATCCTCGATTTTAACTATCGGTTCAATGATGCTTGCATTATTAATAAAACAAACTTCTTGATTGTTAATCAGGTCTTTGAATACCGCAATTTTTTCTCCGAACTTATCATCGGCCAAATCTGCTTCTAGAAAATAAAAGTTTGCCGGTTTATCGGTTTTTTGTCCCTTACTTAAACTTCTAGCTATTGAAATGATCAAATGCGCTTCGTTTTTAAGCAAAAGGTCTACAAAAGCCTCCCCTAGACCCCGATTTGTTCCCGTTATGATAAATACCTTTTTCATAAATCACGGGTTATCAATTTTATTAAATTTGGTATGTATGACAACATTTTTGAAGTCTCCATCAAAAAGGCAATGTTCCTTTAGAACCGCTTCTTTTTTAAATCCGCTTTTCTCTAAAATCGGATAAATATGCGGCCTGACGTCAAAGGCGTAAGTGAATAGCTTATGGAATCCAAGTTCACCAAAGGCCACTTCTTCCAATAGCCCTAAAAAAGTTGACATATGAAACGCGTATGTTTCATTTTTTATCGCGGTATTGGTAATAAATGATATTTCGGCATTTTGGTCCACCCAATTGATATGAACCAAGCCCCCATATCCTATACAAGTATCCCCCTCAAGGTACGAGAATAGTATTTGATTGGGTTTTTCCTGGTCAAATAGGCTTGTCACAACTGTATTGAAATAAGTGTCCTGATCTTTAGCCGTCAGTGGTTTGCTTTGCCTTAGATGGAATATTTGTTCGTTACGCCATTGCATGATCATATGGCGATCTTCCATTCGAATTGGCACAATTGAAAAATCTCCCTTAGTGAATATCTGTTTATTTAAGACTTTGTATGAGCTCATATTTTAATTCTGCTAATTTCCAATCTATTTCAGTATCGATATCTTGTGCATCCATTTCCGAAACTACAATACAACCCGTATTATCAGTAAGGACAGCTTTCTTTTCCAAACACCGTTCTGTGTTCATCCAATAAAACTGACCGGTATCATGAAAGTTTTGTTCCAAATCTTGTGACCTAGTTAAGTTAAATTCAGGATTGCGGGCGCTTACCCTATTTTGTTGGTCTCTTTTCAAAGCTCTTTGGATAGGGAATCCAAAAGGCACAATTGGAAACACACTATCAAAATTTTGTTTTTGAAGTAATTGAAAGGCCTTTACTAACTTGTCGGCAGTTACAAAAGGCGCACAGGCATAAAGACAACATGTAAAATCAAATGTTTTATTTAACGATTTGTATGTTGAGATTACCTCCTCGATCACATCAAAAGTTGTTGCATGATCATTCGAATTTATCTTACTTCTTAAGAATGGAACTTCAGCGCCATATTTTATCGCGGCCGCTGCAATTTCCTTATCATCGGTCGATACCATTATTTCATCAAATAAATTGGATTCAATCGCAGCTTCTATGGAATATGCGATTATAGGCTTTCCCAAAAAAGAGTTAATGTTTTTTCTTGGAATCCTCTTACTACCTCCTCGGGCCGGGATAATCAATACGTTTGACATTATTTCAACTTCCTTTTTTTAATTATCAAATTTGGAGAACTGCCAAATACCAATGAATTGTCTGGAACGTCTTGATCTTTAACGCACGCCCCCGCTCCCAAAATCACGTTATCACCAATTTTTGAATTACCTAGTATCATTGAATTTGCAGATATAGTTACATTTTCCCCTATTACCGGATAGACATTATTGTTGTTTCCAACGGTACAATTTTGGGTAAACTTAAAATAGTTTCCATATTTTGCCCGCCCAATAACAGTCCCTACTGGATGATCAAGCATAAAAATTTCTGGTAACTCAACCTCATAAAACAGGTCGCAAGAATTCATGATTCTATTCAAGTAATATATTTTATCCGCCAATCTCGCATGATGTGACCCTCCTTTAAAAACTGTATTTGAAAAGTAGTATAGGAATACCGTATATTGTCCGGAATGGTACGGATTAAAATAGGCATTCCCATTTCTTGAGTAATACTTGTTCTGATTCTTTGAAAAGCAAAATTCACAACGCTCAAAAACAGTATCGCTAAACGATTTAATACTTTCGATTTCGTCATCGGAAAGGCTAAAGAACGATCTGAGTTGCCTTAAAAGACCCTCTATTATATCTTCTTTTGGTATCTCAAATATCATAATAGTTATTGACTTGGTCTATCACGTAAGTTTGCTCTTTATCTGTTAATTTAGGATACATTGGCAAACTTATACAATGCCTATAATAGTTTTCTGCATGCGGAAAATCACCTTCTCCCCCCCCCAATTGCCTATAATATGGCATCAAATGACATGGTATATAGTGAATTTGCGCAAAAATATTTTTACTCCGTAAATAGTTATATAGACCCAATCTGTCTTCTACTTCTAAAATATATAAATGATAGGCGTGGCCTTCAATTGCTCCGGATTGACCTTTAATAAATGGCTTATCCTTAAACGCATTATAGTAATTCAATGCAATCTTTCTACGCTTCTGGACACCACTTTGGGCTCTAGACAATTGACTCAGCCCTAAAGCGGCTTGAAAATCTGTCAATCGATAGTTAAAACCTAATTCTTGCATTTCCATATACCATCCTGGGTATGCATCTTTACCACCAGCCGATTCTACGGAATTGACATAGAGGTCATTGTCTTTAACGATACCGTGGGTACGTAATTGCAGTAGTTTCTGATAAAGTAATTTATCATTGGTCGTAATCATACCACCCTCTCCCGATGCGATATGTTTAACAGGGTGAAAGGAGAAAATGGCCAACTCTGCAAATTCTCCATTTCCACAAAATTGATTGTTTCCATTAGTATCTTGAAACGAGCCGCCCGGTGCGTGGCAGGCATCTTCGATTATCCAAAGATCAAACTCATTCGCCAAGGTCCTAAAGGCCTCTAAATCATTTGCCCTGCCGGCAAAATCAACAGGAATAATCCCTTTATAGGTTCCTTTGGGTGCACTTTCAAGCAATACCCTGACCTTATCAATATCCAACAGATACGTTTGCGGATCTATATCGGAAAAGACCACTTCACCCCCACAATAACGGATACAATTTGCGGAAGCCGCAAAGGTTATGGGTGTGGTGATGACCTTCTGACCCTTTTTTACCCCTAAGGCAAGAGCGCATAGATGAAGGGCTCCTGTACCATTGGATACGGCAACCGCATAGTTACTGCCCACATAATCGGCAAACGCCTTTTCAAATTCCGATATTCTCGGCCCTTGGGTCAGGTAATCCGACTTTAATGCCTCGATTACAACTTGAATATCCTCTTCGGTAATATGTTGCCGCCCATAAGGTATTGGCTTTGTCATTATACTTCAAAATTAGGGTCTACATGTTCTTTGATCAAGGTACGTAACGATTCAACGGTTTCCCATTCCGTATTCGTTCCGGAGTTATACGCAAATCCTGGAGCGACCAGTTCAGCATTGAAGTTAGTTATAAAATCATCTGTTTTCCAAATAGGTGTCTGCGGAATGATTACAAAATACTTGCCGAGGTTGTACGTAAAAAATGAATCAGAAGAGGTAATCATTTCTTCGTGGATTTTTTCTCCCGGCCGAATACCGATTACCTTATGCTCACAATCCGGACCAATCGCCTGTGCAATATCGGTTATTTTATAGGATGGTATTTTTGGAATAAAGATTTCACCCCCCCAAGCTGTTTTCATCGCGTGTAATACCATGTCTACCCCTCCTTGTAGCGAAATATTAAACCTGGTCATATCGTTCACCGTTATTGGCAAAACACCGTCAGACCTCTTATTTAAAAAGAACGGGATTACTGATCCATTAGAGCCCATTACATTCCCGTACCGAACTACCGAAAATTTAATATTATGCTTTCCCCTAATATTATTGGCAGCGACAAACAACTTATCCGAAGTCAGTTTAGTAGCACCGTATAAATTAATGGGAGCACAAGCCTTGTCAGTTGAAAGCGCCACGACATTTTGTACCCCTGTCTGGAATGCAGCATGAATTACATTTTCGGCCCCACCAACATTGGTCTTCACGCATTCACTAGGGTTATACTCCGCTATGTGCACATGTTTCATGGCTGCTGCATGAATAACATAGTCTATGCCTTCAAAGGCCCTCACCAGTCTTTCACGGTCCCTTACGTCACCAATAAAAAAACGTATTTGAGGATATTCGGAAACAGGATAATCCTGGGCCATTTGAAACTGCTTTTGTTCATCTCTTGAAAAAACAACAAGCCGTTTAACACCCGGCCATTTTTTTAAAATGTTTTCTGTTAACGCTTTTCCCAGAGAACCTGTTCCTCCTGTTATTAATACCGATTTATTATTGAGCATTTTGTTTTTTATGAGGTAATAATTGATAAAAAAGTTTCAGATGTTATATGCATGCAGAAGCATAATTGCCACGATATAGTCTTCAAGCAAGGGATCAAGGTTATGTCTAAAACAAGAATTGAATGGCCCTTACCAAATGTCTAAATTTATTCTCTGATTTGACATTGTTTTTTAGTCTATCGAATATTCCCAATAGTAATAAAAATGAAATAACCAGAACCCCTAGCATTTGAAAACTATTGAAGTAAGTAGCAAGAGAAATAAACCCGATGGACAATACTAAACTCAAACAGCCTAAAAACAAGCTAGCTTTTACATGCGATAACCCAGAATCAATCAAGATATGATGGATATGGTTTCTATCAGGGAAAAAAGGACTTGTCTTGTTCATTAACCGAACACCAATTACTCTAATAGTATCAAATAAAGGAAC
The DNA here is from genome assembly GCA_965238025.1 of Aggregatimonas sp. Taxonomy (GTDB): domain Bacteria; phylum Bacteroidota; class Bacteroidia; order Flavobacteriales; family Flavobacteriaceae; genus Pelagihabitans. The sequence goes on along the minus strand of OZ250162.1, from coordinate 1,276,764 downwards.
AAATAGTAGCGCGCCTATGACTATAAATTTATTTTCAGGTTTAAACGAAAATTCAGTTAAAACTGAAGCTTCCATTGATAGGAATCTTAATGCTAAAAAACCAATAGAAAAGCCCATAATCAGCGAACCGGTGTCACCCATAAAAATCTTTTTTGTAGAAGATAGGTTGTAACGAAGGTAGGCCAACTGCATACCTATTAAACAGAGGCATAGTATAAAATAATAAGGTAGATCCGCCATAAAAAAGATAAAACCAAAAACACCAAAAATCACAATACCTACAGTTGATGCCAAACCGTCAATGCCGTCAATTAGATTATAGGCATTAACAATTGTTAGAATCACAAGGATACTCAGGGTATATGAAGCTATTGGTGGAATGTCATATATCTCTAAAAACCCTTCGAGGGAAGTAATCTGCATACAATTGCAAAACAAAATGAAGAAGATAGCTAAAATTTCACCCCCGAGCTTAGCTTTTGGAGTAGAAACAATCAAATCATCTTTCAGGCCAAGCGCAAAAATTATGGTAAGTGCTCCAATCAAATTTATCCCTATGTTGTCTACATCCCATACATTTATCAAATTCAAAGCAAAAATCAAAGCAAGAAAAAAGGAAACACCCCCCATCGTAGGTGTAGAAGTTTTATGCGAACTTCTTTGATCCGGACAATCGGTCAAATTGCGGTTTTCTACGATATATCTAATTTTTGGAATGAGATAGATAACTAATACAAATGATCCAATTAAGGCGGTGAAGGCGGTTAAATAGAGGTTGTAAATCATAGCGAACTTTGTTGTGGGTTGTGTTGTGATAAATGTAACTTTGAATACTTGATTAACAGCATATTATCATGTAAACAAACTATACACAATCAAATTAGGTTGTTCCTCTTTTTAAAATGATCGATGAAATGCACACAATGGTGCTATTATTCACTATTATTGGTTGTTTCGTAATTCAAATCCCACATTTATAGAACGACTAAACGAGGTAATAAAAAAACCGTTTATAGCGGTTGGTGTAGCAGTGTTGTACTAATGTTGTGTTGTTTTGAGAGTTTGTTGTGGGGTATAGCCATTTTTAAATTATGCATCTTATGTCATTTCATCCGAATTCGGATAAATGAAGTCTTCTCCTTAACTTGAATTTCACCTTTTACAAGTGATAGTTAATAGATATACTCGTGAAAAACAAAGTAATCATACCCTAGGCCAAAAAGGATCAGTATTGTACTGTTGGTTTTAGAACTTAATGGAGGGGGTAGCATAATTAATTATGCCCGCTACAAAACACGCCTTGGACAAGGTTTGAATCAGAAGGCTAAAGTGCTTTACAAGCATTAAAGCATTTGGGGTTCCAGTTTTTTTTCGAAGATTTCACCCTCCTTTTGAGAAACATAGTACGAATGGTTCTGCTTATCTAATGAAACCGCTTGTTGCACCTTCCCGTTTACAAAATGGAGGGCCGCCTGGTCATCCACTGCATAACCGTCTGTTAAGTCTCCTTTTAAAATATTACTATGATATAAGGGTCGTCGTGATTTTTCCGAATTGTAATGGGGGCAATGGCTTTTATCTATCAGACCAAGTCCGCCTACAATACTCAATTCTTTGGGTCGGGAATCAGTCGTACCACCATTGAACCAGCATAGCGAGCCGGCACTACCCCCGCCCATAACCGCTCCATTGGCATAAGCCTTTCTTAATAGCACATCTATGCCCTGCGCCTCCCAAATCGCCAGCATATTTAGCGTATTGCCTCCACCCACGATAATCGCGTCCATTTGGGAAATGATTTCTGCATAGGTTTCTTGTTGGCTGTAAGAACTTATCCAGACCCGCAATACATGGGGGGTTAATCCCAGTTCAGTACAAACGGCTTTCCACCTACCAATATATTCGGCATCGTCACCACTTGCCGTAGGTACAAAACAGATATTGGGTTGTTCCTTACCGGTAAGTTCGGCTGTGTATTGTACAAATTCGGGAACCAATCGTCCGCTCCCGTAAATAAAAAGTTGTTTATCCATAAATGTCTCTAGTTGAAAAAAGTAGCATTGTAATGGTTTCCTGGCCTAATCTAGGCCAATATGGCTAAAATTGCACCTTTGAAGATGCTTTCGGCTAGGTATTCTTGCCAAATCCTTTGTTATTTTTAGGTTTTAGCAGTTTAAAGCATTCATAAAAGAATAATCTTAACGGCCTTGGGCGCTTATTTTTAGTATCTTGGCACACATTGTGTTAATAACTCACTATCAAAACTATATTTAAAAACCCCGAGTTAATAGTGTTCAAGAAATCAATACTATTCTTAATACTATAAAGTAATACTTTAAAAAGCAAAGACGATGGGCAAAGATACTAATGTTGTACAACTCAACGGGAAAAAAGAGGACTCGGCCTCTAAGATCGAGATGATCAAAAACCTGATTTTTGGTGAAGAATTTGAAGGCTACGATTCGGAATTCGAAACATTAAAAAAAGACATTCTCGAGAAGAAAAAGGTGTTGGAGGCTTTAATAGAAGAAGTTCGGCAAGACCTTAATGTCGCCATTGACAACGTGGCAACCGATATAAATGTCAGAATAACCGAGCTTGAAGGAAACATTGAAGGCAAAATAGAAACCCTTGAAGCGGATAAGGTGGACAAAAAGATGCTCGGAAAACTACTGATGGATTTAGGAAAAAAAGTAAGCCAGAAATAGCCTGTACCAAGGTTCTTGGTTATGAACGAAAATGATAAAATTCAAATATTAAAGGATATTCTGTTCGAAGATGACACCGCTTATCTCGAAAAAATAGCGCATAGATTAGAACAACTTGAAGATACCCTGAACGAACGGGAAAAACTCTCCCCAAAAGTTGATCCGCTAATAATCCACCAAATTAATGAATTCAAGGCCAGTATCCCGTCTACGCTTGGGCCAGTGATTACCGCTACACTTAAAGAAGAAATCAAAAACCATAAAGATGAGGTGGTAGATGCACTCTATCCTGTTCTTGGTAAAATGGTCAAGAAATATGTTGCCCAGGAAATGAAGCAACTTTCCGAAAAAATAAACACCCAGCTAGGATTCACAGGAAGAATAAAATCTTGGTTCGGAAAGTCAAATGAAAAACAGGGCATCGTAGATGATCTGATTGCGCCGCACATTGAACAGGTGTTGCTGATAGAAAAAGAATCGGGGCTTTTAAGGGCAAGTTTCTCAAATGCCAAAACCATAGATGAAGAGATGATTTCCGGAATGCTCACTGCAATTAAGAATTTTGTGGAAGATGCTTTCGGGCAAAAGAACCAGAGTTTAGAGCTTATCGATTATGAATTGTACCACATTCATCTCCAAAGTTTTGCCAGATATTATGTTGCGGTAGTGCTTTCCGGTGGTTACACGCTTCAAGCCAAAGACAATATACAAGACCTTATTTTTAATTTCTATGAAGATTTTACCCAAAACGACTATTATATAACCTTGAGTTCAGAAACAATCAGCCTTAAACTGGCAGAAACTTTTAGGAATGCATATCTCTAAAAAGATAATCGTACTTGGCTATTTTGGAGTGGGCAAGACCTCATTGATTCGTCGTTTTGTAGATAATAGTTTTTCAGATAACTATAAGGTCTCCATCGGGGTACATATTACCAAAAAAATAGTAGAAATTTCCTCTGATAAGTCGGTATCCCTGATTCTATGGGACTTGGAAGGTACTGATGACCTTCGCCACATTCGGGAATCATATCTCTTGGGCTCTCATGGTGCCATTTATGTTTTTGATGTTACAAGGCCATTGACCTTCCAGGATATCCGGAGAAACCTCGTCATTTTAGAAGAAAAAGTGCCCACTATTCCTGTTAAGATAGTGGGTAATAAGACCGACCTTATTACTATTTCGGAAGTTGAAAAACTCCTTAACGACAATAGTATCCCTTATGACTATCTAACCAGTGCCAAGACTGGCAGCCAGGTAAATGACCTCTTCGCAGAATTGGCAAAAATGCTAGCAACCGATGCTCCAAAAACATAGGAAAAACTACGAGAACGAGCGTTTTCAATTTATATTGACAGACGCCAATGGGTCCATATTGGAGAGCGATCAAACACTCTTTACGATAGAAAAAGGAGGGCAAATTGGCGATTTTCACCCTTTTTTTTTAAGCATCCCCGATAGTGTTTCCCCAACTGGGAAAAGAACAGTTTTTCAATGTGTTCATTTAAGCTCAGGTAAGCTAAATTTTACTACTGATATAGAAGTTTTTAAAAAGAATGAAGGCCTCCTAATCGTAATTCACGACCTTACTGAACATTACCTTTCATATCAGGCCATCGCACAGGCAAGAAACGAATCCATTATCGATTCAGAACTTGTTTTGATAAAAAACCGGGAACTAGAGGAACGAGAGCGTTTTAAGAACGAGTTTATTCAAAATTTTAGTCATGAAATCCGGAACCCGTTAACGAATATCATGGCCCTGACCAATATTTTAGGCCGAACCAAGCTGGATAGCGAACAAAAAAGAACGCTAGCCGTATTAAAGGAATCTTCCTCTAATCTAAAGTTGATGCTAGAGGATATCTTAAGTATTTCAATGATTTCAAAAGGAAAACTAGCCCTTAACCCAGGAGTTTTCCATTTCGCCAAACTAATAGATTTCTTAAGAACTACCTATAATGCCCGAGCAAAGGAAAAAGGTCTTGTTTTTACGCTCCTGGTAGACGAAAAAATTCCCGAATATCTGGAAGGAGACCGTCTTCGTTTGTTACAAGTGTTGACCAACTTATGCGACAATGCCATAAAATATACGCAAGAGGGGAGCGTAGCACTTCAAGTAACATTAAACCAAAAAAGAGCTAACATTGTTAATCTCCGTTTCGGGGTGCGGGATACCGGCAAGGGTATTGATCCGGAAAATTCTGAACGTATTTTTGAAAGTTTTGAACAGCTCGGTCCCATCAAAGGAGCTGGTTTAGGACTGTCGATAGTAAAGGGGTTTTTGGGTCTTATGGGGAGTGAAATAAGGTTAGATTCAAATGTTGCTGGGGGTTCTTATTTTTATTTTGATATCAACTTGACTTTTCCGTTACACCCAGTACAATCCGTTACCGAATCAAAAGGGCGTTCCCGAAAAAGTTCTGTGAAGACAAAAAATAACCCCAAGCGAAAAGTACTGCTGGTAGAAGATGACGAACAAGTACAAATGACACTTTTTAAAATGCTCGTGGATGCCGGCGATTTTTATGTTGACTTGGTAAGCGATGGGGCATTGGTCATAGAAGAGGTAATGAATGGGTCCTACGACATTATTCTGTTAGATGTAAACCTTCCCAATATTTCTGGAGATCAGTTGGCTTCATTAGTCCGTGATTTTCCATTTAATAATATTAAAAGAATACCAATTATAGGAGTTACCGCAAATTCTTATGAGGCTGATATAAAAAAGTACTTAAAAGCGGGTATGAATGCGGTACTCACAAAACCCTTCGAAGAAAGCGAGCTGCTTAAAACAATGTATCGCCTTCTTAAATAGTCTTCTTATATGAATTGATTTTAATCAATACTATTTTCTTTTGTAGGATTTATATTGTTAATATTGCATTTCGTCGATGATTTTTGTGTTTTATCGATGATTGTGAATCCATCCCTCTCTTTTTTTTCCTCCCTAAACTGCATTATTATATTTGAACAAGCAGGCAATACATAGCATGTGGATTTAACAATTTTTGAGAACGATTGTTAGGTTTAATTAGAACACTATTATGGATATTCCCTTTTTGGTTGAAAGTTTTTTTCTGGTAAGCACCTTGAGTTTTTTGTTTTCCCTTTACGTTATTTTGGTTGAAGACTCGGTCAAGGTTTATTTTAATCTTGATAAAAAATCGCTTTCCAAATAAGTAAAAAAAGAATAAATCCGATTTAATAAATTTTGATTGCAAGTATAAAATATAACGCTTTACTCTACACTAACCATTTCAATAGATAGAGCGAACAGGGGGTTTGGTAGTCCCGCAATGCCAAGCTCCCAATATAAAACGGGTTTTAGTTAGTTCCCCCTTTTTAAGTTGATTTCAGGAAGCCCCTTTTTAAGGGGCTTTTGAAATTTTATATCTGCACAATTTCTTTTAAGGATTCCTTACTTTTACCATTCTTATGTTGAGATTCTGCCATGAAAGATATTTTCTACCGATATATTGAAAATCTACAAAATACCATTACAGCCAAGCTCGAGGAAATAGATGGTAGCGCTAAATTTAAAGAAGACAAATGGGTTCGTGCAGAAGGCGGCGGTGGGCGCTCCCGCATTATAGAAAATGGTGCTGTATTTGAGAAAGGCGGGGTAAACATCTCTGCGGTACATGGCAGACTCCCAAAGAGCATGCAGACTTATTTCGGGGTTGAGGAAGCCGATTTTTTTGCCTGTGGCTTAAGTCTCGTACTTCATCCTCAAAATCCTATGGTACCTACAGTGCACGCAAATTGGCGTTATTTTGAGATGTACGATAAGAGCGGTGCCTTGGTCGACCAATGGTTTGGTGGCGGGCAAGACCTTACTCCCTACTATCTTTTTGATGAAGATGCCATTCACTTTCATTCCATTTGTAAAAGGTCCTGCGACCTTCATGACCCCTCTTTTTATTCGACCTACAAACAAAAATGTGACGAATATTTTTGGAACTCCCACCGTAACGAAGCCCGGGGTGTTGGCGGTCTTTTTTTTGATTATTGCAAGGCCACCGATAGAATGGGTATGCAGGACTGGTACAATTTTGTTTCAGAAGTCGGTAACAGCTTTTTGGAGGCCTATACGCCTATCGTCATAAAAAGAAAGGATTTGGGGTACTCCACTGCGCAACGCAATTGGCAGGAAATTCGAAGGGGCCGTTATGTTGAGTTTAATCTGGTTCATGATAAAGGCACCTTATTCGGTTTAAAGACCAATGGGCGTATTGAGAGCATTCTTATGAGCTTGCCCCCGCATGTTCAGTGGGTTTATGACCACCATCCCGAGGAAGGGGGTGCCGAAATGAAATTATTGGAGGTCTTGAAAAATCCTAAGGATTGGGTTTAAAATAGTTTCAAGTAAACAATAATTGATTTTTTCAAATCAAATAAGGATAAGTGCGGTGCAAAAAAACTAAAATCAACCCATCGTCCCGCCTGAAAATCTTGCTGAGTATTGGATGAATACACCATTGAAAAATTAGGTGCTAAACAAGCGTCAAGATACATGTAATCAATCCAATAACTACATTCTTAACGAGAATCTGTAACTTTAACCCCTTAATCTATATACAATGTTTCCACTGAGAAGAAATAGGAGACTCCGCGCCAACAAAGCCATTCGTAATTTGGTCCAGGAGACTTTGTTAACCCCAAATGATTTTTTAGTTCCCCTGTTCGTTGTTGAAGGGAAAGATGTTAAAGAAGAAATTACCTCTATGCCCGATTATTACCGATTGAGCTTAGACAATCTTGAAAAAGAGGTGAAAGAGCTTTGGGATCTGGGCCTTTGCGCCGTCTTACTTTTTGTTAAGGTACCCGATAAACTAAAGGATAATAAGGGCACTGAGGCTTTGAATGCCGATGGGCTTATGCAACGTGCCATTAAGACCGTTAAAAATGCCTGTCCAGAAATGTTGGTTATGACCGATGTTGCTATGGACCCCTATTCCTCCTTTGGGCATGACGGTATTGTACAGCATGGCGCAATTGTAAATGATGACACCGTTGAATTCTTAGCGGAAATGAGTGTTTCCCATGCGCAAGCTGGTGCTGACTTTGTAGCCCCTAGCGACATGATGGATGGCCGAATTCTAACGATTCGTGAAGCCTTGGAAGAAGAAGACCTTGTAAATACAGGCATTATGAGTTATAGCGCCAAATATGCCAGTGCTTTTTATGGTCCTTTTCGGGACGCCCTAGATTCTGCGCCAGTAGCGATGAAAAATGTACCTAAGGACAAAAAAACCTACCAGATGGATAGCGCCAATAGGTTTGAGGCCATTACCGAAACCCAAGCCGATATTGATGAAGGAGCAGATATTGTTATGGTCAAACCTGGTCTTTGCTATTTAGACATTGTACGTGAAATTCGAAATGAAGTTGAAGTACCAGTGGCCGTGTATCAAGTCAGTGGCGAGTACGCTATGTTAAAGGCAGCAGCAGAAAAAGGTTGGTTAGACCATGATGCGGTAATGATCGAACAGTTGACGGCGATGAAAAGGGCAGGGGCGAATATAATTGCAAGTTATTTTGCCAAAGATGCTGTTAAACTACTGTAGCAGTACAATAGGTAGTATTTGCTAAAGTAAAGTTGTCCTAAGTGTCCCTACTCTCCTGCTGATGGGACTAAAAATATTATACTAACCGGTATATTTTTTGACAAAGCCATTGATTCTGTAGCCTCAGCCAGTATTTATTGGTTTAACTACTGTTTTTAAGAAATTCCGTTTGGGTTCGGTTAGATTCGTAATTTATTCTTCCTGAAGGCGTTAAAATTATCTCCAACAAATTTAAATCGGTATCTTCGTTTTTTTAATTACAACTATGGGATTACTTATATTTTATGCGATTATCTCTATCTTTTTTTCCTTTCTCTGCTCCATTTTAGAAGCGGTGCTTTTAAGCATTAATCCCACCTTTATCAATATAAAAAAGAAAGAAGGTAAGGGGTATGCGGAAACCCTTGAAACTTTAAAAAAAGATGTAGACCAGCCTTTGATTGCTATATTGACGCTCAATACCGTTGCCCATACCGTTGGAGCCATATTGGTAGGTGTACAAGCGAAAGTGGCCTATGCCGAACTCTATGGAACTACCACCCGAAGTATTTTTGGGATTGAATTTACCGAGGACCTTATGGTAGGGGTCGTTTCTACCCTAATGACCATATTGATTCTGGTCGCATCAGAAATCATTCCCAAGACCATTGGTGCTACGTATTGGAGGCAATTGGCCAATTTTACGGCAAAAACACTAACCATCATGGTACTTGTTCTTAAATATACAGGCTTGTTATGGCTATTACAGTTATTTACAAAGCTTGTAGGGGGAAAAGGGCATCATGGGAGTGTCCTCAGCAGGGAAGATTTTACGGCTATGGCAGATATTGCCCATGAGGATGGGGTTTTCGAAAAATCGGAGTCTACTATTATCAAAAACTTAATACGGTTTGATGAAGTTTTGGTAAAAGATGTCATGACCCCACGAACCGTAATGAAAATAGCCCAAGAAGACCGAAGCATTCAAGATTATTACGATGAAAATCCTAAAATGCGCTTTTCTCGCATTCCGGTATTCAGTGATAAAGAAGATCATATTACCGGCTTTGTGCTCAAAGACCATATTTTAGAAGAAATTGTTAGGGGAAATGGCGATGCCCCGTTATCAGAAATTAGAAGGGAACTCTTGATTACTGAGCGGAATACGCCAATCCCAAAACTGTTTGAACTGTTCATTGCGAAGCGTGAGCATATAGCACTGGTCGTTGATGAATATGGTTCTGTAAGTGGTCTGGCAACCATGGAAGATGTGATCGAAACCCTATTGGGTCTAGAAATAATGGATGAAAGCGATAACGTCGCGGATTTACAAAAATTGGCCCGTAAAAAATGGGAAACACGCGCTAAGGAAGCTAGCATAGTGGAGCAAAAAGAGAGCCCGGACTGATGGAAGAGGCCTTTATAGAAACCCCGTTGGGAATAGCAAAATTGGAAGGTAATGCCGAAGGATTGGCAGCTGTTTCGGTATTAAATCATGATGCCGTGCCCGTTACCCAAATCATCCCAGAAGTTTTGGAAGATGTCGTATATCAGCTTAAGGAGTATTTTGATGGTAATCGTGAAAACTTCAATTTAGAACTGAATCCTCAAGGCACCGATTTTCAAAAACGGGTTTGGGATGAGTTGTTACAAATTCCTTTTGGCAGGACCCTTTCTTATATGGCCCTCTCCAAAAAACTAGGTGACCCAAAGGCGATACGGGCCGTTGCCGCGGCAAATGGTAAGAATCCATTATGGATAATCGTTCCCTGTCATCGCGTAATTGGAAGCGACGGTTCCCTAACCGGTTATGCGAGCGGTCTACACCGTAAAAAATGGCTTTTAGAGCACGAAAGTCCGGTAAAACAGCAGTCTCTTTTCTAATCAATACAAACCCATCGGTTTGTAGCGCTCCTTTAGCGTATTCTTTTTTTCTAAAAACTGTCTTTAATCGATGAAACCTTGCATTTTATGGGTTTTTAAGACATGTGTTTAAGAATTACCACAACCACTTATAGACTATTGGGTCGGTTTATCAAAAAAAGCCCCGATTACGACAAATGTCGTAATCGGGGCTTCGAAATTGAGTGTTAATGGATGATTATTCCTTTATAAACTGCTGTGCCATTACCTCATCTCCGTCATTTACTTCCATAATATAAATACCGGTAGACAACTTGGTAACATCTATACTATTTGCATTGATCTTGCCTTTTCTAACCACTTGCCCTAGCATATTCACTATTCGGTAAGTCGCTTCCTCATTGGCTTCTGCAAGCCTCAATTGAAGTGAATTCTTTACTGGGTTCGGTAAAATCAAGAAGTCGCTCTCGAAATCAGCTGAATCTGTTTCACCTCCTAAGATACCCATAACACCTCCTGGTGCTCCTAAGTCTGCGATTGCCTGTCTACTAACTCCACTACCAGCGTTCCCCGTAATAGTAACCTGGTCAATATACACCTGGTCGGCATTGGCACTGGCATCACAACGGAACCTGAACTGAGAATTTGAGGCAAAGTTGTAATCAGCACTGCTAATGGTTACGGTAGCCGTATAAAAGCTTCCATTGGAAAAGGAAGTACCCGATGCATAGGCTGCTACGATATTCCAACTTGAACCATCATAGAACTGTACCCAGAAATCCTCTCCGTTTTCCATACTATTGGGGTAAAAGAAGAATTCTATCTCTATGGTGTTATAGGCACTTACGTTATACGCACCAGTAGTCATAGTTGAAGAGTTTGTATTATCCCTTAAACGAATAGAATAATTCCCTTCATAAGACCTGCTTCCTGAGTAGCGGAAAGAATCACCACCGCCATCGATCCATCCATCCCAGCCAGTTTCAAAAAAGCTCTGTAGTAAAACATCGGATCCACCACCGCCATTGCTAAGGGTAGTAACACTTATGCTACTACTCGCCGCAGACTCATTTCCGGCTGCGTCGTTTGCACTTACCGTAAAACTATAAGTAGTATCAGCTGTTAGCCCAGTTACTTGATATGAGGTTCCTGAAATGGTGGCAATAGCACTTCCGTTCTGATAAACGGTATATGAAGTGACTCCTACATTATCATTAGAGGCGTTCCAAGACAAATCCACTGTAGTCTGCGCTACGTTTGAAGCAGCTAGATTGGTGGGCACACTTGGTGCTTCAGTATCGGCAACAGAAGGTGCAATCGAAACTGTATAATCCTCTACTTCACCATAAGTAAACGTTTCACAAGAGGTTGGTACACCGTTGTATTTCATGGAAACACGCATACGGGTCGTTCCCTCGACAGCCGTAGAAGGCACGCTAAAGCTCCCACTTACAGAAGTCGCTGAGGTTGCTCCTTGCGTAAATACCTGTTCTCCTGAATCTGTGAAATCACCATCCCTGTTATAATCTATCCAAACGGAATAACCTTCGTTGTAAACAGTTCCAGTCCAAACTGGGGTAACCGTAATGGTATTAGAGGCATTCTTGGTCAAACTTGTAGAAATTGCCGTAAAATCAGTATAAAACTGTCCTCCAGAAGTATTATCGATACCGGCCAACTGCACCCTACCAATATATTCGTCATTGATATTCGTGCTTGCCGAGCTACAGTAGGTTACAGGACTTGTTCCCGTTGTGGTAACATTGATACTTGCAGAATCCCCATTTCCTCCCGAACTACAATTTGCATTGATCGAAACGGAATATGTGGTACCTTCTATTAGACCTGAGGCCGTATAAGTAGTCCCATTAACGACAACCGTATTACCCCCAATGGTTAAATTGTACGATGCCGCTCCAGAAACGGCATTCCAGCTAAGGTCAAAACCATTATCCCCAATATTGGACGCCGAAAGATTGGCAGGTGCCCCTAGAGAACAAGTAGGAACGTATTCTGCTCCAACTCCCACGGCGTACCAAGCATTGGTAGTGGCAATTTCTTCTGCTGATCCAGCGCCATAAAGATCTATAGCCGCTTGTATAGCCCCCGTTCTTGCATTTGCAAAGGTAGAATTGGCAGAAAGATAGGTCGTTAGGTTTCTATAGGCAATTGCTCCAGCCTTCGTCAACCCTAAGCCAGTAACCCCATAAGAGTTGCCAAGGTCGTTGGTTCCAGATTCCCCAACGGCCAAAATATAAAACCATTTATTTTGCACACCAGAATTTGAGTGTACCCCGCAATAGTCATTACTTTGTGTAGGCACGCCGCAATTTGGATTGGTCCAATGGGTTCCGCCATAGGTATCAGGATCATTGTACTGCTTAGGATTGCTCATCGATCGAAAAGCTCCATTCCCTGAGATGCCGATTTCTGATCCCATTTCCCAATTGTTACTTCCGGTAGCATGATTCTCAACCATCTCTCCAAAAATATCGGAAAACGATTCGTTTAATGCTCCAGATTCACGTTGGTACACCAAATCTGCCGAAAATTGGGTTACCCCATGGGCTATTTCATGTCCTGTAATATCCAAGGTAACCAGAGGGCCGTACGTAACGCCATCACCGTCACCATAGGTCATTCTGCTACCATCCCAAAATGCATTTACGTAATTGGACGAATAGCTTATATACGATCGTAAAACGGCTCCATTGCCATCATACGAATCCCTATTATGATTTTGCTGAAAGTACGCATGGGTCTGTTCTGCGGCATAATGCGCCTGAACTCCTGTTTGCTCATTGGAAAAGGTAGAAGAGCCGCTCGTAATATCGGTAGCCGCTCCATAGCTGGTGCCGTTGTTCAAATCATAGGTCTCAATCCCTTGAACCGTTTGCCGAAGACGATAGGTAGAACCAGTATTGTCTGCCGTAAAAGACACATTCCCGTTATAAAGACTTGCACCATTAGCGGGAGTATCGGCATGATGGATTCTCGCATTTTCAAAAATCACACGTCCTGATTTGGCATCAACATATACGTCAGCCCTATAAACAGGGTCATGGGAATAGATATCGTACTTATAGGCCAATCTTGCTTCATTGCTTATTCCTTCCATCTCTGGAAAGATGACCAACTCCCCCTGCGGCTTTTTATAGCTCAACGATTTGGCTTGAGCCTCATTTTCCCAAACATAGGACTTAGCCCCAATATGGCCCGTTGCCTTGGCAAGTGCCGAACTTGAGGTTATTGATGGGCTGCTCGAAGTATTCTTGGCATTGTAATATTGCCCCATCATCGATTTCACCTTTCCTCCTTTAGAATGAATGGTATAGGTTGCGAATTCTACTTTAATACCATTATGATATTGTTGGTACTTGTCATGGGTAAAACCAAGTTTATCTGAACGACTTGATATTTTCCGCATTTCGTCTTCTTTTGATACCTTTAGGTAGTCGGTAAACAAGACATCGGGCTTCTGTGCACTTACCGCAGCATCTTTTGAAAAAATTATTGCAGAAGTATTTCCCTTGTCGTCAACGGTCTTTTCAACCACATCAGAAGGGTTTTGTTGTTTTTGGGCAAAAGATCCCATAATCGTAAAAACCATTAGAAATGGCAATAGGTAATTTTTTTTCATATTTAAATGGGTTAGTTAATAAAAAATCCGGTTAAAGATATGTTAATCAAATATTTTTGAAGGGTAAAACGCACATTTTTTCGACAAAATACCGCTTTCAGAAAAAACACCTAGATCAATTAGGTTAATTATCGTTGTTCTAGTAAGAAAAATCCTAGTTTCGTTATGAATTAATAGTATATTTAGCGGCGAAACTCTCAATACATGATTAATGTTGAATCGGATTAATTTAGAACATATACTTTTTTTAGATATCGAAACCGTTCCAGAAAAGGAGCATTTTCATCAACTTGACGATGAAAAAAAAGAATTATGGAGTCAAAAATCCAAATACCAGCGCAAGGATGATCTTACCGCTGAGGAATTTTATGATCGCGCCGGTATCTGGGCCGAATTTGGAAAGATTATCTGTATATCGGTCGGATACTTTAGTTTTAAGGGGGATATACGCTCCTTTAGAACTACCACTTTTCATGGCGAGGAAATCAAATTATTAAAAGAGTTTAAAAACCTCCTTATTGCTCATTTTAGCGGAACCAAGCAGTTGCTGTGTGGCCATAATGCCAAGGAATTTGATTTTCCCTATATCGCCAGAAGAATGATTATACACGGCATTGAACTGCCCTATAAACTCAATCTATTTGGAAAAAAGCCATGGGAGGTCCCGCATCTTGATACCATGGAGCTCTGGAAATTTGGGGATTACAAACATTTTACTTCCCTAAAACTATTGACCAACATTCTTGGTATTCCATCACCTAAACAAGATCTAGATGGTAGTATGGTACGGCAAGTGTATTATGAAGAAGATGGTCTGGACCGAATCGTTGCCTATTGCGAACTGGATGTGGTGGCTACCGCACAGGTTTTTCTGCGCTTGCGAAATGATGAACTGCTCGCGGATAATGAAATCAAGCAGATTTAGACATTCTGCCTATTCGTTGAATTTCAATTGAATATAGACCGGAAAATGATCGCTATACCCCCCGATGTATTTTCGCCCTGAATAGGTGCGGTAGGGTGTACCTTTAAACTTTCCTTTATATTCGGTCAAGAATTGCTCATCAAAGATGTTAGCATGGGCAAAACTATGTGTCCCCTTCTCGTGATTAAGAAAGTTATGGGATACGATTATCTGATCAAAAAGACTCCATTCGCGCTGGTAACTAGCGCTGCCTCTTTTAAAGGGCATATGCAAATTGTCCATTGGATTGTACAGCGTATTCAATGCCATAAGTGACTGTATACTGGCTGAATTGGGATCATCATTAAAATCCCCCATGATAATGTAATTCGGATTTTCATACTTTTCCTCCACCTTACCCATAAAGGTTTTAATGGTCTCTGCAGCCTTTATACGCTTATAATCGGTTTCCTGCTCCCCATCTCTACGCGACGGCCAATGATTGACAAAAATATGGACTACCTCCCCATTCAGTTTTCCATGAACATAAAGAATATCGCGTGTAGCATCCCGAACACCATTGGGGTTGTTCACAAACAGGGTAATGGGTTCCGAGTGCAGTACTTCAAAAAAGTCTTTGTGATAGATTAGGGCAGTATCTATACCTCGTTCGTCAGGGCTATCGTAATGCACAAAACCATAGTTGATTTTATTTAAATGTTCTGCGCCAATTAAATCGCTCATTACATCTGCATTCTCTACTTCGGCAACTCCAATTAAAACCGGGGGGGTCTTTGAGGTTTCATTCCCAATACCTGAAATCGTCTTTGCTAACTTGTAAATCTTACGTTTATAGCGCTTAGGCGTCCATTTTTTAAATCCCTCAGGAGTAAAATCATCGTCCAGAGTTTCGGGGTCATCAATAGTATCGAAAAGATTTTCGAGATTGTAAAAGGCAACGGTATAGAGACCTCCTTTGGGTTTTGATTTGAAAAAAGAAAATCGCATCGGAACTTACTTGTTGGGGAGGCGAATTTACGAAATTCGTTAAGTAGTATTGATTAGATTTGCAGTCTAATTGCATTTATGTTAGAAAAGAAGTCGATAAGTTACGAGCGCACGGTACTCATTGGTATCATCAATCAGGAACAAAACGAAGCCAAGGTAACCGAGTATCTAGATGAACTGGAGTTCCTTACCTATACTGCGGGTGGTGAGGTTTACAAGCGCTTTGTACAGCGTATGAACCTTCCCAACCCTAAGACCCTGATTGGAAGCGGTAAAATGCTGGAGGTCGAGGCCTTTGTAAAGGAACATGAAATAGGTTCTGTTATTTTTGACGACGAGCTTACCCCTGCCCAACAACGTAATATTGAAAAGCAATTACGCTGTAAAATCATAGACCGCACAAGTCTTATCCTAGACATTTTTGCCCAACGTGCGCAAACCAGTTATTCCCGGACCCAGGTAGAACTGGCACAATACGAATACCTACTTCCCCGTCTTACGGGATTGTGGACACACCTTGAACGACAAAAAGGGGGTATAGGAATGCGTGGTCCCGGAGAAACTGAAATTGAAACGGACAGGCGTATTGTTCGCGACCGTATTACGCTGCTTAAAAAGAAACTCCGGAAAATAGATCGCCAAATGGAAACCCAGCGAGGCAATCGTGGTGCCCTTGTGCGCGTTGCTTTGGTCGGGTATACCAATGTCGGGAAATCAACCCTGATGAATGTGGTCAGTAAGAGTAATGTCTTTGCCGAGAACAAGCTTTTCGCCACTCTGGATACCACGGTTCGCAAAGTGGTTATCGGAAATTTACCCTTCCTATTAAGTGATACCGTGGGCTTTATTAGAAAATTACCCACTCAATTGGTAGAGAGTTTCAAAAGTACGTTAGACGAAGTTCGGGAGGCGGACCTTTTACTACACGTTGTAGATATATCCCACCCCCAATTCGAAGAACACATTGCTTCTGTAAACAAGATATTGGGAGAAATCAAAAGTGCAGACAAGAACACCATTATGGTATTCAACAAAATTGATCAATACCAACATGAGACCATAGACGAAGACGACCTCGTAACGGAAAGGACCAGTCGGCACTTCACCCTTGAAGATTGGAAAAACACTTGGATGCGTCGTGTTGGTGACAGTGCCCTATTTGTTTCTGCGTTAAAAAAAGAAAATCTCGATTCATTTCGAAAGCGCGTTTATGATGAGGTGCGCGACATTCATGTAACGCGTTTTCCTTACAACAACTTTTTATATCCGGAGCATTTAGACGAATTTTAGGTTTGTACATGTGGCGCAACCACACTTTTTGTGTGGTCGGGTCTTTCGCTATATTTTTTCGTTCCGAATAAGATGCCGCTACAACCCCTTGCGCATAAACCAGACACAACCCTTACCGTTCATCGATCAAAACGATGCGTTGTTATTTTTCACAACAATAATTTAGACAAATCCCTTGGAGGACATACATTTATGCTGTAATAAAGTCAAAACAGTTCCTCGAACATGAACTGAACCAAAATTGCAGAAAAATAAAACAACGTAAACGACCGAACCGACCTACTTTTGAGCCAAGCCGCATTTTATCAAACCTACTTGAAAAAAGCCCTGAAAAATCATCGGGGCTTTTTTATGGATTGGGTTTTTCGAATTACGGTTTTCCCTTCCCTATATAGTTTTGCTACTACCGTCTTTTCTCTTGGCCTCGCGCTCCAATCTTTCGGCTTCACGTTTCAGACGTTCGGCCTCACGTTGCAATCGCTCAGCTTCTCTGAGCTTACGGTCCGCTTCTCTTTTTAAACGATCTTGCTCCCTATCTGCTCTTTCCTGTCGTCTCTTTTCTTCAGATTTGCCAGAAGTGTATGTTTTAATGTTCTGGGTTATGGTCTTGAACTTATTGATCAAACCATTAGATACGAGTTCTTTATTTACAAAGATTCTAAGATGACCCTCCTCCAACTTTGCTTCGTAACCTGTGTTGCCACTATATTCACGTTTCCATTTGTATTTATTTCCGGAGGTCGTTAGGTGTTCTTCGCCCAATTCGTCCATTAGGTAGGTGTGTATCTTCGCTGTTTTGGCTTTATGGAATTCCGACCGTACTTTATAGGTGTCATCAGAATCGCTGATTGAAAAATAGGTGCGGCCGTTTTCTGCGAAACTAATATCCCCATCTGTTGAGATTGATATGCTAGATCGGGTTGTCGATTCTGTTTTTGTTTCAGTTTCTTGTGCATTGGTATGTAAAATCCCCATAAGAAAACTTACTAAAAGATAAATTATGATTTTCATGATTTCTATTTTTTAACTGTTTATTTTCCGTAAAAATGCCTCTCCCAAATCATTAATGACCTGATACGCCTGGGCGTTCATTTCTTTTCTATATACCTTGATCTTTAACTTATTATCGTTGAGTTCTACTTCGTACATAGGTCTTTTAGGCGAGGTTGTCTTTTTCCAGACCATGGTTTCGTACCCTGAAGATTCTTTGTTGCCGTCTAAAATTTCAGAAACCAATTTTTGGACTTCCGGCATTTTATCCGCGGCAAATTTTAATCTTACCTTGTACAGTTTTTTGGTTAATTTAAGATTGTATTCGTCTTCAAATACGTCGATTAGGGTAAAGCCGGTTGTAGCCGATTCGTGGTCATATACCTTCACCATTTCTGGGCTTAGATGAAATGTAAATTTTTCATCCTGTTCTTTCTTCTGTGCAAACAACCCTATGGTTGCCACGATTAATAGCATAATTGTACTTGTTGATTTTCTCATGATTTTCTGTTTTTTTGATACTGAAACCTGCTCAGTATAAATTGATGAAATAAACTCTTACTGATTAATCTTAAAGGTTAGTCCTAGGCCTCGTACACTTTCAATTGAAATATTTGAATCCTTTTTAAAATATTTCCGAAGCCTGCTAATAAATACGTCCATACTTCTTCCTGAAAAAAAGTCGTCGTTGCCCCAAACGTCTTTGAGGAGGTCGTCGCGCTTGATCATGTTATTTTTATGTTGATATAGGTATGCTATTAAATGTGTCTCCTTTGCTGTAAGTCGCTGCTCCTCATTGTCGAAAATTAACAGTTGATTGTTTGCATCAAACGAATACATCCCTATACCTTTTAATCCCTGTTTTTGGGGTTTTACTTTTTTAGTGCGTCTTAGGATATTCTGGAGGCGTAAGACTAAAATATCTGCTTCAAAGGGCTTTACGATATAATCGTCTGCGCCCAGCTTAAGGCCTTTTATTTTGTCCTCTTTTAATTTTTTGGCGGTCAAGAAAACAAAGGGTACTTCCGGGTTTATGTTTACAATTTTCTCGGCTAGTGCAAATCCATCCATTTTTGGCATCATTACATCAAGCACGCAGATATCAAAATCGGTTTTGGAAAATAGCCCTAATGCCTCTTTTCCATCCTTGGCCCATGTAACTTGATAGGAATGTAGCTCTAAGTACTGTTTTAGAATACTTCCGAAATCAAAATCGTCTTCGGCCAATAAAACACTTGCCATATTCAATTAATTTAAAGGAATATTTATGATGAAGGTCGCTCCTTTACCCTCTTCACTAGTTACTGCTATGTGCCCCCCATGTGCATCGATCACCTGTTTGGTATAATACAGGCCCAAACCTAGGCCTTTTACGTTGTGCTGATTCCCCGACGCCACCCGATAGAATTTATCAAAAAGGTATTTTTGGTCCATTTCGGATATTCCTATTCCATTGTCCGCTATACTAATTTCATAGTGGTTGTTTTTCAATGCGGTTTTAATCGTAATGGCACTCCGCTCCTTCCCATATTTTACGGCATTCTCTAGAATATTAAAAAGCGCAGTGGTAAACATAAATGTATCCAATCGCAATAGTACCTCCTTAAGTTCAATTGCGCCATTTATCTCTAGGTCTTTGCTTTGAACGGATAATGAAAAATCGGCAACGATGTTTTTAAAATACTCATCGTCTATTACCTGCTCCTTACACAACACCAAGTCTTCAGAACCAAGGCTATTGGTCATTACTTGATCTATTAATTTTTGAAGTCGCGTATTCTGTCTATCCAAAATGCCCAGGGTGTTTTTAAAAGCTTCGGGTGATTCGAATATTTCTTTCCTTTTTAGACTTTTTGAAGCTATACTTAATGTGGCCAAAGGGGTTTTTAGCTCATGGGTGATATTGTTGATAAAATCCGTTTTTACATCAGCTACCTTTTTTTGTTTTATAAGATTTTTAATGGAATAGTAGAACAACCCCATTACAAAAAGAAATACTAGAATAGATACGGCTAGCAAACCTGCCATTCGGCCTAGAACAATACGTTTCCACTCCGAAATGTTCATGCGGTCCCTGGTAATTACGCGAAACTCGAAAGTTCTTTCTTTGCCTTGATCGTCGGTTTGGGTATAATCGGTTTGCCATCGGGATTGACTTACATTGTAACCTTCATTTTCGGCAAAATTCTCACCTAATACAAAAATGGGGTCTTCTTCATTAAATGCAAGTACTGTATCATTGGCAATAGAATCGAGAACTATAATCGAATAGATATTTTTTTTAAACTTTATCTCATAGCCCAAATTTGATTTCTTCAATTCATTTTGATATAAGGTGTTGAATGCCTTGGTCAATGAGTCTTTTCCTGTTTTTAATTCTGTAAGCAGTTCTTCTTTGCTGAGATTTTCAAATCGGTAGCTCCAAAGGAGCTCAACAAACTCCTGACCCCAAAGTTCCCCAGTTTCCACCACCATTTGTGCCTCGTCGTCAATCCTGCCTATGGCATTTTTTGTTTCGTTTAAAAAGGCTTTCTTTTTTAGTTCATAGGTATTATATATTAAATACGCCTGTATACTGGTTAGTGCCAATAGCGTTGCAATAGCGGTTATAATCAGTATGTTTATTTTTTTCTTCATTATTTGCCGTTTTACTTGCAACAACCCAAAAGTAGCCTAAACCACATGTTTTGCATAGAAAGGAAGAACCGTTAACCCATCATTAACGTTAATTGTGTTGAAAGGGCCCATAACCGGTAGATATGCTGCCTTATGTTAATGATGCATTAATTCGGGTTGAATGAGGTTAACGACCAACTCTGGCCAATCCCATATATTCGATGATGTTTTTTTTTACCTATTCCAATACCTAAAAAGCGCGTAAGTGTAATTCGTCGGAAAAAGTAAACCATTTATAAGACACACCACATTTTGGGGTTGGTTCACAACAATAATTTAGACAATTTCAGGAACGATCGTAGATTTACATCGTAATTAATCCTGATAACCTTCAGGGCCCAATTAAAAGCTTGAACTTAACCGAAATGTTATTTTAAAATTAAAACATGATAACCTACAGCTTATAAATTTTACCCATTAAACCCAATTTTACAGAATACCTACTTAGTTAAAAACCAACCCTGATCCCCTTCAGGGTTTTTTAATGTTTTAGATGAGCTCCTATGGGCTAAGGTTCATAAAAGAGGTGTATTTCGTCGGACAAACTTGCATTTTAACGCATTTCACAACAGCTGCAGCTCTTTTTACAACAAAAATTTAAGGTTCTATCCAACTGCTCTTACTTTAGTCTTGATTTAAGATTAGTGCTTGACCCCAAATCAGTATTTAAGAGAAGTTCGATTTACATTGACTGTGTAACCAAAATTCTAGAGAATCTACTTAACAAAAAAACCCCGGCCGAGGCCAGGGGTTTTGTTTTATTAACTCTTTATTTTCTAAAAGGCATAGTTTAAACCGAACATCCAATAACTTTGGGTAGGATTATCTACATTATCAAATGTTGGAGTTGTGGTTGGTGCTGGTATTTGCGCTAGAGCATTGGCCAAAGCTTCTTGTTTATTGCCCCTTAGACCAAATTCAAAGCCAAGTCCTATACCCTTCCATAAGGTGTAGCCGAAAGAATTGATCCATGTCCAGTTAGAAAGGTCTCCGCTTTTATAGCTCTGAAAGGTTGAGAAGTTTGTCTTAAAATTAACCGCCCCAAGTTGTTTGGTGTAATCAACTACGATTTTGGCCCCCAAAGATGACTCATAAACGGCATCGTTATCCGCAAATACAAAATTGTAGTTTAATGGGTGAATGACCACTACCATATCGGTAATAGGCAACCAGGTAGCACCCACGCCCAAATCTAAATATCCAGGATCGTTAAAGTTGTTGATGATTGAGGTACGATATTCCCCTAGGGCTGAAACTGCCCATTTCTCGCTCAACTTATAGCCGTATAATGAGGTGATGTTGAAAACGTCGGTGGTTCCGTTAAAGTCTTCACTATCCGTTGCGTCATCCTTATTGTCCAGTTTTACCCACTGCAGGTTTACATTGGCCCCGTTTCTCCAAAAAAACTTTTCCCGATCTAAATTGGCGAACCCATTGATAGTAGCCCCGATATTACCGGCGGAATTATTCGGGGTGCCTTGAGAATACCAGTTATTAAAACCTGAAATGTTGGCCCCAATAGTACCGAAAGCGCCTGTTTTCCAGCCTGGAAAAGCATCGATCTGGCCCTGAAGTGCATCTACCCGACCCTGAATAGCAGCAATAGAATCATTCTTAGCAGCCTGCTCTGCTTTTAACTCGTCTATAGTTTGTGCATAGGTCCCGCTTAAAGCGAACATTGCAACAATTGCAAATACTAGTTTTTTCATAATTTGATAATTAATTTTAGTGTTTAGTTGGCAAAAATAACAATTGTTAACAAATAATGAACAGGTTTATGAACAATTATTTCTTCTTGAAAAGAGGCACAGAAGAGCATGCTTCGCCGTACATGAGGCTGTTTACAAGGGGTTGAAGCCTTGCGGTTATCAACAGATAAGCATTAGGCGGAACGGGTTTTTTGCTACAGCCCTTTATGATTACATATTTTTTCCGAAATTCCGATAAATCGAGGTTTTCCAAAAGCTCTTGGTAAATGGCAGTTTCTAAAAGTTCCAGGTTTCCCTGAACCACTTTCTTCGCAAAGGGTTGCAGTTTACTTGTTAAAAGCATGAAGGCCCATCCGGGAACAATAGCGTCAGTTGAGCAGGTAAGAGCCACATAGGAATCTTTATATTTTTCCCAATTGTGATTCGCTACAGCGGCACGGAATTCTTTTTCCTTTAAAACAAAGCCCTCGTATAGCCAGTTCTTTATATCCAGTACCTCTCGTTTGCCTTCGGGATAGTAGTCTTCCAAGTCAAAGGTTACCAGCTTACTTTGAGCAACTCTATTTATGATTTCTTCCGGCATATTCGTAATAAATTGGTGTCGGCCCCTTCTGCCCAACCGCAAGGCAAGCCCGACCAGACAGTTCTATTCAATCTATAATAACCCCAATTCGAGCTTTGCTTCTTCGCTCATAAGGTCCTGTGTCCAAGGTGGGTCAAAGGTTATTTCTACCTCAGCATCTTTGATCGCATTCAACGATTTCACCTTTTCCTCTACTTCGACAGGTAAGGTTTCGGCAACAGGGCAGTTTGGTGAAGTCAGGGTCATTAGTATTTTTACTTCGTTATCTTCATTGACCAAGACATCATATATTAATCCTAGCTCATATATATCAACCGGAATTTCCGGATCATATATGGTCTTTAAAACCTTTACGATTTTCTCTCCCAATTCTTGGGTGTCTACAACTATTTCTTCGCTCATTCTTTCCTTAGTTTAGTTGTGTCTGATATGCTACTGCATACAACTTCAATTGTTTGATCATGCTTACCAACCCGTTTGCCCTTGTCGGGCTTAAATGCTCTTTTAATCCAATTTCATCAATAAAATCAGTATCCGCATTAATAATATCCTTTGGTCTCTGATTGCTAAAGGCACGAATTAAAATGGCAATAATACCTTTGGTAATAATGGCGTCACTATCGGCAGTGAAAATCAGCTTATCGTGATCCAACTCTGCGTGCACCCAGACCCTGCTCTGACACCCTTTTATGATATTATCGTCTGTCTTGTACTGATTCTCGATCAGCGGCAATGACTTTCCAAGATCGATCATATATTCGTAGCGTTGCATCCAATCATCAAACATTGAAAACTCATCTACTATCTCTTCCTGTATTTCTTGAATACTCATCGCCAAATTTTATGCAAAAATACAACAAGTCCTTTCGTTATTCAACAGTTTCTGCCAATGCCGATATTTTGTCTATCAATGGTTTTAACTCTTCTGGAGGATTCCCATCATCAAAGGTTGACGATTCATAAACCACGTCCCCTACAACAACCTGTAATGAACCTATTAGGGCCCGATCCGTATGACTTTTGCTTGAAGGTGCCTCAAGGTCGACGATTTTAGATAAATCCAGTTTTTTTATCATTTTTTTAATATCCCCCCAATCCTTTTCGCTAATATTATCTTGAGAAGAATTTGCCTTAATCCCAGAAGAAATAACCCTAATACCGTCTTTAGCAACAGTACATTCGTATTTGGATCCTCTTGTCGCAGCCTGATATGTTACAGATTTCAATATAGTACCGCCCTGATCTTTTTGGCCGCATTCATTATTCATAAAGAAGGAAAACAGGACAACAATTAAATACTTCATTTTTTTATCTTTTAGAGTACATTATATGAAAAAAGACGCCCGATTGGGCGTCTTTTAAGATTATTTTAAATAAAATCTAGTCTACGAATCCTTCTCTAGGACCGCCAGTTACGAACAACGCTCTCATTCTGTCGTTTTGTCCAAGAGTGAACATGTACATACAATCGTCATAAACGTAATCCATATAATTCATGGTCATATCGGCACTACGGCAGTGTGTTGTTGGATATGAAGGGCATCCTCCGTTACTTCTATCTGATCTTGGCGTATCATCCACAAAATCATCTCTATTACATCTGCCATCGCCCCAGATATGACGAAGGTTTAACCAGTGACCTACTTCATGTGTTGCCGTTCTTCCGTCACCATAAACGCCTCCCGTTTCACCAAAGAAATCACTTCCGATCACCACACCATCAGTAGCAGCGGAGCCACCAGGAAATTGGGCATATCCCAAGATTCCACCGCCTATTTCGCAAACCCAAAGATTCATGTTGTTCGCAGGATCGGTTGGTGCAATTCCTCCTTGACCTGGATCTTTCATAGCGTCATTGGTTCCCCAAGAAGACCTTGAAGAAGTAACTCTGTTTACACCAGCTAGTGTAAAGGTAATATTCACATCAGCAACAAGACCCGCAAAAGCCGAAGGAGCACTGCTCGTATTAGGATTGTTATTATTAAAATCCTCATTCAGGATATCCATTTGGGAATTTATTTGTGCTGTGGTTACATCACCTGCGCTTTGCTCGATGATATTGATTACTACGGGAATAGTAATGGCTCCCTCATAAACCGGGTCGGTGCCACCACCGCCACCCCCGCCACCACCGTTTCCGGGTTTGTTCGGTTTTTTGGCATTAATGGCCTTTCTAGTATTGTATTCAATGTCATACATTTTTTTAGCCAATCCGGGGTTTTTGGCCAAACGGGATTCCAAATTTTTCATGGATACACATTTCTCTACACCTCTATCGGTTCCAGGAATATCGTCTTTATCTACATAAAGTGTAAAGTCGCTCATGTCCACAGTGATTTCCTGCGCATCAATAGCATTGGTTTCATTTTGCTCTTTTTCACACGATACCACCAACATGGCAATCGCACATAAACTTAGGAGAACTTTTTTCATAAAATTTTAGAGTTAAGGTTAAAAATAATGCTGCGCGAAGATACATTAATTTAACAATTTGTCAAGAAATTGTTATGAAAATTGCAAAAATGACAAATTAGAACACGTGTAGTTCGTCGTTTATGACCTTTAAAATCTGTAGGCGATCTGTAGGCGAAAGGTGACAAAAAGTTATCAACCAATTGTTTTAAAAACAAGGTGAAAGATGACAAAAGGTATTAAATCAGCATTTTTTTAGCCAGTCTCACCCCCTCGACGAGCGCATCTACTTCCTTTTTGGTGTTGTAGAAACTAAAACTGGTACGCACCGTACCCGGAATTTTAAAAAAATCCATAATCGGTTGCGCACAATGATGACCCGTTCGTACCGCAATTCCCAACTTGTCCAGAATGGATCCAATGTCATATGGGTGTATTCCCTCTATATTAAAAGAGATTACAGCGGTTTTGTTCTGGACCGTACCATAAATTTTTAACCCCTCAATCTTGAGGAGTTCCTCGGTGGCATATTCAAGTAGTTCGTTTTCGTAACCGGCGATAACATCAAAACCTATTGCGTTCATATAATCCAGTGCCGCACCAAAGGCAATGCCACCACAGATATTAGGTGTGCCTGCTTCAAACTTATGGGGTAAATCTGCGTAGGTGGTCTTTTCAAAAGTAACCTCAGCAATCATTTCACCACCACCCTGATAGGGTGGCAGTTTGTTCAACCACTCCTCTTTCCCATAAAGCATACCTACTCCGGTTGGCCCACAAATCTTATGAGCGGAAACAGTGTAAAAGTCAACATCAAGTTTTTGCATATCGGCCTTGATATGTGGCGCTGCCTGAGCGCCATCAACTAGAACAGCTGCACCAACCGTATGGGCCGCAACGATAATCTCTTCAATGGGGTTAATTGTTCCCAATGCGTTGGAGACGTGATTGCAGAAAACCAATTTTGTTTTTTCCGAAAGCAGTTTATGATATTCTCCCATAACCAACTCCCCATTTTGGTTCATGGGAATAACCTTCAGCTTTGCCCCGGTACGTTCACAAAGCATTTGCCACGGCACTATGTTAGAGTGGTGTTCCATAGCGGAAACGATTAATTCATCACCTTCTTTGAGCAGGGAGGTAAAGCCATTCGCTACGAGGTTGATACTATGAGTAGTTCCCGAGGTCAGTATCACTTCGTGCGCCTGCTTAATATTGAAGTGCTGTTGTATCTTTTTTCTAGCCTGTTCGTATAAATCCGTTGCCTCTTGCGAAAGGGTATGTACCCCCCTATGAATATTGGCATTGTAATTACAATAGTAATCAACAATCGTATCGATCACCCGCTTAGGCGTTTGCGAGGTTGCCGCATTATCTAAATACACCAAAGGTTTTCCGTTAACCTCTCGCTTTAGAATAGGAAAATCAGCACGTATTTTGGTAACATCGAACATATGGGAATTTTAAAACTATAAAGATACCCGTTATGTCGCAAAAAGGATAAAAACTGACTTGTTATTCCCGAATCAAGACCCAATTTGATAAGTCGGGGAAATGAACTACCATCCTTAGAAGATAATGTACCCTACAGACATTTGAAGTGCAATATTATATCTTCTGTCGTCTGGAAAAAAATCATTGCTAACCAAGTTTTTAAGACCCTGATAATACCTTAGCTGAAGGTTTATTTTTTCTTGTAATTCTAAGGTAAATCCTAAATTGAGCCCATAGTCGGGCTCAAAATCGCCAGAAAACGTTCTTTTACTTGTGTCTTGATCAATATCGTTTGCTTCGACCACCTTATCCACCCCATTTAACAAAAAAGCAACTTGCGGCCCGAAATCAATCCCAAAAGATTCGGTGAAATTATATCGAATATTTACAGGAATCGCCAAATAGTTTGATCTTGTAACCGATTTAAAAGAGGGATTGTTAAGTATCGGCTCTGGGTTTATAATCACAAAATCATCTAAAGAATATTTATACCTACTACCAATTGAAAGATAGAGCAATTCGGGATTTAAAGAGAACCTGTCAGATAAGGCAATATTCGCGAACCCTCCAAAATGATAGGCCAATCTGGGATTGTTGTTGCTAACAGTATTTCCCGATAAAGTGGACAAGTTAAGCCCCCCTTTTACCCCGAATTTTAGATCTTGGGCTTCTAATTGAAAAGTAAGACTAACAAGAAAAAATAAAACTAATGAAATTCGTCTCATAAAAAAGATGGTTGGTTTTTGGTAAAACGTCCCTCAAAGACTTTTATTACAAATTAAACCCAAGGTTTACGCCCAACTTTTTTGCAATAATCTTATTAATTCGAGCTTTCAATTCTGGAATACGCACACTTTCCAAAACATTATTGGCAAAGGCGTACATGAGCAAAGCACGTGCTTCTTTCTTAGGAATCCCCCTTGATTGTAGATAGAACAAAGCGTCTTCGTCCAACTGGCCAATGGTGCAACCATGTGAGCACTTTACATCATCGGCAAAAATCTCTAATTGGGGCTTCGTATTTATGGACGCTTTATCGCTAATAAGTATGTTATTATTCTGTTGAAAGGCGTTGGTTTTTTGGGCTATCTTATCAACAATAATCTTCCCGTTAAAAACTCCGGTTGAATTCTCCCCATAAATACCCTTATAGTCCTGATGACTCTCACAATTAGGTTCTATGTGATGCACTAAGGTATGATGGTCTACATGTTGCTTTTCTCCTAAAATGGTAACCCCTTTCATGGTGGAGTCCATATATTCGCCGTTCTGATAAAAGTTCAAGTTATTTCTTGTCAGCTTCCCGCCAAACGAAAAGGTATGCACATTTACATTGCTCTTACTTTTCTGATCGATATAAGTATTGTCTATCAATGAAGCCTTGCTTGCATCATTCTGCACTTTATAATAATCCACAATGGCATTTTGCGCCGCAAAGATTTCGGTAACCGAGTTCGTCAACACCTCGTTGGACGTCAGACTTTGGTGTCTTTCTATTATTTGCACTTCGGCATTCTCTTCTACAATGATCAAATTACGGGGTTGCAACAAAAGAGATGCCTCATTGCCCGTAGCAAAATGTACAATTTCTACAGGCTTTTTGGGCATTTTATGTTTTGGAATATAGATATAGGCCCCCTCGCGACTAAAAGCGGTATTTAAAGTTGTTAGGGACTCCTCTTGAGAGGCGACTTTATTGAAATAAACATCAATAATCGGCTTGTACATGGGCTTGGTCAGGGCCGAACTCATTAAACAGATATCTACACCATCATGGGTAGTTTCCGATAGGTACGAGCTATAGATACCGTCTATAAAAACAATTTTATACGAATCTATTTCATGAAGAAAGTATTTCTTTACCTCATGGTATTCCAAAGCATTTTCGGCCTTTGGAAAGATGCTGAAGTCGATTTTCCGCAGACTATTGAGCGAGGTATATTTCCAAGCCTCCTCTTTTTTTGATGGAAAGCCCTTCGCCTCAAAATTCTTGATGGCCTCAGTACGTACATCGTGAACAGGATGCTCAACATCCACATTGCTCTCGAATGCCATAAAAGATGAAATCAGTTTTTCTTTTAAATCCATAAATCACTTTCAATGTCATTTCCGCGAAGGCGGAAATCTTTTCAATTAATCATATAAGGCTATTTCAACAGATTCCCGCCTTCACGGGAATGAAAATAATACAGCTTAAACAACCGCTTCATTTTTCAGCCAATCATAGCCTTTAGCCTCAAGCTCCAATGCCAACTCCTTACCGCCGGATTTCACGATTTTACCATTGTGTAATACGTGCACAAAATCAGGAACTATATGTTCCAAGAGCCTCTGGTAATGGGTAATTACAACAACGGCGTTATCCTTACTCTTTAATTTGTTTACCCCATTGGCAACAATGCGCAGGGCATCAATATCCAACCCAGAATCGGTTTCATCGAGAATCGCCAATTTAGGTTCTAGCATTGCCATTTGGAAAATTTCATTACGTTTCTTCTCCCCGCCTGAAAAACCTTCGTTTAATGATCGGGATAAGAACTTACGGTCTATCTCGAGCATTTCAGATTTCTCGCGAATAAGTTTGAGCATATCCTTAGCAGGCATGTCTTCCAAGCCTCTGGCTTTTCGAGACTCATTAATTGCGGTTTTCATGAAATTGGTCACAGACACCCCGGGAATTTCCACAGGATACTGAAACGAAAGAAATACGCCTTTATGGGCTCTTTCTTCCGGGGAATCATCCTCCAGATCTTCCCCATCCAGTTCCACTGAACCTTGAGTAACCTCAAACTCTTCTTTCCCCGCAATAACAGCTGCCAACGTACTTTTTCCTGAACCATTCGGGCCCATTATTGCGTGTACCTCGCCTGCTTTTACCTCAAGGTTGATTCCTCTTAAAATATCCTTATCCTCTACTCTTGCGTGCAGATCATTGATTTTCAACATCGTTCTCTTAATTTAAATATTTAGGTGCCCTTGGCATTTTGTTAAAGTCTTCTTTTTGGTGCTGTAAATACACCTTTGCGTTCTTTTCTTTGGCAAAGGCTTCAAAAGCATCCATACTCTTTAAGGTTTGTGCTACATCAAAATTAAAGATGGGGACGCGCTTATGTTCCCTGTTTTCATACAAATGGTACAAATCCCCGGTTAATAGTAATGGGCCGTGCTCAGCCAAATCCACGTATAAAACTTGATGCCCCGGTGTATGCCCGGGCATTGATTTGATAATAACGCTGCTATCTCCAAACACATCATAGTCCCCATTCAACTTTTTGGTTTTGGTAAGGGCCGCGATTGCGTTGTAGTTATCGGTATTTGTTTTTTGCGAGGTTTCACTGGTGATAGAATCGTACTCTCTTTCTTGTACCAACCAAGTTGCATTCTTCATTTTGTTCGCATGACCCGTATGATCAAAATGCGTATGGGATAAGGAGATATAATCTATATCATCGATTGTCATCCCGATAGCCTTTAATTGGTTTGTCAAGGAATCTTTTCTGGAGACGGTAAAGTTACCATCGGGTGAGGTAAATGGTTCTGGAAGGCCAACAAGACCCTCTGGAAGACCAGCATCCCACATTAGATTTCCATCAGGGTGACTGATTACATAAAAAGCATCGGCAAACTCCTTGGTCTGTCCATGATACGTGGTGTCTTGCGAGAAGAGTTCCAAATTATTGACCATGACCGTGCCCCCGTCAAAAGTGTACAATTTTACGTTGGGTTTTTTTACTTCTTCGGAAGTAGCATTTGCTTCGGTGTTTTCCTTCTTTGTTTCTTTACAGGCAACTACCGAAAGCACCAGTAGCGAAAAAATCAACTTTTTCATTCTCAATGTTTCATTTTAAATTACCCGACTGAACCTTCTAGGCTTATTTCCAATAATTTTTGTGCCTCTACCGCAAACTCCATGGGTAATTTGTTCAATACTTCTTTGCTAAAGCCATTTACGATCAACGCAATTGCCTTTTCAGTATCAATTCCCCGTTGGTTGCAATAGAAAATCTGATCTTCCCCGATTTTACTGGTGGTTGCCTCATGCTCTATTTGGGCCGATTTATTCTTTGCTTCGATATACGGAAAAGTGTGTGCCCCGCATTCATTCCCCATTAAAAGGGAATCGCATTGCGAAAAGTTACGCGCATTTTCTGCCCTAGAACCAATTTGTACCAATCCTCTATAGCTGTTTTGTGATTTTCCTGCGGATATGCCCTTGGATATAATCGTACTCCGGGTATTCTTGCCCAAATGTATCATCTTGGTCCCTGTATCGGCCTGTTGATAATTATTGGTAACCGCAATGGAATAAAACTCCCCAACCGAGTTATTTCCTTTTAAAATACAGGAGGGGTATTTCCAGGTAACGGCCGAACCGGTTTCTACCTGTGTCCAAGAAATTTTCGCGCTATTTTCACAAATTCCTCTTTTGGTCACAAAATTATAAACCCCGCCTTTCCCCTCGCTATTCCCGGGGTACCAGTTTTGTACCGTTGAGTATTTTATTTCGGCATCGTCAAGTGCAATTAGCTCCACGACGGCAGCATGTAACTGGTTTTCATCCCTTGATGGTGCAGTACAGCCTTCTAAATAGCTTACATAGCTACCTTCATCGGCTATAACCAAGGTGCGTTCAAACTGGCCAGTACCTCCTTCATTAATCCTAAAATAGGTGGATAGCTCCATTGGGCATTTTACGCCTTTTGGGATGTAACAGAAAGAGCCATCTGTAAATACGGCCGAATTTAGGGCTGCGTAAAAATTGTCGGTTTTGGGGACTACAGTGCCCATATATTTTTTAACCAAGTCCGGGTGTTCTTGTATGGCTTCAGAGATCGGCATGAAAATAATCCCCTTTTCGGCCAAGGTCTTTTTGAATGTTGTAGCTACGGAAACAGAATCTACCACGATATCAACGGCGACATTTTGTAATTTTTTTTGTTCATCTATGGAAATCCCCAACTTGCGATACATTTCCAATAGTTCAGGATCTACATCGTCCAGCGACTTATTTGGGTCAGCTTTTTTTGGAGCAGAATAGTAGCTTATTGCCTGAAAATCTGGTTTTTCATAACGAACGTTTGCCCATTCCGGTTCTTCCATTTGTTCCCAAATCCGAAACGCTTCTAACCGCCATTCGGTCATCCACTCCGGTTCATTTTTCTTTTTGGAAATCGCACGAACAATTGCCTCGTTTAATCCTTTTGGGAAAGTATCGGACTCAATATCCGTATAGAAACCATATTCGTACTCCTTGGTTTCCAGTTCCTTTTTTAATTCTTCTTCAGTATATGCCATATAGTCTCTAGTAAAAAAGTTAAAAAGGGAACAAGTGAATGTTACACTAGTCTCTTTTTAATAAACTTGATATAATTAGCAAGTTGTCTTGAAATATCCAAAACCTCTTTCCTATATTCATTTAAATTCTCTTTTTCAAAATAACCAATCTCCTCCATTACATTGAAAAGATTTCTGACCTCTCCAGCTGAACCCTTTGAGAAATAAAGAAATCGGATTAGCTCCTTATCCGTCTCTCTTTCAAACCCCTCTGAAATATTATTGGAAATCGAAATGGTCGCCCTTCTCAATTGGTCAACCATCGCAAAGTCCTTTTTAATGGATTCCTATCCATTAATTTATAAATCCTTCCAGTAAATTTTATAGCCGCCTTATAAACATCTAAATCTTCAAACGAACTATACATTCAACCTTTACTTTTTAACTCCTTTATCTTCTTAACTCCATTATAATGAAAAACTCTCGCCACATCCGCAGGTACGCTGGGCATTGGGGTTGTTAAACACAAATCCCTTTCCGTTTAGCCCTCCGGAATATTCCAAAACGGTTCCTACGAGATATAAAAAACTCTTCTTGTCTACAATTATACGTACATCGTTATCTTCAAAAACCTTATCGGTATCCCCCATTTTATTATCAAAGTCCAGTTCATAGGACAGACCGCTGCAACCGCCGCTTTTCACCCCTACCCGAACATAATCGCTTGTGGCGTCAAAACCTCCTTCGGTCATAAGATCGATAACCTTTTTCTTTGCCGTTTCCGAAACTTGAATCATTGTTTTCTAGTTTAATACCAAAAATTTATTTGGTATGATTCTAAATAGCTTACAAATATAGACGATTAGTAGGGTTTTACCTCATTTCCTAACATTATTATAACGTATGTATTAATAAGGATTTTCTATTGATAATATGACGTAGGGAAACGTCTAAAGCTGGAGTCAAGAGAAAAGAGGTTTCAAAGGGTTTTCCTCTTGTTGATAAACTATGTGCTCAGAAAACCTATTTGATTTTCATCACTATTACATCCGATTTTCCTTTATTTTGAAGGCTAAGAAAATTAGTGCTAGCAGATTCGCCAACCAGGATGATGCTTTTATCGGCATTTTCAATAGCGTCGAAACCAAAATCTAGACCCGCACCTCCAAAAGATTTTTGCCAAACTATTTTCCCATTTGCGTTAGTCTTTACCAACCAAATATCATTTTCGCCAGCATTGGATAGCACATCCCCAGAATCGCTCTTAGAATTTCCCGTAATAATAAAACCCCCATCTGTGCTTAAAGAAACGCTCTGGGCAGCATCAAAGGCCGTACCCCCAAAGTTACGTTCCCAAATTAAGTTTCCGCTGTCATCCAGTTTAATTAACCACATATCGGATTCGCCATTGTTTTTGGAAACATCCTTGTCAGTACTAAAGGTGTTACCGACAATAACATAGCCATTATCGCCCGTTTTTTCCATATCATAGGAGATTTCAATGCCAGAGCCCCCAAAGGAGCGTTCCCATAACAGTTCGCCCCGGCCGTCTATCTTCAAAACCCAAAAATCATAACTGCCCCGACTCGTAGTAATATCAAAATCCTCGCTTTCTGAAAAACCTGAGAGTAAGAATCCGCCATCATTTGACTGGACCACCGCATGGGATCGGTCATTGTTGGTTCCTCCAAAATACTTACGCCATTCAATGTTTCCTTGGGGGTCCAGTTTTGTACCCCAAAATTCCCCTACGCCATGTGCCGTACTAGATGTACTGCCCTTCTCTGTAAAACCATCTGCTCTTGCTGAAGTAATGTCTAAAAACCCGGAGAAAAACAGTCCGCCATCTAAGGTTTCGATGATATCATACGAATGGTCATGTCCGGAAAACCCAAAGCTTTTTTCCCATTGTATGGCCCCCTGGGCATCTAACTTTAAAATCCAATTATCGTGAAAGCCATTGTTTTGACTCCCGTCTCCGTCATCGCTCATGGCATATCCTGTGAGAGCAAAGCCCCCATCTTTGGTCTGTACTAAACTTTGCCCTTTATCATCTTTACTTCCACCATAGGTTTTACTCCATTGTAAATTTCCATCCGCATCAAGCCTTAATAACCAATAGTCATTGACCGAGCTTGACTTTCCCAGCAGATCGCCATCGGTACTATTGGAATACCCAAGAACAGCATAACCGCCATCTGTTGTGGCAATTACCTTTTGTGCCGTTTCCTCTCCAGAACCCCCAAAACTCCTTACCCAATCCAGTTCTCCCAAAAAAGCTTTTTCAGGCAACAAATCCGGAACTGTGCCCTCGTAATCCGAAGAACAGGCAAACAGGCCTATGCAAAACATACCTATAAGTATTTTTTTGGAAGTCCTCATTCTTAATTCGATTTCTGAATAACGAACAAGCCCGTGTCTATATCACTTACCAAAATCTTGCCGCTAGCAAAATAGGGGTACACGCTCCATACCCCCTCGTATGCCACATTGTTGTGGGCGGGATAAGTATCGAAGAAAGCGATTTCGGAAACAATTTCATTTGCGATTCCCGAGATATCCAACAACCGAACCCCGGCAGTATAGTTCGCTAAATAGAACTCATCGCCCTTAACGTAACCATTATGGTCTATTGCGGTAAAATCTGCTAAATAGGTATAATGTAATATAGGATTATCCAAATCGGTAAGATCGAAAATAAGCGTGCGGGTATTAAACCCTGCAAGTCTTTCATCTTCCTCATCCCCTACAATGAAATAACGCTGGTCCTCTGTAAACCATCCTTGATGGGTATACACAAAGTTTGAATAACTTAGCGAACTTATAGTTATGGGATTATCCTTGTCGGTAACATCGGCTATAACCACTTGGTCTTCGTTAGCTCCAATAAAAATCTCCCTTCCCGTATAATCGGTATCAGGGCCATTATAGGTTACTACCTGGGCATCGTGTGCATAACCCCGATCTCCATAGCCATTGTTGGCAACTGGATTTTTAGGGTCTTGTATATTAACAAAATGTGCCCCGCCATTAAAGGTTGTCGTACCAACTGCATAGGCGAAACCCGTATCTTCATTAATGACAATATTATGGGCATTCCCAAACCCCGTGTAACGCGCATCGGCCTCAAAAGTTGTGGGGATATTCGTAACATTGCGCAGTTTGGTCAAATCAAACACCTGCATCCCATGGCCTGAGGCTTCGGAAACGATAAATGCGTGATCTTCATATACTTTTATGTCACGCCAACGGGAAGGAACTGAAGCAGTGGGGAGTTTTCCCAAATACAATAATTCCTCATTATCACTAATATCTACAAATACGGTACCGTCTTCCACTCCCATAATTGCATATTCCTTGCCTGTGGTGGTATCCGCCCACCCCCAAATGTCATTGGCCCTACCACCACTAAAAGTAGTATTTGGAATAGCACCGATTAGATCAAAACCATTACAAGGGTATTCTCCTGCCATTCCATTTTCGCAGGGAGCGGAATCAGTGCTTGTCACGGGGTCGTTTCCATCCCCGTCTACAGGGTCTAGAATCCCTAGACTATTATCGTCAGAACCACAGGCAATGGCGAATACAATTATTAGGATATAAACTGGTACTCTTTTCATAACAATATATTTTAGCCGAATTTTTGTAAAGATAGTATTTAGTAGGGAGTCTCCTTGTTAATACAACAGTGCCTAAGGCGTTTACCCTACTCTAATTACAGTATTTTTCATATTAGCTGGTTTCTTGATTGAAACCTCGCCTAAAAGTAATCCAAATCCTGATAAATTACCCTTATTTTTGCGGCATGTTAGAAGATAAAGAACAGGAGCGTATTTCGTTGGAAAGCTTGGGGGAGTTCGGATTGATTCGTCATTTGACAAAACATTTCACTTTACAACAGAAGTCAACAATCGTGGGAATCGGTGATGATGCCGCAGTGGTTGATTTTGAGTCAAAAACTGTAATAACCACAGATCTTTTAATTGAAGGCGTTCATTTTGACCTCAGCTACATGCCCCTTAAGCATCTGGGGTATAAAGCAATCTCTGTAAATCTTTCCGATATCTACGCAATGAATGCAAAGGCCAGCCAGATTACAGTTTCAATAGCCGTTTCTAACCGATTTCCCTTAGAGGCACTTGAGGAACTATATTCGGGAATCGCTCTTGCCTGCCAAAAATTTAAGGTTGATCTTATTGGCGGGGATACCACCTCCTCCCAAAAAGGGATGCTTATCAGTATTACTGCTATAGGTGAAGCAGAGGAGGTTGATATTGTTTACCGAAACGGTGCAAAACCGAATGATCTTTTAGTTGTATCGGGTGATTTGGGCGGGGCCTATATGGGCCTACAGGTATTGGAACGTGAGAAAGAGGTATTTAAGGTAAACCCCAACAACCAGCCCGATCTTGAACCCTACTCCTATATTGTAGAGCGACAGTTAAAACCGGAAGCCAGGGAAGATATTCCCAAACTGCTAAAGGCCTTGGAAGTAAAACCGACTTCAATGATAGATATCAGCGACGGTCTTTCTTCTGAAATCCTGCACCTCTGTCATGAAAGTAGCGTTGGCTGTAATCTATTTGAAGCGAAGCTTCCACTAGACCCCACGGTAATTTCGGCATGTGAGGAATTCAATATGGATAGTACATTGGTCGCCCTTAGCGGTGGAGAGGATTACGAACTGCTATTTACAATTTCTCAAGGTGATTTCGACAAAATAAAGGGAAATCCACATTTGACGGTTATCGGTCATATGACCGATGCCTCAGAAGGAGCAAATTTAGTGACTAGGGGTAATTCTAAAATTCCGCTAACGGCTCAAGGGTGGAATTCCTTCTCCAAAAAGTAACAATTCTATTTTTTGATCTGTTGATTGGCCAAATTCAGTAAAACAAAAACCCGACCTTCTAGGTCGGGTTCTGTAAAAAATTCCCAAAAATCGAAGTGCAGTCCTGCTTTACTGTTGTGGGGCGAACGACAGTGAAGATGCGGGCTTGGCTTAATTTTCAGGAAATTCCTTATAATGGTTTACCATAAACGATAGTAAAACCGTGCCAAAGCATAGTTAGGCCACTTGTTTTGCGGCGCTATGTCTTTTTTGATAAATACTTTTTAAAGTATTATTAATATCCTGTAATTCAGGGGTCAGAATTGAAAGGTGTCCACTTACATCGGTAGTAACCTCTTTGCCACAATGAATACATTTGTATTCGTTAATGTGCTGCGTTACTTTTTTTGAGACGGAGTAGTGGTGTCCGAACAGGTTGCAAAATACTTTTTTCATGCTAGTAGGTTTAAAAATCGAACCAGGACTTTGGGAATCTCGGGACGAGGAAGTTTTAGATTGGGCTCACTAAAAACAGTCTTACAAAGAATGCTTTATTATCGAACGGGAATCATGTCTTTTTTATTTGAAAGTCTCTTCCCAAACACACATATTTTCGACGAACGGAGTTTATTTAGATGAAAAGTTCAAAATCTTCGATAAAATGCAATGTTAATTCCATTAAAATTTGATAATCTGTAGATTTTGGAGCTTTCGATTTGCTTATCTTTCGGCAGAAACCATAAAGAACCAACAGCCATTTAATTGTCAATGAGCACCCGAAAAGAGACTTTTGTTACCGCCTTTGCACTTTTTTCATTATTCTTTGGAGCAGGAAATTTAATTTTACCCCCATTATTGGGCTTTCAATCGGGAAACTTATGGTGGCTCGTTGTCCTAGGTTTTTGCCTTTCTGCAGTGCTTATCCCCATCTTTGGTATTTTGGCTCATGCCAAACTTCAAGGCACAATTTTTGATTTTGGCAAAAAAGTGTCCCCCTCCTTTAGCTTGGTGTATTCCTTTTTGATTTATGCAATCTCAATAAGTTTACCCTCCCCACGCACGGCGGCGGTAACCCACGAGATGGCCATTGCTCCTTATTTTGGATCTTCACCCTGGCTAACCAGCACTATATATTTTGCTCTGGTATTTATATTCGTCATAAATAGGTCTAAAATACTGAACATCATTGGTAAGTTATTGACCCCAGGGATTATTATAATACTCCTATTGATAATTGGCCTTACCATTTTTTCCAATGATTTTGTTTTTGGGACTACCGTTTTTGAAAGTCCTTTTACCGATGGTGTCCTGGAAGGCTATCAAACCTTTGATGCTATAGGGGCTGTTGTTGTTGGCGGGGTCATTATTGTTTCTATCAATCTAAAAAACGCTGCAGCGTCATACGAAGAAAAGAAAACCATGATTCGAAGGGCAGGTTGGATAGCCGGGCTAGGGCTATTTCTTATCTATACCGGACTCATTGTTACGGGTGCGCTAGTACACGACCTATTTCCGGTGGATGTCTCGCGAACGGCATTGTTAAGGGGTATCAGTATTAAAACCATGGGAAATACCGCTAACTTATTGCTGAGTATTCTAGTAGGTCTTGCCTGCTTTACCACCGCCGTCGGAATTGTTACCGGTACCGCCGATTTCGTAAAACATCGTTTTAAGGATTCTAAACAGGCCTACCTTATAACCGCTATAATTGGCTGTGTACTCGGGGTGGTCATGGGTCAGTTTGATGTACACTATATTATAGCCGTTGCCATACCAGCTTTAATGTTCCTATATCCCATTACCATCGTATTGATCTTGCTGAACGTTGTTCCCGAAAAATTCGCAACCCCAAGAGTGTTCAAGACCGTTGTTATTACTACTTGTATTTTTAGTCTTCCAGATTTTTTAAGCAGTATTGGATTGGGTGATGCCATTGCTGGTCTTCAATTCTATATTCCGTTTAGCACATTTAGTATGGGGTGGGTTCTACCAGCAATTGTGGTTTTTGTTTTGGTAAATTCATGGAAATTAAAACAAAAAGAAGTGCGATAATTCAAGTTTTGTAGGATTATTTCTCCTTATTTTATTGGGTTTGTTCAATAAAATCCAAAAACAAAATCTGCACGTATAAGTATCATGGCACGTTACTTCTGAAAAGATAATTTAAGCAGCTAACTGCCTTGTAAGACCCCCCATCTTCATTTTAAATTCCTTTTGGCAATACCTACCTGGATTTTTCTCGTGTCAAAAGACAATTTTAAATTTCACATCTCGGTAATGACCAAAAAAAACAAAATAGAAAATCGCGGAGGCGTAATCATAATTATCATCATAGCACTTTTGGCAATCATGAAGGTGATTCATGGCAAGTTGCAGGAAGAAATAGCAATTGCCAATTTCAAACATGTGGCCTATTCTAGCTGGTATAATGCGAAGAGCATTAAGCAGGTTTTGAAAGAAAATCAACGTGATTTTCTAGTATCGCTTCTCAAAACCGATATAGTAAACAAAGAAAAAACGGCTGAAATTCGATTTGAGATTAATAGGGCAAGTGCACAGGCTTATAAATATGAAGAAGAAAAAACGGAAATTTTATTAGGTTCGGCAAGCATCCCAAATTCTGCTTGGTCCCAAGATTTAGACGGGGAGTTGGGGAAAATTATTGGCTTAAAAAAAACGGAAGAAATATCCCAGACCTATTCAAAATTAGCAGCAAAAATTGAAATAGGCATTCTATTTCTTCAAATAAGCATAGTTTTCGGTGTTTTAGGGCTTATTATAAGTGAAGACCTAAAACTACATCAGTTACTTATAGGACTAATGATAGCAACGGCCTTCATTGGTATTGCCATTTGCTTTTATGGGTATTATATCTTAATGTGATATTATGAAGTGAGCTATTTATTCATTATTTGCTCTATTTCCTCCACCTCAATTGGAATGTTCCCCATTAAATTAAAAGGCTCGCCCCTTTCTTGAATTACCACATCATCCTCGATTCGCACACCCATCTTTTCTTTAGGAATATAGATTCCGGGTTCCACCGTAAAGACCATATTGGCTTTCATTGGTGTTTTTAATGCTCCATAATCATGTGTGTCCAACCCAATGTGATGGCTTGTACCGTGCATAAAGTACTTTTTATAAGCAGGCCTCTCGGGGTTTTGCTTTTGTACGTCCGCTTTGTCCAGCAACCCCAATCCTAATAATTCAGAGGTCATGATTTTACCACATTCTTTATGATATTCTGCCCAAAGTGTTCCGGGAACCAGCATTTTGGTTGCCTCATTTTTAACACGTAGCACAGCATTATACACAGCTTTCTGTCTATCCGTAAATCGGCCATTGACCGGAATGGTGCGCGTAAGATCGCTGGAGTAGTTGGCGTATTCGGCCGCTACATCCATTAAAATCATATCACCATCCTTACATTGTTGATTGTTCTCGATATAGTGCAATACGTTGGCATTATTCCCTGAAGCGATTATGGGTGTATAAGCAAAGCCTTTAGAGCGGTTACGTATAAATTCATGCAACAACTCGGCCTCAATTTCATACTCCCAAACCCCGGGTCTTATAAACCCTAATAAACGTCGAAATCCTTTTCCGGTGATGTCACAAGCCGTTTGCATCAAACCTATTTCCTCAGGTTCTTTTACCCCTCTTATTTCTTGGAGGATTGGGTTGCTTTTGGCAACTTGGTGTGCTGGAAATTTCTTTTGAGAATCCAAAATAAAGCGATCTTCCCGCGTTTGTGTCTCTACGGACTGCCGGTAGTGCTCATTTGTATTAAAGTAAATCGTATGGGCCTCGGTCATCAAATCAAAAAATACCTTTTCAAAATCTGACAACCAATAAATGGTTTGTATTCCAGAAACCTGAGTCGCCCTTTCCTTGGTCAGTTTCTCCCCTTCCCAAACGGCAATGTGCTCGTTGGTTTCTCGAACAAACAATACTTCTTTATGTTTCGGATTAATCGCGTCGGGGAATAAAACCAAAATAGTTTCTTCTTGATCTGCCCCACTTAGATAGAAAATATCACGATGTTGTTCAAAAGGCATGGTACTGTCGGCGCTTATAGGATAAACATCATTGGAGTTGAATACCGCGATGCTGCCGGGTATCATCCGAGTCATAAATTTTTCACGGTTTTTAACAAAAAGTACACTGGGAATCTGCTCGTATTTCATCGGAAACTGAATTTTTTCAAAAATAGGAAAAAGTCCTTCCTTAATCTCCCTTAAAATGTTTGTTTTGGTCTTTTAGCAGTACCCGTCAATACAAGGCAAGGATTTAAAATAACAAAAAAAGCCCCGCGGATTCATCACTGAAACCGCGAGGCATAATTTAAAGTTGGTTATTATACTATTTTGACATGGCGTTTTTAATGGCTCCGATAATGGCCATCAAAACACCACCACCTACACCACCACCTGCTACACTTCCTAGGATACTGGAAATGTCCATACTCCCAGCGTCAACTCCAGCAGCTGCGCCTCCTCCGAGACCTAGCATTCCTAAGATAGTGCCTCCAAGGCCACCACCTAGAATACCGGAAATAGAATTTCCTAAAGTTCCTAATGATAAATTCTTCAATAATTTTCCAGCTACGTTACCTCCTACGGCTCCTGTAACCAATTGAATAATTAACGGTAAATACTCTCCCATTTTTAAATAATTTAGTTGTTTGTGAGGCTAAATTTAACAAAATATTTTGATTTTAATCACTTTTAACGGCTTCATTATTATCAATTTAGCATTTTGGGGATTAAATATTTGTTTTTTCGCAAGCTTTAGGGCTGCTAAAAAGGAATTCTTAACTTACCTCTTTCAATATAAATCACCACGTCATGAAAAAGATTTTACCCGTTTTTTTGTTCTTTCTACCGCTCGCACTTTTTGCTCAATCCTCAGCGACAAAAGCCGCAGCGGTAAAGGATGCCCTTGAGCAAAAGTTGGTTATGCGTCAGCATTCAATCGTAAAGAACATCCCAATAAAGAATATTGGGCCAACGGTAATGAGTGGTCGGGTTACTGATCTGGATGTCAATCCTGAGAATCCAGCGGAATTTTACGTAGGGTATGCCTCAGGCGGACTCTGGTACACAAATAATAATGGAACTTCGTTCAAACCTGTCTTAGATGGTTCACAAACCCAAAATATAGGTGATATCGCCGTTGATTGGCCAAACGGCACCATTTGGGTAGGTACTGGCGAAAACAATGCATCCCGTTCATCTTATGCTGGTATCGGCATTTTAAAATCTATCGATAAAGGAGAAACCTGGGCAAACATGGGCCTTTCCGATTCACATCATATCGGGCGTATTCTTATCAATCCAAAAAATCCTGAGGAAGTTGTTGTTGGAGTTACCGGACATCTCTATACTCCCAATGAGGAACGAGGAGTTTTTAAAACTACAGATGGGGGTGAAACATGGCAAAAAACCCTTTTTGTAAGCAATAATGCTGGAATTATAGATGTGGCTTGTGCACCCTATAATTTTATGGTCATGTATGCCGCCTCTTGGCAAAAAGATAGAAAGGCTTGGGATTTTAAAGGCAATGGTAACAATTCGGCAATTTATAAAAGTACCGATGGAGGTACCTCTTGGAACATGGTTTCTACACCCGAAAGCGGATTCCCGACAGGCGAAGGCGTAGGTCGTATTGGGCTTGCCGTCTTTAATGATCAAACGGTTTATGCTGTGCACGATAGTCAGTTTCGTCGCAAAAAATCAAAGGATTCCGAAAAGAAATCGGAAGAATTAACGAAAGCCGATTTTAAGGCAATGTCTGCCGACGACTTTCTAAGACTGGACGATAAAAAATTAAATACGTACCTAAAAGCCAACGGTTTTCAAGAAAAATACCGCGCTGATAATGTAAAACAGCTTGTTCGTTCCGGTACGGCAAAACCATTGGATTTGGCCAAATATCTCGAAAATGCGAATTCTATGTTGTTTGACACCCCTGTGGTCGGAGCTGAGGTATACCGCAGTGATGACGGTGGAAAAACATGGAATAAACAAAATGAAAACTATATAGACGACCTCTTTTATAGTTATGGCTATTACTTTGCCCAGATTCGGGTAGATCCTGCTGATATTAACCGCATTTATCTTGCCGGGGTGCCCTTAATAAAATCGGATGATGGTGGAAAAACATACAAAAGCATTAACGGTGATAATGTTCATGCCGATCATCACGCTCTTTGGATCAATCCGAAAATGCCCGGCCATCTGATTAATGGCAATGACGGAGGTGTCAATATTTCCTACGATGATGGAGCCAACTGGATAAAGAACAATTCACCTCAAGTCGGACAATTTTACACGGTAAATGTCGATAATCAAGAACCCTATCACGTTTATGGCGGGCTCCAAGACAATGGCGTTTGGGCCGGGCCGCATAACGCAAAAGAGAATAGCAAGTGGCATCAATCTGGTGAGTATTCTTGGAAATCCCTGATTGGTGGCGATGGAATGCAGGTACAAATAGATAGTCGCAACCATAATGTGGTCTATACAGGTTATCAGTTCGGGAATTACTTCCGTATCAACAAAGAAAATAGAACACGTGAATATATTCAGCCTAAGCACGAATTGGGTGAAACCCCATATCGCTTCAATTGGCAAACCCCTATCTTGCTTTCTCCCCACAATCAGGATATTTTGTATTTGGGAGGAAATAAATTGCACCGCTCTATGAACCAGGGTGATGATTGGGAGGTCGTTTCAGACGATTTAACCCAAGGCGGAAAGCAGGGCAATGTGGCCTACGGCACCCTAACCACAATTTCGGAATCCCCGTTTAAATTTGGATTGATATATACCGGAAGTGACGATGGGCTTGTTCAACTAACAAAAAATGCAGGAGGAAATTGGTCTACTATCTCTAGTTCTTTCCCAAAAGACCTTTGGGTAAGCCGTGTAATAGCCTCAAAGCATAAAAAAGAACGTGTATATGTTGCCTTAAACGGCTATCGTTGGGATGATTTTACACCTTACATTTATGTTAGTGATGATTACGGAAACACTTGGCAGAGTATTTCGGCTACTATTCCAGCTTCTCCTGTAAATGTGATACTAGAAGATCCCGAAAACGAAGATTTACTCTTTGTAGGTACAGATAACGGGCTCTATGTTTCCTTTAATCGTGGCGATTCCTGGGAGATTTTTCAAAATGGCATGCCTAACGTTGCAGTACATGACCTTGTAATTCAACCGGAGGCCAAACACCTATTGATCGGTACCCACGGACGAAGTATTTATAAAGCTGATATTTCAACCCTTCAGGCAATGACTCCTGAAATAATGAACAAAACCCTCTATGTTTACAAGCCCAAAAACATAAAACACTCCAAACAATGGGGCAATTCA
The DNA here is from genome assembly GCA_965238025.1 of Aggregatimonas sp. GTDB lineage: Bacteria > Bacteroidota > Bacteroidia > Flavobacteriales > Flavobacteriaceae > Pelagihabitans. Next base: position 1,232,450 of record OZ250162.1, on the reverse strand, counting down.
TGGAGTTCTTGGGGAAAACCCCAAACCCCGGGATTAGATGTTGTTTTTCATAGCAATAGGGCCGATGGGTTTACAGCCAAGATAAAGACCCTTGATGGTATCACAATTAGCGAAACGGAAATGAAGGGTGATGAAGGCTTGAATATACTGTCTTATGACATGGCCTTTTCAAAAATTGGCAAGTCAGCTTATTTAAAGAAAAACAAAATAGAACTTAAGGAGGCGAAGAATGGAAAAACATACCTTCCTAAAGGAAAATATTCGGTTGAAATAGATGGAAATGGAACAAAAGAAGAGGTAGAATTTGAGATAGAATAGAATTCTTTGCCCAAAATGGCCATTTTTATAAAACTGACTTGTTAGTTGGTTTTGTGTTCAAATAAAAGTGCTACATCAATTCAAAAAACATCACAAGCCCAATAGAATATGGGGTTAGCAATGACGACTTATTCAAAAACAGACCAAGGAGTTTGTTTTTCACCTGATTTTTAACTCCAAATTCTAGGTGTTCGACCCAGATTTTGGTGTTTTTCGTTAAAGTCCACAGCCTCAATCGACTTTTTTACCCACATGAAATAGTGCTTCGCCCTGATTTACAACAGCTTGGTGATTTACAGAGAATACTACTCCATCAAAAGGGGCTTTGATAGATTTTGTACGTTTGGCAAAGGTATCGGTAACTACCCCTATTTCCTTTCCTTTTACAATTTCGCTGCCATTGGTAATGCCCGGTATGAACATACCGGCCGTAGGGGCCCGTAACCAACGGCGGCCGTTTAACTCGATAGTTTTTCCGCGTTCTATATATTTCGGTTCAATACTTTTAATCATTTTAAAGTGCTTCAGCACATTTAGTATGCCCTGCATCCCTTCAATGATGGAGTAGTCGTCAAAACGCATGCTCTCCCCGGCCTCGAAAACCACAATGGGCTTGCCCATGCGGTACGCCATATTCCTAAATGAGCCTTTAATAAGCTTTGAGGCAAACGAAATAGGTGCCCTAAAGACCCTGGCCAATTCGGCACTTCTCTCATCTTCGGCCGTATATCTAATTTGTGGGAAATTATGGCGCTGCCCTCCGCCGGTATGTAAATCGATGCCATAATCGATCTGATTTACTATCTCCGAAGTGTAGTGGTACGCAATTCGGCTGGCCATGGAGCCTGTTTTGGTTCCTGGAAAACTTCTGTTTACATCTTTCCCATCGGGCACATCCCTAGAAAAATGAATAAATCCAAAAATATTGAGAATAGGAACGGCAATAACGGCGCCTTTATCTATATCAAAGCGCTTTTCGGCCAACATACGCCGAACGATTTCAATGCCATTGATCTCGTCCCCATGCAGACCCGCTTGAACAAGGACTACAGGACCGGGTTTTTTGGCATTTACAACATAAACCGGTATATCGATCAAAGTTCCTGTCGGTAGCCTATCGATTTTTATTTTCAGGCGCTTACTTTCTCCCGGAGATACGGTCTCCCCGCCAATGATTATATCTTTATTTCCTTCTCTTTCTTCGTCCATTTCTTTCGACATATAATACAATTTCCTTGGCAATATTAACTCCTGTAGCGCCTTCTATACCTTGTAAGCCCGGTGATGCATTGACCTCGATCAATAAAGGGCCCTTTTTAGAGCGTATGATATCCACCCCCGCAACCCCCAAACCTATATGCTTGGTTGCATTCAGGGCAATATGTTTTTCCTTTGAGGATAAATTGACCAGTTCTGTGGATCCCCCCCTATGTACATTAGATCTAAACTCCCCGGCCTCACTTTTACGTTTCATGCTGGCAACGATCTTGTTGCCGACGACAAAAATACGAATGTCTTCCCCGTTACTTTCCTCGATAAATTTCTGCATTAAAATGCTAGTGTTCATCTTATACAGCGTATCTATAATAGACTTCGCCGATTTTTTGGTTTCCGCGAGAATTACCCCAAGACCTTGGGTGCCCTCTTGTAATTTTATGATTACTGGAGTACCTCCGATAATTTCTATCTGTTCGTTTATATTATCTGGATTTATCGAAAATAGCGTCTCAGGAATGGGAATTCCCTTTCTGGCCATAATCTGTAGCGTTCTTACCTTGTTACGGGCCCTTAGAATACTTAATGAGCGGGCAGTACTAAACACTCCGTTCATCTCAAATTGCTTTACAATAGCCGCTCCATGTCTCGATACCTTAGCCCCTATACGCGGGATTATCGCATCAAATTCGTTGGTAATATCATCCTCGCCAACGTAAATCCGTGGCTTGCCCGCACCTAATTTTACGGAGCATTTCGTATGATCCACCTGTTCTATATAATGCCCTAGTTTTTGTGCCTCTTCCGCTATTCTTTTAGTCGAATAGACATTCATGCTTACGGACAAAAGAGCGATATTCATGTTTGGTTTGGTCAGCGTTTCTATTACAAGCTCAATATCGGGCAAAAAACGCAAATGTTACTATTTAAAGGCTGAATTTTCATCCCTAACCCCCTTTTTTGACAAAAAGACATTTCTGTTAAAAGTCAGAATCGAATAAATAAATAGCCAAAAGACCATTCAGCCTTCAACACCAATGCATCTTTTATGGTAATGCAATACTAAAGCGTGTTAAAACTTGTTAATAACTCTTGCGTGCCCTAAATTTGTAACGCTAAATAAACAACTAATGAGCGGATTAGTAAAATCTTCACTTGCCCGAAAAGTCATTATGGCTTTATCGGGCCTCTTTTTGGTCCTTTTTCTAGGACAACACTTCGTAATCAACGCCACTTCTGTAATTGCTCCGGACACGTTTAATTCCTGGTCGCATTTTATGGGGTACAACCCATTGGTACAGTACGTTTTACAGCCGATTCTAATTGCTGGTGTAATCATACATTTTGTGATGGGTTTTGTACTTGAACTTCAGAACCGAAGTGCTCGAGGCGTTAAATATGCTAAATATAAAGGAAGTGCCGGCGCTTCTTGGATATCGCGAAACATGATTATCACTGGTCTTGTGATTCTTGCTTTCCTTGGACTTCACTTTTACGACTTTTGGTTCCCGGAAATTGCGCATAAGTATATCGATAGTCATCCCGAAGATGCCACTCGCTATTATGCCGAGACCGTTCACAAATTTGAGCCCTTCTGGAGAACGGCCCTATATGTTATTTCCTTTGTTCTATTGGCAATGCACCTGCTACACGGCTTCGCTTCATCGTTCCAAACCATGGGTGTGAACAATAAGTATACCCCAGCAATCAAGTTATTCACAAAAATTTTCGCGATTGCGATTCCATTAGGTTTCGTTTTTATCGCTCTTTACCATCACCTTAATCCGTTAACACACTAATTATGGGCATATTGGATTCTAAAGCTCCTTCGGGGCCATTGGCCAACAAGTGGACCAAGCATAAAAACGATATCAATCTGGTGAACCCAGCCAACAAACGAAATATAGATGTTATCGTGGTAGGTACGGGTCTAGCAGGTGGTGCGGCCGCTGCAACCCTTGCCGAATTGGGGTACAATGTAAAAACATTTTGTTATCAAGATTCTCCTCGCCGGGCACACTCGATTGCGGCCCAAGGGGGAATCAACGCCGCAAAAAACTATCAAGGCGATGGCGATAGTAACTACCGTCTTTTCTACGATACTGTAAAGGGAGGGGACTACCGTTCCCGAGAGTCCAACGTATATCGTTTGGCTGAAGTATCAGGCAATATTATTGACCAATGTGTGGCCCAAGGGGTGCCTTTCGCGCGTGAATATGGTGGCTTGTTAGACAATCGTTCCTTTGGTGGGGTTTTGGTTTCCCGAACTTTTTACGCAAAAGGACAAACTGGGCAGCAACTGCTTTTAGGGGCATATTCGGCTATGAACCGTCAAATTAATCGTGGTAAAATACAATCTAACAACCGTCATGAAATGATGGATTTGGTTTTGGTAGATGGAAAAGCGCGTGGCATCATTGCCCGTAACCTGGTAACAGGGGAAATTCAACGTCATTCCGCCCACGCTGTAGTTTTGGCTACCGGTGGTTACGGCAATGTTTTCTTTCTTTCTACCAATGCCATGGGAAGTAATGTAATGGCCGCTTGGCGAGCGCACCGCAGGGGAGCATTCTTTGCCAACCCTTGCTTTACACAAATCCATCCTACCTGTATCCCTGTTTCCGGAGATCATCAATCCAAACTCACCCTGATGTCGGAATCGTTGCGTAACGATGGTCGAATCTGGGTACCAAAACGGATCGAAGATGCGCAGGCCATACGCGAAGGAAAATTAAAACCATTGCAGTTAAAAGAAGAAGATCGTGACTATTATCTGGAACGTCGTTATCCGGCCTTTGGGAACCTAGTTCCTAGGGATGTAGCTTCAAGAGCGGCCAAAGAGCGTTGCGATGCCGGTTTTGGCGTTAATAAAACTGGAGAAGCCGTTTATTTGGATTTTGCCGCTGCTATACAACGCTACGGAAAAGAGCAAGCTTTGACCCACGGTATGAAGAATGCGGATGATAAGGAAATAACAAGACTGGGTAAGGAGGTCATAGAAGCCAAGTACGGGAATCTATTTCAGATGTATGAGAAAATCGTAGATCAAAACCCGTATGAAACCCCTATGATGATCTATCCCGCGGTACATTACACCATGGGTGGGCTCTGGGTTGACTATAACCTGCAAACTACTATAGAAGGTTGCTATTGTGCCGGAGAGGCTAATTTTAGCGACCACGGCGCTAACAGACTGGGCGCATCAGCCCTCATGCAAGGTCTTGCCGACGGGTATTTTGTATTGCCCTATACCATAGGTGATTATCTATCGAACGACATTAGAACTGGCCCGATTTCAATAGATTCCGCAGCGTTTGATGCAGCCGAAAAGGCCGTAAAGGAACGATTGGAAAAATTGATGTCAGGAAGTGGAGCACATTCCGTAGATTACTACCATAAGAAATTGGGCAAAATCATGTGGAATAAATGCGGAATGGCTCGAAATGCAAAAGACTTGGAGAGCGCCATTGATGAAATTTCTGTCCTGCGAAAAGATTTTTGGGAAAACGTAAAAATTCCAGGGAAAGCTGAAGGTATGAACCAAGAACTGGAAAAAGCAGGTCGTGTTGCCGATTTTCTTGAACTTGGGGAGTTATTCGCCAAAGATGCCTTAACAAGAAACGAATCTTGTGGAGGGCACTTCCGTGAGGAATACCAAACGCCAGAGGGGGAAGCCATGCGCGATGATAAGAATTTCAAATTTGTTTCGGCTTGGGAATATAAAGGCGAGCCGAAAGATGCTGTTTTGCATAAAGAAGAACTGACGTACGAAAACATTGAATTGAAGACAAGGTCTTATAAATAGGTTAACGAATAACCATTAACGAATACCCGTTATGAAATTAACATTGAAAATATGGCGTCAGAAAGATGCCAAGTCCAAGGGGCAAATGGTAGATTACGCCATAAAAGGTGTAGAAGGCGACATGTCTTTTTTAGAAATGTTAGATGTTCTTAATGAAGAACTCATTAATAAGGGTGAAGAGCCGGTAGAATTTGATCATGATTGCCGCGAAGGAATTTGTGGTACCTGTTCCCTACAGATAAATGGGGAGCCGCATGGCCCGGATAGATTGGTTACTACCTGTCAATTGCATATGAGGAAGTTCAATGACGGGGACACCATTTATATTGAACCCTTCAGGGCTAAGGCCTTTCCAGTTATCAAAGATCTAATCGTTGATCGTAGTGCCTTTGATAGAATTCAACAGGCCGGAGGCTATATTTCGGTCAATACCTCAGGAAATACCATTGATGCCAATGCCATCCCTATTGCTAAACACGATGCTGATGAAGCAATGGATGCTGCTACCTGTATTGGTTGCGGCGCTTGTGTTGCTGCCTGTAAAAATGCAAGCGCGATGCTATTTACTTCCGCTAAAGTTTCTCAATTTGCATTATTGCCACAAGGTCAAGTAGAGGCTACAGAACGTGTTCAGAATATGGTACGCCAAATGGATTTGGAAGGTTTTGGCAACTGTACAAACACTGGAGCTTGTGAAATAGAATGCCCAAAAGGAATTTCCTTGGAGAATATTGCCCGTATGAACCGTGAATATTACAGTGCTAGCCTAAAAGGATAATGTAGTCTGAGCGTAGTCGAAGACCATATTGGGGTTTAGACATTTCAATTGCACCAAGACTGACAAAAAATTTAAAATCCCAAATTCCAAAAAAAAGAGTTTGGGATTTTTAGTCAAATTGCTTTTATTCAACGGGAATGCAAATATCTACGAAGAATAAGCCATCAGGGTGTTGGTTTCCATCATTGTGATATATTTCATGGTAATGCCCATCACGGAGTTCAAAATTATTTTCGGGAATCCATAAAGTCATACTATTCCACGCCTTCTCGAATTCATCCGACTTGATTTTAAAACTCCCAACCGCAAATTTTCCTTTCGGAATCGTTACTTTTCCTACTTCCCCAGAAACCTCAACATTATCGGCTATAGTGATACATGCACTAGAATGCATTTTCGATTCATCTGTAACTCTGGGGCTATCATAATAAATACCTGCCATCTTGGTTTTTGGAAAATTCAACAAACCTCTTGGGCCCGCCCATCCTATTAATTTTTCGAACGCCTTACCAATTTCATTAAAAGCCCCTTGATGTCTTACATGCGCCAATTGAAGTTCTGGCATTACTTTCACCTCTACTTTTGTTTTCATTTGTAACCAGTTTTTAAGATTATCAATAGTGTAAAAGTATTTCGTAAAGGATATTTTTTCTGTACCATTCTTGCTTTGCTTTTGACCAATCTTGCTAAACTCATTCCGCCCTCTTTTTTGAAACTCAGAGGCGCTCATTCCGTAAAATTTCTTAAATGCCCTTGAGAACGAATGGATGCTTTTAAACCCATATTGATTGGACAAATTGGTCAAAGAATCGTTATTGCCAACAAGCAAATGATTGGCAATCTTTTCCAATCGTTGCCTTATTATAAAGTTATTAGGAGTTTCTTCAAGCAGCGCCGAGAAAACTCTATGGAAATGGTATGGCGAAAAACAGGCGATTTCTGCTAGTATATCTAGTGACAGCTCACTATCAAGATTAGTTTCGATAAACTCAACTACCTTGTTGATTCTATTAATATAGAGTAACTGTTGTTGGTTTTTACTGTTCATAGGTGACAATAACAGTTTAAAAATACTAGATTCTACGGTTCGGATCTTAAGAATTCTAAATGTAGCAAGATTTGTTAAACGGCTATCTTTTCGTTCTATGAACCGATTTTAGTAATTTTAGAACATGTCCAAACCTTACTCAGAAGAACCCATAAAAGTGCCTCGGTTTAACGAAGAATCCGGGTTTTACACGACTCCCAAGCGTTCAAAAATTATGGGCAAGATTCGTGGAAAGAACACCAAACCTGAGCTCGTCTTTCGACGAGCGCTTTACGCTGCTGGGTATCGCTATCGCATAGATTATCGTAAACTCATAGGAAGACCTGATATTGCCCTTAAAAAGTACAGGACAGTGGTTTTTATTGACGGGGAATATTGGCATGGCCATAATTGGGAAGAAAAGAAACCGAAAATAAAGACGAATCGTGAATTTTGGATTGCAAAGATAGAACGTAATATGCAGCGCGATAGGCAAGTAAATCATGAACTGGAACACCTGGGCTATAAGGTCTTTCGGTTTTGGGAAGGCGAGGTCAAAAAAGAGTTGAAGCGCTGTGTACAAGAGGTCGTTACCCACCTCGAGATCGTGAAATCGAAAATCTAGTCAATCTGTTTTCTAATAATCGCGAAAACTTGCTTTATATCGGCTAGCCTTATTTCAAAATCTGGAAACTCCGGTGAAGCATTAAGGCTTTGGCAAACGATGGTTTCGTTCTTTTTGTCATAAGAAACAACATCCTTGCACATAATACCATCTTTGTGCACAATTACCCAATACTGAAAGTCTACGACACCGATCTTTTTCTTAAGTTCCTTGATAGAAACTTGCTTCCCCAAAACGATTGCCTTTCCAGGAATGCCATTATACTTACCATTGTTCATCGACTCATTGGCAATTTCAAAGGCCATATAGTTCGCAACGGAAACCCGATCGATTACAAACCCTAATTTGACCAAGCCACTTATAAAACTACGTTTGTCGAACAGGTGTATATAATCATCTTGCTGCTCGGCAGCGACAAAGGGCGTAATCAACACATACTTTCCAGGGCTAATTTTACGTATCTCATGCACTCTTTTAGCATTTTTATCTGTCCTATCATAAACAAGATCAATCTCATTTACCTCATGCGCATAAAGCTGTGAAATAGAGACTCCGAAGAACTGTGCAATTTTTGTAAGATTTTTAATGGGAATATTTGCATTCTTTTTCTCGTAAAGCTGAATTGTACGAAGACTCACGCCAATAGCCTCGGCCAAATCTGACTGATTTATATCTTTTTTTCGCCTTAGCTGCTTTAATACAAACATAAAATTGTAATATTGTGTAATAATCTTACGCATATTGTTGTATATGCAATTTTATTACACTATCTGTAATTCGTTTACAGGCAAATATAGCAAAATGGTGCTAGAGACCTTTCAAATTCAGATCTCCAAAACACCACCCTTTAAAGTATTATGAACCAAATACACTGCAGCCCATGTTCAAAAAAAATGAGTACGGAAAGCCCATAACCGAAAAGTTATCCCTGACCCTAAGAAGAAACACCACCAAAGACGATATTGCAGATGTTGCGGCCGTGGCTAACGTTAGTTTTTCGACCATCCGCGATGTGGTCTATAGAACCAACAGTTTAACAAAGTTGAATGCCCGCGCCATTCAAAAACTTATCCGAAAGGCCTTTGATAATTCATTGGCAACACAATTACAGGCAGAGGGCGATAAAAAATTCCTCGACAGGATGTTATAAGCAAAAGATCCAGTTTTGTTATTCAGGGCCCAATTATATTTAATTATTTTTGGGGAGACGATAACATCATGGCCTTCTTAAAAAACCACAGCTCAAAACTTCCCGATTTAAAAACGACCATTTTTACAACGATTGGGAACCTAGCCAGAAAGCATAACGCTATTGATCTTTCGCAAGGCTTTCCAAACTTTCCGCCAGATCCTTATCTAATCGAGTTAGTAACAAAGGCAATGCAAGGGGGTCACAACCAATATGCGCCTATGCAAGGGTATTTCGGGCTTCGGGAAATCATCTCTGAAAAAATCCAGAAGCTCCATGGCACAAAGTATCATCCGGAAAATGAAATTACTGTAACCGCTGGGGCCACCCAAGCCATTTATACGGCAATAAGCGCTTTTGTTCGCCCCGATGATGAAGTTATTGTCCTAAAACCTGCATATGACTGCTATGAGCCAGCTATTAAATTGAATGGGGGTGTTCCCGTTCCTCTTCAACTGGACACTCCAGACTACGCCGTAGATTGGGCAAAATTCAACGCCAAAATAACCTCCAAAACGAAAATGGTCATCATCAATACACCCCACAACCCCAGTGGTCGTATTTTTTCTAAGGATGATATGTTGCGGTTACAAGAAATCCTTCGCCCAACAGATATCATTTTAATAAGTGATGAGGTATATGAGCATATTGTTTTTGATGGCACCCAACATCAAAGCGCAGCGCGTTTTGATGATTTGGCCTCTCGTAGTTTTATCTGTTCTTCTTTCGGAAAGACATTTCATGTAACAGGGTGGAAGATGGGCTATTGCGTCGCTCCAAAAGCCTTGATGAACGAATTTGAGAAGGTTCATCAATTTAACGTTTTTTCAGTATTCCACCCAGCACAAAGGGCTATAGCCACCTATCTTGAAAATGACCATCACTATTTAAATCTGAACGACTTCTACCAACAAAAACGCGACTTCTTTTTAAATGCAATCAAAAATTCCCGTTTTAAGTTTACTCCATCCCAAGGCACCTATTTTCAGTTGTTGGATTATACCTCGATAACCCAAACATCTGACGAGTCGTATGCCGAAATCCTGATCAAAAATCATCAATTGGCCAGTATTCCGTTTTCTTCGTTTAATGCAAATAATAGGGATGACAAAGTACTTCGTTTTTGTTTTGCGAAAACTGAAGAAACCTTGGAAAGAGCTGCGGAGATTTTGAATACACTCTGATCAAAAGCTTTCTATGTATTTCCTCTTCAAAATTTGTCCCTTCAAAGGGAACTTTCAGGTTCGTTTTATCCTTTCGCTTTTATGGAAAACAAGTAACTCTTTTCCAAAAATTTTGGTCTAATCGTGCATTTCATCGAAAAACATCATTTTTGCCATGTTAAAGTACTGATTTTAACTACTTTGCACGACTGGTCATCTTTTTTAGCCCTTTTTTACGTACATACTCAATACGTTTAAGTACGGTTTTACATCGATGAACTACGTCTTAGAACGTTATATCACATAATTTTGAAAACCCCCGCAAAATGAAAAAAAATTATTTTCAGCCTACTCTGTACACTATTGTTTTTCTCTTATCCCTTACTTTTAATTTAAATGGACAGCAACTTGGTTATACCAATGCGTATCCCAACTTAACTTTTGACACTCCCTTGGAGATAGTGCCAAGTAATGATGGCTCAAATAGGTTATTTATTTCAGAAAAACCGGGCTATATATATCAGATTCAGGAAGCTACAGGTATTAAATCCTTGGTGGCCGATCTTTCCGGCGTAGTGACCTCGGGAAGGGACGGAACAGAAATTGGACTATTAGGCATGGCTTTGCATCCCGATTTCAGGAACAATAAACTATTTTATATCTACTATATTGACGGTAATCCGCCATATAAGGTAAATCTTGCCCAACTTACCTTATATGAAGGAAACCCGTCGGCTACCGTAAATTCTAGAAGGGTAGTCTTTACCGCTACAAAACCAACCACCCACCATACACATAACGGTGGACATATTGAATTTGGCCCTGATGGATACTTGTATATGGGCGTCGGAGATGGAGGAGATTCTACAGGAAGCGGGAATCAGCGTGCCCAGGATTTATCCCATATTTTCGGAAGTATCCTTAGAATAGGCATCAATACAAACGGTACGTTTTATATCCCCTCTAGCAATCCGTTTGCTTCTTCTGGAGACGCCGATACCAGAAAAATCTGGATATTCGGATTAAGAAATCCTTGGAAATTTAGTTTTCATGGGAGTAACTTATGGATAGGTGATGTAGGGGCCGGACAGCAGGATGAAATCAATCGGGTTTCACCTTCCTATTCGGGAAGTAATTATGGTTGGGGCAGATGGGAAGGGACTTATCAAGATCCTTCGGTTACCTTATCCGGGGGAACATTACGTCCACCTTATTTTTCCAAATCGGCAACCTCCTTGACAGGTGGTTATGTGTATAACGGACCCCTCACCAACCCTGAGATACGGGGAAAATACGTTTTTGCAGATTATATTAGTGGTGATATCTGGGCTATTAATGCGAATGCTGGGCCTGATAGTACCAACCCTTCCGTAGCGACCAATACAGAAAATTTATCACAAGCCAAACTATTTACCACTTCCCCTGACGATGCGGCCATTGTATCTTTTGGGCGTAATGAAAGTGGAACGCAACTTTATTTTTTGCGGTATGGTCAAAATTATGATACTGATCCAAACTCTCCCAACGCATACAATTTTGAAGATGATTCGGGTGCCATATTCAAGATTACAGGAGAACAGTCTAATCAACCGGTCGCGGTAAATGGCATTGGTAACTTTGACCAATGCGATATCGACCTGAATGGTCGTGTAAATGTTATGGAAGAGGTTAACGGGACCCTATGGTTGGGAGGTAACTTTACCGATGCAGCGGGCGTAGCCGTTTCAAAAATCGTGGCATTTAACAAAAACACCGGATTTACTGCTTCTTACTATGTATCAGGAGAAGTAGAGGATATTCATGCGACTGCGAATGGTGATATTTGGATTGGCGGAAACTTTAGCAGTATTAATAGTATTCCCACAAGAAATTTAGCGCAGTTATCAAACGGTTTAATTATCAATCATAACTCAACTGGGGTGGTCTATGAGATCGATAGTTCCCCCAGCGGAACCGTCTATTTCGTAGGGGCCAGCACAAGTGTTTCTGGGGTCTCTATTTCTAAATTTGCACGGTATAATGGTAGTTATTGGGATAATATGAACACCTTCCCAAACAACGAATTGCGAGCCATAGAAGTGGCATCGAACGGAAATATTTTTATTGGGGGGAATTTCACGGCCATAGGAAATGTTGGGGCAAATAGGCTTGCCCGATTTGACGGGAGCAGATGGAATCCCTTTCCGGGAAGTAGTTCCTTGTTTATAAAGGAAATAGAAGAATTTAATGGATATCTCTATGTTGGTGGCCAAAATTATGTGGGGCGCTATCTTCTTGCCAATGGTACACATCATGAACTTTCAAATAATGTTGCCGGCGGAGAGGTTAGGGCCCTAACCTGGGACGGTACTTACCTCTATTTAGGGGGTACTTTTGGCACCGTCTCCAATAATGGCAGTACCAATTTAATCATGAACGGACTTGCGCGATGGACTCCTTCCACAAATACATTCCAGGCCCTAGGACCCGGAACTAATGTTGGGACCGACTATCCTGTCAACGATTTGGCCTATTCTGATGGAAGACTTTGTATTGGTGGGGAATTTACTGATATAGGGAGTTACTTTGCATTATGGTCTACTGGTACTATTGTTTGTCCTTCGAACTCCGGGCCAACTTGTCCGGACGATATTGCCAATGAAAACACTTCAATGCCTCTAAATAATAGATTATCCTCCGGTAATATTGCCATTAACGGTACCTCAACACAGGCAAATGGTTCGTCATGTGCGATGGAGCTCTCGAGCCCATCAGGTCAGCCATGGGCAAGATATGTCATCCCCATTAACCTTGCCGCCGAAGGTATTCAAGCAGGAGATCGTCTCAATATTAGCATTGATGGGAGAAGTGGAAGCGGCAGCACAAAATTTCAGATAGCACGCAACAATACCCCAAATACAAGCTTGATGACCAGGAGCTTTAATGGTTCATGGTCTACTCAAAGTGGGGAAATAACAGTACCATCTGGGGTAAGTACGCTCGACATTTGGCTCTTTTCCAATTTCGGGAATTACGGTTCTGGCAATTCCTACTTCGATAATCTAAACGTATCGGTGGTTGGGGGAACAACTACTGACTGTACGGACGATATTGCAAATGAGAATACCACAATGCCATTGAACAATAGAACCACAGCAGGAACCATTACTGTAAGGGAGAGTGTGTCACAGACCAATGGTTCACCATGTGCGATGGAGCTGTCAAGCCCTGCTGGACAACCCTGGGCAAGGTATATTATCCCCATTAATCTTGCCGCCGAAGGTATTCGAGCAGGAGATCGCCTCAATATAAGCATTGATGGGAGAAGTGGAAGCGGCAGCACGAAATTTCAGATAGCGCGCAACAATACCCCAAATACAAGCTTGATGACCAGAAGCTTCAATGGTTCGTGGTCTAGGCAGGGTGGGGAAATAACGGTACCATCTGGGGTAAGTACGTTAGACATTTGGCTCTTTTCCAATTTCGGGAATTACGGATCGAGCAGCTCCTACTTCGATAATCTAAACGTATCGGTTGTTGGGGGAACTACTCCTCCAGACTGCGGTGACGATATTGCAAACGAGAATACGGCAATGCCGCTGACCCAAAGAAACGCGGCGGGAAGTATTACTGTCCGAGGGAACAACAACGGTTCTACATGCGAAATGGAGCTTTCAAGCCCTGCAGGACAACCATGGGCGCGCTACCTAATCCCTATTAATCTTGCTGCTCAAGGTATTCGAGCGGGAGATCGTCTCAATATTAGTATAGATGGGAAAAACGGAAGCGGAAACGCCCGTATTGAGTTGAATCGCAATAATACCCCAAACGATAATTTACTTTTCAATACTTTCGGGTCTTCCTGGAGTACTCATAGTCGCACCATCATCGTCCCTTCCGGGGTAACCACCTTGGATATTTGGCTATTCCCTAACTATGGAAGAAGCAATAGTTCGGGGACAGCCTTTTTTAGGAATTTTCGAGTGTCGAAAGTGTCAGGAACGTCATTGAAGGCCACCTTAGAACCTCTAATTATTTCTGAGAACGAAATAATGGAAATAATCAAAGTATTTCCCAATCCTGGAACTGATGAAGTAACCGTTACCTTACCTCCAGAAACGGATTATACCTCATATAACTTGTTGAACCTTAATGGGGTCTTGGTAAAAAAAGGAGCTATCGAAAAAGACCAAAACGTTTTACCCATTACTATCAATGGTTTGGAAAATGGGCTGTATCTTTTAAACCTTACTAATAATAGAGGGGAAAGCAAGTATGTGAAAATTATTAAAGAGTAAGATCTTCTTTAAAATCTGTAAAGGTCCTTTCAAAATTGAAAGGACCTTTTTATCTACAACTCAATCCGCATCAGCCAATCGGTCTGTTTATCCTGGCCTACATAATAGGGGTGGGTGCCGAATTTAGTGAAGCCGTGCTTTTTGTAAAATCGGATGGCGTTGGCGTTCTCTTCCCAAACACCTAACCACAATTGTTTCTTGTTTTTATTGCCGGTAATGCGAATCGCTTCCTCAAGCATAAAAGCACCGAATCGTTGGCCTTGAAACTCTTTCAAAACATAAATACGCTCCAACTCCATGGTATCATCGGACTGTAATTCATTTTGCGCATCATGTTCATTTAGTTTAAAGTATCCTGCAAGTTCTTCATCTAAATATAAAAAGTAAAAAGCCGAGTTCGGGTCGTTGAGCTGTTCGGTTAGGGTACTTTTTGAAAAAGCAGCAGTTATATATTCCTCAAAATCTATAGGGTCGTTATCCTTTTCAAATGCATCTATGAATGTTTTAAGTGAAATCTCAAGAAGAACTTCTAAATCTTCAAAAGTGCATTTTCGAATTTTCATGGAACCTTAACTTTTATTGCCATTAAAGATAACCAAGTAAAAGATTCCGCCCTTCGGTGAAATGAAAAAAGTAGCTGAATTAAAAAAAGCGGCCTTGGGGAAGCCGCTTTTTTAATAAATCTTTTGGTAAGACTTATAACATAAATAGTTTTCTCAATAGCCTTGTAAATCCGCTTATATAATCACTTTTATAAACTTGAATTTTTCTGTGGGCTGATGCATGATTCATTTGGGTCTTTTTTTAGGTTAAGTTTCGTATTAGACTTGGGTTTCTAATACAAGATAAATGTACTTTCAAACGGCATTTTAATCCTAATTATTGTTGTGAAACAGCGCTGAGGTGTTGTGATATATACGAATGGTCAATTTCTTCGATGAATAACATCTAAAACGTCTTAGTGAGCGACCTTAGCAGTTGCTACAAAAGGTCGAAATCATCGATAAATGGAATGGTGTCAGTTATTTTGAGTATAGGTGACGGAAAGACGCTAAATGCCCAAATCTTCAATGTCGTCTTCGGTATCCATTTCTTTTTGTAACTCTTCCTGGATTTTGGTACAATCTAAGTTAATGGACATCCCGCTGGGTCGCGCAAAATTCTTGTCTGAAACTCCTAACTCCTTATTGGCATAATTCTTCTTCATATATAACCCCCATATAGGAAGAGCCATTGCCGCCCCTTGCCCATAGGCGATGTTATCGAAATGTGTGGCTCTTTCTTCGCCCCCAACCCAGACACCTGTCACCAGATTCGGCACCATGCCCATAAACCAGCCATCACTTTGATTTTGAGTGGTGCCTGTTTTACCGGCTATAGGATTGGTAAGCTCATAAGGATATCCTGTAATGATCTCTTTATAAACGGTGGTATTCTTTTGATAGCTGTGTTTTAACCTCGTACCTGATCCTCCTTCGGTTACGCCTTTCATAAGATCTACCATGGCATAGGCAACTTCTTTACTCAGCACATCTTTGGTCTCAGGAACGTATTCGTAGAGCACAGTGCCATTTTTATCTTCAACTCTGGTAATCATTACGGGTTTTACATATACCCCTTGATTCGCAAAAGTGCCGTAAGCTCCTACCATTTCATAAACATTGGCATCGGGCGTGCCCAACGCAATTGAGGGCACAGGTGGAATCTTATTCGTAAGACCCATATCCCTGACAATTGAAACAACAGATTTTGGCCCTACCCTATCAATAAGCTGCGCCGTTACCGTATTAATGGAATTCGCCAACCCCCTCTTTAAAGTATAATAGTTTCCGGAATATTTTCCGTTGGAATTTTTTGGACACCATGACTCAGGATTGCCATGTTTTTCCGCCTCGATACAATATTGGGTGTCTGGTAAGGAATCGCAGGGGGAAAGTCGTAGTTGATCAATAGCAGCGGCATATACAAAGGGTTTAAAGGTTGAACCAGCCTGGCGGGCTCCTTGATAAACATTGTCGTATTGAAAATGCTTATAGTTGATGCCTCCCACCCATGCTTTTACATGGCCAGTTTGCGGCTCCATGCTCATCATAGCGCTCCTAAGAAAGGTTTTGTAATAAAAAATGGAATCTCTTGGGGTCATTACAGTATCCTTTTCCTGTATTTCGCTATTCCAGTCGAAAACGGTCATTTCCCTCTTTTTGTTAAAAGAGGCCCTAATCATCTTTTCAGATTTTCCTTCTTTTTTCATTTGACGCCACCGATCGGAATTTTTCATGGCCCGTTCTATTATCCTATTAATTTGCTCTTTTTCAAGATCCAGAAAGGGCGTTGTTTTGTTTCGTTCAGGTGTATTTTGGTGAAAGAACTCCGCTTGTAGATTTTTCATATGCTCGGAAACCGCCTCTTCGGCATTCCTTTGCATCCTCGAATCTATGGTGGTATAAATCTTTAAACCGTCTAAATAGATATTCCATTTATCACGTTCCCCCTTTAGGGCCGGTTTAGGGTTTTTTTCAATCCATTTATTCATAAAACCCTGTACGTACATTCTAAAGTAGGTTGCTAAACCATCCCTGTGCGATTGGGGATTGTAGTTGAGATTGAGTTCAAGTGCTTGTAAGGAGTCCTTTTTTGTTTCGGAAATGTATTCATATTTGCCCATCTGGGCCAGTACTACATTTCTTCGGTTTTTAGTTCCAACTGGATTTCGGTGTGGCAATGGATTATAGAGCGAGGAGTTTTTGAACATCCCCACCAACATGGCCGCCTCCTCTAACTTTAGTTGGTTTGGTTCTTTCCCAAAATAGATTTTTGAGGCCGACCGAATACCATCGGCATTATTACCAAAATCATAAATATTAAAATACATGGCAATGATTTCCTCTTTGGTATAGGCCCTTTCCAAACGGGTGGCAATGACCCATTCCTTTATTTTCTGGGTATAACGTTTCCATCCTCTTGCTGCAATTCCGGTAAACAGTTGTTTTGCCAATTGTTGTGAAATGGTACTCGCACCACCCCTACTTCCCAAATAAGCCACGGCCCTTAACGTTCCAAAAGCATCTATCCCAGCATGGTCGTGATATCTGGCGTCTTCAGTCGCGATTAGGGCATCGACCAAATTTTTGGGTAAATCGTCATAATCTATAGGAGTTCTATTGTCATCCAAATAAAAATTCCCGAGAGTGGCTCCATCAGAAGAAATAATCTGAGTAGCGAGGTTGGTCTGGGGGTTTTCTAAACGCTCGAAAGTTGGCATCTCCCCAAAAGCACCCCAAGAGGCCAACAAAAATACCAGCGCCACAGATAAAATACCTACTGCGAAAAGAATCCAAAACCACTTTATAAATTTAAAAAAGCCAGTCGCACCTTTTTTCTTTGCCACTTTTTTTGCCATTACCTACTCTTTACTTTTTACAATTTCGAAACCTACATCGGTAATCCCTTGCAGTTGTTCCACTCCGTTAACGCTTCCATTTTTTCGCATAGCATGTTCCACCTTCAAGGTATATACGCCAGCGGACGGGAAAACGATGTTTTCTTTATACCACAACTTGTTTTCCTTAAGGCTTCCATACCCTTTTCCCAACCAAGTACCATCCGGATTCGCCATTTGATATTCCAGCGTGTCTTTTTCAACACTGCCATCCGGAGCGCCGAGCTCAGTTATTAAAAATAGATTATTGTATGGGAACGTGTCATCATTTCTAACGTTGATGAACATATTATATTGAGTGAGGCTGTCTAGTTCAGAAAAGGTGAATTCAATTTGATCGGCCCTGCTCCAAATCCCATTGTCGGTAGCTCTAAATTCCGACTTTATAAGACTCATGTCACAGGAAACAAACATGAAAAATATGAATAGAATGAAAAGACTATTGCGCATTTTTAGACTGTTGTTTTTGCTTGTTCTTGTTGTTGTTACGGTTTCTATTGTTACGTCGTTTGCGATTGCCTGTTTGGCGATTACTATTTTCACTCCCGTTGCCTTCTCCCTTATTTCCAGAAGTATTTTTGCTTTGGGTAGTACCGCGTTTGTTTTTTCGGTTTTGATTCTTGTTTCGTTTTTTATTGCGATTCCGGCTACGTTTGGGTCTATCAAAACGGGTAAGACTGTCTTGACCCACAACGTTCTCAAAAACCACTTTTTCATTTGTAACGTAGTTTTCAACCGCGAACTCCTCCAAACTTGCCACCTTCTCTTTATTCTTGTTCTTGGCCAGTATTTCCTGCACCTGTTCTTTAGAAAGTATATGCCAGTTAGCGGGGTCATCCTTGTACGAAAACCACAGTTTTGCCTTGAAAATATCTGTTTTTTGACAAAAGGCAATACCTTTTTCGGTCATTAGTTTGGTGTCCTGAGAGGGGAAATCTTTCAATGCCTCTAAATACGTGTCCAACTCGTAGTTTAAACAGCATTTTAATTTGCCACATTGCCCTGCTAATTTTTGTGGATTCAAAGAAAGCTGTTGGTACCGGGCAGCCGAGGTACTGACCGACCGAAAATCCGACAACCATGTGGAGCAACACAACTCCCGACCACAAGAACCAATACCCCCCAGGCGTTGCGCTTCTTGACGATAGCCTATTTGGCGCATTTCTATACGTATAGAAAAGGCCTTCGCCATGTCTTTGATGAGCTGTCTAAAATCAACCCGGTCTTCGGCCGTGTAGTAGAACGTTGCCTTCGATCCGTCTCCTTGAAATTCGACATCCGAAATTTTCATCTGAAGTTTAAGGATGATGGCCATCTCCCTGGCCCGCTTTTTAATTTCTTCTTCCCGGCCACGGCATTTTTGCCATTTATCGATATCGATTTGTGAGGCCTTTCGATAAACTTTTGGTAGTTCTTCGTCTTTAAAATCTACCTTCTTGCGTTTCATCTGCACCTTCACCAGTTCGCCCACAAGGGTAACCATGCCAATATCATGACCTGATTTGGCTTGAGTGGCAACTACGTCGCCAATGGATAAGGAAAGATTTTCAGTATTCCGGAAGAACTCTTTTCGGCTGTTCTTAAAACGTACCTCAACACAACTGAAGGGCCGTTCCCCGCTGGGTAACGACATATTGGAAAGCCAATCGAAAACAGTTAATTTATTACAACCATCCGTACCACAAGTACCGTTGTTCTTGCAACCAGCTGGTTGTCCGTCCGAGCCGGTCGAACAACTGCTACACCCCATATT
The DNA here is from genome assembly GCA_965238025.1 of Aggregatimonas sp. Classification (GTDB taxonomy): domain Bacteria; phylum Bacteroidota; class Bacteroidia; order Flavobacteriales; family Flavobacteriaceae; genus Pelagihabitans. Next base: position 1,212,861 of record OZ250162.1, on the reverse strand, counting down.
TTATATCTTGGTTCTAGAAAAACCCAACGGTTTTTTCCAGAATAAGGTTCATATTAAACTTAAAAGTAAAGATAGTATAATTTGAGCTGGAAAGGAAATGTTCAGAAGATCGCAGCCCTTTTTAGATTGCCCAACATGTCACCCTGAGCGCAGTCGAAGGCTTAACAACTAAGCAGCTCTTCGACTGCGCTCAGGGTGACATTGGCTTTCATTTTTAGCCACTATAGCGGACAAATCCTATTTCTTAAATTTCAACACCGGGGAGCGGCCTTTTTTAAAAATCTTATTACTAGCCCCTTTGCCTTTGCGTAGCGCTTTCTGTTCTTTATAAGGTAAGCTATGTACCTTTTTGCAATCATCCGAACAACAATTGTTCATTTTTTGCTTACATTCTTCACACTGAATAAAAAGCAAATGACAAGCCTCATTGGCACAATTTTCATGCACATCACAAGGTTTACCACATTGATGACATTGGGAAATTACATCATCTGAAATTCGCTCTCCACGACGGTGATCGAATACGAAATTCTTGCCCATGAATTTGTTTTCCAAGTTCTTATTTTCAACCTGTCTTGTATATTCAATGATTCCGCCTTCTAACTGATACACTTGTTTAAAGCCTTTGTATTTGTAGTAGGCACTAGCCTTTTCACATCGTATGCCTCCCGTACAGTACATCACCAATTTTTTGTCCTCTTTGTGGGCAGCCAGGTCTTTCTCAATAATATCCAGCGAATCCCTAAATGTATCAACATCGGGAGTAATGGCGTTTTTAAAATGTCCTATTTCGCTCTCATAGTGATTCCGCATATCTACCAGAACAGCATCCGGGTCTTCTATAAGCGCATTGAATTTTTCAGCGTTGACATGAATGCCTTTATTAGTCACATCAAAGGTGGAATCGTTAAGGCCGTCGGCGACAATCTTGCTACGCACCTTTACCTTCAGTTTTAGAAAGGACTTGTTGTCCTGTTCAATAGCAATATTAAGACGCACATTCTTTAAGAAGGATATGGTATCTAAATGGGTCTTAAAGCCGTCAAAATTTTCTGCTGAAACCGATAATTGAGCATTAATTCCCTCATAGGCAACATAAATACGACCGAGCACACCCAGCTCGTTCCAATGAATGAACAAATGATTTCTAAAAATAGAAGTGTTACCGATGTGTGCATATTTGTAAAAGGAGATTGTAAGCCGTTCCTGACCGGCGGCTTCAATAAGGGCAGCTCTCTCCTTTGTACTTAATGTATTGTACAGTTGCATGCTATACCAATAGTTTTAAGTTAAAGTAAATTGTAAAAGATTGCAAAGATATGAAATACGAAATTAGGTGTTCCACAACATTAACACGCTGTCATGAGCAGCTGGAATAGACCAAATCCATAATTCGAAAATTAAAGTCTCATAAAAAAGGGTCCCGATGATCATCGGGACCCTTTGGCCATGTCAATTTTTCCTCTTCATAGCACTTTTCGAAAAATCAAAAAGAACATGACCACCAACCAACCTATTTTAACTGAAACCTTCAACTATCATGGCAATGAAATTCTGGCTTTTTTACTTGTTAGATACAAGATTATCCAAACGGTTGCGTAAATCTATTTTGATATGTTTTTATTATTTGAATTATGCAAAAAGAAACACTAATTTAGCGACCCTGTTTGGAACAAACCAGCAATTTTCCAACACCCTTTGATAGTTTAGACGAAATTTCCTGTCAGATATTACACTGATTCCCAAAAAACAATGCTTTAAATAATTTAGAAGATTATGAGTTCCGAAAAAGACGCAAAATTAAAGGCCTTAAAACTTACTCTTGACAAGTTGGATAAAACCTACGGAAAAGGAGCAGTTATGAAGATGGGGGATACCGTTGTTGAAGATGTTGAAGTTATCCCTTCGGGTTCATTGGGTCTTGACATTGCTCTAGGCGTTGGCGGTTACCCACGCGGAAGGGTTGTCGAAATCTACGGTCCGGAATCTTCGGGAAAAACCACTTTGACCCTTCATGCAATTGCTGAGGCACAAAAAAATGGTGGTATTGCCGCTTTTATTGATGCTGAACATGCTTTTGACCGTTTTTATGCTGAAAAGTTGGGTGTTGATATCGATAACCTCATTATCTCACAACCTGATAATGGCGAACAGGCCCTGGAAATTGCAGATAACCTCATTCGTTCCGGTGCCATAGACATTGTGGTCATTGACTCGGTAGCGGCACTGACGCCTAAAAGCGAAATAGAAGGAGAAATGGGGGATTCCAAAATGGGGCTACATGCCCGATTGATGTCTCAGGCACTTCGTAAACTTACCGGCTCGATCAGCAAGACGAATTGTACCGTAATGTTCATTAACCAACTCAGGGAAAAAATCGGGGTCATGTTCGGCAATCCAGAAACTACCACTGGTGGTAATGCCCTTAAATTTTACGCTTCCGTACGTTTAGATATTCGTAGATCTACCCAGATTAAAAATACCGACGGTACGGTCAAAGGAAATAAAACAAGGGTTAAGGTTGTAAAGAACAAGGTGGCACCACCTTTTAGAACGACCGAATTTGACATCATGTACGGAGAGGGTATTTCCAAGGTAGGAGAAATCATAGACCTAGGTGTTGAATATGAAATCATTAAGAAAAGTGGTTCCTGGTTCAGCTATGGTGACACCAAATTAGGGCAAGGTCGAGATGGTGTAAAAAGCCTTTTACTTGACAATCCAGAACTTTTTGAAGAACTGGACGGCAAAATCAGAGAGGCTATTAACGCGTTAAAGTAACCTTCATATTTAAGAAGCTAAATCTAAATTCCTAAAATTTCTAATGTAATAGCTAAGTATTTAGACTTATTTAAAGTCTGAAAACGCAACCATCATGTCTTTTTGGTATCTTATGTTCTAAAAACATATGCTATCATGAAAAAGTTGGCGCTATTAAGTATGCTAACTGTATGCTGTCTTATCGGTAACTCTTGTAACACCGATGACGGGGCTAATTTTCATTTCGCTGCTTTGAAAACACTTCGGGCAGAAGTCCCCGATTCCTTTCAGCTGAATGAAAAATATAACATCACCGTTACCTACGAAAGGCCTGATGGGTGCACTTTTTTTGAAGGTTTTGATGTCACCAGCGGCGACACCACAGTTCGCAATGTCGTTGTTATTGGCACTGTTTTTAGTGATAGCACATGTCCTCCTGAAATGGAGGAAGTTGAGGTTGCCTTTGATTTTGTCGTTCTATACAACCAAACCTATACCTTTCGTTTTTGGCAAGGTAAGGACGAAAACGGGGAGAACCTTTTTTTGGAGATTGAAGTACCGGTAAACTAACCCAAAACCACCAACCAACGTTGAGTTTAGAGGATCTCGTACATAATTGCAAACAAGGCAATCGCACTGCACAGGAACAACTATACCGTCAATATGCCGGAGTACTATTTGGCATTTGCCTAAAATACTCAAGCAACAAAACTGAGGCCGAAGATAGTTTACATGATAGCTTTATGACCATTTTTGACAAAATAGGGCAATATAGGGCAAAGGGGTCTTTTGAGGGATGGATCAAACGTATTACGGTAAATACCGTGCTGCAGAAATATCGTAAAAAAGAACACCTAAAAATTGTTTCTGAAAATACGAAAGATGAGATAGAGGTTGAGACCCATCAGGAGCATATTGACCTTCAAACCTTATTGGGTTACATTCAACAACTTCCGAACAAGTATCGCCTTACGTTTACTATGTACGTTCTTGACGGTTATTCGCATAAAGAAATTGGACAGCAATTGGGAACTTCAGAAGGCACTTCAAAATCGAATCTCTCAAGAGCAAGGGTATTGTTGAAACAAAAAATCGAGACCGATCATAACACCTCTGCTATGGGCATATTGTTCTTAGTTGTTGGCAAACCTAGGAATAATGGAGGCAAAAGGAAAATCAAAAAATTGACTAAACCATTTCAAAATGGCTAAAAAGAAACTAGACGAACTATTTCAGGAGCGGTTTAAAGATTTCGAGCAAATGCCAGACGATAAAGTTTGGAAGGCCATCGAAGCTTCGCTTGATAAGAAAAAGAGACGGCTGATTCCACTTTGGTGGAAACTCGGTGGCGTTGCTGCCGTTTTAATGGTCGCTTGGATGGTCATCAATCCATTTACAAATTCCTCGGAAGACAATACTCCTATAACCGAAATTGAAAGTGAAAATAAAGATTCTTTTGAGGAAAAATCCTCTAAGAAAGACAATGCTATACGACCCCTTAACACCAATGAACCCCAATTGACAAATACGGAAACTAACAGCTCTGAAAAAGACACCTTGAAGCGTAATGAGGACTATCCTTCCAAAAATGCAGCTTCCAATCCCAAAAACGATTTAAAGCTTAACGCCGTTCCCAGGGGTGAAAGAGAGTCGCAGGTAACATCTACCCAACAAGAAAAGAGCAAGAAAATTAAATCAAAAGAATTGACCCCGGTCCGTGGCACAGAAGTAGCTACTACTCCTGACAACGTATTGAAAAAAGGTGTTGGCCAAGAGGACAGCCCGCAACATTTGAACAAAATTTCCCAAGAGGAATTAGTCCAGCAGGATAGTATTTCTAAGTCTATTATCAATAAGTCGGAGGAGGAAATGGTTGTACAACGGGAAGGACCCTTGAATACAGAAAAGGATATCGGGCAGGAAATTGAAGATACAGCAGTAGTGCAGAATGACGAGAAACAAAATGACGTCAAACCAGGGGACGATATAAATGAAGAGGGTCAGAAGAAATCTATTTTTGATGAAATTGAAAAACAGGAAGAAGAATTAGTAGTAGAAGGTACTATTCAAAAAAGATGGTCAATTGGGCCCAGTATTGCCCCTGTTTATTTTGATGCCTTTGGAGAGGGCTCTCCTGTCAACCCTATTTTTGTTTCAAACACCAAGTCCGGGGAAACCAATTTAAGCTATGGCCTTTCGGTTACCTATGATATTAATGGTCGTTTGAGTATTCGTTCAGGCCTGCATAAGGTAGATTATGGCTATGACACTCGAGATATTGAATTCGCTTCGTCTTTAGATGGTGCTGTTACAGAGCAATTGGATAATATCGATTACGCAACAACAGCCGGCAATCTCGTTGTTAGAAGTAATATGGGTGATAACACACTTTCAGTAGATTCGGGAAGCGAAAATGCGTTCGATCCGGCTTTTGATTTTAACGGCGATAATGCTTCTACACCGCGTGCAGGAGCCATGACACAGCAGTTCGGATATTTGGAAGTGCCCTTGGAACTGAATTACAATTTGATTGACAGTAAAATAGGTCTGAACTTAATTGGGGGGCTAAGTTCTCTTTTTCTTGTAGATAATTCCGTATCGCTAAGGTCGGGCAATGAAACAACACAAATAGGGAAGGCCAATAATATTAACAATGTCAACTTCAGTACCAATATTGGACTTGGAATAGATTATAATTTTACATCTAAAGTAAAACTGAATATCGAGCCCATATTTAAATACCAATTAAATACTTTTAGCGAAGTAGATGGTACTTTCAACCCTTTTTCCGTGGGAATTTATAGTGGTTTAACGTTCAAATTTTGACAAATTCTAGAACATATACAACTATCACACACCCAAGGCGTGTCGCTGAAGATCGTTTAGGATAACTTCACGGACTTCTTCCCTTAAGGTAATCCGGTCGTCTTCGGACAAGATGCCCGTTTCGAAAAAAGAATGGACCCTGGCTCTCAATTTTCCAGGGCCACCGCTCAAAAAAGTAAAGGAGAAGCGTTTTTTGCCATCGTAAAAAGTCATGGGTACCACAGGTATCTTGTGGGCTATAGCCATCTTAAATGCCCCATCTTTAAACTCGTCTAAAAGAATATGTTCTTCAGGAACACCACCCTCGGGAAATATACATATACTCGTACCTTGTTTTAATCGTTTTTGCGCTCGGCGATAGACCCCTGTGCGGCTCTTGGCGTCTTCACGATCTACCAAAATACAGACTCGTTTATAAAAGAATCCGAAAACCGGAATTTTAACCAGTTCTTTCTTTCCTACAAAAACAAAGGGATTCTTGCTAACCTTCAGCATCAACATGATATCGAGCATACTGGTATGATTCGCAGTTAACATATAGCTTTTCCCCTTCTCGAGCTTCTGCTCCCGGTAAATTTTTGGTGGGCAGCCCATACCATACAAAATTGTGTTGGCCCACCCGTTTCGGGCCAACCAGAAAAATTGAGGGTACCATTCTTCCTTTAGGCTAAAGAGCACCAAAAAAGGGAACATTATAAAAATTGGTAGTGCTACCAATACATAAAACCAGACGCGGTATAGTACATATCCAATATTTCTGACAAGCTTGGCCATGGAATCAAAAATAGGTATTTCGCTTTGTTTTTTGTGATTTGTTTTACCTTTGTTCACTTACGATACCACCAATATGGCAAGAATACTAACAGGCATACAAAGTACCGGCGTACCCCATTTGGGAAACATTCTAGGCGCAATCTTACCGGCTATTCAAATGGCAAAAGACCCAAATAACGAGTCTTTTTTGTTCATCGCAGATATGCACTCGCTTACTCAAATCAAAAACGGGGAGGAACTTCGTCATAATACCTATGCCACAGCAGCCACTTGGTTGGCCTTTGGGCTTGATATAAACCAAACGGTATTTTATAGACAAAGTGATGTGCCACAGGTAACGGAACTTGCCTGGTACCTGAGTTGTTTCTTTCCGTATCAACGTCTGACACTTGCCCATTCTTTTAAGGATAAAGCGGACCGTTTGGAAGATGTAAATGCCGGACTGTTTATGTACCCAATGTTGATGGCCGCTGATATTCTACTTTATGACGCGAACATTGTACCTGTCGGAAAAGATCAACTACAACATCTAGAAATGACCCGTGACGTCGCTTCACGTTTTCACGCCCAAATGGGGGAGACCTTTGTATTGCCTGAAGCTAAAGTTCAAGAGGAAACCATGTACGTTCCCGGAACCGATGGTGCAAAAATGAGTAAAAGCAAGGGCAACCTGATCAACCTATTTCAAACGGACAAGAAATTGCGAAAACAATTAATGGGAATCGTATCTGACAGTACATCTATGGAAGATCCAAAAAATCCCGAAACCGATACGACTTTTGCGCTCTTTAAGATTCTTGCCTCGCAACCACAAATCGAGGAAATGAGTGCCAACTACTTGGCGGGTAACTATGGTTATGGCCATGCGAAGCAAGCCTTATACGAAGTAATCTTGGAAAAATTTGGTGATGCCCGCGAGAAGTTCACGTACTATATGAACCACCTTGGCGAGATTGATGACGCACTTGCCCTGGGCGCAGAGAAGGCCAAAAATGTCGCCGATGGGGTATTAGAACGTGTACGGAACAAGGTCGGGTATTAGGATCAAGTCTTGATCAATTGTACTATTTTTCAATAGACAACAGCTCAACTTCAAAAATTAACGTCGCAAAAGGTGGAATAGCCCCATTTCCTGCCCCTTTTTCACCATAGGCAAGGTTATAGGGTATGTACAGTTTCCATTTAGAGCCCACTGGCATCAATTGCAAAGCTTCTTGCCAGCCTTTAATGACCCCTGTAACTTGAAAATCTATGGGTTCGCCACGCTCGATTGAGCTGTCAAAAACGTTACCGTCTTTGAGCATCCCTGTATAGTGTACTTTTACCCTATCTGTAGCCTTGGGTTTATCACCTTCGGCTTTCGTGAGAATCTCATATTGCAATCCGCTCTCGGTGGTAACAATTCCTGGGCGCTTGGCGTTTTGAGTCAAAAATAGTTCGCCATCTTCCTTTAATTTCCGGTTCCGCTCCTCCTTTAATTTAGCCAATGTGGTATGCACCTGTTTATTGGCTTCCTCCTCACTTATCTTTTCATTTCCATTTATCGCGTCCTTAAGAGCAGTGGCAAAGGCATTATAAGAAAGGGAATCTACACCCGATTTCTTCAAATCACTACCTATTCCAACACCCAAAGCATAGCTGAAGCTGTGCACATCATCGCTCAGGTTTACTTCCTGCGCTTTTTTTATTGCATTTAAGGCGCCTTGAATTTCAGCATTCTGCGCTTTTAACTGAGCCACTTGTTTGATCAGGTCTTTTTTCTTCTGTGCGAAACCAGTGGTTCCGACCAAAAGTACTAGCGCGATTAAAATCGATTTTTTCATTAACTGCAGTATTAAAATATTCTACTTGATGGCAAGATACTAACTCTTTTAAAATGCACCCGCAAATCAAAGAACAAACTGTCTGGTCGGTTAGGCCAACTTGGAGGAAGTCCCCAGTTGTAAAGACATCTACTTTAAAGAGGAACTGCCTACTCGCCAATAGGTTTTATTGACCAACACTCTTGTTTATAGCTGTTTTAAAGGGTGTTCTGGGCAAACAGACCGCTTGGTCGGTTAAATCAACCCATGGGTTTTTGTCCTTTTAGATTGCCTCGAATAACTTCCCGGGCAATGGGCGTATAACACCTTTCATTTCCATATTTAACAAGGTGGATGATACCTTAAAAATTGGCAATTTACATTCAAGGGCAATGTTATCCAACTGTTGTTTTCCATTCTTTTGGAGGTACTTATAAATGGCTTGTTCGGTATCATCAAGGTCTACAAAAAGCTGTTTTTGCACTGATTTTTTTTCTGGTTCTTCTAAATCCCATCCCAGCATATAAAGTAGATCTGCCGCGGAAGTCATCATATGCGCCTTTTGCTGTTTTATCAGGTTATTGCAGCCCAAACTGTACTTGTCCTTGGCGCGTCCGGGGATGGCAAAAACATCGCGATTGTAGCTATTCGCAATATCAGCAGTGACCAAACTACCTCCTTTCTCCGCAGATTCAATAACAACAGTAGCTTCTGTCATTCCGGCTATAATACGGTTCCTTTTTAAAAAATTCTCCCTATCCGGATTGCTGGTACTCCAAAATTCGGTCAGAAAACCGCCATTTCTTTCAATATCATTCCTATATTTTGCATGTACCTTCGGATATATCTGATTAAGGCCATGTGCCAGACAGCCTATAGTTTGCAGCCCATTTTTTATGGCTGCCCGCTGTGCACAAATATCTACCCCATAGGCAAGTCCGCTAACGATTATGGGGTTTAAAGGGGCTAGCGCTTCAACCAATTCCTCACAAGCTGCTGCCCCGTAGCTCGTAATACTTCGCGTGCCAACAATGCTAATGATCTTTCGCCCTTTTAAGGCTATATTTCCCCTTTTAAAAAGCAGCACGGGGCCATCAATGCAATGTTTTAAGTAATTGGGGTAGTCAGTATCGGTAAAATAAGAATGTGCAATATCATTATCCGTGATATAACGATACTCCGCCTCGGCAGCCTTGAGATGTTCCGCATCAAATAGACCTCTTATGGTAAAAGTGCCTATGCCATCTATTTTTTGGAGTTGCCGCGCTTTATCCCTAAAAATGGCTTCTGGACTGCCGCAATGAGCAATTAGTTTTTTCGCCGTTAGGTCCCCTATATTTGGCGCACTTTGAAGTCGTAATACGGCAATCAATTCATTCTCCGTCATTTAGGTTATGGCTCTTAGTTATTCACAAAATACATAAAATATAATGTTAATAAAAAGTAAAGGGCAAGGCTTTAAAACCCCGCTATTTTTTTCATATTTGTCTTGATGGGATTAGAACACTATCTAAATGAATTGCTGTACCGTTACAACTGTGTTGTTGTTCCGGGCTTTGGCGCATTCCTTACCCAAAAGAAATCTGCGAGGCTACACAAGGCATCCAGTACTTTTTATCCCCCCACAAAGGTTGTTTCCTTCAATAAACAATTGACCTCCAATGACGGTTTATTGGTTTCGTATATCGCCCAGGCCGAGAAAAAGGGGTATGAAGCCGTATTACGCTCGGTCAATGAAGTTGTTGACCAGTGGAAAACGCAGTTGAAAAATGGTGATACCCTATATTTTGCTAATCTTGGCGAGCTTTGGAGAAATGAGGATGGGAAGATTCAATTTCAACCCTCTGAAAAGGTAAATTACCTGACCTCTTCCTTTGGGTTGACCCCCTTTGTTTCAAGCCCAGTCACACGAGAAGTCTTAAAAGAGCAAGTGGTCGAGCTAGAGGAAAAGATTCCGTTTACCATTACCCCAGAAACCCGAAAAGAACATTCCTTAAGGCCGTATTTGAAGTATGCCGCCATTTTTCTACTCGCCCTAAGTACAGGATTAACCGGCTATAAGACCTATCAAAATGGACTTGAACGAGAGCAGTTGGCATTAGAAGAGGCTGAGGAACAAGTCACAAAACATATACAAGAAGCAACTTTTTTCGATACGACTCCTCTAGAACTCCCCGTTTTAAATTTAGATGTTACAACAACCGAAAAGGAAACGGTGAAAATGCCTGCTAAAGGTCAAAAAATACATCACATTATTGCCGGAGCGTTTCGTTTTAGGAAAAACGCCGACAAAAAAATCCGACAACTAAAAAGAAGGGGGTTTGAACCTTCTTATATCGGCACTAATAAATTTGGTCTTCACATGGTCGCTTATGAAAGTTACAGCGACTCTAAAAGGGCATTACGCGCCTTAAAAGCCATTAAACGTGGTCACTCTAGTGATGCTTGGTTAAAATCGGTACGCTAATCCCATTTCTTTTTTTACGCTGATTATTCAGTTTTGAAAGCCCAAAACAAGTTCACTACCTTTGCCCAAAATTTCTAACATGAAAGCCAAAAACCCTAGTGATTCACGTACGATAATGACGGATATTGTGCTCCCCGGTGAAACGAATATCCTTAAAAACCTTTTTGGGGGTGAATTATTGGCACGTATGGATCGTGCCGCGAGTATTGCAGCGGGGAGACATAGTGGTGGTATCACAGTTACGGCTTCCGTCAACCATGTGGCCTTTACGCAGGCTGTGCCGTTAGGAAGCGTTGTTACTGTAGAGGCCGCTGTTTCCAGGGCCTTCTCAACTTCCATGGAAATTTTTATAGATGTTTGGATCGAGAATCGTTTGGACGGTAAACGCTCCAAAGCCAATGAGGGTATTTATACCTTTGTTTCTTTAGACGAAACCGGAAAACCTTCAAAAGTGCCCCCATTGGAGCCGGAAACCGAGTTGGAAAAGGAGCGCTTTAATGCCGCGCTGCGACGCAGGCAACTAAGCCTTGTACTTGCCGGGAAAATTAACCCTGCCGAAGCTACAGAACTGCGAGCACTTTTTGTAGGCGATGAGTGACGGCTCACTTAAATTCACCTATAAAAGATACAGCCACTCCTCAGGATTGAGCTTATCAGTATCTTCGTAAAGGTAGAATTTAAGGCGGGTCTGGCTATTAGACCGATTGGTATAAATCTGTCCAAGTTCTGTTTTAACATCTACTTTATCCCCCTTTTGAACATAAACTTCAGATAAGTTATAGTAGGTACTGATATAATTCCCGTGTTTGACCTGTACGCCTTTATTCCCGCCAGGAACTGAAAGGATAGCAATAACTTCTCCCTTAAAGATGGACCTGGCTCTTGCGCCCTCATCGGTCGCTATAATCACCCCATTGCTCTCGTGTTTTATTCCCGGATATACAGGGTCACTATACACACCGAAACCTTGACTCTTGATTCCTTTTTCCACCGGCCAGATCAATCGCCCTTTATTAGCCGAAAAATTATTGGCAATGATGGTAGCTTCTGGCGTCAAAACAAATTTCGATAGGTTTCTGGTCTTATCCCCTGACCTTTTATTTGATGCAAGAATCGCTTTTTTTATAAGGTCGTCTATTTGCCTATCTATTTTTCGAGCTTCTTTTTTCTTTTTCCCTACCTCTGCGGCATACTGGTCTTCATTTTTTCGAATGGTACCAAGTAATTCCTTTTGGGTTTTCATTTCGCGCATCATCTGGGCTTTCGCCTTTTTATTTTGAGCAACTAGCCTATCCTTTTCCTTACGCTGATCAACGAGATCGGTATTGAGTTGGGTCAGTTCATCGGTTTTTACAAGAATCTGTTCTCCCTGTTCACGTCGGTAGTCGGTATACTGCTTCATATACTGCAGGCGTTTGAAGGCCTGAAAAAAGCTTTGTGAGGATAAAAGAAATAATAATCTATTCTGTTGCGACCTATTCTGATATGATTTTTGAATAATACTAGCGTATTCTTCTTTCAGGGAAGTCAGGTCTTTGCGAAGCTTGGAAATATTACGAACGTTGGCATTGATCTTTCTATTGAGTAGGTTCGATTGTTGATTGGTTACCTTAATTAGCTGCTGCCTTACGTTGATCTTTTTATCCAAGGCTTCCATCTGATCAAGTACGGTTCCCCTTTCCTTCTTTTTTGTAAAAAGCAGGCGATTGATTTCGTTTATTTCCTTTTGCAGGCGATCTCTTTTGGCTTCTAAAGCCTTTTGTTCACCTGTTTGGGCGTAAATAGTGCTCCCTGCCAATAGGAACAATATAATGGCTATACTGACGATATGTGGCTTCCTATAAATCAATTTTCTTCAAAACGATTTTTTTATATCCATTCGGTATTTTATACGGAAATCTCAATTCCCGATCAAACTCGATATTGCGGTATTCAATATCAATTGTACTTCGTGTATCTCCATCGGTCGCAGCAATTGCGATTTGGTTGGGAAGCACCCAGTCTTCTACTTTTTGATAATTTTTATAATTGATTTGCAGCAATCTTTTTTTCAAAGGCTGTGACAATTGCTGTGACGCTATTTTAAAGTTTTTTGGTTCGATTTTAAATAGAATTTTGAACAATTCCGCTGCTTTTCTAGGTTTCAATTGGTAGGTATCTCCTGTAACCAGTGCATCATATTTTTCGTCCTTTAAATTTAGTAGCGCTTGTCCCAATAATAGGTTTTGAACCTGTTCAAAGTCTAATTCGGTGCCCAACATATTGCTTAAGAAGGTAAAATCCCCATCAAAGTATTCGCTTTGTAACTTGTTGTAGAAGGTAACCCTTCCTGGAGTAATATACGCCTTTACAATTCCCAAGGGTGCGCTCACCCAAATTGCCTTATCCTTTTCCATTCGTAAGGTCAGGGGAACGCTTTGTTCTGTTTTGCCATCGGCGTAGTCTATTTTCAATTTACCTCTTACAGTCTTAAAATCCAGCTCATTCTCGTAATGTTCTTTGATAATCGTTTTGGCGGTCAAATCACTATTTACTTTTCCATCTGTCACCACCTTTTTTGTTTTGCAGGAAACAACAAAGACAAACAACAATGCTATTCCTATACTTTGTTTAACCATTGTGAAAATTTGTATCATTTGCTAAAATCCAGATTTAATCTTACTAAGGTACATATTCGCCTTTTCTGGGTTGTTGGTTGCCAGATAGGCATCGGATAATTCTTTATAGATTTTGTTGGCAAGTGAAGCATCATCCAACATATAATCCAAAGCAGCCTCAAGGATTGGAATTGCAGCCTTGGGGTTGTCATTTTTATTTAGGGCGAAGCCATTGGCATAATAAAAAAAGGGTTGGGAAGGGTAGGCTTCCAAGGCCTCGGCAGAAACATGTTGTAACAAGGTAGTGCTGTTGGCATCCATCAATTCGGTAATGCGATTCTTATATTCCTTCATAGGGTCATCATCATTTGAACCGGAATCTGTATTCTTTGAGGGTGCATTATTTGTGATTTTTGACCTTTGCTTTTCTATAGAGTCATTCACCTTTAGGGTGAGCTCTTGGCTAAATGCCGATTTCGCAACTTCCCTAAGTACATTTTGAGCAGCGACATAGTTCCGATTTTGGTAATAGACCAATGCCAAATTTTCTTTTAATTTGGAATTATTATAAGGGATTCTGGCAAGTACACTATTGAACGAACCACTTTGTACTTGAATTATGTTTACCAAAGTATTTAGGTACCAAAGGTTTTCAGGTTCTGCGTTAAGCGCTGTAATTGCGTGGTCTTCGGCCAGTGGATATTTTTTATCCTTGAGGTATACTTTGGCCAATTCATGGTCGATAACCCTGTTGTCAGCGTCCAAACGTTTGCATTCCAATAAGAGATTTGTAGCCTTGTCGTAGTTTTCAATACCCTTTTGTTTTAACGCTTCAAAAAAGTGTTCCTGAAAAGCATCGGAATATTCCTCAAGGGAGACTTCCGCACTTTCTGTTTCCCGTATTTCAGGATTGGTTTCTTGGGCAGAAACCAGCGACAACGAAATCAGGGCTGCTAAAGTAAATATGGTTAATCTGTCTTTCATAGGCTCTTATTCCACTCCTTGATAAAATTCTTTTTTTACACGGAGTTTTAGAAATTTTTTGCTGATACTCATAATTTGGTAGGTAACTGAGTAAAATGGGGTCTTTTCGCCCCCTTCTTCCTCAAGATATATGCCATACCTTAGTTCTTTTTTGTCATAACTGAATGTCCAGATTTCCTTGCCCGGATTACGGCTAAACCCATTGCCGCACCACCCATGTAGTCTATTATTGATCGGCTCGGAATAGATAATCGAGTCTTTGGCAATTGCAAAGTTATAAACGGCCTTACGGTCTTCCTCATTTAAAAAATTGATGTCTCTTGAATTTCTCAAAATTATAATATCATCTGTTGACTCGTTATGGGAAATTGCCCAGTCTCGAAATAAATGACTAAGGTTAGTTTCTTGGGAATATCCAATTTCAGGAGCCAAAAAAACTCCCAAGGCTATAATCATTCCTATTTTCTTAAGCATGTTATAGGACATTAACTCTATCTATTATTGTTAATTCCATCAAATTCTTTTCCAAATGTATAATCTGATAGGTAACAGATCTCTCCAACTCAAATGCTTCCCCTTTTATGCCCCTGTAATAATGTAATACCAATAAGATTTTACCATTTTCGTCCTTTAATTCCCATTCTCCAACGACTCTTGAAGGTTTCAACAAGCGCTTGCGATAACTAACCGGACGTTTGTCATTCCCACACCATCTCAAACTTTGCGGTCTAGGCTTCCTGTAGGGAGCGTTTATAAAAACGTTGCTATGGGTTGCAAAACGCCACCTCTTAGGTTTAGCCCCTAAATCAAGAACTGTTTCAAAAAAAGCTTCGTTTCTATAGACCAAGACCCCATCATAGGAGTCAAAGTCCGAATATACCCACTTGTTATAAATATGGTCTAAATCAACATTGCTTCCCTCTTGCCCGTGTACTAAAACAGTAATCGTTAGAAAAAAGTACACAAAACAAAACTTCCTTACATGGGTGTCCATCTTAATTGCCTTTGGTCGATTGAAAACAAATCGCAATAATTATTCCAATACGAACAACTGGAAACCTTAATTTGATGTCATTTTACACCAGTACTTCCAAAACCTCCTGCCCCACGGGCCGTATCGGACAGTTCATTAACCTCCATCCATTCTGCCTGTTCATGTTTGGCTATCACCAATTGCGCTATACGCTCTCCATCTTGTACTATAAAAGGTTCGTTTGATAAGTTCACAAGAATCACACCGATCTCCCCTCTATAATCCGCATCGATCGTTCCAGGTGCGTTAAGGACCGTAATACCCTTTTTAGCCGCGAGACCACTTCTTGGGCGGACTTGTGCCTCAAAACCTACTGGCAGTGCCATAAAGAGCCCTGTTTTGATAATCGCACGTTCTAATGGATGTAACGTTACCGTTTCCGAAATATTGGCTCTCAAATCCATTCCCGCGGAGGCCCCCGTTTCGTAATGAGGTAATGCGTGCTTTGATTTGTTGATGACTTCTATTTTCATTTGTAATTTTTAAATTTTGTTTAGTGTATAGGGAAGCATGAGTTTCGACCAGCCGGACAATTAGCTAAATCTATATCTTGTCCCTAATCACCTATTTTCTTAAAAAAATCCGTCTTAGTTTGTCGTTTTCCAACTTATAGACCAGTCCGAGGAATAGTGCCAATAGAATACTACCGACAATCAGGTTTCTATGAAAGACGTAAAACGATATAAACGAGAATACTATGGAGATGGACATATAAAAAATAATCTTCCTAAAATTATAGGGAACGGGATATCTTGATTTACCCAAATAATAAGAAATGACCATCATGCTACCATAGGCCATAACGGTTGCAATAGCCGAAGCCATATAACCGATCTTGGGAATGAACACATAGTTTATACCAATCGTTATAATCGCTCCAATAACCGATATAAAAGCACCATAGCGGGTTTTATCAGTTACTTTATACCAGACGGAAAGGTTATGGTAAATCCCTAGAAAAAAGCTGGCCAAAACGATTAAAGGAACGATATCCATAGCCTCCCAATAAGCCTTATCCCGAACAAAAATAACCTTCAGTACATCGGCAAAAACCACCACGGCTAATAAAATTACGCTTCCTAAAATCACAAAATAGTTGGTAATCTGGGCGTAGGCTTTTTGCGGGTTTTCGGTACCGGCATGGCTAAAGAAAAAAGGTTCTATTCCCATTCTAAAGGCTGTTGCAAAGAGGGTCATAAACAGTCCTAGTTTGTAACATGCAGAATACATCCCTACTTTACTTTCTGCAACCGCCGGGTCAAGCAACCGTTCTAATAGAATACGGTCGAAAACCTCGTTTATGGTAAAAGCGATACCGGCTACCAGCACGGGCCAAGCGTAATGAATCATACCTTTCCATAGCTCTTTGTCAAAATTGAATTGGGTTTTAAGGTATAGGGGCAACATCAGTAAAAATGTGATTGCGCTGGCAATCAGCATGGAAATAAAGATGTAGGAGATCTCAAAATTGGGTTTGTAAATCCATGAAAACAATCCATCTGGATTACTTCCCATCATTTTCGGAAGCGCTATTAAGAAGAAAAGGTTTAATCCCAGGTTTACGGCCACATTCAATATTTTGATAATGGCATAGCGTGTCGGCTTTTCATTAGCACGAAGCCATGCGAATGGTATAATTACAAGTGCATCCAACCCTAATATTAAAATAATGTATTTAATGTACTTGGGGTCTATTCCCAGCAATCCAGCCAAGCTATTCTGAAACAGGGCCGTAATTAAAAGGAAAGCTAAGGTGGTAGCTGCTAATGAAATTAACGAGGTAGAAACAACGGTATCTTTATTATCTGATTTGTTATAAAACCGGAAAAAAGCAGTTTCCATGCCGTAGGCTAGAAATACATTGAAAATTGCAAACCAAGCAAATATGATACTGACCTCCCCATAGAGTCCAGGTGCCATTACCGAGGTATAAATCGGTACTAAAATAAAGCTAAGCATCCGTGGAAGCACCGTTGCCAGGCCATAAATAGCCGTTTGCTTGAACAATTTTTTAAGTGGATTCAATACCTGAGCGGATTAGAACCCAAAAGTACCTATTTATGGACTTGAAACAAAAGAGGAAATCGGTTTTGGGTTAAAATGAAAAATCCCACTAAAAGCGGGATTTACATCTACGGGTATAAACTTATTTAATTATTCAATGCCTCAGCACCACCAACAATCTCTAATATTTCATTGGTAATGGCAGCCTGACGTGCTTTGTTATAGGTCAGTTTTAATTGGTCGCGCAGTTCGGTGGCGTTATCCGTTGCCTTGTGCATCGCTGTCATTCGTGCACCGTGCTCACTGGCAAACGAATCACGGATTCCTTTGTATAACTGTGTCTTTAGTGATTTTGGAATCAACTGTTCTACAATTTCCGGTTTGGAAGGTTCAAAAATATAATCTCCACTAGTGCTGCTTTCGGTATCCTCCACAGGAACAATAGGTAAAAATTGCTCCGTCATTACAATTTGCGTGGCGGCATTCTTGAATTTGTTATACACAATTTCAATTTTATCATAATCTCCCGAAGTAAAGCGTTCCATCAAATCTTCAGCGATGATAGCAGTATTTTCAAAGGTCAAATCATCAAACAAGCTACTATGGTTGGCAACCACATTTGACTTCTTGGTTAAAAAGTCATTCGCTTTTTTACCAATTGCTATAAAATCTACCTGCTTCCCGGCATAAGTTTCTTCCGTTAATCCGGTACATTGCTTTAAAATGTTCGAGTTGAACGCCCCGGCAAGACCCCTATTTGAGGTAATGGCAACAATAAGAACCTTATTTACTTCGCGATTGTCTGCGAATTTGCTTCCTGCATCGCCATCTAAACTAGCACTTAAACTTTGTAAAAGTTCTGTTAGTTTATCAGAATACGGGCGCATTGCCGTAATAGCGTCCTGTGCTTTCTTCAACTTTGCAGCCGATACCATTTTCATGGCACTCGTAATCTGCATGGTTGATGATACCGATGCTATTCTGTTTCGTATTTCCTTAAGGTTTGCCATTTTTTCTCGTTAAGAAAACAATTATTATGCTCTGTATTTACCAGAAAGGTCTTTTGCTACAGAGGTCAATACATCAATTACCTCATCTGTCAGTTTTCCTGACTTAAGCGTATCTAATGCGCCTCTGTGTTTTGCATTCAAAAATTCGAGATAATCCCTTTCGAATTCTTTTACTTTTTCTACAGGAACGTCACGTAACAGGTTCTTAGAACCAGCATAGATAATCGCTACCTGATCTTCTACGGTAAACGGGTCGTTCTGTGCTTGCTTTAGAATTTCAACGTTACGACGCCCTTTTTCAATTACGTTCAAGGTAGCCGCATCTAAATCCGATCCGAACTTAGCAAATGCCTCTAGTTCACGAAACTGTGCTTGATCTAATTTCAAGGTACCTGCCACTTTCTTCATGGACTTAATCTGAGCATTACCTCCCACACGGGAAACCGAGATACCTACATTAATCGCAGGACGAACCCCTTGGTTGAATAAATCTTGTTCTAAGAAAATCTGACCGTCCGTAATCGAAATTACGTTGGTAGGAATATATGCAGAAACGTCACCAGCCTGTGTTTCAATAATAGGCAAGGCCGTAAGCGATCCACCACCTTTTACCATTGGTTTTAAAGATTCCGGCAAATCGTTCATGTTTTTAGCAATAGCGTCATCATTGATGACTTTTGCCGCACGCTCCAACAACCTTGAGTGAAGGTAGAAAACGTCACCTGGATATGCCTCACGTCCTGGTGGTCTCCTTAAAAGAAGGGAAACCTCACGATAGGCAACCGCTTGTTTTGACAAATCATCATAGATAATCAAAGCAGGGCGGCCCGTATCACGGAAATATTCCCCGATAGATGCTCCCGCCATTGGGGCATATACCTGCATTGGTGCGGGGTCGGATGCGTTGGCAGCAACTATAGTAGTATAGGCCAAAGCTCCCTTATCTTCTAACGTCTGTGCGATAGCGGCAACCGTAGAGGCTTTCTGGCCAATGGCCACATAAATACAATATACTGGCTCACCAGCATCGTAAAATTCCTTCTGGTTTAAAATGGTATCGATGCATACTGTTGTCTTACCGGTCTGACGGTCACCAATTACCAATTCCCTTTGTCCTCTACCTACAGGGATCATGGCGTCAATCGCCTTGATACCTGATTGCAATGGCTCGGTTACTGGTTCACGGAAAATTACCCCAGGTGCCTTACGTTCCAAAGGCATTTCATACGTCTCACCAGAAATAGGGCCCTTACCATCAATTGGAGCTCCCAAGGTGTTTACTACACGCCCAACAATACCTTCACCAACGTTAATAGATGCGATACGCTGTGTGCGCTTAACGGTAGCACCTTCCTTAATTTCTTTGGAAGGTCCTAAAAGAACCACCCCAACGTTGTCCTCTTCCAAGTTCAGAACAATACCCTCCAAACCACTTTCAAACTCGACCAATTCCCCATACTGGGCATTTGAGAGTCCATACACACGGGCGATACCATCACCCACCTGTAAAACGGTTCCTACTTCATCCAAAGTTGCTGTGGCTTCGAATCCTGATAACTGTTGTTTTAAAATTGCTGATACTTCAGCGGCTTTTACTCCTGCCATATGTTCTAGATATAAGACGTAAGATATAAGACGTAAGACGCCTTATCCCTAACTATTTATTTTATAGACTATTATTCGTTATTTGTTATTTCAATTTTCAGTTCAGCAGTTTCTACGAACCCATATTTCGCCGTTCCTAATTTTTTTCCAACATAGCACTTCTCATCACCATCTTCTAAGTAGATACAAAAGCCTTTGTTGTCCCTGGCCTTATACAAGGTTCCTGTCTGTATCCCCTTAACTTCTTGAAATCTAAATACAGTTCCTAAGCGTTTACCATCAACATTTGAGTTCATTATTCTACCTTCTTCGATATCTTCTACACCCTCTGGAATTGGAATTTGCTTAAAATAAAGCGTAATATAACCCCCAATTTTTTTAACTCCCTTTTTACCATTGTACAGAACATAGCCCGGAGCATATCTCAAATTTCCGGCTTCTTTGGTTTTTGCATAAAACTCTTCGATTGCCATTTCTTTGGCTCTTACAATACCAAACTCTACAGCGTTCCCATAGCCATTGTCCACTAAAATCTTCGAGAGTGATTTATACAAGCCTGATTTATTGAACTTAGTATCTCCTTCAAGAATTATTTTGTGCTTTTTATTATCATAACCAACAAGGGTAAATTCTTTTTTGTTAGCACCTTCGAAAGTTATAACCTTGGCAATTAAGCCCTTAGATTTGTCCCAGACTTTAATATTAAATTTGGGATCGGTCGGGTAAACTCCTTTTAAACTCTCAACGGTTCCTAACTTTTTGTCGCCTTCCTTACTAATTATCAATCCTTTTTCTAGTTCGCTGAGACTACTTCTTTCTCGAATCCCCTCTTCCTCAATTCTAAACTTAATAAGGCCCTCTGCTTTGGCGTATGCTTCTTTCGCTTCGTTGAAAATAGTTCGATATTCTTCTGTAAGACTTTTACGTTCTACATTAAAAAATGCATCTAGATTCTCAATACCGTTTACCGTAAGTAGATTGTACTTTTCGGCAAGCAATTCAGCGATAGCTCTTGAATTTTTAATATTGCCAGACAGATACTCCATCTTAACTTCAGTCTGTCTGTCTTGATTATCACTTACTACTAGCCATCGTAAAATTTCGTCTGACCCGGCTAGAGGCGTCGATAAATATTCAACATAAAGTTTGTCTTTGGTATTCGAAGCTATAAAAGCGTATTTGTGATCGTCTTGAACCATGTTCGCTATCACCTTTTTATCGAAAAGAACATCTTTACCTTTAACCCTTATCTTGCCTTCAAAGCCTTCATCAATTCCGTCCATTACAACACCACCAGAACCTGTTGCGTCTTCTTTATATTTGCTTGTTCTTTTTATAGAAAAGAATTCGGCTATTTTCTCATCATCTATCCCTTTGGCAGAAAAAATACCATAGGTTTTGGTCAGAATTTCTGCAATTATTTTTGGATGGCTTAACGACATAGAAATCATGCTATAGTCTACAACATTAACTTGAGGATAATCTTTTGAACTAACTGTCATCCAATTATATTCAAAAGGTCTAGTAGACCCTTCTGCAACGTCTGCATCGACTTTAAGAAGCTCTTTTCCAGACAAATCTTTAACCGTGTAAATAATGTTCTTTTTATCTACCGCTTCTATTATACCTACTTCGACCCCATCTACTAAAATTTTACCTTTTTTCACCTTTACCTTTTGAGCATATCCACAAAGGAAAACCCCAAGAAATAATGTGATAAAAATTTTAGTTTGTTTCTTCATAGTTAATATTAGGCACTAACAGCTTAGTGTGAGTTATAGGATTCTACCAATTTTAAAACATCCTCGATGTCTTTAGAATCAAAAGTTAATTTGTCGATAGGATCATATTCAAAATCAGATAAATATTCGTTAATAGCATCAAATGTTTTATCATTCAAATAATCAACTTCTACTAATTGGCCATACTCCATATCTTTTCTTTTTAGGATATACCTGCCGTCTTTAGTAATAAAAACTTCGATTTTATCATAGGCTGCAACATTTTCGAAAAAATACTCTTTGTAGCTGACTCTTGATTTTCCTGCTCTAAGACCGGCATATCGTGTTTCCTTACCGGCCGAATCTAGCACACCAAAGGTTGTTCCGCCCTCAGCAGAAAAGTATGCATGCTTTTCTTTATTGTCTTCATTTATATAATCGATTCGAACACGTTTTCCGACTTCTCTCTTTGCAGACCTAACATCGGTTGGGTGACGTTCAATATCAGGATTATCAAGATATTCCCATTCTATAGAAATTCTTCCCTCTAACTTCTCACCACCTTCTTTAATAACATACCCGGATGCATTATAGATATTTATTGTATTGGCGACCGTCTCTTTGTATTTTGCAACTGCCTCAGCATGTAAATCTACATCTAATGGATAACCCAATACAATTAACTTTTTAATTAAGTAAAGTCCTGATTGTGCTCCGTCATCTGTCTTAATGCTATCATCGAAACTATATTCTTTCCCATCATGGGCTTCAATAAAAACACCGTCAATCAAATTCGCCTTGGCCTTGGCAATTAGTTTGCCATCATTTTCATTATAAATTTCATAGAAGGCAAACTGATCTTGAACCCCTTTTGGTTTAAATTCAATTTTGCCAACAACATTTCCTAGGGACCCTCCATATTTCACCACCAAATCAGACCCTACAAAAGGTTCTTTTTCGTAAATCAAAGCATTATCGGCTACTTTTTTTGCAGCAGCCTCCTCTCCAGACTTAATAGATTCACGAACTAAATCTTTGGCAAAAAAGTCATCTATTTTAGACTTGTCAATTCCGTCTACATCAAATAGCCCATATTTACCCATTAAGAAAGAAGTAGTAGCTTTTCTATTGTTAAGTGTGCCTGTATAAGAACCAATATCAACACTATTCATTTTACCGGTTGTAGGATGATAAACCTCAACATAGACAATATAACTTTCACCTACTTCTTGTCCTCCGTAAATTGCTTTAAGCAATACCTCTTCTGAATCAAGGGTCTTGTATAAAATTTCCTTTGTCTTCTTGTCAAATTGAAGCGAAAAGACTTCTTTACCGTCGATCAGTACTTTATCCTTCTTAATTTTAACTCGCTTATTAGCGTCATCTATATGAAACTCCTCCGATTGCGCGAACGTGACCGATAGCCCCAGCCAAAGCAGGAAAAAAATCAATAAAAAGCGACCCTTCAATTTCATTACAGACTATTTGTAAATTCTCTTTTTAAATTGTTTAATTTGTTGGCAATGCTTGCATCGTATTGTAAATCCCCAACACGAAGAATGAATCCGCCAACAATGCTTTTGTCAATTCTATTCTCGATAGTAACCTGATTTCCCGTAAGTTCTGTAACCTGCTTTAAAATTTTGGCTTCCAGTTCGGGAGTCAATGGAACAGCGGTGGTCACCACTGCGATTCCCTTGCCTTTTAAATCTTCATTTAAGATGATATACTTTTCGGCCACATCATCCAATAGATCTACACGTTTGTTATCCACCAGAATATTGATAAGACCTTCTGTAATGTTATGACTGCCCTTAAAAACTTCGTTCAGTGCACTTTTCTTTAGCTCTGATTTTACGACCGGACTTGCCAACATGCCTTTCAGCTCGGCACTTTCTGAAATCGTGGCTACAATCGAGCGCATATCCTTTTCAACCGCATCAGTAGCTTTATTATCTACTGCGAGGTCTAAAATCGCTTTTGCATATCGTATGGCTGCTCTAGAATTGCTCATTTTTGTTAGTTATTGAGTTATTTACTCGGTAACCTTTTTATTAGTTCAATTTAATATCACTCAACATATCTTCTACCAACTTCAATTGCTTGTCTTTGCCAGAGAGCTCTTCCTTAATAACTTTTTCAGCTATCTCAACCGATAGATTGGCAACTTGACTCTTGATATCGGCAACAGCGGCTTTCTTTTCACTTTCGATTGCCGCTTGCGCTTGCTTTAACATTTTATCTCCTTCGATTTTTGCCTGATCCTTAGAATCGGCAATCATCTTTTCTTTTATCTCGCGGGCTTCCTTCAACATTGCTTCACGCTCACCTCTGGCTTCCTGCAACAAACGTTCGCTATCAGCAGTTACATTCTGCATTTCTTTCTTTGCATTCTCCGCTGCGGCCAAGGCATCCTTAATCCCATCTTCACGCTCATTCACGGCATTTAAAATAGGCTTCCAAGCGAATTTCCATAATAAGAAAAGCAATAGCCCAAATAATAATGTCTGCCAAAAAAACAATCCCAAGGAAAACTCCTCCAATAATTTCTCCATCTTTCTTTTATTTTACAAACTCTTAAACTTTAATAGGAAAAGTAACAACTGCAACCAACCGTTACAGTTGTTACTTAATTTGCTTGATTATACTGCAAATAAGGCAGCAAATCCAATACCTTCAATAAGCGCCGCTGCAATCAACATCGCTGTTTGAATCTTTCCGTAAGCTTCTGGCTGACGTGCAATCGCATCCATAGCTGAGCCACCGATTCTACCGATACCCAAACCAACACCGATTACAACTAAACCAGCACCTACCATAATTGGAATTTCCATAATATATATAGTTTAAAAATTAAAATTCAATTTTAAAGATGGGCCAATTCAGGCTCATCATCATGATCACCATCGTGGTGATGTTCTACCGAAGCAAAACCAAAATACAAGGCCGAAAGCATTGTAAATATGTATGCCTGCAACAGTGCAACTAATACTTCAATCAATGAAATTGCAAAAGCCAACCCAAATGACAATGGGCTCCCAAGCCAACTTTTGAACAAGAACATTAATCCTATCAAACTCATCAAGACGATGTGCCCCGCTTGCATGTTTGCATATAGACGAATCAATAATGAAAATGGTTTGATTACCAGTCCTAAAAGTTCTATTGGTATCAAAATCGGATACAATAGCAATTTACCATACCAAGGCAGCGTATCGCCCAAGGGGTCAAATATGTGCATCCAGTAATCTTTTGTCCCGGTGAAATTCGTAAACAAAAATGTAAGTAAAGCCAGCGCTACTGTTATGGCAATGTTACCTGTTACATTAACACCAAGTGGGGTCAGGCCAAAAATGTTCAGGAACCAGATAAAGAAAAAGATAGACAACAAATATGGCATATATCTTTTATACTTCTTTTCTCCAATATTAGGCCTTGCAATATCATCCCTTATATATAGGACTATAGGTTCAAAAAAGCGGCCTATTCCTGTTGGCACCCCGTTATTTTTCGAATAGGATTTTGCCAAGCCGCGAAACAAGAAGAACATCAATAGCCCTGTAATGAATATCATGACCACACTCTTGGTAATCGAGAAATCTATAGGTTTGACATTAGTGGCATGGTGGTCCTCATCATAATTGATGGTTCCCGATGCATCTGTCTTGTATATTTTACTGTGATAAAGTTTGTAGTAGTTCCCATCAACCTCGGCCAAGGTTTCACCATGATGAAACTTTGATGAAGAGAATACTTTTAATCCATCATCCCATAAAATTACCGGTAACGGGAAGCCTACATATTTATGCTCTCCGGAATCAGCAGTATAAGAAAACAGTGAAAAATCATGTGAATCCTTCAGGTGGTGCTGGATATACTCCTTGATTTCTGTCTTAAGGTCCTTTTGGGGCTCATCGGATCCCACGGTTTCCTTAGCGAAGGAAGAGGTACTGAAAACAAGTAAAACTGCAAAAAGAAGTTTGGTAAGGCTTGTACGCATATTGCTAATTATATCGGTCCCTAAAAATCGGTGCAAATGTACGGCATTCTTCTAAAAAGAAAAAAGCAATTCCACTCTTTATTTTAAAGGGATTTTTAATCTAATTTTTGAAGCATTTTGGCGGTGAAAACAGTCTCTAAAACGAGGCAAATGGTGTAGGGAATAAAGAAAGCCGCGAACTCCATTCTGCTGATATCGCCATCAGCTTTATAGGAAGGGTAAAAAAGGATAAAAAAGAAAATGAATTTTAGAAAACTACCTGTCATAAAAAGGAAGCCGACATAATTTTTTAATTTATAACGATAGTAAAATAGCCCAATGTAGATTATTGCCGCTAGGATTCCGTTGATCAAATAAGACAACACAATTTTATTGGCATATACAGGTTCTCCCATATTTTCCAAAATCTTTGTGTGAACGAAAAAAGCAAGACCGAGTATTGTTATAAGAAGTACAAGAAATTGGGTTATGGAATTTAATCTTGGCATTAATACTTTATTCGCTTTAGCTGACGCAAAACTACCCAAATTGAAATCGCCACACCAATTAGTGTGGCAATTGCGGTATACACTCTTTTTTCTGTTTGATAATGTTCATCTAGCCAAATGCCCGCCTTGGCAGCAAGGAATATGATAGCGCCCATTTCAAAAGCAATACCCGAGAGTATTGCCACATTCTTAAGGTTGTTCTTTTTAGGAGGCTTTTGCTGGTCCATTTGCTGTAGTCCCTAAGGTTGACTTAAAGCCGCTCGGGGAGCTACTACTTTTGGTACTGCCCAAAGAGCCGCCCTTGCCCTTCATGGTGCAAGATGCATTAAATGTCGCGCCCGGCTCAACGGCCAGCTTAGTTACGCTTACGGTTCCTTCTATTACCGCGGTAGATTTTAGTGAAAGTAAGTCTGAAACCAACAATTCGCCATTAAAACTACCTTCTATATCGGCATTTACGCATTCAACCTTCCCATGAATATAGCCATCTTTACCGATAACTACCTTTCCGGAAGTTTTTACATTACCATCTAATTTACCATCGATTCGAAAATCGGCTTCGGAGACAATATCTCCCTTGATCTTGGTGTTTTTTTCTATTCTGTTGGGCTGACTGCCCATTTCGCTCATAGGTCTTTTGTTGTCTGAGAACATGTTTTAGGGTTTTGGGGTTAAAATTCGGTTTTTATATTCCGTTAAATTTTTATGTACTTGAATGATTTTATAATTGTCGGATAAAATCACGAAATTCTGATTGGCAATTCTATAGTCTTTGTTATTCCTGATTAGTTCGGCATAGCCCAAGGCGCGTTGTTTTGACTTAAAACCATGCACGACCACAAAAAGGTCTTCCAAGTTATAAATATCTTTTGAAACAACGTTCCTATATTTCAAATCTTTTATTGACTTGTTCAGCACCTCTATTAATTTTGCAGATTCTTCACTATTACCGCGCTTAAAAGGGAAGACTACTTTCCAGTTTGAGGCGCCCGTTGATTCTATTTCCTCGGAAAAATCTTTAGCCTCCAGTTTGGGCAACTGTTCCGATATCATTTGCTCCGCCTTCTTTCCTTCAGGGTTATTGGGATAGGTGAGCGCCACATAATTCAATGCTTCTTTAAACTGCTCGAAACCATTAAGCCTTCCTATCGCATTGGCCTTGAGCATTTCAAATTTAGGAACTATGGGGTCTCCAGTGTAGCGCGAAATGTTCTCTTCTGCCCCGGTAATCGTCGCCAGGAATTCTTGTTTTTGATACTGTTTGAATAGTTTACTATAGCGGGCGTCGGGTCCGTCGTTGTCATTTTCCAATACGGCCGACGGATTTAAAATAATTTCGGCATAACGGGAATCGCCATGGTTCTTTAAAATATTTTCGCGCATTGAAGCCAATAATGGGCTTCCTTCCTCCTCGTAAATCTTATATAAGTTATATTTTGAAGGAAGCACCAAACGTTCTTCAGGATTGGAGCGCAATACATCTTCCAGTTTTCCCGCAGCCAAAAGATTTTCCTTGAACTTTTCTTTGTAAATAAGGCCCAATTGGTAGTTGGCAAAATTGCGATTGGTCTTTAGACTGTCAATAACGGTAACATCTGTAGGGATTCTATCTGTATAAAATGCAACCGAATATTTTTCTTCATCTGTTGGCCCGGCATTAATACTATCGTTCTGTACCACCCCATCCTCAGCTGAGGCACCAGAAATAGCACGCGTTTTATTGCTCCAACGCCAATCATCCTCTAAGGCCCGATTCCCCCATCGTTGTTCAAAATCGGTCTTTCCGTACCCTAGGCTAGTAATATTATAAAAATAGAATTTGCCTTTGTTTTCCTTTCCTCCTTTTGACGTCCCGAACGCTTCAAAACCATCGTTCCGCATTTTTTCTTCCTTTTCGGCAGCTTCTTCGGCTTTTTGTTTTAATCCCGCAATATACTCTTCAAAATAGGCAATCCGCTTATCGGGTGACATATTGTATAGCATAAGTACGCTATCTGAATATTGTACGATATCCTCATATTCGATTACATCTTCTAGGTTGTCAAGCTTTTTCTTGACGGCCCTATGTTTTTTTGTATTCTCAGGAAGGTTTACCAATACACTATCATAATAGGCTCCCGCCATTTTGTACTGGTTTTCATCAAAATTGTATTCTGCAAGGTCCTCGTAATTGAGGGCATTCAATTTGGGTACGTCTCTTGTTGCCCGTAATGATTTGTTGAAATATAGCAAGGCCAAACTATCGGATTCCTTGGCCAAGTGGTATTCGGCAATTTGACGATAGATCTTATCTAAAAAAGGGCGGTTCTCCCGGTTTTCTTCCAACTTCGTAAGATGTTCCAAAACGGCAATTTCGTTTGAGGCATTCACCTCTACATTACGTATTTTTTGAATTTCGGCATTGATCATATACTCCCGGGGTGACTTACGATTTAAATCAATCACCTTATCAAAGGCATAATTGGCACTGTCTTTATGGCCTAGTTGATTGTACAATTGCCCAATAATATAATAGTACCTTCCTTTTTCTGGATTTTTCTTAGTGTAATAGGAGGCCACCTTTAACTGGGCCAAGGCCGTATCTATTACATTCAGATTAATGTAGGCCTGGGCCATCATAGCACGGGCATCGGCATATTCTTGATCCGATAGCTTTTCGTATTTCATCAAGCGCTTGAGATTCTTTATAGCCAGATCCTCATTTTCTAACCGAACGTTTACCTTTTCCCGCCAAATATGCGCTTCATTCAATTTATTACTGTAGTTGAATTTTTTGATTACATAATTAAAGGCTTCCAATGATGGAATATAGCGCTGATCAAAATACCTGGCCTTTCCTAATAACAAAAAGGATTCGTCTATTTTTGGGTTGCGTTCCGCATTGCCAATATCCATACTATGTTTTTGTATGGCTTTCGTAGCTTTTTCCTCCGCTATGATAAAATTGGGGTTATTGTCCTCCGAATCTAATTTAATTTCATCGGTCACGGCCAGGCGCTCAACAGGTAGTAATTCCCAAAAATCATCACGGTAATTCGCATTTAACTCTTCTTGGCCTTCTTCTAAGGCTATATCACCATTGTACAAAACATTGTACTTGGTATTTAACGCATGAAAATTGCGGTTAAGGAAGGCATCTTTTTTTGTGGAACAGGCCGCAAATATGAGACTTGCCGGAATGGCGAAAAGAATAAGTTTACTTCTAAATTTCAAAATAGTATATATACGTACCTAATAAACTTAAAAACGACGGGTTTATTATACAGTTTATCGGTAAAATACATAAAAAGAATTGAGATTCAAGAATATAGTCTAAAGATGGTTTTTATTTGATGTAAATACCTAGCAATCCTGAAACAGGATTTACATGATTTATAGGGGCCAAAATCAATGTTTTTCGTGAATTGACAAGTTTGATGTGGAAATTGGTGGCTGCCGAACTTGTGCTTTTACAAACTGCTTGGTCGGTAATTCTAGTTTTTGCCCATAAAACTGGCATATATATGGAGTACGGCGATGATTTTAGACCCTACATCGGAAGTTGTCCTTTTTCCAAAACAACTAATAAAACATGAAACAGACTGAACAGTTCGTTCCTGGGTTTGTCACCAACTCTTTACTAAAGAAGCGAAGGATGTCGCAAAAATGACATTTAGAGGGGTTTTTGCGTTATGTATTGGGCGTTTTTAGTCGACTCTCCAAGGTTGCTTTTTTGCGCGTCAAATACTCCCTCTCCTGGGTATTGGAAGTTTTAAAGATTGCTTTGTCCAAATAGGAAATGGCCAGCACCAAATCGCCCCTTACCGCATAATACTCGGCATAGCATCCGTAATACAAATATTCCCTTTGTTCAAGATCGGAAATGGGCAAGGTATCTAAGAGCTCCTTTGCTTCCTTAAAATTACCAAGTTGCAGGTGAACGATTGCGGTATTTAACAAATTGAATGTCCCCGGATTCATTTCCTGCAGTTTGGCGTACCACAGTAGTATTTTTTCCCAATTGGTGTCTTTAAATGTTTTTGCCTTGATGTGCTCGGCAGCTATGGCGGCTTCATAATGGTATTGGGACACCTCTTCATACTCCATTGCTTTGTTCATGGCACTATTCCCAACTTCGATAAGCGGAAGGTACCAGATACTCCTATCCTGTTCCCGAATATCAACGATTTCATTTTTTGAATTCGTTTTACTTTCTAACCTAGCGGCATGAAAACACAATAAGGCAAATAGTGCATACAAGCTTCCCGACCTAAATTTCTCTTTTTTTAGTAGCAATTTGCAAAGGCGAATTGCCTCGCCGCACAAATCCTTTCGTACCACCTTTGTGGCATTTGTAGAATGAAACCCCTCATTAAAGGTCAAATAGATAACTTCCATCACCCGAACCAATCGTTCTTGTATCTTATTCGCGGGAGGAAAATCAAACTGTATTTTGCTTTTGATTATTACTTTTTTTGCCCTGTTCAATCGTTTTGCAATGGTATCTTCCTTTGTTAGCAGTGCTGCGGCTATCTCCTTGGTGCTAAAGCCCGCTATGGTCTTTAATGCAAAAGCGATTTGTTCTTTTGGTTTTAGACTTGGGTGACAGGCCACAAAGATCATGCGAAGTTGACTGTCCTCAATTTCATGATCTAGGAATAATTCGTTTAGTTGTATGGAAGAAACGCCAAAAGCAATTTTATCAAATCTGCTTTTTTCTGCCTTAATGCTCCTTAGCAGGTCAATAGTGCGGTTCTTGGCAACTTTGGTTAGCCACGCTTCTGGGTTATCGGGTAATTGATTGCGCCACTGCAGGGTGGCCTTAATGAAGGTGTCTTGAACCGCGTCCTCAATTGTCTCTATATGCGACAACCCAAAAAAGCGCGTTAAAATAGCGACCATCTTCCCATAATGGTGTCTGAAAAGATGGTCGACAATTTTGTGCTCCATCACCTATCGAATACCATTATTTCACGAATTTCCACCGTCCCACCTAAATCGTAATCGGGGTAGTCTTCCGCAATTTTTACGACCTCATCGGCATTTTTGGCCGAAACGATGTAGTATCCTCCGACTATTTCTTTTCCTTCGGCAAATGGTCCATCGCTTACCGTTCTATCCTTGCCAATTACTCTTTTTATTACCGGCACCAATGCCTCTCCCCCTTTGAGAATCCCTTGGGAGCCCATTTTATCGCCCCATGCGAACCATTTTCCCATTCTATTTTGTAATTCCTCTGGCGAGAGTCCCAATTCCTGATAATCGGCTCCGATAAAAATCATCATAAAGTCTTTCATTCTTCTAAAATTTTAAGATTAAACTAATTGTTTGCCTATAGAACGATGCGGTCATTTAGCTTTTGGACATTTTTTGAGAAATTCTTTCACAATTAGGGCTGTGAAGATTCCCCTGCGAAAAAGCTTTCCAATTCGGTTAGGGTTTCCGCTGATGTCCGAATATCTTTGACTACCTCACCTTTATTCAATACCACAATACGCTCACAAACCTCTGTTACATGCATTAAATCATGGCTTGACACCAGCACGGTAACATCCTGTTTGTCTGCCAAATTTTTAATAATACCCTTTAAACGTATTTGCGTTGTAGGGTCTAGATTGGCAAAAGGCTCGTCGAGTATCACCACTTCCGGATTCCCAATAAAGGAAGACACGATCCCTGCTTTTTTCTGATTCCCCTTCGAGAGATCTCGCAAGTACTTCCTTTGTCCAAGGATCTCCCCATGAAAGAAATCCTCAAAATTGGCCAATAAGGAATTCACGTCTGCCTTATTCTGCCCCCTTAGTTCCCCAATAAAATAAAAATATTCTTCGGGTGTCAAGTATCCGATCAGGAACGTCTCATCAATATAAGAAGAGGTGAAAGGTTTCCAGGCTTCACTTTGGTCGACCCGAATATCATTATTGATAATAAAGCCCGAGGTGGGTCTGATCAGATCAAGCAACAAACTAAAAAGGGTGGTCTTGCCGGCGCCATTGTTCCCTACAAGGCCGAAACTTTGTCCTTTCGGAATTTCCAGTTCAGGGATATATAAGACCTTTTGGGTACCGTACTTTTTAGAAAGGTTTTTTACCGTAATCATCTATAATGCTTTTATTTTTATTCCGGCCTTCGCGGGAATCTTATTCAAATTTAGATCAACCTTAGTCATCTCGGCACCTCAGAGGAAGGCGCTTTTTTTATTAAGGCATTTCGGCTCCGCTCAATGCCCAATTTGATTAGCTATTCTTTTCCTTGAATCCTGCAATCATGCCGTACTTCCTTTTTCGGTAAATAGCTGTTATCTTATCCAGGAGGACAACCCTAAAAACCAAACCTATAATCCCACACAACGCCAGGGCCATGATGGCCGTTTTAAAAGAAATGAAAAAATAAAACAAGCCGTACACTACCATAGGTGCCAAAAAAAGGGGGATTCCCACTAGAAACTGGGCGGCCCCTGTACCTTGCATATTTCCAAAAGCGCTTTTGGTAAGATCTATTCGCTTTTTGTTCAATGAGCCAAAAAATAGGATTACAGGAATATTCACCCCTAAATTATAAAGGGCGGTACTAAAATTAATGGCTAGGGCCTCCCATCCAAAATATACGTAGGGTATAGACAGCAAGAACATAAATACAATACTCGCCGTTATAAGTCCTGCTTTCGCCTCTAAATATTTTCGCAATGGTATGTTTTGAGACATCATCATACTATAGTAGGCACTATCCCATGCAGGAATAAACTGGCCAAAATTCATTAAAAAAATACCGGTTATAAATATTCCCACAAAAACCAACATCGGGGAGGTAGGACCAAAATCTTCCATGGTATAGAAAACCAATCCGTAGAATATCATTGCTATGGACATAAAGACCTGCACTTTAGTTCGCTTATTGCGCCATATAAGTTTTAAATCTAACTGAATAAAGGGGGCGATATCCCCAAACCGTTTGGCCCAAGTTAAATCTGAGGTTTCTACCAGTTTCGTTTTTGTTTTTAGTGAGCCATCTAAAAAAACCTTTTGCCGCAAATACTTATAGTTTATATAATAAGTGCCGACTGCTACAAAAAGTGGTATAATGCTAAGTATAGGGTTTTGATAAAGTCTATAAAATACATTTCCGGCAAGCTCACGAACCGAATAGGCATTGAAATAATCCAACGAAAATAGAAGAACCAGTAAAGCGCCTATAATGATAAGTGCCTTATCATCCTTATTTACGATGAAATTGATGTAATTAATGGAGAGTACAATTCCAATCAATGCTACCAACCACATAAGAACATTTACTATGGGATAGCCATTTATTATGAGCGCCACGGCAAATGGCACGAAGAAAAAGAGTGACAAAAAGTTGTACGCTGAAATCCCTGAACGTCCTAGTATATAGTGAGTAATGCTGCTCTTTTTTACAGGAAGCGTAAGCAAGGGTTTTATGTCCATTACCGGTAGCTTCTGCATAAAATATCGGAGAAAAAGTTCGGCCAAAATCCAGTATACCATAAAGCGACTCACTGGTACCAAAGGGTCGACTTCCGGGAAAGCATTTTTAAGAATGGGATACATCAAGCCCCCGAAAATCAATAAACTTGAAAGCGCCCAAAATGCGGATACCCCCATTATTATTTTCATACCTAGGCCCTTTCCTAAAGACGAGGATCTAAAAAACGATTTCCACTGAAGATTGAGAAAGTGTTTGAACATTCGGGTTGGTGCTAGTGTTCGATAGGTTAGTAGACTAAAAATAGTGTTTTGTTACGATGTGGCTCAATTTTTTTAAGTCTTCCGTTTCAAATGGGGTATTCAATGCGTAATTTTGCGCCTCACCTAAAAGAGAGGTGAGAAAAATTCATTTAATCACAGATTAAAAAAGAGCACATATAATGGCAGATTTTCATTCACTGGCCGTAAAACATATAGAAAAACTAACTCCTAGCTCGGTAGCAATTACCTTTGAGATTCCGAAGGAACTGGCGCAGACTTTCATATTCACAGCGGGACAGTATATCACCATCAAAAAAGAAATAAAAGGAAAGGAATTACGTAGGGCCTATTCCATAAGCTCCTCGCCTAAAAGTGCCGATATTACCATTGGTGTTAAAAAGGTTGATAGCGGTGGATTTTCCCATTATGCCAATGCTAAACTACGTATTGGTGATACGCTGGAAATAATGCCGCCTGAAGGTAGGTTTACCTTTCAATCTAAAGGGAGCCCACAAAATATTGCGGCCTTTGCGGCAGGTAGCGGCATTACACCTATAATGAGTATTGCTAAAACCGTATTGGATAGCGATCCCAAAAGCACTTTTGTATTGGTCTATGGGAACAAATCTTACGAGGAGACTATGTTTTATCGGGATTTGGTAAAACTAGAGCTGGATTACACCAATCGTTTTTTTGTCTATTTTACCAATAGCGAAACCATGGAAGATGATGCACTCTTTGGTCGGATAGACACGTCTACCGTGAATTATGCCCTTAAAAATAAACATAAGAACACAGTTTTTGATGCCTTTTATCTTTGCGGTCCAGAAGCCATGATTCATCTAGTGACCGATATATTGCTGGAGAATGACATCGCCAAGGACAAAATTTATTTTGAATTGTTCACGGCAACAGAAATAAAAGACGAGCTTCCGGCAACAGAAGAAGGTCAGGCTCAAGTACAAATCACCGTAGATGACGAAGTGTTCTCGTTCACTATGGACAAAAAAATGCTTGTTCTAGACGCAGTTTTAAAAGAGAATATTGATGCTCCGTACTCCTGTCAAGGCGGAGTCTGCAGTAGTTGTATAGCCCGTATTACAGAGGGCAAGGCGACGATGGTCAAAAATCAAATTTTAACCGATGGTGAAATTGAGGAAGGATTGATCCTTACCTGTCAGGCGCATCCAACTACTCCTAGCTTAAAGGTAGATTATGATGACGTTTAAGGTTTCCTTATTTAAATGAGATTCCGGATTATACGAACATTATTCTCTCTTACCTAGTTCCTCAAACTTTCGAGAAGCGTATTCATAACCGATAATATAGGCCCTTTCAATTCCGGCTTTTTCAAGTACCCCAATCTGGTCTAGCTCAATAGGGTCGATAATTAAATCGCATTGGTGAATTTTGTTCTTATTGATTGCGTAAATCATTAACCCAGTCGTGCGGCCAGCCAATTGAAGTGAGGTGCTAAGATCCTTTTTTTCGAGTTGTTTAACAACCGATACATTGCTTCCGATCATAAAGTCCACCTTCCCTTTAATTGGCTCCAATGGAAAATTGTTCATGATTCCCCCATCACCATACATGTAATCCCCAATCCGGACGGGGCTAAATACCGGGGGTAAAGCCGCCGATGCCAGTAGTGGGCGTATTAACTCACCGCTCTCAAAAAATGCTTCCTCCCCTTTCTCCAGATTGGTTGCAACCACAGACAACTCACGTTTTAAGACGGAAAAACTATCCTCAGGGAAGTAGCCCTTGAAAATATTAATATACCGTTCAGTATTCATGAGCCCCGGCTTTGAAATAGTCAAAAAATTATACCGAAACAAGGGGGTTTCCTTAAAAAAGGATAACATTTCCGAAATGGAATTCCCATTGGCATAAAGTGCTGCCACCAACGCACCCACACTACTTCCAGAAACCAAGTTTGCCGAAATGCCATGTTCCTGCATAGCACGCAACAAGCCAATATGGGCCATGCCGCGAACGCCACCCCCGGATAACACCAATCCAATCGATTTTGATCTTAAGGTTTCTAAGTCCATTCCTTCTTATACTGTTGCAAAAGTAACGGGTTTACACCCTAATAGAAAGTTATCCTTATACAATCATTCATACAATTGGGAATATAATTTGTAATCAATGGAAAACATCCCCGACCAATTCAATTCTTATTTCTTTGTAAGTTTGTAAGAGCACAAAAAATGGAAGAAGCCCGTACTATCCGCACTGCAATTCTGGTATTTGCCAACTCTTCCCAGGAAGAGGTAAAACATAAGGCAATTGTCAAGGGTACACTTTTGTTTGATATTTTGACCGCCCATACGCTTGAAACCGTTGAAAAAACAAGACTTCCTTATTTTCATTTTACCGAGGACCAACAAAAGGGGAGTACGTTTGGAGAGCGATTTTCTAACGCTATACAGGCAGTTTATGATAAAGGTTATGATCGGATAATCACCATCGGTAACGATTCGCCGCAATTAAAGCCAGAACATATTTTTGAAGCAGAAAATCAGCTTAAAAATAATCGGTTTGTACTCGGTCCTTCCGCAGATGGCGGTTTTTACTTGATGGGCCTACACCTGGATCAATTCAACCCCAACATGTTCCGCCAATTGGCTTGGCAAACTTCCAATCTTTCGAAACAACTGTTAGATTTGGTTTCCGTGTCTAAGGAGGTCGTTTGTTTAGAGACTTTGTTCGATATTGATACGGTAACCGATATTAAATCGTTTATAGCCTTCGCCAATTATATTCCGAAAAAATTACTTCAAATACTACTCCACATTCTTGCCGAAGCCAAGAAAACATTGGGTCAGGCAACGTTTCATGTCGTAACTCCCCATCTGAGGTTGCTACAGAATAAAGGGTCCCCTTTTTTCCTTTTAGCTGCGTAAGACCATTATTCTAAACCTGTTCAATATTCACAACAAGTAAATGCCTAGAACGGGTGTATTGCTGTCCGGCGGGATATTGGGACACTACGGAAATACTTCCAGACGTAGAAAAGGCCCGTATTTTCTAGATAATTTCATTAGACAATAACATTTACAAAAACCAAAAACACCTAAAAAAGATGGCAGATTCATATTATGACCCAAAGGATTTGAGAAAGTTCGGAAAGATTACCGAATGGAGTGAAGAACTAGGCACCAAGTTTTTTGATTATTACGGCTCCGTTTTCGAAGAAGGTGCTCTAAGCGCTAGGGAGAAATCCCTTATTGCCCTGGCTGTTTCCCATGTGGTAAAATGTCCCTATTGTATTGATGCCTACACCAAAGACGGACTGCAAAAGGGGGTTACCAAAGAAGAGATGATGGAAGCCGTTCATGTAGGCGCCGCCATCGAAAGTGGAGCCACCTTGGTTCATGGGGTGCAAATGATGAATAAGTATAACAAATTGAGTATGTAAAAAAGTACGAAACACAAGATAAGAGGTACGAAATCTTGAATGAAAAAATTCGTACTTCGTATTTCTAACCTCGTGCTTTTTGAAAGCGAATACAGTATCAACCGTTGTATATAGCTTTTTCGGTCAGGATATTATAAAATATAGATAATCAAAAAATGGCAATAAAATCATTAAAAGCGAAAGGCAATGAACTTGCCATAAGCAACAAGCAGCTCGAAATATTGAATGGGGGCATCTTTGAAGATGGCGAATTACCCTATTTCAAGGATAAAATAGGGGAAATAGGGCATTTTCCCTTGCGCCCTTCCAAATTGGAGATTTTACAGATCAATGTGGGTTATATGTGTAACCAGGTCTGCGAACATTGCCATGTTGATGCTGGTCCTGACCGAAAAGAGATTATGACGCGAGAAACCATGCAGCAGTGTTTGGAGGTCATTCGCAATACCGGAGCACATACCTTGGACCTTACCGGAGGGGCACCTGAAATGAATCCTGATTTTCGCTGGTTCGTAGAGGAAGCCGCCAAAGCTGGTATTAAAGATTTTATTGTGCGCTCCAACCTGACCATAATCCGGGCCAACAAGAAATATTACGATTTACCGGAATTCTTTAAAAAACACAATGTTCATGTAATTTCCTCCATGCCGCACTACACCCGTGGCAAGACAGATAAGCAACGGGGCGACGGTGTTTTCGATAAATCGATAAAGGCTTTGCAAGAATTAAATGCTGTTGGTTATGGCATGCCCGGGAGCAGTTTACGGCTGGATTTAGTGTATAACCCCTCAGGCGCCTATCTGCCAGGAGACCAAATGGCCCTAGAGGCGGATTTTAAAAAAGCGCTGAAAGAGGATTTTGATATTGATTTTCACAATCTATTTGCGATTACCAATCTTCCTATAGCACGTTTTTTGGACTACCTGATTGCATCTGAGAACTATGAAGACTATATGTATTCCCTGGTCGAGGCCTATAATCCCGCGGCAGTTGAGAACGTGATGTGTACCAATACCATTTCTATAAGCTGGGACGGTTGGCTGTACGATTGTGATTTTAATCAGATGCTCGACTTAAAGGTGGCAAGTAAGGTAAAGCATATAAAAGATTATAATGAGGATCTGTTGAACGATAGGAATATTATTATTTCGCAACATTGCTATGGTTGTACGGCCGGAGCAGGAAGTAGTTGTCAGGGGACGGTGGCCTAAATACAGATTCTTCTCCCTAAAGAAATGAAGTTTCAACAATTGAAATTGTCTAATCCAAAAACGAAATCAAAACGGTAAAACGAAAATGGAGTTTTTAATTTAAGGACTAAGGCAATACATTTTAACCTAATCAACAGACCAATTAGTCCGTTTTCTGTTTTGACCGCTGCTGCTAAAAGATCCTTTCACAACAATTTATCGAATATTCACAACAAAAAACCCTTGAATATATACCAAAACAAGGGTTTTTGGGTTTTATATATACTTCCGACCCCTTAGTCGGTTTCACTAACAACTTAAAACCCGAATCTCATGGAAAAAAGTTTAAAACGCATGGCAACCATGCAACGTTTACAATCAACTGGCCTATCACTCTTCTACGAAAAAGGATACTATAATACCAGTGTTGATGACATTCTAAAAAGACTTTCGCTTTCAAAAGGAGCCTTCTATTATCACTTTGAATCTAAGGAAGATTTCTTTGTTCAGATTATCGAAAATCTTGTAGTCCGAAAAGTTTATAGCCTACTAATCGAGCCCATTGAAGGGCATGATCATACGCTAGACTTGATTACCAATTGCTTTGAAAATGCCTTGGAAACTGCTGTCCATAATGAGTTGGATTATGGCTTTGTATTGAACAACTTTATCAACGAATTTAACGGGCGCAATGAAATAGTCATGAAGCATTTGAACGAAGTACTCAAAGTTTGGGAAGTGACTTTGGTATCGGCCATACAACGCGGTAAATTCAATGGTCATATTGATCGCCATGTAGATGCCGAGGGTGTTGCTATCTTCTTAATGAGTTCCTTTATGGGTATCCGTACCTTAATGGTCGAAACCGCCCCAAGTGCCAGAAAATATAGGTTTATGTCGCAATTACGCTACTATTTTAAGTCTTTGGAGCCCAAAACCAATTCTGAGTTCAATCGCTAGGAGTAATCGCAATTTCGGAATTCAAGTCAATAGAGTGGTCATCTTCCCGATAATGATAGCGGGTGGAATGGTCGCAATGGCCTTTTCATAGCCCTCGGGGGCCTTATTCCCGTAAACCGAAGTGGGTATTAGCGGATATTTTTCCCTATCCGCCAAGATTGTATTTATCTCCTGCCCAAAAGGCGCAAATCCCGCGTAAGGGTGCGTAACCCCCCAAACCGTTACGGTTGGCACGCCGTACATTGCAGCAATGTGGGCGTTACCGCTATCCATTGCTAGCATCAAATCAAGATTACTCACTAGGGCCAATTCTTCAGCAAAACTAAGTATTCCCACCGTATTGATACAATTCTTTCCGTCAGCAAATTGTTCAAGTAGGTCTCTTTCTTCATTTCCCCCACCAAAAAGTAAAATTTTGTATTTTCCTTGTGTTTTTAACGCTTCCAGAACCTTGGCCATTAGGTTTAAGGGATACTTTTTCCCTTCAAATGCCGCAAAGGGCGCCACGCCTATCCATTTTTTAATGTCTGAACCAATGAGGTCAATAGCCCTATCAGACAGGGCTTGTTTTTTATACACATCGGTATTTTTTAATTTGAACGCATAGCCCAAACGGAAAAAAACATCCACATAACGCTGGTGCGTGGTTTTTAACTGCTCGAAATGTTTAATGGTTCCCGATGTTAAGGATTTCTTTTCTGACCTTCCTTTATCTAATTGATAAAACCCAACTCCCCCTAAGCGAAAGAATAATTTTAAAATGTTACTACGCAATACGTTGTGCAAGTCCGCAACTGCGTCAAAACGCTGTCTTTTCAACGTTTTGTAGAGTTTCCATAATCCAAAAATTCCTTTGTGAATCCCTTTTACATCCGCTTCAAAAACCGTAACATTGGGTAATTGTGCGAACATGGGGGCGAAGAAAGCCCGGGTAAGCACGGTGATTTTCAATTGTGGATATTGGTTTGTAAGTGCCAATAACACTGGAGTCGTCATAGCCACATCGCCCATTGCAGATAGTCTTATGACCAAGATATGGGCGTCCGGCTTCATTGCTTTTTACTTTTGACCCCTCAATATTGGGTTGAGCTCATCGTCATTGTACATCTTCATTTGCTTATATACCTTCATGTATTTCTTGCCCGATTCAATATCGCTAAGTAATTGGTCAATTGCGGTTGAGAGATCTGCTCGCTGTTCTAACAGCACGGTCAGCTTTTCTTTACATTTCTTTAGATGCTGAGGTGAAGCACCAGTTCTATTGGCTTCTTCTGTCATATGATAAATCTTCAGGGCCAAAATAGAAAGGCGGTCAATCGCCCAGGCCGGACTTTCTGTATTGATAGTAGCGCCATTAAGAGTTTTTACCGATTGGTATTTATTAAGAAAATAGCTATCTATATACTCCACCAAGTCGGTACGGTCTTGGTTGCTCGCATCAATTTTACGTTTTAGGACCAATGCGGCATCGGGGTCTATATTCGGATCGCGAATGATATCTTCATAATGCCACTGCACCGTATCGATCCAATTTTTACGATAAAGCAAATGCGCAACATCATCTTTTGGATAGGGGTTTATAAATGATTGGTGCACATCATCCTTTATATGGTATTCCCCTATACTTTCCTCGAAGATGCCAAAGGCGAAATCACTGAACATGGCGTTGATTTTAGGGGCAAAGATACCCATATTATTTTATGACAAGGCCAATAAAGAAGATCATAAAGGGTATAAAAATGGAAAGCATTAAAACAATTTCCTTAATATTCGCTTTTTTAATAGACTCTACATATTTGGCCAAGAATATAGATGCGGGAAAGAAGGTGACCATTATTGTTGACTTACCAGGGGTTGCTACCAGTATTTCCAAAACAAGACCCAATATGAAAAGCATGGCAATCAAACGCATTGTTGCTACTTTTCCCATTCCTGCCTTACCAAGCCTAAGAAAACTAAGGAGCCCTACCGTAGCAATACCTACAATGTAAAGAATCATTTTAGTGCTATTTGCCCAGTTTAAAAAGTATTCTTTGTTGAATGTATATTCAAAACGATAATGTTCCCAAATAAAATTAGTATTTCCAGTTAGGGTTAGCACACTATACACAATCATGAACAGGGCAAATAAAGCCGCGAAAGGTGCCATCCAGTTTTTTAGGTTTTTAGGTTCGTATATGTTTATAGCAATAAAGACCAAAAGTAAATAGATAAGGGCCCAATCATAAAAAAGACTGGCCAAAGCTATCCAAATGGTGGCGTCAAAAACTTTAAGCTTGACGTTTTTCAGCGACCTGATGCTAATAAGCCTGCGCATTGCCAAAAAAAGAAAGAAGGTGCAAAGAACCGCATTATTGTCTATTAAGGTTTGCGGAAAAACAAGTAACATCATCGTGAAAAACAGAATGACGTATGAGTGAGTGCCCGTTATTTTATTACGCTTTACGATGAAATTCAGCACAAAGACACCAAAACTAAGAATCAACAAAACCACGAGCTGGAGGAATAACTGGCCAGGGGTATAAGTTTTATCAAATACAATGAAATGAACAAACCAGTAGAAAACGAAGACAAACGTTAGCAAAATGATGTAATTAATTGGCTTTGTTTTGCCAAAAAAGCTTGAAATCATCTTTGGTTTTTATATTTTTGCATACTGAACTCGTTTTGAGTTTCTATTTTACCTGCAAATTTAGGCTTTTGCACCCTAATGAAGCCTAAATTTTCGGTTCCAAAAAGAATCTCAATACAAATTCAATAAATATACTATAACATGAAAGCATTTTTTGAGGCTATCGAAGATTTATTCGTAAACGTTCTTTTCTCGCCATATGATATGTTCAGGTTTATGGACAGTTGGTGGATGTCTAATATCGTGAACTGGATTCTTGCCATAATCGGTATGGTGGCCTTTGTATATTGGATGCTGCAATTAAAAAGCTTTAACGATAACGGTGAAGAGGATAAGAGCATTACTTCACATTCTTATCTATAGCCGTATCAAATATCCCTTTTTCATTTAGGGCAAACTTCTTTGGTTATAAATCGAAACCGAGGTCTTTTCTGTAATTCATTCCTTTAAAACTTATTTTATCTATGTTTTTATAGGAAGTTTTAAGCGCTTTTTTAAAATCCTCTGCAAAGGAAGTTATTGCCATAACACGCCCACCATTCGTTACAACAGCGCCGTCTTCCAGTCTTGTACCCGCATGGAAAACGATTGAATCTTCTACAGCACTTACGCCCGAAATTTCCTTCCCCTTTTCATACGCCTCGGGATAGCCCCCAGAAACCAGCATCACGGTAGTCGCGGTACGTTCGTCTAGTTGAAGGTCTATTGAATCCAAAGTGCCATTTGCAACCGCTTGGAAAAGTTCTACAAAGTCATTCTTTATCCGAGGAACCACGACTTCGGTTTCCGGATCTCCCAACCGAACATTGTACTCGATTACTTTAGGGTCATCCCCCACTTTGATTAACCCAATAAAGATAAAGCCCTTATATGGGAGATTATCTATTTTAAGCCCTTCTACCGTCGGTTTTACTACGCGCTCATGTATCTTGTCCATAAACTCCTTTTTAGCGAAAGGAACCGGGGAAATTGCCCCCATGCCGCCTGTATTGAGTCCAGTATCACCCTCACCAATGCGCTTGTAATCCTTGGCAGTAGGTAACATTTTATAACCTGTACCATCTGTAAGCACAAAAACACTTAGCTCTATTCCGTCTAAAAACTCCTCAATAACCACTGTTGTGCTGGCCGCACCGAACTTTTCATCGACCAGCATAGACTTCAGTTCGCTCTTGGCCTCCTCTAAGTCATCAAGTATCAAAACCCCCTTACCTGCCGCTAAGCCATCTGCTTTCAACACGTAGGGCGAATTTAAGCTTTCTAAAAAAGTGTACCCCTCCTCAAGGTTATCCGCAGTAAAACTTTGGTAGGCAGCAGTCGGAATATCGTGTCTTTTCATAAATTCCTTTGCAAACTCCTTGCTACCCTCTAAAGTGGCAGCCGCCCTCTGCGGGCCTATAACACCTATATCTTTTAATTCCTTATCATTGAGAAAAAAATCGTGAACCCCATTTACCAAAGGGTCTTCGGGGCCAACGACCACCAGGTCCACATTCTCGGCAAGCACTGTTTTCTTGATTTTTTCAAAATCATTTACACCAATTGGTATGTTGATGGCAATTTCACCTGTCCCTGCATTGCCCGGGGCAACAAAAAGCTTAGTTAATCTAGGGCTTTGGGCCAATTTCCATGCTAATGTATGTTCACGGCCCCCAGAACCGAGGATAAGAATGTTCATTTACTGCGCTTTTATATCAAATTAAATTTCGGAAAGAAGCATCGTTTGTTTAATTGAACTCTCGATGCTCTTTTCGTTGTAAAACGTCTGAAGGCAACGATTTAAAATAATCGTATACGATTTTTAAGCCTTCGGAACGTGCTACTTTGGGCTCCCAATTCAGTATTTCCTTTGCTCTGGTAATATCGGGTTGCCGCTGTAAAGGATCATCTTGCGGTAATGGCTTATAAATTACCTTTTGTGTTGTTCCCGTAAGGGCAATTATCTCTTCCGCAAACTCTTTTATCGTCGTTTCATGTGGGTTCCCAATATTTACCGGGTCGGAATACTTACTTAATAATAATCGGTATATTCCCTCTACCTGATCGTCTATATAGCAGAAAGAGCGGGTTTGCGAACCGTCACCAAATACCGTTAAATCTTCGCCTCTAAGTGCTTGGCCCATAAATGCAGGTACTACACGACCATCATTTAATCGCATTCTGGATCCGTAGGTATTAAAAATTCGAACGATACGGGTATCAACACCATGAAAACGGTGATATGCCATTGTAATCGATTCCATAAAACGTTTTGCCTCATCATACACGCCCCGCGGACCTATTGGGCTTACGTTACCATAATATTCTTCATTTTGTGGATGCACCAGGGGATCGCCATAGACTTCAGAAGTAGATGCCACCAATATGGT
The DNA here is from genome assembly GCA_965238025.1 of Aggregatimonas sp. Classification (GTDB taxonomy): domain Bacteria; phylum Bacteroidota; class Bacteroidia; order Flavobacteriales; family Flavobacteriaceae; genus Pelagihabitans. Next base: position 1,168,530 of record OZ250162.1, on the reverse strand, counting down.
TGCCTTCTTTTCCTTCGCTAAGCCAAGTAAATTCAACGTTCCCAAGGAACCTACTTTAAGTGTCTCAATTGGAATTTTAAGGTAATCTATTGGACTCGCAGGCGAGGCAAAATGTAAGATATAATCCAACTTGCCTGGTAAATGAACGAACTTGGTAACATCATGATGGTGAAATTCGAACTGCTCCAAAGGAAACAAATGTTCTATGTTTTTAAGATCCCCGGTAATAAGGTTGTCCATTGCAATTACATAGTACCCTTCTTTAATGAACCTATCGCATAAATGTGATCCTAAAAACCCGGCTGCTCCGGTTATCAATACCTTTTTCATCATATCATTAATGCCTTTATATCTTTTATGGATTCCAGAATTATACTCCTCTTGAAAACAATACTGTTGTTACGGTTTTAAAAATTATCCTCAAATCTAAGGTTATTGATCTGTTTTTGATGTAGTAAAAATCATATTCCAGTTTTTTGATGGAATCCTCTAAATTTTGACCGTACTTATATTTGACCTGGGCCCACCCTGTAATCCCTGGTCGAATCAAGTGCCTAACATTATAGTAGGGCATCAGTTTATCTATTTCCTTGACAAATACCTTACGCTCCGGTCTTGGGCCTATAAATTGCATATCACCTTTAATTACCGAGATGATCTGAGGTAACTCGTCAATACGGAACAAGCGCAACACCTTCCCGAAAGGGGTAACCCTACTATCGCCACTCGTTGCCATTTTCGCGCCTTCTTTTTCCGCATCGACCACCATAGACCGGAACTTGTATATTTTAAACTCCTCTCCGTGTAAGCCCACCCTTTTTTGACTGTAGAATAGCGGCCCCTTATTAAAAAACAAGTTGCCAATAAAAACAAATGGGATTGCTAATAAGAATAGGAGGCCGACAAATAAAGACAAGAGAAAATTTGTTAAAAAACTAAAGATAAGTTGTAAGTACCGTATCTTTTTATTGCGTAGCTGTAATAGCTCATAAAAACTATCATTATGGGACCTAATTGGCATGGCCTCATAAGTGTTCTCGTAGAAAGAGGTAAACGAAATCACTTCCTTTCCCTTGACAATAGACCTCAGCATCAGTTTTTCAAGATCCGGAGGCAACTCATTATAGCTCCTCGTATTTATGATAAAGGTGTCTATTTTATCTGCAGCCGATAAAAAGAATTTTTTGTTTATTGCAGAATCGTGCTGCATCGAGTAGGTCAGTTTTACCTTATGGAAGGTTTTCTTCTCCTTCCCATCGATAATCGCCACATCTTCCCTTAAACTTTCGCTCGTATGGCCGTCATAAATGTACAATACGTTTTTAGAGTCAGGGATAACTGCGAAAATATTCCTGAACAGCAATCGCCATCCGCCAATTTGCACAGGGGTAAGTAGTAAAAAGCTTAGCAAAGGAATCCGCCAAAAACTAACGTCGAATACTAGAACGGAAAAAACAAATACTAGAAAAACGAACAATCCACTTATGTATATGGACTGCGCAGCAATATTTCTGCGCCTACCTGCCTTTTCAAGACTGTAGAATTCCAGAATATAGGCAAGTGCAAGGTAAACGAAAACACCGAAGGCAAAAACACCTATTTTAAGCTGCAATGAAATAAACTCAGCGTCTATTGCATGGTTTACAAAAACATTTAGCGACAGGAGTACAATACCCAAATCTCCAATAAGCAGGATAAACTTACGCTCTATAGAATTAAGTATGGATGGTCTTGGCATCGGTAAATAGCGATTCTACGCCTCAAAAGTAGCTTTTCAATTTCAAAACAACCGCTGAAAGCAAATAAAATGCTGATTTAAAGAAGGAAAGCCCCTCTACCTCACGATAAATTTTCCATTCATACTTGAGTAAATCCAGTTTATTTGCCGAAATGGATTCATTCCCGGTGCGATAGCTCGCCAAACACTCATTTAAACCATGCCCATTGACCTTTTTAAGAAGCTTTAGCCAAAGCGCGTAGTCCTGGCGTTTGCGTATACTGTGCATGTACTGCTTTCCGAAGAAGTTTACATTATACATCGCGGTAAGGCATCCAATGGGATTTTTATATAGTGCAGTTTTATAGGTTACCAGTGGTTTACACTTGATGTATTTGGATAATTTCTGTCCCACTTCATCTACCATATCATAATCGGTAAAAGTGAAGTGATAGTCATTTTCCCGCATAAAGCTTAGCTGCTTTTCCAATTTTTCGGGATGCCATTGATCATCACTATCCAAAAAAGCAATATAATCGCCCTTGGCCAATTCAATAGCCTTGTTTCGGGCCACACCGGCCCCACTATTCTTTTCAAGACGATGGTATTGTATCCTCTGGTCTCTTTCCTGGAATGATTTGATTAAGGCAGCACTGCCATCCGGAGAGCAATCATCAACCAAAATATGTTCCCAATTATCGTAGGTTTGCGCCTGAACTGATGCCAGATGATCTGCCAGATATTTTTCGGCCTTATACACTGGGGTAATTATGGAAACAAGTGGTTTCAAAAAGTTGTTTTTATGGCATTATGAATAATCGGTTGCTAAATGCTTTACAATTATGTTCCCCGTATCACCTTTCCCATATAAATTGATGTCAAATGCGATTTGGGAGTCCTGAATCTCATCATAAAGGCCAAGGATTTTCTCCTTGTTCGATCCGGCCAAAAAATTAACCCCATTTTCGATTAGTTCTACCCATTCTGTTTCTTCACGAGCCGTAATACATGGCTTTGCAAAGAAAAAAGCCTCTTTTTGGAGCCCTCCACTATCGGTAATAACCATATCACAATTAGACAGTAGCCAAATCATTTCAAAATAACCAACAGGATCGATAATTTGAATGTTATTGTCTGGAACGATATCAAATTCCTTTAGTTTGTTAACAGTTCTCGGGTGCAACGGAAGAACCACTTTTTTCGTTTTGCCAATTTCACCCAACGCATCAAAAATAGCTTTCAGTTTCTCCTTGTAATCCGTGTTTTCCTGTCGGTGGATGGTACAAAGCACAAAGTCCTTTTCCAAGGTTATGGCCTTCGGTTTTTCCGACCATTTCTTATAGAACAGGGCGGCATCGTTCATCACATCGCCACAGTTGATTTTTTTAATGGCAATATTATCATAGCCTTCTTTCTCCAGATTTCTTATTGCAGTTGTAGTAGGGCAAAATAGTACATCGCTAATTCTGTCTGTTAAAATACGATTGATCTCTTCCGGCATCCTCATATTAAAGGACCGTAGGCCTGCCTCGACGTGGGCCACCTTAATGTGTAATTTCTTAGCTGCCAAAGCGCCTGCCAAGGTGGAGTTGGTATCCCCATAGACCAGGACCCAATCTGGATTTTCTTCAAGGAGTACCTCTTCAATCTTCGCCAACATTTTACCAGTCATTGCCCCGTGAGACATGCTATTGATATCCAAATTATAATGCGGTTTGGGTATCTGCATTTGATCAAAGAAAACCGCGCTCATATTCTCATCAAAATGCTGCCCGGTATGAACAATACGTTCTTGTATTTCTTCTTTTGGGGTGTTTTGGTTATACTCCGCTATCGCGCGGCTTACTACTGCCGCTTTTACAAATTGTGGTCTTGCCCCTACTATGGTAATTATCTTCATTGATTTAGGTGTTAGTCATCTGTTCTCAAAACTACGCTTACTGTTCTACTTATTTCTTGCTATTTAGCCCATGTTCTAACCCTTGAGTTAGATTAAAAACCTTTCTTCAAAAAGGTCTGCGGATTTTTGAATATCTCTCTCTTAAAAATTGGGCATTTTAATTAATTCCTCCTAATAAATATTTCCTCTAATGATTTTTTCTTCAAAGTTGTAGTCGTCATTTGCAAATATATTTTTCAATTGAAAACTATTTTCGGTCTTAAGTATGCTTTTTATTTTTATTTCGCCTTGTTCTACTTTACTGGTGTAAATCTGCCAAACAAGTTTCTTTATTCCTTTATCGCTATCATAATCTTTAAATCCGACAGGGTTTAATATAATAATGTTTTTTCCCTTAGGGATTGGGAGGTAATATCTCTGAAAAACTGCGCCATCTTCGTTGTAAATAAAAAATTTATGGTCAACTATTTCTAGGTCGCTATCCATTTTTAAAACAAGATTTTCATTTTCTTGAAAGTGTCGTGTCTCGGAGAATGGTATAACAATCTGGGCAATTCCGCTCTTATAGCTTTCTAGATCATTTTCAAACAGTCGTTTCGAGTCTATTTTGATTATTGAATCGGTGCAAATGGCGTCAAATTTAGCCGAAAGAGCTTCTGTTTTTATTTTCTGTGGGGTTTTTCCCTTAACAGATCTTATTTTTTCTATTTCTATTTGGGTCTTTGCTTTAAAAACATCATCGATTCTAACATCCCCTTTCTGCCTTTGTTTACTTGTATAAATCTGCCATACAATCTTTTTTATCCCTTTGTTACTCTTGTAATTTTTAAATTTTGCAGGGTTTAGAACAACTACATTATTTCCTTTTGAAATAGACTTGTAATATTGTTGATAAACTTTGCCATCTTCGGAATGGATGAAAAATTTATGGTCAGGTATTTCAATTGAATTGTAAATTTTCAAAACTAAATTTTTATCCTCTTTAAAATACTCCACCTCTCGGAATGGAATAACAATTTGAGCAACATTGTTCTTATAGTTTTTAACGTTGGTATCATAAGTTCTTTCAGGCTCAATCGTCACAACCGAATCGCCAAAAACCCCATCGTAGTTTGCGCTCAAGGCTTTTCTTGCAATGATGTTTTTGTTTTCAACCACTTTAATATTCCTGAATAATTCTTCTTGGGAATACTTGAAAAGTTGCTGTTTCTGTCCTTGATACTTAGAACTTATAGCTATATCCCTAATTTTTGAAAACTCATCCTGGTCTAAATCAAAACTAATAAACCCCCTTTTGTAGATGTTCATTTCAAATTCTTTAGGCGGATAGGAATTGATAATTTTTGTCCCTCTCTTATCTGTAAAATTGATTTTTATTTCAATAGGGTAGATATCAATCCAATATGGATTTGGCGGACCTATCAAGCTGAACATTGTGCTATAACTATCGCTCTCTCTTTTGGCTATATCCAGTCTATATGCTTGCTTAAGAATTCCTCTTCGTCTTGATAGTGTTTTCTCTATCCATTCCTCTTTCCCATTTTCAAAACTTGCCAGAGACTCCAACAGTATAATGTCGAAAATAGCATAATGGGGAGGCTCAATGGTGGGATTCAAATCATATTTTGTCCATTTTACGCCTTGAAAATAGTAATCGTCTATTTTGTGCTCAAGTGCCAGCCAACCCTTATTAAAAAGCTGCTCTAAATTGGGGTTTGGTGAAATATTATGGGCCATTTTCAAACATATCAGGGAATATAAAAAGCCATTTAACACGAACTTAACCGATGTCTTATTGATACCTGGCCAAGCGTATTCCAGAATCCAAGATTTGTTTTCATCTATTGGGTATAGGCAGCCTCCCTCCTCATAATCCGTTTTTAGATTATCGATTAGTGCTTCAACAATCTCCCCATGATCGGTTCCATAAACGTCATCACAAAGGGTCAGGCCAAATACAATGGCCGAATTAGCCATACCCGACCACCACCCTGGTTTTAAATTGTTGTGCGAAAAATTATATTTAAAGGTGTTTTTATCATAATATTCAGGATTGTCATATAGGGTCTCTATTAGCGCTAAATAGCCCATTGATTGTTCCTTGTAAAAGCTATCCCCCGTTTGTTGATATCTGTGGGCGGTATAGATTAAGGATTTCCCAATGTCCAAAGGATGTGGCTCTCTCTTTCCTGCTTGAAAATCTGCTAAGTGTTCCTTGGTAGACAAATCATCCGAACCCCAAATAATGGGTTTTATTTGCCTTCCGAAGAAATTCTCTTTATCATTTTTACCACAACTAGAAATGGTTAAAAGAATTACTGGAAGAGCTAAAAAAATTAAATTAAATCGCTGGTACATCACTCAATATATTTGTTTTCAAACACACACGAAACCAACTTTAATATTAAAAATTTTATGGTTCGCAATCAATTCTTGATTGTACTTGTCATTGCTCTTTGCATAGAACGCTAGAAAGCGCAGTTGGCCGTTGCCGCTTTATAAACTGTGGTCTCGTTCTTATCATTGTGGTCGTTTTTATTTAAATGAATTGCTTCACAATTCCATATATGATTTTTCAAATAAGGTATAGTGCCCTTATCATACGCACCAAGAGCCAAAGAACTTAAAGACAAAAACTTAGGAATAGCAGGGGGCGACATGCTCATTTCCTTTATCGATTACCAAATGGTGATGCCCATATTCTTGGAACAACTACCTTAGGAGAATAACTTAAATAGTCTCCTTATAGATTTGAATTAATTTCTTCTCCTCAGACTCCCAATTAAATGTAGTCAAAACAGCATTTCTACCATTTTCTCCCATCTGTTGGGCTTGCTCTTTATCGTCGAGTAAAATTCTCACGGCCTTGGAAATTGCTTTGGGGTCCTCTGGGTCTACACAAATACCACAATCTACCTTTTCAATAATGGCTTTCCACAGATTAAAATTCGAGGCTACCAAAGGTATGCCTTGGGCCATATACTCAAATAGTTTGTTCGGTTGCGAGTGGGTATGATTGCCGAAAGGCAAAAAGGTGACAATCCCCACCTGAGATTCGCGTAGTACGCGCTTGACCTCATCACGATTAATCTGTCCCAAAAAAATAGTATTCTGCCAGCCCTTTTTATTTTCCAAACGTTCCTTAAAAGATTTTGGCCATATGCTACCGGCAAGATTCAATTCCAACCCCTCCAAATGACCCATGGCCTCAATGACCTCTTCCAACCCTCTTATTTGTGTTATACTGCCTACGTAGCAAATCCTGTCTTTCTTATCGCTCCAAGATGTTGTTTCCGTATTTAATTCACTGAGCATCGGATAATTGTTGATATCTAAAGATGCTTTGTTTAATTTGCTAAATCTCTTCTGAATATGAGGAGTAGCCGTAATAATAAAATCGAACTTCTTGGCAGCGTAGTTTTCGTACCACTCTAATACAGTTGCTAGAGGCTTGCGTAGATAAAACTTTATATAGAGCTTACTGAGCAATTGGCGTGGTAAGTCTTCATGTGTATCGTAGATTACTTTCTTGCCCTTTCTCTTTAATTTAATACCGCTAGGCATCAATTCGGGGTCATGAAAATGATAAATATCGGCATCAATTTCCAATCCTTTTTTTAGAACTGCCTTGGTAGATTTAAAGAACCTACTTAACCGACCTTTAGTCGTACCAACATCATGAATTTGTATTCCGTTGTAGTTTTCATATCCTTTGCCGTCTGCCACAACCAGATGTACTTCATATCCATGATTGTAAAGCGATGTACATTCTTTTAATAATACACGTGTATCATAACGTTGATGTACCGAACTCAGATGACATACCTTCTTTTTTGTTTGCGTATTCATGCAAATTTTCTGTTCGTCTTAAAATAGGTGCGAAGATACCTCTTATTTCAAATTAAACCGGATCTGAAAATTTAACCACTACCTGCCAAGCATGCTTTCGCATAAAGGGTAAGAGGGTGAATATGCCCTTATCAATGGCATTGCACAAATTAACCAAGAACTGAGGTTGCTTATTTTTGAATAAAATTGGGACGCCTAAAGTGGTCAAATAAAAGTATTCAATATCGACCTTTTTAAAATACTTTTGGGCCAGTTTAAAGTCGGGCATTAATAGGGGGTGTTCATCCTCTGTACGTATATCAGGGGTTTTATTACGGAAACCATTAATGATAGGGTTATGACCCAGTGGTTCTATAAAAATTGCCGTACCTTCTTTTTTTAACTTTTTAGCAATACTCACATAAGACTTTTTTAAATCTAAATGATGGAGTATGCCAGTACCGTAGATGATATCAAAATAGTTGTCCTCAAAGGTCATGTCCTCCGCATTCATCACCTGGTAGTCAATATCAAGCCCTTCTTCTTCGGCTTCTTTTGATAAAAACTCAATCGCGTAATCCGATATGTCGATGCCATGCACTTTGGCGCCTTGCTTGGCCAGTCTTACCGAACGACCTCCTTTGGCCATCCCGCAACCATATTCCAGAAAAACTTTCCCTTTTGGTTTTTCAAAAATAAAATCTTCATATGCTTTATGAATGATGTCATTAATGGCATAAAACCGTCCCACCTCTTTGGTTCTTTTATTTGACTCGAAAATTTCATTATGAAATTTCTGTTCGTCTGCCAACCGCTTTTCAACTGTTTTCATTAGGAATTGATTATTTCGTTGCAAAGGTACCCAAAAAAAAGAGTTGGCTGTATGGTTTTACTTACGAGGATAACTCCTGAGGTTAAATCCTATTTCTTGTTTAGCAAGAAGACGGCTACCAATAGCAATGCCAAAGCCCCATGTGTAAGAAATACGGTGAATACAGAGGAACTGATGAACGAGAAAATAACCAGAAAAAACAGACCAAAATATTTAGCGGGTATTTTGAGGCTGTTCAGAATCATAAAATAGCCCGAAACTAGGAGGATATTGATTATTACCCCCAAAGCCCCCAAATTCATATAACCCTCAGAAATCAACCCATTATTTGCGGACACCTCGGACCTTCTAAAATAGGTTTCCCCGATTAGGTTGGTAGATCTAATATCATAAGGGTATTCAATAAACCTTTTTAAAACGGATTCGGACCAGTATAGCGGATTTCCATCAAAAAAATCTAGGTAGCAGATATCCAGTAAGGTTGGAATAAAGTGAATTCTCCTAAAAGATAAAATCCAAGGATAATCATAGCCCACCATGGCCAATAGAATACAAGTGATGACAAGAATGCTTGAATATTTGGCGAGATATTTAACCGCTTGCCCATAATTAAAACGGTAGAAGATCAATACGACCAGTAGTCCTACATATACCGTTTTATGGGCGCCAAAAAGATAAAACAGAACCAAATAAAGTACACCCACTACAACCCATATATATTTTTTGAGTTCTAGGGCAAAAATGATAATGAGGGGGATTATAATTTTTGTAAACAAGGAGTAGGTATACCCAAAATAGGGATTTGATAATTTACCCATTGCGCTCCGGGTCTGATAAACATCAAGAAGAAGAAGGTTCTTTAGATTGATATATGGGCCATATACCACAAGATAGGGTAACACCCCTATAGAGGTAATCAAGAGCATTAGGTAAAGTGCTTGCTTTTTATTGATAACGGGAACCTTATCAAAATTGAGTTTCACTTTTGAAAACAAAAACAAGCCAAAAAATAAGCCTTGATGAAACCAAAGGGCTTTTACCGGATACATGCTTCCTGATGTGAATGCGATAAGCGAAGGGATGGTTAACAAAGCGAAAAAAATCGAGAGCACCACGAAAATCAATTTTGTTGTCCTCAATCTTGTTATAAAAAAAAGATTTATGTAAAAAAGAGCGACAGCCAAGAGGAAGCGCAGAACGGAAAAATCAAAATCGCCATTTTGTATTTCGGCCAAATAGCGCCAATAGAAGTAGGTCTTGATCTTATAATGGTATAAACCCATCAATAAAAAAAAGTACAATGTAAAATAATGCGTTAAATGCAGTTTCAGCTTCATGGTTCGGATTCCCCTCCCCTGGAATTTGTAAGTATATAGCACGCCAAAAAAGAAAAGAAAGAAATTCCCGAAAACCGGTTAAACATACTTTCAAAAAAAGAATTTACAAAAAGTACGGCCACAAGGGCAAGGGTAAAACCCAAGAAATTAATATCGTAACCCCCTACTCTAAACAATATAAAAAACAAAAGCCCCAAGGTTAAAACGGCCAGCAGTCCATTTTCCAACCAAGTTTGCAACCACAGGTTGTGCGCATTGAATGACTCCCTTAGAGGAAATGTGTACCCCTTTTTTTGGTAGATCTCGTTTAATTTCTCCTGCACACTTCCTGCTCCATAACCCATAAAAGGTCTTTCCTTTATCAAATCTATTGCGGCATCCCAGCTGAGTATACGGGGGGCAAAACCATATCGCGCATTTTTATCGATTTTCAATCCTCCGTTTACTATTTTATAAACACTACCACGTGTTCTTGGATTCGCCATTATCACGACCCCTATTACAAGGCCTACAATGGCGAGACCCGCTGCTTTTCTATAACGTGAGGTTTTTAAGGTCAATGCCCGAACCAACAAGATAACTCCAAGGGTTAAAATGGCGGATTTATTTGATATTAAAAATAGTAGTCCAATAAAGAAAAGGGCAAGAATAACATTCCTTTTAATGGTAAATAAATCGGGTCTAAAGAGCAAAATAACAATTGCAATTGCTATATATAGCCCATAATACACCGTTTGATGGAACACTGAAAAGAACTTTCCAAAATAGTAGTTGCCTCCATAAAGAATCGATTCCATAAACTCCCTTCCCTCTAATACATTTGCAGCAAATGTCAATTCTCCGTTTTGAAAAGATACCGCACGGTAGGTCGCGTACACCAAACAAATAATTCCGGAAACGGTCAGTGCATAAACGAATGTTTTTAACATTTTATCTCGTTGGACCGTATCATATCGATGCAAGAAAAAAATCAAGGGGAAAATTAAAAAGGAAAGTTTCGTTTCCAAGAACCTAAATAATGGGTCATCGGATGTAAAAAGCCCGATACCGAATAGTAGATACAATAAGGGTAATAAAAGCAAATGGCTGTTCTTTGAATAGTTCTTTTTTTTAAAACTTAAAAAGGAAAGTATCGCCCAAAGTCCAATGGCAATCGTAACAATTTTTTGATGGAATGGAATAGCGAACACATAGATTAATGCGCCATAGAAATATCCATTTTTTCTTAACTCTTTCACCACTTATTCAACTTATTCATTTTCTGTTTGCGTACTAAAGGCCACGACCTTTAGTGTAATTGAGAACCGTTCGGTGTTGCCACCAAAAGTAAATACCGTATAGTATAATTTCATGTATCACATAAACAACCAGTAAACGAGTCACTTCCAATTTTAAAATATAGGCGGCATATCCCAAGGTAATAAAAGTCGTTACAAAGTACAGTACTTGCCAGCGAGAGGCGATTCGTAGCGTATTGGTCGCATTAAAAATAGACGATAAGGGGCTTACCACCAGTTTTATCAAAAAACTGAATGCCAAAATTGCCGCAAACTCTCCAGATCGACCCCATTTCTCTCCGAATACCCAAGCAAAAAGAGATTCTCCAAAAAAGTACAGTACAATACATATAGGTAGTCCTATCACAAATAAGGCTAAGGCCGACTTCTTAAAAAACCGTAAGGCAGTGGTGTATTTTTGATTGTTCATCAAATCTGCCATTTTCTGATAGAAAACATCTTTGAAGGAAGTCCCTATCAGTCCCAAAGGGGCACTTAAAACCATAAAGGTAAGGCCAAAATAACCTAGGTCATCCGTTGTATAAAACTTGGTCAAAATAAGAACCAATGCCTGAAGTGATACCGTATTTAAAAAAGCAGGCCATATACCATATTTTGGATAATCGATATAGGTTTTTGCGACCTCTTTTAATTCCTTTAGCGGTATTAATTTGAGCTTTGAGGTGGTCCTTTTTGCCAGATACAGCCAAGAGCTAAGCGTCCCGGAAATTTTTGCCAGCACCAATCCATAAAGAAGCACCTTGGAAACCCCTAATGCCAAGGCAACGATTATATAGCCAACGGATTGTAGCACCTTTGCAAACGCGTTTACCTTAAACGTTTTATGCCGTATGGAGAGATTGGTATAAGTACTCCATATTCCAAAAAAGAGTACAAACAGTGGCACGTAGTATAACGACTTGCTCAGGTTGGACGGAAAAAACCGGAGGACGAAGGGTAGAGCCATGGCTATCAAGAGTGTATAAGCTACCGTTAAGTAGAGGCTCAAAATAAACAACTTGTTAGCCTTTTCCTCAGATTTGGGAAGTACAATGGCCATATGGTATTTGCCTCCTGCCCCTACCGCGAAAATTGTTGCAATCGCAAAAAAAGAGGTGTAAATGGCAAAATCTTCTTCGGTAAACAGTCGCGTAAGCAAGGGGGTCGCCAAAAAAGGCAGGGCCTGGGCAAGACCAGTACCCGTTACCATGGTAATTACGTTTTTAGCAAACTTGGAATTTAGGGAAAACATCCGTTATTCATCCTTTTGTATAATTCTTGCCCAATTCCTTTTGAAACCTTCTTACTCCTTTTTATTCACATTTTATACGACAAGTATTGGTGAGCGCAGAAAAGATGTTTCTTTTTGAATTTTAACTTAAAAACGAATATTACCTTGCAAAAGCGTGGTATTCCCCTTTTAAGCCTATTGGGTCGGTATTTCTGATTTTATGAACAATTTCAATAGCTGTTCTGGCGGCTTCTAGACCGTACCCATTTCCATTTAGGATATCCTTGTAAACCAATGTATGTAAATCGGTAAACCCACCGCTAAATTCCAGTTCTTCACCATCAATCGTAATCGACCTAAAAGTGGTTTGCCCCTTCCTTTGAACTTCTTCCGGCAAATACGCTGAATTGATTGATAAAAACCAGCGTACTCTGGCATTTTCAAATTCCAGATAGCCGGCCGCGCGGTCTCTTTCGTGAATATGAACAATATTCTCCTGTACATCACCAAAAATCCAACTTAACATGTCATAAAAATGAACGCCAATATTTGTTGCTATTCCACCTGACTTTTCATAGTCTCCTTTCCAAGAAGTATGATACCAATGTCCACGAGAGGTCAAATAGGTCAGGTCTACCTCAAATTTGGTGTCTTTCTTGGTATTTGCAACCTTCTTTTTTAGTGCAATTATACTTGGGTGAACCCTTAATTGAAGAATATTATAAATCTTTTTTCCTGTCTTTTCCTCAACATATTTCAGTTTATCAACATTCCATGGGTTAAGCACCAAAGGTTTTTCGCAGATGGCATCGGCTCCACTACGCAGTGCAAAACGCATATGGGCGTCGTGTAAATAGTTAGGGGAGCATATGCTTACAAAGTCAAGAAAGGTATCTTTTTCGTATTTCAGCTTTTCAATATGGCGGTCAAAACGTTCAAACTCCACAAAAAAGTCGGCATTCGGAAAATAGGAATCTATAACCCCAACACTATCCCCCTTATCAAAAGCCGCCAGCAAATTGTTGTTAGTGTCCTTAATGGCTTTCATATGCCGGGGAGCGATGTAACCTGCGGCTCCTATAAGTGCAAAATTCTTCATGCTTTTCGGTCGGTTATTTATGCTATGCGTTCTACTAAATTATCTTTCAATTGATATTGCTGGCCGCTCTCAAAACATTTGGCCACATTGTTGTCATCAAAATGCAGTCGATGCCCATATTCGCTTACCCATCCAATTTGTTTTGCGGGATTCCCCACAATAAGTGCATAATTAGGCACAGGCTTCGTTACCACGGCACCAGCGCCGATAAGCGCATATTTTCCTATAGCATTACCACAAACGATGGTCGTATTCGCCCCAATAGATGCGCCTTGTTTTACTAAGGTTTCTACATATTCGTCACGCCTTATAATGGCGCTTCGTGGGTTTATAATGTTGGTAAAAACCATGGATGGCCCCAAAAACACATCATCTTCGCAAATAACCCCGGTATAAATGGAAACATTGTTTTGCACCTTTACATTTTTTCCTAAAACCACCCTCGGGGAAACTACAACGTTCTGACCTAAATTACAGCCTTCTCCAATGATGGAATCCGGCATAATATGAGAGAAGTGCCAAATTTTGGTGCCCTTTCCTATAGTCGCTCCCTCGTCTATAACGGCCGTTTCGTGGGCAAAATAATCGGTATGGCTCATCAAAAAAGGATTGTATTGGTATTTAAATTCTACGCGGTTTCAAAAGTACGATATTTCTTAACTTTACAAATCTCTCAAATTAGCTGAAAAGTATGGACTTTATAGCTCTCCGTGATTTAATCTATCAAGCTATTAAAATGGATCTTAAAATTGGACTCCTTATTTCTGAAAAATGATTCCAGTTTGTTAAAGAGGGGAATCTTTGCCTTTACTTCATCTCCCGTTGCCTTTGAGACCAAATCAATAGTTCTCAAGCCTTCTAAAACCACACTACTTTTGGTGACATCGGAATTGTAGAAGCCTTTTCCTATTAAAAGACCCAACGTACGGTTTCTACTCATGTCATTCAAGGCCGTAAGCCCAAAATCGCCGTAGCCACAGCCTAGGAATAAAGTGCTCTCTTTCCCGCCAAGCGCCAGTAATAACACACGAATCTCACTGAACGCTTTTGTGAGAATCATATGCCGTGTGTTAATAGCATCATATTGAGCATCTATTATACCAATGACTATGGCGTAAATATTCTTAAGCGCACTTAACAGCTCTACCCCCTTTATATCGGTGGTACAATCAATATGAATGTTTGTTTTTTCAACAAGTCGGCTAATTATTTCATGTTGGCCCTTGGTTTCATAGCCTAAAGTAAATAACGAGTGCTCGTTGTTCATCAATTCAACGGCAAAAGTTGGTCCCTTCATGGTAACAACATTGGAGTGATCCATTTTATCTTTTAGGTACTCGACCAATGTTCGCCCATTTTTAAATATTCCCTTGGATAAATTCACAACCAGCGCTTTTTGAGGAATGGCAACTTTTAAGGTTTTAATGTTCTTTTTTAAGGCTGCGGTCGGAAGTGCCATAAACACAATATCTGCATTTGAAAGTTCCTTAAATGAAGATGAGGCTTCCAATGATTTATGCAGTGTTTTATTAGGAAAGTATTTGAGGTTCGTATGTTTTTGGTTTATTTCATGCTTCTGTGTCTCGCTCCTACATATAAGCAACACCCTATTTTCTGAATTAAATGCCAACTGATTTGCAACAGCTGTACCAAAGGATCCTGCACCAACAATATAGATATGTTTCATTAGTATTTTACTTTACATTTCCCCCAATTGCTTTGCATCAAGTCTGTTTAGACAACTCTTTAAACTTTCCTTCCAATGTGGGATTTCCAAATCAAAGGTGGATTTGATTTTAGATTTGTCCATTACGCTATAAGCGGGACGTTCTGCCACTGTTGGGTAGGCGTCCGTTTTTATCGGTTTCAGCTTACATGTTATATCCGCCAGTTGAAAAATGGCTGCCGCAAAATCGTACCAGCTTGCAGTACCATCATTACTATAGTGATACGTTCCATACTTATCGGTATTTTTATTGATAAGCATCAGAATAATTCCCGCCAAATCACCCGCATAAGTTGGTGTCCCGATTTGATCAAAAACTACGTCAAGCGTTGCTCTTTCTTTGCCCAACCGCAACATGGTCTTAACAAAATTATGTCCGTGTTCGGCATACAACCACGATGCACGGATGATAATATGCGCATCCAGTTCATGGGCTATGACCATTTCCCCAAAAAGCTTGGTCTTACCATATGCTCCCAATGGGTTTGTTTGATCATCTTCCTTATAAGCGGAGGTTTTTCTTCCGTCAAAAACATAATCTGTAGAAATTTGGATTAGTTTAACCCCAAATTCATTGCACGCTTTTGCCAAAATACCGGCCCCATCAATATTAATACTCCTCGCTTTTTCCGTTTCTGATTCTGCTTTATCAACAGCTGTATAAGCCGCACAATTAATACAAAAGTCCAGATTTTCCTTTTTAAAAAAGGCTTGGACGGCCTTGGCATCGGTAATATCAAGCTCCTCATGATCCACAAAAATAAACATGTGTTCCGTTTCGGAAGCTATATCCTTTAGACTGGTTGCCAGTTGCCCTTTACCTCCCGTTACTAATACCTTGCTCATAACCTGGCATTGTCAAAAGTTGGTAAGACGGCGTCCTTTTCGGAGACTATTAATTGATTCAAAGGTAATTTCCAATCAATATTTAAGCTTAGGTCATTATAAGCTATTCCGCCTTCAGCTTCTTTGTTGTAATAATTGTCGCACTTGTAGAAAAATTCCGCGGAATCAGTCAATACCACATACCCATGTGCAAAACCTTTTGGTATAAAAAGTTGTTTTTTGTTCTCATAGCTCAGTTCAATGGCCACATGTTCCTTGTAGGTAGGGGAATCTTTTCTAAGGTCGACCACCACATCCAATACTGCGCCCTTAAGTACTCTGACCAATTTTGCCTGGGCATACGTTCCCAGTTGATAGTGAAGGCCCCTGAGGACTCCTTTGACGGAAAATGATTGATTATCTTGAACAAAACTAATCTCTGTCCCAATAGCTTCTTCAAACCGTTTTGCATTGAATGCCTCGGTTAAATACCCTCTTTGGTCATGAAAAATTTCGGGTTCCATAATAAGACATCCTTTCAGTTTTGTTTCCGTAACCTTCATCCATTTCTTTTTAGTATCCCTAAAAGGTTTTTACCATAGCCGCTCCTCATCAGAGGTTCCGCCAGCTTTTTAAACTGTTCCTTATCTATATATCCC
Organism: Aggregatimonas sp.; assembly: GCA_965238025.1. Classification (GTDB taxonomy): domain Bacteria; phylum Bacteroidota; class Bacteroidia; order Flavobacteriales; family Flavobacteriaceae; genus Pelagihabitans. The sequence continues at coordinate 1,152,099 of OZ250162.1, read as the reverse complement.
ATTTCATAGGCCGCTCCTTCAATGGCTCCAATCTTCAATCCCTGTCGCTCCTCGATTACCTCCACAAACTGTGAGGCTTGCATTAATGATTGAAATGTTCCAGTATCGAGCCAAGCTGTTCCCCTGTCCAAAATGCTTACACTTAGTTTGCCTTTTTCCAAATAAGCCTTGTTTATATCGGTGATTTCTAGTTCTCCCCTATTGCTAGGAGTAATACTCTTGGCAATAGCAATCACTTCGTTATCGTAAAAATAAATACCGGGCACCGCATAATTGGATTTTGGCACTGAAGGTTTTTCCTCAATACTAATGGCTTTTCCGGCAGCATCAAATTCGACGACACCATATCGTTCAGGGTCATTCACCCGGTAAGCGTAGATAATCCCGCCCTTAGGGTCGTTATTGGCTTGAAGCAACTTTGCCAATCCAGAACCATAAAAAATATTATCTCCCAATATAAGCGCTACTTTATCCCCCCCTATAAAGTCCGCGCCTATGATAAAAGCCTCTGCCAGCCCATTTGGGCTGTCTTGTACCGCATAAGAAAAATCACAACCGTATTTTTTACCATCGCCCAGCAGATCCTTAAAAAGGGGAAGGTCTCTGGAAGTGGAAATAATCAAAATTTCCCTTATACCGGCATACATTAAGGTGGATAAGGGATAATAGATCATCGGTTTGTCGTAAATCGGCATTAATTGCTTGGATACCGATAACGTTAACGGATGCAGCCGCGATCCCGTACCTCCTGCTAGAATTATTCCTTTCATACGCTTTAATATTATTTCAATTGCTGGATGTAACCTTAGGTAATCAAGAATACATCTTCCCGTAATACCTACGATACTCGCCTGAGGTTACGCGCTTAAGCCACTCGGGATTAGCCAAATACCATTCAATAGTGCGTTCTAGGCCTTGCTCAAAGGTAACAGAAGGTTTCCAGCCAAGTTCCTTTTGTATCTTGCCCGCATCGATTGCATATCGAAAATCATGACCGGGACGGTCCTTGACGAAATTGATTAGTTGTTTTGATGTGCCTTCCTGGCGGTCAAGTTTTTCATCCATTAAAGTGCAAAGCAATGTTACCAAATCTATATTTTTCCACTCATTAACGCCTCCAATATTGTAAGTTTCGCCGTTTTTCCCCTTGTGAAAGACCAGATCAATTGCGGCGGCATGGTCTTCTACGAATAGCCAATCCCTGCTTTGTTTGCCATTGCCGTAAATTGGTAGTGGTTTGTTTTCAATGATGTTGTTGATGCATAAAGGAATCAATTTCTCAGGAAAATGGTTCGGACCATAATTATTAGAACAATTTGTGATGACATAGGGAAAATTGTAAGTTTCACCATAGGCTCGTACGAAATGGTCGGAGCTTGCTTTTGAAGCCGCGTAGGGCGAATTCGGGTCATAGGCCGTATCCTCAGTAAAAAGCCCCTCCTCTCCTAATGACCCATATACCTCGTCGGTACTTATATGGTAAAAGCGTTCGTTCGGCCCCTTGTCTTTCCAATCATCCTTTGCGGCGTTGAGCAAGTTTACCGTGCCCACTATGTTAGTTCTTACAAAGGCCAGCGGATCCGTTATGGAGCGATCAACATGCGATTCTGCTGCTAAATGAACAATGGCATCAAAATGATATTTTGAGAAAACTTCATCAATAAACGCTTTATCGGCAATATCGCCTTTCAAAAAAGTGTAATTGGGGGCGCTCTCCACATCCACCAGGTTTTCCAGATTACCGGCATAGGTAAGCGCATCAAGATTGTAGATATGGTATTCAGGATAACGGTTAACAAACCTTCTAACAAGGTGCGATCCTATAAAACCAGCGCCTCCCGTAATCAATACATGCCTATTTGCGCCATTTTGTACCATCCTATTCTATTTCCTTGGCCTTGGTATTCAAATACCTGATAAACACATAGAGCATAAAGCCCATCATCAGTAATAAGGGAATCATAAACATACGATTGCCGAAGAATCGCTTTTTTACTTCTTGTGTATTGCCTAAGTTAATGACGTCTATAAAATTAGATTGCTGTTTTATTTCAAGGTTTTTTTCTTCAACCTCCTTAATCAACCTATTTTTTAAGGCCAGTAAGGATGGTACGTTAAGGGCGCTTTCCTTTTCGAAATAAAGGGTGCTATTTCCTGATTTGGCTGTTTGTGTTGCCAATGAGTTTGAGTAATTACCAACCAACTCATCTATCTGCTTAATAAGTTTTGTATTGTTTTCGATTCGGGATTTTGCATTCTTTACGGATACCTCTTTTAGGCCATTAAAATACTCATTGGTATTAATATACGCTATCAGTTTCCGAACTACTTTAGGGCCTTGCTCCCCATTTAGGTATAAAAAAGAAATCTTATAGTCGATAATACTTTTTTCATTAAGCTCTGAACGCAGTATATCTATAACAAAACCTTGGTCTTTGAAATCTTTTAGGGTTTCTAAATACCTTACTTTCATTTCTTTTTCATCCGCCTCCATATGCTCATCGGAAATAATGGCTTCCAGCTCAATTTCAAACCCATCAAGATTTTCTGCCTTAATTCCAATGATATTAAAAAAGGCCGTATCATTAGCCTTAATTTTTGCATTGAGTTCCTCAACCACTCCGTACAGATAATCCTTGCTATCAAAATTAGGTCTTACTATTACATCCGTTTTAAGCTTTTTGGAGATGATTTGGTTAAGTCCAAAACTTATCGCTATTCCGAGTAGCGCCAACCCCAATAGGATGAGCGCATATCTTTTAAAGAAGAGGAAAATACGCAGGAATACATTGCCCAGATTTTTAAAACCCTTTTTGATTAATTTGAGCAGTTGACCCAAATCTATTTCATCAGCAGTCTGATTATTGGAAGGTGGTAGGTGATCTGACATGAGGCTATGAATTGAATATTTGTTCTAAGATTTTATCCGTAATCAAATAGGTGGGTTTTACCCCGGTGGTTCCTAATCCGCCAGAAGCCAAAGTGCTTCCTGTTTCCAAGGGGTTGTCAGAAGCATAATAGGCGTACCGAACCTTTACATCTTCCCTAATACTTTTTCGAATTTTAGAGGCCGACTGAATGGCCTTTTGATAATGGACACCTTCCATTTCGAGACCAATTACATTCCATGTGCTTCTATGGAAGAATTTTAAGATATCTTTATTCTGAAGTGATGTGCCTAGGACGGTAACCATTGCGCCCTCAAATACCTGAAGCCCGTGCCCTTCAAAATCCGCTGCGCACAATTCATTTGTAAAGGGATAATTATCCGCGGTACCTTCAAAAATGTGGGCAGAAGGAATCATCAAATCACCCTTTCCCCCCTCCAATATTCCAGCTTTGCCCATTATCGAGACTGATCCGATATTCATAAAAATTGGCTCCTTGCCTTCATTCTCAAAGGGTTTCAATAACTCGTCTATACTTTCATAAGCTTGCTCCCCAAAAGCATAATCCATTACAAATATTACAGGTTTTTTATCATCCGAAAGCCCTTCGGGAAGAGCATAGCAGCAGGCATCTTTACCTAATTTAGCCATATCGAATATCTGCACATCAATATTCGTTCCCGAAAAATCATCAATCTCCAGCATTCCGTTCTTTTTGGCAACGGCGGCCACCTTATTGCGTAACGCTTTATTCTCGGAAGAACTCAATGCCTGGTAAATCTTAAGTGTGTCGTCCCCAGAAAATTCTTTTCTCAGTGCATTACGGGCAAAAAGGGAATTCATAACACTATGCATATTTGCACTAATGATGTGGATAGGGCGGTGGAGTAATCCATTTTTCGCCAAGGTTTCCTTGATGGCGGTTGCCCATCTTTCGCCGTGTATATGGTGCCCCAAACGTTCCCTTAAGAGAGCACTAAAATTAATCTCACGCTTTTCACCGGTAATTTCTTCCTCAATGGCCAACTTGCCAAGCCAATAAATGATATGTAAAAACCGTTCGGGATTTTTTGGTGTCCCAAACAAATGATAGACCTCCATTATCTCCTCAAAAGACCTTCCCAAAACATTTGCCGTATGAATCAGGGTAACCTCGCGCTCCGCCTGGGTCAGCTTTCCTTTTTGGACGGCAGTCTCCAATTTTTTCCAATCACGGGTGGTTTTGTCAGTATCTTCAATAAGTACTTTATCTGCGATTTTCTCCGACTCAACAAACAAAAATGTCAGGTGCGTTAAAATATCATAAATATCGGATCGACCCCTTGTAATCTCGATGTTCATTTGCTCCGCATCAATGCGGTAACAATTACGCCTTCTCTTTGGGGGTATAATTGCCTTAAAATTCGAGCGGCCATAGCCCTCATCGGAAGTAAGATTAATGAACCTACATTGCTCTATACCTTCGGGTAACCGTTCCAAAACATAGATAAGCCCGTTTAATTCGGCCTTTTCTTCTGCGATACTGCCATATATTTCCGGCCTAAGTAGCAGCAAGGCATCTTTCAAGCTTTCTCCGGAAACCCCAGTTGGTTTATAAAATCCGCGATTGAAAAGGTGGCGCATGGTCACGTAAAGTCGCTCAATGGCATTGGTAGATTCCTGTGCGCGGGTAGTATTCGTTGTTTTGCCCATATTTATATTTCCTAGCAAAATTACGAATAAATTAGTTCTAATAGAACAAGGTGAATACGGTGGTTTAAGCGATTTTACGGCTTACGGATTTTCCTTACGGTAATGCGAGAGTTCGTCGGCTACCTTTCGGTCATTGGACAGGCGTTGTACTTTGTTCTGACCGCCAAGCCGTCCTTTAGATTTCATATAACCAAGGAATCCGCCGGGTGCTATTGGCGTCACCTTTAAGCGCTGAAGAATTTTACCCACAATCAAATCGTAATAATAGCTGTTCTGCTGTTGAAGGGAAGTATCCAATATTTCAATGAACCTATCCATTTCGGATGGAAAGTTTTCAAATTCTATCAACCATTCATGATAGGGTAATTCATCGTTAGGCGGTGTTATTTGGGGGGCTACCGTAAACTCATTCACTCGTGCATTGGTTTGTGCAATGGCCGATTGCATGGCTTCTTCAACTTCTTTGGCAATCACATGCTCCCCAAAAGCAGAAATGAAGTGTTTAATGCGGCCTGAAACAATTATTTTATAGGGCTTAAGGGAAATAAACTGAATGGTATCTCCTAAATTATACGCCCATAATCCAGCGTTGGTGGAGATAATCATGACGTAGTTTACCCCAAGAACTACTTCCTTTAAGGTAATACGCTTGACATTTTCATCTAAAAAGCCATCAGCCTTAACGAATTCGTAAAAAATACCCGCATCAAGAAGTAAAAGCATCCCTTTCTCTGTTTGGGAATTTTGGTAGGCAAAAAAACCCTCACTTGCCGGAAACAGCTCGATACTATCAACTTTTCTTCCGATTAAATTTTCAAATTTGGCACGATAAGGTTCATAATTGACACCTCCGTAAATAAACAATTGAAAATTCTTAAAAAGGTTCCCGACTTTTGTGTTGGTTTTGATGTTCAATTTTTCAAAATACATCTGTACCCATGAGGGAATGCCGGCAATTATAACCATATCCTCATCCATGGTTTCTTCCACGATGGCGTCGACTTTGGTTTCCCAATCTTCTATACAATTGGTTTCCCAACTTGGCAGGCGGTTCTTTTGAAGGTAGTTGGGGACATAATGGGCCGAGATGCCCGAAAGGCGACCCAGTTTAATTCCATTCTTTTCCGTGAGCTCCGGACTGCCTTGCAGAAAAATCATTTTTCCATCAACAAAGGTAGCATGGCCCGTTTCATGAATATAATTTAGAATTGCGTTACGGGAGGCCTCCACCTGATTCTTTATGGATTCTTCCGTTATTGGAATATATTTTGCCCCAGAGGTAGTGCCCGATGTTTTTGCAAAATAGATGGGCTTGCCGGGCCACATTATATCACTTTCGCCTGCAACTACCCGCTCTACATACGGTTTCAATGCTTCATAATCGCGAATGGGTACTTTTGCGGTAAAATCGGAATGGTTCTTTACCGATGAGAAGTCGTGATCCTTACCAAAGGCGGTGTTTTTTGAACTTGCCAGCAGGTCCTTAAAAACCTTTTCCTGAGTGGCAATTGGGCTATTTACCCATTTGGCTGTCTTCCGAGCAATGTGCCTGGCAAAAAGTTTAGCTGCGAACGACTTTAAGGACATGTTGCTTATTTAAAATCGATATAGTCGGTCGGGTTGACAGGGGTGCCATTGTTCCAAAGTTCAAAATGCAAGTGTGGGCCCGTAGTAAACTCCCCAGTATTACCTACAGAAGCTATCACTTCGCCCGAGCTCACTAGATCTCCCTGACTTTTACTTAGCGAACCGTTGTGTTTATACACGCTAAGAACCCCTTCTTTGTGCTCTACAATAATCACATGGCCTGTATCTGCCGTCCATTCAGCAAAAATAACGATTCCGTCTGCTACGGATTTTATCGGGGTTTCCCTTGGGGCTACCACATCAATTGCATAGTGCTTTTTCGCGGCATCAAATTGCTGGGAAATAGTACCACTCAAGGGGGTAAAAAATACCATGGTCTTGTTGGAGGCTACACGTTCAAACAAATTGTATTTGTCTTCCATTGCTACTTCTGCCCGTAAAAGCGAATCTTCCCTACTGGGGGTTAAATCTACCGATGCAGGGTCAAGCTTGAACTGCTCAAATAGCGAATCCCTGTTGATGTTGTTATTCTCAATATCCCCCGTCAGTACCATCCTAACATTACCTAAATACCTATTGGTATTATTTAAAACTCGTACCAGGGAGTCCGTTTTATAGGTTAAATTGGTGGCCTGCATTTTCAATTTTGTAGAGGAATATCCTGGAATATATTCCCTTAGAGGTGTAAAAGCTATCAATAGGGTGGTAAGGCCAATTAGGCCAATAATACAAAGCGTTCCGGTAACAAAGACGTTAAGCCTGCTTAATTTAAAGGATATTTTCTCTTCGAAGGTGCTTTCGTTCAAAATGACCAAGCGGTACTTGTGCAGCAGTTTTCGTCGAATCTCCCTTCTCTTTTGAACCTTTTTCGCCATGGTCAACAAATATAAGCATGCTGTTGAATTCTACCGTTGATCTTTAGAAATTTCTAACATCCCGAATCGTATGAAACATTTGGTCGGGATGTACCTATGCGGACAATTAAAAATATGATATGACGTTAACATTAACAGAGATCCCGTCGCTTTTTTTAGTACATTTGTTTCTCGTTAAAATTCAACTTATGACAGCTTTATATATGTTTTTGGCAATAGGTCCGTGGCAAATCGCAATCGTTGTGCTGGTAGTCCTTCTATTATTCGGTGGGAAAAAAATACCTGAACTTATGCGAGGGCTTGGCAGCGGTATCAAAGAATTCAAGGATGCTTCAAAAGAAGATGAAAAATTAGAAGAGAAAAAGGAATAGTTTTTCGTTCAGTGTAACTAATACAGGCTTTATCCCTCGGTTTTACCGGGGGTTTTTCGTTTCAACACTTCTTCTGGGTTAGGCCATAGGCGGCATTCTTTTGTTGTTGTTTTGTATTACAACATGTGTTAAAATTGGCGGGGCCACTACCTAGAAAGCCATTCATCACAGCATATTTTCCATAATATTTTATAATCATCTAATTATCAGCGTTTTATAGAAAATACTATTGGGCGAGTCCTTAATTTAGATTTAATTACTCAACAGAATTGGCGTCTTTCACAACAAAAGTTAAGCTAGATATATGCATAAGTTGCACATTTGCGTTTAAAAGTAAATAATGAACCAGGTTTTGCAATGAGTATGACCACTAGTCCTTTGTTATACGAAACTTACCATTTAGGCGTTAACTATGAGACAATGCGTGCCTATTAACTATCCCAAACCATGAAAAAAATATTTACCTGCAGCCTTTTAATGCTATCATTCTTTGCCAGTGCGCAGGATCTTCCTGATGATTTTTTGAATGCAGTAGAAACAGCAGACATCATGATGGACGATGCTGATGAGGTGGTCGACGAAACTTTATCCTTTGCTCAAAATGATGATACCTTTGAGGAAGCTGCGGAAAAAAGCGGTATCGCCCACAGAACCTTCAAAGACCTTCCTAATGTTAAAAGTGGTTACTATGCCATCAATGCAGTGCTTAGCAAAAGTAAAAATCTTAAAAAGACCATTAGCAAGTTAAGCAAACAAGGTTTTGGTGCCGGGTTTATCAAACATCCCATTACCGAACTCCACTATGTTTACTTAAACCATTACGGAGATTGGCAGGTAGCTATTGATGCCATTAATTCGAACTTCAACGATAAGTATGAGGAAGATGTTTGGATCATGCATGTTGATAACGGTATGGTGGCAGAGGATGCTATAGTAAATCAGGGGCCAGAAATCAACAATGATAATCAATTTGAGCAAACGTCTTCCACCAACACTGATAAGGTTTATGAGAATGAGCCAAATACCAATATTGAAATAGACGAAACTGTAATCACTCAGGAGCCGACATTTAACGATGCGGCCCAATTAGAAGAGCAGGCCGATGTTGATGTGGCCGTTGAAGAGGTCACCTATGACATGCTCAACGATTTAAAGGATAATGACCCCATACCGGCTATTTCTGAATCTTCAAATAAAAGTAAGTTGCTACAGAAGGCCGATGCCTACTTTGATAAAATGTGGTATGCAGAGGCTGCGGAACTATACGAACAGTCACTAAAGAAAGGAAAAGGCGACTATACCATCGAGAACATTCAGAAAGCGGCTGATGCTTATTATTTCAATACAAATATGGAGAAGGCCTATGAGTGGTACAATATACTATATGAAAAACAAGGCAAGGATCTTTCCGTTGAAAATACCTTTCGGTATTCTCATGCATTAAAGGGTACCGGTAAATACGCCAGGGCAAAGAGGCTGATGCGTTTGTACAATAAAAAAATGAGTAGGGGAGAAGGTGATATCGCAGATGAAGATACCACCCCGAATGAGATGGTGTTGGATAATATTCTAGCTGCCTCGCCAAACTTTGATATCAAGAACATGGCGATTAATTCAGAATACTCCGATTTTTCTCCAATGTTCTTAGATAGTACTGATATCGTTTATGCCTCCGCAAAAGATTCGCTGGTCTCAAATACCAGACAGTATAAATGGAATAACCAGCCCTACCTAGATTTATACGTAGCCAAGATAAATGAGGAAACGCAAGATTTAAAGGACGTTTTCAAATTCTCAAAGAAAATCAACACCAAATACCATGAAGCATCGGTGGCTTTCTCACCCGATAATAGCACCATGTACTTCACTCGTAACAATTACGGCAAAAAATTAAAGCGCGATAAAAATGGCGTAAACCACCTGAAAATATACGTTTCGAAAAAGGTAGATGGCGAGTGGACTGAAGCTGGGGAGGTGCCTTTTAATAGCGATAATTACTCGACCGGGCATCCTGCCTTGAGCCCCGATGGCAAAAAGTTATATTTCGTATCCGATATGCCAGGGAGTATAGGCGAAACCGATATTTTCGTAGTTGATGTACTTGAAAACGGGCAATTCTCAGACCCAAAAAATCTTGGGCCGGATATTAATACCGAACAACGGGAAATGTTCCCCTTTGTTAATGAGGAAAAGTTATACTTTTCGTCAGATGGCCATGTTGGTCTAGGAGGATTGGATGTATATGAAGTTTCTATGGACGAGGAAGGAGCCTTTCTTGACGTGGTTAACGTTGGTAAACCCGTAAACAGTAATAAGGATGATTTCTCCTATATTGTTAATGAAGAAAAGGGCAAAGGCTTTTTTGCCTCGAATAGAGCGGGTGGCAAAGGTGATGACGATATCTACTCCTTTAAGCGTATTGCCCCGGAAAAAGTTCCGGAAAACCTAAACGCTATTGCTGGTGTCGTGACCGAGTTGGTCACAGGTGATTTAATGCCAAAAACCATGGTAGAGCTATTGGATGAGAATGGCATTAAGTTGAAAGAAATGGAAGCAGGCGAAGATGGTAGTTTCATGTTCGAGGATTTAGATAGCAACAAAAAATACATTTTAAGAACAAAGAAAAGTGAGTATTTTGATAGTAATATCGAAGTTGCCACCAAAGACAATGAATTGATCAATCAAGATATAGTCTTAAGGCGTCTTGAGGAAATGATTGCGGTTGAAGAGGGAATCAAAAAACTGAAGACAGAAATGATCTTCTTTGATTTTGACAAATCGTACATCAGAAACGATGCTGCCGAAGAGCTCGACAAGCTTGTTGAAGTGATGACTGAATATCCGAATATGGTTATTAAAATTGAATCACATACAGATTCAAGAGGAACCGCTGAATACAACAAATACTTATCTGATAGGCGTGCAAAATCTACAAGGGAATATATCCTTTCCCAAGGTATTGATGCCAGCAGGATACAAAGTGCCACTGGTTATGGTGAAGAAATGTTGTTAAATGAGTGTAACGGCAGTGTACGCTGTACCGAAGAACAACACTTCAGGAACAGACGTTCTGAATTCATCATTGTAAATATGTAAACCCGACACTTAAACCCTTATATACAAAAGGCCACTATCTTAATCGGACAGTGGCCTTTTGTGTTTGTGAGTCTAAATAAAACTTATTGGTATATTTTAATTTCGTTTAAAAGTAATCAAAGTGGTGTTTATACACTTCATTTTATGCCGTACTCTTATTAATTTATAGAGGCCAGTTGATAAACACATAGAATTAGAATGGGATATTTACCTAAAAATCAGAAAGTTAAAATTATTTCTTCTGTCAGTTCGAGCGGAATCGAGAACGATTCGCCGCTTATTTAGGGCTTCGACGGCGCTCAGCCTGACATTTATACTAACAATTGGCATTGTGATAGTTTACCAACTACTGACCTCTATTAATTTAAGACGAATTAAGGTCAAGAGCTTCCATTCTGGCCCAAGAATCCCTATAAAGAAGCGCCTGTCATTTCAATACCAATCATTATTTTTTACGCGCTAATCTAAATCTAAGCCTGTCCGTGACGGTCGGACCTCAAAACTCTAGTGTTTTTCCTTTACGAATGCCTTGTTCGCCCCGAAGTAGTTTGCACTGGTGACCATAGATTTTCCGGTTTCCGTAGCGTGAAGTCCTGAAAATGCTACTAGCCTTTAGACTATTGATTTAAGGCTCGATGGAAGGTCTGAAATTACTTAATGTTTGTGCAACGATAAGTGCTACTTCTTTTCGGTAAACCGAAGCGTTTTTAGAATAGCTTCGAGCTCAAACATATAATCCCTTTTCGCGGTAGCTGGAGCAAAGGTAAAGCCCTCAATAACAATTTTTCGGTTATTATCCGGGTCATCAACAATGTAGGTAAGGAACGGGCCAGCCATTGCATAATTTTTGATATCCCAGAGCCCAATGACCTCCGATGCTTCCCTTCCGGCAATCTTAGCAAGGAATACATGTGGCGCAAAGGCGGGTTCGGTGCGCATATGGGTAACCTTTCCGGGAATGTCGGCCCCAGGAAGATAAAGTGCGCCTATAGAGTCGCGCATCCTCACAATATCCTTAACAAAAGTTGAATCATTCTGAAATGCGTTTTCAGGCATGGTATAGGCTACGATATTCATGTGCCCATGTTGCGTATCCCGAAACATCCAAACAAAATTATCTTCTTTCCTTCCTACGCTATATACCGAAGGAACATCCATGGAAATATTCAGTTTTTCTTCAAAAACCTTCTCCTTATTGAGGGATTTCAGAAAACGTTTTTGAGATTCGTCTATTTCCAACTTTTTAAAAGCCGCAACCATCTTCGGTGCTTTCTTATCCAAATTCGTCATAAGTTCATCGTTGGTCCGACCTTTTATCACGCCAACTTTTTGGGGCATGGCATACATATCGGTCTTAAGATGCGCCAAATCCAGAGAATCTTTTTGAACATAGAGAATAGAACGTGATTGTCGCGTAGTCCCGTGAAAAGATTTTGGTGGAAAATGATTGATGCTGAATAATGGTTCGTCCCAAGTGAGACCGATTTTTGGTGCCGCAAAATGCTCACGCACCTTATCACCTACCTCCCCTTTCCAAAGCTCATCGTCCATAACGACCACCAAGGAGTTTATAGGGCCAATGCTGGCCGGGAGGTAACGTTGTTTGGAGCCATCTCCCTTACATGAAAAGATTACTAATACGAATGCGAATACAAGTGTTCTAACTAGTTTCATAAGTGCAGGCTTTACGATGGGCACTCACACAATTTAAGTTTCGTACCCGGTTTAAGATTCTTACCGCTAATACCGTTCCATTTCTTTAAATTATCAACAGAAATTCCCGGGTATTTTCTTGAGATTGTCCAAAGGGAGTCACCTCTGCGCACGATATGCACCTTTGTGCCGGCAGGAAAGTTCTGTTTTCTTACAGATGCTGTGGCTGTGCTTTTTGTGCTTGTACTTCGTTTTCTAGGGTAAATCGTGAGTCGTTGGCCTATTCTCAAATTATTGCTCCGAAGGCCGTTCCATTGTTTTATCTGACTTACCCGAACGCCATAACGCGCCGCAATCTTTCCTAGGAAATCACCGCTTCGCACCTTGTAACGAATACGTTCTTGTTGCGCCTGTGCAACTAGTTTCGGTAAGGGGCTTTCCTTACTCTCCATTTCCTTTTTTACAAAGGCATAAATCTGTGCTTCATTCGCAACAAACTTGCCAATTGCACTCTTGGGTAAGCGTAGGGCGTAATCCTTACCATCAACATAGGGGATAACATTCAACTTATACGATGGATTCAACACCTCCAGTTCTTTCACACCTACTCCCGTAAGTTTTGAAATCTGGTCAAAAGTAATCATACTCTTTACTTGAATTGTATCGGTAATAAAATAGGGGCGATCCGCTTTTTTACGTGTAAGGCCATGCTCCTTGGCATATTCAAAAAGGTACATGGTGGCCAAGAACGCCGGCACATAACCAGCTGTTTCACGTGGCAGATTTCTCCTTATGTTCCAATAGTTTCGATAGCCCCCTGATCGCCGAATCGCCTTATTTACATTACCTGGGCCAGAGTTATAGGCGGCCAGCGCCAAATCCCAGTCCCCAAAAATTGAATATAACTTGGATAGGTATTTGCATGCCGCCTCAGTAGCTTTAATAGGGTCTCGGCGTTCGTCTACATAACTATTTACGTCTAGCTTGTACATTTTTCCCGTACCGTACATAAACTGCCAAAGACCTGTCGCTCCCACCCGGGATCTGGCCCTCGGGTTTAGAGCAGATTCCACAATGGCAAGGTATTTCATCTCTACTGGAATATCATAATTGTCCAGCTGTTGTTCAAACAGGGGGAAGTAGAATTGACTAGCGGTTATCATTCGTTCCATTAAACCGCTCTTGCGTTTTAGAAAAGAATGGATAACGCTTTCCAAAGATCTGTTGTATTCAACATTAAAGGGTGTTTTTTGGTTTAACTTCGCCAACCTGGCCTTCAAGGTATCGGTTGGGAGGTCGACAACGTAGTTTTCCGGGGTTTCGGCAAGCTTCATTTTATCTTCAATCCCGATGACCTCGTCATACATATCATCATAAAGCGCGGCAGCTTCATAAAGCTCCTTCATCCAAAGGCTATCATATTTTGCGGCTTCCGGGTTGTCCTGAAATTCATATTGACCCTTCTTTTGTGTAAATGCAAGCGGGGCGTCATTCAAGGGTGCGGTGGGCTTCACCTTCTCCAATTGTTCCACGTCTTGGATATTGACAGCTGTGGTATCCAAGGGAATATCTTTGGCTTCAATAATCCTTACGTTATTTCCTTTTTGAGAAAGGGTATCTTTTTCTTGCGCAGTAGTAGTAAAGCAAATGCTTAATGCTACTAAATACAAGAAGGATTTCGCGTTCTTTGGGACCATAGTCATAAATGCTTATTGGGAAGGTCAACGAAAATCGTATTTTTTTCCGAGAGAATAAAATTTAAATGCGATAAACGAAAGTATATTTTACCTGACCTACACTTAATCGATAACGCCTTTATTTCCCTAATATTGCCGCAATTCCGGGCAGTGTTTTTCCTTCAAGACTTTCTAACATTGCACCGCCTCCGGTAGACACATAGCTCACCTTGTTTTCAAAACCAAACTGCTTAACGGCCGCCACCGAATCGCCTCCGCCAACAAGAGAGAAAGCTCCATTTTTTGTGGCTTCGTCAATGGCGTTTCCTATCGCTATGGTGCCTTTGGCAAAGTTTTGCATCTCAAATACCCCAATTGGGCCGTTCCATAAAATGGTCTTACATTGAGTAACGATTTCCTTAAAGTTCTGAATAGTCCTTGGGCCAGCATCCAAACCTTGCCATCCATCCGGAATCTTATCCACATCAACTACTTGTGTGTCGGCATCATTGTCAAAGGCATTGGCAGCCAGAACATCTACAGGAATATGAATCTTAACACCCTTTTCCTCCGCTTGTTTTAAAATATCCAAGGCCAAAGCCATCTTATCATCCTCGCAAATAGAATCCCCGACCTTTCCACCATGGGCCTTTACAAAAGTGTAGGTCATGCCACCCCCAATTATCAAATGGTCTACTTTATCCAGGATATTCTCGATAATGGTAATTTTAGAAGATACCTTCGCCCCGCCCAGAATAGCTAAGACCGGCTTTTCACCACTACGCATTACCTTTTCTATTGCGTCAATCTCCTTTGCCAAAAGAAACCCGAAACATTTATTTTCAGGAAAGAAATCTGCCACTATTGTAGTGGAGGCGTGGGCCCTATGTGCCGTACCAAATGCATCATTAACATAAATATCCCCGAGTTTTGCCAATTGTTCAGCAAAGGACTTGTCTCCTTCGGTCTCTGCATTATAAAACCGTAAATTCTCCAACAATAATACCTCTCCCTGCTCTAATGCGGAAACGGCCGTTTCTGCCGTTTCGCCTACAGAGTCTTCTACAAATTTAACCTGTACCCCGATGATCTCGGAAACCTTGGCGCAAATATGACTTAAAGATAAATCCGCATTGTTTTGCCCTTTGGGTCTGCCCAAATGTGACATCAACACGGCACTGCCCCCATCTTCTAAAACCTTTATAATGGTAGGCTTAGCGGCCTCAATACGATTTGCGTCCGTAACATTGAGGTCTCCATCCAAGGGTACATTAAAATCGACCCGAATAAGGGCTTTTTTATTCTCAAAATTAAAATCATCGATGGTCTTCATAGAAAATAAATCTTTTAGGCGGAGCAAATGTACTTATTTCTAGCTATCGGCTAAACAAGCTTCTATCAAAAAAGGGATAGAAATCAGGAATGCGTAATTTAGGGCCATCTTTTTTGGGGTATTGGTAATTGTATAACAGCGTGTCACACGGCAATTTCGCTTGTTCAGGTGCTGGGAAGGTGGGTAAAATGTATACTGTACCAACTTTTAGTCAATTGGAGATCTTTTAGGCCGGATATAGCCCATGTCCGCAATTTAATTTACTTTGGGATCACGGTAATGTATTCAAAGTAAATATGCACTGCATAGCCGGGCTTTTCTCTTGAAGTTTTAGGTTCGAAAAGATTATATTTGAAAAATGCTGTTCAAAGACATTTTAGGGCTTACACATATAAAGAATCACTTGGCTACAAGTGCCGATTCGGGTCGTATTTCACATGCGCAGTTATTTGTTGGGCCAGAAGGTAGCGGCACACTTCCTATGGCAATTGCATATGCACAGTATATTATATGTGGAAATAAGTCAGGTGAAAATTCCCAAGGAAATGAAACCTGTAACCTTAAATTCAGTTCCGTTTCCCACCCCGATATGCACTTTGCTTTTCCGGTTGCGAATAGTCAAAAAGTAAAAAGTCATGCGGTCAGCAATCACTATATGCAAGAATGGAGAAGCTTTGTTTTGGAGCAACCTTATGGCAATCTTTTTGATTGGTACCGACTAGTCGGTATTGAGAAAAAACAGGGGCAAATCGGAGTTGATGAAGCCTACGATATTGTAAAAAAACTTTCATTAAAATCTTATGAAGGCGGTTATAAAGTCATGTTAGTCTGGATGGTCGAAAAAATGAACGGAGCCGCCGCCAATAAGCTGCTGAAGCTGATTGAGGAGCCGCCTGACAAGACCGTTTTTATCTTGATTACCGAGAATGAAGAACAGCTATTACAGACCATTCGGTCTAGATGCCAGGTCCTTCAT
The DNA here is from genome assembly GCA_965238025.1 of Aggregatimonas sp. Taxonomy (GTDB): domain Bacteria; phylum Bacteroidota; class Bacteroidia; order Flavobacteriales; family Flavobacteriaceae; genus Pelagihabitans. The sequence continues at coordinate 1,135,952 of OZ250162.1, read as the reverse complement.
TTTCCGCCTTTGGCCGAGGGGGCGATAAGTGCTGCTTTGGAGAAGAGCGGATTGCCTAAATCGGAGGCCATGAAATTGGCACATGAAGCCAACGGAAACTTTAACAAGGCATTAGATTTGAAGAACAACGACTCTGAAGATTTGGTGTTCGAGAAATGGTTCGTTCAATGGGTTCGTAGTGCGTTTAAAGCAAAAGGCAATAAGGGGGCAATTCATGAATTATTGATGTGGGGCAATGAGGTTGCCGCAACAGGTAGGGAAACCCAAAAGAAGTTCTTGCAGTATTGTATCGCTATTATTCGACAAGCGATGTTGATCAACTACAATGCAAAAGAATTGGCCTATATGCGAATTCATTCTGATGGCTTTCAATTGGAGAAATTCGCCCCGTTTGTACATGAGAACAATATTTTGAACATTACGCAAGAGCTTGAAAATGCCATTTATCACGTAGAACGGAATGGAAACTCCAAAATTATCTTTACCGATCTCTCAATAAAACTAACCCGTTTACTTCATAAAAAGGCGGCTTAAAGACGCCTGCATAACCCAAAAAGCGCCTTATATGGAACATATTCTGCAAAATGCCACCGAAATTCTACTACTATTGTTCTTGATTATCACTTTTTTGCAAAGTGGTATTGATAAAGTATTCGACTGGACAGGGAATCTTTCCTGGCTAAAAGGCCATTTTGCGGACACCCCTTTAAAGAGCTTGGTTCCCGCGTTATTATTTACGGTGCTTTTTGTAGAAATGATTGCCGCGGTATTATGTTTGGTAGGCCTTTATCAAATGGTCGTATTAAGTACATCGACCATCGCTTTCTATGGGGCGATTATGTCTTGTGTGTCGTTGTTAATGTTGTTGTTCGGCCAGCGAATGGCCAAGGATTATGAGGGCGCAAAGACCATTGCCGTTTATTTTGTGCCGGCTATATTCTTGGTGTTTTTGCTTCAAGGCTAGAACCAAAGAGGGCCCAACCTTCCCGTTGAGCCCTCCTAAAATATTTTCAATGTAGTCTATTTCTTGTACTTGTCGTTCAAGATTTTAACAATCTCGTCGGTTAGGTCATTCGCGTCAGTGCCATACAATATGGTGCCTCCGTCTCCCCCTCCAAGCACGTACGAATACCCATTTGCTTTGCTGTAGGCCTTAATCTCTTTCTTTACCTTGCTCACCAAACTATCCATCTCTGTTTGACCTGCCGCCTTTAGTGTTTGGTCTTCCTGCTGTAATTGCTGCCCGATGAATTGACCTCTCTGTTGAATCAAAGCATATTCTTCTTGAGCCTTCGTTTGGTTCATTTTCTGAGCCTTCGCCTGAAAAGCCTGCATCTCCAATTGAAAGGCCTGTGAAATACTATCGCGTTTTTTGTTCAAGGCATCTGCTTTTACCTTAAACCTCGCCTCAACATCCATTTTCTCCTGATACTCGTCCAATAGGTTTACGTAATCTACGAAACCTATTTTTTCCTGCTTACAGGAAACTACTCCTAATACAAGTAAAACTAAAACCCACTTTTTCATAATTGAAATATTTATTTTCATTTCAGAGCCCCACAGAAATTATCTAGGCTAGGATCGAAATTCTTTATTAAGTTATTTTTCTTGATTTTTTAATCGGCGCAAAAATAGGAAAGCTTTTCTAATGTGTCCTAATGAAATCAATTTTATCTAAAAAGGGCAAAAACATTGTTTATCATCTAAAACAAGCCCGATAGAAAATATTTATCGTGCGTTTCGATAATAATTGCTCCCCTCTATCAAAAACATCGCCCATAAAAGCCATTTAAACATTCGTTTGCTAAAGAAAGCAGTATTACCCACCTATTTGGAAAAAGTGCCCGCAAATTGGCTTAAAATGCGTTTCTACACTTTCTGAAGTAAATAAATATGAGAAGAGTATTCTTTAGAACTCCAGGCGCCCATGTTGGATCGCAACCCTCGATAAAAGGCCCTACAATAATTTTGCTTCCCTGTTTTATATTTTTCAGAAAGCAAGCTTACATAAAACGAATCGAATACCATGGGTTTTGTTCGGACCAATCTCATACCATGGGGCTTAAATAATTTTTCTATTGCCGTTTTTGAGAAATGCCAAACATGCCTCGGCACGTCATAAGCTGCCCAGTGCTCCCTATAATATTTCGCGTCGTATGATTTAAAATTAGGAACCGCAATGATTAAGGTTCCCTCCTGCTCTAATATTTCAGTAAGCATTTTGATCTGATCCTCTAGATTAGGTAAATGTTCCAAAACATGCCATAACGTAATTATCTGAAATTTTTCAGATTTAATTTCTGAAAGGTTTTTGTATAAATGAATTCCTTTCGCGGTCGATTTTTCCCTTGCGCCCGGGTTGGGCTCCACACCGGTAATCGTCCAGCCCTTTTTCCTTGCTTCTTGTAAAAAGTCGCCAGTGCCTGCGCCAAAGTCCAATACTTTTTTTTTGCCATTAGCATAACTGGAAATAAGTCGTATTTTTTTAGCTATGCTATATTTCTTTACAGCTTGATAAACCTTATCCACAACTGACTTGTTGGCATCGGTATGGGAGATATAGGCTTCGCTTTCGTAGTATTTGACCAATTCCTCTGGCTGTGGATATGTAATTAGCATATCCAAATCTGGATCATGCCGTAGCTCAAAATCTTCTCCGGAAACAGAATGGTCTTTAGTTTTTAAATACAACTTCATTGTAGTTATGCGTAGACAGGTATTCGTTCTTTAAGGCTCGAAGATACTTTAAAACAACTTCCCTTGAAAGTGTGTCTTCTTTAAGACAGTCCTTCTCCACGTCGCTATATACCTCAAGGGCCAAATACCAATTTCCACTTCTGATAACTTCCTCGGCATCTATAAAACCATCGTCATTATCACTATCCAAAAGTCGGCTCATGGTGGCATTGAAAAGTATTGGAGCAAGGTTTATGGACTTATCGGCAATTTCTACCTCATACCACGCAAAAAAGTACTGTTCTCCTTCAATTTCAAACGGAATATCATCATACACATTTTGATCCCCTAATTGAAACTTAGTATTGACATAATTATAAAAATGATGCTCGTCTTTTGGATTTTCGAATATGAACATCTGTCTTTTAGAAAGGCTACGTTTAAACTTCTTTCCCGGGGTAATTTTATAGTCTTCAATTTTAGGGGCGATGCGTAGCGGAATACAGGATTGGGTCATAAGGACAAAGCCAAGCAAGAGGAGAAATTTTTTCATATTTGGATGGTTTGATGTTATACATAAGAACATCAATAATTGAACCAAAATTAAAAATGAATATTCCCTATGTATTACTGAATGGAATGGGCTTGAAGTGCAAGAAATAATAGGATAGGTTGGCTACATCATAGGAGTAAATATCCTGGGCTTTATCGGGATACAACGTATAGATAGAGGGATTTTATTAATTGTTCCACGTGGAACATATCGGGAATTAGCGTCCTAAATAAACCAACAAAACACTGATGTCAGCAGGGTTTACACCGCTCACTCGAGCGGCCTGCGCTATGGTAACCGGCTGTATGGCATTCAGTTTTTCGCGTGCTTCATGGGACAGGGATTTAAGTTTAGAATAATCGAAATCCATTGGGATTTTCACATTCTCCAACCGTTGAAGTTTGTCGGCATTGTTCCTTTCCTTTTGGATGTATCCTGAATATTTCACTTGGATTTCCGTTTGCTCCAACACCTCTTTGTCCAGTTCATTGTCCGCAATAAACCCGGATACACTCTCCAATTGCAACATATGATTCATGGTCACCTGAGGCCTCGAAAACACCTTGAACATCTTATCCGATTGTTTTACCACGGCAGTGCCAACTTCCTCTAAGATAGGATTGATATCCTTCGGCAAAACACTCGTTTCCCTAAAGAATTTTACAAAGGCATCTGACTTGCTCAACTTCTCCTCCATTCTTCTCAAGCGCCCTTCCGCGGCAAGACCTAGCGCGTAACCTTTTCGCGTTAGTCTCAAATCTGCATTATCCTGTCGTAACAACGTCCTGTACTCTGCCCTAGAGGTAAACATTCTGTAGGGTTCCTCAGTTCCTTTAGTGATCAAATCATCAACCAACACCCCGATATAAGCTTCGTCCCGTTGCAAAATAAAAGGTTCCTTTTCATTAATTTTTAGGTGTGCATTTATTCCGGCCATTAGTCCTTGGGATGCGGCTTCTTCATAGCCCGTTGTGCCATTAATTTGCCCCGCGAAATAAAGATTGTCCACCAACTTGGTTTCAAGGGTATGCTGTAATTGCGTAGGTGGAAAGTAATCATATTCGATGGCGTAACCCGGCCTAAAGAACTTCACATTTTCAAATCCTTTTACAGAACGCAAGGCAACAAACTGAACGTCTTCGGGCAGGGAAGTAGAAAAGCCATTTACGTAAACCTCAACGGTATTCCAGCCTTCAGGCTCCACAAACAACTGGTGACTATCCTTATCCGCAAAACGGTTGATCTTATCCTCTATAGAAGGGCAATATCTAGGTCCCACACTTTTAATCCTACCGTTAAACATTGGTGAACGATCAAAACCATCTCGCAACAAATCGTGCACCAAGGTACTCGTGTGGGTCATATGGCAATCCCGTTGTATTTTTAAAACAGGAGTATCCAAATAAGAAAATTTGTCTGGCGTTTCATCCCCAGGTTGGGGAATCATTACAGAATAATCCAATGAACGGCCATCCACTCTTGGTGGTGTCCCTGTTTTCATTCTTCCGCTATCAAAGCCAAAACCTAACAGTTCTTCCGTGAGGCCTGTTGAGGCTTTTTCACCAGCACGCCCGCCCCCAAGTTGTTTTTCCCCAATATGAATCAATCCATTCAGGAACGTTCCATTTGTCAGCACTACGGCCTTTCCCTTTATTTCCAAACCTAGGGATGTTTTAACACCGATTACTTTGCCTTTCTCAACCAACAGCCCCTTGACCATTTCCTGATAAAAATCACAATTCGGGGTATTCTCTAGCATCATACGCCATTCCTCTGCAAATCGCATTCGGTCGTTCTGAGCCCGTGGGCTCCACATTGCAGGTCCCTTGGATTTGTTGAGCATCTTAAATTGAATAGCAGACTTATCAGTTACAATACCACTATATCCGCCGAGCGCATCAATCTCCCGTACAATTTGTCCTTTCGCAATTCCGCCCATTGCTGGGTTGCAGGACATTTGTCCAATAGTTTGCAGATTCATGGTCACCAATAAGGTCTTGGAACCCATATTGGCGGCCGCGGCCGCGGCCTCTGCGCCTGCATGACCACCACCAACCACTATAACATCATATTCGCTTGCAAACATTACTTACCCTCCTAATTTTCTAATACATTTTCATTGTTCCACGTGGAACAATTTGATTTTATCGTTTTCTTTCTGCCTCATAACGACCCGGTCTTCATCTGACTTGTCATTATAACCAAGCATATGAAGGACGCCATGAGCCATTACCCGTAACAATTCGTCATTAAACCGAACGTTATATTTATCAGAATTTTCTTTCAATCTATCAATTGAAACAAATACATCCCCTGCTATTGCTTTTCCCCTTGAATAATCAAAAGTGATGATGTCGGTATATGTATCATGCTTTAAGTATTGCTGGTTTTTCTCCAATAAATACTCGTCAGTACAAAAGATATAATCTAGTTGGGAAATTTCACCCTCTTCGGAAGCTGCCACGTTCTCGATCCAATTTCTATATTTGGACTCATCCTTCAGCTTAAAATCTATCTCATAATGAAACTCAATCATTACTTTTAAAATATTCCTTGACCTTGTTTTGAAAATTTTGCCGCAAAGGTAGTGCTTGTCGGTTTAAAATCTCTATTTCGTCCCGGTAATTCTGAAGTGTGGCTGGTTTCGTAGTAATCGGGTTCTGAAACCTATTTTTATTCGTCTTGCTTTCCCTTTCAGGTTTTTTACCCTGTTTCATTGCCGCATTCTTCAACTTTAACAGTTCATAGTTAATGTTATTGATTTTTGTTAACCCCCGTTGGGTCACTCCGTTCTCGAGCAAATCGTTTTCGAAATCCTCCATTTGTCGTAACAACTTTTTCCCCAAATTACGATCACTATTATTGATCATATTTTCCAGCTGTTCCTCTAGTTGTTGCCGCAACTGCTGTTGCTCTTTATAGATTTCATAGATCTCTTTTAATTCGGCCTCACTAGGTTGCTGTTGACCACTACCTGCACCACCTTGACCATCTCCCTCGCCTCCAGTTTCTCCCTCCCCATCTTCCCCTTTTGCACCCTTTCCTTTTCGGCCCTCTTCGCCTCCTTTTTCGCCATTCTTGCCCTCCCCTTCGCTTCCTTGTTTACCATCAGTTCCTTGTTCTCCAGCCTCTTTACCCTCACCGCTTTTTCCTTTTCCCTCACCTCCCTTTTGAGGTTTGCCTTGGCCTGGTTTGCCCATACCGCCCATCTTCTCCTTCAGTTCCCCTTGTTTCTTGATGATATCGGGCAGTTGAAATCCTTCTGAACTTTCACCTTCACCAGCTCCCATCTGCATGCTTTGGTTCATATTATCAAGTAGATTCGCCAAAAAATCAGCAAGGTTATTTGACGATGTCAACACATATTTTTGATATGATACTCCCTGATATATTTGACTTTCCGCCAAGCTTTCCAGCGATTTGTCTATGTTATAATACACCTCTGTTATTTGTTCATTCACAAACTCTGAAAGCTCAGCCTGTCGCAGTGACAAGGCAAATAAACTATCATCAACATGCTCAAAGAGCCCACGCAACTCCTGTTGTTCCCTCACTACGCTAGAGAACTGTGGCATATCCCTCTCCGCTTCACTCAAGGTTTCGTAAAGCCCCTCCTGTTTAAAGGAAAAGGTGACTAGGTTTTCTAAAATCTGCCGCAACATTTCCGCATCCTCCGCAACCGAAGACCCTCCAGAGGCGCCCCCGGCCGAGGACTCCTGTAGTTGCTCACTCATTTCTTTCATTTTTTGCGCCGCGGATTTCTGTTTTTGCGAGGCCTTTTTGGCTGCTTCCTTTTTTTTCTCTTCAGAGGATTCGGACTCCTTTTTCTCTAGTTCTCCACTGGCTTCATTTTGGTCTTCCTTTATACGCTCTTCCTTTTTCTCGTCCAGATTCAAATCCATCGGTTTTTTAAGGTCCTCATTGTCCTTCTTGAGTTCCAGCATTTCTTCCGATAATTTTTCAAATTCCTTGTTCAATTGTTCTTGTTTCTCTTTATCACCCTCTTTTTCGGAAGCTTCTTCCTGTTTCTTGGCCAATTCTTCCAAATCTTTGGCAATTTGTGCCGCTTTCTCCGTTACATAATAACGTTTGGTCAATTCCAGTAACTGCTCAAGGCTACGCTCGGAGTTCTGCTGTTTTTTGGCTAGTTCTTCCAGGCGTTTCGCCAAATCCTCCTTATTGATTTTGTCCGCTATCTTGTTCAATTCCTCAAGGAGTTTGGCATTCTTTTCCGCTTCTTTTTCCTGTCGTTCCAAACGCTCTTGTAACAACTGGTTAAGTTTGTCGTCCTTTTCACTTTTTTGCAGATTTTCTTTAAGCTCTTTACTAAATTTCTGCATCATGTTCTCCTGTTGTTCCTGTTTTTGGAGAAAATCCCTGATTTCGTTTTGATCATTAAAGTTTAGCTGCTTCTTTTCTTTCTGTTCTTGATTGATCTCCTTCAATGTTTCCTTCTGTTCCTTGAATTTTTCCAAGGACTTGTCCATATCGTCTATAAGCTTTTGCTGGGACTCGAGTTCTTTGTTTTTTAGCTGGTTCTCATCCAATAAAACCATTGAAAACACCTGGCTCTTACTCGTTTTCCCCTTATGTATTGCGTCATTATCGGTTGCTTGAAAATAAAAGCTATAATTCTTGCCTTCTACCAAATCCAAGCCCGAAGGAAAGGTGTAGTAGAACTGATTAAAGTTGGCATTCGGGCTTCCTAGTTTTACAACCTGCTTGGCGTCTGCATTTTCATCAGGATAACAGACCAACTCGATACTGCTTAGTTTATAGTCGTCGGTAGCTTCGCCGATATAATAGGAAAGATTGGGGTTCAAAGAATCGAGTACCTGTTCTGCCTTTATAGATGGGTGTGCATCCCGAATGACATTAAACCTGTACGCCAATCGCTCATAGTTGCTTACATTTTGATTGGATGTGGCCAATTCATACGGCAAATTGGAATATACTCTTTTTGTAAGGGCGAATATCTCATCTTCTTTTGAGAAAACAACCGAAGTGTCTTTTGTAATGAGGTGGATGCTTTCTGTATGCTGACCTGTTATTTCCCATGTTACTTTTGTGCCTTCGGGAATCGTAGCATTTCCCGTACCTTTGAGCACTTCCGAGGAGCGGCTGGTATGATTAGGATAGTTCAATTTTACTTTAAAATCCTGAATCGATGGTGTTTCAAGTACGTTCAGGCGATAGTCACGAGATTGTACCCCGCCAGCGGAAAAATAGAAGTCCATCGCTTTTAGTGGAGGGGAAAAAGTGTATTGATAAATACCATTCTGTTTTTGCAGGAGCGATTCTTTTCCGTCCATTACGATAAAAACGGCTTCTGGCCGTACCTCGCCGGTTGTGGTTACTTGTATGGTAACCGATTCCGTATCCAGCACATCCAACGTATTTGACAGCAGTTTAAAGCTAAATGGGGCCGGTGGCTCATAGGCCATATCATAATTGACTACCCGATTGGCAGAACCAAAGAATGAACCTAGGTTTCCGCTCAACCAAATTAAACCGAAAAGCAAAAAGGGAATTGCCAGATACTTCACATACTTCAGGTTTTCCTTAAAATCAACCGCCTTGGCAAACGGAATCGGGTTCAGGTGTTCCGAACGTTGTGCCATACTCGCAAGTAATAACTCCGATTGGTTTTTGTCCTCCGCCAAATCCAGTAGATTATATAGTCTATCGCCCACCTCCGGGAAGTGTTTGCCGATAAGCAACGATGCCTGTTTGTTGGTGATTCCCTTTCTAACGCGGAACAAATAAAATAAGGGCGTTGCGATGTATTTATACAGTAGATAGGCCTCTACCGCAATAAAAACCAATAAAAGCATTAGCCTACCTGTGGTATTGAGCCATAAAAAGTATTCAACACCCATTATGACAAGGAAAAACAACAGACCGAAGATCGAAAAAAGCAGCAGCCCCTTAATCAACATCTTGGTGTAGTACCTTTTTGTAAACTGATTTAGTTTATCGAGTATGTTATGGTAGCTGTTCAATTTGCGCTATATTTAAGTCCAAGATACGGCAAAAACAACCTGTAATCAGCCTTTTGGGCTATATTTAAGATGAAATTAAGCTTTGCAAGGATAACCGCAATGAACGCTAAAAACCCCTTTATTTACAATGAAAGATCTTAAATATCTGGCAGCGATGACGCTTCCGCTCTCAGCCTTGATAAGCCTATACTTTAAAGGGCCATTAAGCTATTTTACGGTGCTATATGCCTTTGTATTAATTCCGATATTGGAGTTGATCTTGCCCCATGATCAGCGTAACTATGAAGGAGAAGAGCGTAAAGAAAAAGCAGACAACACCCTTTTCGATTGGATGCTGTATCTCAACATTCCTATAATTTTTGGCTTGTTGATCTATGCCCTTTGGGAGGTATCGCACCACACTTATGAACTATATGAGATTGTTGGCCTTGTATTTTCAGTGGGTATTGTTTTAGGAACCAATGGGATTAATGTCGCCCACGAATTAGGACATCGCCAAACTTCTTTTGAAAGGCATTTGGGAAAATTATTGTTGCTCCCCTCCCATTATATGCACTTTTATATCGAGCACAATTTTGGGCATCATGCCAATGCCGCCACCAAAGAAGATCCAGCCAGTGCACAATATAATCAATCGGTATATTCTTTTTGGTTTACTTCGGTCTTTCGCCAATATATAAGCGCTTGGAGGTTACAGTTAAAGCTGCTTAAGGGGGAAAATCATGGTTTTTTATCCCTTAACAACGATATGTTGTGGTACACTTTTTTTCAAAGTGCCTATTTGGTGGTTATCTACCTCGCTTTCGGGCAATCAGGTCTTTTGTTTGCCTTTTTTGCTGGAATTGTAGGGTTCCTAATGCTTGAAACAGTAAATTATATTGAACATTATGGGCTATCACGTTTAAAACTACCTTCCGGCCGTTACGAACGGGTGCGCGAGGTTCATTCCTGGAATAGTAACCATGTGATGGGCCGTATTATTCTGTATGAGCTTACCCGTCACAGCGATCATCATTATAAATCATCAAAAAAATATCAAATTTTGGATTATCATGATGTTTCGCCGCAGATGCCTTATGGGTATCCCACTTCAATGGTGATTTCCCTTTTCCCTCCTTTTTGGTTTAAGTTGATGAACCCCAGAATTCCCCAAGAAATGAAGATTATGATCTCTTGATCAGTATAGGAATGGATGTCAATACCCCTCTTTTCCATCTAAATTAGGTTAGAATTAATACAGCTGTCAGCTGGTGGGGCTTGGCAGATTTTATACCTTTACCACCTAATTTTAGGTTATGAGTAAGAGAGTCCGTGTTCGTTTTGCGCCCAGTCCGACAGGGGCCTTGCATATTGGGGGTGTACGTACCGCATTATTCAATTATCTGTTTGCCAAAAAACATGGGGGCGACTTTATTCTACGTATAGAAGATACTGACCAGACCAGGTTTGTAACGGGAGCAGAAGCGTACATCATAAACGCATTGAATTGGGTGGGAATACCTTTTGATGAAGGCCCCTCTAAAGATGGTGGGTATGGCCCGTACCGCCAAAGTGAGCGAAAACATTTATACAAGCAATATGCAGACGAACTTATTGCCAACCAAAAGGCATATTATGCATTTGATACTCCAGAAAGATTAGCTTTTCATCGTAAAGACCATGAGGCTCGAGGCAAGACCTTTATATACAACTGGCATAACCGATTAAAGCTCGACAACTCGCTCTCACTTGCCAAAGATGAAGTAGAAAAACGCTTGGCTTCCGGGGAAGATTATGTTATTCGTTTTCTATGGCCACAGGATGAAAAATTACACCTGAAGGACTTAATTCGGGGGGGTATAGAAATAGACACCAATATCCTTGACGATAAGGTGTTGTTCAAAAGTGATGGCATGCCAACCTATCATTTGGCAAATATTGTTGATGACCATTTAATGGAAATAAGTCATGTGATAAGAGGGGAGGAGTGGTTGCCGTCATTGGCGCTGCACCAACAATTATATGATGCATTGGGTTGGGAAGCTCCCCAATTTGCACATTTACCTTTGATATTAAAGCCCTCGGGAAATGGTAAATTGAGCAAACGCGATGGTGAAAAAGGTGGATTTCCTGTTTTTCCCTTGTCATGGAACGAAAGCTTAGGCTACAAAGAATCTGGTTATTTTCCTGAGGCCGTAGTTAACTTTTTAGCGATGCTGGGTTGGAATCCCGGGACGGAACAGGAGCTATTTTCCTTAGAAGAATTGATTCAGGCTTTTGGTCTCAAACGTGTAAACAAATCAGGTGCTCGCTTTGACCCCGACAAGACCAAGTGGTATAATCAACATTATTTACAAGAGAAAAGTGATGCGAAGTTGGCTGAATTGTTCAAGAGCGACCTACAGGCCCAGGGCTTCGACTTCGCCCAGTCCGACATTTATTTTGAACAGGTCGTTTCGCTTATTAAAGAACGCGCAACTTTTGTTTCAGACTTTTGGGAGCTGGCTGATTATTTTTTTGTCGCCCCGACTACTTATAATGAAAAGGGGGTAAAAAAACAATGGAAAGAAGATACCCCTGTTATTTTAAACCAATTAGTGTTGATTTTAGAGGGAGTAGCGGATTTTTCCTCTCAAAATGTTGAGACCGTTGTAAAGGCCTGGATTGTCGAACAAGAACTCTCTTTCGGGAAGGTGATGCCTCCATTACGACTCGTTTTGGTTGGTGCCATGAAGGGCCCGCATATTTTTGATATTATGGGAATGATAGGGCAGGAGGAGAGCGTTTTACGCATAAGGAAAGCTATTCAGGTTTTGAACTGATCTACTTGCCCGGCCAATGGTTTAAAAAAGGCTAATCTCCAGTTTTAGAATAGCTTCCAAAACCCCTAGCATCTTCGGGTGCTAATGTATGGCCTTGTAACAATTCTTAGAAAAAGGCTACTGATATGGTAAACTCTTGCTATATTCATTAACTAAAATTAAAACCACACATTATGGGCGAGTTCCTTTTAATACCGTTTATTTTCTTTGGGATTATTATCCTGATTTCAGCATTATTTATTGTAAAACAACAGACCGCTGCAATTATTGAGCGTTTTGGGAAGTTTCACAGCATTCGTCAATCCGGTCTTCATTTTAAAATTCCTTTGGTAGATAGAATTGCTGGGAAGCTGAGTTTAAAAATTCAGCAGTTAGATGTCATTGTTGAAACCAAAACCAAAGATGACGTATTTGTCCGTTTAAAAATATCTGTACAATACAAAGTCATAAAAGATAAGGTATACGATGCCTTCTATAAATTGGATTATCCTCACGATCAAATTACTTCCTATGTATTTGATGTGGTTCGTGCTGAAGTGCCAAAAATGATACTTGATGATGTCTTCTTAAAGAAAGATGATATTGCAATTGCGGTTAAGAGAGAGCTTAACGAGGCGATGATGGATTACGGCTATGACATTATTAAAACCCTGGTAACCGATATCGACCCAGATGCTCAGGTAAAAGAGGCCATGAACCGCATCAACGCATCGGAGCGTGAAAAGATTGCGGCTCAATTTGAAGGTGATGCCGCCCGCATCCTTATTGTTGAAAAAGCTAAAGCTGAAGCCGAAAGCAAAAGATTGCAAGGACAGGGTATTGCCGATCAACGTCGTGAAATTGCGCGTGGTCTTGAAGAATCTGTAGAAGTCCTGAACAAGGTCGGTATCAACTCCCAAGAGGCATCTGCCCTTATTGTAGTTACACAGCACTATGATACCTTGCAATCCATTGGGCAAGAAACGAATAGTAATTTAATCCTGTTGCCCAACTCACCACAGGCGGGTAGTCAAATGCTGAATGACATGGTTGCCAGTTTTACGGCGAGTAATCAAATTGGCGAGGCCATGAAGAAATCGAGAAAGCCTAAAGATTTGGATCAATAGGATTAGCATCTACCTCAAAATATTAAAATTCCTTTGCAATATAAATATGCAAAGGAATTTTTGGTTCTAGTCATCCATACCACCAGTCTTAGCACGGTCGAAGACCAATCCCGCCCACAAAGGTCTTCGGCTGCGCTCAGACTGACATTTTCGCTAAATTAGTCGCCTAGTTCAAGTTAATTGTACCTGTGCTTAGATTTATCTTGTCGAAAAAAGAAAGTGGCTTAAATAGCAGCTAAGCGAGCCGGTTTTAATAAAAAATACCAATTGATATAATTCGAATTATAAGAAAAATCGATGTTATGCTTTTTCCTGGGTTTTTGCCCAGGAATCCCTTAAGCCTACAGTTCTATTAAAAACCAACTTGTTAGGAGCGGCATCCGGATCCACGCAAAAATACCCTATGCGTTGAAATTGCACCTGATCCCCAACTTGAGCATTTTTCAGATGTGGTTCTACATATCCCGTAATGACCTCTAAAGAATCTGGGTTTACAAATTCCATAAAATCTTTGTCTTTATGGGTATCTGGACTTTCATCCGTAAATAAGCGATCGTACAATCGAACCTCGACCTCTAATGCGTGTTCAATTGAAACCCAGTGTAGCGTTCCCTTTACCTTCCTTAAACTTTCTTCCGAACCACTACCGCTTTTGCTTTTCGGGTCATAGGTACACTGCACTTCAATAATATTCCCTTCGGAATCTTTAGTACAACTTTCCGCCTTAATGATATAGGCGTTCTTTAAGCGTACCTCTTTACCCAACTTCAAGCGAAAAAACTTCTTATTGGCTTCTTCCCTGAAATCGGCCCTTTCAATATATAGTTCCCTAGAAAAAGGAACCTTTCTAGAGCCGGCGGATTCATCTTCGGGATTGTTTTCGGCATCTAGCCATTCCTCTTCCCCTTCAGGATAGTTTGTAATGACCAATTTCAAGGGGTCTAAAACTCCATGCACCCTAGGTGCAATCTTGTTCAAATGGTCTCGAATCTGAAATTCCAATAACGAAACATCTATTAGATTGTCCCTCTTGGCAATTCCAATAGTTTCCGCAAAGTTTCGAATTGATTCTGGCGTATAGCCCCTTCTTCGCAAGCCTGAAATAGTGGGCATACGGGGATCGTCCCATCCTTTTACCACTCCGCTTTCAACTAATTTCGCAAGTTTGCGTTTGCTAACAACCGTATGGCTTAAATTTCTTCTTGCAAACTCCCTTTGTTTTGGCCGTACCTTTTTGACGTCATATACCTGATCCAAAAACCAATTATAAAGTTCTCGATGCATTGCGAACTCCAAGGTGCAAAACGAATGGGAAACTTGTTCTATATAGTCACTTTCCCCATGGGTCCAGTCATACATAGGATAAATACACCAATCGGTATTTGTGCGATGATGCGCCTTGTGCAAAACGCGATACATTATCGGGTCGCGCATGAGCATATTGCTGGATGTCATATCAATTTTTGCCCGAAGCACATGCGTGCCTTCATCAAATTTTCCAGCTTTCATACCTTCAAAAAGTTCTAGGTTCTCCTCAACCGAACGATTTCGAAATGGGCTTTCGGTTCCCGCTTCTGTCGGGCTGCCCTTTTGGGTAGCCATCTCCTCGCTCGATTGACTATCAACATAAGCCTTTCCTTCCTTGATTAAAATTATCGCCCAATCATACAATTGTTGGAAGTAATCCGACGCATACCGTTCGGTATTCCATTGGTATCCCAACCATTCCACATCTTTTTTTATCGCATCGACAAACTCCTGCTCCTCCTTCGCCGGGTTCGTATCATCGAACCTTAAATTCACGGGTGCATTATAGCGCAATCCCAAACCAAAATTCAGGCAAATGGAGCTCGCATGGCCGATGTGCAAATAGCCATTCGGCTCTGGTGGAAAACGAAAACGGAGCCCTTCCTTCGGGAAGCCTTTTTCAATGTCTTCCTCGATAATGTGTTCCAAAAAATTCAGTGATCTGACTTCCTCGCCCATAGCAATAATTTTGAGGTGCAAAAGTATGAAAAATGCCTCTATTAAAGGCTTATAAAATGTCCTCACCTTGCAGATACAGCATTTCACAACATATTTGGGTAGTGCCACAACATTAAGTTTCGTACGCGTTATTTATATGACATATTTGTTTTTAAATACTGTAGTTACCCAAACCTACATCCCTCATGAGACCAAAAATATTCCAAGCTTTACGATTTTTACTGTTGGCCTTTTTGCTAATGGGAACATCCCAAGTTGCCGGACAAATCATTATAAATGCTCCAGAGCCAGCACCCAACCAAAACCCCCCTGCCAACGGAACTGGAAGTCCTTGGACCGCCATTTGCGCGGGTATTGATGGTTTCAACGAATATTTTGTTGAGGTAAGTTGGGTTGGAACACCGGATTCAAGTAATGAGTTCATTCTAGAGCTCTCCGATCCCAGCGGTAGCTTTGTGGCTCCTACCGAGCTCGCTCGTGAAGGAGGGCAAAACAATCCAGATGGACAGTTTTTTATGGAGTTTGCCATACCCACCAATACCGCAGGTAGTGGATACAAACTAAGGGTAAGAAGTACAAACCCCGCCCGAGATGGATCAGAATCTGAGGCCTTTAACATGTACTACATGGGCTTTACCTCAAGTTTCAATATCAGTCCAAACGGGGATGGTACCACCCCCGGTACCATTTGTACGGTTACTCCAATTACATTAACCGTAGACAATGTTCCCAGTCCCGATGACTATACGTACCAATGGTTTCGTAGCGGAACATTATTGCCAGCTACTGGCCCTAGTGTTTCAGCGGACGCTAGTGGTATCTATCAGGCCTATATAGATTACGGAAGTTGTACCGGAGCAAGTAACGCCTTCTCCAATATTATAGATGTTACCGTTGGTTCTGGTAGCCAAGGTATCGCAATCAACCCCCCAAACAAGACCGCCCTATGTACGGGCGAAACAGAAACACTGCAAACCAATATGACCGATTCCTCATGGAGTTATCAATGGTTTAAAGATGGTGTTGTAATTTCCGGGGCGACCACCTCATCATACATTGTGGATGCCAACACTCCCGGGTTTGAGGGTGATTATCAAGTGGAGATTTCGGCAACAGGAATTTGTACCGAACGGTCTGATGCGGTAACAATGACCAGCGCAGGAGGGTTTACAGTAACACGGGACAATCCCGCAAATGTTGTGATATTACCATCACAAACAGAGACCTTAAGTGTAAGTACCACCGCAACATCACCAACCTATCAATGGTATAGAAACGCAAACCCTATAGCGGGCGCGACAAATAGTAGTTTAGATATTACCCAAGATGGTGTTTACTACGCAGCTGTAACTACCACAGGAGGATGTGCTTCAACAGTCAATTCAGAAAATACAACGGCGGTAGTCCCCGACTCATTTGAAATAGTTATCGGATATAACCCTACAGACTATCAAGACTGTGTTAATACGGATGTGGTTTTGGAAGTGGTGACGATTAATGCGATTAGTGGGGCCAGCGCTACCGATGTAACGGCATCCCTAGTAGATTCCTTTACCTATCAATGGAATATGAACAATGTTGCTGTTGCCGGAGCTACGGGCAAAAATATCAGCCTTACAAGCACTTCTGAAAATGGAAGTTATACGGTTGACGCTGTGCTGAATACTTATTCTGATACATCAAATGCGCTTCCAGTACAGCTCCTGACCAACGAAACGCTCACCATCAGTAGTACCGGAACGGTATTCTGCAGTGGCGGGGATACGCTTACCATTAGTAGCGCTACCGACCTTACCGGTGAGACTTTCTCATGGGAAAAAGATGGCGCTTCGACAGGAACGGGCACACCAACTTTAACTGTCGCCGATACAGGAACATACCGATTGGCATTAGAAAGGAATGGCTGTACATTATACTCTAATGAAATCATCATAACAGGGCTTGACGAGAACCTGATACAGTTAGACGTTGATGGAGATGTTGTTTTTCCAGAAGGAAGCTCCCTAACGGTTACCGCATCTGGTGGAACAGCCTATCAATGGTTTGATGCGGGGAACAACCTCATGAGCAGCACCGATTCGATGACATTTACCGAAGAGGGCGACTTCACTTTGGTTGCCAGTATAGACAACTGTTCCGTTACAAGACAACTGCGTGCGGTCTATCTAGAGCTGTTCAACATCCCGAATGTAATTACCCCGAATGGTGATGGAGCGAATGATCAATGGGTAATCCCAAACTCCTATTCGAACAAATCGGACGTAAACATCATAATTTATGATGATAAAGGAATAGAGCAGTTGAACGTAACGAGCTATCAAAATAACTGGCCGGAATCGTCAATGGCCTTCCCAAAACAAAATATGGTGTTCTACTATATCGTTAAGAATACAAGTGAAACGCTAAAACAAGGTACCATTACCGTTATAAGATAATTTTTCCCAAATGAAGTTTTTCAAATACATAGCACTGTCCCTTTTTGCCATGTTGTCCTTTACGGCCAATCTAGAAGCGCAGGAAAATGACCCTATATTACCTTTAAAAGTTGCGCCACAGAATCTTTTAAAATTCAATAGGTTTTTGATAAACCCCACCTTTACAACGGTCAGGGAAGACAACTCCTATATCAACTTTTTACATCGAAACCAATCTTTTAAATTCGACAATAATGATCAAACCTATTTTGTAAGTTATAGTGGCCGAATAGGGGATAGGAACGGTTTGGGTCTAAGCTTGTATTCACAACAAAAAGGGCTTGTATCTAATATTGGAATCATGGCCAACTACGCATACGGGGTAAAACTAAGTGACAAAAGCAACTTTACCTTTGGTGCCAACTTGGCCTACTATAATACCGGCTTCGATAGAAATAGGTCTAACGAACTAGATCCCGATAATTTCTTAAACAGTGCCGTAGATAGTAACATATTGTCTTTTCAACCGGGCTTTAATTTGTCTTTGGGTAATTTTGATTTCGGTGCCTACGCAGAAAACCTTTTCGATTACAATATTAAATCCGGTTCGCAACTGACCGATTTTGCAGACAAGACCTATTCGGGACACTTACAATATACCCATCGGTTTGAAAATGGTTCTGGTTTGTTAGAAAACGCCCGAATCATGCCCATTGGCCGAGTTCGATTAAATGCTCAAGATTCTCCTCTAGTAACCACCGAAAGTACCGAGGATCTATCCTATGGCGGTGGTCTTATATTGGACCTCCCTAAACTGGGCTGGTTACAAGGCGGTTATGATTCCTTTTATGGGGCTTCTGCCGGAGCAGGTTTTAACCTAAATAAAAGGCTTTCTCTGGGGTATACCATGGAAAAAGGCTTTGGTACCGATATAGGTAATCTAGGGACCACCCATGAAATTTCCTTTGCGTATTCCTTTACCCCAAACCTTACCGAAGACCGGGTAATGCTTGAAAACGATCCTGAGGATGCCTTAGTGGAAAATGAAGAACTGGACCCTACCTCCTTAGCATCTAATGACGAGCTAGAAGAGCTTAAAAGAAGGTTGGAAGAAAACGATGCGGTTCTCGCCGAACTGATGTTCCGGCAAGATTCTTTGGAGAATAGTAGGGAAAAAGACCTTGAGCGTCGGTTCTCAATGGTCATGCGTATGGTTAAGAACGAAACCAATGGGGAACGTCCCGATCTTGAAAAAAGAGCCGAAGTGCTGTTCAATACCGGGCAAGACCAAGCCGCCGAAGTTGCTGCCAATACCGGGAATTATAATACCATACCAAATAGTACAAACACTATTTTAGAGGAAACTGAAATTGTAGCCGAAACCACGCTAGGTACGGAAGTTGCAGAGGCAAATCCGACTTCGGAAACCAACACGATTACCGCTACTCAAGAACGTGATGCCGCTGCTACCACTACCGTAACACCAACAAGCCCAAATGAAAATGTGGCCTATGAAAATGATGCGGTTGCCCAAACCGATCCAATTCAAGAGCGTACAGACACCAAGGTTTATGAGCAGGAAAGCACAAATACCTATACCCAAGAGCGCGATGCCGTTGCTACCACAACCGTAACAACTACGAGCCCGAATGAGAACGCCTCTTATGAAAATAATGCTGTTGCGGCCACTACTGACTATGCGGAGAGAAACACCTCAACGGGACAAACCGCTTCGGTACAGGATAACACCAGAAGTGCCGCTTATACCCAAACGCCTCAAAAGGACCGTCTCAAGAGTAGAAAATTCCGTAATCTGGATGGTGTAGAAAATGGTTACTATGTAGTTGCTAATGTTTATAAGGGCGGTAAATACATGGAGAACTTTATAAATACCCTAAACGATCAAGGTATCGCCGCTGATTATATAGACAATCCGCATAATGGTCTTAAGTATGTTTATTTAGAACGCTATAATAGTTGGGAAGATGCAAAGGCTGCTTACGAAAGTAACCTAGGGGGAAGTTTTGATGGCCCAATGTGGGTGATGAATGTAGATAACCGCTATACGAACGAGGCTTATGCTAGCAATGTAAATAAGATACAGAAAAAAGCCGAACGGTATAATACAGAAGAACTGGAAAGAAATACCGTAGCCCAAGACAAAATTGCCACTAAAAAAGCGGGTAAAACATTCCGCCTAGATGGGGTAAACTCCGGTTTTTATATCATAGCGAATGTATTTGCCAATCCGAACAACGCCAAGCGTTTTGTAAAAACCCTAAATTCTTATGGTCTTAGCGCAAGTTATTTTATCAATCCGGAGAATAACTGGCGGTATGTATATCTAAAAAGACACCAGTCTTGGAATAATGCGTTAATCTCCTACTATTCTAAAATCAACGACTCGTATGACGACAAAATGTGGATTATGCGGGTGAATCCCGATCTGGTAGCCTAAGGGCATAATTTTAGTTGCCCACAACTCTCTGTTGGTGTTTTCTACTTCTTATCTGAAAAAAGAGGTTCTTTAGGCAATCATTCCCATAATATATTAACCGTACTTACCAACAAAGTCTTCCAATTGCTTTGATGGTTGATTCCGGTGTGGTGTATTTCCCCAAAAAACAAACAATGTTAAGGACACACGGGAGATGGATAAGCGCCTAAAGTATAAACAGGCGGATAATAGATGCTAAAATTAGTAGTTACACAGCGGACTAAACAAATGGAGTAATAATTAATATTCCCATTTTCATCTCTAAACCAATAGGCAAAAAACCAAGCTTCATCGTAAGGTGGCCTAATTTTAAAAACCGTTTTATTGGAATAATGTGTAACTTCATAAAGAGGTAAACAAGGTATTTTTCCACTGTTTTCGGTACTGCTCCATGAAGCTTGGTCATTAGCTCTTAGTTTATAATCATTGATTATATCGTTTAATTCATTTTCAGTTAGAATTTGTAAATCAAACTTATGGCTTATGTCATTTCCATTTTCGTCAAAAACTTGAGAGGAAAAGTCTAGGTCTTCGTTATTGTTTGTTTGTTCATTACTACAACTTGAATTAAATACTAAAAAAAAAATCAAGGAAGCAAAAAAGAGAATTTTTTTCATAAGAATAGAATTTAAGAATTAGCATCATTAAAGATAGGAAAATATCTACACACGCAATTAAGCCTAATAAAGAAGTTGTTAAACTATTTAAGTCCAATTAAACGATGGAAAAAATCAAAAAAGTTAAGGCAACTCATATAGAAGAATTTTTCGATGTAGAATTAAGTAAAATGAGTTCTATTGAAATTAATGATACCGTTAAAACTTCATTATCTGTTATAGATAAGTTTTTAAAATCTGGAAGAAAATTAGGGTATATAGAAATGGAAGAAGCAATCGAAAAAACTCCAGATTTAATTACTAATTTTTTTAAAATTAAAACTTTTATAGAGGAAAAATTGGATAACCAAAAGTTCAAACAAAGGATTGATTCTTTCCAAGCACAAGCATTTTTTATACGGCAACCATGTAATCAATCCGCATCTTATATCCCGCAAATTTCGTCACCTTTTTAGGTAAAATCTTGCCTGTTCAAAACTCCTCTTTTGGTTTAATTCAATTATAGGATAGTCTTAAAAACAACAATATTCAAATAGCTGAAACGTGTTTTCAAAAAGCCTTTTTTAGTTAAAAATTGGTTTTCGGCAACGGTTTTTTTGATAATTGCCCTCAAAAACCTTCAAGTTTCCACAAGTATTATGCTCTCTCTTTTTGATTCAAAAACACCGCCGATTTGGCAATATTAGACCTGCTTTTTTTAAGCTGTTGTAAAACTGTCATTTTTATCGATAAACGCCACTTTCCCCAATTATTAGTCGATTAAACAACCCCAAACCTTCATTAATTCCCCTTTCACAACAAAATTTAGGCATACCACAACATTAAATTCTACTCCTCATGATTAAGGTTAATATTTGTTAGTGATATCAACCATGCTTTTGGCTCCTCATTATCAAAAATGAACGGCCGAAAGTAGAATTCGTATGACCGCAACCTATAGATCATGCAAATTCAACCAAAAGAAACTAGTTTAGATGGACTCAAAATCTACCAAAAAGTTACTTATTGCCTTTGCAATCCTGTTTTCTTATATAGGATTCTCCCAACAATATGCCCCCTTTACCGTTCGCTATCAGGATAACCTTAAAGGTGACCTCACTTTTATCGGCAACAATATTCTTAATAGGGCAGAAGGGGCTTTGGGGCCAAACGATGATTACAATAACCTCAACACAAACGGGATTAATAGGAGTTGGAATAGAGACCCCGAAACCGGAGGTTACTTTAACGTAAATGACCGCAAGGACATGCGCTTTATCAATGTAGATCCGGCCAATACATTTAACTCGAGCTCGGCAGATTTTGCCTTTCCGCAAATGAATTGTAACCAGATTCGTTATGCGGGGCTCTATTGGTCAGCCACCTATCCTAGGGACTTTACGGATATTCCAGGAGGTAGAAGTCGCCCAATTAATCAAGTACGTCTCCAACGTCCTGGGCAAACAACATACGACAATATAACAGCGGATGCTATTCTTTACGACGGGCTTAATGATCCAGCCCTATCTTCAAACGCACCCTATGCGGCCTATGCTGACATAACTAATCTCGTTAGGGGAGCTCAAGACCCGGTAACCGGAATGTACCCTGACCCGTCAGGAACCTATACCGTAGCAGACATACCTGCCGCACAAGGGTATGGTATCCACCCTACCCTGGGAAGCCTTATGGGTGGCGGGGCCTCTGGGGGTTGGGCCCTTGTTGTGGTTTACGAAAACCCGACCTTAACCGGTAAATTAATTACCACCTTTGATGGTTTTGCCCGGGTTAGTAATGGAAATTCTGTTCCAATCAATTATTCTGGATTTACAACCATTCCCGCCGGTCCCGTAAAAGCCAATATTGGTGTTGCGGCGCTAGAAGGTGATTTTCGTCTTGGTGGTGATGGCATGTCCATCCAGGCATTGTCCTCTGCGGGGCCGACCCCGATTGGCGATACTGCATATCCAAACGACAGAACAAATTTTTTCGACAGTACTATTTTACTGGTTGATGAAAATGGAATTAACGTACCCATCAATCGTGTGCCCAATAGCCTGAATACTCTAGGGTATGATACGGATATGTTTCCCTTGCCGAACCCAGGTAACAATGTTATCCCTAACAACGAAACTAATGCAACCTTTACCTTCAATACAACAAGTGATCAATACTATCCTTTCTTCAACTCCTTTAATATTGAAATCATTGAGCCAGATATGGTTCTTGAAAAAAAGGTAGAGGATATTGGCGGTAACGACATCACCGGGCAGGGTGTAAACCTTGGGCAGGTCTTGGATTATGTACTGTATTTTACAAACTACGGAAACGACGATGCCACCAATTACACCATACGCGATGTCTTACCGATAAACGTTACGCTAGACGAGGCAAACCTGACCATGCCTCCAGGAACAACCTACACTTTTGACCCGGCCACAAGAACGGTTACCTTTTCAATTCCTGATAATATCATAGAAGCTGGGGACACTACAGCAAATATTCGTATGCGGGTACAAGTGGCTGAAAACTGTTTTGACTTTATTGATGCCTGTACCGACCTCATTCAAAACCTGGCTTTTCAAACCTACCAAGGGGTTATTAATGACAACCAGATTACCGATGATCCCAGTGTAACCGAATTCAACAACTGTCTGCCTCCCATTCCTGGCGCGACCAACTTTTTATTGGACGATTTAGAAAATTGTAACTATACACGTACTGTTGAACTTTGTGGAACCACAGCTGTATTAGATGCTGGTGATAATTTCGATTCCTATGTCTGGGTGCGTGATGATAATGGCAACAACTTGCTTGACCCAACAGATACAGTAATCACAGATGGTGATCCAGATAACGACCCTAGCACGATGACGGTGAACCAAATTGGCACCTATATCGTTGATAAGATTGTTGCGGACCCTTGTAAGGGTTTTAAGGAAATTATTATTGTAGAGCCTTTTGGTTCGGGTGCGATACCAGACCCTATTATCGCCTATTACAACTTGGTAAATGGCGATGCAGACGCACGGAACGACCTTGCGGGGGAAATCGTAAGATGTGCAGATCTTGGTACTGACTTTTTAAAACTTTTTCTATGTGGACTAAACGACAGTAAACAATTACAGGTTAACATTCTTGACGCACAAAGCCTTTCTTGGGAGCAGTTAGACGAGGCTAGTTGTGATACCGCCGGAAATGATTGCCCCACTACCAATCTTACTTGTAGTTGGAACCAAGTGGGCACCGGAAACAACTTTACGGTAGACGGTGCGGGTAAATACAGACTGGAAGTCACCTATCTAAATGGGTGTATCAGCAGATTTTACTTCAATGCCTTTCAAAACCTTTTAGATATTCAATACACCAAAGAAGACATCATTTGTACCTCAGATGGTAACATCACCATCACCAATTTAGGGGCAAATTACGGCTACCAATTGGTCGATTCAGATACCAATGCGGTCATCGTTCCCTTTAGCGCGAATAATGGTCCTAGTTTTGATTTTAGTACGGGTGAAAATGGGGGTTATATCGTTGAGGTGACCCAACTGGATGGCGCTGGCGTGCCCATTCCCGGAGCCTGTATTTTCAGCACGCCCGAAATAGGTATTCTGGATAGGGATGTAAGCTATGACGTTATTGTCACCAATGCCAATTGTGACGGCTTCGGTTCAATAGATATTCAGGTTGTCAATGCCGAACCTAATTATGAATATGAGATTAGATTGGACGACGGTTCCAACGGGGGGCAAGGCACCCTGGTGGATAGTGAAACCGCCCAACCAGACAACAACTTTACATTTGATAATTTAATCCCCGGAAACTACATCGCAATTGCCAGAACGGATGATGGGTGTGAGTATAGTGAACAGGTAACCATAATTGATGAAAACGATCTTGAGCTAACCGCCAGGGTTTCGCAGCATGTTACTTGTAAAGAAGGGAATATTTTAATGGACTCCAATGGTGGGAAAACACCACATACCTATGCCATTTGGTCGTTCGTAGATGAAAATGGGGTAACGGTTACCTCTTATCCGACAGTAGGTGATATACCTCCTTCTGAATACCAAACTAGTGTAATTTTCGATATTCTAGTCCCCGGAGATTATACTTTTGTTGTTATAGATAGAAACAATTGTCACGCTTTTTCAAACACCGTGACCATAGAGTTTAGACCACCGGCTACATTTGACCAAGCAACCTATACACATCAAGCATGTTTTGGAGATGCCAGCGGCGCTATTCAAATGAACCTCCTTGATGACGGGGGATACCAATTAATGTACTATCTGTTTGATTTTGATATTACACCAGAAGACGCTTTAGATGGGAATTTTGATATTAATGATGCCATTGCCTCGAATGCTTCGGGGTATTTTCCGGGGCTTGTAAACGGTGATTATACCATAATCGTTAATATGCGTAAAGGAAGTGCGTCATGCGACTTCCCTTTTGACCATACCATAAATGGCCCGGCTAATGCATTAGCGGCCGATGCGGTCTTGATCCAAGACTATACCTGTACCCAAGATGGGATTATCGAAGCCCAGAATGTTGTCGGAGGAACGCCACCCTATGAATACAGTATAGATGGGGTCAATTTCGTTTCCGGGCCAGGATCCGAAAGGTTTACTGGCTTGACAGATGGCACCTATACCATTACTGTTCGTGACGACGCTGATTGTACCGTTGATACCAATCCTGTTACTATCAATCCAAGGAACGAACCGAGCGATTTAAGCTTTGTTTCCACACAGCCAGTTTGCCCTGCATTAACTGCCGATGTAACGGTGACCGTTGTTGATGGTACGGCGCCATTCACCTACGAAATTATCGCTCCCGCAGGAGATGTTGTCGACAATGGCAACAACAATGTTTTTTCTGGACTGTCCCCAGGTACCTACACTTTTCAAGTCACTGACGACAAAGACTGTGTCATTCAGGAAAGTTATACCATAACAAATGTAACACCAATAACGGTCCTTGGGCAATTAGACAATAACATTAGCTGTTTAGGCCTTTCCGATGGTGCCGCGACCTTTACCGTGGGTAACTTTACAAATTCCTATGACTATTCCATAAGTGGTCCCTCGGCCTCTTCAGGAACTGCCGAAACGGCTACCTCGATTCCGTTGACAGGGCTTGCCGATGGTACCTATACCATTTCGGTAACCGATAACGATACCAACTGTACCGCCACCGCGGATGTTACCATTGCCGCACCACCTGCTACGCTCGTCATTGCCGATTTAGATGTAACCGATATTAGCTGTTCTGCAACCGGAACGAATCCCGGTTCTGTGGTTATTACAGCCACAGGGGGATGGGGTGGTTATGAATATGAATTGGAAGACCCTGCTGGAGGAACGGTCGGGCCACAACCCACCAATTCCTTTACTGGCTTAACCGATACCTCGGGCAATTATACCGTAACCGTTAGGGATGCCGGTGGATGTGAAATCACACAAACTTTTGCATTAACACCTACCGTTGCCCCGGCTCTGGAAGTGACCGCCAATAACTTATGCTATGATAGCACAACCGGTCTTGTTTTAACCGCCAATGTAACTTCCGGTGGTGAAGCGCCATTTCAATATAGACTAAATGGAGGGGTATATCAGACCAGTCCGGATTTCACAGGCTTAGGCCCAGGAAGCTATACCGTTGAGGTTATTGATAGCAGAAACTGTACGGGTACAACGAATATAGATGTCTTCCCCACCCTATCGGCATCTGCAAGTTTAATCAAAGATTTGGATTGTAGCCCTAACCCCGATGCTGAAATAGGCATCAATATCATAGGTGGTAACCCGACTTTCACTTATGAGGTATTTAGGGATGGTGGTTCTGTTCAGGCAAGTACGGCCGTACCAAGCATTCCATTCTCCTATTTTACCACAACGGCGGGAACATACGAATTCATCATTACCGATGTTGAAAACTGTACGGTAACTACCAATACGGTGGTGGTGACGGATAACAGTCCTCCAACAGCAGTTGAGGTTCCAACCAATCCACTTTGTGCTACCAGTGCTGATGGGGTTGTTGAGCTTCAGATCTCTGGTGGAGTTCCTCCCTATCAAATCGTATTTGATGGTAGTGCACCATCTACCCAAACGACTTATACCGGTCTTGTTGCCGGAACCTATAGTTACACGGTAACCGATTCCAAAGGTTGTGTGCTAAATGGGGATGTGACACTTACCGCGCCAGATGCCCTGCTTCCAGGGACTATTGATGTAGTGACCGATTACCGATGTGACAACACATCGGCTACGCTTCAGGTAATCAATTATTCTGGGGGAACACCGGGTTATACCTTTAGTCTAGATGGCGTGAATTTCCAAACTTCAGACACCTTTAACACAGGAATAACCGCTGGAACTTATACGATTACTGTTAGGGATAGCAACAACTGTGTTGCAGAAACCCCAGCGATCATAATTGACCCGCTAGATCCGCCAACGGACTTAACATTTACCCAGACCGCTCCAACATGTCCGGCAATCGTATCGGACGTAACCGTGACCGTAGTTGATGGTAATGCGCCTTTCACTTACGAAATTATCGCTCCCACTGCCAACGTGGTAGACAATGGTACGAACAATATTTTCACCGGCCTGGCACCTGGCACCTACACTTTCAGGATTACCGATAGCAAAGCATGTGTAATCGAAGAAAGTTATACGGTAGATGATATCGATCAGGTAAATGTAATTTCACAGTTGACCAACAACGTAAGTTGTTTTGGGGATTCAGATGGCGAATTTTCTTTTACTGCGAGTGATTTTGCGACCACATTCAGCTATACGGTTGAAAATAGTTCCAATGTAGTCGTCCAATCACAAAACAACATCAACCTTTCGACGGCCATTCCTGTAACCGGGCTTCAGGCTGATACGTATACCGTTACCGTTATCGATGATACCACAAATTGTGTGGCCACGACGACAATGACAATTGATAACCCTCCAGCCGCATTGGATTTTACCTTTACCGATACGCCTGTAACCTGTATTGCAAACGCAACTATTACCGTTGCAGCAACCGATGGTTGGGGTACTTATGAATACCAACTGGAAGATACGGCTGGGCCAACCATTGTTTATGGCTACCAAAGCTCAAATATCTTTTCGGATGTTCCTGCTGGTACGTATACCATTTACGTTAGGGATGCCGGTGGATGTGCTGTAGACAAACCCATAACCATTGATCCCGCTCAAACCCCTACAATAGCTTTGGAGCCGGCTTCTGATTTCTGTTATGACGGCACAGATCAGGCTTCACTGGTAATTAGTATAGCTGATGGTGTTGCACCATATACCTATAGTATTAATGGGGGTGGACAAACCGCTGTGGTCGGTAATCCATTTACAATTACGGGCTTAATTCCCGGAACTTATGATATTCAAGTTACCGATGCCTATGGTTGTGCTTCTAACGCCTTGAATAATATAACGATAGAGCCTCAGCTAAGCGCTACAGCCTTATTGACAAAAACATTGGATTGTACTGCTTCTCCGGACGCCATTATTGACGTAACCGTTTTAAATGGATATACGCCTTATGCAACCTATGAGGTAAGTACAGATGCTGGAACAACTTGGTCGGCGCCCGTTGCGATTGTTGGAAACAACTTTACTTATACTACAGCGGTAGACGGAACATACGACTTTAGAATCACCGATAACCAGGGCTGTACAGCAACAACCCAAGCAATCGTTGCTCCAATTACCAGTCCTGATATTACCTCCTTGGTACAAACTACCGATATTCTATGTAACGGTGATAGTGGTGCATCCATTCAAATAAATATGGATACCACACAAGGAGTTGCACCCTTCACCATATCTGTTGTGAATACGACAACTTCAACAAACTACGGGACGCAAACCACTGGTCTTCCAGCAGGAACCTATGAAGTAACCGTAGCCGATGCCAATTCTTGTTCTGATATGGACACTATTGTCATTACGGAACCCAACGTGATTTCCTTTACAACTTCGCTAACCGACATTACATGTAATTCCAGTGGTACAGATCCTAACAATAATACCATTCCCGGATCAATATCGGTAACTGGTGTTGGCGGGGGTACAGCCGAATACAATTATTATCTTACTGCGAATAATGGAATGGCTCCACAGAGCTATACCACTACTCCGGGCAATAGGGATCATACTTTTACCATTTTAAATTTCGGTATTTATTTTGTGGAGATTACCGATGCCAACGGTTGTTCGGTAACGAGTAATGAAATTATCGCTTCTCCGCCAGATGATTTGGATATTGATGTTAGCACCGTTACTACCGATTGTGTTTTAGGAGGACAGGCAACAGTTACTGTTTCGTCTACCTTTAGTAGTGGCACCTATGAGTTTGCCATTCTAGAATACTTTAGCGTACCCTATTCCAATACTTATGTTCCTGCCGATGTTCCAGGTGGCGATACGGCTACTTTCACGGGTCTTACCCCTGGAATAACATATACCTTTGTTGTCTTTGACCTAACAACAAGATGCTATTATTTTGAAACGGCTGACGCACCAATCAACAGCCCTTCCAATCTTACCTCAACATTAGATGTGGTTTCCAATATCAGTTGTACCGGTAGTGCCGATGGTGCTGTTAGTTTTTCTTTTGACAACTACGATAGTGGGGCAACCGCTGTTTCTTATGAGGTTTTTAATTTTCAGTCTAATCTTACTACGGGAATCGGCAGCTCTGCAGCTGTGAATCCTCCTGCTGTAGGTACTGGGGTTTCCATAACTGATTTAGGTCCTTTAGATGCAGGGGTTTATTACATATTGCTTACTGAAGTAAATGGTGCCAATAACGGATGTTCTATTGCTACGGCCGAGTTTACCATTGAAGAGTCGGCTGTTCAATTAGTCCCAGATGCAGTTCTTATCAAAAATGACAACTGTAACCTTAATGCCGGTGTTGTATCGGCAAGCGCACAATTTGGTAGAGCGCCTTATGAATATCAAATCGCCTTAAATACTGACCCTGCTCCTACAGCCACTACTTGGGCCGGAAGTTCCACTAATGTTTTCAATGTAGAGGGTGGTGATTATATCGTTTACGTAAAAGATGCCTTTGATTGTATTCAGGCCGATCCTATTAACGTACCAACCGATCCTTCGCCTGAAATCAGTGTAGCCCTCAACAATCAATGTACTGCAGAAGACGGTAGTTTTACGGTTGATATAACATTGGATGTTGTTGGGGTTGTTCCTCATTCCATTCGCATCGACGGGGGGGCGCTACAGGCTGCGACAGGACTAACGGTCGTGGGAGATGTGCTAACCGTATCAAACCTTACTTCCGGAGCCCATACTTTTGAAATCTTAGATGTAAACGGTTGTGGGGAAACAGAGAATATTACCATATATCCTCCATTAAATGTAGTCGCCAATAGTACTGCAGATGACAATTGTGTTCCAGCCAATTCGGGGGAGGTCACGGTTACTGCAACAGGTGGTTCTGGGGTTTATAGTTATACACAGATTACCCCTGCTGGGCCCACAAATGGAACCGGGGTGTTTGGTGGATTGACACATTCTGTGGCCTACACTTTTGAAGTGACGGATACCACAACAAACTGTCCTGAACAGCTTACAATTACCTTGCCTGCTCCGGCCACACCTACCTTTACCCTTTCGGCTACGCATGTGAGCTGTTTTGGAGGAAGCGATGGTACGATTACCGCTACCCTTGATGCCGGTAATGTCGATATCCCTTATTTGTATAGCCTGGATGGCGGTACAACTACCCAAACTTCAAATGTATTTACCGGACTGATACAGGGGCCTTATAATTTGAGCGTGATATCCGATAAAGGCTGTCAAGATACAAGACCGATTACTATTAATGAACCAACACAATTGGATATTACGGCAGTGGCTTCTGACTTTATCTGTAATGATGCTGCAAGTACCATAACCGTAACCGTGAATAACGATGCTGGGGGTAGTCCCTCTGGAACAGGGCCCTATGTGTATAGTTTTGACGGTGGCGCAAACTATCAACCAGGAAATACCTATCAAGTGCCTTTTGGTTCTGCTCCGGTAAATGTGGTTGTAAAAGATGCCAATACCTGTACCGATAACGATACGGTAAACATTCCCCTAAGAGAGGAAGTAACCGCGACTATTACAGCAGATGCCCCTATGGATTGTACCGATAATGAACAGCAAATCACAATCGTCGCTGTAGACGGTTCTGGAACATATACATATACCGAACTACCTAGCGGGAATGTTGTTGCCGATCCAACCAATATCGTACTTACACAACCTGGGACATATGTTTATGAAGTCCTGGATACGGTTACCAACTGTTCGGTTACCGTTGAGCATATTGTTGCTCCATATAACTTAATAGACGTGGTAGCGGCGGTAACTACCGACGCAACTTGTAGCGATAGTGCCGATGGAGTAGTTGAGGTAACTATTACCGGGTACACGGGTACATTCAATTATCAAGTTTTAGATAGCGCTGGCGGATTTGTGGCTGGAGCTTCGGGATCGGACAATGCCGTCTCTGACCCCCATGTCTTTAATGTCGCTGCCACACTTCCGGCAGGAATCTATTCCGTTCAGATTACGGAAACAGCCTTCCCTGAATGTGTTGGAACATCAAACCAAGTGACCATTGATGCACCTGAGCCATTGGCGTTAACATTAATTGATAACGTAAATGCAAACTGTAATGAGGCCAATGCCATTGTAACCATGCAAACCACAGGAGGAACAGCTCCTTATACGTACGGTGCATCTATCAGTGGTGCAGGAGTTCCGGGTACATTCCCATTCGATAGTACAATAGAATTAGACCCTACGGTAGGCTTAAATTGGGACATCTATGTTAGGGATGTCAATGATTGTATAATCGCTGTGCCATACGCGATTACCATAGCTGCCGATACAGAGCCGGACATCACCCTTGCTATAGCTGATGAATGTGCGGACGAAGGTAGTTTTGGAATAACAGTTACTTTAGATGCAACCGATACCGGCGTTGCTCCTTATACAATGAGTTTAAACGGTGGTGCGTTCCAAAGTATCGCAAGTTTCCCGTATACGTATTCTGGATTAAATGCACAATTGCACTCTATTGAAATAAGGGATGCTAACGGTTGTGGGGAAGTCGAAGATATTACCATTGAACCAGAGTTGACAGTAAGTGCCGTTGTGATAGCGCAACCAACTTGTAATACTGACGATGGTGTTA
The DNA here is from genome assembly GCA_965238025.1 of Aggregatimonas sp. GTDB lineage: Bacteria > Bacteroidota > Bacteroidia > Flavobacteriales > Flavobacteriaceae > Pelagihabitans. The sequence goes on along the minus strand of OZ250162.1, from coordinate 1,104,080 downwards.
TTGAATTTACCGTAGTTGGCGGTTCTGGCGCTTTTACCGCCGAACTATTGCTTGCCAATCTTTCAACAACAGGAATTGTACCTACCGGAAACCAATTTACAGGGGTTCCATTTGGGGATTATATTGTTCGTATTACCGATAACACGCTAGGAACACCGCTTTGTATTGCGGATGCTCCAATTTCGTTAGAGGAACCGACTCCCGTGACTTTATTGGCCCCTGATCCAACTGATGTTAGTTGTGCCGGTGCGTCCGATGGAACCATTACTATAAATATGGAGCCTTCCAGTGTTGGGGTCAATGACAATCCGCCATACGTTTTTGAAATTAACGATGGTACGACAACCACAACACAAAGCACAAACTTGTTTACGGGTCTTGTAGCGGGCACCTATGACATTACAGTTACTTCAAATAGAAACTGTGTGGCAACAGATCAAGTAACAATTGGAGAACCTACAACTCTAGATGCTGCTATCACAAATGTGATTCCTTTTGTTTGTGACCCCAATAACGCACAATTGTCCGCAAGTATCGAAGTTACGATTACCACCGGAACGGGTACCGCCGACTATTTTTACAGTGTAAACGGTAGTGCTTACCTACCAACAGGAGGAACCGTATTTACCCATACGGTAACTGCGGCGGGAAATTATGATATTGCCCTTAGGGATGCCAACGGATGTCCATTCTTGTTACCTACACAAACAATTGATCCTATAAATTCTTTTACAGCAGTGGTAACTCAATTGTCCGCCATTACCTGTGCTACCGGTACTGAGGAAGCTCTTATCACAGTTACCGATGATGGAAACCCACATAACTATACCTACGAGCTGTTACCCTTGGGTAATCCAAATGGTACACAAACGGCAACAACTGGTAATACTGCTACATTTGAGCTTACAGCAGTTGGTGGATATACCTTCCGTGTAACGGACACAGACACTGGCTGTTTTGTTGACACCGCCATTTATGATATTCCTCCCTACGACCTTATCGAGGTAACCGCAAATGCAGTTGACCCAGTAGTCTGTTATGGTGATTCTAACGGTAGTTTCAGTCTGAATATTAGCAACTATACTGGGGATTATGATTATGAAGTATTTGATACAACGGATACCTCGGTATTAGGTCCGGTGAGCGTTGATACCAGCGTCAATCCTATAATAATTAGCGGATTGTCCGGTGGAAACTATTATGTTCGTGTTACCGAGGTAGATGCTTCTGGCACACAACAATGTTCTGATGATACCAATGTATTTACTATTATATCGCCAGATGTAGCCCTGGAAGCCACTCCTAGTGCGTTGGCAAGTGTTGGTTGCACCAACGATCTTGGGGAAATATTGGTAGACCCAAGTGGTGGTTATGCGCCTTATGATATTGTGTTGACAAACACCACTACCGGTGGGACTCCGATAGTAGCAAATGATGTACAAGCGATGGTGTTTACGGGTCTTGACGCCGGAAATTACGCTATTGATATTACCGATGATAACGGCTGTACGATCAACAGAACCGTTTCATTGACCCAACCTGTAAATATCGATGCCGATATTACCCCTTTAACTACAAATCTGGCTTGTTTCGGTGATACTACTGGTTCGCTAAGTGCCATTAATGTTGTGGGAGGGGCAGGACCTGGTTTCTATAATTACCAGTTAAATTATTATGATGACGCTGGAACGACCATAGAATTTACGACAGGTGTTCAATCAAGCGATACCTTTAATAACTTGGGTGCGGGTATTTACTCGATTACCGTTTCAGATAATATTGGCTGTAGTCGTGAAACTATTCAAGCAACGATAACCGAGCCCACCGATGTAAGCGCATTGTTGATCAGAACCAGCGCTTTAACCTGCGCCACTGGTGTTGAGTTTGAACTAACAGCAACGGGTGGTAGTGGAACGTATGAGTACAGTATTGACAATACAACCTTCCTACCCATGACCAGCAACCCTATGGCGTTGCCGGTAACAGGTATATTAGGTGAAGGTACCTACCAATACTATGTGAGAGATGCCGCTGGTTGTGAGGCTGTTGCATCCAATGCAATTACTGAGGACCCCATTATACCATTGGAGTTATCCGACCCCACCCATGTTGATGTTGCGTGTAACGGAGAGGCTACGGGAAGTGTTTATGCAGAAGCTTCATTTGGTATGGGCAATTACCAATACTCCTTGTTTACAGATATAGCTTTAACGAACAATTACTATGGTGTTGGACATTCTCAACTTACGGGCCAGTTTAATGATCTGCCCGCCGGATTATACTATATAAGCGTTGTTAGTGGTGATTGTGGCCCGGTAACAAAACCTGTGACAATTGAGGAGCTCACGGCGGTTGATTTTAATGAAACCCACACCATGATAAGCTGTGTTGGGGAAGATGATGGAACCATTACCATTACCAATAATGGAGGTGGAACAGGAATCTACCAGTATGCTATCACGGATCCAAACGGTGTAGAATTGAGGCGATTTACCGAACCAGAGACTGGAGACACTTATGTCTATACAGACCTTGAAGGCTCGGTTGCAGGAACAGTTTATAGGGTTATAGCTCAAGACACCAACGGTTGTTTTGAAGAATTCACCATTACCATATTCGAGCCAGAGCCCTTGGAATTGGTAACTACGACCACACCAGAATTTTGCGAAGGTGATGCCAATGGTACAATACTCCTTAACATCTCAGGTGGAACTGCACCGTTTAGGGCCGCTTTGAACTCGACAAATGATGCCGATTTCGTAGATGTGCTTGATGGGCATGTGTTTAACGACTTAGCGCCTGGTTTTTACGAGGTGCGTATAAGGGATGCCAATGGTTGCGAGCAACCCGCAGTCGCAGAGGTTGGCACCGGACCTAATTTGAACGCAACCGTAGAACCGGTTTACGAATGTGACAGTAATAGGGTCATGAACTATATTAACATCACCCTGGAAGATGAAACCATACTTGGTGACGTGCTATATGCCTTGGATTCAGATCAATTGGCCGATGCCCAATTGAATCCCGATTTTAGAAACTCGGCACCGGGTGATCACTTTGTTACCATTTTCCATGGTATGTGCGCCAAATCTTATCCGTTTACCATTGAAGGCTATTTACCGGTTAGCTTAGTGTTGGAAAACATCAACATCAACGAAATAACAGCTATAGCCACAGACGGATTACCACCATATACCTTCTATTTCAATGATATTAATAATGGTGAAGACAACACTTATATGATTAATGAGTCCGGAACTTATATCGTTCGGGTGGTTGATCAAAATGGATGTGAGGCTGTTCAAAGTATTGAGATGGAGTTTGTAGATATTGAGATTCCGGATTTCTTTACCCCTAATGGTGATGGAGAGAATGATTTTTGGATACCTAGAAATATTGAAGGATGGCCCGAAATACTAATTAAAATTTATGATCGTTATGGTAGGGTAGTTTCTGAACAGGCTGTAAATACCCAAGGATGGGATGGCACCTATAACAGCAAAGGACTGCCAACCGGGGATTACTGGTACGTAATCAAATTAAACGGAGAAAATGATGATCGTGAATTCATGGGGCATTTCACTTTATATCGATAAAACTTAACCTAGAACCCAATGCGAAATAAGATAGTTACCCTTTTGCTTTTTCTTGGTACCCTTATGGTCAAGGGTCAGGAATTAAATTCGCCCCAATTGAGCCAATACTTAGCTGATAATCCATTTGTTCTGTCGCCAGTATATGCGGGAATAGGGGATCATGTAAAAATACGTTTAAACGGTCTCACACAGTGGGTGGGTGTTAAAGACGCGCCTCAAACCCAATCCTTGGCAGCCGATATGCGTATTGGTAACCAATCGGGCTTAGGTATTTTCCTGTATAACGACAAAAATGGCTATACCAAACAACAGGGCGCCCGTATTTCGTTTGCACATCACCTGACCATAGACCGCTACGACGATGAGTTTTTATCATTTGGTATTTCTTATAATTTCAATCAGTTTCGAATAGATATTGATAAATTTGATTTAATTAATTTTCCGGATAATGGAGTTGTTGATAACCGACAGACCAGCAACCACAACTTTGATGTTGGGGCCATGTACCGGTTAGGTAAATTCTATTTTAGCGCTAATGCGTCTAACTTGTTGGGCAAAGATCCTAGAAATCTAACCTTTAATATTGATGAGCCTAACGAACTACGTAATTATTATGCTTTTACGGGCTATCGGTATCGAAAAAACAAAAACAGTGACCTGGAAATAGAACCCTCCATACTCTTTAAAATCTTTGAAAGCGACGGGCGTTCGGAAACAGATTTAAACCTGAAGTTCAGGTGGTATGATTTCGAGGATTATTATTACGCCGGAATTAATTATAGATTCCTTATGGATTCTTCCCAGGTTCTAAACCCTCTTTACCTAGCACCCTTTGTCGGGCTTAAAAAGAACAAGTTTTATTTCGGGTATTCCTATCAAGTAATTCTTAACGAAATCATAGGCTATAGTACAGGTACCCATGTAGTAACCGTTGGGGTGGATCTTTTCCAAGGATTGAGCAATTGTAGGTGTACCTATTAAGGGATTTTGGTCCGCTGCGCTTTTAGATACTAGACATAAGACTTTTTTCTCACCGTCTAAAACAGCTTTTATATTCTATTTGATTGCTTTAGTTTTGCCCAAAAGAATCTCCATTGGGAAAAGTAAAAATTGAAAATATCCGTATTTATGCGTACCACGGATGTTTACCTCAGGAAACCATTATAGGAAGTGATTATCGGGTTGACCTTACGGTTCATGCGGATTTATCAAAAGCTTCGCTCTCCGATACCCTTTCTGACACCGTAGACTACGTTCATATCAATCAAGTGGTTAAAGAAGAAATGAAAATACCTTCACAACTTTTAGAGCATGTGGCACAACGTATTGTTCTTCGAATTTTTAAGGAACTCCCTATGGTAAAAAAGACCGAGGTGGCCGTTACTAAAATTAGTCCGCCAATTGGTGGTGATGTAGCGGGGGTTACTATAATCCTATCAAAAAAGCGCAGCTAATTTTTAAAATAATAGTATATTTGCCCCTGCAAAATGGCATCGTGGCCGAGTGGCTAGGCAAGGCTCTGCAAAAGCTTGTACAGCGGTTCGAATCCGCTCGATGCCTCGACAAAACCCTTAACTCATGTTGAGGGTTTTTTGGTTTTTAAAGATAAGCCCGTGCAGTAGTTCTCCCGACGCTTCGGGACGCTCGATGCCTCAAGAAAAAGTTGGGGTTTTTATTCCCGAATCTGTTCTATTTTTTCAATTCCTTTTTCCAGGTCGAACCTGTCAGGTAAAAAACCTTTGGTAATAAAAACTATTCCACAAATAACCAAAATTACCCCAAGACCCTTTTTAATCAAGCGTATTCTTTCCGGGGTTAGTTTTCGTTTTAATCGTTTGGCTAAGAGTATTTTTAAGACATCAGTAATAAAATAGGCCAATATCATCGCGGTGAAAAAGGCTAAAATACGTTTTGGGTCATTATCCAAACTAGCTCCTGCCGTTATAATGGCCACAAGCCAGAACGCCAATACCCCTACATTGATAAAGTTTAAGAGAAAGCCTTTAATAAAAAGCCCTAAATACCCCTTGCTCACCTTAATGGTTTCCTCTTCTACCGCTTTGGCTTTTTTCTTTGTTTCCTTTTTTACAAAAATGGTTATCCCATAAACTACGAGAATTACTCCCCCTAAAACATATAAGCCTGGACGATTACTAAGATTTTCTAGAAGTTGGCGACTACTGAAATAGGCAAGAATCAAAAATAATACATCAGCAAGAATGACCCCTAAATCAAAGACAATTGCTGCCCGAAAACCTTTTAAGGCACTCGTCTCAAGCAAGACAAAAAAAACAGGCCCGATCATAAAGCTCAAAAAAAAGCCTAATGGTATCGCAGCCTGAATATCTTCCCACATAAGGGATACTTGGTTTAGTGGTTTATATTTTGAGATTCCCTAAATAGAAATCATGTAATTATTGCACTCTTTTCACCGTCCCTCCAAAAACAGTTTTTTCCTCCATTTTAGCAGGGTCTCCATATACCAATACTTCTCCACCGGCCTTGACCGTAGCCCTTACATAATCCGACGCATAAATCTCAGCCCTGGAACCCGCATTTACATTTACCGTGGTAAATTTTGTCTTGAACGCCTTGCCTTCGTAAACCCCGCCAGTATTTATAGCAACATCCTGTAAATCAGAAGAACCTTGCGCTTCTACCACACCACCAGTAACGGTTTTAATCAATAACTGTTCGACTTCAGCATTAATCATTAATTCACCTCCTTCTTGTGCCTTAAGTTCAAGTACATCCTGTTGAATCGTTTCTTCCGAAGTAATACGGGCATCTTCGTTCACATCTATAATTATGACTTCGCCCGAATAATATACGTCTACAAAAGTTCGATAACCACTAAAAATCTTATCGAACTTCATTCGCAATTTCAATACGCCATCATTATTGACAATATTTACCTTTTGAGTATTGGCGCCCGTGATAACGGCTTTATTCTCTTCAGATTTTATCAGGTTTACCGATAGTCCGTCAAAGGCCTTTATCTCTTTGAAAACACCAATATCAATGATAACTTCCTCATCCTGTGCAAAACCGTTGTACATTCCGAACAACAATAACGCTAAGATTATTATTTTTTGTTTCATATCAGTTTTTAAGTAGGTTGTTCATCTGTAAACAAATTCTATTCCAAAAACTTATTCATGTTTACCAATTAATGAAAAATCGAGGTGACGTTTGATTAAATCGGTGCTCTTCACCATAACGATTACCTCATCCCCTAAAGTATAGGTGGTTTTAGTACGTTCCCCAATAATGGCATATTCCTTTTCATCAAAGATATAATAATCCCCTTTTATATCCCGTATGCGCACCATGCCCTCGCATTTATTCTCAATAATCTCTACATACATACCCCATTCGGTAACCCCGGATATTACACCTACAAACTCCTTATCCTGGTGGTCTTGCATAAATTTAATCTGCATGTATTTAATAGAATCCCGCTCTGCACTGGAGGCCAAGTACTCCATATCTGAAGAATGCTTGCATTTCTGCTCATACACTTCTGCCTTTGCTGTTCCGCCTCCGTCTAGATAGTGTTGTAGTAAACGATGTACCATTACATCCGGATACCTTCTTATTGGGGAGGTAAAATGTGAGTAATATTCAAAGGCTAGCCCATAATGGCCAATGTTATCGGTGGTGTAGATGGCTTTACTCATACTACGAATAGCTAAAGTATCTACAAGATTCTGTTCCTTTTGACCTTTTACATCCTCCAGGAGCTTATTTAGGGAGGCACTGATCGATTTTTTATCCTTAAAGTCAAGCTTGTGTCCAAAACGCGAAATAATGCCGTTTAACGCCTGTAACTTGTCCTCGTTCGGGTCATCATGAATACGGTAAACAAATGTTTTCTTCGGATTTTGTTTTCCAATAAACTCCGCTACTTTCCTATTTGCGAGTAGCATAAACTCTTCTATAAGTTTATTAGCATCTTTTGATTCTTTAAAATATACGCTCTCGGGCTCATTCTTTTCATTTAAATTAAACCGAACTTCAATCGAATCAAACGATATCGCACCTTGTTGCATACGTTTTTCCCGCATGATTTTTGCTAGGGTATCCATTTTTAAGGTTGCGTCAACAACTTCATCAGAAACAGAATATGCCCCTTTCCGTATAGAAATTCCTTCGGGAATATTTCCATTCCTATTTTCTATAATATGTTGTGCTTCTTCATAAGCAAATCGTTCGTTGCTATTTATCACGGTTCTACCGAACCACTGCTTATGTATTTTAGCTTGGTCATCAAGTTCAAAAATAGCAGAAAAGGTATATTTTTCTTCATTTGGCCGAAGTGAGCAAGCATTATTTGAAAGTACCTCAGGCAACATTGGTACCACACGATCAACCAAATAAACAGAAGTAGCCCTGTCATAGGCCTCATCGTCTAAAATTGTATTAGGTCTTACATAATGCGATACATCTGCAATATGGATACCTATTTCATAATTTCCATTTTCCAATACTTCAAATGAAAGCGCATCATCAAAATCTTTTGCATCTTTTGGATCAATAGTAAAGGTCAGTACGTCGCGCATATCCCTTCTTCGGGCGATCTCAGTAGGTTTGATACTGGTATCCAACTTATCTGCATAACGTTCTACTTCTAAGGGAAATTCATAGGGCAGCCCATATTCCGCAAGAATAGAATGTATTTCAGTATCATGTTCTCCAGGTTTTCCTAATACCTCGGTAATTTTTCCGAATGGCGATTCTGCTTTATCAGGCCATTCCGTAATTTCAACGATTACCTTATCACCATCTTCGGCCTTTCCTATTTTATCTTTTGATACAAAAATATCCGTATACATTCTAAAATCCGTAGGACGTACAAAGGCAAATTTCTTTTGCATATCTACGATGCCAACAAAAGCATTTTTCTTTCGTTCTAGAATTTTAGCGATTTCCCCTTCTAATTTTTTTCCTTTCCGCTTCGGATAAATGTACACCTCCACAATATCATTATGGAAAGCTTTTTTAAGTTTATTGAAGGGTACGAAAACATCTTCATCCATACCTTCAACAACAATATATGCGTTGCCACGTCCTGTAATATCAACTTTTCCTGTATGGTATGTTTTTGTTGAAGCAACTGCTTGGTAGCGACCACGGTCTTCTTCTGTAATACGCTTGGCTTCTTTAAGTTGTACTAATCTTTTAATTAATAAATTTCTATCCTGGGCTTCGGATACCCCTATTTTAGCAGCAATTTGTTTATAATTGAACGTTTTTTTTGGCTCTTTTTCAAGGACGGTGAATATTCCCCGTGTAATCTCGTTTTTTCTATGGTTTTTCGCCCTCTTCTTTTTCTTCGACATTAAATATTTTTATTTGGCTCAAAATTACAAATTATAATCCGTTGCGTTATTTTTCTTACTATTTCCTCTTAATGTTATCAACATATTATATAATTTCATTTTTTCTTTTTAAAATTTTAAATAAAAATGATGATGATGATAGGTTGTTAATAGCGGAGATAAAAAAATCAGGAAAAACTTGTTTTGAATAGTTAAATGAACTTATCCACAATTTTTAAAGTTGGAAGTATTTTAGAAATCAACCGATTAGGGTTTTATAAACTAATCTTGATAACTACTATGAACATGAATTTAATGATAACTAAATTCAAAAAATATGTTCACTTCTCTTTGAGAAGGCTTCATATCTTACCCTTAAGTTTTTATAAAAAAATTATAACGGTTACTATAGATTTTGTAAGGCACAATTTAAAAGTGAAATCAAAATGCAAAACAGTTTTTTTGTGCTATTGTTATGAACAGTATCGTACATCATTTTCAAAAGCTAATTAACAATTAACAAGGTGAAAAATGGAATTAATGTTGTGAACCTACTATAATTTGTCGTGAACACCTAACTATTCGTATTTTTACGGCACTAACCGTTAGTAATCTAGATATGAAAATTGCAATTGGTAACGATCATGCAGGTACCGAGTATAAACTGGCTATTGTTGGTTTATTAAAATCGATGCACATAGAAGTAACAAACTATGGAACAGATGGAACGGATAGTGTTGATTATCCTGATTTTGTGCATCCGGTTGCCCAAGATGTTGTAAATGATAAGGTAGATTATGGAATCATAATCTGTGGAAGTGGAAACGGGGCCTCAATGACTGCAAACAAACACTCAAAAGTACGTTGTGCCCTATCTTGGAACAAGGAAATTGTAGCCCTTGGCCGGGAACATAATGACGCTAATATTCTAAGTCTACCGGCACGCTTTATTTCCTTGCCCCAAGCCTTGGAAATGGTAAAAGTGTTTCTTAATACAGATTTTGAGGGCGGCCGTCACGAACGCCGTGTAGAAAAAATACCCTGTACATAGAATTATGCTCCAGATTGCGGTTAAAAACTTTACAGAACTTACAGTTGATGAGTTATATGCGGTCCTGCAAATGCGTAGCGAAGTTTTTGTGGTTGAACAGGATTGCGCCTACCAAGACCTAGATGGGAAAGATCAAAAAGCACTTCACATACTGGGATATAAAAATAACGGATTAGTTGCCTATACACGTATTTTTGCCCTTGGTGATGATTATGAAGCGGCAAGCATTGGTAGGGTAGTAGTAAAATCTTCAGAGCGGCAATACGGTTTTGGAAAGGATATTATGATTGCCTCGATCAAGGCTATTAACAAACACTTTGATCAAACCAAAATCTATCTATCGGCACAAACTTATCTTAAAAAATTCTACCATGAATTGGGTTTTCAGGAAACTGGAGAGGAATATCTTGAAGATGGCATCCCACATATAAAAATGGTTAAGGGTAACAACAGTTAAAAGATGTATCAGCTTTATAATATCCTATAAAAATCATATGTCCTTGACCATGCTGTTGATTGGCCAGGCCTAAGATGTATATCAAAAAAGAGCTCGGGGCTTATCACATGTTCGCATCCCCAAAGATTCACCTTTTTTGTTTGAAAACTTCCGGTTTCACGAATTCCAATCCTATTTTTAATGTTTATCAACTCCCAGGTTGCAACTACGCTTTTGTTGCCGGCCAGCTTGCTGAAAAAGAACTGTTCGCTCGGTTGACCATTAAAGGTGATACTGTTGTGACCAATTTTGACTTTTTCTTCCGGATTTACAGTGTCCTTAAAATCTCTAGGTTTTAGTTGAAAGGGAAATCGTAACACATAATCCTGCCCCATAGCCATTTTATCTATAGCAGTAAAATTGTGCACATATTCAGTGGTGACAATACTTTTTTCACCTGTATTTTCTAGATGGTAATCAATTCTAAAACCACTTTCCAATAGCTGTATTTCCTTTTTCAACACATATGAATAACCGTTCATGATTTTTGATGTGCAATTAATTAGAACCTTATTTAAGTTCGTTCTAATTTTAAATTTGGCAGGTTCTATATCATATTTTTTATTGAACAAGTATGCATGGGAATCCTTTCTTAACAACCCAACACCGATTTTATGAAACCATCCGCCAATTTCAGCTTCCTGAAAACCTAAGGCGGTATCAATCCCAAATTCGTTGTAAAAGGCTTTCCCATAGTGATGTTCGTTTTCACAATTCATTTTTTCAACGGTAGACATGGGAATGTTTTGAAATTTCACTTCAACGACCTTCCCGGTCCAGTCAAATCTTGAAAAGTTGTAATTCTCATTAGGGAGATTAATAAAAACTTCAATATTCTTGTTTTTAAGGGTATGTGGCATACTATAATTAAATTCTATTTTAATAGTTTCGAGCGCCTCTAAGTCAGCGAAAATAATACTCAAATTTTAATTTTTTTGGCCCATTTACTTCTTTTGCTTTGATGGCGCTGTCTAAAAAGGACGAAAAGCCAACAATAGACTGGTTGGTCGGTTTTTGTACTAATTAATATAGAAGAAGGCAGGTAGAATATCGTTAAGCCGCAAAAAAATCACATAAAAGCCCTTATTTTTCCAGTGATTATGAAATTTTAAAGAGAAGCCGACCAGGTGGTCGGTTTACAATGCTTAAAGGAGTTGGTTCATCTTCCATTTTTTGCCAGCAGTTTTTAGGCGTTTTTTTGGACATAAAGCAACTTTATTGTAAAGCGGTAATTTGTTTAGAAAGCTCGGCTCCAATTTGTTCAACAACCCCAACCACTAAAGCATTTCCCATAAAAAAGGCTCGTTTGGCATTGGTAACACCCGTTAGTTCGGTATGATTGTCTGGAAACATATTCAACCGCTCCAACTCCAAAGGGGTTAACCTCCTTAATCCTTTTGGGGTAGAAACAACATGTTTAAACCGTGACGCACTTTTACCGCCCTCACCGGTAATGATAGTCCGGGAGGCGTTATCAAGCGCATCTGGAAAAACCATACCCCCTTCGCTGTAGTTATATTCAAAACCGTTTTTTGCTGTTCGCACCTCTTTTTTGGCGCCTTTCAAATATTCCCACTTGGGCTCGTCTTCCTGGGGAATAAAAAAAGTTTCAGGAACCCCTCCATTTTGCAAAATATCACCAAGAACTGTTTTTTGGCCATGGTATAGAGGGGTGGTTTTTGTGGTAACCGCTTTTCCGTTTATAAAAACACCACTATTCTGAAAAGGAGAGGGCTTTTTATCCGTATTAAAATGTTGGGAGAGGGTAACCAAATCTGCGTCGATTAGCACTGATGCGGTTTTTGTTGATGGGCTTAGGACGGGAAAGGCTTTTGCCAAGATTCCGGATTTGTGTACCCAGTCAAGTGCCGAAGCTTTTTTAAGTTGTATGTAGATTCCTGTAGATCTATGATAGCCCATTATAAATACCCGCCGTCGACGTTGCGGCATACCATACTCGGCAGCATTGATTACACGCCACGTCACTGCATAACCAAGTTCGTCCAAACTTTTAAGGATAATAGCGAAATCCCTTCCCCGCTGGGTAGATGGCGATTTTAACAACCGATCTACATTTTCTAGAAATAAGTATTTAGGAGGGTGTTCCTTTTCGGCGAGTATTCGGTGAATACTCCACCAAAGCACTCCTTTTTTACCCAATAAACCCTTGGAATTTTGCAAGGTTGTCGCGACGGAATAATCCTGACATGGAAAGCCGCCAACCAAGACATCGGCATCGGGGATATTTTGCGTTTGAACTTCGGCAATATCCTCGTTACTATGATTTTTAGGTCCAAATCGGGCCTCATAGACCATTGAGGCATGTTGAACCTTGGTACTAGGCTCCCATTGATTGCTCCAAACCACCCTATAGGAGTTGGTGTTTTCGAGCCCGAGACGGAAACCGCCCACCCCAGCAAAAAGCTCAATAACACGAAGTTTTTCCATTGATAACGAAATTAAGAAAAATTCAATGTTATCCGGAAAGTAAATAACAACCTAATTGTAGTGTACTAAGAACCAAGACTAATGTTAAGATTGCTTAACACAAACCTAATTTGGATTAACTTCTATACACAAACTTGAGCAAACACATTCCAGATGGATAATTGCTATTTTTACAGAAACAAATAGTTATAATGAAACCACAGATTCACAATTTGGCAATAGGCTTAAGTATCCTTCTTTTAATAGGGTGTAAAAAAGAACCCACTAAAATAGAAGACCCTGTTCAAATAAGGCTAAATGAGGTCAAAGCAGAGTTTGCCCCCGACAAGCGAGTTGCTCTATTTGATATCGTCTCTGAACTAAATACCAATAAGTATATTTTAAAGGGAGAAAGCAATTTGCCCCATGCTGTTGAGGCCCTAAAGTCCCGATTAATGGCCGACAGCATTCCTTTTGTAGACAGCATTCAGATATTGCCAGCAAGCGATCTTGATAAAAAAACAAAGGCAATAATCAATATTTCGGTAGCAAACTTGAGAAGTAATCCAGGCCATTCCTCCGAGCTGGCAACACAGGCAATCCTGGGTACCGTACTAGAAGTTTATAAAAAGAAAGATGATTGGTACTATGTTCAGACCCCAGACGGTTATTTGGCTTGGGTAGATGAGGGAGGAATAGCGTTAACGGACAAGCAAAATGCTAAAAATTGGGAGGTTGATGACAGAATCATTTATACCAAAACCTATGGCCATGCCTATACGGGCCCCTATGATGATAATCCCATCGTTTCCGATTTAGTATCGGGCAGCTTGCTTGCTGTAATCAAGGATATGGACGAAAATTATTTGGTAAGATTTCCGGATGGCCGCAACGCCTATGTTCGAAAATGGGAAGCCAAAACCTATGACGATTGGCTGCAAAACCTAAATGCTTCAAACCAAACCTTGGTTGCCACCGCACAACAATTAATGGGCGTGCCCTATCTGTGGGGCGGCACCTCTACAAAGGGTGTTGATTGCAGTGGGTTTACCAAGACCATTTATTTCTTAAACGGGATGGTGATTCCAAGAGATGCGTCACAACAGGTTCATACGGGCATAATTATAGATTCTACACGTAATTTTAGCGCTCTTCAGCAGGGAGACTTATTGTTCTTTGGGAGAAAAGCAACCGACTCTACAAAGGAAAAAGTGGTACATGTGGGCATGTGGATGGGAAACAATGAATTTATCCACTCCTCGGGCAAAGTACGGGTGAGTAGTATGGACAAAGCCTCCGAAGACTATGACGAGTACAATTTAAACCGCTACCTGCGCACAAAACGTGTCTTTAAACAGCAGGGAGAAGGTCTCATTGATTTAACAAAGACAATTGCTTTCAAAGAGTAAATCACCTCAGAGTAAACCCGCAAGAGACATTCGTAAGAAGGCAAACTTAAAATTTCGAGGCCCGTCCGACGGCACGGGCGGGCAAGCCTCTGAGCATTTAATCCCGATAATCGAGTAAATTGTACTAATCAATTATCCCTTTTGGATAAACCTTGGCGATGAGCACCTCACAAAATGCCTTTTGCTCGTTAGTGGGTGCCTTGTTACCAAATTGTTGCCTTTCGTGGAGCATGGCAAAAAAACCAATTTTAAAACGGGAGAACATTTTATCCATTTGTTCATTTTTAGCATTCCCTTTCTTCTTTTCAAGTTTTTGAAACTCCCGCTCCCACCATCTCATATTCGCTTTTGAGGGCCGTTCGTAATCCTTGTTAAATCTATCGATAAAAACAGCTGTTATGGCACTCTCCACTTCAAAAGCATCGTTTTGCGATTTCATCGCAATTTTAAATGAATTACTTTTTTTAATATGCTGAATCTGATTGACAATACTATCCAGTTTAAAAAACCTATTATAAGTAGAAAGCAGACGTTCAAAGCGTTCAAGGGCTAGTATCGGTCGATTTTTTTCATCAACAGTTTTTGCAAAAGCATAATTTTTCTGATAACTTCTTTCAATTTCAACCTTAGATTTTACGAGACGCCCATTTTTAACCGATTTCATCTCTAACCAATCAACAGCCTTTCCTATCTGTTCTGATGAAGGCCATTTGTGACCGCCATCGAAGGTAAAAAGGGTGTTATCAAATTGAAGTTTGTTCAGGTAGGATTTTATATCGACCATTTCTTTATAGTTCATATCACGGTCACCACAAATACCCGCATAAGAGAATTTTTGTGTAGAAGGAATGCGTGATGATATTTGTGAGAACCCAGCACCGCAGGCTATAACGCCTTCAATTTGTCCGCTTATCGATGCAATCGCAGTAGCTAGACGCGAACCACCGGAGAACCCCGCTAAATATACACCCCCTTCCTTAATGTTAAAATTGGAAAAAAGATGACCAAAAAGACGTTCCGTAATTGCAAAGTTGCGATCGTAAGGGCCGTTTTTGGAATCATTTGAGCAAGCCAAGATGTAGTTGTAGGTTTCCGCAGCCTCTTTGAACACCTGGACTCCCTGCGCTCCCATTCCAGAGGGTGAAAACACCACAAGAATGGAGGATGTTTGATCACTTTTAAAAGTTGTGGGCAGATATAATGCGAAAGTCTCATTAGAAGCCTTGGAAACAGCAATGGAATCGATAACCTTACCCGTTTCGTAACCTTGCTGCGAATAAACACAGCACAACAAACAATTAAAAAAAATAAACAACATCTTTTTCATGGGAACGGTTTCTACAGTTCAATTATGTCGCCAAATTGAGCAATACTAAAACCAGCTTTCAATACTTGTACCGCCTGTTCACTTTTAAGGTTTAACAGCGGATTTGTATGGTTAAAATGTATGAAATGAATTTTCTGTTTTTCAATTGCCGATAAGTTTTGAAACAACCCCATACTTTCAACGACAAACGGATGTGGAATTTGCGAGATATCGCGAGTATTCAGTTCCTCCCCGTCAAAAAAAGTAGCGTCAACGTAAGCATAATCAACTTTTGCGATTTCCTCTTCGATTTTAGTTCGCCATCTCTCCCACTTGTCAATATCGGGAATAAAAAGCACGCGTTTGTTCGGCCCAATAATGGTATAACCAACGGTTTCGGAATATTCATCCCGATGGGGCACTGTAAACGGCATCACCTTTAAACTAGCCGAAAGATTAACTTCTTTTCTGTCCTCTAAAGGATGAAGGGCTATGTTTCCTTTGTCAACTAATTGATCCCAAGGGCCATTTTTCTCTAAAAACCCTTTCATTTTAGGCATGGCATATGTGGGTATATTTTTTGCATTTGTCGCTTCCTTCCCTAAATACATGAGGCCGGTGTAATGCCCGATATGCGCATGTGTTAAAAAAATACCGTTTGGGAGTTCAGCAGCTGGCCAAGACACTTCTTGGGTCAACGCCTTTAATTGTTCGGTAATGTCGGGCGTAGCTTCAAAAAGATAGGTCTTCTTATTGTCGTAATCAATAAGTCCTAAAGAGACCACATACCTATTGAGTTCGGGATTTTTGAAAAGTGATTTGCAACAATCTTTTTTGCAGGCAATTTGCGGCGAACCGGCATCCTGCACAGTGCCCAGAACCTTGAGCACCACCACGTTTTTATTAGAACCAGCGGGTATTTTGGACCGGGGCACAACTTCATTCCCGGAGCCCATTAAAAATAGGGCAAACAAATATGCGATTATTTTCATGGCACCCTAAGATATATTAAATATCCGTACCCTTAAACATGCGTCACACTATTTTAAAATCGCATCATATTTTGAACTGTTGCCCAAGAGTTCGGTAGCGGCCAGAATGGCATCGTCATTCTCAAGATAGTATTCATAAAGTCCTTCCCGATAAAAATAGCGCTTGACGATTTCGTCTTCCAATTTTTTTTGTATTTCGCCCTGATGTTTTTGTAAGGCAGCCAACTTACTTTTTTCAATATCCGATAAAAGGGTTTTAAAATCATTTTCTACAGTCTCGTCAAACACAACATTTTCAGTGCTGGCCATGGCTTCTTTAATCGCTTTTTCCGTTTTGGTCTCGAATGAAAAATCGCTTTGCGAAACAAAATTGGTAAAACCTTGATAATCGTTATCGGTAAATTTAAAATCATGAATACCGGCAACCTTATTTTTATAATAGTAATCGGTAGCGTAATCAAAAACTACGTTGTTGTTCAATAAGGCCGTAGTTAGTTCGTTGGCTTTGGTTGCAGCAATTTCAACGTCGGGCAATACCCCGCCACCGTCTTGAACCTTACGCCCATTTCGTGTTTTGAACTCTTTAAATGCTGTATTTCTCACCGCGTTGTTATCTTCATCGCGATTCCAATAGTCTAATGATTGAATACATCTGCCCGAGGGGGTAAAGTAACGTGAGATGGTTACCTTAAGCTGAGTTCCGTAGGTCAATCTTAAAGGACGTTGCACAAGACCTTTTCCAAAACTACGTGCACCCATAACAACGGCTCGATCTAAATCCTGTAGGCCCCCTGAAACAATTTCACTGGCGGAGGCACTACTACCATCAACCAATACGACCAATGGTATTCCCGTATCAACAGGCTTGTTTTTAGTCTTATATTCCCGATTGAATTTTTTTACCTTGCTTTTTGTGGTAACGATCAATTCCCCTTTATCAACAAAAAGATTGGTAACGTTTATGGCTTCGGAAAGCAAGCCACCAGGATTGCCACGCAAATCAAGGATTATTTTTTCTGCACCCCTTCCTTTTAAATCTAAAAGCGCAGCCTTTGTTTGACTCGATGCTTTCGCATTGAATTTGGAAAGCACTATATAACCCGTAGTAGCGTCGGCCATGTGAAAGAAAGGTACTGCATCGATTTCTACACCAGCCCTTTTAATGGTCGCTTTCTTAATTTGACCTTGTCTTTTATAAGTGACCTCGATTGAGGTATTGTTGGCCCCTTTCAATAATTCACTGGCATTGTCATTAAAATCGGTAACTTTAATATCTCCTATTTGAATGATTTCATCCCCTGCTTTAAGACCTGCCAGATCCGCGGGGTATCCTTGATGTGGCTCGATGATCAACAATTTATCATCGAAAGAGCGGACCAAGGCGCCAATACCAGAATATTCCCCGGCATTATTGATACGATAGGTCTCTACGTCTTGCTCGTTTAGAAAACGGGTATAGGGATCTAAATCTTCGAGCATATTTTTAATAGCGGTATCCATCAACTCTGCTGGGTTGGTTTCATCCACATAGTTCATATTAAGCTCCTTGAATAGGGTAGTAAAAATTTCAATTTGCTTGGCGATTTCAAAAAAATCACTTTTAAAACTACTTCCCGCAACGAGCAACACTAAGGCAAATACTGGAACTAAAATTCTCTTTTTTAATAATTTATTCATAACCCACGTTCTTTTTGAATTTATGCAGCGCAGCCTGAAGGTTCTTATCCACTTCGTAATAATCAGGCATCTTGTTACCAAGGTATAAAAATAGAAACGCAAAAGAAGCATCACTATTGTTAAAAACAAGTGCTTTGTTCAACCTATAGCTTTCGCGCAACAAACGCTTGATACGATTACGCTTAACCGCGCTTTTAAAGTTTTTTTTAGGCACGGTTACCCCTGCCTGAATGGGCACATCAAAAGGCAATTCCGTTTGCATATAAATAAGCTTAATTGGAAAACTGGAGACTGACTGGCCCTCAATAAAGAGCTTATCAATAAGCTTTTTACTTTTTAACCTTTCTTTTTTAGGAAACCCATATTTCATTGATGATAAAAGTAAACATTATCACCCAGCTTTGGTTTATGACAATTATCATGATTGTCCTTCAGCAAATAATTTAAATTAGAGGGGTTAATCTTTTAATATTAAAAAAATGGGCGAGTTAAAAGTTGAAAAACTGGCTGGGAGCAACAAAAAGCAACAATATGTGACACGGTTGTTAAACGATCTGGAGGCTTTGGAACAGATGCTAGACCTGGGTATGTTCAATGACAACCCCATTCATATTGGGGCCGAACAGGAATTTTGTTTGGTAAACGAACAATGGGAACCCTCAGATCAGGCGCTGGAGCTATTAGCAGCGTTGAACGACCCCTATTTTACTACCGAAATAGCGAAGTACAATCTAGAGGCGAACCTTGACCCCCTAACCCTTACCGGTGATTGTTTTTCTAAAATGCACAGACAGCTCAATAAATTACTTGCCAAGGCGCGAACCCAAGCAGCCAAACAAAACTTAAAAATTATACTTACTGGAATTCTCCCAACTATTGATTCTAGGCATTTGAGCACCAACTATATGACCCCTATTAAACGATACGAAGTACTGGATCAGATAATAACGGGCTTACGCGGAGATGATTTAGAACTTCACATTAAAGGTGTTGACGAGATTAACCTTCATCACGATTCTATCCTTTTTGAAGGGTGTAATACGAGCTTTCAGGCCCATTTACAAATAGACCCCGATGATTTTGCAGATAGCTATAATTGGGCGCAGGCTATTGCGGGACCCATATTGTCCATTTGTGCCAATTCACCCTTTTTAATGGGCCGTGAGCTTTGGCAAGAAACCAGAATAGCGCTTTTTACCCAAAGTGTAGATACTAGGGCGAGTACATTTTTGCTTAACGAACGGGATGCCAGAGTTGGTTTTGGAAATAATTGGGCTAGTGGCTCCATTGTTGATTTTTATCGCAACAGTATTGTTGATTTTAGAAGTTTATTGACTTCGGCCTTTGAGACGGACAGTCTTACCGAGCTCAAGAACGGCAACACCCCAAAACTTAAGGCGCTGCAGCTTCATAACGGAACGGTATATAAGTGGAACAGACTATGTTACGGGGTAAATAATGGCAAACCCCATGTTCGAATCGAAAACCGCTATATGCCATCTGGGCCAACTACCACTGATGAAATGGCCAACTTTATGTTTTGGGTGGGCGTTATGCGGTGCAAATCAAGGGAATACAAGAACATTGACCTGAAAATGGATTTTAGGGATGCAAAGAACAACTTTTACAGCGCCGCTAGGTATGGTACGGCAGCGCAGTTTTACTGGAATGAAAAGCTGATTCCCTGTAAAGAATTGTTACTTGATTATTTTTTACCGATGGCCTATAAAGGACTATATGCCATGGATGTTTCCCCAAAAGACGCCGAAAAGTATCTTGGTGTTATAGAAAACAGGATAAATGGCAGAAATGGCGCACAATGGATGACCCATAGCCTTAGAAAGTTAAAAAAAGAACACAAAACAGCGGAAGCGGTCCGAATCTTGACGGTGAGCATGTATGAAAATGAACAAAAAGGTTACACAATTGATGCTTGGCAATTGGCTAAGGGAAATGAATATATACCTAAAGCAAATGAAAAAACAGTACGCCAACGCATGAGCACCAAAATTATTACAGGCCAACAGAATGATAGTGCAGCGTTAATATTAAAAATGATGCAGTGGAAGCAAATTCATCATGTACCCATCATGGATATTCAATTTAATCTGGTCGGGCTACTTACTTGGACAGATGTTGAAGACTACTTGAACAACCCTCAAAAACTTCGAAAAAGCGTTAAAAGTATAATGAAAACCAATTTGGTAACCACTATAGCAGACACAAATCTAACAGAAGCGAAAGACATTATGCAGCGCCATAAGATTAATTGCCTACCTGTGGTAAATGGAAAAAAATTAGTGGGTATAATTACGACTAAGGACGTTTAACGAATGACCAAAACCATAGAAGACCCTCGAGGAACCAAACTAACCGATCGGTATATTGGTCGCGTCGTCGGGAAGGAAAAAGGACCTACGCTCATTTTTTTTGGTGGTCTGCATGGCAATGAACCTGCTGGCGTTACCGCACTTGACCATATTTTTAAAAAACTAAAAGAAGGCGTCTTTAAAATTCGGGGTGCTGTATATGGAATCCGAGGGAATGTTCCTGCCCTGTTGAAGGGGAAACGCTTTTTACAACAGGACCTTAATCGCCTTTGGACCAAAGAAGGGATTTCAGAAATAGAAACCAAAAAGGACTCAGACAGGGGCGCAGAAGAAGAGCAACTTATTGAGATTAAAGAATTGATTCTCGAGTTGCTGTCCTCGCATGCATCGCCATTTTATTTTATCGACCTGCACACCACTTCTAGTAAAACCCTACCTTTTATTACAATTAACGATGCGTTGATCAACCGAAAATTTTCAAAACAGTTTCCCGTACCCATTATTTTGGGAATAGAAGAATACTTAGAGGGCCCGTTATTGAGTCGTATGAACGAAATGGGTTATGTTTCTTTAGGTTTTGAATCTGGGCAACACAACGAACCCCTAGCAGTGAAAAACAACATTTCCTTTCTTTGGCTAGCAATGGTTTTCGCAGGGGTTTTGACCAAGACCGAGGTTGAGGATTTTCAAAAACACCATAGGCAGCTATGCGCATCATCGGAAGGGGGCACAAGATTTTACGAGGTGATACATCGACAGGCGCTGTTAAATAAGGACTCTTTCGACATGATTTCAGGTTTTAAAAGCTTTCAAAAAGTGGCTAAAGGAACGTTACTCGCCATTCAAAACAGTAAAGAGATAAAAGCCGACAAAAACGCCATTTTATTTATGCCGCTCTATCAAGAACAGGGAGCCGAAGGGTTTTTTCTAATAAAGCAAACTCCAAGATGGGCATTAAACATGTCTACGGCACTTCGAAAAATCAGGCTCGATAGCGCATTGACGATCTTGCCCGGGATTTCATGGAGCGATGATAAAAAAGAGAACCTTTTGGTAAATCTTTCCATTGCTCGGTTCTTTACAAAATCTTTCTTTCACCTGTTGGGATATCGAAACAGAACCGTAGACAAAACACATCTAATTATGCAGAACAGGGAACGTAAATCAAAAAACGAAATGTATCGGAAAGAGCATTGGTACTAAATCAATGTGAATAATGGACAAGCCTTTTTGGGGCGAAAATTATATTTCCCTGGCCCTAAAGCGTAATAATTTTATCGATTATGGTTGTTTTTAAAGATTTTTCCTCCCTTTAGGGTTAGGGAAAATAAAAATCAAGCGATTTAGGACTTATCCATTATTGAAGTTAAATTGATCAAGTCTTTCATCAAGATTTAAGGTTCTAAATGAAAAATCGCTACTCTTTTGGCATCGGCTTTGGTTGCCAAATGTTATTTTCTTGATTTATATCGGCCATTAATTGGGACGGATCGATCATAATAGCTTTGATATCTCCAATGGGCCTGCTTATAGAGAAATCATAGGAAGGAAAGGCCCAAGGCCAATCTTCCAAAACCGTTCTTTTTAATTGCGGGTATGGATTTTCTTTTTCGCCACGCATCATACGAAGCGGGGCATAGAAAGTTTCTTGTGTGCCATCATTATATACGACCAAAACATCTACAGGCATGGGCATCAATCCTGTGCGCTCCAAGCTTATCTTGGTTTTGTCACCCTCAGGGATCACCCCTTTAATACCATAATCAATGGTATTCGTAGTTTGTGTCCAATCCATAAGGTACCAATCCAGCTCCATTCCAGAAACCTTTTCTGCCGTTCGCTTGATATCGTTGGGAACAGGATGCTTGAATTTAAAATCCTCATAGTATTTTTTTAAGGTTTCCATGAGCTTATCCTGACCAATAATATATCCCAATTGAGCCAAGAACACTGCTCCTTTGCTATATGCTGCTATTCCGTACGGTATATTGGAATCATATCGATCCGCATGTGTGGTCTGTGGTTGCTCTTTGCCCGACTTGACCAAATGATAATAACCGCCGTACGCATTTTCAAAAGGGTTTTGCTTTTGCTGAGCCATAACCTCGTTCATTCCTAAAGCGGAAATAAAGGTGGTAAACCCCTCGTCCATCCATTCGTGTTTTGCTTCGTTTGTGGCCAAAATGTGCTGAAACCAGGAGTGTGCCATTTCATGTGCCGTAACCCCTACCAAGCTTCCGAACTTTCTTTTACCTGTAATCAGTGTTGCCATTGCATATTCCATTCCCCCATCACCGCCTTGGATCACCGAATATTGATCGTACGGATATTTACCGATATTGTCACTAAAAAAGCGCATCAACTCCGATGTTTTGGGCTGGAGATTTTTCCAGTTTTCGATAATTTCAAGGTCGTTTTTATATAAAAAATGAAGGGTAGGGCCATTTTCCATTTGTAGAACATCATGAATATAATCAGGGTCTGCGGCCCACATAAAATCGTGTACCCTAGGGGCCTTAAAATGCCAAGTCAAGGTTTTCCCTTTTGGTTTTTGCACCTTGGAACCCGGTTCTTCATAACCATGCCCTATTTCCTGTGGGTTTTGGAGATAGCCAGTCCCTCCAACCACATAATTTTTATCGATCGCGATTTTAACGTCAAAATCACCCCAAACGCCATGGAACTCCCTTGCGATATAAGGATCAGCATGCCATCCCTCAAAATCGTATTCCGCCAATTTGGGATACCATTGACTCATAGAGAGCGCTACACCTTCTTCACTGTTTCTACCTGAGCGACGAATTTGAACTGGCACCTGTCCCTTGAATTCCATATCAAAAGTGGTTTTAGCGCCCGAAGGAATAGGTTTTGCCAAATCGACCACCAGCACGGTACCTTCTTCAATAAAGGTCACATCTGCACCATCTTGCTTTAAGCTAAGCACGTGCAAGTAGCCCGCCTCACTTTCTGTTAATGGAGATATGCGGCTGGTATTCCCCTTGGTCATCATACGATCGTCGGGATCAGAAATACTCTGTAGGCGCGCATTCATTTCACTACTAGGCTGAAAAGCATTGAAATAAAGGTGATAATAGACCCGGCTCAGTTCATCAGGGGAATTATTGGTGTAAACCAATTGCTGTGTTCCCGAATACTGGAATGTTTTTACATCCATCTGTACCTCCATCGTATAATCGACATGTTGTTGCCAATAGGTCGTGTTTTGCGCTATTATGATGGGGCTAAAACACAAGGCCAATACTAAACCCAACGCTTTTAAATCGCGGTACCGCATAATCTTTCTATAATTTTATTTTCCCTCTTGAAACAGATTCCGCCAATACCAAAGCATTATAGGCATTAACCATTTTTCCGGAAGTTGATATGTCTGACAATGAACCAGTTTTTGAAGCATCGCCACCCAAGACCACTTTAGCTTTTGGCGCGAGACCCGATTGCATGATAATTTTTTTCACTTGGGAAGCCGTTAATTTCGGATATTGTGAACGGATTAAGGCTGCTACCCCTGCTACTGCCGGAGCGGCCATCGAGGTTCCGCCTTGATAATCATATTCATTGTTGGGCATGGTCGAGTAAACCTCATCGCCTGGTGCAAATACATCAACATTAATATCGCCATAATTGGAAAATGTGGCAAGCATTTCCGAACCGTATTTTGGAGCTAAAGCTCCTACGGTTATCACATTATCGCTAATTTCAGGACCGTTGTTCACTTGATCGTTAGGGAAGTTGGGCTCATTCGGATCGTCTAAATTTGCACCATCGTTACCTGCTGCATGTATAAAGAGCACATCTTTAGCGGCCGCATATTTTATGGCATCATACACCCACTCCGCCTTAGGTGAAAAAGATTTTCCAAAGCTGGCGTTGATTATCTTGGCACCATTATCAACAGCATAACGAATACCCAAGGCAATATCTTTATCATATTCGTCGCCATTTGGTACAGCGCGAATGCTCATAATCGCCACATTGTTGGCTACACCATTAGCACCTTTGCCGTTATTGCGCTCGGCGCCAATAATACCGGCTACATGTGTCCCATGGCTTTCGTCTTTTGACCTATTTTGTGGATTACCGTTACCATATTTAGTGTCATTAATATCGTAAGGGTTATCACCAACTACACTTCTTCCGTCAAAATCTTTGTTAAGATTATAATTGACTTGATCCGTGAAATGGACTATTCCTTCGGTAATTCCTTCAATGGCTTCGGGGATGGAATCTGCAAAATTATACATCTGTAATATCACTCCCTGGTGTTGTTGCATTGCCTCATCTTTGGGCTTTATGCTTGAAACATCTTTTTTGGTATATGAATTTTTACCCAATTCCTTTTTTACTGCTGCATCGGCATTTTTTACCGCCTGAAGAATTTCTTCATATCGCTGCTTGTTCTGAACGGCTTTTGTATAGTCGGCATCTAACTCGGCCTTGGCCTTTGTGCGCATTGTCGCGTCCCCAAGGTTTAATCTAAGGATACGCGCAAACTCTAATTGCTCGTTATATGATTCTCCTAAAAAATTATAGCCATGAATATCATCAATATACCCGTTGCCGTCATTGTCCTTGCCGTCACCCGCTCTTTCGCGGGTATTTCTCCAAAGCACACCGTCAAGATCTTCATGTTTTAGATCCATTCCTGAATCCAGGACCGCAACAATAACTTTCGTCCCCTTTTTAGACCCGATCAGTTCTCTATAAGCTTTATCTACGCTCATTCCCGGAATAGTATCTGCCACCAAATCTAAATGACCCCAATTTTTCTTTTCCCTATCTGAGAGGTCCGATATCTTTAGAGGGGTCTCATCAATATTTTCAACAGGAGTAGACAGAACGGTTGTAGCACCGCAGCCCATTAAAATCAACATTGCGAAAAGGGCGAAAATAGTTTTGGAAAAAAAGCGTGTCATCTAATTGAATTTTTAGTTAATGTTTTAAGAACCTTCTTCAGGCTGGGATTTACAGTATTTTTAGTTAGGCATCCCCAAGGCCACAATGTACAAATTTACCTTGAAACTTTAGAGCTACAATGTTCCTCGCCACTTATCTTCTTTTTAGCCAAAGAGCTCATTAAATGAATATGTCTTATCGAGCCGTACTCCTTTTTCTGTCTGTTGTAAACTACAGATTTCGTTATGTGCGTCGTGTTCAAAAAAAAGGTAATAATCGTTCTTAACTGCATTCTTCAGAAAAAGCTCCTTTTCTGTCAACGTAAGCAACGGCCGGGTATCATATCCCATTACATAGGGCACGGGAATATGGCCGACTGTAGGCACCAAATCGGCAACAAAAACCAAGGTTTTTCCTCTATAATTAATTTGGGGCAACATTTGTTTTTCAGTATGCCCATCAGCAAAAAGGATACCAAAACCTAATTCAGAACGGTCTTGGAAAGCGCTGGTTTCCCTAGAAATGAACTGCAATTGTCCACTTTCTTGCATTGGGAGAAGATTTTCTTTTAAAAAAGACGCTTTTTCCCGGGCGTTGGGATTGGTCGCCCATTGCCAGTGCTTTTCATTAGTCCAAAACACCGCGTTTTTAAATGAGGGTTCGTATCCTGTCCTGTTGTGGTTCCATTGTATGCTGCCCCCACAATGGTCAAAATGTAAATGCGTCATAAAAACATCTGTAATATCATCGCGATGAAAACCATGCTTAGCCAAAGACGTATCCAGGGAAAAGTCGCCCCATTGGTAGTAATATTGAAAAAATTTCTCAGACTGTTTATTTCCCAGCCCAGTATCTATAAGAATTAAACGGTTACCGTCTTCGATCAAGAGGCTCCTGGCTGCGATGTCGATCATATTGTTGGCATCTGCCGGATTGGTTTTTTGCCAAATAGACTTTGGTACTACACCGAACATAGCGCCGCCATCCAGCTTAAAATTTCCAGTTTCGATGGGGTAGAGGGTCATTGCCGCAAAAATAGCGAATTGTGAATAAAGCACCCTAAAAATAATGGCAACCGGAATAGGGACATTGCTATTCCGAAAAGATATGATTTCTCGATTGTAGTGTTTAAATTGCATATCAACAGAAAAACGGATGATAGAACTTGCCGGAATTATTATACTGGGTATCATAGCCCAATGGGTTGCATGGCGATTAAAGCTGCCCGCCATACTCCCATTGATTCTTATTGGTTTATTGGTTGGGCCAATAGCTACCTTATATACTGAAGATGGGGGAAAATTGATTGAACCAATTTGGAATGGCAAAAAGGGATTATTCCCAGGGGAAGGCCTTTACTATTTTGTCTCCTTGGCAATTAGTATCATACTATTTGAAGGGGGGTTGACTTTAAAACGATCGGAAATACGAAACGTAGGACCGGTAATTACCAAATTGATTACTCTGGGAAGTGTTGTAACCTTTTTTTGCGCTGGTGTCGCCGCCCACTTTATTTTCGGGCTCAGTTGGCAGATTTCATTTTTGTTTTCTGCACTTATAATCGTTACCGGGCCGACCGTGATTACCCCGATTCTTCGTAATATCCCATTAAAGAAAGACGTTTCTACTGTTTTAAAATGGGAAGGTATTCTTATAGACCCTATAGGTGCATTAGTTGCCGTTCTTGTATTTGAATTCATAAGCGTTGGGGAGGGGCGGGCATATACCGTAACCGCTTTGATGGAATTTGGAAAAATATTGCTTTTTGGTTTCACTTTTGGCTTCACTTTTGCGCACGCGTTGACTTTCGCCATAAAGAAGAAGCTGATTCCCCATTATCTAATGAATGTGGCATCTTTATCGGTCGTGCTTCTTGTATTTGTAATGTCGGATGTTTTTGCCCATGAATCGGGTTTGCTTGCCGTGGTTGTGATGGGAATGGTCATGGGAAACACAGAACTTCCGAATCTCAAAGAACTTTTATATTTCAAGGAATCGTTGAGTGTGCTTTTGATTTCTATTCTGTTTATACTACTTGCCGCAAACATAAATATGGCAGATTTAGAACTCATTTATAATTGGAAAACAGTAGCGCTTTTCGCGGTAATCATTTTTTTGGTTCGCCCTTTGGGGGTTTTTCTAAGCGCTATAGGTTCCAACCTCAGTTTTAAGGAAAAGCTTTTTATCGGTTGGGTTGGCCCTCGTGGAATTGTGGCGGCCGGAATCGCTTCACTTTTTGGATCAAAACTTCTATTTCAAGACGTATCTGGTGCTGAGTATATTACCCCATTGGTATTTATGATCGTCTTAGGAACGGTCTTACTAAATGCAACAACGGCCAGAATATTTGCAAAAGCGGTCGGGGTTTTTCTAAAAAAATCCGAAGGAATATTGATTGTTGGGGCCTCTAAGGTTTCCAGGCTTATTGGGGATTATCTGCATAGGAATAATCGTCATGTGGTGTTGATAGATAGCAACCAAAACAACATAGAAAAGGCTAAAACACTTGGGTTAGAGGCCTTTTCGGCAAATATATATTCAGATTCCTTAAGTAATAACATAGAATTAAATGATATAGGATATTTGATGTCTTTGACGGGAAATTCGGATATTAATAAGTATGCGATCAACAAGTTCAAAAAACAGTTTGGGGAAAATGGCTCCTTTAGGCTGGTCAATGCAGATGAAATGAATGATCAAAATAACAACCCAAGAGAAGGTCTTTTTTCACATACAGATGACTTTATTCAACTCACGGAAGTTGCGCGAAAATATCCGATCATACATGAAGTTGAACTGAAAAATAAAGAACACTACGCAGAACTGATAGAGATCAGTAAAGGCGATAGGGATATCGTGCCTATGTTTTTAAAGAACACCGAGGGCGATATAAAAATCATCTCATCCTTTAGTACTGAAATCAGCGATATACAGGCAGGATATAAATTGGCCTATCTAGGAAAACTGTTTGATTTAAAAGAAGCTATTGAAAATTAATTCCTCTTTTCGATGAAAAATAAAAGCCTTTGGGTCTTAACCTGAAAAAATTTCCGTACTCCAGACCTTTACTGTAATATCGTTAAGGTGAATTTCCTTTTTCCCATCAACCAACAATTGGTAAAAATGAACCGCGGATTCCCGTTTGATTTTTTCCTCTAGTAATTTGTTGTCTACTTCCCCTCCGTCCTGTCTCCAAATAAAACAAGATTGTTGTGCGATGTCAATAAGTTCATGTACCGCGTGAAATTGAGCAATGTAGGTAGTCATTTATGCTGATTTTTAAAGTCAACTATAATAACACAATATGTAGGAATTTATTTCATATATTTCGATATAATGCAACGAAATGTTAAAATACCCCAATGTATATCCATAAACAATTTCGAAAACTTAAGGCGTATTTTAGCTTTTAGTCATTTAGCTTCAGGACCGCCATAAATGCCTCTTGCGGAACCTCAACATTGCCCACTTGCCGCATGCGTTTTTTCCCTTTTTTCTGTTTTTCCAACAGCTTACGTTTACGGGAAATATCCCCGCCATAGCACTTGGCGGTTACATCTTTTCGAAGGGCTTTTGTGGTTTCCCTAGAAATAATTTTTGCCCCGATCGCTGCCTGTATGGGAATATCGAACTGTTGTCTTGGAATTAGTTCTTTTAGTTTTTCACACATCTTTTTGCCTATTTTGACAGCATTATCGGCATGTATTAGGGCAGAAAGCGCATCAACAGGTTGCTGATTCAATAAAATATCTACGCGTACAAGCTTTGAGATGCGCATACCGATTGGCGTATAATCAAAAGAAGCATAGCCTTTTGAAACCGTTTTTAAGCGGTCGTAAAAATCAAAAACAATTTCGGCCAAAGGCATGTCAAAATTCAATTCTACCCTTTCGGTGGTCAAATAGGTCTGATTTGTGATTTGCCCCCTTTTTTCAATACACAAAGACATTACATTCCCCACAAAATCGGATTTTGTAATTATGGTTGCTTTAATGTAAGGTTCCTCTACCCGATCTACACTTGATGGGTCTGGCAGGTCTGTTGGGTTATTGACAATTAAAGGGGTATCGGGATTTTTACGGGTAAAGGCGTGATAGCTCACGTTGGGCACAGTTGTAATCACGGTCATGTTAAACTCCCGTTCCAAACGCTCCTGAATAATTTCCATATGTAACATCCCCAAGAATCCGCACCGAAAACCAAAACCAAGAGCGGCACTACTTTCGGGGGTAAAAACCAAAGAAGCATCATTCAATTGCAGTTTTTCCATAGAAGAACGCAATTCTTCAAAATCTTCTGTATCTACGGGATAAATACCGGCAAAAACCATGGGCTTCACGTCCTCAAAACCGTCTATTGCGTTTTGGGTTGGATTGGCGGCATCGGTTATGGTATCCCCTACTTTAACCTCCCGGGCATCCTTTATACCGGTAATCAGATATCCAACATCTCCAGCTTTAATACTTTGTTTTACCTGCTGTGTCAACTTTAAAGTGCCTACTTCGTCTGCAAAGTAATCTTTGTCGGTTGCTACGAATTTTATTTTTTGCCCCTTTTTAATTTCCCCATTTATCACCCTAAAATAGGTTTCTACCCCGCGAAAGGGATTGTAGACAGAGTCAAAAACCAAAGCTTGTAATGATTCATCAAGATTGCCTTGAGGTGCTGGAATGCGTTCGATAATCGCATTCAATATTTCTTCGATCCCAATACCCGTTTTGGCACTGGCGGGTATTACCTCATCTGCCTTACAACCCAGGAGGTCTACAATGTCATCGGTCACTTCTTCAGGGTTTGCACTTGGCAGGTCTACTTTGTTTAGGACAGGGATAATTTCTAAATCGTTTTCCAGGGCCAAATACAAGTTGGAGATTGTTTGCGCCTGAATGCTTTGAGCAGCATCCACTACCAAAAGCGCCCCCTCGCATGCGGCAATAGACCGCGAAACTTCATATGAAAAATCCACGTGGCCTGGCGTGTCGATTAGGTTCAGGATATATTCTTGACCCTTATACATATACTCCATTTGAATGGCATGACTCTTAATAGTAATGCCGCGCTCCCGCTCTAAATCCATATTATCGAGCAACTGTTCCTTTTTCTCCCGTTCGGTAACCGCCCCAGTAAAGTCTAATAGCCGATCGGCAAGCGTACTTTTGCCATGGTCTATGTGGGCGATAATGCAGAAGTTTCTAATGTATTTCATAAATTTTTATCACTGAGTCATAAGGGCTATCAATAGCAAATGCAAAGATAGGCTAAAATTGACACCTTAAAAGCGTACGATTTAATGATTTGGAATTACATTTCAAGTAGTTTTAGGAGCGAAAAGGAATCCTGTTAGCAAACCGTTTTCATTCCGATTTGCGCACCTATTTTGGCCCCTGTAAGGCCACTACAAGGGATAATGCGCACATATTAAGTAGGTTTTTACCGATATTAAATTGTATTTTTGAGTTTATTCATTTCTTGATTTGAGACGACCCCTACCCTTTTACTTTCTGATACTATTTTGGCCTGTTTTGATGCTTTCACAAGACGTTACGCTCAGCGGTATAGTTAAGAATCCAGAAGATATCCCAATTGAGTTTGCCAATGTATATTTATTGGACAAGAACTATTCAACGCTAATACAGGGTTCAACTACCGATGAAAACGGCAGGTTTCAACTTCGTGGGATTGCCAAGGACACCTTCTTTATCAAAGCCAGTTACATTGATACGGAGTCAGAGCCTTTCCTGATAAGTGTGAGCGACAATATTGACACCTTGATTATTACCTTGAATGATAATCAACAATTAGATGAGGTGGTGGTCGAAAATCAAAAACCCCGCTTAGAACGAAAAGTAGATCGTTTAGTGTTTCATATTGAAAATACCGCTTTGGCCGATGGGGATATTTGGGATGTACTAAAGCGAACCCCCAATTTATTAATCATTGATGACGTCTTAACTATTAAGGGAAGTGGCTCGGTAGGTATTTTGATCAATGGCCGAAAAGTGAATATTCCGCAGAGGGACATTATTAATTTATTGTCGGGAACTTCAGCAAGCAACGTTGAATCGGTTGAAGTAATTACAAACCCACCGGCAAAATATAGCGCAGAGGGTGGAATGTTGGTGAACATTAAACTCAAAAAAAACCTAATTGCGGGTTATAACGGAGCGGTGTTTAATAAATATAGGCAAGGTGTTTTTGCGCGGCACACCGTTGGCACTGACCATTACTTTAGAGGGAGCAAAACAAGATTTTCAGCCAACTACAGTTACGGGAAAAATAAAGGTATTGACCGCTATACTGACATAACCGATTTTTTAGAAACCGATGGTGATACTTCGCGCTGGGTCGCAGAACAAGATAATCTAAGGCGTTCACAGCAACACAACCTCTCCCTTTTTTTTGATTACGACATCAATGAAAAGAACCGAATCAGTATATCGAGTATTAACTTGTGGCAGCCTCAGTTAAAGCGCCAGAACGATTCTAAGACGATAATCGGGGGAACAAGCGGTATGGAGTTGACAAGCTTCACCACCACCAATAAGTACGAAGCAGATAGGTTAAATACTTCATATTATCTTGACTACGTGCGTAGTTTAAAAAAGGATGCAGAACTTTCGATCAATACCCATTTCACCTATTTTGATTCGAAACGCCCTCAAAACATACAAACGGATTTTTTTGATTCGAATGGGAACATTATCGGGGATAATGATTTTATCACGGATTCAAAACAGCGAATCAACCTTTTTAGTGGCCAAATAGATTATTTACGTCCTCTAAACAAAAGGATAAAGATGGAAACAGGATTGCGCTATGCAGATATCAATTCTGAAAGTAGTATTTCGCAACAGGGCTTTGACCCGGGACAATCTGGTGTTAGCTTGACTGAAAATGGAAACTTTAAATATGATGAAGCAATTTGGGCAACCTATGTTGGTTTAAATGGGAAATGGGACACCTGGAGGGTTAGTTCAGGGCTGCGGGCAGAGTACACAAAAACCGTGGGTGATTTAGATACAGAACCACAACCATATGAAAGGGACTATCTTGAACTGTTCCCATCTTTTTCCCTTCAATATATTCCTGCCAAAAAACACAATCTAAAATTATACTATTATCGTCGAATTAAAAGGCCAAGGTACAGCAGTGTAAATCCATTTCAAGTTTTCTTGACCAATAACTCTGTAGCCGAGGGAGAACCCAATTTGCTTCCTGCCACTAGGAACTATATAGCCGCAGATTATACCTATGACAAAAGCTATACCATAGAGCTATTTTATCGCAATGAAAAGAACCCCTTTCGAAGTTTTGTAGAGCAAGACAATGAGAATCAGGTCTTTCGGGTTAAGACGGCTAATTTTGACCGCAATATTAATTTTGGTTTGGATTTAATCGTTAGCAAACGGCCTTTGAAGTTTTGGGATTTTTATGTTTTGGGAAGTTACCAATCTGTGCAATATGACTTTGTTGATCTCGAGTCTGGGAGAAATATAGAAAACCGAAGATGGTTGTTTAAATTGGTTAACAATAATAGTTTTACACTTTTATCAAATAAAACGTTGTTCGCTGATCTGGATTTCAAATACTACTCTGACTTGCCAATAGGGAATACTGTTCAAGAGAGCTTTAATGAAGTGAATATCGCCTTTAGAAAAACTTTTTGCGATAAAAAAGCAAGTCTTTCATTGGGCTTAACGGACATTTTTAAACAAGGCAATCGCTTTTGGACACGACAATATGGCAACCAGAACAATACAACACTGTACCGGCCGGAAAGTCGCTTATTTACCCTTGGGTTCCGATATAAATTTGGAAATACAGGGATTCGAGCTAATAAAAAGGCGAAACGGGTGGAGGAACGGCGAAGAATTTAAATGCTGATAAATCCGCAATACCCCAAACCGATAAGCAGGTATATCCCGCCGATAATAAATAGTATTTTTGATGTCTTTGGTTTTCTCTTTTTAAGGTAAAAACCCAAACTAAAAAGCACAATAGCGGGAAATAGCATTAAAAAAATAATAACAATGGCTAGATATACGTAGCCCATATCATTACCCTGGTTCAATAAATAAATCATAGTATTTTGCGTAAAAGTCAACCCATCATTCCACCACAAATTCCAAAGCTTATCAGAAGATAAACACCAGCAAGAATAAAGAATATCTTTGCCGCTTTCTTTTTTTGTTTTGAACGTAAAACAAAGCCGATTGTCAAGAAAAGCAATGCCGGGCCGAACATGACCAATAAGATTAAAAAGACAACACCGTCTAAATTACCAACTTCCAATGCGATAATAGTACTCATAAGTTAATCTTATCATTAGCCGAATCCGCAGAGGCCTGCCCCAATTAAAGTACAAACCCCCGCAGCTATCAAGACCTTTTTAGACGCCCCTTTTTTCTTTGCAACGCCCAATATTATTGCAATTAGCAACAGAATAGGTACAGCTAATAACAGCATAAAGCCAAAGCCAGCGATATCGCTTATATAAAATTCCAAGGGCACAAAATAATTCATAGAACAGCTTCTTTTTGTAGCTCCTTTAGCCTACTGACCTTATCATCACGATAAAACAAATTCATAGTTTCAAAAGGGATGATTTTATAATCTTTGTTTACAATATGAACGCATGATTTTTTTATGGCGCGCACGTCAAAATTATGGGCATCTATAAATTGCATGATGATAATTCGGAAGAGATTGTCATACCCTAAATCTGGGGCGTCAATTTCCGGTAAACAACACATAATGCTTTTAAGGTTTTCCGAGGCTTTTTCAACAGAGTTCCCAGTGCTGAACAGTTCTATCATCTTACCATGCAATTGTTCGTCTTGCTCATAAATAATGGTGTTTTTGCCCTCGTTCAGCAAATCGTCGGGATTGATGTATCTTGTTAACGGACTAACTTCATCCCCTAGTTTTAGCGCATATGCCATGACCAGAGCATCCGGATTACAGGGTACGGGAATTAGATCGTCCGGCTCGAAAATAGTCGATTGTTCCAAAATATTCCTGCGTACTTCGGTGAGGGTAATTCTGTTTTCATCAACTTCAAAATTCTCTAAACGCCCGGCAATCTGTGTGGGTTGAAAGGTTACCCCGCGAACACATTTTTGTTTTAAGGCGAAGTTGATGATTTTTCCCATTTCGTGGTCATTGAGCCCTTTTTGTAAAGTGACCACCAAAGTGGTCGAAAGATTGAGTTGGTTAAGATGTTCTAGGGCCTTCAATCTAGTGTCTGCCAAATCTGCGCCACGAAGTGTTTGCAAAACAGAATTATCTAACGAATCGAATTGCAGATAAATTTCAAAATCCGGGGTGTAGGTCGCTAACTTTTTGGTGAAAGCTAAATCTTTAGCGATTTTGATACCGTTGGTATTTACCATCAAATGTCGAATGGGTAACGACTTGGCATAATCCAATATCTCAAAAAATTGAGGATGTATAGTCGGTTCCCCACCACTAATCTGCACAACATCGGGCTCCCCCTCGTTCTTAACGATAACATCGAGCATTTTTTTAATTTCTTCCAGAGTACGATGTCTACCATAAGTTGGGGAGGACCCCGCGTAACAGGTAGGGCAGGTTAAATTACAACGATCGGTAACTTCGACAACGGTTAAACAGGAATGTTGCTCGTGGTCTGGACATAGGCCACAATCGTAGGGACAACCGTAGTCTGTTTTGGTATTGAACGTTTTCGGATATTCCGAGGTCTTATTGTAATTACGAATGTTCTTGTAGTATTCGATATCGTCGGCAATCAATACCTTTGATCGGCCATGTTCCTTACAATTCTTGAGCATGTACACCTTATTGTTTTCGAAGATGATCTTTGCATCAACCCGCCTTAAACAGTCAGGACAGAGACTTAATGTAAAATCATAATAGGTGTAATTTCTTTCTGGCATAAATAATTCCTTGTCTAATGGTTTTATGATAATACAGTAAACAAATTAAGCATAAATATTGGATGCTGCTTAGGCCGAAGATGAAAAACGTATTTGGTTTAAGGAACTCTATAAAAAACCGAAATGAAAAGTATACGACCATAAAAAGTTTAAAAACCCCTCCTTCTACTAAACCCATCCGGCGCTTTTGTAAATGATGGATTACGAAGAACAAAAGCAACAGAAAAACTATTTCATATAGGGCGACAGGATGTCTTGAGAGTCCATCACCCAAATTCATTCCTAAGAAAAAGTCAGTTTCCTTTCCATAGGTAAACTCCTTAATTCCAGCTAGAAAACAACCTAGACGGCCGATGATGATTCCGAGAATGATGGGCTGGGTGAACAAATCTCCCGAAGAACGTTTTTCACCAATAATCTTCTTGGCTAGCTCAACACCAAGTAGCCCACCAAAGAGTCCGCCCGTAATGGTTTTGTTATTGAAAAAAGCAAACCACCCCTGATCTACATGTAATGTAGGGTCCTCTAAAAATGCAATGAGTCGCGAAAACAACAACGCCCCGAAAACCGCCCCTATAATAATAGAAAGGCGATTGTTTGACGAGATGGCATCCTTACTTTTTTTACGCTGAAAAATATAGTATCTGAAGGCGAGAAAAAAAGCCAAATACTCCAACACCAAATGCACGTTTACTTTTATCCCAAAAACAATAGGCTCAAAAGGGAGGGAAAATACTTGGCTCATGGTGGGCTAAGATAATAGTATTTGGGATTTTAAGGACTTGTTGATTAATTGTAAATTTGCGCCATGCCCAAAATAGGAGACATACAATTACCTGATTTTCCGCTGTTGCTTGCACCTATGGAAGATGTAAGCGACCCGCCTTTTCGCGCTTTGTGCAAGGAACAGGGCGCTGATGTTGTTTACACTGAATTTATCTCTTCTGAAGGCCTTATTCGGGATGCGGCTAAAAGCGTTATGAAATTGGACATTTATGAAAAGGAACGACCCGTAGGCATTCAAATTTTTGGAGCAAATCTGGACAGCATGTTGCGGTCGGTAGAGATTGTGGAAAAGTCAAATCCGGACATTATAGACATCAATTTTGGTTGTCCGGTAAAAAAGGTGGTCAGCAAAGGTGCTGGTGCAGGAATCCTAAAAGATATCGACTTGATGGTCTCCCTGACAAAAGCGATGGTGGAACGCACCAAGCTGCCAATTACCGTAAAGACAAGATTGGGATGGGACGAAAAATCCATTAAGATTGTTGAAGTAGCTGAGCGCATTCAGGATGTGGGCTGTAAGGCCATAGCCATTCACGGGCGCACCCGGGCACAGATGTATAAGGGCGATGCTGACTGGGGGCCAATTGCCGAGGTTAAAAACAATCAAAGAATGCACATTCCGGTTTTCGGCAACGGGGATATAAATTCGCCCGAAGCCGCAATGAGGATGCGTGATGAATATGGCTTGGATGGCGCTATGATAGGCCGCGCAAGTATCGGGTATCCCTGGTTTTTCAAAGAAGTAAAACACTATTTTAGAACGGGCACCCATGCAACCCCGCCAACAATGGAGGAACGGGTAAATGCTGCAAGACGCCACTTACAGATGGCCATTGATTGGAAAGGAGAGATTCTTGGTGTTTTCGAAACCCGAAGACACTATACCAATTATTTTAAGGGCATTCCAAATTTTAAACCGTATCGCATGAAAATGGTAACCAGTGATCGTTCCGAAGATGTTTTTGCAGCTTTTGATGAAGTGCTAGAGAAGTTTGGCGAACATCAGTTTAGCGCTATATAGCTTTTAAAAGGAACCGATTAGTTTTTCATTCACTCGGCTACTGGCAATTTTTGCCGCAATCAAGCCCAATACAATAATAGTAGCAAGCACGATCACCACGTTTTGTAATTGATATTCTACCGGATAGGCTAAACTTGGCGTAATCTTTAGCCAACCAAAGGCAAGCTGCGAACCAATTAGTAAAGAGCCGAGCACCACACCAATAAGGCCACCTAGACTAGTGACCAAAACCCCTTGAACAAAATAGATGCGTCGTAGTTCTTTAAGTGTGGTTCCTAGATTGTATAAGGTTTTGGAGTTCTGTTGTTTGTCCAAGATCATCATCGTAATTGCCCCCACGACGTTGAATAATGCTATGACCAGTACAAGGGTAAAGATCAAATAGGTCGCAAGATTTTCGGTGTTGAGCATCCTATGGAGCGTACTGTTCTGTTCCTGCCTGTCCTTCAGGATAATCGCATCTCCAAAAATCTGTTTAATGCTTCTCTTTACGGCAAAGATATCTTTGCCTTCGTCCAACTTAAAATTGATACCAGAAATTTGGGTACTATCTTTTTCCAACAAAGCTTGCACCAGCGGTAGTTCTGTAAAAACGTATTTCTTATCTAAGTTTTCCTCAACCGCATAAAGCCCGCTTAGCACCAAAGACATTTCATTATAAGGCCTTGTTTCTTGTGAGATCGAACCCTTTCCCGGTTTGGGCGCCAAGATTTTTAAGGGATGAATGTACTGATTGGTGGTGACTCCCAGTAATCTTGATATTTCGACACCTGCTACACCCTGTAGTTCATTAAGAGACCAAGTTCCATACCGTATGGTGCTATCAACCCCCGTAACTCGGGTATAGTTGTCATCAACCCCTTTAATGTAAGCAATATGACTTTTTTTTCTGTGAGTGAGGTATACCTTCTCTTCAAGTTCCTTGGAGTAGTGTGCGACTCCCGGAACCTCCTTTAATGCATTTTCCTGAGCTACCGATATGGCAAAGAATTTACCGGTTGCAGGAGAGGCCTTCAGGTCTGGGTCAAATGTATTGCTAAAAGATAGACTAAAGGTTTTGAGTCCGGCAAAACCGGAAAGTACTATAAACAAGGCCGCGGAACCTATTACGATAACCAAAAAGGTGATAAAATTAATAATGTTCACCGCATTTTGACTGCTTTTAGATCGAAGATAGCGCCTGGCGATGTAGAGCGAAAAGTTCAAATGCCGATTATGATTTTTTTCGTTTAGGAAGGAGATCTCTGTTTTCAATTGGATTTTCTTCTCCTTTCAACGATTTTTCGATGTTCTCGATATAGTCCAAGGAATCGTCCAGGAAAAATAATAGTTCCGGTACTCGCCGTAACTGATGTCTGGTGCGCTGGGAAAGCTCGTGTTTGATAAGGGGTTGGTTTGATTTTATGCCTTCCATCAACGCCTCGGCCTCTTTATTGGGAAAGATACTTAAATATACTTTCGCCACAGAAAGGTCGGTTGTAACGGAAACTTTGGAAACCGAAATAATCGTTCCCCGAATACCACCATCAATAGCCGCACGTTGTAGGATATCCACAATATCTTTTTGAATAACCCCCGCAATCTTCTTCTGTCGCTGTGTTTCCATGGGGCAAAAGTACGGACTAATCTCCGTATTTTTGCAATATAAAGAAGCATCTACGAATCACTTGATTATAACCAGATGCTGAAACAAGTTCAGCATGAAGAAAATAGAACATATAGGCATTGCGGTAAAAAACCTTGAAAACTCGAATGAATTGTTTAAAAAACTATTGGGTGTCCCGCATTACAAAATCGAGGAGGTGCCCTCGGAAGGTGTTCTAACCTCTTTTTTTCAATCGGGCCCCAACAAAATAGAGTTACTTGAGACGACGCGAGAAGATGGCCCCATTGCCAAGTTTATTGCCAAAAAAGGGGAGGGGGTACACCATATCGCCTTTGCTGTTGAGGATATTGTGGCCGAAATAAAACGATTAAAATCAGAAGGGTTCACCGTTTTGAACGAAGAACCTAAAAAAGGAGCGGATAACAAACTGGTGGCGTTTTTGCATCCGAAAAGTTCAAATGGTGTATTGATCGAGCTATGTCAGGAGGTACCCAATCAGCACCCCGAGGAAGAGAGTGCATAGTTTTCGATAAATGAATCCTCAATATTTTGTGTAATTGGGTGTAATGGTTAAATTTGCGCCCTTATTGGTCCCATAGCTCAGCTGGTTAGAGCATCTGACTCATAATCAGAGGGTCCTTGGTTCGAGCCCAAGTGGGACCACAATTTAGAAACAAAGCCACTTCTCGCCGAAGTGGTTTTTTGTTTAGAGATTTTAAAGTGAGAAGTTTATACCGAACGCTGTCGAGGTAAGCCCATAGGGAAATATCGCCCTTTAATTCAAATACTCTAA
Organism: Aggregatimonas sp.; assembly: GCA_965238025.1. Taxonomy (GTDB): domain Bacteria; phylum Bacteroidota; class Bacteroidia; order Flavobacteriales; family Flavobacteriaceae; genus Pelagihabitans. Next base: position 1,064,438 of record OZ250162.1, on the reverse strand, counting down.
AAAAGCTATACTTCTCTGATAATTACCGGTTTCCTTTGGTGAAACTTCCAAGGTTTTTTGAAAATACTCCTTTGCCATTTTTTCTTCACCGAGAAAAGCATAAATAATTCCTTTAAACTCAAATGTCCCGATATTCTGTTTTGGATCTTCTTTGGGAGTATTTTCCAGGTAAGTCAATATATCCAAGGCCCTATTAAGTTGTTCTTCGTTTGATTTATGGTTAAGATAATTCTCAGGAAACCACCAATAATAAAACGGTCTACCGTTATTCTCCTTAATTCCTGCCTCGTTGATGAGTGTAAAGGCAATATCCAAAAGTAGAAACGGATAATCGGCAGTTTCTGGTTTTGCCTTTACAGCGGTCTCGTAACTTCTTAAGACTTCTTGAGTATTTTCAACGTAAGATCTATTGATTAATGCTTGTTTTAGGGAGTCTTTATGATGTAATCTAAAATTTAATTCGGCATATGAAGCCGGAAACAAAGATTTTAAATCCTTGAGCATAAACCCCTTGCCAATTACACTTTTGTAATCCAAAACAACCTCATTTTCATAGTTGTGGAACGAATAGAGGTGGAGCTTCCCCGTATTGGCATCAAGAATATAGGAATATTGTGTTGGGTTGGCGCCTTCCTGATGCGTTCGGCTAAGCATTTCTTTAAATAAGGAAATTGACAGTGAGGGTCTTTTGGAAAGCGATTCGTCAATGATATTGAATCGCTCACATTTTTCCACATTTTCTTTTGTGCAGGAATTAAAATTGGTAATGGCCTGATAGTGGCCATCCCGTTGTATGATGCCATCCTGATTCACTAGTAAGGACTCACCTTCGGCATCGAAGAACAGCATTTGGTGAAAAGGAGACTGGTATTTGTACTTTTTGAGATAAACAAGGACTTCCTTTAAGGTCTTACATTTAGACAATATCTCGACAGCAAGATCAGAATTTAATGGCTCTTTTTCTCCCACACTTTTTCCCTCCGCCTTTGGAATTGCCGTATAATCCAATGCAAGACCAAATTCGTTGACACCAAATTGAACTTGATAATTAGAGTGGCCTATATATAATACGCCATAATTGTCTTTTGACTTTTGATGTACCCACATTTTTGAAAAGGGATCGGACCAGTCCTCATTACCGGCCATAAACGCTTTATCGTTGTCTGAGGCACAGAAGATGGTACATGCTTTAGCTTCATGGGGTAAAATTATAAGGAAGAATGCCAAAAGTGAGAATAGAGTCTTCATGTTTTCAGTATTTTTTACTCGATAATCGAGATTTAAATGCCCCGAGGCTTGCCCCAAAATTTTAAGTTTACGTTCTTACGAATGCCTCGCGGTAGTTTGCTGGCATTTTTTATGTGCCTGATATACATAAAGACTTCCCTTTTATGAATTGGTTACAGTTAAAGGTCATATTCCTTAAATGATTGTTAACCTGCGGACTGAAGTTGATAAACAAAACGGGATAGACTTTGATGAAGGTCTATCCCGTTTTCCAATCCTGTAAGCGAAATGCTTAAGAAAGATAAGGTCTAAATGTGTTCCAAGGTATTTTCTTACTGTCTTTTAAACTGCTAAGAAAAATGAATTTCTTGGACTCTCTTGAAAGTTGACCCGCCTGCCGGCGGGCAAGATTGATGAATGTTTTCATGATTGTTTCGTTTTATGATATCGGGATGCCGTGATTAAATCAGCATAAATTAGTTCGATACCTGATCGATGCCCTCTTGTCTTATCGCCTTAGCGATTATAGTTTCTATACTGGGCCCATTGTGCCCTTTTGCTACTACTGAATGATGAAAAGTATTGTCCTGTTTTGGATTCTGTTGCTGTTCTGCTTTTTGATGCTTTCATGATATTATGTTTTTATGTTGTTTGTTGTTTAATGATGGTACAAAAATGCTTAGGTTACACTGATAAATAAAATCGTTGTTACCCAACTGTAATTTTTATGGGTCGAATTGTTGCGATTTCAGATTTACCGGTTATAGTTTCTGTACTGGGCCCATTGTGCCCTTTTGCTGTTCCTTAACGAGGAAAAGTATTGTCCTGTTTTAGATTCCGTTACTGTTCTGCTGTTAGATGCCTTCATAATTTCTAGTTTTTTATAGGTTTATATTATTGTTTTTAAAAGTGACTTACAACTAATAGACGAGAGGGATTTAATTTTGTTACAGTACTATGCATAAAAAGGTACTATTTTATGGATTATTTAACAGTTTTTCTTGTAAAAACGATAAATTTAAAATTTAACTAACTGATTTAAAGCATATTAACTCCAAATGTTAATTTTTGACCCAAAATCAGATTTTTCTGATTTCGATAGAAACGTATATAAAAATGCCTTTTACCGTTTTAGAAGTGCAAACAATAAAAGTTAAGGAAGAAGGATTATTGTTTTTTCCGAAATCGAAACCCATGTACCAATTGCCCGAAAAATCCTTTGGGAAGATTTTCCTCACCAGGAAACCCAATTTCTATGGTTCCGCTATCCTCTGGAATATGGTTTGTCTTGAAAATATAATCCCAGAGGCTTAAACTGATTCCGAAGTTTACCCCATACTTCCCCTCAGGTAATATATAGGAGTGATGGTATAAATGCATTACCGGATTATTGATCAAATATTTTAAGGGTCCCCAGGTAAGTTTTATGTTGGCGTGGTTTAAATGCCCAATTGCAATAGCTATAAAATGTACAATGTATGCCTGTTCCGGTTCAAAGCCACCCAAAAGCATCACTCCGAACGTCTTTAAGGGCTTGTAGAAAATATTTTCCATCCAATGATACCGCAGATGTGCAGCAAACCCCATTTCCTTTACACTATGGTGTACTTTATGAAATTGCCAAAGCAGCGGAAATCTATGTAAAAGAATATGTGTAAACCATTGTACAAAATCGAGTACTATAAAAAAGACAAGCAGTTGTATCCATATTGGCCAGCCAGAGGGGTCTACAACTGCCAGGCTCTTGGCAGTGATGCCTAGATCTTTAAATAAAACCTGAAGTACCTTATATACCCCGCTTATGGCAATAGCAAAAAGAAAGAAATTAAAGAACATATAAAATCCGTCTAGCCAAAAGTCTTTTCGAAATATGGCTTGTTCCTTGCGCCAAGGGAAGATGATTTCCAAAGACCATACAAGAAGGGAAATTGCAATAAGGCCCCAAAAATAGTTTGTGTACCAAGGCACCTCAAACAGGATTGATTTCCAGGTCCAGCGCACGGCCCCATTAAAGGCGCTAATGAATGCTTCTAAATAATTATCCATGGCTATTTTAAAATTGTAGTGATACTATCTTTCTCAAAAGGCAAATCGTCGAAATAGCTCCATTCGGTCCAAGAACCGTCATAGTTTTTCACATTGCTATACCCAAGTAATTCATGCAATACGAAAGTCGTGTGTGCCGATCGCACCCCGCTATGACAATAGGTAATTATAGGCGCGTTCAGGGGCAAATTTAATTTATCGTATAAAGCTCTCAATTCAGGTATGGATTTAAATTTTCCAGTACCATTAAAATCTACTGACTTGGCCCAATCCATCAATATACTATTGGGGATACGCCCTGCGCTTGCCGCTCCCAATTTTTGCCTTTTTCCGCTAAACTCATCATCAGTGCGGGTGTCCAGAATAAAGTGTGTTGAATCGTTTTGAATCAAATCATTTAACTCTTGTCGACCTATAAAGAGGTTCTTATCATTTTTATGGACTAATTTAAAGGTGGATTTTTCAAATTGTGGTTTCACTTTGGTCAAAGGACCATCTGCCGCAATCCATGCATGAAAACCACCATTCAATATTTTTACAGCGTTGAACCCATAACTTTTGAGTACCCACCATAAACGAGCAGCATCACAAGAACCATTGTCATCATATAACACCAGCATATCTTCATTACGAATGCCCAGATTCGATAATAGGTTTTCAATACTTTTCCGGGACGCCATCATACCATTATAGGGCCAGGACATGTCTTCAATATCACTACGCCAGATTTGAATCGCATTGGGGATATGATTTCTAAGGTAATCTTCTTTTTTTCTAAAATCGATGATTTTGATATTGTTCGAATTCTGATTTTCGAATAGTTGTTCCACTTCGATCAAACTACTTTCACCAAGGGCGACTTTCGAATGCTTGGCACTTTCGTTTTTGCAGGCTGCAAAACAAAACCCCAATAATATCCCATACTTAGTTATCCAGTTCATACCACTCGATATTGTCCAAATTTTGTCTACGCCCTTTTTGGGTCGGGGCATAATGGGTTGCCAGGTAATTTAAAATAGGTTCTTCATTTTTACCAAGATCCCATAGGTTCTGGGTCTCTTGCATCCAACGAATAGTCGATGTCCAACGTTCTTTAGACATGCGATTTTGTGTTACCAATTTGGCCGAATGGCAATTAGTGCAATTGTTCACGACTAACATTAGCCCATCGCCTTCTACAAAACCTGTTCGTACATGAATTCCATTTTCGATTTTGTTATAGTCCCCATCTTCGGTTTTTGGTACGGCTACATACTCTTCCTCAGTTGAGTCCGGGGTAAATACGGAGAGGGAGGGGTCAATGAGAAGATACAACAGCACACTGGCCATAAGCATGAAAAGTACAAACATACTGATTACCAACTTGCGCAGCTGCTTCATGCTTTGTGCGAATTTTTTGGAATCTTTCATGAAACGACTTTTACAGCGATTCTATGGCAGGCATTGTTAAGGTATCCTTTTGGGTTCCATCCCGGTAGGAGCATGGGCTGAGAAATATGACGGCTGTCCGTCGCTCTAGCCCAAACTTCATAATACCCATTTTTTGGAAATTTGATATTGGCGGCAAAATGCTGCCATGCCAACCGGTTTATAGGTTTTTCCAGTGTACAATTGTGCCATGTACATCCAAAATCTATCGAATATGCTACTTTTATAACCTCTAGTTCGCCAGCCCAAGCATGCCCTCTTAGCCGCAATGTTTTACCGCTTTTTAGGACCGCACCACTTTTCGGAAATGTAATGAGTGATTTAACGGGCATCGACTCAATAATACACATGTCCTCATCTTTTACTTTATCACCAGGGGCAACCGGGTTGCAGGGTACACGATAGGCAGTTCCGGTCATTTTTGTGCCGTCGTGCACCTTGTTTCTTACGCTAATACCATTAAGCCACTTTCCAGAGGCCGAGGCGGGCCAACCACCCGCGATTAATCGCAAGGGATACCCGTGTGCCAATGGAATATCCTTCCCATTCATTTGAAAAGCGATCAGGGTTTCATCTTGAAATGCCTTTGCTATTGGCACTCCACGCGAAATGGGCTCTTTTGTCGGGTCACCGCTAAGGTGGGTGTCGGCCGCATGATAACCAACGTACACCGCATTGTCTTTTATTCCTACATCCGCTAAAACATCTTTCAAGCGAACGCCGGTCCAATTTGCGCAACTTACCGCTCCAATTGTCCATTGATTCCCCTTCGCCGGTGGGTCAAATTCACTCCGGCCGTTACCACCACATTCTAAGGTGAGCTGATAAGTGTGGTGTTTGAATTTCGATTTTAATTCGTTCAAGGTATAGGTCTTTTCTTGACGAACCGATTCCCCATCAAATTTAAGAGCCCATGATTTCGCATCTGGAGTCTCTGGGATTTTCCCGTTGTTACGGATAAACATGAATTTGTTTGGGGTGATTTTATCATCTAGTAAATGGGCCTGCGCCTCCATATTCCAAGGCTTATCATTTAAAAGAACCATTCGGCCATCTTTTTCGAACAGTTTAAAGGGATTAGGCTCCTGAAAGGCCAAAGGCTTATAGTCTATTGGTAATACATTACCGAAGACAACATCTGCCCCTATGGCAGAGGCCATTATAGTCAACGCGGTGCTCGAAATGAACTTTCTTCTTTTCATGCTACTTCCATAGTTTTCTGAAAAGTAAACATATTATTTTTTAAAACCGATTTCAGTAACGAATGTTACATATGCCAAGGAAAAGAGACCTTTATAAATGAAGTTTTGTGGGGTGGGCTGCCCGATTGAATCCTAAATGCTATTTTTCCTTTTCGTCCTGATCGATAGACATATCCCTATTTGCCGGAATAAGAAGTGCTGGAACTTCCTTGGTTTCGCCAACGACTGATTCAATTTCCCTTTTCAGGTAGTTAAGGTGAGCAATCGTCAATCTATCGGTCATTACCGGAATTGTCCTTTTGATGTTCGATTGAAGTGTCAAAAGATTGTCCAACGCCAAGGATCGCACATCGGTATTGACGGTATAGCCCTCAGATAGTTTGGCCAGGACACCCTCAACAACTCCCGCTGCCTCATCGGGCTTATAAAGGGCAATCATATTGGCCACATAGGCCTTTTGTAGCTTTCTTCGATAGGCATTGGTTTGATAAAAAACGTTCATATCGCCCCAAATTAAAAAATTCAGGTCATCCATATATTCCTCAGGGCGATACGGATTTTCAAATTCGTAACGTTCGGCAATAAAGGTCATCCTACTCAAACGGCTGCCCCCTAAAAGGTTTCTCATAACACTTTCCATCGTTTTGGTAACCGATTCCTTGGAGCGTGGGGATTGAATCGCATTTAAGATATCGTGTCGCAACAACCATTTGGGCTCCTTAAAAATTTGTTTATCCAAAAAGGCAAGGGCTTGCTTTTGCACTTCTTTGGAAACGGGCTGGTATACCTCGCCCTCATCCCCCATGGTTTTTGGGGTAACATAAATTCCGCCGATATTTTTCGCAACATGAAACACGTAGTCGCTATACTGCCCAACAAGGGCCTTATAAATCTGGTCTAGATTCGAATAGTCATCACTATTTTTATTTCTTGTCCACTCTCGAAGACATGGAGCGATACGTTGTAGGTTCATGATGCCATAGGAGCTGGCCACCATGGCATCATCGCCAAGGTCCTCGGTCTGTGACCTTGGATCAAAATCTCGACCCTCCCCTCCAAACCATAAGCGATGGTTGGCCGTAACGCTGTCGGTCACCATCTGTGCTAAAAACTCTTTTTCCTCGGAGAGAGGCATCTGGGCCGGATACTTCGAGTACCCCCATTGAATTGCCCATTTATCGTAGTCGCCTATTCGGGGCATCAAGTCCTCTACTGGTATATTGTCTTCAGGTTGGGCAACATAATTAAAGCGCGCGTAATCCATTATTGAACTGGTATGGCCATTCTTTTTAAGCCATTCCGCATTGCGCAATTTCGCTACAGGGGTGGCATTGCTGGCGCCCATATTATGTCTTAACCCCAAAGTATGACCCACTTCATGAGAAGATACAAATCGGATGAGGTTCCCCATAAGGGCATTGTCAAATTGCATCTGTTGCGCGCGAAGGTCTACTGCACCAGCCTGTACCATATACCAATTATGCAAGAGACTCATCAAATTATGGTACCACCCGATGTGGCTCTCGAGGATTTCCCCGCTTCGCGGATCCACAATATTTGGACCATAGGCATTTTTAGAAGGTGAGGCAAAATAACGCAGGACAGAGAAACGGGCATCTTCCAAACTCATTGTCTGGTCGTTTTCAGGCCATTCCTTCCCCAAAATCGCATTTTTAAAGCCCGCTTGCTCAAAGGCGGTTTGCCAATCATTGATCCCTTGAATCAAGTAAGGCCTCCATTTCTTAGGCGTTGCCGGATCAATATAATAAATGATAGGTTTTTTGGGGGTCACCAATTCGCCCCGCTTCCATTTTTCAATATCTTCATCTTTGGGCTCTAAACGCCAACGATGAATGTAGGTGTTTCGATCAACCTTTTGCTGATCGTCTCCATATGCTAGATAAGAACTGGCAAAATAACCCACGCGGGCATCATACATTCGTTTGCGCATTGGTTTTTCAGGCAATAACACAAAGGAGTTATTGATTTCCAAGGTCACCACCCCCGCAAGAACCGCCGCAGGCAATTGTTTTTTTCTTTTTTCGGAATTTGTTTTGGCCTTATAGGTTTTTACCGCTTTAATTTCGGTGTTGATGGGAAACGAATTGATTTCCTTTATATAGGATTTGTTCTTTTCCAGGCCTAAGAGCTTATAAGCATTTTTTTGACTTCCACTTAAGGCCAATAACGGGTTTTCACTATTTATGAAAAGGGTTACATCAATAAGGTAGGTGGTCTTTTTTTCGTTTTCCGCCTTGATATCAAATGTTTCCAAAATCGGGGTAATGTTCGAATTGTTAACTGCCTTAGAGATGGCATCGTTTTCATTCGCACCGCTAACCAGAGTGGCAATTCGCAAAAAAAGATTGTTGTTAGGCCCTTTCTCAAAAATAATGGTGTTCTCTGAAATCTTTTCACCACCGTAATTACCTGCGCCCGATGGGGTTTTTATAAAGCGGGTGACTACAAGGATTTCGCGATTCAAAAGACTATCAGGAACCTCAAAATAGTATCGGCCCTCAACTTGATGTACATCAAAAAGACCTTTTTTTGAAATCGCATTTTTAGTAATAAAACGCTCATAGGGCTTTACTTTATTGGCTATAAGGTGCTCGCTAGAATCCTTTATTTGCGATTTCCCCATAAAATTTAAGGTGCCGCAGGAAGAGGCAATCAATAATACTACTAAAAGAACAATGGATCGGACCATAAAAAACGAACGGTTCAGTTAAGTGTTTAGTATGAAATGGGTCGGGTCTGTTGCGCTTTTAACAAAACTAAAATTCATGTCGCGCACAGTAATATACGTTAGAATTAAAGATTTGGTTGAAAAACACATCTGTTAAGGGAATAAGCCCCAAGTGTTTTTCGAAATAGAATCAAATTTGCTTTATCTTTAGTTGCTAATAAACAACCAACTTATGGAATTAAGCACCCTTGATTACAGTTTTATAATCGTTTTCTTTTCCCTTGTTTTAGGAATAGGAGTTTATGTTTCTAAGAAGTCTGGATCTAGTTCTTCGGAATTTTTTCTATCCGGAAGAACGATGCCTTGGTGGCTTTTAGGGCTTTCTATGGTGGCCACTACTTTTTCAACTGATACTCCTAATTTGGTGACGGACTTGGTACGAACAACGGGCGTTTCGGGCAACTGGGGCTGGTGGTGTATGTTATTGACCGGAATGTTGACTGTTTTTGTATATGCAAAGCTCTGGCGTAAATCAAATGTAAGCACAGATTTGGAGTTTTATGAAATGCGCTATGGCGGTAAGCCGGCGAGTTTTTTAAGAAAATTTAGAGCGGTCTATTTAGGTGTGATTTTCAACGTAATTACTATGTCGGCAGTTAACCTGGCAGCTATAAAAATTGGGGGCATTATGCTGGGTTTAGAACCATGGCAAACCATTGTTGGTGCGGGTTTAATTACAGTAGTATTTAGTGCTTTAGGCGGTTTTAAAGGTGTTGTTTATACTGATTTCTTATTATTCTTTGTTGCAATGGCCGGGGCCATTGGCGCGGCTTATTATTTGATTAATATTCCTGAGGTAGGGGGTATTGAAGCCATGATGACGAATGAATTGGTTACTTCTAAAATGAACATTCTGCCTGATTTTAGCAATACCGACATGGTTATTACCTTACTTGTTATTCCTTTGGCGGTGCAATGGTGGAGTTCCTGGTATCCTGGCGGGGAGCCTGGTGGAGGCGGGTATATTGCTCAGCGAATGTTAGCAGCTAAGGATGAAAACCACGCTATTGGCGCCACCTTCTTCTTTAATATTATGCATTACGCTTTACGGCCTTGGCCATGGATTTTAGTAGCCTTGGCTTCTTTAGTGGTGTATCCTGATATTGCCAGTATTGCAGATGCATTTCCAAATGTTCCAGCAGATAAATTGGGCCATGATTTAGCGTATTCTGCTATGTTGACTAAATTACCAAGCGGCTTATTGGGTGTGGTGTTAGCGTCATTAGTGGCGGCCTATATGAGTACTATTTCTACCCAGTTAAATTGGGGGTCGTCTTATATGGTTTTTGATTTTTATAAGCAACAGATAAACCCGAACGCTACTGAAAAACAAATGGTTGCCGTCGGAAGGCTATCTACAGTGGTGCTTATGGTACTTAGTGCCTTTTTAGCCTTGGCTATGCAGAATGCGGAACAGATTTTTAAATTATTGTTGCTTTTTGGGGCCGGTACTGGGCTTATATTTATACTTCGTTGGTTTTGGTGGCGTATTAATGCTTGGACAGAAATTTCGGCGATGTTTGCTTCAGGTATTTTGTCCATTTTGTTAAAGACAACAGCCTTAGGACCATTTTTGTTCGCTGCCGATTCGGGCGTATTTCCTGTTTGGGGTGAGATTCCCTTTGTAATGATAGTCACAACGGCGATTTGGTTAATTACGACTTTTATGACAAAACCCGAATCTAATGAGGTGCTACAATCTTTTTACAAAAGAATTCAGCCTGGAGGCCCTGGTTGGGCCAAGGTTGTCAATGATGCCAGGAAAGATAATATTCAAATTGATACTGGTGAAAAATGGAGCGTTCCCTCAGGAATTATCGCAATGTTGTTGGGTGTTATTTTAGTCTATTCTATGATGTTTGCCACCGGGTATTGGATATATGGCCAGACGACTTCTGCATTGATTTTTAGCGGAGTGGTATTGATTTCGGGATTCCTTTTGATCAAGGCTTGGAACCGTATGAAGAAAGACATTTTGTAGTGAAGACAGCCGGCTATTCAAAAACGCCCTTGGGCAGGAAACTTGGCATCAAGGAGGGGTTCAGGGCAATGTTGTACAACCCTCCCAAGCACTATTTTGATTTATTCGCCGATTGGCCCGATGATGTCGAACTTGTAGAAAAAGCCCGAACGGAACAAATTGATTTTATGCAGTTTTTCTGCACACGAATGACCGAACTGGAAAAGGTGCTCGGCAATTATAAAGACTCCCTTAAGAAGAATGGACTTCTCTGGATAAGTTGGCCCAAAGGAACTTCAAAAATTGAAACAGACCTTAACAGGGATATTATTCGGGACTATATTTTAAAAACCACCGGCCTTGTAGATGTGAAAGTGGCCGCGATCGACCAAGACTGGAGCGGGCTTAAATTTGTTTACCGCTTGGAGAACAGGCAAACCATCCATTAAAAAACAGTGATCATGAAAAATCGAATCCTTTCAGTAGATATTTTTAGGGGCATGACCATTGTGCTAATGATTTTGGTGAATACACCGGGAACATGGTCTGCCGTTTATGCGCCATTTCTACATGCGAAGTGGCACGGGTATACTCCAACAGATTTGGTGTTTCCGTTCTTTCTGTTCATTGTGGGTACCTCGATTGTTTTTTCATATAAAAACAAAATCGCAACCAAGGCCACTTATAAAAAAATATCGGTACGAACATTAAAACTTATTGGATTAGGACTTTTTCTTGGGGCATTTACCCTGACCTTTCCATTTATAAAGGATTTTGCCGATATACGGTTTCCTGGGGTATTACAGCGTATCGGCGTAGTATTCTTTTTTGCATCTATCTTGTTTTTGAATTTTAATTGGAAAACACTCATCGGCATTGCCGCCGCACTGTTGGTCGGCTATTGGTTACTTATGGTTTTTGTTCCTGTGAACGGGATAGAATCAACTTTGGCAAGGGCTCCGAATAACTTGGCCAACTATTTAGATGTGCAGGTTTTCGGCACACATAATTACAAGGCCGATTATGACCCGGAGGGTTTGCTAAGCACAATTCCCTCGATAGTTAGCGCGTTGTTAGGCATTTTCACGGGACTTGTTTTAACCTCAAAACAGGAAAAAAAGGCTACCATTTTAATGGGGATTGGCGGGGCAATGTTGATTATCGGACATGTTTGGGATATTTTTTTTCCCATCAACAAAGCACTTTGGACAAGCAGTTTTGTATTGGTTACTGCTGGCTGGGCCAACCTGATTTTGGCCTTGATCTATTATCTAACGGACATCAAGGGAATCCAATTTGGGAGCATTTTCAGATACGCCGGAGCCAACGCTCTAATTTTATATTTTTTATCAAGCTTTGTTAGTAAATTGATGGGAATGATCAAGATTGGGGAGACTTCGCTACACGGATGGTTGTTTAACACGATTTATGTGCAAGATGCTATATCAATGCAAATGTCTTCCCTGCTCTATGGGCTGAGCGTGGTCGCTTTCTACGTCTTTTTAGGTTACGTGCTGTACCAGAAAAAGATTTTTATAAAAGTATGATTGCAGATTGGCCTAGCGAGCACCATATAATTTAGCAACATACTTCCCTATAACATCAAACTCCAAGTTGACCACCGTACCAGTTTTATAGGTATTGAACCTGGTATTTTCATAAGTATAAGGTATAATGGCAACACTAAAAGTATTTTTGCCGGAATTTACAACGGTAAGACTAGTGCCATCAATAGTGATAGAGCCTTTTTCAATCGTAGGGTTCCCCATTGTGACGTCGTACTCAAAGGAAAAAATCCAACTCCCATCTTTTTTCTCTACAGAAGTACAAATACCGGTTTGATCTATATGGCCCTGTACCAGATGCCCGTCTAATCGGCTACCTAAGACCATAGCGCGCTCAAGATTTACGTTTTCACCTATTTTTAGGTTTCCTAGATTCGTTTTTTGCAAAGTTTCTTCAATTGCTGTAACCGTATATTTGTCAGAATCCGAAGCAACTACGGTTAAACAAACCCCATTATGGGCAACGCTTTGGTCAATCTTTAGCTCCTTGGCCAAGGGTGTGGAAATGGTAATATGCAGATTGCCGCCATCCCTTTTCAATTCGCTTACCTCGCCTAAAGTTTCGATTATTCCCGTAAACATCTTCCGTTAAAATTAAGTAGTTTTGCGTTTCATGTCGCAAGTACAAAGGTAAAGAATATCATGGGTGAAAACGGGAAAATAAAATTGGGGATATCTATTGGCGACCTTAACGGAATTGGTTGCGAGGTAGTTTTAAAAACCTTTGAGGATGCCCGTATGTTAGACTTTTGTACGCCTATTATTTTTGCATCCAATAAAACCATTTCCGGACAGAAAAACGCTCTGAACATTTCAATTAACTACAATGGTATTCACGAATGTTCAAAAGCCTTAGACGGGAAGGTCAATGTATTGAATGTTTGGAAGGAAGTTCCCGAGCTACAGTTTGGTGAGGAAACCGAGGCTGCCGGAAAATATGCGATAAAGTCCTTAAAAGCTGCAGTTGAAGCGTTGAAAAATGACGAAATAGATGTTTTGGTTACCGCTCCTATCAATAAGAACAACATACAGGCAGACGATTTTAAATTCCCCGGCCATACAGACTTTCTGGCGCAGGAACTAGAGGGTGAAAGTTTAATGTTTATGGTTAGTGATAACCTTAGGATTGGACTACTTACGGATCATGTTGCCGTAAAAGACGCACCTGCTGCTATCAACCCTATTTTAATTCGAACAAAAGTGCGTACCATAGAGAAATCCTTAACGATGGATTTTGGTATTCGTCGCCCCAAAATTGCCTTGTTGGGAATTAACCCGCATAGCGGGGACAATGGCGTAATTGGGAAAGAGGATGATGCAGTTTTGAAACCGGTAATCAAAGAAATGTCAGATGCCGGCCATTTGGTATTTGGGCCTTATTCGGCCGATAGTTTTTTCGGATCGGACGGATACAAAAACTTCGATGCGGTTTTAGCAGCTTATCACGATCAAGGACTCATACCCTTCAAAACACTTTCATTCGGAAAGGGAGTAAATTATACCGCTGGGCTAAAAAAAGTGCGCACCTCTCCAGACCACGGAACGGCCTATGAGATTGCAGGAAAGGGGCAAGCTGACCACAGCTCTTTTAAGGAAGCGGTATTTTCAGCTATCCAGATTTTTAGAAGCCGTCAGGAGTACGGTGAACTAACCGAAAATCCACTTCAAAAACAGAAAGTAAGACGTTAGTACAACCTAGTTTCCGAAGGTCTTTTCCCCTTCTGCGAGACAGGCCTTTTTTCTTTTGCCATAAAATTGCCAATATTTAAAATAATAGTATCTTTGCAGCCCGTCAATCCTGAAATAAATTCAGGAAAGGTAAGATGGGCTCTAGGTTAAATTAGTGTTGTAAAAGGATGAAGCACAAGGAATACAATATTCCTTTTTCAGGATTGAAACAGGGAAAACACGAATTTAATTACCTAATTGAAAATACGTTCTTTGAGTCTTTTGGGTATGATGAATTTAATGCGACCAACGTAAGCGTAACAGTTATATTGAACAAAACGAGCACTATGTTAGAGCTTGATTTTGACGCCAAGGGTACGGTAAACGTATTTTGTGATGTAACAGGGGAACCTTTTGACCAACCAATTGCATCCCAGATGCAAATGGTGGTGAAATTCGGGGAAGAGTACAACGATGAGGATGATGAGATTTTAGTCATTCCCCATGGGGAGCATAAAGTAAATGTAGCCCAATACGTATATGAAATGTTGGTGTTGGCCGTTCCTCAAAAAAGAGTACATCCAGGAATAGCGGATGGCAGTCTAAAATCGGAAGCGTTGAAAAGATTGGAAGACCTGCAGCCAAAAGAAATTAAAGAAGATAAAGACAAAAACGATCCCCGATGGGATGCATTAAAAAAGTTAATAACGGATAAATAAGTGATCAATGGCACATCCTAAGAGAAAAATATCAAGAACTAGAAGAGATAAAAGAAGAACGCATTACAAAGCGGTAGCACCAACTTTGGCAACTGACCCAACAACAGGTGAAATGCACTTGTTCCATAGGGCACACTGGCACGAAGGAAAGTTGTACTATAAAGGTCAGGTTTTAATTGACAAGACCGAGGCAGAAGCCTAATAGTCCCTCAAGAAAATAGAATTAAACTCCCACCATATGGCAGGGAGTTTTTTTATGCCATTGTTTAATTTATTAGCTACTAAAGACGATAAATCAGAAACTTTTCGAAAATGGTGTTTTTTCAGCAAAAAGTCCTGAGAATTGACTAATTTTCAACAATTTTGTGCCATTTTTGCATGTTTTTGATACAAAAGCGACTACAGCATGGGTAAAATAACCGCAGCAATCACCGCCGTTGGGGGGTATGTTCCGCAATTCGTAATGACCAACAAAATGTTGGAGGAAATGGTAGATACGAATGATGAATGGATAACTTCGAGAACTGGAATAAAGGAGAGAAGGATTTTAAAGGATGATGAGGGTGAAGGGTCTTCCTATTTGGCCATAAAAGCTGTCGCCAACCTTCTTCAAAAAAAAGACATTGACCCTCTTGAAATAGACTTGATAATGGTCGCCACAGCGACTCCGGATAGCACAGTAGCGTCCACGGCTGCTTTTGTGGCTTCGGAAATAGGAGCGACCAATGCCTTTGCCTACGATTTATTGGCGGCATGTTCAAGCTTCCTATACGGAATGTCTACCGCATCTAGCTATATTGAATCCGGACGATACAAGAAAGTACTTTTAATAGGGGCCGACAAGATGTCCTCTATTCTTGACTATACCGACCGTACTACGTGCATTATTTTTGGTGATGGAGCGGGAGCGGTACTTTTTGAGCCCAATACAGATGGATTGGGCTTTCAGGACGAATACCTTCGATCTGACGGCACAGGCCGCAAATTTTTGGGAATGCCTGCCGGAGGCTCATTGTTGCCAGCTTCGGCTGAAACCGTAGCGGCACGGCAACACTATATTTTTCAAGATGGGAAATCGGTATTCAAATTTGCTGTTTCGAATATGGCGGATGTCGCTGAGAAAATAATGAAAAGAAATAATCTGGACCATACTGACGTATCTTGGTTGGTGCCCCATCAGGCCAATAAACGAATAATCGATGCCACAGCTAATCGTATGGGTATATCCAGAGATAAAGTATTGATGAATATACAACGATATGGTAATACCACTTCGGCCACATTGCCATTATTATTGAATGATTATGAAGACCAACTTAAAAAGGGAGACAACCTGGTTTTTGCCGCCTTCGGAGGCGGATTTACTTGGGGCTCGATTTTGCTAAAATGGGCCTATAACTAACTTACTTTTAAAAACTGTTACATGGATATTAAAGAAATTCAAAACCTAATCAAATTTGTCGCCAAGTCTGGGGCTACCGAGGTAAAATTGGAGATGGACGACGTAAAGATTACCATTAGAACGGGTGCGTTGAATACCGGTCAGGAGACTACTATTGTGCAACAGATTCCTGTGGCACAAGCCCCCGCCCCAGTTGCACAAATACAGGCGGAGGTGCCAGCTGCCAATCCAGGGACAGGCGATACTTCTGCCGAGGATGATTCGAAGTACATTACGATAAAATCCCCAATTATCGGAACATTTTATAGAAAGCCCTCTCCTGACAAGCCGTCCTTTGTGGAGGTAGGTGATAACATTGGCCAGGGTGACGTATTATGCGTAATTGAGGCAATGAAGCTGTTCAACGATATTGAATCGGAGGTTTCGGGTAAGATTGTGAAGATATTGGTAGATGATTCGTCACCAGTAGAATTTGACCAACCACTCTTTTTGGTGGATCCATCATAAATAAATTTTAAGTGTTGAATGTTAAATACAAGGATTGATTACTTGTATTTAGAGCTTAAAACTTAGAACTTAAAATTTTTAAAAGATGTTCAAGAAAATATTAATTGCCAATAGGGGAGAGATTGCACTTCGCGTTATACGTACCTGCAAAGAGATGGGTATAAAAACGGTAGCGGTCTATTCAAAGGCAGACGAAGAGAGCCTTCATGTGCGATTTGCCGATGAGGCGGTTTGTATTGGTCCGGCACCAAGTAGTGAATCGTATCTGAAAATCACAAATATTTTAGCAGCGGCAGAGATTACCAATGCCGATGCGATTCATCCGGGATATGGATTTTTATCTGAAAATTCCAATTTCTCCAAAATATGTGCGGAACACGACATTAAGTTTATTGGTGCCTCTGGGGATCAAATTGACCGCATGGGCGATAAGGCAACAGCCAAAGAAACGATGAAGGCTGCTGGTGTTCCCTGTATTCCCGGGTCTGATGGTCTGCTGAAAGATGTTACCGAGGCCAAAAAGATTGCCAAAAAAATGGGTTACCCCGTCATGATCAAAGCTACGGCCGGTGGAGGGGGAAAAGGAATGCGAGCTGTTTGGGCGGAAGAGGAAATGGAAGACCTTTTTGAAAGCGCCGTACAAGAGGCGACTGCCGCCTTTGGGAATGGAGGTATGTATATGGAAAAATTGATTGAAGAGCCACGACATATCGAAATTCAAATAGTTGGTGATCAATATGGTAAGGCCTGCCACTTATCGGAGAGGGATTGTTCAGTACAAAGGAGGCACCAGAAGTTGACCGAAGAAACCCCATCACCTTTTATGACCGATAAGCTTAGGGACGATATGGGCAAAGCAGCTGTAAAAGCTGCAGAATATATAAAATATGAAGGAGCGGGTACCGTTGAATTTTTAGTGGATAAGCACAGGAATTTCTATTTTATGGAGATGAACACGCGTATTCAAGTGGAGCACCCTATTACCGAACAGGTAATCGACTATGATTTGATTCGCGAGCAAATTCTAGTGGCGGGAGGGGTTCCCATTTCTGGTAAGAACTATCTGCCCAAACTACATTCTATAGAATGCCGTATTAATGCCGAGGATCCTTACAACGATTTTAGACCTTCGCCGGGAAAAATAACTACGCTGCATACCCCTGGGGGGCATGGGGTGCGAATGGATACACATGTGTATAGCGGTTATGTGATTCCACCAAACTACGATTCTATGATTGCCAAGTTGATAACCACGGCGCAAACAAGGGAAGAGGCGATCAATAAAATGAAACGCGCCCTAGACGAGTTTGTAATCGAAGGTATTAAAACGACAATACCGTTCCATAGGCAGTTAATGGATCATCCGGACTATCTTGCGGGAAACTATACCACCAAGTTCATGGAAGACTTTGAAATGGAACCACTAGATGAGTAAAATTTAAGCCCTGTAACGTTCAGGGCTTTTTTTGTATTCTTTTTTCAGGGATACGCTTTTCATATTTCATAGGACTTTTAATTTTAACATTATACCATATTTTTGTGTTGAATTTCATTTGTGGCACTACAGTTGCACAATTTTCCGAAAATAAAGTAGTTTACAACAGACACTATTTAATCAAATTAAATGCTCCGTAAAACCCTTACCTATTGCTTTCTTTTTACTTTTCTATTACTCTGCACCAGTTGTTTTGAAATTTTAGAGGAAATAAATCTCAATAGGGATGGTAGCGGAAGTATGCTCGTAACTTTGAATATGAGCAAGAGCAAGACCAAATTGGCATCTATAATGATGTTGGATAGTATTAATGGTCACAAAGTACCTTCAGAAGATGATATGAACGAAGCCATGATAGATGTGGTAACACATTTAGAAAAAACAGAGGGTATTAGCAATATTAAAAAAACAAAAGACCTTGATAATTATATTTTTACCATTGCATGCGACTTTGAACAGGTCGAAAATGTAAACGATATTTTTAAGGAACTTATTCAAAAGCAGAACAAGAAAGGGGGTACCAGTTTTACCACTAAAAACTTCTCTTACGAAAACAAAACCAATACTTTTCAGCGTCACTTCAATTATGACACGAGCATCAAGACGTCATTTGCCAGACTGAGGAAAGAGGATAAAAAAGTGTTTGACGATGCAAGCTATACCTGTATCTATCGCTTTGACAATCCTGTAAAAAGTGTTTCCAATCAAAACGCTAAAATATCGCCCAATAAAAAGGCCGTGATGCTTCGTATCGATGCGATGTCCTTTATAGCAGGCATAAAAAATGTTCAAAATAAAATTCAACTGACCCAATAAAATCCGACCTATCATGAAAAAATCAATACTCTCGATTACGTTTTTCTGTTTTGCTTTAGGCCTTTCCGCCCAGGACTTACGTAACAAAATCCCGGCGAATGCTGCTGCCGTTGTTACCATTAAAGGTGAGAAACTAACAAAACTGGTTTCCGTTGAGGATTTCTCGAGTTCTAAATTAGGGAAGATGCTCGGAGAACAACTGGGAAAGCAATCTGATGGTAAGGTTGAAAATATTGAAGCCGCAGGCTTTGATTTAGAAAAGAACTTCTATTATTTTTTAGATGTGAAAGAGGGTGTTTACACCAATTGTTTTCTGATACCGCTCAAAGATTCAAAAGGATTTGAAAACCTCTTAAGCAAATGGGACCAAGAGTCGATCATGACCAAAAATGGGCTATCCTATATTCAAGAAGAATATGATGGTGCGATACGGCTATGGAATGGCAATACCCTTTTGCTTATGTTCGCCAAAGACCAATCGACGGCCAATGATTATTACGACGATTATAGTTACTATGAAGAATTAGAGGAGGCTGTTGAGGTCCCCGAAGCAGCAGAAGAAATAGCGGAGGCCGCAGAATCTCCGGCATATGAAATTACGGTTGGGGAAGTTGAGGAAGCTGCTGAAGTAGTTGAGAAGGCGGCCGACATAGCAATTGAAGAGGTTGAAGATGCCACTGATTCTTCGTACGATGATTATTATAACAGCGAGGAATACAAAGAAGAAGCAGCAGAAAGGGAAGAAAGAAGGAAAAAACGGGATGCGGAACGCGCTGCACAAAGAAAGGAATTAGCCGAGGCTACTTTGGCAAAAGCCATGGCCGTAATGGCCGGTAACTATGCCCAAGGCGACATTACAAGAAACCCAAGTTATGCTAAAAGCATTGGTAACGGAAATGAAGAGGCCAGCGCATGGATTGCCGATTTTGGGCAAATCTATGAGAGTGCCCTGCCTAGCAGTTATCTTTTCGGAGCATCCAATCCATATAGTTTTATGGACATACAGAAGTTCTATGGAGGCATGTCTGTAGTGGCCAAACTCGACTTTGAAGAAGATCACGCCGCCATAAAAACGGTATATACCATGAACGACGAAATGGTAGACCTCTACAAACAGATATATAAAGGCAGGTTTAACCCGAAGTTTACCAGCTACCTGAATGAAGACCGCATGTTGGGTTATTGGTCTATGAATATGAGTGTTGAAGGCATGTTAAATGCATACCCCGGTTTAATCGATAACTTATTCAACACAAAAGAACCGAATGAGTATAGAGACGTAGCCTCTTTGGGCGCCCACCTGTTTTCTCTATTAATAGACGAAGAAGCGGTTGCGGAAATTGTACGGGGCGATATGCTATTGGTATTGACCGATCTTTCTGAAAGGGAGGTCACCTATACCGATTATGAGTATGATGAGGAGTATAACTACAAGGAGGTCGAAAAGACGAAGACAGAGACCGTTCCAGATTTTATGTTCATGTTTTCCTCAGAACAAAAAGAACTGTTCAATAAATTGGTTCGCATTGGCATAAGGGAAGGGGAACTAGAGGCCACAAACGGAATGTACAAGCTAACAACAATGGGAAGTTCTTCCCCCTTTGATCTTTACGTGATGTTTAAAGATGATATGTTTTTTATGGGAAGCTCTAAAAAAGACATGACTTCGATTAGCAATGGCACTTATGCGTCCAAACTATCTAGTGGCCATAAACGTAATATGAAAAAGAACGTTAGTAGCATGTATGTGAATGGTAAAAAGATCATTACCCAGATACCCGCAGATTCCTATCCCGTCGACTTAAGAAATAAAATTGGGTTTTTAACCGAGAATACAGAGGACGTTCTGTTCAATTTTGAGAAAATCAAGGGAAATACCATGAAAGGCGAACTGATTTGGAGTACAGCCACAGGGGGGCACAACAACAGCTTTGACTATTTTCTCAATATGATCGAGGCTTTAATAGACTAAGCCATTCGCCAGTTCCATGAAAAAGCTATCAAAAATACTTTTGGGGTTAGTTGTATTATCCGTTTTGGGGTATTCGGGCTATAAGCATCTGAAAAAAAAGCCATCTTTACTGGGCAAAATACATATTGATGCCGATAGTGCAATTAAAGTTGGGGTTCAAGAAATCAAGGAAACGCTGTTTCTGGATGCACTAACCTCGCCTGGCTACTATTTTGAAAGATCGGATTTTTCCAGCCTTGGCGACGGGGATGGCCCAAATAAGGGAATTAATTTATTACCCTATAACCTCATTTTTTATACCCTCCCAGATGTAAAGAACACCCTTTTCAGCACTTTT
This sequence comes from Aggregatimonas sp., assembly GCA_965238025.1. Lineage (GTDB taxonomy): Bacteria > Bacteroidota > Bacteroidia > Flavobacteriales > Flavobacteriaceae > Pelagihabitans. The sequence goes on along the minus strand of OZ250162.1, from coordinate 1,043,345 downwards.
TCTATCAAAGATTCCAATGCTTTTGAGGCCTATATTGCCAAAGAGATTGAAAAGAAATCAGCTACGATTGAATATGCCCCAGGGGAGCGGTATCGGTTTGTTACGATTGAAAAGTCGAAAATAGCACTTGCTTGGGATCCTGAAAAGCTGGTTATAGCACTTTCCCCGGAGCTAAAACCGGATGCTTTTCATAAGGTTTTTAAAGATGTGCTGGTAGAGGGGAAAACGATTTCGGATGATAACAATGAATTGATACGGACACTGACCGATTATGATGACCATATGGTCTATATAAAGAATAATAGCAGTGCAACGATTAACTTTAAAGATGGAAAAGCTGTCATTGCAGGAAATCTTAAAACAACGACCCCACAGCAGTTCATGCCAGAAATAACCACTGAAACCACTCCTAATACATCATTTCAATGCTATTTTGATGCCAACTTCGAAAATAACACGAATAAGAATGAATTTATAGCCGCTTTGTCCGACGCTTCTTTTTTTAAAAAGAACGGTCTGGATGTTACAAAGATTGCTGACCGGACTAACGGCTATTTTAGTTTGGCAATTGCGGGGAGGACCGCACAAAGCGATACCATAATTACGTATACGTACGATGATAATTTTGAGAAAATAGAAAAGCGAACGTTACAGGTGGCACAAGTACCCAAAATGCACATAAACCTTGGAGCTGAAAATCAAAGCCTAAAAGACTATTTGTTAGCACAGAAAACTATTGATGAAAACGAGGTTTTTGAACCGTTTCCACTCTATAAAATGTACGTGAAAGACGGGCCAATGAACACGGCTTTTGATACTTTTGAGGGTCGAATGATAACCCAAAAGCAAATTAGTTCTAGTTTTTTTAGATGTCAGATAGATTTTAAAAAACTAAAGGAAGATTTAGATATTCCCCTGTTAAGAAAACACTTTAAAAACTTGGTTAAGATGCAGCTCTACGCATCTCAAAAAGAAGGAAATCGAGTGGTACTTAAAGGAGGGCTTACTGCCGCTGACCCAAATATCAATATTATCGCGCAATTGCTACCTGAAAAGCAATCGGACTCCGTTCAATAAATCATTTTTTGACATAAGATTCATTAATGTAAACCGACTAGCTAGTCGGTTACTTTGTCAAGAAATGTTTCCAAAACTTTTAAGACACAGGTTTTATAGGGGTTTACAAAATACAATTTGAAAATCACCCAGAAATTTATAAGCCAAACTACCTTTTTAACAAACCAGGAAGTCTGTTAGTGTGTTTTTATGTTTTCAGGAAGTCACATGATGAATGGACCACGGTAAAGCGCTGTTTTACACGTATTAAGTTCGTATTTTAGTGGCATGAACCTTAGTTATTGGGAATATAAAACATGGCTTTCAAATATTGATTTTACCATTATTGGCAGTGGCATAGTTGGCCTTAGCACTGCCTTATCTTTAGCCACCCGTTTTCCCATGGCAAAAGTGCTTGTTTTGGAGAAGGGAACATTGCCACAAGGGGCAAGCACGAAGAATGCGGGCTTTGCTTGTTTCGGCAGTATTTCCGAAGTACTTTCTGATTTAAAAGGCCATTCAGAAGAGGAAATTCTGCAACTGGTTCAAAAGCGATTTAATGGTATAGAATTGCTCCGCAAAAACCTCGGGGATACGGCCATCGATTTCAAACAACTTGGTGGACATGAGCTGTTCATACAATCAGGCCAAGAATTGTTTGAAAAATGTATGGATAACATCAAGGGGGTTAACGAGCTTCTTCATCCAGTTTTTGGTAATAACGTTTTTCGCACCACTTCCAATAAGTTCCGTTTTAAAAAAATAAAAGAGCAATACATAACTCATATTTTGGAAGGACAGATCGATACTGGAAAGATGATGGCGTCCCTTTTGCAGAAGGTGGCTAGAAGCGATGTTCAAGTACTTAATTCGGTTACAGTAGAAGGTTTTGAGGATGCTAGAACATCCGTACAGATAAAAACGGACCAATTCGAGTTTAAAACCAAAAAACTCCTGATTGCTACCAACGGATTTGCGAACCAGCTGCTAGAAGAAGACATAAAACCGGCAAGAGCGCAGGTAGTGCTCACCAAACCGATTCAGAACTTGCACATTGAAGGTACTTTTCATTTAGATGAAGGGTACTACTATTTTCGGAATATTGATAATCGCATATTGTTAGGGGGTGGGAGAAATCTCGATTTCAAAGGAGAAGAGACCCGAGAATTTGGTAAAACAGACCTGGTCCAGAACCATCTAAAAAAATTATTAAAAGAGGTAATCCTGCCAGAAACCCCTTTTGAAATAGAACGAAGTTGGAGTGGAATCATGGGTATAGGCAATCAAAAAAGACCGATTGTAAAACAACTCTCCGACAATGTATTTTGTGGTGTTCGTTTAGGAGGAATGGGTATTGCCATTGGTAGTACCGTAGGTAACGAATTGGCCAACCTAATAGAATAACCAATAAATGACGACCAAGGAAGAACTATATCGATTTTGTGAGAATTACGTTGAAAGTAGGCTGTCCCGTATACAAGATGGGATTACCAGAATTCAGGAGTCTTTGGGCTCAGAGACCAAAAGTAGTGCTGGTGATAAGCACGAAACAGGGCGGGCCATGCTTCAGTTAGAACGAGAGAAACTGGGACAGCAGTTGGCAGAGGCGGAGAAAATGAGTCAAGTATTGTTAAAAGTGCCACTAAAGGCCAGCACAAACCATATCACTTTAGGAAGTTGGGTAAAAACCTCAAAAGCCGAATACTTTTTAGCAGTTTCGGCAGGGGAATTTAAAGGAACGGGCTCACCCATATTTTGTATTTCCATGGCCACACCCATCGGACAATTATTATTAGGTAGATCAGTGGGGGATGAGGTGGTTTTTAATGGGCTTGCTATTCAAATTTTGAACATCCTTTGACCCAAGAGGAACTACTATAAAAGAATTCGGAAAGAGATTAATCTATATTTGGCCTTCCCCGATTTGCCTTTTTCTGCGCGGCTTTCCTCTTGCTTTTAAGTCGCTTTTCGATTGCAGATCTCGAGGGTTTTGTTTTCTTCCGCACTTTAGGCACTTTTAAAGCATTGGCGAGCATATCAAAGAATCGTTTAATGACAAGTTCCTTGTTTTTATGTTGGCTACGGCTTTCCTCGCATTGCAACTGTAAAATGCCATCTTTTGTAAGCCTAGACCCAAGTTTAAGGAGGGCACGCTTTTTTTCAGCTTCTGAAAGTCCTTCGGAACTTTGCGGATCAAAGCTCAGTTCTACCTTGGTTGAAACCTTGTTTACATTTTGCCCACCGGGGCCACTGCTTCGCACGGCTTTAAAGTTGAGTTCTTGTATGATCCGTTCTTTGTTCACTGCGCGGGTTGGTTGCTTAAAAGTACATAAAACAAAGAGGTTCGAAAATTACAAAGATGCGTGAAGACGGCCAGACATACGCTTATTAATTACTTCAATCGAGATATTCAGAAAGATTTCCTTACCATCTTCAATAGCCGCATGGTGGTGAAAGTATATATTCTGACCTTCATAAATGCCCTCAACGAGATAGTGGCCGCCCATGTAAAAGGAGCTGGTCACCATCACTTCCAATCCAGATTTTTGCGACACTCGAAATTCATGGGCATAAACGATAATTCGCCTCTTGGTATCTGCATAGGTCTTTACGATATTAATGGGAATCTTGTTCGCCTCACCGAAAAGAGAAGCGATATAAATATCATTTGGTCGTTGGTAAAGTTTTTTTGGATCGTCTTTGGCAATGATTTTAGTGTCCCTTAGTACGATTACACGATCTGCAAAGGGCAACATATCATTATGATCATGAGTAGCTGTGAGCACTGTAATGTTCTTCCTCCTTAAATATTTGAACAGGTTTCTGCGCAAGGCATTTTTCCGAAAATTATCGATATGGCTAAAGGGTTCGTCTAGCAATAATATATCGGGTGCCTGAGCCAATACCCTTGCCAGTGCCACACGTTGCTGTTGCCCCCCGCTCAGGTATTTAACCTTTGTCTTGGCAAAGGCGTTCATTTCTATCATTTCCAATAACTCATAGGTACGTTCCTGCTTTTCCTCAGGTTCAAAGGAAGAAAGATGCTTAGACACATTTTCTTCCACGGTGGTATATGGCATTAAATCAAAGTCCTGGGAAAGGTACTTCATATAAGGTTCTCCCGGTACCAGATTGTACAATGGCCCGAGAACTTGTTTTTCGCCCCAATACACTTCACCCACCTTAATTTGTAGAAGGCCATAAATAATTTTGAGCAGCGTACTTTTACCACAGCCACTTTCGCCAATAATGGCTACATGTTCGCCCTCCTTTATTTTAAGGTTAATGTCGTTTAAAACAGGAACCTTATCATAGGCAAAAGAAACGTGATCAACGTGAAGCATAGAGGTTTTGGCTGTGTTTGAAAAGTAGAAAAATCCGTTTACATTAAAGCAAACGGATTTAAGTCAAAAATATTGATGATTAGTCCTTAAAATCTTTTAAAACGCCCTTGTTCGGAAGTTCATTGAATCCCATATTGTATAGCGTAAAACCAAAAATGTCGGCATATTGTGCAATGGTTTTACTCACGGGGGTGCCAGCTCCATGTCCGGCATTGGTTTCTATACGTATCAATGTTGGATTGTTCCCTGCTTGTTTCTCCTGAAGTTCGGCGGCAAATTTAAAACTGTGGGCGGGTACCACCCGATCGTCATGGTCACCCGTGGTTATCAAGGTTGCTGGGTACTGAATACCTTTTTTTACATTGTGTACGGGGGAGTATCCTTTTAGATATTCGAACATTTCCTTACTATCTTCTGCGGTACCATAATCATAGGCCCATCCTGCACCAGCAGTAAATGTATGATAACGAAGCATGTCCATTACCCCAACTGCAGGAAGGGCGACCTTCATTAAATCAGGTCTTTGGGTCATTGTGGCCCCTACTAGTAGGCCGCCATTACTACCACCTCTAATAGCTAAATAATTAGACGAGGTATAGTTGTTAGCGATGAGGTATTCTGCGGCAGCGATAAAATCATCAAATACATTCTGCTTTTGTGTTTTGGTCCCGGCGTCATGCCACTTTTTACCATATTCGCCACCACCTCTTATGTTCGGGACGGCATAAATTCCTCCTTGTTCCATCCAAACGGAATTTACAATGCTAAAAGAAGGGGTGAGGCTAATATTGAATCCTCCATAAGCATATAAAATGGTTGGGTTTTTTCCGTTGAGTTGAATGCCTTTTTTATGCGTAATCATCATCGGAATTTTAGTGCCATCCTTGGAGGTATAAAACACTTGATTACTTTCATAATCTTCCGGATTAAAATCGATTTCTGGTTTCCAATACAATTGGTATTCACCCGTCTCAACATTAAACTTATATGATGATTCAGGAACAATGTAGTTGGTGAAGTTAAAATAGAATTCCTTGTCCTCTTCCTTTCCGCCAAAACTAGATGCACTGCCCAAGCCGGGTAATTCAACCTCCCGAATCAATTTCCCGTTATAATCGTATTGTTTGATCTTAGAAATCGCATCAACCATATATTCAGCAAAAAAGTACCCGCCTCCAGTGTTGGGGGTCAATACATTTTCGGTTTCAGGAATGAAATCTACCCAATTTGCCACACTGGGTTCGGTCGCATCAACGGTAACGATTTTAGTATTGGGCGCATTTCTATCAGTAACGATATAAAGTTTTGAGCCCACATTCTCAATTACGCGATTATCGGACTTGGTATCTTCTACAATGGGTAGTAGTAGGCCATTTGCATCTTCCAGGTTTTGAATAAAAAGCTTATTTCCTGAAGTTGAGGTTGCCGCTGAGAGTATTAAATACTTTTGATCTTCTGTGACATGCGCCCCTATATAACGATGTTTTTCATCGGGCTTTCCTCCAAAAACAAGGACATCCTGTTTTTGAGGCGTTCCTAATTTGTGATAATAGACCTTGTGCTGATCGGTTTTTGCCGATAGTTCGCTGCCAGTTGGTTTGTCATAACTGGAGTAGTAAAAGCCGTCATTGCCTTTCCAAGAAATTCCGCTGAATTTGATATCCACAAGGGTATCCCCTACAATTTTCTTGGTTTCGGTATCCACAACAATTCCCTTACGCCAATCGCTTCCGCCTTCTGAAATCAGATAGGCAGCCAAAGAACCATCTTTTGTAAAACTCAATCCGGCAAGAGAGGTTGTGCCATCTTCTGAAAATGTATTTGGGTCTAAAAAGACCTCCGCCTTGGCATCTTCTTTTTTCCGATATACGACATACTGATTTTGAAGCCCATCATTTTTATAGAAATAGGTATAATCCCCTTCGTCAAACGGAGCAGTTATTTTTTCGTAATTCCATAGTTTCTCCAACCGGCCTTTAAGACCATGGCGAAGAGGTATTTGCTCTAAATAACCAAATGTAGCTTTGTTCTGCTCCCTTACCCAAGCTTCAGTTTCTGGGCTACGGTCATCTTCTAACCACCGGTAGGGGTCATTAACCTCTGTTCCGAAATGGGAATAAATCGTGTCGCCTTTTTCTGTGATCGGATAATTCACTGAAATAGGTTCTTTGCGAGCATCATTTTTACAAGCGTTTATCATTAGAAACATCAAAATTAATAGGAATACTTTTTTCATTTTAAATAAATTTTTAAAAAAAATCGGCAAATTCGAAATTGCCTTAGTGGGCCTGTATATCATACTCTAAAATAACATAAATAAACATTGAAAACCCTTTTTTTATGGGAGGTCACAGGATGTAAGACAAATTAATCCATAATGTTACATTTTTATGAATATTTTGACAAAAACATCAAAAAATTAACAAAAAGCTGATCAGAAGTTAAAAATTTATAAAATTTTTCCTACTTTTGCGCGAATTAAAAACACAAATAATGAGAAAAAATCCATTAAAATTGAGCGTCGTTGCTGGCGTTTTAAGTATGATTGCAGTGTCGTGTTCGGATGACACACAAAGTTTTGAAAATTTAAATGTTGATGACAACGCCGTAGAAAATGCTGGCGTGGTGATCCATGAAAGCAGCACTATCGACAATTCATATATCGTCGTTTTCAACGAAAAGGTAACCGGTAATATCGGCGCAAAGTTTGGTTCTGACTACAAAGCGGCGAAGGCCGAGGTTAGGTCGGTTGCAGAAAAGATGTTTACCGAGAACAAGATCGGTGATTTTAAAATAGAGAATAGCTATAGCAAGGTTTTCAGCGGAGTGTCTACAATACTCACCGTAAAAGATGTAGCTACTTTAAAAGGCGATAATCGTATCGCTTATATCGAAAAAGACCAAGTGTATACTTTGGCACCTCCTCCAGGAAAAGGTCCAGGTAATGGCGGCGGCGGCGGTGGCTCCATTCCACAGGAAACACCTTGGGGTATTGACCGTGTAAATGGCGGTGCAACTTACACCGGAAGTGGTGTGGCTTGGATTATTGATAGTGGTATACAAGCCGACCATGAAGATTTGAACGTTGATGTTGCTAGCGGATTTAACGCCTTTGGCAATGGTCCGGATTCTGATCTTTCTCAAGACAAGAACGGTCATGGTACACATGTTGCGGGTACTGTTGCGGCAATCGATAATGAGGTTGGAGTCATAGGGGTTGCTGCTGGAGCTACTGTGATTCCGGTTAAAGTTTTGGATCGTCGAGGAAGCGGTTCTACTTCTGGGGTAATAGGTGGTATTGACCATGTAGCTGCCAACGGATCTAATGGTGATGTCGCCAACATGAGCTTGGGCGGCGGTTTCTCACAGGCCCTTAATGACGCTGTTGAAGCTGCAGCGGCAACCGGGGTTAAATTTGCCTTGGCAGCAGGGAATGAGAGTACTGATGCCAACACAAAATCACCAGCCTCTGCTAACGGAGCGAACATTTACACAATATCGGCTATGGCTATAGGAGACAATTGGGCCTCGTTTTCCAATTATGGGAACCCTCCCGTAGATTTTTGTGAGCCAGGTGTTAATATCTTATCAACTTGGAACGATGGAGGTTATAACAGCATAAGTGGTACTTCAATGGCCTCTCCTCATGCTGCTGGATTATTGCTTTTAGGAAATATATCTACAGACGGAACCGTAAATGGTGATCCGGACGGGAATGCAGATCCTATAGGTGTCAACTAATCCATAAACTGTTTGAAATTAATAAGGAGCGATTTAATAATCGCTCCTTATTTTTTGTCTTGATTTTTAGATTTAGACCAGTTTTTCCTTAATCAAGTGTTCGGCAATTTGAACAGCATTGGTTGCCGCCCCTTTGCGGAGATTGTCCGAAACAATCCACATGTTCAATGTATTCCGCTGTGTTTCATCCCTACGAATACGCCCTACGAAAACCTCATCTTTGTCATGGGCATAAATGGGCATGGGATAGGTGTTCGTATCTGGATTATCCTGTACGGTTACACCAGGAGTTTCATTAAGTATTTGGCGCACTTCGTTTACCGTAAAATCATTTTGAAACTCTACGTTTACAGCTTCGGAATGCCCACCAGCCGTGGGAATACGAACGGCTGTTGCGGATACCGAAAAAGTGCGATCGTTCAATATCTTTTGCGGCTCCCGAGCCAGTTTCATCTCTTCCTTGGTATAGCCATTTTCCATAAAAACATCGCAATGCGGCAAAGCGTTCCTACCGATAGGATATGGGTAGGCCATTTCACCTTTTACACCAGCAATTTCATTCTCCAACTGTCTAACTGCTTTAACACCGGTTCCTGAGACCGACTGATAGGTTGAAACGACTACACGCCTCATTTTATACTTTTTGTGCAAAGGAGCAAGCGCCATTACCATTTGAATGGTCGAACAATTTGGGTTCGCAATGATTTTATCTTCCTTGGTAAGTTCGTTTGCATTTATTTCGGGAACTACCAATTTTTTTGTGGGATCCATACGCCAGGCCGATGAATTATCGATTACCGTAGTTCCAATCTCAGCAAATTTAGGCGCCCACTCTAATGAAGTGTCTCCTCCAGCGGAAAAAATAGCGATGTCAGGCTGGGCCGCGACTGCCTCTGAAAGCCCTATAATCGTATATTCCTTTCCTTTATAAGATAGCTTTTTGCCTATCGAACGCTCGGAGGCGACCAATAGTAATTCCGTAATCGGAAAATTCCGTTCTGCCAACACTTTTAACATGACTTCACCGACCATTCCCGTGGCACCTACAACTGCTACTTTCATTAGAGATTCTTTTGGGTAAAATTAGACTATGCCAAACTGTTGTACAAGCGAAACAAAAGAAATCAAACAAATACAACAACAAGTTATGTTTATAACAAACGGTTTTTGCAAAAAAAGAACCCCAGCCTTTCGGAAGGGGTTTACTTTGTGTAGCAGCGCTACTTCCTAAAACAAGTTCAGGATAAAACTTATTTTTTCAAAGAATCACGAATTTCGGCGAGCAATTCTTCAGCAGTTGGTCCTGCTACTTCCTCCTCGACGGGAGCCTTGGTTTTGTTATATGCCTTAACGAGTAAGAACATAATAAAGCCAACAATGATAAGGTTAATGATGGTGTTTACCCATGAGCCCCACATAATGGCGTTTTCAGGGGATACAACCTCACCAGCTGCATTTACAACAGCCTCATCAAGAACAATTTTCTTGTCCGCAAAATCTACTCCGCCAGCATAATGTCCAACAAAGGGCATTACAATGTTATTTACAAAACCAGTAATTACGGCGCCGAGTGCTGTTGCCATAATCACAGCTACGGCAAAGTCGATGACATTGCCGGTCATAATAAAATCTCTAAACTCTTTTAACATGATGATGTTTTAATTGGTTAATTGCGTGCAAAATTAGAAAAAAAAACGCTTCAATGTTAAATACCAACAAACTATTTAACTTGCTGTAAAACTGCGCCTTACACGTTGCGAGATACCGGTTAGCAATTCATATGAAATCGTATTCGCTGTCAGGGCAAAGGTTTCGGCCGAAAAATTTTCGCCAAAAACAATAACCTCGTCCCCTTCTTTGCAATCAATCCCGGTAATATCTATCATGATCATATCCATACATACGTTGCCAATGATATATGCTTTTTCGCCATTAACGGTTACATATGTTTTTCCGTTGCCATATTGCCTTCCAATACCATCGGCATGGCCTAAGGGTAATGTTGCGGTTACGCGATAGTTTTCTGAGGTAAACGCCCGATTGTAACCAACCGTTTCCCCCGGTTCTATTTTATGAATTTGGGAAATCACGGTTTTCAAGGTAGCTACAGGTTTCAATTTTGCATCTATATCAGGATGATTCCCATAACCGAATAAACCTATCCCGCAGCGAACCATATCATATTGTGCTTCTGGGTAATTCAGGACACCCGAAGTATTCAGCAAATGTTTAAAAGGGCGATATCCCAAGCGGGTATCTAATTCTTGCACGATCTTTTCAAATGTAGTTATCTGCCCTCGCGTAAAATTAACTTCATTTATATCTTCGGAAGCGGCTAAATGGGAGAAAATGGAAATTACTTTTAGTTCTTCCCGGTTCTTTAGTTGATCTGATATAGCATCAACATCATTCTCCCAAAACCCTAAACGGTTTAGTCCGGTGTTGAACTTGAGATGTATGGGGTAGTTTACCTGACCATGGCTTTTGGCCGTGTCTAAAAAGCCAGTCAAAATTCTGTGTGAATATATACTAGGCTCTAAACAACGCTCGATGATTTCATCAAAATGTGCTGGTTGCGAGTGCAGGACCAAAATAGGTTTGCTAATACCAGCATTCCGAAGCGCCACTCCTTCCTTAGTGTAGGCGACCGCAAAGTAATCGACACCGAGGGCATCCATTTTAAGGGCGATTCGTTCGGCATCGCTACCATAGGCGAATGCCTTCACCACAGCCAAAAACTTAGTTTCAGACTGTATCTGTTGTTTTAAAAAGCGATAGTTGTGTTCTAATGCACTAAGGTTAATTTCCAGAACAGTCTCCTCAGCTTTAGCCATTCGATTTTTTGGTGTTTGATACGATTTCCTCTATTTGAACGGGCATCTCTTTAACTTTTTCTTTTAACATGGCCTTGTAAAAAGCAGCGCGGCTTAGCGGCTCATATTCCCCTGTTTCTCCGAGTAGCACCAAGTTTTCATCTTTAGATTTTCGGAAACTGAAGTTAGCTAAATTACCTGTTCGAGTGCAGACGGCATGTACTTTGGTCACATATTCCGCCGTGGCCATAAGGGCAGGCATTGGGCCAAAAGGATTGCCTTTAAAGTCCATATCCAGTCCTGCTACGACCACCCTAACGCCTTTATTCGCAAGGTCGTTACAGACCGTTACGATTTCATCATCAAAGAATTGGGCTTCATCAATTCCGACCACATCACAAGTATCGCCTAAAATTCGAATATTCGCAGCAGCCGGTACAGGCGTAGATCGGATTTCATTGGCATCGTGCGAGACCACCATCTCCTCATTATAGCGTGTATCGACCATAGGTTTAAAGATTTCAACCTTTTGTTTCGCAAATTGCGCACGCTTTAATCGTCGTATCAACTCTTCGGTCTTACCCGAAAACATAGAGCCGCAGATAACTTCGATCCAACCGAATTGTTCTTTGTGGTTAACAGTATTTTCGAGAAACATTTTGTAATTTTAGACGAAAGTAGGCTCTTTTTTCGTTCTTCTTTCAGCAAGCATAAAATTAACAAAAAAGGCACAACTTTTGAGTAGAACTCAGAGAGAGTTTAAATCTTAGACCGATGAAGAAAAAATTAAAGGAAGAACTTCGAAAATTATGTACGGATATTATTGTTCATAGCGATAAGGATAGTATCTCTGAACAGTATGAATCCGCTAGGCTGTTGTACGAAAAACTCGCCGTTCTCAAGTTCATTGAAGAGAAATTGAACGACATAGAAATTGACGTTTCTAAAAATGTGATTGCCGAAAGATTTGAGAAAATGGCCAATGCAGTGCTTAATGAAAACACATCGGTACCCGAAAGTAATCCGCATCAAGAAGACATTATGACCCCGGGAATTGACACCATCAAGGATATGGTGTCCGAAATGCCAAATGACACCCCAATAGATGAAGTTTTATCGGAATTTCTTGGAACACCTAATTATCTAAAAAATGACAAGGAGTTATTTATGCCCCCTAAAACTAGTGAGACCCAAGCCGAAACGAAATCAAAATCCTTAAACGACAAATTAAGCACTAAAGACATTAAAATAGATTTGAATAACCGACTGGCCTTTGTAAAGCATTTGTTCGGAGGGAGTACGGAGGATTATAATCGAGTATTGTCTCAATTAAAAACCATAGATTCTCACGAACGTTCGGTTGCGTTCATTACGAACATGGTTAAACCTGACCATAGTAATTGGGAAGGCAAAGAAGAATACGAGGAGCGTTTTATGGAATTGATAGAGCGGAAGTTTTCATAAATCAAACCAAATAAAACCTAGTGTTACCCCGACAGAAGCTATCGGGGTATTTTCGTTCGAACATATTTTAAAGGTATTCATTATATTTAAAGACATTAAAACCATTTTATGAAGACGCAAAAAATAATTTATTGGATAGTTACGATCTTATTAGCCTTAATGGTTCTTTTTTCTGCAGGAATGTACCTTTTCAATCATGGTGAAATTGTAAAAGCGTTTACCGCTTTGGGCTATCCCACCTATATCATATACCCTTTGGCGGTCTTGAAAATTTCAGGTCTGATAGTTATTTTGACCAATTTTGGAAGGCACTTAAAGCAATGGGCTTATGCCGGTTTCTTCTTTAATTTTGTATTGGCTTTCTTCGCGCACCTTATGGTCGGGGATGGAGAACAATTTGGCGCACTGATGGCCTTGGTGTTATTGCTTACTTCATATTTTTTAGGAAAGACCGTTAGGCCTTAATTCGATTATGGGTAAACTATTTCTGGTACCTACACCAATAGGCAATTTAGAGGACATGACCCTGCGCGCCATTCGCGTTTTAAAAGAGGTCGATCTTATCTTGGCGGAAGATACCCGAACAAGCGGTAAGCTTTTGCAGCACTTTGAAATTGAAACTCCCATGCAAAGCCATCATATGCATAATGAGCATAAAACGGTTGATGGGCTGATTAAAAGGATACAAGCTGGTGAAGTTATGGCGCTGATTTCCGACGCCGGAACTCCAGCAATCTCGGACCCGGGATTTTTATTGACCCGCGCCTGCGTGAAAAATAATATTGAAGTTGATTGCCTTCCGGGGGCAACCGCCTTTGTGCCCGCTTTGGTCAATAGTGGTCTCCCTAATGATAAATTTGTTTTCGAGGGATTCCTTCCCGTAAAAAAAGGTAGGCAAACACGTCTTCTTTTATTGGCTGAGGAAACACGCACCATTATCTTCTATGAATCCCCCCATAAATTATTGAAAACCTTAGGACAATTGGTGGAGTATTTTGGGGCCGATAGACCTGTTTCGGTTTCTCGGGAACTTACCAAACTATATGAAGAAACGGTTCGAGGTACCGCTGTTAAGGTATTAAAACACTATACTGAAAAGCCGCCAAAGGGAGAAATTGTACTGATAGTAGGGGGCAAAAAATAGTTTTACCTTTCCTTAAAAACGAATTCAAAAAGAATTATGATTATCTTAATCTGTTGTTAGCGCCTTTTCTTTTTTCGACTAAATCTTCTAAATCGATAAATTGTGGTTACAAAGCTTCTTCCCGAAATTGACAAGGTCTATTTTATAGATAAATATACCTTAATACACATCCTTTCAGGAAGGGGGAATATACAGGTTGATTTTGAAAATTATTTTGATTGGCAGGATAGGGCAATTTACCTCGAAAAAGGACAATACATTAAGTTTCTGTCCGATGATTTCATAGTCCGTAAAATAGAATTCCCAAACGAAACAGTTTTTAGGAATAAGGAAGTACGTGTTCTTTTTAAACATTTAATATCCTTGGGATATATTGATTTCGAAGAATGTACAGAATGCCAAAGATTTCTTGACACTTCTCTTTTTTCTGAGAATACCCAAGAGATTATCGACATTTCGGCAAAGCAATGGTATTGGCAAAACCCTTTTAAGGCGAACAAAAGCGAGTATCAAATCATCTTTGATGTTAAGGAAGTAATAGACGAGCAGTTTCCGAACCGTTTGACGAGTGCTGATCTGGTCAAGTTGATCAGTGAAAATGGGGTTGATGCCCAGGCCTTGGTGAACAAAAAGATTGGCTTGTCCGTCAGTAAGCTTTTAGGTAAAAAAAGATTGGTAGAAAGCAAACGTAAAATAGCCTTTACTGATAAAAACATACAGGAAATTTCGTATGAGATGGGCTATAAAGATGCCGCATACTTTAATAGGGTATTTAAAAACACGACAGGCAACACCCCATCTGAGTTTCGTTCTAATTTCGATTTTGAAAGACGGGACACCTTTGTTCAGGACATTATCGATTTGATACAATCCCATCATAAAGAAGAGCGTTCTTTAGGATTTTATGCGGACAAGATGAACCTCTCTGTAAAAACACTTTCCAAAAAGACCCGAAATAAGTTGAATAGTTCATTGGGTCAATTAATCCGTAGTGAACTCATAAGTTCCTCTAAATTGCGACTGGCCGAAAATGTCCCCGTTAATGAAGTTGCTTATCAGATGGGTTTTGAGGAACCCAACCATTTTTCAAATTTCTTTAGGCATTATACAGGCAAGACTCCTTCCGAATTCAAATCAAAAAAGTACAATTTATAGCGCTTTTTTTGTAGCAATCAAACTTCACTTCCCCTTCATCTTTGCAGTGTATTAATCACTAAAAACAAAAAGATGAATATCAAAGAACAAGTACAAAAAATGGACGCCGTAGTATTAACGGGTGCGGTCGTAGACGCAGTTAAGCAATTCTTCGCAGAAAGTGCGACAACCTCTGATCACGGTCAGGGAGGAACAACTTCTGATAAAGCGGGAATGGTTGCAAAAATGGAAGGTTTTGCCGGATCCATTGCCGCTGTAAATGGCATTACACTCCATCATTCAATTGTAGAAGGAAACGTATCGGCATCAGAATTCACATTCGATTTTGATATGAAAGATGGCAGTAAGATTTACTGGCATGAGATTATTCGACGTATATGGAATGATGAAGGAAAGGTAATTCAGGAAGAATACTTCAATGCAGAATAATAAAAAAGGAATAAAGATTTAATTATTAAAATAATAGAAACAAAATGAAAAATTTAATCAAAACCACAGTCTTGGCGCTTGCCCTAGTTGTAAGTACCAGCACATTTGCCCAAGATAGAATGGCAAATAACGTAGATAATAGCACCATACACTTACAAGGGTATAGCCCGGTGTCATATTTAGATTTGGGAATTGCCCAAAAAGGATTAAAAGAACATAAATCTGTACACGAAAAGATAACCTACTATTTCACTTCTGCGGAACAAAAAGCGACCTTTGATAAGAACCCCAACAAGTATAAACCTCAGTATGGTGGTTTTTGCGCCTTCGGGACTTATGCTGGAGCTAAATTTAGACCAGACCCCAACAAATTTATTGTAAAGGATGGAAAGTATTTTCTTTTCTTATATGATCTTAACCTAGATGCCCAACAATTATGGTTGGATGAAAAAGACCACAATAAACTTGTTGCGGGAGCAGACAAAAACTGGGAAAAATTGAGTAAAACTTTTAATTAATCATTATTTTAAATAATAGTGAATTGAGCGCAAGCATTTTTGCTTGCGCTTTTATTATTATCTCTATGCAGACCATTAGGAAAGACCTGCACAATTAAATACTTTAGGTGGTTAATGGCAA
This sequence comes from Aggregatimonas sp., assembly GCA_965238025.1. Classification (GTDB taxonomy): domain Bacteria; phylum Bacteroidota; class Bacteroidia; order Flavobacteriales; family Flavobacteriaceae; genus Pelagihabitans. The sequence goes on along the minus strand of OZ250162.1, from coordinate 1,027,560 downwards.
ATAGCATTCGAAAGCTTCAATAATAAAAAATATCTAATTGTGAATTTAAATATCCCTAGTATCGATTTGCCGAGAATAGTTATTATAGGATGCGGATTTGCGGGCCTTAAACTCGCCCGAACCATTAACAGTAGAAATTATCAAGTAGTTCTTCTGGATAAAAATAACTACCATACATTTCAACCTTTAATGTATCAGGTAGCAAGTGGGGGGTTGGAGCCAGATTCCATTGTTTATCCGATAAGAAAAGTTTTTAAGGGAAAGAAACACTTTCATTTTAGAATGGCGGAAGTTAGTAGTGTAAATTCAGAATTAAATGAACTTACCACAGATATAGGAACCCTTAAATATGACTTCTTGGTCATTGCGACAGGTGCGACTACAAATTTCTTCGGAATGAAGAATATCCAGAAATATAGCTACACTATGAAGAGCCTTCGAGAGTCTCTGGATCTAAGAAGTTTAATTCTACAGAATTTTGAAAATGCCCTTAATACCTCAGATATCCTCGAAAGGGAACAATACATGAGTTTTGTTATAGTAGGGGGTGGCGCCACTGGTATTGAACTGGCCGGGGCTCTTGCAGAGCTTAAAACCAATGTGCTCCCCAATGATTATCCCGATTTGGATATTAGACAGATGCAGATTCACGTGATTGAAGCCTCTTCTCGAATTTTGTCGGGAATGAGTGATAATGCTTCCCGTAAATCCCATAAATTTTTAAAGAAACTGGGAATAAATGTTTGGCTGAATACTGTAGTAAAAGACTATGACGGCAAGAAAGTAACAACAAACAATAATGACTTTAGTACCAGAACTTTGATATGGTCGGCTGGCGTTATGGGTGCACCGGTTGGTAATATGAACAACAGCCTGAATAAGAGTAAACGCATAGTAACTGATGAATATCATAAAGTGGATGGGCATGAGAATATTTTTGCTCTTGGGGATGTTGCGTCGATTTCATCCGAATTGGATGGAAAAGGGCACGCAATGTTGGCATCCGTCGCAGCACAGCAAGGTTATCATTTAGGTAAAAACCTTAATGCTATTGTAAAAGGTAAAGAAATGACTCCTTTCAAATATAAAGACAAGGGCACTATGGCGACCATCGGAAGAAATAGGGCAGTAGTAGATCTTCCTTATCTTAAGTTTTCCGGTGGGATTGCATGGTTTGTATGGATGTTTCTTCACTTAATGTTACTAGTAGATTTTAGAAATAGGCTCATTGTATTCGTGAATTGGACTTGGAGCTATTTTAATTCTGATAAAGGCCTTCGATTGATAGTTCGAAAGACGCAACGACCAGAAGACACTACTTTGGAATAAAAAGTACAATTTATAGCGCTTTTTTTGTAGCATCCCAAGCTCGTTTCTCCCTCATCTTTGCAGTATTAATCACTAAAAACAAAAAGATGAATATCAAGGAACAAGTACAAAAAATGGACGCCGTAGTTTTAACTGGGGCCGTCGTAGATGCAGTTAAGCAATTTTTCGCAGAAAGTGCGACAACTTCTGATCATGGTCAGGGGGGAACAACTTCTGATAAAGCGGGAATGGTTGCTAAAATGGAAGGTTTTGCCGGATCAATTGCCGTTGTAAATGGCATTACACTCCATCATTCAATTGTAGAAGGAAACGTATCGGCATCAGAATTCACATTCGATTTTGATATGAAAGATGGCAGTAAGATTTACTGGCATGAGATCATTCGACGTATATGGAATGATGAAGGAAAGGTAGTTCAAGAAGAATACTTCAACGCGGCCTAACAAAAAACAATAACAATTTAATAGTAAAAATCATGAAATTCATAACGAAAAGAATACACGCATTTTTAGATTACCCTGTTGCTATTGCGTTGATCGCATTGCCCTTTTTATTGGGATTGGGAAGTTCAAACCCTTTGGCTTTGCAACTATCGGTAGCTACTGGAATAGCAGCGTTTATTTTGACATTGTTAACGGACCATCATTTGGGAGTATTCAAAGTTATTCCATATAAGTTTCATTTAATCGTTGATTTTTTGGTCGCTATAGTATTTATTCTAGCACCTTTTATTTTAGGATTCGAAGGCTTGGACGCTTATTACTATTGGATCAACGGTATCGCAGTACTTATTGTAGTTAGCCTGCATAAAACCGAGGTAACCAATGGCATAGAACTAGGTTAGAAATAATTAGATTAAAACAATTGGAACCGGATGTTTCCCCTGATTATGACGTAATGGCGGTTTTAGTTGATTATGCTTCCAAGCGCGTCGATCTTATGATCGGTGTGCTTTGGTTGTATAGGATAAATCATAGATAATAGGGTAAACACATTAATATGAAAGTGATTTTAATTGAAAACACTAGCAAAGAAAAAATAGGGGAACTTGCATTGGAAACCCAACCCCGGAGTGGCGAATGGGTTGAGTTGAATGAAAGTAGTTATTCAGTACATCGAATTATACATACCAAGGATGGGATTAAACTAATGGTAATAGGTGTTCGCTAGGCTTTTTCATACATTTAAAAAAAATGCATAAATGAAAAAATTACTCACGGAAATAAAGGCGTGCGAGGTTTGCAAAGAGCATCTGCCTTTGGGCCCAAGACCCATTGTCGCTGCTCATCGCGATTCAAAAATAATTATCATTGGGCAGGCTCCCGGAACCAAAGTGCACGAAACAGGAGTGCCCTGGGACGACCCTAGCGGAAGACAATTAAGAAAATGGCTAGGAGTTTCAGATGAGGTGTTTTATGACGAAACCAAAATTGCCTTGGTACCAATGGGCTTTTGTTACCCCGGGAAAGGGAAAAGTGGCGATTTACCTCCGCGAAAAGAATGTGCCCCCCTTTGGCACCAACAATTATGGGATAGCATGCCCAATTTGGAACTGATAATTCTTATCGGTATGTATGCTCAAAACTATTACCTGAAAGGAGAGATGGAAAAAAATCTAACGGAAACCGTAAAGGCCTATAAAAAGTATTTACCCAAATATTTCCCCTTACCGCATCCTTCACCTAGAAATCGGTTTTGGTTGGCCAAGAACCCCTGGTTTGAGGAAGAGGTTGTAACAGCGCTACAACATAGGGTTAAAACCTGGCTCTTTTGATAAAATAACCATTAAGTCGGACCCAGATATTTGTTACTTAAAGAGTTGGTATTTCAATCGTGGTGATAGCATAAACCGTTCAACATTACCAGTTTGGCAGTTCATTTGCTAGCTCAGGACCCAATTCTTTGAGCACTTTCATAAACTTGGCCATATCTTGTTTCGGGTTAATGGAGTCCGTTATGGCATGATTTTCGTCCAAAACCAAAAGGAATATATTTTCTTCCGACATCATTTCGTTATCCATTCGCATTCCTAGGATTTTTGAAACACTTCCATCTTCCTGATACGACTTCATTACCATAATTGGCCCGATTTTGTCCTTATATTCATATTCTTCAAAGCGTAATTTCCCATCTTTGAAGATTTTGTTGTGGTCGGTATTGCTTTGAGATAAAACCGAGCCATTCTTATCAAAAAACTTAGTATTCCCTTCTGAATCGGTTTTGCTTTGAATGGCCCCATTTTCATAATAACTTTTGGAGACTTTTATTTTTTTGCCGTTTCTGAAGGTCTTTTCGGTTTGAAGTTTACCAGAGGGATAAAAAGTCTTTTCAGCCCCATTTTTTAAGCCCCTTAAATAACCGGTTTCAGATGCTACCATGCTGTTCGGATGGTATGTTTTATAGGCATCGAACAACTGTCCATCCCGTGTCGAAAAAGATTCTTTTAGCGCATTTTCGTAAATGACCTTAAAAACACCGTTCATTTTCGTGTTATCGTTAAATCGATAAATCTCCCTATTATCCTTGGTATATTCGACATAGTAATCCCTTTTATTAATGGTTTTTTCGGTAATGATTTCTTCACAACCAAAAAGGAAAAGACTAATGATTAACAGCATAAATGCTCCTTTCATAAAACGGCGATTAATAGTTACTTCCATCATGCTTACCTTTCTCCCAACCATGTTTTCCCAAATATTGATCACCACTTTCCACGGCCCCCTCTTCAATAGAAGTTCCCATGGAGTCGTTCCATCGGTTCAGATATCCGAATAGGGAAATCACCCCTAACATCTCTACGATTTCACCTTCGTTCCAATGTTCGTACAAACGTGCTTTTATTTCAGCATCGACTCCGTTCGGTACTTGGGATGCTTGTAATGAAAAGTCTAAAGCGGCCCTTTCCGCCTCCGAAAAAGCTGGATGAGTTCGGTACTCCCAAATATTATCGAGCTGTTCTTGTTCCGCCCCATAACGCTCTGCGGCGCGAATCGCATGGGCCTGGCAATAGCGACATCCGGTGGAGTTGCTGCTCACCCAAGCAATCATTCTTTTAAGAGCTGAGGTCACCCGACCCTCATTCGCCATTACGGCCATATTCAAGTTGATAAAAGCCTTGGAAATGGCTGGCCGATGCTGCATGGTCAAAACAGAATTCGGACAAAATCCGAGTGTTTCGTTAAAGAATTCGGCGAGTTTTTTAGTTTCGGGACTATGGTTGGGATCAAGCGGATTTACTAAAGCCATATTATCAAGTTAGAAGTTAAAAATACGAGGTACGAAGTATAAAGAACCATTTTCTAAGCCTTTAAATAATCGTACATTTATCCTTCACAAGAAACGAAAATTTATGGGAGCAACAAATCATATCACGACGAAATGGCTGGGCAATATGGCCTTCGAAAGCAACAATCCATCAGGGCATAATTTTAAAATCGATATCGCTACGGAAGATGGTGGTGATAGCAGCGGAATGCGCCCTAAGGCGCTTATGCTTTCCTCACTTGCGGGATGTTCCGGGCTTGATGTGGCATCCTTAATGAAAAAGATGAAATTAGAGGTTAACGAGTTTACTATCGAAACCATTGCAAACTTGACAGATGAGCACCCGAAGTTCTACGATAAAGTGGTAATTGAATATCACTTTCATGGGAAAAACCTTCAAGAGAAGAAACTACAACGGGCTGTTGATCTGTCCATAGAAAAATACTGCGGGGTAATGGAGATGTTTCGCCGGTTTGCGGAGTTAGACATCAAAACAATCTTTCATCACAACTAATACCAATGGAGTATATAAGAACACCATTAACCCAATTTGAAAATTTACCGGATTTTGATTTTAAGGAAAACTATTTGGGTTTCCAGAACATGCAAATGCATTACCTAGATGAAGGCGAAGGCGAAGTTATCTTAGCGCTACACGGGGAGCCTAGTTGGTGTTATTTATATCGAAAGTTTATTCCGGTCTTGAATAATTATAGGTTTATTGCTCCAGATTTTTTAGGCTTTGGTAAATCTGACAAACCCATCAAGGTAAAAGATTACAGTTACCAATTTCATTTGGATTCGCTAGTTAATTTTTGTGAGAAACTCGACCTTAAAGAAATGACCCTTGTCGTTCAGGATTGGGGCGGCCTGTTAGGGCTGGGATTACTAGGGCAGCGCCCCGAGTGGTTTAAGAGGGTTGTCATTATGAATACCTTTATACCCGTTGGAAAGAAGCTGCCATTGCCGTTTAAAATGTGGCAGTGGTTTTCAAAATACCATCCTTCGTTACCCGTAAGTGGTATCATCCAATATGCCAGCCATAATAAGTTGTCAAAAGAAGTTTTAAAGGCGTATGATACACCATACCCTAATAGAAAATATAAGGCAGGTGCGAAGGCATTTCCCTCGCTGGTCCCCGGAAGAAAAGATGATCCGGCGGTAAAATATATGATTAAGGCCAGGGAAGTGCTGGAAAATTGGGACAAACCGGCCTTAGTTCTATTTTCCGATAAGGACAAGGTTTTTACGGGCTTGGAAAAGTTCTTTTATAAATTAATCCCAACAGCGAATGACCAACAAAAAATAACAATTGCAAATGCAGGACATTTTTTGCAGGAAGAAAAAGGGGAGGAGATTGCTGGGTATATTGATGCATTTATAAAGGGGGATTTGAAGGCTTAAACTCAAATTCAAGTGTCAAGTTCAAAGAAAAAATAAATGGTTGAAAAGAAATTTGATTTATTAGATGAAGTAGAGCAATTAATTCGAATCATAGCAACAATTATAAAGAACAAAAAGTAGGTAGGGCCAGATTATAAGAATTGCACTTGCACCTGAACTTGACACTTGAACTTGAATTTTAACCCATGCGCTGGACCATAAAACCAAAACCCGAACAACAACAAATAAACCAACTAGCCGGTGTGCTTAGGGTTGATGGTTTGGTCGCGCAACTGCTTTTACAAAGGGGCATAAATTCCTATGAAAAAGCAAAAAAGTTCTTTAGACCACAACTTTCCGATTTGCACGATCCTTTTTTGATGAAGGATATGAACGTTGCCGTAGAACGTATAGAAAAGGCTATCGTCAAAAAAGAAAATATACTTGTTTTTGGCGATTATGATGTGGATGGCACCTCCTCGGTTGCCTTGGTTTCGTCATACTTATTAAGCTATTACCCTAATGTCGCCACCTATATTCCCGACCGTTATAACGAGGGTTATGGAGTCTCCTATTTGGGAATCGATTTTGCCCATGACAATGGGTTTTCTCTTATCATCGCCCTAGACTGTGGCGTAAAAGCGATTGATAAAGTTGCCTATGCCAAGGCGAAAAATATTGACTTTATTATCTGTGATCATCACCGGCCTGGGCCAGAACTACCCGATGCGGTCGCCGTTTTGGACCCAAAGCGTTCCGATTGTGAATATCCGTATGATGAGCTTTGTGGTTGCGGTGTTGGCTTTAAATTGATTCAGGCTTTAGGGACTAAAAAGGGAGAAATAACTGAAGATTTGATTCCATATCTGGATTTGGTAGCCACGGCGATCGGTGCTGATATCGTTCCTATGACGGGAGAGAATCGTACGCTGGCTTATTTTGGATTGCAAGTCATTAATTCGAATCCGCGAATTGGATTTAAGGCGATTATCGACCAATTGAATAAGAAGCAACTCACGATAACCGACGTTGTTTTTATCATCGCACCACGTATTAATGCAGCCGGGCGAATGAAACACGGTCAGCATGCTGTAAACCTTCTTGTAGCAACCGACTTGGAACAAGCGAGGGAATTTGCTAGGGAGATAGAACAGTTCAATACAGACCGAAGGGGTCTTGATAAAGAAATTACTCAAGAAGCCTTGATACAGATAGCTAAAAACGGAGAGGAAGAAGGGTATACCACCGTGGTATATAAAGAGTCATGGCATAAAGGCGTCATAGGTATCGTCGCATCACGCTTAACAGAAACGTATTATCGCCCTACCTTGGTATTTACCAAAAGCGGAGAAAAGTTGGCTGCCTCCGCACGTTCTGTAAAGGGCTTTGATGTGTACAACGCCCTGCAGGGCTGCTCGGACTGCATTGAACAATTTGGCGGACATAAATACGCTGCCGGGTTAACGCTTTTAGAAAATCAATATGAAACATTCAAAGCGCAATTTGAAAAAGTGGTGGCCGAGACTATCGACCCCAGTTTATTGGTGCCAGAAATAAAGGTGGATGCGCGTATCGCTTTTGATAAAATATCACCTAAACTTATGAGGATTATCAACCAATTCGCCCCCTTCGGACCCGGAAATATGACACCAGTTTTCATGACAGATGACTTGAAGGATACGGGGTACGCAAGGGCCGTCGGTGAGACCGAGGACCACTTGAAAGTTTCGGTAAAACAAAAGGGAATCGGTCCAATCGGGGGAATCGGGTTTAACCTGGGGCATAAACTAGCCATTGTAAAAAACAAGCAGCCTTTTAGCGCTGTTTTTACCTTGGATGAGAACGAATGGCAAGGTAATGTGAGCTTGCAACTAAAACTAAAGGACCTTAAATGAAAATAGAACACCTTGCTATTTGGGTCAATGATTTGGAAAAGATGCGCAATTTTTATGAATCGTATTTCGAGGCGAATGCTGGGAACAAGTACCATAATCCAAAAAGAGATTTTACCTCCTATTTTCTCAGTTTCGAGCTAGGTCCACGCCTTGAATTGATGCAAAAACCAAACATTCCCAAGTTAGAAGACATTGGTGGCGAGCATCTGGGAATGATACATTTTGCAGTATCGGTTGGCACCAAGAACAAAGTTGATTCACTAACGAAAAAGCTACGCAAAGATGGGTTTAGGATCATTGGTGAACCAAGAACAACAGGCGATGGTTATTATGAAAGTGTGGTTTTAGACCCAGAAGGAAATCGAATAGAAATTACGGTGTAGCATATGTCAAAGCCACTAGACCCATATGCGGCCCTTCGTTATAAGGAGTTCAATATTTTTCTATTGGCCCGTTTTGCCATGGTCTTTGCTTGGTCGATGCAATTTATTGTTATTGAATGGCAAGTATATTCGATGACCAAAGATCCTTGGTCTTTAGGGATTATAGGACTTATGGAATTTATTCCAGCAGTATCAATGGCCTTATTTGCCGGGCATATAGTAGACCAGAAAGAAAAGCGGAACCTATTGATCAAATGCATTCTGGGGTTTTCGGTAATTAGCTTTGGACTTTTTCTATTAAGCGAACCCTCTCTTTCAGCCAAATTTAGTTCTACTACGATTTTGTATTCCATTTATTTTTTAGTTTTTCTAGGAGGGCTTGTTCGAGCCTTTTTAGGGCCAACAATTTTTTCTTTGATTGCTCTAATCGTTCCAAAACGGATATATCCGAATGCCGCCACCTGGAGCAGTACTACTTGGCAGATGGCGTCGGTTTTAGGGCCGGCTTTAGCAGGATTTTCGATTAGTTGGATCGGGGTTCATTGGTCAATGTGCCTAATTGTTGCTTTTTCGGTTTTAGCTTTGATTTGCATTTTGAAGATTTCTCGAAAGCCAATTTTAAACCCTAAAATTGGAGAACCTATTTTTCAGAGTTTAAAGGAAGGTTTAAAGTTTGTTTTCGACACCAAGGCCATATTTGGCGCTTTGACCCTTGATATGATAGCGGTATTGTTTGGAGGCGCTGTGGCTTTACTACCGATTTTTGCACAAGATATTTTGCAAGTAGGATCTGAAGGTTTTGGTGTTTTAAGGGCGGCACCGGCTGTTGGTGCTGCGATTACCATGATAGGTTCCACCCGCTTTCCAATACATAAATTCGCTGGCAAAAAACTCCTTTGGGCGGTATTCGGATTTGGTATAAGCATTATCGTATTCGGACTTTCGACCTCATTCTGGTTATCTGTTTTCGCACTTTTTGCACTTGGGGCTTTAGATGGTATTTCGATGGTCATTCGGCAAACAATATTGCAATTAAAAACCCCCGACCATATGCGGGGTAGGGTAGCCTCGGTAAATTCGATGTTTGTTGGTTCGTCTAACGAACTTGGAGCCTTTGAAAGTGGCGCGACAGCCAAACTAATGGGTACGGTTACAGCAGTTGTTTTTGGAGGAGTAATGACTCTTTTGACTGTGGGGATTACTGCCTTTGTTTCACCAACTTTTAGGAAACTTGATTTACGAAAAGATGTGGAGGAACATGAGACGACTAGTCAGTAATGTATTTTTCTAAGGAAAGGTTTTCTCCATCAAAAACGGCATAGGTATAGTAGTTGATCCAATCTCCGAGATTGGTGTATTTTGATGTTTCTCCCAAAGCGATTTCCAGAGGTAGATGACGGTGCCCAAAAATAAAATGATCATAATGTTGGGTTTCTAATTTTCGCTTGGCGTATTGTACCAGCCACTCCTTGTCCTCACCAAGAAATTTGGCATCCTCATCACCCGAAATCAGTTTGTTCTTTACGGAAAAGTACTGTGCCAAACGCACCCCCCAATCGGGGTGTAACCATCGGTAAAACCATTTGGAAACAGGATTGGTAAATACCTTTTTCATGCGTTTGTACCCCTTATCATTTGGCCCTAGACCATCCCCGTGCCCAATAAAAAAAGAAGTACCATTGATTTCGTATTGTTGAGGCTTATGAAAAACGGGAATGCCAAGTTCTTCTTCAAAATAGCCGTTCATCCAAAGGTCGTGGTTGCCAACAAAGTAGTAAATGGGAATGCCTGAATCTGCGATTTCGGCCAGTTTTCCTAGGGTTCTTGCAAAACCTTTCGGGATTACAGTTTTATACTCCATCCAAAAATCGAAAAGGTCGCCCAAAAGGAAAATTGCCCCGGCATCCGATTTGATGTCATCTAACCAAGCGACAAACTTCTTCTCACGGGGGCGGCTTATCGCCATAGTTGGGGCACCCAAGTGATTGTCACTTGCAAAATATACTTTTTTGCCTTCAGCTAGGTGTAGTGTCGTCATTCAACATACGAAGATAGTGAAAGTCGTAAGGTTGTAAAAAGTGTAATGTTATTGGAATATATCGCACCAACAGGTGGAGTTTAGAATGATTTAAACCAGAAAAGACCGAACTTGATTTCCAATACTCATTTTGGAGAAGGTTCAAAAGTAGTCAGTTTTGACTTTCAGGCAATTATAGCTTCCAGGATGCTGAAAGATTTCACGCTTAATTCAAACGGTCGATCTTATCTTTCTTTCTCTCCCTACGTTTGGCAACCAATTCCTTGTCCAACACCTTTTCTTTTGTTGAAGCTGTTGATAAGAAAGGGGCTAATACTTTAAAAATTGTCAATGCACTTATTATAAGAAATAGGCCTAACAATAGTGATTGTATCATAACATCTTAGTTTTATCTTTAGCAATTCTACGACGATTCAGGGGTAATTTTGGAACAAACAATATTTTATAAAGAGCAAAAATTACCAGAACCAAATAAAGCTAATCGGTAGGTGTCGAAAAATGGCCTGCTGTGGTTTTTAAATCCATTATATCGACAAATCGACGTATTTTCTCGATGAAATGCAAAGACATCTGTTTTTTCCTACAATAAAAGGGCTCAGACTGATTGCCGGGCATTTTGTAGGGATAATTTCGCAACCTCTATTTTTCATTAAAATTTATCACGGGTAAGAAATGCTCCCCTTAAAGGGGGTCATTATCAGAGGCATGCCACTCCGCATAAGAGGTCTCCGTTTCTTGCAATTTTAAAGAGTGTAGTTGAATATTTTCCGGAAGACGCAACTTGATTTTGGCGGCAAAATCGATGACCATGTTTTCACTGGTAGGTTGATAATCGGCTAGAATAACCCTATGCCCTCTATCGCTCAATTCTTTTGCCAATTCTACATGAGGGGTATTCTTATTGAAAACGGTTGCGTGGTCAAATTGATCAACAATTTCCTCCTTTACGATTTTTTTAAGATCCCCAAAATCGATGACCATTCCCAATTTTACGTGTGAGGTATCAGTTATGGGCCTGCCGATTACCGTTACTGAAAGTTTATAGCTGTGCCCATGCACATTACGGCATTTACCATCGTACCCAAAAAGGGCGTGTCCCGTTTCAAACGAAAATTGCTTGGTAATTCTGATGTTGCTCATTCAACCTTTTTAGGGGATAAAGGTACAGCATTCTTAAAAAGGAAATAAGAAAAATTATGGTAGGACAATAGTATTGTTTCCATCACTGAGCGATACGTGGCAGCAATCTGCACCAACGATAAAAGGGGCATTTACAACCTCGTTACCGTCAATATACCCTTTAAATAATAGTTCTACACTGCTGTTTTGAATGTCCAAAATAAATCCGTCGTGATACAAAGGGTATGAACCATTGCCATTAGAGATTCCACCTTGAACCACCTTATCTGTAATATTGCTCCCGGAAGTTTCATCGGTAATCGTGAATTCTTCCAACACCACGGCATTACCGTCGGCGTCTATAATTGATACGTTTAGGGTAACAAAGATTTCGGTGCAGATAGCAGTTGCGCAATCTTGGGCATCTGTACCATTATCGTTATTGTCATTGTTGCAGTTTAAAAACAAAAGGCTTAGCAAACCGTATAAGAAGAGATTGTTCATAAAGTGAAATTCTGCATATTTTTATAGAGATGTCTCTTTTCCAAAAGGTTGCGTTGGTTCTTAGCGAATTAGTCCCGTTTGTATTTTTTTCTTCTGCGAATGCGGCTTATAAAATAGACAATTACTACAAAAAGGGCTAAAATAGGAAAGATGAGGTCTCCATTGAGAAAGTCTAAAATATTCATGAACGGGGGTTTTTAAAATAAAACGGTTTGATGTATAGATTATTATTTCTTGAATTTCGCCAAGGCATCTTTCGTGAAATCCGATAGGACCAAGGTACCGGAAATAGATGCACGCTCGACCAATAAATCATTCCAGTGATCGGTACCTTGCCATAAAACTTTTTTCCATTCTTGTAAGGCCTGTGGATTATGGTCAGAAAGTTTTTGAGCAAAAAAGTACACCTCTTTGTCAAGGTCTTTCATACTATCGAACACTTTGGAAAACAATCCTTTTTCTTTTGCCCAATACGCATTTTTCCATTCAGAAGGAGAAAGGGAGAGTTCTGAAATTGCAGCCTTTCCTATTTTTCGTTCTACAGCCGGCGCAATGACCAAGGGTGCAATACCAATAGCAAGTTCTGAAAGTCGAACGGAGGCCTCTACCGATGCAAAAACATAGTCGCACGCGGCGGCAAGACCCACACCACCACCTACGGTTTTACCCTGTACCCGACCTATGATGACTTTCTTACAGCATCGCATGGCATTGATTACATTGGCAAATCCGCTAAAGAAAATCTTTCCTTCATCAAGATTTGAAACGGCTACCAATTCATCAAAAGATGCCCCAGCGCAAAAAGCCCTATCCCCTTCAGATTTTAAAACTATAACGTTAATGGCTTCGTTTTCAGAAAGTTCGTTCAACTCAGTGGTGAGACGCTCTAACAACACGGCAACAAAAGAATTGCTTGCCGGGTGTCCGAATTCTACCGTAGCAACCTTCCCATCGATTTTTGTATAAAGACTTCCGTTCGCTCTATCAGTGCCCATAAATCAGCATTTTTTTCAAAATTAAACCTTTTGCAAAAGGGGTCGAAATTTTTTACGAAACTTCCATACCAAGGCTGCACTGCGAATCACCATCCAAAGGGTTAAGGCGATCCAAATACCATGAAGTCCCCACCCCAAATATTTTCCGATAAACAACATCGGCACAAAGCCAAGAAAGGTTGCGCTGAGCAGTACATTTCTCAGGTATTTCATTTCCCCTAGACCTTTGAACAATCCATCTAAAACAAAGGCCACGGCATTTATGGGAAGGCCTATTATAAGGATAATGAAAACAGAATAGAACGTATCTAAAACAATGGCTTCATTTGAAAATAAACGGCCGATAGGTTTATAGAACAATATCGAAAGGACTACTAAAATCAAACTGATCGCAATGCCGTACAAGCTTATTTTTTTTGCTAATGACCATAGGTTGTTATAGTTCTTCGCTCCTAAAAACCGACCTCCCATAATATTTCCCGCAGCCCCGTATCCGTCGATAAAAAACGCTGAGAAAAGCCATAAATTTACGGCAATAGTATGTGCTCCTATAAATTTATCACCTAGTGCCGCTGCTTCCCGAACCGCTAATATCAAGGCGGTATTTAAGGCGATCGCGCGTACAAATAGGTTGAGGCTCATAACAACAAGTCGCCCCAGTTCGGAATTAATGGGAAACCGAAGACGCAAGCTAAAGTTGGTCTTTGTAACCAATAATGAAAAGGCCATTATTGCCATTACTCCTTGCGCGATAAGACTGGCCCAAGCAGCACCTTCTAAATACATAGGTGCTATAAAATCTTCGATGCCATATACAAAGACGAAGTCAAGGATAACATTTAATACCGCACCAACTATTGCTATCATCATTGGCCAAAAAGTATTCTGAAGCCCTCGGAAGATGCCCATGACCGCAAAAACGAAAAGTGTTAAGGGGAACCCCCAAACCCGGATAGAATAGTAAGAAATGCAATAGCTAAGAATTTTACCAGATGCATTGAGCAATTGAAAAATCTCCTCGACAATGAATATTGTTGAAAAAAGGATAAGAATACTTAATCCCACATTCAGGAAAATAGCTTGGGCGGGCAGTGTTTTTACCTCCTCGATTTTACCAGCCCCCAAGTACTGCGAAATTATCGCGGAAATGGCGCTTCTGGTCTGCCCAAGAATCCAGATCAGCATCGATAGGAAAGAACCAACAATACCAGCGGCTGCCAGGGATTCGAGCCCGTCAACGGGAATGTTCCCAACGATTGCCGTATCGGTAATAGACAGCAACGGTTCCGCAATTCCAGCTATTGTTGCTGGAATAGCTAGATTATTGATGTTTTTAAAGTTAACGGCTGCCTTCAGAAGATTTCAGATTTTGAACTCGTCTTGAGTTATTGTTTTACATGCGAATTTCGCATTTTGCGCCCTAATTTTGCAATTTTAAGCTTTTGTAGCTAAGGCTGTGCAATTAAAAAATTACTTCATGAAGGCACAAAAGCCTTCATTCTCGGTTCCAAACAACAACTCAAGGCGAGTTCAGTAAAACAAGTTCGTAACAATGAAACGGATGTGTACTTTGCTTTGGAAAATAAATGTCGGTCAATTTTTTATAACCCCTAGCTTCATAAAACTTCTGATTGCGTTTATTTTGGCTAAAAGTGTCCAACCGAACCGAAACAAAACCATTATCCCGAGCATGGGCTTCCGCATAATCCATCAATTTTCGGGCGTAGCCTTTTCCCTGAAGCTCAGGGCGCACTGATAGCCGATGAATATAAACATTGTTCTCGTTTGGAGTATCCCATTTTATCGGGATGTACTCCTCATCCATTATCGTAGATATTACAATTGTTCCGCTAATTTTTCCTTCTAAGACCAATACGTATAATTCATTACGTGCTACATCCAATTCAAAGGTCCTTTTGTGCGGGTAATGTTCGTTCCATTGATGAATTCCTTTTTTGATCATGTGCTCGGCACAAGCTTTGGTAATTAGCATAATCTCGGGTATTTCCGATATCTTTGCACTGCGAATCATAAACGGGTTCTATTTAATTGTAAATTTAGATTATAATTTAGCAATCGTACTATGAAAAATATTCTTGTTCCCATAGGCACCAATCCAGATTCCCATAAAACCCTACAGTATGCCGTGGATTTTGCCGCTGAATTTTCGGCCAATATTTATGTGATGGAAGTTTTTAGCGTTTCTGCCAAGGCAGGAAGTCTGACAAATATTTCTCAAAAAGTTGCCAAAAGCAGTAAGGAGCGTTTGACCGAGGTTATTGATAAGGTCCAGGCAAACAAGACTTCAATAAAAATAGCCACCTACAATGGTGATATTGCTGACGGGCTCAAAGAAATTGATAAGGAATTGGGCATTGACCTTATAATTATTGCACCAAGAAGTAACGAAATAAAAGAAGAACTTTATTTAGGAAATACAACCGGTAAAATTATCAAAAGAACCAATATTCCTACTTTAATTGTTCCTAAAGGCACAACCCTAAAACCCTTGAAAACGATTTTAACCGCTTTCAAATCTGGAGTCTTAAAGAAAAAGCGTGTTCTTAACCCTCTTTCGGCCATCAAGGAAAAATTTGGCGCAACAGTAAATCTTCTTTTAGTGAAAACACCTGGCTATACAGCAGACGATTTAAAGATAAATACCGCGTTGATGGATATTTGTGGAAAACTGACGATTACTGAAAACCCTACTACTTACTTGGGTGTAATGGAACATTTTCAATCGCAAAAACCGGATTTATTGGTTGTTTTTAGAAGAAAAAGGGGTTTTTTTAAGAAATTATGGGAGAAAAGCACAATTCTTAAATCAGAGTTTTCAGCTCCAACCCCTGTTCTTATTCTAAGCGTCAAGAAAGATTAGAAACATCTGAAATTAACTTGATCTTGAATTTTGATAGGTTATCGAAAAGTATTTTCTTTGTCGCCAGCCAAATGGGGGATTAGCTCAGCTGGCTAGAGCGCTTGCCTGGCAGGCAAGAGGTCACCGGTTCGACTCCGGTATTCTCCACCAAAAACCACTTCAAATACGTTGAGGTGGTTTTTATTTTCACAAAAAGATATTTACATCTACAGACGGTTTTGAAATAATTTTTGCGTCTTAAAAAAACTTCCCCAACAATAACGGATAATAGTTTATCTCCAACGAATTCTAGAAGCGCCGGGTCAGCTTCATCATCCCCGGCTAGATTTGATCAAAGAATAGCGATAATCTAAAAAAACTGAGATGATGAAACTACTAGCTACATTACTACTTTTTTGCACCATATCCTTTGGTTTTGCCCAGGACGATAGCCCATATTTATTAGTGTCTTCGAAAGACGCGGCAATTCCTTTAAAATCCTCGAAGACCGACGTTCAGATTTCTGGGGCTATTGCCCATGTTCGGGTAACTCAAGTATACCAAAACAAAGGAAAACAGGCCATTGAAGCCAAATATGTATTTCCGCTTTCTACCCATGCAGCGGTACATAAAATGCAGATGACAATCGGCGCCCGTATTGTGAATGCCAAGATATTCGAAAGACAAGAAGCCCAAAAAGTATATAAGGCTGCGTTAGACGAAGGGAAACGTGCCGCAAAACTGGATCAGGATAGACCTAATGTATTTCAAATGAACGTTGGGAATATTATGCCGGGGGATGAGATAGCCATCGCTATTTACTATACGGAAATGCTCGCTCCGACGAATGGGGAATATCAATTTGTAGCCCCTGCAGTAGTAGGGCCAAGATTTACAGGAGAAAGTACGAAGCGTGAAGAAAGCGTTAACATGCCTTATACTGCAAAAAGAATTTCAGACACTTTTAGTTATGATATGACAGTTACCCTAAATGCCGGAATGATCATTCAGAATATCAATAGCAGTAGTCATAAAGTAAATGTGAATTATCCCGATGCGAAAACGGCAGAAATCTTTCTATCGAAAAGCAACGAAAACCCATCTAACAGGGATTTTATACTAAACTATAATCTTCGTGGAAAAAAAATACAAACGGGTCTGCTCTTGTATGAGCATGAAGATGAAAATTTCTTTGCCCTTCAAATGGAGCCTACGAACAAGGTAATGGTAGAGGATATCCCCTCAAGAGAGTACCTTTTTATCGTAGACGTATCCGGGTCTATGAATGGGTATCCCTTGGAAGTTTCTAAAGAGCTAATGAGAAACTTGCTATGCGACCTTAGCGCAACAGATACGTTTAATGTACAGCTGTTCGCCTCCAGTTCCACGGTTTTTAGTCCAACACCGGTAGCAACCAATACCCAGAATATTGAGGCTGCCATACGGTTTCTCTCCAAAGGTCAAGGAGGTGGCGGCACCCAATTGTTAAGCGCTTTAAAAGAGGCCTATAAGTTGCCAAGACGGGATCAAGGTAGTGCTAGGTCTATGGTGGTCATCACCGATGGCTATGTTAGCGTTGAGAAAGAAGCTTTTGAATTGATCAAGAACAATCTTGACCAGGCAAATATCTTCACTTTTGGGATTGGTGCTAGTGTAAATCGCTATCTGATCGAGGGGATGGCGAAAGTTTCGAATAGCGAATCTTTTATAGCAACCTCTATGTCCGAAGCACAAAAAGTTGCCAAAAAGTTCAAGGAATATATTGCAACGCCACTATTGACACAAGTGAAAATTGAATCGCGCGGCTTTGATATGTACGCTATAGCCCCAAGTAGCATTCCGGATATTTTTGCTGCAAGACCTGTTGTTGTACATGGTAAATATAAAGGGGGGTTACAAGGCAAGATTATTGTCACCGGATACCAGGGCAAGAAAAAGATCAGGCAGGAATTCAAGGTGTCCCAAGGGCATTTGAGCAAGGCGAACAAAGCGTTGCGCTATTTGTGGGCACGAAAGAAAATAGCCGAATGGGATGACTACAACACCCTTTTTAATGAAAATGTTAAGGACAGCGTCATCGCATTGGGCCTCAAATACAATTTGGCCACGAAATATACTTCTTTCGTTGCGGTAGATGAATCTGTAGTGAATAAAGATGGGACATTGAAAACCGTAAAACAGCCATTGCCCATGCCTAAAAATGTCAGTAATTCTGCAGTGGGTGCTGAGGCAGAAGTTCGGACAAATACAAAGTTCAAGACTTCTTTTACCATAACCTTTGATCAAAAGATTCTCAAAACCGAAAAAAGAAGACTTACGATGGAATTCAAGGCAATCTACTCAAAACTGGTCAATACATACTTAGACAAATATGAAAGTATAAGGGTAAAATTCAGTACAGATGGAAAAGTCATCGGAATCGAAAGAAAGGAAAATGGGATATGGGTCCTAGATGAGGTCATTAGTAGGGAATTTGCAGCATTTTCCAAAAAGACAATACGCTTAAATAAAGGATTGACCTTGACCTTAAAAAAATAGTTTAGTTCATGTTTAGTTGGTTTGGTGATTCCCTATTTGGGGAAAGAGGGCCTGTAAGAATCGTAAGATCTTGCAGGCTTTTCTTTTACTCGATAATCGAGATTTAAACCTTATGGCCACCGGCTTTGAAATCATACTATTTTTCAAACAAATACCTTGTGGATAACCCCTGGAGTACTTTACGGTCATGCGCAACATGGCAATTTGAGCATCAAACCAAAATCGGGATAAATGCCCATTTTAAACGGATTCTAGTTTACCCCCTACGGATAATAGAACACCTACTACTTGGTATTAAGTCTAGCGTAGATTTGAGTATAGAAAACAAACTAAAACAAGTATTATGAAAAAATTCATCCTCTTAGCATGTGTATTGGGTCTTTATACCGCCAATGCTCAAAAATTCAAAGAAACGGAGCAGTATACCATAGTCCAAGAGCAGCTTATTGGCCAGGAAGAAGAAGGAATGGCGCTAATGGGTCTAGTAGCTTCTGACGACACCTCCAAGACCATAACACTATTAAATATTGTTGAATTGGAACTGTTGGAAGAAGTACACATCACCAGACTTTCAAATCCAGGTTTAAAGGATATTTCTGAGATTCTAAAAGTGGAGCTAGAATACGCTGCTTGCTGTTCAAGCACCGAAACCTACTATTTTTTAGTTACCGATGCGAACGATTTTATTGCCTTGCCCCGAATAGAAAATGTGTACTGCGATATGCCACAATCTGATGAACACTACATTTTTCCAAGCCAAATGCATGGTCAAGAAGGTATGATTGTAAAGGTTGAAATGCAGTATACCAAAACACATACGATCAAAGATATCAAAGTGCTTCAAAGCTTTGCCTGGAACGATGATGACTTTGATTATGAAGATGCTCTTACAGCAATTAATTAGTAACCCTTAAAATTTAATAGTATGAAAAAGTTAAAGAAAAGTGCCCTAGTCCTATGCCTCTTTGCATTTGCCCAACTATTTGGTCAAACAGCTCCGGAAGTACATTTTAAAACAATGGAAAGCGAAACCCTCACAGAGGAACTTTCATATGAATACCTTATGGCCCATAATGTTTTTCTCCGTGAAAAGCCTTCCTTAAAAAGTAAACGATTGGCGGTTTTGAGCATTGGAACAAAACTGGTACTCCGGGAAGAGAGCCAAAACTCCGAAGAAATGAACGGCATAAAAAGCAACTGGTACCGTGTCAATGCCGGAGAACAAACCGGATGGGTATGGGGAGGGATGATCGCCCAGAAAGCTTTTGGCAGTAATGCTGACAGTAAGATAAAATTCGTTTATGGCTATGAGAGCAGTATCACAAATAACGAGGGCATTGTTGAAACCAAATATCAACTGCGCGCTTTCAAAAATGGAGTGGAGTTAGACAAAATCGTTCTTGCTGGTCTTGCTTCAATTCCTGCAGAGGTGAAAAATATCGGAGACAAAGGATTATCCAACGTCAATGATATTATTACCCTAGCGTTAACCGATTATGACTCTGGTAAGAGAATAGGAAAGAGTTATATCTTTTGGAACCGTGGTAAGTTCTTTAATGTTGCCAATTTAATCGATTATTCAAATGCTTCATATTCCAAGACCGAATCCTTTGTTTTTCCATCAGATATGGAAGGGACAAGAAACCGTATCACGCTGAAAACGATAATTACAGATAATAAGATAGCCCTCAAAAGTGACTTGGTTCAAACAAACAAAAAGTTCATTAGCAGTTCGTTCACTTGGAACGGGTACCTACTATCGGAGAAAGAGGGAACAGCGCCAATTTCAAAGGACGCCATAGCTAGTAGTGCTAACTTCTAAAAATAGAGAATGAAAAGTTACCATAGTATAGTACTAGGTTTAGTGCTGATTTTAGGATGCAAGAAGCCGTTTTCGCAACAATCGGAAACGGCACTTGCCATTCCCGTGAAAATGGAGAAGACCAAAGAGTCGGTTGCGTTTATTGCTGGTTTAGATACGGGGGAGAATACCTACTATACCAACGCGAAACAGTATTTTGAAGGGAAGGGCGTACAGACAATAGACGGCCTGTTTTCCCTGGAAGAGATTATAAATTGGCTGAACAGAAAAGAAAAGCTCCAAACGAGTTTTGATGAGATACATATCGTTAGCCATAGCAATGCATGGTTGGGAATGTCGCTTAAAACAGTTAAAACAGGTGAACGTATTACCTTGAAAGCACTTCAGAACGCAAAACATCAAAAGAGGGTACCCAAATTGGAAAATGGTATCTCAGATGAAACAAAAATTATTTTTCATTCCTGTGGCCTTGGCGAAAACTACGCCTTGCTGAAAGAGTTGAAGAACATTTTTACGACTAGGCATACGCCAAATGTTTATGCATCTACTTTCTTTAATGTCTTTGGCGGAAAATATGCCGGACATTATTTGGCGAAACCCTATTACGGTTATTACCCTACAGCAGAATCTCCCGGACCAAAGCAGCTTTCAAAGGAATTCAAATCAACCTATCCAGAAGCGCAGATCAATTGGTTTACCGCCTTAAAAACTAGGAGCGAACCTTCCCTTGGGGAGGTATATAGCTTTAAATTCAATATCCCCATAGATTGGGAGTTTACTTTTGATGATGCAACCGATGTTCCCAAACTTGGGAATAAGGAAGCTATTATGGATTGGGTCGCCGAGTCCCCCGAAATGGCCGATGTGTTATTTCAACTGAATATACCTCTAGAAAAGTACCGATGGAAAAGCGAAGTCCGAGGAAAGAAACTGCTCATAAAAGGAAAAACCACCGTACTATGCGTATTAGAGCCAATTTTACAGGAGAATGATAAAAATGAGTACCGTAATGTACAGGTCGATGACCATTTGTTATATCAAATATTATAGCTGTAATTTCGTTAAACAAGGTACCGGGATAACATAAAAAGTCTTTTTTGAATACGTATGTAAAGCACTTATTTATATTGCTGTGTTTCGCGTCAACAGGACAAGTTGCGGCACAAAACAGTCAACTACGTTCCTATACCATAGCAGATGGTCTGCCGCAGTCGCAGGTGTATGATATGTTGCAGGATGGTAAGGGCTATTTGTGGTTGGGGACCCAGGGTGGCGGACTCGCTAATTTCGATGGGGATGCCTTCGAAGTCTGGAATGAAAGTGATGGCCTGCTCTCGAATTACATCCATGCCCTATATTTCCAAAATGACTCCCTTTTTATTGGCAGTAAAAATGGACTTTCCATAAAAGTAAAAAATGGCTTTACAAATTTTGAATCCCCTCAAATCCGGGAGTTTTATCCCTCCCGAAAAAGTATATATTTAGCTACGAAAAAGGGCGTTTATATTTTTTCGAAAGACAAGAAACTACTAAAAGTAAATATCAACCCTGAAATAGATGCCAGTAGTATCAACTCCATTCTTTTTGATGGGAACCATTACTGGTTGGCCACCAACAACGGACTTTGGAAATTGAGTGAATTAAACGAAGCCGCGGTTGAAATAACCAAACTGGAAGCCAATAATTTTACGGCTGTTCTTCTTCATAAAGACAAGATTCTTGCTGCAACTTTTGATGATGGTGTTTTTATCATGGACAGGGAAAATCCGAACGATAACTTTTTAATGCCGGAACCGCCTCGTATTAATTCAATGTCGATCCACAATAAAAATGAATTATGGATAGCGACCGACAATGACGGCATTACTGTAGTGGAGACGGAAAAATATTCAGAAATAAGGCGGTTGAATACTTCAAACGGGTTATCCGTACCACATATCAGAAAAGTAATGGCCGATGAGCAAGGGAATTTTTGGATTGCTACGTCCGGGGGAGGATTCTATAAGTACTTTCAGAATAATTTCAAGCACTATGATAAGGCAACAGGTTTAAAGGGAAACCGCATTTATGCCGTTCATAGTATAAAAGATGAGGTTTGGTTATCCCAATCAGAATCCGGACTCACACGAATAGACTCCCTTGGCATTCATCCTATTGCCAAAGAAAACCCTTTCTTCGATGTAAAGATTAAAACCATTACAAGTGATGAAAATGGGAATATTTGGGCAGGATCAGATGATAGGGGGGTGCTTTTTCGGGAAACTAAAATGGTAGATAGTCTGGTGGTTCGTGCCAGCGATACCTTTGGGATAAAAATCGATACGATTTCAAAAAGGGTCACCAAGAATCATGTCTTGGATGAAAGCAAGGGCTTCCCTTCCGACTGGGTTCGTAAGATTGTGGTAGATGACAATTTTGTCTGGGCCGCTACGTATGCCAGTGGCATTGTAAAGTTCAAGTACTATTCGGATAACGACAGCTTAGTGATTGGTAAGGTCTTTGGGAAACAGGATGGTATAACGGATTTGCTGATAAAGGACTTTGTAGAAGGGCCTCAAGGTAGGTTTTGGTTCTCCTCACAAAATGGACATTTGGGCTATATTGAGGAGAATAAGGTTACCATGGTCGAAACGGAATTAAAGCAAAAAACTGCCATAGGAACACTTTTGTTTCACCAAGACCACTTATACTTGGGGACCTCTGGCATGGGTGTTTGGTATGCCGATAGCAGCGACCCTGATAACATCTATCGGTTGAAAGGGGCAAAAACCCTTTCGTCCAACAACATTTACCAGCTTATTTTTGACGACCAAGGCTACTTATGGGCAGGCACGGAACTTGGTGTAGATAAGATTGAAATAAATCTGGCGAATGAAATCCTTGATGTATATCATTTTGGAAAAAACGATGGATTTTTAGGCATAGAAACTTGTTTAAACGCAGTTGATAAAGACGCTAATGGCAATCTTTGGTTCGGGGCGATTTACGGTTTAACACAGTACACACCGAGTGAAAACAAAAAAATATCGATAAGGCCAAGTGTTTACTTTATGGAGGTAAAGGAGGGGTATAGAAATATTGATTCCCTTGACCTAAAAGAATGGGTCAATAACAACAAAGTACTACAATTGACTCCTGAACAGACCCAATTAGGGTTTACTTTTAGAACAGTAGATTTGGATCACCCCAATGAAATTGAATATCGGTCTAAACTGGACAATGCAGATTGGGGTCCTTGGTCAAATGAGAATAAACAGAATTTTGCCGGTCTTGGTTACGGGCCGCATATATTTTCAGTACAATCTAGAAATCATAGGTGGGCAGAAAGCGACCCAATCCAGTTTCGTTTTTTTATTGATAGTCCGTTATATAAAAAAGATTGGTTTAAATGGGCCGTTTTGACCAGTTCTCTTTTGTTGTTAACAGGTATAGGGTTGTTATACCTTCGAAGAATGAGAGCAAGAAATAATGCGGAGCAGGAGCGCTTAAAAACTCAAAATTACCTGCTTACTTTAGAACAAAAGGCGTTGCGTCTGCAAATGAACCCGCATTTTATTTTTAATGTTTTAAACGGAATAAAGGCCATGGCGGACGGTAAACCTGAAAAGATGAATACAACCATTAACAGTTTTGCGGTTTTACTTCGGGAGACGCTTCATAATTCACGAAAAGAATCCATTAGTTTAAGCCAGGAAATTAAAACCTTACGGCATTATATAGAAGTTGAAAAGTTAATGGCACCGAAACCTTTTACCCATAGTATTGAGGTTCAAACAGAACCGAACTCCGATGAGATTTTGATTCCCCCGATGTTGATACAACCTTTTGTTGAAAATGCAATCAGGCACGGTATTTTAAAGGGAGAAAAAGATGGGATACTTCAAATAGACTTCCATACTTCCAAAACACATTTACGGTGTAGCATCACGGACAATGGTATGGGGATTTTTAAATCACAAAGCGAAAAGGTCAACACCGACCATCAATCTATGGCGCTGGTGGTCACCAAAGAAAGGCTGGAGTCTATTTCTGGCCCGGATGCCTTGCAGATTACCGAAATTAAAAAGGAAAATGGAACTATTGGCGGAACAAAAATTACTTTTAAAATTCCGTTACAAACCGATTATTAAAGAAACTATGCTTACAGCGATTATCGTAGAAGACATGTTCGATGCTTTGACCCTTTTGAAGAAGGATATAGAAACGCAGCATCCAGAAATAGAAATTATTGCTACCGCTCAAAGTGTGGTGGAGGCAGCAAAGGAGCTGCGAAAAAATCAGCCGGACATTCTCTTTCTTGATATCATGCTTGGCGATGGTACTGGTTTTGATATTTTGGAGATTTTCCCTGATTTGAAATCGAAGATCATTTTTGTTACCGCAAGCGATGAATTTGCTATTCGGGCCTTTAAATTTGCCGCTATAGACTATGTATTGAAACCCTATGCCCAGGACGATTTGAACTTGGCCATTCAACGTGCCAAAAAACAAATACAACCCAATGAAGAAAGGTTACGGATTTTAAGGGATACTATTTCAGCTCCGGAGCAAAAACCTGACAAAATCTCATTACATACGCTTGATAAAATCATTGTTGTGGGTTTAGATGATATTATTCGTTGCGAATCTGACAGTAACAATACCATTTTTCATCTTCTGGATAAACGTAAAATATTTGTCACCAAGACGCTCAAGTATTTTGCCGATATGCTCAAGAGTTATGATTTTGTACGTACACATCAAAGTCATTTGGTTAACCTGAAATGCATAAGCGCCTATATTAAAACCGATGGAGGTTATCTCATGCTTAAAAATGGGGAGAATGTACCTGTATCCGTTCGTAAAAAAGCAGAAATGATCGAGATTTTAGATAAGATGCATCGGTAGGCAAAAGGTTGAGCTTGATAAAGAGAGCGTGTTTGACATTGAAAATTTAAACCTCTAAACCTACTTATTTGCTTATCTCACTTCAAAGAAATGCGCCAGCTCTCGCTGACGCATTCTAACCAACCTACTTATTGACGGAGAAAATCTCCTTCAATTGTTTTACCATACCTCCGTTGCCGGAGACGGTAATCTCACCGATTTTCTCAGCGATCTTCTCAACGTATTCCATTTCCTTCAACTTGAAGAGCATATCGTTGTCTTCCATCAACTTTGCGGTGTTCAGCAAGCTTCTGGTAGACGCAGTCTCTTCACGTCGGGTAATGATATTCGCCTGAGCTCTCTTTTGGGCAACCAAAACCTGGTTCATGATGTCTTTCATTTCACCAGTCAAGATGACATCACGGATACCACAGCTCAAAACTTCAACACCCAATTGGGTAGCGGCTGTCTTGATATCTGCAAATACCGCTTCTGCGATGCTTTCTTTTCGCTCTAGAAGTTCATCTAAAGTATAGGTGCCGATATAAGCACGCAATACCAGCTGCATTGCGATATACAACTGCTTTTCATAGTCTTTGCTGCCAAGCAAAGCTTTTTCAATATCAACAACTTTATACTGTGTATAGAAATTGATACGAATAGCAGCCTTGTCTTTAGTCAACAATTCTTGACCGGAAATCTCCAATTGTAATTGACGCATATCCGCTCTAGCGATTTTAATGGAGATGTCATTCTTCCAGAAATGGTATGTACCACTTTCTAGTGTTTTGACATAAACATCATCAACCAAGAGGACAGCTTTTTCATAAGCCGCAACTTCCAAAGTACGGACATAAGCCCTTATCTGAGGATGGCTCAGCATTGCTTTGCTGATAGCTTCTGTGATATAGATTTTACTCAAATCCGCCATAACGAACTCGAAGTTTATCAGACCTTTCCAGAAAGCGTACTTACCAGCGGTAAGGACTTGCTTCAAGTTTCCGTTTTCAGAAACCAAAGCCAATTCAGCATCCTTTACTTCTATGATATGCAACATAGCTTCCAAACCTTGGTCCTGTAGCAAGATCTCTAATGCTATAGGAGCCACAAAGGATTTGGTAAGGTCATAGACCTTAACCATATTTGTAAAGCCAACCCAATGTGTACCTTGGGTGATAACTCTTTGGTAATCGCCTCTTTTGAAGACCAAACCTACTTTTCCTGCATTGATTCTTACTCTTTTCATTACTTAAAATTTGTGTCCGCCAGTCTAGTGACGGACGAACGGGTTAAACTATTATCATTATTTTAATTTTCTTCTTTTTAAAAAACCGGAGTTATACTTCATCTCTCTGTTACGGAAATATTGGTTTTCGAAGTTTGTTACTATTTGTTTTTCGGTATGCTTTCATCAGTGTTACCAATACTTCTCATTGGTTTTTCCGAAAGAAGGATATTCAAAAAGAAATTGCCTTTCACGTCAAAAATTCAGTATTTCAAAGTAGTTTTAAGACTGTTGATTCTTCCGAAGAAAAACCAACCGAGGTATAACTACGGCTTTTGTCATTTTAAGCCTAACAGGGCTTGGTAATCAGTTTTAAAAGATGATTAGCTTTAGGCTACATTATGAGTGTAGTGCTCTACCAACTGAGCTAAAGGGCCTAAAAAAGGTGGCCTCTTGCAGGAGTCGAACCTGCGCGTCCTTCTGTTGTTCTAACCTAACTGAACTACAGTCCCAATTTGGGACCGATGGGATTCGAACCCATGACTCACAGAGTGGTGATTGTTTTTTGGCTAACAATCAAAACCTTCAAGTCAAGTTGTATATGAAGACTTAATACCTCTCGGCAAAACTTCATACAATAGTGCTTTACAGAAACGCCCAACAAGACCAGCTTGATATTTTAGTTTCTACCCAAGTAGAAATTGTTTCAATGAACTTTTGAGATTCTCCCACAACACTCCTTGTTGTTGTGGGAACTTCCAACAAACCTATTCTTGGTTTGAAAATATTTTAAAAAGCGTACTGGGAATACCCACGCTTATGGATGAACTTTCGTAGGATTATGGCCGAAGCTTTCCCTACTTTTCCACGTTCTCTCCGTTGCTTTGGAAATCACGTATTCATCCGATGCCATAAATCATTGTAGCTGTTCGGCAACTTAGACTTGGCTTGCATAGTGACTATTTTGTCACGCTTTGCAATTACAGGGGTTGGCTCCCCCACCGTTCATAGGTGTCCCTTTTTAGGGCGACCTATTAGAATGTTCACCGCACGGTATAGGCTTGCGACCTCTACCACCCCATATATCACAATGGGTTTAGGCAACTACTAACTGCCACAATGCTCGAAGTCTTTTGCTTATTCTGATGCTCCCAAATGAGCTAAGAGGTGCGTGGTTTCTCTCGGGAATCGAACCCAAACAAAACTTTGACCTAGAAGAAGGGCTTCGAGAATGGCTCCGTAGATTTTGTCCACAAAATACCAACCTTCTTCTTGTATGTCTCCCGACACACAGCACTTTAAGCTACCGAACAGTTTTCCATCGGGTACCTTTCCTGCTGCAATAAGCCCCGCTAGGTTGGATGACCTATACGTAACCTATTACTACAACTTTACCTATTGATGTCTCCATCTCAAGCCTACCCAAAAGTATTGGCTATAAGACCTAATTTGCTTAAGCGGTTGCCCCTTGCAAATCATGACCTATGTTAGCTGCTTGCTTACCTGCACTGTATTGCAAAAAACAGTCTCCGCTTGCTGTGCCCGCTAGCGGATTTATCCTTGTTACCAAGTTTATCTAAGGACGATAAGCCGCCCCATCATTTACTAGAAATGATGATTTTAAATGATGAAGCTCATTTGCGGAGCTTCTGATTTCAATGAACTTTGTACCTCTTGTCAGATTCGAACTGACACTTTCGCCTTGGCGAACAGATTGGCTATAAATGCGCTTCCCTAATCTGATTCTTAATCATTTCGGTGCTTCTGCAAATTCTATTCATTGGCAGGCTCGCCACCAACAACATCTTCCAATCACTCCGTGGCTACGATCAATATCTTTTACCACAGCTCTTCCCTTTAAGCTAAAGAGGTTTGTTTTTAATTACATGACAAATTTGAAACACAACTACGCAATTATTATGCGTAGTTAAAATTTCTTTTGCTTTAGTAGGAGTAGCAAGACTCGAACTCGCATTTCTAAGTTCGTAGCCCAGCGTTCTATCCAATTGAACTATACTCCTATTGTGGAACAGACAGGACTCGAACCTGTATCGTCGAATCTTCAATCCGCCGCATTGACCATCTTTGCTACTGTTCCCTCTTTGGGTGTACTCTGGGATTCGAACCCTATTCCTCCCATTCACAGTGGGACGCTTTACCAAATAAGCTAGAGACACCATTTTAAACCAATTTTGAAAACCCGAAAGGATTTGAACCTTTACAACAAGAATCAAAATCTTGTATGCTAACCGTTACATCACGGGTCTATTTGCAAGCCTAACAAGATTTGAACTCATACCTCAGGGTTAGAAATCCCGCGTGCTATCCATTACACCATAAGCTTGTGTACCCCACCCAAGATTCGAACTTGGACTTGAAGGATTTTAAGTCCTTTGCCTCTGCCGGTTGGGCTAGTGGGGCGTTGTACAGGGAGAGAGATTCGAACTCTCAGAGTACTGGTTCTAAACCAGCTGCGTTTGCCATTTCGCCATCCCTGCAAATTGTTGAGGCATTAGGATTCGAACCTAAGACTCCCGTGTTAAAAGCACGGTACTCTACCAACTGAGTTATACCTCACTATGTACTCCATAAGGGAATCGAACCCTTCTCTTCCGATAGAAAGTCGGATGCACTAGCCACTATGCTAATGGAGCATTTCGTCTGAGAAGCAAGATTCGAACTTGCGACCTCCCGCGTCCAAGGCGGGTAAACAACCACCGTTATCTTCCCAGTTTGCAGTACCGACGGGACTCGAACCCGTACCTTCCCGATAGACAGTCGGGCGCTCTAGCCTTTGAACTACGGTACTTTGCGCGTCCGTAAGGATTCGAACCTCAATCATAGGTTTTGGAGACCCAGATGCTACCATTACACCACAGACGCGTTGTGGAAGCAGTAGGACTTGAACCTACATGTCATTTCTGAACCTGATTTACAGTCAGGCGAGCCAGCCAATTGCTCAATGCTTCCAAGATTTTAGAGACAAGGATGAGATTCGAACTCATAAAAAATGATTTTGCAGACCATTGCCTTAACCATTCAGCCACCTTGTCAATTTGGCGGAGGGCAAAGGAATTGAACCTTCACTGCTTTTTGGCAGACTCGCTTAGCAGGCGAGCGCAACGAACCAGTATTTACCTACCCTCCAGTTGCGGAAGAGGTGGGAGTCGAACCCACACGAGACTGGTTACTCCGAACACTTTTCAAGAGTGTGGCCACCGCCATTTGGCTTGCTCTTCCTTTTTCCAAAAATTTAATGCGCATAAAAAAAGCATCTCTTTATTGGAGATGCTCTGTACATATGTGAATGTTGTCTATGACGTCAACACATGATACACGTATTTTTCCTTTGTTTACAAATGGACAGTTGATCACTATAAAACCGTTCAAACCCTTTCGGCGAACAGAGATGTAGTTCCAATAATTGTATATGTCTTTTTAAAAATTCCATTTATATAGGTTTATAATTTATGATGGTGCAAAGCTAAAACGGATTTTTAGATTACGCAAGAAAAAATTAATTTAATTTACTGACAATCAAGTAGTTATGATTAAATTTAGATAATAGGATTCCTGTCCGTCATACTGCGGATTTTGAATAGTTGTCACAACCGTCTGTCTACCAATTGTTTTCTGTTTCAACTATGCTATTTTATTTGTTTTCTACTTTTCACGTATTGGTTTAAAAAATTTCATAAAAAAAGCGCCCAATGGTAATTGGACGCTTTCATTTTATCGCTTAATTAAGTTATTTCATAGAATCAACTGTTGGATAAAGTCACATAGCGTCCGTTTCGCTCACTATATTCTGAGCGAAAATCGAAGAGACAAAGCTCTATTTGTTGGATGATATGTAACTTTCTCGGTGTCATTTGTTTTACAAAGATGTTATTTTTAAACGTTCCAATGTTAATTTTTATTCTTTTTCTTCCTTTTTTTAGTTGAAGATTTCTTCTTTTTTGCTTTAGATTTATCCAGTTTCAATTTCTTTTTAATTCTATTTTCTTCGTCTTCAATGAAAGAAAAGTAATCGTCATTATATGAATACTTCTTAGCTTTCTTAAGATGTTTCAGAGCAACTTTATATGCTTGCTTGGTTTCCGATGCATACGCAGAAAGCCAAAACAAACTTCCCTTTGATATGCCTTTTATGGTGAGAGCAAAAGCAATTAGTTTAGTTGCCCTTTCAATTTCATCAGCCCAAATAAGATATTTTGCGTAGGCAGGATAGACATCCATATACTGACTGTCAATAGCAATTACTTTGTCAAAGCAATCGAAAGCTTCAGTATACTGATTCAAATTTCCCGCATAAACTTTACCTAAAAGACAAAGGGAGGCACAATGATTTTCATCGTAGGACAGGGCGTAGTTCAGTGATTCACAAACTTCGTCCCAATCGTAACCCGATGCTGCCTTTGCTTTTAAATAATAGGTATCGGCTATAGTTAGTCCCATTTTTGTTGTTTTAAATCGTTTTTTAGCTTTTGCCGTTTTGGTTTAGAGCTTTTGTTATCTTTTTTATGTTTAAAATCTGTACCCTTAAAAACCCGAACCGGATTTCCCCGTTGTAGATTTAAATGATTTTCCCATTGGTCCGTCATACTGCTTTTTAACAGCTCTAGGTTGGCCTCGCTCATCTTTTCTTTTAGTCGTGCTATTGCCAATTTTTTATTTTGATGTTGAGAGCGACTATCCATGGCAACTACTTGAACTCCTGTTGGGTTATGAATTGCCCGAACAGCTGAGTTCACCTTATTTACATTTTGACCACCAGGCCCTGTGCTCCGCATAGTTTGAAAAGAGATGTCTTTTTCATCCACTTCCATAGTTTGCATTTGCTTCAATTCAAAAGCACCAATAAACCAGTTTTTTCTTTTATGGTATTTTCTAAATGTTGAGTTTCCAATCCATTGAATGGTACCTAGCCAAGTTGTTAAAAAAGCTTTTAGGTTTTCCCCGGTCAAGCTTATAGTAACTGATTGAATAGTTCCATTTTGGTTTCCCTTTTCACGATGTAGGATGGTATATTTCAATCCTTCCGTCTTAGTTTCTTCCAAAAATCGCTTGAGTACTTGGGCTACCACCCAGCTACATTCTGCCGGGCCTCTACCCGCTGTTATTTGAATTACCTTTTCCATTTTAAATTTTATTAAATAATGACAGCTGGAGATTGCATTACAATAATTATAGTTTTCTGTTATGCTTTATTAATGCGCTCCCTAGCTGCCATCCCCCTATTTATCCATTCGTACTATTTTAGGCGCGAAGGTTCCTAGTACTTCAACCAACTCTTGTTGATTCGCCATGACTTTTTCAATGTTTTTATAAGCCATTGGCGCTTCGTCAATTCCTCCACCAATTAGAGTTACCTCATTTGAGTCTAGTTGCTTTTTAATCTCACTTCGCGTAAAAGTTTCTTTACACTTTCTTCTTGAAAAAAGCCTTCCAGCACCATGGGAAGCAGAGTTTAAACTCTCTTTATTTCCCAAACCTCTTACGATATAACCTGGCGCGGTCATAGACCCAGGAATAATTCCTAACTCTCCATTGGCAGCAGGTGTCGCTCCTTTTCTATGGACAATACACTCAGTGTCATTCACCTTTTGTTTCCAAGCAAAATTGTGGTGGTTTTCTATTTTAACCACTGGCTTTGCTCCTAAAAGTTTGCCCAGTCTTGCATGAATATCGTCGTGACATGCTTTTGCATAGTCTCCAGCTAAATTCATTGCCAGCCAATACTCTTGTCCGTCGTGAGTATTCAAATCCAACCAAGCCAAATGCTGTACATGTTTAGGTAACGGACATTGTTTTGTTGCCAGATAGGTGTAATGCTTTGCAATGTTTGCACCTAAGCCCCTTGAACCGCTATGTGAAAGCACACCTAGGTATTCGCCTAATTTTAATCCCCATTCGTTTTGGTCATCCGTGATATGGACCTTCCCGAATTCTACGAAATGGTTTCCTCCACCTGAGGTGCCTAATTGTTTGTAAGCCTTATCCTTTAATCTTTTTACCAACGGGATGTTTTTGAATTCATCTCGCTCAAAGATTTCATGGTCATGCTTTATCTTATGGGTCTCCCGCATTCCGAACTTGGTGTGCTCTGAAAGAATATTTGCTAATTGATGTTTCTTTCCTTTCAGATAAGAGACTGGAATCGGATAAATAGTCAAACACATTCTACAACCGATATCAACGCCCACACCATAAGGAATCACCGCATTCTTCGTTGCCAAAACACCACCAATGGGTAAACCATAACCAGAATGTGCATCTGGCATCAATGCGCCAGCAACAGAAATCGGAAGTTTTAAAGCATCGTACAATTGATACTTGGCTTGTTCTTCAATTTCATTTTCACCATAAATATGAAATGGTGCACGTACCGTTTTGAGTGCATGCTTTTTCACTATTACAGGATCTAACAAACTTTCAGCAATCTTACCCCAAACCCCATCACCTTGATAGTTTTCAGGATGTAACAATACTTTTTTGGCTTCTCTCAGTATCTGTTCTTTCTTTACTCGTTTGAGATACCGATTGATTTGACCTAAAGTAATATTGATGCTATTGTTCTTTGGAAAACCCAATTTAATTAGGTCTTTTCCGCTTAATTTCTTTCCCATTATTTTTATTTTAGGAATAGGATGACCGTTCCATTTATGAAAACCATACTAGATTTGTTATGTTAATTCGGAAAGTTGTGCCTCGAAAAATAAGGGCATAAAAAAAAGTCCGAAACTTTAGAGCTTCGGACTTTCTATCATATTGCGAGTAGCGCTATGTGTGTATGAAGTCCTGAAGCGACACTACAATTGCACCTGGTGCTTGTAGTGTTTTTTGATATGTGATTGAAATTGTCATATATACTTCAGTGAAAAATGTTATTGTTTAATTCTGGTGCAAATCTAAAACGGATATTTGAATTACACAAATAAAATTTATTATAAATCACTGACAATCAAGAATTTACAATTAAATTTAGACATGAGATAGCCTGTCCGTTAGTTAACAGATGGCAGCATAATTCATCAATTTGCTGTTTTTCAAATGCTTAGCTTTCAAATGGCATTCTTTTAGAATTTTAAGAATTCTCAAAAATTTTACATAAAAAAAGCGCCCAATTTCTTGGACGCTCTAGTTATGTATCTGTTTTCAATAGTATCTACCCATCAATTCGATGCAATCCTAGCTTTATAGCGTCCGATATGTGATTAAAATGATTTAGCATAGAAGTACTATTTTTCTTGTTTTTGTTAGTATTGAGGTGCAAATATGCGATTATTTTTTTTGAAAATTCAATTCGAACTTTGAAAGTCTTAAAACAACAGTGATTAACAGAATCATAATGGACGGAGAATAGTTTTCGTACTTAAAGAAGCTATGAGCGATATTATTTCGAATATTCATCCCTTTATTTGTCATTAGAAAAATGATAAGAATTATATCCTCTTTAGGAAGATATTCTTTAAATTTTTCATGTGATATTATCTCTTCAATATATCTTTCCCTAGTACCATCTTTTTTTTTGTTTATGGCAATTGTTGGGCATCCAATAATCTTAGCAAAATGTCGTATCAATCCTTCAATTTTCAAAGCCAACGAATCAATACATAGAATATATCCAGTATTCCCATAATCTTTCCTTTTCAGGGCCATATCTGAAAGATTAAAAAAATCAAATAAAGATGGGGCAATCAAATGTAACCAACAGTATTCGTGTGGATTTCCGTCATAGTCATTCAAACTATAAGTCTTTCCAATCCAAGATTTTTGATATAAATAGTTAATCAGTGATTCATAGTTAAGAGTTCCTTTTATAATTCCTTTTTGAAAAATCCAAGTTAGTTCTCTTATTGTAAAATTTGAAATGTGTAACCAATATTCACTTATCGTTTTCCCACTGTCAGTTTTCGAAAAGTTGCTGTTAATATCGAAACTTGTTGTCATTAGCAAGTCCAGAAAAGATTGCTTTGGTTTTTTAGAGAAAACATCTGCTTTTGGGACAAAGGATTCACTATTAGCTAGATAGCCGTAAATTTTATCACTCTGTAAATCTGTTAATTGCTCAGCCTTTAAATGAAAATGCTTAAAAATTGTTTGGATTTCTTGGCCTTCAAACTCTTTCTTGACTGAACCCATTCTGATTTCTTCTTTCGAATTTTCTAAAAGAACAAATAGTTCATCGGCTTTTTCTTTTTCTCCGATTTCTAAATATGCCTTTATTGCCCTGAAATAAAAATCTTGCTTTATCCAGCTATTCTCATTCTTGGCCAAGTTCAAATAGTATTCCGCTTTTTTATTATAAATTGACTTAACATCAATTTTAAGTTTCCTACCAATTTTAATTAAGTCATCACAGAAATCAGGATAGAATACTAGTTCAATAGACATATTGCCTAAATTTTTAGAGCAATGGTTAAAGATAAACCTCAAAATATCTAATGATTCAATGGTGTAGTTCTCAAGATAAAAACAACCCAACTCTAGCTTAAAGTAATCTTCAAGAACATCAATTTCTATCAGGTTTTTTAAGCAATTTGCGGTTTCTAAAACCTTATGCTTTGAATTGTGAGATAATTTTATCAAACTTTTACATAAATTCAATAACTGATTGTTTTTTATCTCTACAGATATTTCAGGTATCAGTTTAGTATAGCTTTCAATCGCATTAACCGCATAGGTTCTATGCTTGCTTTTGCTCTCCCATAGAATATGGTTATACCTTGATTTTAAAAAGTAACTTTTAGTTGATCTAGCTCTATCTTTAAAATATGATAATGCTCCTTCATCCATAAGCCTCAAAGAAGGGTACTCATTGATTATTTTGCCATCCTTGGAAGCATGGGTATGCCTGGGGTGAACTTTACCATCTGATATTCTAAAATCCCAGACAAGCATTTCCCACCTAGCAAGATCCTTGTACTTTTTTTGTTTGTATTCCCTATGTAGATTTTGAAACCTTTTTTCAATATTGATAATTTCAATAGAATCGAAAAAAGGTTTCCCCTCCAAATGACTATAAGCCTTAGCAAGTGTGTCCTTTTTAACCATTATTTAGTTATGTTTTTGTTTCTTCGTCTCTTTCTCCAAGGCGCATTAATCTGAAAATCTCCTGCCATAATGCACCCATGAGGCATTACTTCATCTATGACCTCCCCTAAACCATATTTCTCCATTTGAGAACGAACGGTTTGTGCATTTTTATAGGCACTAGGCAATTCAGAAATATCAATTTCTTTAGAAAAGAAACGTACATCTAGGCCATCTGTCTCTAAATCAAACAACGCTTCTTTTGTGAAATCGGCCTTGTTTCTTTTGTGCTGTGTACGGCTCATATTTCTACCAGCACCATGAGGAGCAAAACCTAAATTGTTTGCGGTTGTTTTACCCTCCACAATTAAAACGGGTTCGGCCATGTTCAAAGGAATCAATCTAGGCCCAGTAATATCAGGCATAAACTTCGCATCCAAAGGCGTGGCGCCTTTAGCATGATAGAACAAATCTCCATCTTTGAAAACAAAGTTATGTTCATTCCAGTAACGGTCTTCAGCTTCCATCTCCAAAACTTCTAAAGTGGCATTATGGATACATTCATGGTTTAACTTTGTCCATTTTCTTATAGTTTGTAAAGCGTTCCAATACAACTGCCCTTCTTCGGTTTCAAAAGGAATCCACGCATTTTGTTTTAATGCAGCAGGGCATAAATCTTTTCTGAATCGCTCAGCCATATGCATTCCTTTATTGTATAATCTGGCACCAGGCGCTCTTGAACCATGATGCGTAATCATCATCGTATTACCCGTTTTTTCTGAAATACCCACAAACAAGAAGTGATTACCATCACCTTGTGTGCCCAAGTGTTCTCTCGCGAGACTTATGTCTTTATCAGCATTCAATAATTTGTTCGCTTTGAATTCGGTTAATAGTTCTTCAGTCAACTGAAATTGTTTTCCACGGGGTCTTCCACCAGGACCGAAATGGGTAATTGAATGTGCCGCATCCAAAACTAGCTTAGGGTCCGTTTTTCCGAAATCAGTCAACATTACAGAACAACAAATATCTGCACTATGCATACCTGGATGGATGGCGTTTTTTGCCACTACAACACCCCCAACAGGAATTGTTCCTGAAGGACCCGTCGGACAAGCATCTGGCATAACCGCACCATTGACTGCTGTAGGTGTACGCATCAAAACCTTCATAGATTCTACCACAGAGTTAACATTGGTTTCTTCCAATTCGTTTTCCGCACTGATGTTTATAGCGAACTCGGCAGCTGCAGTGTGCAAGTTTACCATAGGCGGTAAGCGATACTGTTCTAAGAACTCTAGCATAGCATCACCTTTTAATTGATTGGTGTTTATATATTGGATGGCTTCTGGAAACCATTTTCCTGAACGAAAACCTAAATCGATTAACTCTTTTCCTGTGATGTTTACTGTATTTTCCATAATTTCTTTTAATTAGCTCCGCCGATTCCATTCGTCCGGCGGAGCGCTACATGAAGACTGTTTAACGGGTCTCCTTTATGATTCTGAAACAAATGTCAGCTCCATGTGCGCAGTCATTTTGCGCAGCAAATTTTATTTGTAGTATTCTTTCTTAGTGTCAAGCCTACGGTCAATGTTTTTGGCAATCGTATAGATACATTTGAAATATGGAAATGCAATTGCTTCCGCTTTCATTTTTTGGATTTCGGATTGCATGAAAGGAGCGAGGGTTGAAACATTTATTTGGTTTTTCGGAATCTTCTTCCCATTCTTAAACAAGTCTGTTACTTCTCCGAACTTATAGGAGTGCATTTCAAAATTTTCTGGTTTACCCTTGTTTACTTTCTCCATTTCGGCATGGGAAAAACCATTTCTAATATTATCTCTAATTATTTTATCTAAATAATCTCTCTCCTTATCACTAATTAGGTTCTCTGCGAATGCTAATTTTATGGATTCAAACATTACGTTTTTATCATATTTTTTAGTGGCCTCCTTCAGTTTCTTCTCAAGTTCTGTGTCGTCTATGCTAATTTTTAAACCATAGATTTCCTTCTCTATTAAAGCAAGTTTTAACATTCTTTCAACCAAGTGATTGGTAAGTGTTACTGAGGCTTGATACTGTTCAATCATTAAACAATTAATGACCTCATACTTAACTGGATTAAGAGCAGAAAGTATTACTAGGTCATCATTAAAATAGTATTCCAATGAGCTATAATTTTTATTTACCTTTTCAATATATCCTTTGATGAAAATTTCTTTCGACATAATTTCTATTGCTTATAAAATTCTTCTCTAATGTTAACTAATAATTCATTTACTATGTTCAGATTGGGCCTTTCCATCAAACTAGATTTTTCATAAATGAATTCTAGTTCAGTTCTTAGCTTTTCAGCTCTTTCAACCAATTCTTCATATTCGAATTCAGCATTTTTTACAGCTAGCAGAAAGTCGCGATCTGGTCTTTTTACCAATATTTTATAATCCGCTCCTATTTCTTTAGCCATATGTAAAAGACGAAAAGTGTGCATCATGTTTTTAGCATCGTAGTTCTTGCTATGTGAGATATTGCTCTTGTAACGTTCATCATTTCTCTTCTCTACCCAAGACCAATACTCTTTATATTTTTTACAATAGGATGAATAACCGTCACGATTAAAATATAGAATAGCAACAGGAACTTCTGTTTTTGGTATAGAACTAAGGCAAACCTCATTCGCGTTCTCCCTAGCGACTCCACTATAGCTCATAGAAGGATTGTGGAATAGGTTATAACAATCTTTCATGTGACTTATTTTTGCCAATCCGCAATGGGCAGCTTCGTAACCTTCATTTTCTAAAAAGGTATTCAAAGGCACAGCGCGCTTTTCTTTTCGAACAAAACAAAAGTCAGTAACAGATTTTCGTTCTTTTTCAACAGGATTTACGATTTTTTTCTTCAATCCTCTTGCCTTTTTAATTTGGGTGAAAGCATAATTCGCAAAGGTGTCTTTGCACAATTTTGAAAGAAAGTATTTAGATTTTACTTTGTCGAATAAAGGGTGTTTAGAAAGTATACAGTCTTCCGGAACACTTAATAGCTCAAGAATATTCGGATTGTTCTTTGAAAGGAGTTCTATAAACTTTTTAAGTTCATAATACACAATATCGTTCGTCTCATTATTTATTTGACCCACATATTCTAAGGAATAATATTTTTCTTTTGGTAGTACAAAAACTCCACGAATATCGGTATCAGAAGAAGCGGTAGCGAGTCCGTATGCTCTACTACCGCTAATGCATTCAAATATGATATTTCCTGAAGCTTTTACCTCTTCTATTGTTTTCATTTAGTCAAGGTGTTATATAAAAAACTATCTATTCTATCAGCATCAGGTTTTCCTCCAGAAAGAGATTTTGCAAACTTTTCGTTAGCAACTAAAACACTTGATATAAGATTTATAACTTTCTCATTTCTGGAATGTAAGTAACTTTCGTAGTTCTCTGATTTTATAACCATCAAGTTTCTTATTTCGTCTGCTTCATCTTTTTTTACAAGAGATAACATTTTGCTAAAAACAACAGGTGGCATTGTATTGCACTCCAGTATCCATTTGCCCGCCAAAGCTGTTCGCAAAGCGTAGAACAAACTCTTTAGTTTTACAGATTCACCAGATAGCTTTTCTTCATATTTTTTGCTCATACTTAAATAGTGATACATACAAGCCACAGGAGAAAAGCAATCTTCAGCGATTTCTCTAAGTTCCTTAATAGATACGCTTTCTTCAATATAAGTTATGGGTGAAAATAAATGCTCTAGGGCTGGTACGTTTGACTTTTTAAGCAAGCATAGCTTCTTTCGAAGTTCCCAGCCAACTGCATCAAAGTCACCTTCCATTAAATCGATAGTATCCTTTTTTTCTGAAACAGATAGATACCATTCTAGAGGATGGGTGTATACAAATCGAACATCATAATCGCTATCAGGAGAAGCAAAGCCCCAAGCTCTGCTTCCAGATTCGCAAGCAAAAAGTATATCTACTCCTTTGTCCGTTGCTAGCGTTTTAAGTTTATGTATCATCATTTCTAAAATTATGATACAAATATGATAGTCTACTACGCAATTATTTTGCGCAGATATTTTTATTATCTAACTTTCATAAAAGTTCCAGATGAATTTACAAGAAAGATTCTATGAAGTACTAGCGAATTGGAATGAAGATAGGTCTCAAGGCGAATCGCAATGGAATGAACTAAGAAACAAATACTGCGATTCTTCAAGACACTACCACGATCTGAATCACCTAAGGGAATTATTTAAGTATTTTGATAGATATAAAGAAAATTTAAATCATCCTGAGGAAGTTGCTTATGCCATTTTCTATCATGATATTATCTATAATATATGGAGTAAGAACAACGAGTTAAACAGCGGAGAATTGGCAATGGATTACTTGTTAATCACCTATGCACAAGATAGAGCTATAGAACGGGTTTTCAATCTCATTATGGGGACTAAGGACCACAGCCCTAAAATGAATACTGATGAAAAATGGATGGTAGATTTCGACCTTGGTATTCTCGGGCAATCCTGGGATAAATATCATTCATATACCAAGCAAATACGCGAAGAGTATGGTTCAGTACCGAACTTCATGTACAAGAGGGGCAGAAAGAAAGTGTTACGACAGTTTTTGAATAAGAACAGAATTTATAAAACTGATGCTTTTTATCAGTTATTCGAAAACAATGCAAGAAACAATATCAAAAGAGAACTTGAAATTTTATAGCTATGGCCCTCAACAAAAATGCCCTAATCCGTTATAAAACCATTGACAAATGTTTGCAGAACAACTACCGTCAATGGACTTTAGATGATTTAATTGAAGCCTGCTCAGATGCCTTATATGAATACGAGGGTCGTGAAGTGAACGTGAGTAAACGGACGGTTCAATTAGATATTCAATTAATGCGCAGTGATAAACTAGGGTATAACGCTCCGATTACTGTTTATGATAAGAAATATTACAAGTACGAAGAGGAAGACTATTCAATTACTGATATTCCCATCACGGAAAATGATATGAATGTACTTTCAGAAACTGTGGAAATGTTGAAGCAGTTTAAAGACTTTTCATTGTTCTCGGAGTTAGGCGGTATCATACAACGATTAGAAGATAAAGTTTATACTGAAAAAACCCACCAATCTTCGATTATCCATCTGGATAAAAATGAAAATCTAAAGGGACTCCATTGGTTAGATGAATTGTATCAAGCCATTCAGAAAAAAGTGGTCTTGAAATTAGAGTACAAGTCATTCAAAGCCAGAGAGGCTAATATAATTACCTTTCATCCCTGTTTATTGAAGGAGTTCAATAATCGATGGTTCTTAGTAGGGATGGGGAATAAAAATAAAGGTGTTGTTAATTTAGCCTTAGATCGAATTATCTCCATTGATTATGATTTTGCAACTTCCTACACAGACTTTGAATTTGATGCAGATACTTTTTACAAGGATGTTGTTGGAGTAACAGTAAATCAAGGAGAGCGAGCTTCAAATATTAAGTTATGGGTTGATAGATACAATGCTCCTTATGTGATTACAAAACCCATGCATCATTCACAGCTCATAGAGAAAGAAAATGAAGATGGTAGTATTGAAATCAATATCAAAGTAAAAATCAATTTTGAGCTAGAACGATTGATTTTAGGTTTTGGGGAGGCAATGGAGGTATTGCAGCCCCAACGGTTACGGAAACGGATTTCTCAAAAATTGAGAAGAGCCAGGAATTTGTATTTAGAGCATGAGTAGATAATATCTTTTGTATTTAAATCTCGCTCAAAAAATGGTTTAATTTTACCAAAAACAGTATTCATGATGGATTTAAAAAATAAGGTAGCTTATATCACCGGAGGCTCAAAAGGAATAGGTTTTGGGGTAGCCAAAAAGCTGGTGGAGGCAGGAATGAAAGTGGCCATCAGCGGAAGAACCCTAAAAACGGTAAAGCAGGCCGCCGCTTACTTAGGGGACGAAAGTAATGTACTCGCCTTAGAATCAGATGTGACCGAATTAAGTTCTGAAAAAGCCGCAATTGAAAGGGTAATCGCTACTTGGGGACAAGTGGACGTCGTGCTGGCAAATGCCGGAGTAGGGTATTTTGCACCGATAGACGAACTTTCCGAAGCACAATGGCACGGCATGATCAATACCAATTTGAATGGGGTTTTCCATACGTTAAAGGCTTCCGTTGAGGCACTTAAGAAATCAAAAGGTTACTTTATGACCTTGGCCAGTTTGGCTGGCACGAACTTTTTTGCCTCTGGAGCAGGGTATAATGCCACTAAATTTGGAGTCGTAGGTTTTACCCAGGCCGCAATGCTAGATCTTAGAAAGCACGACATCAAGGTATCTACTATAATGCCAGGTTCTGTAGCAACACATTTTAATGGTAATGAACCGGATGAAAAAGATGCTTGGAAGATTCAGCCAGAAGATATCGGAGACTTGGTATTAGACCTTTTGCATATGCATCCTAGAACCTTACCTAGCAAAGTTGAGGTAAGACCTTCGAGACCGGACAAAAAGTAGCTAAACTTCCTTTTCTTTTAATGGAAGCTGCGGATTACAGATTTCTAAAACCAATCTTTTTAGTTCAACTTTAAAATTTGCAAGTACTTCTTTGTCGATTAAGTTGTTCTTAATCGCGCCCCTTCCTTTTTTGTCTTTTGTGGCAAATGGGAGCAAGCCGGATTTTAAATTTTTAAAGGAAATAATCCCCGCGTTAATCGTATCGGCAGCTGAACTGCTATACATAAGGGCATAGCATAATAACTGAAATGCCTTGCTATGCTCATAATTACGGGTAAGCGCTTCCCAATGTATGATTTCAACCTCATTTAACAGCACTTTTCCGGTCTTATAGTCGATAATACGAGGAATGCCATTTTTTTCATCTATGCGGTCCAATTTTCCCTTCAATACCACGGGATAATCCAATTCAGGGATTTCCAATTGGATGTTCAATTTTTCCTCAAGCCCAAGAATCTTTATTTCATGTTTTTGCACCTCCTTGATTTCCATATCGATAAAATTCTTGACGTATTGGATAACCACGTTAAAAGCGATTAAGTTTTTTCCGCGGCTGATGTCTCCGTCGGTATAACTTTTTTGAAAATGCCGCCTAACTACATCTTCCACTTTTTCCTTGGCAGGTTTCAGTTCTTCTGCCGTTAATATAGTTCCGATAAAAGGAGTGTAGAGTTCCTCGAGACTATCATGTACAATGGTACCAAACGTATTGGCGGCAACGGTCTCTTCGACTTCTGAAACATCATTTATACCAAGAAGGTTACGTTTATAAAAATCAATGGGATTTCGGATATAATTGCTTAATGAAGTAGGTGAAAAACCATTTTCTGCATGCGCTTTGATGAGCACCATAAGACGTTCGTCTTTTTTAATTTCTTCAAGGATTTTTATTGAAGGTTCCAGATTCGGCGCCGCTATAACCTCTTTAATTTGTGGGTTTATGGTCGAATCGGTTAGAAGCTGGTGAATCAACCTACTTTTTTCACCCCCTTCGAGCACATCTGGCTCCGTATTATAGAGCAAGTAAATATTTTTAGCACGTTGCAGGAGCCTGTAAAAGTGATAGGTATATACGGCATCTTTCTCCTTGTAAGTGGGGAGATTAAATGCCTTTTTCAAATCAAAGGGAATAAACGAATTGTTTGATTTGCCAGAAGGCAATATTCCCTCATTTACGGAAGTGAGAATGACCGTTTCAAAATCGAGATTTCTGCTCTCCAACATCCCCATAATTTGTAGCCCTTGAAGCGGTTCTCCTTGAAAATCCAGTGTTTCGGAAGATAGCAGTTCTTTGAATAGTCCTAATAAAGACTTCATATCTTTAACGAAGGGGTGTTTTTCCAACATTTCCTGAAGTTGAACGAACAATTGATGAAAGCGATATAGATATTCTTTGGAGAGTGCATCTCCATTAGCTTCAAGGCGTTCTTTTAAAGCAACTATAAGGGATGAACATTTTTTTACAAAGTCTAAAGGGGAGTATGGACCATCAAAAAACAATAGGGCAATCGTTGGGTCTTCGCCAGATGCTTTGAATAATTTTTGACTGTTGACATAGGACCAATTATTTTTCTTGATCTTTTGCGATAACTGTATTGCCAGGTTTTTTTCTTCATCTGAAAATAGGGAATGTAGATACGGGTTTGCCAAAAAATTTAAAAGAGGACGATAATACCAGCCATAGGAGTCACGATTTATATACAGACTTATAAATTGAGTGAATAGCGATGCGAGGTTCGTTTTGTACAACGGATACCCCATGGTAATATTCACATTGGAAAGCGTTTCGGGAATGGAATTCAATATGGGGTTAAGCAAGGTTTCATCACCAAGTACTACGGCGGTATTTTGTAACCTCCCACTCTTTGACATGTCTAATTGCCTTAATAGGCTCCCGACATATTTTGCCTGGGATACATTTCCTGGGATACCGATTACTTGAATATTTTTTTGAGTGGTATAAAAGCGACTCGAACCTTTAAGAAGATGATTCTGAAAATAAGGCCAGGAGGTTAAATGTTGGCGTATAAAAAGTCCCGCATCGTGAATAGGGTCGTCAAGAAAGTAGTGGTCTATATCCCAATAGATTTCTGTATTGGGATATTGTAAAATTTGCTGAATAATTTTTTCTTCTGCCGTGTTAAGGGCATTGAAACCAATAAATATATGACCCTTGTCTTTGTGGTCTTCTAAATAAGTATTTAAGCGTTCATAAGCTTGGCGGTATACCAGACCTTGATGTCCGATTCCCTTTTCAAGAAGCGCGCTATTAAAGTTACTGTAGAGGGTTTCAATATTTCTCCAAAATGACACATAATCCTCCATCATTTGGGTTCTGGAAGCGTTAGGTGCCCATATCCCCAGTTCTTGGATTGCGGAAAGGTTTACAAACAATTGTGAAACATCGATGAGATAACGATCAATTTCGTTAAAGTCTTGAAGTAGGGCCTGTGCCCATTTAGAGAAGGTGTAGAAGTTGTCCTGCTCCACGGGTGACGTGCCCTTATATGCCTTATAAAGTTCAAAGAGCTGTTCCGTATTTGTTGCATATGCTATACCTGAAACCCGCTCAACAAAACTTTCGATGCTGTAAATTTCAGGAGCAAATTCCGTTGACTGCGCAGTTTTTGCAATGGCATTGCGAACAAAGGTACCCGCACGCTTACTTGGGAGCACAAAAACAACATTTTCCAAGGAACTATGTTGCTTTCTTACCTGAGCGATTACTTCCTCCAAAAAACTCTGCATAGCCCAAAAATAAAAAAAGCCCTGACGATTTCGTCAGGGCTTTTAAGTTATTTAGTTTAGAGAGAAACTCTTACTTGATTAAGTTAATTTCAACTCTTCTGTTTTCCGCTCTACCAGCTCTGGTATTGTTATTAGCAATAGGTCTGTCTTCACCGTAACCGGCAGCAGTTAATCTACCAGCACCAATTCCTTCAGCGATCAAGAAATCTCTAACAGCGTTAGCTCTTGAATCAG
Organism: Aggregatimonas sp.; assembly: GCA_965238025.1. Taxonomy (GTDB): domain Bacteria; phylum Bacteroidota; class Bacteroidia; order Flavobacteriales; family Flavobacteriaceae; genus Pelagihabitans. The sequence goes on along the minus strand of OZ250162.1, from coordinate 982,790 downwards.
AAAGTTTTTGATTCGTTTCAGCACCACCTTGGCTATCAGTGTGTCCTTCTACACTAAACCTAGCAGTCGGATACTCATTCAATATTCTGATAATGTCTACGAATACCGCTGTAGCAGCAGGCTTCAAAGTAGATTTGCCAGTATCAAACAAAATTGTTTTGGCGTAATCGTTCAATTGCTTTTGAACTTCTTCCGTTACTTCTGGGCAACCGTTGTTAGCAACAGTACCTGCAACATCTGGACATTGATCATCTTTATCAAGAACGCTATCACCATCCTTATCTGCCCATGGGCATCCTTTGTTTTCAGCAGGACCAGCTTCAGCAGGACATTCATCATCCTTATCAGCTACACCGTCACCATCACCATCAGGGCATCCTCCTAGACTAGCTAAACCAGATTCGGTAGGACAGGCATCATCTTTATCGGCAACACCATCGCCATCACCATCAGGACATCCGTTCATTTCTTTAGAACCGGCTTCGTTAGGACAGCTATCCTTGCTATCTTCGATACCATCACCGTCAGCATCAGGACAACCATTGAAGGCCTCAAGACCTGCAACTTCTGGACAAGCATCATCTTTATCGTAGATACCATCGCCATCAGTATCAGTACCACCAAACTTCACGGCCAAACCAGCTAAGTGTTGCCAGTGCTTAACACCGTAATCTTCGAAAGCGTGTTTGTAACCTGATTGTAAGGTAAGACCAACATTTTCTGTAAACCAAACATTAAGACCTACGGCCCCGTTGGCTGTTCCAGCTCCAATTTCGTCTATCCAAGTATAACCACCACCGATTTCCACAAAAGGATCGATGACCGTATTTTTCAAGAAGTTATATTTTAAAGTACCATCTATTGCATAATGAGAAAGATCATTTGCAGCGATATCTCCAAGTTTGTCGATTTTGTTTAATGAACCTCTAGCACCGACAGAGAAACCGTCCGCAACCGATTTAGAAACGGCGATGTAAGAAACTGAAGGAAGAATGTTCCAGTGATCATTAACATTGAACAGTTCATTACCAAAAGAACTGCCATCATCCGTAGGATAGGTATCTATGGCATTAACTCCAAAAGAAATCTGCCAAGGGTTGTTCTCGTCTTGAGCTTGCAAGCTGTTAAATCCTATTAAAAGGAAGGCAGCAATTACTAATTTGCTAAGATGTTTCATGTTTAAATTTTTAAGTTTAAGTGTTTATTAGCCGCAAATGTAAGTTGTTAATTATTATTAACAAAATCAATCTATTATTTTTTTTAGAGCGTTTTATGGATAAAAACCTACATTTAAACGACATTTAAGGCCTCTCCGACCTCTTGAAAGGCATTAACGGCTTTTTCTATATGTTGTTGTGTATGGGCAGCAGAAAGTTGTACACGAATTCTTGCTTTTCCTTTTGGAACTACAGGATAGAAGAAACCGATAACATAAATACCGCGTTCTAAAAGCATGTTTGCCATTTGTTGTGAAAGTTTGGCATCATATAACATTACTGGTACGATTGCGGAGTCCCCATCAATAATCTCAAAGCCCGCGTTCTTGATTCCTTTTTTGAAGTATTCGGTATTTTGTTGGAGTTTGTCGCGAAGCGAGGTGTCTTTTTCCAGCATTTCAAAAACCTTAATTGATGCACCAACGATGGCCGGAGCTAAGGAATTTGAGAAAAGATAAGGCCTTGATCGTTGTCTAAGAATTTCGATAATTTCTTTTTTGCCGGTGGTATAACCACCCATTGCCCCACCAAGAGCCTTCCCCAGAGTCCCTGTAATAATATCTATACGACCCATTGCGTTCTTCTCTTCTAATGTACCTCTTCCCGTTTTTCCGATAAAACCTGCAGCGTGGCATTCATCAACCATGACTAGGGCATCATACTGATCTGCCAGATCGCAAATAGCATCTAGGGGAGCCAAAAGGCCATCCATAGAAAAGACACCGTCCGTGACGATAATCTTAAATCTTGAGCCATCGGCATTTGCTTGTTGAAGCTGTTTCTCCAAATCTGCCATATCGCTATTTGCATATCGATACCGTTTGGCCTTGCACAAACGAACACCATCAATAATAGAGGCGTGGTTGAGCGAATCTGAGATAATGGCGTCCTCGGCGCTCAATAAAGGTTCAAAAACCCCACCATTGGCGTCAAAAGCAGCAGCATATAATATGGTATCCTCAGTACCATAGAAATCTGCAATTCTTTGCTCCAATGTTTTATGAATATCTTGGGTGCCGCAAATAAAACGAACGGAAGACATTCCGAAACCGTGGGAATCCAAGGTATCTTTTGCAGCTTGAACAACTTCTGGATGGGAAGAAAGCCCCAAATAATTATTCGCACAAAAATTAATGACCTCTTCGCCTGTGTTAAGTTTTATTACCGCATTTTGCTCTGATACTATAATGCGCTCACTTTTATAAAGCCCATCTTCCTTTATTTGGGCAAGTTCCGTTTTTAGGTGATCTTGAATTTTTCCGTACATATATTAAATGAATTCTGGTGAAACAATACTGTTACTGTAGACGATAATTTTTTGGGTTACAAGATAACCCATCTCCTCGAGAGCATCTGCATATTCGTAAAGTTGTTGATGGTAAGTGGGGTCTTTTTTCCCGGTCTTATAATCTATGACAACGACCTCCCTGTTATAGAAAACCAACCTGTCGGGACGTAAAAGCTTCCCTTTTTGCGTGATAATATCCTTTTCGTTCTTTATCATTATACCAGTCCTATAATAAGGTGCTAGTTGTGGATGTTCTACAATTTGGCTTACCGTGCTTTTTACTTGACCAAATTCCGTTGGTGAAATATCACCTTTACTGGCAAAAAGGGCCAAGGTTTCAGCAACATCGTCCTTGGTTTCAATATGGCTCATAATATGATGAATGAGATTTCCATGTAATATGGCCGATTCTCTTTCGGTCTCCCAAAGATTTCCACCGCTTGCCAAGATGCTAAAACTGGGTCTGTTTTTATAAGTGTATTCATAGGGAACAGGTTCTTGGGCTGTCAGCCATTGCCCTTCGGATACGTTCAGCTTTCCAAAACTATAGATGTCTTGCTCATTATTCCAAAGGCCTCGCGTTTTTAAATAATGAATAAAGAGCCCCGAATAATGCGAGGTGTTACTTTCGCCCTTGGCGGACAGCTCTTTTTTGGAAATTATAAAAAGCGATTGCGCGGCGCGGGTAAGGACAACGTATAGTAGATTGAAGGCATCCAATTCCATTTTCCGTTCTTCTTCTATATACAACTCAGCTGCCGTCTCGTTGTATTTGATTACCTCTTTCTTTTCTGAAATCAACAGCTGATCAAAGTCATTATACGCTTCTGGATCAACCGGTAGCCACATGCTTTTTCGATACCTTTTATAGATATCCTCATTAGCATAAGGAAAAATGACGATTGGAAACTCTAGGCCCTTAGATTTGTGTATCGTCATGATTCGCACAGCATTTGATGCTATAGGTGCGCTGAGTGATAATGAACTTTTCTTCTTATCCCAATAATCCAAAAACACAGGTGTGCTAGCGCCATCTGTATTCTCTACATCTAATACTACATTCATTAAGGAGATTAAATATACGTCTGAATCAGGAGCAAGGTTGAATTGCTTAATAGCAAGCTCAAGACCATCATAAACAGATTTTTGGGGTAATAGGGCTGTGTTAAGACCGTAGTCATTTTTCAAAAGGGAGTTTAACTGGTATAGGTTTTCAATAATGAATTCATGCCGTTTCTCCTTTCTTTTTGATAAATAGGAGAGAATGTTATAACGAAAGGAAAGGTCGTCCGGCTGATTTAAATATCGTAATAGGTTGATTAAAAACCGAACTTTTTCACTACTACTGATTAACAAGCTTTCCGTAGAGATTACCGGAATTTCATGCCTAGTTAGAAAATCTGCCAGTGCTACACCGTGCTTATTACTACGCACCAAAATACAGATACCATTATAGGCATTTCCTTTTGGATTTACCTTTTGAATGGTTTCCAAAACCGCTTTGCCATACAGGTCATCTTTGTCATCTTCCTTGTCCTCATTTAAAAAACGCAGCTCTACATACCCGCCTTCCTTGGCGTTTTGTAATTGTTTGTTGCCCTCGGTGAACAATTGCTTGTAAGTGGGCTTATTTAGAAATTCACTGATACTTTGAAAAAATGTATTATTGAATTTTATAATTTCGGCCCTACTTCGATAATTGGTTTCCAAAGCTTTTACAATTGGCCGTACCACAAAAGGATTTTCCTTTTCGTTGGTCAACTTCAGAAATTGTTCTGCCCTACCGCCGCGCCAACGATAAATAGCTTGCTTGGTGTCACCAACGAGAAAAAGGGAACCGGTTTTTTCATTTTCATCCTGCCCAGCCAAAGCGTTGTCGATCAAGGGCTGTAGATTATTCCATTGCATTACCGAGGTATCTTGAAACTCGTCAATAAAATAATGACGGTATTTTTCACCCAAACGCTCATAAATAAATGGAGCAGGTTGGTCCTTTATCTCTTTTGAAATGATGGTATTGAATTCTGAAATTGATAATTGGTCGCGCTCCTCCTGTATTGATTTTAATTCTTGTTGAATGGAATTTAAGACTGTGAGCGGGACAATGCTCCGATAGGCATTTTTAAGGAAAGCCATAGCATAAACATTCTCTTTCAGCTCCTGAAACTCGCCAATAATACGATTTTGGATTTCCGTGGATGGAAAAGCCATGCCTGCCTTTAATATTTTCCCGGCAGGAATATTTTCTTCTAGTTTATTGGCATAGAGTTTTGAAGGGTGAAATTCCTTGGCCAAAATTTTCTTGAAATGGTTTGGTAATGTTTCCCTTGGAAAATCTGTAAACTCAAGCCCAGATTCCACAATAAACTGTAATATGGCCTGCGCTTTGGAAACAGAATTTTCTTCCAGCGTCCTTATTTTACTATTGACCAGCTTTTTAAGCTCTAGAAAATCCTTGATGGACTTGTTAGCAAATTTACCAATATGCTTTTTGTGGTTTTCCTCAAAAAGTAATTTACCTATTTCGATAAGATCAATACCAATATCCCAACTCTTGTCATCCTCGATTTTTTCAAAGGCAAAATCCAATAATATTTTAGTCAGGAGGGGATTCTTACCTGCTTTTAGTAGTAAGCGGGAAACCGCTTCGTTCAATAAAAGCTCCCTATCCAGGACCACTTCAAAATTCTTTGGGATTTTCAGATCTTTAGCGAAAGTTCTAATAAGCCGATGCGTAAACTTGTCAAGTGTTGAAACATCGAAAAACGCATAATTGTGCAGAATATCTTTGAGTGTATACGCCGCTCTTTTCTGCAAAGACCGAAGCTCCAACTTTAATTCTTTTTGAACCTCCAAAAACAGAGGGGATGCATTATTTAGTTCGAACGTATTTGCAAAATCGAAAAGGCTCTCTAGAATTCGATGTTTCATCTCATCTACGGCCTTATTAGTGAAAGTAAGTGCAAGTATTTGCCTGTAACCCCCTCCAGTGGAAAGTATAATTTTGAGATACTCCTTGGTAAGGGTGTAGGTTTTACCCGATCCAGCGGAGGCATTGTATATTTTAAAGGGGCTGTCTTGCACTTCTTTTAGCTATAAAATAGCAGTTTTAACCTAATAAAATTTCAGTTTTATGTACTGGATAACAGGAACTTTCCTGAGCTGCAAATTAAGCAAAAGAAGATATATGTAAGCGGATGACCTACAGTCAAAACCGTTAAAGGGGCCTTAACATATTATTAGTGGAATATGAATGTTAAAAAACGTAATTTTGGGCAACATTGAATAATTCACCTAAAAATATAATAATTATGGCTTTTGAACTACCTAATCTACCCTACGCAACCGATGCGTTAGAACCACATATTGACGCCCGTACTATGGAAATTCATCACGGCAAACATCATAATGGATATACCACAAAATTGAATGGAGCCATTGCGGGGACCGATTTGGAGGGAAAATCTATTGAAGATATTTTGACCAACCTTGATATGAATAATGGCGCTGTACGCAATAATGGTGGCGGTTTTTACAACCATTCCTTGTTCTGGAGTGTTATGTCACCCAATGGTGGTGGTATGCCTTCTGGCGCACTGGCAAATGCTATTGAAAGTGCTTATGGCTCTTTTGATGCATTTAAAGAAAAATTTAGCGCTGCAGCTGGTACCCGTTTTGGATCAGGTTGGGCATGGTTATGTGTGCATAAAGGAGGAAAAGTTGAGGTCTGTTCCTCCCCTAATCAAGATAATCCCCTAATGCCAGGAGTGAGTTGTGGAGGATTTCCTATTTTAGGATTGGATGTTTGGGAGCACGCCTACTACCTTAATTACCAAAACCGACGGCCCGATTATGTTAGCGCCTTTTTCAACATAATTAACTGGGATAGGGTTTCTGAGCTATATGAGGCAAACAAATAATTGAACTTCAACAAGAAAGTAAAAAGGCCGTCCCGATTTATCGGGGCGGTCTTTTCATTTATAGTACGGTGTACAAAGTTTTGAACAAGAAAACGCCAAAATGTGGTGAATAGAAAAGGGCGGAGAAGTCTCCACCCTTTTCGTCCCAAATCTTACCATAAACTTAACCTACTTATGCTATGGCAATGCTAAATTACTGGTATTGCAGCATATAAAAAAGAAATTTTAAGAAATTTTAAAGGCACAATTGTAGGAAACGACAACTTAAAAATGGGCTCCGCTTGCGATTTGCTAGGGTTCAGACAATAAAAAAGGCGGAGCAATGCTCCACCTTTTTTCCCCAAATCTTACCATGAACTTAACCTACTTATGCTATGGTCCTCCAAAAATAGACTGAAATCTTGTATTGGTGAAAGGTTTTAGACGAACGTCCTTATCCATAGTTGAACTACCAGTAAAGTCAATATTTTTTTCAAGAAGGGCAAAAGATTGTATTCAATGGGCACCTAAACGCTTTAATTATATGAATAAATGGTTGTTCAACTTTTTCACTATATAAAGATTACCCAAAACAAAAAGGCGGAGCATTGCTCCGCCTTTTTTCCCCAAATCTTACCATGAACTTAACCTACTTATGCTATGGTCCTCCAAACATAAGGCGGGTTTTAAAGTAGGGGAAATTTCTTTGTTGAATTGTCTATAAATAGGATGAAGTGCAAATGCTAAAGAGAAATGGTTTTTCGGGGAGATCAGGATAAACTTAGTGTGATCGTTGGAATATTAAAAACATAAAAAAGGCGGGGAAGTCCCCACCTTTTTTGCCCCAAATCTTACCATGAACTTAACCTACTTATGCTATGGCGGGTCTAAAATAGGCGGTGGTTCGTCTAAGTGACTAAAAAGCCGATGAACGACGTAATTTATCGATGAAATGCAGTTTTTCGTGTATTTCATCGATAAAATTGTTAATACGCCCTTTCGTTTTTTCCTTCGTAAAAATTGATAAACGCTCTATTTACAACGCGATTACCACCAGCTGTAGGGTAGTTTCCCGTAAAATACCAGTCTCCTAAATTCTTGGGGCAAGCCTTGTGTAGATTTTCAATTGTTTGATAGATTATCTGTACTTCTGCTTTAATCCCTGAAGAAGTCAATAACTCCCCAATTTTTTTGGAGATTTCATCCGCTGTAAAAGGAGCGTAAAACTCCTTTACGTAGTTGACTACGTTCTTGTCTTCTGCATTTACTTGTTTCAGGCATTTTTCATATATCTGATCTACGATTGCCATAGTCTTGCCTTCTTTATGGAGTGCCAAGGCAGCTTTAAAGGCAATGAAATCCTCTAATTTGGCCATATCGATTCCATAACAATCAGGATACCGAATTTGAGGGGCCGAAGAAACCACTACAATTTTCCTTGGGGATAAACGATCCAGAATACGAAGGATACTTTTCCTTAAGGTTGTACCGCGAACAATACTATCATCTATTATAACAAGGTTATCCCCTTTTTGTACAGATCCATAGGAAATATCATAAACATGGGCTACCAAATCATCCCTACTACTGTCTTGGGTAATGAATGTCCGAAGCTTGGCGTCCTTTATAGCCACTTTCTCGATTCGCGGGCGAACTTCAAGAATTTTATGTAATTGATCGCCAGTTATCTTAGGGCCTAAAGCCAAAATCTGCTCTTCTTTCTTCTTGTTAAGATAATTCTGAGCTTCTTTGACCATACCAAAAAAAGAAGTCTCTGCGGTATTTGGAATATAGGAGAATACCGTTTTTTTGAGGTTATGATCTATGGCAGTCAATATTTTTGGGAATATCAACTTACCCAGTTCCTTACGCTCCTGGTAAATTTCTTTATCGCTTCCCCTGGAAAAATAAATTCGTTCAAAAGAACAGGCCTTGCGTTCGGTAGGTTCAAGTACCTGCTTAATGGCAGAGCTCCCACTTTTTTTTATGATAAGTGCGTGACCGGGGTCTAACTCTTTTACACTTTCATAGGGTACATTGAATACGGTTTGTATAGCCGGACGTTCGGATGCTACCACAACTACCTCGTCATCTTTGTAGTAATAAGCTGGTCGTATGCCTGCAGGGTCACGTAAGACAAAAGCATCTCCATGTCCAAGCAGACCAGCCATTGCATAGCCTCCATCAAAGTTTTTGGCTGCCCTTTTCAATATTTTAGAAATGCTTAAGCGCTCTTCGATTAGAGGTGAAGCCTCCTGTTTATTGAATCCTTCTTTTTTGATTTTCTTGTAGAGCTTTGCAACGGCATCGTCTAAGAAATGACCGATTTTTTCCATAACGGTAACCGTATCGGTCATTTCCTTTGGGTGCTGCCCAAGCTGAACGAGGTTGTCAAACAGCTCGTAAGAATTGGTCATGTTGAAGTTGCCTGCTACGATAAGGTTCCTATGCATCCAATTGTTCTGGCGAATAAAAGGGTGGACACTTTCTATGCTGTTCTTGCCGAATGTGCCATAACGCACATGACCTAAAAGAAGTTCACCAATATATGGAATGTTCTTTTTTTGAAGACCGACGTCATTTTGGTATTCCGGATGTTCTTCAAGCGACCCATTGATTCTGTCATTAATTTGGGCAAAAATGTCTTGAATAGGTTGTTGGGCGGTAGAACGTACTCGGCTCATATAACGTTCCCCCGGTTTCATGTCTAATTTAATGCTGGCGAAACCCGCACCATCCTGACCGCGATTGTGCTGTTTTTCCATCATGAGGTACATTTTGTTTACCCCATAAAATGCGGTGCCATATTTTTCTTTGTAGTATTCTAAAGGTTTCAACAATCGGATGATTGAAATTCCGCATTCGTGCTTAATGGCGTCACTCATTGTCTGTTGTCTACTGTATTATTTCTTAATTCCTCTAAACAGAGGCCAATAAAAAAGCCCTGAATTTTCAGGGCATTTAATTAACTTAACTCAATTTCAAATTGTGTCAGGGACTTGAATTGATGAAGCCTTTTGTTCACCTCATCTTTGCTTAGACTTTCCATTCGCTCCGTTCCAAAACGTTCAACACAAAATGATGCTAGGTTAGAACCATGTATAATCGCCCGTTTCATATTCTCGAAAGAAGTATCGCCGGTCGCAGCCAAATAACCAGTAAAGCCACCAGCAAAAGTATCACCAGCACCAGTTGGATCAAATACTTCTTCTAATGGTAGGGCCGGGGCAAAGAACACATTTTCATTATGGAACAATAGTGCGCCATGCTCTCCTTTTTTAATTACTACGAAGCGGGGGCCCATTTTATGTATTTCCTGAGCAGCAACCACTAAAGAATACTCCTCTGTCAACTGCCTCGCCTCTTCATCGTTTATAGTAATAACATCTATATGTTTAATAACTTCCTTTAGATCGTCCAAAGCATTGTCCATCCAAAAATTCATGGTGTCCAACACCACCAACTTGGGGCGTTTGCTCATTTGTTTGATAACGCTCAATTGCACACCGGGGTGCAGATTGCCTAACATGACCACATCGGCATCCTTATAATTATCCGGAACAATCGGGTTAAAATCGGCCAAAGTATTCAGTTCGGTTACCAAAGTATCACGGGAGTTCAAGTCATTATGGTACTTACCCTTCCAATAAAAGGTTTTACCACCTTTTACAATCTCCAAACCTTCAAGGTCAATTCCTTTATTTAAAAGTACATCCAGATATTCTTGAGGAAGATCATCGCCTATAATAGAAACAATAGCCGAATCTACGCCAAACTGAGAGGCGGCGAGGCCTATAAAAGTGCCTGCCCCGCCTAGTATTTTATCTGTTTTACCAAAAGGGGTTTCTATTTCGTCAAAAGCAACCGTACCTACAATCAATAATTTTCCCATATCCCTGAAAATTTAAGCTGCAAATATAAGGCTTTGCTTTACGAATTGATAGTGGTGTTTATATCAAATTATAAAATTTGTTGAAGGGACGAATTTTATCTTTAAACAGGTGCAAATTTTTTATTTCCGCCCAAAATCAGCGGGAATTTCACCCCATGCCTTGGTCTCCCATTTTACGATAGGGGTATTGTAATCATTCTTTTTTAACCAATTCAATGCACGACGGATTAAATGAAAAAGAGCCTTATTTTTTGATGTTTCGGTGAGTTTGGTATTACAGGTTTTTTTGCGAACCCAACTCATGGCAGTTCGGGAATCGGTATAAATAATCCGATCACTTTTACGCTCTTTCAGGTAGGCCAAGCCGTGTACCAGTGCCAAAAACTCCCCAATATTATTGGTGCCTTCGGCAAAAGGACCTTGCCTAAAAAGTTTCTTTCCTGTTTTGGTATCTACGCCTTGGTATTCCATTATACCTGGATTCCCACTAGAGGCTGCATCAACAGAAATAGAATGGTAATTGGGATTCCCAATTCTAAGCAGTTGTTCCTGTGAAAGTGAGGGCTCACCTTTTTTCTTCCCCTTATATTCCTCATAATTGCCATTGTATGCTTTTTTGGCAAGATCAAAGGTGGGGAAGGATTTGTACTGTGCCCCCTTATATCCTGAAATAGCAGCCTTGCAATCATCCCAGGAGGTGTAGATTCCTGGGCGTTTACCTTTCCAAACCGTATAGAATTTTTCTTTTTTTGCCATTGCTTGCTATTGTCACATTGAGCGCAGTCGAAATGCATCATAACCGAAACGGTCCTCGACTGCACCCAGACTTACAGTATGTTTTTATTTTATCAACAATTGCTCAATCACCCTTGGAAAATGCTCAAACTCCAATTCATGCACCTTTCTAGCGATATCGACAACTCCGTCTAAGGGAGTTAAAGCCGTTTTCGCCTGATGAATAATCGCTCCTTCATCATAGTTTTCGTTTACATAATGTATCGTGATGCCCGTTTCGGCCTCTCTATTTTCTTTTACTGCTTGGTGCACATGGCTTCCGTACATTCCTTTTCCGCCGTATTTTGGTAAAAGTGCTGGGTGGATGTTAATGATCTTATTCGGGAAATATGTAATTAGGTGTTGGGGTACTTTTAGAAGGAATCCTGCCAGTACGATTAAGTCCGGTCGTATTCCCTTAAGCACTTCAAGTAGGCAACCTTTCTCTAAAAAAGCTGCTTTGTTGAAATATAACGCGCTTACATTCAGCCTCTTACAGCGCTCTATGACTTTGGCATCGCTTTTGTTAGTGAATACAGCGGCGACCGTAATGTGCTCGTTATCTTCAAAGTACCGTACGATGTTTTCAACATTTGAACCAGAACCGGAGGCAAAAAGTACTATGCGTTTTAAGGGAAGCGAATTCATTACGGAACGACAAAAAATTTTAAAGACGAAATTACTACTACTGTCCCTAATTTTCTTAAATTACAGTACATTTTAACGACTAATAGTGTAATTAGTCTAAAGTTTTTTATTTTTGCCATCAAATTTAAATTTTTAAAACCAAATTAATTATGTCAGATATCGCATCAAGAGTAAAAGCTATCATCGTTGATAAATTGGGAGTTGATGAAAATGAGGTAGTAACAGAAGCTAGCTTTACCAACGACCTAGGGGCGGATTCATTGGATACCGTTGAGTTGATTATGGAATTCGAGAAAGAATTCGATATTCAAATCCCAGACGATCAAGCTGAAAACATTGCAACAGTTGGCCAAGCCATTAGTTATATAGAAGAAGCGAAGTAATCTATGTTTTCTTGAACAAGTTTCAAAATTATCCATGTGGTAACCATGCCGCATGGATAATTTTTTTTAATTTCACCTGACTTACAACTTCATTTTGGTTTATATTGGATTTTCAACACCTATGTGAACCCAAAAATAAATACGATTCCATGCAATTAAAGCGAGTTGTGGTAACCGGATTAGGTGCTTTAACACCCATCGGAAACAATATAGAGGAATATTGGGAGGGTCTTAAGAACGGCAAAAGCGGTGCTGCTCCAATAACGTATTTCGACACCGAGAAATTTAAGGCTAAATTCGCCTGTGAGCTGAAGGGGTACGATCCAATGGAGCACTTTAATCGTAAAGAGGCACGCAAGCTAGATCGTTTTGCGCAATATGCCTTGGTTTCTTCAGATGAGGCCATCAAAGATGCTGGATTAGACTTAGAAAAGCTCGACAAATTTCGTGTTGGGGTTATTTGGGGTGCCGGTATCGGAGGCCTTGAAACCTTTCAAAATGAAGTGCTGAATTTTGCGGAAGGAGACGGCACACCCCGTTTTAATCCGTTCTTTATTCCTAAAATGATTGCCGATATCGCTCCTGGTCATATCTCCATAAAGCATGGTTTTATGGGGCCGAATTATACTACGGTATCAGCCTGTGCATCTTCTGCCAATGCTTTGTTCGATGCCATGAACTATATACGATTAGGCTATTGCGATATGGTTGTCTCAGGAGGTAGTGAGGCTGCCGTTACCATTGCAGGGATGGGTGGGTTTGCTGCTATGCATGCCCTAAGCACTAGAAATGATAGTCCTGAATCGGCATCTCGACCTTTTGATGCCACCCGCGACGGTTTTGTTCTTGGTGAAGGTGCAGGAGCACTTATTCTCGAAGAATATGAACATGCCAAAGCAAGGGGGGCGAAAATATATGCCGAAGTTCTTGGTGGTGGACTTTCAAGCGATGCCTACCACATGACAGCACCGCATCCCGAAGGAATAGGGGTTGTTCAGGTAATGAAAAATTGTTTAAATGATGCCGGTCTTAAACCGGAAGATGTTGATACAATAAACACTCACGGAACATCTACCCCTTTAGGGGATGTTGCAGAACTTAAAGCGATATCAGAAGTTTTTGGGGACCATGCACCGAATATCAATATCAACTCAACTAAATCTATGACCGGGCATTTATTAGGTGCCGCCGGGGCAATCGAAGCAATAGCATCAATATTGGCCATGAAGCACAGTCTAGTGCCCCCAACTATAAATCATACTACAGTAGATGAGAACATAGATCCAAGGTTGAATCTAACATTGAACAAGGCCCAGGAACGAGAAGTAAATGTTGCGCTTAGCAATACTTTTGGTTTTGGTGGACATAATGCCTGTATTATTTTCAAAAAACTAGGCTAGAAAACATATGGATTTCCCTAAAAATATTTTCAATTCCCATCCTAAGGAGGATGGGGATTTTTTTTTGGGCATGAAACGTATTTTGGGATTTAAACCAAAGAAACTCAAAATCTATAAAAAGGCTTTTCTTCATCGATCGGCAAATAAAAAAGACAAAGAAGGAAACCCGATGAATTATGAAAGGTTAGAATTCTTGGGCGATGCAATGCTTGGCACCATTATTTCCAGACATCTTTATAATGCAGTCCCCCAGGGTGACGAGGGCTATCTTACTAAAATGAGGTCTAAGATAGTAAGCAGGGAACATTTGAACGAACTGGGAAAAGATTTGAATCTGATAGAATTCGTAGAAAGCCGAATTCCCAAAACCCATTTTGGAGATAATATACACGGTAATGTTTTTGAGGCTTTGGTCGGGGCAATTTACTTGGATAGGGGCTATGACTATTGCGTAAGGTTCATAGGAAGTAGGGTAATAGAACCCTATGTAGATATTGAGCAACTTGAAGGTAAGGTAATCAGTTATAAAAGTTTGTTGATCGAATGGTGCCAAAAGAAAAAGAAACCTTTTGAATATAACGTATACGAGGATACCGGGAACGATGCGCTTAAGCACTTTGCCGTAAAACTTTCCATCGGAGGCAATATTGTGTCGAAGGCAAGGGCTACTTCCAAAAAAAAGGCCGAAGAAAGAGCTTCGAAAAGGGCATACTTTGCTTTGCAGAACAAAATAGATAACCCCTAATTTTTCCATTTGTAACGTAAACCTTGTCATTTGTCTTAAAAAACATTAGGAATGCCCTCTTCTAGGCAGGTTTCTTTATTAAACGTATATTTACAGCTTACATAATTTTGTTCTGGTATGACGGCAGTTCATAAAATTATGGGCGATTTATATGAAGACCCATTCGACTTGGTAGCTGTACACAGTAGCCTTCCAGATTACGAATTGGTTTATTTCATTAACATGCACCTCAAATCAAGATTTTGCAGATGCAAGAATGATTTTGAGTTAACCCCAAAAGTGTCTTTTCCTATTTTTGACTGGAAAGATGAGCCCAATGACATTTATTGGTCACTAATAACCAACAACAGTTTTAGTGAATACAGTTCGCCACGAACCGATCTTTTTAAAGAAGAAAAGTCATACACGAATAATCATTTGGTGCCCGAGCGTAAAGAGGTAGATTACTTCTTGAAAGTGGAACAGGATGATGTGAATATAGAAATGGATATCGTTAAACCTTTGCTCTCCATTCCAAAGATAATTACCGCGTATCAAGTAGATATCAGCAGTTTAAAGTCAAAAAACAATTTAATTTTTTTATAATGCCAAGTAGAAAAAAGACAAAAATCGTAGCCACACTCGGACCCGCTACTAGTAGAAAGGAAGTACTTAAGAGTATGGTCGAGGCAGGGGTAAATGTCTTTAGAATCAATTTCTCCCATGCGAATTATGATGATGTTACCGAACGTATTGAGATGATTCGGGAGCTTAATGAGGAGATGAATACCAATACCGCCATACTTGCAGATTTACAAGGGCCAAAGTTGCGTGTTGGGGTAATGGCTGGTGAGGTTGTAGTTTCCCCTGGAGACGAAATCGATTTTATTACCGGAGAACCTTTTGAAGGAAATGCAGAACGGGTCTATATGAATTATAGTTCTTTTCCGCAAGATGTGAAGCCAGGAGAACATATTTTACTCGATGATGGTAAATTGATGTTTCAAGTGGTTTCGACCAACGGTAAGGACCAGGTACGCGCCAAAGTTGTTCAAGGCGGACCATTAAAATCGAAGAAAGGCGTTAACCTACCAAACACCAATATATCGTTACCGGCCTTAACCGAGAAAGACGTAAAAGATGCCATTTTCGCCATCTCTAAAAAAGTAGACTGGATTGCACTTTCTTTTGTACGATTCAGTCAAGACCTGATAGATCTTCAGAATTTGATCAAGGAACATTCAGAGAATAAAATTCCGATCATCGCTAAAATCGAAAAGCCTGAAGCTGTCGAGAATATCGATAAAATCGTTTCTTATTGTGATGGACTTATGGTCGCTCGGGGTGACCTAGGTGTTGAGGTTCCTGCTCAAGAGGTCCCTTTAATTCAAAAGCAATTAGTGTTACGGGCCAAAAGAGCTAGGATCCCCGTCATCATTGCTACGCAAATGATGGAAACCATGATTACAAGCCTTACTCCAACAAGGGCAGAGGTAAACGACGTGGCCAACTCGGTTATGGATGGCGCCGATGCTGTTATGTTGTCAGGTGAAACATCAGTTGGCAATTATCCCGTGCAGGTTATTGAAAAAATGTCTAGTATTTTGCATAGTGTTGAGGGGTCTGACTTAATCAATGTGCCACAGGAGCCACCGCACATTCGCACGAATAGGTACATCACAAAATCAATATGTTACCATGCGGCGATTATGGCGAACGAAATTAAGGCCAAGGCCATTTCTACTTTGACCAATAGTGGTTATACAGCATTTCAGATCTCGGCATGGAGACCGGACGCACATATTTTGGTTTTTACATCTAACCAAAGAATTCTTACGCAATTGAGTTTGTTGTGGGGTGTTCATGCCTTTTATTATGATAAGTATGTGTCTACGGATGAAACGATAGAAGATGTGAACCAAATTGCGTGTAAAAAAGGTTTCCTAGATGTTGGGGATATGCTCATAAGCCTTGCCGCGATGCCCATAAAAGATAAAGGAATGGTGAATACATTACGGGTAACCGAAATAGAGACGTGTAATTTTTAATTTTGAACCCTTTTGGGATAAGGTCTATTAAAGTGCGAAACAATATACCCATTTTAGTTTTGTAAAAGAGGTATATAAACGGTATCTGGGTTACAACCATATTTTTATTTCAACGTTGAAATAAAAATTGGTGTTTTATATTATTTTGAGTAATTTCAGAGTTAATCCTTAAATTTAATTTTTATGTTTGAACAACTCATAACCTTCATCTTATTTATTTTTGGTGGTGATCATGGTGATGACGATGGAATTCCACCAGATGACGCAGATAAATAACTTTTAAGAGAACTTCGGTTCTCTTTTTTTATCCCTATTACTCTGATTTATCCATTTAGGACTGCCCTACTTCCTATCCATCATCAAATGCTTTGTGGAATTGAATTATTAAAGACGCCCTAGGCCTATTAGAGCAGTTTTATCAATTTAAAAAGATTTTGGGCAGATAGTTCTTGTTCTTCTAATTTTGCCTAAAAATGAAAACCATTCCCAAGAAATAGAGACTTCTTCAATTGCACCAAATTTCTTTCTCAAGTAAAAGTTCAGAAGGTTTCCCATGACGGGAAGGTAAGCTTGAACAACAAAGTGAGACATAACAGATAGGGCCGTCTAAATAATGATTCCAAAAAATGAAGTACGAGTTTTATAATCCGAAGTTGAAGTCCATTTTTGGGTTGTCAGAAAACATGGCCATGGATTGGAACCGTTTTATGATTACCGACCGTACGATAAAGATTCTTTGGAATAGGAATAAGACCTCCACACAGTTCATGATCGACGATTATGAAGTCACTTTATTGCCCAACCAATTAGTAACAGTAACATATCTACAACGGGTTGTTTTTAATAGCGGCAATCCCCCTATTACCGCATTTACCTTTAACCGGGAGTTTTATTGTATCGCTGATCATGATGATGAAGTCAGTTGTAACGGCATTCTTTTTTTTGGGACCCAAGACTTGCCTATAATCACCCTACCAAAAGATCAAGAACGAAAATACAATTCTTTATATGACGTTTTCGTTGACGAGTTTACTACCCCAGATAAAATACAGGGGGATATGTTGCAAATGCTTTTAAAACGGTTGATTATTATGGCTACTCGATTGGCCAAGGAACAATTGATCGTAAAAAAGTTGGATAATGATCAAATAGATGTGATACGAAAATTTAATGTACTTGTAGATGAACACTATAAGACCAAACGTAAAGTAAGCGATTATGCCGACTTACTTTTTAAATCCCCTAAAACCTTATCTAACCTATTCGGAATCTACAATCAAAAATCCCCCCAACAGCTTATTCAGGAACGCATTGCGTTAGAAGCAAAGCGTTTGCTCAAATTTACCGATAGGCAAAATCAGGAAATTGCTTATGAATTGGGCTTTAGTGACCCCGCCCATTTTAGCAGATTTTTTAAAAAAATGACTGATTTCTCCCCAGCCAAATACCGGAAACAAATGAAATTACCGGCATAAGGGAAATTTATACAAGTCTTTGGGCAATTACTCCTAACACCTTACCCGTTACGCATCGCATCTTTGTGGTGTAATTAAAAGTAAGGCAAGATGAAAAGAAATATAAAATCCATTTTTAATCTCATTGAGATTTTTGGAAAGACTAAAAAAGTACTGGTAAAACAACAAGATTCCCGTTCGCATTGCGAACAAAAACAACATCACGACTTCTACTGTGATGCAGAGAAACCATTTATATCAATTTAATAAACAAAAAAAAGTAAAATTATGAGCACATTTAATGTACCCAAGAGAGAAGAGGTAAGTGAAAACAATCAGGCAATTTTCGACAATTTGCAAAACGCATTAGGCTTTGTTCCCAACTTATATGCAACCTATGCACACTCAGAAAATGCGCTGACTAATTATTTGGCATTAAGCAATGCAAAAACATCGTTGAATGCCAAACAGAAAGAGGTGGTAAACCTTGCAGTAAGTCAGGTGAATAATTGTACCTATTGTTTGGCGGCCCATACGGCAATCGGTAAGATGAACGGCTTTACGGACACCCAGATTTTAGAATTAAGAACGGGTGCGGCCTCCTTTGATTCTAAATTAGATGTTTTGGCAAAATTGGCCAGAAATATTACCGAGAATAGGGGTGCTACCGATACCAAGGTCGTTGATGACTTTTTAAATGCCGGATGGACAAAAGAAAATCTTATCGATACAATCGTCTTGGTTGGGGATAAAACCATTTCCAATTATTTACATAAAACTACAGAGGTTCCTGTAGATTTTCCGGAAGCACAGCCTTTGGAAACAGTAGAAGCATAATCAAAATAAAAAACAATAGTAATGTAAAGATTCCCGTCTTCACGGGAATGAAAAATAATCAATTATGAAAAAAGTAATTATAGTAGCAGTATTGGCAGTCGGCACATTATTTTCAGCAAATGCGCAAGACAAAATGATGAAAAAGGAAAAGATGATGAAGGATGCCACAAAAACCATCTCTTTAGAACAAACACCTGGTGAGTTTACCCAGAAAGAAATTACAGTACCGGAAGGCACCTATGTTTTTGAAATTTCGAACAATGCCGTAGGCCATGATGTAGGTTTTGTATTGGTAAAAAAAGGAGAGGATATTTCTAAACCGGAAAACCACATTAAAACAGCCTACGTAACCGAAGTGGTTCAAACAGGGAAAAAACAAACTTCCAAACCAACGAGATTGGAAAAAGGGGAATATGTTTACTTCTGCCCTATGAACCCGACGGCAACGGATAATACCCTAATCGTAAATTAGTTTTCGTGATGTTGGTTGAGTGAAACCCAGTTGGTATTTTTCCAACTGGGTTTTTTAATGAAAAAGCCTAGACACTTCAGATGCCTAAAAATCGAATTTCAGCTGTACTGAAATGGAATCCTCTTTCCTAGACACTTCTTTTTTTTCAGTATTTAAATTGGAGAGGGAAATGCCCAAAAGCCGAACGGAATTTTCCATTTTTTCCTGATAGAGTAGCTCTTTGGCGGTTTCTAGAATCATGGGTTTTTCTGCTACAAAATAAGGGAGCGTTCTACTCCGGGTTTGAAGCGTAAAATCACTGTATTTTATTTTTAAAGTGATGGTTTTCCCGGCAATTTCCGATTTTTTGAGCCGCTTTTCAATTTCCGTGGCTATATGGTCTAAACGCTCCAACATAAAAATTTCACTGCTCAGGTTTTCACTAAAGGTACGTTCGGCCCCTACAGATTTAGGGATACGATGTGGTTTTACTTCGCTAGTGTGGATACCACGTACTACATTAAAATAGAAACTCCCACTCTTTCCAAATTTCTCTTTTAAAAAGTCCAACGACCTTGTTTTCAGGTCTTTTCCCGTAAATATACCGAGCTTGTACATTTTTTCGGCCGTCACTTTACCAACCCCATAAAATTTTCGAATGTCAAGGTCTTCCAAAAACGTGATTACCTCTTCCGGATTTACAGTTTTTTGACCATTGGGCTTATTATAATCGCTGGCGACCTTGGCAATAAACTTATTGATACTGATACCTGCTGAAGCGGTAAGGTGCAATTCCTCAAAAATACGTTGACGTATTTCCTTTGCGATCAAGGTAGCCGATGGATTTCCCTTTTTGTTGGTCGTAACATCAAGATACGCCTCATCCAAAGAAAGCGGCTCAACAAGATCTGTATAGTCACGGAATATTTTTCGAATGGCCTTAGAAATTTCCGTATAACGGTCAAAGCGCGCTTTAACGAAAATAAGCTCTGGACAATTTCGCTTCGCTATTACACTACTCATAGCACTACGCACCCCATATTTTCGAGCTTCATAACTTGCAGCGGACACCACGCCCCTTTGAGAACTCCCGCCCACGGCAATCGGTTTTCCCCGAAGCTCCGGATTATCCAATTGCTCAACAGAGGCATAAAACGCATCCATATCAACATGGATGATTTTTCGTAAGGGAAAATCTATTTCCATATGGTAAATTTAGAATAACTTGTACGGGTTGGTTAAATTAGTATAAATTAGTTTCAAACTTTTTAGGTGATTGAAATAGAACGGAAATTTTTGGTTAAATCAAATGATTTCAAGATAGATGCGGTTTCGGAAAAACGGATAACGCAAGGATTTTTAAACACAGATCCTGAGCGTACTGTTCGTGTTCGAATTAAAGGAAGCGCGGGATTTCTAACTATAAAGGGGAAGTCAAATGATTCGGGAATGTCCCGTTACGAATGGGAAAAGGAAATTGATGTTCAAGAAGCCAGAGAATTATTGCATTTATGTGAAGAAGGAGTAATTGAGAAAACACGTTATGAAATTCCAATGGGAAACCATATTTTCGAAGTAGACGAGTTTCATGGGCGAAATGATGGACTCATCGTTGCAGAAATAGAATTAAAACACGAAACTACCGCTTTTGAAAAACCAAATTGGTTGGGAGAGGAGGTTACCGGAAATGTGCGCTATTATAATTCACACTTAAGTAAAAAACCGTATATAGAATGGAAAAAATGAAATCGTATTTGGCCGCAATCCTTATAGTGTTTCTAGTGTCTTGTAAGGAGAATCAAAAACCCGTTGAAAATGAGGTTGAAAAGCAGGAGGTAATCCAGGAAAAAACAGCAAAAGAACGCAAAGCAGAACTTACCGAAAAAGGGTTCCAAATATTTGATTATGTAGATGAAGAAACAAAAGATACTGTTTTAATGCAACAGTATTTTATCGCCTTTTTGAAAAGAGGGCCTAAGCGTTCCCAAAACAAGGCCCAGGCAGATAGCCTGCAAGCGTTGCATCAGGCACATTTAGGAAAAATGTATGAACAAGGCCATGCCGATATTTCCGGTCCTTTTGGCGACGATGGCGATATTAGGGGAATAACCATTTACAATACCCCGACCCAGAAAATGGCCGATAGCTTGGCAAATGCAGACCCTATGGTGAAGGCAGGAAGATTGGTGATTGAAATGCACCCTTGGTGGGCGGCCAAAGGGTTTCCCTTGCGATAATTATTTTGCCCAGACCCCATCTTTACCGATGATGGGAATTTGTTGCAAAGCATTTTCCGAAACGGAATTTTTGGCTACCAGATAACGCTTTTCGTATAATTTATTATCCGCATAATAGGTAACGAAGAACTCGTTGTTTAAGGCCAGCACCTCTTCTTGCAACAATTCTATTTTTTCGAATGATTTTGCCTCTATAACCCCAATAGCATGACGCATCGTTGAGGTTTTTCTTTCACCATCATAACCTTTGGTCACCACCAATACCATGTCGATCTGAGAAGTTCTGTTGTTGATAATGTAAGCATTCCAGTCCTTGGAAAGAAAATCCTTGTTCCATTCCCGAATTATTGCCACATATACATCCTTGGCAATAGGTATCTCTATATCCTTTTTCACAGGGCGCCCTTAAACTGTTCTAAAAAGCGTACATCATTTTCGCTCAGCAGTCTAATATCTGAGATTTGATGTAGTAACAACGCGATACGGTCAATACCCATACCGAAGGCGAAACCGGAATATTCATTCGCGTCAATTCCGCAGTTCTCCAAAACATTTGGGTCTACCATACCACAGCCCATAATCTCCAACCAGCCGGTACCTTTGGTCATTCGATAATCGGTTTCAGTCTCCAGACCCCAATAAACATCTACTTCGGCACTAGGCTCGGTAAATGGAAAATAGGAAGGACGTAACCGTATTTTCGATTTCCCGAAAAGCTCGGTAGTAAAAAACTGTAAGGTCTGCTTTAAATCAGCGAAGGAAACATCCTTGTCTATATACAATCCTTCTACCTGGTGAAAGAAACAATGTGAACGGGCTGAAATGGCCTCGTTCCGGTACACTCTTCCAGGAGAAATGGTCCTAATGGGAGGTTTGTTGTTTTCCATATAGCGCACTTGTACCGATGAGGTATGGGTGCGCAATAGAATATCGGGATCTGTTTGAATAAAAAAAGTATCCTGCATATCCCTTGCCGGATGGTATTCGGGTAAATTTAAGGCGGTAAAATTATGCCAATCATCTTCAATTTCGGGACCTTCGGAAACATTGAACCCGATTCTTGAGAAGATATCTATAATCTGATTTTTTACGATAGAGATGGGGTGTCTTGCACCAAGTGCAATAGGTTCCCCCGGCCGGGTGAGATCACCATAAACACCTGTTTTAATAGTATTGTTCTCCAGACTTTCCTTTAGTGTGGCTACCTTTTCTGTAGCTGCTTGTTTTAAGGTATTGATAGTTTGCCCAAACTCTTTTTTCTGTTCATTGGGCACTTCTTTAAAAGCGGCAAAGAAGTCGTTCAACAGTCCCTTTTTGCCCAAATATTTAATACGAAAGGTCTCTACTGCTTCCTTTGTGTCTGCCGAAAAGTTTTCAACCTCGGCGATATGGGCTTTAATTTTATCGATCATGGTACTTTACTAAGTCCGCAAATTTAAAACTTTATTTAGTCAAACCCTATTTTGATAAGGTTACACACTACTTAGAAAAAGGTGGAACGAACGGTTACAGTTTTAGAAACCAAAAACCCTGCCGAAGGGGCAGGGTCTGAAAGATAGAGATTATGCTGTTCGACTAATATCCTAGTTCGTATCGGCAGCAGTTTTCACGGTATCGGGAACATTGCTTTTGACCCAGTTTAGACAGGCATCAAAATCTTTGAAAATATGTTCTTTAGGGATAAGATCGGGAATAATATCTACCCGTTCCATCATATATTGTGGTTGTTTCAGCACATCAACAAATAAGACGTTGATGTTGGATTTTCGAAGGTCGATCAGTACATCTTCTAAGGCATAAAGTCCCGATTGGTCCATATACTGCATTCTTCCCATTCTAATAATAACGGTGTTCGCCGTATCGGGAATTTGATTGGCCAATTGCTGAAAATCGCTAGTAGTACCAAAGAACAACGGCCCCTTAAGGTGTTTGATAAAGACTTCTTCCCGTAAATTTTTCGGAAAATCTTTTTCATCGGCCCATGCTTGCTCCTTCTCCAGGGATTTTATGCCTGAACGCTCTGCCGTAAGATCGCCCATTTTCTTCATAAACATCAACGATGCAATGACCAATCCGATACCCACCGCATAAACCAAGTTCCAAACCGATGACAGGACAAGAACAACAAGCATGATCATAACTTCGGAACTCAATTTCAAGGGCCCCAGCTTAATGTCTTTGGGTAAACTCGGGATAGCCCTTAACCCTTTATAATCCATGACGCCAATACCTACGGTTACCAGAATTCCTGCTAGTACGGCCGCAGGAATTTGAGAGGCAACGGGGGCAAGGGCGAGCATGATGATCAAGAGCATTATTCCCGCTATCATACCCGATAATCTGGTTTTTCCGCCGGCGTTGATATTCACTACCGTTCTGATAGTGGCTCCGGCCCCGGGAATCCCGCCGAAAATTGCGGCGATACTATTACCGATTCCTTGTCCGACCAATTCCTTGTTCGGTTTATGCTTTGTTTTGGTCATATTATCTGCTACAACAGAAGTCAATAGAGAATCAATGGCCCCCAAAAGGGCGAGGGTCAATGCGGTAAAAATATAGGGCGAGACCGACCCAAGATCAAACTGGGTGAATATTTGCAGATTGGGCGTGGGGAACCCCGATGGAATCTCTTGAATAGGGCGATAGTCCAGACCAAAACCATAAGCCACGCCTGAAACGATTAATAATGCCACCAAGGTACTTGGAATCGTGGTAGTGATCCGTTTAAACCCAAAAATGATGATGATAGTCGCCAAGGCCAGGGCCAACTCTAACCAATTAATGTTTTTTAAAGCCCGAGGGAGTACCTTAAATGCTCCTAAAACTCCAGATGCTTCGGTATTTGCCAAGGTTTTTGCTTCTTTTAATATTTCGTTGCCCGTGATGGTCTTGGCCCGTTTTATGGTTTCCTCAAAATCCTCTAAAACCAGAATACCTTCTCCTGCTTCTTCTTTGAGAATATTGTCTAAAATGATTTCTTCTGCTTGCGGTTTAAATCGCTCCACAAGTTCGGCATCCTCTTTAGGGTAATATCCTATGGCCGGTAATATTTGGGTGACCAAGATGATAACTCCGATGGCAGTCATAAATCCAGAAACTACGGGATACGGAATGTATCGGATATACTTACCAATGCCCAGAAGGCCCAAACCGATCTGCATTAATCCTGCCAAGAAAAATACAATTAGAATTGCTGGAAGGGCTTTTTCCAGACTACCATCGTTTAATGCGATGATTCCTGCGATAACGACCATACTCACGGCCGTCATGGGTGCCGTTGGTCCTGAAATCTGGGTGTTGGTGCCACCGAAAAGTGCAGCAAAAAAACTGATGAATATGGCACCATAGAGTCCTGCGCTAGGGCCCATACCTGAACTGACTCCGAAGGCAAGTGCTAGGGGCAATGCAACAATGCCAGCGGTGATACCGCCAAAAAGGTCGCCCCTTAGGTTGGAAAAAAGGTTTTTCATGATATGTATTTTAAGGTCTTTGGTTTATAGAAGGTTTACCTTACCAGTAGAAAGTGAATAGACGCCCCCAACGATTTTTATCTCGCCATTATCCTCCATTTCTTTTAACATTGGGCTTTTTTCACGAATACGTTCAATAGTCAACGTTACGTTATTTTCAACAGTTTTCGCTACAAAGGCCTTATTGGAAGAATTTTTCTCACCTTCTACCTCACCTTTAGAACGCTCTACGGCAGGTGTAATATTTGATAGCATGGAGGTGATATTACCCATTTCCACCCCGTCGCAAGCCGCTTTTACAGCTCCGCAAGACTCGTGGCCAAGCACTATAACCAGTTTGCTGCCCGCTGCCTTACAGGAATATTCAAGGCTTCCGAGAATATCGGTATTCTCAAAGTTACCAGCCACACGGGCTACGAAAATATCGCCAATACCCTGATCAAAAATAGTTTCAATGGGAACCCTTGAATCGATACAGGATAGTATAACCGCCTTTGGGAACTGGCCGGTCACGGTGTTATCCCGTTGTTTTAAGTAATCGCGTTCTAACATTGCCGTATCATTAAATCGGGCATTGCCTTGCATTAAATCTTGTAATACTCCGTCTGGTGTCAGAGCTGCTTGTGCTGCTTTATCTATAGTTGTCGTAATCATATTTTATTTTTTATATAAATGGTTGGAACTTAATAAGGCCATCGAACAATGGTACGATGACTTTCAAATTTGAATTTCGATAAATTTAGGTAAAATCTAAAGCGATTCCGGAGGGGGAAGAAAAACATCCATAGTACTGGAATAATTTCCCTCTGTATAAAAAAGAACCATTAAAGATGCTTCGGCACTTTTTAAAGTAGAAAGCTGAACATTGCTGGCATATAGAAAATCTTGTTCGCCTAGTTCTTTTTTTTCCTCTTTGTTGTTTTCTTCTTCATTAAAATCCATTATCGCGGCAGTTTCCTGATTTGAATCCGTGAGTGTAATAATGGATGGGGCCAAGATGGCGGCCACCAACAGGAAGGATAATATGATAAGAAAAGAAGATTTCATAAACCAAATTGCGATAAAGGCAAATATAGGAGTATTCCGACTATTTTCTGTTAAGGAAGTTTTAAAAATCCTTTAGCGGTTTAATGCTTTCTTTTGGAAGCCATCCTTGCTTGCCATCTGCAATTTTTATTTTTTGGAATCCATTTAATGACTCCAAAACATTTACTTTGGTTCCCTCGTGTAGGATAAAAACGGTTTGCCCCCTTTCATTGGGTTCAGATTTTACATTGATTTGACTCTCGAAGACGATTGCAGGCTGGTCATTGTTAAAATCTGAATAGCCCTTAAATGCCAAAACCGCGGTGAGAAGGGAGAGTAATAGGCACAGTAGGCTTAGGATAAAAGCAATACGCTTTCGTGTTGAATAATTGAAAAAGTAAAAGGCAATATAAAGTAGTACGAATAATATCATTAACACTACGGCCGCATAGGCCCACTGGTCGAACGACAACCAATTTACTAGCTCATTCGTAAATTTTGAAAGACCCATCTCCGGCATTTCATCAATGGCATCGAGCGTCATATTATTGGCGTAGGCCAAATTGTTCTTGATATCCTTATCATTTGGTTTTAATAGTAATGCCTTTTCAAAATAGTATATGCTCGGGGCAATTTGGTCAAGCTTGTAATGTGCATTGCCAAGGTTATAGTAGAGTTCTGCTGAATGCTGGCCTTTAGCCAATATTGTTTCATAGTTTTCTAAGGCTGCGGTATACGCTCCTTCGTTATAAGATTTGTTGGCGCGCTCGAAGAGTGCCTCATTTTGGGCTAGGGCGGAAAGGCCTATTAGAAAAAATACTAAGAACGCTATTTGCTTCACTCGTTGTTTTATTATTTCAATAATCAGTATTGTTATTTTTTAAAGCTGTTTGTCCATGGTTGAGATAACCTCACTTGCCAGGTCATAATCTTGTTGCATCTGGACTCTTGAAAATGGGCTATACCGTGCCATTTCGCAATTTTTTAAAAGGCCGATAAATCCGTCTTTTGTGGGGTCATCAATTTGCCTTTCCGTTAACAAGGATGTGATTTTGTCCTTACTGAATTCAGATGTTTCTATTTTCAGTTTTGCCTTTAAATAATTGTGTAGGGCTTTTTCCAAAGCGATATAAAAAGAATCCTTGTCGCCCAATACTTTTTTGGCTGTTGACAGGTATTTTCTTGCCAGACGGTTTGCCTTTCTAATTCTATTTCCTGATATGTCGCTGGCCCTAGCATCTCTTTTTTTGCCTACTAAAATCGCAATAGGGATAAACAATAGCGGTAATAGCCACCACAAATAAAAGCGAGTGGTATTAAAAAAATAGTTTGTGCCAATTGACGAAAGGCCCGGGCTTAATTTGATAAAACCGAACTGATTTCCGGTAGCCGTTACTGCCTGTTTATTGGATGAGCTCCCAGTGGAGGAAGTTACATTCCCATTAGTAGGCCCAGAGGTTACGTTTACCACAATTTCATTTGAATTGATTGTATGATACTTTTCTGTCTTCGGGTTAAAATAGCTGAAAGCAATGGGCGGGATTGGATACTTGCCCTTGAACGAGGGAACAATAGTGTAATTGTTACTTACTTTTCCTTGTGAGCCTGAAAGTGTTGTGCGAACACTTTCATTGAATTCGGGGTCATATACCTCTAGGGAGCTGGGAAGGCTTGGCTCGGGTAATTGGAACAACCTTAAATTTCCCTTGCCACTCACTTCAACTTTTGCCTGTAGGGATTCTGAAGCATTGAGGCTGGTTTTGCTCGCGTCAACACTAAAATCAAAATCCCCGACTGCCCCGGAGAAGTTTTCCGGTTTACCTTGCTCGGGCAGGGCTTTTACATTTATGGTGCGCCTACCTGCCGAAACAACTTTGGTGGTAGAAGCGTAGACGGGTCTCCCAAAAAAATCGCGCTTGCTTGTTGGGACATCTACCCTCAATTCTATGGTATAGGGCTCTATCACTAATTTGCCCGTTTTTTGAGGATAAAGGACGACCTTTTTAAAAACCTTATACCGAAACGGTTTACCCTTATAAGTGCCATTTTTTACAGGTTCATTGGTGCGCGTAATATCCTGATTCCAGAAGTTCTCATATTTTGGAACATCAATCGTACGCTCACTAGATGCGCTAATATCGTTGCTTACATAGAGCTTGTAAACAACACTTATAGGCTCGTTTAAATACGGGTTTGTTTTAGATACTTCGGCCACTAGATATAGGTGCTCATCGGCGATATCATCAACTGAGAGCTGGTCGTTCGGTCGATCAACGGCTTTAGTCACCTCGACCTGCTTTGGTGTTGATTTGTACGTTTTTCCGTTAATGACTATCGAGGCCTGTTTTATGGTAAACTTTCCTTTTGCAACTGGAGCTACGGTATAGGAATACGTTTTTTTATAACTCCTGACCCCATTGTACCAGGAGGAACTGATAGATTGCGAGGGGCCCATAACCACTTTAAAGCCCTTAAAATCAGGAGGGGTAAAGTTATCACCGTCCTTGTTCATGGTAAAATCAACGCGCAGGCGTTCGTTGAGCCCCAATTTAGATTTACTAAGGTTCATTTCAAACGTAATACCATCAGTGTCCTGCGCCCTTGTGAAAAAGACAAAGGCCAACAATGGCAGTAAAAAGATATATTTCCTAAAATACATGGCTTTTACCAATCTTTCTCGTTCTTTACTTTAACGCCCTTCATTTTTTTTGCGTCTATTTTTTGCTGTACCTTTTTCTCCTCTTGTTGCATGGCTTCCAACAAATTTTTGACCTGTTGTTTGCTCAACTGATTGGGGCGAGGCTGTTGCTGTTCCTTTTTTTCATCACCCTCTTTGGGTTTTTTCTTTTGCTCTTCTTTTTTATCTCCATCGCCTTCCTTATTCTCTTCTTCGTTTTCCTTTTTTTGATCGCCTTCGTCCCCCTTGTCCTTTTGGTCTTTGTTTTCCTCTTTATTATCCCCTTCTTTATTATCGTCCTTCTCGTCTTTTTTATCCTCGTTCTTGTCGTCTTTATTCTTGTCCTTATTTTGTTGGTCTTTTTTCAGCATTTCTTTTGCAAGGGCCAAATTGTAACGGGTTTCCTCGTCTTTTGGATTATTCCGAAGCGCCTCTTTGTATGCCTCTACGGCCTTTTCATATTCTTTGCGTTTCATGAACACATTGCCCATATTGTGGTAGGCCATATGCTTATCGTCCTTTTCAACAGCCTTTTCACCAGCTTGTTTAAACCTGCCAAAAGCTTCACTATAGGTAGCATTGTTATAATAGGCATTTCCGAGATTATAGGGGGCCGTAGCGTTTTTATCGCTTTTAGAGATAGCTTTGCGGTACGCTACCTCTGCTTCGACAAACTTATTGGTGGTCAGGTCTTGGTTGCCTTCCCAAGTCAAGTTTGTTGACTCCTGTAATGCTTTCTCCTGTGCTTTGTTGGCATCATCTTGTCCAAAAGCGAAATAGCCGATAAAAAAAACTAGAAAAACGATCTTTTTCATATTATGTCAATGGTTTTTCGTTAAACAGATTGAGTCTTCTGAGCCATTTGGTTTTCCTATCCAATAAGAATATATCTAAAAATAGGAACAATAAGCCTGCCCCCAAAAACCATTGGAACTGGTCTTTAAAATCGGCAATTTGCTTGGCCTCGAATTCCTTTTTGTCCATTTGCAAAAGCTGCTCCTTTATGTATTCTACAGCCTCCTCGGTATTGGCCCCATTTATGTATTCCCCATCGCCTTCATCGGCGATATCAATTAGAACGTTTTCGTTCATTTTGGTGATGACCACTTCGCCCTGGGAGTCTTTTTTAAGGCTTTCTACAATTCCATTACGTTTTAAGGGGATGGGCGCCCCTTTGGCACTCCCGACACCTATAGTAAATGTTTTAATCCCCTCTTCGGTTGCTTTTTCAACTGCTTTTATGGTTGTTCCTTCTGAATGATCTTCACCATCTGACACAATAAAAAGTACCCGATTGGTCTGCTCTTCATCATCGTAGTAGGTAGTTGCCAGTTCAATAGCTTCGTTTATTGCTGTGCCCTGTGAGGTCAACATATCGGTGTTCATACCTTGAAGAAACATTTTTGCCGCTCCGTAATCCGTAGTTATGGGGAGTTGGGGATAAGCTTGTCCTGCATAGGCGATAATACCAACTCGGTCGCTTCCCAATTCACCGATTATTTCCGAAACGATACGCTTTGCTTTTTCGAGTCTGTTGGGAGCTATATCTTCTGCCAACATACTTTTAGAAACGTCAATGGCAAAAACGATGTCTACACCTTCCCGTTTTACCGTTTCGAGTTTGGTACCCATTTTAGGGTTTACCAACCCCAAAATCAAGAAGGCAAGCCCCAACAGAAAGAACAGCAATTTTAAGGTGCTCTTAAAATTGGACCTATCCGGAGTTAACCTTTTGAGCAAATCACTTTTGGCAAATTGTTTCTGAGCACGGGTTTTCCACACTTGTAATAGGACGAAGAGGACCACAACCATGGGGATTATGGCCAACAGATAAAAGTATATCTTTTCGTCTAATTGAATCATATAAAACTTCTAAATAGCGTATTTCGCAGTAACCACTCTAACAACAGCAAAGCCCCTGCCAAAAGCACCCAAGGCCTAAACTTCTCTTCATATTTGTAATATTTGAACTCCTCTATCTCGGTCTTTTCAAGTTTGTTGATCTCATCATAAATCTCTTCCAGCTTGTTATTATTGGTGGCCCTAAAATATTGCCCTCCAGTAGATTTGGCAATATCCTTTAATAATTTTTCATCTATTTCTACCTGTCGTAGTCCGTACCTAAACGAGCCGTCGGCATTATAGGCCACAGGGGAAAGCGCATTCCCATTAGTGCCCAGACCTATGGTATATGTTTTTATACCGAATTCAACGGCAAGGTCGGCTGCGGTTTGAGGTTCAATAAACCCCGCATTGTTGACCCCATCTGTCAATAGAATAATGATTTTACTAATGGCCTTGCTTTCTTTCAATCTGTTTACCGAAGTAGCAAGCCCCATTCCTATGGCCGTACCATCGTTCAATTGACCATAGGTAATTTCCCGAAGGGCATTCAGAACCAATGATTTGTCACTGGTAATCGGGGTTTTGGTATATCCTTCTCCAGCATAAGCCACTAGGCCGATGCGGTCGTTAGGGCGTTTTTTAATAAAGTCGGCGGCCACTTTTTTAAGCGCAGAAAGGCGATTAGGCTTTAGGTCGCGGGCAAGCATACTTGAAGACACATCTATTGCCATAACAATGTCTATGCCCTTGGTTGTTTTTGTCCTTGTAGAAATGTCTTCGGTCTGTGGGCGGGCCATGGCTACGATTATAGCTGCAAGGGCCAATAAGCGCATAAGGAATAGCAATGGTTTTAGTTTTGGGAGGACGCCCTGTTTGGCAAAACCACCAATACTGGAAATCTTCAGGGATGGGGTTTGTTCTTTTCGTTTAAAAAAATACCAAAGCACAGCCAGAGGAAGCAGCAGTAGCAACCAAAAAAATTCTGGATTTGCGAAATCGATATCTGTAAACATTTATAATTCTAGTTTAACTTCGAGGGTTTTTTTTATGCGGTCAACTATTTTTTGAGCATATTTATCATCTTCCAACCAGGTCAATACTATAGATTGCTGAAATCCGTTTCCTCCAAAAACTAAAATCTCATAGTTACCCTTAATAAGCTCTTTTTTTTCCGGGACGGGAAACTTTCCACTACCATAAATTTTCGTTCCTTTTACCCCGCTTATCGTCGTAAATTCTTCTTGTTTTGTAATGATACTTTTTGCACCCTGAGCCTCAAAAACTTTCAAAAATGAATCCATTGTCTGTTCAATATTTGGTTGAACAGGCTTATTAAGGGTCATCGTGGTTGCAGCAACGGTGAACAGGCCTATAGCACTTCTATATCCAAAAACTTGCATTTCCTTGATTGCCTCTTTGGCCTCAGGAGGAAGCTCCACTTCTTCGCGCTTCAATACTTTTGGGGTCTCCAAAATAATTGGGGGGTAGCCGTAAGAACTAGTTACCCATTCCCCTTCTAGAAGCTCTTTGGTTGGATGCCCTAGTATATTATCCTTTAACTGATTAAAACCAAATTTTGCAATTGCAACGGCAGCCCCTATGAATAGTACTCCAAACAATGAAACTAACCCAATAATTAGTTTTCTTCGCTGTTTACGCCGCACATATTCTTCTTGGTATTCGGCCTGTTCCATCAGTTCTTCTTCGGTTGGTTCCGGCAGGGCATCGTGCGTCTTGATCACGATTTGTTTTACAGATTTTCGGTCTTGCTCGGCAATGGAAGCCTCTGGTTTTGATTTGGCGAACTTGACCAAATCGGCGGTCTGTAAGATGTTTTTAAATTGTGCTATGGTCTCGCTATCCAATTCGAGTTCACCAGAGTCTTTTAATAGCTCTAGCTTATTGATCAACTGGTCGGTTGTGCTTTCCAACGCAGAAACATGAACATCTTCTTCTAAGTATGACCGAACTATGTCGGTAAGTTCTGAATAGTATTCCTTGTATTGGTCCTGTATTAGATAACGGGAATTCTCCAATTTTTGAAGCTCCATTAAAGCCCTATCGTATGGCGGAAGCAGTGCAACCTTTTCAGCTTCGGTCAAAGGTTTTTTGCGAAAAACAAACCAGTAGAACAATCCGCCAATAGCCAGTAGTGCCGCCAGAATCCATAAAAGGGGTTTCCAAAATGATCCGCTACTTTTTTCTACTTGGATCAAGGGCTTAATGTCGAACATTTGCTGTTTGAGTGTGTCTACAGGAACCGTAGCGACCTTGATAAGGAGGGAGTCGGTAAAATATCCTTTGCCATCTATTTCTATTCGTTGGGATGGGAGTTTGTATGAACCCGAATCAAACTGGGTAAGTGCATAGGTTTTCAACAGGGTCATACGTTCTTTCTGGTGCGCGGTATCGGTTTCAGAGGCTTCAACCATTTCCAAGGGGGAAAAAGGTTGTCCTTCAGGAAAAAGCACTTGGGCTGTGGTATCCGCCTCAACGATAATTTTGAATTGTAGTTGCTCTCCAATCTTTATAAAAGTCGTATCTACTTCTGAGGATACCCTTGGCGTATTTTGGGCAAAACCAATTGTGGAAAAAATAAGGAAAAGGTAGAAGAACCCACACCGTTTTAAAAACGATGAAAAGCCAGTACTTGGTATTTCTAACCTTGTTCCGCGCATCACCCCCTTCTTTTAAAATACCCCAACAATTTTTTTACGTAGCTCTCATCTACCCTGCAGCTTAAGGTTCCGCAGCCAGATTTGGTAAAGGTTTCTTGAAAATAATTTACCCGCTCCTGGTGATATTTACCATAGGCCATTCGAACACTTTTTGATTGGGTATTTACCAATTGCACCTTTCCGGTTTCGGCATCTTCCATCTGTACCATTCCCAAGTTGGGAATAGATTCTTCCTTCTCATCGAATATGCGAATGCCCGTTAGGTCGTGTTTGTTGCCGGCGATCTTCAATGTTTTTTCATAGTCGTTGGCGATAAAATCTGAAAGAACAAAAACAATGGCTTTCTTTTTCATAACGCTGCTCAGAAATTTCAAAGCTTCCGACAGGTCTGTTTTATTGCTCTTGGGTTTAAATTCCAATAACTCCCTAATAATACGCAATACATGACTCTTCCCTTTTTTTGGAGGAATGTACAACTCTACAGTATCTGAGAATAGCATTAAACCCGCCTTGTCATTGTTCTGCAAGGCTGAAAAGGCAAGGGTGGCCGATATCTCGGTAATGATTTCTTTTTTAAATTGATTGGTAGTCCCAAAAAGTTCGGACCCACTTACATCTACCATCAACATCATAGTGAGCTCTCGTTCCTCCTCAAAAACTTTTACAAAGGGCTCATTGTAACGAGCGGTTACATTCCAATCAATACTGCGTACATCGTCACCAAATTGATACTGGCGTACCTCGCTAAAAGTCATACCCCGACCTTTAAAAGTAGAATGGTATTCCCCACCAAAAATATGATCGGAAAGACGGCGGGTCTTAATCTCGATTTTACGTACTTTCTTAAGTAATTCCTTGGTATCCATGGGTGTTTAAAGTTCAATGTTGATTGTTCAAGATTTTAACCCCGAACGTTTAACCTTAAACCTTGAACCTTTTTAAGGCACTTCAATCTCGTTTACTATTTTATTGATAATTTCTTCGGAAGTGATATTCTCTGCCTCTGCCTCGTAGGTAATCCCGATGCGGTGTCGCAGTACGTCATGTACAACGGCCCTTACATCTTCTGGCACTACATAGCCCCGTCTTTTGATAAAGGCATAACATTTGGCCGCATTACCCAAATTGATGCTACCCCTAGGTGATGCACCAAAACTTATTAAGGGTTTTAAGCTTTCTAGATTATATTTTTCCGGATAGCGTGTTGCGAATACCAGATCAAGAATATA
Organism: Aggregatimonas sp.; assembly: GCA_965238025.1. Classification (GTDB taxonomy): domain Bacteria; phylum Bacteroidota; class Bacteroidia; order Flavobacteriales; family Flavobacteriaceae; genus Pelagihabitans. Next base: position 948,613 of record OZ250162.1, on the reverse strand, counting down.
TTTTTCTATTTTTTCATCCATGTACACCTCTCTGACCGCTTTCTGTGCACTAAGGATTTGATCTATGCTGACTACTGGGTTTACCTCATCATAATCGCCCTTCAGATTTTGACGCATGACCAATTGCTCTTCGTTCATTTTTGGATAGTCGATAACCGTTTTGAGCATAAAACGGTCTACTTGTGCCTCGGGCAAGGGGTAAGTACCTTCTTGCTCTACCGGATTTTGTGTGGCCATTACTAAAAAAGGTTTATCCAAAATAAAGGTTTCATCCCCGATGGTCACTTGCTTTTCCTGCATGGCTTCAAGCAAGGCCGATTGTACTTTGGCAGGGGCCCGGTTGATTTCATCGGCCAAGACGAAATTCGCGAAAATGGGACCCTTTTTAATAGAAAAGTCGTTCACCTTCATATTGTAGATCATGGTACCCACTACGTCGGCAGGTAAAAGATCTGGGGTAAACTGTATTCTGCTAAAGCTGCCCTTTACCGCTTTTGAAAGCGTATTTATAGCAAGTGTCTTGGCAAGCCCAGGAACACCCTCCAATAAAATATGGCCTTGACCTAAAAGACCAATGAGCAGACGCTCGATCATGTGTTTTTGACCTACAATGACTTTGTTCATTTCTAGAATTAGCAGGTCGATAAAGGCACTTTCTTGTGCAATCTTTTCATTCACGGCGCTAATATCCACTGTGGTGTTTTCTTCCATATAAAGTTATAAGATTTTGGTATTGATTGGTTTGTTCGTAAACAGGAATGCAAATTGAAAATTTATTCAGAGGTTTGCTGTTAACGATTGGTTAAAAATTCCCTTAAGCCCTTATTTTTATGAAGTTTTTAAGGGAATTCTTTTTAAATTCACTCGCTTATGAAATTTAGCCTGGTTTGTTCGGGCCAAACACAATTTCAAAAATAGGAATATACTATGCAAAACACCACCAGTTATTCTAAGATTATTGCTGGCACAATGACCTGGGGGACCTGGGGAAAACGATTTTCTAAGGAACAGATGGTTGATATCATGCACCACTGTATTGAAGTTGGAATATCAACCTTTGACCACGCCGATATCTATGGAGGGTATACTACCGAGGCAGATTTTGGATTGGCCTTTAAGGAAAGTAATATCAGCAGGGAAGAAATTCAGTTAATTACTAAATGTGGCATCCAATTGAATGCGGCAACCCGACCCAATATTGTAGCACACTACGAGTATTCAGAAGAGTATATTATTTATTCTGTTGATCAGTCCTTGAAAAATTTGAATACCGAATATATTGACATGCTTTTATTGCATCGGCCAAGCCCACTTATGAACCCAGAACCTATCTCCGCGGCGATTCGGAAACTGCAGAGCGAGGGTAAGGTAAAAGATTTTGGCGTTTCTAACTTTACCCCTTCACAAATTGCAATGTTAGAGAAACAGATTCTCATTATTTCTAATCAGGTAGAATTTTCATTGACCGCAAATCAGCCTATGTATGAAGGCACCTTAGACGATTGTATTGCCAATAGCCGCATGGCGATGTCATGGAGTCCTTTGGGTGGGGTGTTCAAAGAAAAAACAGAACAGGTGCAGCGCATTCAAAAGGTACTGGAAAAGATGATGGTAAAATACAATGCTACCAAAGACCAATTACTACTGGCTTGGGTGTTGAAGCATCCTGCCAAAGTACATCCGGTAGTAGGAACCGCGACTAAATCACGTTTAACCAATGCAGTTGAAGCTTTAAAAATTGATTTGGAATTGTCAGATTGGTTTATGCTATTAGAAGCAAGTAAAGGGCACCAAGTTCCTTAAACATGATAAATAAACGCCTTCTTGTTAAAAACCTACTCGCCCATAATGACGAGAATAGCTTTTATGATAAAAAGCGATTTATCAATATTGGCCAGAAAGAAGGAAAGGCGAAGTTTTTAAAACACGTTTGCGCCCTGGCGAACAGTAATCCGAACAATAATTCTTTTATTGTTATCGGGGTGGAAGACGAGGATAATAAAATAGTCGGGGTCGATTTTTTCGATGATAGTAAGATTCAAAACCTCGTCAATGCCTATTTAGATAATCCACCCCTTATTTCTTATGAAAACATTCCCTTTCCACACCTTCCTGAAGGCAGGGTTGTCGGTTTGGTTACCCTAAAATCGAGCGGGAAAGTGTGTTCACTCCGAAAAAATATCTGGAAGTATTATGGCGGGATGGTCTTTTTTAGAGAAGGCAGTATAAGTCTCCCCAAAGCTTATGATATAGAACTTAAAGACCTCAATGTAGAGGCTGTAGCCAATATAGAACAACATGCCAAGAACAACATTGAACTTACGCTTGATGGGGTTATTGATTTCATCAACAATCGCCACCCAGATATGCAAAGCCGCTATAAAGTGTTCAAAGAGCAATTTGTGGTTTGTTGGGCGGGGAATAAAAAGAAGGTGAAAAATGAGACCTATTTTTCAAGGGTGGATATTGAATTGATAAACGAACAGGTAAAATTATTTTATTCCACATTGGATGAGGTCACCATTTCTTACGACGAACATTCGTTTACAACTATTGAGTATGTGCAGTTGGGCCTTGCCAATAAACAGAAATACTACCCCTTAGAGAAAGTGGTCATAACTTTTGAGGACAACGGAACGTATCAGATTCAAAGTGACCTTATTTTTGAACCACCCAAATATGATAAGAAGACCTTATTCCACATCTTCAACGTGAACAATGCCTTATTAGAGAAGATTAAAAATAATACAAACCTAAAACCCACCGAACAAAACGATTTAGAACATCTGCCTGACACCTATCTTATTTGTTACCTTAATGGTTTTGACGAAGCGAAAGAGCAAATGGAAACTGCACGTTCTCTCTTTAAAAAAACAGACCCGAAAATTTACTTAACCTTAAAAGAAACGTTGCGGATTTTGAGGAAGGTAAGATATAGTTAGTTGCTGAAAACTTGACTATACGTTGGCAATGAAGGTATGGCTCCATATCCGGTAGTCGTAATTGCTCCGGCCATATTGGCTTTTTTTATCATAGCAACCAAAATTTCATGATTATTCAGAATCTTACATGGGTCGTTCAGGGTCGAGATTTGATACAGTAGACATCCAATAAAGGCATCACCCGCACCGGTAGTGTCAATTGGTTTTACGGCGGAGCTTGGGATAATTTGTTTGCTTTCACCGGTGCTTAGCAGCGTACCTTTCGCACCTAGGGTAATCGCAATAATTTGAGTGCCAATTTCGTGTAGCACATTGCAGCATTCGTTTAGGTCGTCTTTACCAGTTAATAATCGAGCTTCTTCCAAACTGAATTTTCCAAGATGGGCCTTCTGGATAAAAGGCATACACTTTTTTAAGAAAATGTGTTCTTCATCCTTCCATAAATCACTCCTGAAATTGGGGTCAAAACTGATAAAGACATCTTGGGTAAGCGCATCAAAAAAATAGCGGCCATAGGCTTTTTCAAGGTCGCCACCAAGCAAGGCTGTCGCGGCACCTAGATGAAGCATATTCCCTTTAATATCGTTTTTTATTGAAGAATCATATTGCAATTCTTTATCGGCCCCACGGCTGAATACAAAATCACGCTCCCCATCTTCAGAAAGGGAAACATAGGCCAATGTGGTAAACGCCCTAGAGCGCTGTGCTAGGGAAATATCTACATTGTTTGCTTTTAGTACACTTAGAAGATAAGTGCCAAAAGGGTCGTTGCCCACACATCCTATAAATGCACTTTTACCGCCAAGTTTGGCTATTGCACAGGCAACATTTGCTGGGGCGCCCCCTGGCTTTTTGGTAAAAAGGTCGGCCTTAGAAAGGTCGCTCCCCTGATTTTCGGCAACAAAGTCAATAAGCAGTTCGCCTATACAGAATACTTTTTTCATGAAGGATAATCTTGCCGGGCCAAGGTAAATACAAATTGTGGCTCGTTCCAAAACTTTCTTATAAATTATAACGTAACAACTAGCTCAAATCGCGACTTTTGTAATATGAGAACATTGGTGATAGGAGACATTCATTCGGGGTTAAAGGCTTTAGAGCAACTTTTTGAACGGGCCGGTGTTCGCACAGAGGACAAGCTGATCTTTTTGGGGGATTATGTTGATGGATGGAGCGATGCTGTGGAAACGGTGGACTTTCTAATCGATTTAAAAAAGACCCATAACTGCATCTATTTGCGTGGGAATCATGATGAACTATGTTATGATTGGCTAGCTGGTAAAAAAGACAACCCGATATGGAAACAACACGGCGGATTATCTACGATGGCTTCTTATGAGAAAATCGACCCTATCAAAAAAAATGCACATATCGACTTTTATGAGCGTTTGGATAACTATTATCTTGACAAGGGAAATAGACTTTTTCTACATGCGGGGTTTACCAACCTTAAAGGAGTTGATTTTGAGTACTTCCCAAAAACTTTTTACTGGGATAGAACCTTATGGGAATTGGCACTGTCGCTAGACCCGGATCTGGACAAGAACAACCCCTGGTACCCAAAAAGACTCACACATTATGGTGAAATCTATGTTGGTCACACTCCTGTAACCAGAATAGGGAAGACAACTCCGCAACAGGCAGCCAATGTTTGGAACATTGATACCGGTGCAGCTTTTAAGGGGCCCCTTTCCTTGATCGATATAGACACCAAACAGGTTTGGCAAAGCGATCCCGTGTATACCTTCTATCCTGATGAGAAAGGAAGAAACTAAAAAACAACATTAAAATAGGAAGCTTTTGATTTTTTATTAACGACCTTAGCAAAAAACAGCCCATGTCCTCTAAAAATATTAGATTAGAAGTAATGCAAGCCATTGAACCTCAAGTAGCTGGTTTTATTGAGGATTTCTTGATACCTATTGAGAGTATTTGGCAGCCCACAGATTTTTTGCCGGATTCAGAAAGTCCAAATTTTCTTGAAGAGGTAGAAACCCTGAGAGGTGAGTCCAAGGAACTTGGTTACGACTTTTGGGTGACCATGGTAGCCGATACAATTACAGAAGAGGCGCTGCCTACCTATGAATCATGGTTAATGGATGTTGAGGGAATTAATCAACACTCGGAAAATAAGAATGGATGGGCGAAATGGGTACGGGCGTGGACCGCTGAAGAAAACCGACATGGTGATGTCCTTAGCAAGTATCTGTACCTATCGGGAAGAGTGAATATGCGAGAAGTAGAAATTACAACCCAGCACCTTATTTCCGATGGTTTTGATATAGGAACTGACAGAGATCCATATAAAAATTTTGTATACACTTCTTTTCAGGAACTTGCGACCAATATTTCGCATAAAAGGGTGGGTCAGATGGCTAAGAAAAAGGGGAATGTGCTTCTAGGCAAAATGTGCACCATTATTGCTGGCGATGAAATGCGACACCATGTGGCTTATCGGGAATTTGTAAAGACCATTTTTGGCGAAGACCCTAGCGGAATGATGTTGGCATTCGCCGATATGATGAAAAGAAAAATTGTTATGCCTGCCCATTTTCTGCGCGAATCGGGAGGAGTGATAGGAACGGCCTTTGAAAATTTCTCGAACTGTGCACAAAGATTGGGTGTCTATACGGCCCTGGATTATATAGATATTCTTAAAAAACTGAATTCATATTGGCAGTTGGAAACTGTTCGGGGAATCAATGATGAGGCGGAACGAGCACGTGACTATTTACTGGCGCTTCCCGGTAGATTAGAACGCATAGCAACCCGAATGAAATTTCCTGAGGATCAATACCGTTTCAAATGGGTCGAGGCCAACGGAAAGGTCTGATTACATTGAGATAAGAAAACGAATAACTTAAAAAACCCGATTTCAGTCTTACTGAAATCGGGTTTCCTATTGGAGTTCGGAAAGCTTATAGTTTTCCGTGATCGTGTTCCTCCTGCCATTTGAACAAATCTGCCCACTTATTTTCGTAGCACATTTTAGCTTGCATCGGCCATGAAGCAGGGTCGTGTACCTTATAACGATCTCCACCTTTGTCCAGTACTTTTTGACAACCCGCAACAGAAGTTTCGGATAACGCTTTCCATGTCTTGATACCATCATTATTAAACATTTCGGCAATTTTGGGCCCAATACCTTCGACAACTTTCAAATCATCCTCTTTGATTTTCTTTCCGAACGCGGCAAAAGCTGCATCCGCATCAAAAGGAATCCTTGTTTCGATCGGGGCCGCACTAGCGGCAAGGGATGAAGCTGCTGCTGTAGCACCAGCCGTTATCTTTGTTTCGGCAGCGCTTAACTTTTTACCGCATATATCGAGGTCAGCCTGTAACTTAGCATTCTTATCCTTCCATAACTGTAGGTCGGCAGAATTATCTACTGTGGTGTTAGAACCTTTTCCTAACAGATACCCAAAAAGGGCACCTAAAAGTGTACATAATAGAGGTAATAACCAGCACCATATATTTGAAAAATCAATATCCATTTTATTAATGTTTTTAAGTTAATTATTTAGTTTAGTGTTACAACGGTTCTTCTATTCTGAGCTTTGCCCTCTTCGGTGTTATTGCTCGCTATAGGTTGTGTTTGACCCTTAGAAGTAGCATTTATCTTAGCGGATGATATCCCATTTCTCATGAGATAACTTTTTGCAAAATCTGCCCTGCTCTGACCAAGTTCCATATTGGCAGCGGCATCGCCGGTATTGTCTGTATGGCCTACCACATTCGCCGATGCTCCGTCTACCTTGTCAAGGTACCTGGAAATATCAGCAACTTTTTGACGTTGTTCGGCACTAAGATTAATATGCGCCTCTGCAGTATCAAAATAAAGTACTAATGGATTCGCAACAATCTTATCATGTAAAGCTTTTAATAAATCATCGGCATCTGCCGCTCTTTCAGCCAAACCATATTCGACTGGACCAAAATAGATATTGCCCTTTGGCACCATTTCATCCATCAATTTACCAAAAGTATTTATGCGTGTTGAAGAAATTCCGCTGGAGACCAAATGGTTTTTAACGGCATTCGCTCGAGCCAAACCTAGGTTGGGATAAGCAGAATTGTTTTCTTCATCACTTTGATAGTACCCGGTAATATTAATGACTTTTCCAGCATTGTCATTTAGGAAGGCTTTTAAACTTCCAATACAATCAGAGACCGTTTTTGCCAATGGAGTTAAAATTGTGGCGGACGACACATTAAAATTATAATTGTCGTTTACGTTGCACGCATAATCACCGTCGCTTAGAGCGAAGGGATAAGAGGTGCTTTCTGGTTCAACTACTGGGGCCATAACCTCCTTTGCAGGTTCTTCTGCTGAAACATTGCACGAACTGCAGAGTTTCATGTACAGAAAAATACCCGCTATGATGGTAAGGAGAATCCCTAGCAGATTAGTGGTTGTTTTTGTCATGTGAATTTAAAATTTAGTGTTGTTTGCGGCAATTTATTAAAAATTTATTAAAAATGTTAAAAAACCAACATTAATCGTTGTTAGTTAAATACTTAAAAAGATAAAGAAGGTTCCTTCAAAACAACGGGTGTACAACAAATGGAATCACCTATTCATAGGCCTGAACTATGAATTAAGGCACGTTATCGAAAGAGATATAAACCGTTTATACAGTTTTTGATGCAAATCATACAAAAAGGAAGCGGTAGAGGAATATCTTGACCGATATTCGCTATGCAATCAAAAAGAAAGTCTTTTAAAAAGGATTTTCAGAATAATTTAGAGTTAGTTTGGTAATTCCGCTGTTTTTCAAAACCAGCCGATCGGGGGAACGGTAAGGAGCTAGAAAACAGCGGATTTTTTAAAACAAAAGACCTAGCGTAAAGGCTAGGTCTTTTGTTTATTCCGTTTTTAACCTAATAGGCCTCAATTTCTGAGGATGGGCTATAAATCAAATTTAATCCCTTGTGCCAAAGGAAGTTCAGTAGTATAGTTAATGGTATTCGTTTGCCTCCTCATATATACTTTCCAAGCGTCAGAACCACTTTCGCGACCTCCGCCGGTTTCTTTTTCACCACCAAATGCCCCACCAATTTCAGCCCCAGATGTTCCGATATTTACATTGGCAATGCCACAATCACTACCGGCATGGCTTAAGAAACGTTCCGCCTCACGTAGATTATTGGTCATAACTGCAGAAGAAAGGCCCTGTACAACCCCATTTTGAACGGCTATGGCATTTTCAATCCCTCCGGAATACTTTAAGAGGTAAAGAACCGGTGCAAAGGTTTCATGCTGTACTATTTCAAAGCTATTTTGCGCTTCGGCAATGGCTGGTTTTACATAACAACCGCTTTCATAACCCTCACCCTTCATAACACCACCTTCAACGATAATCTTCCCGCCTTCGGCGACTACTTTCTCAAGTGCTTTGTTATAGTGCTCCACCGCATCGGTGTCGATTAAAGGCCCTACATGGTTATTTTCATCCAATGGGTTTCCGATTCTGAGTTGCCCATATGCATCAACAACCGCATCTTTGACTTTGTCATATATAGACTCATGAATTATCAATCTTCGGGTAGATGTACATCGTTGTCCTGCGGTACCAACGGCTCCAAAAACAGCCCCAATAACGGTCATTTTAATATCAGCATCCGGAGTAACGATAATGGCGTTATTACCTCCTAGCTCCAACAAGGATTTTCCCAGTCTCGCGGCAACTGCCTGGGCCACGATTTTACCCATACGAATAGACCCGGTTGCCGATACCAGAGGTACACGGCCATCATTGGTCATCATTTCCCCAACTTTATAATCCCCGTTGATCAGACAGGAAATACCCTCGGGTAATCCATTTTCCTTAAAGACCGCCGCCGCTATATTTTGGCAAGCGACTCCGCATAAGGGTGTCTTTTCAGAAGGTTTCCATACACATACATCACCACATATCCACGCTAAAGCAGTGTTCCATGCCCAAACGGCAACAGGAAAGTTAAAGGCAGAAATGATTCCTACAACACCAAGTGGATGATACTGTTCATACATTCTATGACCTGGCCTTTCCGAGTGCATAGTTAGACCATGCAATTGTCTTGAAAGCCCTACCGCAAAATCACAGATATCTATCATTTCTTGAACTTCACCCAGGCCTTCCTGATAACTCTTCCCCATCTCGTAAGAAACAAGTTTGCCCAAGGGTTCTTTGAGTTCACGTAATTTTTCACCAAACTGACGAACGATTTCCCCACGTTGCGGAGCTGGTTTCGTACGCCATGTTTTAAAGGCTTCGGTCGACGCAGCCATTACTTTTTCATAGTCATCCTTGGTAGTGGCTTTTACCTTGCCTATCAAGGCACCATCAGCCGGCGAATAGGATTCAATAACCTCTCCTGAAGAAAAGTTATCGGAACCGGTTGAGGTTCCGTTATTCATATCTTTTATCCCCAATGATTTTAGGGCTTCTGCTATACCAAACTCTGATGCGATTTTCGACATTTTATAACTTTTTAAGCGGACGGTGTTAAATTTTGCGCAAAGCTACGAATAAACTCCTGATTTAAACCCCCTTTTTGAACCCTGAAATATTGGGGCGTTATTATTTAAATCGAGATTAAAGTATGTAGAATTTCACCAAACCTTCCTGCTTGTTTCCTATAAGAAGATACTTTCCAATGGAAAGGTTAAGGTAGGGTCTATCAGTTTTTTAAATAATGCCCCAATATTATCTCAACAAGATTAGCGCGATTCCTACTAGAGCTGGTAGGGCTTGTACGAAGAATATTTTTTTTGAGGCAGTTATGGCTCCAAAGATTCCTGCAACTGCAACACAGCCTAAAAAGAAAAGAGCAACATTTACTTTCCAAACTGGGTCCTCGATTAACAAGGACCAGATAAGTCCAGCTGCCAGAAAACCATTATATAATCCCTGATTGGCCGCCATACTCTTAGTGGGTTCAAACAGTTCCGCAGGAAAGTGGCGAAACACTTTTCTTCCCCGGGTAGTCCAAGCGAACATCTCAAACCAAAGGATGTAAAGGTGTATTAGTGCCACGAGGCCGATAATAATTTTAATTGCTATTTCCATAATTTAGTTTTCAGCAATAAACCGCCCGTCAACAGGCATGACCGTCTCACAGTTATCGCAGGTTCTTAGTTTTTTCGAATTGTAAAAATGGGTAAAGTGCGCCAAAAAATCTTTCTCAATATCATCTAAAGTAAAATAGGCTTCGTACAACATTGTATTGCAGTTATCGCAGAACCAAAGAAGACCATCATCAACATTCATGTCAGCACGTTTTCGTTCTACGACCAACCCAATACTTCCATGATGGCGAACAGGTGAATGAGGCACTTTGGCCGGATGCAAGTACATATCTCCGGGGCCTAATTTCATGGTTTTCTTTTGTCTGTCTTCCTGAATATGAATTTCAATAGTGCCCTCTAGTTGGTAAAAGAGCTCTTCAGTTTCATTATAATGGTAATCCTTTCTCGCATTGGGTCCTGCAACGATCATTACGATATAATCACCAGCATCTTTATAAAGATTCTTATTGCCGACCGGAGGCTTTAGGGAGTCCCGGTTTTCCTTTATCCATTTAGTGAGGTTGAATGGAGGCGCAATTGGCATAGTGTATAATTGGTGTCGTTCGTCTTTACTAAAAAGTATCAACGAACAACAAGTTAACCAAATTTATAAAAAGAAAAGAATACGCTGATCGATTATGGAGAAAGTGTACAGGAAATATACTACCTAAAGAATATCTGTGTAAAATAGAATTTGCCAGCATCATTCATTTTGACGCTTACGGCGGTGTGGGTAAACTCACCTTCCATAGTAGTTTTGTGATTACTGCTATCGAGCCATCCTTGAAAGGCTTTCACGGCATCATCGTAGTCCTTGGCTACATTTTCCGCGACATATTCCGCACTTTCCTTTGAGGATATTTTGGAGGCCCTTGCACTAAAATTATCATGACTAAGACTACCCGTCGCAATCATATAGTTGTTATGCTCGTTTGCATATTCATAGGCAACCGCGCTAAAGTTTAACGCATTTAGGCCTAAGTCCAACCTATGGTTGTTGACTACCGAAAGTAGTTCGTTTTCAACCTCGATTGCATTCTCAGCATCGGTAATTACAGGAGTCTCGGTTGTTTCTTTCGTACAGGATGTAACCAATACCATGAAACATACCAAAACGGCATATCGCATTTTCATTTTCATACAATGTTCTAAATTGTAATAACTAGAATGTCCTAGAAAAGTAGGTAGGTGAAAAGTGGGGTATAGTTACGTTCTCAATGTTGAAATAGGTTCTTCAACGATGTAATATTAGATAAAATACAGATATAGACTATAAAAAATTACTTTTTTTCGATGAAATACACTTTATATTAACAGTATTAGGAGCTCGATATTGGTATATGAAGGTATAAATCAAAGGAGTCATTAATCTAACTTGCGGATTAAAAGAAACGAACCGTCTTTTATGGTGGTGACCGAATTCCCACCATTTCCGAAAGTGTCCTTCCGCTGGCCCCATGCGGTAATTTTATCGTTTGCAGCCAGTATTAAATACAGTTTTCTGGTGGCTGTTACGTTTTTATACCAACCTCCGGCAGAGGTGCCACTGGCAGGAACATCCAAACCATTTAGTTGAAGCTTACAATCTATGGTGGATTGTGCGTTGGTACGTACCGAGACACCATATTCTATTTCGTAAGTACCGGTTTCGCCGATGGTAATTTCATTATTATTAAGCGAAAAAACCCCTCCTAAATTCAACCTGGTGGTGTTAAATCGAATTATTCTGAAACTATTTGGCACATGGTTAAAGGGGTTGTTGGCATCATATACATCTATTAACTTCGGCGAAGCGGAATTGCCTGGTGGACCTTGAGGTCCCTCTTCTCCTGTATCTCCTTTCAGACCAGGAATTCCTTGGGGCCCTTGCTCTCCATCATCTCCTTTTGGACCTTGAGGACCAACGGTTCCTATGGTAATGCTACTTCCTGTTTCATCCGTATAGGTAAAGGTCCCGTCTTGATTATCTTCAAGGGTAGATGTTGATTCAGGAATAGTCCAGGATGTACCGTCGTACTGGTTGAGTACATTTTTGTCGGTATTGTAAACTAAGGTACCCACAATCGGATTGGTAATGGTATTGATTTCCGTTTCAGAAAGTGCATGAATGCCTACCAATTCTTCCGCAGAAGGAGTCTGGGCTTCAAGCCTTACAAACTGAAATAACATCAATAAGCAAAGAAGAAAGGTATTTTTTTTGAAAAAAAACATTATTAAGTAAGATTAATACTACAAATAACGTTATTTCTTGACAAATATTATCGTTACGTTTCCTGGGGAATGTTATTTTGTCTGTTCACTTGAATTCAAAACCTTGGAAAATACAAACCCTCCTATTTCCTTAACGGGCTCATAAAGAATGGATTTCTGTTTGGCTTCTTCTCCGATAAAGCCAATTGAATTATTCATACGGTCAAAGAAAATAAGTAAGGCACCGAGAATAACCCCCACTTTTAATGCCCCAAAAATTGCACCTGCAATTTTATTAAGGATGCCCAACATGGCAAAGCTTGCAATTTTGGTAAGCAATTTCCCCGCAAGATGAACAGTGATGACAATAATTATAAAAGTGATTACGAATGCAGCAAGGTTGAGATATTGCTCATTCCACTCCATACGTTGCGAAAGATAGTTCCCAGCGATATACGAAAAATGAATCGCCCCATAAATACCGGCAATTAATGCTGCTATAGAAGCCAGTTCTACAAAGAGGCCATTATTAAAACCCTTCCAAAGCCCAATTAGGAGTAACAACCCCAAAATAATATCTAAAAAAGCCATGGGCAAATATAGTTCTTTGATTTGTACCTTTATGCCCCTAACTCCCAAAGTGGGAATTCTTACTAGAACGGGTAAAAGTGATAAAGCAAATGTCTAGAGACACACAGCTAAAGGAACGATGGGTAGCATTGGTTGAGAAACTTTCTAACCAATTCGCAGATGGCGATGTCCTAGACTTGGATGCCATTATTTATTTGGTGGGTGTTCAGGAGTTGGGCCAATATCATAGAAAATATAGGAAGGATGATAAGTTGGATTTGATGCATATTGCCATTTGTAGGCTGTTAGAGCCATACGGTTATTATGAGTTCGATTTTTTTGATGAACAAGGTTGGCCGCACTACATCGTAAAAGAAGAATTACCAGCTTTAAAAGCTGGCGAACAATCCGTATTGATGAAAGAGGCTATTGTGGAGTATTTTTTAGAGAAGGAATATATCATGTGAAGTCATTTCGAGGATAGCGCTGGAATCTGATTAGGGACATCGCAAAAGATTAATTAAAGATTGTACGCCCAAAATGGGCTCTCAATGACATATCAAAATGAAGGATACAACACCATATTACGCGGTAATCTTTACTTCAACAAGAACTGGGGGCGATAATGGATATGCTCAAATGGCAAAAAAAATGGAACAATTGGCAAGCGAACAACCAGGCTTTATTGGTATAGAAAGTGCTAAGGAAGAAATTGGTATCACAGTGAGCTATTGGAAAAGTTTGGAGGCCATTGCCAATTGGAAAACCAATACGGATCATCTTTTTGCACAACAAAAAGGCATCAAAGATTGGTATTCTTGGTACAAAGTAAGAATCTGCTTGGTGGAACGGGAATATGATTTTAAAAAATCTAATAATTAAGATTTAATAGGGGGTCAAATTTTCTATCGAGCTACTTCATAACGAGTCATATTAAAAACCTATATTAACTCACAAAACAGCAGCTTTTAAATTAATAATTCACTTTATGAGTTCATACATTATTGCATTAGATCAGGGAACAACAAGTTCCAGAGCCCTTTTAGTAGATCAAGAGGGTAAAATACAGGGAATGGTTCAAAAGGAATTCAAACAGATTTTTCCGAAATCGGGCTGGGTTGAGCACGACCCCATGGAAATTCTGGAATCCCAAATGGGTGTGCTGTCCGATTTGGTAAAGGAAAATGGCATAGCCGCCTCCGATATTAAGGCAATAGGAATTACCAATCAAAGGGAAACTGCCATTGTTTGGGATAAAAACACAGGTAAACCTGTTTACAATGCCATTGTTTGGCAGGATAAACGTACAGCGGATATCTGCGAACAGATGACAAAAGATGGTTTAACCGGGTATGTTCGTAAAACCACAGGATTGGTAATTGACTCGTATTTTTCTGGAACGAAAGTAAAATGGATATTGGATAATGTAGAAGGGGCAAAAGAAAAAGCTGAAAATGGCGATTTGCTAATGGGCACTGTAGATTCTTGGCTGGTATGGAATATGACCAACAGGGTAAACCACGTTACAGACTATACAAACGCTTCCCGAACATTGATTTATGATATTGTAAACCTGAAATGGGATGACAAATTATTAAAGGAATTAGGAATTCCTAAAAATATGTTGCCAGAAGTTAAACCCTCTGCCCATCATTTTGGGGATTATGAGTTGGACGGGGTAAAGATTCCCATCACCGGAATTGCCGGCGATCAGCAGGCGGCTTTATTCGGGCAGGCTTGTTTTACGCAAGGAACGGCAAAAAACACCTATGGTACAGGTTGTTTTATGCTGATGAATACGGGAGAAACCCCGCAATTTTCTAAAAACGGCTTGTTGACCACTATTGGCTATGGGCTTAATGGAAAAGTCAATTACGCCTTGGAAGGCAGTGTTTTTATAGCGGGAGCAGCCGTACAATGGTTGCGGGATGGCTTGGAACTTATAAAAGATGCCAAGGAAACGGAGGCTTTGGCAGATTCTGTGGAAGGTGAAAATCCGGTATATGTGGTTCCGGCTTTCGCAGGCTTGGGAGCACCATATTGGGATATGTATGCCCGAGGCGCCGTTTTCGGACTTACCAGGGATACGGGCAAGGCCCATTTGGCCAAGGCAACATTGGAATCGTTAGCCTACCAAACAAAGGATCTCTTAAAAGCAATGGAGGATGATTCTGGAATAGAATTGACCAATCTTCGCGTTGACGGCGGGGCATGTGCAAATAATCATCTGATGCAGTTCCAGGCCGATATATTGGATACAGAGGTTCATCGACCGGAAGTAATCGAATCAACAGCAATGGGGGCCGCTTTTTTGGCAGGAATTCAGGTGGGATTATGGAAACAGGAAGATGTTGATCAAGGCCGCCCAATGAACCGCATTTTTAAACCCACCTTCGATAGGGTAAAAAGAAAACGCCTATATGGGAAATGGCAAAAGGCAGTGGAGCGAACCAAAGGTTGGGAAGAACAATAGGAGCGTTAAAGAATGACAAAAAATATTAGGTTTTCAAATCTAGATCGGGCAAAAACCATCCGTCAACTTTCAAAAGAAACATATGACCTCATCGTTATCGGTGGTGGTATTACGGGAGGAGGGATTGCTTTAGACGCTGCTTCCCGAGGGCTTAAAGTGGCTTTGGTCGAGAAAGGGGATTTTGCCTCGGGTACAAGCAGCAAATCTACCAAACTCATACATGGCGGGCTTCGATATTTAAAACAGTTCGATTTTTGGTTGGTTAAAGAAGTAGGTTCAGAGCGGGCTATTGTGCATAAACTTGCGCCGCACCTTGTACTGCCCGAAAAAATGTTGCTTCCGTTGATTGAAAACGGCTCTTATGGTAAGTGGTTGACCTCTATCGGATTAAAAGTTTATGATATTTTAGCGCAGGTAGAAGGGGATGATAAGCGCAAGATGCTGACTAAGAAGGAGGCGATGAAATTGGAGTCCCTACTTCCAAAGAAAATTTTAAAGGGAGCAGGCTATTATGCCGAATATCGTACAGACGATGCCAGACTAACCATTGAGAATATCAAAACAAGCCTTCAATTTGGAGCCCAAGCCATAAATTACACCAAGGTCGTGGATTTTAGATACACCAATGAGATCATTTCCGGGGTTAGGGTTAAGGATGCAATTTCGGGAAAGCGTTTTACCATAAAATCCAGATACGTGATTAGTGCTGCGGGTCCTTGGGTAGATGAGCTGCGTAGCGTAAATAAATCTAAAAAAGGAAAACGCTTGCACCTTACTAAAGGGGTGCATTTGGTATTTCCGTTCGAAAAATTACCGGTCAAACAATCCGTTTACTTTGATATTCCCGATGGGCGAATGATGTTCGCCATTCCTCGTGGAAAAATCACTTATGTAGGCACCACAGACACCAACTACAATAAGGATAAAGACAATATAAGAGTCGATATTGCCGATGCCATTTATCTACTGTCGGCAGTAAACAACATGTTTCCCAAGATAAATTTAGAAATGGAAGATGTTATTTCTTCATGGGCCGGGCTGAGGCCATTGATTCATGAAGAAGGCAAGTCGGCTTCCGAACTTTCTAGAAAGGATGAGATTTTCACCTCAGACACAGGACTCATTAGTATTGCGGGAGGCAAACTAACGGGCTATCGCAAGATGGCGGAGCGGACGGTAAACCGTATCGTTAAAAAAATGGCGGAGGAATACGAGCTAGAATTAGAAGAATGTTTTACCGATGAAATTCCGCTTAGCGGTAACGATGGTTTTAAAAAATTCAAGCATGTCACCAAATATATTGATGCTGTATTTGCTAAAATCAGGCCCGATGGTTTTACCAAACATGATGCATGGTTCTTGGTAACCAATTATGGAAAGCAGACTGAAACTATCCTTGACATCTATAAAGGAATTGATGGCGCGGATAATCCTATTCGTATGGCCAGGGCCGAACTCCGTTTCGGCATCGATTACGAAATGGTACAAAACCCAATGGATTTCTTTATCCGCAGAACAGGGCGTTTGTATTTTGATATTGATAGTATGCGCTTACTTATGGAGCCGATTCTAGCTGAATTTAAGTCCATTTATAAGGTCACTAATAAACAACTCGCCGCTTGGAAAGAAGAATTAGAGCTGGAACTTGAAGCGCATTCCAATTTTTCCTTGGATAAGACGTAATTGCAACTTAAGGAACAAAGTCTTAAATTGTAAGTCGACCTGTATTCTTAAACCTCCTAGTCTTCATGCTTTTAGGGGAGGTCGTGTTAAAAGTTTTCATTGCCAAACAACAATGGAGTGTTCTACAAAAAATACAAACCAGCCAAAGTTCTCGAAGAACATATAGAATGTTATTTTGTATGGGAAGGCGAACCTGCCGAACCGTTAGATATTGAAAGCCCACCTAGCGCATTATGTTCATTAGTGTTCAACTATAAGGATAATTATACTATTTCAAATAAAAAACATGATCAGATGCCCGTACCGCGAACCTTTATAAGCGGACAGGCCCTAGGAAATTATACACTGCATCTTTTGGGAAAAATAGGAGTGGTCGGAATCGTTTTTAAGCCCGCGGCTATTTTTCATTTTTACGGCGTACCCATGTACGAATTGGCCGATGAACGAATTTGCTTTTCCAAAGTTTCTTTTGACTCGAGTAATGAGCTACATCGTCAAGTTCTTTCAGCTAACAACAACCAGGAGAAAATAAAATTATTGGAAGACTATCTTCTGGAACTTCTTGATAGGCCAGGCTATGGGACCGATGAAATTATTGAATCGGCCAACGAAATTTTTGATAATAAAGGGAGAACAAATATTACTGAACTTCTAGAGCGAGTGCCCATGAGTCGAAGAAATTTTGAGCGCAAATTCTTGGAAGAAGTGGGCATTAGTCCGAAAACCTATGCCAAAATCAGGAGGTTTGGCTATACTTGTTCACTAATGGCGGGAAACAGAAATGTGAATTTAATGGATGTGCTGCACCAAGGAGGGTATTATGACCAAAGTCATTTTATAAAGGACTTCAAATATTTTTCTGGAAGAACGCCTCGAAAATATGCAAAAACCAATATCGAGCTGGCGAATTATGTAGATGGTATTGCGTTGGTTGAACAAAGACTTCAAG
This sequence comes from Aggregatimonas sp., assembly GCA_965238025.1. Lineage (GTDB taxonomy): Bacteria > Bacteroidota > Bacteroidia > Flavobacteriales > Flavobacteriaceae > Pelagihabitans. Next base: position 930,755 of record OZ250162.1, on the reverse strand, counting down.
AAGAGGGCGGTCAATCAGTATAGAGAGTACAATTTGCTTTTTGCCGCATTTTTACAATTTTTCAGGATTTTATCAAATTACTTTTACTCCATTAACCAATAACAATGTACTATGGAAGCTTTAAAGAACAATTCGCAAGAACAGCCTTTATCCATTTCATGGAAAAACCGAAGTGTTGACTTTATAAGAGCCTACCAAGAACAAGATGTTCAAAAGATGCTTGAAAACTGTTCGGAAAATGGATCGGTTTCCTTTTTACCAATGGGAGAAAATGGCAAAGGACAAATATGGGAAACAGGCAAGACAATTTGGTCGGCGCTTATAGATAGTTTTCCAAGCCTTGATAATACCATCAATTCCGTTATAACGGAAAATGGAAAGGTCAAGTGCGATGTAACCATTCGAGGCACACAAGAAAAAGATTTTGGAAACCTTCCATCCCGAGGAAAATCATTTGAGGAAGATCATATTTTTATTTTCAAAATCGATGATGCGGGTTTTATCGACGATATTACCATTAACTGGAACCATACCAGCTTGGTATCTCAATTATCATACGACAAGCCAGATAAGAGCAATGAAAAGGGCACATATTCTGGTCCGTTAAGTGAACTAGAAAGAAAAAGGCAGTTGCATGAAATAGCCGCTGATTATGTCATTAATGGGCTAGGGGGAAAGAGTTTTGAAAAGATACCCTACCACGAAAACATTAAACTTAGGGCACCTATTCATCCTATGGGCTCACGGGGGCTGATGAAGGGTCGTGATTATATAAAAGAAAATTGGTGGGCGCCACTACCAGGACTGGTAGCGGGAACTGAACTAATTGATACCTATATCAATAATAACCTGACCAAGGTTACCGCAGAGTTTTTTTGCCATATTAAAGAACCGACTTGCACTTTAAGGATTGTTGACCGTTTTGAGATTGATGACAATGGCAAAATAACCAATCAAGAAAACTTCTTTGACCCTCGGGATATTACAAACCCCAATTGGCGGTCATAACTTCATACAAGCTTTAACATAATTTCGAAAATCATTAAAATGAAAAGGACACTCTATATCCTCATGGCTATAATGTACCCTGTTATGACATTATCGTCACAAGCAAGCCAACCATATACTGCAAGTTATATAATGGAATGGGGAGACAAGGACACAATAGCCATTGAAACATTCACACTTTACAAGAACCAGCTATATGGCAAGACCGTTCATGGCTTTCCAGAAAATTATGTTCGGCATTTCGACATTGAGTATGGTGAGAACGGATCTATAAATAATTTAAACTATCTGTACAATGATATAGAAAACACATCACTTCCAATCAACACCAAAACGGGACTCCTACCCTTTCGCTTTTCCGCTAATGTACACCACGGATTGTTGGATTTTAAAATTTGGAAAAAACCTAAAACTGATGAAGATCCTAAAAATAAAAACGAACGAAAGAGCTTTACTAGAATTATACAAGAATCGGATAGTTTTCATTTCAATGGGGATTGGATACCTATTGTTTCACAATTTGAATGGCTGGTTAACTGGTTTCTTAAACAGGGCAAAGAAAAAATAGAAGGGCTTAAGTTTGTCAATGCATACATAGGGGTACACGAATTGCAACTAGAGAGGATTGACAAAAACCACATTAGGTTTTGGAGCAATATTTCAGAAGAAATCGAAATCTACATAGATGATAATGGTAGAATCAAAACAATAGATGCTATTGGTTCGGTGTGGAATTTGAAGATACATCGAACAAAACCGGTAGACATAGAACAATATACAGAACGATATAAGAACCGCCCAATAATGGGCAATCCTTCACCAAGGGACGTCATTTCCAAAAAAATTGGCGAAACAAATATTACTGTTGACTACGGCCGTCCGTCTAAAAGAGGGCGTCAAATATTCGGTAATGTGGTTCCGTATAATAAAATTTGGAGAACAGGGGCTGGAGCGGCAACAACGATTTCTTTTGATAAGGATATTTCTTTTGGGGATAAGCGGGTGCTGGCAGGAAAATATAATGTCTATAGTTTGCCCACTGAAAATGCCTTTACCTTGATTTTAAATTCAAATCTTGACGCATGGGGGAGTGTTTATTTACCTGAATATGATGTAGCACAACTGGCAATGAAGAAAAGCAAGAGTTCCGAGCTAGTCGACAAATTTATGTTTGAGATTATCGACAAGGGAAGAAAAGGCGTACTTAAACTTTCATGGGAAGCAACTGTTGCTGAGCTTGGTTTTGATTTACATTGATTTTCGTTTTGACACACAAATGCCGGGAAAGCTCCAAGTATTAATTCTTATAAATAGCTAATCATCAATTACTTATAAATATTGGCACAGTGCTTGTTTTATGCTTGGTGAATTTAATACCAAAGCATATGAAAACGAGACAACTACTTTTAGGAACGATAGCGGCGGCCACATTACTGGTGTCCTGTACGGTGGATAGGGTCATAGAAACAAATGATTATATTGTAGAATCGGCCTTTAATACAGATGAGGTATTACAATCCTATGATTTATGGTATGTAGATATTAATGCCACAAAAGGGAATGGGGAAGTTCCTTTTTTACAACGGGCATTTACGCTTTCATTTGTTGATGGGGTGGTATATGCCAATAACAATATTGTTGGGCTTGGTAAAACAGGAAATGGTTTTGGGATTGATGTGGGAACCTACGGCACCTTGCAGGGTACGGTAGACATCGAGCATGATATAGATGGATCTTGGTTACTGGATGTTTATGCGGTAAATTCTAATACCTTGGAACTTAGGGATCCGCGCTCGGGAACTTCTTATTTCGTAAAAGGTTATCAGACCAATACTTTTGATTACGATTTTGTCTTTTACGACAACATCGAGTACTTCGTACAGGAATACGATGCTTGGGAAAAGGTATATACAAGCGAAGCCGGAGCTTTGAATGATTTTGATAACGAGAACTTCTTACAATTCAACCCAACTTTTTTCAGGTCTTCAATTGATGACCCAGGAACATCGGTAAGCAATCTGCAATGGGATTTTGAAGGCGATTACCAGATTTATAATGTAGAAAACGATGAAACGCTTAAAACTTTAACACTTGCTTACGATGGGTTGGACAATGATTACTTTGAACTCTACGTTATTAATGATAGTACCATAGAGTTGTATCACCCAGATAGCGAAACGGTTTATGAGTTTAAAGGACGGGGTTACAATGAGTATCTAAAATCGGGCAAAAGTTCGGTTGATAAAAAGAGAACAAAGACGTCGCGACCTACAATGAAGGTAAAGCGAATGAGAAAATAAATTAAGGCAAAAAGAACGGCTGTGTCATACTGAGCGCCCGCCTGAATGATGAAGTCGGGCAGGCAGCCGAAGTAAAGATTTTTTTGGTTGGTTATTTAGTTAGAAATCGCCCTAGCAACTATGTTAGGGCGATTTTCATTTAGTACTTCTAGTTTCTAAAATGCAACTTCTTGAACTTTGAGGGGTTCTCCCCCGTAACCTTTTTAAAAGTCCGATTAAAATAAGAAAGGCTTTCAAACCCGCAATCGTAACAGGTTTCACCGACATTCTTTCCAGATAACAGTAATCGTTTGGCCTGACTGATTCGATATTGGTTTAAAAACCCGATAAAAGTATTTCCGGTAGCTTTTTTGAAATACCTGCAGAAAGCCGGTTTGGTTAAATTACATGATGCCGCAACCTCATCTACGGTAATCTTGTTTTGGTAACGCTCATCAATCAAGGTGTAGATCTGACGAATACGTTCCTGTTCTTTTTTACTGTATTTATTTACATAAGGTCTGGTATGCAATAATTCAAACTCCTTGCTTTGCGCCAATCGCCTTAAAATGGTAATAGATTGCATAAAGAATTCGAAGGGCCGTAGCAAGTGTAACCCTTTTAGTAAGTCGCCCACTTCTTTTTTGGTGGTTCCCGAAAATGCTAAGCCGTATTTAGAAAGCTCTAATAAGCCTTCTATAGATTGCAATTCTGGCATTTCGGAGACAAAACTATCTTTAAAGAAAGGCTTTATATGCAATACCTCTTTTCGGTAGGAGGTAGTAACCCCATGATCAAAATTTAGATGGGGAATATTAGATCCAATCAACACAAGATCGCTATCGGCAAATTGGGAAATGTGATTTCCTACATGACGAACGGCGCTTGCGCCTTCAATATATACCAATTCAAATTCCGGATGAAAATGCCAATAAAAGAGATGATTTAGTTTGGGGTCGTGTAAAAGCCGAAACGGACTTTTAGACGCCGGACTAATAGTTTCTAACTGAATCTTCATTCCTAAATATAACTAAATTGACTTTTTTTTGCTAGAATATATATAAAAATATCAATATTGTTCAAATTTCAATCAATATTGAGGTGGAGAAGGGATATTTTGATTTTTAGTTTTACACTATCAATGTAATAGTAATATCAAAAACATATCCGCCATGGATTCGAAATACAAAATGGAAATGGCCAATAAGGCCCATGAGGAAATCCCTGGAAACCCTTCCACCGCAACAAGTAGTACACAGCAACTAAATAACCGTTCAAATGGGAATCCATTACGCGTATTAACCGAGGCGGATTGGGATTTTTGGAAACATAACGGATACATCGTAATCAAAAATGCCATTCCGCTGGCACAGGCCAAAGCCACCGCGGATTTTATATGGGAGTTTGACGAAAAGGACCCGGATGACCCAACAACCTGGTATGCACCGCCACGTGCGGAAATGCAAATGAAGGAGCTTACCGGTACGGGTATGGTAGAAGTATATAACCATCAGCACTTATGGAACAACCGGCAGATGCAAAAGGTATATGATGCTTTCGTTGATGTTTGGGGAACTGAAAAATTGTGGGTTACCATAGACAGGGCCAACCTTAACTTTCCGCTACAGCCAGGAGTAGAAAAGAACGGCTTTATCCACTGGGACTATGATCCCGAAACAAGACCTCAAAATGTACAAGGGGTATTGGCCTTAGCCGATCAAACGGATGAAAATATGGGCGGCTTTCAATGCATACCTTGGTTATACCGCAACTATGATACTTGGAAGTTGACACAACCTGAGGATCGGGACCATTTTCAACCCGATATTTCAGAACTGGAAGACAAAATCGTCAAAGTAAAGATGGAAGCAGGCGATCTTCTTATATTCAACAGCACAGAACCCCATGGTATTCGCCCCAATAAGTCGAGAAATAAAGTGCGTATTGCCCAATACATTTCAATGATGCCAGCAGAAGAAGACAATACTGCATTAAGAAACTGGCGCATTAATTCGTGGAAAAACAGGATTGCGCCAGAAGGATATGCTTTTCCCGGGGACCCTAGAAACTGGGAACAGACCAAATATGAAGCCGCTGAATTGACTGATTTAGGAAAAAAACTTCTAGGTTTGAGTAATTGGTAACGAAACCCAAACCACTTTAAAAATTGACCAACCGATGCTTTCAAGCCTTAGTTTTTGGGATATAGCGATTATCCTACTCTATTTCGGAATTATATTATGGATAGCCCAGTGGGCTTCAAAAAGCAAAACAGGTTCCGGTGGTGCGGTTGACTACTTTTTAGCGGGTAAAAACTCGGGATGGCTCGTTATCGGAGCCTCTTTATTTGCCTCCAATATTGGTTCGGAAATTATTTTGGGCGTTTCCGGGGCGGGTGCCCGAGGTAATATGCCCATGGCGAATTTTGAGATAATCGCCTCTTTGGTATTAATACTTCTTGGTTGGGTATTTGTGCCCTTTTATCTACGTACTGGGGTATACACCATGCCGGAGTTCCTTGAAAAAAGATATTCTAAAGCATGTAGAAGCTACCTTTCTGTAATTTCGATTTTGGCCTATGTCATCACCAAAATCTCTTTGATCATCTTTGCTGGCGCTTTGGTTTTCGAAACGATTGGGGTTCCTTTTTGGACCGGAGCCATTGTTACGGTAATCGCCACTGGGTTCTACACGGTTTTGGGGGGTCTTAAGGCAGTAATCTATACAGACATGGTGCAAGCTTTTATCTTGCTCTTGGGAACCATTTCCGTAACCGTTTTCGGGTTATACGCCCTTGGCGGATGGGACCAAATGATAGATGTTATTACTAAGGCCTCTGCACAGGAAGGCAACCCATCAACAGAACAGTTTTTCAACCTATGGCGACCTATGGCAGATACCGAATACCCTTGGACAGGGATGCTTTTCGGCGCCCCGATTTTAGGAGTATGGTACTGGTGTACCGATCAGTATATCGTACAACGTACCCTTTCCGCAAAAGATATAAACAACGCCAGAAAGGGAGCGCTATTTGCCGGGTACCTAAAGCTACTTCCGGTATTTATCTTCTTTATTCCCGGGGTAATCGCATACGCCCTATTGCAAGAAGGGGCTATAGAATTTTCAATGGAAAATGCCGATCAGGCCTTACCGGCCATGATAAACGGATTTTTACCTACTGGGCTAAAAGGACTGGCGATTGCCGGGCTGTTGGCCGCCTTAATGAGCTCGTTGTCATCGGCCTTTAATTCAAGTTCTACTCTGTTGACCATCGATTTTTATCAAAAATACAAACCCAATGCAACCCAAAAAGAGTTGGTGCGTTTTGGTCGATTGGCTACCATTGTTTTAGTGGTCGTCAGTCTAGGATGGATTCCCTTTATGAAAGCGCTCATGGGCGGCGGTATTTTTCACTACTTGCAAAGCGTGCAGGCGTATATTTCTCCGCCTATTGCTGCAGTTTTCCTTTTCGGATTGTTTTACAAATGGATAAATGCCAAGGGGGCCATAGTTTCACTTTGGGTAGGTTTTGTGGTTGGGGTATTCAGGCTAGTTGTTGAATTTTTAGCCAACGAAGGAACAATAGAGGTTGCTGAAGATTCCCTCTTGGGGATGTTCTTAGGGATTAATTTTTTGCACTTCGCCCTGTTCCTATTTCTTTTTTGTGCTTTTTTATTAATGGCGGTCAGTAAAATGAGCAAACCACAACCAGAAGAATCTTTGGAATTGGTCACCTTTCAAAAACGCTCCGAGAGGCCCAAATTTAAATGGTCATCAGATGTTGTTTTAACAATTGTATTAATTGTATTGGTTCTTGCAATATGGTGGTTATTTAGCGCATGGGGAATTGCGGGTTAGTTGAAAAATGGAAAACAAATGGATTTAAAACTACAAGGCAAAACTGCTTTTATCACAGGCTCTACTGCCGGGATTGGCTTTGCCACAGCACAGGCGCTGGCCAAAGAGGGGGTGAACGTTGTTCTTAACGGAAGAACGAAAAAAAAACTGGATGAGGCCGTTCAAAAGCTACAACAAGAATTTCCAGAGACTTCGATTTCAGGCTTGGTTGCCGATTTTGGAAAGCTGAACGAGGTAGCAGAGCTACTGAACGAACTTCCAGGAATCGATATCCTGATCAATAATGTGGGCATTTATTTCCCGGGCTCTTTTTTTAAGACCGACGATGAAGACTGGTATAATCAATTTGAGGTAAATGTGATGAGCGGCGTTCGTTTGTCAAAGCAACTATTACCTAAAATGCTCGATACGAATTGGGGACGTATTCTTTTTATTTCTAGTGAATGTGCCACGCTGGTTCCACCGGATATGATTGCCTATAGCATGACCAAAGCAGCTATTCTTGCTGTTTCAAGAGGTTTGGCCCAGCTTACCAAAGGCTCGGGCGTCACGGTAAATACCGTAATTCCCGGCTCCACATTATCAGAAGGGGCCGATCGGTTTCTAGAACAGGTTGCCGAAAATGATAACAAAACCAAAAGTCAAGTAGAGGAAGAATTCTTTTCCAAAGTGCGTACCTCATCACTTTTACAACGTTTTGCTAGAGTAGAAGAGGTGGGCAACACCATTGCCTATTTGGCGAGCCCGCTTTCTTCGGCTACCAATGGTTCCGCAATCAAAGTAGATGGAGGAAGCATGGGAGGTATTTTATAATAGATAGAATGTATTAAAATGAAATGTATGAAGCAAACTAAGAGCGTATTAGGAGTTATTTTAATCTGTGGTTTTTTGCAATTTTCATGTGGTGATGGTAAGAATGAACGGATACAATCCAAAAAAAAAGAGGTTGTAAAAATGGAAGAACAGAATAATGACTTATTGAGACACGTGGTGATTTTTAAATTTAAGGATGGCGCTGATCAAAAAGAGGTACAAAAATTAAATGAGGGTTTCAATGCTTTACCAGACCATATTCCGGTGATAAAAGATTTTGAATGGGGTTTAAATGACAGTCCAGAGAACTTTCACCAGGATTTTACCCATTGCTATATGCTCACTTTTCATTCAGAAAAAGACAGGGATAGTGTTTATACCCCTCATCCAAAACATCAGGAGTTTGTAGCAAGCCTTCAACCTTTTGTGGAAAAGGTATTTGTTGTTGATTATTGGGTAAAATAGAACTTAGAGAACAAGAAGAGGGCGCGCAGGGTTGACTTTTCTAACAAGAACGTTAAAGAAATTGCATTGATATTTGGTTGTGCTGAGGTATCGAAATTTTTTAGAACTCAAGCGGGTCTTTTCCTTGGGAAGTATAAAATGCGATTCTAGTTTTTTTGAGTAAAATATATAAATACATAGGATAAATATGCAATATTTTTTGTGTATTTGAGGTGTAACTTTGTACGGTAAAATCAAATGAAAGGAAATAAAATGAGTAATCACAAAAAAGCATATATAGCAGGGGGTTGTTTTTGGGGAATGGAGGATCTCTTTAGGGTTCGCCCCGGAATAAAGGATACCGAAGTAGGTTACCAAGGAGGGGAAAATGATAACCCCACTTACAGAAATCATCCTGGTCATGCTGAAGGCATTGAATTAATCTACGACCCAAAAGAAACATCGTTCCGGGAAATTTTAGATTTTTTCTTTCGAATGCACGACCCAACAACTGTGGATCAACAAGGTAACGATAGGGGAGCAAGCTATCGCTCTGCTATTTTTTATCAAAATGATGAAGAGAAAGCCATAGCTGAAGAAGTGATTGATCTGGTCAATGAATCTGGAAAATGGCCCGGCAAAGTCGTAACAACCTTAGAGCCATTTACACCATTTTGGCCTGCCGAAGACTACCATCAAGATTACTTGGTAAAAAACCCAAATGGCTATACTTGCCACTTTTTAAGGTTCGAGGATAGTTTTATCAAAAAAGAAGCAACAAAATAAATTCAAAGGGCCTTCCTTCTGAAATTTCGGAGGGCCTCTATCTCAATCTTTTTTTTCAAAAAACCTAAAGTATGACGGAGGTAAAATTTAAGAATACCCGATTTAATCCAGATAGTACACCATTTCATGATCTGGCAAGACAAATGGCTAAAGCTTTTGGCTATACTGCAGATTTGGCAACCGATAAAAATCTGGCGCAACTGCTGCGCCTTCGTGTTGCACAAAAAAATGAATGCGCCTACTGCATAATTTTGCACGCCAAAACTTCGCGTGAAATAGGAATATCAGATGCAAAAACGGATAATATTTCTTCTTGGTGGAACAGCGGGTTGTTTTCCGAAAAAGAAAAGGCGGCCTTGGCCTATTGTGATGTTTTGTCCGACGGAAGCAATACCAACTTTCAGAAGTATCACGATGCAATGACGCAACATTTTTCCGAGGTGGAAATCGCTGAAATAGCTGCAATAGTCATTAACATGAATGTTTGGACTCGACTAAAACTGGCTCAAGGAGAAACACCATATATTGCATAGATGCAAGAAAGCAGCATAGGATTAGGAACGGCAGCAATTGGGCGACCGCAATATATCAATATAAAAAAGGGAGATAATGAACCTTTTTCACTAGCTTCATTTAAGCAAAAGGGGCTTGATGTACTAAATCATGCCTATAATTCTGGAGTCCGTTACTTTGACACCGCTCCAGGCTACGGAATGGCCGAAGAACTTATTATTGACTGGGTAGGTAACCAAAACGATCCCGAGATTACCGTGGCGACCAAATGGGGCTATACCTATGTAGCTGATTTTAATCCTACTGCAAAAGTGCATGAGATCAAAGAACATTCGCTAAACAAACTCAATGAACAATGGGAAACCTCAAAACAACTACTTCCCAATCTGAAGTACTATCAAATTCATTCGGCCACATTAGAATCGGGTGTTCTTGAAAATAAGACCGTTTTAGACCGTTTATTTGAACTAAGGGAAGAATATAACATAAAGGTAGGGCTGACCACAACGGGAAGCAATCAAAGCGAGGTTTTGAAAAAAGCGTTGAATGTGCATTTAAACGGTGTACGGCTTTTTGATATATTCCAGTGTACGTATAATATTTTGGACCAAAGCATTTATGAATTGGGTCGTGAAATCATATCGGATAAAAAACAACTGGTCATCAAAGAAGCTCTAGCAAATGGCAGGTTGTTCCCGCATTTAAATTACCCCAATTATACTGCTTTGTACGAAACGCTGAGAGTACTTGCAAAAAAGTATAAAACAGGAATTGACGCTATTGCCTTGCAATTTTGTTTGGCAAAACTCAAGGGTGCTACTGTATTGAGTGGAGCCGGTGAGTCTGAACATCTGGAACAGAACCTAAAGGCTGCCCAAATGCAATTGAATGCCCAAGAAATGGAAGAACTAACGAAATTTGAAACCTCCCCGGAAGCTTACTGGAACGAACGGAGACTTCTAACATGGAATTGAAATAAAAAACACCTTTTTTGAACTCAAAAAAGATTAAAAACTGAAAGACGTCGCTATGCAAGAATGGTATCTTCCCATAACAATCTTACCTGCCCTAGGTATGCTTATACTCTCTACAACAAGTCAAATGATGGCACTGAGCGCTGAAATTAACAAGTTGCTACAAGAAAAATGCACAGATTTCCAACATTTAATTTCGTCAAAGAAACTTAAACAATTGGGGCTATTAACCCGGGCCGGGGCACTACTTTATCTTGCCTCAGGTATTTATGTCCTTTCTGGAATTCTCGGTGCGTTATTTGAAACAGAATCTTTTTTTGATGCGCCTAGCCTGTTACTGTATTCAGGAACAATCTTGGTATTCATTGCTTTTATTCTATTGATTATCTATGCTTTTAGAGCCGTAGGAATAAGAAAATTTCAATTTGATAACAATCGTAACCTCTAGTTGAAAGGTTTATAAAAATAGAATTTAGATACAGTCACCATTAAAGTTGACCAAGACCTAATTTTAGTGAACACATTTAATTATGTCATAAAAGTTCAGCAAGATTCGGATTTTATGACCTTCGAAAACGACCTAGGTTTGTATCATAAAATTCTAAGAAAATGACTGAGCAAGAACAAATTAATTATCGTCGAATTGCGGAAGCGATAGATTATATCCGAACAAACTTTAAGGAGCAACCCTCTTTAAATGACATTGCCGAAAGCGTACATTTAAGCCCATTTCATTTCCAACGTCTCTTTACTGATTGGGCGGGGGTAAGTCCAAAAAAGTTTATGCAATACATCAGTATCGAGTATGCAAAACAAATATTAAAAGACAAACAAGCCACCTTATTTGATACTGCCCACCAAACAGGACTTTCCGGCACGAGCCGTTTACATGACCTGTTTATCAATATAGAAGGAATGACTCCGGGGGAGTTCAAGAACGGAGGTGAAAACCTATCAATAAGCTACAGTTTTGCTGAAAGTCCATTTGGTAATATCATCGTTGCATCTACATCTAAGGGAATATGCCATATGGCATTTTTTGATGATAAAGATCATGGATTCGTTACATTGAAAAAACGATTTCCGAATGCCACTTATAATCAAGTTGTTGATAAAGCGCAGCAGAATGCGCTATTTATTTTCCGGCATGATTGGAGCAAACTGGATCAGATAAAATTACATTTGACCGGAACTCCGTTTCAACTTAAAGTATGGGAAACCTTGTTGAAAATACCAATGGGCGACTTATCCACTTACGGTGCCATCGCTAAAAAAATTAACAAGCCCAAAGCTTCGAGGGCGATTGGAACAGCAATTGGAAACAACCCCGTTGCATTTTTAATTCCTTGCCATAGAGTTATCCAATCATCGGGGAACACAGGCGGATACATGTGGGGTAATACCCGAAAATCAGCCATCATCGGTTGGGAAGCGGCAAAAATCAACGGGTAACGTAATGGGAAATTTAAGCGTTAGAATAGAAGCAATAGATTGGGGTAGAGTCGCCTCAGAAATGCATGAAAAAGGGTATGCGATTGTTCCAAACATCCTTACAGAAGAACAATGTCAGGAATTAATTGCGTTGTACGAGAAGCCAGATGGGTATAGAAAAACGGTAGTCATGGAACGCTACCGCTTCGGTTTGGGGGAATATAAATATTTTGATTACCCTTTGCCAAAAATAATTCAGACCCTACGTGAAGAGCTATATCCGAAATTAGCACCTATTGCTAATCTGTGGATGAAGGTTTTAAAAATTAAGAAACAATTTCCTGAATCATACAAAGAATTGCAAACGCAATGCCATGCTAACAATCAATTAAAACCTACGCCACTCATTTTAAAATATGGTAAAGGGGGCTTTAATACGTTGCATCAGGATTTGTACGGAGATGTTTTTTTTCCACTTCAAACCGTATTTTTCTTAAATGAACCCGATATTGATTTTACAGGGGGAGAATTTGTGTTAACGCAGCAGACACCTAGGGCACAATCGAAAGCCATTGTTTTAAAGCCCAAAAAAGGTGAAATGCTAATTTTTACTACAAATTTTAGACCTGTAAAAGGAAAAAGAGGCTATTATAGGGTAAATATGAAGCACGGAGTAAGCGAGTTACATGGTGGGGAAAGACACACAATGGGTGTTATTTTTCACGATGCTTTGAGCTAGGATATGGTTTACCATAAAAACATATCGGATGCCCAATTGAGAACAAAAATAAGGGCAAAATCAATTTTGCTAGGGGGCAATAAAAGGCTGAAAATCTACGGTAAACTTGATTGTAGATCGGGACGAGGCATGAAGCGGGAAAATCGGGTTTTCTTTAACTCGGAAAAGGAGGCCCTGGAAAACAATTTTAGACCCTGCGGACATTGTATGAGACGAGAATATAAAAAATGGAAACATGGAGTTATTTGAGATTGATTCAACGATTAACCTACTTCCCAAAGATGGAACGGTCAATTATTATGGAAAAGTACTGGATCAAAAGAAGGCAAATTTCTATTTAGAAGTATTATTGAAAACCATCATGTGGCGAAATGATGAAGCGATTATATTTGGTAAGAGAATAATTACCAAACGCAAAGTTGCCTGGTATGCCGTAGAACCTTTTGAATATACCTATTCCAAAACGACCAAAAGGGCATTGCCTTGGACAAAGGAATTACTGGAGTTAAAAACTATTATTGAACTAAAAACAGGGGATACATTTAATTCCTGCCTCTTAAACCTCTACCATGATGGAAGTGAAGGAATGGCTTGGCATAGCGATGGGGAGAAGGATTTAAAAAAAGATGGAACCATAGCATCATTGAGTTTGGGAGCCGATCGAAAATTTTCTTTCAAACATAAAGAGACGAAAGAAAAGATAGACTTGATATTAAAACATGGCAGTTTGTTAGCGATGAAAGACACGACACAAAGTAATTGGTTACACCGACTTCCCCCTACCAAACTAGTGGCAAAACCGCGGGTAAACCTGACTTTTAGAACAATAGAGAAAAAATAATAAAAGGATTCTTATAGGAGATTCACTAATAAGACAATAAACCCTATTTTTGCCAGCTTAATTTCATGACACATGAAAAAGTACCTGAATCTTTTTGATTTTAAGCAAAAGGTAGATTACAAGACGGAAATCCTTTCAGGATTGACTGTTGCACTGGCCTTAGTTCCAGAAGCCATTGCCTTTGCCTTGATTCCCGGATTTTCACCACTTACAGGATTATATGCCGCCTTTGTATTGGCCTTGGTCACCTCTGTACTAGGAGGTCGCCCAGGAATGATTTCTGGGGCGACGGGAGCGGTAGCCGTTATTTTTATCGGATTGATTTTAGAGTTGAAGCGCAATTTCCCCGGAATTGAACCCGAGACCATTTTAAATTATGTCTTTGCCACGGTTATTATTGCGGGCCTTCTTCAAATAGGAGCTGGGCTTTTACGTCTGGGGAAATTTATCCGATTGGTACCCCATCCTGTTATTTTTGGTTTTGTAAACGGGTTGGCCATCATTATTTTTATGGCACAATTTCCCAATTTTTATGAGCGGATAAATGGTAAGCCAACCGAGACCCTCCTTGGAGCTGAACCTTTTGGAATTATGCTCGGACTTACCTTGCTCACTATGCTTATCATATGGGGGTTACCAAAACTGACCAAAGCCGTGCCGTCATCTCTTGTGGCTATTGTAGTGGTGTCGTTGATCGTTATTTTAGGAGGTGTGGATACGCTCACCGTAGCCGATATAATGCCTGAAGGAGAAACCATTAAAGGGAGCTTTCCTCCGTTTTCTATTCCAAACCTACCCTTCACTTTTGAGACATTAAAAATCATCTTTCCCTATGCCGCCATTGTCGCAGGCGTGGGCTTGATTGAAAGTTTGTTGACCTTGAATATTATCGATGAGATTACCGAGACCCGAGGTAGTGGGAATAAAGAATGTGTAGCGCAGGGAACGGCAAATATTCTTTCAGGTTTCCTATCGGGAATGGGCGGTTGCGCGATGATTGGGCAGAGTTTGATCAATACTTCCTCAGGTGCCAGAGCGCGACTTTCGGGAATCACCGCCGCTGTAATGTTACTTGTATTTATCATGTTCGGATCCAGTTTGATCGAGCGTTTACCGATGGCCGCCTTGGTCGGGCTAATGTTTATGGTCGCCATTGGAACATTTGAATGGGCCAGTTTTAAAACATTTCGTAAAATGCCCAATTCCGATGTTATCGTTATGGTCTTGGTGACCTTGATTACGGCCATTACCCATAACTTAGCGATTGCCGTTTTATTGGGTGTTATCATTTCCGCCTTGGCCTATTCGTGGGAAAATGCAAAGCGAATTCGGGCAAGAAAACATATTGACGAAGATGGGGTAAAACATTATGAAATATATGGGCCGTTATTTTTTGGATCGACTACGGCCTTTGCAGAGAAATTCGATATTCAAAGCGACCCGGATGAGGTAATCATAGATTTTAAGGAAAGTAGGGTTGCCGATATGTCGGGCATCGAAGCCTTAAATAAACTGACCGAGCGTTATGCAAAGGCTGGAAAGAAAATCCATCTAAGACATTTAAGCAAGGACTGTATTCGCTTACTTAAAAACGCAGACGACATTATTGATGTTAATGTATTGGAGGATCCTACCTATAAAGTGGTTGTTGATAAGGTTAAGGACCCGAACTCGGTGGATGGTTCCGACCCTTGGAATCTATGGGGCTATTAATCAGAAATGGGGTAAGATAAAAATCAGCCCTGAGAGCGATAGTCCATTAAAAGTTTGGTAATGATCGGAGTATCCGACCCTATAGTTCATAAAACTCAATAGGCAAATCATCGGGGTCGGCAAAAAAGGTAAACCGCTTATTCGTGAGCTCGTCTGTTCTGATGGGCTCAACTGTTATTCCTTTTTCTTGCAACTTAGTTACTTCCAGATCCAGGTTATCAACTGCAAATGCCAAATGTCGCAATCCCAAAGCTTCAGGTCTTGACGGTCTTTTTGGCGGGTTGGGAAAGGAAAATAACTCTAGGCAATAGGTTCCGTTGAGGGCGAGATCTAATTTAGAAGATTTTCTTGCTTTCCGATACGTCTCCCGAATGATTTCCAGGCCAAGTACTTTCGTATAAAAGCGCTTCGACCTTTCGTAATCTTTACATATAATAGCAATATGGTGAATGGCCTTGATCATAAAAAAATAATGCCGCTATTCAATGTACATAGAATAACGGCATTCCAATTTTGTTTGGGGTTATACTAAAATGTCCTTAAATACTCTGCGATAGCACGGGTATCGTCTTCGGACAAGTTTTGATTAAGCATTATCGCATTGTCATATTCCTTTAATAAGGCCTTGGCAATGGGATCTTCTTTCAACATCCCGTCAGGATTGATAATCATGTTCATAACCCAGGCCGGACTTCTTCTTTCGTAAATCCCTTTTAATGCCGGACCGATCATTCGTTGTTCAGCCGTATGGCATGCCAAACAAAGATTGTATTTTGCCTTACCCGCTGCTGCCAATTCTTCGTTTATGGCATCATCAAACGTTACATCTTTATATGGGCCAACGCCGTCATTGTCTAAATCTACAGGAACAACTACCTCTTCTACCTCGGCTTTTTTCTCGATCTTGGTGCGGTTCATTTCAAAACCGTCTTTTTTCTCTTCTTTCTTTTCACCACAACCCATAATCATCGCGCTAATGGCCAGAATACTTAGTAATTTTTTCATTTAAACAGGATTTAGTTCGTTAGCTACCCAACTACGGGTTTGATTTTGAACTACTAATATAGGAAATAGCAATAGTTATTGTACCCCACTGAAAAACTTTATAACTCTTTTTTCGCTGTACGTGATATTTTTTGAACCAAAGTAACCTACATGACCGCCATATTTTGAAACCTCCAAATAGAGATGGGGGTTCGTTTTGGCCTCAGCTTCCGGGTAGCATTCAGGGCCAAGGAACGAATCGTTTTGAGCATTTAATATCAGGGAAGGGGTTTTGATATTCGGTAAAAATTGAAGACAACTACACTTGGTATAATAATCCAAGGCGTCTTTAAATCCATGGGCACGACTGGTATAAATATCGTCGAAGTCCTTTAAGGTCACCACCTTCTTCACGTCTTCGGCGGTTACTTTTTCGGGATAGCGTTGCTGCTTCTGCTTTAATTTATCGACCAGATTCTTTTTAAAACGAACGGCATAGGGAGTGTTTTTTGGCTTTAACAACTCTTTACATGAACTGTATAAACTACAAGGGACAGAAACCGCCATAGCTGCTTTTATTTCTTTGGGGATGTTTCTACCCTCCCCCAAATATTTTAGGGTCAAATTGCCACCCAGACTAAAACCCTTGATATAAAGTTCGCTATAGTTTTTATGTTCTAAAATATGCTGAACCACCGCGTCTAGATCTTCGGTTGCCCCGGAATGATACGAACGGAATAGGCGATTAGACTCACCACTACAGGTACGTAGGTTTACGGCGCAGACATCATATTCATTTGCATTGAATTCTTTAGAGCTTCCGGCAATGTAGGCGCGCTGGGCATTCCCTTCCAACCCGTGAACAATAATGGCGACCTTGCGGGTCGACACAATTGAAAAACTCCAATCAAGGTCTAAAAAATCCCCATCGGGCAAATCAATTCGCTCGCGTTTTTGCTCAAAATCAGTGATTTTTCGCCAAATTCCGGCATAAATGGTCGAAAAATGACCGTTTTTGAATAAAAATGGTGGATTATAGTCTGATTGTACTAGGGGCATTCTTTGATTTTTTCTAAATAGGTCACCCTGAGCGCCCGCCTGAACGGATTGGGCAGGCAGTCGAAGGGCCTAGGGAACTTGTAGGTGCTTCGACTGCGCTCAGCATGACAACTAGATTATTTCGGATAGGTTTCCAAAAGCGCATATTGTCCTTCAATGGCGGCCTTAAATTCGGATTTTAAACTGTCTACCAATTCAGCAACAGGAACGGAATCATCGATCAAAGCCGAACCCTGTCCTGCAGACCATATCGTTTTCCATGCTTTGGCTTCTGTATCGAGTTCTTTTCCGAAATCTATTTTTGTGTCCTTTTTTAAATCTTCTTCAGTAATTCCTGCCGCTTTAAGGCTGGCACCCAAGAAATTAGCGTGCACCCCTGAAATAGCTGCAGTGTAGGTGACGTCACTTGCTCCTGCCTCAATGATCATGTTCTTGTACTCATCCGGTGCTTTGGCCTCGTTGGTATTTATAAAACGCGTGCCCATATAAGCAAGGTCGGCCCCCATTTGCATGGCTGAGGCAATATCACGCCCCGTGCTGATGCACCCGGAAAGGAGAATTGTCTTTTTAAAGAATTTTTTCACCTCCGCTACTAAGGTCATGGGGTTAATGGTTCCTGCATGGCCACCGGCACCTGCCGCAACTAGAATCAGTCCATCTACACCGGCTTCCGAGGCTTTTTCGGCATGACGTTTTTTAATGATATCGTGAAATACCAACCCGCCATAGCTATGAATGGCATCTACAACAGTAGAAACGGCACCCAACGAGGTGATGATAATCGGTACTTGATGTTTTACACAGAGTTTTAGGTCCGCTTCCAATCGTGGGTTGGTTTGGTGTACGATAAGGTTGACCCCAAACGGGGCGGCCTTTTTTCCGGTCGCTTCCTCGAACTGTTGTAGTTCTGTTTTTATCTGAACCAACCATTCTTCAAAACCTTCGCTGGTACGTTGGTTTAGGGCGGGAAAAGTGCCGACCACCCCATTTTTACAACATTCCATTACTAGTTTCGGGCCAGAAATAAGAAACATGGGGGCGGCCATGGCCGGTAAAGAAAGGTCTTTGATAAAAGCAGGTTTCTCGCTCATACGGTTTGTTTTTTAAAAGTTTAAAAATAGGAATAAAAAGGCAGGCCGATCGGTCCGTTTTCAAAACTACTGATTTTTAAACTGTTATGCGCGCATAATAAAAAGTGGTGCCTTGTAGGGAACGCTTGATGGGAAGAAACTTAAAATAGTTGCGTTTAAATAAACGATGATCAAATTCATCGATTTTACTTCAATAGGGCCGTATAAAACTGTATTTTACGCCTATATAAACAAGCTTTCAACAAAAGATGAAAAAGATAATAATCTTAAAATCAATTTTACTTATTCTCATATTGAGTTCTTGTAAAGAATCGGAATTCAAGGGAGCAATTATTGATTCTTATAAGAATAATGCTGCTAAAAAAAATATCACTCTGAAAATTTCTAACGTAGATATTTTAAAAAAATATAATGTTGGAGATGAATATTTTCAAGAATTAATTGTTGCGGATTTAAATTCGGTGATTTCAGATAGTCGCAGAATTATAAGCTTATTGGAAGAGAATATTTCAATTTACAATCAATCAATTAAAGAGAAAATTGAAAGTGATTCAGCTGCTCATTATTCGAAAGTCATTGATAGTTCCAAATTTGAAATAAGAAAAGCAAAAAAACAAATCAATACTATAAAAACTAATATTATAGAATATCAAGACGAGCTTAAAAAAACGGAAATAGATTTTAAATCTTCAAAATCGGAACAGAAGTTTCTAGTTGTCAAACATTATTTAGAAGCTGAATTAAATGATAAAAAAATCAATGACACGATAAATTGTGTGTTTGATTCTAAAATGAATTTTTTGGAATTTAATCCCAACATCTTTGATATTGACGAAAAGAAGCCAGCCTATAACAACGTGTATAATCAATTGCTAGGTTCTTGTCTACTTGGAAATTCCAAAGGAATTTCCTCTGGTTCGTTTTCTTTTGCTAAATTAGTCACTTACCCACGCAACTAACCATACACAAACACGTTAGCTACAATTGGATATTAACAAAATTGATTAATGAAAGCAAAATATTTCGTTTACGCTATAATATTTTTTTCTGTTCTTATGACAGTTTTAAGGTTGGCTATTACATTCATTATTTCTTTGAATATTGATTCCTTCACTTATGGATTAATTGCAGGAACTGTAAGGATACTATTTTATTTGTCACTGATTGGATTAATTGTTAAGATTTATAGATACCATAACAAAAAGGACTTTCTAAATTCTTAACACCAATTAAATTGATAGATGACGAAAAAGCTGAATTTTATAAAAGAAGTACTAAAAAATATGCCCGCCGATTGGCTAAGCCTTACCACACATCGGCTGGATATTTATAATGAAGAATTGGCCAAAACACAATTTATAGCGCAATTTGAAGATTTATTCAAGGCTAATAGCGCTACAAAAGCGGCGCTTAATGCATTGCCCACAGCCTACGACTATGTTCGCTTAGGACATCCTTTATCTTGTGTATTGGAATGGGCGGTTGCTAACCTATACCGGTTAAAGGCAGACAACGTCATCAGTTTTTCGTCTAAGGTAACCCCGATTTTGGCAGTGCTAAGAAAAAACGTATTGGCACATAAAAACACCCAAATCGTGTATAAGGGGGAGCCGCCTCAGTTTTTTAATGCGGAGCTGATCAAACAGGTATACGGGTATCAATTCGAATTAAAACAAGTGGGGAATGTATCCGTTATTCCTGAGTTCGATGGTAGCACCATTTTCATTTCGGAAGAAGTTATTTTTGATTCGCACCCCAAGGCTGCCCTTGCCAACGGGATTGATTTTTTGATTCATACACATCCGCATTTGGGAAGTGTTTTGATAGTGAATGGCGACCACAATGAGGACTATATTTCAGAAATTCAGCATGTACGAAGAAGGGAGACCATTGCCATGACGCCAGCAAGTTGCCTTACGGCCCTGCAGCTACTCGCAGGGCAATCTGGTGCGAGTCAAGAAAGTACAGCGGCCAAAAACAAAGAACAGGTTTTGGAATCTATTGCGACCATTTCCGGAGCCCCAACAAAGGCCTTGGTTGGCTCTAGTGGACTATCGGTGCAATATGCGATTATGATGGGATTGATTCACGATGCGCAGGAAAACCATAAAGGAAAGGCCATAAAATTCATAGTGCCCCCAAATTGCTATGGCGGAACCAATGACCAGGCACGACGTGTTGCGGCCTGTATCGCAAATGTAGAAGTGGTTGATCTACCGGTGGATGGGGACCATGATATGGTACAAAGTATTGATACCGTTCTAAATAAAATTGCTGCTGAGGATGCCGTTCCTTATATCATCGCCGAAATCCCAACAAATCCTAGGGTTGAGGTTCCGGATCTTGTACAATTAAAGGAGACTTTGAGCGCCGTTCGTAAAACGCCAAGCGGGAAAATCGCTAGTGATCCGGTGTTTATTTTAGATCAGACCTTTTGCCCTAACGTACACTTTTTAGGGGACGGTGAAATACTCTCTACCATGAGGGCCATCTCCTATGCCAGTGGCTCTAAATTTCCGAGTGGCGGACAATGTACGGCCGGCTACTGTGTAGGAAATAAAAAGACCGAGGCCTTGATGGAAAAAATAGAACTTCACCTTGATCTTTGTGATAATGAGGCAACGGGCCTTCAATATGAAATATTAGCCGAACAGATGCCTTCAATGAACCAACGGATTCATGATGCATATCAGAATACCCGCGAATTTGTCAGCTTCATTAAGGATACTTTACCGGAGGCGAAAATCAATTTTGTACCAACCACGTTGGCAGATCAAGGCTTTACCCCATCCGTATTTTCATTAGACCTTCCCACCAAAGGAACTACTCATGAAGAAAAAGAGGCCTATAAGCGCGCGCTGAACCACAAATTGATTCATTTGATGATTACGGAAATTCCCGAAGAAAGTAAATACTGTGTAAGCTATGGGCAGTTAAAGGGATGTTATTGGACCATACCCGCAACATCAACCCAGGGAACTACCAAGGAAGGTGATAAGGATTATATTGCTCGTGTAGCGCTTTCCCCAGATATGAATTTGGAACGTCATAAGAACGTCTTTTTAGAATTTGTTGCACAAATTTGACCGGTACCCCGAGCTCAAACCTCCTTCTGAACTTTAGGCCTCCTACTTGCCAAATAAACGCCTAATAGGACTAAACAAGCCGCCAAAATTTTCACGGTAGTTAGGTTGTCCTGTCCGGTAGCTACCGCATAAAGGATACCGATAAGCGGTTGTACATAGATAAAGGCACTCACAGTGGAAGCCTTTAATTGTGTAAGGGCAAAAATGTTGAACAAATAGGTGCAGAAGGTAGTGCCAACAACGACAAAAACAATTTTCCACAGGGCCTCAAAAGGTAGGGCTGCCCATTTTATTGCTATCAATTCGCTGTAGCCAAAAGGAAGGCAAATCAATATACCTAAGGAAAACAACCATTTCATAAAGGTAAAGGGGCGGTATTTTTCGATTAGCGTTTTTGCCAATATCAAATAAGTAGCATAGAAGATGGCATTCAGTAAAATGTAAAAATTACCCAGCGGTATGTTCGGAGCATCTTGGCGTATTTCACTTCCGAATACAATCAAACCTAAGGCGCCTGCAAGACCAATAACGATACCAACGATTTTTCGGGGAATGATTTTTTCTTTGATAAGTATGGCGGAAAGAATCAAAACGATAATCGGTGTGATAGTTATCAAAACCGCACTATTAATTGGAGTTGAGAGTGCCAACCCCTTAAAATAGGCCAGCATGTTAATGCCCATTCCGAAAATGGCACAAAGCACTATGCGCAGGTAGTCTTTCCTGGAGATTTTTTCATTGGGGCCAAAAAAAAGAGAAATCAGCCAGAAGAGGATGGCGGCTCCAATGACCCGAAGCATGATAAACCCAAAGGGTTGTACATAGTTAGGCATTACCCCTTTGGCAATGGTATGGCTGAGACCATAAATTGAGGTCGCCCCGATGGCAGCTAATATGGCTAGGCTGCGTTTGCTCAAGGATGTAGGGCCGCTTTGGCGGCCTCGACCACCTTTTTACTGTTTCCGATAAATAGTTGATCATCAACAAAAATCACGGGGCGTTTTAAAAAAGTGTAATGCTCCAAAATCAGGTTTTTGTAGTCGGCTTCGGAAAGTTTTTTTTCATTTAGACCTTGTTGACGAAACAAGCGCGCCCTTCTACTGAATAAGGCTTCATAGCTTCCGGAAAGCTCGTGCATTTGTTCCAGCTGACCCGAAGTAATGGCCTCGGTTTTGATATCCTGAAATTGAAAACCGGTTAGAGGTTGCAATTCTTTTATAATACGCTGGCAGGTATCGCAAGTACTTAGGTGGTAGATTTTTCTCATATTACTTTTATTTTCATCAGTTCCTTTGGTTGAATTGGAGTTTAATTTTCTAAATATTCCGATGTCCCTTTTTGTTGAGCTTCGCCCAGCCATTCCCAATTGAGGTTTAGTCTGATTTTGTTTTTACGGGTTACACTGATTTTGGCAATGGCCTTCCCAGCTTTTAGTTCATCAGAATCGGTTATACATTGATAGCGCATATGGAGCCTATTATTTTCCAAAAGCGCGATAATTTTGCCATATCTGATACCGACACCGGAATAATCTGCCGTAACCATATTGCCCTCTTGTTTGAATCTGAAAATGGCATCTGAATTTACGCTGCCGTTCTCAGAATTTTCAATGAGCGAAAATGTTTTGTTACTGAAATTGATTTTGGTCACTTTAAATGTATTTAAAGATGAATACAAAGAAATTAAATTCCAACCAAACAATAGCCGTCCGATAAAATCTTTAGTTCAATGAAAAATCTACCGCTTTTCGGGAATGAATCTCGGTCGTATTGAAGGTCGGAATGGTTACATCCGAATCAGCCACCAATAAAGGTATTTCTGTACAACCAAAAATAACCCCCTCAGCACCTCGTAGTTCGAGTTGCCTTATGATGGTAAGATAACGTTGTTTTGAGGTTTCAGTAAACTTCCCAAGAACCAACTCCTGATAAATAATGTCATGAACAATTTCCCTTTCTTCAACCGTCGGGACCATAACTTCCAAACCATATTGTTCCGCTAGAATCTTGGTATAAAAGTCTTTTTCCATGGTGAATTTAGTCCCTAGCAAAGCAACTTTCCTTAATCCCTTTGCCTTTACAGCTTCACCCGTTGCCTTGGCTATATGCAAAAAGGGAAGGGCTACCGAAGCGGTAATACGATCACTTACAAGATGCATGGTATTGGTACAAAGCAAAACCATATCGGCTCCGGCTTTTTCTAACTTTATCGCTTCGTTGGCCATCATATCACCAATTTTGTTCCAATTTCCCTCAAAAGAAAGTTGCTCGATTTCGGCAAAGTCGATCGAGGTCATGATAAGCTTGGCCGAATGGGAACCTCCAAGGCGTTCTTTTATCATTTCATTGATTTGCTCATAATATATTTTTGAAGATTCCCAGCTCATTCCTCCAATTAACCCTATTGTTCTCATTCTTTTATATTTATATATCGCTAAATATCGATTTGTTTGGTTTAAAAAAAAATTACAATGCCTTTTGCAGCTCCTCAACATACTCCCTTAGTACCGATTCGTTTCTTTTATAGTAGGTCCATTTGCCATGACGGGTAGGGCTGATCAAGCCTGCATTTTGCATTGAGGTCAGGTAGGTTGAAATCGTAGATTGTGACAATCCGGCTTTATCTTGAATATAGCCCACACAAACACCATCATTAAAGTGGTCAATATCCTTATGCGGTGGAAAATTCACTTCCGGATCTTTTAACCATTTTAGAATGTTTACCCTAGTTCGGTTAGACAATACTTTACTAATTTCAACTATCTTCACAACACAAATATAATTAAAATATTTACATATCTAGAATATTAGATATGTTATTGATTTAAGCTAATTTTAATTTTTATGAAAAATGTCTTAGAGATGACCCTTCAAGGTCGAAAATTCTTCTACAGTATTTTAAAGCATACGCCGAAAGAACAGTTGCTATTGATTCCTGAAGGCTATCGCAATAATATTTGGTGGAACATTGCCCATGTTGTGGCAACCCAACAAATATTGTTCTACAAGCTAGGCGGGGCAGCGGTAAAGATTCCCCTAGAAATAATTGACAAGTTCAAAAAGGGAACCGTACCGGATGGTACCGCTACGGATGAAGAGATTGATATGATCAAAGGGTTTTTGTTTTCAACGGTTGAATGGGCGCAGGAAGATTATGAAAAAGGACTATTTGCCAATTACAAGGAATACGAAACAAGCGCCAAGATTACCTTAAAACATATTGATGACGCCATAGCTTTCAATATGTATCACGAGGGGATACATTTGGGCGTGATTTTGTCTTTGCAAAAAGCCTTAATGCACTAGCTGTTAGGATTTGGTCTTGGAAACTAAAAAAGGTTTTACCGATTTGTAGGGTAAGGTCAGGGTTATAGGACCATCGGCATAGGACGCAACCTCATATGGGTTGTAGAGCAATTGCACGCCATTTTTGGTAAACCCAATATTTTCTGGAAGATAAAAACTGTCCTCTTCGAACATGAGTCCCGTATGGTTGATCGATTCGTTTTCGGGAATTGCCTCTTGTTCACGAAATTTCGCCTCAGCAAACTGCTTGAACTCCTTAGTGCTTTTAAAAAGCTCCCAATTCTCTAATTCGGTCCCTTTGGTTTTGTCAAAATTCAAAAAGCGTTTAGAAGTATACCCATGGGCACCACCGGTAAATACATAAGAATTTAACGCAATGGTCAATATGGACGAATCTTCGAAGATAATAGTACCTTTTATTTTCGCTTCCCATCCAGGGGATTCATCAGCGAACAAGGTTTTCATTTCCTGATAGCCACTGTTGAACGAAGTAAGCGCATCCTCCATATTATTTACAGTAAGCTCATCATCAAAAAGTAATACCGAAATGATTTCCTCTTTCAAGGCCGTGTTTATGCTTTTGGCAACCTTCGAATTTTCATTAGCCTTGGGGATGGCAATGGTAACCTTAGGGCAATCACTGCATTCCCTACCATCAGGTAAACGCCCCTTTTTACTAATTTGAAGGGTCTCAAAAGTAAGTTTGTCTTTGTTGGAGCAACCTATAAACAATAAAAAAAATAGTAGGCACGGTAATAAGGATTTCATAAAATAGGGTTTTGGGAATCGGGGCAACCGTAGTGTACTAGTAAAGATAACGATACATTTGTATCATTAATTATATATCATGAGCGATAAAAAGTTAAAATTTAATAGTAGGACCATTCATGGAGGACAAAAACCGGACGCCGCCTATGGCGCTGTAATGCCCCCTATATATCAGACCTCAACCTATGCGCAGTCAACCCCTGGCGGCCATAAGGGCTATGAGTATTCCCGATCTGCCAATCCAACGCGCACTGCTTTGGAGAATAGTTTGGCCAGTATAGAAAATGGCAATTACGGCTTGGCATTTGCTAGCGGCTTGGCGGCTATGGATGCTATAATGAAGTTATTGAAGCCCGGCGATGAGGTGATTTCTACAAATGATCTTTATGGTGGCAGCTACCGATTGTTCAAGAAGGTTTTTGAAAAATTTGGCATCAGATTTACCTTTATAGGAATGCGAGACCCGGAAAAAATAGCCGAGCATATTACGACTAATACCAAGCTCATTTGGGTGGAGACACCGACCAACCCTATGATGAGCATTATTGATATTAAAACGGTTTCCGTTCTCGCGAAAAAGCATAATATATTGCTGGCGGTCGATAACACCTTTGCCACACCTTATTTACAGACACCACTTGATCTTGGCGCCGATATTGTAATGCATTCGGCTACAAAATATTTGGGCGGGCATAGCGATGTGGTCGTTGGCGCATTGGTCGTGAAGGATGAGGCCCTTGCCGATAAGCTTTATTTTATACAGAATGCCAGTGGTGCGGTTTGTGGCCCAATGGATAGCTTTTTGGTGTTGAGGGGAATTAAAACCCTGCATATTCGTATGCAACGCCATTGTGAAAATGGAAAAGCAATCGCCCAATATTTGGTGAAACATCCAAGTGTTGAAAAAGTATATTGGCCCGGTTTCAAAGACCATACAAATCATGAGGTCGCAAAAAGTCAGATGAACGATTTTGGGGGAATGATTTCTTTCGTCCCTAAGGGAGGGAGTTATGATGACGCCATTAAAATAGTTGAAAAACTAAAGCTGTTTACTCTAGCAGAATCCTTGGGAGGAGTCGAAAGTCTGGCAGGACACCCAGCTAGTATGACGCATGCGAGCATACCGAAAGAAGAGCGCGAAAAAAGTGGGGTTGTAGATGCCTTAATTCGCCTAAGTGTGGGTATAGAGGATGAAAAAGACCTCATTGATGATTTGGAACAAGCCATAGGGTAGTTAATTTATTGAATTTTTAAAAAAAGTAGGGTTAAATTATAGGAATGTCATAATTTTGCCGTTATATCTCAAAATCAATAAAAACAATTTATTCCTAATACTTTATGGACGCAAAAACGCAATCTAAAATTGATAAGTTTATGGATGAGGTCAGGACCAGAAATGGTCATGAACCGGAGTTCATTCAAGCGGTACAGGAAGTAGCCGAAACGGTAATTCCTTATATCGCCAGAAAGAAAATATATAGTGGTAAAAACATCTTATTGCGAATGGTAGAACCAGAAAGACTTTTGTCTTTCAGGGTATCGTGGGTTGATGACAAAGGAGACATTCACGTAAACCGAGGCTATCGTATTCAAATGAATTCGGCCATAGGACCTTATAAAGGCGGATTGCGCTTTCACCCATCAGTAAATGCGAGTATTTTAAAGTTTTTGGCATTTGAGCAAGTCTTTAAAAATAGCCTTACCACATTACCAATGGGAGGTGGTAAAGGAGGGTCTGATTTTGATCCAAAAGGAAAATCTGATGATGAGGTAATGCGCTTTTGCCATGCTTTTATGACTGAATTGAGTCGTCATATTGGTCCAAATACCGATGTTCCTGCCGGAGATATTGGCGTTGGCGGAAGGGAAATAGGCTTCCTTTTTGGGATGTATAAAAAAATCCGCAACGAATTTACTGGTGTACTAACCGGCAAGGGTCGTTCTTGGGGAGGATCGTTGATTCGTCCGGAAGCTACAGGTTATGGAACGGTATATTTTGCACAAAGCATGTTGGGCACGAGAGAAGAAAGCGTAGAAGGGAAAACGGTAGTTATTTCAGGTTCTGGAAATGTAGCTCAATTTGCTGCGGAGAAAGTATTACACTTAGGGGGCAAGGTAGTTACCTTATCTGATTCTTCTGGTTATATTTATGATTCCGAAGGAATAGATAAGAAAAAATTGGCCTTCGTAATGGATTTAAAAAATAATAAACGCGGTAGAATTAGCGAATATGCAAAGAAATACAAATCTGCTAAGTTTGTGAAAGGGAAAACACCTTGGGAGGTAAAATGCGATATCGCATTGCCATGCGCCACCCAAAACGAGTTAACCGGTGCCGATGCCAAAAAACTCTTGAAAGGTAAGTGTATTTGTGTGGCCGAAGGCGCTAATATGCCTTCTACCCCCGAAGCCATTCACGAGTTCGAAAAGTCAAAAATTCTTTTTGCCCCAGGTAAGGCCTCTAATGCTGGAGGAGTGGCAACTTCAGGTTTGGAAATGTCGCAAAACTCACTCCGTATCAGCTGGACAAGGGAGGAAGTAGATGGCAGGCTCAAAGCCATTATGGAAGATATTCATGATTCTTGTATTCAGTACGGTAAGGAAAAAGGTGGATATTGCAACTACGTAAAAGGTGCAAATATTGCAGGTTTCGTAAAAGTTGCAGATGCCATGCTTGCACAAGGGGTTATTTAAAATACGAGGTACAAAGTTAGACCTGCCTGCCGGCAGGAGTACAAAGTAAAAGACCTGAAGTTTTACAAAACTTCAGGTCTTAGCTTTTTAACCTCAAACCTCGTATTTCTAATCTCATATTTTTTTAAACTTATCTTTGCGTAATTCAACCTTACCCAATGCAAGTAACTACTAACGCGATAGTGCTTTCTTCTCTAAAATATGGGGATACAAGCCTTATTGTAAAAGCATTTACAGCATCTGACGGACTAAAAAGTTACCTGCTCAAAGGAGTTTTGACCTCAAAAAAAGGCAAGTTAAGGGCAGCTTTGTTTCAACCGCTCACCCAACTGGAACTGGTAGCAAACCATCGCAACAAAGGAACACTAGAAACTATTCGAGAGGCGAAACTAAATTATCATTATCAAACGCTACATGCCCAAATTGATAAAAATGCGCTAACGATGTTCCTTTCAGAAATCTTGAGTAATAGCATTCGTGAAGAACAGCCCAACCAAGGACTTTTTGATTTTTTAGAAGCCTCGCTACAATGGTTGGATATTCATGAAAAAGTCTCTAATTTCCATATTTATTTTTTATTACAACTGAGCAAATATTTGGGTTTTTTTCCTGATACAAGCGAATCGAATGCTCCCTGTTTTGACCTCTTGGAAGGTGAGTTTACCAATACGCCATCGTTGAACCCTATCCTCACAGGTGAAAATTTAACTCATTTTAGATCCTTCTTGGGCATAAATTTTGATGCACTGGATACAGTAAGAATAAGTAAGACCCAACGTCGCGACCTTTTAAAATCCCTTGTTCTATATTTTGAATTACATTTGCAGGGATTTCGAAAACCCAAATCCCTTGCCATTTTAAATGAAGTTTTTAGCTAGTATGCGCAAGATTGTCTTTGGTATATTTCTGCTGCTTTTTCAATTGATTTCCGCACAGGAAATCACTGTTCTTGACATTGACACCCAAGAACCAATTCTTAATGTTGCCATATACAATTCGGATAAATCTAAAACTGTGATTACCGACTTTGATGGCAAGTGCGATCTTCAGATTTTTGGAAATGGCGAGCGCATCACTTTCAAACATATTGGATATCAAATTCGAAAAAGTACCAAGGCGCAAATTTTGAGGCAGAAGGGTAGAATGTCCCTGGTTTTAAAGGCAGAGCAGCTAGATGAGGTGGTCATGTCCGTTTCTAAATGGGAACAACAGAAAAAGGATATTCCACAGAAAATAGCATCTATAGATGCGCGTGAAATTGCCTTCGCCAATCCACAGACTTCGGCAGATGCGTTACAAGGCAGCGGTAAAGTATTCGTTCAAAAAAGTCAATTGGGTGGTGGCAGCCCAATGATCAGGGGCTTTTCTACAAATAGATTGCTACTTTCAGTAGATGGTGTTCGCATGAACAATGCTATTTTTAGGGGCGGAAATTTACAAAATGTCATTTCGATCGACCCGTTTACAATTAAAAATACCGAAGTTATTTTTGGACCGGGATCGGTAATTTATGGTAGTGATGCGATGGGTGGCGTAATGAACTTTTATACCAAAACACCTCTATTTTCAGGCCTGGATAGCTTGTTGGTCACGGGTAATGCGAACTATAGATTCTCTTCGGCCAATGATGAAAATACAGGGCATTTTGATGTAAACTTTGGAAAGAAGAAATGGGCGTTCCTTACCAGTCTGACCTATAATGATTTTGGCAATCAAAAGATGGGAACCAATGGCCCCGATTCGTACCTACGCCCTAACTATGTTCGTAGGCTCAATGGGCAAGATGTATTGGTAGCCAATCCGAATGCGGAAGAACAGCTCCCTACAGCATACAATCAAATCAATCTTATGCAAAAGATTGCTTTTAAACCGAATAAAAATTGGCTGTTCAATTTAAATGCACATTATTCAGAAACCTCGGATTATTCCAGGTATGACCGTTTAATACGCCCAAATAGTGAGGGCGATGGGTTGCAGTCTGCCGAGTGGTACTATGGCCCCCAGAAATGGTTGATGACTAATTTTCAACTGGCCCAAAAAGGGAAAAATAAATTTTATGATGGACTTAAAATAACAACAGCATATCAACATTTTGTAGAAAGCAGGAACGACCGAGACTTCGGAGTATCGGATCTTTTTTCTACAAAAGAAAAGGTAGATGCACTTTCCACGAACGTCGATTTTGAGAACAAAAAAATTGGAAACCTGAGATTGTACTATGGGGGCGAATATGTTTTTAACAAGGTAAGATCCCAGGGCGTCCAAACCAATTTGGAAACCAACCAGGTTTTGAATGCCGCATCGCGGTATCCGGACGGCTCTACATGGCAAACCATTGCGGGGTATGTGAGTGGTGAATACAAAGCCCGACCTAATTTAACGGTACTTACAGGACTGCGGTATAGCCATGTATGGATAGATGCCCTTTTTGACAAGACCTTCTATCCGTTTCCGTTTGATGATGCCAATCTGAACAACGGTGCGTTAACGGGTAGCTTAGGAATCAGTTGGTTTCCTCAGGCGAATCTGCAAATTACGGCTAATGGCTCGACCGGTTTTCGTTCGCCCAATATTGATGATGTTGGTAAAGTATTTGATTCGGAACCAGGAGCGGTAGTCGTGCCAAATGCCGATTTGGTCCCGGAATATGCGTATAATGCCGAACTGGGAATCAGTAAGAATTTCAACGACAAACTTGTTATAAAAGGCGCGACCTTCTATACCTATTTGGTTGATGCCTTGGTTAGAAGGGATTTTCTCTTTAATGGGCAGGCTGAAATTGAGTACAATGGTGAGTTAAGCAGGGTGCAGGCCATCCAAAATGCCGCAAAAGCATATGTTTATGGCTTTGAATTTGGGGTGGAAGCCTTCCTTACAGATAACTTATCCATAAAATCTAACCTTACCCTTACCGAAGGCATAGAAGAGGAAGATGATGGCACCGATTCTCCGGGAAGACATGTGGCCCCCACTTTCGCAGACCTTCATTTTATATGGAAAAACCAAAAATTACAAACGAATCTATTTCTCAATTACAACGGTGAAATACCTTTTGATGATTTGGCAGTTTCTGAACGAAGCAAGGAATATATATATGCCACCGACTCGAATGGGAACCCTTATTCACCTTCTTGGTACACACTCAACCTGCGAACCCAATACAAAATATCGAATGCCTTTATGGGCACCCTAGGGCTAGAGAACATTACAAATCAACGGTATCGTTCCTATTCATCCGGGATAGTAGCGCCGGGAACCAACCTGATTCTTGGCCTAGGATACCATTTTTAATCAAAAAACCCCGATGAGTTTTCTCATCGGGGTTTTTTGATAGTTGCGAAGTAAAAAAGGATACTTAGTCCTTTACTGCTTCTTTGGCGGCGTCAGCTGTTTTATTCACAGCATCCTTAACACCATCTTTAACATCGTCAGCGGCCTTATCCATAGCCTCACCAGTTTTGTTCGCGGCATCCTTAACACCATCTTTGATATCGCTACCAACTTCTTTGGCTTTGTCTACAGCATTACCAGCAGCATCTTCCATTGCTTCACCAGTTTTTTCAATTGCATTACCAGCAGCATCAACTGCATCACCTGCAGCATCACCAACAGCATCGGCAGCATCACCAGCAGCATCAACTGCATCACCTGCAGCATCACCAACCGCGTCTGCAGCATCTTCCATGTCAGCTTTTGCCCCTTGTGCAGTTTCTCTACATGATACAAAAGAGATGCTTAATGCTAACATTAAAATTGAACCTAAAAGTACTTTTTTCATTTCGTTTAGTTTTACGTTTATACTTAATAACCGCAAATATATACGATACAAACCTTTCTTCGGATGTATTTTTTAACATTTCTTATTCACAAACGCCGATTTAGCGTCATTTGAAGGCTAAAAATTCAACCAGAAATGCCTAATTTTGCAGCCTTAAACCGCAGTATTAGAAGTATTTCGTATGAAGTTCGCAGAATATAAAGGATTGGACCTTCCGAAGGTCGCAGAAGGGATTTTGGAGTACTGGAAAGAAAACAAAATTTTCGAAAAAAGCGTTTCCACAAGAAAAGGCAAGCCTAGTTACGTCTTTTATGAAGGCCCACCCTCGGCAAACGGGATGCCGGGAATACACCATGTTATGGCGCGGACTATCAAAGATATTTTTCCGCGATACAAAACCATGAAAGGATTTCAAGTAAAGCGAAAGGCAGGCTGGGATACTCATGGGCTACCTATTGAGCTGGGGGTAGAGAAAGAACTTGGAATCACAAAGGAGGACATAGGAAAGAAAATTTCGGTTGAAGAATACAATGCGGCCTGTAAAAAAGCCGTAATGAGGTATACCGATGTTTGGAACCGAATGACCGAACAAGTTGGGTATTGGGTGGATATGAACGACCCCTATATTACTTACAAGTCTAAATATATGGAGTCGGTTTGGTGGTTGTTAAAACAGATTTACGATAAGGGATTGATTTATAAGGGTTATACCATACAACCCTATTCCCCAAAAGCGGGCACGGGTTTGAGCTCACACGAGCTGAACCAACCAGGAACCTATCAGGATATTACGGATACCACAGTAACCGCGCAATTCAGAACAATAGAAAGTAGCCTCCCGGATTTTCTCCAGAATGAAGGTGATGTTTACCTTCTTGCATGGACGACCACTCCGTGGACGCTGCCCTCCAATACAGCTTTGACGGTAGGGGTTAAAATCGACTATGTCCTAGTTGAAACCTATAATCAGTACACTTTTAAGCCCATGAACGTGATTCTGGCAAAAAACTTGGTTGCCAAGCAATTTGCGGGCAAGTACAATGAAGTCGAATCAAAACCTGAACTATTGGACTATAGTTCAGGAGATAAAAAAATACCCTTTTATGTGGTGAAGGAGTTTAGGGGCAAAGATATTATAGGAATCAAGTATGAACAACTTATAGATTATGTACTGCCTTATGAGAATGCAGAAAATGCATTTCGAGTCATTTCTGGGGATTTTGTAACTACGGAAGACGGTACCGGAATCGTACATACGGCACCCACCTTTGGTGCGGATGATGCCTTGGTAGCAAAACAGGCTGTACCGGAAATCCCACCAATGTTGGTTTTAGATGAAAACAACAACCCGGTTCCCTTGGTAGACCTTCAAGGAAGGTTTAGACCCGAATTAAAAGAGTTTGGGGGCAAGTATGTTAAAAATGAATACTATGATGATGGTGAAGCACCGGAAAGATCGGTTGATGTAGAAATCGCAATCAAGCTTAAAGAAGAAAACAAGGCATTTAAGGTTGAAAAGTATGTGCACAGTTACCCTAACTGTTGGCGTACCGATAAACCTATTCTATATTATCCGTTGGATTCTTGGTTCATTAAGGTTACTGATATCAAAGACCGGATGTACGAACTGAACCAGACCATTAATTGGAAACCAAAATCAACCGGCGAAGGTCGCTTTGGCAACTGGTTGGCCAATGCCAATGATTGGAATCTTTCGCGGTCCCGTTATTGGGGTATTCCATTGCCCATTTGGCGTACGAAGGATGGTAATGAAGAACTAATTGTAGGATCTCTTGCCGAATTAAAGGCAGAAATGGCAAAAGCACTGGCGGCCGGCGTTTTGAAAAAAGACATTTTCGAAGATTTTGAGGTCGGCGATATGTCGGAAGAGAACTATGATACCGTAGATCTTCATAAAAACATTGTGGACCAAATTACCCTAGTCTCGCCTTCCGGTAAGCCGATGAAGCGTGAAAACGACTTGATAGATGTTTGGTTCGATAGTGGTTCAATGCCCTATGCCCAATGGCATTATCCGTTTGAGAATGCAGAACTGATTGATGAAGGCAAAACATATCCAGCTGATTTTATCGCAGAAGGCGTTGATCAGACCCGAGGGTGGTTTTACACATTGCACGCTATTGGTACAATGGTTTTTGACTCCGTTGCTTATAAAAATGTAGTGTCTAATGGGCTGGTTCTGGACAAGGAAGGCAAAAAAATGTCCAAACGGCTTGGGAATGCGGCAGATCCTTTTGAGACCATGAACGAACATGGGGCAGACGCCACCCGTTGGTACATGATTAGCAATGCCAACCCTTGGGACAACTTAAAGTTTGATATTGATGGGATCGTTGAAGTAAAAAGAAAATTTTTCGGAACACTGTATAATACCTATTCCTTCTTTTGTCTGTATGCAAATATTGACGAATTTTCTTATTCGGAGGATGACATTCCACTGAACGAACGTCCCGAAATAGACCGTTGGATCCTATCCGAACTGCATTCATTAATACAAACGGTAGATGAAGCCTACGCGGACTATGAGCCTACAAAGGCAAC
Organism: Aggregatimonas sp.; assembly: GCA_965238025.1. Classification (GTDB taxonomy): domain Bacteria; phylum Bacteroidota; class Bacteroidia; order Flavobacteriales; family Flavobacteriaceae; genus Pelagihabitans. The sequence continues at coordinate 896,029 of OZ250162.1, read as the reverse complement.
CAGGGCTATATCAAATTATGTTCAAGAATACCTTAGTAACTGGTATGTTCGCTTGTGTAGAAGACGTTTTTGGAAAGGGGATTACCAAAAGGATAAAATATCGGCCTATCAAACACTCTATACCTGTTTGGTTACCGTGGCAAAACTATCCGCACCGGTCGCTCCCTTTTTTATGGATCGATTATATAAAGATTTGACAGCTGTTACTCAGACCGAAGATTTTGATAGTGTTCATTTATCCGAATTCCCATTGTGCGATGCCGCAATAATAGATTCGGCTTTGGAACGTAAAATGGAAAACGCGCAAACAATTTCGTCCTTGGTACTTTCTATTCGCCAAAAAGAAAAAATAAAAGTTCGCCAGCCGTTACAGAAAATTATGATTCCTGTTCTTGATGAAAGACAAAAACTGGAAATAGAAGCGGTAGCGGAGCTAATCAAATCAGAAGTCAATGTTAAAGAGATTGAACTGCTTGATGATGCTTCGGGAATTTTAGTGAAACAAGTAAAGCCAAATTTCAAGACTTTGGGCCCTAAATTTGGTAAAGATATGAAAGAGATTGCCCAAGAAGTTGCAAAATTGGGGCAGGAAGATATCCAAGAAATTGAACAGAAGGGCGAAATATCCCTTGAAATTAAAAATAAAATAATTAATTTACAGTTATCCGATGTAGAAATAACATCGCAGGATATTGAAGGTTGGTTGGTAGCAAGCTCAGGCCCATTAACGGTTGCCTTGGATGTTTCTATTAGTGATGACTTAAGAAAGGAAGGTATTGCAAGGGAATTGGTTAACCGGATCCAGAACATAAGAAAGGATTCTGGTTTTGAAGTGACCGATAAAATTGATGTTAAAATCCTAAAAGACGGGCTGGTAGAAAAGGCTGTTGAAAGTAATTTGAGTTATATTAAGACAGAAACGTTAACAGCAGAACTTGATTTTGAGGAAAAGCTTGAAATGGGAACAGCCGTTGCCTTCGATGAGGTAAACACGAAATTATTTATTGAAAAACACTAGTTATGATGGCAAATGATTTAAAAGTTAGATATTCGGACAAAGATTTAGCAAAATTCAAAACGTTAATAGAAGAGAAAATTGAAAAGGCAAAAAGTCATTTAGAATTATTAAAAAGTTCTTATATGAACGATGGTAATAATGGTACCGATGATACGGCTCCAACTTTCAAGGCCTTTGAAGAAGGTTCTAAAACGATGAGCAAGGAAGCAAATACACAATTGGCTATTCGTCAAGAGAAATTTATCAGGGACCTGAAAAATGCATTGTTGCGAATAGAAAACAAGACCTACGGAATATGCAGGGTAACCGGTAAGCTGATCAATAAAGAAAGGCTTAAACTTGTGCCGCATGCCACGCTTAGTATAGAGGCCAAGAATATGCAAAAATAAACTGAACGTCCGCCAACTGGCGGACTTTTTTTCGCCTTACATGAAAGCATTCCCGTTGCTTATAGCTTTATTTTTCGTTCATATCATATGCGCACAAACATTGGTTGAAAAAACCATAGTGGATTCTCGAATAACTACTATCGAGATTGATGGCGCTAATTGCTTTGATATTGTTTTGGAAACGGTTGAAGGTGATGAAATGCAGATAGATGCAAGGATTGAAGGCGAATACCAGAAAGATTTATTTCTAAAAGTAAGCGAGGAAGGTAATACGTTACAAGTGGGGGCCGAATTTCAGCCAAACTTTATAAAGCCAAACGATAAATTAAGTGCCCATAAGGTTGTTTCAATTGCATTGCAAATTCGCTTGCCGCAATTTAAGAGTGTAGTCCTAATGGGCACAAGCTGCAATGTGCTGGCCAAGGGGCATTATAGAAAACTGGAGGTAAATCTTGGAGATGGACAATGCATGTTGGAACAAACCGAAGCGGAAGTTGAGGTAAGAACACAAAGCGGAGATATTTCCGTAGTATCAGATATGGCAACCGTATTGGCAGAGAGTAAATATGGTACTGTAAGTAAAAACCCTTTTCAAAAGGGAGACAATAGTTATGTGCTTACGACCGTTACTGGTAATATCCGTTTAAGTAAAACCGAATAATATCGCTATTTTTGCGGCCTATTTGTAGATGGATTCACACTATGAACATTAAAAAATCATTCCTACTTATTCTTCTGATATTGATTGTTGATCAATGGAGCAAGATTTATATCAAGACCAATTTTGTTCTTGGTGAGTCTGTTGATGTGTTTAACTGGTTCAAGATACTTTTTATAGAAAACGAAGGAGCCGCATGGGGAGCCAAATTAAGCGATATTCTTCCTGTTTCCGATGGTACGGGAAAACTGATTCTTACAATTTTTAGACTGTTCGCCATTGCAGGAATCGGATATTGGCTGTATGACCTGATCAAAAAAAAGGTCTCAAGTATTTATATTTTAGCAGTATCCTTCATTTTTGCAGGAGCTCTGGGAAACATTATTGATTCCGTTTTTTACGGGATGCTTTTTGACCATAGCAACCATCAGGTGGCTACCTTGTTCTCTACAGAGCCTTATGGCAGTATATTTTATGGAAAGGTGGTAGACATGTTATATTTTCCTTTGATAGATACTACATGGCCTGAATGGATGCCGTATTTTGGTGGTAAGAATTTCAGGTTTTTTGAACCGGTTTTCAATATTGCCGATATGGCCATAAGTACCGGAGTAGGCATTTTAATTGTATTCAATAAAAAGGCTTTTGGAACCGGTAAGGATGAAATTAAGACGGAAGCGCATCAACCTACCTCGAACGAATAGATTTTTTTAGGAGTCACGCAATAGTTCAATTTAATATCATGAGGTTCAACGTCGGCAATCATTTCTTCTGCTTCAAAAAAAGATAGCCCTACCTTGATTACGTCGTCCCGACAATTTTTTAGAAAACCATCATAAAACCCTTTTCCGTAACCTACACGATTCCCTAATTTATCAAATGCCAGCAAGGGAACGAAGACAACATCCAATTGATTTGGATGCACCATTATACCCTCCTTAGGTTCTGGAACCCCCCATTTACTTTTAATAAATTGTGTGCTATCCGTCAACAGGAAATGCTGCAATTGATTTCCGGCAACCTTGGGTACGATTACATTTTTATCCTTACCCTGAAGAATAGTTAAAATACAGGAGGTGTCTACTTCCTTTTTTAAGGCAATAGACAAAAACAAGTGAAAATAGTTGTGCTGCCAAATGGGAACACTCAACAGTTGGTTGGCTATTTGTAAACTTGATTCTAAAAGAATTTCCTCCGAAAAATTTTCTCGGAGGGCATTATAGTTTAATCGTAAATCCTTTTTAAACATGATTTTAGATTAAACGATTAAAGAGGTTGGGTCTCTTTAAAGAACTTAAGTAGTGGGGTACCTAAATCTAACTACTCTTTTACTGAAACGGAAAAATAAACTTTGAAAAAGAGCATGAGAATTAAGTAAGTCCCGAGGGTGATTACATATTCGTCCATAACTCAATAAATTAGAGGTGCAATATAAATAAAAAAACCATTCGCATCCCTTTAAATGTAACTTTTCATCGATGAAATGCACTTTTTTTTGTTATTTTTTCTTTGGGCCATACGAAAACGCCTATTATTTGGGATTAAACCGCCGGTGTAAAGAACTCTATACCCATTTTGTTGTTGAACGATGCAAGAAAGCGAAATTTTACCCAACTCTTTTATTATGTCTTTTCAAGGTATTTTTGTCCTTTTACAAATGGTTAAAAATCAGAAATTGCTATGCCCTTAACCAAAAAGACCTTAATTTAACTATTCATACGTAATCAACATTTTTAAGTGCCAATGCCCCAAATTAGCATCGAGATTCAGTTAAAGGTATTGCCCAACTCACCAGGGGTGTACCAGTTCTACGATTCAGATGATAAAATATTATATGTTGGTAAGGCAAAGAATCTTAAGAAACGTGTATCATCTTACTTCAATAAAAACCACGAATACGGTAAGACCCGAGTATTGGTCAAAAAAATTCGGTTGATCAAGCACATCGTTGTCCCGACCGAATCAGACGCCTTGTTGTTAGAGAATAACCTCATTAAAAAACATCGCCCAAGGTACAATGTGCTTTTAAAGGATGATAAAAGTTATCCGTGGATATGTATTAAAAATGAACGCTTTCCTAGAGTATTTCCGACCCGAAAATTGATAAAAGACGGTTCTGAATATTATGGCCCCTACACTAGCATGAAAACGGTGCGCACTCTTTTGGACCTGGTTAGAAGTGTTTATCCTTTGCGAACCTGCAATTATGACCTTTCACAGAAAAAAATAGAAGCAGGAAAATATAGGCCTTGTTTGGAGTATCATTTGGGCAATTGCAAAGCACCCTGCATAGGGCTTCAAACTGTTGAGGAATACAACCGGCAAATAGATGATATTCGGGAAATAGTAAAGGGAAACTTTAAGTCGTCGCTTCAATACTTCAAACACCAAATGAAAAGTTTGGCCGCTGAAATGAAATTTGAAGAAGCGCAGAAGGTTAAGGAGAAAATAGAAATACTGGAAAACTACCAGGCAAAATCTACCATCGTAAATCCAAAGATCAGCAATGTTGATGTCTATTCCATTATTTCTGATGATGCCTTTGCCTATGTGAATTTTCTGCAAATCTCTCACGGATCAATAGTACGTTCGCACACGATGGAGATTAAGAAAAAGTTAGATGAGCAGGATAAGGATTTGCTGCAATTGGCCATTGTGGAGATTCGCCAGCGCTTTGATTCTAAATCAAAAGAAATGTATGTTCCCTTTAAGGTAAACGTTGCCCCGGACTTAAAGGTCACCGTGCCACGGCTGGGGGATAAAAAAAGAATTCTTGAACTAAGTGAGCGCAATGCGAAATTTTATCGCCAAGAACGGTTTAAGCAAATAAAGATCATCGACCCGGATCGCCACGCCGATCGCATTATGGCACAAATGAAAATAGACATTCGCCTCGCTAAAGAACCACGCCATATCGAGTGTTTTGATAATAGCAATATTCAAGGGAGCAATCCGGTGGCGGCTTGTGTGGTCTTTAGGAATGGAAAACCCTCAAAAAAGGAATATCGTCACTACAACATAAAAACCGTTGAAGGTCCCGACGATTTCGCCTCGATGGAAGAAGTGGTTTTTAGAAGGTACAAAAGGTTGCTTGAAGAAGATGAGTCCCTACCGCAACTTATTGTTATCGATGGGGGAAAAGGACAATTATCATCGGCCCTAAAAAGTTTAGATGTATTGGGCCTAAGAGGAAAAATAGCAATTATCGGAATTGCAAAACGATTGGAAGAAATCTATTTCCCTGGTGATCCGGTACCCTTATATCTTGATAAAAAATCGGAAAGTTTAAAAATAATTCAACAATTAAGGAATGAAGCGCACCGTTTTGGTATTACCTTTCATAGGAACAAAAGGAGCAAGGCGGCCATTAATTCAGAATTGGAGCGGATTGAAGGAATTGGTCAAAAAACGGCACAGGACCTATTAAAAAGTTTTAAATCGGTGAAACGAATAAAGGAAGCTTCCCTTGAGAGTTTGACAAAGACTGTCGGCATTTCCAAGGCCAAAAAAATTTATGAAACATTTCATTAAAAATAGCAAATATTCCACATGCGATTAGTGGCAAGTTTATTTTTTTTATTGTTTATGGCATGTCCTTTATTAGGTCAGGAGCCGGATGATAAAACACGGCTAAAGGTTGGTGTGGTGCTTAGCGGTGGGGGCGCTAAAGGTATGGCCCATATAGGGGTGCTAAAGGTGATTGAAGAAGCTGGTGTTACCGTAGATTATATCGGCGGTACAAGTATGGGGGCGATTGTAGCATCACTTTACGCCTCAGGGTATTCGGCAACTGAACTGGATTCTATATTTAGTAGTATCGATTTCAGCTCCCTCATTGTAGACGATATCCCTAGAAGCGCAAAAACCTTTTACGAAAAGGAAGATTCTGAAAGATATGCGCTCACCCTTCCGTTCGATAAATTCAAGATAAGTACGCCACAGGCCTATTCTGGAGGGCAGAACGTATATAATGAACTCGTTAGATTACTTTACCATGTAAAAGACGTAAAGAATTTTAGCGACTTGCCTATTCCATTTCTCTGCATAGCTACAAATGCAGAAAGCGGAGAAGAAGTACTTTTGGAAAAAGGTTATTTGCCCAAAGCGGTGGCCGCAAGCTCCGCCTTGCCTTCTCTTTTTGAACCTACGATCATTGATGGTAACCTGCTTATTGATGGTGGCATCGTCAATAACTATCCTATTGATGAGGTGGTAGCCATGGGTGCCGATATTATTATCGGGTCGGATGTACAGCATGAGCTTTCCGAAAGGGACGAGCTTTCCTCGGCCTTGGAAATATTGGAACAGATCAATAATTACCGGACCGTTGCCGATATGGGTCCAAAAACGTTAAAGACCGATATTTATTTAAGGCCTGAAATAGCCGAGTATTCCTTGATAGATTTTCAATCGTATGATGCCATTGTTAAATCTGGGGCGGCGGCGGCGAGGGCCAGTTTTGAGGACCTTAGTAAATTGTCCCGTTTTCAAGACATTGAAAAACCTCCGGTGCGATCAGTATCGGTAAAGGATACTCTGATTATAAACAGATTGGTGATTGCAGATAGCATAAAGAACTATTCCAGAGGTTATATAAAAGGAAAACTGCGCTTTGAGCTAGGCAAAAAGATAACGTTTGAAAAACTGAAACAGGGAATTAACAACCTCAAGGCAACAGGAAACTTTAAAACAATTCATTATGAACTTTCACATAATGGTTTGGGTGAAGACCTTATTCTCAGACTAAAAGAGACACCTAACCGAACCTTTATTAGGCTAGCGGCACATTACGACCAGCTCTATAAAAGTGCTGCCTTACTTAATATGACAAGGAAAAATCTTTTGATGCGTGACGACGTTTCGTCTATTGATATTATTCTTGGCGACAACGTGCGCTACAACTTTCAATATTATATTGATAAGGGTTCGTACTGGAGTTTTGGGATAAATTCGAGATACAATGATTTTGGAACAGAAATAGACCTCGCTTTTATCGACACCAACTTCGAACTTCCACCGGGCCTTTCATTAAATAATATAAACCTGGATGTTGCAGACCTCACCAATCAGATTTATCTTCAAACGGTAATTAAGGAAGAGTTTGCTTTTACTATAGGTGCGGAACATAAATACTTAAAATATAGCACCGGAACATTTAATTCCCAAGCAGAAGACAATGCTACAGAAGGGCTTAAAATAGAGAATGACAGGGCGGTTTTTGAAAAGAGCAGTTATTACAGTGCATTCGGTCAGTTGAAATTGGATACGTATGACAACCGTTACTTCCCTTCAAGAGGTCTTTATTTTAATGGTCAGATGAATTTCTATGCATTTTCTTCCAATTTTAATGACAATTTTAGGGAATTTGCGGTTGCAAAAGCACGAATGGGAGGTGCCTTCCCTATTTTCAGTAACCTGTCTATGAATTTGGAAACGGAAGGGGGGTTTAAATTAGGGACATCGTCGGTGGCGTCTTTAGACTTTGTACTTGGCGGATTTGGAAATGATTTTATCAATAATTTCATTCCGTTTTTAGGATATGATTTCTTGACCTTGCCAGGCAATAGCTATGTAAAGGCCTATGGAAATCTTGATTTTGAGTTCGCCCGAAAGAACCATTTGCTTTTTTCCGCCAATTTTGCCAATGTCGAAGATGATTTATTCCGAACAGGCGAGTGGTTTACCGAACCCGATTATTCTGGATATGGTGTAGGCTATGGTTGGGAATCTTTCTTGGGTCCTGTACAGGTGCTCTATTCGTGGAGCCCTGAAGGTAAGACCAGTAATTTCTTTTTCAGTGTTGGATATTGGTTCTGATTCTCCGCTATGAATTCGGTTCTTTTTCCGATATTTGCCCAAGTATGCTACAGCAAAGAATTGATATAACCGCCCATCTCAGGGCAATGTGGTAAATAAATATCATATTTATTTTCATTCCTGCGCAGGCAGGAATCTTTCACCTGTATTTTCCAAACTTCCCATTGGGAGGACTTATGGTTGGTCATGGTAAAAACCTTCAAGGCACGATGCTTAAAAAGTTGCGCCAATTTTTCATCCAATTCAATACAAAAAGATGTCAGCAGAAATCAAGAATTTAAAAGATCTAAAAAACACAGAGTATTCACTTAAAAAGTTATTCAGCGACGCAGAAGACTTTCTTCCGCTACTGGGAACCGACTATGTAGAATTATATGTGGGCAATGCAAAACAGTCTGCCCATTTTTACAAAACTGCTTTGGGGTTTCAATCTGAGGCCTATGCCGGTCTGGAAACAGGATTAAAAGACAGGGTGTCTTACGTGTTAAAGCAAGATAAAATCCGTCTGGTACTTACAACACCATTGAATAAAGATGGTGAAATCAACAAACACATTAATGAGCATGGCGATGGTGTAAAAGTAGTCGCCTTGTGGGTAGAAGATGCTACAAAAGCATTTGAGGAAACCACCAAACGTGGGGCCAAACCCTTTATGCAACCCACCAAGGAAGAGGATGAATACGGTCATGTTATCCGTTCCGGAATATATACCTACGGAGAAACCGTCCATATTTTTGTAGAGCGAAAAAATTACAATGGTATTTTTCTCCCAGGCTTCCAAAAATGGGAATCTCATTACAACCCCGAACCAACGGGGCTTAAGTTTATTGACCATATGGTTGGTAATGTAGGTTGGAACGAGATGCAAACCTGGTGCAAGTTTTACGGAGAGGTGATGGGCTTTGCCCAGATAGTCTCTTTTGTTGATGATGATATCGCTACCGAATATACTGCCCTAATGAGCAAGGTAATGAGTAATGGCAATGGGAGGGTGAAATTTCCAATCAATGAACCCGCCAAAGGAAAGAAAAAATCACAAATTGAGGAATATTTGGATTTCTATAACGGCCCAGGAGTGCAACACATGGCACTGGCTACCGATGACATAGTTGCCACGGTTGCCGCTATGCGTGAAAGAGGTGTAGAATTCCTATACGTCCCAACGGAGTATTACGATGATTTATTGGAACGAGTGGGCGATATTGATGAAGATGTTGAGGTGTTGAAAAAGCACGGCATATTAATCGATAGGGACGAGGAAGGTTACTTACTCCAAATTTTCACAAAGACCATTGTAGATAGGCCAACCCTGTTTATCGAAATTATTCAGCGAAAAGGTGCGCAGTCATTTGGAGTTGGTAATTTCAAGGCTTTGTTCGAGGCGATTGAACGTGAGCAAGCCGCCCGTGGTACCCTGTAAACAAGATGTTTTCTTAAGAATTTACTAATTTTCAAACCATACCCATAAATAAGTGTTAACAGAATAGTTAAAGTACGTTAAAAGGGCTTATAGCAATGAAATAGTGCCTTAAATTTGTCGGCATAAGGGGTGGTTCCCTTATAACTTTAAGTATTGGTTTTTCATAATTTAAAGTTTGGTTGGTTATTTAGGAAAAGCCTCGATGTAACATCGAGGCTTTTTTTGTGCTGTTTAACGAGGCGCACAATACTTTGGAACAAAAATTGTTTTATTAACAAAGGTAAAGCAGGTCGTATAGACCAATTTGTTAATTTTACGACGATTAAAACTTATGAAAAAGATATACATTATACTGTTTTTGGTAGCGGGTCAGCTGCTATCTGCCCAAAACGGAGGAGATAAGACAGAATCTGTTTTTAATCCAGGGGAATGGCTAAAATTCAGGATGCACTATGGTATGTTGAATGCAAGTTATGCAACACTTCACGTAAAATCGGATAAGGTTGATGGAGTTCCCGTCTATCATGTGGTGGGCAAGGGAAAAACCACGGGGTGGGCAAGTATTTTTTTTAAGGTAGACGACACCTATGAAAGCTATTTTGATAAGGAAGATGGCAAACCATATAGGTTTATCAGAAAAATAAATGAAGGCGGATACACCAAGGATGTCGAAATTAACTTCGACCATAAGAAAGATAAGGCCGAACTTAATGACAAAAAGAATAAGAAAAAGTACAATTTTGAGCTACAGGATAGCATTCAAGACCTTATTTCAGGATTTTATTTCTTAAGAAACAATTACGACGATAAAAATCTTGTTGAGGGCGAGGCTGTTACTCTAAAAATGTTATACGATGATGATGGTGTTTTCAATTTTAAGTTAAAATACTTGGGAACCGAGGTCGTAAAAACAAAGTTCGGTAAAGTGGAATGTTATAAATTCAGGCCCTTGGTACAATCCGGAAGGGTTTTCAAGGAAAAAGAAAGCCTTTCACTATGGGTTTCAACAGATAAGAATAGAATTCCCATTAGGATTAAAGCAGATTTAGCAGTTGGTTCTATAAAGGCAGATTTAGACGCCTACAACGGGCTTAAGCATCAATTTAAAATAATTATGGATTAGTAAGGTTATTGCTAAATTCATTTACTATTTTCACAGTTCTTTTTATTTTCTGAAGGCCGTAATTTTCGACCAGGGCTAAGCCTGTATATCTTTTGCTTCTTCAGAGAAAGGCCATAATGGAAATTAAGTAAACAGAATAGCAATAATTACATTACGTTCAAATGGACAACAAAGAGCATATAGATTCCCAAATCTTAAAGCTTCAAGAAAAATATAAAGATTCCGGCCAAGATTTAAGTGCTTACCTAGACGGGCTTTTGTATCAACGTTACCTCACCTATTGGGACTATATTCACTTAGACACCCTTTTGAGTATTCAGGTTCCACGTACTCACTTTCCAGATGAGGAAATTTTTATCATGTACCATCAGATTACGGAGCTTTATTTTAAGCTTATAATACATGAACAGAAGCAAATTGTTGATGACAAATCGCAAAGCGTAGACTTTTTTATAGAGAAAGCGAGGCGTATAAATAGCTACTATGAAACGCTCATTGCCTCTTTTAGTATAATGATCAAAGGCATGGAACGTCAACAATTCCTGCAATACCGAATGGCGTTGTTGCCCGCCAGCGGATTTCAATCGGCCCAGTATAGAATGATTGAAATTTACGCGACGCCCATGGAGAATTTAGTGCATTGGACCGTTAGGGAAGAGTACTCCGAAAGCCATAGCATAGAAGAACTATATGAGCACATTTATTGGAAAAATGGCGCTACGGATAAGGCCACAGGGGATAAAACCTTAACCTTAAAACAATTTGAATACCGCTACACCCCTCGTTTGATACGAATCGCTAAACAAGTGGAAAACAGCAACATCTACCATAAATTCTTACAATTACCTCAGGAAAAACAAGATAATAAAGAATTAATAGCGGCGTTAAAGAAACTAGATATTAACGCAAATGTGAATTGGCCTTTAATGCATATGGGTTCTGCCCACCGTTATTTAGGCAAGGATAAGGGCGAAATTGAAGCAACCGGGGGCACTAACTGGAAAGAATATCTGCCGCCCAGTTTTCAAAAAGTCGTCTTTTTTCCAAAATTGTATTCAAAACAAGAGTTAAATGATTGGGGAAAACAATGGGTAGACCATATCTTTAACCCCAAAAAAAGAGAAGATTGACCATGAGTAAGTATATAGGCGTTCTATTTTTATTGTTATTGATCGCTTCCTGCAAGGATGATAATGGCACCAAAGCTACGGTTGATGGTGAAATAGCCCAAACAGAACCTTTAGAGAAGAAAGTTATCACAAAACAATTCGGTTTCGAACTTGACAATTATAAAGTGAAATACGATACCGTAAGAAGAGGGGACAGTTTCGGGGAACTCATGCTTTTACATAAGGTAGATTACCCTAAAATTGCAAAGATTTCCCAAGACTTTCAGGACACTTTCGATGCAAGAAAGATTAGAGTGGGGAACCCATATATGATATTACAATCCAAAGACACCTCTGAAATTGCTCAGATATTTATATATGAAAACGATGCTATTAATTATACGGTGGTTGATTTAAGGGACAGTGTTACCGCCTATAGGGATAAGAAAGATGTAAAATACGTTGAGCGCGAAGCGTCTGGGGTAATAGAAACATCTTTGTCGGAGGCTATTTTGGCGCAAGGGATAGACTATAACGTAACCAACAACCTTTCAGAAGTCTATGCCTGGACTGTTGATTTTTTCAAACTTCAAAAAGGGGACAAATTCAAGGTCATCTATAAAGAAAAATTCATTAATGATTCCATTTATGCGGGAGCTGAACCTATAGAGGCGGCTTACTTTGAACACAATGGAAAGCCCATTTATGCCTTTGCCTACGAAAATGATTCGCTAAAAAGTTTAGTTGATTATTATGATGAAGAGGCCAATAATTTAAGAAGAACCTTCTTGCGTGCACCCTTAAAGTTTGGAAGGATGTCGTCTAGGTATAACTTAAAGAGAAGAATACGGTATTATGGCTACAAGGTCAGGCCTCATAAAGGCACCGATTATGCGGCACCTGTCGGCACACCTATTTTGGCAACAGCAGATGGTATAGTTTCGGAATCAACCCGAAAAAGGGGTAATGGCAGGTATGTGAAAATACGGCATAATGGAACCTACAGTACTCAATACCTTCATATGAGAAAACAAAAGGTAAAAAGAGGAGAACATGTTCGCCAGGGAGATGTTATCGGTTGGATCGGGATGACAGGAAATACAGGAGGCCCCCACGTTTGTTATCGTTTTTGGAAAAATGGCCGGCAAGTAGACCCGCTCCGGGAAGACCTTCCCAAGGCCGAGCCTTTGGCAGAAGCACTACGACCCGACTACTTCGAATTTGTAAACCCCAAGAAAAAACAACTGGATTGCATCGAGTATATTGAGACGCCTGCAAAAGAGATATTAACCGCTATAGAATTCGAAGAATAAATGTCGCTAGAGAACACCGACCCTACCACTACAGAAACTTGGAAAAAACTTCAAAAACACTATACCGCCACAAAAGGCAGTCACCTTAAAGAACTATTTGCTACCGATGCCGACCGGGCTAAAAACTTTAGCTTACATTGGAACGACTTTTTGGTCGATTATTCTAAAAATAGGATTACCGACGAAACCGTTCGATTGCTCTTGCAATTGGCCGAAGAAGTAAAATTAAAGGATGCCATTAAGGCCTATTTTGATGGAGACATCATAAACCGTACTGAAGGTCGCGCTGTATTGCACACTGCGCTCAGGGCAAAAAAATCGGACGGCGTTTTGGTGAATGGCAATAATGTGGTTCCCGAGGTATATGGGGTAAAGGCACATATTAAACATTTTACAGAAGCTATAATTTCTGGGAAAAGCAAAGGCTATACCGGAAAGGCCTTTACCGATGTGGTAAATATTGGTATCGGGGGTTCCGATTTAGGCCCTGCAATGGTTACCGAGGCCTTAAAGTTCTACAAAAACCATTTAAAAGTACATTTTGTAAGTAATGTCGATGGGGATCATGTACAGGAGGTTCTGAAAGAATTGGATCCAGAGACCACGCTGTTCGTTGTCGTATCAAAAACCTTTACCACCCAAGAAACCTTAAGTAATGCCACGACCATTAAAAAATGGTTTCTAAACTATGGGTCGCAGACTGATATTGCCAAACACTTTGCGGCAGTATCTACCAATGCAGAAAAAATCGCCGAGTTCGGTATCGCCAAGGAAAACGTTTTCCCGATGTGGGATTGGGTCGGAGGCCGTTTCTCGCTTTGGAGCGCCGTAGGGCTATCGATCGCATTGGCCGTAGGTTATGAAAACTTCGACTTACTGCTAATGGGCGCCAATGAAATGGATGAACACTTTAAATCTGCCGATTTTGACCAGAACATCCCCGTGGTGTTGTCCCTCTTAAGTATATGGTACAATAACTTTTATGACGCAGAAACAGAGGCCGTTATTCCATATACCCAATACCTAAGCAGATTTTCTGCTTATTTACAACAAGGTATTATGGAGAGTAACGGTAAAAGTGTTGACAGGAACGGACAACGGGTCGGCTATCAAACAGGTACCATCATATGGGGGGAGCCGGGAACCAATTCGCAACACGCATTTTTTCAGCTGATTCATCAGGGCACAAAAATAATACCTGCAGATTTTATTGGATTTAAAAAATCGCTTTATGGTGAAACCGATCATCACAACAAATTGATGGCAAATTTCTTCGCTCAGACCGAGGCCCTTATGAATGGGAAGACGGCGGCAGAAGTGCGCAAGGAGTTGGAAACAAAGGAAATGCCAAAAGAGGGCTTGGAACAATTACTTCCGTTTAAGGTTTTCGAGGGGAACAAACCAACGAATACCATTCTCATAGACCGCCTTACTCCAAAAAGTCTAGGCGCGCTGATCGCTCTTTACGAACATAAAATTTTCGTTCAAGGGGTAATTTGGAACATCTTTAGCTATGATCAATGGGGCGTTGAGTTAGGGAAACAACTCGCAGGTAATACCTTGAAAGATATCCAAAATTCGGATATCGGTAATCACGATGGTTCAACCTTACAGCTTTTGCAAGCTTTTAAGAACAAATATTAATTTTTAATAAAGTCTAATAACTTCCTCTTTTTTCATGGTTTTTATGCCAATTTTGTGTTAAATTCGCCTGTTGCAAAAATTAATGTTGTCTTAACCTGAGGGAATAAGAAAAACATCATTTTTGCACAAACTTATAACTAAAACAAAACACAGAACACATGAAAAAAGTCTACTTCGCAATGGTTGCGTTTTTAATGACCGCCGTTGCTTTTTCACAGGGGGTTACCACTTCATCGTTAGGAGGTCAGGTAACTGACACGTCATCCGAGCCCTTATTGGGTGCGAATGTTGTTGCGGTCCATGTTCCATCGGGAACCACTTATGGTGCAATTACAGATTACGACGGTTATTATCGTATTGCCAACATGAGGGTTGGGGGCCCATACAGAATAGCCATAAGCTATGTTGGATTTCAGGATTTTGTTAGGGAAGGGGTCAACCTTAACCTAGGTATTACCGAAAGAGTCAATGCAAAAATGGCAGATTCAGCTACTGCACTGGAGGAAGTTGTTGTTACGGCACAGTCTTCCGGGGTCTTTGGGTCAAACAAAACCGGAACCGAAACGAACGTATCAAAAAGGGATATCGCAACCTTACCAGCGGCATCCAGGTCAATTGCAGATTTTGTAAGAATCACACCTCAGGCACAAATTACTGAAGGTAACGACGGATTTTCTATTTCCTTGGCCGGACAGAACAACCGCTATAATGCTATCTATATAGATGGTGCGGTTAATAATGACGTATTCGGTCTTGCCGGTTCAGGTACCAATGGGGGTCAAACAGGGGTGAATCCCTTTTCAGTGGATGCCATTGAAACCTTCCAGGTAAATATTGCCCCTTTTGATGTTAGGCAATCTGGATTTTCTGGTGGATCGATCAATGCGATCACCAAATCAGGAACCAACAGTTTCGAAGGTTCTGCCTATGGCTTTATAAGAAACCAAGGCCTTGCCGGAAAAACACCACCTTCATTGGTAGGTGATGGTGAGTCTAGACAAAAATTAGATGACTTTACGGCCTTAACGTACGGTGTTAGAGCCGGCGGTTCTATTATAAAGGATAAATTGTTCTACTTTGTCAATTATGAGCGTCAGGACGACGAAACACCACAGCCCTTTAATTTCAGCAATTATACCGGGCGTGCTTCGCAGGCAGATATAGATGGCTTGAGTAACTTCTTGCAATCAACCTACGGATACAATCCTGGAATTTTCAATAACAATACACGAACACTTTTAAGTAACAAATTAACAGCCAAGTTAGACTGGAACATTAATGACAGTAATAAATTGTCATTAAGACATAGCTATGTTAAAGGTGATAACCTTGAAGCGAGAAGTTCTGGAAATAGAAATATTGGTTTTATAAACGGTTCGGAAGAATTTATAACAACAACAAATTCTACCGCTTTGGAATTAAGCTCTAGTTTTGGCAGCAAATATGCCAATAACTTGGTAGTGTCTTATACCAGTGTACGGGATGATAGAGATCCTTCCGGAGGCCCTTTTCCAACTGTTGATATTCAAGATGGTGGGGGAACAATATCCTTTGGTGCAGAACCTTTTTCTACAGCCAACCTATTGAATTCTGATGTTACCACAATTTCTGATAATTTCGAAATCTACTCCGGTAAACATACCTTTACTTTAGGGGCAAACTTAGAATGGGCAAGCATTAAAAACCTATTTTTTGCCTTTAACTATGGCGACTATACTTTTGAAGATCAGTTTGATGATGATGGCAATCTTTTGTCTTCAGGTCTTAACCAATTCTTAACCGGTCAAGATGCCGATGTATATCAGCATGGTTATTCTTTGGTAGGTAACGGGGTCGTAGGTGACGAATCAGCAGGTTCTGCCGATTTTAAGACCTTCCAGGCAGGTTTCTATGTTCAGGATGACATTCAACTGACCGATAATTTTAAAGCCACCATTGGTTTGCGATTTGATGTTCCTTATTGGGATGACGGTAGTGTAAATGATGATTTTAATACACGTACCGTAGGCCTGTTGCGAAGTGCTGGTAAAGATTTACAAGGTGCTAGGGTTGGCCAAAGTATAACTGCCGCCGCCCATATAGCTCCTCGTCTCGGGTTCAACTGGGATGTAAAAGGTGATCGTACCACGCAAGTAAGAGGTGGTATAGGCATATTTACATCTAGATTACCATTGGTATGGCCTGGAGGTACATATAATAATAATGGTGTTACGGGAGGATTCAATTTTGAGTTCGGACAACCCTTTGTAGCTGATATCAACAACCAATTTGAAGATCCGGCTCCCGGTTCAGGAGGTGTTGGTGGAAATATCGATTTGTTAGCCAAAGACTTTATGCTACCGCAGGTATTGAAATACAATGTTGCGATTGATCAACGGTTACCATTTGGTGGATTGATTGCTTCTGCCGATTTCTTGTATACCGATGTTATCACCGATATTTACTACGAAAACTTAAACTTAAGAGGCCCTGAAGGGCGTTATTCAGGAGCAGATAGCAGACCTTTTTATAATAGAAGAGATGAAATTGACGATACCTATGGCAGAATCATTTTGGCCTCTAACACAGGTGGCGGCTATGCATATAACGCTTCCTTTACTTTAAGAAAGCCGTTCACTAATGGTTTCTCAGGGCAGGTTTCTTATACTTTTGGGGAATCAGAGAAAATTTTTGACGGTACGTCTTCACAAAACAGTTCACAATGGAGAAACATACAGACCGTTAATGGTAAAAACTCTGATCTACCGGTTACCAGATCTGATTTTTCTTTAGGAAATAGGATTTCTGCAAATGTATCCTATGAATTGGCATGGAGCGACAACATCAAGACTACTTTCGGATTGTTCTATGAGGGCTCGCAGAGCAACCCGTATAGTTTTACCTATAGGGAAGGCCGTGACCTCTTAAACGATGATTCAAGGGATAATGCTTTAATGTACATTCCCGCTAGTGCAGCAGAGGTTTCGCTTTCGGGTGACCCTGCCGAACAGGCCGCCCAATGGAGCAGATTAGAGACCTTTATCAATAGCATAGACTATTTAAAGGATAATCAAGGCGGGTATGCGGAGCGCAACGCGGTTCGAGGACCATGGAGCCATATAGTAGACCTTAAGGTACTTCAGGACTTCTCTATAAACATGGGCGATAAAAAACATACGTTTCAAATTTCTGCCGATGTTTTCAACTTCACTAACTTGTTGAGCAAGGACTGGGGTCAAAAGAAATTTATTAGAAGCAATGTGAGCCCATTGCAAACGGTATCTACTGGTGACACTCCGGTGTTCAGTATAAATGATGGAGTTGTTAATGCAGACGGTACACCAAACATTGAGGAATTGGATGATTTTGGTATCCAGTCTTCTAGATGGCAAGCCCAATTAGGTTTACGTTATATTTTTAACTAAACCTTTGATAATTATATTTAAACCCCAACGATAAGTTGGGGTTTTTTTATGCTCAAAAATCAGTACATTTAATCCAATTTAAAATCGTCGTTCATGGGAAATCGTGGACCTAAATAAATCAACTATCATGTACGAAGTTATACTTACGCTCCATTCCTATTTGGCCTATATTGTTTTAGCACTATTGTTTTTGGCAGTGGCCAACGCCCTTATGGGATGGTTTGGGGATAAAATGTTTACCCCTCAGAAGGATTTTAGATTAAGCCTGTTCACCTTAATATTGGCGCATATACAATTGGTGGTAGGGCTTATACTTTTCTTTATATCTGCCAATGGGTTTAAAGCCATTCAAACCTTGGGCATGGGCGGCCTCAATGCCCCATCGCGTCTGTTGGCGGTAGAGCATCCTTTTGTCAATATTATTGCCATTATTTTAATCACCATAGGGTGGTCGCGACATAAAAAGTTTATGGAGGGTAAAAAGAAATTTAAGAGTATTGCTATTTTCTACGGCCTAGGGCTATTATGTTTTCTGAGTCGCGTTCCTTGGGGGCAGTGGTTCAATTAAGAAGTGCTTTATTTTCCATTTCCGTGTACCTGCCAGCCGGTTAGGGAGGGACGGAAATCTCTTTAATGCGCCTAGAAGACTATTTTCCGCTAGGGCCAAATTTTGTTTTTTCCATTATAATGTACTTTAAAATGAAAAATATCTTATTCCTTATATTGATTACAGTGTTTTTCGTGTCTTGTAAAACTACATCTCAAGAACTAACAACAAGCAGCCAAAAGCAGCTCTTTAATGGTGAAAACCTGGATGAGTGGACAACTTATGGCACCGAACTATGGTATGTTGAAGATGGGATACTTATTTGTGAGAGTGGGCCAGATAAACAATATGGCTATCTGGGCACCAACGCACATTACAAGGATTTTGAACTGACCTTGGAGTTTAAACAGGAAGCTAATGGCAATAGCGGCGTGTTTATTAGGTCGACAGTCGAAGGAACAAAGGTAAGTGGGTGGCAGGTAGAGGTTGCCCCTCCTGGGAGTAATACGGGCGGCGTTTATGAGTCCTATGGGCGGGGTTGGTTAATTAAACCAGAACCGGAAAAAGACAAGGCCCTTAAAATGGGCGAGTGGAATCAAATGAAAATACGGGTACAAGGCGACTCCATAACCTCTTGGCTCAATGGTACCGAAATGATAACCCTGACCGATGCTAAAATTGGAGCAGGTGAAGGCGGTATCGCTTTACAGATTCATGATGGTGGGGGAATTAAGGTAAAGTGGCGAAATATACAATTGACCGAGCTGTAAAACGCTATTTTCGCTTCCCTCTTTTGAAGGGATTAGAGGACTTGATCAAATACATATAAACAGGAAAGTGATCACTGTACCCACCCGTGTAGCTGCCACCGGCATAGGTTCTGAACGGATACCCTTTATATTGCCCTTTTTTAAGTACCAGATAAGGTGGGTTAAAGACCCCGGCTTTCCAAAAACGATAACGCCCCTCTTCTTCATGAAGTAGATTTGGAGTAAAGAATATTTGGTCAAAGAGATTCCATTTGTCACGGTAGGCCAGTGAACCAATTCCCTTTTTAAAAAGGCGCTCCATCGGATTGAATAAAGAGCCTTCCTCTAATTCCCCTTCTTTTCCTATGGTTTTCAATACTTTTTTTAAGCTATCATCAATAGGGTCATCGTTAAGGTCGCCCATACTGATTATTCTTGCCAAAACATCTAATTCCTGAATTGAATCAGTAATGCGTTTGTTTAGTTTTGCGGCAGCTATGCGATTGCGATTACTACGGGCCTTGCCGCCACTTCTTGATGGCCAATGATTCACGGTAAAATAAATTTGCTCGTTATCTAAAAAACCTCCGACAACTAGTTGATCACGAGTATAGTCTCGATAGTCGTCATCATCAAAAAGGAGTAATCTGTGACTGGCGAAGGAAGTGGGAAGAAAGGCCTCTTTTTTATACAAGAGAGCCACATCAATTCCGCGTTCGTCGGGAGAATCAAAATGCACTATTCCATAATTTTTAGATTGTAAGGCAGGCTCATTGACCAGATCTTCAATGACCCGTCTATTCTCAACTTCACAAATTCCAATTACATCCGGGGAGGTTTTGGTAAGCTCGTTACCAATTTCGGAAATAACTTGGGCCATATTTGTTAGCTTTTTCTGATAACGTTCTAATGTCCAATTATCCCTTCCCTCGGGCGTGCGATCATCATCCAATGTCATGGTATCATTTTCAATATCAAAGAGATTTTCCAAATTATAAAACGCGATGGTCCTTACTTTGTATTGTTTTTCATTCTGAGCGGATAGCGCAAAAGAAAACGAAAAAATTAGAAGAAAAACTTGAATATTCATGTACGAAATTAAGATAAGGACCAATTAACGAAAAAACTGTCAATTTCATAGGTTTTTTCGGTTTTACCCTACACCTTATCGATATATTGTAAAGAATCACCGTTAACAAAGACGATAATGCGAAATCTTTATGTACTGGTTTTTTCTTTCTTTTTTACTCAAATATTGAGTGGTCAAGATGTGGTCACAGGTTTGGTTTTTGACAGTAGGGCAAAACGGCCAATTTCAAATGTGGGGATATCCATCGAAGAAACTCAGACTTCTGTCAGAACCGATTTAAATGGTTATTTCAGTTTAGGCCTTGTTCAAGCAGACCATATTCTGCGAATTGCGGCGGAAGGTTTTATCACGAAACGAATCCCGATTAGCTTTCAAAAACAAGACCTAGACTTGGGAACTATTTATCTTGAACCTGATATTACATTAGAACAGAATGACAATCTCATAACACTTACCGATTCCGAGTTGTTCGATGATGAAGTCAGCGCTAATTCTCTGGGCATGTTGCAGGCAACACGCGATGCCTTTCTCAACCGGGCGGCCTTTGATTTCGGACAGGCTTTTTTTCGTGTTCGCGGATACGACTCGCAAAATGGTAAAGTACTAGTTAACGGAATCGCCATGAACAAATTATATGATGGTCGCCCTCAATGGAACAACTGGGGTGGTCTTAACGACGTAACTCGAAATCAAGAATTTTCGAATGGTTTGGCCGCTTCTGATTTTGCCTTTGGGGGAATATTGGGCACTACCAATGTAGATACCCGCCCATCAAGCTTACGGCCCGGAACCCGACTGTCAGCTTCCGCATCTAATCGCACCTATACAGGACGATTGATGGCCACCTATAATTCGGGCCTTAAGAAGAACGGACTGGCCTATAGTGTATCTGGCTCTAGACGATGGGCAAAACAGGGGTACATTGATGGTACACTATACGATGCATTTTCGTTTTTTGGTGCGGTCGAATATCGATTTAACGTAAATAATACGATCCATCTGACGGGCATTTTTGCACAGAATCGTCGTGGGCGTTCTTCGGCGATAACCCAAGAGGTTTTCGAATTGGTAGGGAAACAATATAATCCGTATTGGGGTGAACAAGATAATAAGATTCGAAATTCTCGTGAGCGGAAAATTGCGGAACCCATTCTAATGTTCAATCACTATTACAAATCAGAAACATTCAATTTAAATACAGGGGTTGCCTATCAGTTTGGTTCAAATGCCAGAAGTCGGCTGGGTTATTACAACGCGCCAAACCCCGACCCCACCTACTATCGTTATCTTCCGAGTTTTTATGTAAACAGTCCGATTGGCGCCAATTTTATAAGCGCAAATAGTGCAAAAGAAGGATTTGTAGCGAACCCACAACTTAATTGGGATAGAATATATCTGGCAAACGTACAGGAACAAGCGGCCTATGTATTGTACGAAGATGTTGCAGATGACAAACAACTCATGTTCAATTCAGTTGGTAATTTAGATGTGGGCGAGAGATTTCAAATAGATTTTGGGATATCATATAAGAATCTGACTTCAGATAATTATGCTAGGATTGACGATTTGTTGGGAGCTGACTTTCTTATCGATATTGATCCATTTTCCGATACATTCAATGATGTAAACGGAACGGCCGAGAAAGAACGAGGGGATATTTTTAATTACCAGTATCAAATGAGCGCTTCGCAATTGGACGCTTTTGCCCAGATTAGATACCATCAAAGCAAGTGGGATGCATTTCTTGCTGGGCAGTATTCCACTACTGACTACGAGCGGGACGGGATATTTCTTAACCAGCGCTTTTTAGAGAATTCCCAAGGAAAAAGTGAAAATGTACAATTTGGCAACTATGGTCTTAAAGGTGGAGTTACCTATAAGCTTAATGGAAGACATTGGGTGACCGCACAAGGCATCTACCGGACAAGTCCACCAGTTTTACAGAATGTATTTATTAACCCTAGGGAAAGCAATCAGGTGGTTCCCGATATTCAAAATGAAACGATATCATCCGTAGATTTAAACTATTTCATTCGATTGCCAAAACTAACAGGTCGGTTAACCGGGTTTTACAGTCGTTTTCAGAATTCAACCGATATCAACTTCTTCTTTGTAGATGCCGGGGTAGGTTCCGATTTTGTACAAGAAGTATTGACAGATTTAGACAAACTGCATATGGGTGCCGAATTAGGTGTAGAATATCAATTATCTGCTGCCGTAAAGTTATCGGCCGTCGCGGCCGTAAATAAATATGTGTATGCCAGCAATCCAAATGTTTCCATAAATTTTGATACCGCAGGAGCGGAAGAAGATTTAATAAATCTAGAAGGGAACGTAGATTTGGGAATAACACAAATTAAAGGCTACAAATTAGCACAAGGACCTCAGCAAGCCTTTGCAATTGGAATCGATTATCGAGATCCCAAATATTGGTGGGTAAGCGCGAAAATGAATTATCTGGCCAATAATTATGCTAATATTTCGACCATCACGAGAACAGCAAGTTTTTATATAGACCCCGAAACAGGACAACCTTTTCCAGATGCAACACCTGAAAATGTGAACAAGCTTTTGGCACAAAAAGAACTGGACGATTTTTATCTACTGAATTTAGTTGGGGGAAAGTCATGGTTGAAGAAGGGCAAGTACATTAGTGTTTTTGCCAGTATAAACAACCTCTTTGACACGGTATTCAGAACTGGGGGTTATGAGCAGAGTAGAAATGGTAATTATGGGCAATTGCAGCAAGATAATTTAAGTGGCACACCCTCATTTGCACCAAAATATTGGTATGGTTACGGCCGCACCTATTTTTTGAATGTGGCGTATAGCTTCTAGACATATTTTTTTCATTCCCGCATAGGTGGGAATCTTGATAAGCTATTAATAATTTTTGCTCCCCTCTTTAGAAAAAGAGGGGAATGAATCCCGACATTTTGTCGGGAGAAAGGGGAGTTTGAAAGCTCAAGCTATAGTTCTAATTTCCTGACCTTGAACTTAGGACCAGGGCTTGGGTTTTCAAACCCTCCATCACGTCAAGACGTGATTCTTCCCTTCAGAAGAAGGGAGGAGCTAAACCATTAAGGTAAAGACGATTATGAGATTCAAACGCAACTTTGCAAAACTGCTATTTGGCATTAGTTTGATAACAGTTCACGCCTGTGTCAAAGACAAAAATTTTGACCCACCGGCGAATAATTGCACCTCAGACCTAGTAGTAAATGTAACCTATGCCGAGGTTAAAGGCCTGTATGAAGAGGAAACATTTCAAATTCAAGAAGATTTAATAATTGAAGGTTATATAGTCTCCTCTGATAAGGCTGGTAATTTTTTCAGCGTACTCTATTTTCAGGATAAGCCTGTTAATCCGACCGAAGGGTTTCAATTGGAAATAGATGTACGTGATTCACATTTATTTTATCCTGTGGGAAGTAGAATACTTATCAAGCTAAAGGGGTTATATCTTGGCAAAAGCAAAGATGTTTTTAAGATAGGCGGTGTCTTTACTTCATTTGGAAACGTATCCGTCGGCAGGTTACCGACTGCGGTCATTGACAACCATGTTTTTATTTCATGTGATGAAAGGGTTATTGTGCAACCCACTTTGGTTGCTATCGATAATCTTCAAGCAAACATGACTGGGACCCTTGTTCAACTGAATGATGTAGAAATTTATGAAGACGAATTTAATGAGTCATTTGCTGTTGAAGGGGAAGAAACGGAGCGTACCCTAATTGACTGTAATGACAACGAATTAGCACTTTTAAACAGCGGCTTTTCTGATTTTCAAGGGGAACCCTTACCTCAAGAAAACGGAACTGTCACCGGAGTTTTATTAAGGGAGAGCAATGATTATTTTCTGGTGCTACGAGATTTGGAAGATATCGATTTTACCAATGAACGTTGTGAAGAGCTAGTAGATGAGTTTACCTCAACCAATATTTTTATTTCCGAATTGGCGGATCCTAATAATAATACAGGGGCAAGATTTGTTGAACTCTATAATTCAAATACTGAAGCATTGAACCTTAATGGCTGGACACTACAGCGCCATACGAATGCGAATACTGAGGTTAGCTCCACTGTGGATTTATCTGATTTAACCATTGACGGGGAAAGGGCACTTGTAATTTCCCCAAATGCTACTGAGTTTGAAAATGTATACGGTTTTCCTCCCAGCTTAAATGCCGGTTCAAATAGCCCAGCAGACTCCAACGGGGATGATAATCTAGCGTTGGTAGATCCGTTTGGAACTGTAATAGATATGTTCGGAATTATTGGGGAAGACGGATCGGGAACCAACCACGAATTTGAAGATGGCAGGGCCATAAGAAATACCAACATTACCCAAGGCAATAGCACCTATGTTTTTGCCGAATGGACCATTTACAATGATTCGGGGGAAGCGGGAACTAGTAACCAACCTCAAAATGCCCCAGAGGATTTTACTCCGGGTGTTCGCGATTGAATCATATAAACAAAAAAAGGAGCTTTGATATCAGTATCAAAGCTCCTTTTTATTTTCAACCGTCCATTTAACGGCTAAATAATTTAATTAGATGGACATCCATCTTTTAAGGCCTGAACATATTCTGCGGCTGTAGTTCCTTCAAGGTCCTCCTCCGTTAACGTTTGAGATATTCCCGCTATTGTAACGTTAACCGTACCATCTCCGTTGTCACAAGCTTTGGTCGTAATTTCTGTTCCCAGCGCATTTGTGGTACATGTAGCACATGCTCCGCCGCCATCATCATCGTTAGAACAACTGGTGAAAGCAAAGGTTGCGGCAAGGGCCATAAATAAAATTGATTTTTTCATAATTAAATTGGGTTTAAAATGATTGGTATTGGGTTTTATAACGGGATTAATCCAGACATAGTATAAAGCGTTTTTTGGAATTTAAATAGAGACGAAACCCTGGGAGTGAATGACCACCTCCAAAAATTATTAACTACATGAAGAATAGATAATTACAAGCATAAAAAAACCACCCTTGAACGTTCAAGGGTGGTTTTTTTATCTTTTTTACAAAATTATTTAGGGACGTATACATCCTTTGGAAAGTCGGCATGTGCCATCACCTCGTCCATTTGTTTTACATGACGTTCGGTATGCCCGCTCATAAACAAAAGTATTTGAACGCCGTCAACAGTACCAAATGGGAACTTTCCATAATGGTTTCTCAAATCGTCATTTGTGCTCTTTACATACTCAATGTGTTCTCCTCGTTTATCTGTAAAAGCTTTTAAGGTCTCCGCATGTGAGCCAAATTCACCGGTTGGTTCAAAAGGTTCAGGTGCTTTTGCTTTTTGTGCCCTGCTTGTAATCATACCCATTATTTTTTCATCGGTCATAGCTATGCTATCCCGCATAGCAGCGTTTGCAGGCTCTTTTAGTGCGCCTTGCAACATTCCACCGATCATGGCTTCTGCTTTTGCCAAATGCTCAACGCATTCTGCAATAGACCAGGATTCCGGACTTGCCTTAAAATTCAATTGTGCTTCACTCATACCCGCTACGGTATTCGTTAAAAGGTCTTGGGTCTTGGTCAGTTCGTTAACCGCCATTTCCCTTTCTTCATCGGTTAGGCCCGGATTTACGATACCAAAACTTACCAATGCTAAGAGTACGATGGGTAGGATAATTTTTTTCATTTTACTTATTTTTTAGTATTACAGTTCTTTTGCTATGATTAGGACGTACAAGGTAGACAAAACCGGACATTTTTTACAAAAAAAATGAAATCACATTCCAGGGGCAATCGGATTTTGGGTTATTCAGATAAAAAAAGTGGCCCGTTACCAGACCACCTTTTCCTATTGAATAACTATCCGTATCGGATAAATTATGCCAGATCAAAACGATCGAGGTTCATTACCTTGGCCCAAGCAGTTACAAAATCTTGAACAAACTTCTTCTTGGCATCATCAGCGGCATAAACTTCGGCAATAGCCCTAAGTTCTGTATTTGAACCGAAGATAAGATCTGCACGGGTTCCTGTAAATTTTACCTCGCCGGTGCTGCGGCTGCGACCTTCAAATAGGCTATCATCATCGGATTTAGATTTCCAAGTTGTGGCAAAATCAAGAATATTGGTAAAGAAATCATTGGTAAGGCTTCCGGCATTGGCCGTAAATACACCATGACTCGAGCCATTATAATTGGTTCCCAATACACGCATACCACCGACCAAAACCGTCATTTCTGGAACGGTAAGTTCCAGAAGCTGCGCTTTATCAATAAGTAACTCTTCTGCCGAGGCGGTTGTGATTTTGCTGTTCACATAGTTTCTAAATCCGTCGGCTAAGGGTTCCAAATGTGCAAAGGATGCGACATCTGTTTGCTCTTGGGAAGCATCGCCCCTACCGGCAGTAAAGGGAACGGTAATATCATGACCGGCGTTCTTTGCGGCCTGCTCAACACCAACAGAACCACCCAAGACGATTACATCGGCTATGGAAACGTTCTTGCCGGAAGTACTATTGAACTCGCCCTGTATTCTCCCTAGCGTATCCAATACTTTGGCCAATTGTGCCGGGTTGTTAACCTCCCAGTTTTTTTGTGGCGTCAAACGAATACGAGCTCCATTGGCCCCGCCTCTTTTATCGGAACCACGAAAAGTAGAAGCAGAAGCCCAAGCCGTAGCGACCAATTCAGAAACTGAAAGACCAGATGCTGCAATGTTACTTTTTAATGACGCAACATCATCCGTATCGATTACATTGGAAGCGGCTGGAATGGGATCTTGCCAAAGCAGCTCTTCTTTAGGAACGTCGGGACCTAAATAACGTGAAATAGGCCCCATATCACGATGCGTTAATTTATACCAAGCACGCGCAAAAGCGTCTTCAAATTCCTTTGGGTTTTCATGAAAACGTTTGGATATTTTTAAATATTCAGGATCCACTTTCATGGCCATATCGGCTGTGGTCATCATCAAGGCCTGTTTGCCCGACGAATCACCTGCTTTTGGTGCCATTCTCGCATTGGATTCCGCAGTGGGTGTCCATTGGTGTGCCCCAGCCGGACTCTTTGTCAATTCCCAATCATAGTTTAAGAGCACATCAAAATAATCGTGGTCCCACTTTGTCGGATTTGGTGTCCAAGGCCCCTCTAAACCGCTGGTAATCGTGTCATCTAAAACACCGCTACCAAAGGAGTTTTTCCATCCGGTGCTCATTTCCTCTATGCCCGCTCCTGCAGGTTCCGCACCAACATATTTATCCGGATCGGCCGCACCGTGCGCCTTACCAAACGTATGGCCGCCTGCCGTAAGGGCTACCGTTTCCTCATCATTCATTGCCATACGCCCAAAGGTTTCCCTAATATCATATGCAGAACCTAACGGATCGGGATTTCCTCCTGGTCCTTCTGGGTTTACATAGATCAACCCCATATGGGATGCGCCCAAATGACCTTCTAGCTCCCGCTCGCCGGAGTACCGGTCTTTATCGCCCAACCATTCGGTTTCAGAACCCCAATATACATCTTGTTCCGGTTCCCAAACATCTTCACGACCCCCAGCAAAACCAAAAGGTTTTAGCCCCATTGACTCTATAGCGCAGTTACCGGCTAGGATCATTAAATCTGCCCAAGATAGTTTCTTACCATACTTTTTCTTAATAGGCCATAACAACAACCTTGCCTTATCAAGATTACCGTTATCAGGCCAACTGTTCAGTGGCGCAAAACGTTGGTTTCCGGTACCTGCTCCGCCACGGCCATCACCCACACGATAGGTTCCTGCGCTATGCCAGGCCATTCTAATAAAGAAAGGACCATAATGACCATAATCGGCCGGCCACCAATCCTGTGAATCGGTCATTAGATCGATAACCTCCTGCTTTAACGTTTCAAAGTCTATACTGTTAAAGGCCTCCTTATAATCAAAGTCTTCTCCCATAGGGTCCGATTTGGTAGAATTTTGGCGTAGAATATTTAATTTCAACTCATTGGGCCACCAGTCGCGGTTCGTTTGTCCGCCACCAGCGGTTTCTTTTAAAGCACCACCCATAAATGGGCATTTGCTTATATCTCCTTTCGATGAATCCATAGTGTTCTTTATTAAGTGATTAAATTTTTCGATTTGTAGGTTCGTAAATTTACCAAAATGTTCCTTGGTTCTCAATGATTAAAATCATGATTTGCATTATTTCATTATTGATAATATCTATACCCCCTAATTCGCTTCGAAACGGAAACAGAAATAGTTCTTAAAATACTGGAAAGATGCATCTGGAAATTATTTTGATTAATTTTATGAGATGGCTCAAGAACTACAAATTGCCCTGATACAATCTTCCTTGGTTTGGGAAAACCCCGAACAGAACAGAATTAATTTTTCAAACAGGATAGATTCTATTTCCAAAGAGGTTGATGTTATCATTCTTCCTGAAATGTTTACGACGGGTTTCACAATGAACCCTGAAAATATTGATGCTAATGAGGGCTTAAAAAGCGTTAAGTGGATGCAGAAAAAAGCTAAGGAAAAAAATGCGGCACTTGTTGGAAGTACAGTTTATGAGGAAAATGGAAGGTATTACAATAGGCTCTGGTTTGTTAAACCAGATGGTGGCCTTACTACCTATGATAAGCGGCATACATTTACATTAGCCGGCGAACATAAAAAATACCAAGCGGGAACAAAAAACATATTGGAATCTTATAAAGGGTTTACGTTTTATCCACTAATATGTTATGACCTGCGTTTTCCGGTTTGGTCAAGAAATGTTGAAAACTACGATGTGCTGATTTATGTAGCCAATTGGCCTAAACCAAGAATTATGGCCTGGGATGCGCTATTAAAAGCCCGTGCGATTGAAAACATGGCCTATTGCGCGGGTGTGAATAGAATAGGAAATGATGAGATGGGCTTAGAATATACAGGTCATTCAGCGGTTTATGATTGTTTGGGAGAACAACTAGCCTATTCTGAAAAAGAAGAAATTATCTATACCACGATCTCCAAAGAACACCTTATCGAAACAAGGGATAAACTTGGTTTTTTAGAAGATAGGGATCGGTTTACTCTGTTATCGTAAAGGTCTCTATCTTTTCCCAATTGGCCCGTACCTCGATAGGCCCGGGATAGTAAATAACCTTTTCAGGCTGCAATTTTTCAAGAAGTACACCGGTATCCCATCTTTTGTTCTTATTGGTATCAAAGATTATTCGAATAAGGTAGGTGGCCGGGTTCACTGTATTGAACTCGAACAACTGTTCTTCCTCTGCGTAGATTTCCCGTTGTACTTCGCCCTTGTCATCTGTTAATTGAACAATAACGGGATACTCGACTTTTCCGATAATGTTTAAACTGAGATTGCCATAATCGGCCAAGCTCTTAGTGTTAAGGTTGTAATAGGTCGTGTCGTTTTCCGTCCCGAAAAAGTCGGTGATTGCCCCGGGTAAAAGAGTGATTTTGTACGTCTGGTTTGGCTCGGATTCAAAATCAAAATCTACTTTATTTTTAATACTGTCCAACCTCACTCCAAAATCTATCTTGGTAGAGTCAGAATTCATGATAGCTATTTTCGAGGAATCTAATCGAGCCAAAGGAATATTGGCTGCAATGTGATAGGGGGTATTGAAATCTAAAGTTCCATTTAAATTGGGCTCTAGTTGAAGCGAATCTAGACCTACTTTTCTTGATTTAACATTAAAGGTATCAACAATTTTTGCATGTTCGTTGGTAACCGTAAATAAAATACTGTCAACTTCAAATGGAGTAAACCAATAGTTGAGTGTATCTTTTTCCCGCTGTTTTAATACTGTGGTACGAACGGTATCGGGCAAAGGGGTCAAGGGCGCTATTTGCGCATGAGCACCATCACCATAATACCCAAAAACAATTTTATTCCTCGCTGCAAAACTGGGAACCGACATGGCGTAATTGGGAATTTCCTTGAACATGTTCAATAAAAAAATAGAATCTGTTGGAATATCGATGGTATCGGTTACAAATCCGATTTTATCCGTATTCTGATCAAAAATATTATTCTTTGCTTCATCCTTGATGGCAAAAAGTGCATACTTGCCCTGTTTTATATTGTTGATTGTAAAGATTACCGTACTATCCAAAGTATTGGTAATATAGTTTGGAGGGCGTTTATATATGGTAGAATCAGTGTAGGCGGTATCTATTTCGTAGAGCATTACACTTATAAAATCGTCGGCTTTTTGATTGAATGCATCTTTAACAACACCTTGTAAAGTCAGGGAATCGATATAACTTCCTGTGGAAAACACATAGGACAAAAACGAATTGGGGTTTCCTTCATTATTGTCTACGATGCTTTGCCCAAAGTTTAAAGTATAGGTGGTATTTTCCTTTAACGTATCCTTTATTTTGATTTCAACAAATTTATTGGTGCCACCTTGCGGTGTAATTTCGGGTTGGTATTTTAAGGGCGGAGAGGCGATGAGCTGCTCTTGTAGTTTTTCCAACTTTATATATTCATCAAAGTATAAGCGTATTTTGGTATTTTTAAAGTTCACGGTCATATTCTCCGGCTCCGCCTTTAAAAGAACGGGCCCATCAACGTCTTTGGGTCCACCAGTGGGGCTACCCCTTTTGGCACACTGCATTAGGGCAGCAGTGATAAAAAACAAAAAGAAACCCGCTAAAATGCGTCGTATCATAGTGTTCGACTTCAAGACAACAAAGAAACGATTTATTTATAAAAACCGATTGGTATTCCCGTTCACATCATCATAAATATATGTTATTTTCTAGGTTAGAGGAACTACGGCCATACTAGTGATATAGAGCTCTATTCCCGGAATCTGCAATAAGGTTTTGGCACAGATTTCCATGGTTGCCCCTGTAGTAATAACATCATCGACCAGCAGTACCTTTTTGTTTTGCAATTTAGCGGCATTTTCGAGGATATAAAGCGCTTTGTTACCCTGCCAGCGGGCTATTCTCCCCTTTTTGGTCTGTGTTTTGGTATTGGCCGTCTTCCTCAACACATCTTCTGCTACTTCGGCCTCTAAATAAAAAGCCAGTCTTTGGGCGAAGAGCGATACTTGGTTATAACCCCTCGTACGCATCTTCTTGCGATGTAAAGGTACGGGAACTACAAAGGCTATCGTCGTAATGGGAAGACCTTCTTTTTTAAGGACATGCCCATACCAATCCCCTAGAAAAGCTCCTATTTGTGGCTGTTTTCTGTACTTAAGATGATGTATTAACTGCTGGACAATGCTATTTTCCCTAAAGAAAACAAACGAACTTGCCTTTTTCACATCAATTCGTCCATAAAATATACGATCTACCGGGTTTTCTGCGTTAAAAGTATATTCGGTGAGAGGCATATCATTACGACATGTGGTACAGAGGTGTTCCTCTCCTCGGGATAAATGTGCATTACATCCAAAACACACCCTAGGTAACAGTATGGTGTTGATATCATTTAGTATATTTGGTAACTTGTACAAACCCGAATCGTAACCTAAATTAAATACCTACTTAACGCTCATTTCTTTGATGGACAGTCAAGATAAGAAATTCAATAATAATATCATCCTCGCTGCTCTGGCGGCTATAATATTGGGTATACTCATTGCCTTTTATTACAGCTATGCCCAGTCAAAAAATCAAATCAATTTTTTACAGGAAGAAAAGGCAATTTTGGTCAGGGACCTTACCTTGATGAAGGCCGATGTTGATAGACTTGAGGCGCGCAACATGGTAGATGAGATTGAAATTCAGAAATCCAAGCAGGATGTGGAACGCCTTCTGGATTCTGTTGGAAGATTGAATTTCACCATAGAAAAACTTCGCGAGTTCAAGACCGAACTTAGGAGGCTGGAGGCAAAGAACGATAGTTTAAAGTTGAAGAACAATTTCTTGCGGTATAACAATACGATTCTTGCCGATCGATATGAGGAGACGCAGAAGGAAATTGAAGAACTTCGGGTAAGAAGTAATTCATTGGCCGAGATAGAGGCATTGCAAAGACGCAAGGCACAAGAGTTAATGGAGGAGCAAAAGGTAAAAAAATACCTTGAAATCGAGAATTCTAGGGCAAATGGTGCCCGCATAAAGGGCGGTAAACGCATTCTTACGAACAAGGCTTCGGTAGTGGGGAAATTGGAAGGTTGTGCTATTATTGCAAACGATTCAACCGTTATAGGTGCCCAAAAAATAATCTATTTCCAATTTTTAGGACCTACGATGCAGATCATTGAAGACAATGCCAATACGATTACGGTTAATGGCAATACCTACAGTAAGCGGGTAGAATTTGTTTTTGATGGCAATCAAAAAGAGGTGTGCAATTCCATTACCCTGCCAGCGGGTTCTTTGGAAAAGGGTACCTATACCCTTAACGTCTTTGAAGATGAACGCCTATTATCCTCGACCGAATTCGTGTTAAAATAATTTCTGATTTTCTAAAGCCTCGGTTAGGCGAATAGCGGCATATTATTCTATTTTTGCCGAATGGCAAATCAAGATGATATTTTCAAGAAAGTTATATCCCATGCCAAGGAGTATGGGTATGTATTCCAATCAAGTGAAATTTACGATGGTCTAAGTGCGGTCTATGACTATGCACAAAATGGTGCCGAACTCAAGAAGAATATTCGGGAGTACTGGTGGAAGGCTATGGTACAACTCAATGAAAATATAGTCGGAATAGATGCTGCCATCTTAATGCACCCTACTACTTGGAAGGCATCCGGGCATGTTGATGCCTTTAATGATCCCTTAATAGATAATAAGGATTCGAAAAAACGATATCGGGCAGATGTTTTGGTTGAAGACTATGTTGCCAAAATTGAATCCAAAGTGGAGAAAGAAGTTGCCAAAGCAGCCAAACGTTTTGGAGACGCCTTCAATAAAGAAGAGTTTTTGGCTACCAACCAACGGGTTAAAGGCTATCAAGAAAAAATAGACACTACACTAAAACGGTTGGGTCGCTCGTTGGAAAACGAAGATTTGGCCGATGTAAAAAAATTGATAGAGGAACTTGAAATCGCATGTCCTATGTCAGGTTCTCGAAATTGGACGGAGGTAAAACAGTTTAATTTGATGTTTGGCACCAAGTTGGGCGCCTCGGCTGAAAGCGCAATGGATTTGTACCTACGACCAGAAACCGCGCAAGGTATTTTCGTAAACTTCTTGAATGTTCAGAAATCGGGCCGTATGAAGATACCCTTTGGAATCGCTCAAACGGGAAAAGCGTTTCGGAATGAAATTGTAGCGCGCCAGTTTATTTTTAGAATGCGGGAGTTTGAACAGATGGAAATGCAGTTTTTCATTAAGCCGGGAACCCAAAAAGAGTGGTATGAAAAATGGAAGGAAAATCGCTTAAAATGGCACCTTTCCTTAGGACTTGGCGAGGATAATTATCGCTTTCATGACCATGAAAAATTGGCCCATTATGCCGACGCAGCGGCAGACATTGAATTCCGTTTTCCATTCGGGTTTAAAGAGCTGGAAGGTATTCATTCCCGAACTGATTTTGACTTGGGAGCCCATGAAAAGTATTCAGGTAAAAAACTTCAGTATTTTGATCATGAAGACAAACAGAACTATGTGCCTTATGTTGTTGAGACATCAATTGGCCTCGACCGTATGTTCTTGGCAGTGTTCTCGCATTCGTTGCAAGAGGAGGAACTCGAGAATGGTACTACAAGAACTGTTTTAAGATTGCCGGCCGTATTGGCACCTACCAAGGCCGCGGTATTGCCTTTGGTTAAAAAAGATGGACTACCTGAGTTGGCACATCAAATCATAGATGACCTAAAGTGGGATTTCAATGTAATTTATGATGAAAAAGATGCGGTAGGGCGTCGCTATAGAAGACAGGATGCCAACGGCACACCCTTTTGTATTACTATTGACCACCAGTCCTTAGAAGATCAAACCGTGACCATTCGCCATCGCGATACTATGGAGCAGCAAAGGGTAGCGATATCAGAGGTCAAAGCGATTATTCACGAAGAGGTGGATATGAAATCTTGGCTAGTGAAGATGGGGTAGACCTTAAAGCCGGTAGCCCAATCTAACGCTACCATAAAAATTGCGTTCATTTCCCGGATAATAATAACGAGGTTCTCGACCACCGAACCCTTGGGTATTGATTAGAACGGATTGCGCGTAGACTATATCAAAAAGGTTGTTGACGCCAAAATCCAAACCAAGAACAAATGTATCGGATAGCTTTTTACTATAGCCCACTCGGGTATGAACTAGGTTAAAGGCATCGCTGGAGAGACTGTTGGCGTCAGTCAGTGGAATGACACCAACATGCTGGTAGGTGGTATTCCAGTAAAAATACGTAAACAATCTCATCTGAAGTCCGGCGTGAACCCGATGTTTCGGCACTCCCGTGAGGGGGTTGCCCGAAAAGTCGTTTTCCTCATCTATAAAATCAACAAACTTATGGTCGTTCAAAGTGTAATTTAGAAAAGGTGCTATCGCAATTTTTGAGGAAAGATCAAAGGTGTAATTCAAAGAAAGTTCAAGACCTTGATGTTTGGTTTTCCCAGCATTCTTGCCAATAAACTGGTCGTCGTTAATACGTTCGGCAACGAGCAGATTGCGAACGTTCATTTGGTATACCGCCAGGTCCAGTTTAAGTTTTTTATCCAACGTAAAAAAATTGCCGCCAAGCTCATAATTGGTTCCAGTCTCCTGATCAATATCTGGATTGATAACGCCATCGGGGGTTAAGGTTTCTTCCAAACTTGGGTTTGAAAATCCACGGCTAAGGTTGCCGTAAACTTGTCCGTTTTCGGGAAATGCGTATTCCAGATTGACACTGGGTAACGCGATTACCTTAAAATCGCGGGTAGCACTTTTGTTTTCAGTTCCCGCATTGAACAAGTCACGATAATCATACTTTGTTTTATTTAGGTTGAGCCCCACTTGTGCCGAAAAGGAATCTGAAAAAGGAAGTAACAAGGTAGCAAAGGTATTGAGTTGGCTACGGAATTCTTTATTTCTGGCAAAGCGGTCTCCTTGCAAACTTCCGTTGCCATTATTGTCTTCAAATAAGTTCTCAAATTCATTCCAATGGTACTCGTCTTTAAATAGTTCGCCACCCAACTGATACGTTGCTGTATTTCCCAACAGATCAAAATTTCCCATAAATCGACTTCGGACTCCGTAACCATTTGTAAACTCATCCAAAATTCCAAAAGGACGGGCTTCATAATGGTCTAAGTAGCTATGGAAAACGCTAGTGGTATTTTTAAACTTAGGATGTAGTTCATACGAATAGGATAGCCCTGCCAATGTGCTATTATTTGCCTCAAACCCTCTGGAAGTTCTCCAGGTAAAGGTTGCTTGTTGTGGGTTTTCGGCAAAGGCCGTCGCTCCTAAAGAACTTGGTATCTGAGCTGTATAGTCAATGTGATTTATAAGCAATGAAAGTTTGTTTTTAGCATTGATTTTATACGAGGTATTGAGTAAGATCCCATCCCTTTCAAAATTGCTGTTTTCCCGATAACCATCCGTTTCCGTATGGCCATATTGCAATCCAAAACTAAGTTTGTCATCCCTATGGTTGAAGGAAAGATTGTTCTTAAACAACCCGAATGAACCAACCGTAAAATTATTTGAAAAATTGGTCGATGTACCCAGGGCCTCCTTTGGGCTTAGGATAATGGCTCCGCCTAAATTGGCTCCGAAAGAAGTGGCTTTTGGCCCTTTGACTACTTCAATCTGACGCAGGTTTTCCAAATCATAGGATTCTATTTCTGAGGAACCGGCACCATTGGTCACAGGAATGTCATCATAGTATAACCTAAGTTTGTTCGTGCCGAATAGGGTACGGGCGCCAATTCCGCGAATAGTGATGCGATTGGTATTCAGTGCCCCGGAAAATACATAAACTCCGGAAGTCTGATTAATGGCCGATACCATGCTTACCGGGCTATAGTTTTGAAAGGTTTTTAAACCAATGACTTCAGATGGAGTGATACCAATAGTGTTCTTTTGTTTTAGGGCATCTAGTAGAATAACCTCATCCAGTTGCGTAATGCTATCCTTGGAAATTGGATCTTGGGCCAAAAGAGCGCACCCAACCAAGAAAAAAAGAAATTGAAAACAAGGGCCTTTCATTCAAAAATTTAAGGCCCTAAAAGTAGTTATTAAAATCGATACCCTAATGATACCCCACCTCTTCCCACCACCTCAGGGGAGTAGTCCGCATCGAGTAAATTTCGCCCTAGACCCCCGTATACTTCAACAAGAAAGCCCCGGCGGGTAACGAATTTACCACCAAGGGAAACCCCAAGGGCAAAATCGGTATAATTGGTATCAACGTTCGAATCAGAGCCATCGTAAAATTCCCAGTCATCACCTGAGTTGAGCATTCCAAAACCTTCAACAAAAAAGCCTTTGGCGTAGCCACTAGAAAAATATTGACGATAATAAGGGGTAATTGAAAATTCACGATAGGCATCAAGAAAATCGGAATCACTACTTTGGTTGATATTGGAAAGTATACCAATACCAATGGACGATTCTTCATTCAACACACGCTCGTAGGCAACATCTGCAAAAGAGAGAACGATTAGGTTCGACACATTTGCCTTTAGTTCATTTCTGCTTTGAAAGGAATCATCGTTTTGTTGGGCTTGCCCAAGGTTAAATGCGGCGATACAGCAAATTGCGAGTATAATTTTTTTCATGGTACGTCGTGTTTAGATTCCCTTAACTACAAGAAATATGCCAATTTAAAAGTTAAAATCGGAACCCGACCGATAAACCGGCCCTGTACATGAACAACGATTGAAAGTCTTCAGGGTTTATATTTCTACCAAGGCCGACATTCACTTCTAAGGTAAAGCGTTCGCTCCGGGTAACCCATTTATTCCCAATCCCAAGTCCTAGAGCGGTGGTACGGTAATCGTAGTCCCGTTCCCCTAGGCTCGTTTCCTGCTCATCGTCCTCACCCGTATAATACAAACCAAATGCCTCTGCGAAAAATCCGCTTCTAGGCGCATACCCAAAATAGGCCCGAACGTTCGGACCAATACCAAAATTGCCATTGTAATCTGTTCCCTTACCATCAAAATATATTGTTCCCCCTATACTGGTGTCCTCTGTAAAAAAATACTCGTAAGAAGTTTCCACTGTGGTCGTTGCCAAAAACAGACCGATATTAAGTTTTACTTCATGATTATTTTCATATCCCCCATATGCTTGGGCCGACGCATTAAGTATGCTCAGAAACAGTAATACCACCAGTGCTTTTTTCATAAATAGATAATTCAGTGTCTCTTGAGAATCAAATGCCATTCCAAAATTGGAAATAAATGGCAATATTAGGGATTAAAAAGAAAAACCAATACCTTCTTCGAGTAGAATATTATGCATACTAAGTTCAATACCGGATAAACTATAGAAAATGAGAAAGGTCTTGAAAATTTTGAAGTATGGCCTGTTGGCAATACTGGGTCTTGTTATTATTGTATTCGTAGGGTTTATATAAAAAAGACGATGGATTCTAACAGTAATTTTGACATGCTGGGCGAAGAAGCACCCTTGCTAACCCAAAATGGGACGGCATACAGAGACCTCAATAAAAATGGAAAATTAGATGTTTATGAAAATAAAAACGCAAGGTTGGAAGATCGGGTGAACGACCTTGTGGCCCAAATGACACTAGAGGAAAAGGCAGGTTCTATGTTCATTAATATGATTGGAACTACCCCTGACGGCGAACCTATGGAAAAGCCTGTTTTTTCAACAAATCCGATTGATATAATGATGTCGTTTGCACTGCCTTCCAATTCAGAGATGATTGCCAAAAAAAGAATGAACAGCTTTAATATCCTAGCTTCATTAGACGCAGACCTAATCGCAAAATATAACAATACCATTCAGAAGATGGCAGAGCGCACCCGTCTAGGAATTCCCATAACCATTGCCTCCGACCCACGCCATGGGACTGAAAATAACCCCGGCGCGGGATTGTTCACCCCTGCATTTTCCCAATGGCCCAGTTCGTTGGGCTTGGCAGCAACAAGGGATACTATTTTGGTTCGTGAGTTCGCCAATATTGCCCGGCAAGAGTATACGGCGGTCGGGATACGTTTGGCATTACATCCTATGGCCGATTTGGCAACCGAGCCGAGGTGGGGTAGGGCAAATGGCACCTTTGGGGAAGATGCGCGACTTTCTGCTATGATGACCAAAGCCTATGTTTTAGGTTTTCAAGGAGATTCTTTAGACCAAAATGGTGTTGCCTGTATGACAAAGCACTTTTCCGGAGGCGGCCCGCAGGAAGGTGGGGAGGATGCCCATTTCCCATATGGCAAGAACCAGGTGTATCCAGGAGATAATTTCGACTACCATGTCATTCCCTTTACCGAGGGTGCCTTCCCGGCAAAAACCGCCCAGATTATGCCTTATTATGGGATTCCTATTGGACAAACGAGCGAGGATGTCGCTTTTGGGTTTAACAGGGATGTTATTACCACGCTGCTTAGGGATTCATTGAATTTTAAGGGTGTGGTCTGTACAGACTGGGGAATCTTCTCAGATACCCGAATGGGCGAAGGGCGAGCGTGGGGTGTTGAACATCTTTCGGTACCGGAACGTGTAAAAAAATCGATCGACGCCGGTTGTGACCAATTTGGTGGGGAGAGTATTCCAGAAGTTATCGTTGCGCTGGTCAAGTCGGGAAAGATTCCTGAAAAACGCATTGATGTTTCCATTAAACGGATTATGCTGGACAAATTTCGCTTAGGGCTTTTTGATAATCCGTATGTTGATGAAAAGAAGGCGTTGCAGGTTACGGGTCAAAATGCTTTCCGTGAAAAAGGAAAAATTGCCCAAGGAAAATCAATGGTACTATTGAAAAATAACGGGCTACTTCCTTTAAAGGCCGGCACTAAAATCTATGCGGAAGGGATGCTGACCCCAGACGTTATCAATAATAATGGTGTTTTAGTAGATGACCCACTGGAAGCCGACGTTATTCTTAAAAGAATACAAACACCGTTTGAACCAAGGTCTGATTATTTTTTGGAAAAATTCTTCAGGCAAGGGAGGCTGTATTATTCAGATGAGGAGAAAAAGGAACTATTGGATTTAATAAATCAAAAGCCTGCTATCGTGGTCGCTAATTTGGAACGAGCGACTATTTTAACGGAGATCAGCAAAATTGCAGGGGCTCTGTTCGGGGAATTTGGAGCTAGCGATGAAGTGTTGATGGAGGTGCTTTTTGGTAAAGTGAACCCCACAGGAAAATTGCCTTTTGAGCTTCCGTCATCTTGGGAAGCTGTTGAAAACCAATTGGAAGATGTACCCTATGATTCTAAGGATCCGCTCTACAAATTTGGTCACGGGCTTTCCTATTGATTTAATAGTGGGTCAAATTTTTAGGTATACGTAACATTGTCTATTTTCGATGTAAAATCAAATACATGAAAATAGTGTCCTATAATGTAAACGGAATCCGTGCTGCATTAAAAAAAGGTTTTATAGAGTGGTTGCAATCTGTAAACCCTGATGTTATTTGTTTGCAGGAGATCAAAGCGCAAGAAGATCAACTTGATCTATCGGTTTTTGAGGATGCCGGATACGGCTATAACTACTGGTACAGCGCCCAAAAAAAAGGGTATAGTGGAGTAGCCATTCTTTCAAAAACCAAACCGGATCATGTTAAGTTTGGGACGGGAATCGAAACCATGGATTTTGAAGGAAGGAACCTTAGGGCCGATTTTGGGGATCTTTCCATCATGAGCATGTACCTGCCTTCGGGAACCAATCTGGCCCGTTTGGATTTTAAACTCAACTACATGGCTGAAATCCAGGAATACTTTGATGCTTTAAGGAAAGAAAGACCGAACCTAATTGTTCTTGGGGATTATAATATTTGTCATGAAGCCATTGATATTCATGACCCAGTGCGAAACAAAAATGTATCGGGGTTTTTACCTGTGGAACGGGAGTGGATAGGCGGCCTGATGAAAGGCGGATTTATTGACAGTTTCAGGCATTTCAACAAAGAACCCCATAATTATACATGGTGGAGTTATCGCGCCAATGCACGAAACAACAATAAAGGTTGGCGATTGGATTATGGGATGGTTAGTGAGCCACTTCGGGATCGATTAAAGAGATCTGTTATCCTGTCGGAAGCAAAACACAGCGACCATTGTCCTATTTTGGTAGAACTAACGCATTAATAATAGAGAACTAGATTCTTTAAACTTCAAGATTACCTAAATTTGCGTCAGCAAATGAAATAGCTGATGAAGTACAATAACCTACCACATACTGATATTGAAGTAAGCAAAATATGCTTGGGCACCATGACCTGGGGCAAACAGAATACCGAGGCCGAGGGTCACGAACAAATGGATTACGCCCTTGATCAGGGGGTCAATTTTTTTGATACCGCAGAATTATATCCCGTTCCGGCACATGCAGATCGCTATGCCGACACGGAAAAGATTATCGGGAATTGGTTTCAGAAAACAGGAAATCGCGATAAGGTAATTCTAGCCTCCAAGATTGCTGGTAATGGGGACTACACTAAGTTTATTAGAACCACTGGGTTTAACAGAGAATCTATAATCACTGCGGTAGAAGGTAGTTTAGAACGTTTAAAGACAGATTATATAGATCTGTACCAACTACACTGGCCCGAACGAAATACCAATTATTTTGGACAGCGGGGTTATCAACATGATATTTCTGATTTTTGGGAAGATAATATTCATCAGGTGTTAGAAACGTTGCGGGATCTGGTACGAGAGGGTAAAATCAGGCATGTAGGACTATCGAATGAGACCCCATGGGGGATTATGAGGTATTTGGAAGAGAGCAAAGTACATGTTGCTTTGCCCAGAATGATTACGGTTCAAAACCCATATAGTCTTTTGAACCGTCTGTTCGAAGTTGGGAATTCTGAAGTTTCACATCGGGAGAAAATCGGACTTTTGGCATATTCACCAATGGGTTTTGGAGTGCTTAGTGGGAAGTATTTGGGCAATAGAATGCCAGAAAATAGTAGAATCGCGCTATTCCCTAATTATAACCGATATAGCACTGAAACAGCGGTCCGGGCCACTCAAAAATATTATGATCTGGCACAGAAAAATAATATGTCGCTTGCTCAAATGTCTTTGGCCTTCGTAAACAGCAGACCATTTTTAACGGGCAATATTATTGGGGCAACAACCATGAAACAGTTGACCGAAAATATTGGTAGTATCGATATAGAGTTGAGTGATGAGGTGCTCGCCGGTATTGAGGCCATTCATAGCGAAATTCCGAACCCGGCACCCTAAAAATTAATACATGCCTTTTTTGAAAGTAGGTTTTTGGCAGTTGGCACTCATTATTGCAGTTGTACTGATGATAATGGTATTTGCCCGAATCATGAGGGATAAGCGTTAGCCAAACAAATCGCTTACCACGTCTTCAATTCTAGTGGCTAATTTTACTTCTATTTTGGTGTTTTTGAGTCCCATTTTATTGTTTTTAGAAACATAAATGGTTTGAAACCCCAATTTTTCAGCTTCTAGGATCCGCTGGTCTACACGTTGTACGGGGCGTATTTCCCCAGCCAATCCGACTTCTGCCGCAAAACACACCCCCTTTTCAATGGGAATGTCTGCATTGCTGGACAAGATGGCCGCTATTACGGCCAAATCAATAGCAGGGTCATCAACGCTGATACCTCCTGTAATGTTCAAGAAAACGTCTTTTGCACCCAATTTAAAACCTGCCCTCTTCTCTAGAACGGCCAAGAGCATGTTTAATCTTTTGGCATTGTAACCGGTGGTAGAGCGTTGGGGAGTACCGTAGACCGCGGTACTTACCAAGGCCTGAATCTCTATCATTAAAGGGCGCATACCTTCCACGGTCGAAGCGATGGCAGTACCGCTTAGGCCTTCGTCATTTTTGGAAATGAGAATTTCAGAAGGATTGTTCACCTGTCGTAACCCGTTACCTTGCATCTCATAAATTCCCAGTTCGGCCGTTGATCCAAAACGATTTTTCAGGGCACGGAGTATACGGTACACGTAATTGCGATCTCCTTCGAACTGCAACACGGTATCGACCATATGTTCCAAAATTTTGGGTCCGGCAATGGAGCCATCTTTTGTAATATGCCCGATTAGGATAACCGGGGTATTGGTTTCTTTGGCGAATTTGATTAATTCGGCCGTGCACTCCCGTATTTGGGAAATACTGCCAGCCGCAGACTCTATATAGTCGGAATGGAGGGTTTGAATGGAATCGATGACCACAATGTCCGGTTCAATGGCCTCTATTTGTTGAAATATATTTTGGGTCTTTGTCTCCGTAAGTATAAAACAGGTTTCATTGGCAGGGTGAATGCGATCTGCCCGCATCTTGATCTGCTTCTGGCTTTCTTCACCGGAAACATACAAGGTTTTATAAGGAAGTTTTAAGGCAATCTGAAGCAACAAGGTGCTCTTGCCCACACCGGGTTCACCGCCCAATAGCACCAAGGAGCCAGGGACAAGACCACCGCCCAAAACCCGATTGAATTCAAGATCAAAGGTATTCAGACGAAGTTCTTTTTCAGTGCTGATTTCGTTTACCCGAAGAGGCTTTGCTACTCTTTTTTGGGTATTGGA
The DNA here is from genome assembly GCA_965238025.1 of Aggregatimonas sp. Taxonomy (GTDB): domain Bacteria; phylum Bacteroidota; class Bacteroidia; order Flavobacteriales; family Flavobacteriaceae; genus Pelagihabitans. The sequence continues at coordinate 853,170 of OZ250162.1, read as the reverse complement.
AGGGGTTTTCCAACCGGACTTTTCTTCCTTTTGTACCACTTCTTCCACTACGGTATTCCACTCTTTACAGGCAGAGCACTGCCCAACCCATTTGGCGTATTGGGTGCCGCAGTTTTGACAAAAAAAAGCTGTTTTGGTTTTGGCCATTTACCTGATTTAGGTTTGACGCCAAAGGTAACAAGAAGTTTGAAACAAGTCTTTTATTAAAATGTGTAACCGGGGAACAGAGCTTGCGGCCTACAACCCGAAATCAGCTTTTAGGGCATCTATTTTTTCTAGGGCCATCTCCTTGGTCAAGAAATCTATTTCCTCCATAATAAAAGCTTTTTCAAAAGTTTTCAATGCCTTTTTAGGTTCGCCCAACTGCTCATAGTACTCTCCTTCAAAATAGAAGCCCAACATACTATCGGGAAATTCTTGTTTGCACAAATCCGACAAAGGTTTGAGCGATTCAAAATCTTCTTTTTTACGGCTTGCCGCATAAATGGCCATAATATCGTTCAACTCTATTCTTTTGGTAAGGCCAAAAAGATTCTGGATACTTTCATATTTGTTCTGAAGGTAGTTGAATACAGGCTCCTCAGAAGTAAGCACTTCCTCTTTATATTCTTTTGGACTAATGGGTTTGAACATTTTAAAAATGTTATCAAATGCCCTGCCGATGCCATATGAGGCAATAGAGATATGATCTGCCCCTTCGTATTCATCAAAATAATAGCGCAACGATTCTTTGCTGATCGCTTTGATCTTTTTATCCATCTCCTTTATTCTTGGGGTGTGCTTGTTTTTTTCGCCTTCAACAATCAATTGGTAAAACAATTGTTGGTTCAAATCGGCCAAACGTGCAGGGACTCTTGTTTCCATTTCTGGTGCAAGGGTGGGCGAAATGCTCACATAAGCATTAAAAAGGGAATTCTGCTTAAACAACCAGTAGTTTTCAAAATTTGCAGTGATATCGTAACCGATGATCATTTTAAAGGGGGCTGTTTTAAAATTTAAATCCAAATAGGGTATCATTTCCATACCTAAAAACTCGAAAAATTTCTTTCCTTTTTCACTTGGCAACCCTGTATCTTCCTCAAAGGCGCAGTCGTCTAGGCGAATGCTATTTTCCAATTGGTTTACCCCTACGATTATCATCTCCGGCATACCATGAAACTTTGCGTAGAATTGTGCTGTGGCAACAACTTGATCGAAAAGGTATTCCGCATCCAATACCACCACCAAAGGGTATTTTTTGGTATCATCCATCTCTTCTGGGAAATAGTAACGAACATCCCTTCGCTCTTGCAATTTAAAAGACTCAAAAATTTCTTGCGTCATTTGGGCGCTTGCCCCGAAACACAGAAGAAAAGCGAAAATGATTAAAATACGTTGCATAATTTTGACATTTTTTGTTCGTACTATATATGAACTCATTTGAAGTTATTTGTCTTTGTTCAATAACGGTAATAACAGAAAGGATATTGCCCCGAAAACAACGACCATTAAGGTCTGGGCTATCCACATAATCCAACCGAAGGCATTTCCGGCAACCGCCGAAATACCGAATAATTCCAACGATTTACTAACAAAGGCAGGGTACGCTATAAACCCGCCATTGGTTGTAGTCATCGCTATGGCGCCGCCAACAAATGCCACCATTAATGGCCCTAACCCTAATTGGGCTGTTTCCGGCACCGTAAATTTTATAACATAAAACATGCCAATATAAGCGGCCCAAATGTATAATGTATGGAAGATAAACAGCCATTTATGCTTCATTTTAAAAATGCTGGTAATACCCTCTAACATATTTCCTAAAAACATCCTAACTTTTTCAGCCAAGGGGGAGTTCGATTTTTTCACGATTTTGATGGCCAGCAAGAGGCCGACAATTCCCAATAGCAATATGCCCAAACCTGCGTATATACCAAACCCCGCTTCGTTCAGAAAACTTAAAATTAGATCGGCTTGAAATAGTATCGCAATAAAAATTATGGCCAATAACATGATTACATCTATGATACGTTCGGTAACAATAGTGCCAAACCCCTTTTCAAAAGGCACCCCTTCATAGGTTGCTAGTTCTGTTGGTCTTAAGATTTCCCCGGAGCGAGGGATTCCTAAATTTGCCAAATAGGTCGTGAAAATCATCATTGAACTATTCATTATAGAGGCTTTATAACCCAATGGCTCAAGAAGGTAATTCCATCGGATAGCCCTCGAAATATGACTTGACACTCCAATAAGTATGGATAGGCCCATCCAATATGGATTCGCATTTTTAATTTGATCCCAAATCATTATGCGTTGCTCGGCGGTAGTTGAACTATAGAGATACCAAAGCAAAAAAACCCCCAAAGCTATTGGGAATATGATTTTAAGCGTTTTTTTTGTCTGGATCTTCAAAATCAGTTCAACAGATTGTTCTCTTCATTGGGGAACACCAGTGAGGGGTTAAAATTCTTTGCCTCCTCAATTTTCATATGTGCATAGGTAATCAATATCAACACATCGCCAACCGCTACTTTTCGTGAGGCAGCCCCATTTAAAGTGATTTCCCCACTATTGCGCGGACCGGGAATCGCATAGGTTTCCAATCGCTCACCATTGTTGTTGTTTACGATCTGCACTTTTTCACCCCGTATAATATTTGCAGCATCCATCAGATTCTCATCTATGGTTATGCTCCCAATATAATTATGGTCGGCCCCCGTAACTTTAACACGGTGTATTTTAGACTTTACAACTTCTATTTGCATGACAAAGCGGTAATTAGTTCAAGGCAATATTGTCTATAAGGCGAACACCATCAGCGTAAACGGCGATAAAAGCCCTATATTTTCTGTTTTGTTGTTTTTTTAGAATCGGATTCAAGGTCTTCGCATCGGAAATCTGTATGTATTCCATTTCCAGCAATGGATGTTCTTTAAACTGCTTGCCTACCCATTCCATGACTTTCTTTGCACTTTTTGTACCAAATTTTTTCTTTGCGGCTATCAGGGTCTTGTAGATAAAAGAAGCTTCTTTTCTAAGGTTTTTAGACAGGCGTTCGTTTCGGGAACTCATTGCAAGTCCGCTTGGCTCCCTGATAATCGGGCATCCTACAACGGTAACGGGGAGTTGCTGTAAAGCGACCATTTTTTTGATGATTTGCAGTTGCTGAAAATCTTTCTCTCCGAAATAGGCATTATTCGGTTCTACAATGCGTAGCAACGTTTCTACAATGGTACCCACACCGTTAAAATGATCGTCCCGAAAGGCGCCTTCCATGACTTTATCAAGCCCTTCAAAATTATATGTTTTGGCAGTAACTTCATTGTGATAAATCTCTTTGATCGTTGGAGCAAAAACGACAATTCCCTTCGAAATTCCTTTTAAAAGAGCCATGTCGGCCGCTAGGGTTTGTGGGTAATTCTCCAGGTCATTTTTGTTGTCAAACTGGGTCGGGTTAACAAATATACTTACCACTACCAGGCTGTTCTCCTGAACGGCTTTTTTAACCAGTGAGGCATGCCCTTGGTGTAAGGCACCCATTGTCGGTACAAACCCGATTTGCCCTTTTTCATCTAATGTGGATAAGTGCGATTTCAGCTCTTTTTTGGTCTTGAAAAGCAACATATATCTAATTTAAAAGCGAGCAAACTTACTATAAATACGGCTAATCTACATAATTTTTGTAGTTTTGCACTTCGCTTTGGGCGATTTACAAAACACACTTTTTTATGAATGGCAAAAAGATATTGTTCGTATCTTCGGAATTAGTACCCTACTTACCTGAGAATGAGGTTTCTCTCATGTCTTATGAAACCCCAAAAATGGTCAATGGCAATGGCGGTCAGATACGTATTTTTATGCCGAGATACGGTAATATCAATGAAAGACGGCACCAATTGCATGAAGTCATCCGTCTTTCGGGGATGAATTTGGTGATCAATGACATGGACATGCCTTTAATCATAAAGGTGGCTTCCATCCCCAAAGAGCGTATACAAGTATATTTTATAGATAACGACGAGTATTTTAAAAGAAAGGCCACTTTTACCGATCCGGATGGAAATCTTTTCCCGGATAATGATCAGCGCGCCATTTTCTTTGCCAAGGGAGTCGTTGAAACGGTTAAAAAACTCAATTGGAACCCTGATATTATTCATGTTCATGGGTGGATGGCGTCTTTATTGCCTTTATATCTAAGAAAACTTTATGCTGATGAACCCCTGTTCGCAGATAGTAAAATTGTCACCTCTGTCTATAAGCAATCGTTTGATGGCGAATTGGACAAAGACATGGTGAACAAAATTGCTTTCGACGGAATTGATGGGGAAACCGTCAGTAGCCTTGCACAGCCTAACTATAATAATTTGTTAAAGGTAGCTGTAGATTTTTCCGATGCGGTTATTTTAGCATCGGAAGAAATTCCAGAAGAATTACAAAACCACATTTCCAACCTTGAAAAACCAGTGTTGCCATACGTTTCTTTGCAGGAGTTCGAAGATGCCTATGCAAATTTTTATAACACAGAAGTTTTAAAATAGCCTTAATGATTTTTTTGAACAGATTGAGATGGCCGGCCTTGGCGGGCATATTGGTTTTAATGGCCGTTGTGGCCTGTGAAGAAGACCCTACTACCATTGGAGCAGGAATAATAGGTAGCAGCCCCTTTAATACCGATAAAGCAGTATACGAGGTATTCGCTTTCAATAAAAATATACAGGCGGTGCAAACGAATAAACTACCTATATATCAATTAGGAGTTTACAATGACCCGGTTTATGGACAAACGGAAGCCCGCATTACTTCCCAAATAAGATTGTCTCAGGTTAATCCAAGTTTTGGCAGTTTTAGTAAGTCTGTGGAAGACAATTTGGATCCTGATGAGCCGCTACAACAACTTGGGGTTGACGGGGAGAACGAAACAGTAACAGAGGTCTATCTCTACTTGCCGTTTTTGACCAAGACCCAAGCACAACGCGATTCTGACCTTGATGGGGTAGATGATATCTTTGAGCCAAATGAGGATGATGCTACCAACCCCAATAACGATACAGATGAAGATGGAGTAAGTAATGCAATTGAGAATTCCAACGGCACCGACCCCCGAGACCCAGAATCTTTTGAGATAAATGAGACCACTATTGCCAATACCTTTGCAAAACAGGTCGACTTGGATAGCATTTATGGGGACCGTAGTAAGCCCTTTGGGCTTAAGGTAGAACAATCCACCTTTTTTTTAAGGGATTTAGACCCCAACACCAATTTTGAGCAAGCTGAAGAATATTTCTCCAACAACCCCGATTTACCTTCTTTTGTCTCCGAGACACTTTTTGATGAAGATGGGATTCAAATAAGCGATAAAGAGATATTGATTTTCTTTGAAGAAGATGATCCCGACACCGATGCCAATGAAACCTCCTTGGTAGAAACAAGATTGGCCCCGGGTATTAGGGTGCCTTTGAAGACGGATTTTTTTCAGCAAAATCTAATTGATAAGGAGGGTAGTATAGAATTATTAAGCCAAGGTAATTTCACCGAATTCTTGCGAGGCATTCATTTGTCCCTTGAGCCATCTGATCAGGAATTGTTATTAATGTTGGACTTAAACAACGCCAATATTACGGTAACTTATGATTACAATAGGGTAAATAATAATGCCACGACAGATATAAGTGATGATATCATAGAAACGGCAGAAGGAAGTTTTGTCCTGAATTTACTGCAAACACAGAATGGCCTTACCATAGGGAATGCGATAAATACCTTTATTAATGATATTTATCCACCACAAGTTCTTGATAAGTTGGACATCGTCGAAAGTGCCTCGAAAATCTATTTAAAAGGTGGTGCAGGTTCTTATGCCGAAATACGACTTTTTGACGAAGACCAAGACGATACCGCCGAAGCCATTAGTCTAATTAAAGCAAATAATTGGATTATAAATGAAGCCAATCTTGTCTTTTATGTCGACCGTGCTACTATAGACGCGGCGGGGATAACGCCATTTGGCGATGATGAACCCTCCCGCGAACCCGAAAGATTATATTTATATAACACCGAGACGGGTTTACCATTAATAAATTTCATTACGGAGGTAAATACCGAAGAGACGTTGTTCGGCGCATTTTTGAATTATGACGGAATCGTTAGCCGTGATGCGCAGGGAAAAGCGGAGAAATATACGATAAGGATAACCGACCATATTAACAATCTTGTGTTCCGTGATTCGGCCAATGTTACATTGGGCCTTACCATGACCCCAGATATTACCAGGATAGGAGTCCTAGAGGCAATAGTAAATGAAGGAGCTGAAAAAGAATTGCCCTTTATCGCCACGGTTACTCCTGCCGGAACGGTACTTTTTGGAAACAACGTTGACGCCCAAAACGAAGACAAGAAGCTTAAATTGGAGATTTTTTATACCGAGGCAAATTAGTATAACCCTACATTAAAATAAGTATCATCTTATTTTGACCCCCTAGGAGGTACGACATATAGAAAATCTACGTTCTATAACTATAATTGCAAAAAATGTAGAATGTATTGCCATATTTTTGCATTAAATAGCGAACCAAATAAAATAGCATTATGTGTGGAATAGTTGGATATATCGGCCATAGGGAGGCATACCCCATTATTATGAAGGGGTTGCAGCGTTTGGAATACCGCGGATATGATAGCGCCGGGATTGCCTTATATGATGGGACCGATATAAACCTTTCCAAGACCAAGGGCAAGGTAGAGGACCTTAAAAAGAAGGCGGAGGAGAGCATTTCGGTTAAAGGTAGTTTGGGAATTGGACATACGCGATGGGCAACCCACGGTGTCCCGAACGATGTGAATTCGCACCCTCATTATTCCAATTCTGGAAATTTGGTTATTATTCATAACGGCATTATAGAAAATTATGAGTCCGTTAAAAAAGAATTGATTAAAAGAGGCTATACGTTCGATTCTGATACAGATACCGAAGTGTTGGTCAACCTCATTGAAGAAATACAAAAAACAGAAGATGTAAAGCTCGGCAAGGCTGTTCAAATTGCGTTGAACCAGGTAGTCGGTGCTTATGCTATAGCGGTGTTCGATAGAAAAAAACCTGACGAGATTGTTGTAGCGAAACTAGGGAGCCCCCTTGCTATAGGAATTGGTGAGAACGAGTTCTTTATCGCTTCGGACGCCTCCCCATTTATCGAATTTACAAATAACGCAATATATCTTGAAGATGAAGAAATGGCCATCGTTCGTTTGGGCAAGGAGATTAAGTTGCGTAAAATAAAGGACGATGCAATTGCCTATCCTAATGTTTTAGAACTTCAAATGAACCTTGAGGAAATTGAAAAGGGCGGGTATGATCATTTTATGCTCAAAGAAATATATGAGCAGCCTAGAGCCATTCACGATACGTATAGAGGTCGTTTATTGGCCGATCAAGGCATTGTGCGTATGTCTGGAATTGATCAAAACCTTGAAAAATTCACAAACGCCGACCGTATTATCATTGTAGCATGTGGTACTTCCTGGCATGCAGGGTTGGTCGCGGAATACATTTTTGAGGACTTGGCGCGAATACCTGTAGAAGTAGAATATGCCTCGGAGTTTAGATACCGGAATCCAATCATTACGGATAAAGATGTACTCATTGCGATATCCCAGTCCGGCGAAACTGCAGATACCTTGGCGGCCATAAAGTTGGCAAAGGAAAAGGGAGCTTTTGTATTTGGGGTTTGTAATGTTGTAGGTTCATCTATCGCTCGGGAGACCCATGCTGGGGCATATACCCACGCCGGCCCTGAAATAGGAGTAGCTTCAACAAAGGCCTTTACCACACAAATTACGGTTTTAACCTTGATTGCGTTAAAATTAGCAAAGGAGAAAGGGGAATTTTCCGCTTCAAGGTTTCATGAGTTTTTAACCGAATTGGAGACTATCCCTTCGAAGGTAGAAAGGGCCTTGGAATCCAATCCGCTAATTGAGATTATCGCCGACGTGTATAAAGATTCAACCAATTGTCTGTATTTGGGAAGGGGATACAATTTCCCTGTGGCTTTGGAGGGTGCTTTAAAATTAAAGGAAATCAGCTATATACATGCAGAAGGGTATCCAGCCGCCGAAATGAAACACGGGCCGATCGCCTTGATCGATGAACAAATGCCGGTTATTGTAATCGCCACGAAAAAAGGACACTATGAAAAAGTGGTAAGCAATATTCAAGAAATAAAATCGCGTTCTGGGAAAATTATAGCCATTGTTACCGAAGGTGATGAACAGGTTAGGGAGTTGGCGGATCATGTAGTGGAAGTTCCAGAAACAATAGAGAGCCTCACGCCTTTGTTGACCACCATTCCGTTGCAATTATTGTCATATCATATTGCAGTAATGCGCGATTGTAATGTAGATCAACCCCGCAATTTAGCAAAGTCGGTTACAGTAGAGTAATCATAATAAAATTGAATTTAAAAGGGCTGCGAAGAATTTCGCGGCCCTTTTTTATGGACTATGAGGATATAACAATTTTTAGGGATTTCATTATCAAAAAAGTACTATGCGCGCATAATTTCAGCAGATTTATGATTTTCAATTTAAAAAAATCGGTATCTTGCCAGTGACTTAGTAACTAACTTAACTAATCTAACTCTAATTTTATTATGAGAACAATACTATTGTTATCCCTCCTGTTGTTTGGTGCTTTAGGTTTTGCACAGACCACGGTAACAGGAACAGTTGTTGATGAAAATAACGAACCAGTCCCTGGCGCCAATATTATAATTGTTGGTAAGGCCGAAGGTACTGTTACCGATTTTGATGGGAACTTCACGTTGAACACAGATGAAGACCCTCCGTTTAGTTTAAATGTATCCAGTATTGGTTATACAGACGGGAAGGTTGAGGTTACCGCCAACAATCAAAATTTTGATGTCGTAATCAACTCCGCACAGACTTTTTTGGATGAGGTGGTCATTTCGGCTTCACGAACCCCGGAAAGAATCTTCGAATCACCGGTTTCAGTGGAACGGTTTGGGTTAAAGGAAATAAAGAATACCACTTCAGAATCATTTTATGGAGGTCTTCAAAACTTGAAAGGGGTTGATATCAATACGAATAGTTTAACTTTTCAATCAATTAATACACGTGGTTTTGCCACTTTCGCGAATACACGATTCCTTCAACTGGTTGATGGTATGGATAACTCCGCTCCCGGATTGAATTTCGTTTTGGGTAACTTGGTGGGGATGTCCGAATTGGAAGTAAACAGCGTTGAAATTTTGCCCGGTGCATCTTCGGCACTATATGGGGCAGGTGCTTTTAACGGTATTTTGTTCATGACCAGTAAAGATCCTTTTATTCATCAAGGGATCAGTGCTTATGCCAAAACTGGGATTACCTCCCAGGAGGCAGCTGGCGACAACACCTATTATGATCTTGGCATTCGAGGTGCACATGCCTTTAGTGATCGGTTTGCGGTAAAGGCAAACTTCTCCTATATGCAAGGGGAAGATTGGTATGCCACCAATACTACAGACTATAATAATCCTGGAAGAACCCGTGTTGACCCTGCATTTGACGGATTAAACATATATGGAGACGAGGTAAGTACAGTTCTCGATTTTGATTTACTTGGAGGATTGCCCTCCGGTACGGTGGGTTCTGCACTTGTAAGTAGAACGGGGTACGAAGAGCGGGATTTGACCAATTATAATGCCCAGAGCGTTAAGTTTGATGGGTCGGTTCATTACAAGCCCTTCGGCACAGATCTAGAGCTGGTTTATAACGGTCGTGTAGGTCGCGGAAACACCATTTATCAAGGTGCCAATAGGTATGCCATCAAAAATTTCATTTTCCAGCAACATAAGATCGAAATCCGAAATGATAACTTCTTTGTAAGGGGTTATGCCACTACGGAAGGTTCTGGTGATTCGTATGATACCCGTTTTGCGGCCATTAATACGAACCGCGCTTGGAAATCTGACCTAGCTTGGTTCGGGGACTATGCCGCGACATTTATTGGAGCTAAATTGGGTGTTGGAACAGGAGTCTTGGCCGATGATGCTACGGCGCATGCAGCGGCAAGAGCAGCAGCGGATCAGGGAAGATTGGTGCCCGGAACCCCTGAATTTCAGTCTACTTTTAATCAAGTTATTGCCGATGGGGATCTTGCCACAGGTGCCAAGTTTATTGACAATACAAAACTAAAACATGCCGATGCAAACTATAATTTTAGTCACCTACTGAACGATGTTGTTGATTTTCAAATAGGGGGGTCGTATAGGCAATATGAATTAAGATCGGGAGGCACCATCTTCACCGACTTTGATGGGCCAATCAAATATGACGAGTACGGTGCATATGCGCAGGTTCAAGGAAAAATACTGGATGAAAGACTAAAATATACCGTTTCTGGTCGTTACGATAAGAATGAGTTTTTTGACGGGTTCTTCTCTCCTAGGGGTTCTTTGGTCTTTACAGCTGGTGAGAACAGGAACCATAATATTAGGGGTTCGGTTCAAAAAGGATTTAGAAACCCCACTACCCAAGATTTGTTTATTGGGTTAAATGCCGGAAGGGCTATTTTAGTAGGATCTGCTCCAAACAACTTGGATCGTGATGTTCGTACCTTTCCTATAAGTGCTGGCGGACAGGCTGTTGTAGGGCAAACAGAGGCGACAATCGTGGGGCGTGCCGCGTATGAAAATGCATTCTCCTTAAATTCCGTTCTCACCGGAGCCCCAGCGGCAGCAAATGTTGGATTGGTGCAACCAGAAGAAATTACAGCATATGAAGTGGGTTATAGGGCGCAATTAGGGAAGGTTGCCATTGATGTTAGTGGGTATTACAACGACTACGAAAACTTTATTTCTAACCAAACCGTATTAGTACCACTTTATGGAACTGTCGGGGATGGTAGCTTATCACTTTTGGCCTTGCAGAATGGTGATAGTCAGGCGTACCAAACCTATACCAATTCTGAAGCACCCATTAGTTCCTATGGTGTTACGGCAGGGGTAGATGCCAAGATATTTGGAAATTTTGATATAGGGGTAAACTATACCTTTGCCGAGCTCGATTTCAATCAGGCGGCCTTCCCAGATTTTGTTACGAATTTTAACACACCAAAGCATAAAGTTAAGGCCTCCTTCGGGAACACGGCCTTGTTCGAGAACTTCGGGTTCAATATAAACTATAGATGGAGCGACGATTATTTCTGGGAATCTACATTCCAAAATGGTCCTATTCCTTCTTTTAGCGTATTGGATGCCCAGGTGAACTACGCTGTGCCTTCAATTAAATCACAATTTAAGATTGGTGGGTCAAACTTACTTGGAGACGAGTATTTTACAGCTGTGGGTACGGGTAATATCGGATCTATTTATTATGTATCCTGGACCATCGCCCCATAAAAACAATTTATAAAATAGTAAGAAAAGGCACCTTTATCGGGTGCCTTTTTCTGTTGGTCAAAAAAAGAAAAAAACTGTTCTTTTTTAGAATGTTATAACATATCTTTGCAGCCTGAAAAACAGCGGTATTTCATAGTGTTTTTCAATAGGATATAATACTAATACATAAACAGATATGTCAAAAGTTACAGGTAAAGTTTCTCAGATTATCGGGCCGGTAGTCGATGTTGAATTTCAGTCGGGGGCAGACCTTCCCAGAATTTATGACTCCTTAGAGATAACCAATGCAGATGGGACGATACTGGTCTTAGAAGTACAATCGCATGTCGGTGAAAATACTGTAAGAACCATTTCTATGGATTCTACAGATGGTTTAAGTAGAGGAACTGACGTAGTCGCCACTGGAGCCGCAATACAAATGCCTATTGGTGATGACATATATGGACGATTGTTTAATGTAATCGGAGATGCGATTGATGGTCTTGGGGATTTGCCCAAAGCTGGTAAAGATGGTCTTCCGATACACAGGGAAGCACCTAAATTTGAAGACCTTACTACTTCAACAGAAGTATTGTTCACCGGAATCAAGGTAATCGATTTGATTGAACCTTATGCAAAAGGGGGTAAAATTGGATTATTCGGAGGTGCAGGTGTTGGTAAGACCGTATTGATTCAGGAGTTGATCAACAATATCGCAAAAGGCCACGGTGGACTTTCTGTATTTGCGGGCGTTGGTGAGCGTACGCGTGAAGGGAATGATTTACTTCGCGAAATGTTGGAATCCGGGATTATCAAATATGGAGACGATTTCTTGCATTCTATGGAAGATGGCGGATGGGACCTTTCCAAGGTTGATAAAAAGGCGATGAAAGATTCGAAGGCGACATTCGTTTTCGGACAGATGAATGAACCTCCTGGAGCACGTGCCCGTGTGGCACTTTCAGGTTTGACCATTGCAGAATATTTTCGTGATGGGGCAGGTGAAGGACAAGGGAAAGATGTACTTTTCTTTGTAGATAATATATTCCGTTTTACACAAGCAGGTTCAGAGGTATCGGCCCTTTTAGGCCGTATGCCATCTGCAGTAGGGTATCAACCCACATTGGCAACAGAAATGGGTGCCATGCAGGAGCGTATTACTTCGACCAAAAGAGGTTCTATTACTTCCGTACAAGCGGTTTACGTGCCTGCGGATGACCTTACGGATCCGGCACCGGCAACTACCTTTGCCCACTTGGATGCTACTACCGTACTGTCACGTAAGATTGCGGAATTAGGAATTTATCCGGCGGTTGACCCGTTGGATTCTACTTCCAGGATTTTGAACGCAGAGGTTTTAGGAAATGAACATTACGATTGTGCACAACGTGTTAAAGAGTTATTACAACGCTATAAAGAGCTTCAGGATATTATTGCCATTTTAGGGATGGAAGAACTTTCTGAAGAAGATAAAATGGCAGTAGGTAGGGCAAGACGTGTGCAACGTTTCTTATCACAGCCTTTCCACGTGGCCGAGCAGTTTACAGGTATCCCAGGAGTATTGGTTGATATCAAGGAGACCATAAAAGGGTTTAATATGATAATGGATGGTGAGTTGGATCACCTGCCAGAATCTGCCTTTAACCTTAAGGGAACAATCGAAGAAGCAATCGAAGCTGGCGAGAAAATGCTCGCTGAAGCATAAATTGTTGTTGGTTGATAGCTGATGGTTGTTTATAACAGTTCCATCAACGAACAACGAACAACGAACAACGAACAATTAAAAGAATGTATTTAGAAATCGTATCGCCAGAGGCGACATTATTTGCAGGAGAAGTTACTTCAGTAACGGTTCCCGGGATTAACGGGGAGTTTCAAATGTTAACAGACCACGCTCCTATTGTTTCGTTGCTCCAGGCCGGTAATGTTAAGGTTGATGGCAATGTAAGCATTGATGAGGCCTATGCCGACAAGTTTACTAAAGATGCTGATGGTAAAACCGTACTCTCGATTAGTAGTGGAACGATTGAAATGAAAGACAACAAGGTGATTGTATTGGCAGACTAGAACAAAACTGCTTAAAATTAAAAAAGCCAAACAAATTTGTTTGGCTTTTTTAATTTTATAAAAGGGTGCATGGCATTGGACTAAAATTTTATTCCCAATTCCAATTGAGCAATTCCCAAGAAACACCATCCGTAAGATGTGTTTTAATAGTTTCGAACCCTACACTTTTATGTGCTTGTAACGACCGTTTATTACCTGTAGCAACTTCTGTTATCAAACAGTCGAATTCATTTTCTAATGCTTCTTTATAGAAAAGGTACATTCCCCTAAAAATACCTTGTCTGCGATATGCCTTTGAAACACAGACCTGGCCCATGGCTAAATAATTTTTAGCACCAAGTAAACCAGTAGCAGTTTCAAACATAGGTCGGAGCAATGGGATTTCGTTCTTAAATTCGGCAAGCATCGCCAGGGCATAACCTATGACCAGATTACCCTCTTTTGCTATAATATGAGGACAGGCACTGTTCATTCGTGCCAAAATATCATACGTATGGCCTACAGTAACAAAGCCCTCTTTTAAGACTTCCTCTTCAGAAAGTCCCTTTGCCATATTTTGCTTTTGAAGCGCTAAAATCTGCTGAAGCTCATCCTTAGATGAGGCTCTGGTATATTCGATAGCCATTTTACTCAATTTTCAGCCATTCCTTTCTTTTAGACAACATTTTGGGGGAAGGTTTTGTACCATTCTTTTCCATTAGAAATAGCTTATAAGATGGGTCAGGCTCTAAGACCACCTCGGTTGTTTTTTCAAGCCCGAATCTTTTAAAACGAATCAAAAGAGTATCACCAACCTTAGCCTGTTTAATATGGTCCTCAAAATTTTGCATATCGGAAAATGGACTGTCGTTAAGAGCCATAATGACATCCCCTTTTTCCAAACCGGCCTTGTAAGCTGGGCTATCCATGTTTATTCCGTTTTTGATAACCCCATTTTTGTTCTCATTTACGGTCGCTGAAGCCCCAAAATATGGGGTTTTCGAATTTTGTTCCAGAACCACTCCAACTGAACTGAATACCGTTTTGTAATCTGGCATCCCACTTGTGTAGATATAGTTATTGAAAAAAGAGTCCCCAAAAACATTGCCCGCATATTGGTTCAAAGTTTTATGGAGGTCAGCAATGGTGTATGCTTTTTCGGTTATGCCATAAGTTTGCCATACCAATTTCATATAGTCGTCCAGATTCAGTTTATTTTGTCGCAAAGATAAATCTAAGGCCAACCCCAAAATACTCCCATACGAATAATAGGATATAAAAGTGTTCTGACGATTTACGGGATCAACAGAAGTGGCTGCATCAACAAAAGGGGCCTGAAAACTCATCTCAATGGGATTGAAGAACTGTCGGGCCGGGGAATTCCATACATAGTTGAATGTTCTGGTCAAACCTTCTACATATTTCTCCGGGGAAATTATCCCTGCACGACATAGGATCAAGTTGGTATAATAGCTGGTAAATCCCTCGGCAAACCATAATTCACCGCTCATATTCGCTTCTTCAAAATCAAAAGGCTCCAATGCGGCTGGCCGAATGCGTTCCACATTCCATGAATGAAAAAACTCATGAGATACGGTTCCTATATTTTGTTCCATTCCACCATCTGCCAAACTACGGGTACTCGTCAATATGGTAGAGTTTCGGTGTTCCATTCCGTCACCGGAAGCATTGGGAATATAGCAGGCCAGAAAAGTATAATTCCCGTAATCAAAAGTAGGCAGCTCACCATACACCTCTTTCTGAGATAACACAACCTTCTTTACCTGTTCAAAATACCTATCTGTTTCTTCCTCCGAGCCATTGTGGTGTAGTACAAGACGAATATTTTGTTTTTTGCCGTTGGCCGCGGATACATCAAATTCACGGAGATGATAGTTGCTGAGTTCTGTTGGCGAATCCATAAAATAGGATAGATTTGGTGCTGAATACCTGTTTTCTGAAATCCTTGGTAACTGTGTGGCCACTTTCCAATTTAGGTCTTTACGGGCTATAAAATGCACCTCAATTTTACGATCCCGCAATTCAGGCGCGTAAATAAAGGTAGCGGGGATGTTAAGATGGGCATGGGTTTCATCGATCTGGGAATAGGTGCCATCACCTCGGTTGGCAAACAGGGTATATTTTACCTGAACGGTTTGGTCATGACCGATTATTTGCCATTCATAAGGATTGGGCCTAATTACTTCCAAAGACTTTCCTTTGCTATCAAAAGCCTTAAGGCCATATACATTTTTGGCAAATTCATGAAGTGCATACCGTCCGGGCGAGGTTCTACTCATACGTACTGAGAGCGTATCTGATGAAATTGATGGGAAGGTGGCCGTTATTTCTGCCTCGTGGTGTACTGCATTTTCAAAGGCTATTTCATAGGTATTGGTTTGGGCCAACCCTGATACTGATACCCACAATAATATAGTCAAACAATTGGTTTTCATTTTTGATGGAATTTGATGTCTAAGATACTGAACTCACCTCGAATGGCAGTTTGAAATCTAAATTTTGGAATGGCATATAGGCCTTCGATTGCCACTTGTTTTGTACGGATATAGTACCTTTAGCGAATGGTCAAGTTTCCAAAAAAACTCCGGCAAAAACTAGAGGACAGGGCTGCGAAGAATGCCTTTCGCGGTCTAAGCCATACCCGAGAACTAATAGACTTTTCCTCAAATGATTACCTCGGATTCGCGAAAAATAAAGATCTTTTTGAGCAAACAATCGCCTTGTTGACCAAAAAAGGAATTGCCCAAAATGGGGCTACCGGGTCAAGACTACTTTCTGGGAATCACCAACTATATACTGAATTGGAACAAAAGATTGCTAACTGTCATGCAAGCGAATCGGCCTTGGTCTTCAATTCGGGTTACGATGCGAATTTGGGTTTTTTTGGTTCGGTGCCCCAACGCAACGATATTGTCTTTTACGATGAACATGTGCATGCAAGCATTAGGGACGGGCTAAAACTAGGGAACGCTAAAAACCGTAAATTCAAGCATAATGATCTCGATGACTTAAAGTCCAAAATTGAACTGTCAGTTCGAGCGCAGTCGAGAACGTTTGACACCAATGTGTATATCATCACCGAATCTGTATTCTCTATGGATGGCGATTCACCTGATTTGAAGGCATTTGCTAATTTTTCCAATGACCACGATTATCATTTAGTGGTTGACGAAGCCCATGCCTTAGGCGTTTTTGGAACAAACGGCAATGGTTTGGTACAAGGGTTGGGGTTAGAACAAATGATTTTTGCCCGTATAGTTACCTTTGGAAAAGCCTTTGGTTGCCATGGCGCTGCCATTTTGGGAGATAAGAACTTAACAAGTTATTTGGTCAATTTCGCAAGAAGTTTTGTGTATACCACCGGCCTTCCGCCCCATTCAGTAGCCACGATTTTAGCGGCCTATAAACTCGCCGCTACTCCCGTGGGATTTGCAAATAAAGAACAACTTCAAAAAAACATCGAATACTTTAGACAAGAACTGTCTAATTTAGACCTTGACCGTTTTTTTATTTCCAGCCGATCAGCGATTCACTGTTGTTTGGTGCCGGGAAATGATAGGGTAAAATCAATCGCCCATCAATTACAGAAATGTGGTTTTGATGTACGACCAATACTATCTCCCACAGTTCCTATGGGACAAGAAAGACTTCGGTTTTGCCTTCACTCTTATAATTCATCGGAGGAGATTTCCGAAGTATTGGGTCATTTATCAAAATTGATAACCTTGGAATGAGTGAAACCTTTTATACGATAGCCGCGTTTGAGTTCCCTGCCGATGTGCAAATCATTAAAGGTAGATTGGAATCGGAAGGCATTCCCGTTTTCCTAAGGGACGAGAACACCATTAATTCCGATCCACTGATTAGTGGAGCTATTGGAGGAGTTAAATTAGAGGTCTACCTTCGGGATAAGGATAGGGCTATTGCAATTTATGATGAAGTTCGGGCCTATGCGCTGGATGATAATGGTAACCCAGTCGTTTGCCCAAATTGTAAAGCCACAAAATCGGAAGTATACTATCAACGAAGGGGTATATTCCACAAACTTTTTCCCTTTTTTGAAAAAAGAAAATACAAATGCCTAAATTGTGGAATGATTACAACCCCACATTATAATGAGTAGAATATTTGTCACGGGAATATCAACCGAAGTCGGGAAAACGGTCACATCTGCAATTATTACCGAGGCGTTGGAGGCCGACTATTGGAAACCGATTCAAGCGGGGGATATTGAGAATTCCGACAGTCATAAGGTTGCCAAATTAATTTCGAACAGCAAAACAAGAATACACAAAAGTGCCTTTGAGCTCTCTGAACCAATGAGCCCCCATGCCGCCGCGGAAATTGACGGAGTAAACATCGAAATACATAAAATTAACGCCCCGGAAACAGAAAATCATTTGGTTATCGAGGGTGCCGGTGGGCTTTTGGTTCCCCTCAATTCAGATGATACCATTCTTGATATTATTATGCCCAATTACAAAGTTGTTGTGGTGTCCCGACATTATTTGGGCAGTATAAATCATTCCTTGTTGACCATTAATTGGCTTCAACTAAAAGGTTATGATGTTTCCCTGATTTTTAGTGGAAATGAAAATCCACAAACCGAAAGTATTATTCTAAATAAAACAGGAGTTTCCTTGATAGGTAGAATAGAAGAGGAACCCTCTTTTGACAAGGCTACCGTAAAAAAGTATGCCAACAAATTCAAGGGAGCGTTGCAAACGCTTTAAGGCCCTTTCAAAATTCAACAATTTTATGGAATAGGTTTTGGCACTAATTCCCCATCTTTGCCAAGATAAACCAGTAAAGTATTTTGTCTTGAAAAACCTCGCAGAAAGAGATCAGAAACATCTCTGGCACCCACTCACACAGCACAAGTTGCATCCTGAGATGTTGGGTATCGTAAAAGCCAAAGGCGCCCTTCTTTTTGATGAGGATGGCAACGAGTATATTGATGGGATTTCTTCTTGGTATACCTGCATGTATGGGCATTGCAACGAATTTATTTTAAAAAGGGTAACCACACAAATGCGGGAATTAGACCAGGTAGTCTTTAGCGGATTCACCCATGAACCCGCCATAAAACTTTCTGAGGCACTTATAAAATTCTTGCCCGTCAATCAAGAAAAGTTATTTTTTTCCGATAACGGATCTACAGCAACGGAGATCGGTATAAAAATGGCCTTACAATATCATTTTAATCGAGGTGAAAAGCGACAGGTAATGCTTGCCTTTGAAGAAGGTTTTCACGGAGATACTTTCGGAGCAATGTCGGTATCCGGGCTTTCTGTTTATAACGGTCCTTTTGAAGACTTTTTTATTGAAGTTGAACGGATTCCTGTCCCAAGGGAAGGAAATATAGATGATATTCTTTCGCATTTAGAACATAGGTTGAAGCAAAACGATATTGCAGGGTTCATTTATGAACCGTTGGTGCAAGGTGCCGCTGCAATGAAAGTGCATGATGCAAATGGGCTGGACCAAATATTGACCTTTTTAAAAAACAATGATGTCATTACGATTGCCGATGAGGTTATGACGGGTTTTGGGAAAACAGGCGCATATTTTGCCTCGGATCAGATTGCAACCAAGCCCGATATTATCTGTTTGTCAAAAGCACTTACAGCAGGTTTGGTGCCTATGGCCATTACCAGTTGTACGCAAAAAATATATGATGCGTTTTATGATGATGAGCTTTCTAAAGGATTATTTCATGGCCATACCTATACGGCCAATCCATTGGCATGTACTGCGGCGCTCGCCGCCCTTGAATTATTGGAATCAGCTGAAATGCAGGAGAACATCTCACGGATCATAAAATCACATCAAAAGTTTGATGATAAAATAAAAACCCATCCAAAAGTGGAAAGCACGCGGCAGTTGGGTGTTATCTATGCCCTGGATTTGAATATAAAAATGGAGCGCTACGGAAACCTTCGGGACAAACTCTTTAACCATTTTATGGATAAGGGTGTGTTTTTAAGGCCGCTAGGTAACACCATTTATATTTTAGCGCCTTACATTACAACGGACGAACAACTACAAAAAATCTACAGCACCATTGAGGGTGCTTTGAAAATAGTTTAAACTATTTACGACCTTGACAGAACCTATTTCCATACGAGCAATTTCCTCCGTTTCTCCATTGGGCACGTCTATGGACGAAATATGGAACGCTTATAAGCAAGGGGCACATCTTTTAGAACAAGAAAAGGTTGGAAATGCACAGGAATGGGTTGCCCGCCTGCCCGGAGCAGGGAAAACGGAAATTCTTAGACTTAGGACATCAGATTCAAAATATAGGAATTTAGATGATTCGGTACTTTTTGCCATTTTCGTCTCCAGAAATGCCATTGCATCCGCCGGATGGAAAATGAGGGATAATTTCGGAGTTAATCTTGGTTCCTCAAGAGGGGCAACGGGCTTGTTCGAAAAGTATCATGCGGAGTTCTTACGGCATAAAAAAGCATCTACTTTATCTTCCCCAACCACTACCTTGGGAAATATTTCTTCATGGGTGGCACATGACCTACAAACAAAAGGACCAGAACTATCACATTCCATCACCTGTTCCACGGCTTTGCATTCGCTATTAAACGGGATAGCTTGGCTTCGAGGCGGAATGGCCGAAAAGTTTTTGGTAGGTGGTAGCGAAGCTCCCATAACACCATTTACCCTTGCTCAGATGAAAGCCTTAAAAATATATGCAAATGGTGACAGTGATTTGGCAACTGAACATAGCCGAAGCTACCCATGCCAAGCCTTACATCTTGAAAAAAGACAAAATACGATGGTCTTGGGAGAAGGGGCATCAGTAGCATGTTTGGAGAAAGGTATTTCGAAAAACACATTAGCAATTATCGAGGGAGTTGGCTATGCCACAGAAATTCTTGAACATAATATTTCAATCTCTTCGGACGCCAAGTGTTTCCAAAAATCAATGAAAATGGCCTTGGGAAAAATTTCCCCAAATGATATCGATGCCGTGGTAATGCATGCCCCTGGTACAATAAAAGGGGATCAAGCGGAATATAAGGCGATACAACAGATCTATACGAATGTAATGCCGGCCTTGACCACGAATAAGTGGAAAATAGGCCACACCTTTGGGGCTAGCGGAATGCTGAGTTTAGAAATGGCGATTTTAATGTTGAAACACCAGCAATTTATACCCGTGCCATTTGTAACCTATGATTCCCTTCCCTCTAAACTAAATAGGATTATGGTAAATGCCGTTGGTTTTGGGGGTAATGCGGTAAGTATTCTTTTAAAAAGCCCAGATTGTTAGAGAGAGGTCTCGAAAAGAGGTATATTTTTTTGAATTTGGCACTTGTAATTTGGTTTTTGGACAGGTGAAGGGTTATTTTTGACACTGAATTTATGTACCTATGAGCGAAGTAAGATATAACTGGACACAAAAGGAAATCCTTGCTATTTATAATAAACCTATGATGGAGCTATTGTACGATGCCGCTACCATTCATAGACAACACCATGATCCTAATACTGTTCAAGTGTCCACGCTTTTATCTATAAAAACGGGGGGATGTCCTGAAGATTGCGGTTATTGCCCACAAGCTGCCCGGTATCATACCGACATTGAGGGAAATGATTTGATGACCGTACCCCATGTTAAAGCCCAGGCACTTAGGGCAAAGGCATCTGGAAGCTCCAGGGTTTGTATGGGAGCGGCATGGCGAAATGTAAAGGATGGCCCTGAGTTCGACCAGGTGCTCGAAATGGTCCGCACTATCAATAAGCTTGATATGGAAGTCTGCTGTACCTTAGGCATGCTTACCGAGAATCAAGCCAAACGCCTGGCCGAAGCTGGACTGTATGCCTACAACCATAATTTGGATACTTCAGAGGATTACTATAAAGATGTGATTTCTACAAGAGCCTTTGAAGATCGATTGCAAACCATTGATAATGTTCGCAAGAGTAATGTTACCGTTTGCAGTGGAGGGATTATAGGAATGGGCGAGAAGGTCGAGGACAGGGCCGGAATGTTGGTGGCCTTGTCATCATTGAATCCTCAGCCCGAATCGGTCCCGATTAATGCGCTAGTTGCGGTAGAAGGAACACCCCTTGCCGAAATGGAACCTGTTTCGATATGGGAAATGATTCGAATGGTAGCTACTACGAGAATCGTAATGCCTGAAACGCAAGTACGACTATCTGCAGGCCGAACCGAAATGAGTAGGGAAGGTCAGGCCATGTGTTTCTTTGCAGGCGCCAACTCTATTTTTGCCGGAGATAAACTATTGACCACTCCGAATCCTGATGTAAATGAGGATATGGAAATGTTCAAATTATTAGGATTGAATCCTCAAAAAGCATTTACCAAAATTTCCCAACCAAAAACTGTGGAAGCATCGGATTCTGAACTCTTTGCTATGGGCGAGAAACCCAAATGGAGCCGCCCCGACCATAACATTGAACGTAACGAAATGGCCAAAGCAGCCGGTAAATAATAGTTACACCCGTAATTACTTTTCTATCTCACGATTATTTTTTGGAGCTGGTCTCCTATGGGTGTTTCTAGGAGTACTGCGTATACGCCGGGTGGCGTTCCCGATATATCGAATTCAATGGAGTAGGATCGTTCGCCCCTTTGGGTCTCCGATGTAATGAGCTTGTTGTTGGCAAAGCCGAAGACCTTTATGCTTATATTGCCCCTTTCGGGGAGTTCCACCTGTGCGGTGAAGGTGCCCGATGTGGGATTGGGGAATATCAAAAAGTCGGTTATGGTCTTTATGTTGTCCTGTTTTCCATCGTCGGGTACGGTATTGTCCCTATCTACGACCAGTACTGTCTTTGTTCTTTCGGCGATACAGTCCCCCCTTGTGGTTACGATCCCTATTTCATATTCACCTGGCTGATCGAAGACAAGCTCAAGTTCGTCGGCGTCCTGTTTTATGAGCTCTCCCTCCTGTGGTATGTTCCATACCAAGGTATCGGGCAGGGGATAGCTGATATCCACTGCAAGTAGGTTCTCCCCCGTAAATACCTGGCTGGATACGGCGAACTCGGCACTTATTTCCAGGTCGGTGGTGTCCACGTTGATGCTTCCCGTGGCGGTACATCCCGTTGGCAATGATAGGGTAAGGGAATAGTTGCCCGCCTCGGTGAGGGTCACTACAGGTTCGTTACTCGCGAACCCATTGTCGGAAGACCATTGGTATATCGCCCCTGGATCTTCGAGTGTGGCATCGAGTTCGAGCACCTGTCCGGCGCACAATACCCTGTCGCCCCCAAGGTCGACGACCAAAGGTACCGGGTCCAGGACCTCATAAGTGCGTACGACCTCCCCGTTCGGCAGTCCGTTTATGGTCACGGTATAACTTCCTGCGGCGAGCCCGCTGATATTTTGTGTGGTTTCCCCGTTGCTCCAGCTATATGTGAAGGTACCGTTCCCCTGGTTTACTATAAGGGAGATGCTTCCGTTGGCATCGCCGTTACATATGGGGGGTGTTATGGTCTCCTCTACGATATCCGGTTGCCCCACCATATAGTTCTGTGTAATGTTGCATCCGTTGGCATCGTTGACCGAAAGGGTATAATCGTCGGCGGTCAGCCCTGTAATGGTGGCGGTATCGCCGATGACGGTACCGTTGGAGTTTGTCCACTGAATAATGTAGGGAAGTGTGCCCCCTATGATATCCATGGCAATGGCCCCGTCGCTTGCCAGATAGGCCGATGCATCGGTAATGGTGATATTGTCCAAGGTGAGCGGATCCGCTGGGGGATCTACGGTGATATCGATATCGGTAAAGCAGTTATTGTCATCTACGACCTCTATGTTATAGTTCCCTGCAGGTATTCCTGTCAAATCCTCAGTTGTAATACCGTTGTCCCATGTATAGGAGTAGGGCGGGGTCCCGCCGCTTACCGAGATATCGATGGCACCGGTAAGGGCATCGAGACAGACGATATCGGTAACGCTGTCTACCGTAATGGCAAGCTCTCCCGGCTCGGTGACCACAACGATTGGTGCGTCCGCAGAGATCGAGTTGGCATCGGTGACCCTCACGAAGTATTCACCTATCGACAGTCCGGCCAAAATCTCGGTATCCTCGGTCAAGGGCGTATCGTTTCCAGCTATGATTTGGAACCATTGATAGGAATAGGGTTGTACGCCTCCCTGTACGATGGCCTCTAGTTCGGCGAAGGCATCCCCATAACATTCGAGTTCCACGGTCTGTGTTATATCGACCACCAGTAGCTCAGGTTCAAAGACGGCAAAGGTCTGGGAGTAGGTACACCCGTTATCCGGTGTGGTATTATAGTTGGCATCCCTTATGACCAAGGTGTAGTTGCCCCCTGCCAGATCTGTGATGTCCTGGTCGGCGGATGTAAAGCCGTTATCGGCGGTCCATGAATAAGTATAAGGGGCAGTTCCCCCGAAAGGTGTTATGCTGATGGCCCCATCGCTTGCATTGGCGGCGGATAGATCACGTTGCTGATCGATAAGCAATCCCATTTCCTGTGGGGCATTGACGAAGATGTCATTGGGCAATAGGAATTCACAACCGTTGGCATCCCTTACGGTGGCAATATAAGACCCTTCGCCAAGACCCGTAAAGGTATAGCCGTTCTGGAAGTTGGTACCGTCCAGGGAATAGGAATATGGTGTTGTCCCTCCCGAGGCGTTTATCTGTATTTCCCCATCGTTCCCTGAAAAACAGGATACTTCAAAGGCCACTCCGGTGGCGGTCAGGTCATCGGAGGGTTCGTTTACGGTAATGTTCTGTGATACGGTCGGGTTGGCGGTGGGATCGTCGATGGTAATGGTATAGGTCCCGGCCCCGATATTGTTCAATATATTGGTATCGGCCCCAGGGATTATGCTCCCATCAAGTTCCCAGACATATTGTATGGGCGGGTTACCGATAGCGGTAACGGTAATGCTCCCCGTGCCGTCCCCTTTACAGTCGACATCGGTGACATCAATATTATCAATGGCCAAAGGCCCCGGTTCGGTAACGGTAAAGTTCTGTATAAAGTAGCATCCACTGGCATCCGTTGTGTGCCCTGCATCACGGATCTGTAAGGTATAGCTCCCAGCGATGAGCCCTGTAATATCCTCATTGTTGGAGGTATAGGTTCCCGGCCCGGACCAGGTGATACCGTATGGTGTGGTCCCCCCGGTAATGGATATGGATATGGCCCCATCGGTACCCCCCGAGGAGGTGGCATGGTCGATGGCATCCGTTATTACGTTGATCGGTTGTGGCTGGTTTATGGTCACGGGGATATCAAAGGTACATCCGTTGGTGTCCCTTATGGTGATTGTATAGTTGGCTGGCGGCAATGCGTTGAAGGTGTTCCCTGTCTGGTAGCTTCCCCCATCAAGGGCATAGGTATAGGCCCCCGTACCCCCTGTCGCATTGACGGTTATGGAGCCATTGTCGCTTCCGTTACAAGAGCTGTCGGTCGCAGTTGCGGTGCCACCAACGGCGGCCGTGGGCTGTGTCAAGGTAACGGTATCGGTAACTTCCGGTGCAGCTGTTGCATCGGTGAGCCTAAGGGTATAGGTGCCCGCGGGCAGTCCTGTCAGATTTGGACTGTTGGGTGCGGTGAACCCTGGATCTCCCTGTCGTTCCCAGACGTAGGAAAGGGGTGGGGTACCGGTAACGACGGCACTAATGGTCCCTGTAGCATCTCCGTTGCAATCGATGTTGGTGCCTGTGATAGATGTAATCTCCAAGGGCCCCGGTTCGGTAATGACGATGGGCGTATTTAAAGTACCTGTACATCCACTTAAATCTGCGAACGTGAGGTCGTAACTTCCCGCGGGCAGCCCCACCAAAAGTGTGGTCGTGGATCCTACAGGAGGGGTAAAGGCGTTCCCGTCACGGGTCCATGACACCAAGCCGATACCATTGTTGTTGGCCACGGCGATCTCCAAGCTGCCCGCACTGCCACCATGTACAATATTGTCCACATGTGATGCGACCACTTCGTTGATTGTTATGGCCGCAGTAGGTTGCGATACGGTCAGGTTGGAACCGAACACGACTTGACAATCATTGGCATCACGAATATATAGTGGATAGCTACCCGGGCTTGTCACCTGTATGGAAAAGGAACTCCCGGATGCGGTAGTGAACCCTCCCGTATGGGACAATCGATAGCGATAGGGTGCGGTACCTCCCGAAACGGATGCATCGATGGACCCGTCATTGCCACCAAAGCATCTGATATCGTTGGCCGTTGCGCTGTTGATCAGCAGTTGTTGCGGTTCCGCTAGGGAAAAGGAACGGCTGTCGGTAGCGGCGGCCACGTTGATATTGGCATCCGTTGACGATACGGTCAGGGTGTAGTTGCCCGCTTCAAGGCCGCTTCGTACGAAGGAGGTCCCTGTAGAACCTGTTTCGATAAGTGTACCATCCAATCGCCACTGAAAATTATAGGGTGAGATCCCCCCGGAGATGGGAATGGCAACACTACCATCGGAGACACCGTTACAGCTGATGGGTATTGTAATGTTGGGCGCACCTATGGTAGGTACGGGTACGGCGGTAAGGGTCACATTACTGGCGTAGTTGGCGGTACATCCGTTCCCATCGGTGACACTTATGGCATAGGTTCCGGCTGGAAGGCCACCCACTACGCCCGTACTCAATGAATTAGTAATAGATCTTGTCACCGGCCCGGATGCCCTATAGGTGCGATTGGGGGAGCCTCCGGAGGTATTGATCCGTATGGCACCATCGTTTGCCCCGGGATAGGAGGGCGGTGTATCTACGGACGCAGAGGTAACGGTAATACCATTGGTAATGGTATTGATCGAAACGGTTCCCGTGGGTGTTGGACTTATACAGTACCGGCCACCACTGAGCGCCAATCGGCTCCTAAAGGTATTGTTGCTTCCCTGGGGCAGGTTGTTGAAGGCGGGTGATGACTGCCATGCCCCGTTGTTCCTGGAATATTGATAGGTACCGCTCTCGAGGTCCTGCCCACCGGAGGCGCTTAGGGTGACCGCCCCGGTATCGCCAATGCATTGTGGTTGCACGGTGGATGTGATGCCCACGGTGACCATACCTGGCCTACGGATGGTAAATGTACCCGACTCCCCGGTACTGGTGGGGGTATCATCGCCGGGTCCGGGCCCGTTCAGGATGAAGGTCTGGTAGGTAAGGGTATAATCGCCGGCGACAAGATTGTTGGTCCAGTCATAGGTATTGCCAGTACCAAAGGAATTGGCAATGGCATCGGCCTCGGGGATGGTGAACCCCTCCGGCGTTATCCCACTCAGGGTGGCACGGAACTGCTCGCCACTGGCCAAGGGCCTATCGAAGGTCAACCGTACACCGCCATCGTTGCTATCGAAACAGGCGACATCGGAGGGAACGGTAGAATCCAGCGTGGGAGGGCAGGGCAAGTAGATATAAGTCAAGATATCTGAGAACCCAACACCAATGCCATAGTTTATTCTGATTCTTAGGTTTTCTCCTGTATTTAGACCAACAAAATCAGAAAAAGCAAAAGAAAAATTTAGTACATTCAATCCATTTGGAATTAATGTTTCCCATGTTGTACTGTTTGCAATTTGATATTCAACCCCATATGTCATTTCATGGTCTGTGCAATAACCTTCTCCTGCTATAAGTGTTTTTGTACTGCAGGTTGTTAACAGATTACCTGTTGTATTATAATCATTCAACTCTGCCAATGATGACAGTTTGGTAATTCTTAAATACCCTCGGCTAGCTGTAGGAAATAAGCCTGGTATATCACTGTCATCATAACAGTCTATAGGTATGCGCTGATTGGTGGTTCCACTTCTTCTGCATGTAGACGCAGTACCTGGGCCAGTATATCTAGTTTGGATATTGATGTGAGTATATTCAATATTACTAGTAACTATCATATTTGCGCCATCGCCACCTCTTGTCGTATTTAGCCTGCAACCCTCGACTTGATACGATAAAATACGATCGGAAGATGTAAAGGCTGGAGGTGTAACCAAATAGGTGTTTACATCCAAGCCAGTAGCACTATGGGAGCCAAGGGCATTTACACGTGCTTCTACTTTATACTTATATTGTGCATATGCATCCATCCCGGATAGGAATAGGAGCATAAAAAAAGGTATAAAGACAAGGGACTTTTTCACGGTTTTAGTAGGTTACCTTTATTTGCTTTAATTGGGATTGTGTTCCGTCTTTTTCTACCATTTGAATACCATAGGTATAAATAGTACTGACCACCAAAAGGGTATCGGTAAAATTATTTTCGTTAGCATCAATGGTTTTATAGAGGGTTAAAGGCGTATCACCTTCTGCGCGATAAATCAAAAATTCAGAAACGTTGTTCGAATTTGTCTTCCAGGACAAACGGATCAATCTATTTTCCCGGTCCGCGGTTCCATTAAAACGACTTATGGATTCTGCAAATAGCTTTTTAGGTGCCGTGGCAACCAGTTGTCCGGAAGGGGAACTTTCCCAGCCGGTTTTGTCTTTGGCGATTATTGTATACGCATATGATTTTCCTGCTTCCACATTCTCATCCGAATAAACAACTTTATTTTCTTCAAAGAGCATTTCAGCAAGTTGTTTCCATCTGGTTTCTTGACTTGCCAAGTCTTTCCGATAAATGGCATGACTCACCACATCATCACTAGAGCTGTTTACCCAAGATAGTTGAATGCCACTTTCACTTGTTGTATATTCTTTTATCACCGGAGGGGATGGTGGAATCAAATCGGGTTTTTCCAAAGTCAACATTTCGGATAGCTCCGAAACATTATAACGTTGGTCTACCGCCATTACCTTATAATAGATATTAGAATTTAAGTTCTTGACAGCTATGGTATCGGTATATTGGTTTTTGCGCGTTGGCGTAACTGTAATTTGGGTAAATTCGGCCTGGGGGTTATTCGATTTAAAAATGCGATACCCTGATAAATCCAATTCTTCATTGGCCTTCCAAGAAAGTTGGACAACACCAGTAGTATCGATAGTACCAGTGAGATCAACAGGAGCTTGTGGAGGAATTGAATCTACAGGTTGTACGATTGCTGGGAAGGAAGGTTTTTCCGTACCGTTTTTTCCCATGGCGACAATGGTAAAGTAGTTGATACGCTTTAAGCCTGTATAAGTTGTTTTTCTGCTAGATGGAGGAATATTATTGACCACGGTTTCATAAGGGCCTTCTGCTTTGTTTGCCCGACGAAGCTCAAAACCGCTTATCATTGTATTGCCTTCTTCGGCAAACTCCCACTCTATTTCTACGGTCTTATCTGTTGGAAGCCTTTTTCTCGCAATATGGGGACTGTAATCCAAAACCTCTTTGCCCATTCCGGACGCCACATCAGAAGCGGGTCCTATTTCGCCAAAAGGCGTAATGCCTTTTACCCGGTAGTGAAAGGTTTTATTATTGGGAATACTATCGTTATAGAATAGGGATACTTGCTCTCCTTCTGGGGTTTCCTGTGCATTGAAAATCGGTTGTCCGTTTACTTGTTGAAAGGCAGTTCCATCAACCGATTTTTCAAGGATATAACTGCTGTAGGTTTTTTGAAGGAGGTTAAAATTCCAATTCAACATCACATTGCCATCTGCAAAAATACTGGCAAAGCCCAAGGGCTTGGGAAGTTCTTCAAAGAATTCAGCACTGGCATAAACACTTCCTTCTTTAATCGCATAATCACTTTCGGCGGGAAGAGCGATTTTAATTTTGTAAAGGTATTTTTCTCCGGTTTTAATTGAGGTATCCTCAAAGGCCCAACCTGCCAATTTTGCAGCTTCATAATTTTGTTCAGCAGCAATTAGGGCGAATGTAAATCGCTGTTCCAATTGGTCATTGATCGCTAAAATGTTATCCGCACTACTGCCCGTATTTACATCAAAATCTTCTCCGTAAATCGCTTGGGCGATTACAGCGGCATTGTCATCGGCAAGAGCAAGGGATTCCCACTCTTGAAGGGGCTTTGGTTTTAATGGAAAAGAAGTAATCATGGTGCTTTCAACCGGTAACACTGCATTTCCGTTTCTGGAAATGGTATAACGTTCTATCAAATACCCATATTCATTGCCTTTTTTCCAGGCCAAAGGGGTATCGGCAGCCCATCGGAGCATAACCTTGTCTTGATTCGATTTTGCCAATACTTGTATAGATGCTTCCTCTTGAGCCCAACCATAACCGAAAGACAGTAATATGAGGATAATAGCTCCAAGATATTTAGGCCATTCCCATGGTCTATATCCATGTGGCGCCTTGTACATTTGATTAGTATCAATAGTATTAATCATGTTCTTAGGTTGATTAGTCATTTGCAAATTTTACTTCATAGCGATCGCTATGAACGTTACCAGGTGTTCTATATATTAAATATGTTTTATACGTACCCAACGGAAGTGCAGGGAACTGCCCCTCAATCAGATATTTATACTTATCGTACATTGCTTGGTTCGGAGTTCCATTTAAATATCTATTTACAATGGTATATTGCAAATGCAGAAAATCTGATTTATAATGATAGGGGAGGTTATACATTACCGGATAACGCTCTGTTACATAGGTGGAAGTTGGTTGTTCCCTTAAGTAAAAACTATACCAGCTGGGTACATCCAAACCACGAACCGGTGGCACCCCAAGGGTATTTTCCTCTCTATTGACCCTAATATTTCCATCCAAAGGATAGTGCTCATAATTCAAAGGATGAATTTGTCGTTCATAGTAGTTGTCATTGAGAATCGCCTCACCATATACCATCGCCTTACTGCCCGTATATTTTGTTCCCAGTACCTCTGGTACATCAAAATTCTCATAGCGCTGTAACCTAAGATGCACGCTATGTACATCTGCGGCAATGATATCCGTGATATTATCGGTTATAGATAAGGATCTCATTTTGTTCCTGAAAGTAGGGTGTTGACTAGTTTCAAAAACATAATTTAATAATGACTTTGGTGCAGCATTGGCAACGGTCACATTAGCCGCTTTCTTGTTAGCAACTGTTACGCTCGCACTTGTATTTTCTGTAGAGGTTCCCCCATTAGCCGGGTTATACCAACTTGTATCGGCAGGTTCTTCATCAAAGTCTGTTGTTTCCTCAACGACTACTACTTCCGCTGGGGCGTTATCTCCTGGAGGGAAAGCCATGATATCCATGGTCAATTGATTCGAAGTTCCCATATCCGGTAAATCGAAACTGACCATTCTATCCGAAGAATTATAACCCAAATTAGTTCGGGTTGCTGTACCGTTTTCAGATACTTGTGCTTTTATGGTATATCCGCCATCGAACAAATAGGTTTGTCCTCTTGTTAATTTCACGTAGCCCTTATCATACTCTTTAGGGTATAGATTTTTTTGGTCTATTACCGGATACATATAAGCGATGTTATGAAGCGGAATATGGTCAGGTGCCAAATCGGTGGTAAAAGTAGATTCCCTTTTTTCCACTGCGGGTCTGCCTCCTGTCATAATTACTTGCCAGTTACCATTTACTTTTTCCTCGAAGCTTACTTCAACTGTAGCAACCACTTCTTTTTTGGAGGGGAGTACTTCTTCTGGAACAAAGGTTAAAGCGTCATTATCGCTATTCCATTCAAGAGAACCAGGAATTGTTTGACCCTCGGACTTTAACTCAAAAGTTTTTAGGTTGATTTTAAAAGTTTGTAATCCCTCTTCAGTATCTATACTAAAGGGTTGGCCCACTGCATAGTTGAATACCGCTTGTGGGGCTGTAAATACATCTACTTCGTCGGAGCCATCTATTGGGGTCAGGTCTGAAATTATAGGCACTTCGGTAAATGGATTAATATCTACCAATTCGCATTCATCACCAAAGGTTACTTTTAGCCGTAGGCGCCCTTTTACAAGCCCTCCCAGTACGCTAAAATGCATTCCCACATACCCTTTGAAATAGGCTGGATTTGGAAATTGCCCCTGTAACAGCGCTGCAATGCCTGCCTCTGCTATTTTAATTCGTTTTTTAATAAAGAGTAATTTTACCCCTACCCCGAATTCGCCGTAAAGCCATGCATATACATTGCCCATAGAGTACCAGCCATTATTTCCTACAGGTCCTGATCTTCCTTTACAACGGGCATCGGGATAATGGCGGTGCATAACGTCAAAGCCGGCCCCTACCTCTAGGGTGGCATAGAAAATGTAATATTGAAAGCTTTTGCGCAAGGCGAAGTTCAAGCCGAATGCAAATCCACTTCCTCGACTGAGTTCGTTTGGTCTTCTATTGGTGTCGAGAATATCGTCACCAAGAATTTGTATAATCCTGGGATGTGGTGCTAACTGTGTAGGTAACATGTTACCCGTCATAAAGTAGCCGCCAACTTCCAGCTCAAAATCACCTACACTAAAAACCAAACCTAGTCGGTCA
The DNA here is from genome assembly GCA_965238025.1 of Aggregatimonas sp. GTDB lineage: Bacteria > Bacteroidota > Bacteroidia > Flavobacteriales > Flavobacteriaceae > Pelagihabitans. The sequence continues at coordinate 821,397 of OZ250162.1, read as the reverse complement.
GTTGGTGACCCTACGTGTAAATACCATTCATCCGGGCTTGTATGTAAGGTTGCAAAACCTGCCTTGTTATTTGGCCCAGCTCCCCTTAAACCACTTGTTGACAAATACAATTCAAGGGTACCGTGAAAGGTATCGGTCATAAAGTCACGCTCAACACCAACATAGACTCCTATTTTGCCTGTGGAGGCTATTTCCCGAATCGGGATGGCATCCCGTGCTGCGTCAAGATAATTGCCATTGCTGTTGTATTGTTTGTAACGATCGGGATTCTTTTCTGCCCAATCGTTTACCAAAGTTTGAATCCATTTAAGATCTTCATCAATATTCTCTTCACTTTGAGCGGTCATAAATGCGCCTTCGCCAACAAAGCCTAATCTATTAAGCCCTCCAGTGCTGTTATAGACCATTTCTAATACTGCCTTACCTCTAAAAGTGGTTTTCTTGGCCACACCAATACTTACCCCGGCCCTTAGCCCAAGACCCAAATTGTAATCTGGGGTATAGGTAGATTCCGTAGGCGTCCAAACACTGTTTTCATCGGTACGGCGCATACGGTTGGATATTCCGCCCATAAAGGAATCGATCAAGAATTTGCCGTCGCCACCTTCGGTTTCCTTCTGCCAAGCATCAAAGAACCAATAGCGGAAGGTTTCTTCACTTTCCTCAGATACTGGTTTAGAACCGAATCTGGCCTTCCCGCCAACCTCAAGGTTTAATTTATCAATGGTCGCCGTAAGGTTGCCCTGAAAGCCATCGCCAAATTCAGCGTCGTTATTTAAAAATTCCAACTCTCCTTTAAAATGGATTCCACTGCGTTCAAAATCAACTCCTATTTTTCCAATGGTAACTTTTTCAAATTCCCAGCTATGAAGTTTTCCTTCATCCTCTAGCTTGCCTAGAATGTTTAAGGAGGTTGTTGCACCTTTCCCTAGGTCATCTAAGTGTAATGCCATATCAAATTTGAGCCCGGCAGTAGTATTGCTCGGGGTCACCAATTCCATTTTCGAGATCGTAATGGGGAAGAAAAGTAGTTGGAACTCTCCGTCAAAACCAAAATATTTTGCTGAGATATAAGGCTTGTCAGGTTCGGTTTGTAATTCGAGTTCCTGAAAGGTAATACCTCTGAAATTAAAACCATCTGCCCGAACAGGTAAGGGATTACCGTCGGCATCTTTTGGGGTATCAGCTGCATCTTGCCCCACTTTTCCCGCAACCGATAATGAACCGGTAAGATTAGCCGAAGGGTAGAAATCGCCATCTTTTACTTTTAATGCTACGCTAGAATTCGGGAGTAATTGCATTTCTCCAAGAAAAATAGGGACATCGTAGGTCAGTGTATCCTGTAAAGCCACTTTAAGACCATACTCATTTTCAGCAATCCAACCTTCATACCCTAAGGGCTGTTTTAAGATAGGCACTTTGATATCGCCGGCCAGTGTACCGCCCTGAATACTATTAGTCACTACCGTAAGTCCGAGAGAATCAACCGTAAAACCCCAATTCCCTGCTGAACCCTCTCCGCGTTTAAGGAGGTTGGTAGCTGAGAACTTGCCGGAAAGCCCGAAACTGTCGATTATTAAATCTTCTGCATTAAAGCTTACACGTTCATTTCCTGTGATTTTTTTAAATGATGGGGGTAGTACTATTTTTAGCTGCCCAGCATAGATTCCGCGCCATAGGTTTTTATTTTCAGGAGGAAGTAATTGATTATAGGCTTCCGGAAACTGCACATTTTCGGAGTTTCGGGTGTCGCTAAGGTCCAAAACGGCATTTTGTACTTTAAAAGCCCATTTTTTAAGCCCTACCATTTCAAAATCAGGGAGGGTTACGTCGATCAGTACATCGTTCCAACCTGATGATTGCACCAGAAAATCGGTTTCTACATAACAAGTGTTGCTCGCAATTTTACCTCCTTTACCATCGTCTAAAAAAGGCTCCTTGGCTTCCCCGCACATATAGGTGCCATCATCTTTGAGTGGCAATAACACACTCCTTGATACTTTTAAATTGCCATCCAGACTTATTTCCTTAAGGCCATTACAGTCTATGGATAGGTAACTCTTACTTGTGAAATTCCCGGTTTTTAAATCGTGCCCGCCCTTAAGGGTCAATAGCCAATTGTCGCCATTGAATGCAATGGGAAAATCGCCCAATAAGGTTAATTTGGCATCCCCGACCAGCGCTCCTTGTCTAGAAAATTTTACACCTTCAGCACCAAAATACAACGACTTGTTGCTTTGGGGAATATCCATTTTTGCCCAGAGCTTTAGTTCGGCATATTCTGAATGAAAACGCACGCTGCTTACTGCAATGACAATTTCATTACCTGAATTGGGATCGCGCTTACGGAGCCCTACCGGAAGTTGTAGTAGTTTATCCCCAGTAAGTACGTCAACGAAGTTCCCGAATTCCTCCAGCTTTTGAATAAGTTTATCCGCCTTTTGGATCAGTGAATCGGCTTGGGCCGTTTGTTCAAAATGTTCTTCAAGGTAGGCTTGATCAAACTCGGGCTCAAAACTGGTATCGTAATTAAAATGAAACCCATCGTTTGCCGCCAGTTGCTGATCGAGTTCAGGAAATGATTTAAAGGTTTTTGTTGAAACAGGCACATAGTCTTTCAGCCCCAAGGTAGCCGTACTTCGTAATGTCATTTGTTGCATACGCGCTTGAATGGCAGGGTCTATTTGCTTTTTGGTTTTGACACTGTCTTTCTCTTTTATGGGGTCAACGTAGGTATCCATTGCTGCTGCTGAGAGCCATTGGGCCAGCATTAGCAGTAGGATTAGGAGTTTTTGTGGGGCGGGTTTCATAAAATTCTTTATGCTTTTTAACTGAGGTTAAAGGATAGATTCGAGTTCTTTTTGGAAGATGTGGAGAGTATTGTCCTGTGTACTTGCAAACATTCTTGTACTACTTACTTGGATACTTCCAATAGCTCCATTTTTAGGCTCAAAATCATACTGATAGACCAGTTCTTTCACTCTCCAATCCAACACCCCCAATTTCGCTTTGTTATCCCCAAGGGATTGCGTAAAACAAAATTTACCGTCAACAACATCACAGCGGTGGTCATGAATACTTTCAAAATTATTTTCTTTAATCAAAGTATTACAATCCCATTCTTCAAGCTCTAAAGTTTTGATGTTAATACGACAAAGAATGTTTTCAAATGAAGTGGTATAGATATATTCCTCGTCCTTAAAAATCTCGTGAGACAGACCCTCAAACTTTTTTAAAACCTGACCTGTTCTAATATCCAATACAAAAAGACCCTTTCTTCCATTTCCTGTGACTACAAAAAACAATTTGTCTTCGCTGTTTAAAATTTGGCTATTCAAATTGGCACTTTCTGATTCAGTAAGATCGGTAAAGGTTTGTTGCCATACACTAATATTATCCTGAAGTACATCATAATATGCAATTAGCTCATTTTTTTGTCCAACCTGCACAAGACTTTTATCCAGAAACAACTTTTGTCCACCATGCTGAAGTATAGGGATTTCAACAAGTTTGTCCGATTCACAAACAATCAAATCTTTTTTATTGAGCAATGTATAGGCACAATACTCAGGTCCTACCTTGTAGAAAAAACTCCCTTCTACTATTCTATTTCCTCCCTCTTTAAAAGTGTGAAAAAATGTATTTCTATTTTGAAAATAATAGACCCCTTCTGGGTACTTCCCCACCCTATTCGTTCTTTCGGATAGTTTAATAGTTAGTAGATTTTTAAATGCAGGAAAAAGCTCATAAACTTCAAGATAGTTTTCTCTATTCTTTATACAAATTATATCCTTCTCCTTATAAAGAACACCCGCTCCAACTTTTTGATTTACAATAAATTTCATCATCTAAAAATTAAATTATAATTGGAATCTACAAAATCGTTAATGTGAATATCTGTTATCACATCATCAAAGTCGCTCATTTCAAAAAATTCTTTGAATTTTGAAGACTTTGCGGCATCATTCCCATCAATAATATTTGTGATTGAACTTTTATTTTCCTTCAACCAGGTTTTTAACTTATCTGCTGTAAAATCTGTCCCATCCATTCTCCATTGGATTTCATTCAAACTATTTGCATTAAATAAATCTCGTTCAATAAATTGTTCTTTTATTGTAGTTGATTTTATACTACCAGGGCCCGATTTGTATTCGATTTTTAAGTTTGGAACATCACAATTACTGCAAAAAACGTCTATTCTAGAAGTATTACCTCTGGCATTTGACACTCCAAATTCAAGATTAAGGTTCTTGCCAGCTAAATTATCAACGTCATTCGCAACGTCTCTAATTACCCAATACATTCCTTTTTTTGCATTATCGGCTTGAGTACCACCTGTTCTCTTCATTGTGCTAATAATACTCTCAAACCCATTTAATGTGCTGTTACTATGATTACTTAATAGTCGAGTAATTTGATTGGTCACTTCTTCATAACTTGCTCCTGAAAAGCCTTGAATACTTGCAAGATCTACATCTGTGAATTTACCGCCTTGTTTTAAAGATACCGTTTTGGGGTGCGTTCGCAAATTTTGAAGAGCTTCGATTGCCTTAGTATCTGTCTTTAAACCTGTTCTTCCTGCGTCGTCTAATAGTTTCCAACTATCAATCAAGTCTGGATTTCTCTCAATAGCATTTGCAAATTGGATGTTAACAATATCCTTTTCAAGAATTTTTAGGCTTTCGTCATCAAGATTATTTAGCCTTCTTAGAACAATTTCTTTATCAATTTTTTCTACCCATTTCCGAGTATTTGGAAGATTGTCTAGACGTCTAAGTAACTTGCTTTTGAGTTCATCAAAGCCAGTCCTATTTAACAACCTAACATATTGCTCCCCATCTTTTTGTACAATTTCAATTGCCTGATCTGTTAATTCGGTACCATCCTTAAGTTTAAGGTCTACCTCATCGAACTTACTGTTCGCAACGGTTGTAAAGCCATCGAGATTTTCAGGCGCAAGATCTTCTACATGTAGAACCCCATCTTGTTTTATTTCAAAAACTGGGGAATCCGGTCCCGATTTATCCACTAGTTTACCTCCTTGGATGTTTAAGCCTGGAGCATTTATTTTTTTGGCAGCTAATTGAACAACATTGTCAATTTTACCAACCATAGAACTCATTTTTGATAAAATTTGACCTGTACCCTTTGCAATATTTGCCGAGCCCCCCGTGGCAACTGCCAGTCCAATTTCGGATATTACAACAAAGACTACCTTTCCATGATTATAACGGGCGAAATTATCCGTTGATGAAGATTTGTCTATATATAAATCTATGGCGGTCTTGATTTCTGATAATACTTGCTTTCTTACCGCGTCATCATCTGGATTTGATAATTTTTCCAAAAAGTCAAGCACTTCTATCGTCTGTTCCCTTGTCTTTTTGGCATTCTCACATCTCTTTAAATCCGGTTGAGAAATATCTGGAGAACTTTTTAAGAATATGTCTAATCGATTTTTTAAATCGGTAATTTGAGATGGAGAATATTGTTTTAAATACAACAATGTGTTGTAAGTAGACTCTAGGCCGGAATCTACTATCTCCTTACCTTTGTTTACTGCATCAACTACTATGTGGTTCTCTAATAAACGATCAAAATTTTCCTTAAGACCATCTGGTAGGTCAATAGGGTTTAGATTGATTGCCATATTCTTGCCGATAAGACCAAATCTCCAAGCGACCTTTCCATATTCATCGATAATAATCTGAGGCGATTCGCATTGAAAAAGGTCTGGGCCGTAGGCATCCTTTAGTTTTATAATTCCTTCACCCAGTTTGTAAAGATCTACTACGGTACCGATACCACCGTCGGCAATTCCGGCCATAAATGCGGAATCTGTCGGAGAGTATTTTACTCCAACTTCAGCATCTTTCCAAATACAGAGAGGAACATAGTACCTGTTGGCATCCAATGTGCCATATTCCTGATTCAGACAATTGTAAATGCTATTGAAATAGGGAATGTATTTTACGAACTCAGGGAACAATTCTTCGCCATCGGAATCTTTTAATACTATTTTTAAAACTTCATTTGAGACATCTTCATTTTTATTAGAGTTTATGGCGTCCCATAAATAAGTAACATCACCGTAACTTTCAATATTTAAAAAATGATTTTTGTCAAATGCTTTTTCGGATGTAATTCCACTAATGTATACCTCCTTGAACTCATTTAGTTCTGTAAATAGGTCATTTAAAAAACCTAACTCTTTATCTTTATGAGTATATTCTATCTGTTTGTAAAGCGCTTTTAAGTCTCCATTTTTAAGACAATTGAAAATGTCTCCGTTAATTTTAATCTCCTCAGAGGTATCTGTGTTAATTGCAGTTACCTCAGTGCTTTTAACATTTAACCCTCTTTTACTTAGATCAATATTATGTAAATCTGTAGTTCCTTTATTGTTGATACCAACACTTTCGCCAACATATGTTGCAGAATATAGTTGTGGTTTAGTACAATCCTCGTTGTAGTTTGAGAAAGCGTAATAAACCTTTATTTTGTCTTGTAATGTTGCGGATAGTGAATCATATTGATATGGACTATTATTTTCTAGAGAATAACCAAGAAAGTATTTTCCGTCATCTGCGTGACCGGGGTTTTTATTTACCTTCGCAATATGTCTTTCATTTCCATGGGTAAAACCTACTAAGAAACCATTAATAAAAGTTATATCTCGAGCAGATCCGGGAATAGAATAAATCACTCCAGCTAGAGAAACAAAACTTAAAATATCATCATCAGAGGTATTCGGTATCTGCGAAATAAGTACATCATAATTTACTCCTTCCCAAGGCCTTGCTTCCCCATCCCCATCATCATCAAAGACGTATAATTGAAGGCCGTCATTACCAGCAGATTCCCAATCAGCTTTTGACAAAGCGTTCCCGGAACCATAATCCATTAACCAATCGGTTCCTTTACCTGTAGTACCAGATTCAAAAGGGTGTTTAAGACCCAAAACACCATGGCCTACTTCATGGGCCACAACATCAGTGACCGTTTGCTTGCTTTCTAGACCGTTTGTACTAATATTAATCGGGAATACGAAGCCAAATTGGGTGCCTCTGGGCATAAAACCTGCAAGGTTATTACCTGGCTGTACATTTTCATCAAATACAAATACGTAATAGGAATCATTTCTGTAGGCCCCTGAATTGGTCTTGAAATCTTCATAGAAATTTTTAAAACTTTCAGGATGTTTAGAAAGCAAACCGCTCTCTGTGTATCGCAGGCCACTCGTACTACTATTAAAATTAGCACCCTCAATAATATTTAATGAAACTCCGGCCTCGGCAAATTTTGCGGCAACCGAAGTCTGAACGGAAGATGGTATGGCATACCCATTAACAGGAACCAAGGTTACATTCGCCGGACCTATTGGCCTTAGATGGTGAATAAAAAAACTGGATACGACCACCTGTTGCTCTTCGCTCTCTTTATAGGTGATTACGGCTTCTTCATTTCGGTACCCTCCATTTCCTTTGATCGTAACTTTTAAACGGTTGGGGCTTCCCGAAACGGGAGCAGTTTCGATGGCCAACCCGCTTACGGTTTTAAAGATGAGGTTTTCAATCGTAAAGTCTTCGCTTTTAATTTTTATATCAATAAAGAAAGTATCGGTTGGGCCATTATTGGCCACGGCCTTATGAATTGGATAAGCTGTCCCTCCACTTTTTAGCGCTACTTTAGGATAAGAGCTTCTTTCAAAATCACTATTGACATCGTCCCAACCATATTTGGCAGAAGAATCTTCTATATAGGATATTTCAATATCAGTATCATCAATCGTAACTACCGAAGGATCGTCAGCCGTGCCATCATGACCGGGTTGTACCCCGGTTGTGTTGGCATCGGTAACGGCACCGCCCTCAGCAACATTGCCCACTTCGTTAAGGTTTCCATTTTCATCAACGCTATACATGGTATCACCACCCTGAATGGAATATCTATCTCCTTCGTCATAAGGATAAGTAACTGAGGTCGGATTGCCATTTTCATCAGTACCATGAAAGGTGATATCGTTTTTATCATCACTTATCGTAACGCGGTCAATTTCAAAATCTACTGGGTCAAGGGTTGTATGGTCACCACCATTGATAATATCACCTACATCATCAACCCAATCCCATGGGTCTACAATCCCGCTTAGGCTAGGGTCGTATAGCGTCATCACATTCCCCTGAGCCAGTTCCTTGTTCTGGTTGATAAAGATATTGGTGAATTCAACAGCAACTTTTATGCTCTTTAAATAAGGGATGGTTACATAGCCCTTGCCGTTGAAATAACCATTGCCGCCATTGACCTCCATTACGGTTACCGGAAAATCTCCCGCGGTGAACTTTTCACCTACCTCTAAATTCTCTAAGGGGACTTGATTTGTGACATCTATGTTTGGCGAGATACCACATTCATAAGCGCTATCTTCTTCATCAAATAAGTTGGTCCTAAAAGTATCTAGGATAGAATACTCACTTTCTGACAGGGCACATTTTTTGGCTACTTGATATTCATATTCGGTCCCTGCTTTTAGGTCCCACAGGGTAACCGTATTGGAGGTGGTTTTTGAATGGAACCACGCATCCGTATTACCTTTTTGACGGTACCGAACTATAAATTCCGGGGTCTCGCTGGTAAAGTCATTCCAAAGGATATTGGCGTTTGTAGCCCCTTTTACTTCATGTGCAATGCCGGAGGGCAAGTCGCATAAATCGGTATTTCCAAAAACGAATATTTCACTATACCCTTGGTTTTTGAACAGCCCAACTTCTTCAGTGCCTTGTTTGGCCTTGGCCTGTACCCGCCAGGCATAATTTCTGTCTGGGAGTAAGATTGGGTCCGCAGGCCCCAAGAGATACGTAGTGGCTGTGGTTGTAGTTGTGAAAATGGGAGGTGCGCTTAAAAAGGCAGCTCGATAGTCTACCTGGTTATCCCATATCTCTACGATGCTCAGTTCATATTCAACATTGGAAACATTGATATGTCTTGGTGTCCATTGAAAAAATATGTTTTGTGGATTGCGCTCTTCTACAATTGATTTGTTTTGGGGTGCAATAAGAATTGGCGGATTGTTCTGAAAAATTACGGTACCGGCACAACTACGATTACTAAGCCTGTTACCAGTAGCGACATCATATACCTCAAAGCAAAACTGATAACTGCCTTCGGGAATTGCCTGCCCATAAACATTAGGTGATATACCTGATATGTTTTCGAATTTAAAATAGGGAGCCAGTTCTACATTGGTCAAGATCAACGGAATACCACCTTCTAAAAACAATAACGGGCTTCCGGTAACCAAATCGTTACTTTGAAATGAGATTCCGCTACCCTCAAAGTATGTCTTTAAACGAACCTCGCGGTTTGTAATGGTAAGATCATTTAAAATAAGTTGTACCCTTAATGGGCTATTTATGGTACTTTCATCTGCATAATCCGAAAAATATATGGGTGCCGGCGGAATCGCTTGCGGAACTATTTGCACAGGAAAAGTCTGGGACAGCAGAGCTTGGCCCCCAAGAAGGAATATGATAATCAACTGAATTAAAAGGGCAAGCCGCTTCATAGGCTGGTTGTTTAGTTTTTGTTGATATATTTTAGTTCAAAGGCTTCAGGATTTACCACCTTTAATGATTTCTTATAATAAAAATCGATAATCTCGTTTTCTATAAATAGCTTCAAATTGGCAACATTACCGTCCTTTTCGTACATCTGATATGCCTTCGTAGCCATATCGCGCTTAAATTCAAATAAGTAGCCAACGGGATTCTCAATTTTTTCCATTGAAGTGTACCCCGCGAACTGCTTTTCCATCCATCGGTGACCTACTAATTTTTCCAAACGCTCCTGTTGTTCCGCTTTTAGTTTTTCGTATTCGCCTTGTACTTTTTTATCGGCCTCTGTATAATCGGCGACTACCTTGCTGTTTAGTGGGTGTTTGTCCAGTTCTAATTTTTTCTGAACAAAAGTGCTTTCCAAGGCCATGTCGATCTTTATCATATCGCCTTGAATCTTGGTTATTACATTAAATAAGGTTTGGTCGTAGATTTTCAGGAAATCGTCATAACTATATAATTGTTCTAAAAACAAAAGGGCATTCTCTTTATAGGGATCCTCCTTACGCTGTTCTTTAACCGTGCTAAGACTACTGTTTAATTCCTCCTTTTTAAATGAGGGGATGCTTGCAAATTTTGAACTGCCATACACATTGGTCAACTGCGTATTTATTTCTTGCATGGTACCATTATAAGTCACCCCGCGATGTCTAAAGCTTATTATTTTCTGATGTACTATGGGTACGCGCTCCCTCGTTTTTAACTTAAGTTTAAAATTGTCGAAGGCATAACTATATCCGAAAGTCAGTGTAAAATCGTGATTATTGGCCAGATCGGTATTTCGGAAGAGGGAGAGGGCATTTAGGTTAAAACTATGACGTTCCAGCCAAACATAACTCGCTCCCAACCTAAAATTATAAACATTGTTTTGCTGCTCCCCGTTGCTAAAAGAGGTATTGTAGGAGCTCGAAAAGTTCGTTCTTAGTTTTTTATCAAAAAACTGTTTACCAATAGCCAAAGTGGGACCAAAAATGACGCTTTTGTCACCAACACCAACGGCATTATATGAGGTGTTCGCCGCAAGGGATATATTTAGGGCGTCTTTGGGATATCCCCAGGTAAAGGACGCCATACCATTATAAAAACTACTGTTGCCCCCTTCAATAGTTTCACCTTCTTGTTGGTTATCCGAGTTTTGGTAAACCAAATTAAGATTGGTGCTATGCTGCCTTGTTTCCGTCTTTTTGACGATGTAATTGACCCCAAAGTTGGCGTTTTGTGAGATTTGACGGTAGTTTAACGTATCAACATTGTCAAATGCACCTACTTGATTAATAAAGTCGAACTGGTCTTGAATATTCGTGTAGGATTGAAAGTTGGAGTAAGAGGCATTAACCCCTAATCTTTCTGAGGCAGTGTAATTAAGATTTACGGCACTAACGATTCGCTGTAGTTCCGATGATTTGGACTTATCTAAATTGTCTTTTTGCAAGCCTGCATTTACGCTAACATTAAGCTTATTGTCAAAAATACTTTGGCTCGCGTTTACCGTAATATTCTCTAAATCGTTATTAAAAAAATAGGCGCCTAGAGTGTTGTAATTTGGATCAATACGCTCATATCCGAGGCCTAAAACCCCGTTACCGGCGGGATAATTAAAAGAGGCATTTAGCGCATTGTAATAGTTGGTATTAATATTTTCATTGAAAAGGAAGGAAAGAAGTCCTTTTTCTCCCCGTGGGTCGGTCACCCTTGTGTCTTCATTCACCCCAGAGATAGCATATTCAACGCGAAAACGGGCTTTTTCAAAAAGCTTGAATTCCGATTCGAAAGAGACTACGGCATTATCTTTGGGGGCAAGACCAATATCCACGGGAAAAGGATTTTCCAAGGAGTTTTCTTGATCTTGTGCCTTAAATAGGATAAGCCCTAATTTAAGTTTTTCAAAAGCGTAGGCCGCCTTTACTCCATAACCAACTCGTTTATAAGCTGTAATGGCTTGAGGTTCCTCAATGTTATATTCTGTTGCTCTTAGGAGACGGCCATACATGGCACTTATTTGAAAAGGTCCTTCAGGGGTTACGTCTATCCCGGCCCCAGTAAATTGATGACCCGCCAGGGTATAAGGCGAAAAGGTCATTGCGGCATCACCAATATGGGCAGAAACCCACTTATAAGACGGATTTAGACTAAGCCGATTAAACTTAAATGGATTCGGAAAATCAAACTTTTGATTTGAATACGTAAATGAGAGCGGGATATTATAGAGTCCGGCAATATTAAAATTTAGATTACCAGTCAGAAAATAGGTGAAAGGTTGTCTATTGGCGGTGCCGTCATAGAAAATACTATTGGCCGCGATACCTCCGTTGTATTTTAACAACTTGTCTTTGCCCACATTGTCAAAATTGACACTTTGGGCAAAAGACGTAGTATTGCATACAAGAAGGAATAAAAATAACCTTATGAGGGAAATTTTGGTAATAGTTGGTCTTTTTTGGTTTTACTTTGGTCGATTTCTTATTGCAAGGATAATTCTTACAGTTTACGTGGCGAAGTTTATGTTGTAAAGAGTAAGATTTCCGTTGTATAGTGCACTTTATCCGATGTAATGCATCATTGAAATCTTTTAGATACTTTTTGTCTAGTAGCTATTCTTCTGAAATTTAAAACGCTAATCGACCGATTTAGAAAGCTTTTTATTGGAATGATAATTATATTTGAAACCTAAAACAAACCCAGATACCGTTGAAATTACAGGAAATCCCCAGGGTCAAATCCATAACCAAAGAAGACTTTCTTCGCGACTATTTTAGACCTCAAAAACCACTAGTGATTGAAAATGCTGTTGATGATTGGCCCGCTGTTGAAAAATGGAACCTTGATTATATCAAGGAGGTAGCTGGGGCCAAAACGGTGCCGCTCTATGATGACAGGCCTGTACACCACAAAGATGGGTTCAACGAGCCTCATGCTAAGATGAAAATGGCGGATTATGTAGATCTACTAAAATTGCAGCCCACCAAATACCGAGTTTTTCTTTGGAATATTTTCAGGGAAGTTCCGCTTCTTCAAAATGATTTTTCGATTCCCGACTTTGGAGTGACAATCAAGAAAAAATTGCCCATGCTTTTTTTCGGGGGAAGGGATTCCTACACATTTATGCATTATGACATAGATATGTCTAACATCTTCCATTTTCATTTTGAAGGAAAGAAAGAATGTATTTTGTTTGCACCTTCAGAAACAAAATACCTATACAAGGTCCCTCATTCATTGATTACCCATGAAAGTATAGATTTTTCGAACCCAGATCTGGATCAATGGCCAGTTTTGAAAAAGGCAACAGGTTTTCGGACTCATTTAAAGCATGGTGAGATGCTTTTTATGCCCGAGGGTTATTGGCATTATATGAAGTATCTCACAGAAGGATTTTCGATGAGTTTGCGTTCCTGGCCCAAACGACCTATGAACTTCGCAAAAGGACTTTATAACATTGGGGTTATGCGTAGTTATGATATTCTCATGAGAAAACTAAAAGGACAGCAATGGATCGATTGGAAGAACAGGACCGCAATCGAACGGACGAATAAACTATTCGATAAATAATTTGAAGGCTTACCATCGCTGTCAAAACCTGCAGGAGAGGGCCTTATTAGATGCTACCCTATTAACTGTTTCACCTTTTCATAGACTAACGGACTTTCCCAACCGCGATAAAGTAGGTAATCTGCCAATTTTCTACGTCGCTTTTGAAGGTTGGTTTCTTTAATTTGGGCCACCCTTTTTTTGGCCAAAGTATCCAAGGTTTTTAGATAATCACGGGCGTCAATTTCTTTTAATGCCGTATTAATATTGTATCTGGAAATGTTACGAAATTTCAGCTCGCTTACAATCCGGTTCCTACCCCATTTTTTAACCCTGAACTTGCCCCGTGCAAAACTTTGGGCAAAACGTTCTTCGTTCAAGTAGTTCTCCTGGATTAGGTGTGTTACGATCTGATCTATTGCCTTAGGAATCATCTGCATATCCCTAAGTTTTTGATTTACATCTTTGTGGCAACGTTCCTGGTAGGCGCAATACCCTTCTAATTTTCGGGTGGCCTCGGTCAAGGTGTAGGTTTCTCTTTTTTTGAGCATGCATTCCAAGTATAATCAAAATTAACAAATCATTTTTCAAGTTCAACTCATTTAAAAAAGCCTTTTCATATTTAAAAGTAATAATGCAAGTCGATAAATTCAGGAATGTAATAGGAGAGATTGAGATTCCTGCCTTCGCAGGAATGATATTAAAAACATGCTTAAACAAAAAAAGCGACCCTCGTTGCCGAGAGTCGCTTTAATTTAGTAAATAGTTTTCCCGTCTTTATTCTTAAAACGGAATTCGAGGTATGTATATGCATCCCTCGGTTGTACTTTGATCCATCTTTTATGATCCAAAAACCATTTGAATCGTATTGACGGGAACCCTTTGGTAATATAGGCAGCAATGAACGGGTGAATGTTCAAAGTGATTTTATTGTCCTTTGCAGGGCCTTTCAACAATTTTTCAAGATCCGTGTTGATTTTGTCTATCAAGACGATTGGGGCTTCTACCTCACCCCCACCTTTATTCGGATTCTCTTCTGTTGTCTTAATATTCATCTCGGGGCGAACCCGTTGACGTGTAATCTGTATGAGTCCAAACTTGCTCGGTGGCAATATTTTATGTTTGGCTCGATCATCTTTCATCTCATCCCTGAGATGCTCGAAAAGCTTTTTTCTGTGTTGGGGTTTCACCATATCGATAAAATCGATAACGATGATACCGCCCATATCGCGTAGACGCAATTGTCTTGCGATTTCAGAGGCAGAAAGCATATTTACTTCCAATGCCGTGTCTTCTTGGTTTTTGGCCTTGTTTGAACGGGTGCCACTGTTCACGTCTATTACGTGAAGTGCTTCTGTATGTTCAATGATAAGGTACGCACCTTTACTCATAGAAGCCGTTCGACCGAAAGAAGTTTTTATTTGTCTTTCGATTCCAAATTTTTCAAAAATCGGTACAGATGATCGGTACTGTTTTACCATGGACTCTTTTCCCGGTGCTATTTCTTGCACGTAGTCCTGAATTTGTTCAAAAAGCGTCTGATTATCAACATGTATTCCCGTAAAGGAATCATTGAACACATCTCTAAGGATGCTCGAGGCCCTATTGACCTCTACCAATACCTTAGAAGGGGTGCGTGCTTTATACAACGCTTTGCACATTGTTGTCCATTTGGCCAACAAGTTTTCCAAATCTTTATCAAGTTCTGCAACTTTTTTACCCTCTGCGACGGTTCGTATAATAACCCCATAACCTTTGGGCTTGATACTCTTAACCAATCGCTTTAAACGGTCTTTTTCTTTTTTACTGCCTATTTTCTGCGAAACCGAAACACGGTCTGAGAAGGGTACCATTACAATGTAACGCCCAGCAAAAGAAAGCTCCGAACTTATTCGGGGGCCTTTTGTAGAAATGGGTTCTTTTACGATTTGCACTAAAAGCGACTGATTGGCCTTGACTACGTCGGTAATCACACCATTCTTGTCAATATCTTTTTCGAACGGAAAATTCTTTAGGTCATAATCCCTTAATTTCCCGGTGCTAACGCCCTTTATGAACTTTAGCATTGAAGACAATTGTGGCCCAAGGTCATGGTAATGCAAGAAGGCATCTTTCTCATAACCCACGTTTACAAACGCGGCGTTCAAGCCGGTCACGGGCTTCCGGATCTTGGCGAGGAATATATCGCCTACCGAAAAATTATTGTTGTCCTCATCTTTGTGCAATTCGGTGAGTTTCCCATCCTTTAATAAGGCAAAGTCAACAGCGTCTGAACTAGATCTTACGATTAATTCTCTATTCACCTGATTGTATTTATGTCTGCCCCGATTCGTTCGGGAACAGATAGATTAAACAATGCTATAAACAAGTTGTAGCAACTTGCCGAGGTTCTCTTTTAGAACCTCTATGTCAAAGAACGTTTTAAAATGAAAAAGTAGTTGATACAACTACTTTTTCTTGTGACGGTTAGCTCTCCGGCGTTTTTTACGCTTGTGGGTAGCTACCTTATGTCTTTTTCGTTTTTTACCGCTCGGCATAAAGTTAAACTTTTATAGTTATTGATTATTTTATAAGCACATTACTCTTTACACCTTCCACAAATACCTTTGCAGGTTTAAAGGCAGGGATGTTATGGGCAGGAATTTTTATGGTAGTATTCTTAGAAATATTTCTTCCTGTTTTTTCGGCTCTGGTCTTAATAATGAAACTACCAAAACCTCTTAAATATACATTTGTGCCACCTTCCAATGAAGATTTTACCTCTTCCATAAAAGATTCAACCGTTGCTTGAACCTCTGCTTTTTCCATTCCCAGTTTATCTGAGATCTTTGCTACAATTTCCGCTTTCGTCATCTTAAATAATATAGTTTGTTTTAGGGGATGCAAATATATAAATTAAATTGAATCTTTTATCGCGTACCATTAATTTTAAGACTGTAAACCACTACTTTAGCGGCTAAGCGTTCAATTTGATGTCCTTTTCCCAAAAAATCCTACTGTGGTACACCGCCAACAAAAGAGCACTCCCGTGGCGGGGAACCAAAGACCCATATAAAATTTGGCTTTCCGAAGTAATGCTGCAGCAAACGAGAGTTGCCCAAGGTACGCCCTACTATCTAAAATTTATAAAGGAATTCCCCGCCATCATTGATTTGGCCAATGCTCCGGAAGAAAAAGTGTTGAAATTATGGCAGGGTTTGGGGTATTATTCACGGGCTCGAAACCTACATGCTACGGCTAAGGAAGTAGCCTTTGAAATGGACGGCAAATTCCCAGAGTCGTATGATGAATTGATTAAGCTCAAGGGCATTGGCGATTATACGGCAAGTGCCATTGCCTCTATTTGCTTTGGCGAGTTACAACCCGTTGTTGACGGTAATGTATATCGGGTTTTGGCTCGATATTTCGGGGTTGCTAACCCAATAAATGACAGTGCTGGCCCAAAATATTTTAGGAAATTGGCAAATGAAGTGATGTCATCGGAAAATATTCGGGACTATAACCAGGGTATTATGGAGTTCGGGGCAATTCAATGCAGACCTAAAAACCCAGATTGCATTGAATGTCCATTGAATCAAAGTTGTGTTGCCCTGCAAAAAAATAAGGTAAACGAACTACCTGTAAAATTAAAGAAGAACAAAATACGCCATAGGCACTTTAATTATTTGGTGGTACTTGGGCGCAATGAAAAGGAAGAACCGGTAAGCCTCCTAAACCAAAGGAAGGGCAGGGGTATTTGGGAAGGCCTTTGGGAGTTTCCCTTGGTAGAATCCGATAAAAATATCACCTTGGCCGAACTCGGAAAAAGACTTCCATCTGAATTGAAGGCAGATTCTATTTCTGAAATAGTCCCCTATAACGAGAAAGAGATCGTCCATAAATTATCCCATCAACATTTACACACCCGCTTTTGGATTGTAAAAACCGATGCCATATTCCCAACCGGAATACCCTTTAATAAATTAGAAGATTATGCGGTGCCTGTTTTAATCGCCGATTTTATAAAAGCGTATAAAATTTAGTACTTTTGACAATTACTTTAAAGTTATGAGCGGAACATTGAACAAGGTGATGTTGATCGGGCATCTGGGAGACGAGGTAAAAATGCATTATTTTGAGGGTGGTGGCTGCATTGGGCGTTTTCCGATTGCAACAAATGAAACCTATACCAATAAAACTACAGGAGAAAAAGTTACCAATACAGATTGGCATAATATAGTTGTTCGGAACAAGGCCGCCGAGATTTGTGAAAAATATCTTAGTAAGGGCGATAAAGTATATGTTGAAGGCCGATTAAAAACCCGGCAATGGCAAGGTGATGATGGTAATACGCGTTATTCTACCGAAGTGCAAGTGCATGATTTTACCTTTTTGAGCACTAAAAAAGAGAGCACGGCAAATGCTATTCAGCAGCAAAAACCCGTTCAACAGACCCCAGCAGCCCCTACCGCTTCAGAACCTGTATCAACTACAACTACCGAGCAGGAAGATGATCTTCCGTTCTAACCAACCCATCAAATAGCAACCTTTGGACCCTGACCCCTTAAGTTTACTATTTTATACTACAGTTTTCGATAGTGCCCTTGCGTTAAAAATCGTCGTTTTGATTTTGTTGCTCCTGTGTTCCGCGCTTATTTCAGGAGCTGAGGTGGCATTTTTTGCACTGTCATCGACCGATATAAATGAAATTGCGGAAGAGAAGACCTCGCGTGGCAATATTATCGTTAAACTACTAGATAGGCCTAAAAAGCTTTTGGCCACTATCCTGATTGCCAATAATGCCATTAATATTGGGATTGTGCTACTATTCAGCATTATTGGAGATACGCTATTTAGTTCGATAACCTACCAAATATTTGGGTTTATAGATGTGCGATTTTTGCTTGAAGTGGTCGTCGCCACCTTTCTGATATTGATGTTTGGAGAAATTCTGCCCAAGGTGTATGCGAATCGAAATAGCATCGCTTTTGCGAACTTTATGGCCTATCCGCTAAAGGCCTTGGATTTTATCTTTTCACCCCTCAGTCTCCCTATGAGGT
Source organism: Aggregatimonas sp. (assembly GCA_965238025.1). Lineage (GTDB taxonomy): Bacteria > Bacteroidota > Bacteroidia > Flavobacteriales > Flavobacteriaceae > Pelagihabitans. Next base: position 803,213 of record OZ250162.1, on the reverse strand, counting down.
CGGGAACATTGTTTTTGCACAATAGCTTGGGCAAAGAAAAATCGAACCTTAGTGTTGATCAACTTTCACAAGCTTTGGAACTTACTTCTGATGGCGATACTACCAAAGAAGAACAAAAAATACTAAAGGGCATTGTGTCTTTTGGTAATACGGATACCAAACAAGTTATGCGCCCCCGTATTGATATTTTTGCATTGAATGAGGAAATGAAGTTCCCGGAGGTCATAGCAGAGATTATGAAACATGGCTACTCCCGTATCCCGGTTTTTTCTGAAAATATGGACAATGTACTGGGGGTCCTTTATGTAAAGGACCTACTGCCCCATATTGAAAAAAAGAACTTTAATTGGATGCCCCTTATTCGCGAACCTTATTTTGTGCCTGAGAATAAAAAGTTGGACGATTTGTTGTTGGAGTTTCAGGACAAGAAAAACCATTTGGCCGTTGTGGTCGATGAATATGGAGGTACGTCGGGTATCGTAACTTTAGAGGATATAATAGAAGAAATAGTTGGCGATATCAGTGATGAGTTTGATGATGAGGACCTTATTTATTCCAAGCTGGATGATTTTAATTTTGTCTTCGAGGGGAAAACGGCCCTAAAGGATTTTTACCGAGTCGTAAAAATTCAGGACGAGCAGGAATTTGAAAACCAAAAAGGAGAATCGGAAACTATCGCAGGTTTTGTACTTGAGATTGCAGGAAGTTTTCCGAAAAAGGGAGCTGTTGTTAAATTCAAGAACTATCGGTTCAAAGTAGAGAGTTTAGATAAAAAACGTTTGAAACAAATTAAAGTTACCCTACCCCATGAATAGATTAAAGGCATTTTCGTTCTTTTTGGTTTTGATGCTATTAGTCAGCTGCGAAGAAGAAGCGGTTTTGCCAAAGCCCAGCGCAGAATTACGGCTAGAATACCCTAAGGAGCAGTTTAGGGAAATAGAAACAGAACAATTCAAATTTCGAGCGAACCAAATAGCCCGTTTAAGATTGAAAAACCAATATTCCCTTTCCCTGGATTATCCCGGTATGAAAGGCACTATTTTTATGAATTATAGGAAGGTTGATGGCAACCTGAGAAAACTATTGGGCGATGCCCAAAAGTTCAGCTACGAACATGCGGTAAAAGCTGATGGTATTGATGAAAAAGTATTTATAAACAATGAGGCCAAAGTGTTTGGAAATTTTTATAGCGTTATTGGTGATGCCGCCTCTCAGGCCCAATTCTATGTAACCGACAGTACCGATCACTTTGTGGCCGGCTCCCTCTATTTTTATGTTAAACCCAACTACGATTCCATCTATCCTGCTGCCGTTTATCTTCAAAACGATATCCTGACCATTATGGAAACCCTGCGCTGGAAATAGCGTAAATGCATCTAAGCCTATTGGTTGCTTTTTGCTACATTTGATAAAACGCAAAGCAAAATTTTGGCACGTTTATGAATGTTTCTGATGAGCTTCTGTTCTTTTTTAGTGCTTTAGGCGCCTTCAATGGATTGGTTTTTGGGCTTTACTTCTTATTTTTTGCCAGACCCAAGCACATTTCAAACCGATTTTTAGGAGGGCTCTTATTAATGATGAGCATAAGAATAGGGAAGTCCGTGATTTTTTATTTCAATGATGATCTAGCCTTTATCTACCTTCAATTGGGGCTTACGGCTTGTTTCTTCATCGGTCCTTTTCTATACTTCTACGTCAAATCCGTCATTGAACCGGAGGGAAATATTCACAAGATTTGGAAATACCATTTAATGGTTTTAATCCCTATTATCGGAATCGTAGGGTTTCTATATCCGTTCGAAACCAACATAGATTTATGGAGACCTTATATCATCAATGCAATCTACATAGTTTGGTACATTTACATTTTTGCGTCGGCCTATGTAATGAGAGGTACTATAAGAAACCTTTTCAAAAAGGAGTATAAAATGTCCAGTTTGGATATTTGGCTTCTTAGTATATTGTTGGGGAACCTTATCATAGTCACCGCTTATTACTGGTGTAGTTTTGTAAATTATTTGGCAGGGGCGCTGGCTTTTTCTTTTATGTTCTATTTGTTGGCCCTGTTTGTTTTTTTTAACAAAAAGAAAAAACCCATTTTGTTCAACGGCGTCCAGAAATATGCGGATAAACGAATTAAAGAAACCGAAGCGAATAGTTTGATCTTAAAATTGAGGCAATTGGTTCAAACCGAGGAATTGTACAAGAACCCGAATTTAAAGTTATCCGATGTGGCCACTCAATTAAACATACTACCCCATAAACTATCCCAATTATTAAATGATAATATGGGTATAAGTTTTACCGCCTTCATTAATGAATTCCGAATTGCCAAGGCAAAAGAATTGATCAAGGAAAATGAACGGATTAAACTTGAGGCCGTAGGCTATGATTGCGGGTTTAATTCTAAATCTACATTTTATTCCTCCTTCAAAAAAATCGTGGGTACTACACCCGCCAAATTCAAGGAGAGTTTTTCTTAAAATTCTCGTAATTCGCTTCCCGATTTATAAATCCGTACTTCTAATTTATTAGCTACCTATACTTTCATCCCATTGGTATTAGAAATACCTGTTAAACCAAAAAAGGGAAAAAATGAAAACTAGTATTTGGCTATTATGTTGCACCATTGCGTTGGTCTTGGGATGCAATGGCAACAAAAGTGAAACCGAAGAAAGAAGTTCTGAAAAAAAGGAAGCGGAACGAATATTATTCATAGTATCCAATGCGCATTACTATGGGGATTCCGATTTATATACATCAAATCATTTCTCTGAAATTGTAAGCGCATATGACGTATTCGGCAAATCGGGCTATAAAATTGACTTTATCAGTCCGGAAGGCGGAGCAATTCCCATAGGCTATATCAACACTTCTGATTCACTGCAAAAGAAATATTTGTATGACAATGATTTTATGGATGACCTTGAGCGGACGAAAAGACCAAGTGAAGTAAAGGCGTCGGATTATAAGGCTGTCTATTATGGTGGAGGTGGGGCAGCCATGTTCGGCGTTGCAGAAAACGAGGCCATTCAAAAAATAGCAATGGAGATATACGAAAATCAAGAAGGGGTGGTATCTGCCATTTGCCATGGTACAGCGGGTATTGTTAATCTCAAAACAAAGAATGGCGAGTATCTGTATTCTGGTAAAAAGGTAAACGGATTTCCCGATGCTTTTGAAAGAATGGAGGCTGAATATTACAAGACCTTTCCATTTTCCATACAAAATATAATATCCGAAAGAGGGGGCGATTTTCAATTTTCAGAGGAAGGATGGGACGATTTTATGGTCGCGGATGGCAGATTGATTACCGGACAAGACCCTTCTGCTGCGGCCTCCGTGGCCAAAAAAGTGGTTGAAACATTACAATAATAAATCAGTCATAAACCGAAAGGATATGAAAAATCCATTTGCCACTTTTTATGCTTTGCATTTACGGCTTCCTTTTCGAAAATTCACTTAATTAACCATCATATATATAAGCAATGAAACGAACATCTAATTTACTTTTACCTCTATTTATTCTTATTCTGTTAACCTCTTCTTTGTACGCACAAAAAACAGAGGAAATGGTTGAAGAATCTACTTTGGAAACAGATTTTTCAGATCGTCAAGCTATTATTAGGACAACCGAAAACTTTTTTATCGGCGATCATACAGGAAGTATCGAACATAAAAAGCTGTCGATGCACGAAAAAGGCGCTTATAGATTTGTCAATCGAAACGGAGAATATTCAGAATATGTTTTTGACTTGGATTCAGATGATGCAGATACAAGTTATAAGGAGGAATTATTGAGTATTGAAATATACGGCAAGCTTGCCCTGGTTCGACTTCGACTAGCTGAAAATACCGGAGGGCGTCATTACAAATTACTTACGCTACATAAAACTGCGGACGAATGGAAAATCACCACTATTTCTTGGGGTTCAGGAATTACCCAATAGGTATGCCGGCTAAGCGCAACCGGGATAATAGGGTGCGACAATCATAAACCATTAATAAACTAAAGGAAAATGAAAAAACCATTCACGATTATACTGCTTCTTTTTGGATTGTACGCAGTACATGCGCAGACCGTGGAACACGGAATCGATAAAGAGCTGAGTCAAGCTGAGAAAAAAGATGCCGCACAAGCTGTTCGCAGTTTAATGGAATCTTATCAAGATGCTATGGGTGCATTAGACGCTGAAAAGATGTTACCACATATTATGGACTCTCCGGATTTTGTATACACAAGAAATGGCAAAAGACGAAGTTATGGGGAGTTTGCCGAAGGATGTCATAATCTTCCTAAAATATTTAGCGAGAATGTAATTATTAATGATTCTATATACGTCGATGTTATTACTCGTGATGTGGCAATTGCGACAGTTGCATTCAAGGAAACTTTGACCAAAACCCAGGGAGAAGAATTATATGTTGAAGGTACCATAGCATGGACAGCCTTAAAAAGAAATGGAGAATGGCTTTTTATTCATGGGCATTCTTTTCGTGAATTCTAATATTATCCTTAAACCTAAAGAAAATGAAAGATTTACTCAAAGTGATTTTATGCTTCACCATGATGACCGCTGCTGCTCAGGAGGCACAAAAGAGACAGATAACACCCGCACAGATAGATGCTGTTTTTTCTAAATGGGATACCCAAAATAAGCCCGGAATAGCTGTGGGAATCCTCAACAACGGTAAAATAGAATATACCAAAGGCTATGGCTTGGCCAATTTAGAGCATGGGATTGCCATAAACCCGAAAACCAAATTCCATATTGGGGATATCGCCAAGGAGTTCACCGTTTACGCCCTTTTGTTATTGGAGGAACGGGGCCAACTTTCGCTTCAGGACGATATTCGGAAATATCTACCACAACTAACACACCTTTCCCATGCCATAAGCATTCAACAATTGATACATCATACGGGTGGATTGAACAACGATGAGGTTTCTAAGGCACTTTCTGGATGGAGGGCAGAGGATGCCCTGACCAAGGAACAGGCCTATACCATGGTCGGGAATCAGATGAAATATGCCCCCAAAAGCGGAAGCGTACAACGCCGTTCCGATGCCGGGTTCATGATACTCGAAGATCTTATCGCCCAAATCGGGAAAATGCCCTATACTGATTTTGTGACTAAAAAGATTTTTGAACCACTGGGAATGACAAATTCCGTATTTGACACGCAGGGCGAGGTAATCGCTAACAAAGCCCAAGGGTATTTCGCCCAGAACGACGGCTTCGTCAATGCGATAACAAGCCACGGGCGCACCATTTTATCGGATGTATATACTACTGTGGGTGATATGTGTGAATGGGCCAAAGAACTTGAAAATCCCAAAATAGGCACTAAGAAAATGATCGAAAAATTCGATAGTTTGTCCGTTGTCAATGGCGAAAAGGTAAAGGAGGTCAATGCCGCACTCTACACGGGAGGGCATGGGTATTGGAATTTTAGGGGTGCTAAAAAACTATACCATATTGAAGTGGCAGGTGGCTATGCCAGTAAATTAATACGTTATCCGGACTATGACCTTGCCGTTGTTATTATGGGAAATGATGGCGCCTATAATGGATATGCAGCTACTGGGGCGAGCGCCCTGTATATTGAGGATTTTTTGGACCCCGGATCAGGCGAGCCCGCGAAAATCAGTGCTAAGAAATTATCAAAAGATCAACTTGCGGCATTTGAAGGTAATTACTGGGACCTTAACAGCTATGCTACCCGAAAAGTTCATGTTGCCAATGATACTTTGCGGTATTTTAGAAGTCCGGGCAATGAAAGTGCGTTGGTACCCTTGACCAAGGACTCCTTTAAAATGATGACCCGGGGAGAGGTAACGGTAAATTTTGATACGAAAGCCGTTCCCAAGACTATGGATGTAACCGTTGGGGAAGACACCTCCAATTTGGTAGCTTATGATGCCAATGCCATCTGGACCAAAAACCTAAATGTATTCACCGGAAATTACTACGCCGCTGCCCTAGATACTTCGTATTCACTGATTGTAAATGAAGGAAAACTTATGCTTACCCACCCTAGGCTGGAGTCTGTTCAATTAGATCCGAGAATACCAGACTTATTTACTGGAGATCGCAGGCATTTTACCGCTTTGGCATTTAAGAAAGGTTCAAATGGGGCGGTCACGGGGTTTCAACTGGCTACACATGGGGTTGCCGATATTTGGTTCCAAAAGGAAACAAGCTCCCCCGAAAATATTGTCAAAACCAAATAAGATTTTAAACAATTAAAAAGATGAAAGTGAACAAAATACTAGTCTTTGTATTTCTAGTTTTTGGAATGCAAACAATGACCGCACAAACCGATCTGGAAGATATAACCGAAACCTTAATGGATTACATTGAAGGTACGGCAAATGGTGAGCCTGAAAGGGTGAAAAGGGCTTTTCACCCAGACCTCAATCTCTATTCCGTAGCAAATGATAGTCTCAGGGTTTGGTATGGGCAAGACTATACCGGAGGTATTACCAAAGGGAGGAAAAGCAATCGTATTGGTAGAATCGTATCTATAGATCATGAAAACGATGCCGCCATAGCGAAAATTGAAATTCTTATGCCGGGACCAAAAAGAATTTATACAGACTATCTAATGTTATTAAAATATCAGGGCAGTTGGAAGATAATACACAAGTCGTATACCTATGTTAATTACCCAGAATAAACATCATTATAAGAGTTAAAATATAGCAACAAAAAAATGAACAAAACATTAATTTTAATACTATCAGCATTACTATTAAACACAGTTGGCATTGCTCAAATTACTTCGGCTAAGGAGGCAGAAATAGACCAAGCATTCGAATCTTTTAAAGACACCTCTAAACCAGGGGTTGCGGCTGTGCTGATTAAAGATGGAAAAGTTGTTTATCTCAAAGGTTTTGGGAGTGCCAATATGGATACTAAAACGCCTATAACGCCGCAAACCAAGTTTCAATTGGGAGAAATGTCCAAGCAATTTACCACGCTAGCAATCCTCCTTCTTGAGGAACAAGGAAAAATCACTTTAAGCGATGATATTCGGAAATATCTGACTGACTTACCGGAATATAATCATACAATAACCATTGATCATTTATTAAATCACTCTAGTGGTTTACACGATGTAAATCGTATAAGTAATGTAATCAATGGATCTATGAATATCGCGACCCAAGCGAAAGCGCTTAAATTGATTGCTGCTCAAAAAAGTCTGGCCTTTAAACCTGGAACGAGTTTTTCGTTTCACGAATCTGTTACAGAATCTATTTTAATGGCCGAAATTGTTGCTAAAGCATCTGGCCAATCTTTTGCCGATTTTGTTAAAACCAACATTTTTGAACCACTCGGAATGAAAAATTCGCTGATTAGGGATGATAACAATACCATTCTCGCCGATACTGCGCTACCTTATGTGAAAATAGAAGAAAGTACAGCGTATAAGAAAAATGAAGTTTTAAGCGGTGTTTTGGGAGGCATTAATGTTTATACTTCTGCAGAAGATCTTGCAAAATGGTACTTGAATTTTACACATCCTAAGGGCGATATAGGAAGATTAATACAAAAACTAGATACACCCGTCCGACTATCTAACGGAAAGAATTTTGTTTATTACTGGGGCAAAATGGCAATAGGGCGTGAATTTAGTCACCCAGAAAGAGGTCTTTCTGTATTTTGGAATTACGGCTTTCAAGGGGCCTATGGCACTAATGTATTTAGATATTTAGACCAAAAGATGATGTCCTTTGTGTTGGGAAACCACAATCAATACAATGGGGGTTTAGCGCAGCATGTGCTGAATCCATTTATTGAAGAGTATTATACTTTACCTGCAAATATAGATTTTGAAGCTATTGAAATAGGGAAGATAAGCGCAGAAAAACTGAAAGCTTTTGAAGGTAATTATTGGTTTAAGGAGGGTTACGCTTCGCAACTATTTGTTGAAAATGATACACTTCGCACTAAATGGTTATTTAGCCCTCGCGAACGTCATCAGGTGCTAGTGCCATTGTCAGATGATACATTTCAGCAGTACGGACAAATAGAAGATAGGCGATTGTTTAAGTTCAAAAAAGAAGGTGATGGCATGACGCTGTACTTTACCTATAATGAAAGTCGCCCTGATGTAATGGAACGATATGAACCTATAAATCCTTCAGCGCAAGAGTTACAGTCCTATGTAGGAACGTATTATAACAAAGAATACGCAGCATTGTTTTCATTTAGCTCTAAAGATGGTAAGTTGACCGCAAGTAATTTAAACCATGAAGACATTACATTAGAACCTGTTAAAAAAGACGTGTTCACAAGTACATCCATGTTCTTTAACGCCTTGAATTTTCTTCGTAATGATTCCAATGACATAAAAGGTTTTAATATGGTTACAGATGGGATACACAATCTAGTATTTGAAAAAATACCCGATGTAGCGGACGCAAAGTAAAAATTTAAATAAATCGACTTGCTTCGAATGATATCGGCAAGGGGAATTATTCGGCTTAAAAACTGTTGTATTGAGAAATTTTAAAAACGGCCCTAACAATTTTTTATACCTATACTGTAACCATTTATAAAAAGTCGAGTTTACCCTGTTATATAGCATCTAAAAACAACAGTATGAAAACTAAGAACAGAACAGGGTTAAGGGCTCTCGTGGCACTTATGTTTGTATTTCAGGCATCCTTTGGTCAGAAAAAGGCAAACAATATTTCATTTAGCACATTTAATCACCAGGCGGAAATTACCAATGGCATTTGGTTTGCGACCATTCAAAAAGAAGGGGTTTGCATTCAATTAATGGATTCCAAAAACAGAAACAACCCATCGTTTATAATTAGCTACTGCGTTCCAGAAGCAGAATTTACGGTAAATAGTGAAGAAAGTTTTGAATTGAAAAAACCAGTAGGGACCATTAGGTTTCAGGGCGCTTTTCCAAATAAAAAAGGCCAAGGCGATTTCACCTTTGTTAAAAACAAGGATTTTGAGGCCTTTCTTAATAAGGAAGGGATAAATACGAATGGTGATGATCACTATTATTATTTTAAGCTGTTTCTCGGCTCGGTCTCCAAAGATTATGTTCTTGGGGTGAAGAGGGAAGGATATCAGCCTACTTTAAAACAACTGGGCAAACTTGCCATACATGATGTAGGCTTAGATTACATCAAATCTATCGGGGACACAAATTATAAGGGCTTGGAATTGGATATGCTCATTAAATTTGCGATCCATGATATTTCGGTTGAGTATATCAACGACTTGGAAAGGGTTGGTTATGGCGATTTAGATGCGAACATGATCAAGAAATTTGCCGTACATGATATCGATGTAGCCTATATAAAAGGTCTCTCGGATATAGGATATGCGAACATGGATCCGAACATGCTCAAAAGCTTTGCCGTGCATAACATCTCTCTTGATTATATCAACAATCTGGCTGAGGTTGGGTTTGCTAACATGGAGCCGGGAATGCTAAAGAAATTTGCGGTACATGACATCAGTCCAAAATACATCAAATCCATTCAGGAAACCGGAATCAATGCGCCGGACGCATCCGCTTTAAAAAAGGCCAAGGTTCATGGGCTTACCGCCAACTATATAAAACGGGCACAGGCCAAGGGGCATACTTCCAATGAGTTATCCGACTATGTTAGGCTTAAGGTCAAAGGCAAGTAATCTAGGTAAACCCTTATAACGAATAGTGTTTTGTAGCTTAAAGACTAGGTCCTCGACAAGCTCGGACTGACAATTTAAATTCGATTGACCTTAGACAATTTGGAACACTAATGTCACACTGAGCCTGTCGAAGTGTATTCTTCCCTTAAACATGGTCCTCGATAGGAATGTCCTGAGCCTACCTGTCGGCAATCAGGCCTGTCGAAGACCTTATTTCCTAACGACTAAACATCATTCAGGAATCGACTTCCAGATAGGATGTCGAATGAGGTAAAAAAAGTATCTTGCATAGATATCTTTGTCTATGCATAGAGAAAAACTACTAGCCTGTCATAAAAGAATAACCCCCTTTATTCATAACACCCCTGTTTTGTCTTCAAGACTTATAGATCAATCAATAGGGGCGAAAGTCTTTTTAAAGTGCGAGAATTTTCAACGTGCCGGGGCCTATAAAATGCGAGGTGCCACCAATGCGATTTTACAACTGTCACCCGAAGAACGTGCAAAAGGTGTAGTTACCCATTCTTCGGGAAATTTTGCCCAGGCGGTTAGCTTGGCGGCCAAAAGCTTGGGTGTTAAAGCGCATATTGTAATGCCGACCTCGGCTCCCACAATAAAGAAAATAGGGGTAAAACAATATGGAGGAATCATCTATGAGTGTAAACCTACCCTTGTGGCGAGACAAGCGATGGCGGATCAAATTGCGGAGGATACCGGGGCTAGTTTTCTGCATCCTTCAAATGATTTGAATGTTATCATTGGTCAGGGAACAGCGGCAATGGAACTGCTTGAGGAACGACCGGGCCTCGATGCCATCTTTTGTCCTGTTGGCGGCGGCGGACTTATAGCCGGTTCATCTTTGGCGGCCCGGTACTTTGGTAAGGACTGCAAGGTGTATGGTGGGGAACCTTTTGAGGCCGATGATGCTTATCGCTCCCTTAAAAGAGGTAAAATTGAAGGGAATAAAACAGTAAATACCATTGCAGACGGGTTACGAACAACCCTGGGAAACCATAATTTCCCCATAATAAAAGAACACGTAACAGCGATTATTAGAGTATCGGAAGATGAGATAATTGGGGCAATGCGATTGGTTTGGGAGCGAATGAAAATAATCATTGAGCCCTCAAGTGCGGTAGCCTTGGCTGCTTTGATTCGCAATAAAAAAGATTTTACAGAACAACGAGTTGGAATTATAATTTCAGGCGGCAATGTAGATTTGAGTAAGTTACCATTTTAAAAAATGGCAACTTACAACTCCTCCCTTTTGATAGCTGAACTTTGTCGAGAAAAAAAGAAGGGGGGTTAAATTTCAAAGATTCTGACCTGTTATTAGGAACAAGTTAGTACATGCAATCCTAATTCTCTTTTTTCAACAGCACCTCGGCTTCAGAGATAGTGATCTCCACATTTTGTTGTAAGGCTTCTATTTTTTGTTTTTCCTCTTTTAGCCAACGCTTTTTCTCGGCGGTCAATTCCTTGCCGTTCATGATTTCATCTGAATCGAAACGATCGCCAAAGCCTTGCATCCATTCCATCATCTCCTTGTTTGACTCTTGAAGGTCTTTCATCGCTTTTTCATAAGCCATTCCTTGTTCCGTTGTATCAACCTTTGACTTGAGCTGCGCCACAAGCTTACCAATGGTACTCATTTTGGGCATTACCTCATCATGTACGGCAAGCACCTCTTTCATCGTAGCCGCCGAAGGATCTTCTTTTTTTTCCTCCTTGCAAGAAATAACGATTGTAGTAAATAAGAACAGAAATACTATTTTTTTTAAATGGGCCATAAGGTCGCTTTTTAATTATCAGGTAAAATTACAAAATAAGGGTGCAATTTATTAACCGAAAAGCATCACTTTTGTCAAAACTTTTCCATTGAGCAATTTTCAGAGAAAGTGGTTTTACTTGATTCTTCTTGCGTTGGTTTGGGGTTCTTCGTTCATCCTGATGAAAAAGGCCCTATTGGGACTTACGGCTTTGGAGGTTGGAGGTTTACGGATTATAATCGCTTCGTTGACCCTCTTTGTATTGGGCTTTAGAAGTATGAGGGGAATTAGTGCCCAGGATTGGAAATGGATTTTTGTTGGAGGTTTACTCAGTTCTTTCTTCCCGCCTTTTTTATTCGCCCTGGCGCAGACTGAACTGGATAGCGGTATCACGGCGATTTTTAATTCCTCCGTGCCCTTGTTGACTACTTTGGTAGGCGTGGGCATGTTCAGGGCTTTTCTAAATAAGAGACAAATCCTAGGTGTTTTTATTGGCCTTTTCGGAACAGTTGCCTTGATTGTCTCTGGAATGGAATTGGTGCCCGATCAAAACTATTGGTATGCCGGTTTCATCCTTTTATCTGCATTGGGATATGCCTTTAATATTAATATTATTAAAAGTAAGTTGCCGCACCTCAGTGCTTTGGCCGTTACTACGGCAAGCTTTGCCGTCGCCTTTTTGCCAGCATTGGTACTTCTTATATATTCCGGTTTCTTTAATAGGATTGGCCAAGATATTCAAATGCAAAATGCACTGTGGTATGTAATGGCCCTTGCCATTTTGGGGACTGCCCTGGCCAATATGTATTTTAATAAACTGATCCATGTATCCAGTCCCGTTTTTGCTGCTTCGGTCACCTACCTAATTCCCTTAGTGGCTATTCTATGGGGTGTTTGGGATGGGGAACGGATTAACGCCTACCAACTATTGGGCGGTTTGATCATCCTTTTTGGTGTGTGGTTGGTGAATAAGAAGAAAGCCTGAAAAATGTGGATTTTTCAAGGACCCCTCTTGTTCTTGGGATAGGTCTTTGTGTTAACGTTTTGGTTTACAACCTTTTGAAAGCTATTTTTTTGTACCTTCTTACAAAAGAATAGTATTATGAAACTATATGCGCTACCCATACGGTTCGGAGTTGCTACGGCGGGCTGCCTAATCGCTTATTTTCTGATTTTGTCCCTGCTAGACCTTCACATCAATCCGTTTTTTAGCATTTTTAATGGAGTGATCACCGCCTTTGGAATTTATGAATCCATCAGATATTTTAAAAGTCGAAAGGATGCCGACTTTAACTATGCTACTGGTTTTTCTGCAGGCGTCATTACGGGCTTTGTAGCCACCCTGATCTTCACCATTTTCTTTGCGCTCTATGCAACCGAGTTGAACACGGCATTTTTACAGCAGTTGTCACCCACCTGGTTCGATAAGTTTGCCTCTTTTCAAGCCATCGTATTTTTTACAGTTGCCATTATGGGTTTTGCTACCAGCCTGGTGCTTACACTCTCCTTTATGCAACTTTTCAAATCGTCGAATAACCTCGTAAAAAAAACAAACTAAAATCTATAAAACCGTTTGTATACTTGGCAATTAGCAGTATATTTGCAGCCGCCTAATAAGAAATTGGGTGGTAACTAGAAAACTAATATACACGCTATGTATGCAATTGTAGAGATGGCAGGGCAGCAATTTAAAGTTGCGAAAGACCAAAAAGTGTATGTTCACCGTTTGCAAACAGAAGAAGGTAAAAAGGTAACTTTTGACAACGTTCTTCTTTTGGCCGATGGTTCGAACATTACCGTAGGCGCCCCAGCTATAGACGGCGCGGCTGTAGAGGCCAAAGTCGTAAAGCACCTTAGAGGTGACAAAGTAATCGTCTTCAAAAAGAAAAGACGTAAAGGGTACAGAAAGAAAAACGGACATCGTCAGTCGTTGACTGAAATCGTTATCGAGGGCATTATTGCAAAAGGTGCCAAGAAATCGAAACCAGCGAAGGAAGAAAAGCCAAAGGCAGCAGCCAAACCGGCCGCACCTAAAGCGGAGCCAAAAGCTAAAGCTGCGACACCTAAGAAAGCTGCCCCTAAAACAGCTGCAAAGGCAAAGGCAGATGACCTAAAGAAAATCGAGGGGATCGGTCCTAAAATCGCCGAGACCTTGGCTGCAGCAGGGATTGCAACTTTCGCAGACTTGGCAAAAGCCAAACCCGCAAAGATTTCCGAAATCATAGCAGACGTTCGTGGTAACCACGTAACCGACACATGGCCAGCGCAAGCCAAAATGGCTGCTGATGGTAAGTGGGATGAATTGAAGAAATGGCAGGACGAACTTGACGGAGGGAAAGCCTAAAAAGTAAAAACAAATCAGTATTGTCAGGCTGAGCTTGTCGAAGCCCAATACATAAAAGTATATATCATGGCACATAAAAAAGGTGTAGGTAGTTCTAAAAACGGTAGGGAATCAGAATCGAAACGCTTGGGCGTTAAGATATTTGGTGGCCAGGCAGCTATTGCAGGGAACATTATCGTACGACAAAGAGGTACAAAGCACAACCCAGGTGAAAATGTATATGTAAGTAAAGATCATACATTACATGCCAAGGTTGACGGCCTTGTAAAATTTGAAAAGAAAGCAGGCGGAAAATCCTATGTTTCTATTGAGCCGTTTGAGGCTTAGGCTACTCTTCTTTTAAAATAGCAATCCTTGGATTTTCTAAGGATAAAACCCTTTCTGGAAACAGAAAGGGTTTTTTGTTTGGGGGTTTTAAAAAGTTCCAAGGGAATTATAGCCTCTACCTAGCCTTTTTTTTCAAAAACCAAGACATGTACACAGCTAAAGTAGCATAAGCAGCTCCAATTCTCTCCTCTCTCTTATAGGGGGCCACCCTAGCTTTTATGCGCATCGGCGATTTTGACTCCCAAACAATGTTTTCCGGGTTTGCTATTTCATATAATTGAAGTGCCACATCTATTTTAGCGGGATGCGAAAAGCCAACATTGTAACCTGGATAAACCCATAAGGTTTGAATATGCAAGTTGTATTTTGCATTGGGATTGTTTCTTGAAACCGCAATTTTTCTTTTTTTAGGAATAGCTTGGTTAAAGTTATCAATAAACATAGGCGCATATACGGTATCTCGGTCTGCAACCCAAGACCCCCTAAATTGTTTACCCGACCCAGGATTGTGCTCTTCCCGTATACGTACCTTATCCTCTATAAAATCTGCCTCTGAGGCATAGCCGTGTACGTTCATATTATCATACCCAAAACTTACCGACAGTTCTTTTTCGCCAGCAAGTACCGAAATATCGCCAGAGACCGTTTTTATTTTCTGGCCTAAAACTGGCATCATAAAAAATATGATTAGGATGATACTAAGTGAATTTCTCATATACGTCATTGAATTAAGTTAAACAAACGTAATAATTATATGATGAATTAAAGTCATATGGAGTTCAATACCTCTAAAGAATAGCATGATAGATAAAAAAGAGATATAGCATTACAAGAATGGAAATTTTTGAGTAAATTAAAAAGGCATGCAAAATGGAAATGTGATACCTAGCTACTATAATTGTTAGCGGTTAGCAAATAAAAGGCGGAGATTAAAGAAGATGTAGAATTCATTAAAATTTTTAGGAACTATTATCTTACCCAAGAAGGTCGATTACTTTCTACTTTAAACAGAAACGCCCGTAAAATAATCATATAAAATCATGGATAAAATAGTAATATTCGCAGGTGCCGGCTGCTCCATGGCTCCTCCCTCTTCGCTACCAGGATGGAATGACTTAAACGACGCGATTCTAGAAACTTTATGGGACAGATTAGAAGACCATCGCATTACCAAAGGTTTTCGCGAAAAAATCCTTACCTCTATTAAGGAGAAACGAAGCGAAAATAAATTTCCTCCCGACTACCAAGCACAACTCATGGAAGAGCAGGTCGGAATGAACTACTTCAAATTACTCAGTGCAGTTGATTCGGATGCCTTTAATCCTATACAATACTACACTGCCCTTCTTTCCAGAGCAGGCCTTGTAAAAGCAGTAGTTACAACCAACTTCGATCAGAATTTTGAACATGCCTTTTCTAAAATTGGAATTGCCCATCAGGATTGTTTTGATGAAAAGGGTTTTCTTGAACTAACCAATAACTGGGGTGACACTGTACCCATAATAAAAATTCATGGGTCCTGCACTTCTCCTCCTTCTATGGTAGATACTAGGAAACAGCGTTTGAAGGGAAGATCAAAAGTGCTTAAAACCGTATTAGGACACTTGATAAGAAACCATCATTTCATTTTTGTGGGATTCTCTGGGCAAGACTTTAATGATAATGATAATTATCTGGGGTTTAAAGAAGCGGCGCCGGAAGCCAAAGGATTTACCTACACACGTTTCCCTGGAAGTTCCATGGCTGAAGGTATGATTAAACTCATCCAATTTTATGGAGAAGATAAAGCCGAAGAAATCGAATATGATCCGGCATTATATCTTGAAGAGCTTTTGGTTAAACAAGGAATCGAATACGCCCCCTTCCAAACTAGTCCAGAAAAAAAAATTGGCATAAGAGAAAAACTTGAAGCTAAAATTGCAAAAATAGAACCTATGGAGGCCATTAATATGCTCACCTCCCTAGCAGAATCCTATGGTGATGAAGTAAGTGCTAGGTTTCTTTATGATAAAATTTGGAAAAACAGAAACCCTTCGGATTACAAAGGTGATGGATTGTCTAGGTTTTTATTGAATTATGGCCGCTCCTTTGTTGTTAATTTTCAAAGCAGATTAGAACGAGCAGATAGTGCAGGTGTTCAAATTCGTAATATACCTTTAGGAGAACCTTCCGCCGGTTATGAAGACTATCTAAGTAATCCAGCAAAACAAAATTTGCGTCATATTGAGAATAAATCAGCAGAAACCATAGGCTTAATTGCATTAGCTCAGACCTACATGGGCAATCCAGTTTTATTTGATTTATTCCCAGATGGCTTAACTCAAAGTTTCACCGAGGAACCTTCCTTATATGAAGTTGCCGATATTATGTATTACTATTCGCTTTATGTCATGATTTACGGAAAAATGGATGAAAGTAATAGTTATTTGAATACTGCAATAAAGGATATGGAAGCGGCGTATGATGAACCTAGAATTTCTCGTTTGCTTAGCCGTAGAGCGCTCATTAAACTTCGATATAACAATATTGATATGATAAAATCCGGTGAACAAGATGCCATTCGAGCAAGAAAAGTAGCAGAAAAATACCATGAGCCAAATTTGTTGGCGTTGTCCAGTTTAGCCTTAGCTACCTGCGCCAGAGCAAATAATAGGGGTGAAGAAGCCCATAAATTTATCGGTGATGCTGTTGCTACATACAAAGGGCTCCTTCGAATTCCTCAATACATTGAGAGTTTGATAGAAGAGCTAAAAATTATTCATTTGAGATTTCAAAGTGATAAGGCCGATAAGCCAATGCTCTTGGATAGAATGTTTGAGATAAAAGAACTTGCGGGCAAATTGATTACTGAAAGGATAAATGTATTTGAACCGGAATATTGTTATTTAATTGGAATGATCATGATCAATTTTACTACCGCCCCTAAGACAGCATATCTCCCTTGGTTTATTGATGCCGTTTCCTTGGCACAACACAATAGGCAAGCGAGTAATTATGCGTATTTTAAAGAAACTTGTGCGCAGCTGAATATTCTAAATGAAGTAGAACAGATTATAAGTGACAGGAAGGCGTGATTTTGCTAATTGCGCTAGTCTATTCCATTGTAGTGTGCGCTGCGATTACTTACCCGACATAATCATTCATAGGGACTAAGGCGCCATCTACCAATTGTATTGCCATAATAGGATTTGAGACTTATCCTTAATTGAAATGATGTTAGTTAAAACTGACCATAACCATTCTTTAAAACCCTTGCAAAATTATAACTAGCAAACAATAGATTCTCGTAACTGGCCGACATCGCTGTCTGCAAATCCGAAACACCCTTGGTAATAGCAGTAACATAGGTAAGCCCGGTAGCTGTCTGTTGTTTTGGGGTGAGTTCTACCGATCCACATAGGGCCGCAACGGGGATTTTTTTTTGAGCAGCTGATTTGACCACTCCGGCAATGGTCTTGCCCGATAAGGTCTGGGCATCCAACTTTCCTTCGCCGGTAATAATCCAATCGACGTCTTTAATGGCGTTATCAAAATGAGCCAGTTCTTTGACCAGTTCAATCCCTGAAGTTAAACTGCCTTTCAAAAAAACAAGGGCGCCTCCTCCAAGGCCGCCTGCGGCACCTGATCCTACGATTTGTTGAAGGTCGATGCCATACTTTTCAAGTACTACTTTCGCATAATTCCGAAGTCCGGCATCCAGTTGCGCTATTGCAGAAGGGGAAGCGCCTTTTTGGGCCGCATATACCTGTGCTGCACCATTCGCCCCATAAAACGGATTGGAAACATCACAGGCTACTTTAATGGTTACCTTCTTAAGCCCCACATTAACCTTGGAATCATCAATTTTTTTGACGGCCATAAGATTACTCCCTACCGTTTTAAGCTCTTGGTCATTGGCATCTAAAAACCGAAACCCCAAGGCCTTCGCCATCCCCATTCCCCCATCATTGGTAGCACTGCCCCCAATACCCAAAATGATTTCTTGGGCACCTTTTTCAAGCGCATGGGCAATAAGCTCTCCGGTGCCAAAGGAGCTGGTGTGTATACAGTTTCTTTCAGAGGCGTTGAGTAGGTTTAATCCGGATGCCTCGGCCATTTCTATATAGGCAATATGACTTTCAGCCGCATATAAATAAGACGCTTCTATAGGTCGGAACAAGGGGTCGTTAACAGTTATCGTAGTCCTTTCCCCATTCAAGTAATGCTTGACTATCTCCATAGTGCCATCACCACCATCGGCTAGGGGCATTTTTATGATTTCCGCCGTTGCAAAGGCCATGCGCAAACCTTCCTCCACCGCATTGCAAAATTCAAACCCGGTCAGGGAACCTTTGAATTTATCGGGAGCTATTATAAATTTCATTGGTAAAAGGGTTATCCTAATAGTTTAGGGATTCTCATGCTGAACAGGACAATAAGGGCAAAATGCCCCACCAAGATAGCGACTTCTTTTTTAGCAATGAGTTTCGGCTTTCAATTGCAACCCCTAATTTATCGCTCTTTTAGAAGTTTTATAAATTCACCTCCAATACGACGTTTTTGGCACTATATTTATGGAAATTAATGCTCTTATAATATAAGATGGCATAAGTAGTTGCAACAAAAACACTGAATGAAACAATCAATAGCACTTTTAATAATTGCATTATTCTGTTCTAACTGTGGTAATTCACCATCCAATACGTTTAAACAAGACAAGGAAAACAATGAAATTGTTTGTGATGAACAGGGTTGCCGAGGGGTTTATAGCGGTCCGGAGTTTATAAGTGGTTCGGATGTGGCACATCAATTTTCAAATAAAATGTCGGGTAAAGTTGGGGACAAACTAAAAGAACATTATGAGAAGGGAGAATATGTTAAGGTAGATTTTTCAAATATTGCGATGTCTACAAAAGGAATGGGTTCGGGTAGTGTTACCTATAAATTGTCTATACCATTTATAACGGTCCTCGAGAAATGCGAGGCATATACCTCCTTTGATCATGTTGGCGGGTGGAATCATAAACCCTCTTTGTCTTCGCGAAAGAAGGAGCTAAGTAAAGCACTGATGCCCGGGCAGGAATTAGATATAAGTGAATTAAAAATAACTCCTGAAGGACTAGAGGAATATTGGATTCAGTGGAAGAACAAGGAAAAACAATCAGATTGCAAATAGGAAAATATACCACAACCGAATTTTAAATGGCGGGAGAAACTGACATAGCCAAATTACTTAAGGGAATGACCCCAAAATTGAACCAGGGGGATTATGTCTTTGTAACTGTTAAGACATTAGAAGGTATTGCTCGTGAAGATACCCTTTGTGAATTTAAGGAAGCAGAAGGGACCACGATTGTGCTGGAACAGGAAAAAGCAAACGAGTTTGGACTTTATTACGAATATGTTGCAGCTTGGATTACATTAGAAATTCATTCTTCATTGGAGGCGGTGGGTCTGACGGCAATATTTTCGACCGAACTGGCCAAAAATAACATTAGTTGTAACGTTATCGCGGGTTATTTTCATGACCATATTTTTGTGGATAAGAAAGATTCGAAAAAGGCAGTTCGGCTTTTAACAGCATTATCCAAAGCGCATAAATAAAAACCCTCACCAAAAAGGCAAGGGTTTATATCAATATTCTTCCGACTTCAGCCTTCGGACTTACTTAAAATCTAGTATCTATAATACTCTGGTTTATAAGGTCCTTCAACTGTAACACCGATATAGTCCGCTTGATATTTCTTCAATTCGGTCAATTCGGCACCCAAACGTGATAAGTGTAGCTTGGCTACTTTTTCATCTAGGTGTTTCGGGAGCATATATACCTCATTTTTATAATTGTCGCTGTTTTTCCAAAGCTCGATCTGAGCCAAGGTCTGATTTGTAAACGAGTTACTCATTACAAAACTAGGATGCCCTGTGGCACAACCTAAATTCACCAAGCGACCTTCGGCCAAGATGATGATATCCTTACCATTAATAGTATATTTATCTACCTGAGGTTTAATTTCGTCCTTGGTATCGCCATAGTTTTCGTTCAACCAGGCCATATCAATTTCATTGTCAAAATGCCCGATATTACAAACAATAGCTTTGTCTTTTAAAGCTTTAAAGTGCTCTGCAAGGATGATATCCTTATTACCGGTAGTGGTAATTACGATGTCGGCATTCCCGATAACGGTTTCCAATTTTTTTACTTCAAAACCTTCCATACAAGCTTGAAGCGCACAAATTGGGTCAATTTCCGTAACAGTTACGATGGCCCCGGCACCTGCAAAAGAAGCAGCGGTACCTTTACCAACATCCCCATAACCGGCAACAACAACACGTTTACCGGCCAACATGGTATCGGTAGCACGTCTAATAGCATCAACAGCACTCTCGCGACAGCCATACTTGTTATCAAACTTTGATTTGGTAACAGAATCGTTCACATTAATCGCGGGCATAGGTAAGGTGCCATTTTTTACACGCTCGTACAAACGGTGAACTCCAGTGGTTGTTTCTTCAGACAGTCCTTTTATGGCATCGGTTAATTCTGGAAATCTATCCAAGACCATATTCGTTAAATCACCTCCGTCATCCAAAATCATATTCAGTGGCTCACGATCCTCGCCAAAAAACAAGGTTTGTTCAATACACCAGTCAAATTCTTCTTCGTTCATACCTTTCCAAGCATATACGGGAATACCAGCAGCAGCAATAGCGGCGGCGGCATGATCCTGTGTCGAAAAGATATTACAAGAACTCCAGGTAACATCGGCACCAAGGGCAACCAAGGTTTCGATAAGCACTGCAGTCTGAATAGTCATATGAAGACACCCAGCAATACGGGCACCTTTTAAAGGTTGCTCCTTGCCGTACTCTTCACGAAGCGACATTAGTCCTGGCATTTCTGCCTCAGCAAGATTGATTTCTTTTCTTCCCCAATCGGCAAGGGTAATGTCTTTTACCTTATAAGGTACATAAGAAACGGTTTCTGTACTCATAGTATTTTTTTATTTTTTACTTTCGTTTATGTATGTGCTATTGCACAATTTTGAACTAACAAAGGTACGAAATCCCTATAGAAAAGCATGCCATTATACAAGACCATACAGGTAAGTTCATCGATTTTAACGCTCATTTGGCGAATTGAGGAGACCGAAGCACAGCTTTCAGAGGGGATAGAACTTACTGAACACTGTCAAAACCGAATGGCTCGAATGAAGTCAGAAATACATCGCAAGGGCTTTTTGAGCATACGACATTTAATGGCAAAGGTCGGTTATGTTGATCATGATCTCTACTATGATGCGTTTGGCAAACCCCATTTAAAGGATGGGAAGAAAATTTCGATAACCCATTCAAATCAATTTACGGGAATTGTCGTCAGTGATGATCAAGAAGTGGGCATTGATATTGAAAAACAACGGGATAAGATTTTGCGAATTGCCCATAAATTTACACCGATCGAGGAATATCGTACCATTGCCAATACCGATGCCCTCATTCGTAAGTTAACGGTGGTGTGGGGTTGCAAAGAATCGTTGTATAAGATTTGTGCAGAACCTGGACTTAGCTTTTTACACCATATCAACATCAAGGATTTTTCCTTGACGGATGACAAGACCAACGGCGAAATTCTCTTTGAAGGAAAAACGAGCAATTACAATATCAACTTTTTAGAATTTGAGGGCTTTACATGTGTTTATGCGATTCGCCCTTAGTGCTTAATTTTACAATCAATCTTCAAACATGAATATTTCAATAGAACTCACTTTCTCCCCTTTACAGGATGACTTTGAATCCCATATCATTGAATTTATAAAGAAATTAAGGACGTCCGGACTTACAATCATAGAAAACCCATTAAGCACCCAAGTGTTCGGGGAGTACGATGTGGTAATGGAGGTCTTGAACAACGAGATCAAGATCGCCTTTGAACTCATGGACAAGGGATTATTATTTATGAAAATCGTAAAATCTGACCGTAGCGCCTATGAACCCCATTTTTGAGTTTTTGTTCGGTCAATATGCCGATTATGAAACGGTTTATATTGTATTAGAAATTGTAGCGGTCATATTTGGCCTGTTGTCTGTTTGGTTTTCAAAACAGAACAATATTTTAGTGTTTCCGACTGGGATGATTAGCACTTCAATTTATGTGTATCTGCTCTTTCAATGGGGTTTGATAGGAGACATGATGATTAATGGCTATTACTTTATCATGAGCGTATATGGCTGGTATGTTTGGACGCGTAAAGTAGATATGGATCATTTTACCCCAATTTCAAAGGCTACCTCAAAAGAGCATAAAATCTCGGCAATCATTTTCCTTTGTACCCTTGTGTTCGTGTACGTGGTTTACCAGGTTTTTGATAAATGGACTAGTTGGACCGCTTATGTTGATACGATTACAACGGGAGTTTTTTTTGTTGGTATGTGGCTCATGGCAAAACGCAAGATTGAAAATTGGATCTATTGGATTATTGGCAATATAATTTCAATTCCACTGTATTTCTATAAAGGATTCACGTTTACCAGCCTACAGTATTTTATCTTTACAATTATTGCGGTTTATGGTTATCAAGCATGGAAGAAAAGTTTAGACAGCAGCCCTCAGACCTCGTAAAAGTAGTTTTGTTCGGCCCTGAATCTACGGGAAAGACAACCTTGTCCGAACAATTGGCGAGGCATTATAATACGGTTTGGGTGCCGGAATATGCCCGGGAATATCTCCAAAGAAAATGGAACAACGAACGTAAAACATGTGAGC
This sequence comes from Aggregatimonas sp., assembly GCA_965238025.1. Lineage (GTDB taxonomy): Bacteria > Bacteroidota > Bacteroidia > Flavobacteriales > Flavobacteriaceae > Pelagihabitans. The sequence continues at coordinate 780,365 of OZ250162.1, read as the reverse complement.
CCGAAGACCTCCTACCCATTGCCGAGGGCCAAATGAGACTGGAGAACGAACTTTCAACAAAGGCAACAGAGGTATTGGTATGTGATACCGACTTGTTAGAGACAAAAGTATATTCCGAGGCCTATTACGTTGGCCATTGCGACCCCGTCCTGGAGGAATTTGCCCTTAAAAATTCGTACGACCTCTACTTTTTGACCTATATAGATGTGCCCTGGGTGGGTGATGATCTTAGGGATAAGCCAACAGAAAGAGAGGAAATGTTCGAATATTTTAAAAACACTTTGGAAAAATACAACCGTAATTTTGTTATTTTGAAGGGTGATAAAAGAATACGTCTCCAGACTGCAATTTTACATATTGATAAACTCCTAAAAATAAAGCATTAAAAATGATATTCTCAGAAGCAGATGCGGCATTATTAACAAAAAAAGGCATCACCGAAGAAAAGGTAGTGGGCCAAATAGCAACCTTTAAGGAAGGGATTCCCTTTGTTGATTTGCAAAAAGCTGCCATAATCGGCGACGGATTGCAGAAGTTTTCGCCAACGGAAGAGGAGCAGCTTATCAAATTGTTTGAAGAACGTCGGGGCAAGCTGTCCCTGTTAAAGTTTGTGCCTGCCTCTGGTGCAGCATCCCGTATGTTCAAGAGTCTGTTCAATTTTATGAACAGCTTCGACCCCAAAAAAGAGCGCTTTCAGGAATATATAAATACCACGAACGATACTGCCATGAAGGTGTTTTTTGAAAAGTATGAGGACTTTCCTTTTTACCATGACATTCAGGCTCGCTTAGCGGGTAAAAATGCCAATGAAGACGAGACCAAGCACCTTTTTATAAGCGAAATGCTTTCCGAAGCGGCCCTTAATTACGGGTTTTTTCCTAAAGGCCTACTACCCTTTCATAAATACCAAGACTATGTTTCCACGGCTTTTGAGGAACATTTAAAAGAGGCATCCCGTTATGCAGAAACCAAAGGCATTGCCAAATTACATTTTACGATTTCGCCCCAACATGCAAAACTATTCAATGAAGAATTTTCTATTTCAGGCGAGCGGGTTGGTGTAGCGACCGGAACAGACTTTGAGGTAAGCTATTCTTTTCAAAAACCCTCGACGGATACCATTGCTGTAACGATGGATGATAATCCATTTAGAAATACCGATGGAACGTTGTTGTTCCGTCCGGGAGGGCATGGGGCCTTGATTGAAAACCTGAATGAACAAGAAGCAGATATCATATTTATTAAAAATATTGATAACGTTGTGCCAACAAAATCGTTGGAGATTGTGACCAATAGCAAAAAAACCTTGGCTGGGCTCTTATTGGAAGTCCAGGAAAAAGCGTTTCACTTTGCCCGGCAATTAGAAAATGAAAATGTAGGACCCGAAATTTTATCGAAAACAAAGCGGTTTTTAGAAGAAGACCTAAATGTTCGATTTACAAATGATTTTGACCATCTTACTTCGCCCGTTAAACAAAAAGAACTTCAATCAAAAATCAATAGGCCCATACGAATCTGTGGGATGGTAAAAAATGAAGGTGAGCCGGGTGGAGGGCCTTTTTGGGTGAAAGATACCGATGGGCGCATTTCCCTCCAGATTATAGAATCGGCACAAATAGATGTAGGGAATATATATCAATCCGAAATATTAAAAAATGCTACACATTTCAATCCCGTTGATATTGTCTGTGGCGTAAAGAACTATAAAGGTGAAAAATACGATTTAATGGACTTTATAGACCCCAAACAAGGCTTTATAACTGAAAAAACACAGGAAGGTCGGGAACTTAAGGCCATGGAACTACCGGGACTTTGGAACGGAGCTATGGCGTTCTGGAATACGCTGTTCGTAGAAGTACCTGTGCGAACATTTAACCCGGTAAAAACAGTGAATGATTTACTGCGACCGTCACATCAGGTAAACTAATCCCTTCAAGTGTGTAATAGTTACACGATATCGTGTTTTTTACACACTTCTACACAAATACGGTAAATCTTTGTATTGCTATAAAGTATTGATTGTAAATGCTTTATAATAAAAAATAGACGCAAAAATCTTAAGGCGTTATTTTGCCGTATATCAAAATGAGTATCAAAACAAAGTGAAAATTTTAAACACACACGAAATGAAAAATTTAATGATTGTTGCAGCTTTGGCCTTAGGTTCAATGACTGCTTTTGCACAAGAAGAAACACAAACAGAAGAAGTAGCTGCTACTGCGGTTGAGGCCGTTGAAGCAACAGAAGCTGTAGCTGTTGAGGCTCAAGATGGCTTTGCCGAAGTTGCTATCGAAGAATTGCCAGAGGCTATCACAGCCGCTTTGGCAACAGATTTTCCTGGTGCTACAATTTCAATGGCTTACGTTAATGAAGCTGCACAGTACAAATTAGAAGTTGCCAAAGAAGATGGTACAACTGTTGAATTGTATGCCGACGCTGAAGGTAACTGGATCGAAATGTAAAGACCCCCAAATTCTTATTATTAATTATAAGAGTTAGTTTGATTGAGAAAATCCCGATACACTAGTATCGGGATTTTTGCTATTAAGCTGTTAAGGATAAAAAACCGAAATGATATTGTAGGGGATGTAACGTATACCTTTTATACAATTATACACCGACCTATACATTTTTACCCATTCTAAAAGCCGTAAAGTAATTTTAATTATATGACATTCAAGATCTTATATGTATTTAGAAGTTTGGTATCATATTTACTATAGGTTAAGTGGGTTCATAGATAAAAAGAACATTATGAAGAAAGTAATTTTTGTACTGGCATTGGCCTTGGGAAGTCTTACAGCTTTTGCCCAAGAAACTGAAAATATGGAAACAGCGGCCACCAAGGTTGTTGCACAAGACGATTTTTCTGAAATAGACACAACCGAGTTGCCGGAAGCGGTAACGGAGGCCGTGGCAAAAAACTATCCTACTGCCTCTATCGATAAGGCATATGTTAATGAAGCAAAGCAATTTAGACTTGAAGTTTCGTTGGGAGACGGTACTTCGGGCACACTATATGCCGATGAGAACGGTAATTGGATAGAAATGGAATAACTTGAGTTATTTGTTTTGTATCAAGTTGGTTTGGTCGGAAAGGGGACGTAGCAATACGCCCCCTTTCTATTTCAATGAGGTCGTGACCTGACAAGTGATAGCGCAGTCATGGCGCATGACCTAATTGAACCCCGACTTCAGGTCGGGATCTTTTGAATGATGTTGTTCTAGCTATTTCCTGCCTTCGTTTTGTTATAATTTTCTTTCGCTGATAGCCACTTCCTACATTTTTTACGTAGATAGGTAACAGAACGAATACAATATGCCAAACATCTTGATTATCGAGGACGACGCTGCATTCTGCAAAATGTTGCAAAAGTTCTTGACCAGACATGATTATCAAGTACAAACAAGCTTCAGTGCCTCAGATGCGAAGATTAAACTTTCCGAAACCACATTTGATGTAGTGTTAACAGATGTTCGTTTGCCCAATTACGATGGGATTCAGCTTCTTTCGGATATCAAAGAAAGTAATTCTAGGACACAGGTTATTTTAATGACGGGTTATGCAGAAGTCAGTGCTGCAGTAAAGGCCATGAAAAATGGCGCCTATGATTACATCTCAAAACCTTTTACGCCTACGGATATTGTATCGCTAGTTGAAAATGCCTTAAAAACAAGCACTACGATTAAACCGGATCAAGAATACATCACTAAAGGCCTGGAACCAGCTTCTGTTGTAGAGAAAAGTAAAGAAAGCAAAACCGTAAAAGGAATAAGCAAAGCCTCTATAAAATTGCAGGAATATATAGCGTTGGTAGCCCCAACCGATATGTCGGTACTAATTACCGGTGAAAGTGGCACGGGAAAGGAAATAACAGCGAAGGCCATACACCATCTGAGCAAAAGAAATGCATATAACTTTGTAGCGGTAGATTGCGGGGTTATTCCTAAAGAATTGGCGGCAAGCGAATTTTTCGGGCATATTAAAGGGAGTTTTACCGGAGCAATCGAAGATAAAATCGGGAATTTCGAGGCGGCCAATGGCGGCACCCTATTTTTAGATGAGGTCGGAAATCTATCGTATGAAAACCAGATGCAACTATTGCGGGCCCTTCAGGAAAGAAAAATCAAGAAAGTAGGGAGCAATAAAGAAGTGAATGTTGATGTGCGCATTATTACTGCAACGAATGAAGATTTAAGCGAAGCTGTTGCCAAAGGTACGTTTCGGGAAGATCTTTATTATAGATTGAATGAATTTTCGGTTCGGTTACCTTCCCTTCAAGATCGTTTTGAAGATTTGGCATTGTTTTCCGAATATTTTTTGGAGCAGGCGAACACGGATTTGAATAAAGAAGTGGAACGTTTTTCCAAAGAAGTCTGGGATGCCTTTAGGCGTTATCAGTGGCCGGGGAATCTTCGGGAACTTCAGAATGTTATTAAACGTTCTGTACTGCTTAGCTCGGGTGATGAGGTTCGGATCGATGCACTTCCTAGGGAAATCATCAATCCTAAAGACGGGCAATCGACAAGGGAACAGTTCTCAAAGTCGGAATTCGAAAAAGACCGAATTATCAGGGCGTTACAACGTACAAATTATAACAAATCGGAAGCCGCAAAACTCTTGCAGGTCACCAGAAAAACATTGTATAACAGGATTAATCATTATAAGTTGGACTTATAGCCAATCGTTCCTCCAAGGCATTGAGCAATTCGACTACGGAATCCTCCAAGTTTTTTAAATCCTGGGAAAGATTATTTTTATTCATTGTTTCTTGGGTAGCCAATTCCATACGCTCCAGAATAGGCACAGAAACCACCTTTAATTGACGAAACATTGGGAGCATGCGGTGAGCGGTCAGGCTAATTTCCGGATAAGCACCCTTAGCGACGGCTTCTTTTAATTCCATAATATTATGATATGTGTCTGCCACAAATGTGCGCAGTACATCATTTATGGCATCCTCGTTCTCACCAAGAAATGACTGGATAAGGTCTAGATTGTAAACGCTGTGCCCATTGGTATCGAGCGCAATGGCTTTTGTCTGTACCTCTTCCAGTTCTCGGGTTGCGATGCCCAACAGCTTTAACATGGCGATTAGTTCTTTCTTAGAAAATGGTTTCTGTAATACTTGGGCAAACCCAAGGGATGTATAAGCGTCCATATGGAGGTCGCGACGACCCGTCATCGCAACAATAGGTTGCTTCTTATAATGTTTATACGCCCCGGACTTCAATTGTTTTAAAACTTCAAAACCAGTAATTTGAGGCATTTGAATATCCGTCAGGACCAAGTCATAATCCAAATGGGAATCTTTTTCTACCTGTAAAAAGTTCGATAAAATATGGGCGGATATATCTATGGTCGCCATGAGTTCTTTGAGCATACTTAAGAGCGCAGTATCGTCATCAATAATCAGTACGTGCAATTTACGATTCATGTATTGCCCCTGTTCAATTTTTGTCATCTGGGCCTTGGCAATTTGAAAAGGTAACTGTAGCGAAAAAGTACTGCCTTTGCCCACATCACTTTTTACCTTCAATTTTCCGCCCAATAATTTGGTAAGTTTTCTCGAAATGGTGAGGCCTAATCCATAGCCTCCGAATTGTTTTTCCGTTGTGGGGTCCGCTTGGGTAAATTCCTTAAAAATATGATGTTGCTTGTCTTTCGGGATACCAATTCCAGTATCGATAACATCAATTTCAGCTTTGATCGTTTTTCCCTTTCCAACCGCTTTTGCAACGACGCTCACCGAGCCTTTTTCGGTAAACTTAAAGGCATTGCCAATAAGATTTGTCAGGACTTGCCTAACCCTGAAAGGGTCACCAATAATGGTGGCTTCAAGACCTTTGTCGATTTCTAAAAAGAGTTGTAGATGTTTGTCGCTATGAAGGGCATGTATATTTTCGGCCGTTTCCTTGATTAGGTTAGATAAGATAAAAGGCACTTTTTCAATATGCAGTTTTTCCGCTTCCAATTTCGAGAAATCCAGAAGGTCATTTACTAGATTACTGACATAGGCCGAAGCCGATTTCACGTTCTTTAGATACTGTTGCTGTTTGGTGTTCAGCAGGGTGCCCTCCATTAATTCGGTGTAGCCGGTAATCGTATTTAACGGTGTACGCAGGTCATGGCTTACCGTAGAAATCAATTGTTCCCGACTTTTTAACAGTGATTCTGAGAATTTTTTCTCCCGCTCTAATTGCGCTCTATAGGATTGTACCCGCCAAAAATCGCGATTGATCAAAAAGGTAAATATGCCAACCACTAAAAACCCAAGTAGTGCTGCCCCTGCCGCTAAGCGAATACTTTTACGGAGCACGGCCTTACGTTCGGCATTTTGAGCATAGCTTTTTAGGATGATTTCCTGCTCAATTGCTGAAACTATGGTTTGTAATTGTTGGGAGAGCTCTAAATCATTGGCGTTGATTTGTTTCTCTTTTTGCGCTAGAAATCGTTGGGCCCTCGAATCGTTCCTTTTCGCTCGGGTTAGCAGGGCGGTAGATGCATTAAGGATCGAATCGATTTTCTTGGTATCCAGAACAGAAGCATTTTCATCCGGAATATTTTCATTGAGATAGGCGACCCAATCTTCGAGCACCTTTCGCTTGTAAGGTGTTAATTTTTCGGGATGTGGTTCAAAGTTATGAATGGTCAATTTTCCTGTAGACGATTCCATTTTTCGAAATTCCCTCAAAGCCTTGTCTATGGAGTTATTCGTACCATTCTTGGCCCGTAGGTTTCGTAATTCAAGGCTGTTCGCTACTTTTTGTTTAAGGAGTACCTGTACACTGTCCAACAAACTTTTTTGATGTTCAAAAGCTGATAGTTGCCTGAGCGTATCTATTTGTGTAATCAAGGTATCTATGGTGAGGGAATAGGTATTAAAATTTTCTTGTGTACCACTTTGTAGGGCCAGCTTCGAAAGGCTTTCGGCCTGATATAACTGTGTAACCAAAGCCCCTGTTTTTAGAAGTTTTCTATCGGTGTTATCGGCCCCATCGTTATACATGAGGCCCTTGACCTCGGCATATATAAAGTACCCTGCGCTTGCTGCCAAAAGGGCCAAAACCAAGTAGCTGGCAATGATTTTAAAGGTGAACCTATTATTTGAACTGTTTTTCATAAACACTACTTGTATAGAAGGCTAGAATAGATACGTACAGGAGCTACTTATTGTTTATAATGATACCTTAATATTTATACGATTTCCTATGGAAAAATAAAATTCCCGACTTACCTTTGTGGTATCTCAAAGGGGTGCTCTCGCTCCAAACTTGAAAAGGGGAAGACCCTGAATCAAGTTCAGGGCGGGGCTGAGATTATACCCAATGAACCTGGGCGGGTAATGCCGCCAAGGGACGGTCGAGAGAAAAAGGTCTGGTAGACCTTTTGATCGAGGCGCGAGACGGTGCGCTGGCCTAAAACCGAATAGGGCACTATCTTCATTGAAGACGATGTGATGTTTATCACTATAAATCAATTTTAACTTAGAATAATTGCCCCTTTTATTCGTCACTAATTTTTGACGAATGAAGTCTTTATTTACCGCAGTAATTGTTTTTTGCTCCATCTTCGTATTCTCGGCACAGGACCAAGAGCCACTTGACACTTTAGAAGGGAAAAAGGTAGTTCTAGATGAAGTCTTTGTCTCAGCCATCCGAGCGAACAAAGAAACCCCGGTGACCTTTTCGAACCTGACCAAAGAGCAAATCAAACCTAGAAATCTGGGGCAGGATATTCCCGTTTTAATGAATTTTCTACCTTCGGTAGTTACGACCTCCGATGCCGGCGCCGGGGTAGGCTATACCGGAATTAGGGTTCGGGGCAGCGATGCTACCCGTGTGAATGTGACGATTAATGGCATTCCTTACAACGATTCCGAATCACATGGAACATTCTGGGTAAATATGCCCGACTTCGCATCCTCGATCGAGAGCTTGCAATTACAGCGCGGGGTAGGGACATCAACTAATGGGGCGGGAGCTTTTGGAGCAAGTCTCAATTTGTTGACCGATGGCGTTTCCGAAGAGGCATATGGGCAAATTTCCTCATCGGCAGGGAGTTTTAATACGTTTCGGAACAATGTAAAGTTTAGCACGGGACTGCTCAATGAACTTATAGAACTCTCTGGAAGATTATCGCGGATTACTTCCGATGGATATATAGATAGGGCATCTTCAGAACTGGATTCTTATTTTTTACAGGGTGCCTACAAAGATGATAATACACTTGTAAAAGCGCTGCTCTTTGGTGGGCATGAAATTACCTATCAGGCTTGGTATGGTATTGATAAAGCTACTTTGGAAACTGACAGAACCTTTAATCCATCAGGAATTTATATGGATGACAATGGGAATACCCAATTCTATGACAATGAAGTTGATAATTATAAACAGGACCATACACAACTACTTTGGAATCAACGTTGGAATCAAAAGTGGAATACAAATATTGCCTTGCATTATACCCATGGGCGTGGGTATTTTGAGCAGTTCAGGGAAGATGATGATTTTGCCACCTATGGTTTTATCCCAATTACGGTTAATGGTGAGGAAGTGAATGAGACAGATTTAATTCGTCGTCGTTGGCTCGATAATGATTTTTATGGAACCGTTTTTTCGGCCAATTATACTGCAGAAAAATTGAATTTGATTTTGGGTGGTGGATATAACAAATACGAAGGAGACCACTATGGTGAAGTAATTTGGGCACGATTTGCCAGTAATAGTAACATACGGGACCGCTATTATGATGATAATTCAACCAAGACCGATTTAAACATATACGCAAAAGCAAATTACAACATCGCTGATGCTTTTAATTTATTCGGGGATTTACAATATCGCACCGTGGGTTATAGGGCAAATGGCGAAGACACAGGCCTGGTAGATGATAACTTTAATTTTTTTAATCCAAAAGTGGGTATCACCTATGATTTGAAGGACAATAGCAATCTCTATTTAAGCTATGCCGTTGCCAATCGGGAACCGAATCGAAATGATTATGAAAATGGGAACCCAAAGCCGGAACGTTTGAACGATATTGAACTCGGCTGGCGTTATGTTACCCCTTGGATAAGCTTGAATACAAACGCCTATTACATGGGCTACAAAGACCAACTGGTGCTTACCGGCGAACTGAACGATGTTGGTGCCCCTCTGCGTGCGAATGTTGGGGATAGTTACCGCTTAGGTCTGGAAATAGATGCGAATATTCGATTCAATGATAAATTCAACTGGCGCCCCAATGTGGCCTTAAGTAGCAATAAGAATAGGGATTTTCTATTTCAGCGGGATGGTGTATTGCAAAACCTTGGCAATACCAATATCGCATACTCTCCCGAACTTGTTATTGGTAACTGGTTTACCTATAGTCCTTTGGAAACCCTTCAAATTTCATTCTTGTCTAAATATGTGGGCAAACAATACATGGGTAATATAGATTCCGAAATGTCACTTTTGGAGGCCTATTCGCAGGTTGATTTTAATGTACAATATGTTTGGGAAATAAATGCGTTTATAGAGAGCATCACCTTGTCAGGAACGGTGAACAATGTCTTTAATGAAGACATTGTTTCAAACGGGTACTTCTTTACCTATGATGATGATTTTAGCATACCGGGCGAAATTACCACCATTGAAGGCGCCGGTTTTTATCCGCAGGCAGGGACCAACTTTTTATTGGGGGCTACTTTAAGATTTTAATTCGAAACGCTCACCACACCACCACTTAACCGGGCATTGTATTCCAACATATTATAGTAGCGTTGCCCATCTTCCGGAACGGAAAATTGCTGCCCCGTAAAAAGGCTGTATTCAAAGTCTTCACAGGTGCATATGGCCGTTTGTCCGTTGAGCTGCATAGTCGAACAATTATTTGGCCGATGATTGGGGCAACTGGCCTCAAAAGCACGAAATTGGTCAAAACCCACATTCATTACAAAAATGCCGCGGGTACCTACGCCATTGGCGCCCACGAATATGGCATTTCCGGTGTTGCTCAAGGGACTGTATAAAGGTAAATTAAGGTTCATATCAAAGCGGAACCCCACTTCAAGCAGATACGGATTGCGGTTGCCGCGATCATTGTCGCAAGCCAAAATAAAAATCAATAAAACAACCCCTAAAATACGTCTCATATAGTGCTTTCTTAATGCTTTCATTCCAACAAAAATGAACAAAAAATATGTATCTTTGTACGAAATCCTCTCTAAAAACCGCATGCTAAGCAGGTCGTTCAGGGGATTTTCTTAGTTAAAGTACCTAGGCATTTCAATAGCAACATTAGTAATGTTGGGTTGTATTGCCAAAAGGCAAAAGGGCTGTCCCTCTGCCATTAAAACGACAAAATTATGAGTAACGTATCTTATTATACCCCGGAAGGCTTAAAAAAGTTGAAAGACGAACTTAATCAGTTAAAAGATATAGAACGCCCAAAGGCTTCGCAGGCCATTGCAGAGGCCAGGGATAAAGGTGACCTTTCCGAAAATGCAGAATACGATGCTGCAAAAGAAGCACAGGGATTGCTGGAAATGCGTATCTCTAAGATGGAAGAAACTCTTTCTAAAGCGCGGTTGATAGACGAATCACAATTAGACACCTCAAAAGTGCTGGTGCTTTCTACCGTAAAACTAAAGAACCAATCAAATGGTATGGAGATGACATATACCTTGGTGGCCGAAAGTGAAGCTGATTTAAAAGCAGGGAAAATCTCGGTAAGCTCGCCCATTGGCCATGGCCTTCTTGGTAAAGCCGTTGGGGACACGGCGGAAATTAAAGTGCCCAACGGCACATTAAAGTTTGAAATTTTGGAGATTACAAGAAGCTAAACCATTATTAATTACATTTATGGGGGCCAACCCTTATCTTCATATTTGTGAGACAGGCCCAAAATGATATTCAGGACGGTTTTTTGACCTTCTCTTTTTAAATACCATAAAACAATAACCTATGGCAACCATTTTCACAAAAATCATAAGAGGTGAAATTCCATGCTACAAAATTGCTGAAGAGGAAAATTACTTTGCTTTTTTAGACATTAACCCGAATGCCAAAGGGCATACCTTATGTATTCCCAAAGAGGAAACGGACAAGGTTATGGATCTTGATGAAGAAACCTATATTGGGCTCATGCATTTCTCTAGAAAGGTGGGCAAGGCCATAGAAAAAGTAATCGATTGTAAACGGGTGGGAATGACCATTATCGGGTTGGAGGTGCCACATGTACATGTGCATTTAATTCCTTTGAATGAGATGAGTCAAGCCACTTTTCAGCATAAAGAGAAATTTTCTCCAGGAGAGTTTGAGAAAATCGCCGAAAAAATTAGAGGGGCAATTGAATGATACCTTCTGAAAACAGATAAATGAGGGTTCCGATAAGGGCAATTAAGAATAAGATCAAACCATAAAAAAGCCCGGTGAATTTAGTTGAGGCATTCTTGGGCGTAACCATTTTTTTATAGTAATCAAAAAGTCGATCAATGTCATCGGTCCATTTGGCAGGATATATATCCGAACCGCATTTGTTGCAAAGGATTTGATTGGTGATGTCGCTAGTAGTGCGGTGAAAAAGCTTGCCGTATTTGTGTTTTTGATAAAACGTCAACTTTAAATCCTGATTAAAGCATTCTGGGCAGTTACATTTCAGTGCTACCTCATTGATTACCTCTAATTTTTCTATTGCCATTTTAAAAGTACTACTGTTTGTCTAGCTGCAAATTTATGCAATAAGCCGCAAAGATACCTGCATAATAGTACCCTGTTTACCAGAAGACAGTACTTTAACCCTCCCACCATGGTATTCTTCAACGATTCTTTTGACCAGGCTTAAGCCAAGGCCCCAACCCCTCTTTTTTGAAGTAACACCAGGATTGAATATGGTCTTGAAATCGCTCTTCGCCATGCCATGACCACTATCGGATACCAGTATATTAACATGGTTCCCTTCTTTTAGTATTTCTATACCAATGTTGCCCTTGCCCCTCATAGCATCTATCCCATTTTTCACAAGGTTCTCAATCGTCCATTGATATAAAGAAGGGTTGAGTAGTACATTCCCGTCTTCTATTTGAGAGTCAAAAGAAAAGTGAACCAGTTTTGAGCTGCGCAATTTCAAGTAATCGAAAGCATTTTTGGTCTCCGAAACAATATCATGGGACTCCAAACTGGGCAATGAGCCGATTTTGGAAAAACGTTCGGTAATAGTTTCCAAGCGCGAAATATCTTTTTCGATTTCCTTGGTTATTTCCGGGTTGATGTTTTCAGCCTTTAGTAACTCGTTCCACCCTAAAAGAGAGGATAGAGGTGTTCCGATCTGATGTGCAGTTTCCTTTGCCATGCCCGCCCAAAGCTTATTTTGTTCAGAAGCTTTATTGGTTTTAAAGAAAAAATAGATTACGGTTCCAAAGAGCAATATTATGAGCAATAACGCCAGGGGATAATACTTGAGTTTGTTCAAGACCTCTGAGTTGCCATAATAAAGCGTTTGTAGATGATCGCCATTATCATCTATGACAATGGGCTTATTTTCATTTTCAAATTGTTTTATTTTTTTTTGAAGATAAAGGGAATCTTTTGTTAGTTCTTTGGCAATGTTGTTGGTTTTGATGGTCCCATCCTTGGTAACCAATATCATGGGGGTAGAGGTGTTATTTTGAAAAACCTTTAGGGTTAGGTTCCCTAGCTCGGCGGTTTCAGAAGACTGCAATAGCTCTTGTTGGGCGGTTGCCCAAATTTCCATTTTATGACGTTCCTCTTCTTTAAATGTCTTGAAAAAACTATTGGTATTCCATAAAATTAGGCTTACGATAACAAAGGATGCTATCAGTAAAATAAGTTTGGAAACCTTGTTTTTCGGATTAAAATTCATCCATTCAGTGTCTAATTCCAAAGATACTGTAATTTGAAGTTACATGTCTGTTCGAACAAACCGCGCAGCAGGTTAGAAAGATATTCAATATCTTTAATAACCCATGCCAAAATGAAAACCTTACCCTTTGCAAGGCACATTTTTGAGAAATAATTGCCATTTCCATAGGTAGGATAGTTATAAACTAATACGATTTGACCATGAAACGGATACAACTTTTTGAGTTTGAGGATTTTGATTGGTTCCCTTCTTGGCTGCGTACCTGTATGACCAACCTCATAGTAATCCTGCAAAATATGATGGGGATTGATAAGGTGCTTGCCGAACTTATTGTCCGGTTATTGAAAGAGCATAGCCTTTCGCGAATTGTTGATTTAGGTTCAGGTTCGGGAGGGGTTATGCCCCAAGTCCTGAACACGATTCATGAAACGGCCGAATTAAAGGATGTTTCGTTGTTAATGACGGATCTATACCCCAATCGGGATGTTATCCAAAAATTCAACAAAGACACTTCCGACGGAATAAGTTATAGTGAATCTTCAGTTGATGCAACCGATATTTCGAATGTTCCTACTGGACTCAAAACAATGATCAATAGCTTTCATCATATGCCCCCAAAAGCTGCACGGGCCATTTTGGAATCTGCAGAAAAAAATAAACAGCCACTACTCATCTACGAGATGGCCGAAAACAAAATGCCTTTATTGCTCTGGTGGTTATTGTTGCCCTTGTCATTGGTAATCCTTATGATTATGGTGCTGTTTATGACCCCTTTTGTAAAACCACTAACGTGGAGACAACTGGTTTTTACCTATTTGATTCCCTTAATCCCTATTTGTTATGCTTGGGATGGTCAGGCTTCAATGCCGCGCATGTATGCCTTTAAGGATATAGAGCTACTTCTGGAAGGGCTTGGTGGAGAAGATTACACCTGGGATAAGGGACACGCTAAAAAGCAAAATGGAAAAAATCTCGGCACGTATTTGGCGGGATTTCCTAAAAGCTAATTGAACTCAGGATTACTTCATTATAACCTTTGATAAGTTATGAATGTTTTTCTAGGTGGATAAGATGTTTACAGCTATTTTTAGCTACTTAAAATTTAGTTCACATATAATTCATATTCATGGAAATTCAAGGAAAAGTAAAATTGATCGGGGAGACCCAAACCTTTGGTAGTAACGGATTTAGGAAAAGAGAAATCGTTATAACTACTGAGGAACAATATCCACAACATATTATGGTCGAGTTCGTTCAGGACAAGACCGATTTATTAAACAATTATCAAGTTGGGCAGTCGGTAAAAATTAATATTAATCTTCGAGGTCGGGAATGGACCAACCCTCAAGGCGAGGTAAAGTACTTCAATTCTATTCAAGGATGGCGTATAGAAAATCTTCAGGCAGCAGAGCAAGGAGCAGGTCAAATCCCTCCGGCACCGCCAGTAGAGGCTTTTCAACCCGCCGATAATCTAAATGAGGAAGATCACGATGATTTGCCGTTTTAAAAAGTTAAAATGCCATCCCCGCTAAGGGAGAAATCTTTTAAATTGACCCTACTTGAACTTTTAAATGTAATTTCAAATAGGGTTTTTAAATTTCCGGTCTTTAGGTTACCTTGATCTTATGAATCTTACCAAGGCCATTACCAATATCTTTCGAAAGTACCTTCCTTCCCCTTTTACCATTGCCGTGCTATTGACCTTGCTTACCATGATCTTGGCGCTCTTTTTTACGGAAAACACTTCCGATAAAAACCATTTCGTCGCAATCCTATCATATTGGGAAAAAGGCATCTGGAATAATGGGTTATTGGTATTTGGGTATCAAATGATGTTGATTCTGGTACTAGGTCATGTTTTGGTATTGAGCAAACCCGTAACGCTTTTGATCATGAGGCTTGTGAAATTCGTTACGAATTCTGCGAATGCAGCTGTATTGGTTGCCCTACCAACAATGATAGTTGCTTTTTTTAATTGGGGTTTGGGACTCATATTCGGAGCTATTTTGGCCAGGAAAGTTGGTGAATATGCCCAACAAAATAATATTCCGATCAATTATCCATTAGTAGGTGCATCGGGTTATACAGGCCTAATGGTTTGGCATGGGGGCATAAGCGGTTCGGCACCTTTAAAAGTTGCTGAATCGGGACACCTAACAAGTTTAATGCAGAACGTTTTAGGTCCGAACGAACTTGCAAAGTTACCGGATATCATTTCAACCGCAACTACCATTTTTAGCAGTTCAAACCTAATTACATTTGCCGTTATTTTATTGCTGATTTCATTGCTTGTATATGGTTTGGGAAAAAATGCGAAACCTGATCAAATGCACTTAGACATGTATGCCTTTACGACGGATAATGAGAAGATGGCTAAAGGAGCCGATAAATTGGATCATTCCAAAGTACTGGCGGTTGGTTTTGGATTATTGATACTTGCTGCCTTTACCTTTCAATATTCGTCAATGTTGGCGCAAGTGAATATTACACCCAACATGCTCAATTTTTTAATGTTGGGAATGGCGCTGATCATGCATGGAAGTTTCAAACGATTTTTGAGTGCGGTTGAATCGGCCATTGGCGATACTTCTGGAATCCTAATTCAATTTCCACTCTACTTTGGTATTATGGGAATTATGGCGGGTAGTGGGATGATCAATGGCATTTCCGATTTTTTCGTTTCGATTTCTACAAGTACGACCATGCCCATATTCACCTTTTTTAGTGCAGGATTAGTGAATGTTTTTGTCCCCAGCGGTGGGGGGCAATGGGCAGTTCAAGGTCCAATGATATTAGAGTCGGCCCTGCAATTGAATGTTCCCCTCCCCAAAGCTGTATTGGCCCTTTCTTATGGCGATCAAATCACCAATATGTTACAGCCGTTTTGGGCCTTGCCCTTACTCGGGATTACAAAATTAAAAGCAAAGGAAATTTTGCCATATACGTTGATTTTTATGTTGGCCGGATGCCTTGTTTATATTTGTGGATTGTTGTTTCTATAGTACCTTTAGAAAAAAGGTATTTTGAAAACGGACGATACATCACATTCCATGTTTTTTTTATCGGAACAACTGGAATTCCCTCCTATTTCCAATGCCAATGCCGAAGGACTTTTGGCGGTTGGTGGCGATCTTTCGCCCGAACGTTTGTTACTAGCCTATCAAAACGGAATCTTTCCTTGGTTTAATGAAGATGCCCTAATGTTGTGGTGGAGTCCAGATCCACGAATGGTCCTGTTTCCTAAGAAAATCAAGGTGTCTAAAAGCATGCGAAAAGTGATGAAATGCGGGCAGTTTCGACTAACCAAGAACAACTGCTTTGAAGAGGTCATAAATCAATGCGCAATGATTAAAAGGGCGGGTCAGCAAGGAACTTGGATTACCAATGATATGATAAAAGCCTATATAAAACTTCACGATATGGGTCATGCAAAATCATATGAGGTATGGGAAGACAATAATTTGGTCGGGGGACTTTACGGGATTGACTTGGGGCATGTATTCTGTGGTGAGAGTATGTTCAGTACCGTTGCCAATGCCTCTAAATATGCCTTCATTAGTCTTGCCCAAGAACTGCTGCAAAAAGACTATAAGCTAATAGACTGCCAAATGTATACGAATCATTTGGCTAGTTTGGGTGCTGAGGAAATCCCTCGCGCTGATTTTATAAAATTGCTGCAGGAAAGAATTTCCTAATAAAGCACATGGTCATAATTTGGCGGCGGCGATTTGCGGATACTTTCAAATTTTCCATCCGCATTAAAAGACAGTTCATATTTCGCCTTAGCACCATTCTTCTTTCCAGAGACCAAGAACTTGTATTTGATGCTGGGCAGGATCAGATTTTGAAATGCATTTTTTAAAGTGGTTTCAACATTATTATCTCCGGCCACATATTCCTGTTGCATTTTTCGTATGCGATGTTTTGAAAAATACTGTTCCAGATAAGCGCTTATCCCCGCAAAAGCATCTTCGGGAAGATCTACCTTCTTAATATTCATTCTAATATTCTCGAGTGCACCTTCAGTGTCGAAAGTAGCGCTGTAGTGCAGACGATCCTTTTTGAACTTTGCCTTGTAACTGATTTTGGCGCTATCACTTTCTTTGTAGAACTTAAGTTTTTTTACCTCTTCTAACTTGTTTTGAATAAGTGCTAAGGCGTTATCTGGAAACTGGGATTTAAGAATCCGATATTCACGTTCATACTGGTTCTGTGCAGACAAGGAATAACCGACTAAAAGTAGTAGTACTAAAACAAGCTTTCGCATTTTGTGTTGTAAAAATATTTTTTTATCCATCATCCATCATCCATCATCCATCATCCATCATCCATCATCCATCATCCATCACACTTCATTATACCTAAAACAGCTGGTTTCATGGTCATTGACCATTCCGGTTGCCTGCATATGTGCATAGACCACCGTGCTACCCACAAATTTAAATCCACGTTTTTTAAGGTCTTTGCTAAGTGCGTCGGATACGGAGCTGGTAGACGGGGCATCCTTATAGTTGGTAACGTTATTCTTAATGGGCTTGTCATCTACAAAACCCCAAATGTATTTGCTAAAACTACCAAATTCATCTTGAACTTTCATAAAGGCCGCAGCATTCGAAACCGTTGCACGTACTTTTAGTTTATTGCGAATGATTCCGGCATCCTGTAACAAAGATTCAATTTTGGTTTCGTTATATAGGGCTATTTTTTTATAATCGAAATGATCGAAGGCCTTTTTAAAATTTTCCCTCTTTTTAAGGACGGTTATCCAACTTAATCCTGCCTGAAAAGTTTCGAGAATCAAAAATTCGAAAATCGTATCATCGTCCTTTACGGGCACGCCCCACTCTAAATCGTGGTAGGCTTCATAAAGTTCGTTACCCTCACACCAACCGCATCTTTGTTTTCCCATAATTAGTTTTAAGGAAATAAAGATAACTGAAAAGAAGGAAGGAGGCCAATATACCGTTAAGGGTTACCCCTTTTCTCATTTTAAGGGAATTTACATTGTAGACCGATATACCTGTCTTACTTTTTTCGCCTTAGTTCAGTGCTAGCCAAAGCCTTTTCCAAATCGGCTTTAACGGTGCTATAATGCCTGAAAAATTTAAAGCCATCCTTTCTCCTAAGCGTTACCTTTGTAAACCCATTCTTGTCTTTGGCGGTGCTTTCTACGATTACTTCTTCATCTACAACGCTTTTAAAATTCGCGATTCCCCCTCTTTTGATGATGATATTCTCTCTTGGGAAATCAATGTGAAGATACCTTGCACCCGATGGTTCGCCTAAAATGAATATATCACCTTTTGCGACTGTTTGAGCATTTGTTAATTGGAAAACCATTAAAACTAGCACTATGAATATTGATTGTTTCATAACCCGAACAATTAATCTACTTATAAAGGTAGTCAACTATTTTAAATTGAGCGGTGTTGTAGTGAATCCGGTAAACCTGTAAGCTTTTTAAAAAAGTGGCTACTAATATGACTTATCTCAGTTAAAAGTGAAATAAAGTGATTTAATTTTATGGGTTATTAAAATCGATTAAAATGAAGCATAATACATTAGAAAGCACAACGAACGAACTTATAGATGCTAGTTTGCAGGCGTCAATGTCCTACAACGAATACCGCGATTTGGTGGCTCGGTTTGCACAGGAAGGCAAATCAACGGGCCCAGAGCAGTCCGAAACCTTGACCAATTACACCCAATTGAATAACAGGCGTATGAAGCGCTGGGACAAGACCTTAAAATTTGATGAAGCCACAATCAGCGCTATCAATGAGGTAGACCGGGAAATCACCTGGTTGGTCCTGACCGAGAGTTGGTGTGGTGATGCCTCCCCCGCGCTACCAGTAATGAATAAAATAGCAACCTTGAACCCGAACATTAAGCTGAAATTGATTTTACGCGATGAAAATGTGGAATTGATGAACCGCTTTTTGACGAATGAAAGTATGTCTATTCCCAAACTGATTGCTCTGGATGACGAAACAGGCAAAGTTATTAATAGCTGGGGGCCAAGATCAAAGGCAGCTACTGAACTTGTTGAAAGTCAAAAAAGGGAATTCGGTATTTTGACCCCGGAATTTAAAGAGAGTCTTCAGGTATGGTATAATAAGGACAAGGGGCAAAATATTTTAAAAGACCTTCTAGCGGGCCTTTTGCTGGAATAAATAGGTAATTGTACCTTTTTGTTCGCCACGTGTAGACGAGCTGAATTTCGCCTTCAAGGCATAGGTGATTGCATTATCTACGAGACAACCGTTGGAGGTGCCTGAGCTTTTTTCATTAAAGTCGGCTTCAATAACATTGCCAGAAGAATTTACCTGAATATTGATAACTACTTTACCACCTTCAATACAAGTATAAATAGGAGGCGGCAGACGGTAGCTGTTCCTATCTATCAACGAATACGAAACTGAAGTTCTTCGTGCTGCAAGGTTATTGGTAAATGTTTCTTTATCCGCTTCTTTTTCACCCAGTTTTTGCTTGGCTTCTTCGCGTTTTTTCTTCAATTCTTTTACGCGGGCGGCATACTCACCATCAGAAACCATATCTGAGGGGTCATTAGTATCTGAACTGGCCTCTTTTTCTGCCATAAGTTCGTCTAATGTTTTTAACGGCTCGGGATTGCCATAACTTGGTTTGGCAGTTTGGTTATAGGCCATATGGCTTTTTATTGGATCGGCCTTGGCCATTTCCTCCAGCCTTTCCTTTTCTTCCAACAGTTCTTCTATATCCTCCTCGGCGAGCATCATTTCTACCACATACTCATCTTCCTCTTTTTCCTGCCCCAAGCTGATGTTATACAACACCAAAACGATGATCGACATAGAAAAGAGTGTAATCAAGAATGATAAATGACCACGATTTAAACTCATGCTGCTATAACCACAATTTTAAAAAAATATTTTAAATAATCGTTGAACGGGGGTTTTCCCGGTACAATTCTTACAAAAATCATTCCCTACGGAGCAATTCGTCCCCAAAAATAGTAGGGTCAAGGGAATTATTTACGTTATAATCCCCTATTTTGGTTCTCCGAAGTGCCGACAAATGCCCTCCACTTTGTAGAGCGGCTCCAAAATCATGTGCTAAAGACCTGATATAGGTGCCTTTACTACATACCACCCGAAATTGTACCTTGGGCATTTCTATGCCCGTAATCTCAAACTCGGAAACGGTAACCCGCCTCATTTTTATTTCCACTGCCTTTCCTTCCCTTGCATATTCGTAAAGCCGTTTGCCATCTTTTTTTAAAGCGGAAAAAATAGGGGGCCGTTGATCGATTTCCCCAATAAATTGCGATGTGGTTTCCTGTATGATTGCTTCTGTAATATGGTCGGTTGGAAAGGTTTGGCCTATTTCGGTTTCCAAATCATAGGAAGGTGTTGTGGCCCCCAAGGTGATGGTTCCAGTATATTCCTTTACCTGCCCTTGTAGCTCATTTATTTTTTTGGTGAATTTTCCGGTGCAAACAAGCAACAGTCCGGTGGCTAAGGGGTCTAGGGTTCCTGCATGTCCGATCTTGATTTTCTTTAGATCAAATTTCTTGCGAATGGCCCACTTCAGTTTGTTCACGGCTTGAAAAGATGACCACCCGAGCGGTTTGTCGATTAAAAGCAATTGTCCGTTTAGGAAATCTTCCTTGGTTTTTGATGTCATCTTTTGAAGACCTGATAAGTTCTGTTGCCGAAGTTTAGGAAGTCATAAATCCGTACCCAATGGCAATAAGTCCAACAACTAAACAATAGATGGCAAAATACGAAAGTTTACTATTTTTCACCAATTGTATCATCCAGGTACAAGCGGCAAGACCAGCTATAAAGGCAGCAACAAAGCCCGCAATCATCGCTACATTGTTTCCACCTGTAAAGGTAAGTTCGCCGCTCATGACGTCTTTTCCGATTTTTCCGAAAATCAAAGGGACTACCATTAAAAATGAAAACCGAGCCGCCTTGGTCTTATCAACGCCCAGAAGTACGGATGTTGAAATGGTGGCCCCGCTTCTTGAAATTCCGGGTAGCATGGCCACGGCTTGGGAAACACCGACGATAAACGCATTTGGGAAATTAACCTTCTTATTGGTATCCTTTGCCTTATCGGCGAAATAAAGCAAGACGGCGGTAATCAATAACATAAATCCTACAAAGCGAATGTTTCCACCAAAAAAGGCTTCTAATTGTTCCTCAAAAAAGAGACCTACGAACACCGCAGGCAACATTGAAACTATAATTTTCAGGGAGAATTGGGTTTCTTCATTCCATTTAAAACTAAAAAGGCCTCGTAAAATTTCCCAAACATCCTTTCGAAACACGACTATAGTACTCAATGCGGTGGCAAAATGAAGTACAACGGTAAACAACAGACTTTCTTCAGGAACCGAGTTATCGCCCAAAATGGCTTTGCCGAGCTCTAGGTGACCGCTTGAAGAAACCGGTAAAAATTCTGTGAGTCCTTGAATTATGCCTAGGATAATGGCGTCTAGTATATCCAAACTTAATTTTTCTTCTTATGCGGATTCAACAAAATGGCATACACTTCAATACCTAGTCCAATAAGTACCAGGGTAGGTGCTAGTCGAATTCTCCTAAAATTATAGATTTCGGGATTGAACACATTGGGATCGTCGCTCCCACCGCCGCTCATTAAAATAAAGCCTAAAGCAATACAGGCAAGACCGATGAACATAAACACGTAGTTTTTCTTCTGAAAGATGAACTCCTGTTTTGGTTTTTTGTCGTCTGCTAGATATTTGTTCTTACCCATGGCGCAAATTTAGTGAAAAAGTTAGTGGTGATTTTTAAGGTAACGTTAAAACAAGTTCAATACTTGAGATCGGTTTAATAATAAAGATCATCTGTTCTAAGGTTGAGAAAGCGCGAAGTGGCAAAATAGGTGCTGATAAATGAAATTAAAATGCCAAGGACCAATATTCCACCAAAAAGGATACCAAGGATTAATGGCTCTTCTAGCAATTCTAATCCTGGGAAAGTTTCGCTTAGGTAGTACAACAGTCCAGCCAATGCCAATATTGCCAATACCGCACCTATTATTCCCAATTTAATATTGGTTTGAATAAATGGGCGGCGGATAAAACTTTTTGTTGCCCCCACCATTTGCATGGTTTTAATGATAAAACGTTTCGCGTAGATACTCAATCGTATAGAGCTATTAATGAGCAGTACCGCAATAAAGGTGAAAATACCACTGGCAATAAGAATCCAAAAACCGATTTTCTTAACGTTATCATTAAGAAGTCCGACCAAGGGCTTATCATAGCTCACCTCTTCTACATAACCTTTCGCCGAAATTTTAGCGGCAATTTCCTCGATTTGCTCTGGAGATACAAAATCTGCATTAAGGTTTACGTCAATTGAGTTTTTAAGCGGATTATACCCAAGAAAATCGATAAAGTTTTCCCCGATTTCCGCACTGTGTTGTTCGGCGGCCTCTTCTTTGGAAACGTAGGTGGCCGATTTGGTATATTCGGCCATGGCTAGGCTTTTTTGTAATTGGCTTACTTCTACCTCTTTGGCACTTTCCCTTAAAAAAACCGATATGGTGATCTGTTCCTTAAAATGATCGGCCATTTTTTTAGTGTTGATGACCAAAAGCGCCAATATGCCCAAGAGAAAAAGCACCAATGCAATACTTAATACAACTGAAAAATAAGAGGAGATCAGTTTACGTTTCTGGTAATTTTCAAAAGACTTGCCCATAGTAGGTTTTGAGAATACGCAAAGTTAGGAAAGATAAACCTAGTCTTTTATTTTATCTTCTATATCCAGTTCTTTGGGAATTTCGGGAATACGTTTACGAAGTAAAAGCATTTGTCCCAAATGACTTGATTGATGTTCCATTACATGAAACCAGGCAAAATGGTTGTTTGAATTAGAACCGGGCCTCGTTTCGGCTAACCAGTTATCGTCTCTCTTTTTAAATTCTTCCAAGGTTTTGGCACGTACTTTTTTCCATACATCAAAATAGTATTTGGCATCATACCCTTTTAACGTTTTTCTGCCTTCCTCCCCTAAATCCATGGCTGATGCCCATTTTTGAGCTTCTGTATCTTCATATTTTACACCTCCAAAAGTATGATTCTGATAAAATACTTCGGTTGCAACTAGATGCATAATCAAAGCACCGATGGAATTGGCTTTTTCATCCAAAAGGTAATCTAATTCACGTTGATCTAAGGTCCCAACCGTTCTTTCAACTCTTTCACTTAAGTTATTGAGCATACTTATTAAAGTGCCGATTTGGGGAGAATAACCGTCAATAGGGCCAATTTGGCTAGAGGTATTTTCTTCTATTCCTTCTCCTTGAATGAGTAATGCAAGATTACCATCTACCCGATCATCGCTAGACATATAAGCAAACTCTTTTACCTTTACGGGTTTGATATCGACTATACCACTTATCCAATCAGGAATACCTTTGGCGGTTGGTTCATTTTCGAAGCTTGAATTTTTAATATCCAATTTTTCAAAAGAACCATCGGGTTTTTCCGTTAAGACTTCAAAATCGTCAAAGAAAAATTTTCCATTTCCTATACAAAGCCCTCCAAAGCTAATGCGTTTTGCATTTTTATTTATCGTTCCGGATACGATGTATGAGTTCCATTCATTTGAGATAATTGGCCTATCTCCCATATTGTCAAAAAATCCATCTTCCCCATTTTTGGTATCCACTCTTGCCCAAATACCGGACCAAGCCCAGTCTTCATCGGCGACCGTTTTGGCCGATGCCACCACTTTGAATTTGATTTCCTTATCAGTAGAGACCTGAATTGTTTGAACGAAGGAAGTCCAATCCCTGGAAATTTCTTGCTGCGCCAAGACAGGCAATCCAATAAAACATAATAGGATGAACAGATACTGGGAAGATGCGACTGATTTCATATAAAATCGGGTTTAAAAACTACTGAAAGATAGGAAGTTTTGAGGAATAGCTCCTTAAAATTTCTAAACTCCCCTTTACCGTTTCAGTGCAAAATGTCCTCGATAAACCGTCACATCGGTTTGAATCAAATACCAATAATCACTTGCCGGAAGCGCAACGGAATTAATTGTGCCATCCCATGAAAATCCACTATTTGTAGAATGTTGCAATAGGCGGCCATATCTGTCAAAAATGGAAATTTTATAAGTATCAACAAACTCCAGGCCCTCGGGCGAAAAAGTATCATTGTTACCATCGCCATTTGGGGTAAAGAAATTGGGGATAACAAAGTGCAGAAACGACGTGGAAACAACCTCACAGTTATTTTTACCCCTCACATTTATGGTATATAGCCCTCCCCTTACCGGGCCTAAAATAGGACTGTTCTGATAAACACCATCGTTCAAGGAATATTCATAATCACCTTGTGAGACCAAATTCACTATAATGTTTCGAAAATCAGATACAATGGTATCTATTTCAGGCTGATCAATTTGGACAAGGGCAAAGGTCTTGATTGCCGAACAACCGACAGTATTTGTTACGGTTACAGTATAGATTCCCGCTTGGGTGGCATTGATTGTTTGCGTGGTCTCACCTGTACTCCATTCATAAGAAGCAGCAGTTTCGGCGGTGAGTAGAACGGTTTCGCCCTCACAAAAAATCAGATTTTCATTGGTTACGGTCGGTACATTGTCAATGGATAACGATATAGCCGTTCGGTCTACCGAAACACAGCCTTCAGGGCTAGGACCAATGGCTTCTGCGTAATAGGTGCCGGGAATTTGCGTAGCATAGGTAGTACTGTTTGCTAAAAGTAGATCGCCACCAGTTAGGGCATCATACCAATTAACCAATACTCCATTAGGTACCGTGACCTCTAGCGGTTGCAGATCATTCGCACAGAGGGTAATGTCTTCATTGCCAATAGGAGCTTCCGGTACGGGAACGATAATTACCTCGAAGGTTTCGGAAAGTACAACACAAAAAGAATTGGACAGGTTTATGGCATCTTCGGCAAGCTTTACCCTATAAAAAGTATTCTCTGTTAGCAGGGGAGTGGTATAGGTATCTGCATTTGCCCCAAGAATATCTACCCAAGAAGTAGCATCGGTACGACGCTGCCATTGATATGCATGTGAGGTAAAAATCGAGAAATCCGGAGTAGCCGTTAAGGTAGTACTTACTGGACCAAGATTCTCACATTGCGTAATAGAGTTTTCACCAGCCGTATTGCTCACAGTAATATTGTCACCGCACGATTTAAAAACAATATCATCTATTGCCAAGTCATTACCGCAACCGCCATTACCGTTATTGATCATTTTTAAAATCACAGAAGTTTGTCCGGGTAAGGTTTTAAAAACGAGACCATGTTGTGTCCACGTAGGAGATTGTGTTGGGAACTGGCTTCCTGTATCCCCTATTCCTAGTGTGATGGCATCAGTTTCGTCGCGGATTTGAAATCTTACGTTGATAGGAATTGTTGTATTGCCATTGTTGGTGCAAAAGTTATTGGTTGGGGACAGGTTCAATAACCAGGCAGAAAACTCATAGGTAGTATTTTCGCATAAACCGGTAATAGTACGTTGGTAAAATTCGCCGGCTGTAAAGCTCGCATTTACGATAAGCATTTTTCCATTAGTATCGTTTGGGGTATGATCATTCGTACTGTGCCAATCAAAGTAATTTGTGTTGCTGGAAATCGTATAGTCACCATCATCAGGTGTAGCCGTGGTGAAGTCGTAGGTGGTGGTACCCATTGGTAATTCAGGACCATTGGTGGCGCCGATACCAAAGGTTTCAGTGAAAATGGGATCCCCCGAATTGCCGCCACAAAAACCCAATTGGGCATTTGCCGAGAAGGTAGCTGCTAGGAATAGCAAGCAAGTGGGTAAAAAGAGATGTTTCGAAAAGAAGCTCAAGCCTTTATTTATTTAAGCTGCTCAAGATAATAATAACTTTCGCCTTTCCTAGATTAAACCTATTTTTGCCCCTCAAACACACGAAATACCCAAAATGCAGTACAATTTTAACAGGATAGAGGAAAAGTGGCAGGAGTATTGGGCCAAAAACAACACCTTTAGGGCAGAAAATGATTCTAACAAGCCTAAGTTCTATGTGTTGGATATGTTTCCGTATCCATCGGGTGCCGGACTGCACGTAGGTCATCCGTTAGGGTATATCGCCAGTGATATCTATGCGCGTTATAAGCGCCATAAAGGGTTTAATGTATTACATCCGCAAGGGTACGATTCTTTCGGACTGCCGGCAGAACAGTATGCCATCCAGACCGGGCAGCATCCGGCGATTACAACAGCCGAAAATATCAAGACGTATCGCAGGCAATTGGATCAAATCGGATTTTCATTTGATTGGAGCCGCGAAGTGCGAACCTCGGATCCTAAATACTATAAATGGACACAATGGGTCTTTATTCAATTGTTCAATTCGTGGTATAATAAGGATAAGGATAAAGCTCAGGGCATTGAAACGTTGATTGCCACATTTTCATCTTCAGGTAATATTGATGTCAATGCGGCTTGTGATGAAGATACTCCCGTGTTTTCAGCAGATGATTGGCAGGGTTTTTCAAATAAAGAACAACAAGAAATCCTTCTCAAATATAGGTTAACCTATTTAGCCGATACAGAGGTAAACTGGGTTCCGGCATTGGGTACCGTTTTGGCCAATGACGAAATTATAAATGGGGTTTCGGAGCGTGGGGGTCATCCGGTCATTCGAAAAAAGATGACCCAGTGGAGCATGCGCATCAGTGCCTATGCCCAACGTTTATTGGATGGGTTGGATACCATAGATTGGCCGCAACCTCTAAAAGATTCCCAAACCAATTGGATAGGACGTTCGCAAGGCGCCTCGGTTACTTTTTACACTGTCATTTCCAAACATGCCGTAGAAGTGTTCACCACCCGCCCCGATACCATTTTCGGAGTCAGTTTTATGACCTTAGCCCCGGAGCATGAATTGGTATCAAAAATCACGACTCCAGAACAAAAGGAAGAAGTAGAAGCTTATGTTGAAGCCACAGCCAAACGTTCGGAACGCGACCGTATGGCCGATGTAAAAACCATTTCAGGAGCTTTTACGGGAGCCTATGCCGAACACCCCTTTACCAAAGAACCCATTCCCATTTGGATCGGGGATTATGTATTGGCAGGTTATGGCACCGGAGCAGTGATGTCCGTTCCCTGTGGGGATCAACGCGATTACGATTTTGCCAAGCACTTTGGTATTCCGATTCCGAATATATTTGAAGGTATTGATATTTCAGAAGAGGCCTTTGTGGATAAGGAAAAGACAATTATCGCTAATTCCGATTTCCTAAACGGACTCCCCTATAAAAAAGCTGTCAAACGGGCCATTCATGAATTGGAGCAATTGGGACAAGGTGAGGGTAAGATCAATTACCGCTTACGGGATGCTGTTTTTAGCCGTCAACGCTATTGGGGCGAACCATTTCCGGTCTATTATGTAAATGGAATGCCGCAAATGATAGCACCGGAACATTTGCCGATCAAACTTCCTGAAGTTGAAAAGTACCTACCTACCGAAACAGGCGAACCACCATTGGGCAACGCTGCAGTTTGGGCTTGGGACGTAAAACAGTCGGCAGTGGTCAGTAATCAGTTAATTGACCATAAGACCATATTTCCTTTGGAATTGAACACCATGCCGGGTTGGGCAGGAAGTTCACAGTACTTTAATCGCTATATGGATCCCCATAATGAGGAGGCTATCTTCTCAAAGGAGGCCATCGATTATTGGCAAGATGTGGACTTATATATAGGCGGTAGTGAACACGCTACAGGGCATCTGCTGTATAGTCGCTTTTGGCAAAAATTTATGTTTGATAAAGGTCTGGTGCCCAAAGATGAGTTTGCAAAAAAGCTGATCAATCAGGGGATGATTACGGGGACGAGTGCTTTTGTTTATGGTTTTGGAGTTGGTGTTAGGATGGATGGTGTAGACGTAAAAGGCTTAATGCCAAAACGTTATGTGGTACCAAAGTCTTCTTATGATAAAGCCCTAAAAGGAAATTACGACACTTTGATGTTAAATATCGTCGAGAGTGAACTTTCCAGATATAAAGCTGCGGGCAATGTGAATGTAGAGTGGGATAAAGAATATACCGCTTTAGTTCCATTGAGGGTTCCGGTTAAATATGTTGATTCATCGAATGTCCTTAATAAGGTCGGTTTAAAAAAGGAAACTCTGTTTTCTGATTTAGAGTTTATTGGGAATGAAGATTATGTTACTAATAGAGAGGTTGAAAAAATGTCCAAATCTAAGTGGAACGTAGTCAATCCGGATAATATTGTAAAGGACTATGGCGCAGACAGTCTTCGCCTCTACGAAATGTTCCTAGGGCCTTTGGAGCAGTCCAAACCTTGGAATACGGCCGGGATTACAGGAGTACATAGTTTTTTGAAAAAACTTTGGAAATTGTACATCCCTTTTATAGATGGGTCGCTGAGCGGAGCCGAAGTGCAACCCTCTGCCGAAAATCTAAAGACCCTGCATAAAACCATCAAAAAAGTAGCCGAAGATATTGAGAACTTCAGCTTTAACACCTCGGTTTCTACCTTTATGATCTGCACAAATGAGTTGACCGCCCAAAAATGTACGAGTAGGGCCATATTGGAGCCCTTGGCGATTTTGATCTCTCCCTATGCACCTCATATCGCAGAAGAGCTTTGGGAAAAATTAGGGCATAGCGAATCCATTTCAACGGCACTTTTCCCGAAATTTGAAGAACAATATTTGGTAGAAAGCAGCAAGGAATACCCAATTTCATTTAATGGTAAAATGCGCTTTACTATGGAGCTTTCGCTAGATCTATCAAAAGAAGAAATTGAATCCGCGGTAATGGCTAATGAAAAAACCCAAGACCAGTTACAAGGGCGGATCCCTAAAAAAGTGATCGTAGTGCACGGAAAAATCGTAAACATCGTAGGATAATTACCGAAAACCAGAGTATGCCGAACATAGAAATTATAGGATTGATCGCTGCGACGCTAACCACCTCTGCTTTTGTACCCCAGGCCTATAAGGTGTGGAAAGATAAATCGGCCAAGGATATTTCCCTGACCATGTATTTGGTGTTACTGGTAGGACTTGTATTATGGCTTGTTTTTGGCATTTACATGGATAGTATCAGCATTATCCTGGCGAATGCAGTGACCATTATCTTGGTAATTTTCATATTAATTGTAAAACTCAAATATAAATAGTGGTTGCCAATCTGTCATAAGGGCCTGGTTAAATTGACCTTAAAACCTGTTCGTGGAAATTTGGCGGGATTTTTGCCGTTATAGTTATATCACCCTGAGCACAGTCCTAGGGCTTTGTTCAAAATGGGTCGATCTTTATTATCTTTAAAGTTGAATTTAAAAGTTTAGAAATTATGATGGGATATTATATATTAATTGGAGCTATTGCGCTTGTAAGTTGGTTGGTGAGCAGCCGATTAAAAAGCAAGTTCAAGCACTACTCCCAAGTGCAATTACAAAACGGGATGAGTGGTGCGGAAATTGCGGAAAAAATGTTGGCGGATCATGGAATTACCGATGTAAAAGTAGTTTCGACCGGTGGAATGTTAACGGATCATTACAATCCTAAAAATAAAACGGTAAACCTTAGTGAAGGGGTTTACAACCAGCGCAATGCCGCAGCCGCAGCCGTAGCTGCCCATGAAGTTGGTCATGCGGTGCAACACGCACAGGCATATGAATGGTTGGGCATGCGTTCGAAGTTGGTTCCGGTTGTACAGGTGACCTCCGGGATGAGTACCTGGGTTGTATTTGGCGGATTGGCCTTGGGTGCTGCCGCGGGTATGGGACTGGGATATTGGGTTGCTGTCGCCGGGTTGGTAATGATGGGCTTTGCAACCTTATTCAGCTTTGTAACATTGCCGGTAGAATACGATGCCAGTAACCGGGCCTTGGCATGGCTAAAAGCAAAGAATGTGGTAACACAACAGGAATATAAAGGTTCTGAAGATGCCTTAAAATGGGCTGCTCGCACCTATTTGGTTGCAGCTATTGGTTCCTTGGCAACATTGGTATATTGGGGCCTTCAAGTGATGGGCGGTAGGGACTAATCCTATTTGGATCAATGATTTAGAAACCTGTTTGAAATTCTCGGACAGGTTTTTGTAATTAAGAACAACTAAGTTGGAAAATATTAAATTCAGGATAGCTACAATCCAAGACCTTTTGGCCATTCAACAAGCAGGAAAAACCTTGTTTGATTTCGACGTGAAAAAAAATCGCGCTATCGAATTTCTTCATGATTCCCGGCACCACCTCATGTTGGCGTTTGATAAAAATAAGTTGGTAGGAATGGTATCAGCGGTACATTATGTGCATCCCGATAAAGACCCTTCACTATTTATAAATGAGGTGGGGGTCGTGACGAATTATCAGAACAGGGGAATAGGCCGCAAACTTGTAAGACTTATGTGCGAACACGGTAAAAAAGTAGGATGTATAGAGGCTTGGGTGCTAACGGATAAGTCTAATGAACGCGCTAAAAAAACCTATTCCGCAGCAGGGGGTATTTTAGAGGATGCCAACGTGGTTCTTTATGAATTTAAATAGTGATCTGCCGATCAATTTGTTGATCCAATGAGATAAAGGTTTCTGTTCTTGAGACACCATCAATTTGTTGAATATCCTTATTTAACACATGCATGAGGTGTTCGTTATCCCTACATAACACCTTTATAAGAATCGACCAATTGCCTGTTGTATAATGGCATTCCAATACTTCAGGAATCTGTTCCAATTGTTTTACG
Organism: Aggregatimonas sp.; assembly: GCA_965238025.1. GTDB lineage: Bacteria > Bacteroidota > Bacteroidia > Flavobacteriales > Flavobacteriaceae > Pelagihabitans. The sequence goes on along the minus strand of OZ250162.1, from coordinate 749,736 downwards.
GCTACGGGATTGCTCATCGCCTTGTCTAAATAGATGCCAATATAGGCCATTGTGGTATAGCCCATAACCTTAGGGTTGATAATGAACTTGGATCCCGCTAAGAGCCCAGAAGCCTCCAACTTTCGCAAACGTTGATGAATGGCCGCACCGGAGATTCCTATGTTGCGGGCGATTTCCAAAACCGGTTTGCGGGCATCCGACATTAAGAATCTTAGGATTTTCTTGTCGATTCCATCAATCTTTACATTTTTCTTATTGGATTTCATCTTAAATATTTCAGATTTGAAGTAAAAATATCGAAATAATTAGAAATAGAAACTTCAACAGCTAAGAACCCTTCTCCATATCATAATGGATGGGCGGTAGGAACTTCCAGGTTGATTTTTAATACGCAGCGGATCCTTACTTCATTACGGATTCGGGATTATAGCCAAAGTAAGGCACTTCAATTTCCTTAAAGACAACCCCATAATCATGCAGTTCCGAAAGAATGGGTTCATAAACTTCCTTTTGAATGGGAATTTGAACCCCGGGGGTGGTTATTTTTTTGTTCAAAATAGCAAGGGTGGCCATTGCCACCGGAAGACCTACCGTTTTTGCCATTGCCGTGTGTGTCCTATTTTCACCTATGACTACTGCATTGGCATCTATTTGATATTTTTTTCCGTTGAGCTTATACCCAAATTTGTGGTACATCACAATCATGTCCTTATCATCATCGTTCAACGTCCAACTAGCTTCTAATATTTCCTGAAGTAGTTGCGCCGGGGTACCGTTTTTACGTTTTATTTTCAACTCGGCATTAAATAAGTCCAGTTCTTGGAGCTTTAACCATTTAATATCGTCCTGGGCTATTTTTAGATAGTGCCGGAGTTTTAGTTCTACCGAATCTGTTGGGGAATAAGGAAGGAATAAATTAATGAACTCACGGTAAGACATCCCTTCGGAATCTTCAATGGTATAACTATCGTCTGTCATTCCCAGTTGAATAAAAATATCCCATGCCCTTGAAAAACCGATTCTGCGCAGCGTACCGCGATAAAGGGTCAATACATCATGAAGTCCGTAGGCTTCTCTATAATTTAAGGAATCCCTATTTGCATATCCTTCGAAATGTCCATATCCTTCAATTTCGAAAAACTCGGTTCTTCTAAAAAGTTTGTTGTACGGAATATATTTATAGGTCCCCTCTTGAATAAATTTTGCCGTTCCTCCCTGACCCGCTACGACCACATTTCTAGGATTCCACGTGAACTTGTAATTCCATAGGTTCGTATCACTTTCAGGAGCGACCAATCCGCCAGTAAAAGACTCGAACAATAAGATTTTGCCACCTTTCTCACGAATACGGTCAATAACCTGCATGGCGCTCATATGGTCTATTCCAGGATCAAGTCCTATTTCGTTCATAAAGACCAGCCCTTTTTCCTTTGCCTGCGTATCTAACATTTTTATTTGATCGCTTACATAAGAGGCCGTTACCAAATGCTTTTCAAAAGCAATACAATCTTCCGCAACCTTAATATGTAATCTGGCCGGTAACATTGATACTACAATGTTTGCAGCTGAAACCGCTTGTTGTCGGGCGGTGTCATCAAAGATATCCAATTGCAAAACGGAGCAATTACGATGGTTCCTAACCTCCGCGGCAATAGCACCTGGGTTGAGGTCCCCAATGGTCAAATGCAATTGTTCGCCTTCGGACTTCTCCAAAAAATAATCCAACAGATAAGAAGTTGATTTCCCCGCCCCCAGAACTAGAATATTGCGCACCATTTGAATTGTCTATTTTTGTGATAACGAAATGCTAAGGTAATAGATTGTTACACCTATAAAAAAATTGGCTTTTAAAGTTATGAACAAAACAATTTTTATAACGGGAATACTACTGGGCGTACTAGCCGTAGTTTTAGGTGCATTTGCCGCACATGGTTTGGAAAAGCTGGTGGATGCGGAAGCGATAAACACTTTTAAGACAGGGGTAACGTATCAAATGTACCACGCCTTATTTTTATTGATTCTTGGGAGTATTACACAGATTCCTGAGCGAGCCAAACGCACCGTCTTTTTTTTAATAGTGCTTGGCGTAACCTTATTTTCCTTTTCAATCTACCTGCTTGCAACTAATAGTTTAACCAGTTTTGATTTTAGGGCTATTGGTTTCATAACGCCCATGGGAGGATTGTTACTTATAACAGGATGGCTAATGTTGGGATATAATGCTATAAAAGAAATGTAGTGGCGTTTGCTCTTAGAAAATGAAGTGCTTTTGACATTTGATTTTCAACGGTCTTAATCGAAATTCCCATATCTAAAGCTATTTCTTTGTATTTCTTTTTCTCCAACTTGTTCTGAACAAATATTTCTTTGCACCTTGGAGGTAGTTGATCTATAAGTTTATTCAGCTTCTCCATTTTATGGTTATACAAATCATCCTCTAAAGTAGCTTCCGAAATAACATCCCATCTAATCTTGTCCAAGGTATCATATTGGATTTTTTGATTTCTTATATGTTGCAAAAATTGATTGTGACAGGTTTTAAAGAGGTAGTTTTTTAATGATGTGGTAATAAGTATTCTCTTTCTTTTTTCCCAAAAACCAACTAAAGTATCCTGAACTATATCCTCAGATAAAGAACGATTATTGCAAAGATTAAAGACATAATTGCAAAGCCAGTCGTAGTATTCCGAGAACAAGTATTGATAAGCCTTAGCCTTACCTTTTCTAAGCTTTTTTATCAACTTTTGTTCATTCATTTTGAACAGATTGTAAATCAAATCTAAGAAAAATAAAAAATACGTAGGGGTTTTTTATGACTATTGCATCTTTAACTTAAAAGGAATACTGAATGTCTAATTACGATTTACTGATTGATAAGTTTATAAACAGAACGATTTCCACTGAGGAAAGACAAGTTTTGGAAGAATGGGTGTTAGAAAATGAAGCCAACAGGACTATTTTTAAGAATCGTATAAAGAATTCCGGTCAGGAGTTTTCAACTAATTTTGACTCTGGCTTGGCCTATCAACGATTTTCCAATATCGTGAAATCAAAAAAGGAGACTCCAAATTTGTTCAGTACACTATTAAAGTACGCTGCGGTTATTGCTATTTTGTTAACCATTGGATTTTTTGCCAAACAAGAGCTTTTAGATGATATTTCTGAACCATCGATTGCGATTGTCGATAATCAGGAGAAAGTACCCATCGGGAATGAAATTTTAATCAAGTTGGCAGACGGAACAACCAAAATACTGAATTCAGAAGATAATGAAGTGGTTACCGATTCAAATGGAAACATTATTGCCAACCAAGGAGGTAATTCACTTGTGTTTGATGAAGTAGATGAGCTGACAAATACCGAGCAGATATTTAATGAGGTCTATATTCCCTACGGTCATACGTTCAAATTAACGTTATCTGACGGCACAATGGTTTGGTTGAATGCAGGTTCTAAACTTCGTTTTCCACAAAAATTCGTCAATTCGGATAAAGAAAGAATTGTTTATTTGGAGGGAGAGGCCTTTTTTGACGTAACCGAGAATAAAGAACAACCTTTTATAGTGAACACTCAAGAGGTTGATATTAAGGTTCTTGGCACAAAGTTCAATATATCTTCCTATGAAACCGATGATTTAATAGCAACAACCCTAGTAGAAGGTTCAGTTAGTATTTACGAAACCAGAATGCCTGAAAACTCACTTCTGCTAACTCCTAGTTTTCAAGCCAATTATAATAAGTTCGGGAACAATTTTAGCAAATCAAAAGTAGATACCAATACCTATACGGCTTGGATGGAGAACAGACTCGTAATAGACAATTTAAAGTTTTCTGAAATATTAGTCAAGCTCGAACGCAGGCATCATGTGAAGTTTATAAACAAGGTTCAGGATTTGAATAATGAAATCTATAAAGGAGAATTTGATAATGAAGGTATTGAATCGATACTAAAAACAATCGCATTAAGCACTCCTTTCAAATATGAGATAGAACATAATATAATTACGATAATTGAATAAAAAGAAAGGGAAGTGTTGGAGCACTCCCCTTTTCTAATTGACTATTGCTAAAATTAATTACTAACAATCAAAGACACTCAAAATTATGAAAAAAAGTGAAGAGTACTACGTGCTTGAAAAAAGGTGTGGTAAATCAATGAAATTCAAAATGAGATTCTGTTTTCTTATGGCCTCTTTCGTGCTGTTCCAGCTATCAGCCAACTCGGTCATGTCTCAAACCAAAATGGAATTTGATTACCAAAATGTTCCTTTAAAACGGATTCTCAAAGAAATTAAATCACAAACCGGATATCAGTTCTTCTATAATATCAGAGAGATAGATGATACTCAAAAAGCTTCGTTGACAGCAAAAAAAGAGACTACAAATACGGTTTTAAAAAGACTGGCCGAACAGGCTGATTTTGATTTTAAGATCAATGAAAATCAGATTGTTCTAACAAAAAGGCGAATAACAGGTTCTTTACACCAAGAAACAGAGATAAAAGGTACTGTTAGGGATAAGGATGGCCAGCCACTAGCGGGGGCTTCGATTGTTGTAAAGGGTACAACCAGTGGAACTACAACAGATTTTGATGGTAATTTTGCTCTTGTAATTCCAGACGATTCCGAAAAGGTTTTAGTGATTTCATATATTGGTTTTAGAACCTTAGAGGTTGATGTGACTGGCAAAGATACTATTGAGGTACAGTTAGAAGCGGCGGCAGCGCAATTAGATGAGATTGTAATGGTAGGTTCGCGTAATCCAAATAGAACATCTACCGAAACTACTGTTCCGGTTGATGTTATAGATGTAGCGGCAATTGCAACACAGGGCCCACAAGTAAGTGTAAACCAAATATTGAATTATGTGGCGCCATCATTTACTTCGCAATCACAAACGGTATCTGATGGTACGGATCATATTGATCCAGCATCATTAAGAGGCTTAGGTCCCGATCAAGTTTTGGTATTAATTAATGGAAAGAGAAGACATAATTCTGCTTTGATAAATGTTAATGGAACAGTTGGTGCAGGTAGTGTTGGTACAGATATGAATGCAATTCCCGCGGCCGCAATACAACGCATAGAAGTGCTAAGAGATGGTGCGGCCGCTCAATATGGCTCTGACGCAATAGCCGGGGTAATCAATATTGTTTTAAAAAAAGCTACAGGTAAACTTGAACTTTCATTGACTTCAGGAGCCAATTTTAGTAAAAACAGCAATCATTTTGAAGGTGGTAGTGACGGAGAGAAGTTTCAAGTAGACGCCAACTACGGATTAGGAATAGGCGATAGAGGGTACATTAATTTTACAGGGTCGCTCTCAACAAGAGAACCTGCTCTCAGAAATAAAGATTATGCGGGAGATATCTTTCAAGGCTTTCATGGAGCTGAGCGGGTTTTTGCTGCTGGCGGGGGTAATGTTGCTGCTATGACTTTAGAAGACTATGCCACTGCAGCACAAGGCATAGGATATTTAGATCAAGCCATAAAAACTCAGATTTCCGGTTTGGATTTAACCAATACTACTGATGTTGATACTTTTCGCGATTTGTTGAGTTTTGATGCCGATGAAGACGAATTAAGTGCCAGAGGCTTAACGAGAGAGGATTTTAGATTTAAAGTGGGTACTTCACGATTGAGGGAGGGTAAATTTTTTGCCAATATGTCGATTCCTTTATCCGATGAAGCTGAGATTTATGGTTTTGGAGGTATTAGTTATCGACAAGGCTTGGCTTCTGGTTTCTATCGAAGACCTGCTCAAGGCGATGGTCGTGCAAATACGCCAGCTTTTCCAAATGGTTTTTTACCCAATATAGGTACTGATATTTTAGATCAATCGCTGGCTATAGGTATAAAAGGAAAATTGAATGACTGGGATGTGGATTTCTCGAATTCATATGGTAGAAATACAATAGATTTAACCGTTGGCAATTCAAGTAATGGCACCTTGGGTGTGGCCACCCCTCGTTCTTTTAATGCAGGTACCCTTGGGTTCGCTCAAAATACTACCAATCTAGATTTCAGCAAATTTGATGAAAACGTTTTTCAAGGACTTAATATGGCTTTTGGTGCCGAATACAAAGTGGAGACGTATGAAATTGTTGCGGGCGAAGAATCTTCATTCACCAGCTATGATATAAATGGCAACGCTGTTAACAGCATAACTCCAGATTCCTTGTTGGTAAGAAATAATTTTACTGGAGCGCCATTAGGTGGAGGAGCTCAAGTTTTTAGAGGTTATGACCCTAATAATGCCGTAAAAGAATCAAGAAATAATATTTCTCTATACGCTGACTTCGAAGCAGACCTTTCTGAAAACTGGCTACTAAGTCTTGCTGGTAGGTACGAGAATTATTCTGATTTTGGCAGTACTTTTAATTATAAATTGGCTACTCGATTTAAAATATCCGACAAGTTGGCAATACGAGCAGCCAGTAGCTCTGGTTTTAGAGCCCCGTCGTTGCATCAACAATTTTTTAGTCGAACAAGTACTGTTTTTGTAGATAATGTCCCTTTCGAGCAAGGAACTTTCACAAATAACAGTAGAGCAGCAACCCTTATCGGAATCGACAAACTTAGAGAAGAAACATCCAACAGCTTGAGTGCTGGTTTAACCGCTAATTTTGGAAGACTCTCTATAACACTTGACGGGTATGTCATCAACATTGATGATCGAATTGTATACAGCGGTAGTTTTGGAAATGGTGGTGATGCCGAGTTAACCAGAATTTTTGACTCCGCAGGTGCTACAAGTGCTAGGTTTTTTGTTAATGCGATAGATACTAAGTCTTCCGGTTTGGATATTGTTATTTCTCACAAGACAAACATTGGTAATGCCACACTAAAAAATGATTTTGCTGCCACATTTAACAAAACTGAGGTTGAGGATATTTTTGTTCCAGAACTTATAGAAAATGCCGGTTTAAGTGGATCTTTCTTTGATGGTCAAGAAGAGGCCTTTTTAACTTTGGCACAGCCAAGAACAAAATTAAACCTCACCAATATGCTCTCTTTGGGTTCTTGGGATTTCTTACTTAGGAACGTATACTTTGGAGAAGTTACTGATCCGGATGATTTTAATGGCGACCTTAGGGTTGAAGGAACTCCAGTGAGTGATGATGCACAATATGGCGGTAAAATAATTACAGACTTAACCGTGACGAAAGGTTTTGGAGAAAAAATGAAAGTTACCATCGGTGCCAGCAATTTATTAGATGTATATCCTGATGAAAATAGAGAAGGGGGTACATCAGGTGATCAGTTTGTCTACTCTCGAAGAACATCGCAATTTGGATATTCGGGAAGATACCTTTTCGCCCGATTAAACTTTTCATTATAAGAAATTAGTTTGAGTTAGTTTATGTTGAAAGAGTTGTTCGAAATTTTGAACAACTCTTTTCTTATTTACGACTTGATGATTTTGGGTTAGCGTAGTTTCAGGCATTTTGACTAAAAAACTAATGATTTTACATATTAGATTCTAAATTTGACCTAGTTTTGCACCACCATTAAAAACCTTTTTATGAGTAACTCTATTAAAAGCACTCAAACGATTTCGCTAAAAAAATATGGAATCAATCATGACAATATAAAATACCAACTCTCATCTTCCGAACTTCACGACATCACCTTAGAAAAGGGGATGGGAAAAGAGGCTTCTTCAGGAGCTTTGGCGGTAAATACCGGCGAGTTTACCGGGAGATCCCCAATGGACCGTTTTATCGTTAAAGATAAAATTACAGAAGATAAAGTATGGTGGGGAGATATCAATATTCCCTTTGAGCCATCAAAATTCGATGCCTTATATGACAAAGTAATTGATTATATTAATGATAAGGAGCTATATGTGCGCGACTGTTATGCTTGTGCAGATGTAAATTATAGAATGAATATTCGTGTGATTAACGAGTATCCTTGGTCCAATATGTTTGCTTATAATATGTTTATTCGCCCTACAGGTGAAGAACTTAAGAACTTTGACCCTGAATGGACGGTAATCAACGCACCGGGCTTTATGGCAGTTGCCGAGGTTGATGGCACGCGCCAACATAACTTTGCTATTTTGAATTTTACTAGAAAAATTGCACTGATAGGTGGTACAGGCTATACTGGTGAGATTAAAAAAGGAATCTTTTCGGCGTTGAATTTTATATTACCTGTAGAGAAGAATACCTTGCCTATGCACTGCTCGGCCAATGTTGGTAAAAAAGGGGACACCGCTATCTTTTTTGGACTTTCAGGTACTGGAAAAACTACCTTATCTACTGATGCGAACCGAAAGTTAATTGGCGATGACGAACATGGGTGGAATAATGAAAATGCAGTTTTTAATTTTGAGGGCGGGTGTTATGCGAAAGTAATAAACTTATCTGCCGAACAAGAACCTGAAATTTTTGGGGCCATAAAAAAAGGGGCCATCCTTGAAAACATCATCATGGATGATAATGGAGCGGTTGATTTTGCAAATACCTCGATAACACAAAATACTCGAGTAAGTTATCCTATATATCATATTGAAAATATAAAGCAGCCTTCGCTAGGTAAAAACCCTAAGAATATTTTCTTTTTAACTGCTGATGCATTTGGAGTACTGCCTCCGATATCAAAACTAACACCAAGCCAAGCGGCCTACCATTTTATTTCTGGGTATACAGCAAAGGTCGCGGGAACTGAGGCGGGAGTAAAAGAACCGATACCTTCTTTTTCAGCTTGCTTTGGAGCGCCTTTTATGCCTTTACACCCAGCCAAGTATGCTGAGATGTTGAGCAAGAAAATGAAAGATAGTGGGGTTAATGTTTGGTTGGTAAATACAGGTTGGACAGGGGGCCCTTATGGGGTTGGAACCAGAATGAAACTAAAATATACCCGCGCTATGGTAAATGCCGTATTGAATGGTGATTTGGGGCTGTATTCATATGATGATTATCATATTCACTCAGTATTTGGTGTAGCACAACCACGATCTTGTCCTGGTGTGCCAACTGAAGTACTAAGCCCTCGTACCACCTGGAACGATGATGAGGCCTATTATAAAACAGCATTTAAACTTTCCAATGCCTTTCGCGAGAACTTTAAAAAGTTCGAGGCCTATGCCAGCGAGGAAATTCGTAGGGGAGGCCCACAGCGCTATGCATTTTAAAAATAAAAAAACCGAAAACTTAGTTTTCGGTTTTTTTTATGCTTGTAAATATGAGTCCTTTATTTCTTATTGGCCGACGTAATATACTTTTGCAATGCCATGGTCATAGAAGGTGTTTCGGGCGTAGGGGCCTTAATATCTATACGTAGGCCTGCATCTGTTGCCGCATCAACTGTTGAGTTGCCGAAAACCGCGATACGGGTATCGTTTTGCTCGAAATCCGGAAAGTTCTTTAAAAGTGATTCGATTCCAGAAGGGCTAAAAAATACCAAGATGTCATAATACACATCGCGAAGATCAGATAGGTCGCTGATTACGGTTTTGTAGAAAATTCCCCTTGTCCAATCTACACCCAGTTTGTTCAGGGTTTCAGGAACAATGGGTTTCAATGAATCTGACGATGGCAAAAGAAACTTCTCGTCCTTATATTTTTTAAAAAGGCTCACCATATCGGAAAAGTTCATTTTCCCAACATAGATTTTACGCTTTCTATATACCACATACTTCTGCAGGTAATAGGCAACTGCCTCAGACTGGCAAAAATATTTCATAGAATCAGGAACCTTAAAGCGCATTTCTTCGGCCAATCTAAAGTAATGGTTTACAGCGTTTCGGCTCGTTAACACAATAGCCGTATAGTTCTTAAGGTCTATCTTTTGCTGCCGAACGTCTTTTGCATTAACGCCCTCTACGTGTATAAAGGGGCGAAAATCTACCTTTACCTTTTCCTTGTCGATAAGTCGCGCGTATGGAGAGTTTTCCATCTTCGGTTCTGGTTGGGACACCAAAATCGTTTTTACTTTCATAGTTTTCAATGGTTTAGGTAGCTTCCTATAATTACCAAGGGTGCAATTTCAAGTGCGCAAAGGTACAAAATAAAATAGGAAAAGTTGTTTACAATGAAATTTTGATGATTTTGCAATGCAGTTACCCAGCCAATGACATTGATTAAAATAATAAGCAGAATGCTTGCAAATACAACAACTTTTGAGCCTGGTAGTACGAAAGACAAAATAACATTGGCCAAAAACATCACCAAACCGCTATAATTTAAATAGGAGAGTTTTTTGAAAACGATTTCTGAAATTACCTTTGAGGAACCGAATATGAATCCGTTGCCCAATTGCAATGCTATTTTAAGGACAAAAAACAAAAGAATGAATCCTGTAATAACCAAAAACAGCAACGGATATCTATTTTGTCCCAGACCTAACAATATGTTGCGAGCCAAATACACAAAAAGTGAAAAGTTAATCAGTTGGAAAATCGTAAAGAATATATGAAACCAATTAGCAAGCTTATCTTTTTTGTTGTACATAAAAATGTACTTATTGTTAAACGGCAAGATGATAAAATTTAAGAACCTACCATAAAATAATCCCTTGGCGATCACAAGGAATAGTAAGCTTGAAAAAATCAAGACCGTAACCCAATCAAAGGTATTTACTGTTCTTAAAATAGGTTCCATTACTCTAGCTTTATGGCACTGCTGTTTAACCCGTAACGCAAATCGTTTTCCGAAATGCTAATTCTAAAATAAGCGGGACGCTTCATTTTTGGTGTTGGTAGGGTAAACGTAAAATTAGTAGTATCATTTGATTTGAGGGCTGAAATATTTTCATTTAATGGCTTTACCTTTATGGGAATAACGTCATGAAGCAGTTTATAATCGTTAAGGTAGCCCACCGCAAACTTCAGTTTGCTTAGGTCAATGTCCTTATTATAGGGGTTGAAGACCTTTAATTGCTGAATTTTTTCGGTATCCATAGCAAAAATGTCCCCGTCCACGTAACAGCGTAGTTTTCGATATGATTCAAAATCGTTTATATATTTTCCAAAGAATTGGGTCCCTTTCGCATTTGTAAAAGCAAGCTCGGCATTTGTCAAATATCGGGAAACATAGTAGACCTTTTTTCCCTGAACCGTATTTTCGGTATTGTCTAATGTGTACTGATTTTGTCTATAGTTGATATTGTTCAATGAGAAGGTGGGGCTGCCTGCGTAATATGCATACATAGGGGCGAGGCGATAACTGTTTTCGAATACGACGGGAATATCACCTACTTTGTCTTTAATCTCTTGTACCCATCGCTTATTTCCGTGGCTTTCGTAATGTATTGGGAAAAGGTTTTCAAAAACAAGCCCTAACCTTAGAAAAAGGAGAATGGCAACATTTAGTAGCCCCATACGATAAATCCACTTGCGACTGGTTTCATTGGCCAACATATCGTTAAAGACCAAGACGACTAAAGGTATGCAGATTGCAATAATCCATTGGGTTTGCACACGACGGTTAAAACTCGAAATAAAAAAGAAAATCAAAACCCCATACGTTAGATAGAGCAGCGCTTTTGTAAAGGTATCTTTGGCCTTAGTTTGAAAAAGGGACCTATAGATCCATGGAAAAGTAAGGCCAAATATGGCCACCAAATTAACGATGAAGCCGAGGGTGTATTTGTTAAAGTTATATGCGTTGTTGCGGCGCTCGAACAGGTGATACCTAATTGATATAAAATCCTGCTCATACAACCATACAAAATGCGGGGCATATGCCAGTAATGAAATAGCAACGGCTAGCCAGGCAAATTTATTGGTTAGCAGTTTTAGGTTTGATAGCAATACAAAAACGATAACCAAAACCGCATGGTATTTGCTATACATTAAAGCTGCCATAGTTAGACCCAATAGAATGGCCAACCCAACGGAGGGCTTTTTGATAAAATGTTTATAAACGAGCAGAAAAAGGCCGCAGAAAAAGAGAAATGGGGTATCTGGTAGCGTAAGAAATCCATAGGCATTGAGCAGGGGCATAGAAAAAACGAGCACCACAAAATGGGGCACGTAATCGTTCTTTTTCGGGTGGTCGATCAGCTTCCAAAGCACAAGAAGGGTGCCAACAGAAAGTAAACAACTCACAAAACGAACCCCGAGATTGCCATCAAAGATCATACTGCCCAAAGCAATGAACCAGGCCACCATAGGAGGGTGGTCAAAATAACCGAATGAAAGGTTTTGGGCGTAGTGCCAGTAATAGGCCTCATCAAAAATCAATTCGGTAAAGTACGATTGCACAAGATTTAGAATGAAAATCGCGCCTAAAAAGTAAAGTAGGTTCCTAGGGAATTTTGAGAGCATATTTAAAAGGTAATTCATAGCAAAATTAAGTGTTCTAGTTTTAAAAAAAGCATAAAACCCCTTAGTGGTTTTATCGCGGGAGTTTAAAACGCTATTTTTGCTCTTAGAGTGTCTTCGCTTCGTATAAATAGACTCTTAAACACGAAAAAAGTTAATGTCAGATCGGCTAGTCATTATTCCCACCTATAACGAGATAGAGAATATTGAGGCTATCTTAAAAGCTGTTTTGGAGCTCAAGAAAGACTTTCACATACTTGTTGTAGACGATAATTCTCCCGATGGTACAGCTGCTCAAGTGACCCAAATGCAGCCACAGTTTCCCGGAAGACTCTTTTTGGAGGTAAGAAAGGAAAAATCCGGATTGGGCACAGCTTATATTCACGGATTCAAATGGGCCATTGCCAGAAAATACGATTACATTTTTGAAATGGACGCTGATTTTTCCCATAACCCGACCGATTTGTTGCGTTTGTATAGGGCATGCAAAAATGGTGCGGATATGTCTATTGGGTCGCGGTATAAAAAAGGTGTCAATGTTGTAGACTGGCCCTTGTATAGAGTCCTGTTGTCCTACGGAGCATCATTCTATGTGAAAATGGTTACCGGCATGCGAATTCACGACCCAACCGCCGGGTTTGTATGTTATAAGAGGCATGTGCTGGAGCGCATAAGCTTGGATACAATCCGATTTGTCGGATATGCTTTTCAGATTGAAATGAAGTTCCGGACGTACTTATTAAATTATAAGATCGAGGAGGTTTCCATTATTTTCAGGGATCGGGTCAAAGGTAAATCCAAAATGAGCGGTTCTATTGTTAAAGAGGCGATTTGGGGTGTATTTATGATGAAATTGCGTAGTATTTTTCAAAAAAATAGATTTTAAAATGAGTCGTACCCTGATAAAGAACGCGAGGTTGGTCAATGAAGGAAGTATATTCGAAAGTGATATCCTTATAGCAAATGACATCATTTTAAAGATTGCTGACCATATAAGCGATGCTACTGCAAAAGTGCACGATGTCAAGGGCAGTTACGTTTTTCCGGGGATTATTGATGACCAGGTACATTTTCGTGAACCGGGACTAACCCATAAAGGCACCATCGCCACCGAAAGTAGGGCTGCGGTTGCTGGCGGGATAACCACTTTTATGGAACAACCAAATACCAATCCGCAAACCACGACTATTGAAAAATTGGAAGAAAAATTTGCTGGCGCAAGCAATAGTGCCTTTGCTAACTACTCCTTTTTGTTCGGAGGTACCAATGATAATTTAGAAGAACTTAAAAAATTAGATAAGAATGCCTGTTCGGGAGTAAAATTATTCCTTGGGTCTTCAACCGGAAATATGTTGGTTGATGATGAAACCGTAATCGAACAGATTTTCCGAAATACCGAGATGGTAATCTCGGCACATTGCGAAGATGAAACCACAATCAGGGAAAACTTGGCCAAGTACAAAGAAATGTACGGGGATGACATTCCGGTAAAATACCATCCGCTGATCCGAAGTACGGAGGCCTGTTATCTATCTTCTTCAAAAGCCATAGCGCTAGCAAAGAAAACCGGTGCGCGTCTGCATGTTTTTCATTTATCTACGGGAAGGGAGACTCATTTGTTTCGAAATGACATTCCACTTGAAGAAAAAAAGATAACCGCAGAAGTCTGTATTCACCACTTGTGGTTTTCAGATAAAGATTATGATGCTAAAGGAACGTTGATCAAATGGAACCCAGCGATAAAGACTGTCGATGATCAACAAAAATTATGGGAAGCCCTGTTAGATGACCGGTTGGATGTTATCGCAACCGATCATGCGCCACATCTTTTAGAGGAAAAAGACAATGTGTATACCAAGGCACCTTCTGGCGGACCTTTGGTTCAGCATGCATTACCGGCAATGTTGGAAAAGTACCATCAGGGTATGATTTCCTTGGAAAAGATAGTACAGAAAATGTGCCATAATCCGGCGATTCTTTTTAAAATCAGTAAACGCGGGTATTTGCGAGAGGGCTATTTTGCAGATTTGGTTGTGGCTGATTTGGATTCTCCTTGGAAAGTGACCAAAGACAATATCGCCTATCATTGCGGATGGTCCCCTTTTGAAGAGAATACATTTTCATCCAGAATTACCCATACCTTTGTCAATGGCCATTTAGCATATGAAAATGGAAGTTTTTCGAAAGAACGAAATGCAAAACGATTGACCTTCGATAGGGATTAAATAGGTATAGCATGAAAAATAACTGGGTATATATCATTGTCTTTATGCTGTTGATTTCTTGTGGTGAAGAATTGATCCCTAAACCGCAGAACCTTATCCCAAAAGATAAAATGGCCGATATCATTCAGGAAATGGTGGTGGTCAACGCTGCTAAATCAACAAACTCGACCGTTTTAGCAGAAAATAATATTGACCCTACCGAGTTCGTTTTTAAGAAATATGGTATTGATAGCCTTCAATTTGTAGAAAGTGACCGTTACTATGTATCGCTTCCCAATGAATATGAGGAGATTTATAAGGTGGTAGAAGAACGTTTAGCAGCGAAGACCAAGGAAATGTCATCGGCCAAACGGGCGAAAGACAGCCTCTTGCTCCTAGAGAAAACAAAAAAAGCAATAGAGCGGGATAGTATAGCAGCAGTCAAGAAAGGTTCTCTTCCTTGAACAAACGACATGAAAAAGCAACGGCGTCGGCTATTGGTTCAAAGTTAAAGCCCAAGAGGTTTCTTATTTTTTGGTTATCATAATACGTGCGCTGTTTTAACGATTCGATTCCATTTTTAGTAATACGCCGCCCTTTTCCCGAGAAAATGTGACTGAACATATCTAAAAACCGAAGTATCTGAAGTTGCCATATTTCCAGTTGTTTCGATGGCTCTCTAACTCCCAAGCTTTTAGCAAATAATGACATCATCTCTTTGTAAGAAAGGTTTTCCGAAACCAAAATAAAACGTTCTTTTTCAATCGTTGAGTCCATTAACGCCATCATAATATCCACCACATCGGCTACGGTTACGAACCCTGTGCCTGAAGGAGGATGATAGGAATATCCCTTGTTTACAGTTGTAAATAAAGTACCACTGCCTCCCTTCCAGAAGCCGGGACCGATAATAACACCAGGGTTGACGATTACTACGGAAAGACCTTCTTGAGAACCTCTCCAGACTTCTAACTCAGCCGCATATTTAGAGCGTGCATAAACATCAGCATGCTGGTCGTTAAATTCATTTTCTTCGGTAATTGGTATTCCGTCAAGACCATTTCCGACGGCCGCGATACTGCTTACATAACACAGTTTTTCAATACGGTTTTCTATACAAAGGTTCACGATATTGGCGGTGCCTTCCACATTTATTTTCATCAAACTTTCAAAATCGTTAGGGTCAAAAGAAATCAAGGCGGCCGCGTGATACACTTTTTTGACGCCTTCAAAGGCAGCTTCCAAGGCTGGAATATTGTTGAGGTCGGCCGGTGCCCACTCTATTTTTCTATAAAGTGCTTCGCTATTTTTAACGTAATACGAAAATACTTTTTGAACAACTGAGGTATCACTTGAATTTCTGTAAATAGCCCTTATATGATGCCCTTGTTGTACCAAACGCAGCAATAAATGTGAACCGACCAACCCTGTGCTCCCTGTAACCAATACCATCGGTTAAAGTTAGTAATTTGCACCGGATAACTACGGGAATCCTTACATACAGATTTTTGTACTGGTTTGTTGTGTAATAATATTTAAGAAACCAGAAACCAATGGGCTTTCTCCTTTTCTCTTTAAGCGAAAGAGTTCTTTATATTTGCAAGCTAAAACAAACAGGTAAGCATGGCTTTTAATTTTGTTGAAGAGTTAAAATGGCGAGGAATGTTGCATGATTCAATGCCGGGAACAGAAGAGCATTTGTTGAGTGGTATGCAGTCGGCCTATGTAGGTTTTGACCCCACGGCAGATTCCTTGCATATAGGAAATTTGGTGCCCATTATGCTATTGGCCCATTTTCAGCGAAGTGGTCACAAACCTGTGGCTTTGGTTGGGGGTGCTACGGGAATGATCGGGGATCCGTCCGGCAAATCGGCAGAACGGAATTTATTGGATGAGGCTACATTACTTCATAATCAGAGGGCAATTAAAAAACAACTGTCTAGTTTTTTCGACTTTGATTCCGATATAAAGAATGCCGGGATGATGGTTAACAACTACGATTGGATGAAAGACTTCTCCTTTTTAGATTTCATTCGCGATGTGGGCAAGCACATTACGGTAAACTACATGATGGCTAAGGAATCTGTTAAAAAACGCCTGTCTTCTGAAGCCAAAGAAGGAATGTCTTTTACAGAATTCACCTATCAATTGGTACAAGGGTATGACTTTCTTCATTTGTATAAGAACCACAACTGTACCCTACAAATGGGTGGTAGTGACCAGTGGGGAAATATTACCACTGGCACGGAGCTTATTCGTAGAATAGCGGGGGGTAAGGGTTACGCATTAACCTGCCCGTTAATTACTAAAGCCGATGGCACCAAGTTTGGAAAGACCGAAGACGGCAATATTTGGTTGGACGCAGAAAGAACATCACCCTATAAATTTTATCAGTATTGGCTAAATACCTCGGATACGGACGCCGAAAAGTATATTAAGATATTCACTTTCCTTACAAAGGAAGAAATAAAAGACCTTGTTGAAGCACATAGGGCGGAGCCCCATATGTGGGTGTTGCAAAAAAGATTGGCCGAGGAGATTACCACAATGGTGCACTCTCAAGAAGATTTTGAAAATGCTAAAAGGGCAAGCGCTATTTTATTCGGAAAATCAACCTCCGAAGACCTAAAAAAGCTTGATAAAAAGACTTTTTTAGAAGTTTTTGATGGCGTTCCTCAGGCCGAGATTTCAAAAGCTGAAATTGAAAACGGTTTGGATATGATTGGGGCGCTAGCAGCAAAAACAGGCTTTCTACCGTCTAATGGAGAAGCAAGACGCGAGCTCAAACAGAACTCTATTTCGGTCAACAAGGAAAAGGTAAAAGACAATCATATGATTACCGTTTCCGATTTGATCAATGACAAGTTTGTACTCTTGCAACGGGGAAAGAAAAGTTACTTTGTATTGGTTGTTAACTAACGTTCAAAGGACCATCAAATTACACCCACGAATATCGGAATGATCAAAACGGCCTAGTACCTCAAAACCCCCGTCTTTATAAAGTTTGCCCAGGTCTTGGGTTGCGATAAAGGAACAGGAGTTAATATTTGCTAGATCAATGACATTAATTCCTCCTGTTTTGCCAAACGGCTGTTCAGTCAAAGGGTCTTCAGTATCCCGAATAAGAACCTTCATCCAGGGCGGGGGTTTAAAAATACCGTTTCCAAGAGAGTAGGCCTGAGATAGCAGCTCTGTCATCCCGTATTCGGAATGTATTGCTGTCACCCCAAATCCCTGTTTTAAGATATGGTGAAGTTCTTCACGGATCATTTCCTTTCTACGACCTTTCATGCCCCCTGTTTCCATAATGATGGTATTGGTCAGTCGAAAACTGTTGGTTTCCACTAGGTCTAACAAGGCAAAGGAAACACCTATAAGTATTGTTTTGGCTCCTTGGGCATCTAGTTTGGCAAGTGTTTTTGCCAAGTCATCCATCGCATCCAAATAAAACCCACTTTCGGGATGCCTACTTTGGGCGATAAGGTCATCTACCATATAAACGAGCGAGGAACCTTCACGTTCTAGATAAGCGGGCAATAGGGCGAGAATACAGTAGTCCGATAGGTCACCATAGAAATGGGTGAAACCTTTGCTATAGCTGGCCTTATAAATCTCCAAATCTGTGATATAATGTTTGCTGGTAACATCTCCAGTGGTACCACTACTACTGAAAATGATTTCTGCTGGTTTTAGCCCCGAGACGATTTTGCTTTTTTTGAAAAACTCAATAGGTAGAAACGGAATATCACCTAATTCCCGCACGCTATCCTTGTCCTTTTTAAGGTAATTACAGAAATTACGATATATGGGATTAAATTCCCATTGATGCGCAAAGACCGATAAGGCAGTTGTCTCGAACCCTTCTGAGCGTGAGTTGGCCTGCGATGAAATTTTGAAAATGGTCTCGGCGCTGATCATGGCGTAAAAATAGCCAAAATGTAATAGCTTAAGCAGGGAGTATTACAGTATCGGGATTAATGCTTTTGCCCAGCGAGCGCGGGCAAATGGTTTTTTATTTAATCTTGAAATTATCTTCCGCCTTCCTATTTAACCACCAGTTTACGGGTAATACTACTACCGTTCTCTACAACTTGTAAAACATAAACACCAGGGTCAAGATTTTCTATATTTATGTGGGCATTGCTGATTTGGTCACGAAGTACGATTTTGCCAAAAACATCATAAATAGAGACTTCTTTTCGGGCATTTTGGGTCGTGGTAATATAGATGACATCATCAAAAACCGGATTAGGGTATAGTTTAAAACCGGGAATTTCATTTGCGGAAGCGCTTTTTTGCTCAGACAGTTCCTGTGCAGAAACACCAAGGGTAACTACCATAAAGAGTATAATGTAGATTATTTTCATGAATATTGATTTGGGACCAATACCCTAAAGGTAGCTAAAGAAAACACCTACATCCAAAAATTGTTGTGAAAGGGCAAAAATTGTAGGTAAATGGAATTTGAGATGTTTTTTGTCGAAATTTTTGACGACTTAACGAGAAAGGAGTTTGTAGATCCGAGTCAAGGTTAATACAATGAGAGGGATTACTTTATAATCAATTTTCGAGTGGCTACCTTATCTTTTTCAAAAACACGTAGCACATAAATCCCGGCATCGATATCGGAGAGGTTCAATTCCGGACCTAGAATGGTTGTTTGCAATACTTGGGTGCCCAATACATCAAAAATCAAAACTTTCTTTGGAGCATTGGCATTGGTACTGATATACACTTTCCCTTCGGTAACCGGATTCGGATACAGCTTAAAACCATCGATATCTCCACTAGTAGCCGATTCTTGGGCATAACCAAAGGAAATAAAGCAGATACAAATTAGAAGGTAGAGTTTCTTCATAAAAGGGTGTATGACACAAAGATAATCAAATTCATATGTTATCCTATGTCGATTACCGTGAACAGTTCAAAAATTTGGCCAAAAAGCGAGAAATAATGTTAAAATTGAAAAAATAGCCGATTTTCTTTCGAAATAACCACTGATTTGGCCAAAAAGATGCGCAATTGATGCGTTTAATAGGAGTTCGTTGTATTTTTCCACTCCCTATATTTCCTGATTGTTACCCTATGGTTATGATAACGTTTCTCACTGCGCTTTCGAGTTGGAGGTAATCGTTTTATATTTACATTTGAAGAAGTGCCAATAACGTTGAGAAAATGAAGAAAAAGGATATTAGAATACTTTTGGTAGATGATGAACCCGATATCCTTGAGATTGTTGGTTACAACCTCACGGCAGCCGGGTATCAAGTATTTACTGCCCCCGATGGCGTTAAAGGTATTGCCAAAGCAAAAAAGAAAATACCCCATTTAATCATCCTTGATGTTATGATGCCAGAAATGGATGGTATCGAAGCCTGTGAGGTGCTAAGAAGAACCCCAGGATTAGAGAATACGATTATTGTTTTCCTTACCGCGCGAGGTGAAGATTATTCCCAAGTCGCCGGGTTTGATGCCGGGGCAGATGACTACATTACCAAACCCATTAAGCCAAAGGTTTTAGTAAGCAAGGTAAAGGCATTGTTGCGAAGGCTTAAAAACGAAACGGCCGAGGCTGAAGATATAATAACGGTAGGCAACATAACCATTAATCGTGAAGAATACAAGATAATCAACAATGGAAAGGAAATAATTCTTCCAAGAAAGGAATTTGAACTACTATCATTATTGACCTCAAAACCTAGCAAGGTGTTTAAACGGGAAGTGATTTTAGACAAGGTATGGGGAAATGAAGTGGTAGTAGGCGGTCGTACTATAGATGTACACATTCGAAAGCTCAGGGAAAAAATTGGCGAACATCACTTCAAAACAGTGAAAGGGGTAGGTTATAAATTCGTACTCTGAACTCGTCTTGAGTTGATGTTTGGAACCTAGCCCGCCAGACGGGCCTTGAAATTTTAATATTGTTTCCTAACGAATGCCTTGTGGGATTGCCCCGAAGTAGTTCACTAAATTTTCAGTCTAACCAATGGCGATCAAGTTAAAAAGATCTTACAAGTTTGCACTTCGTTCCGCGGCTTTAATTACCATATTGTCTGCTATGGTTCTGGCGGGAGTACAATTCATTTTCTATCATCTTGATTGGCAGATGGTACTGCTGTTCTCAATTGTAATATTTTCCATATCGTTTGTTGTGCTTCAGATTCGGATCGAACGGTTTATATACGGAAGGATAAAAAAGATCTATGATGATGTGACCCTACTAGAATCATCATCGTTGGGTTCCGGTCCGATTACTACCGATATGAAAACCCTGACCGCGGAAATTGAAAAATTCGCAAAAGATAAGAAGGTAGAGATCGACACTTTAAAAATTAGGGAAGAATACCGCAAAGACTTTCTTGGGAATGTATCACACGAACTTAAGACGCCCCTGTTTACCGTTCAAGGGTTTATAGAGACCTTATTAGATGGCGCCATTGATGATAAAAGTGTTAGGCAAAAGTACTTGCAACGTGCAAATAAGGCGGTTGACCGGTTGATATATATTGTAAAGGATTTAGATTTGATTACCAAGCTAGAGGCGGGAGAGATGACCGTTGCACTGGAGAAGTTTGATATTGTTGAACTTATAGGAAATGTATTTGATCTATTGGAAATGAAAGCGGTCAAGAAGAAAATAAGCTTGGTTTTTGACATAGATTATCCCCATCCTATTATGGTAAATGCAGAGCGGGAAAAAATAGAACAAGTACTCACCAACCTTCTGGTAAATTCAATAAAGTATGGAAATGAAAATGGCACTACCGAGGTAAGCGTTGAAAACTTAATACAGAATAAGGCTATCATAAGGGTCACCGATAATGGTGAGGGTATTTCCCAACAACACCTCACGCGACTTTTTGAGCGTTTTTATCGCGTTGATAGTAGCCGCAGTAGAAAAGAAGGCGGTTCAGGTCTTGGTCTTGCTATCGTAAAACATATTATTGAGGCTCACGGTGAGAAAATTTATGTAGAAAGTGTGGTGGGTGTCGGTTCCGAATTCTCGTTTACTTTAGAGAAAGCGGAAACCAATGCGATCGATCAAGAAGAAGAATTGCTGACCTTTGACTGATATAAGCATATCCTAAAAGAATAATAGCTAAATGGAGAATTGGCAAAAAGCTCTAGCCACGAGAACAGACCTGCCGAAGGGCATCGCTGCTTGAAAACTACAAACCGATCATATCTCTTTTCTTCGTAGAATTTTAATGCCTCGTACATTTGACCCGAAGATATTTACTTAGTTTTACAGCGCGAAAAGACGATTGAATATGGGGAGTAAAAACAAACTAAAACGTTTTAAGGAGAATGAGGCATTTAAGAATGTAATCCAACCCTCACGCGAAGAGGTTCAGGCAGGTTTTTCCCTAAAAGGAAGATGGGCCGACCATTTTGGCAATAAAAACCCCATTGTGGTGGAACTTGGTTGCGGAAAGGGCGAATATACCGTTGGCCTGGCAAAACGGAATGATCAGAAAAATTTTGTTGGAATTGATATTAAAGGCGCCCGTTTCTGGCGTGGGGCTAAAATCGCTCTGGAAGAAAAACTGGAAAATGTTGCCTTTTTAAGAACCCAAATAGAATTAATAGATGATCTATTTGCCGAGAATGAGATTTCGGAAATATGGATTACCTTTCCTGACCCACAGATCAAATACAAGCGCACCAAACACCGGATGACCAATCAGATATTTCTAGAAAAGTATAGAAAGGTATTGGTTCCTAAGGGTTTAGTTCATCTAAAGACCGATAGCGAATTTATGCACGGGTATACCTTGGGATTACTTCATGGTTTGGGTTTGGAAGTCATCTATGCCAACCACGATGTTTATAAAAATGAGGGAAGCCCTGAAGAGGTGTTAAAAATTCAAACTTTTTATGAAAATCAGTACCTTCAAGAAGGGAAACCAATCACTTATATTCAATTTAAACTGAACTAGTTTTAATTTCTAGTTGGTTTAGAAAACCAGTCAAATGCATCAACTGCTTATTTTGTGTGTGGCAACTTTAGGAGCTGCGTTTGTGGCCTCTCTGCCACCTGGGTTATTGAACATGAATGCCGCAAAGACCAGTGTTGAAAAAGGCAAAAAAAATGGAATAACTTTTGGGCTAGGAGTGGGCGCCGTGGTTATGTTACAGGCGTATCTTGCGGTACGTATTTCAAAGATTTTATCACGAAATCCAGAGATTATCGAAATATTAATGGAAATTGCGCTAGTGATTTTCGGGGTACTTTCGGTTTTCTTTTTTGTAAAAGGGAAAAAACAACGAAACGAGTCCATAGAATTTGTTGGGGGCAAAAAAAGGAGTAGTTTTTCAAAAGGAGCCTTTTTGGCTGCACTTAATTTACTTACCATACCCTACTATGCAGGAATGAACACTTTTTTGCATAGTCAAGGTTTTATGAACTATACGATAACTGACGAAGTTATCTTTATAATTTCTGCTGGTTGTGGTACATTCTTGGCCATGTATCTTTATGTGTTTTATTTTGATAGAATGGAACAAAAAACCAATCGATTCTCGAAAAATGCAAACTATATTTTAAGCGCTTTAATGCTGGTCCTTTTCGGGATCACCCTTATTCGACTATTTTTTAATTCATGAACAAGGACAACAAAAATTTCTTCCAAAAAGTATACGAGGTTGCCAGTCAAATTCCGGAAGGTCGGGTAACGTCCTATGGGGCAATAGCAAAATACCTCGGTGCTGCCCGTAGTGCCCGTATGGTGGGTTGGGCTATGAACGGGGCTGGGAGTATGGAAAATGTTCCTGCGCATCGCGTGGTAAACAAAGCAGGATTACTTACGGGAAAACACCATTTTGATGGTACTAACCTAATGCAGCAACTGTTGGAAAATGAAGGGATAGAAGTCATAGATAATCAAATACAAAACCTTGAAAAGCACTTTTGGGACCCTTTTAAAGAGCTGAATACTGATATGTAATTATTTGTAAATTTTCTAAAATTTAGAATAAACTATCAAGAAACCTATTTTTACCCAATACCCAATACCCAATACCCAATACCCAATACCCAATACCCAATACCCAATACCCAATACCCAATACCCAATACCCAATACCCAATACCCATACCCAATACCCAGCACCAATAACTAATCCTTATCCGAATATCTCCGATTTCGATTACATCCTTTTACCTTCTCGAACCTATCGTGTATATTTGTTGTTTAGAATGAATATATATAATGAAGATTGAAAAAAAGGCGATTTTAAAAGCATTGGAACATATTACAGTGCCTGGTGAAGGTCAGAATATGGTGGAGAGCGGAGCGGTAAAAAACGTACAGATTTTTGGCGATGAGGTTGAGGTAGATATTACCATTAATAACCCGAGCCTTCAAGCTCGAAAGAAAACCGAGGTGGAAATCCTCAAAATTATTCATCAAGAAGTCTATGAAAAGGCAAAAATCAAGGTAAATATCAAGGTAGATGCCCCGGCCAAACCAAAGACGAATGAAATAAAAGGGAAACCTATACCGGGAATACAGAATATAATTGCTGTTGCCTCAGGGAAAGGCGGAGTAGGTAAATCAACTGTTACGGCAAATTTGGCGGTGACCTTGGCCAAAATGGGTTTTAAGGTAGGTTTACTTGATGCTGATATCTATGGCCCCTCAATGCCTATTATGTTCGATGTTGCCCATGAAAAGCCACTTGCTGTTAATGTGGGAGGGAAATCTAAAATGAAACCTGTAGAGAGTTACGGGGTAAAATTGCTTTCCATTGGGTTTTTTACCCAACCCAACCAAGCGGTTATTTGGCGGGGCCCAATGGCGTCCAAAGCACTGAACCAAATGATATTTGATGCCCATTGGGGCGAGCTGGATTTTATGTTACTTGACCTTCCTCCTGGAACGGGTGACATTCACTTGAGTATCATGCAAGCCATGCCGGTAACTGGCGCGGTTATTGTTAGTACGCCACAGACGGTTGCTTTGGCTGATGCAAGAAAGGGTGTAGCCATGTTCCAGCAAGACTCTATTAATGTCCCCGTTTTGGGTATTGTGGAGAATATGGCCTATTTTACCCCTGACGAGTTGCCGAACAACAAATATTATATTTTCGGGAAGGCTGGCGCGAAGAACTTGTCCGAGGATCTGAACGTACCATTTTTGGGTGAGATTCCCTTAATACAGAGTATTCGTGAGGCTGGTGATGTGGGGAGACCGGCGGCCATGCAGACGGGTACCAAAATAGAAGAGGCGTTTGAGGAGTTGACCAAAAATGTGGTACAAGAGGTGGTCGTTAGAAATAAAAGTTTACCGCCTACTGAAGCAATAAAAATAACAACAATGGCGGGTTGCGCTGCCGTTAAAAAGTAATAGTTATGATGACAATGACATCCGAAGAACTGAAAATGAATGTGGAAAAGGCCTTAGAGGAAATCCGACCTTTTTTACAAAGTGATGGGGGTGATATTTCATTGGTTTCCATTGATAACAATAACTCCGTAAAAGTAAAATTAGAAGGTGCCTGCGTAGGTTGCACGGTCAATCAAATGACCTTAAAAAGTGGTGTTGAGATGACCATTAAAAAGTATGCTCCACAAATTGAAGAAGTAATCAATCTCGCCTAATTTTCCTGATAACAATCATCTTTTTTCGAAAAATTCCACTTTAGTTTTGCCACATCCAACAAACCGGATTACATGATTAAAACAGATATATTGATAATTGGAGCAGGCCCAACGGGTCTTTTTGCAGTTTTTGAGGCTGGTTTGTTGAAGTTAAAATGCCATTTAATAGATGCCTTGCCACAAGCAGGAGGGCAATGTTCTGAAATCTACCCAAAGAAACCTATTTATGATATTCCGGGTTTTCCTGAGGTTTTGGCAGGGGAGTTGGTCGATAATTTAATGGAACAGATCAAACCTTTTCAACCAGGGTTTACCTTGGGAGAGAGAGCAGAAAAAATCGATAAATTAGAAGACGGATCGTTTATGGTCACTACCAACAAAGGCACACAACATAATGCGCCTATTGTTGCGATAGCCGGTGGTTTAGGTAGTTTTGAACCAAGAAAACCGCTTTTAGATAATTTAATAAAATATGAGGATAAGGGCATTGCCTATATCATTAAAGACCCTGAAGTATATCGCAACAAAAAAGTGGTGATAGCGGGAGGCGGTGATTCTGCCCTAGATTGGAGCATTTTTCTGGCAAATATAGCTGCTGAGGTTACTCTGGTCCATCGTAGAAATGAATTTCGTGGCGCCCTGGATTCTGTAGAAAAAGTACAAGAACTTAAAAATCAAGGCAGGATTAACTTGATTACACCGGCGGAAATCATTGGTCTAAAAGGAGTGGAAAAATTAGAATCGGTGGTCATTAAAAAAACTGGGGATGCTGCGGAGGATATTGTTTTAAAAGTTGACAATTTTATTCCCCTATTTGGCTTGTCTCCAAAGTTGGGCCCAATTGCCGATTGGGGCCTTGAAATTGAAAGAAATGCCATTAAAGTAGATAATACGTTGGACTACCAGACCAACGTTCCAGGAATATATGCCATTGGCGACATAAATACCTACCCCGGAAAATTGAAATTGATTTTATGCGGATTTCATGAAGCAACCCTAATGTGCCAAAGCGCTTATCAACGTATTTTTCCTGATAAGAAATACGTAATGAAATATACCACTGTTGGTGGCGTTACCGGTTTTGATGGTAGTAAAAAGGAAGCACCAAAAGCAGTAATCAAAGCAATTGAGTAGGGCAAGTGAATTAGTAAAAAAAGTGGGTTAGTAAAAAAGTTATAGATGACAGTACAGCGTTTTGAGGATTTAAAGATGTGGCAAAAGTCGCAAGATTTGGCTGTTCTAATTTATCAACATTTTTCACCTAGTAAAGATTATGGTTTTAAGGACCAAATCACAAGAGCCTCGGTTTCAATATCAAATAACATAGCGGAGGGTTTTGAACGACAATCAAATGCTGATTTCAAAAGATTTCTTTACTTTGCCCTTGCCTCAAATAGTGAGTTAAGATCGATGCTGTATTTATCGGAACGACTGAGTTATCTAGAATCTGAAAAATCTAAGGAATTGATAGGAATAACCAACGAAGTCTCAAAAATGCTTTATTCCTTTATCAAATCAATGAAATAAGTTATGATGCACTTAGCCCACTAATTCACTCATATTACTAACGAACTAATTCACTTTAGGACTATGTCCGACATTAAAATAAAAATAACTGACCGCGAAGGTGTAACACATGAAGTAGATGCACCGACCGATATGAACATGAACCTGATGGAAGTAGTGCGTTCCTATGAATTGGCTCCAGAAGGTACTATTGGTGTTTGTGGTGGTATGGCCATGTGTGCTTCTTGCCAATGTTATGTCAAATCAGAACATGATCTTCCCGAAAAATCAGATGATGAAGATGCTATGCTGGCCGAAGCCTTTTACGTTGAAGACAATAGTCGCCTAGGTTGTCAAATTCACATGACTGAAGACCTAAATGGACTGGAAGTAGAGCTAGCTCCTGAATCTTAGATGTATCGATACAATAGACATGGAGTTTTGTAGGTACCTCGTATTTCTAATTTCGTACTTCGTATTTTATCAAATTCTCGCCTGATAGGTAAACAGATTATAGTATCTCCCCTCTTTGGCAATCAGTTCGTCATGTGTTCCCTGTTCGGCAATTTCCCCGTTTTCAATAACCAAAATCTGATTTGCTTTACGAATAGTACTCAATCGGTGTGCAATCACGAAAGTTGTACGCCCTTCGGTCAAAGTAGCCAGACTTTTTTGAATCAGGGCCTCACTTTCCGTATCGAGGTTAGAGGTGGCTTCGTCCAAAATCAGGATTTTAGGGTTTGCCAAAACCGCACGGGCGATGGCGATTCGTTGGCGTTGACCTCCGGAGAGCTTAACACCACGTTCCCCAATCAGGGTACCCAAACCATCATCAAAACGGTCCGTAAATTCATCTACGTAAGCCGCCTTTACGGCCGCTTGTAATTCTTCCTCAGACGCAGTGGGTCTGGGGAATAGAATATTTTCCCTAATGGTACCCTCAAATAGAAAATCGTCTTGTAAGACAACCCCCAAAAATTGACGAAAGCTAGTCAAATCAACCTTCGACAAGTCGTTTCCATCAATAGTAATCGTTCCCGAATCGGGATTCAAAAAACTAGCAGCCAATCCGGCAATGGTAGACTTTCCCGAACCCGAACTTCCTACCAGCGCAATAACGTCCCCGGATTTTGCCTCAAAACTAATATTGTGCAGCACATCTTTGTCCTCTTCATAAGCAAAAGAGACATTGTTGAACTTCATATTACCTTTAAGCTCGGAAAGCTGTATCGTACGATCTTTTTCATCAGCTTCCGTGACTTGATTCATTAGCTCTTCCGTTCGGTCCAGGCCTGCTAAAGCCTCGGTCAACTGGCTACCGATATTGCTCATTTGAACGATAGGCGCAACCATCAGGGCAAGAAGAAAGGTGAATTCGAAATATTCACCAGTTGTTAGTTCTCCGCTCATCATTTTAAGACCTCCATAACCCATCATGATACCCGTTGTGGCAAGACCCAATAAAAAGGTTGAAGAACTTGTCATCACTGCAGTCGCCGTTAAACTTTTTTTTACATTTTGGTATAATCGTTCGACACCAGTTTCAAATACTTTGCCTTCTTGAACTTCAGCATTAAACCCTTTTATAACCCGTATCCCACCTAGGGTTTCGGTAAGTCGCCCTTTTACCTCAGCGTTTATTTTACCACGATCTCTAAAAACAGGTCGTATTATTTTAAAGGCCTTAAGTGCTATAAAAGCAAAAAGCAATAAGGGGATAAAGGTCAAAAGTGTCATTCCTGGACTTATTCGCAACAATAAAATCAATGATACTACAGCCGTTATAGTTCCTCCCACCAATTGTACCAATCCCGTTCCGATAAGGTTGCGAACGCCTTCTACATCACTCATTATTCGTGATACCAAGGCACCTGATTTCGTATTGTCAAAGAACCGGATGGGTAGGGCGAGTACTTGCTTTTGCACCTGTGCCCTGAGTTGCGAAATCATAAATTGGGCTTGAATGCTCAAAACTTTCGTCAAAAGAAAAGACATGATTCCTTGTACTAAAAAGGAAAATATGACCACGGCAACAAGAATTTTTAGCAAGTCGTAGTTTTTGTTCGGTATGATATCATCTAAAAAATAGCGTAGCGAAATTGGCGCAACAAAACTGGCAGCCTTGCTGATAACGATTAATAAAAGACCAAGAAAAACAAGTTTCCTTCTTGGCCATATGATGGTTTTAAATGCTTTTAAAATGCTTATTTTTTTTTCGGCCATTTGGGTATATGGTTTTACTTCAAAACGGAACTATAAAGGTAGGTATTATTGAAAAGGCATTTGGTTTTTAAAAATGGATTGTATGGAATTTCGTGGCTTATGGCTTAAAATAATAGCAACGATTACGTTAGTTTATATATGTTGCTTACGACCAAACCTTTACAAATAGAACTACCAATGCATACCTTAATAGGACATTTATTATGAAAGAGTACATCAAGATTTTAGGAATTTTATTTTTGCTAAGTTCGGTAATGACTAGCGCTCAAGAGGGACATGCCCCGCCTAATAAAAGAAAATTTCCGAGCAACCTTCCTGCTGCAGAAGCTAACTTGGCCGAGCTGTATCAGAAAGTTATTGGGTCGGTCGTAACTATCTATACCACATCAAATTCTTTTACGGAAAAAGGACCTGTCCAAAATCAAGGTTTGGGTTCAGGGGTTTTAATTTCCAGTGATTGTCATATTCTTACGGCAGCCCACGTAGTAGATGGTTCTTCTAAAATAAAAGTAAAGACGCAGGATGGTAAATTACGTCTGGCCACGGTACTTTTTAGCGAGAAATCAGCGGATATTGCACTATTAAAACTCGATGTTCC
Source organism: Aggregatimonas sp. (assembly GCA_965238025.1). Taxonomy (GTDB): domain Bacteria; phylum Bacteroidota; class Bacteroidia; order Flavobacteriales; family Flavobacteriaceae; genus Pelagihabitans. The sequence goes on along the minus strand of OZ250162.1, from coordinate 720,330 downwards.
GGATAGCGGACTTTCACATGCAACATTGGGTGATTCCGATTTTATGGCGGTGGGACAAAACGTGTATGCCGTTGGAAGTCCCTATGGTATGGAAAATTCGTTTTCTTCAGGTATTGTATCTGCTTTTCGCAATTTTAACACACTGTATGACGGAACAGTAAATATTGAATTTATTCAGACGGATGCTGCCATTAATTCGGGGAATAGCGGAGGCCCACTTTTCAATTCGAATGCAAAAATAGTGGGTATTGCTTCAAGTATATTAACTGTTTCGGGCGGTTTTCAGGGTATAGGAATGGCCGTGACCAGTAATACAGTTAAATCATTGTTGTCCTTTGAAGACAGACCTTGGATTGGTGTTGAAGGTGTATTCTTAGCATCCGAACAACTTGCTGAATTGTTCAACCTGAACCTTTCAGGTGGTTTGTTGGTTCAAAAAGTGGCTCTTTCAAGCCCCGCAGATAAGGCAGGATTACAAGGAGGATTTATACCGGCTAATATTGGTGGAAAATCAATTCTGTTTGGAGGCGATATTATTCTGAAAGTAGGCCCTCAAGAGACGTGTCACATAGGTTGTTTAGAAAAGGTTAAGACAGAATTGCTGGGTAATGAAAAAATTGATGTCCACTATTTAAGAAAAGGAAAGGAGCACACGGTCAAGGTTGACGTATCGGAAGTACGACGAAATTTTTTGAAGATAGAATAAACTAAGTTTTCAGGAATAATGAAATAGACCTTGGTTTAATCATTATGATATTCGCTGTTCTTTCTCGGTCCTAGCTCTTCTTTCAATAACCCTATTTCTACTAGTTTTTCTGATAACGGTGGAAGTTCTGGCGATGCTATTACTATTGGTACTTGATCACACGGCACTAAAGATTTTAACGTATCTTCATCATTAAAAGTCCAACATGATGAAGTATATTCTTCCTCTTCTTATAGCATATGTTTGTTTTTCCTGTAAGACGGAAACCCCATCAGAAACTGAAATGGAACGTTGGATGGCACAAGCAGAAAATATTGAAATCATCCGTGATAACTATGGAGTACCCCACATTTACGGGAAAACCGATGCCGATGCAGTTTTCGGACTGCTGTATGCCCAGTGCGAAGATGATTTTAATCGCGTAGAGCAAAACTATATATGGGCCACAGGACGTTTGGCAGAGGTCGAGGGGGAAGAAGCAATCTATAGCGATTTGAGGGCCAAACTTTTTATGACCGAGGATGAGGCGAAAGGGAATTATGAGAAAAGCCCCGAATGGTTAAAGAAGCTATGCGATGCTTTTGCCGACGGCATTAATTATTATTTGGAGACGCACCCTGAAGTAAAACCCAAATTAATCACACACTTTGAACCTTGGATGCCCATGTATTTTAGTGAGGGATCTATCGGTGGCGATATAGAACGCATAAGAATCAATAAAATCAAGGCATTTTATGAAAGTGATATGGAAATTCCCGAATCGCTGAAATTCGAATTGCAAATGGAAGAAGAACTGACAGAACCCCAAGGTTCTAACGGAATAGCTATTTCGGGAAAATTGACGCAATCGGGAAATGCAATGTTGTTAATCAATCCTCATACCTCCTTTTATTTTAGGGGGGAGGTACATGTGGTCAGTGAGGAAGGACTTAATGCTTATGGTGCGGTTACCTGGGGCCAGTTTTTTGTTTATCAAGGGTTTAATGAAAAAACGGGATGGATGCACACTTCTACCTATACCGATGTGATGGATGAATTCAAGGAAAATATCTTTGATCTGGATGGGAATATGGTCTATCAATATGGGGAAGAACTTCGTCCTGTTGAGACCTCCGAAATCAAATTGAAATATAAAAGCGGCAACGGATTTAAAGAAAGGACCTTTCCTGCCTACCGAACGCATCACGGGCCAATTACGCATTTAGAGGATGGACAATGGACCGCTTCTGCTATGATGTGGGAACCGGTAAAGGCCTTGGAACAATCGTTTATTCGTACCAAACAAGATGGGTATAAAGGATTCCGTGAAATGATGGACATTAGAACGAACTCTAGCAATAACACGGTCTATGCGGATGCCGAGGGCAACATCGCCTATTTTCACGGAAATTTTATTCCAAAACGGGACACGCTGTTCGATTATTCGGAGCCTGTTGAAGGCTGGAATCCGCGGACCGATTGGAATGGCCTGCATACCGTTGACGAAAACATTTTGGTTTTAAACCCGGCGAACGGTTGGATACAAAATTGCAACTCAACACCTTATACCGCGGCCGTAGAATTTAGCCCAAAAAGAGAAGATTATCCAAACTATATGTCCATCGATAGGGAAAATTTCAGGGGAGTACATGCCATTGGTTTGTTGAAGGACAAGAAAGGTTATACGTTGGATGGGTTGATCGAGTTGGCTCATGACCCTTATCTGCCGGCCTTTGAGGCTTTGATTCCGGGCTTGGTCAGGGCATATTATTGGCGTCATGATAGAAATCCAAAATTACAGGCCGCTGTTGATGTTTTGGCCGATTGGGATTTTAAGGCCGACACCGGATCGGCGGCAATGACCCTGGCACATTTTTACGGCACGAAATATTATGAAGAAGGGCAATACCCAGAAGGAATGACCCCTATGGAACGTGTAAAGTATTGGGGAAGCACTTCCCCAAACAATGAAAAGCTACGGGTTTTTGAAGCGGTTATCGATCAATTATCTGAGGACTTTGGAACATGGCAAATACCCTGGGGCGAAGTAAATAGATATCAGCGTTTAAATGGGGACGTACGCCAAGCTTTTGATGATGATAAACCAAGTATTCCTATTGGTTTTGCATCTGGCCGTTGGGGTGCCCTAGCAGCTTATGGTGCACGTTATCATAACAATACCAAAAAAATATATGGTACCCGGGGCAATAGTTTTGTGGCTGCAGTAGAATTCGGGGAAAAGCTAAAAGCAAAAACCATTTTGGCCGGGGGACAAAGTGGTGACCCTAAATCTCCTCATTTTGATGACCAAATACAGAAATATGCCGATGTGCAATGGAAAGATGTACCATTTTACAAAGAGGATGTGTTGAAGAGGGCGAAGGAAACTTATGGACCGGGGCAGCGGAATTCGAAATTTTTAAACTAATTACAGAACTTTTAGAACAATCTATTGTAAACTACGGTGATTGTAGTTTTTATTCTTTCTCTATTAATATGCTAGCTTTCGAACCTGGTGATAAATACCAATGATTTAAAAAGATAACTTGTTCTTCACCATCAACTACCTTTACTTCTGCTGTATTTGGAGGTATCTCCCCTGTATTTCTTGCTTCAAACTCTAATCTATTAAAACCCTGGTCCAAATCGATATTGATACCCTTAAATGAGCCCATGAGGAGCTCATTCCTGATCACTAATCGGCCATTTAAATAAATTCTCACTCTATCCCCGTCAATATCTCCGAAATCCCTAAACTGAATCCCCAAAAACTTACTTTTGGTTTTTAAAGTGCCAAGAAACATATCATCAAAATACTCCCTTGAGCCCTCTTTTGGCCTAGGCCCAATTTTTGGGTCGATTTTCATTCCTGTTCCTGCCTGTACCAGTTCCCTATCGGGGTACATTTTTACCGGTTTTCTTCCTTTCAATGAATCTTTGAAGTTGATTTCCGGATCATTACCAACAATGGATGGTATTCGCAGAACGCTCCCTTTTTTCGCTTCCCCTTTCGCGTCTTTTTTGTTCGCAACATCTATTTTTAAGGGCTTTGCTTTTGGCGTATCACCAACCTGAGACCATCCAACAAAGGGGGTTATCATAAGTGCCAAAAAAATTAGTACAAGTCGCATTGCCTATTTTAGGTCGATTGTTCCGGCTAAAAATAACAAATACCCTGCCACAGGGACTTAATTCCCTGTTAAATTCGACTAGGGCCTGTTAACGCTAAGCCTAAAATCGGGTTTTTCGTCCTTTTTCCGTATTACTTCGTTGGTTTTTGACAACGTAGCCCGCTATGTTTTACAAAAACGGCCTCGGAATCCGAAAAAATAATCAAAAAACCCATGATTTCCGTTGAGTGTTAACAGGCCCTAATTGGAGGTTTTCAATTATTATCTGGAAGGTTTCTTTGAAGAAACCTAATAAAGTTTAACTGCATAATGTTCTCAATATCTTCCGAAGAATATCCTCTTTCGGTCAAAAGAGCTGGCACTTTCTGGAGGTCCGCAATAGTATCTATGTCTGAAGGGCATTGTTCCGTACCAAAGCCACCATCTAAATCGGTACCGATGCCTACATGTTCTGAATTTCCCGCCAGTTGACAAATGTGATCAATATTATCAAGCATTTGTTGCAGGCTTACTCCCATACTTTTTGGGGTAGATTTACCCCTTATCCAATCTGGGGTCATCATCCAGGCATCCAGTGCTACTCCAACGACCGCATTTCTCGAAATCAATTCCTTGATTTGTTCATCTGAGAACTGACGATTGTGGTCAACTAAGGCACGGCAGTTGTTATGACTTGCCCATATGGATCCGTTATATACATCCATCGTCTCCCAAAAGCTTTGATCACATAAATGAGTCGCATCTAAAATTAGTCCAAGGCGTTCTATTTCCTTTAAAAGCGCTCTGCCATTTACACCGATACCCCCAATTGAATCAGTACCAAAAGCATAGGTTCCCGGGCCATAATGAGCTGGACCAATGGCACGCAGGCCATATTCATAGGCTATTTCCAGTTGTTTTAGGTCATAAATTGAATCGGCGCCTTCCAAACTCAAAATATAACCAATCGGTTTTTTTTCTGCAGATGTTTTCCAAAACTTCAAGTGAATGTTGAGCTCGGTCTTGTTTTTAATTTGGGCCAGTTCGCCTAAATCTTCCATAGCCTTGTACCAAGCTAGTTGTGCTTGCGTTTGCGCCCAAGCTTGATAAGGGGAATTCCATCCGGGGAGTGAATTTCCAGATTTTACGTAACGCGCAATTTGAGTGGCCATGCAGAGTCCGATATTGCCCCTGCGCATTGCTTCGAACGATACTGTATTGTTTCCGCGGTCAGGTTTGTCGGTCATCCCTTTTTCACTTTCGCGGATAGCCTGCACGGACATGATGAGATCCCTGTTCCATTCCATGGCATTCATGGCAAGGTCTAAATGGGCATCGAAAATGAACATTGTTTTAATTTTTCAAATGGTTAGCTTTCTATTTTGGGCCGCTACTTTCCAAGTTCCTAGCTTTTTACCATCCTTGACTACTGTGGCCTCACCATATTTGGCCACTGTGGGGCAAATGTGCATAGGAATGACATAAAAGGCAGCGCCTACTTTAAATTCATTTGCCCGGCTAGTCCGGACAACTAAATGCTCCTCGCTTTGACCAATTTGTTCGCTGTCCTCTAAACCAAGAATCCGAACACGCGGAAATCCCATTTCAGGGGCGACGGACTTATGCCCCAAATCCAAACAAATGATATCTTTTGAAGGTTTACTAATGATTCGCGTTAATAATACCGCCGCATGTAAAAAGGGCATATCTGGAAATGATTTATGATAACCGGCATCCCAAAGTAAGGTTGTACCGGGACTCGCCTCAACATTTGAACGTTGGGCATGAATTGGAAATGAGGGGGAACCACCGACAATTATATTTTCCACATAGAATCCCTCGTTTTCAATTTGTTTTTTTAGCCAAATGACCGAATCAAAGGCTTTATCGCATTGCTGTTTCCGTTCTGAAATATCAGTATTCCTAATGTGACCGTCATAAGCATGTAAACCTTTCGCTTTTGTGAATTCGTTTTTTTCTATGGATGTGAATAGGGCAATGGCATTTTCGTCTGGAATACAACCTGTTCGGTTCATTCCGCTATTAATATCCATATAGAGCGAAACAATCTTTTGTGCATCAGTTGCTTTTGTCGTTATTTCTGCAAGGGTATCTTGATTGTCGACCAAGGTGGAAAAATCCGTTTCGGGATAGGCACTTATTAATCTTAAAAAACGATCGATATTTACCCCTACGGGTTGCATTGCCAAAACAACATCTCTGGCCTTGCATTGCCCCAATAATTCGGCTTCGGCTATGGTGGCACATTTAAATTTTTGAATGCCATGTCGTTGTTGAAGTAGAATTATTTCCGCCATTTTATGCGTTTTGATATGCGGGCGAAGCTTTGAAATGTTACCTACCATAGCAATCATTAAACGTATGTTTTCGGCTATCCGCTCTGGGTATAATAACAATGAAGGGGAGCTTATTTTATGCTCATCCCTTACTGTATACCAATCATTACTTGACATATCTTATTTATGAAGTTCAAACATTGCCTCAATCTCCACTGCCACCTGACCTGGGAGCATCATGCCTACGGCACTACGTACACCAACCCCATTTTCGGCTCCGAATACGCTTGCCATTAATTCACTATAGCCATTGATGACTAAAGGCTGATCATTAAAATCCGGAGTGCAATTCACCATTCCCAAGGTTTTTACCAATCGCTTTATACGATCTACATTACCAAAATGAGTGCTAATAGTGGCTAGCATGGTCAGGGCGACTTGGCGCGCAGCGTCCTTGCCTTGCTCCAAACTAAGGCTATCACCAACGCGACCTGTATAAAGCGACCCATCACTCATCATGGGCCCTTGCCCCGAAACATAGAGAAAATTATCTACCACCAATACAGGTTTATATAGACCTGCTGGAGGGGGAGCTGGAGGTAAAACCAGCCCCATTTCTTTTATCCTTTCTGAGGGTGTACCCATATTTCTTTTATTTTAAATTTAAACTGATACTCATTGTAATACGTTCAGTGCCCTGACTCTAAATAAATATATCTAGAACCAATACCCCGATAAGTCCCATCACTCCAACAGTAGTTTCCATAACCGTCCAAGTTTTTAGGGTGTCTTTTACAGATAGGTTAAAGTATTCTTTAAAGAGCCAAAATCCTCCGTCGTTCACATGAGAAAGCATTAAACTTCCCGAACCTATGGCCAGGACCATAAGTTCAGGACTTACTCCCGAACCACTCAAGAGAGGTAGTGCAATACCCGCCGCCGTTAAACCTGCAACGGTTGCCGAACCAACACAAACACGAATCACCGTGGCAATAAGCCATGCCAAGATCAAGGGCGATATGGTGGAGCCTTTTAGCATGTTTCCTATGTATTCACTAACGCCACTATCTATAAGAACCTCTTTTAATGCCCCGGCCCCGGCAATAATCAGCAATACCATTGTGATACCTGCCACAGCCGAGGAGACAGAGTCCATAATGTTTTTCATTTTTCGCCCTCTTGCGAGCCCAAGCGTATATATAGCAACCAATACCGAAATCAACATGGCTATTGCCGGGTTGCCGATGACCGATGTAAATTGCTTGATAACGCTTTCATCAGGAGCCAAGGCATCGATCAGCGCTGCCAAACCGATGAGAATAACAGGGAGCAAGGCACTAGAAATACTTGTGAAAGTACTCGGCATTTCTTCATTGGTAAGCACCTTCGGATTCATAAACTCCTTTAATGGAGTGGCTTCGATATTTTTTATGGTCCTTGAAAACAAGGGGCCCGCAACAATGATGGCGGGAATGGCGATAATGATGCCATAGAGTAGGGTCTTACCAATGTTGGCATCGAACATTACGGCTATTCCTGTTGGGGCCGGATGGGGCGGAAGATAACCATGCGTTACAGAGAGTGAGGCGAGCATGGGCAATCCCACATAGATTAACGGAAGACCGGTGGCGGCGGCAACCGTAAATACCAAAGGAATCAATATCACAAAGCCAACCGTGTAGAACATGGGAATACCCACGATAAACCCGGTTAGTACGACCGCCCATTGAATGTTCTTCTTGCCAAATTTAGCGACCAACTTGGTGGTTATTCGTTGGGCTGCACCGCTATCGGCTACTAATTTACCGAGCATGGCACCCAAACCGAGAATTAAAATAAGACCTCCAAGTGTTTTTCCCAGACCTGTCTGTATAGAATCTACGACTTTCAATATGTCCATTCCTTCAGCGACCCCTACAAATAGAGAAACGAGTATAAAAGCGAGAAAAGCATTAAGTTTAAAACGGGCAATGAGAAGGAATAGCAATAGTATTCCGATAATAACAATAGCAAGGGGCATATTTTAAAAATTGGGTAGCTTTCGTTAAATATACCAAATAAAAAGTGCATTCCGAGTGGTGTCGGAATGCACTTATAAAAACTTTAAGAAGTTATTAGTCGTTTGTTTCTGGAGAAAGCATTTTGTATACCAATCCAGCTAAGATAGCACCAACAATCGGAGCTACCCAGAACAACCAAAGTTGACCCATCGCCCATCCGCCATCGGCGAAAAGCGCTTGACTTGTACTTCTTGCAGGGTTGACCGAAGTATTTGTAACGGGAATACTAATTAGGTGAATTAGCGTTAAACAAAGGCCAATCGCCAAACCAGCCAAATATTTGGGAGCTTTTGAATGTGTGGCACCGAGAATTACAAATAAGAACATAAAGGTCATTACGATTTCGGTAACTAAAGCGGCCACCATGTTATATCCGCCTGGAGAATGATCCCCAAACCCGTTTGCGGCAAAACCACCAACCCCCTCAAAACCAGCCTGATTGGAAACGATTAGGTACAAAATACCTGCACCTGCTATACCGCCTAAAACTTGAGCGATGATATAAGGTACCAAGTCTTTGACATCAAATCTTCCTCCCATCCACAGTCCAATAGAAACCGCTGGGTTCAAATGACAACCGGAAATATGCCCAATGGCATAGGCCATGGTTACCACCGTTAGGCCAAATGCTAGGGCTACACCTGCAAAGCCAATTCCTAATTCGGGAAAGCCTGCCGCCAAAACAGCACTGCCACACCCGCCAAGCACAAGCCATAGGGTTCCGATAAATTCAGCTACTAGTTTTTTCATTTTTAAATAGTTTAGTTAATGATTATTATTATACGCCCCATAAAATAGTTAAAATTATCTTAATACCCCTAACTAAATGGCATATTTAGAGCAAATTAATTCTATTGATGTTGGGTTAATGTCGTTCAAATCTTTTTTATCTTGTTGGTATTAAAGGAGTATGATATGCTAAAAAGAGATTTTCTTAAACGAATAGGGCAGGCGGCCGTGATAACACCTTTTTTGCCTCTTACTGCCCAAGCCAATATCACATACGAATCAAAACCCTACCCCGTAGACAACGAGGATGAATTTTGGAAACGTATTCGAGAAGACTATGCTTTAAAACCGGATTATATTAATCTGGAGAATGGGTATTATAATTTTGCGCCAAAACCTACTTTAGACAAGTTTATCGAGCATGTAAAGATGGTGAATTACGAGGCGTCATATTATATGCGAACAGTACAATGGGACAATAAGAAACATGTAGCGGATCGCTTGGCGAAGTTAGTTAACTGCAATTCCGAAGAAATAGTGATTACCCGTAATACTACGGAATCCTTAGATTTGGTTGTTGGGGGCTTTCCATGGAATAAGGGAGATGAGGCTATTTTTGCAGAACAAGACTATGGTGCCATGCGGGAGCATTTTAAGTTGATGGCCCAGCGATACGGAATCGTAAATAAAGTGGTATCTGTCCCCAATCATCCCAAATCAGATGATGAGATTGTTTCGCTGTACGAAAATCAAATTACTCCTAAGACAAAACTTATTATGGTATGCCATATGATCAACATCACGGGTCATATATTGCCAGTTAGAAAAATTTGCGATATGGCACATAGTCATGGTGTTGAAGTTATGGTCGACGGAGCACATTGTGTAGGCCACTTTGATGTAAATATTAAGGAATTGAATTGTGACTATTATGGGAGTAGTTTACACAAGTGGCTAAGCACCCCTTTGGGCGCCGGTTTGTTGTTCATTAAAAAAGATAAAATTTCAAAAATATGGCCGTTATTGGCAGAACATGATCGCGAACCAGATGATATTAGTAGGTTAAATCACACAGGAACGCACCCCGTTCATACCGATCTCGCCATCAATGACGCTATCGATTATCTAGAAGTTATAGGAACAGATCGCAAGGAAAAACGCATGCGGTATTTACAACGCTATTGGAGTAATAAATTACACGATGTTGAGAATGTTGTAATCAATACTCCTGGCGAAGAACATCGAAGTTGCGGTATCGCTAATGTAGGCATTAGACAGATGAAACCTAAAGATCTCGCAGATGCTTTGTTGAAAGAGTTCAAAATATTTACGGTCGCCATTGACTATGCAAATGTAAAAGGATGTCGCATTACACCCAATGTATATACAACCACTGAAGAGTTGGACAAGCTTGTCGTGGCAATAAAAACTTTGGCAGGCAGGGTTTAATTTTTGCTTTCCTTCCCTCGTGCTTTTTTAGAAAGCTTTCCAAAAATTAGTTCATATTCCTCAAAGCGATGTGCTCTGATTGGTCTTATCTTAGGTTCTGTGGAAAAATGTAAAAGCAAACAAGGTGAAATAGCTTTGTACTTTTCTACATATTCATACCCTTGAAGTTCATTGTTATTTATCCGCTGTTTTATTCTGTTATGATATGGGTACATTTTAAGGTAGATTTATCCCGATAATAGATTTTCAACGATGATTCTATTTTTGCCATAATTTGGATTACCGAATTACAATTACTCCCCTAATTCGGTAATCTTTTTTTCGTAAAGCTTTTTACTTTCCACCACAGCTACATTCAGTTCTGACATGATATCGTCTACACGGCCTTCAATGCTTTTCATTTGATCATTAATATTGTCAAAGGAATTTAGGGCAGCTGCTACTTCCAACGCCTTTACGACTTCAACGGCATCGCCATGTAACAAGCGTAGTTTGTCAATGGCTTTTGATGTATTCGACAATGTGCCGTCGTATTTTGTTCTTGCCTTTTTTATAAATCCCATAAGCGTATTACGGCTGGTCTCATCGCTAAGACTATTGGTTTGGGTTTCCATGGCTGTGAACAATTTGGAGGCTTTCTCCTTAAGATCTTCGTATTCTTTATTGAGGTTTTCAACGCGTTTGTTCACCTTTTCCCAATCGCCATATACTTTTGCAAATTCCTTGTCTTCATTCTTGGCATCTTCCAAGGCGCCTTTGAGCGCGCCAAGCGATTCTAGTCCCTTGTTTACGTTCTTATTGGCATTCTCTTTTTTCTTCTCGAAGGTCGAGACTTGCGATTTAAATTGCTCTTTTAATCGAATAAGGTCCTCGGGACTTTTATCCTTCCAGCAGGAAACAAATAATAATGAAATTAGGGTAATAAGGGTTACTTTTTTAATCATGGTTCTATGTTTAGGTTTTAAAGATATTTCAATTTAACAGACTTTGCAAAGTGCAGGGCAAAACCTGATAAATATCATTTGAAATAGCTTGTGTCGGTTTTAAATTTAAGTGATTAAATAGGTGATTATGGAACTTAAGAAAAACCCGAATGTAGATTTAAACCGAAACAGTGGTCTTTATTTTGTAATTGGCCTTGCGTTGGTCCTCTTTATTGTCTGGAGAGCATTGGAGCACAAAACATATGAGACTGATGAAGTAATAGTAGAACTAATGGATGTCGGGGAAGATTTAAAGGAAGAGGTGCCCTTAACCGAGGCTATTAAAACTGCTCCCCCGCCACCCCCGCCATCTGCACCCGAAGTAATTGAAATCATAGAGGATGAGGCAGAGGTTGAAGAAACTGTTATTGAAAGTACGGAAACGAACCAAGAAGCGGTAATAGAAGAGGTTGTAGCAGTTGATGAGGTCGTGGCCGAAGAAATTGAGGAAGAAATTATTGTGCCTTTTGCCGTTATCGAGAATGTACCCATTTATCCGGGCTGCGAATCAATGAAGAATAACGATGAACGCAAAGCCTGCTTTCAAAAAATGATTATGCAGCATGTAAAGAAGGAATTCAAGTATCCGCCCACAGCATTGGAACTTGGTATTCAAGGAAAGGTTTTTGTGCAGTTCGCAATTGACAATAAAGGGTTTATCACTAATATAAGAACAAGGGGGCCGGATAGAAACTTAGAGAAAGAAGCCTCCCGAATCGTAGCTGCACTGCCACAGATGACGCCAGGTAAGCAACGGGGTAGAGCGGTAAAAGTACCTTACAGTATCCCCATCAATTTTAAATTGCAATAAAAGAAGTCGGCCTAGTTTTTTGCCTTCTGGTAGTCACTTAATTTTTGGGGTCCTTCCAACAATACCCGAACAACCCTTAGTGTACCATCTTCAGTTGATGATATTTCCCATTTGATCAAAGAAATTAATCCATTTTCAATTTCTATGCCCGTTATACTTCGTGGGTGTACGCAACTACCGTCATTAAACAACGGGATTTCACCTGGCTCAGGAAATCGGGGGCGATGTGTATGCCCAACAATAGTGATAAGCAGGTCTTTTTCCAGAATCCACTTTTTGATCCGGCGCTCCACTTTTTTAAGCTCCATATAGTTCTTGGCCGGGCTGGTAGGATCGGCGATACCCCAAACTTGCAGCGGCTTCCAAAGCACACGGACCAAAAAACGCCCCCATCGCCAAAAAGTATAATTCCACCAATCGGCCTGATGCCCGTGGGTGAGGAAAAGTTCCTGTTGGGTCCGGCTATGTTTCAAAATAATGCCCTCATGGTATTTTATACCTTCAAAAAGATCCTTTTCCTTTTCTTCTACAGGCTCAAAGTACTGGTAGAGGTGTTTTTCTAAATATTTAGGGTCCTTATAAACCATGTCATGGTTCCCCCAAATCATATGCAAGCGTTTTCGGAGATGAAACTCCTTCAGTAGTTTGAATACGTTTTTATGGGCCTGAAAAATAGATTCGAACCGCAGGTTTTCCCATAATTCATCCCCATCTCCCAACTCGCAATATTGAAAACCATCATTAAAATAGTGTTTTAGGGCATGAAAGTAGATATTTCGATTGTTGGCAAAATCGTCGGCAAAACTATTGTCCCCTCTGTGGCAGTCACTAAAAAGGATGAATTTAGAAGTATCATCAAAGGCAATGACCTTGGCCCGTTCATATGCTCTTGATAACCGAAACCTTGATGACATTGACGAATTTTTTATAAATATCCGAAATCATAAGATATCTTACCAATATTTCGAAAAGAATGCTTTAACAAAGTTCTACGTTTCATTTTGTAATTTTGCCTGTACTATTTAGACTAATATGTACCGTTATGAAAGATACTTCTATTGATTTACCCATGAGGCATATGATCAGTTTCAACAAATTGTTGGAACAGTACGATGCTATGGCCAAAAGCAAGGACGAATTTTTAGCGGCGAAAGCAAAACGTATTTTAAATGCGCAAGCGCCTTATCCCGAATTAAGGGAAGGGTTTGACGATGTTTCATTGCTCAAGAAGCATAAAAAAGTCATTCATATTGTTTTGGAGGATATTTTTTCTGATGTATTGACCAATAACGAAATCAAGGCTGCTTCGCTTCCTTTTAATAATCTTGTCTTTAACTCTTCGGATAGATTTCAAAAAATACTCGAGAACGCAGGAAAGGGTTTTGAACTTGAAATGAGGAATTTTGAGGAAGGCATGACCTATATTATGTCGTGTACAGTAGTATTGGCTTTTCATTATGGCTTTAAGGTAGATTTTAAACGTCCTATGTTTTATGATATTCCAGATGCCAATGGGGTAATGCGGCACTATAGGATTTTGTATAATGCCGATTTTATGGAATTGATTCCTACCGAAAAGGCGAAGGATCTTGTCCAAGAGGACTTTGAGGAACTTTTGGATAATTTTGATGATGTAGAAGTTTGGAAGGAAAAAATACCACCAGGAAGTTTTATTTCCAGAGGATTCGTGATTTCCAATATGTTTGATGTTACTGCTGAACATTCTATTTCTGAGATAAAATCCGGACTAATAAAAAGTAACAAAGGGAATGAAAGTGAGGACTTTATGGATCATATGCACCGTACTTTCTCCTCCTTTTTTAATATTCCCGATATCAAAGTGGGCTGGGCAGATTATAATGAAACCGAAGATCGATTAGAAGCCTCTTTTGGAGCTACCGCGGATAGTATTTTGCTTCATGGTGATAACTCGCAATCTTGTGAGGAAGCACTTTGCCCGGGCTCTTACCAAAAATTACTTAAAGAAAACAAATATTTTACAATTTCCAATGTTGACAAATATTATGAAATGTCAGGAGGGATGTCACCTTATAAAAACTTGAAGAATCAAGGTTTTAAGAGTGCAATTTTGGCCCCGATTGCTGATAATGGCAGAGTGTTGGGGGTTCTGGAACTTGCCTCACCAAGAAAACATGAATTCAACAGTATTAATGCCACCAAACTGGATGATATCATGCCATTTATTGTTACTACGGTATTGAAGGCGCATACCGACCTAGAAAATGAGATTGATGCGATAATCCAACATGAATGCACTACTGTGCATTCATCAGTATATTGGAAATTTGAAGAGGAGGCCAAAAAATTTATGACGGACGGGTTTGAAGGCCGTCAACCTTCCTTTAGCGAAATTGTCTTTAAAGATGTGTACCCTTTATTCGGGCAAATAGATATTAAAGACTCTTCTAAGGCAAGAAACTTGGCTATCCAAACCGATTTAATGATTCAGCTTACCGAAATCAACAAAGTGATGAAAGCTGCATGGAATAAAAGCGAACTGCCTATTTATGAAGAGTTGATTTTTAGGGTCAATAGTTATATGGATGAAATAAAGGATGTTTTATACACGAATAGCGAACAGGCCATTGCAGATTTTGTCTTTAGCGAAATTAATCCGGTCCTAGAACATTTAAAAAAGGGAGATGCCGATATAAAGAAAAAAGTGGAAGCGTATGAGACCATGATTGATTCGAATACACATTCGTACTATGATCATCGAAAAAATTATGATGAGAGTGTTATGAAGATCAATAAAAAGCTAGCATCGGTGATTGATGAAGGACAAGAGGCTGCCCAAGGGATGTTCCCGCATTATTTTGAACGCTATAAGACCGATGGGGTTGAACACAATATGTATATAGGAAGTTCTATTGCGAATAATAAAATTTTCGACCCATTGTATTTGAACAACCTGAGATTGTGGCAACTTCAAATTATGTGTGAAATGGAAAACACGCACTATAATTTAAAGCCTGATCTTTCGGTTAAATTAGATGTGGCCTCCTTACTTTTGGTATACAGCACCTCTTTATCAATTCGCTTCCGCATGGACGAGAAACAATTTGATGTTGACGGAACTTATAATGCCAGATATGAGATCATTAAAAAACGAATTGACAAATCGCATATAAAGGGAACAAAGGAGCGGCTTACCCAGCCTGGAAAAATGTCTATTGTCTATTCCCAAAAGAAAGACGAACTAGAGTATCTGCGTTATATCAAATTCTTAAGAGCTAAAGGCTACTTTGCTGGAAAAGTTGAGATAGTTGAATTGGAAGGCCTACAAGGGGTTACCGGATTAAAGGCTATTCGGGCCGACATTCTTTATAAAAAGGGCGAAGAGTCCCAAAAAACCTATACTTATGCCGATTTAATGGAGGAATTGAAGGCCTAAAGCGAGACGATGTCGTTCATTCTTTCAGGCCCGAAAAATTTAAATGCAATTCCGAATGCGATAACGGAGATTATGATACCGATCATAAAGACGGTATAGGTCCACCGGAGAATTTTATATTTTCTGTTCAGGACAATGCCTAGAAAATAAAGATCTTTGGTCAACGAAGAATAGATATATTCCTTGTCCTTCACCAATTCCTGTATGGCCCATTCGTATTCCCCGAGGCTCATTTTATGAAAGTTTCCAAAAAACAATAGGTTTACTTTTTTGTCTTCCACATCTTTCTTTGAGAATTTGCCGCTTGTAATATTAGGTCTTGTCGCCACCACGGCCATAATCATAGATACTACACTAAAGACAATAAATATAAGGGTGGGATAAATTAGATATGCATTAGACGGGTTGTCTAATTTTGGAATAAGATTCGACAGTGCCACAGAAATAATAATCGCATTGACGGATAAAAGGATATTCGCCTTGGTATCTGCAATGTCGCTCAGCGTAAGATGGTTTTTTAGCGTTACGCGGAATAAGGTCTGTATTCCCCGATCGGGACTTTCGCTCTTGTATTTGGCCTTTATGGCCTCTTTTTTAGCGATTTCCTTTTCGACCTTACTGGCCTTTTTTAGCCTTTTAAGGTTTTTGGCCCTACCAGCAGACCAATTTTCTTGGGCATAGTCCGTATAGAACTGCTGTTCTTTTTCGAACATTTCTATGTTCGCATTGCGCCATTCTTTAGAAGTATAATCAGCTATTCCCAAAAGCGAGAGCTCCTCTCTTAAATATTCGGCCGTTTCGGCATAACTCCCCTGACCGAAATGAGACGAATCAGCATCACGAATGATTTTCTCAAGCAGATTTTTAGGTTCATGATACCGCTTCGTAGCTCGTATACAATCAACTACTTTTTGAATTTTTTTGGCTTCATAACCTTCCTGGTTCAAAAATTTTTCCGCAATAGTACAACTACTTTCTTCATGACCAGAAGTTCCTTTCGTGTAGCCGGTATCATGCAACCATGCCGTCAATAATAATACCTCTTCATCTTCTTTACCAAGGGTATGTGCCTCCGATAATTCTTTAGTACTTTTAACTACACGTTGTGTGTGTTTTAGATTATGATATAAGTGCTTTGGATCCAAGGAGTTGGTCAACAAGTCGGTAGCAAAAACTTCGACTTTTTCAATTATTTCGGCCATATTGGGTACATTAGAATGCTCCAAATTACAAAATTCTAGACTTAAGAACCCCTATATGAAGAAATATTGCGTAACCCTTCTTTCCGTTTTGCTGTTTGTGAATTGCGCTACCCAGAAAGCAAAATATGCTGAGGGTTTCACAAAAAAAGACCTCCCTTCGAACAAAGAAGTTTCACATACGGTTTACCTTATCGGTGATGCCGGTCTATCCCCCAAAAATGAACTTAATGATGCCCTGAAATTATTCAAAAACAAACTGAATAGTGCCGACCCAAATAGTACCGCTATTTTTTTGGGGGATAATATTTATCCTGCTGGGCTACCAAATGAAAAAGACGCCGGAGAATCATACCAAAAAGCTAAAAATCACTTGGATGCGCAATTGGCCACTTTAGAAAATTTTAAAGGTCGTCCGCTCTTTATTCCTGGGAATCACGATTGGTACAACAATGGGTTAGAAGGATTGCGTCGGCAGGAGAAGTACATCAATGAAAAAATAGGGCAAAAAAAATCGTTTCTACCCAGAAAAGGGTGTCCGCTTACCCAGTTGAAGGTCAATGACCAGCTGACCATAATAGTGATCGATACGGAATGGTACCTTGTCAATTGGGATAAACACCCAACAATAAACGATAATTGTGAAATTAAAAGTCGCGCCAAATTTTGGGAAGAACTGGAAGGGCTTATCAAAAAGAATAGTGATAAAACCACTTTGATAGCCATGCATCACCCCATGTCCAGTTATGGTCCTCACGGGGGACAATTTTCTTTCAAGCAAAATATATACCCAAGCGGCGGTAAAATCCCATTGCCGTTTTTGGGATCTTTTATCAATGTGCTGCGAAAAACTTCTGGGGCAACACCTGAAGATATGCAGAACAAGCGTTATGTTGAGCTTAAAAATCGACTGGTAACCTTGGCACAATATTCCGATAAGGTAATTTTCACTTCAGGCCATGAACATACCTTGCAATACATAAAAGAAAACAACACTCCGCAAATTGTAAGCGGGGCT
Organism: Aggregatimonas sp.; assembly: GCA_965238025.1. Classification (GTDB taxonomy): domain Bacteria; phylum Bacteroidota; class Bacteroidia; order Flavobacteriales; family Flavobacteriaceae; genus Pelagihabitans. Next base: position 702,574 of record OZ250162.1, on the reverse strand, counting down.
GGGGCTAAAAATGGCGTTGTACGATTGTTGAACGGGAGCCAGTTCGCAACAGGCCAAAAGGGATATGCCGCCCTGGAAATCTATACGGACGGATCTTCCCAAGTTCGTTATTTAGGTTTAGGGGATTCGGGGGCCGAAGAACTTTTGTTTGCCACACAAGTATTACCCCCCGATAGAGGAGTTTATGATAGAGATTATGCAACTAGCTATCCTTCGGAGGTTGCAGCATCTATTTATACCAAGGAGGAAATAGATAAAACAGGGTTTTTTAAAACCCTTTGGGGAGAACGTTATCGTAAGTATTATGGCACAGAGGTTACAGCACCCACAGTAAACCTGGATACATTGTTTGGTGGACTAAAACCAGTTAGAAAAGGAGGGGGACATCAATCAAAGTCACTTCGTTTGCGCCATGAAAACGGAAAGGAATATGTGATGCGTGCGATGCGAAAAGTCTCTGAGTTGTATTTACAGGCCATGGTATTTCAGCAACAGTATGTAATGGAAGATCTACAGGATACCTTTTTGCAGGAATTACTTCAGGATTTTTACACAGGATCACACCCCTATGCACCATTCACTATTGGGCCGCTTTCAGATGCCATAGGAATTTACCATACAAATCCGGTTTTGTATTACGTGCCGAAACAAGCTGCTTTAGGAGGTTTTAATGAAGATTTTGGTGATGAGCTGTATATGATCGAAGAGCATGCGGGCGATGGTCATGGTGATTTGGAGAGTTACGGCTATTCTGATGAATTGATCAGCACCGATGATATGCTTAAAAAGCTAAGGGATGACGAAAAATATGAGGTAGACGACCAAATGTATGTTCGCGCAAGACTTTTTGATATGGTTATTGGAGACTGGGACCGTCATGTAGATCAATGGCGTTGGGCAGAATTCAGGGATAAAGACTCTAATAAAAAAACCTATCGGCCAGTACCTCGCGACCGGGACCAAGCATTTTCAATAATGGGAGATGGCCTGTTTATGGGCTTGGCGACGAGATTGGTGCCTGGACTTAGGCTCATGGAAGGATTTAAGGAGGAAATACGAAGTGTAAAAGGATTTAATTCATCCCCTAAGACCTATGTGCTCGATTTGGCCTTACTTAATGAAACAGCGCGAAAGACGTGGTTGGAACAGGCGAAGTATATCAAGGAAAACTTAACCGCCACGGTCATAGAAAAGGCTTTTGAATCTTTTCCCAACGAAGTACGTGATGAAACAGTCGTAGAGATAAAACGCGTATTACTGGCGCGCATCGCAGGTATAGAAGAAACGGCAGATGAATATTACCGGATACTAAACAAGAATGTTGTGATAACCGGGACGGACAAGGATGACTGGTTCGAGATTGAATATTTAAATAAAAATAAAGTCGAGGTTACCGCCTATAGAATAATAGGAGGGGAGAAAAAGAAGCGCTTTTTCCATAAAAAGTTTGATTATAAAGAGACCAAGGAGATATGGGTATATGGCCTAGATGATGAAGACCGCTTCACCGTTAAAGGAAACTATAAAACTAAAATCAAGGTTCGGCTGATTGGGGGGCAAGATAATGACCAATATGATATTGGGGAGGGAGGAAAAACCATTGTTTATGACCATAAATCAAAAGAGAATCAGTTCAATAATGTGGCTAAGGCAAAGGTTAAACTGACGGACGATTATGAGGTGAACACCTATAGGCCACTTAATATAAGAGCTTCCCTTAACCAATTTTTGCCCCTTGTGGGATTCAATCCTGATGATGGTCTAAAGATGGGAATTACAAACACATATACCTATAACGGTTTTCGGCAAAACCCATTTACCCAACAACATACCGTAAACGGAGCATATTATTTGGCAACAAGCGGTTTTGATTTAGGGTACAGTGGTGAATTTGCAAATTTTTTCGGAAAGGCCAACTTAGGGATAGATACCGAATTTACCAGCCCTAATTTTGCAATCAACTTTTTCGGGTTCGGAAACGATACGGAGAATCTGGATGACGAATTGGATTTGGATTATAACAGGGTAAAGTTTAGCACCTTAACTCTTGCACCCTCCTTGGTATGGCGGGGAGAGTTAGGAAGTAAAATACGGTTGGGGGCCTCATATGAGTCTATTGAAGTTGAGGAAACCGAGGACCGATTCATTAATACATTTTACCAACAAAACAACACAGAAACCGAGAAGGGTTTTATTGGATTGGATGGGGAATATACCTACGAGAATTATGATAATCCCGCTTTTCCTACCCTGGGTATGACGACTTCATTGCATATAGGTTATAAGACCGAAACATCCGGGGGCAATGGGAGTTTTGGTTATATCATTCCCAGTCTTTCTTTTGATTATAAATTAGTCCCTAGCGGAAATTTGGTGCTTGCCACCAAATGGAAAGCGCACTTTACCATAGGTGATGATTATGAGTTTTACCAAGGCGCGAGTATAGGCGGAATTGATGGTCTAAGAGGATTCAGAAATCAACGTTTTACGGGCAAGAAAGCGTACTATCAAAATACGGATGTTCGATTAAACCTAGGCAAGGGAAGAACGGGAATATTACCGACATCTGTAGGGATATATGGTGGATTTGATTATGGGAGGGTTTGGCTTCCGGATGAGGATTCCAACATATGGCACACTTCATATGGAGGCGGTTTCTTTACCAACGCCGCTAATATTCTGACGCTGCGAGCGGCACTCTTTAGTAGTGATGATGGTCTACGCTTTTCTTTTGGACTGGGGTTTGGGTTTTAAATAAAGCTTTTACTTTCATTCCCACGGACCTGCCTGTCGGCAGACAGGGGTTAGAATCCGTTAGGGATTAGTTTAAAGAATAAGAATACAAATTTCCACCTGTACCCTCCCTCACTTCGTCTGAAAGCAAGAGCGTGTTGTCATCTATAAAACAAACCGATTCCAATTGGGTCCGAACGCCTAAATCAATTTCTTGGAGATTTCCTTTGGTAAGATTTTTAAAGGAGAAATTCGATATTTTCCAGAGTTTGCCATAGCTTAAAAGCACAATGGTCTTCCCATTTGGGGAAATTGCGGCCGAGGTAACCCGACAAGTATCCCAATCATCACAAAGGTTGATTTTGCCTAGCAATTTTGCATCATACTCCCCTTTTTTATCCGGAACCTGATAAATATAGGTTTGGCCCGTAAACGGATGCGTCCTGTTTTTGGTGAAAATGTAGAGGTGCCCATCGTGATGAAAAAAGGCCTCGGCATCATAATTCATGTTGCCTTTTTTAGGCGGAAATTTCTCTTGTTCCGGATAACTAAATTTTATAGTTTTCGCATTTATCCTATTGCCCTCTTCCAAGTCGGGATTTGGCAGTTTTAGAATGACTAGATTTTTTCTTGTATTATCATTGTTTCCAAAATCGCCAATGTATAAATTCCCATCTTTATCTTTAGACAAATCCTCCCAATCGGTATTTTTGGCATTTTTTACGTCTAGATGTTTGATAATGTTTCCTTTGAAATCCGTTTTGTATAAATTGTCACTGTTCCCATTGTCTTCTATAAACCAAGCTGTTGATTTTGAATAGGAAGTCATACCGGAATTTTCCTTTAGCTTTTTGGGAAGTTCGGTGATTAACTCTAACTGCCCATGGGTCGTACAGCTTTGAAACAGGAAAATAAGAAATGGGCAATAATATAACAGTCTCATATTACTTTTTTAAGGGCATATAAATTTCGGCTTCCCAATTTAATTCGTTCCCGCCAAAATTTGGATTCGTATGAAAAACTTCATGGGGTTTTTTATACACGTCAATATTTTTCTTTTTGGCATAATCCAACAAAGCATACCACGCCCTATCTGAAGTAATGTAATTACCATTATAAACTGCCTTTAAAGCTGTCCCGCCAGAAAACTGTTTATATTTTATAATCTTATGTTCAGGTAGGGAATCTGTTTTAATAATAGGGTAGCAAAAATCGAAAGAAATACTATCGTTTTCCATATTCCAATGGTTAACCTGGATAAACGGCCTCCCGTTTGTTCTGATTTTATTACTAGCTATCATTCCATCTAAAAGGGGATAGTTTTGCATCATTTGACGCGCTTTCCCAATTTGGGAACTTTTTAGTGGTACGTAGGCGCAGTAGGAACTAGGAATTGTATCATACTCTTTTATGGTAACCTTGAATGACCTGGAATGTTCGTGTAATTTTTTCAATACCTCCGTTAAAGTGGCGTTGGTTCGTTTTTCGAAATCGGTTTCAGAAAAGGGAATCTTAATTTTATTCATTAAACTGTTTTCCAAATCGGTCACAAACACTTTAACCTGTGCAATGGAATCATTTAAATATTTAGTGTGCCATTCATAGGTATATGCGGAATCGTTAAAATGTATTTTATACTTGAGGTATGAAAGACCATTCTGCTCTATAAGCTTGGCATTATCTGCCTTCTCCCCCCACAATTTTATAACTTGGTTAATTGTGCCAGGTGATGCCTTTTCTCTAAAGCTTACCTGATAATCGTGGGATTTTATAAAAAGATACCAAATTAAGCCGCCAAGGAGAAGAATTCCCAACAGCAATCCTACTTTTTTTTTCATTTAGCGCTCATTTTTGGCCATTCTATGGTCAACAGACATTTCTAAATTGTCTAGAACAAAATTTCCTAAATCACGACCTTGCTTGACACCAATTTCGACTGCGGCACGATAGTGAATACCTCCATACATTCTACTTATAGCCGCTTCGTCTGCAGCCTCATTAAAAGACCTAAAACTACGAATAGGCAAGCCATAGGCAACTTCGGTATCATCCTCGAAACTAAAGTTATCTCCAAAAACATCGGTTAAAGCCGTAGACGCTGCTCCTGAAACAACGCTATGCCCACTTGAGTATTCTGGGAATGGTGGCGTTTGCAAAACTGGTTTCCAATTTTCGTCTATATGTTCATTGATCAGGGTTTCTGGACGAATTAGGTTACTTCGGTATTTTTCATCCCAACAACTTATAAAGGCATCGGCCATGGCAATAGATGCCTTGGTATAGGCATATAAAGTTTTATCAAAATCACTATTGGTCTTTCTACTTGCTATTTTGGTAATTCCCATCCAATGAGCGCCAGGAGTTATTTTTTTGGTAGCGAACATCAAATGCCCCCGGGTTACGGAAACATAAGGATTGCAATCCCAAAATCTTGCTATTTGTATTTCTTCTGAGTCATCTCCCTTTACAGTAATTGTATTGCTGATTTCGTAAACCTCAAGAAGTTCTTTATAAAAACCAGAGTTTTTATCCATCGAAAATGCAGGAGGTGGTACAGGTTTGAATTGTTGAGCAGAATCGATTACAAAAGGGCGTATCTTGTTCCAATGGGGTTCAATACCATCCATATAAGCCGGAGGCGTGGGCTGCCAACGTGATGGGTCTTTGGTATTGACCGTAAATTTTGGCATGGTCCTCGTCTGATCGTAATTATCTTTCCCCATCCATTTGGTTATATGATCGGCAACAAGAAGACCGTAGGCTTTTGAATCATTGAATAAAGTTGAATTTTTACTTTCCCAAATCCCATAAAGACTATCCCGTAAGGCCTCCATTCTGTTTTCTGAAAAAATCAATTGCTTGCTTATTTCCAAATGTGCGACCATAGCGGCAACATCATAGTTTATAACTTTGGTAGAATCGGGTAACGGAATTGTGGTAAGGTCTTTTACCTGACCTACCAAAGAATTATAGCTGTCATTTTGAAGTGCCATGATTTCGTAAGCCGCTATATTAGGGTACGCAAAAATGCGACTCGCTACGGGGGGAGAAAAAATATCATGAATCATGATTTCGGTTACCTTATCGACCGATGCATGTAAATCTTCTGCGGAGACATTAATCGCTTCCTTTTTCTTTTCTGTATTATCGGCACATGATGCTAAAAAAATAACCGTTAAGACCAATATAACTAGCTTCTTCATCTTTTTTCACTCTCAATTTTATAGACCTCCGCTTTCCCATTATTAATGGTAACCAATACATATTCCTGTTCACCCAAGGTAATGACATTTAAATCCCGAACAGATTTTTGGGCGAGGTACAGTCCGATTTCGGACCCTAAAATTACATTATTTTCATCTTTTATCAAGGCTCCCGAGAAAGAGTCGAACCTGCCTTGAAACGGTTTAACACCAAAATAATTACCGGCTATCAGAACCTCTTCTTTTCCATCGGAATCAAAGTCGTGAGCTAAAAAATCAAGAAGGGGTGCTGTTTGAAGCTCTTTTGAAAAGGGTACGAATACAAACTGCCCATCTTCGTTTTTTAAAAACCCAGATCTGAGTTCCGATACTTCCAAGATTGCGGCTGTTTTCAAAGCTTCTTTTTCTAAAATTTCTTTAATGGATTTACCCGCAAAAGCCGCATAGGTAGTAAACCTCTTTTTAAGTGAGACCAATTGGGAAGAAAGGGCATCAAAGCTTTCCAATGGATAATATTTCCCATTTTTCTCGGTGGTTATTATGGTTTCTGTTTGTCCGTTTTGATCCAAATCACCATAGTACATTTTCATAGGAGATTCTTTAGAGGCCTCAAATTTACTATTGCTCCCCCAGTTACCTAATAAGTAGTCCGTATCGCCGTCATGATCAATATCAAAAGGAGCGATACTTTGCCAGAGTCCGTTGAGTTCGTCAGTAAGGACCTCTATTTGGGTCAATTTGCCCTTCTGGTTTTTAAAGAAAGTAGGTGACATCCATTCCCCAACAACAATAAGGTCTTTGATGCCGTCATTGTTGAAATCGTCCCATATGGCGTGGGTAACCATTCCTGCACTTTGCAATCCATCATTTTCAACGACAGAAAAAGAACCCTCATTATTTTTTAGAAGGTACGACCTTGGCGTTTTTCCAAAGTCATTTGACACCGCTTGATTTCCAATAAATAGGTCTACATCACCATCATCATCAAAATCATAAGGGGCAATTATAGATGCATTTTCAAAATATTCCGGTAAAGCGGTAGTATTGAAAATGGAATCCCCTTGTATATAATAACTATCTAAAAGCGGTTTCATTTTGTTGTAGAAATCCGCACCGCCAGAGCCTAAGAATAAATCGTTTTTTCCATCATTATTGAAATCAGCGATGGCGGCTGCAATATCTTCGTTTATGGAATCTTTCGAAATAGATGGAATGTTTTTCTTAAGGTAAGAGGTGTCATCTTGGGTGTAGATTTTTGCGGGAACGTATTTTGAACCCCCAAAGAAAATATCATCACGACCATCTGAATTTAAATCACCAATAGCAGTTGCCGGGCCACGATCTGACAATTGATAGGGAATAAGCTTTTGTCTATTAAAGTCTGTATAGTTGTCCTCAACGTGGGTAAAATCGATTCCTAGGTTGTCTTCTACCTTTTTGAATAGTTTTCTTTTTTTGGGTTGAAGGGTGGCATAATCAAAAGGACGAACGTTTTTTGGGGAAACTTGTAAGGTCTGATTTAGAGGAATGTTTTTCAATACCTGGAACGTACGATCAGGCCAAATAACTTTAAGGGAATCAACATGCGTGTCTTTTCCGTAACCAAAATGAATCATAGGTTCTGAAGATCCTTGAAAACCCCGAACGGTGTATAACTCTTTGTACTGTAACTTGTCGTTGTGATAGGAAAAAACCTTGGCGCCGATACCAAAACGGTTAGCATCTTTATAGGAGAACTGTAATTTTAAGTAATTGGCCTTCTCATTTGTGGTATTGATATATAAGGATGCCTTTTCATTACTATTATTTACCACTAAATCCAAATCACCATCCAGGTCAAGGTCGGCCATGGCTGTGGCCCCTGATTTGAGAGTGTCCTTCATAATCCAACTTGCGGATTTGTCCTCGAAACCAAGGTTTTCAGAACCTTTAAAAACATAATTGCCAATTGCACCCGAAGGCATCATAGCTAGGGCCTGTTGATCTACCAGTTTTGTATTATTTAGTTTTTTTTGAATCTGTTCGTCAGAAACGAAATTGATATAGTCGAGATCGTTGGGGCGTTTAGGGATACCATTTGATATAAATAGGTCTTGCTCCCCATCTTGGTTATAATCACCGAAAAGGGCACTCCAGCTCCAATCTGTTGCTGCCAAACCGTTTTGCAAGGCAACTTCAGAATAGGTTCCTCCCTGCCGGTTTAAAAAAAGCATGTTTCTTGAATACTGATAATGATAACCAAAGCGTTCGACCCTTAGTTTTTGCGTTTGAACATTATCTGCCCCTTCTGACGATTTCAGTATTTTTTCATCCTCAGGCAACATATCCAAAGAAATAATGTCCGGCCAACCGTCGTGGTTGATATCAGCTACGTCGTTTCCCATTGAAAATCGTGTGGTATGACCAAAATACTTACGTAAACTTTCAGTGAAAGTTCCGTCTCCGTTGTTTAGATAATAGTAGTCGTCTTCGTGAAAGTCGTTGCCCACATAAATATCCGGATAGCCGTCCTGATTGAAGTCGGAAATGGCAATACCTAGGCCATAACCATTTACCCCACCATAAATTTCTGCTTCTTCACTAACATCGGTAAATTTCCCTTGGTCATTTCTCAGTAATTTATCACCTGTTTGGTAGTTTCTTTTTTTTCGTGTTTCTGCTTTTCCATACGATTCTTGGGTGTGTACGGCATGATTTAATAAATATATATCAAGATCACCATCTAAATCATAGTCAAGAAAGGCTGCTGATGAGCTAAAAGAGTCGAAATCGAGCCCATATTTGGCTGCACTTTCGGTAAAGGTGGCATCACCATTATTAATATAGAGCTCATTGAATCCGTTAAAGCCGTTTATACCTACCACCGCACAAACATAAATATCTAATAATCCATCCCCGTTTACATCGCCCATTACCGCTCCGGTATTCCAGGTACTACTACCTGCCACACCAGCTTTATCCGTGATGTCCTCAAATTTGAGATTTCCCTTATTGAGATACATTTTGTTCTTTACCTGATTGCCCGAAAAGAAGATATCTGGAAGGTCATCTCCATTTATATCCCCAACGGCCACACCACCTCCATTATAAAAATAGAGGTAGTCCAGAATATTGAGGTCATCGGTTTCTGTGATGGTGTTGGTAAAATGTATTCCAGTCTCTGTAGAAGAAGGATTCTCGAAAAGTTTCCCTTCCCTATTCCCACATCCTGTAAAAATGGCCAGTATTAAAATGTACAGTACATTTTTATTCATTGAGCGCGAATATCTTGGGTTTATTATCGTTAATGGCCGTTATCATAAACATTTTACCATTAGCGTCTTTGAATTGCTTGAGGTGCTTAATCTCGTCGCGGATATAAAATCCGCTTGTATCATAATCTTGCCACTTAAAATTCATTTTGCCATCGCCTAGGAGGACACTTCCGTAATTAGCGTCTAAACGGGAATATTGTGGTTTGTACTCAAAATTATTACCGCCCATGATAATATCTAAATGACCATCGTTATTCACATCAGAGCAGGTAATGCCACAAACACAGGATAGTTGAACTCTATCCGGGAGTTCTACAAGCGTAAATTTACCGTCACCTTCATTTACAGCAATGATAGAAGTCGAAATGACCGATTCTTTCATAATCGATTTTTCAAAAACAGCTGGCGGGAATAATTCCCCTACTGTTTTTTTCGCATACGCCGATGCTTTCAGGTTTTGCTTTTTCAATTTGGTCATCTGCCCAGTTACCTCTTGCTTTTGATGTATGGGATAATCCTTGCCGTCTTGGCTTTGCGTTACTATTTGCTCAATGGTGCCATTATCGTCAAAATCATTGATCCATATTTTCATAGGATTTTCAATATCCGGTCTGTAATGTAGGTTGTTGCCTTGGTTACCTAGGATAAGGTCGTTATCCCCGTCATTATCCAAATCTGCCGACTCAACTGCGTTCCACCAGCCAGGGAGGCTGTCTAAGGAGGTTGGTATTTTGGTCAATCGCCTACCGGAATTCTTATAGATATTGGGGATACCCCACTCTGAAACTGTGACGAGATCTTTTTTGGTGTCACCATCTATATCTGTCCATAGCGAATTGGTGATCATTCCTGACTTTTTTAGGTCGTAGGCAAAACGTTCGGTGGCATCTTCAAAGGTACCATCTCCATTATTTACCAAAAATAAATGGTCAGGATCAATACCATAGGTGCCGACCACACTTCTGGAACCCACAAAAACATCTATATCGCCATCTGAGTCAAAATCATAAGGAGCAATCGTAGAAATATTTTTAAAGGTGGTCGGTAGCTTTTCCTTTGATTTACTAAACCCCCCCTTACCATTATTCAGGTATAACCTACAACGGTAATTCGATTCTTCACCAACTTGATTGCCGCCAGACCCGACTATTAAATCCATGTCTTTGTCACCATCCACATCAAAAAAAGCCGCTGCCGTGTCTTCAAATAGGGCATCTGATTTCAAAGCATTTTGGGGTATTGGCTTTATTTGGCCATTTCCAGTATGCATATAAATAGTTCCGGGAGCACCTTTCGCACCGCCAACAAAAATATCTTCATTCCCATCGTTATCTACATCGGCAACCGCTACTGATGGACCTTCCTGTGAAAGCAAATTGTAAATAAGCCCCTCTTGATCAAAGTCGTTGTACGCGTTTTCTTCGTGGGCGACTAAAGTGCTATTTTTTAACTCCCGTAAAAGAGATTTGGTTGTGCCTGTTTTTGGCAGGGTATAAATTTCAAGATCATTTTTATGAACCAAATCGATTGTTTGATTGGTTTTTATGTTGACCAATTTGCTTGTTCTGTTGTCTGGCCAAATGACCCGTAAGGAATCGATCGATTTTTGTGTACCTAAACCTATGGTCATGTTGTAGTCCATTGAAGATTGAAAACCTCTTGATGGTATTTGTTCTTGCATTATGGTCTTATCGTCATAATAGAGAAGTACCGTTGTGCCAACTGCAAACTTATTCTTGGTATCGCCTGCAAAGCTTAGTTTTAGGTAGTTGTGGTCGGTTTGTTTATCGGTATTGTTCTCATAAAGAAAGGCTTGCATATTTACATTGTTCACGACAATATCCAAATCCCCATCGTTATCCAAGTCTCCGTATGCTGCACCGTTTGACATGCTGGGTATTTCAAAACCCCATTCGGCGTTGGCATTGGAAAAAGTAATGTCGCCGTTGTTCCGATAGGCATAATTTGGTTGGGGCCTAATGGGCATTTTATTTATGATGGAATCGATGGATTCCTTCTTACCGGTCAATGCCATTTTCTGCATGATTTCATTGGCGAAAAAGTCAACGAAATCTAGATCTGTAAGGTCATGGTTGATGCCATTGGTAATAAAAATATCCCGTAGCCCATCATTATCCATATCAACCAATAGCCCAGCCCAACTCCAATCGGTGGCATCTACACCGCTGAAATAAGCTATTTCGGAAAAAGAACCATTTCCGTTGTTGAGTTGTAATGTATTTTGAATGTATTGCTGGTAAAAGTCTTTACTTTGCTTTAACTTAAATACGTTGTAGTTGTCAAATTCCATGACTGATTTAACCCGTTCGTCTGCTTCGGGAAGCATATCGGTAATAAAAATCTCAGCATTTCCATCATTGTTGATATCGGCGATGTCTATTCCCATGGCGGATAACGATAGATGGGAGGTCCAGTTTTTTATCTCCTCGGTAAAGGTACCATCCTGATTATTAATATAGAGGTAATCCCGTTCATAAAAGTCATTTGACACGTAAAGATCAGGATACAGGTCTTTATTGATATCGGTTACCATAACACCTAGGCCAAAGCCAATAAGGCTACCATAAATTCCGGCATCTTCACTTACATCCACAAATTTACCATCATCATTTCGCAAGAGCATATCACCTACTCCCTTAAAAATATCCGGTACGCCTTCCCAGTCTTGTGCCCGTACATGTCGTTGTTCGGCGTAGCCGAGGCTACTTACAGGAATATTGCTGTTGTTCAGGATATAGGCATCAAGATCACCGTCTTTATCATAGTCAAAAAATGAGGCATGAGTTGAAAACCCCGTTTTGGCGAGATTGTATGCTGCGGCCTTTTCGGTAAAGGTGAGGTCGCCATTATTGATATAGAGGTCGTTATCATGGTTGTTACCCTCCATATTACCGGCATTACTCACATAAATATCAAGAAGACCGTCTGCGTTGATATCGACCATGGTTACGCCTGTAGACCATGGCTTATTGCCTTCAATACCTGCAGTTTCTGAAATGTCCTCAAAAGTGAGATTTCCCTTGTTGAGGTATAATTTATTGGGAACCATATTGCCCGTCAAATAAATATCCGCTAAGCCATCGTTGTTGATATCCCCAATGGCGACACCGCCACCGTTATAGAAATTACGGTATTTGAAAATATTGAAGTCTTTTTGATTTTCGACCTTGTTGATGAAGTCGATGCCGGTTTTTTCAAAAGGTAACAACGAGAATAGGGTAGTGGACTTATCTTTTTCCTGTGTATCCTGTTCCTCTTTTTTTGAAGTACAGGAAAAGAGTGCTGAAATCAGAAAAAAAAGACAACTCATCCTACCCAAATATTTTACAGTACCATAATTAAATCTACCGCTCATTTTCATCAAATAATCAAGGTTTTCATTTGGAAGTTCCATATCGCTTTCCCCACGTTTCAAAGTATTTTCGCACATGTTCAAATCACGGATTTATGCAGTGGTTAATTTGATAGATTAGAGTCTAAATCTAACAGCGAAAGATATGCAATCTTTGATGAACTGAGAAGGTGACTATAGTTAATATTTAACGAAAACGTTAACCTGTTTCGGTATAAAAAAGGGACGGTTATATCTAAATTTTTAGTTATAAGAATTGCAAATCCTATAGATTAATCGAGTAGGTTAAATTTTTTCCAATTGGGATAGAAAAAGCCCCAATAGAAATTTATCAGGGCTTTTCGATTATATAAAACTTAAACTATTAATATCCTGGGTTCTGTGTCAAGTTCGGATTCGCCAACACATCTGCAGTTGGTATTGGAAATATCTCTTTCCCTGCATCGGTCTGATCCTTAAGATTCCACGCCCTTAAAAATTGGCCAAATCTGATTAAATCCTGTCTTCTTACGCCCTCTGCGTACATCTCTCTTCCTCTTTCTGCCAACAAATCGGCTTCAGTAAGGGCCGTCAAGGCTGATGCTCCTCTAATAGCCCTTAAATCATTGATCATTGTTAGAGGATCACCCCCCATTCTAAACATGGCCTCAGCTTTCATTAAATAAGCATCACCATATCGGTATTTAACTACGTGGGTTCTTCTGTCGCCTCCTTCTTCATTGGGATGGTATTTTATCATCCTAGTCCCATCAGTTTCTAACAAGGCATTATCAGCAGGAGCTGTGTATTCTGCCTTAGAAACTTCTTTTGTAAAAACTAAAGGGACTCCTTCCACATTATCTCTTGCGTTTAAGGGCGTGCCATCTTCTTCGTATTGTTGACCGATTAAGAAGCCATAACCAATTCCTAAATTATCAGCATTTGCAGTAGTCGCATCAGGTACCCATCCTCTACGTTCTTCTTGACCATCGCCAACATAATTCGTATCCGGATCTCCTTCAAATAATTGGTAGAACTCTGAGAGCGTGGCAAAACCATTCCATCCACCACCTCCGTTACCTGGAGAGTTTAGATTGTAATGTAGGGTGTTCCAAGTTCTTTGCCCTGCATCAGACGGGGACCACCAAATCGTTTCTACATCATTACTTGGTCTAAAGATATCAAAGAAATCTCCAGAGGCCGCCAATGTATAACCATCGGCAGTAATACCATCTACGGCATCTATAACCGCCTGCATATCGGCTGCTTCCGGACTAGCACCCAAATAAACATGCTTGTTTAAAAGAAATCTTGCCAATAGATGCCTAGCGGCAGCTTTCGTAGGAGACGATTTGGAGTCAATTGCATCACCAGCTGAAACAGTAGGAAGGCCTGAAATGGCATCATTCAAGTCTGCTACTATAAAATCTATCGCGGCCTGCCCTGTAAATGCCTCGGGAATTGCACTATTAGGTAAATCAACATCTCTAAAAGGAACTTGCCTCCACATATCCAGTATCCAACTCATCGCCCAAGCCCTGTAAAAACTGGCTTCTGCTTTTAACTGAGTTACGTCTCCATTAGCAGTATTTACACTTTTATCATTTAAAACTCCTGTTGTATTAAGAGTAATACTATTTAATTGCTGCCAAGCAAGGATAATATCGGAAAGTTCTGCATTCCATGTATGCTGATGCATCGCCAACCATCTGCCATTATCCCCCCAATCGGTTCCTCTGGTGGCTACAATGTATTCATCAGAAGAAACCTCGTTTAGTCCATAAAGACCTCCTACATTAGCTAAATCTCCTCCCGCAACAGTATTCGAGATATTTGCAATTTCACCTTGAATATCCGCGACACCTGCAAAACCCTCACCTTCAATCAGAGAATCCGTACCTTCTATCTCCAAATCAGTACAAGAAAAAATGACTGGAAATAAAAGTGTTAAACATACGTATTTTGTTATTTTTTTCATCATCATTATTTTTTTGTTTATTCTAAAAAGTAGCATTAATTCCTAATGTATAAGTTCTTGGTCTCGGATAAGAGAGGTAATCAATAGATGCCGATGGCAATCCATTAGCCGGGATATCAGAAGTACTTACTTCTGGATCCAGTCCGCTATAGTCAGTGATTAGAAACAAATTTTGACCGTTTAAGCTAAATCGCAAACTTTTTAGGAATCCCTCCCCGTTCACAGGAAGATTATAAGAAACCGAAGCAGATTGCAGTCTTACAAAATCCCCTTTTTCTAAAAAGAAGGTACTCGGGTTGGTTGCAGACAGAATGGCACCTTCTTCAACAACACTTTTCCTATTGTTTCTACTTCCCAACTGAGGCGATGCAAAAAGTGCATTGTCCGTATTATTATAGACATAATGACCAAATTGCCCTGAGAAAAACAAGGCAGCATCCCAGTTTTTATAAGATGCACTCGTAGAGAATCCTGATGTAATATCTGGAAGACCGGATTTGTCAAGCACCGTCGGATTTGCGTCCACATTCAAATTTTCATCAACCAATCGCAGATTATACGTAAATAATGGCTTCCCTTCCGCTAAAATTTGAGTAGTAGCTCCAGTTAGACCTTGACCATATAAATTACCAGCTTGTATTGGAGGTCCATTATAGTCCGTTAATTCATTATTATTGAAGGCGATATTAAAGTTAGCATTCCAAGTAAAATCATCAGTACGTACCAAATCATAATCTAGCCCAATTTCCACCCCTTGATTTAAAATCGTGGCATCAACATTTTGGAAATTAAAGGCAAAATTTGCGGGTTGAATAGCTGGTAGATTTAACAAGATATCTTCTGTCTCTTTTCTGTAGACATCAATATTACCTTTAAATCGATCATTGCCAAAACCAAAATCTATACCAAATCCGTATTGCGTGGTTTCCTCCCATTTAAGGTCAGCATTGGAAAATGCTACTCGTGAATTGGCCGGTTCGGATAGCTCCCCACCGGCATTGATCCCTAGTGCATTCCATCTCCTTCTGTTCACAAATTGACCATAACCAAGACCATCTTGGTTACCGGTAATACCCCAGTTCAATCTTAATTTAAGCGTAGAAAACGCCTCTCCTGCAAAATCTTCTTCATTTATTTTCCAGGCAAAAGCTGCTGAGGGGAAGTAGCCATACTGATTATTTCCTCCAAACCTTGAAGATCCATCAGCTCTTAGTGTTCCGGTAAACAGGTACTTATCTGCAATCGTATAGTTGATTCTCCCGAAAAAAGACTGTAATTCATCGGTATTGTCAAAAGTATCAACCGAAAGAGCATTAATAGGTATGGAAGGCGACGCCGAAGCCGTATCGTCAACATTAGGAAACAAACTCAATACCCTAAATTCATCTAAACCACTATCCTGAAATACGCCTATACCATAACCTTGATAATTACTTGCAAGACCATTTGTCGAGTCATAGGCACCTTGTAAGATATCAACTATTCCTCCCAAATCTGAAGAACTGAATCCTTGGCCAACAATATTTTGGCCTTTTCTCTGAAAATCCTGAAATGAGTAACCTACCAGTGCATCTAACCTAGAATTTTCAAATTCTTTTTTATAATTGAAAGTCAATTCCAACAGTTGGTTATCCGTATCTAAATCACTAATTGCGGCAAGCCCATTACCTTCCGCACCATTACCTAAAGAAAGAATTTGTGGTCCTACAACTTGACCTCTTGATGAATCTGAAGTGTCTAGCCCTAAAGTCAATTTTGTAGAAAATTCATCGGTAATCGCATAATCAAAAGATAAATTTCCAAGAAATCTGTTCGTGTTTGTATTGTCATCATAATACGCCAATAGGTTTGCCGCATTTCTATCAGGGGAAGTATCAAAATCTGGATCAGCACTTAAGGTGGGATTACCATAATAAGCAGCAGCCAACATATCTCCATTACTTCCTGTGGTTCTAGTCAAAAAAGGTCTTCGATCATCTATTCCAGAATAAGTACCCTGAAAACCTACCTTTAATTTATCCTCGAAAAATCGGTGATTTGCATTTATTCTAAACGTAATACGCTCTAGTTCGGTATTTTCAATGATTCCCACTTGGTCAGCATAACCAAGCGTAGCCCTTATGTTCCCACTCCCATAGTTCATGGCATACGATAAATTTGTATCAGATGAGAATGACGTTTTAAATATCTCATCTTGCCAGTCTGTTGCACCGCCCAGATCGGCACCGCCTAGGGCTACAAATTCTTCGGCATTTAAAAGATCTAACCTATTTCGTGTTTCAGAAACTGTCAAATTGGTAGAAAGATTAAACTGTCCGCCTCCTCCGCCTTTTCCAGATTTTGTCGTAATAACCACAACACCATTTGCACCTCTAGAACCATAAATAGCCGTTGCAGAAGCGTCTTTTAAGATACTCATGCTTTCAATATCGTTAGGATTCAAAAAGTTTAACGGGTTTTTAGAGCCACTGGTACCTGCTCCAACGTCAGCACCACTCGCGGAAACACTTTCATTGGATACGGGTACACCATCAATAACAAACAGCGGACTGTTATTTCCTCTAACAGAGCCTGTACCCCGAATTCTTAATGAAACTCCTGCACCTGGTTCACCACTTGAAGCCGTAATCTGAACACCAGCAGTTTTACCTTGAATCAATTGCTCAGGTGAGCTAATAAGCCCTTTGTTAAAATCTTCAGAGCTAACAGAAGCAACAGAACCTGTAGCATCTTTTACGGTGGTAGTACCATAACCAATAACGACCACCTCTTCCAAAGCCTCGGCATCCTCTTGCAAAGTTACACTAACGGTACTTTGCCCGCCCACTACTACTTCAGACGATTGGTATCCAATATAACTGAATACCAAGGTTGCACCTTCTCCCACGGTAATGGTATAATTACCGTCAAAATCAGTTTGCGTACCGTTAGTTGTTCCTTTCTCCAAAATATTGGCACCCGGCAAGGGGCCATTAGCATCAGAAACAGTTCCGGTTACTTCCTGGGCTTGAGCTATTCCGAAACATAAAAATGCAACGAACATGGCTAAGCTTTTAAAGAACGAAATCTTCATAAATTGTTAGTTTAAAGTTGAGTTAATTATATTTTAAGTTGAATAATCAAAGTTAAAAATATGCAAAAAAGACGTTAAAAAGAGATTTCGTAGCCGTTATGCAGCAACGCAAACGGTTTCGTGTTGATAACTTTTGCTCAATACGACTATGATAATTAAAAGACCGGGGGATTGCATATTATTCAAATACAACTCCTAATAACTATCATTTCAATAATGATTATAACAAATATAGCATTTTTTATTATTGCCTATTCTTTTTGACTTTTCGATACTAAAGGCACCAAAATGTTAAAATATAATACTTTACTAAAAAACCTATTCGTAAAGAACTAATTTGCCTTGGTGTAAATTTGAATAAAAAGATATGGCAAGAAAGAAGATCACCCTTAAGCATATCGCAAGAGAATTAGAAGTCTCCATTTCAACGGTTTCCAAAGCACTTAAGAATAGTGAGGAGATAGGAAGGGATACCAAAGAAAAAGTTCAAGCCTTTGCCAAACTATACAATTATAGGCCCAACAATATTGCTATTAGCCTTAAGAACAAGCACACTAGAAATATTGGGGTTATAATTCCTGACATTGTCCATCATTTCTTTACTACCGTTTTTCGAGGTATTGAGAAGTATGCCAATGGACAAGGATACAATGTAATTGTATGTGTTTCCGACGAGTCTTTTGATAAAGAGGTAATCAATATGGAAATGCTAGCAAATGGCAGTGTAGATGGGTTTATTATGGCGCTTTCCGGAGAAACCCAATTAAAAAAGGACTTTAACCATATAAAGGAAGTGACCGAACAAGGTATACCTTTGGTACTATTTGATCGCGTTGCCGATGAGATAAATTGTGATAAGGTAGTAATCAATGACACTGAAATCGCGTATCGGGCGGTCGAAAAAATGATTTCTTCAGGAAGGAAGAGAATAGCATTGTTAACGACAGATAATTTTTTCACGGTTTGCGCGAATAGGGAAGAAGGATACCGCAAAGCACTAACTGAAAAGGGCATTCCGATAGATGAAAAGTTGATTTTAAGATTGCCTTTTGATGAAAAAGTTGATGCAATTGATCTTTTTATAGAAAACACCGATTTAGATGCCGTACTTGCTGTGAACGAAGTGTTTGCGATTCATGCTATGAGTATTGCCCGTAAAAAGGGGATTCAGGTTCCAGAAGAAATTTCATTTATAGGATTTACCGATGGTTTGTTATCTAGATATTCGGACCCTACATTGACCGCAGTAGCACAACATGGCGAGCAAATGGGGGAAATGGCCGCCAAGATGCTGATTGAAAAAATAGAGACGGAGTTCGACGAAGAAGATGAAACTTTTCGTACTGAGGTAATCCAAGCGACTATTATTGATAGACAATCCACTACAAATTAATTACAGAAATATATCAGAAATGCAAACAACCGGATTTATATTCGATTTGGATGGTGTTATTGTAGACACCGCAAAATACCATTACCTCGCCTGGAAAAATCTGGCGAATGAACTTGGTTTTGAATTCACCCAAGAGCAGAACGAACGTTTTAAAGGCGTCAGCAGAAAACGCTGTCTTGAAATTTTATTGGATATAGGTAAGGTCAATGCTACCCAGGAACAGTTTGATAGATGGATGGTCGAAAAAAACGAAGACTACCTTACTTATATTCAGAAGATGAATGAGTCCGAAATTTTGGACGACGTTCCCAAGGTGCTGGATTTTTTGAAAGAAAGAGGCATTCCTATTGCACTAGGTTCTGCGAGTAAGAATGCCGAACCGATTTTGAAAAAGGTAGGACTTTTGCACTATTTCGACGTCTTGGTAGATGGTAACAGTGTTACCAAAGCAAAGCCCGATCCTGAAGTTTTTTTAATAGGAGCGAAAAAGCTCCATGTTTCACCAGAAAATTGTGTTGTTTTTGAAGACGCAGTCGCAGGTATTGAAGCGGCTAATAACGCAAATATGCTCAGTATTGGCATCGGCGATGCGGGAGTGCTTTCGCATGCAGACCATAATTTTAGGGATTTTACGGAAATCAGTATTGAATTTTTAGAAGAATTGATAAAATAAATAATAGATTTCCACCTGCGTGGAAATGAAATATAAAATTATTTTAATTCAATGAACCAGGATTATATTAAACCAAACAATTGGTCAATCATAGAAGAAGGTTTCGACCGCGATCGGGTTAAATCTTCAGAAAGCCTTTTCAGTATAGGTAATGGCGCTATGGGACAGCGTGCCAACTTTGAGGAACATTATTCAGGAGAAACGTTTCAAGGAAGTTATATAGGAGGAGTGTATTATCCTGATAAAACACGTGTGGGCTGGTGGAAAAATGGCTACCCGGAATATTTTGCCAAAGTACTTAATGCTCCTAACTGGATTGGGATAAATGTCCAGATTAACGGGGAGCAGCTTGATTTGAATACCTGCAAGTCGGTTTTCGATTTTAGACGGGAATTGAATATGAAAGAAGGTTGGTATCAACGTTCGTTTGTCGCAGTAACAGGTAATGATATAAAGATAGACGTCAAGGTCACTAGATTTTTAAGCTTGGATTTAGACGAGCTAGGGGCCATAGAATATCAAATTACACCACTCGAATCAGATATCGAAGCCATATTCCACCCTTATCTGGATAGTGGCATTACCAATGAGGATAGCAATTGGGATGATAAATTTTGGAATACAACAAATATAACATCGGAAAGCCCGCAAGCATTCATAGAGGCCCACACCATGAAAACCAACTTCGCGACTTGTACTTTTATGCAATGTCGTATGTTCCATAATGGCAAGCCGCTTGAAATAGATCCCATTGAAAAGAAAGACGATCTTTATATTGGCCACTCATATAAACAAAAGGTTAAAAAAGGCGAAATGCTTGCCTTGCATAAGTTTGGAGGATACACGGTAGATACCAATCATAAAAAAGAAGAACTGCTTAAGGCGGCAAAAGGGGTTTTGAAAAAAGCAACAGCTATAGGATTTGACCAACTTTTGGAAGATCAAAAAAAAGCGTGGGCCAAAATTTGGGAAATGAGCGATATTACGGTCGAAGGAGATGTAAAAGCACAACAGGGCATTCGGTTTAATATTTTTCAACTGAATCAGACCTACCTGGGCAGGGATTCTAAATTGAATATTGGCCCAAAAGGTTTTACAGGAGAAAAGTATGGCGGTAGTACCTATTGGGATACCGAGGCCTATTGCATCCCGTTTTATATGGCTACAAAAGATCAAAAAGTGGCCCGAAACCTATTGGAATATCGTTATAACCATTTGGAAAAGGCCATTGAGAATGCGGAAAAATTAGGTTTTTCAAACGGGGCCGCCCTTTACCCTATGGTAACGATGAATGGTGAAGAATGCCACAACGAATGGGAAATCACCTTTGAAGAGATACACCGGAACGGCGCCATTGCATTTGCCATTTTTAACTACTATCGATTTACCGGGGATTACACCTATATACCTGAAATGGGATTGGAAGTATTAATCGGCATCGCTCGCTTTTGGCAACAACGGGCCACCTTTTCGGAGCAAAAACAACAATATGTAATACTTGGGGTTACCGGCCCCAATGAATATGAAAACAATGTAAACAACAACTGGTATACCAACTATTTGGCGAAGTGGTGCATCAATTTTACACTTCAGCAACTAGATAAGGTGCAAGATGGCTATAGTGCGGATTATGAGCGCATAATAGGGATGACCAAGCTTACACAAGATGAGATTTCAAAATGGGTCGAGGTTGCCGATAATATGTATTTTCCAAAATGCGAGGAGCGGGAAATATACATGCAACAAGACGGGTTTTTAGATAAAGAATTGATTACCGTTGCCAATTTAGACAGAAAACAACGTCCGATCAACCAAAAATGGAGTTGGGACCGCATTTTGCGTTCGCCTTATATAAAGCAAGCAGATGTTTTACAGGGATTTTACCTGTTTGAAGATCATTTTACGCTAGAGCAGCTCGAAAAACATTTTGACTTCTATGAGCCTTTTACCCTACACGAATCTTCCCTGTCACCATGCCTACATAGTATTCAGGCAGCAAAGTTGAATCGTATGGACCAAGCCTATACCTTTTATTTGAGAACATCGCGCTTAGATCTTGACGATTATAACAAAGAAGTAGAAGAAGGATTGCATATTACCTCAATGGCAGGTACATGGATGAGTATTGTAGAAGGTTTTGGAGGTATGCGTGTTATAGAAGACAAACTATCTTTTACCCCTAGAATTCCTAAAGGATGGGAATCATATTCCTTCAAGGTAAATTTCAGGAATCGTATCCTAACCGTAACTGTAAACCAAGAAGGTCATAATTTTGAAGTTCAAGGAGATCACGATATGACCATTCGGGTAAATGGCAAGCGCGTCACCCCTCAAAAGAGATCCGAACCAGTTATGTAGCATGAAAAAACCTCACCCATATATCTTACTGGCTATTTTTATTTTTTTGGTAGGATGTGAAGATGAAATTGAAGAAATGCAGGAAAACCCTAAAAAGAAAGAAGTCGTTTATCAAGTGTTTACCCGACTTTTTGGAAATACGAATACTACTAATAAACCTTGGGGAACCATTGAAGAAAATGGGGTAGGTAAATTTTCCGATTTCTCTGAGGAAGCGCTTCGCGAGATTAAAAATTTAGGGGTAACCTACATTTGGTATACTGGAGTTTTACATCATGATGTTATTACGGATTACTCCCAGTTTGGGATTACCAGCGATGATCCCGATATCGTAAAGGGAAGAGCAGGTTCGCCCTATGCCGTAAAAGACTATTATAATGTAAATCCGGATTTGGCAGAAAATCCAGCGGAGCGGTTGGCCGAATTCAAAGCATTGATCGATCGCACCCATGAAGCGGATTTGAAACTGTTAATAGATATCGTGCCCAATCATGTTGCCAGAAACTACCTAGGTAAATCAACTCCCGAAGGGTCCGAACCTTTTGGAAAGTCTGACGATACTTCGGTCGAATATGCGAAAAACAATAATTTTTACTACATCCCTGGCAAAGCCTTTCAGGTTCCTGAATGGGTAGATAATTATCGGCCCTTAGGAGGGGAGAAGCAACCTTTGCTTGACGGGAAATTCATTGAGAATCCAGCAAAATGGACGGGCAATGGCTCCCGTTTGGCCCAACCGAAACAGGACGATTGGTATGAGACCGTAAAAATAAATTATGGCGTTCGTCCTGATGGCACCAATGATTTTGATGCACTTCCTGAAGATTTTAGATCAAAGGACTATGAAGAGCACTATGCATTTTGGGCAAACAAAGAAGTGCCCGATTCATGGAATAAGTTTAAGAATATTGCGCTGTATTGGTTAGAAGTGGGGGTAGATGGTTTCCGTTTTGATATGGCCGAAATGGTTCCGGTGGAGTTTTGGAGTTATATGAATTCCGCTATCAAGATGAAAAATCCGGATGCCTTTCTTTTGGCGGAGGTCTATACACCATCCTTATATAGAGACTATATCTTTAAAGGTAAGATGGATTATCTATATGACAAGGTAGAATTATACGATTCCCTTAAACATGTTATGCAAGGTCATGGATGGACAGATCATTTGCCTATTGTAAAAAAAGGAACGCAGGATATTGAACACCACTTATTACACTTTTTGGAAAATCATGACGAACAGCGTATTGCTAGTCCGGCTTTTGCTGGAGATGCAAAAAAGGGAATGCCCGCTATGGTGGTTTCAGCAACGATGACCACAGCGCCGATCATGATTTATTTTGGACAGGAGGTAGGAGAACCCGGTGCTGAAGAAGCAGGATTTGGCCGTCCAACGCGTACCTCTATTTTTGACTATATTGGAGTGCCAAACCATCAGCGTTGGTTGAATGACAAAAAGTTTGATGGGGGGCAGTTGTCACAAGAGGAGAAACAATTAAGGGATTTCTATAAACGCCTGCTCAATTTCACCATTGCCAGTGAGGCCCTGGGAGGAAATTACGAAGACATTCATTTTTATAACAAAGAACACACGGCGAATTATAATCATAGGGTACTGTCCTTTGTGCGATGGACAGGAACTGAAAAGTTGATTATAACCTCCAATTTTGATTCAGATACCCCTCAGGAGTTTCAATTGAAAATACCAAAGGATATTATAGAGGAATGGCATATTGAAAAAGGAGAACACCCCGCTATCGATATGCTTTATGGGTCCGAAAAAATGATGGTCGTAAATGATAGTATCGGACAGATTGATATCCACTTAAAACCTTTAGAATCATTTATTCTTAAAATAGACTAAATTACTGTTGTTGTCACACTCAGGTACTACAGCTTTCCCGTAAATTATATTTACCGATTTAATAAGACTTTTAAAAAGGTTGAGCAATAGATTTCTGCCGTTTGAAGGTATTTGCAATTTGTAAGGAAAAATATAAAATCAAATTTAAAGCCATTGTATCTTTGGGGAAGTAAACCTTTAAATGAGAAACATGAGATTATTAGGAGCTGCACTTTCGTTATTTTTGTTTGTAAACTGTACTCAAGTGAACAAACCATTGGTAATAGGGCATAGAGGGGCAATGGGCCATGAAACCGAAAATACTTTGGCATCGGTTCAAAAAGCCTTGGATTTGGGTGTAGATGGTATTGAAATAGACGTGTTCAATGTAACCAGTGGTGAGACCGTTGTTTTTCATGATGATACGGTAGATCGTTTGACAAATGGGGGAGGAAAAATAGAGGAGTACACTTACTTTCAAGTGCGAAGGCTTATCTTAGATGGGAACCATAGAATTCCGTTACTACAGGATGTTCTAAAATTGATAGACAACAGCGTATTTTTAAATATTGAACTTAAAGGCAGTGGTACGGCAGAACGGGTAAACTTCATCATGAACTATTACATCAAAAATGAAGGTTGGTCTCCTGAAAATTTCATTATTTCAAGTTTCAATTGGGACGAATTACATGACATGCGGAAATTGAATCCGGAAGTGGCGATTGCCGTACTTACAGAAGACGATCCTCTTGATGCCATTCCTGTTGCTAAAGAGTTGAACGCGGTGGCCATAAACCCCAATCATAAGAAGTTGACCGCTGAGAATAATTTGGCCATTCAGGAAGCCGGTTTTAAAATTTATCCGTGGACAGTGAATGAGCCACAAGACATAATTAAAATGAAGCAGTTTGGAGTAGATGGGATTATCACCAATTTTCCTGAACGCATCAATTAAATTATATGTACGACGTTCTTATTATTGGCGGGGGAGCAGCCGGGTTTTATGCCGCCATACACATTGCCGAGGCTGATCCAACCCTTAAGATCGGAATTTTGGAACGGGGAAAAGAAGTATTGGGAAAGGTAAAAGTTTCCGGTGGTGGCCGGTGTAATGTTACCCATGCAGAGTTTGACCCGGGGCAGCTGGTAAAGAATTATCCAAGGGGCGAGAAAGAACTTTTGGGCCCTTTTCATTCGTATTGTAGCGGCGATACGGTTGCTTTTTTTGAAGAACGGGGAATTAATTTGAAAATCGAGGATGATGGGCGAATGTTTCCGGTTACCAATTCCTCGCAGACTATTATCGATTGTTTTTTAAACGAAACCGAACGCTTGGGTGTTAAGGTTCTACGGCACAGTACGGTAACCGATATTGAGCCAAGGACTTTCAGCAATGGGAACAAAGGATGGGGAGTAACCTCTATTAAAGGCTTTTACGAAACCAAAAAACTTTTAGTGGCCACAGGAAGCAATCCAAAGATGTGGGGTCTCTTAGAAAAATTGGGTCATACCATAATTGATCCTGTGCCCTCTTTGTTTACATTTAATGTAAAGGATGAGCGTATTAATGGTATTCCCGGACTAAGTACCTCTGCTACGGTAGCTGTTCTGGCGAAAACCTTATTTAATCCTAAAATCACAATAAAACTAAGGAGTCAAAAGGCTGATGAGGTATTGCTAAAATCAGAAGGCCCAGTGCTGGTGACTCATTGGGGGCTTAGCGGCCCGGCCATTTTAAAATTATCGGCATGGGGAGCCAACCTGTTGAACAGTTTTAAATATCGATTTCGAATAAGGATAAATTGGTTGCCTGATTTTAACAAGGGATCTGTTTTTTCTTATTTGAGGGATGTAAAGGAGGTGGAGGGGAAAAAGACGGTCTTGCGTACCAGAGCATTTGATATGCCCAGGCGTTTATGGACAAATTTGGTACGGGCATCCAATATTCAAGAGACCACCAAATGGGCCGATGTTACAAAAGATCAATTGCAAACGTTGGTAGGTCATTTGACCGAATGCGAGTTCAAGGTTGAGGGGAAAAGCACATTTAAAGAAGAGTTTGTAACGGCAGGAGGGATAGATTTAAAAGAAATCAATTTTAAGACTTTTGAAAGCAAAAAAATACCCAACTTATTTTTTGCCGGCGAAATTATAAATGTAGACGCCATAACAGGTGGGTTCAATTTTCAAAACGCATGGACCAGTGGTTATATAGCAGCCAAAGGTATTGTTGGTAAATAAAAAGTTTTTTTGTTTAAGAATTTAGAGAGTAGAATTTCATAAACTATACACCATGCCAAAATACATAGCACTCCTAAGAGGGATCAACGTAGGTGGTCATAAGAAAATAAAAATGGCCGATTTGCGCACTATACTGGATAAATTACCCTTTCAAGAGGTAAAAACCTATATTCAAAGCGGCAATATTGTTTTTGCTACTGATGAAACTTCCACGGCACACTTAGAAGAATCCATTAAAATCAATATCGCAAAAACCTTTGGTTTTGACGTACCTGTTCTGGTAATGTCAAAGAATAAAATAGAACAGATTGTAAATGATAATCCCTATACCAACCCTGCTGATTTAGCAGCAAAAAAAGTGTATTATGCGCTATTGAAAAGCGAGCCCGAACAAGAGGCCGTAGCAAATCTCGACCAGGAAATGTACCCCAACGAGCTATTTCAAATCACCAAAAATTGTGTATATCTAAATTGTAAAAATGGCGCCGGAAACGCAAAATTGACCAATAACATTATCGAAAGAAAACTAAAAGTCGAAGCTACAACTAGGAATCATAGAACCATGATGAAATTGCTGGAAATGGCGTCCTCCTAAAAACTATCTTTGTACAAATTTATAGCATAAATGACCGAGCAAGACTTTATACCTAAAAGCTATAGCAGAGAAATAGCAGGAGGGGAAGTAACGTATCGTTCCCCAAGTAACATCGCTTTGGTAAAATATTGGGGTAAAAAAGAGAACCAAATTCCGGCAAATCCTTCAGCTAGCTTTACGTTGGATGCCTGTGCGACAACCACTTCCCTTTCCTACAAGAAAACAAGGGATACTGGGGAGAGATTTTCCTTCGATTTGTTCTTTGAAGGAAGGCCCAAGGAAGAATTTAAGCCAAAAATCGAAATTTTTCTCAAGCGTATTGAAAAGTACCTTCCGTTTTTAAGGGGGTTCCATTTTGTAATAGAGACTTCCAATTCATTTCCGCACAGCAGTGGTATTGCCTCTTCGGCTAGTGGTATGTCTGCATTGGCCTTATGTCTTATGCATGTTGAAAAAGAATTACAACCAGAAATAACCCCAGAATATTTTAACCAAAAAGCCTCTTTCTTGGCACGACTTGGTTCTGGTAGTGCCTGCCGTAGTATTGAGGGAGATCTTATTCAATGGGGAAGACATGATACCGATGGTAGCTCGGATTTGTTCGGGATTAAATATCCGTATCGTGTTCACAATGTATTTAAAAGGTATCACGATACCATTTTGCTGGTTGATAAAGGCCAAAAACAAGTGAGTAGCACCGTTGGTCATGAGTTAATGCACAATCATCCGTTTGCCGAAAGCCGTTTCGCCCAAGCGCATGAAAACCTGACGAAATTGAAATCGATTTTTGAGGAGGGCAATTTACCGGGGTTCATTGAAATTGTTGAAAGTGAAGCCTTGACATTGCACGCGATGATGATGACAAGCTTGCCGTATTTTGTTTTAATGAAACCCAATACACTGCAAATAATCAATAAAATATGGGCCTTTAGGGAAGAATCGAAAACCCATATATGCTTTACGTTAGATGCCGGGGCGAATGTACATGTACTCTATCCGGAATCGGAAAAGAAAAAAGTATATCAATTTATTAAGGATGAACTGGTTGTGTATTGTGAAAATGGGCAGTACATTTGCGATAGAATTGGTTTTGGGGCTAGAAAGATGTAACTTAAAATCATAATTGCGTCTAATAGACGTTGTGTATTAATCCCAAGCCAATTAAAATAGTGAACACTTTATTTTTCGCTATTCATTAGTATATAAAACAATGAAAGGACCTTTATTCTACTCAAAAATATTGCTCTTTGGAGAATACGGAATCATCAAGGACTCCAAAGGACTTTCTATACCTTATAATTCTTTTAAAGGAGGTTTGAAGACCGAAAACGCCGATTCTGAAATCGCAAGGAAATCAAACAGTGCTTTGCGGGAGTTTACGGGATATTTGGAAATGATTCAAAAGAACAGTCCTGAGTTGGTGGCTTTTGATATGGCTGCTCTAAAGAAGGACGTTTCGTCGGGAATGTATTTTGATAGTTCTATTCCACAAGGTTATGGGGTGGGTAGTAGTGGTGCGCTCGTGGCGGCCATTTATGATAAATACGCGCAGGATAAGATTACCGTCTTGGAAAATCTAACCCGCGAAAAGCTCTTAAAATTAAAGTTGATATTTGGTAAGATGGAATCTTTCTTTCACGGAAAATCCTCTGGCCTTGATCCCTTGAATAGTTATTTGAGTTTGCCAATTCTTATTAATTCGCAGGATAATGTTGAGTCCACCAGTATTCCTAGCCAGAATGTAGCGGGTAAAGGCGCCGTCTTTTTATTGGATAGCGGTATTGTCGGGGAAACGGCACCTATGGTTCAGATTTTTATGGAAAAGATGAAGAATGAAGGCTTCCGTAGTATGTTAAAGGACCAGTTTATAAAGCATACCGATGCCTGTGTAGAGGATTTTGTAAGCGGGAATGTAAAATCACTTTTCGGAAACCTAAAACAGCTTTCCAATGTCGTGCTTGATAATTTTAAGCCTATGATTCCAGCAAAATTCCATCAACTCTGGAAACATGGGATCGACACCAATGAATATTACCTAAAACTATGTGGTTCCGGGGGCGGAGGTTATATATTAGGTTTCACCCAAGATATTGACAAGGCCAAATCTGCGTTGAAAGGCTACAATTTAGAAGTGGTGTACAACTTCTAAAAACCATCAGATGCTTAGTAGAAAAAACAAGCTCTTACTTTTAAAGTTCTTGAGCCTGTTTTCTGTTGTTCGAGGTTATAATATTCTTATGATTGTCTTGGCGCAATACTTGGCCTCGATTTACATTCTTTCACCGGATTTACCCCTTAGAAAAGTTATTTTTGACCTTGACCTATTTCTAATTGTGGTTGCTTCGGCCCTTGTAATTGCAGCGGGCTACATCATTAATAACTTCTATGACGCCGAGAAAGACCTCATTAATAAGCCTAGAAAAAGCATACTAGACCGCTTGGTAAGTCAGCGTTTTAAACTCACTACTTATTTTGTTCTGAATTTTGTTGCGGTCTTTGTTGCAAGTTATGTTTCCTTTAAGGCCGTGCTTTTTTTTTCATCTTAT
Organism: Aggregatimonas sp.; assembly: GCA_965238025.1. GTDB lineage: Bacteria > Bacteroidota > Bacteroidia > Flavobacteriales > Flavobacteriaceae > Pelagihabitans. Next base: position 673,335 of record OZ250162.1, on the reverse strand, counting down.
ATTTTTGGAATTTGGTTTTATTCGCACAAACTGAAAAAGGTACCCTTTGTTGGAAATTTCGTATCGGCCACTTTGGCCATTGCCCCATTCTTTGCCGTCTTCGTTTATTTTAAGAATTTCGAGACTGTCATTTTTGTACATGCCATGTTTTTGTTTTTGTTGATTTTGGCTCGGGAAATGATTAAGGACCTGGAGAATATGACCGGGGATATGGCCCAGAATTACCGGACTATTCCCATCATATATGGTGAGAGGGTTTCAAAGATATGCATCGCGCTTTTGATACTTCTTACGCTGTTGCCCTCACTCTTGCTTTTTACCAAGTTCAATGTGGGTTATATGAATTATTATTTCATAGGATGCTTTCTGTTACTATTACTTTTTTTGATTTTGCTGATAAATGCGGATGGCAAAAAACACTATGTCTGGCTCCATAATATTTTAAAGTTTATTATTATCGTTGGGGTTTTCAGTATTTTGTTAATTGATATTGATCTTGTTTTAAATCGAATATAATTATGGATAAGCTGTTGAAAGTGGCCATGGCTCAAATTGCGCCGGTATGGTTGAACAAGAAGGGTACTTTAAGGAAGATTGAGTCATGTATTGCCGAGGCGGCAACTCAGAGGGCAGAACTCATTGTTTTTGGGGAAGCCCTTTTGCCGGGCTACCCTTTTTGGTTGGCCCTGACCAACGGAGCTGAATGGGATAAAAAGGTAAATAAAGAATTGCATGCCCATTATGTGCGTAATGCCATTCAAATTGAGATGGGTGAACTGGATTCAGTTTGCAAACTCGCAAAGAAAAATAAGATTGCCATCTACTTAGGGATAATGGAGCGTGCCAAAAATCGAGGAGGGCATAGTATTTATGCATCCCTGGTCTATATTAACCAAAAAGGCAAAATAAAGTCGGTACATAGAAAACTACAACCCACCTATGATGAACGCTTAACTTGGGCACCTGGCGATGGTAACGGATTGCGAGTACATTCCTTAAAACAATTTACAGTAGGTGGACTCAACTGCTGGGAAAATTGGATGCCTTTACCGCGCACGGCCTTGTATGGCCAAGGAGAAAACTTGCATATCGCGGTGTGGCCCGGCAATGAACACAATACAAAAGACATCACCCGATTTATAGCAAGGGAATCCCGTAGTTATGTGATTTCAGTTTCTTCTTTGATGCAGAAAAGTGATTTCCCTGAAGACACCCCTCATTTGAAGGCTATACTTGAAAAAGCACCTGATACTTTGGCAAATGGGGGTTCTTGCATTGCCGGCCCTGATGGGGAGTGGATTATTGAACCTGTACTCCATAAAGAAGGGTTGATTTACGAAACCTTGGATTTTAACCGTGTCTACGAAGAGCGACAAAATTTTGACCCGGTAGGGCATTATTCACGACCCGATGTTACCAAGCTAATCGTAAATAGAGAACGGCAATCTACGGTAGGGTTTGAGGACTGATTTTCTAGAGAAGTAAAGACTATTCAAGCTCCCATTTCAATTTTTTAAGTCCCGTCCAATCACTATAAAGGGGTACTAAAGCCTTAATATATAGGAGGTAAATATTGTCCTCGCTAAGTGTCATGCCCCAAGTGGCCAAAGTATTATTTGGGGAACCAAAAGATTCCTTTAACGTTGGGTTTTGAGGGTCAGATACATCAATAATACTCAGTTCACTTTTACCTGTTGCCAAGAACATCAATTGGTTTTCAACATCAAACCCCATTTGATTGGAGTGTCCTGGACTATTTAGCCAAAGGTTTTGAAGTGTATCGCAGTTCCAAGGGTTCCACCAACCAACCATTTGCGCGTTGGTCGGATCACTAATATCCCATATTTCCAATCCGCAATAGTCTACCGCAACATAGGCGTAGTTGCCATTAATAATCACATTATTATATGCCTTTGGTGTATTTTCTTGAGCAGCATCGTTTAAAAAGCGACCTATTTCGTTTGGGTTCTGCTTGTCCGTCACATCTATCACGCGTATACCACCGGCATCATAACAAAGATATAACAGATTGTTTTTAACGGCCATACCCCGCGCATTCGGATGCGCAACATCCCCAGGGCTTTCTTCTGGGAAATTAATATCTGGTAAATGCTGGCTTATTTCTACTATTGAATTGGGGTTAGAGATATTAAGGATAAAGAAACCAAAGTTCATCGCTCCTAGATAGGCATAATTACCCTCAACTACTACAATTGCGCTCCCACTAACAACCTCGGTACTTTCCCATTTATCCATTATAATTGGATTCATGGGGTCACTTACATCAATAATGGCCAGACCAACTTTAGAACTTCCACCGAAGAAATCGCCGAGTGACAGATACACGTAATTATCCCTTTGAAAGATGTTCGTTACGTGCAAATTACCGAAATCGACAATGGGTATCGAAGCAACTTGATTGGGGTTTCCAGTGTCAGAATCTTCAAAAACCAATAGTCCTCCACTCTTGGCTGCAACGAAAAAATGAGAATCGTCAGCGCTTACCGTTAAGCCCTGAGGTAAAAAAGGGTCTGTTTCGGTTTCCCAAGATTCACTCAGAAAAAGCTCCTTGTTTTCGTTTTCCTCTTCTGGCGGTGGTGTATTATCGTCAATAGAACAACTCGCCAAAATCATTAAAAAAAGTGCTGATAATCGTCTCATAATACTATATAAACGAATTATTTATGCGAATGTTACAAATACCGGATTTGTAATAGATCATAACATGGCGATAAGTATCTTTGCAAATAAATCAAGAACATGGGCTGGTCAGATTCCAATAAGGGGGATAAGAAATTTAATAAGAAAGGGGGTACTTTTCGCAAGAAGGGCTATACCAAGGGCAGTGCTCCCAAAAAGAAAAATACACCACCCCAAAAGCCTTCTGATCCCAATATGATCCGCTTGAACAGATACGTATCCAATTCGGGTGTTTGTTCTCGCCGGGATGCCGATATCTATATTGCTGCTGGGAATGTTACTGTTAACGGAAAGCCTATTACCGAAATGGGTTACAAGGTTAAACTAACGGATAAAGTAAAGTTTGACGGTCGTTTGCTCAATCCTATAAAGAAAGAATACGTACTACTCAACAAACCAAAGGATTTTGTAACATCGGGCAGAAATGAGCAAGGCAAGCGAACGGCAATGGGATTGATTTCATCGGCATCAAAAACCGAGCTGAAGCCAGTTGGCAAATTGAATAAAGACACCACGGGCCTTATTTTGTTTACCAACGATGGGGAATTAACGAAACGACTCAATAGTCCAAAAAACGGACTAAGGAAAATATATCATATTGAACTCTCGAAACCGCTCCGTAGTGCAGACCTAAAAAAGATTCAAGAAGGTCTACCTGTTGATGAAAAAGTGGTAAAAGTACAGGAGGCCAGTTTTGTTGACAATGCCCCTAAAAATCAAGTGGGGATAGAAATCTACAGCTCTAGGAATAACATCATCCGTAGAATGTTCGATGAACTGGAGTATGAAATCGTAAAATTAGATCGCGTTGTCTATGCCGGTCTTACCAAAAAAGATCTTCCTCGAGGGCATTGGCGTTATCTTACCGAGCAAGAAGTAATTAATTTGGGAATGATTCAATAGTAGTCACCTATAATTCTTGGGCATTCTTGCCCACCGATACACAGCCATTTGATACCCCAGATATTCTCCAAAATTACAATTGCTAACCTTTTGTATACCTGACCAACTGGCTGCATTTTCTAAGGTAAATTCAACTTGTAACCTTCAGCAGCTGTAGTAAAATACGGATGTAATCGACGAACGGTAAATTTTCTAGTTTAATCTAAATCACAAATCTGCCTTGGTACACCACAAAATTTTAGCAAGACACAACATATAGTTGGTGGACCAAGGGCCCTTATTGAATTTAGGTTTCAGTTACAGAGCAAGGATTTATATACGACCGTTTTTGTAAGAATCAATTATCGAGCTGGCTTTATTCACTTTGTATACTACCCTATTTTGGGGCAATTCCAATTTTAAATGCATGAAGAAAAAAATAATAATGTTGATCGAGGATGATATGGTCATGGGTTCTTTATTAACGCACATACTTCACAAATCGAACTTTAACGTGGTACATATGAACAATAGCAAGATGGCTTTAGAGGCTATTAAAAATAAAATGCCTGATCTTGTCATCTGTGATATTGTTATGCCGTATTATTCAGGATTTGAGATTACGGGGATTTTAAGGAATGAGTTGCATACCGAAATACCGGTCGTAATAATTTCATGTTTAAATGATCAAGACATAAAAGATAGGGCCCTAAAGTTAGGGGCCAATGCCTTCTTTACAAAACCAATAGGCCCAAAAACATTGATTAAAGAAATAAAAAGTCAATTGAAGGCCAAATCCCTGGGTACATTAACAAATTAACCATCAACATTCACTTGTTATTGGACCAGTTTTACAAATTGATGGAATAAAAAAAGGGAACTCCTTCGAATTCCCTCAATCTTATTTAAAAAATGGTTGTTGATTATACTGCTGGTATTCTTAAAGTTTGACCAGGATAAATTTCATCCGGATGCGCTAGCATAGGACGATTGGCCTCAAATATTAGATTATACTTCATTGGGTCGCCATATACAACTTTCGAGATTTTAGATAGCGTGTCGCCCGATTCTACAACATGAAAAGTGGCTTCTGGCTCGGGATTGGTAACTTCGATATTGTCTTGTACGCACCCTATGTTTTCAATGTTCCCCATTGCTAAAATTACCTTCTCCCTATCGGCATTTGTGTCAGTAACTCCCGACACGGGAACCATCTCGGATATTACGATATTAAGATCTGATACAGGAATACCCAATCGTTCAATCTCCGCTTTAAGCAAATCGGATTTACTGATCGGTTCGACTTCAACTTTGGCTTCTTTCTTACCGAATAGTTTCTTGCCAGCATTTTTTATAAAAGAGAATAAACCCATAATAATCTAATTTTTAAAAGTTATAAAGTAGTTCAATAATCAGGGTATTTCGAATACCCTCTATTCTATACGTCAATTTGTCTAATTTATTGTTAGTACTTCATAATTGATTTGGGTCTTTTGAAGTCATATTGTCAACAAACTAAAGAACTGATTATATTTTGGTCATCTTATTACGAATCTCCTCCAAACACAAATTCCCCAAGCTACCTTCATGGGTATGTTCAATATCCTTTTTTGGGGTAAATGTTCCCCCTTGAATTTCCTGCCCCATTTTTTTATAGGCATCCCGAAAAGGCATGCCATTTTGAACCTGTTCATTTAGGGTGTCTACACTAAAGAGATAATCGTATTTCGGGTCTTCTAAAATGTTATCATTTACTCGGATTTCCTTTAAGCTAAATGTCAAAATCTCCAAACAGGCCTTCATGTCCTGAATCGCAGGGACAATAATTTCCTTGACCAACTGTAAATCTCTATGATAGCCACTAGGTAAATTATTGATGACCAAGGTCAACTGATTGGGTACTGCTTGCAACTTGTTACATTTTGCCCGTACCAATTCAAAAACATCAGGATTTTTTTTATGGGGCATGATGCTGCTGCCCGTGGTCAGCTCATCTGGAAAGGAAATAAAATCAAAGTTCTGGCTCATATACAAACAGATATCCATGGCCATTTTAGAAAGGGTAGCGGCAATGCTTGCCATCCCGAAGGCAGTAGCTTTTTCGACTTTTCCTCTACCCATTTGGGCCGCCACTACATTATATTTCAGCGTTTCAAAACCCATTTCTTTGGTGGTAAAATTCCGGTCGATAGGGAATGAGCTGCCATAACCCGCAGCGCTCCCCAACGGGTTTTGATCGGCCACTTTGTATGCCGCATCAATAAAATAAAGATCATCAATCAGACTTTCTGCATAGGCCGAAAACCACAACCCAAAAGACGAGGGCATTGCAATCTGCAAATGGGTATATCCCGGTAATAGTACTTTCTTGTGCTGTTCGGCCAGATCTAACAACAAATTGAAGAGGGCTTTGGTTAGGGATTTAATTTCCTGCAACTCATCTTTCAAATACAAATGCATGGCGACCAGAACCTGATCGTTTCTAGAGCGGGCAGTGTGTATTTTCTTTCCCACATTCCCTAACCGTAAGGTCAATAGATACTCGATTTTCGAATGCATGTCTTCAAAAGAGTTTTCGATGGTGAACGAACCCCTTGTAACAGACTTGGCAATAGTATCCAGCTCATCTACCAAAGCAAGTGTTTCCTCTTCCGTTAAAAGACCAATTTTACCCAGCATTTTTGCATGTGCCTTTGATGCGATTACATCGTATTTGGCTAAATGCAAATCCAATTCCCTATCATTACCAACGGTAAACTGATCTATTTTTTTGTCGGTACTAAAACCTTTGTCCCAGAGTTTCATAGAAATACTATTTTATTTTTCATTCCCGAGTAGTCGGGAATCTATTTAATGTTATTTGTATTTTTCTTAGGCTTTAAACCCCTAAGCTCTTCCAAAAGGGCAATTTCTAGCTTTTGCCTTTCGTTTTCATAAGTTCTCGACTGCGCTCGAAATGACCGTTGAATTTCCTTTTCAAATATTAAGTTCAAAATACAACGGTTTTGAGTTTGTATTAAAAACTTGTGTTTATTTTTTTAAAAATCCATTAAGCAACTTAATATACAAATCAATCCCTTCTTCAATTTCATGAACGTAAATAAACTCATCTGCCGAATGTGAACGGGTACTATCACCAGGACCCAATTTCAAGGACTGACAGCTCAAAGCCGCTTGGTCAGACAGGGTAGGGGAGCCATATGTTTGCCGCCCCAATGCAATTCCTGATCGTACCAGCGGATGGGATTTGTCGATTTTGGATGAGTTGAGTTTTAAACCACGTTCTTGCAATTCGCAAGGTGCTTCCGACTTCAAAAGGGTGGCAACTTCTTTATTCGTGTAGGCATCATTTACACGAACATCGATGACCAAATCGACCTGTGCCGGGACCACATTATGTTGGCTACCTGCATTTATTTGGGTAACGGTCATTTTGACCTCTCCAAGGGCCTCCGACGTTTTTTCGAATTTATAATTTTTAAACCATTCCAGAACTTCAATCGTATTGTAAATGGAATTGTTGTCATTCGGATGTGCAGCATGTGAAGGGGTGCCCTTGACAGCCGCATCAAATACTACCAATCCTTTTTCTGCGATGGCCAAATTCATCAAGGTGGGTTCGCCAACAATGGCCACATCAATTTTTGGAAGTAGGGGAAGTAATCCGCGTAAACTGTTTTCCCCGGCATTTTCTTCTTCTGCAGAGGCCACCATTAAAATATTATGGTTCAGCATTTTTGTTTCATAGAAGTGGGTAAAGGTGGCCAAAAGAGAAACCAAGCATCCGCCGGCGTCGTTGCTGCCAAGCCCATACAATTTTCCGTTTACAATATGCGCCTGAAAGGGATCTTTGGTGTAAGCCTTATTAGGTTTTACCGTATCATGGTGTGAATTCAATAGTAAGGTGGGCTTGGTATCGTCCCAATATTTGTTCGTTGCATAAACATTATTGTTATCCCTTACGAAAGGGATATTATATGAGTTGAACCAATTTTCTATCGCATCGGCAGTTTTGTCTTCTTCTTTGGAAAAAGATGGAATACCTATTAATTGTTTTAAGAGGTCAATTGCTTTCTTTGTCAATTCTTTTTGTTTCATGCTACAAGCTTAAGGTTGTAAATAATGTAGTTCTTGGTACAAGCATTTCCATATCTCCCAAACAGACTTTGTCCACTTTGTTTTGAAGTGCGTGGAAACAATTTTCCAATTTTGGCAACATACCATTCGCTATTGTGCCATCTGCCAACAACTTTTCATAGGTTGTTGAATTAATATGTTTGACCACAGATTCGTTATTCTTTATATCCATCAGGACACCTTTCTTTTCAAAACAGTAGTATAGGGTAGTTTTGTAACGTTCACTTAAACCTATGGCCAGTTCGGAGGCAATCGTATCGGCATTGGTGTTTAATAATTGTCCGTTGCCATCATGAGTCATAGCACAAAAAACAGGAGTCAATCCGGTAGTTAATAGTTCGGAGATCATCTTACTGTTTACGCCATCAACATCGCCGGCAAAACCATAATCTATTGCTGTCACAGGCCGTTTATGCGCTTGTATGGCATCGCCGTCTGCCCCACTTAGTCCAATGGCGTTACAGTTATTCCCTTGTAATTGTGCCACAATATTTTTATTGGTCAAACCCGCATAGACCATGGTAATTACATCAAGAGTTTCGGCATCGGTGATTCTTCTACCGCCTATCATCTTGGATTCGATTCCGAGTCGGGTTGCGAATTGGGTTGCCAACGTTCCACCACCATGCACTAAAATTTTAGGCCCTTCCAGCTTCGTAAAAAGCATGAGAAACTTGTCAAGTGCTACTTTGTCCTCTATGACGCTGCCGCCGATTTTTATGATAGATAGTTTTTGTTTCATTTTACGCTGAACTTGTTTCAGTATTTTATTTTCTAAAGGGAGGAGTTCTTATTTTATTCCACCTAATATTTTTTTTAAAACCACTTGGGCCGCATAGGTTCTATTATTTGCTTGTTCAATGACCAACGATTGCTTCCCATCTAAAACGGCATCTTCGACTATCACATTTCTACGTACCGGTAGGCAATGCATAAATTTGGCCTGCGCTAGTTTTTCTTTTGTCATCATCCAGTCCGAATCTTGAGGTAAGATTTTCCCATAATCGGAATAACTGCTCCAGTTTTTCACATAGACAAAATCGGCATTTTCCAAGGCCTTACTTTGGTCATATTCGATAGTTGCGCCTTTTGTAATTTTAGGATTCAACGCATACTCTTTTGGGTGGGTAATAACAAACTCCGCATCTTTTGTCTTCATCATTTCTACAAAAGAATTCGCAACGGCATGCGGCAAAGCTTTTGGGTGCGGTGCCCAACAGAGTACAACCTTGGGTTTTGTTTTGGTGCTATTTTCATCTAAAGTTATAGCATCGGCCAATGCTTGTAATGGATGTGCTAAGGCGCTTTCTAAATTTACAATCGGAATACCAGCATACTTTTTGAAACCGTTTAGGACCTCCTCAGCCTCGTCTTTCGCTTTGTCCTTTAAGCTTGCAAAAGCACGGATTGCCAGAATATCACAGTATTGTGAGACTACGTGGGCTGCCTCTTTAATATGTTCTGAGGTGTTTTTGTTCATGACAGCACCATCCGCGAATTCCAGCGTCCAGCCTTCGCTTCCGAAATTCATAACCATGACGTCCATTCCCAAGTTTAGGGCTGCCTTCTGGGTACTTAAGCGTGTTCTTAAACTGTTGTTGAAGAACAACAAACAAATGGTTTTTCCTTGTCCGAGTGTCTTATATTGAAGAGGATTCTTTTTTAGCGCCCTAGCTTCAGCTACGCAATCGGGAAGGGATTCAATATCTTTTATCGAAAGGAAATTTTTCATGCTAAAGCTTTTTTAAGAATGTCAAAAAACAAATCCACTTGCTTTTCGGTAATATTCAAAGCTGGCAAAATCCGCAGTATGTATTTGTCTTTTGCCCCGCCTGTAAACAAATGGTGCTCGTAAATCAATTTTTTACGCAGTTCGGCAATTTCAAAATTAAACTCTAGCCCGAGCATCAACCCTCGGCCCTTCACTCTTTTGACCTGAGGAATTTCCGCCGCCTTCTTTTTAAAATAATCCTCTAGTTTTTGCGCATTCAAAATTAGGTTTTCGTTTTCCAAGACCTCAAGAACGGCCATTGTTGCCGTGCATGCCAAGTGATTACCTCCGAAAGTGGTCCCCAATAATCCATGGGAAGCCTTTATGTTTTTGTGGATCAATATCCCGCCAACTGGAAAGCCATTGCCCATGCCTTTGGCCATTGAAATAATATCTGGTTGAATGCTGAGTCCGGTCGAAGTATGGTGATGTTGGAATGCAAAAAACTTCCCACTTCGTCCAAAACCTGATTGTACCTCATCGGCAATCAATACTACATTATTTTTTTTACAGCGCTTTTCTACTTCTTGAAGGAATACTGTGGAAGGCTCATCTAAACCACCTACACCTTGAATGCCTTCAAAAATGACACTGCAGACATCTCCTTTTTTAATCTCGGTTTCGAATGCTTCTAAGGCATCAAAGGGAAGAAAAGTGACTTTTTGTTGCTTGTTGATCGGGGCATTTATTTTCTCATTGTCCGTTGCCGCTACTGCCGCCGATGTTCTTCCGTGGAAACTATTTCGGAAGGCAATTACCCGTGATTTACCCGTATGAAAAGAAGCCATTTTTAGTGCGTTTTCATTTGCTTCGGCACCTGAATTACAGAGGAAGAGGTTGTAGTCCTCACAATTGGAAAGTTGCCCCAATTTTTTGGCCACGTCGAGCTGCAACGGATTTTGAACCGAGTTGCTATAAAACCCGATTTTATCCAATTGCTCTTTTAAACGACCTACATAATGCGGATGCGAATGTCCGATGGAAATCACCGCGTGCCCACCATAAAAATCTAAATAGTCCTGGCCCTTTTCATCCGTTACTACAATTCCTTTGGCTGAAACGGGTGTTACATCATATAGCGGGTAAACATCGAATAGGTTCATAGGTATAAATTCAAATTCAAGTTCAGAAATCAAGTTCAACTAGCACCTAAAGGCATTTGAACTTGTGTTTTACTTTTGTGCGTTATTTTGTTTTAAACTCAGTTATCTTATCAAAAGAAGCCACAATTCCACGAATCAATGATGAGCTCAAACCCTGATGTTCCATTTCATTTAACCCTTTGATCGTGCAGCCCATTGGGGTAGTGACCTTGTCGATTTCTTCTTCTGGGTGATTACCTGATTCAACTAACAGGTTGGCGGCTCCTTCGCAGGTGTGCATCGCCAATTCCTGTGCTTCTTTGGCGTCAAAACCAAGTTGTATGGCACCTTGTGTGGTGGCGCGGATCAAACGCATCCAAAAAGCAATACCACTGGCGCAAATAACCGTGGCAGCCTGCATCTGTTCTTCGGGAATTTCTAGGGAATGACCCATTCTATTGAATATGGCCTTTGCAAGATCGATCCGCTTTTTACCCATTTCATTGGCACAAATACAGGTCATCGATTTCCCTACGGAAATTGCCGTATTGGGCATACTACGGATAATGAACTGCTCGGCTCCAATTATCCCTTCGATTTTAGAAATGCTGAATCCCGTAATGGTTGAAATGACAACGTGTTTTTCGGTCAGCAGGTCCTTGGTATCCTCTAGAATTTGTGCAAAATGACCGGGTTGTACGGCAAATATGAGAATGTCGGATTTCGCAATGGCTTCCCGATTATCAGAAGTGACTGTTACATTTCCGTATTTCTCAAAATCTTTTATACTTTCTACATGCCGTTTTGTTAGGTACATGGTCGTTGCACCATTGCTATGTAGTACGCCTTTTGCAATGGATAGCCCTAGATTTCCGGCTCCGATAATTGCTATTTTCATAATTAGCTCATTTATTTTTCATTCCCGAGTAGTCGGGAATCGGTTAATCATTATATACTTTTTAATACTAGGCATCAACTACTCCCCTCGACCCTTTATATTGTTTTCTTGCTCATGGATTTCGACTACGCTCAATCTCCATTTTGGTAACTGGACGAAGTTAAAACACCCCCGCCTTCAACTGCAGTCCTTCACTTTCCTCGAAACCAAACATCAAATTCATATTCTGAACGGCCTGGCCTGATGCTCCTTTGAGCAGATTGTCAATAACCGATGTGATGAGCAAGGTGTTGTTATGTTTGTGTAAATGAATATGACATTGATTGGTATTGACCACCTGTTTCAAATGAATGGGTTCCTCGGCAATTTGGGTGAATTGAGCGCCCGAATAAAAATCATTGTACAAGTGAATGGCATCCGTTTTACTTCCTTCAAAATGGGTATATGCCGTTGCTAATATTCCTCTAGTAAAATTGCCTCTATTCGGAAGAAAGAACAGTTCGCCGGCATCCTTTTGCAGGGATTTTAAACTTTCGTTGATTTCTCCCAAATGCTGATGTGTAAAAGGCTTGTACCAACTCGCATTGTTATTTCGCCAGCTAAAATGGGTCGTTCCCGACGGACTTACACCCGCACCGGTACTTCCCGTTAGCGCATTAATATGAATGGTATTCCCCAGCAAGCCTGCTTTTGCCAAAGGCAACAAACCCAGTTGAATAGCAGTTGCAAAACATCCCGGGTTGGCAAGATAGTCGGCTTTTTGAATTGCTGATTTATTCAATTCCGGCAATCCGTAAACAAAATGCTTTCCGCTTAAAATGGCATCTGCCTCCAATCTGAAATCATTGCTTAAATCGATGATCTTTGTAGTTGCCGAAAAGTTATTCGCGTTTAAAAATTTGGTGGAGTTCCCATGTCCCAAACATAGAAAAACAACATCAACCCCTAGATTTACATTTCCTGTAAAATTTAGATCGGTGGTACCCAATAGATCAGGATGTGCCGAGACAATCGGTTTTCCCGCTCTGGTGGTGCTATATACAAAATCGATTTCAACCTGCGAATGGCTTACGAGAATTCGAATCAATTCCCCTCCCGTATATCCTGAACCTCCTATTATACCTGTTCGTATCATAAATAGTACCCTTTAATGTCATTCCTACGTAGGTAGGAATCTATTTGATGTTTTTTAAATGTTTATTTGAAGTTTTAAGGCTAAGGTTTGGGCTTTCAAACCCCGCCCGTACCATTCGGGCGGGCCTCCGTCCTCCTTCGTCGGACACCTCCCTTTTTCTAAAGGGAGGAACTTCTAGTTTTTACTTCAATTTTTACTTTTTTTAGACCTTGTACTTCCAACTTCCAACTTCCGATTTCGTACTTCATCAAATATTTTCATTTACATGATTATATATCTTCCCAGAATTGGATAATATCTTTATAAATCCTTTGGCATCGTCTGCCGACCAACCTTTGTTTATTTCACCATAGCTCCCGAACGAGGCATTCATTAAATCATGTTTAGATGCGATACCATGTAATCTAAATTGAAAGGGATACAATCCAACAAATACATCTCCTGAAACGGTCCTTTGGGTATCCGTTAGGAAGGCCTCGATATTCCGCATCACGGCATCTAAATAATTGCCTTCATGCAAAAGCATTCCATAGAAATTTCCTTGTTGCTCTTTTTGGTATTGCTGCCACTTGGTAAGCGTATGCTTTTCCAATAGATGATGCGCCTTTATGATGATCAAGGATGCAGGGGCTTCAAAACCTACCCGACCTTTTATACCGATAATGGTATCGCCCACATGAATGTCCCGCCCAATGGCATACTTAGAAGCTAGGGCATCCAATTTTTCGATATTGACAACTGGAGTATTTTTTTCCCCATCTATGGCCACCAATTCGCCCTTTTCAAAGGTGAGCTTTACTTCCGAAGGCTCTTTTTCTTGAAGTTGACTGGGATATGCCGAATCTGGTAGGGGTTTCTCAGAGGTCAAGGTCTCTTCCCCACCTACCGAGGTTCCCCACAGTCCTTTGTTGATAGAGTATTTCGCCTTTTCCCAAGAATAATCGACTCCATTTTGTTTTAGGTATTCGATCTCCGCTTCCCTGGCCAATGTATTGTCCCTGATCGGGGTGATGATTTCAATTTCAGGGGCGATAATCTGAAAAATCATGTCAAAACGCACTTGGTCGTTACCGGCACCGGTACTCCCATGCGCAATATATTCAGCACCCACTTTTTTGGCATAATTGACAATTTCAATGGCCTGTACAATACGTTCCGCACTTACAGATAAGGGGTATGTATTGTTCTTAAGGACATTTCCGAAGATGAGGTATTTTACCACCTTTTCGTAGAACGTCTGTATGGCATCGATAGAGGTATAGGAAGTTGCGCCCAACTGTATGGCCTTTTCTCCGTTAGCTGCTATTTCTTCCTTGGAAAATCCACCGGTATTCACACTTACCGCGTGTACTTCAAAGCCTTTTTCCTTTGATAAATATTTGGCGCAGTATGAGGTGTCTAATCCGCCGCTGTATGCTAGTACTAATTTGCCCATAATATTTTGTTTCATTCCCGTCTAAGCGAGAATCTTTTCATTTATTCAAATTTATAGTTAAGAACAAGGAGAATAGACTAGAGAAAGGAGTGTCTATACTCTCTTCTCTCTCTCTTTTGTCCCCTATTTTCTTTTCTTTAGGAACAAACTCTCCTTTATGCTTTTCAATCGTTTAAATGCTTTCCCATTCACCTTTTTATCTTCCTTTGGTTTGGCCTTTGGGTCATAAAGCATGCCCGTACACAGGCACATTTTTTGCTCGGTTCTCGTTAAAACATCAAAATTTTTGCAGGTTTGGCAGCCTTTCCAGAATTCGGGATCATCAGTCAATTCAGAAAAAGTGACCGGCTTATACCCTAGTTCATAGTTGATTTTCATGACCGGCAACCCGGTAGTGATACCAAATATTTTTGCATCTGGAAATTTCTTTCGGGACAATTCAAAAATTTTGTTCTTAATCTGTTTGGCAAGTCCTTTAGCCCTGTAATCAGGGTGTACGATAAGTCCGGAGTTGGCTACATATTTTTCATGCCCCCAAACTTCGATATAGCAAAAACCGGCAAAGGTATCCCCGTCCAAGGCGATTACGGCATTACCATTCTCCAGCTTTTTTCGAATGTATTCGGGAGTGCGTTTGGCAATGCCCGTACCTCGAACTTTTGAAGATTCGGCAATGGTCTCACAGATTACCTGTGCGTACTTAAAATGTGATGTGGTAGCAACAACTAGTTTCATTGCTATGATGATTTAAACGATAAAAAGAAAAATATGAAGTGGTTTTGCGGAAATGGACTCACCTATTTCCATAGCTTGTATAGTACCCTTACGGGCGACGGCGACGGGGGGCGAATATACGCACGGGAGCTGCGATGCTCATGGTAGAAAGTATGTGGTTTTGTGCGTTCATTACAGGGTAAATGTACAAATAATCCCGAACTGGCCTAAAGAAGGGTCTAATTTTTACAAAAATTTCACTTTTTGTTACGATATGTAATCAATTCATAAATAATCATACCATAAATCGGGATATACTCAATGGCGAGCAACCAACCATTCTCCTTAAAATCGGGTAAGGAATACGCAAAATAACTTAGGATAATAAGCGCGGACCAGGCAATGGGGAAACGAAATTCGGTAAAAATGACGAGTACAACCAAGAACACTACATACCATGGATGCACTGTGGCCGACATGAAATAGTAGAGGGTCAGAATCCAGAGCATAGAACTGATCAATACCGGTAATTTCTGATTTTTCCGAAGGAAGGTAAAGAGCAAAACGAAAACAATGGTTATCACCGGAACGATTTTACCATAGGTTTTGATGAGTTCCCAAGGTTTGGCATCAAATTGAACTGCAATTTGCTGGATAGCACTGTACAGCCCAGCGTTAAATTGAAAATTTGAAAACCAGAGCCCTATGGTTTTAGAATAGTTGGTTATAAATTCCGACGAATAAAAGGGTGCAAATAGTAAGAGGGATGTCAGCCCAACAATTGCGTAAAAAGAGATGGTTTTTTTGATTTTAAAATGTTTGAAAAACAACGGCAAGAACAAAAGAGGGACTAACTTGATAGAAATCGAGCAGGCATAGACCACGGCAGCCCATTGCCATTTATGAACCGAAAGCAGGTACAAGGCCCATACAAAAAAGAAAAGCATCACGCCTTCAAAATGAAGGTTCCCGGTAAGTTCTATAATGATCAAGGGATTTAAAAAGTACCAAAAGATCAAATGGGGCGAGCGGTTGATGTTCTTGAGTAGTTTGCGGCCAAAATAAAGGATACCTAAATCGGCGCCTATAGTCATCAGCCGCATGATCATTGCCGATCCCAAAATACTTTTGCCGCCAAAAAAGGCTGCGATTCCAAAAATGATTTGGTTTAAGGGCGGGTAGTTACTGTAGTGCCGAGCACTAAGGTCACCCATACCTTGGTGAAGCCTATTGGCGTTGGCGATGACCAAATCTGATTGTTCGATAAGGGTATTAGGAACGTGCAGATACGGATTTATAAAATGGCTCACCAATTCCCCATCCCAGACAAAACGAAAGTAATCCTGGGAAAGATTGGGTTCGGCATATAGGAATATCAGCCGAAAAAAGATACCTATGATCAGCAGGAATTTAAAATTCCATTTTTCGAATTGGATCAGCTTAAAACATAAAAAAAACAATGCTGCAAAGAGGGTAAGTAGCTTTACGAAATCGGTGCGTTCTAAGTGGTATGCAAAGGTGTAATAGAATGCCAAACTCAATAATGCCAGCAATATGGGCATTTTGTGCAGCTTAAAATATGTACTGAATTGATTAGGCATTTTTGGTCAAGCGGTTTGGTCTGACTAAAATAGGTTTTTTGAAGGAGAAAGAATAATGGTCGTGGTTTACGATTTGGCGGTATGCGGAAGTTCAGGAGAAAGAGGGCGCTTAGTGGGACCTTAAATTTTAAAGACCTAAATTGAAGGCTATTAAGAATAATAAATGAAACGTTTTAAAAGAATATTGGGGTATACTGTGCTGGCCATTCTGGCGTACGCAGTATATGTGGTTGTTTCCACAGGATATTTTAGAACCATTGAAAATACTTTTGATGGAGCGGTTGTAAAGAAAATTGCCCTAGAAGGCGCCGAAGATATAATGGTAATTGATGAAAGCGGTCTTGCCTTGGTATCTGCTTCCCCTAGAAAAAAGCCATTGAGCGAACAGGAAAAGTTGGGGGGATTGTATTTGGTTGACCTAAATTCAAAGGACTACACCATAAAAGAATTGACTGCCGATTTAAGTATCCCTTTCGCACCTCATGGGATTTCAATGTATAGAAGGGATAGCACTTATACCCTTATGGCCGTAAACCACACGTTAGAGGGCCATTCATTCGAAGTGTTTAAATTGAAGGATAACGCATTGACTTTTAAAAGAACTATAGCTGACCCCGCCTTGGTGAGTCCAAATGATGTGGTGATGGTTGACGAAACCCGATTCTATTTTACAAACGATCATAAATATGTAGATGGTGTAGGTAGGCTGCTTGAAGACTATGGTGGGTTAGGAGTATCGAACGTAGTGTATTTTGATGGGTCAACATATACCGAAGTAGCCAAAGGCATTGCTTATGCCAACGGCATTAATTATGATGCGGAGCGAAAATTATTGTTCGTAGCATCCCCAAGAAACTTTGAAGTGAAGGTATATGCTACAAATGAAGATGGATCGCTGAACTTTATTGAAGATATTGACTGTGAAACCGGTGTTGATAATATCGAGTTTGATTTAGAAGGAAATCTGTGGATAGGCTGTCACCCAAATCTATTGGGCTTTTCATCCTATGCCGCGGGAAAAAAAGAAATAGCGCCTTCCGAAATCATTAAAATCAATTATCGTGGTGCCGGGGATTATACCCTAGAAAAAATCTATTTAAATGATGGCACCGAAATGTCGGCCGCTACGGTTGCAATTCCCTATAAAGATATTATCCTAACCGGAAATGTAATGGATTCCCATTTTTTGGTGTTAAAGCCGAATAGGTAAGACGCGCAGGGGGCACTAATAAAATACCAACGCCAGCGTGGGGAGATTTAATAGGTTGATTTCAAAATCTTGTAATGATGTTCGGTATGGTAGGCTGTCCAAATGACTATTTCCCTTATCGTCATTCTTCCCATTAGCGGGTGGGGAAGTAGATACGTATCTAAATCATGCTCCGTCCATTTTTGAAACTTTTTGATCAGTTTCGTTTTTTCCTTATCCAATTTAGAGCTATAAGAAACTTTATTGGTGGGCGTGGTTATTGGCATATTTCTAGAGATATTGGCAACCGCACCGGGATTATCGGTTAGTTTGTCTTGATATTTTTTGACGATCTGATGATAGGTACGATTGTCCCTATTATTAGTGCCAAACTTATATTTCAAGTAAAACTTTGGTAGCCATAATGCTTTGTTTAATGCCTTTTCACTTTGAATCAAATGAAAAATGTGCTCACCAGTATTCCATTTCCCTTTAGGACCTTTTACCCAGTTTTCATCTGGCTGATTTTTGAGCCATTCATACAGTATTTGATGTTTCTGCTCTAGAGTATCTATTACTTCAGGTTTTGTCATCGTTTGAAATTTGGGTTTGCTATAGGACCTTTGTTCCTTATAAAAACTATTGATGTATCGTTGCGTCTGCGCTTTTACACTTAAAAATTCATGGGTAAGAACGCCTATTGATCTCTCAATTGAAAAATGATATCCATCATTTCAATAGCTGGAGCGGCACTAATAGCGTAGGCCGATGGTATACTTTTAGCCAGATCAGAGGCTTGGTACTGCTGTTGCGATTGTACGGAATCCCAAATATATACCCCACCATATTCGCCTTCCTTGCTTGTTTTTACATAGTATTTTTGCAGAAGGCCAGGAATGGATTTAAAATTAGATTCTCTTTCTTTTGCTCTTTTTAAGAGTTCTTCTTCCGGTAAATCCGATTTCAACTTAATAATTTGCAATATCATAAAAACTAAATTTTGATTTTTAAAGTCACAATTTATTCACTTTTTATGATCGAAAATTGTAAAAATCGGTCGTTTTCGTTTTTCTTTAATGCTTTTGGCGTAAACCCTGTTATTTTCTTTATCCCTTTTATGAAATGCGGTTGGTCAAAATAACCTTCTTCGGGATATAACTGTCCTTTTTTTATCTGACTAAATGTGGCGGCGCCTTTACGAATACTACAATAACTTTTTAGGGAAAGTCCAAAAGTAGATTGGAAATATCGATTTATTTGTCGTTTTGACCAATTGGCTTTTTGCGAATAATATTCAACCGTCTTATTTCCTTTTGTTTGTTTAATCGATTTTAAAAGAATCGTTTTTCTTGCGTCTATTAGGTCTCGTTCTTCAATTCGCGACAGCAAACATTGGTTCAAGTACTCGAAGAAGCAAGGGTCAAGCTCCTTATGAAATCTATCAAGTCCCAAATATGATTTTTCTAATCTCTTCATGTTGTTGAGTAAAGGGGCGATACTTTCTTGTATTATATTTTCGATGGCAAGCAACCTGAACTGTACACCATATATTGTAGTCCCTGGGGTGATAGCTACATTGGTTTTATGATTCCATAAACCAGTTAAAAAAACTTCCTCTAGCTTGTCATTGTGATAACAAATCAATAAATCAAAAAAGCCATCGGGCAATATGGTATACGATTGAACGTCTTTATTCTTGTTTTCAATCTTCCAGTAGCATCTTACGTAATCCTTCAGGTTTTGATGCGCTTGTTGTTGAGAGTAGATCATATGTAAAACCCCAATTTACTATTTCTGCCTTTCTGGTTATATTATACAATGATTTGCTTCAGATGATGTTCTAAATGATCTACATAATCTTTCATTAAGAACCTTAAATCCTTGGTAGTATCCTTATACAATTCAATTTTGTAGCGTAATGTCTCTTCTGTTTGCTGTTGCATCACCTCACCAATTCGAGCATTGATTGAAAGCCAAAAATCAAGAATTTCTTTGGTTTTAGCGTTTTGGTAATCATTTGCCTTAACCAATTCATCTTGCTTATAGGGTCTTATTTTATACGGTTTGCTTTCAAACTGAATCTCAGTAAAGCGTTGCAAATTGTTAATTCCAGAATCGATTAAATGCCCTAAAATTTCTTTTTTTGACCATTTTTCGGGAGCCGATTTTTGACGTAATTCAGCTTCGGAAGCCTTAGAAATATACTCCCATCCGGATTTTAATAGCGTTTCTAATTTATGGGTTGTTGCTGTCATTTTTTAGAGAATAGGGTCGTGTTTTTATAGAATTTAATACTACGAGCTTTTTTGTCTTTTCAATATTTTTACAATACGATTAATCACGATCTCCGATAAATTCCAATGGTATCCATCAAAATTGGTTGTATTCATAAATTGAACAACCACGGTATCGATGTCTTTATGATATTCTGCTAGGCTTTGATAGCCGGGAACGAGACCTCCATGTTCGTAGACGTAAATAGAGGAATAGATTTCCTGTTCGCCTTCTGCAAACACCGAACCATCGTTTAGCGCCCTTAGGAATAGACCCACATCCTCGGCAGTAGCTAGCATGCCTTGTTCAACGGTCTTTAAATCGGGTTCATAGCCAACATAATATCCACTCATAACATCATCTATATTCACATCACTAAGAGAACTAAACGTATTGTTCAGCTCAAGCGGGCTCAAAATTTCTTCCTTGATGTATTGGTGGTGGCTATATCCCATCACCTGATCAATGAGTTCGGAAAGCAATAAATAATTCGTGTTTGAATACCCGTAATCTTCATTGGGTTCAAAATTAGCTGGTAAATCAAGCGCTAGTTCAAGAGTTTCTTCACTTGTTTTTGGTGGGTTTTCCCAAAAACCAGGGTGGTCGGTAAAATTTGGAATGCCACTCCGATGCTGCACCATCATTCTTATGGTGATTTTTTGAGCATTTTCAATTCTTCCAACAAGTTCCGGAAAGTAATTGGCAAGTGTTTTATCTAAAGACAAACGCTTGTCTTTGACTAATTTGGTGACAGCAACAGCAACATATAATTTGCTGATACTGGCAATCTTGAATAGGGCTTTTGGGTCTGCGGGAATTTTATTTTTCCGGTCTTTCCAACCAGCGGTATAAAATTCAGGCGGTTTGCCAGCTTCATCTACATAAACGATCATTCCGTCAAATCCGTGACCAATGGCCTGATCTACTTGTTCTTGAACGGTATTCGGTAGTGGTAATATCCAGGCCCATACCAAAATCCATGGTACAAAGAACAAAGAGATTGGGGTTGCAATAGCCAAAACTATTCTAAGGATTCGTTTTGTTTGTTTCTTGGTCATACTTTTTTAGGAGGCTGTACCTCTTTTGCTGACGATGGACGAATATGCGTTGTTAGCAGCAGACGTCATTTTTTTAGGAATTCTTTGATTTCAAATTGCAAGTACTTTTCCGTAGATATTAGTTCTTGATTTAATAACATAAAAATCTCTTTTTTTTCTCGGGTTGTTTTTTTGAGATTTTCAACGGTATAGTCAAGAATTTTTTGCTGTTTAATTTCGAGACCTTTTTTTGATTCATCTATTTCAGATAACTCAGATAATTTTTTAAACTCAACTAATTCAATTTTCGAATTGGCAAGTGCTTTCCATGAATTATTTTTAATATTAGGTCCATGAACCCCGCCAGCCTTCCTTATGATGTCAAATATCGAAATAGTTTCATCATTCATGTATTTTTTTAAACTATCAATGAGCACTTGTTGCTTTGGTATATTTTCTTTTATGTCTATACTGCTTTCTTCCAACTCAGCATTGATAGCCAAAAAAATCTGATTTAGATACTTTTTATCCTTTCTGTCTTCATTCCAATTGTTGATTGCCAATGCAATCAGTATTCCGACTATTACCGGAATAATTTCTCTTATGAAGTGGCTTATCTGTGTCATTTGCAATTACTTTTTCATCTGTATTTCTTCCTAATTTTTGCTTGCTTCCAACTGTTCCGCTAAGCGCAGTGGCTGAGGCAGGGACACTCATGATCAATTATTCAGAAAGTACAAATTGCCACGATATCCCATATTTGTCTTCACACCATCCGAATTTCTTGCCAAATCCATAATCCCCTTCACCTTTGTAGTTATCTAAAGGAACCATTATTTGACCACCATTTGAGGAAAGCTTTTCGAAAAGTGTTTGTATCAGATCATCAGAATTATCACGTATTAAAAGTGAAACGGCGGGTGTAAATGACCAAGCATGATTGTAACTGCTTTCAGAAACCATATAATCAGTTCCATTTAATGTAAATACGCCATATTTAATAAGTTCGGGTGTACCTCCTGGCTCACCTTCCGAGTAATTCAGTATGCTTTTAATTTCCGAATTCGGGAAGATGGAAGTGTAAAAATTTATCGCTTCCTCAGCCTTTCCGCATTGGTCGCCTACGAATGTAAAAAATGTTGTTGTCATACTATTTATTCAATTCTATTTTTTTGGGTACCCGGTTTTACCTTAACCCAATTCACAACAATTGTGATTTTTAACTTTGTCTAATTTGTGCCAATGGTTGAGCTATGAACAGAACGGGAGCAAACTAGCGTTTGCTTTCCACCATGCACATAGCGAAATTTTTTTGCCCGCCTGCCGGCGAGTTAGGTTTTGATTTATTTTTCCCTGTCCAGAGCAAAATCCAAAAGATTTGACGGACTTCATAAATATACCCAAACTTTGGGTTAAGCATCAAAACTCGTATTAATTATAGCCATTGTTGGCAACTGGCTTTTCCGCTCTGTTTAGTTTTCTAATAAATTAAAATTCCGAAAACCTCTCTTTTTTTATTAATTCCCAATCCTCTTTTATAATACTGAAATAAACATCGTTTCTGCTTTCCCCGTTTGGAGCTATGTAATTATTTCTAAAAACTCCTTCTTTTTTCGCCCCTAGTTTTTCGATTGCTTTTTGAGACCTTAAATTTTCTTGGTCTGTGCTAAATTGAATTCTTCTAAATCCAATTTTTTCAAATCCAAAATTC
This sequence comes from Aggregatimonas sp., assembly GCA_965238025.1. Lineage (GTDB taxonomy): Bacteria > Bacteroidota > Bacteroidia > Flavobacteriales > Flavobacteriaceae > Pelagihabitans. The sequence continues at coordinate 650,769 of OZ250162.1, read as the reverse complement.
AATAATTCAAACTTACAGGCTTTATTTAGCCCCGTTCCTTGAAACTCTTTTCCATACCAAGTCCAACCAATTTCACATTTCTCGCTTCCAGTATTCAAATAGCCATATCTGGTACTTCCAACAACTTTTTCGCTTTTCTTATCCAGGATTAGGAAAGGATAACAAACTCCATTGTTTTTGTCCTTTATTGTATTCTTCAGGTAATTTTCAAAATCCGATTCGGTTTGCATGTCCATACCCATAAACCTCCAGATTTCCTTATCGAAAATTACTTCTTTGAGTTCTTGGTTTCTTTTATTTTCAAATGGCAGTAATAAAACTCTATCGTTTTCAAGCCGTATTCCTGTATTTAAAATCTCGATATTCATTTTTGAGCTTGTTGCCAACGGTATTGTATATGGCACGTTGCCATAATAGTTATATTTTATTCAGTCGTAACTGAGGTTTATTAGTAGGGGAGAGCTCGAAGTCAGCCAAATTTTGGCAACGTGTTATATACGTTGTAATAAACTGGCTTTATTTCCAACTTTGTAATTCAATCAAATTTCCTTCTGGATCTCTTGCATAAATGAATGTAATTTCCCCAACATCTTTCACCACTCTTTTCGTAATCTCCCCAAAGGCTTTTCCACCATTTCTTTCCAGAGTTTTGAGAGTTATTTCTACACTTTCAACTTCAAAGGCAATATGCCCAAACCCTCTTCTATTTGGTGATATAAAATCTTGTTTTTGAGTATTCTCGTATTGGTAGATTTCTAATGTTGGTCCGTTCTCTCCGTATCCTGGAAGTAATAGGTGAGCACCTTCTAATTTTGCATTTTCCAATCCAGTTCCTTTTTCAAGCCATTCTCCAGATTGTTTTCTAATTGGTGGAACAATTTTACAATCAAAAGTTTTTATATAAAAGTCTACGAGTTCCTTCCAATTCGTACTGATTATATTTGTATGGGCAAATTTCATTTAAACAAACTAAATTTTATCTAAATCAGATACTGTCCACTCGTTTTGTGTGTTTCCAGTATTTAGCGTTGATGCAGGTTCGAACAACATAACACTTACCTCTTCAGGTGCATAAGGTTTGTGTTCTACTCCTTTCGGAATGACAACAAATTCGCCTGTATTCAGCTCCAAAGTTTTGTCAACCAACTCAATGAATAACGTACCATCAATAACATAAAAAAGTTCATCTTCTTGTTCGTGCTTATGCATAACGAATTCTCCTTTAAACTTGGCTATTTTAACAAATTGATTGTTAAGTTCTCCGACTATTTTCGGTGTCCAATATTCGTTAAACGTATTTAGTTTTGAATTTAAGTTGACTTTGTTAATTTCCATTCGTATTGTTTTTCAAACTTGTTTACAACGGTTAGGCTAAGCGTAGTGCGGAGGCAAGGAAACTTTTCGTTTCAGTCTGAGCATGAAGCTAAAGCTTATTGTTTTGCTTTTTCTTTTTTTGTCCAAAGCAAAATCCCAAAGATTTTGCGACCTCATAAATATACACAGACCTTGGCGTAAAACCCGAAGTCCGTATTAATTATAGACATTGTTGTCATTAGTTTTTCTGAGCTCTGACTTCAAATCAGTTTACCACTATCATCAAATAATTCAGATGATTTTTCAAATGCTAGTTCAGAACCAAAATCGTTGTTATGATATAAAATCATGTCGTTTTCCATTTTGAAGTAAATCCCTTCATGTCCTTCTGTTAGGACATCCGTTATTTTTTTATTTTGAAATCCGTTTTGAAAATCGGTTTGAAGTTCTACAATTTTTTCACTCTCATCCCAATCACATAAGTAGTCGTACAGGAATTCATATTTTTTTCCGTTATCCAATTCCATTACATATTTGTATGAAAGTAAATTCCCTAATCCTTCAAACCAAAATTCAGTAAATGGCTTTTTCGTCCGATATATTTTTTTCAGAGTTGAATTGATAATTTCAGATTTTAGCTTTTCGAAATCTTGCATTTTCAAAATTAATGACAACGGTTTAGCTATGAACAGTACGGGAACAAACTAGCGTTTGCTTTCCGCCATGCACATAGCGCAATCTTTTTGTTTTGATTTATTTTTTCCTGTCCAGAGCAAAATCCCAAAGATTTTGCGGACTTCATAAAAATAAACAAACCATTCGGTTAAGCACGAAGCCCGTATTGTTTATAGGTTGTGTTGTGTGCAGCCTTTACTTCACAGGTTCTCTATCCAAATCACTATATGGATAAAACCCTTTATCTTTTAATATTTTAAATAATTCTTCACTACCATTTTGTCTTGCGTAGTCCATTTCACTTCTGAAAATTTCTATACAAAGTAGCAAGTGATGTTCTCTATTTCCTATTTTGAATTTTTTTCCATCTGGTTCATATAAATCGAAAACTAAACAAGTATTTTCTTCATTCTCTCCGTTGGGTATTTCAATAGTTTCTTTTGGATTTAGCGAGGCTTGTGGTGAATATCTTCCAATTGCAGTTAAAAACCCACAAGCTTTTCTTTCTATTAGGTTAAATGGAGTTTGTTCGTTTTTATTTTCGTTGAAATCATGTTTGGTAAAAGCAACTAACTCGTATGTACCTAAACGATTTTTTTTAGGTCCATTCCCGTCTGGGTCTAACAACTCCATTGTTGCAAATCCAGTTCCCTTGATATGATTCGGATAGTAGTACATATCCACGGCTCCACCAACCGCAAAAGGAATTATAGCATGACCGACAAGATTGTGCATTTTTCCAAGAATATTTTCAAGTCCTTTAGATTTTAATTCATAATCTTTTTCATGCCCTTCTTCAGTAAAATCCCTTTCGATAGGCTCTTCTTTTTTGCCAAATAACTTCTTAAAAAAACTCATGCGATAATTTTAGTTCGATTTTTCAGGTTGCTCACAACGTAGGAATATGATCATATATCTATTATAGCACCAAGATATTAAAATTAGAGGGTAACCCTGTCTTTATTCAATTTTTAGGAAATACAGATTTCCCTAGAATAAAACATTCGATAAGTTTAACCAAAAAAAGATTTAAACCTAAGCCCGTGCAGTAAGCGACTTAAAGAAAACAAACCCAAAGCCTAAAAACAACATAAAGTGAAACGGGAACAATCCGAAGTCGTTTAACGGGATTGCGCTGTACATACCAAAGAGGAAATAGAGCATTAAGAGCGCCTCCAAAATCATATTGGGCGACAGCTTTTTGGCAAGGTATTTATTGCCCTTCCAGCTTTCAGTAATGCTATTGATATTAAATTTTGGGGTACGTACAAATTCACTTCTTTTCCCCATATGACCTTCCAATACCGCAATGGAATTATGTAAGGAGAACCCGAGGGCAACAGAGAAAAAGGTAAAGAACAATTTTATATAGTCCACAAAATTATCAAAGCTACTGCCCTGAATGCTTTTATAGGTAAACCAATAGCAAATGAATAGGATGATCGTACTTAGTACGAAGAAACTCAAGGTGGAGAAAACCCAATCTAACTGCGGAAAAATAGACTTAATATACATGGCCGGGATGCTCAATAAAGAGACCAAGAATACGCATAGGAACATACTGCTGTTCAAGAGGTGCATTACGCCATGAAATTTGGTTTTAAAGGAGATGTTCTTTGCAGAGAGTACGCTCCAAACCGATTTTCTAAAGTTTTCGGCCCCGCCCTTGTTCCAACGAAATTGCTGCGAACGGGCGGCACTGATGACCACTGGCAGCTCTGCCGGCGTCTCCACATCCTCTAAATACTTGAACTTCCAATCTTTTAATTGGGCGCGGTAGCTTAAATCTAAATCTTCGGTCAAGGTATCGCCTTCCCAGTTACCGGCATCGAGAATACACTCTTTGCGCCAGATACCGGCGGTACCATTAAAATTGATAAAATGCCCTTTTGAATTCCTACCTACCTGTTCTAAGGTAAAGTGCGCGTCCAACGCGAAGGCCTGAATACGTGTTAGCGTGGAATAATCCCTGTTGATGTGCCCCCAACGGGTCTGTACCACACCTATTTCTTCATCCTTAAAATAAATGACCGTTTTCTTTAACCAATCGCTATCCGGTAGAAAATCGGCATCAAAAATGGCAATAAACTCCCCTTTGGCAATTTCTAAACCTTCTTTTAGCGCACCGGCCTTAAAACCTTGGCGGTTTTCACGACGAATATGGGTAATGTCCAATCCGGTTTCTTGCAACCTTTTTACATGCTTGGCGGTATCGATTACCGTATCATCGGTAGAATCATCAAGCACTTGAATTTCAAGTTTGCTTTTGGGGTATTCTATTTTGGCAATGTTTTCCAACAAGCGATCCATTACATATTCCTCGTTATATACGGGAAGTTGAATGGTAACATAGGGGATTTCCTTGGGGTCTAAAAGATTGAATTTTGGGGCGGTTGCGTTTTGTCTTTTATTGCTGAGATAATTGACCAAAAGATTCAACTGCGCCAGACTGTAAAAGAATATCAACAACAAGGCGATACTGTAAACTGCGAGAATGATGTAAGTAACTGCTAATCCCATTTTATTTGATACTGTATTTGAAAATCCACCCAAGGATTTTTATGCCCGCAAATATACTACCTTTTACCGTTCCCGATACTTTTGAAATGCCAATTCTTTTTTTGTAACGTACTGGTACTTCGGTATATGTAAATTTTTGCTTTAAAGCTTTTAGTTGCATTTCTACGGTCCATCCGTATGTTTTGTCCTGCATCTGCAGGGCAAGCAACTTATCGTATTTTATAGCCCTAAACGGACCTAAGTCGGTAAATGTTGCCCTAAAGAACAATTTCATTAGGCTGGTCGCCAACCAGTTACCGAAAATTTGTTGCGGGGTCATACTGCCATCTTCCCGCAATTCCCTGACCCTGGAGCCGATAACCATATCAACATCGTCCTTGATAATCGGAGCAACTACCTTATTCAATTCTTCAGGATAGTCGGAGTAGTCCCCGTCAATAAATACGATAATATCAGGTCGGTCAGATGCTTTTGCGATATAATCCATACCACAAAGGCAGGCATAGCCATACCCTTTTCTATTTTCGGTCAATACCGTTGCGCCCGCGTTTTCGGCGTTGCTGGCGGTATCGTCATTAGAACCATTGTTAACCACTACTACTTCTGAAACGGAATCGGGCAGTTCGCGAATTACGCTGGCAATGGAATCGGCCTCGTTAAAAGCGGGTATGATTACCTTAATATTGGGAACGGATGCTAGGGGAGTGGTCATTAACGCAAATCGGATAAATTGTTTTCCTTTTTAAAACTACTAAAGCTGTACCACGCCTTTATCTTTTTTCCGTTGCTATATTTTTCGGCTTTTACGATATCGTTGTTCCTATATTGAAGACAGTAGCCATTCTTTTTTCCTCCACTAAGCTGGCATTTATGGTTAATTTTACCTTGTGCATCATAAAATAGCCACCAATCGGCCTTTGTTCCGTTTTCGTAATGGCCCTCTTGTTCCAACTTCCCCTTTTCGGAGTAGAAATACCAATAAGAGGTTCGTTTTCCGGTAGTGAAATGCCCTTTTTCGGAGAGTTTTCCGTTTGGGTGATAAAAGCGCCAATACCCATCTTTTTGCCCATTTTTCATCCAACCTTCGGCCTTGGTCGTACCATTCTGGTAATATTCTTTATGGTAATCGCCCCACTTCTCGGCTGGATTCCCGAAGGCTAAAAAGAAAGTTAACAAGAACGTTATTTTAATCAAAATGGAAATGCTTTTAATGTTGGTCGAATATAGTAAACTGAACTAACATGACGAAGGTGTTTTGTATCTGAAAATGCGCTTCGAAAATCTTAGCATTACATTATTGCGTACTTACATTTTTATAATTTTTCCGAAAATAAGTTTGGGTAAATGTTTGACCACTTCTGCTCAATAATGATGTTTTGGGGGACCTCAATATTAAAAACTGGGTAACATCATCAAAACTACATCGTTAGAGTGTGCGTTTGGGTTTGATTTTTAAGTTTTGGTCATCAATCTTTTTAAAAAATAAGATATATTCATTAACAAAATATAACAGATTGCAGCCTCAGGCGTATACCTCCTTGCCTTCTAAGGGTACCTTGGTGGGCAAATTAAAGACTTTCTATTATGAAAAAAATATGGATTTGGTCTATTACCGCGGCCTTAGCAGGATTTCTATTTGGGTTTGATACGGTTGTTATCTCGGGAGCCGATAAAAAATTACAAGCCTTATGGAATTCCTCAGATGTTTTTCACGGAATTGTGGTGGTCGGAATGGCGTTATGGGGAACTGTGGTTGGCGCATTATTTGGTAGTATCCCCACGAATAAAATCGGACGTAAGAAAACCTTAATATGGATCGGTATTCTCTATACGGTTTCTGCGTTAGGCTCAGCGTTTGCCAATGACCCGATTACGTTTGCGGCCTTTAGATTTCTTGGAGGTCTTGGTGTAGGGGCGTCTACGATTGCTGCTCCGGCATACATCTCGGAAATCGCCCCTGCCAAAGATAGGGGTAAGCTTGTCGGATTATATCAGTTCAATATTGTATTCGGAATCTTGATTGCCTTTTTTTCCAACTATTTGCTAAATGGTATTGGCGAAAATGCATGGCGCTGGATGGTCGGGGTAGAGGCGATTCCTGCCGCTCTATATACCGTCTTCGCTTTAACCGTTCCGAAGAGCCCAAGATGGTTGCTTACCAAATTCAGAAATGACGAGGCGCAAGATGTGCTTCAATTGATCAACCCGGATCAAGATCCAGAAAAAATGATGCTGAATATTAAAGAGGAAATGGAAAACACCGTGCCTCACGAAACCATTTTTATTAAAAAATACCGGTTTCCTTTAATACTCGCTTTTAGTATTGCCTTCTTTAACCAACTATCAGGTATTAATGCTTTCTTATACTATGCCCCTAGAATAATGACCGAGGCTGGCCTTGCAGAGAGTTCGGCATTGTTAAGCAGTATAGGCATCGGGGTTGTCAACATGCTTTTCACACTTTTGGGTATTTACTTAATTGATAGGGTAGGGCGTAAACAGCTGATGTATGCGGGTTCTATTGGTTACATAGTGTCATTATCACTTGTGGCCTGTGCTTTCTTCTTTAATTGGGAGGGTATGGCTATGCCGATATTTTTATTCCTGTTCATTGCGGCGCACGCTATAGGTCAAGGTACGGTAATCTGGGTGTTCATTTCTGAAATATTCCCGAACCACTTAAGGGGTTCAGGGCAATCTTTCGGTAGTTCCGTACATTGGATTTTGGCAGCTGTGGTTCCCTCTTTGATACCTGTATTATTTTCAACTATCGGAGCGGGTGTGGTTTTTTCATTTTTCGCCTTTATGATGCTTCTACAGTTGCTTTTCGTGGCATTTGTAATGCCTGAAACAAAAGGTGTTTCTTTAGAAGATATGCAAGAATTATTAAGTAAGAAAAATCGATAACGATGAAATATATTACTAGTATCCTAATAGTACTACTTCTGACCTGTTTAAGCTGTAAGCAAGAAAAGGTTCAAATCAAAAAACCGGATAGGGTCGATGCCAAAAATTATAATGAGCCGCATCGCCCCCAATTTCATTTTACACCACCTTTAAAATGGATGAACGATCCGAACGGAATGTTTTATTATGATGGGGAGTATCATTTGAGTTACCAATACTATCCAGATAGTACGGTTTGGGGGCCAATGCACTGGGGTCATGCGGTATCTAAAGATTTAGTGCGATGGAATCATTTGCCAATAGCGTTGTATCCAGATTCGTTGGGACTTATTTTTTCAGGTGGCACCGTAGTAGACATAAACAATACATCGGGCTTCGGATCAGAAAACAATCCGCCAATAGTGGCCGCCTTTACACATCACGATATGGAGGGGGAAAAAGCGAAGACCAATGACTTTCAAAAACAAAGTATCGCTTATAGCATAGATAAAGGTAGGTCATGGACAAAGTATGCCGGAAACCCTGTTATTCCCAATCTACAAAAGATAAAGGATTTTAGAGATCCCAAAGTGGTTTGGCATGAGGAATCAAAAAAATGGATAATGTCCCTTGCCGTGTATGATAAAGTCCAGTTCTTTTCGTCGGAAAATTTGAAAGACTGGAAACTAATTTCAGAATTTGGCATTAACGGTGACGATCGGCTATGGGAATGCCCAGATTTGTTTCCGATTGAAGTTGAAAATGAGGGAATAACCAAATGGGTTTTGATGGTAAGTATTCAAAAAAAGGCCCCAAACGGAGGAACGGCAACTTCATATTTTGTGGGTGATTTTGACGGGATTGTATTTAAAAGCGACCCTACGAAGCAAAAATGGTTGGATTGGGGTACCGACAATTATGCCTTCGTGACTTGGGATAATATTCCTGAGGAAGATGGAAGACGCATTGGAATAGGATGGATGTCTAACTGGCAATATGCCCAAATAGTACCTACGAAAGTGTGGCGAAGCTCCATGACCTTACCAAGGGAATTGGTGCTCTACCGAGATGGAGATGATTTTAAGCTAAGGTCTTTTCCGGTAAAGGAAATGGAATCTTTGCGAGCATCTGAAATATCCATAGAACCTCTGGTTGTTAAAGATACAGCCAGCATCACCGGCTCTTTTGATCCATTGCAATGTGAGCTAAAACTGCTTGTTGACCTTCAAAAAACAACGGCCAGTCAATTTGGGATAGAACTCTCCAACGAATTTGGGGAACGCTTGATTATTACGATCGATAAAGAAAACGATTCCCTAACAGTCGACCGAACAGAATCAAGCAAGAACAAATTTTCTGAGGAGTTTTATAATGAGATACATACTGCCCCGTTAGAACTTGGGCAAACAAATCTAGATCTTTCCGTGTTTTTAGATGCTTCGTCGGTTGAAATTTTTACCGATGGAGGCATTTTGAATTTTACCGATATCTTTTTTCCGACCGAGAAGTTCACGAGAATCTCGCTCTTCTCAAGTGATGGGGAGCTAAGACTTAAAGAGGGAAAGATTTACGCATTGCAGAACATCTGGAATTAAGGAACGAATCAAAAAAAGGGCAGTGGCTCAGCGTGACCTTGGTATTCCGAATTGTCTTTTGTCTTATTTCTAAAAGCGCAGCGGTCTTACATCTTATTTTAATGAATGATTAAGAATGAAGAATTAAAAATTCAGTATACGATTCACGTTTAAACTTGAACTTGACGCTTGAATTTGTGTTTGCCTTACTTCTTATTCACCAGTTCCATCAAGTCCACATCATTGCCCAATAGCACCTGGGTGGGGTTGATGCGTCCGGCCTCGGGACCATTTTCCAATTTTAGAACACCACGTGGGCAAACAGCGGAGCAAATACCGCAACCTACACAACTAGATCGTATGATGTTTTCCCCTTTCTGTGCATAGGCCCGAACATCGATACCTTGCTCGCAATAGGTAGAACAGTTTCCGCAGGAGATGCATTGACCGCCATTAGTGGTAATTCTAAAACGGGATTTAAAACGTTGTACAAAGCCTAAATAAGCAGCAAGCGGGCAACCGAACCTGCACCACATCCGGTTACCGAAAATAGGATAGAAGCCTGTACCGATTACCCCAGCAAAGACAGCACCAATGGCAAGGCTATAGGTGTTTTGTACGCTTTGGGTCTTTATACCCAAGACTGTTCCGGTCTCCGAAAAAAAGCTGTACAAGGTCATACCCGTCATTACCACTGCGAACAATAGTACGCCGTGAATCAACCATCGTTCTACTTTCCAGGAAAACAACGATTTGCTGGAATGCTGGCGATAGGGGTCTCCAAGGGTTTCGGCAAGTCCACCACAGCCACAAACCCAGGAGCAATACCATCTTTTTCCAAAGAAATAGACCATAACAGGGACGATTACCAAGGTAAGCACCGTGCCCCATACAAGAATAAACAGACCTATACCTCCGCTGTTTAGGAGTTCCTTTAAATTCCAGCTGAAAAAGAAATCATAATCCAAGGGAAAGGCATTTTTAAAATCATAGTATGGCATTTGCAAGCGCACCATGATTTCGGGAATTAAAAATGCAAATACAATCTGGAAGAACAATACCGAAGTGGTACGCACCATTTGATACACATTGTGACGGTATTTAATGTACATACGAACGGCCATAACGGTCATGACCACGCAATACATAAATCCGTACACGAACCAATGTCCCGCCGGGTTACCACTTAAACTTTCACTAATTGGGTCTACTAAATAAGTCCAGTTTACCGCGTATTCCGATTTAAAATATAGAATCAAATAAAACCCCACCAAAAAGATAAAAACCAGCCAAGCGATCCAACCCTTGTTGGTCGCATTCTCATGATAGATTCCATCATTTTTGATTCCTTTTTTGCCCAATAAAACCACATTGGGAAGAATAAACATTAGTGCACCGATGATGCCTAACCCGAAGGTGAGGAACCATAGTAAACCTTTGTTTTCCACAATGAAACCAGTTCCCGATTTTTTACCGATAAGTGCTGCCATATCGCTGGCGCTGGTATAGATTTTCTTTTTGTACTCCTTGTTTTTTACATGATGTGTATTTGCCTTCTCCAGCGCTTCGGAAACTATCGAGGAAAGTGCGGGCATCCCTAATTCTTTGCCCACCACATCTTTTTGCATGGTTTCGATAAAGAATTCGCTTTTTATTCTTTTCTCGGTAACGATTGTATCAAGAGTGCTCTGGTCTAATTTAAAGGACCCGACAAGCGGTAAGGCGGTAAAGATTGCCAATCCGATTAGGAAGATTACCAGGCCTATATTTTTTATTGCTTTCATGAATAAATTATTTTATTGTCATTTCCCTGAAGAGGGAAATCTTTTTTTGGTTTAGGTCTCGCATCTCGACTGCGCTCGATGTGACAGCTCGACCTGACAGTATTTATGATTTTAGCTAGTAGCAAAAATTCGTTTCCAACTTTTCTTCTTGGGCGAGATGTTTGTCCCGTATTCCGAATTGAATGCCGATACAATCTGCCCTTCGTATTGGGCATAAAATTCAGGGTCGAAATTGGCATCTTTTAAATGTTCCATCACATAGTTTGCATCACGTTCCTCGGTAAGCCAGCGGTCAAAAATTTCATGGCGCATACGAATACCAAAGGTGTTGATGCCCAAAAATTGTTTTGTTTCTTTATGAAAGGACATCGTAATGCAAATAAGTTCTTTGGCATGCCTCCAGTGAAAATGCTGTTCGTACTCTTTCATACTACGTTCGCTAAAGACCCAACCGTAGGTCTGGTATTCGATATCTAAAAACTTAGCGGAATTGAACCAATGCCCCGGCTTGTATTCCAATCGATTCCCGCAAATGGTCTGCGCCAGGGTTTCGCCCATCATACGCCCGGTATACCAAACCGCTTCAATAGGCCTTCGGTTCCCGATACCTCCTTCTCGTTGCTCTGCACAATCGCCAATCGCATAAACATCGGGGATATTCGTTTCCAAATGACGGTTCACTTTTACACCACGTCCCAGCTCGATACCACTTTCCTTTAGAAAATCAATATTGGGCGAAACACCAGCTGTAAGTCCCACGACCGTACATTCAATTGTGTCTCCTTTGTCTGTAGTAACCGCCTTGGCCCACCCATTTTCATCGGCAATGATCTCAACCAAATTGGTTGCCAATCGCAAGTCGATATGGTGATCTAAAATATGTTCGTTCAGCATTTGGGATTCGCCTTTGGGCAGGACCCCATTCCAAAAACTATCCTCACGTACTAAAAAGGTTACGGGTATTTTTCGGCTTCGGAGCATTTCGGCCATTTCTATTCCGATCAGACCGCCGCCGACGATGACCACCCGTTTACAGGTTTCTTTGTTAGGCGCATTAACCTCTAACTGCTCTAGGTCTTGTTTGGAGTACAGCCCCTGAACCCCTTTGAGGTCTTGTCCTGGCCAGCCAAATTTATTCGGTTTGGATCCTGTGGCAATAATCAGTTTATCGTAGGTGATCTCTTTTCCACCCCCGCCTGACGGACGGGCAGGCTCTAAAACCAGCTTTTTATCGGAATGGTTTACATTGATGACATAGCCTTGCATCAAATCTATCCGGTTCTTTTTCCAGAACCAGTTTTCATATGGCTGGGTGTGCTCGAATTTCATATGCCCCATATACACATACATTAATGCCGTTCGGGAAAAGAAATACTCACTTTCAGCAGAGATGATGGTAATGTGCTTGTCGGAAAGTTTACGGATGTGCCGTGCGGCCGACACCCCTGCAATGCCATTACCTATAATAACAATATGTTCCATGTGCTTTTAGTTGCTAGTTGCGAATTAGGTCGCCTTTAAATGTAAGAACTTAAATGCGATGTTTAATTTAGAAAGAATTTAAATACGAATCAATTTTGTAAGGTTTGTATAAGTCTTTCGAACGTGTAACCCGCTGATTTTTATAATCTTAAAAAAAACATAAAAGTCTATTATTTTTGTAGGGATGTTAAAAAACCTTCGACAGAGATTTCAGTTTTGAATAACAATACCAAATTATTATGAAGAGAAGTAAAGGAATAAATTTAGCAATCGTTTTTCTATTAGGAACGACCTTGGCATTTGCACAAAGTACTTCTGGGTTCTTTTCCGGGTCCAATGCCTTTTTTAAGGCGCATGTTAAAAATGGCAAGGTAAATTATAAGAACATCAAAGCTGATACTTCTGAATTGGACAATTTACTTGAGACGGCCAAAACGATAACGGTCTCAAAGGACAATCCCAATGAATATCAGGCCTTTTGGATTAATGCCTATAACTTGTCGGTAATAAAAGGAATTGTGAACAACTACCCCTTAAAATCCCCATTAGACGTTGGCGGATTTTTTGACAAGACCAAATACGATCTCGGCGGCACAAGCATTACGCTGAATGATATTGAAAATAAAAAGCTCCGGGCTAAGTTCCCCAAGGAAGCCAGATTTCATTTTGTATTGGTCTGTGCCGGATTAGGCTGTCCCCCGATAATTTCGGCCGCCTATAAACCTGCGACCTTAGATGCCCAGTTGACGAAACAAACAACAAAGGCATTGAATAACCCGGGCTTTATTAAAGTGGCAAAAAACAAAGTAAAAATCTCTCAGATATTTGAATGGTACAAAGGCGATTTTGAACATGGTGGTACAGTGGTTGATTTCATCAATACATACAAAACCGATAAACTTCCTCCAAAATCAAAGGTTTCGTATTACCCCTACGACTGGACCTTAAACGAAACCCACTAACTAATATAGGCTAAGCCTAAATTCTAAAAACAAACATATTATGAAATCTATTAAAAGAAATCTATTTCTTTCAGGACTTTTTTTGTTCACATTTATCGCTTTCGGACAAGACGATAATAGCGGGGATGACCCCGGACAGAGCAATATTCAGCAGTATACCCCTTCTAAACTTATAGGCAAAGGGCAGTGGGATGTAAAATGGTTCAATAACTTGTATACCGAGACAGAAGATACTTTCCAAGGGGATATTGCGAGACGAACCTTTTTTACCTCGACCCTGGAGGTATACACAGGAGTTGGGGAAAATAAGAGATGGAATGTTGGGGGAATCTTGGAATTTCGTTCAAATGTAGTAGGAGGTCGCGATGCCTTGGATGTTTTCAAGTTTGATGGGGAGAATAATTCTGCTCGTTCTGGACTAACATCAATTGCACCTTCAGTGAAGTTCGTTCCGTTTAGATCGGTAAGTAATTTTAGTGTTCAGAGTTCATTTTTCTTTCCTTTGGTAGATAACGAGGTTGAAAATGGGGTGTTTTTAGATCAAAATGGATATATATGGCAAAATCGTTTCTTTTACGACTATACTTTTCCAGGAAATAAATGGCAGCTGTTTACGGAGTTAAATTCCGAATTGAATTTTGGTAAAGAAGAAGACAGTTTTGCCAACAACAGTTTAAATCTGACACCTGGTATTTTCTTAAGCTATTTTCCGACTTCAAAATTTACCGTTTTGGCCTTGGCCCAGCATTCACAACGCATTGATTTAGGGAATAATTTTGCCCAGAATTTTACGGCCGTAGGGGGTGGTGCCAAATATCAATTGACCAAGGCCCTTAACTTGGAGGTACTATATACTAATTTTGTTCGCGGAAATAATACAGGTTTAGGACAGACCTTTAACCTTGGCCTTAGGGGCATTTTTTAGCCCTTATTCGCAAATAGCTTATTTTTAGTTCCTTAATTTGCTAGGAATGAAAAATTTGGGACTTGCTATTTTATGTATGCTACAATTCTCCTGTAGCAGTCAAGTAGTCAGTAAAATAAATGGGGTGAGTTTTGTGGCATCCCGAAATAAGGTAGAACAAGAACATATAAACAAGGTGTTATCGGTACATGCGAACCATGCTGCGGTAATGCCTTTTGGTTTTATAAGGGATATCAGGTCGCCTGAAATCGTGTTCAATACCGACCGGCAATGGTTTGGCGAAACAAAAAAAGGAGCAAAACAGTATATAGACGAATTGCATAAAAACGGAATCGAAGTATTATTAAAACCCCAAATATGGATATGGCACGGGGAGTTTACCGGTACTCTTAAAATGGAGTCGGAGGAAGATTGGAAAAGTTTAGAGGCGTCCTATGAAAAGTTCATTATCACCTATGCAGAACTTGCCAAAGAAACCCAGGTAAACGTGTTTTGTATTGGCACGGAATTGGAACAGTTCGTAAAACACCGCCCTAAGTTTTGGTCAGAAATAATTACCAAAATCAGAAAAATCTACAAAGGAAAGTTGACCTATGCTGCCAATTGGGATGAATATACGAGAACACCTTTTTGGAAGGACATCGATTATATAGGGGTGGATGCTTATTTTCCGCTATCGGAAGAGAAACATCCCTCTGTAGAAGAATTGAAAAAAGGATGGCAAAAATGGAAATCGACTATGGAAAAACTAGCGAAAGAAACACAAAAACCCATACTTTTTACCGAATTCGGATACCGCAGTATGGATTATACCGCGAAAAAACCTTGGCTGGTAGATCGTAATGACACAGGGGTAAATTTAGATGCCCAAGTAAACGCAACCCAGGCCATCTTTGAAGAATTTTGGAAGGAAGATTGGTTTGCCGGCGGGTATGTATGGAAATGGTTTATAAAGCATGATAGTGCCGGTGGTTCAGAAGATAATAGGTTTACGCCACAGAATAAACCTGCGGAGAAGACGCTCAAAGAGTGGTATCAAAAATCGTAAGATGATTCGAATTATCCCAATTTTAGTAGTGCTTTTGGCCTTTGGTTGTGCTACCGATCAACTTGAAGGGGAAGGTACTTTAGAGGCTTTTGCCAATGAACTTGAAGTCGTATCGGATAACGTTATTGCCTGTGCCGCAAGTAATGAAAATGATGACCTTATAAGCGTGTTTTTGTATCCTAGGGATGGCGCAGCCAATATTCAATATTTTGAGACGGAAACTGCGGATGTAGATAAAAACGATTTTAAAAACTATACGCCTCGGCAGCTTGCCCTAAAGGATGTTTTTAATGGCTACCTGATGAAATTTGAGGTAGCTGTGCTAGCAGAGAAATGGGTTATTGTTTCTTTTGATGAAAATGGTAAAAGGCACCTTTCGAATCCCATTCGATTGAAACAAAATACGAAACCTACCGAATACCTGCCGCAAAATATCGCAATCGATTCCAGCTCTACCATGCCCAACTTTACATGGCAAGATGGTGCTTACGACGATACAAAGATTTATTTTCAGGTATTGACCGATTCAGAAAACAATTTTATTTCTGGCACCTATACCTTCGAGAAGAATTTCCAGTATTATATATTGAACAATGTAGTGCTCAATATTACAAAAGGAAATCCAACAGCATTACAATCAGGCAAGACCTATGGCTTTTCGCTTTTGGCGGTTAGTGAGGATAATTGGGTAAACCAATTTTCGCAAGTACCATTCAGTTTGGAATAACAACATTTTGAAAGAAAGATAAGATCTATGTTCCCTGTGATATTTTTGTGCTAACTAGAGGCTATATTTGATTTTTTAAAGTGAAGTGGTTTAAACTTTTTAGATTGAAGCGAAAATTCATGATTTTTTGCCATTTTAAAGCCTTTTTTGAGTTACATAGCAGGGCTACGGAAAGAAAAAAAGTCAAAAAAAAGGTGAAAAAGCATCATTTTTTAGCCAATTTAAACCACTTCAGTCATAGGAACCTACAGATGAACCTCCGACTTTGTACCATACTTTTTTTGACGCTATCGGTAGCTTCAGCCCAACAAGGTCTGGTCGCCGATGTTAAAGTGCAAGGCAACAAGCGCGTTAAAGCCGATTTTGTACGACAGTTGGTCGATTTGGAACCTGGCATTGTCTTGGATTCGGTCTTGATGGAAAAAGACATGACACGCCTTAAAAGGCTTCCCTCTATTTCCCATGCCTACTATCAGGTTTTCCCAGCGGCAGAGGGGAAGTACAATGTGTTTTACAATATCGAAGAGAATTTTACCCTAATTCCCTTCCTGAATTTATATACCTCTACCAATGATGATTTTGCTTTTAGGGCAGGCCTTCAGGAATTCAATTTGTTGGGTAGGAACATCACTTTGGGAGGCTTTTACCAGTATGATATATTTAACTCGTACGGACTTCTTTTTAGGGCGCCCTATCTATTCTCGAATAAGCTGGGATTGGCTTTAAGTTACAAAGACCTGACCACCCAAGAACCTGTTTTCTTTGATGCCATTGTAGGTCAAGATGCGCTTTATAAATACAACAATAAAGGTTTTGAGATCTTAGGCTTGTATGAGTTTGATTTTAAAAATCGCATTGAACTTGGTTTTAGTCTGTTTACAGAGGATTATGAGTATCAGTCTGGGGCAACTGACCCCAATGTACCCCAGGCATTGAACGTAGACAAACACCTCTTCAAACTCATTTACAATTATGATGACATAAAGTATGAGTATCAATATCTTGAAGGTTTTCGCAGCTCATTGAACTTTCAATATGTTGGAAGTTCAGATGAGCAGTTACCGGAATTTTTAATTGGTTTCAACGATTTCACCTATTTTCAAAGGATAGGGGAGCAGGGCAACTGGGCCAGCCGATTGCGATTAGGATTGGCAAGTAATGTCAACAGTCCGTTTGCGCCATTTACTGTCGACAACAATTTAAATATTCGTGGGGTTGGCAATACCATTGACAGAGGTACGGGTGCTATTATTTTTAATACCGAATATCGACATACTTTAGTTGACAAGGATTGGTTTGTCATGCAAGGGAATATTTTTTTAGATGGAGGTTCCTGGCGTAATCCCGGAGGGGAGTTAAGCGATTTTGGGGAAAACCAGAACATCCGAATTTTCCCAGGATTGGGCATCAGGTTTATGCACAAACGTATCTTTAATGCAATCTTCCGAATCGATTATGGCTATGGCGTTACCAACGGGGATGGCCGTGGTCTCGTGTTTGGTATTGGGCAGTATTTTTAATTTTTGGCAAATTCCAATGTTGCCCTAGTTTAAGAAAGCCTATTTACCGGTTCCAAACTTAGCCAATAAGCAAATATTACCCTATTTAATGTAGTCAGTTGTCCGAATTCTTTCAATCTAGATGATGTCGGACATAAGAATTTAGTATTCCCACTAATTTTAGCGAAACGTTTAAAATTAGAAATCATGGGAAAATCCAAAATTTTAAAGGGTATTGTGACTAGTGTTGTTCATAATAAGTATGTTGCGCTGATCCTACTTGTACTAGCATTGCAATCGTGTTCAAAAGAAGATTCAGAACTGCTCACCTATACGGGTCGTGTTTTGGTGTATGACGGACCGGAAATAGGTAGATATGATGAAGTAGATACGTCATATCTAAGACCTTTTCCCGATGTTGAGGTTTTTATCGATTCCTGTAAGCCTTGGTCGGGCTGGTTAGGAGGAGGATGCTCCCCGGAAGGCAAAATTGAAGAAATGAGCGTGACAGATGCCGAGGGAAAATATTCGATTTCCTTTAGGGCGTATAACCACCTTTCGTATTATCCCCTTATCGATTATCGCAGCGATTATATGGAAAAAAGCGAGGGATATTCCGATAATACATACAAAGATATTATTCTTGTCCCATATAGCTTAATCAAATGAGAATTCAAACAAAGTCACATTTTGTAACCAGATTCTTTACTGATGGGTATAAAAGAAAGTAATTCAAATTAAGCTCAATACCATCCTCAACGCCATTATCTGATTTGATGGCTATGGTGTTACCAAAGGGGATGGTTGAGGCTTGGTATTTTGTATTGGGTAGTATTTTTGATTTAACCTTTTTCGGCGAGCAAATTTATATCCTTATTCTCTAAATGTTTTAAGGATTGCGAATGGAACAATGAATTGATCATGGCCAGACCAATTTTAGTTGTAGTCGTAATATTGTTCGACTTTTTAAACCACCCAAAAAATGGTCGCATTACTACATAGATCGCATTATACCACCCAGTTTTCGATTTGATTCCCTTTTCGGGGATAATCATTCCAGGGCGAAATGCATAGGCATCCTTAAATCCCTTATTCAACACATAATTTTCCGTTTTCCCTTTTATACGGGCCCACATAGTGCTTCCTTCTTCAGAACTGTCGGTGCCAGTTCCTGAAACATAATTAAAGATTGTTTCCCGATTTATTTTATAGAGCACATCTACAAACGCCTGAACGGTTTCAAAAGTTATGGCGTTGTATTTTTCCTCTTTCATTCCAATGGCTGAAACACCCATACAATAAAAACAGGCATCGTAAGCTTGTAGCTTATCACCGAGAGCGGCTATTTGAGTAAAATCGGAAAACAATAGTTCTTCCAGTTTACCGTGTTGTATGTTTAAGGAGCTCCGGTTTACGACCAACACCTTTTCAATTTTTGGGTGGTCTAAACATTCTAACAGCACCCCTTTGCCCACCATTCCCGTGGAGCCCATTATGATAACTTTTTTCAATTTTTTGGACTATTAAATTAGCTTAATGATAACGGCAAATCGGTAAGTCTTTTCCCGGTTAATCTACGAACCGCATTTGCCACGGCGGCACCTATGGGCCCCATTGGAGGCTCGCCCACGGGTAACGGAATATCTGCACCTTGAATAAAATGAACATCGATTTCCTTAGGGGCATTTTTCATTAAAGCCATATCATAGGGGCCGTAAATAATCGGTGTAAGTTGTCCGTCTTCCAAGGTCATTTTCTCATGCATGGCGGCGCTCATTCCCATGATTATAGAACCTTCACACTGCGCCCTTACCTGATCGGGATTAACGACTAGGCCACAGTCTAAAACACAGGTGACCTTATGTACTTTTATTTCCCCATCCTCAACGGAAACTTCTACGACATGGGCAGAAGGGGAATTCGCATCGGTGGAAGCTGCAAAGCCCATTGCCCTTCCATTTGCAGGAGTATCGGTATAACCGCCTTTTTCGGCGGCCAATTTAATGACATCTTTTATACGTTTGGGGTTGCCCTCGTCACTTAGTAGTGCAGTCCTAAAATCTACCGGATTCTTACCCGCTTTTAGCGCCATTTCATCCACAAAACTTTCTATGGCAAAAATATTGGCCAACAGTCCCAAACTACGCCACCAGCTAGTAGCGAAGGGTAGCGTGGTGTGCCATTGCACAGCCCTGTAATTGGTGAGTTTATTGTACATGATGTTTCCGCCGCGCATGGCCCCAATATCGGTTCCCAAGATTGAATTCACGACTCCGGGCAGTAAAATGGAGTTAATGGCCACATCGCCACTGGCGTAATGATGTTCTAGTGTATCGAGCATGCCATTGGTGTCCAATTTTCCCCGCATGATATTTTGCGTTGGAGGGCGGAAGAAATCATGTTGAAATTCTTCTTTTCGGGTAAAAATATACTTGACCGGCTTTCCTACCGCCTTGGAAAGTTGAACGGTCTGTACAGCATGATTCGTATTCAAACGTCTACCGAAACCACCGCCCAAATAAGTTGGAACGATGTTTATGTTTTCCTTGTCAACTCCCATGGCTTCCGAGACCGCATCTAAGGTAGGACCGGGAACTTGAGTAGATAAAATTACGGTGATAGTACCATCGTTATAATCAGCGACGGCACCATTCGGTTCTATTTGGGCATGCGCACCAAGAGGACTACTAAAGGTCATTGAAACTACATCTTTAGCACTAGGATCTAATGCACTTCCTTCTTTTTGGGTGATCATCTCGTTGCCTTTTCCCACTTGAAGCATAGCACGTATTTCGGCTTCCGTCCATTTTTTTGGAATATCCCAGTCCACCTTTAGTTTGCGTTTGGCTGCCAGGGCTTGGGGATAAGAGTTGGCGACAACACCCACCCAATCATCTAACTGAACCACTTTTACGACACCTGGCATTTTTTCGGCTTCGGCCGTATCGGCACTTTTGAATTTTGCTCCTACCGTACTAGGTCTTACAATAGCAGCATGCAGCATATTGGGCATTTCGGCATCCAGACCAAAAATAGGGTCTCCAAAAACTTTGGCATTTAAATCTACCCGCTTAATAGGCTTGCCAATAAATTTATAATCCTTCATTGGCTTTAAGGCGGGTGTATCGGGTATATCCCAGTCGGTAACGCCCTCAGCAGCTTCGGCATAGGTCATTGCTTTTCCGCCTCCGCTAATAATCCCTTCTTTTGTTGATAAGGATGTGGCGTTCACACCAAGTTTTTTGGCCGCCTGGGATTTCAACATTTCCCGCATAGTAGCCGATAATTCCCGTAAGGGTTGCCATAAACCTCCAACAGATAAGCTCCCTCCGGTACTAAACGTATCAATAACCCCTGTTTTGGTTTCGGCACCCTTTACTTCTATTTGGTCCATTCTAACATTCATCTCATCGGCGATCATTTGGGCAAAACTGGTAAAGGAACCTTGGCCCATTTCTACCTTTGGCGAATGAAAGATGACCTTGTTGTCTTTTGTGAGTTCGAACCATAGATTTGGTTCCGTGCCACTTCCCATATAGGCTGGAGGCATGGTTTCAGACATTTCCAATATGGAACGACGGATTGGATTTCTAAAAGCATAGGTGCCTATCGCCAGCACCCCTAAAGTTCCCAATCCACCTAGAACCAAAAATTTACGTCGTGATAATTTCTTTCTTTCCTTAGACATTTTCTTCAGTTTTTAGATTGGTATTTTGGGTAAGTTCGGCAGCGCGATGAATGGCCTTTCGCATACGGTAGTAGGTTCCACATCTACAAACATTGACGATGTTTTTGTCAATATCGTCATCCGACGGTTTCGGATTCTTTTCCAACAAGGCGGCTGTTGCCATCATAAAACCGGGTTGGCAATAACCACATTGCGGTACTACTTCTTCGATCCATGCCTGCTGCACCGGATGTGGATTTTCAGGACTACCCAAACCTTCTAGTGTTGTTACCGTTTTGCCTTCGGCAAATTTTACGGCATAGGAGCAGGAACGAATGGCATCGCCATCTATGATTATGGTGCAGGCCCCGCAAGCTGCCTTTCCGCAACCGAACTTCGTTCCTTTTAGATCCAACATATCTCGAATTACCCAAAGCAAAGGGGTATTACCATCGGCAATCGTTAGGATTTGGGGTGTTCCGTTTAAGGTAAATGCTATTTTCATAGTGTTGTTTTAATGTTCTATTTAATCTTCGGGAATAACAGCTCCATGTTCAATCCATTCTTTTACCGCTTTTTTGTACTCTTCCAAGGGCACGGGGGGCGGGTTTCTAGGGGTTCCATCGGCTTTTAGCCCGGGGGTCCAGGCCCAAAGTACCAAAGCGTGTTCTGTTAGGTGGTGCATCGTCTCCTCCGGTGTTCGTCCGCCATTGCGTTCCGGGTCCATCATAGATTCCGCGATTTCTTTACGGGACAGTCCCTCCCAAAACATCCGTTCCGGTGCCAAACTCCATTCCGGTGCCCCTGGAACTCCAGAATAATCATTGTTTTCGGTCTGGTGACAAGTGATGCATTTAGTAGCTTGAAAACCCAAATTGTTTTCCCCTCTCGCCATGCCAAAATAATGCGGATGACCATCATCTGCCTGTTTGGGAATATGATCGTTCGGATGGCAATTAATACAGCGTGGACTGGTCAATACATCCATCATTTTTGTATAGTTTTCATGATTTTCGGCCTTAAATTTTTCGTCCAAAGCAATGTCGGAATAGGCCGATTCAATTGTAGTAGGGTAGTTGGCCGCGATGATAATTCCTGACACCAAAAATAACGGAGCTATATAACGGATGAGGTTTTTTTTCATGGTGGACTATTTTAGGTATTTGTTGATTAAGAATTCTTTTAAAGTATGCTGACCTTCTCGACCATCCCTTAAAATTCCTATGGAGATGTTTTCGATGATATGGTTTAAAACTTCTGCTTCCTTTCTAGGCTCCTTATGCGTTAGCTCCCTAAAGGCCCATGTTAATTTGGCGAGCAGCGGCTCCATTTTATCGCCGCCATTATAATCGTTTTCCCATTTCAATTTAAATTGTAATTTCCAAAAGGGATATTCCTCTTGTTGAACTGAAAAGGGCATTTCAATTGTTTTTTGAATGACTTTCCTTGGGTCTATTTCGGCAATAATGGGAGCGAAATGAACTCCGATTTTTTCGATGGCCATGGTCAAGATAGCGTCTAAAAGCCCTTGTTTGTTTTTAAAATGGCGAAAGATCAGGCCTTCAGAAACGCCGGCTTGGCTTGCTATTTTGCTCGTCGGAACGGCTTTGTAACCTTCATTTGCAAAAAGCTCCAGCGCGGTCATTAAAATTTGCTCTTGCTTATCCGTCATAAAAAAGTGAGTAATCACTCACTAAATTAAAAACTTTTTTAGAAACTACCAAGGTGTTCAACTATTTTTAATTGTTGAATAAGTCGTTAACTAAATTTTCATTTCACCATTTTTCAAACTGTTTCACTTCTTTAATTTTGTTATTGACTTAGGCACTATTTTTGGATTGCATAACAAAAAGTTATTTACACTGAAATATCCCGATGGCTATCGGGACAGCATAAATTAAAAATGAAAGGGAACCTTATTCAACTTAAATCACTGGTGGTATCCGGAATCTTCCTATGTATGGGTGTTGTTACTTTAGCGCAAGACACCTTAGCTACGGTTACGGCAAAAAAGGGGGATGGCATCCTTTCCTTGCTCAGAAAGCAAGGGGTGAATCCATATGACGTCTATGATGATTTTATAGCGATGAATATAACGGACTTGCGAGATAGTGTTCATTTGTATGAGGGGCGCACCTATCGTATTCCGAGTGTGAAAGACGGCGCAAAGGCATCCACCAAAACAATGGAAAAGAAATCTGCTGAGACCACAAAGGAAGATGGAAAGAAATATGCCATTTTTGGGAAAGGCCATGATAAAGTGGTTTCCAAAAGTGAAAAGCTAGAAGGCGCAGTTTACTACCTGGTATCGGGTCATGGCGGACCAGATCCCGGGGCGATGGCTGTATATGCCGGCAAGGCCATAGCCGAAGATGAATATGCCTATGATATCACGCTGCGATTGGCAAAAGAATTGTTGGCCCATGGCGCGACTGTATATATTATTATTCGCGATAAGAATGATGGGATCAGGGATGATCGTATTCTGGACATAGATCATGATGAGGTGGCTTATGGAAATAAAGCTATCCCCCTTAATCAAACTGCTAGATTAAGACAACGGGTAGAAATTGTAAATGAGCTGTACAAAAAGAACAAGGGTAAATTCCAGAGACTAATCGTTACCCATGTTGATAGCCGTAGTAAAGGTCAGAATATAGATGTCTTTTTTTACCACCATGAAAAGAGTAAAAATGGAAAAAAATTAGCAGAGAGCATTCACAAGACCTTTCAAAAGAAATATAAAAAGTACCAACCCAATCGAACCTATTCCGGCACTTTTGAGGATAGAACCTCACTTTATCTGGTGAAAAAGACACACCCAGCCATGACCTTTATCGAAATCGGCAACATTAGGAATAAAAAAGACCAACGCCGTATTCTCGACCCTGATAATCGCCAGGCCCTGGCGAAATGGATTTCTGAAGGGGTATTGTTAGATCATAAAAAGGGGGAAATAGGACCTATTCGTTAGATAAATTGAATGGCCACAACCAAAGATCATATACCTCTCCTAGAAGAAGCCATTACCAAAAGAAATGTACTTTCCTTGGGTTACCGTTCCCCTGCCAATGGCATCCGAACCGAACGTGGAATTGAACCTTTGGGCATCTACTTTGCTCAAGACAAATGGATGTTGGTCGCTTTTTGTAGACTACGAGCCGCAAGGCGCGAATTTAGGCTGGATGGTGTATTGTCATTAAAAAAGACAAAAGATACCTTCCCGCCACATCAATTTACTTTCAATTAAAAACGTATCTTGGAATGCAATTTCTGTACGCATCTTTCATCATAAGTTTTATTAATCTATAAGAATCAAATGACAGACTACAAAGTCATTATAGACGATACCGAATTTACAATAGAGCCAGAAGAATTGAAATCATTGGATATTCGTGAATTGAATGACCACCACTATCATATATTGCGCGATAATTCGGGCTTTACCCTACAGCTTATCGATACGGATTTTCTAAACAAGACGCTGACCCTTTCGGTAAATGGCAACTCGTATCAGCTAAAAATCGAAGATGCGTATGACCAGATGGTCAACAAGATGGGGTTGTTGGCCAATACCGCACAAAAACTAAACAGTATCAAGGCTCCCATGCCTGGTCTTATCTTGGATATTATGGTGAAACCTGGGGATGAGATTATAGAAGGGACCCCATTGGTGGTATTGTCTGCTATGAAGATGGAAAATATGATTCTTTCAGAAGGCGCTGGGGTCGTTAAATCCGTAGAAGTGGAAAAAGATGATGCGGTTGACAAGGGGCAGCTTATAATTGAAATGGAATAATGAAGATTCCCTCCGAAGTTTATCCTGAGCGTAGACGAAGAGAAGGAATGACGATAAAAATAGTATCAATTGATGAAAAAAATATTGGTTGCTAATAGAGGGGAGATAGCCTTGCGCGTGATGCGAACGGCGCGAAAAATGGGCATTAAAACCGTAGCCGTGTATTCGGAGGTAGATCGCAATGCCCCTCATGTACGTTTTGCGGATGAGGCCGTTTTATTGGGGCCTGCGCCATCTGCGGAGTCCTATCTCGTAATGGAGAAAATCTTGGATGCAGCAAAACAAACTGGTGCTGATGGCATTCATCCGGGCTATGGCTTTTTAAGTGAGAATGCGGTTTTTGCAAAAATGGTTGAAGATAAGGGCATCACCTTTATAGGCCCGAGGCCACATGCCATAGAAGTCATGGGCAATAAACTATCGGCCAAGGAGGCCGTTCGCGATTACAATATTCCCATGGTACCCGGTATTGAAGAAGCGATTACCGATGTGACCTTGGCTGAGAAAGTAGCTGCCAAAATCGGTTTCCCTATTCTGATAAAAGCGGCGGCCGGAGGGGGCGGAAAAGGAATGCGCGTGGTAGAGAATCTCGAAGAACTTCCGGAGCAAATGGAACGTGCAATTAGTGAGGCGGTTGCCGCATTTGGAGACGGGGCGGTATTTATCGAAAAATATGTGGGCTCCCCACGTCATATTGAAATTCAGGTATTGGCAGATACCCATGGCAATGTGGTCCACCTTTTTGAACGGGAATGTAGCATACAGCGAAGACATCAGAAGGTGGTGGAAGAGGCGCCATCAGCGATACTCACCCCAGAAATCAGAAAGGCAATGGGCGAGGCCGCGATAAATGTGGCCAAGTCATGTGACTATGTAGGCGCCGGAACCGTAGAATTTCTTTTGGATGAAAAACAGCAGTTCTATTTCCTGGAGATGAATACTCGCCTTCAAGTTGAACATCCCGTTACCGAGCTGATTACGGGATTGGATTTGGTAGAGCAACAGATAAAAATAGCACGGGGCGAGCGACTTCAATTTACCCAAGAAGATCTATCCATAAAAGGACACGCAGTGGAAGTTCGGGTATATGCAGAAGACCCTTTGAATAATTTTCTTCCCAGTATTGGCACGCTGGAAAAATACAAGACTCCAAAAGGGGAAGGGATTCGGGTAGATGATGGTTTTGAGGAAGGCATGGCAATACCCATATACTACGACCCCATGTTGTCAAAACTGATAACATATGGCAAAAATAGGGACGAGGCCATTCAACTGATGGTGAAAGCGATTAGCGATTATAAGATTGAAGGGGTTCAAACGACATTGCCGTTCGGACAATTTGTTTGTGAGCATGAGGCTTTTGTTTCTGGTAATTTTGACACACATTTTGTAAAAAACCATTATAAGCCCGAACTAGTAAAAGCAAAATACTCCAGCGAAAAAGAAATTGCGGCAAAAGCAGGGCTTTATCTCTTTCTTAAGGAGCAAAATCAATTGAAGACTCCTTATGCGAGTAGTTCTAATTGGAAGAAAAGCAGGACTTAGAAAAATTTGGGAACAGCCAAAGAATAGGGAATGAAAGACAAACAAAAAATACTATTGGATAAGCTTGCCGCCTCCAGATTGGGTGGTGGTCAAGTGCGTATTGATAAGCAGCATGCCAAAGGCAAATTAACGGCGAGGGAACGGGTTCACTTTCTGTTGGATGAAGGGTCTTTTGAAGAATTGGGTGAGTTGGTGACCCATAGGACGAAAGATTTCGGGATGGAAAAACAGCTTTTTTATGGTGATGGCGTGGTAACGGGCTATGGTACCATAAATGGAAGAAAGGTTTGTGTATTTGCCCAAGATTTTACTGTATTTGGAGGCGCACTTTCAGAAACGCATGCCGAAAAAATCTGTAAGATAATGGATATGGCCATGAATATTGGTGTACCCGTAATCGGTTTAAATGATAGTGGTGGTGCACGTATTCAAGAAGGAGTACGCTCTTTGGGGGGTTATGCCGATATTTTTCATAGAAATGTAATGGCATCTGGAGTTATTCCGCAAATATCGGCGATTATGGGGCCGTGTGCGGGTGGCGCCGTTTACTCGCCGGCAATGACCGATTTTACCTTAATGGTAGAGAATTCCAGTTATATGTTCGTAACGGGTCCGAATGTAGTCAAGACCGTGACGAATGAAGAAGTGACCTCCGAAGAGTTGGGCGGGGCTATGACCCACGCGACCAAATCAGGGGTTACCCATTTAACGTCTGGAAATGATATACAATGCATTGATCAAATCAAGAAAATAATGGGATACATCCCGCAAAATTGCGAGGATATGCCAGAACGTTTGCCTTATGAAATTGGTGATGAGGTTCGCAATGTTTTAGAAGAAATAGTTCCGGAAAACGCGAGTCGACCTTATGATATGCGCCATGTGATCAAAGGGATAATCGATGAAGAAACGTTTTTCGAAATTCATAAGGATTACGCAGAAAACATCGTTGTGGGCTTCGCTCGCTTGGCGGGTAGAAGTATCGGAATCGTAGCAAATCAGCCCATGAGCCTAGCGGGTGTGTTAGATGTTGATGCCTCAAAGAAAGCCGCACGGTTTACCCGTTTTTGCGATTGCTTTAATATCCCCTTGTTGGTCTTGGTAGATGTGCCAGGCTTCTTACCGGGCACCGATCAAGAATGGAATGGTATCATTACCAATGGCGCCAAATTATTATATGCCCTGAGCGAGGCAACCGTGCCAAAAGTAACCGTGATTACAAGAAAGGCCTATGGAGGGGCCTATGACGTAATGAACTCCAAACACATTGGCGCAGACATGAATTATGCCTGGCCCGGTGCAGAAATTGCCGTAATGGGGGCGAAAGGAGCCAGTGAGATTATTTTCCGAAAAGAGATAGCGGCCGCAAAGGATTCAGCGGCAAAATTGAAGGAAAAAGAACAGGAGTATGCCGATAAGTTTGCGGACCCGTACAGCGCAGCAAAAAGAGGCTTTATAGATGAGGTCATCCTTCCAAAAAATACCAGAAGAAAGCTGATCAAGGCATTTGCAATATTGGAAAGCAAGGCGGTAGTGCTTCCTAAGAAAAAACATGGGAATATTCCGCTGTGAAAAGAGTTTAGGGGTTTATGTGTTTAGAAGTTTATTAGAACAGTCTGGTTAGGAAGTTAGCCTTGACATATATGGGGCTCTATAAACCTTCTTTAACGCTGCGGTTCTCTGTGAAACAAATAGCAGTGGTAATTAGTTTAAAAGAATGATTTAGCCAAAAATGTTAAAAACACAATTGTTTAAAGAATTTGAATCCGTTTCCGAAAAAGCATGGAAACAAAAAATACAGTTTGACCTAAAAGGAGCCGATTATAATGAGGCGCTCGTTTGGGAATCGCTGGAGGGTATAAAAACCAAACCGTTTTACCATAGCGACGAAAATATACCAACCGCCGCTATCCGGCCGAATGAAAAAGCTTGGGCCATTGGTCAAACCATCTATGCGGGAGACGCCCAAAAAACAAACACAAAAGCCTTGAATTCCTTGAAAAAGGGAGTTGAAAGCCTACAATTTATAATCCCAACAGAGGAAACCCCCATTGCCGTTTTATTAAAAGACATCGATTTAGATAAGGTTCCGATTTATTTCGATTTTCAGTTTTTGTCGGCGACCTATATAAAATCGATAGTTGATTTTGCGGGGGATGCCATAGCGAATATCCATCTGAATATTGACCTTATCGGAAATCTTACAAGCTCGGGAAATTGGTATAAAAACCTGGAACAAGACCATAAAACCTTGGACGCGATTTTGGCATTGAAGATCACGCAAACACTAAGTGTTGATTTGGGGCACTACCAAAATGCCGGGGCAAATAGGGTGCAACAATTGGCCTATGGGCTAGCACATGCAAATGAATATTTAAATCATTTGGAAAACAATGGTACCGCTAATGCTGACCAGGTAATCACCTTTAAAGTTGCTGTGGGCACTAACTACTTTTATGAAATCGCAAAATTAAGGGCGTTGCGTTTGGTATGGCAGGCCCTTGCAACCGAGTATAAGATGAACCCGAAATGTCATATTATAGCGACACCCACCAGAAGGAATAAAACATTATACGACTACAATACCAATATGCTAAGGACCACCACAGAAGGTATGGCGGCCATACTTGGTGGAGCCGATATGATGACCAATTTACCATATGATGCTATTTATCATAAAGAGAATGAATTTGGCAACCGTATCGCAATAAATCAGCTACTGGTACTAAAGAACGAAAGCTATTTTGATAAGGTAAAAAACCCGGCAGACGGAGCTTATTATATAGAGGCCTTGACCCAACAGCTGGCCGAAAAGGCCTTGGTACTGTTCAAGGAAATTGAAAAAGCGGGTGGATTTCTTAAGCAACTCAAAGCGCATACCATCCAAAAGAAAATAAAAGAAAACGCAGCAAAGGAGCAAGCACTGTTCGATGAAAACAAGGAAGTGTTGGTAGGAACCAATACGTACACTAACGCGAGTGATAAAATGAAGCACGAACTGGAACTATACCCTTTTGTAAAAACGAATACCCGCAAGACCTTGATAGAACCGATTATTGCCAAGCGACTGGCTGAAACTATCGAACAAAAAAGATTGAAAGATGAGTAGAAAAGACCTCCAACATATCAGTCTAAAAGGCATTGTCACTTCGAGCCTACCTGGCCGGCAAGCAGGCCTTTCGTCTGCGCTCAAGACAGGCTCCGTCGAGAAGCTTTCAAGTTCAGAGGTTTCTACCTTTGAAACCGCAGAAAAAATTCCGTTGAAATCGGTTTTTGCAAAAGAGGATATCACGAATGCCGAACATTTGGATTTTGCTGCGGGAATACCGCCCTACCTTAGGGGGCCGTATTCCACCATGTATGTACGACGCCCTTGGACGATTCGACAATATGCGGGTTTTTCCACAGCAGAAGAGAGCAACGCCTTTTATAGAAGAAATCTAAAAGCGGGACAAAAAGGACTTTCCGTTGCCTTTGACCTACCCACACATCGAGGGTATGATAGCGATCATGAACGCGTAGTAGGTGATGTAGGCAAGGCTGGGGTTGCAATCGATTCCGTAGAGGACATGAAGATTTTATTCGACAGTATCCCCTTGGATAAAATGTCGGTATCTATGACAATGAATGGTGCCGTGCTGCCTATTATGGCATTTTATATCATCGCTGCGGAAGAGCAGGGCGTTGCTCCCGAACTCTTAGCAGGAACCATTCAAAACGATATTTTAAAGGAGTTTATGGTGCGTAATACCTATATATATCCACCTGAGCCCTCCATGAAAATTGTGGCCGATATTTTTGAATATACGAGTAAGTATATGCCCAAATTCAATAGCATCAGCATTTCGGGCTACCATATGCACGAGGCCGGGGCAACAGCGGATATTGAATTGGCCTATACCTTGGCCGATGGTCTGGAATATATTAGAACCGGATTGGCGGCAGGACTTGAAATCGATGATTTTGCGCCGCGATTATCCTTCTTTTGGGGTATTGGGATGAACCATTTTATGGAAATCGCCAAAATGCGGGCTGCACGAATGATCTGGGCGAAATTGGTAAAACAGTTCAACCCTAAAAAAGATAAATCGTTGGCATTGCGAACGCACTGCCAAACAAGCGGATGGAGCCTTACCGAGCAAGACCCTTTTAATAATGTGGCCCGAACGACCATAGAGGCTACCGCCGCCATTTTTGGAGGTACTCAAAGTTTGCACACCAATGCTTTGGATGAGGCTATTGCTCTTCCTACCGATTTTTCAGCGCGGATCGCCCGGGAAACACAGATTTTTTTACAGGAAGAAACCAAGATCACCAAAACGGTAGACCCTTGGGCGGGCAGTTATTATGTAGAATACCTAACGGATGAATTGGCCCATAAAGCCTGGGAACTTATTCAAGAAGTAGAGGAACTCGGTGGGATGACCAAGGCCATTGAAGCAGGTATCCCTAAAATGCGGATCGAGGAAGCGGCGGCACGAAAACAGGCCCGTATCGATAGTGTACAAGATGTAATTGTAGGGGTAAATAAATACCAATTAGCCGAAGAAGACGAATTACAATTTTTAGAAGTCAATAACCAAGAGGTGCGTAGACAACAATTGGAACGACTGACCGCTTTACGTAAAAATAGGAATACGGAAGAAGTCAATTCCATATTAAGACGCCTGACAGAAGAGGCCGAAAAAACGAAAAACAACCAAAAAGCGGATAATTTACTAGCTTTAGCCGTAGAAGCGGCAAGGGCACGTGCTTCATTGGGCGAAATAAGCGATGCGCTTGAAGTCGCCTTTGGTCGCCATAAAGCAGTAATAAAATCATTTTCAGGAGTGTATTCAAAAGAGATACAAAACGATAAGAGTTTTAAAAAGGCGCAGGAGCTTGCAGACCAATTTGCCAAGCAAGACGGTAGACGGCCCCGTATTATGATTGCAAAAATGGGGCAGGACGGGCATGACCGTGGCGCCAAGGTGGTTGCAACGGGTTATGCCGATCTAGGCTTTGATGTAGACATTGGACCATTATTTCAAACTCCGGAAGAGGCCGCAAAGCAGGCGGTAGAAAACGATGTTCATATTTTGGGCGTGTCTTCTTTGGCCGCCGGGCATAAAACCTTGGTGCCCGCTGTAATTGAAGAATTAAAACGCTATGGTCGCGATGATATTATGGTCATTGTAGGAGGGGTCATTCCTAAACAGGATTATGACTTTCTCTTTGACGCCGGTGCAGTGGCCGTATTTGGGCCGGGAACCAAAATCAGCGATGCCGCGATACAAATCCTGGAGATTTTAATTGGCTAGAGCGATGGTTTTTCTTCCTTGTTCAGGAATACTGCGATTGGATTTTTATGAGTAAAACGTCAAATGGACGAGGAAATATATAATGTAAAATAGCCTGCACACAACAATACCTTCTGTGAAAAGCCCAAGTCCAGTTCTTTAAGGTTAATTATTCTCTTTTTTCATAAAGGATAAAAAGAAGATGAAAGAAAAATTAAATCTATTCGATTCAATGGAAATCTTAAGTTTTGGAGACCTCCAAACCAATTATCCTGTTCATTACCATGACACCTATTGCATTTCATTCATACAAAAAGGTCTTATTGGCGAAAATGAGTTTATTGCATCGCCCGGAAATATTCTAATCTCACATCCATATGAATTACATGATAACAGACTTATAGAAAACATTGGGGTAACCTTTACCTCATTCTATATCAACCAAGAAGTTTTCAATGCTATAAGTTCTTTTAAAAATGTTTCATTCAACAATAAGGTAATCGAGAATACCTCCTTGACAAATCAAATCGGTGCTTTAATACGATTGGTTCGATCAAGTCGAAATCGTAAAAATTTTAATCGTGAGTTCTATTCTGCTTTTCATCAATTTATTTCTGAATTATCAATTTGTTACGGAGCCGATATACCATATCATCCTAAGAAATCTACCAACCTTCTTGTTGAAGTAAAAGAATTTATAGCGAGCAGGTTAAATTCAAAGCTTAATTTGGAAAATTTGACAAAAATTGCTGGGATGAACAGTTTTCAATTCATTCGATGGTTTAAAAAACAAGTGGGGATTACCCCATTTGAATATATATTGATAAAACGAATCGGCCGCAGTAAAAGATTAATTAGGGAAGGAATGCCACTTGTCAACGTTTCCCTCGATTCAGGGTTCTACGACCAAAGTCATTTTTCAAACTATTTTAAAAAGTATGTTGGAATGACACCGAAACACTACAGGCATAACTGCAATATATTCCAAGACATTTAAAAATATACTATTTATCCTTGTTTCTTGAATGACCTCTGACGGGGTTCAAATATAAGGCTACATAAAGATGTTTAAAATGAAATCTAAATTGCTGCTATCCGTTCTCTTGATGAGTCTCTTTTCCTGTTCAAAACAAGAAGACCCAAGGGTTCTGGAAATCGATAAAGTTTTGAAAAGACTATATGCCGAACGTAATTTTAATGGTAATGTATTGATTGCGGAAAAAGGTAAGATTGTTTATGAGAAGTCTTTTGGTTTATCTAACATAGAAACAAATAAAGCTCTTACTCCAGAAAGTATATTCGACATTCATTCTATATCAAAGACGTTTACTGCCGTCTCAATCATGATCTTAGAGGAAAAGAGACTATTAAGTTTAGACGATGATATTAAAAAATATTTTCCAGACTTCCCTTACAGCAACATAGCCATTAAAAATCTACTTACCCATACATCTGGATTGTTTCGAATTCAAACTAATCCGTTCTTAAAGGAGATTGCAAGAAAGGAATTATATAACAAGGAGATTATTGAGGTGTATAAGAGGATTAAACCAAAGGTTTATTTTGATGCGGGAATGGGCCATAAATATGCAAATACCAACTATGTGTTGCTTGCTCTGATAATAGAGAAAGTATCAGGAACAGATTACCATGATTTTGTAAATAAGAATATTATTCAAAAATCGGGTATGGAAAATACATTTTTAGAAAGAGAAAGAGTTCCTGAAAATTTACAAAACAGAGTTGTTTCCTATTATGGTAAGCCCAAATGGTTATTAGGTTTAAAAAATGTAAAAAACATACAAGAGTACATTGATGATCAGTTAACATTTGAGAATAATTACGGAGAAAGTGATGTTCATACCACTGCAAGAGATCTACTCAAATACCATAACAGTCTAATGAATGGAAATCTAATCAACAACCAAAGTTTAGCAAAAATGTATGCCCCTTTTATTCCTGTCAAGGATAAAGAGTTTTTAAATAGTACTAAATCTAACTACCCGTCGATTAGAGGTCTTTCTTGGAATATTGCTAAAGACAGCACCATGGGGAAAATAGTTTTTCATTCAGGCGGCACTATGGGTGGAAGAACTTTTCTTATTAGAAATATTTCAAAGGACCAATGTGTAATTTTATTGAGTAATAATGATTTTACTAATAGATATACCTATACAACTCCGATGAGAATTCTCAATGGGTTGTCATATCAACTTGATAGAGAATCTTTGCCTGATGCATTTGTACGAGAATATTTGAAAAATGGTATAGATTCATCTCTAATGGTATATAATAAATTTAATAATAATGAAAATTACATTCAATTTACCGATTGGGATTTTGAGGAAATCGGAGAAGAATTGATGGAAAGGGGTGAGAACAAATCTGCAATAAGATTATTCGAATTATATAGCAAACAATTCCCGAATGACGAGTGGTCTTATAATTTATTGGGTGATGCGTATTTAAAGGAGGGTAATAAGAACGAAGCTCTAACATATTATGAAAGGGCATTGGAGATCAATCCAGAATCAAAATATGCAATTGAGATGATTCAAAAACTCCGGGGAACATAACTATCCCGAATTTGAAATATTTCCCTAACCCTAAAACCAGGGAAAGTTGCTAGAATAATCATTAAAATCTCTTTATTAACTTATATGCTGAAGATAATATTGGTACAGCTGTTCTGGCCCCGCCCCAAGACTATTTTTTAAATGAATGACCCCAAAATGGTATTGCAGTTTTAGTTTCCCATGTTTGTCGTACCTACGGGCCGAGGTTTTGACGTGTTTCGGTAGGATCTTGAATTGCGTATGGTCGTACAATCTGCCGATAAACTCATTGTCCTCGTAGATTTGATAGTCCTCGTTAAATCCACCTAAGGCAGTAAATAACTTGTTGGTAATAAATAGCGATTGATCTCCACCGCGGCAAACCTTAAGGTTGATTCTCGAAAACCAGGCAAAAAATCGGAGGAAAAGACTGTCACTATCAAAGCGCATTTGAAAACAGCCAGCTTGGTAATCCTTTGTTATGGCTTGAAGGATACTTTTATCAAAATCTTTGGGAGGGAAAGTGTCTGCATGCAAAAAGTAAAGGATATCGCCCTGGGCTTCTTTGGCGCCAGCGTTCATTTGCTTTGCCCTCCCTCGCTGTGATCGGATTATGATAGCCCCGTTCTTTTTGGCCAGGGAAATGGTCTGGTCCGTACTTCCGCCATCAACAACCAGGATTTCCTTGATGAGGTACTCGGAACTGTTTTTATGAATACAAGAAAGAAGCTTAACAATAGTGCTCGCTTCATTTAACACGGGAATGATAACCGATATGTGGGGGCTTTTTTTCATTGAAATTCCATTACCATGGTCTTTTCTCCATTATGCTATTTGTAAAACTTCAAGCAGCTTATAAATACCACCACTTAGGATAGCCGCGACAGGAAGCGTTAACACCCAGGAAAGAAGTATTTTGGAAATGACTTTGGGGTCCGCTTTTTTCGTAGCCGTACCAATTCCGAAAATAGACCCCACCGAAACATGGGTGGTTGAAACGGGAAGGCCATGAACACTGGCCGTCGTAACCAATAGGCCGGTAATCATATTGGCCGTAAACCCTTGGCCGGCATTCATGGGGGTAATTTTTTTGCTCATGGTAATTCCCACCTTTTTGGCATTTACAAGTCCACCCACTGCCATAACAATAGCAATGGCGATCATTCCCCATTTAATATCCAAACTATTGATGATCAATAAAAGGCCTACTATTTTAGGGGTGTCATTAAGGCCCCTTGCGAAGCTTACAATACCCGCACTTATAAAATGGAGGATATCCAATATCTTTTGCGCATCCGTACTTAAGATAGACCCTAAGTAGGTTTCTATGTTTTTATTCGATTCCGTGCTTTTTTGAATTCCCATACGTTTCCTGAGATACCTAAAAATAAGATAGGCAATAAAACTTAAAACTGCTGCCATTAGCGGACTGACGATGAGAGGCATTAAAAAAGTATTTCCGAGCTTGGCGAAATTAAATTCATTCCCAACGGCCATAACCCCAGCTCCAAAAAGAGCCCCTACCAATCCGTGGGTTGTGGATATTGGCATTCCTATTCTAGTGGCAATAAAAACGGTTATAGCCGCTCCCAAAGCTATAGCTATTGCAAAATTCGGGGATAAGATCAATTCGTTGGGGACTAGCCCTTTGCCAGAAAAGTTCTTAACGAGTTCCTCGGCCAAAAAAATGGCGACGATAGATCCAATGAAGGTGGTAATGGTTGCCCAAATTATGGCCTTTTTGTAACTGGTCGTCTGGCTCCCAAAAAGGGTGGCTACACCTTTAAAATTATCGTTTGCTCCGTTGCTATAGGCTAAAAAACAAGCGGCAACGAATAAAAAAAGGAAAACCAAACTCATAGACAACCATTTTTTTAGCTACTGGTTGGACGCGTTGGTTTTCCTTTACTTACACTTCACTTAAAAAAACATACGGCATTTTCCTCAGGACGATTTCCGTTGGAAGAACTGGGGGAGGATCAACAACAACCCCCACCGTTATAATGCCAAGTGCTCTCGCTAATATGTATTTGATCACTGGCCTTGGCCAAATCGGCCGCTGTTTTATCACAGACAGCTAAAGGCTGGTTTTGCACTAGGATATGCCCTTTTTTGTCGTCGAAGTATTCCTCATCGCCGTAGTAAATCGCTGTTTTTCCTGTAAACATACAAGGGCCATCTTCTGGCATCGGGTCTTTGATTGCGGCAATTTCTATGGATTCAATAAAGATCAATTCGTCGGTGGGGTAGTGGTTGGGCGATAATACCCGGTATGACTTTCGCGCTCTGATTTCTATGGTTCCGAATCCGGCATCCGTTAACACTTTTACATAATCCTTTATGGGAATACTACCACTCAAACAAAGCGCCCGTAACCTATCATCGTTTCGTAGGGTATCGCTCATAGGTTGTTCGCAGGTGGGATCGCTCATCACTAGCCTACCGTGGGGTTTTAGTACACGGTACATTTCGGCTACCGCCTTTTTAAGGTCGTCGATCTTAAAAATATTAAAGAGGCAATTCTGTGCCGCAACATCTATGCTTTCATCGGCAACGGGAAGGTTGAGCGCATCGCCTTTAACCAGATTTACAAAATCGCTTTTGAACCAATCGTTTTCTATTTCGGCAATCTTAAAGTTTTGCCTCGAAGCCTCCAACATTTCATCCACCACATCAACACCGGTTATCGCACCTTTTTCCCTAGAGAAATAAGCGAATTGCAATAACTCCATTCCGCCACCGACACCCACATAAAGTACCTTGGGGTTATTAACCAAATCCTGGGCAGAAACCGTGCTGCCACAACCATAATTCATTTCTTGCATGATGGTCGGAATAGACAAACCGGGAAATTGCCATATCGGATTTGTGGTACAGCACAATCCAACATCGGGGGTTAAGGCTGCTTCTTTATAAAGGTCATTGGTAGCTTCTAAATAACTCATCTCTTTAATGTTATAATTCTTTTATCAATTCTTTGAATAATCGTATCATTTTAGGTTCTGTCTCGCCTGCGATCGCAATAATCTCTTCGATATTGACAGGTTTAAGATTATCAGGGTCGCATTCATCCGTTAAAACAGAGACCGCTACTACTGGTAGTCGTAAATGATTGGCAACAATTACTTCTGGTACCGTACTCATTCCTACAGCATCTGCGCCAATGATTTTTAACATACGGTATTCTGCCTTGGTTTCCAATTGCGGGCCAACCACTGAAGCATAAACACCTTTGCGTAGATTTATAGTCTCGCGCTCGGCAATTTTAGATATTTTGGTCCTCATGTCCACATCGTAGGGTTCGGACATGTCGGCAAAGCGATCACCAAAAGCGGCCACGTTCTTGAACGCTAAGGGTGAACTGCCCTGAAGGTTAAGATGATCTTCGATCAGCATGATGTCCCCTTTTTTAAAGTTGAGGTTTATAGCTCCGGCAGCATTCGATATGAACAGTTTTTTAATACCCAATTGATGCATCACGCGAATGGGGTAGGCAACATCCATAAGGTCATAACCTTCATATAGATGAAAACGCCCTTGCATAACCACCACTTTTTTATCTTGAAACGTACCATAGATTAATTTACCGGTATGAAATTCCACGGTTGCCAATGGAAAGAAGGGAATATGATTGTAATGTGCTTCGATCGGGTTTTCTATTTCCGTTACTAACTTTCCCAGCCCGGTACCGAGTACGATGCCTATTTCAGGTTGTTCAAAACCCTTGCTTTGGAGGTAGGCGGTAGATTCGTCTAGTTGTTTTTGTGTCATTTCTTCATGTGTTTTAAAAAAGGCTCAAAAGCTTTCGTGTTGGCAATATCTTCATAAACATCCACATCATTTCGAACCTTCAGCAAATGTACTTTTTCATTTTGTAAATCGGTTAAAGTGTCCGTTAAAACCGTATCATTTCCCCAATTTTTGTTTTGAAAAAGCTTAGCGCTGAATTTTTTCATTCCCAGTAGATAATAACCTCCATCCTCTGCACCACCTATTACATAATCACTATCCTTTAACCTATCAAAAGCATCTTCAATATCCGATTGACTTAAATCGTACATGTCGCTCCCGATAATGCAAATTTTCTCAAAACCCAAGGCAAAACCTTCTACAAAAGCATTTGCCATGCGTACTCCCAAATCTGGGCCTTGTTGTAATTTTTTATCAAAGATGGCACTATTCCAAACGTCTTCTTCCCAAATTTCTTCGGAATACCAAACCTGTTTTATTGCATTTACTTTTTCAGTAAACGAGGCCGTATGTTGTAGGAGGAATTTATAAATCTCCAAGGCACTTTCATTACCCACAGTAGCGGCAAGACGGGTCTTGCATTTGCCTAATTCGGGATTTCGAGTAAAAATGAGCAGCAGGTTCTTAGCGGCTGCTTTTTGGTAATGCACTGTTTTCTTATCAAGCTCTTTTTTAAAAGGGTTTATAATGCCCATAGGTTTTAATGATTTTAGTTCAGGAGTGGATTTTTAAAATTGCCGTAGTTTATTTTGGCTCGACTAACTTGGGAATATTGTAGACCTTAATGCCGTTATTTAGCAATTTGCCCCAGTGCTTATTAAAGACATGCACACTATCGGTTTTAAGGGAATGGGAATTGTAAACGGTATTGCCCTGGTTTTTCCATTCGAAGATGCCGCCATATAGATTCTTCACATTCGTGTATCCTTCTTGTTGTAATTTTTCACCAATATTTTCGGAGCGCACGCCTATGGAGCAATATACCACAATAGGGACGTCTTTATCAGGTATCTGCAAGGTCACCGAATCCTGGTCAAACTTTTTATGACCTACCCAAATGGCATTTTTAAGGTGGCTTACATTATATTCTTCCTTTTTTCGGGTATCCAGTAAAATTATATTTTCCGTATCGGTCATTTCTGCTACATGAATATAGGGTACACTTTCGGTATTGAACTTTTTTAGGGTCCTGTCGAGTTTGCTCTGTGCTAGACCAATTTGGCCAAAAACACTGAGTACTATTATGTAGCTGAAAAACCGCATACTTTACATATTAATGGCAAAGATACTATTTTAGGGATGCTATGGTAGATGTTTGTAAAGACCTAAGTGGATAAAAAAGGGATAGGCAAAATCTAGGCTTATTTAGGTCAATTTCATTTTCGAAAAATCACATCTTTTAAACGATGATATTTCGCAGCAATACAAAGAATCTTAAAGTTTTGTGCAGTTCACCGAAGAATCATACTAAATCAACGGATTTTTAGTTCACAAAGTACTGGTCTTAAGATTGGTGTCCCGAACAAGTATTGACCTACGATAATGAATACCAACTGCAATTCCCTCAAATTAGGAATAAATACATTTTACTATAGACTCGTCCAAAAAATTGGAGCTTGGGCTATTATAGTTGTGGCTTTGTTGTGTTGCAGCACGATTTTTGCCCAACGCTTGGTTTTCCCGGGACAGGAATTGTTGACCCCAAGTCTTCTGGACCCTTCTTTTGTTGGCGACAAGGGGTATGTAAGCGCAATGGGAATGCTTCAGGTAACCGATTACCCCAGAAAGCAATCCACACAATACATCAACGCCCAGTTCCCCCTTCTTGAAAAAGTATCTTTTGGGGTAGACTATTTTAGGGACTTTGTAGATTACTTTTCGTACTCCACGGCAATGGCCTCGGCCAATATAAGATTTGATTTGGGCGATACCGATCATTATGTTAAGCTAGGCGTTTCTGGAGGGGTAGATGCCAGAAGGCAGGACCGCCTTCCCTTGGATCCTGTACCCAATATGGAACCATTCGTTACCACGTTAACTGAGAAT
This sequence comes from Aggregatimonas sp., assembly GCA_965238025.1. GTDB lineage: Bacteria > Bacteroidota > Bacteroidia > Flavobacteriales > Flavobacteriaceae > Pelagihabitans. The sequence goes on along the minus strand of OZ250162.1, from coordinate 610,732 downwards.
GAACTGGACTTCGCTTATCGGGCGGGATTGCATTACAATTGGAATGATTTGACCATTGGCGGATCCTACAATAAACTACCCATACAAAGTATTCTGGTGCGTGAAGGACTGGAAGACATGATCGGGTATTGGATCAAAGAAGGTTTTACGGTACATGTGCGGTACGGGGTTAACGTGTCGGATGCCTTTAGGCTTACTCCGGTTTTCAGGTACTTAAGTTACGCGAACGATCCTATATATGAAGGTGCTTTACTCGTTGATGTTGGCAATTGGGTAAGTGCCAGTGTTTCCTATAAGAATGATTATTCGGTGAATCCTGCGGTGCGATTTGAATTGTTCGATGCTTTGCAAATTGGATACTCCTATGAAATGGCTATTGGCGATGTTGATTTTGAAGATCTCCACTCTTTGAGCATCTCCTATAAAATTGGCGAGGATAAATCCGTTGAACCCGATTGGGTTAAAACTGCGCAGGCGAACAATAAAAAGATCGATGCCATTAAGCCTAGCAAACCTAAAAAAGAAAAAGAACCCGAACCTTTACCGGTAATTGAGGAAGAAGTAGTACCTGAAGTCATTGAAAAAGAATCACCGGTAGCAATGAATGAGGTTCAAGTGGGTAATATCAAGAATGGATTAGTGTTGAATTCAGGATACTATATTATCGTTGGCACTTTTGAAACCAAAGAAGAGGCGGAAACCGAACGCACAAGGCTTAAAAAGATGGACTATTATACGGCTATCGGGAAACAATCCGGGGATAATAAATTCTATTTGTATATAGATTCGGATATTGATAAGACAAATGCCGAAAAACGATTGCGCGCCCATAAACTGGACAGGAACTTTAGAAATGCCTATTTATTGCAAGTCAATTAAACGCAAAGAAGACCTTGTTTAACCCATCAATCTTCTGTGATAATTTATTTGCCCCAAATGATAAGTAAGATGGGTAGCTAGGTGTACCAAAAAATAGCCAGTTGTCATCTCTCTCTTAAATACCATAATAGGATATTCCTTATTCAAATCGTTTGAGTTTAAATCAGAAAACACCTCATTTACAATATCCCTTGTATCATCAATTCTAACGATTAATTCTTCCTTTGGAACATTCTTCAAAGAAAATTCGAGTTCTCGCTGACGAATATAACCGGTGTTTCCTAGTTCTGCTCCTATGTAGGCATTAAGGTTCCCGATGAGATGAAGACATAAATTACCTCCGGAGTTTTTAATATTTTTTTCAATCAGCCACAGGTCCGCTTCGTGTTTGTAAGCACTTATCTCAAATTTTAACAGGTTGAGGTCTCGATTAAATAAATCTTGTAAGATAGAAATGAGCATAGCATCTTGTTTAATAAAACGAAGATAGGAATCTAGGAATATCAAAAACAAAAAACCCTGCTTTTGCAGGGTTTTAATGTGGTGCCTCCAGGAATCGAACCAGGGACACATGGATTTTCAGTCCATTGCTCTACCAACTGAGCTAAGGCACCATACCCCTTTAAGGGGGTGCAAATATAATTTCTAATTTAGGATATCCAAACAAAAACAAGTAAAAAAGTATCGGTTTCCTTTTTCAATTTACAATCTTTGTACTATGAACTTGATTATTGATGCGGGGAACACCAAGGTAAAGTTCGCGGTGTTCAGTAAAGGCGAAATCATCTTTAGGCAACAAACGATGGTTGATGAAGTCTTGTTGACCGCCAAAAAAATTTGCGACGACTACCCTAAGATAACCTGGTGTATTTTGTCATCGGTAAATTCACTGGATAATAAGGTTGTTCCTTTGTTGTCGGTTTTCTGTAGGGTACTATATCTAGACCATCGTACTCCCACTCCATTTAAAAATTCCTATGCGAGCCCGCAAACCTTAGGGGTTGATCGTATCGCTTTGGCTACAGCGGCTTTTTATCAGAACCCTAAAGGCAATACCTTGGCCATTGACGCTGGTACTTGTGTCACGTATGATATGGTGAATGATTATGGTGAATACCTCGGTGGGGCAATTTCGCCCGGGCTGCGAATGCGTTATAAGGCGCTACATAATCAAACGGCAAGATTACCTCTGTTAGAGGCCGAAGAACTTATAGACTTTATAGGAAACACTTCAGAAAGCAGCATGCATAGCGGGGTAATAAACGGCCTTTGCCACGAAATAGATGGGTTTGTTGATCAATATAAATCGCGATTTGTAGATTTAACAGTTATTTTAACAGGTGGCGATGCCCATTTTTTGTCTAAACGGCTAAAAAATACCATATTTGCGGATTCCAATTTTCTCCTGAAAGGACTGAATTACGTATTGGAATACAACAAGCACTAAATGGTAAAAAATCTCATATTAACTGTACTGTGTCTTGCAGCTACAGGTCTTTGTGCACAGGATGGCACAGCTTCCCCATATTCATATTTTGGTATTGGCGAAAACAGATTGTCTGGCACGGTGGAAAATCAGATGATGGGTGGTTTGGGTGTTTACACCGATAGTATTCATATAAGCCATAAAAACCCGGCAGCCTATGGGTTTTTGGGCTTAAGAGGTGTCGAAAACGGAAAACTTGCAGTATATACGGCCGGCCTTTCAAGAAATCAGTTGACCTTGAAAAGTTTTACAGGAGAGGAAAGCACCTCGATTACCAATCTTGACTACTTGTCTTTGGGTTTTAACCTTAGCGAAGGTTTTGGTATTGGTTTTGGGGTAATGCCCTATTCTTCTATAGGGTATAACTTGGTTTCTGAAAGCACAAATGCCACAAATGCGGCCGTTACCGATGCATATGTGGGTGAGGGAGGTCTGAATAGGGTGTATGTTTCGGCAGGATATGTATTGTTCAAAGACTTTAGCATTGGGGTAACCGCCAACTTTAATTATGGAACCCTTAGGTACGAAAACCTCCAAAGAGTCGAAAATGTTCAATTTGGTACGCTTGATGTCAGGGAATCCAGGGTAAACGGGGTAGATTTCAATTATGCGATACAATATAATCCCAAGGTAACGGAAAAACATACGTTATTTGCCTCGGCAAGGGTAAATACACAAGCCAATCTCACTTCTAAAAATACCAGGGAAATAGCATCTTTCCTGATTTCGGAAGGTACGCCCATCCAATCTATAGATGTTGACCTAGACGCTTCGGGACTTCGCAATACAGAATTAAAGATACCTACCACAACTACTTTGGGTGTCGGTTATGGGGAAGATAGAAAGTGGTTTCTAGGCGCTGAATACAGCTTTCAAGGACTAAAAGACTTTTCAAATGAGTTTTTAGGGATTGATAATGTCACCTATCAAAATGCAAATACCTTCGCTGTCGGTGGATATTTTGTTCCCGACTACGATGCCTTTAACGGGTACTTTAAACGGGTAACCTACAGGGCTGGAGCTCGTTTCGGAAATAGTGGATTGGTTGTAAATGGCAGGGAAATTAATAATCTTGGCATAACTTTTGGAGTTGGGTTACCACTCGGTAGAAGTTTACCTAACGTCAACCTAGGGTTTGAACTAGGGAGAAGGGGAACCACTACCGCAGACCTGATCGAAGAAAATTATCTGAAAATCAACCTAGGATTCTCTTTTAATGACCTTTGGTTTAGAAAAAGAAAAATAAATTAGTATTTTAACCGCTTAAAACCATTAAAGATGAAAACGAAAATTTACTTCGCCATAATACTGCTCTTGGGCTTTACAGGAGTAAGCAATGCGCAAGCACCGAACCCCGAATGCACCACTAACCTTTCTATTTTCGTGGAACACGCGAAAGTGAAGAACTATGATGCGGCCTACACGCCTTGGAAAATGGTATATGACCAATGTCCTACACTAAACTGGGCAACTTTTGCATATGGTGAGCGTATTCTAAAAGATAAGATTAAAAAATCTTCTGGAGGGGAAAAAGATGGTTTTGTAAAGGACCTATTGGCACTTTATGATGGTAGCTTGACTACTTTTCCTAAAAAGGCAAAACCGGCTGAGGTGATTATTGATAAGGTAATGTTAAAGCGCGAAAGCAAAATGATTTCAGATGATGAAATCTATTCTGAACTCGGCAGGGCATTTAATGACGATAAGGCTAATTTTAAAAATCCGAAGGCGATATACCTTTATTTCTCTACCCTGGTAGATTTACATAAGGCTGGTAAAAAGGACTTGCAGGAAGTGTTTGATGTATATGATGATGTTACAGAGAAGATTGATATTGAAAACGTAAAACTTAAGGATAAAATAGCAAAACTTTTACCCAAGGAGGATAGTTTAACAAGTAAAGAGAAGAAAATCTTAAAAGCATCAAGAACTAACTCGGAATCTTACGGTAAGATTACTGGAAGTATCGATACGAAATTAGGGGATTTGGCAGATTGTGGCAACTTAATTCCGCTTTATCAGAAAAATTACGACGCAAAGAAAAATGATGTTAAATGGGTTAAGAGAGCTGTTGGGCGTATGTTCAACAAGGAGTGTACAGACGACCCGATGTTCCAAAAATTATTTGAGGCGCAATTGGCCCTCGATCCTTCCGCTGATGCGTATGTTTATGGTGGTACGCTTAAAATGAAGAATGGTGATTCAAAAGGAGCTTTGGTCGATTTTGACAAAGCCTTAAGTTTAGAGACCGATGCAAAGAAAAGGTCAAAGATTGCTTATAAGGTTGCCGTAATCAACAAAAGAAAAGGGATTAAGTCCGCTGCCAGAAAATATGCTCAAAAAGCTATTGATGCAGATGGATCTAACGGTAGAGCGTATCTATTGATTGCAGGCTTATATGCCAGTAGTGCGAACCAATGTGGTTCAACAACCTTTGAAAAGCGCGCTATTTACTGGAAGGCTGCCGACATGGCCCGTAAGGCCGGACGCGTTGACCCTTCTTTAAGCAGCACGGCTAATAAATCCGTATCTAGTTATACGCAAAGAGCCCCTAATAAAGAGATGATCTTTACAGAAGGTATGGCCGGTAAAACGGTAAGCTTTAGCTGTTGGGTAGGCGGTAGCGTTAAGGTGCCGAACTTATAAGATGCCCGGAAATACAAAAAATAATTTTAAAAGCATTGCCATACTTAGTATGGCAATGCTTTTTTTTTCATGTCAAGACGACTATATACGTGTCGGCGAGGAAGCTATTCCTAAAATTTATCCGCAAGGTATTGCCGAGGACTTTGAGCTTACCTATACCGAATCTAATAAAATAATTGGTGCTGAGGCTATCGATTCTTCAAAGGTTATCGCAGTACTTTCAAGTACGCTGAGTAATAATTTTGATAATCTTAAATTTCCTTATAAAACCTTTCCCAAAGGGTTGAAGGTAGATTTGTTCGACGACGAGGGCAATAAAAATACCATCGTCGCCGATTACGGGATTATCTATTCTGCAACTAATTTAATAGATTTACAAGGCAATGTAGTCGTGCTGACCAATGATGGTAAAAAGTTAGAGGCGCCACAACTGTATTACGACCAGAAAAACGAGTGGATTTTTACCCAAGAAAAATTCAAATTCACCAACCCCGAAGATGGCACCATTATGGACGGTGAAGGAATGGATTTTAACAGGGACCTCAGCTTTTTCAATGCCCATAAAACCTATGGCCTAATGACCATAAAAGAAGATAAAAATGATTAAGATCCTACGTTATACAGAATACGTTTACCTCATTGTGGCCGGCTTTTCGATTTATCGGATTTTTACCGATTGGAATACAAACCGTCAATATGCCTACCTATTCATATTTTTTGCCGCCGTCTCCATAGGCATGTTCTTATTTAGAAGAAATTACAGAAGAAAATTTGAACAACGAAAACGCGATAACCAACAATAATCGTGGACACTTCCATTATCATTATAATCTTGTCCTTGGTCTTTTCGGCCTTTTTTTCGGGAATGGAAATCGCATTTATTTCCGCCAATAAGATTCATATTGAAATAGAAAAAAAACAGGAAGGTTTTCTTGCCAAGATTCTTACCCGTTTGACCAGAAAGCCCTCAAAGTTCATAGCAACCATGTTGATCGGGAATAATATTGCCCTGGTTATATATGGTTTTTTTATGGGAGAACTTCTAATGAACTGGTTCCAATCCATGGGGACCTCTCCCAGTACCTTTGTTACGCTCTTGCTTACAGATTTTAGTCTGCTGACCCAGACGGTGATATCCACCTTGATAATCCTCCTAACGGCAGAATTCCTTCCCAAAGTGTTGTTCCAAATTTATTCAAACACACTCTTGAAAGTTCTCGCAGTGCCTGCCTATTTGTTTTATGTGCTGTTTTCATTTATTTCCGACTTTATCATTAAAATTTCCGACCTGATCCTAAAAACCTTTTTTAAAACGGAGGGCGATGAGGTGCAATTGGCTTTTAGTAAGGTTGAATTGGGCGATTATATTACCGAACAAATGGAAACCGTAGAGGAAGAGGACGAGGTAGATGCCGAAATCCAGATTTTTCAGAACGCGCTGGAGTTTGCAGAAGTGAAGGCTAGGGAAGTAATGGTGCCACGGATTGAAATTACCGCCGTAGAGCTGCACGAAACGCCAAAAAACCTGACCAAACTGTTCTCCGATACCGGCTATTCTAAAATATTGATTTATAAAGATACAGTTGATGATATTATCGGCTATGTTCATTCGTACGAACTTTTTAAGAAACCAAAAACCATAAAAAGCATCTTGTTGCCCGTAGAATTTGTTCCGGAAACAATGCTCATTCAGGACATTCTCAACCTATTGACCAAAAAGCGAAAGAGTATGGCGGTAGTGCTGGATGAATATGGGGGTACATCGGGTATTATGACCGTCGAGGATATTATTGAAGAATTGTTTGGCGAAATTGAAGATGAACACGACAGTACCGATTTGGTAGAAGAGCAATTAGAAGATAATACATATAAGCTGTCTGCCCGGTTGGAAGTTGACTACCTCAATGAAACCTATAAATGGGAACTCCCTAAAAATGATGAATATGAAACCTTAGGTGGCCTTATCGTTGGGGAAACGGGCGAGATTCCCGAACAAGATTCCGAAATCAAGATAGAAAACTTCAAATTCAAGATCTTGGAGGTGTCGAGTACCAAGATAGATTTGGTTTCCCTGGAAATTACAGAAAAAGAGTAGAACGCCTAAAACCAAGCGCTAAGCTTTAAACCTCATTAACTTACCAATTAGGCAATCACATAAAAGAGGGTTGGGGGAACCCTTTATTAATTGAAAAGAAAGTAGTAATTTCGCCACCTGATTTTAAACATCCCATATTATGGCAATTTTAGAAAATATAAGAAAGCGAACAACTGTTCTGATTTTGATTATCGGATTGGCGCTTTTCGCATTTGTAATCTCTGGTGTTTTTACTGCAGACGGGCTTTCAGGACAAAAGGTCGGATCTACCGTAGCTGAGATAAACGGAGAGGAAATTCCGATTGACGCCTTTCGCCAAAAAGTGGATATCGCCCAGCGTAATTCTCCTCCTGGAACTTCAACAATGCAAATTGTGAACCAGGTATATGACCAAGAGGTAAAGAACAACATTTTAGGGCAACAATTCGAAGATCTTGGAGTAAATATTGAGCAAGATCAAATCATCAATTTTTTAAAGACGACAGGGTACGCCCAGAATCCTGAGTTTCAAAACTCCAATGGCGTATTTGATGAGAATGTTTTCCGAAATGCCGTGGCAAACTGGAAGTCTAGCGATGCAGTACGTTATGACAGTTGGTTGCAAACAGAAAAGGCAATTATCCAAATGGCCAAGGAACAAACTTATTACAATCTGATTAAGGCCGGAGTAGGTGCCACTTTAAAAGAAGGGGAATTGGATTATCGTTTGGCAAACGAAAAAATGGATATTAAATATGTTCGGGTACCCTATACGGCTATTCCTGACAGTACCATTACGATTACAAAGAACGAGATTGCTGCCTATATAGATGCACATAAAGACGAGTACCCGCAAGAAGAAGCTAGAGACATTCAGTTTGTTTATTTCGAGGAAAAACCATCTGAGGCCGATGTAAAAGCTGTGGAAGACAACATTACCAAATTGTTGGAAAGTACTATAGAATACAATGAAAGCAGTGGTAAGGCCGATACTATAGCCGGATTTAGGACTACTACGGATATTGCTGCATTCATTGATCGAAATTCCGATATTAAATTCGATACAATTTTCAAGGCCAAAAATCAATTGGCACCGTTGTTCGCAGATACCTTGATGACCTTAAAGGCTGGCGAAATGTATGGCCCTTATCGTGATGGGGATTTCTTTAAAGTTTCAAAAATGGTAGCGAGAAGACCAAATGGTTCAGTTAAGGCAAGCCATATTTTAGTGAGTTATGAGGGCGCTCAGAGCTCAAAACCAGGTGTACAGCGTACCAAGGAGGAAGCTGAGGCCAGGGCAGAGGAACTTTTAAGAACGGCCAAAAAAGGGGACACAACCTTTATTGAATTGGCAAGAAAGCATTCAGACGGACCTTCTGCGCAAAATGGCGGTGATCTTGGCTATTTTCAGAAAGGTGCCATGGTACCCACTTTTAATGATTTTGCCTTTGGTAATCCCAAGGATGCCGTTGGTATGGTAGAAACAGATTTTGGCTTTCATGTTATCAAAATAGATGATAAGATGGACGTGGTACAGATAGCAACCTTGGCAAGAGAGGTGGAGACTTCTGAAGAAACGAGTAACAAACTCTTTACAGATGCTACCAATTTTGAACTTAAATCCATTGATACCGATACACCCTTTTCCGACTTTGCAAAGGAGAACGAATATGTGGTACGTCCTGTTAATAAAATCAAGTCAATGGATGAAAATTTACCGGGTCTTGATGCGCAACGCAACATTGTGCAATGGGCCTTTAATCCAGAGACTGAAATAGGGCAAATAAAGCGTTTTAATATCAGTAAGGGCTATGCTGTGGCCCAGCTTACCGCAAAGTATGATAAAGGGGTTATGGGTGTTGAAGATGCCTCCGCAACGGTACTCCCAAAAATCAAAAAAGAAAGAAAAGCTGCCCAAATTATCGGAGCAAACCAAGGAAAGTCAATAGATGATTTTGCGAAAGACAACAACGTTGCCGTTTCCAATGCCTCCGCACTGACCGTTAAATCCCCAACAATTCCCGGAGCAGGTAATGAACCCGCCGTTGTTGGTAGTGCTTTCGCAATGAACGAAGGAGAAACTTCCGGGCTTATTGAAGGCACAACAGGTGTATTTATGGTAACCGTAACAAAAAAGCAAGCTCCTGTCGCATTGGAAAATTACAGTACCTATTCCAATGCACTGAAGTCCGCAAGCGTAAACAAAGTGAATGCGGCAGTTTATGATGCACTTAAAGAAAATTCCGAAATCGAAGATAAAAGAAAAACGTTCTATTAGTAGTCGTTTATAGAATCATTTTGGAAAAGGGTATGACGATGTTATACCCTTTTTCTTTGAAGTAATGGGGCGTACCATCATTGCCTGTTGCCAGCACAAAATCGCCACCCCACGCGCCCAAACTTTTAACGGCTCCCTGATAATCGGGGAAAAGCAGGTCTTTTACTTTTGGGAGGTGTAAGGTTTCGGAAAGTAGGGTTTCATGTTGCCCGACTAAATTTTCAAATTCAGGTAAAGAAGCAGCGGATAGGAGTTCCTGTGTCAAGCTTGAAACCTTCTCGATAAGCTTGGTTTTATTAAAAGTGCGATTGCGGTACTGGGCTATACCTTCCCTACTGCTTTGCTTTTTATTGAGATGAACGAAATAGAGTTTATCTTTAAAATTGGGCTTAAATTCTACTTCTTCAATTTCAGGTCGGCCGTCTTTCAGGGAATATAGAATAGGGGTATTGTGTTGTGCACAGGCAATATCATAACCGCTGCCGGAAAAAGCATTTCTTAATAGGGCATAGGCATCTACCTTGGCCCATTCGGCAATATTGTTGATCAAGGTCGATGAGGAACCCAGGCCCCAATCTCTAGGGAAACCCAAATAGGTTTTTACCTGGTATCCCTTTTTACCTTTCAAAAAAGAGGGATTCAATTTACGGGCCTCCAATAATATTTTTTCTAACGTTTTTGAAGTTTGATTTTCCTCATTTGAGGAAGGACGATCGATTTCGGTAAGCGTGTTCAGATCAAAATGACCTTTAAACCAAATGGCCTTGTTATGGTCAAAACTTTGCCAGTGCAGGCTAGTTGTTGCTACCTCATCGACGTGCAATGTTTGTCCATAGGTGGTAGGAAGCGCGAGCCCGACGGCACTGTCAAGGATTGCGTATTCACCTGTGAGTAGTAGTTTCCCGTTACTATAAAACGCTCTTATCACGACCCTTCCCTTAATTGTTCAAAGGCTTCAACTACAGCACTATGCGTAACTGTATTGTCTTTAAAATGGCTTGTGAGGCTGGTTTTTTCCGCTTTCGTTGCTCCCAGCTGATTGAGGATATTAAGCAAATGCATTTTCATATGACCTTCTTGAATCCCCGTGGTAACCAAAGAACTAACGGCGGCAAAATTTTGTGCCAATCCGGCAACGGCAATAATTTGCATCAATTCTGGAGCCGTCGGTTTTCCAAGGATTTCCAAGACTACCTTAACTAGCGGATGTAAGTTGGTAAGTCCACCAACCGTTCCTAGGGCAAGGGGCACTTCGATCCAAAAAGAAAAAAGCCCATTTTCTAATTTCGCATGGGTGAGACTTGAATAACGGCCATCTCTCGCAGCATAGGCATGCACCCCTGCTTCTACGGCCCTAAAGTCGTTGCCAGTGGCCAAAACGACAGCATCTATACCATTCATAATGCCTTTATTGTGAGTAACGGCCCTATAGGGCTCTACCTTTGCGATCTGTACCGCCCTAACCATTTTTTGTGCAACTTCATCAGCCGGAATCGTCCCAATGTTCAACTCGGAAACTGGACAACTTACTTCTGCCCTGACCAAGCAGTTGGGCACATAATTGCTCAGGATGCTCATGGTCACCTCAATATTCTTCTCCTGTTCTGTAAAACCATCATATTCGTGGGCCTGACGTACTAAGGTTTTTGCAAACTGTTCCAAACAGGAATTGATAAAGTTGGCACCCATAGCATCTAAGGTATCGAAGGTGCAATGCAGTTGGTAGTAGTTATCCAGATTTTCAGATTTGTCGCGCAATTCAATATCGATGATGCCGCCACCTCTTTTTTTCATGTTTCTGGTAATTGGCTCGGCTTCGGAAATCAATTTGGGCTTTACGCTTGTAAAAAACTCTTTCAACGAATGGGCGTTACCATTGTACATAAAATGCACTTGCCCGATTTTTTCGGTGCCGAGAACCCGGGTTTTGAACCCGCCCCTTTCCAACCAGAATTTTGCCGCCCTACTGGCCGCCGCAACTACCGAGCTTTCCTCAATGGCCATAGGTATGGCATATAGTTTGTCATTGATCAAAAAATTGGGGGCGATTCCAATGGGTAAATAATAGTTTGTAAGTGTGTTTTCTATAAACTCGTCATGAAGCTGCTGTATTTTGGGGTCCGGGTTCCAGTATCGCTCCAAGAGGGTTTTTGTCGCTTCAGCATTATGGGTAAAGTTGTTGGCGACCCAATCGATTTTCTCTGCCTTGGTCAATTTTGAAAATCCTTGAATGGACTTGGTCATGGGGAGTTGGTTTTAAAAAAGTAAAGATACGCATTCACCCTAATTTACTCGATAATCGAGATTTGAAGTAGGCTTGCCCGCCCGTGCCGGTCGGACGGGCTTCTAAATTTTGATATTGTTTCCTAACGAATACCTTGTGCACTTGCCCCAAGGGAGCTTACCTACCTTTGCACTATTCGGCAAAATAGGCCTGTTTTTAGCCATAAAGTTTAATTATTCGTAAAATTATCACTAAACTTGGGAGAATGAATCAATATGTAGCTTCAATGAAAAAAATAGCCCTGTTTTTGGTTTTTGCCGTGACTTTCCTCAATACCGCAATTGCTCAAAAAAAACAGCTAACCGTTGCCGAAATCTATCAAGGTAAATTCCAAACAGAGGGCCTCGATGCCCTACGCTCCCTAAAGGATGGGACGCAATATACCGTCCTTAATCACAACCGGAACGACCAAAGTACAACAATAGACAAATACGACTATACGACGCAGAAAAAGGTGGAAACCATTCTTTCGTCTGCAGATTTAGGGCCGATAAAAAGTTTTGATTCATACGAATTCAATGCCGACGAATCTAAAATCTTACTGGCAACCGAGGTAGAATCGATTTTTAGGCGATCTACTTTGGGAATTTATTATGTCTACGACATCGCATCAAAACAATTGATTAAGATTTCTGAAACCAAAATTCAGGAACCCACCTTATCACCGGACGGCAAAACAGTTGCCTATGTGGCCAATAACAATCTATACCTGTTCAATTTAGAAATAAAATCATCTGAACAGCTAACGACCGATGGGGTTAAAAATAAGATTATTAACGGGGTTACGGATTGGGTGTATGAAGAAGAGTTCGCTTTTGTAAGGGCTTTTGATTGGAATTCCGATGGAACCAAGATTGCTTTCTTACGTTTTGATGAAACCAATGTACCTGAATTTTCTATGGATGTTTATGGACAGGACTTGTATCAATATCCACATGTATTCAAATACCCAAAGGCGGGGGAAGAGAATGCCAAGGTGAGTTTGCATATGTATGACCTTATGACGGGGAGTATTACCGAGGTAGATTTAGGCAACCCATATTATATACCGCGGATCAAGTGGATGAACAATCCAAATAGGTTGAGCGTGCAGACGATAAACAGGCATCAGAATCATTTAAAATTACAAGCGGTCAACGCGAAAGACAATTCGGTTGAGGTTCTTATGGAGGAAAAGGATAAGGCCTATATTGACATTACGGATAATCTTACTTTCCTCGCAGATGATAGCTTTATTTGGACGAGTGAAGAGGATGGATACAATCATATTTACCTGTACAGTCAAGAAGGACCATTGATGAATCAAATTACCAAAGGCCCATGGGAGGTTACGGCCTATTATGGCTATGACCAAAATGAAGATAGGGTGTATTATCAATCTACCGAGAACGGGTCCATTAACCGAGGGGTGTACAGCATCGAAAGCAATGGCAAGAAGAAGAAAGCCTTGGCAGTAGAAGAAGGGGTTAATAATGCTGACTTCAGTACAAACTTCACCTATTTTATAAACACATACTCAAGTGCCACAACCCCTTATAAATATACCTTGCGCGAAGCTTTGACCGGTAAAAAGATAAAGGAAATCAAGAATAATTCGGCCTTACTTGCGCAATTGCAGGGGTATGAAATGAGCCCAAAGGAGTTTTCGACCATCAACATAAACGGCAACGATTTGAACATGTATATGATCAAACCGGCCAATTTTGACCCTTCTAAAAAGTATCCGTTGTTTATGTACCAATATAGCGGTCCTGGCTCCCAAAACGTATCCAACCGTTGGAACGGCGCTAACGATTATTGGCACCAGCTTCTGGCATCCGAAGGTTATATTGTTGCCTGTGTAGATGGTCGTGGAACAGGATTCAGAGGACGTGATTTTAAAAAGGTCACCCAAAAGAGCTAGGGAAGTTTGAAGTTGAGGATCAGATAGCTGCCGCAAAAAAGTTGAGTGAACTACCCTATATAGATGAAGATAGAACCGGTATCTGGGGGTGGAGTTATGGAGGTTTTATGAGCACCAATTGTATCCTTAAGGGCAATGATGTATTTGAAACGGCGATTGCTGTGGCCCCGGTAACGTCGTGGCGTTTTTACGATACTATTTATACGGAACGCTATATGCAGACCCCTCAGGAAAATGCAAGTGGTTATGATGAAAACTCACCCTTTAATTATCCTGAGATGTTAAAGGGTAAATACCTTTTGGTACATGGTTCTGGCGATGATAATGTGCATGTACAAAATAGTATGCGAATGATCGAAGCCTTGATCCAGGCCGATAAACAATTCGAGTGGGCTATTTATCCCGATAGAAATCACGGTATTTATGGCGGAAACACTAGAATTCATCTGTATAACAAAATGACCGATTTTATTAAAGCAAACTTATAACGAAATCAATATTTTATGGAAAGTACGATTAGACCAGCGCATCAAAGAGAATTGTGGGGACATCCAGTAGGGTTGTATGTGCTCTTTTTTACAGAAATGTGGGAACGTTTTTCTTATTATGGGATGAGGGCCATATTGGTACTTTATCTGGTAACTAAAACTACGGAAAACAACCCCGGTCTAGGCTGGAGCAATGCGGAAGCCTTGGCGCTTTATGGATGGTATACCATGCTGGTCTATGTGGCCTCTATACCTGGAGGAATCATTGCCGATAGGATACTAGGACAAAAAATGTCGGTTATTGTTGGTGCAATTCTTTTAGTTATTGGACATAGTGTTTTGGCCATAGAAGAAATGTGGGCATTTTATACCGGTTTAGGATTCATTATTGCCGGGGTGGGAATGCTAAAACCGAACATCTCTACCATGGTTGGTGGCTTGTATCCTAAAGGGGATATCAGAAGGGATAAAGGATTCACTATTTTTTATATTGGGATTAATGTTGGCGCATTCCTTTCGAGTTTAATAGTAGGCTATGTTGGAGAAGTGTACGGCTGGCACTATGGTTTCGGTTTAGCCGGTATCTGCATGTTTTTAGGCCTTATCCAGTTTGTGGCAGGACAAAAGTACCTTAAAAACGTAGGGAATTATTTGGGAAAATCTGAAAATGAGGAGGACAGGGAGGCCCTAAAAAGACCACTGACGAAAATTGAAAAGGACCGGGTAATCGTTTTGATCCTTTCTTTCTTAATGGTAATTGTGTTTTTCGGGGCATTCGAACAAGCGGGTGGCTTGATGAACATTTATGCCAAGGATTATACCAATAGAATGATTATGGGGTGGGAGGTCCCAGCCTCTTGGTTTCAAGCAGCTAATGCCTTCTTTATAATTACACTGGGAACAGCGGTGGCCGGTTATTGGGCACGTCGCAAACTAAAAGGAAAACAAGCATCTTCGCTCTTTAAAATGATTATGGGACTCATTATCATGGGTGCTGGATTTTTATTTATGTCGGCTGCGGCATCTCAATATCAGTCGACCGGATCATCGGCAATGTATTGGTTGGTTTTGGCCTATTTATTCCATACCGTTGGCGAACTAAGTCTGTCGCCTGTGTCCCTTTCATTTGTAACCAAGTTGGCTCCTGCCAAATATGCCTCCTTAATGATGGGGCTTTATTTTGCAACTACAGGTTTAGGAAATAAAGTGGCAGGACTATTGGGTGAATCAGCATCACAATTTGGTGAATTCAATGTGTTTACAGGGATTGCAATTTTCTGTATTTTATTTGGGCTTTTGATTTGGGCCTTCTTTAAAAAACTCAAGGCCTTGACCCATGGGGCAGAAGATAATGAAAGAGATATGACAGGCAGTAGTGTGGATGCTGCTTAAAAGAATAGCAAATCTGCTAAGAAAACCTATTCAAAATTACAAGCTCCCTTTTCACTAGCAAAGTGAAAAGGGAGCTTGTTTTAGGAAATCTATCTGTTTTAGGTAAAAAAACCGTTGTATCCGATAATGTTACGAATTCCCAACCTATTGGACTTCTTCGATTTTAAGACGTTTTCCGTTTAAATAAGATCCAATAAACGCGTCGGTAAGACCTAGCTCTACCAGTTCTTTTCTGAATTTTCGCGCTTCTTCCAACGATTCAAAATTTCCTAGCGCATAGGCGTTGAACTCTTTATTTTTGATTTCCTTGAAATTCACAAAGTTTTTAGAATACAACGACAATTTTTTGTTTTCGAAAGCACCTACCTGAACGGCAAATACCGGTACATCATGTAGCGAGGGAACAGCTTTTAGGTCATCACTTTTTTTAATGGAGGTTTTCAACTCCTTAATGTCATTTTCCAAGGCTGCTACCTCGAGCTGATGGTCCTCAATAGATATCGTTTTTGAGGTCGCACCCGAGTACATGAAATAAAATATACCCATGATTCCCAAGAGTGCTATTATTCCCAAAGCCATGATCATGGTCTTGGATTTTTTTGAGTGCTGTCTTCCGGCTAAAGCTTGCTCTTTATACTTTTGTAATTCGCCTTTTGGTACGTACGGCATATTTTTACTTTTTAGTTAACAATTTTAAAACAGTTTGCCTCGCTAAACGCGGAGGATTTCCAAAGGTTTTTGACGATTCAATCGTCGTCAAAAAAAGGTGACACATTGAATATTAGGTGTTTATAACGTATCTAGGCGGGCAAAAATTGTGTTTTACATAACATATTTGCTGAGGGATATCGGTTCTAATGCAATGGAAATAGAAGAGGTATGGCTGTCTAAAATGGAATAGATTTGGGCACTCGAACCTTACTTTTGAAAAAGAACAAAACTGCCCTTTTCACCAGTGTAATGAAAAGGGAGCTTTCTTTTGGCGCAGGTTCTTTGCCATCTGTTTCTATAACTTCTGTAGTTACTGCCGTCGGCTATAATCTGTTTTGGCTGAAGAGAATCAATGACCCGTTCTAAATTAATCTTAGGCGATTGGGTCAAAAGAAGGTAATCCACCTCTTTTTGTGCCGTAGGGTAAACGCCTGTGCTATCGAGGATAAGGAGGCTTTTGTTCTTCCATATGTAGCTGTTTAAGATGGAATTATAGGTGACGGATGTAGTACGTTCGCCTATTTGATAATCGGTTACTATCCGTTGTGTTTTGGTACTATCTTGGCAATAGACGTTCAGAGAGGTCCCGGATTGATGCAAAAGTACTGAGTTCGTAGTTTGATGCAGTACTAACAGCTGTTCTTGTTTTTTGGTTTGATAGGCCGTATAATAAAGGTACGCCTGAAAACCGATAATTCCAGTTGCTAACACCAAGCCTTTCTTAAAGTTGGGTTTGGTGAGGAATGTTATTAGCGCTATTAGGATGGCATAGGCCAGAATGAGTTGTATGGCATCGAACGAAATATTTTGGAATACAAATGCCTCCTGCTCCGCCACCCATTTGATAATAGTATTCATCCACCAGATTAAAGTATCGTAGAGGGTAACCATAAAATCGGGAAGGCAATTGCCAAGTGCCAGCATGATGATCAAGATTCCCATTCCGAGAATGATTCCCAAGGCCGGAACAATCAGTAGATTGGATATAAAGAACAACCCTGGAAACTGATGAAAATAAAATAAACTGATGGGTAAGACCCCAAGTTGTGCGGCTATACTTACCGAGAGCAACTGCCATATTTTACGAATTGCGATATGCTTCGGATACCACAATCGCTGAAGTAGCGGATAGATCCATACAATGGCAAAAACGGCTGCATAGCTCATCTGAAAGCCCACATGAAATAGGAGCTTTGGATTGATGACCAATAATATAAAGAACATGCTTAAGGCTAGAATATTAAAGGTATTGCTGGGTCTGTTGAGGTATAGGGCATAGGCAACGAAAGAGAACATGGTCACCGCCCGGACTATGGATGCCGAAAAACCAGCCAATAAGGCAAAGGCCCAAAGCAAGATTACAATGAGGATAAGTTTAATTGTTTTCCCATTCGGAAGTAGTTCCAGAGGTTTCAAAAGAAATTGCAGTAGTATTAACAAGATGCCAATATGTAATCCGGAAACTGCCAAAATATGAACTGCCCCAGCATTTTTATAGTCATTATAGGTGGCCGCTGAAATATCATTCCGCTGCCCTAATAATAAGGCTTGTATGATTGAAAGTTCAGCCTCTTCAAAATTGGCCTTTTGTAGCCTTGAAATAATATGCTGCCGTAATGTAACGGCCCTGCCGTAAATGGTCCTACTGCCCTTTATGGTGATAAAATCATCGTTTTTTGCCCTTATTTGATGGGCTATATTCAAACCGCTTAAGTATGATTTATAATCAAATTGATGTGGATTCAAGGGAGAGCTGATTTCGTCCCAGCTTCCATATAAAATCAATTCTTCATCTATCGGTAGTGGTTCTAGGAGTGAATCAGCTGGGAAACTGAGCAATACTTTTCCAGTGGTACTTTGATTATTTACCGATTTGATATCGGCGATGTACCTATTGGAAAAAGAAGTAGGTTTTAAAACTTCTTTGATCTTTAGACGAATTGTTTGATTGCCCTCTACCGAGCTATTGGAATAATGGCTAGAGCGATTTAACGGATTCGAAAGGGAAATGATCAATATACCAACACTTAAAGTAAGTAAGGCGGCGGTGATGGCAAAAAGTAGCGTTTTTCTATTTGTACCTCTATAAAAAATAACAGCGGATACGGCTAAGAGGACGATTGTGGAAACCAGGGGAACCGCAATTCCGAAATTGAAAGAGTTGCCTAAAAGTATACCAAGAATTAATATCAGAGTGAGTTGAATGGGAATAAAGCGCAGTAACCGCATACTATAAGACCCTAGTGGCCTTTATAAAGGCATGGTTCCAAAAGCCCTCACGTAAGGAAGAGACAATAACCCCACGGGAACTAGAGGCATGTATGAATTTGATTTCATCATTCTCGATGGCAACCACCATACCTACATGATTGATGCGCTTGCCCCTTTTCTTGGTATTGAAAAATAGCAAATCCCCTTTTTCCACATTTTTAACGCGGATTTTACGGCCTTTTTCAGCCATGTTATAGGAAACCCGCGGGAGTTGTACATCATGCTTTCCAAAAGCAACATAGAGCAAACCGGAGCAATCCATTCCCTTTTTGGTGGTACCCCCAAATTTGTAGCGAACCCCGGAGTATTGTAAAGCAGTATTTATGATTTCT
The DNA here is from genome assembly GCA_965238025.1 of Aggregatimonas sp. Taxonomy (GTDB): domain Bacteria; phylum Bacteroidota; class Bacteroidia; order Flavobacteriales; family Flavobacteriaceae; genus Pelagihabitans. Next base: position 591,988 of record OZ250162.1, on the reverse strand, counting down.
TCCGCCATAAAATTAACATTTTTATCAGCTGCAGACCGTGAAACCCTCGGATTGGCGTTGTCACTCTGAGTAGACGTTGCTGAAACCGAAACCGTACGTGTCTTGGTTTTGCTGTAAGTGGTCTTCTTTTTTACCGTACCACAACTGGTGATGGCAAAGAGCAAGAAAAGTGCTAAGGTTTTTCGCATAATCAGATGGGGATTGGGGTTCCCTTCCAATTCAAAATTAGAGAATTAATTTTTAAAAAGACCAGGAACCCTAAAAGGAGAACCTAAAAGACCACTGTTTCAGATTGGTTTACTTATCCGAAATCTCCGCTCGATCGCTCTGTTTTTTAGCAACCCATTCATCTACCATATCCTCCAGCACATTCAAGGGAACGGCACCATTTACCAAGACCACATCATGAAATTCGCGAACGTCGAATTTATCGCCCAGTTGGGTCTTTGCTTTTTTACGTAGCTCCAAGATCTTGTTCATTCCTACCTTATAGGCCGTGGCCTGGGAGGGCATAACAATATGACGTTCCACCATTTTTACCGCATCGCTCTCCGCATTCGGGGTATTGTCCGTATAGTATTTAATACCCTCTTCCCGGGTCCATTTTTTGGCATGTATTCCGGTGTCGACCACCAAACGGCAGGCGCGCCAAAGCTCCATGGCCAATCGTCCAAAATCGGAATAAGGGTCGCTATACAACCCCATTTCTTTGGGAATATATTCAGTGTACAATCCCCATCCTTCGGTATACGCAGTATAACCACCCATTTTCCGAAACATGGGAATATCTTCCAATTCCTGCGACATGGCCCTTTCCATATGGTGCCCTGGAATACCCTCATGATAAGCCAAGGCCTCCATTTGATACTTAGGCATCGCCATAATATCATACATATTGGCATAGTAGGTGCCTGGACGGGAACCATCTAGGGCAGGGGCCTGATAAAAGGCTTTTCCTGCCGACTTTTCCCGAAAGGGCTCAACAGCTTTTACGATCATATCGGCTTTTGGCTTTCTGAGGAAGAGTTCATCCAACCGACTTTTCATACTATCTATAAGCATGGTCGCCGTCTTCATATATTCTTCGCGGCCTTCCTTAGTATCGGGATAGTAAAACTGCGGGTCTTCTTTCATGAATTTAAAGAAATCTTGTAGTGTTCCTTTAAAACCTACCTTGTCTTTTATGGCGTTCATTTCAGCATGAATGCGCTTTACTTCCGACAAACCCAATTCATGAATCTCATCAGAAGTCATGGCCGTGGTTGTCGTTCGAGCCAGGGCGTTATTGAAGTAGTCGCCGCCATCGGGAAATTTCCATGCCCCATGATCTGCAGTTGCCCTGGTAGATTGATCTTCTAAAAAAGCAATCAACTTATCATAGGCTGGCCGTACCGATGATACCAAGGCTGCCTTGGTATTTTCGATCAAGGCACTTTTTTCAGCTCCGGTGATGTCTAATTTCTCCAATTTACCAGAAAAATCCTCCAAGAGGGCACTTTGCTTAGCAGTATTATCAAAAGGCTGTCCTGATAAAATGTTTTTACAAGATTCCACTGCCCTTGGGAATACAAATTTAGGGGGTACGATTCCCGCAGCTTCCCGCTCTTTTAATCCCTCAATCACTTGATCGAATAGCGTACCTACGCCATTCAACCTAGAAACATAAGCCTCTGCATCACTCTTATCAGTAATCTGGTGCATATTGATTAAAAAGGAAGGTACTTGCGAATGGGTACCGAACATCTGGTTTACCGGATAATTGTACAAGCGGTATTGGTAGTCGGATATTTCATCTTCCATCTGTTGTACGGCCAACTTGTAACTTAGCTTTGTGGCTTCATCCAAGGCATTCGGATTAACAGAATCTTTTAGGTAGGCAAGCCGCACTTTATCGCGTTCAAGCTCTGCCTCATCGGCAGCTTTAGACATATCGTCCCATTTGTCATAGTCGGTCTTGTCGCCCAAATAGGTTTGCATCATGGGGGATAAGGCTATTTCGGTATCCCATTCCTGTTGAAACCAGTCGTTTAGGGTTTTGGAAGCACTCGCCATCTCCTCAGGGGAAAAGGTCTTCAGTTCTTTACTATCTTCTTTACAATTGATCAGGACCAAGGCCATAGCGGCCACTAAAATTATACTAAACAAGTTTTTCATGAGGTTGTATTTTGAATGGATGAAAGTTATAAAAACTAAGTGTGGCGCACGATTAATTCGGCAGCTTTAACACTTGCGCCTTCGCCGCCCAATTTTTCGATCAGTATATCATAATCCTGCAGTTGTTTCCCCCGGTTTTCCCCTTCTATTATCTTGGAGAGTTCACGGGATAAATTTGTGCTGGTCAGGTCGTTTTGAATCAGTTCTTTAACGACCTCCTTACCCATAATCAGGTTGACAAGTGAAATATAATCGAGGGTAATAATACGTTTCGCAATTTGGTACGACACCCAATTGGCCCGATAGCAAACCACTTGAGGTACTTTATGAAGGGCCGTTTCCAAGGTGGCCGTTCCGCTGGTGACCAGTGCGGCATGGGCAATGCTCAGTAGGTCGTAGGTACGGTTCGCAACAAAACCAACATTCGGATTATCCAGAAAAGGAGTGTAAAAATCACGATCTAAGCTTGGTGCCCCAGCGATTACGAATTCATAATCGGGAAAATCCTTGATAATGGAAAGCATTAAAGCAAGCATCTTTTGCACTTCTTGTTTTCTGCTTCCCGGAAGTAAGGCAATGATAGGTTTTTCAGTATCCAGATTGTTTTCTTGCCTAAAGATGGTTTTATTTACCGGGCTTCGGTCCTTTATGGCATCCAACAAGGGGTGGCCCACAAAATCTACGGGATAATGGTGCTTTTTCTCATAAAAGTCCTTCTCAAAAGGAAGAATGACGAACATCTCATCAATATCTCTTTTTATCTTTTCTATCCGACCTTCCCGAGAAGCCCAAATCTGGGGCGAAATATAGTAGTTAGTCTTAATGCCCTCTTTCTTGGCCCATTTCGCAATCCGCAGATTAAAACCGGAATAGTCTATAAAAATAAGGGCATCGGGCGCAAATGCCTTGATATCGTTTTTGCAGAATTTAATGTTTTTGAAAATGGTATTAAGGTTCGACACAACCTCTAAAAACCCCATAAAGGCCATTTCTTTATAATGCTTTACCAAATGTCCACCAGCGGCTTGCATGAGATCACCACCCCAACATCTAATATGAGCATCAGCATCTTCGGCCTTTAAGGCCTTGATAAGGTTTGACCCATGTAGGTCTCCCGATGCTTCCCCTGCGATGATGTAATACTTCATTTCTTAAAGTTCAAGAGCAAATTCAAGTTCAAAAACCGAACTATGTATAAAAGTAAGTTGGTTTTATCTTAGAAATCAGTCCGACGTAAGTACTTAAAACACTTTATAATACAAAATGGTCAATGCCGTTAAAATCGTAGCCATAAGAACACCTTTGGCCCTCTGATCTCTTCGGATTCGTAAAAAAGCAAAAAAGGCAACCAAATTAAGGATGGCCCCTAGTGCGAGCAAACTGCCTATATGGCCTTGCTCCACGGCGGCCTCGAAAGTTTCTTGAATACCAAAATCGGAAAATATGGCAATATATATAAGGGTGCCAATAGTATTGGCAATAAGACCAACGGCAAAGCCGATTAAGATTTCTTTTCTATTCATTTAAATTCCAAGTATTTAGTTGTTGAATGCTGTGGTGCGCAGTAAGATCAAATTGAGTGGGTACAACCGAAATGTAGCCGTTTGCCAAGGCCCATTCGTCGGTATCCTCCCCTTTATCTAACAGCTCAAATTCACCCGTTAGCCAATAATAGTCCTTGCCCATAGGGCTGGTGCGTTTGTCAAATTTTTCTTTCCAATTTGCCCTTGCTTGGCGACATATTTTTATGCCTTTGATCTGGTCTTCTTCGAGCTTGGGAATATTGACATTAAGCACTACACCGGGAGGAATACCATTTTCAAGTGCTTCGAGAACGATTTTTTGAATAAATTTTTTTGCTTGTAGAAAATCGGCTCGCCAAGTATAGTCACATAAGGAGAATCCTATGGCGGGTATGCCTTCAATACCTGCTTCTATGGCGGCACTCATAGTACCCGAATAAATGACATTTATAGAGGCGTTGGAGCCATGGTTGATACCACTGAGACAAATAGCAGGCCGTCGGTCCAAAAGTTCCTGAAGCCCCAATTTTACGCAGTCAGCAGGTGTTCCGCTACAGCTATATTCAGCTAAAGCGCCGTCTTTTTCAATAGCCGTCATCTTGGTGGCGTGAAGCGTATTGTTTATGGTAATGGCATGGCCCATACCGGATTGTGGACTGTCCGGAGCCACCACGACCACATCGCCTATTTCACTCATAAAACGAATCAAGTTTCGCAGGCCAGGGGCTGTGATTCCATCATCATTGGTAATCAAAATCAAAGGTTTTTGCATATAGCATAATTTACTGTGCAAAAATACGTTTTTAAAAAGGATACGATCTTTAGGATACTTTAACTAATAAATCGCCGTAACACCTTAAGATGGCACGGTTTTTTCAGTATCTTAGGGAATTAGATGATTATTATGAATGCGGGACGTTAAATTTATACCGCTAAAACAACTACTTACATGAAAAGGAATCTTGCCTACGCCTTATTTGCAATGTTGATTGCGGTAGCTTCTTGCAGTTTTACCAATAAATCTTCAGAGGATTTTGAGAATGATGATAAGGATAAATTATTGTTAGATCTTATAACCTATGTGCTTCAAAAGGCACATTATGACCCTATGGATATTAATGATGATTTTTCCGTAGGTGTTTATAATGATTTTATCGAGATTTTGGACCCCACAAAGCGGTTTTTCCTTCAAGAAGACATGCAGGAATTTGAGAAGTATAAGTTTCAGATAGATGATCAGGTAAAAAATACGGACATCGCATTTTTTAATTTGGTATATGACAGGTTGATGTTGCGTATGAACCAGGCGAAGAAAATTTATGCCGAGGTGCTTGACCAACCTTTTGATTATAATTTACAGGAAACCATAGACATAAAGTATAAGGAAGTTCCTTATGCCGATTCCAACAACGATCTAAAAGAGCGTTGGAGAAAGCAGTTAAAGTATATTACGATGGGCACCTATGACTCAAAAATTAGCTTGAGCGAGAAAGATGCGAAGGTTTCTAGACAACTTAAAAACGACCAAGTTGAGACGGTTCTAGAAAATGTTTCAAAAGAAGAACTACCGATTAAGGCGCTAACCCCCGAAGAAGCAGAAATAGAGTCCAGGGAAACCACCAAAAAAACGTTGGACGAGTATTTCGATTTCATTGACGACCTTGAACGCAAGGACTGGTTTGTACAGTATTTGAACACAATTGTTGATGAGTTTGATCCACATACCTATTATTTTGCCCCTGATGATAAGGAGAAGTTCGATGCCAGTATGTCGGGTAAGTTTGAGGGTATTGGAGCACGCTTACAGAAGAAACCGGAAGGTGCCAAGGTAACAGATATTATTTCTGGCGGTCCTGTTTGGCGCGATGCGAGGATAGAGGTTGGCGATATGATTATCAAAGTCGGGCAAAAAGGGGATGACCCTGTTGATATTGTTGGCATGCGGTTAGACGATGCCATTAAAATGATAAAAGGCCCAGAAGGTACCATAGTTGACCTTACCATTCGTAAAATAGATGGTTCTACCGAAATCATTTCCCTAACAAGAGATGTGGTGGAGTTAGAAGAGTCGTTTGCAAAATCGGCAAACATTATCAAGGAAACCGAAAAATTTGGATTGATTCATTTACCAAAGTTTTATGTTGATTTTGATGATTATACCGAGAGAAATGCTGCTTCTGATGTAGCCAAGGAAGTTGAACGATTAAAGCAAGAGGGTATGGAAGGCCTAATCTTGGATTTACGCGATAATGGCGGAGGATCCTTAAAGACGGTTGTTGATATGGCAGGACTTTTTATCAAAGATGGCCCTATAGTACAGGTGCAGTCTTCAGGGAAAAAGAAAGAAGTACATGAGGATAAAGATGAGCGTATTCAGTGGGACGGACCTTTGGTGGTTCTCGTGAACGAACTTTCTGCATCCGCATCGGAAATTTTGGCTGCCGCATTGCAGGATTATAAGCGGGCAATAGTTATAGGGAGTAAGCAGACTTTTGGAAAGGGAACCGTTCAAAATGTAATTCCCTTGAACAATATTGTGCGCAGTAGTGAACATGGCGATTTAGGGGCATTGAAATTAACGACCCAAAAATTCTATAGGGTTAATGGTGGTTCTACCCAATTAAAGGGCGTCTCTAGTGACATTATCGTGCCAGACCGATATAGCTATATTGATCTTGGGGAGCGTGATCAGAGCAACCCATTGGATTGGGACAAGATTTCGCCTGCCGATTACGAGCCTTGGAAAAACTATATCAACTATGAAGAGACCTTAGAAAATAGTAAGCAACGTATGGCCAATAGTAAACAGGTACAACTTATTGAGGAGAACGCCAGATGGTTGAAGTCTGAGCAAGACGAGACAAACGTATCATTAAACTATGAGGTTTATAAAGAAGAAAAAAGTAAGGACAAGGAGCAATCCGATTATTTCAAGAAATTACAGGATTACGATTCCAAATTGACCTTTACCTCCTTACAATACGAACAGGAACTATTCACTCAAGACTCTGTTTTGCGAGAGAAAAGAGATCGTTGGCACAAGAGCCTCGCTAAGGATGTATATGTTGAGGAAGCGGTTAACGTACTACGAGACCTAAAAGGGAACAATATTAAAAATGGCAAATTGGCCAGTGTGAAGGGATAAATTACAGTATTCTTCAATAAAAAACCTCCATTCAGTACACTGAATGGAGGTTTTTTTGGAAAGTATTTCAAACGAATCTTGATTTACAAGATGAGTTCAATGTAAAACCTTCCTGACAATCACCTTATTTCTTTGCCATGCTCAATAACTTAAGATAAACACCATTTGTCCATCCAAATCCTGCCTGACCTTTATACTCCCCACCACCTGCAAGAAGACTCGAATCCACAACATTATATTTTTCCATCATTTTCCCAGTCCGCCTAAATACGTCGTCGTTTAATTTTAGCCAACGATTTCTAATTTCAAATGCCAAGTCGTTGAATCCATAATTCAATAACCCTTTAACGGCTATCCACTGCAGAGGGGCCCATCCATTTGGGGCGTCCCATTGTTGACCCGAGAAATAAGGTGTGCTGACCAGACCACCTTGTTCCAAAAACTGACTTTCTATAATTTTGGCAACTGCAGCGGCCTGTTCCTTGGTCGCTATAGTAAAGAATAAGGGAAACATTGCCGCTAAAGTAAATCTCCCTGTTTGCTGTTGCTGAACAAAATTATAATCGAAATAAAATTCCTCGGATTCGTTCCAAAAGATAGACTGGATAGCATCGGCTCGTTGTTGGGCCAATTTTTTAAACTTTATAGAATCGTCCTTGTCCGCGGCCAATTGACTGGCTTCGGCAATGGTGTTCTCCAACTGATATAAAAGACAGTTGAGGTCAATGGGTAAAATCTCACTGGCCTTTATAGTAGAGAAATCATCGATTTTATCAAACCATCTACAACTAAAGTCCCAACCAGATTCGCAACCACTTCTAATATCCAGATAGAATTTGCCCTTATCGGCCCGATCGGATTTTTTCTGATCATTGATATCATGTTGATAGCTCTCTTGCCGAGGTAAGGGATATAGGTCAAAATAGCGATTAAGAACCCGATCCTTTGGTAAGGCAATTACACGTTCGGAAACTTGATAGGGTTTTGTGTCGACCAATTGCTGACTGCCTTTCATCCAAAAGGCGTACTCCTTTTTTAGTTGGGGCAAGTACTGCACTAAAACATCGTTCCCTTTTTCTTCTGCCAGTAGTTGAATCATTAAGGCATAAAAAGGAGGCTGGGAACGACCTAGAAAGTAAGTGCGATTACCATTTGGGATAAAGCCAAAACGATCAATTAGATAGGAGAAGTTTTTGATCATCCCCTCAATTTGATCAACTAGACCGCTATGTTGTAAACCAAGCATGGTAAAGTAACTATCCCAATAGTATATTTCGTTAAAACGCCCGCCTGGAACAATATAAGGATGGGGTAAAGGAATTAATGAATCGCCTTCAATGGTATTGCCGGAATCTGCTTTTCGTTCGAGATAAGGCCATAGTTTTTCAATATGTTCTTTAACAGGTCTAGTGGTATTGCTTTTGAACCCTGCGGCCAAGTCGGGCGCTGTTTTAAAGTATTTTTCAAAAAACTCTTTTAAGTCAAAAGAGGGGTTGTCCTTACTACTTCGATAAGCCGCCAATATGGTTGAAGATGATGCCTGGGGAATACCATCCCCAATTGTTTTTTGGTCTTGCCAAAGATTACTTTCATGTAAATCAACGAAGAGTTCTTCATAAATAATATCTGGTGTGGGCATTGTACTTACGAATTTTCGGGTTGGGGTTTTTAATACTCAGATACTTTTGGCCCTTTTTTATCAATGGTCAAGGTTCTGGTTCCAGTATCTTTTGGTCGCAAGAACACGCACATAAGTACCGATTTACGAGTGGGTATTTTCATATTTACGAATTGATGAATTTAAGAAAAATAGGGAGGCGATTAGGATTGCCATAGGTATGGTCATATAAAAAAATGCCTTTCCCCCACCAACATGCTCAAATAAGTATCCTATTATTCTGGAACCAAGGGTTCCTCCCAATGCGGAAAAAACCACAATAAGGCCGGTCATTGAGCTATGTATGTTCTTTGGTAATACCGATAGTACGGCCGAACTGATAAGCGGATATACAGGGGCGATAAACAATCCGATAATAGGGAAAATAAAACCGATCATAGGGATATCACGGATATCATTGATTTGAATTGTACTCTGACTAAGCGCATTCGGTAAAATAAAACCAACAATTGCCATCGATATGGCAAGACAGATAATCAAAAGTTTTAACCATGAGATTTTTTTAACCAGAATACCTGCAAGCAATCGGCCTATACCTAGAGTTATTGCTAAAATACTGGCCATTTGAACACTTAGTTTGTCGTTTAGAGACAAAACCTTGGTATTAAATGTGGGCAACCAGGTCATAATACCTTGTTCTACCATTACAAAAAAGAAGGCGCTGAGAATAAAAAAAGCAACAAGAGGTAGGGTGATCAGCTTGATCATGGCGATAAAATCACTTTTTAAAGAGCTTTCTGAAGGCGTTACTTCTATTTCGATTTTGGAAAAAAGGAGTAGCAAAAAGGCAAGCGCAATCAACGCGGCAAGAAAAAGATACACCCTAAGCCATGCATCGGGGTCGGTATCGCTAAAGAAAAATGGGAAAATAAAATAGGCCAACGCTATTCCAAACATAAAAACCCCTTCAACGGAACTCATAAGACTACTATGCCCTTCTTTTGAATCGGTTAACAAACCAATGATCGAATAAACGGAAACCTTTATCAAAGCAAAAGAAGCACCTATACAGGCAAACAGAATCTTTGCGCTCCAAAAGGAATTTCCGTAGTACATATACAGGCAACCAATACCAGCCAATGCCAAGGCAAGTAGCATACTTTTTTTGTATCCGATCTTTGGAATAAACGAAGCAATAAAAAATGAAATCAATGCAATGGGCAAGTCTTTAAACGCCTCTAGAATACTGGCTTGGGTTTCAGCCACATTATAATTGTCAATAGATTGTTTAATGACAATACCAACACTATTTAAAAGAATCGCGAATACAAAGTAGTTAATATAAATAGATATTTTCAGGGCATTTTTCTTCATAATTTGAGCGTTTAAAAATTAAATGCCGCAAACCCAACAGAGTTCGCAGCATTTAAGAGAAACAAACAAATTCAATCAAAACTCTTATATACAGAATCACCTGTAATTTGCGCTTTGCAGCTGCAAAGATTTTTAGGTAACCTTACTGTTTTAGACGGGGTCTATTTTGTTTAAATCTCCTATTTCAAGTATATTAATGAAATACTTTAGGGGAATTCGCTGTTCCCTAAAGATGGGGGTAATTACTTAAATTTCATACTGTTGTAAAGGAATTTAATCAAAGTAAACGTTTTCGTTAATTAAAAAAAGAGAATGAAAGGGCTATTTAAGGCAAGTAACCACTAATTTAATCGAATGGCGCACGTAAAACTCAAAGACATAGCCGAAATGTTAAACGTTTCGATTCCTACTGTATCTAAAGCCCTGAACGGCTCTAAGGAAATTAGTGAAGAAACTAGACAGAAAGTTTTGAATATGGCTAGAATTTTAAATTATACGCCAAATCAGCTTGCTATAAATTTGAGGAATAACGAATCTAAAACCATTGGGGTAATTGTCCCTTCCATGGTGCACCATTTCTTTTCTAGGGTAATAGAAGGCATTATAGAGGGGGCGGAAAAAGCGGGGTATTTGGTTATCCTACTTCAATCCAATGAAAAATTAGCACTTGAAAAGCAACAGGTAGACCTGCTGATGGATAAAAGGGTTGATGGTATTTTAGTGTCTCTTTCAAATGAAACCAACGAGTTTTTACACCTTAAAAAGATATTAAAAAGAAAGATACCGTTAGTACTTTTTGATAAGGTTGAACCCTCGATCAATTGTTCCAAGGTGATGATAGATGATGAGAAAGCTGCCTATAAAGCGGTTATGCATCTAATAAAAAAAGGCCATAAAAGAATAGCGCATTTTCGAGGGGATGGGATTCCTAAAATCTCAAGAGAACGTTTTGAAGGTTATAAGCGGGCCCTTGCCGACAGTGGTATTACCTTTGATGAGTCATTGGTTTATGTGTGTGATAATAATGATGATTTTTCGGATGGATATCGCAATGCTCAAAAAATGCTTTCTGAACATGATGATGTCGAAGCCGTTTTTGCGATTACTGATTTGGTCGCCATTGGTGTTATCAAATTTTTCAATGAGATCAACGTGAAAATTCCAGGTCAAATCGCAGTTTTCGGATTTAGCAATTGGCTAATGTCTTCAGTGGTGTCGCCTACCTTATCAACGGTCAACCAACCGGCATATGAAATGGGTTCAACGGCCCTGGAACTATTGCTTAATGAAATAGAAAATAACAGGGACTCCGAACCCGGCTCGCATTGCGAGTACATATTGCCTACCGAACTTGTTATAAGGGAATCTTGTTGAGTATGAAATTCTTCTTTTTATCAATGTGATAAAAGTAAAGTTCTGAAATTTCGGATGCGCTTGAACCATTTCATATATCAAGACCTCGACAGCACAATTTACGACTGTAGATCCCGAAGTAAATCTTCTACGGATGCTGTCATTTTTTTATACTTATTGTAGCCCCAAAACGAGAAAGGGATTAAAAAAACCAACATCACGATAACATACCAAGTCCAAACAGAAGTGTCGGTTACAAATAGGTCTTTGCCTTTAAAAAGTTTGCTAAATACGGGCAATATCAGTACCATGAGAAAGAAATTGGAGACTATTGCCGTTCGTTGCCAAAATAAAAACCGTTTTCTTTTATTGGTAAATTCGATTAACGACTGTTTGTACGTATTCTTTGCCAGGTCAATACTTTTCATTTGACCAATATACTTTAACACGATCAAGGGTATGATAACGAAATACCCTAGGACAAGAATACCGCTAGCCAGGAGATACCAGGTATCCAACTTTCCGATATTTAGGATTATTACCAAGGCGGCTATAAAGCAAACTATAGCTCCCATAGATTCGTACCGCGCAATTGTTGAAATTTTATTTTTGAATTTTTCTTGTGTCATATCTAGTATCAATTTGTCTGTTAAACGTTTTTGATTATCGATTTTTTCAGTCATTTCCGACCAAACATGTTGCATTTCTTCTAAAGTCATGGCCTTATTTTTTTTCAATATTACTTTTCATTTTGGCTTTTATTCGTGAAATACGAGTACCTACATTGCTTGCGGTAAAGCCAGTAACTTCGGCTATCTCGTTATATTTTTTTCCTTCCAGAAATAAAAGCATTAATCCTTTTTCGATTTCATTAAGTTGGTTTATCTGTTCGTATACCAACTCAAGGCGTTCTTCAAACTCCGGATCGTAACCCTCTGTTTGTTTTAAAAACAAATGATCCAACTCCACCTTGTGCCCTTTTTTCTTTTCCCTTCGCCATTGGGAAATAGAGGTGTTCAATGCCACTCGGTATATCCAAGTACTTATTTTAGAATTACCTTTAAAAGAATCAAATGACCGCCAAAGTTGATAAACGATTTCCTGGTATAAATCATTTCGGTCGTCACTGGTTTTGGTATAGGTACGAGCTATCTTGTATATGATTCCCTCATTCTCCTGAATGACCCGTACGAAGTCGGTTTCTGCTGCCGTCAAATGTTATGTTTTAGTTATTAGTAGAAAATAACTAAAAAAGTCACAAAAAATCGGATAAATAATTAGAGGGCCACGGCTTTGATACCCTTCATTAGAAGAATGATGATTTGCGGTACTTAAGCTTTAGTAAAGGGAAAGTTGGTAATAATAAGCATCTTAATCTTCTATTTGTTGATACCCATTAAGAAAATCAATGACCTTTTGCTCCGGCATTTCGCAAGGCTTCAAACTTTGTGAAGTCCTAGTGGTATAATAGTTAAGGCTGATAAAATCTTTTCCGCCCAATTCCTGGGCAAAAATTTTATGGCTGTTCCCATTATTGAAATCGTTACGGGTTACCCCGTACTTTCTATTGAGATAAATTACTTCAGAATAGCCTAGGGGTAGTTTTCGTATTTGTTTCAATAACATGAAAGCATTGATTCTTTTAGTTTATCTATTCAATTATTGAATTCCACTTCTTACTTCGCCTCGCGACCGCCTTTATATAGCTGCATACCGCAACGGCCTTAAAGTTCTCCGTCGTTAATTGCTCAAAGGTTTTCTCGACCAATACTTTGCCAATTCCCTGCCCTCTTAAATTGTAAGGTACTTCGGAATGCGTCAAATACATTTTGCCATCACGTAACTGGTATTCAACCTTTGCTAATTCACCATTAATATCCATTGTAAAACGGTTATTCTCTTTATCATGGACAATAGGTAATCGTGATGGGATTAATTTGTTTAACCATTTATGCAGATCTTCCTTATACGGGTTTCTCAGTTTCTTTTTGCCAATGGTAATCGTCGGGAAATTAAGTTTTCCGTTTTCATAAAGACCACGCAGTTCCACTGCGTGGTCTTTATTGGTTTCTACATCCAGAAATTGATAGGGCAGTTCCGTTTCATCCAGCAAAAGCTGATAATATCTCGTTTTGTGGCAACCTTCTGCCCCATATAGTTTTATGACCGGGATTACGTTCATTATTTTCTTGTTTTTAAAAATTCAATTGCGGCATCTTCGTTTAGATGAAAATCGGCAAAAACAACATTGTTATGTTCATCTATGAATATAAACCATGGCGTACCTCCAGTATGATAATTTTTCATGATGTTCGATGTGGATTTTCCATCATCACCTGCATCATGACCAAAGGGAATTTTCAAATCATACTGTTTTTGGGTTGCTACCATTTTATCATAGGTGTTCGCTTGATGACCTTCAAATACCGTCTGAATTGCTAAAAATGTCACCTTCTCATTTTCCTTGAGCGCATCTACCATTTTTTGCAAAGCGGGTAACCCACGGCTATGACAACCAGGGCACCAACTTTGAAAACAATACAGCACTTTGAATTTCCCTTCAAAGTCAGATAGTTTAATGGGCTTGGTTGTATTACCATTCGCATCGACCCACTGCTTTACTTCAAATTCAGGAGCTTTTATTACTTGATTTTCACTTGTTGAATTATTCGACATGATAATGTCCTTTCTTATTTTTAGATTATTAATAAAGTAAAACAGCAGTCGTTCAATACTTTGTTAAACGACCGCTGTTTACGTATTTTAAAAGATTGTTTAACTACTACTTACCGTCTTTAATTTGTCCGGTGCATTTTTCGCAACTTGGCCAGTTTAGGAGTAATTATCGCACTGCAATACCCTTGCGAGCTGTTATTGTTATAATAGTCTTGATGATAATCTTCTGCTTCGTAAAATGTTTCTAAAGGACTTATTTCGGTCACGATAGGATTTTCAAAATACGGCGCCATTTCCTTGGCAACCACCTCGGCAATTTCTTTTTGCGTGTCATCATGATAATAAATCACCGATCGATATTGTGTGCCCAGATCACCACCCTGTCTATTTAAAGTGGTTGGGTCATGACTGGTCATAAAAATCACCAAAAGGTCTTCATAGGAAATCACCTCAGGGTCATATGTTAGCTGAACTACTTCGGCATGACCGGTAAGACCAGAACACACTTCCTTATAAGTTGGTTTTCCGGGAGCTGATCCCCCGGTATAACCTGAAACAATTTTTTCGACGCCATTTACGCGTTGTAATACGGCTTCAATACACCAAAAACATCCACCGCCTACGGTGGCCAATTCTAGTTTTTTATTGTTCATTGTTAATCCTTTCTTCTTTATCTGCTGAAGCGGTTTGCAGTTGCATAGATTCTGAATTGATACAATATCTAAGTCCGCTTGGTTCAGGACCATCAGGGAAAACATGGCCCAAATGACCATCACATGTATTACACATGACTTCTACACGTACCATTCCGAAGGCTGTATCCTTTTCGTACTTAATTGCGTTTTTCTTAATTGGTTGGGTAAAACTTGGCCAACCGGTACCGGACTCGAATTTAATAGTGGAGTCGAACAAAGGGGTATCGCAACAAACACAATTGTACTTGCCCGCTTCGTGAATACCACAAAGTGCCCCTGAATGAGCGGCTTCCGTTCCTTTTTTTCGGGTAATCCGAAATTGTTCCGGTGTTAAAAGGTCACGCCATTCGGCTTCGGTTTTTTCGACCCTTTTATCCGGGATAGGGTTTCCGTTAACACTAAAATGAATAACATCTTTCCATGTAAGCATACTACTTTTCCTTTCTGTTTTTAAAAAGATTACACCTTATAATTTATAAAAAACATCTCCATTACAAGTTACTGATAAACTGGTGGAGAATCTCATTTGTTTTGTCGTGATTTTGACCCAATCCTTACAAAAATACCGTTGGCCGAATACTTCAAATTAAGTTAACTTTGCCGTTATGATAAGAGCCAAATCCAGCAAAAACAACAAGCTTGTTTATACTATTTTGTTACTAGTTTGTGTTGTCGGTTTTTGGTTTTTTGAAAATTTTTATACCCCAGATACGTATTCTTCGGACGCAGACCCCGCTAAAAAGACGGAAATCCCGAAGATGTTCTTACCGAGTTCAACGACTGGAGCAGTGGTGACACACGAACATTTTATGCTATCCTATAATGACCCTTACGAGCAGGCCGAATGGGTTGCTTATATGCTTAAAAAAGAGCATATGACCTATGATGATCGAAAAAGGCCTTATTTTATTGAGGACCCAAAGGTGAAAACGAAATCTGCCGATTGGCGTAACTACAAAGGTTCTGGTTATGATCGTGGGCATCTTTGTCCGGCCGGTGACCGGAGGTTTTCGGAACAGGCATATAACGAAACCTTTTATACCAGTAACATAAGTCCCCAAGATAGGGATTTCAATGCTGGAGTCTGGAACCGCCTGGAAATGCAAATTAGACAATGGGCAAAACGCTACGGAAGCGTTTTTGTGGTTACCGGAGGCGTATTGGAAAATGGATTAAAAGAAATTGGCAGGGAGGATGTTGATGTACCTCGGTACTACTATAAAATTGTGGCCAAGGGTGATGCGAAGGATTTGGATGTTGCTGCTTTTTTAATGGAAGGGAAGGAGAGTAGCAAACCATTGAAAGAATTTGCTGTTTCGGTAGATGAAATAGAAAAACGGACAGGGATCGATTTTTTCGAAAAATTCCAAGATAAAACCGAAGCTAAATTGGAAGGAGAAGTTGAACTTGATGGATGGAAATTTTGAATACAAGAATGGGCGAATGTATCAATCGAATCTTTCTCTTTCTTTTGCCGATAGAGATAAAAGAATAAAATCATGCACTACTTAATATCTCCTTAAATCCCTTCTTTCAATCGATTTGTATCCAGTTTCAAGAAGATAAAAAGCAGAATCGTAAAGAAGAGTAGGCCCGATCCCCCATAGCTAAAAAATGGGAGTGGTATCCCTATCGTTGGTAATACCCCGATGACCATTCCGACATTGATGAAGTAATGAATGAGCAAGATGGAAATTACCCCGTAGCCATACATACGGCTGAAATTACTTTTTTGGCGCTCGGCCAAATATACGAGTCGTAATAGCAACATTGTAAAGAGTAGGACCACAGAGGCAGTACCAATAAAACCCCATTCCTCGCCAACGGAGCTAAAAATATAATCGGTATGTTGTTCTGGAACAAAATCGCCTTTGGTGCGCGTACCTTCTAAAAATCCCTTCCCGAAAAACCCGCCCGACTCGATGGCTTTTTCTGATTGATAGGTATTATACCCTATGGTCTTTCTTATTTTTTCGAGTTTAGCGGGATCTTTTTCCAATCTAAGCCAAAGACTAAAACGGTCTCTATGCCGGTCCTGAAATACATTGTTAAAAACAAAGTTTACGGAAAGGGAAAAGAGGATGGAAATGACAACCAAACCGATTAAGGGTAAGGTAGGAACTTTGAATTTTTTCTTTTTCAAAAGGAAAATCAACACTACCATGATTCCTAGGAAAATAGCTATCCAAACCGTCCCGAACTTAAGCGTTGTAACAAAAATCATAATGGCGAGAAAAGCAAAGCCCAAATAATACATTGGCAAACCCTCTCTAAAAAGCACGAAGGTCAGTGCAAAAAAAACCAAAGCACTACCTGGATCCGGTTGCGGGATAATGAGTATGACCGGAATCAATAAAATCAAAAAAGCATACAGTTGGTCTTTTCGCCTTTTGATATCGGTTTGTATATCGCTAAGGTATTTTGCCAGTGCCAACGACGTGGTAATCTTTGCGAGCTCCGAGGGCTGAAAGTTGAAAAAACCTAGGTCATACCACGAAGTAGCCCCAGCGATGGTTCTACCAAATAGAAATAGACCCACTAGTGAAACTATTGAGATAATATAAAAAAGACTCGAAAAACGTTCAAAAAAACTGGCCTCTAGGGCTAGGATGATAATGATAGCAACAAAACTTGCTCCGATAAAAAAGAACTGCTTGCCGTGAAGGGTAGCGAAATTAAAAATCGAAGGTTCGGCCTCGGTAAACGTACTTGAGTAGATACTTACCCAACCAATGGCGACCAAGGCCAAATAAAAGAAAATGGTGAGCCAGTCTATACGTTTAAAGATGCTTTTGCCGGACATACTATTCGGTCTCCGTTTTAGGTTTTATAGCATCTTGGCTCCAATCATATTCATTTATTTTGAACTCCTCTCCGCTATAAGGTTTGGCATATTCGCGTTCCAATGTTCTTTCAAGCATCCGCTTTTCTAAATCCTTTCTGGTGATTTCACCTTTGAGGTATTTCTCGATCATTAAAGAGGCAATATGCCCTGCATACCGACTGCCATAGTAGCCGTTTTCGATATAGACTGCAATGGCTATTTTAGGATTGTCAACAGGGGCGAACGCCACAAAAACTGAATTATCGGTCAGTTGGGTTCTTACACTGTCTATTTTCATAAAGTTCTCCACAGTACCTGTTTTTCCAGCAATTTCGATATCTGGAACCTGTACCCATTTAGCGGTCCCTTTTTTATACACATCGGCCATGCCTTGAACAACGGGCTCAAAATGTTTTTTGTCTATTGTGGTATGCCTTGCTTCGGTAAACTTTGGATTTTCGATATCCACACCATTTACTTTCTTCAGAACGTGTGGGGTGAAAAAGTGCCCGCGATTGGCGATTGCAGCCGTCATATTTGCCAATTGTAGAGGAGTTACCGCTACTTCACCTTGACCTATTGCATTGGAGTATAGGGTAGAAGCTGTCCAACTGTTATTAGGATACCATTTGTCATACATGGCCTTACTAGGTATTCTTCCTTTTCTGCCTGTGTGCAAATCGGAGCCAAGGTATTGACCAAGCCCAAAACTTTTCATGTGTTTCACCCATGCCTCATGGGCTTCGCCATTTGAAGGGAACGCGTCGTATATTTTGCGATAAACCCCAACAAAATAGGCATTGCACGAATTATAGATACCGCTATTTAGGTTTCTGCTACCACCTCCGCAATGGCAACCTTTTTTACTACGCCCGATATAAAAACCACCTGAACAACGAATAGAAGTCTGGGGTACAATCGCACCTTCTTGTAAAGCCACCAACGCATTCATAGTTTTAAACGGAGAACCTGGTGCTTTTTCAAAAGAGATAGTTCGGTCGAAAAGTGGTATCGCAATTGTATCATTGTAAAGCTTAGTAAAATTTTTGGAGCGTTCCCGACCTACTAATAATGAAGGTTCGTAGGTAGGTCCTGAAATCATAGAAAGTATTTCTCCTGTAGCGGGTTCAATGGCTACGATACCACCCCGTTTTCCGTGCATCAATTGCTCCCCATACTCTTGTAAAAGCTTGTCTATTGTAAGATGGATTTCCTTTCCCTGTTCGGGAAGCGTATCCAATACGCCATCTTTATAGGGCCCTATAACACGATTAAAGCGGTTTTTCTGGATATATTTTACCCCTTTTCGTCCCCTTAGAATATCTTCATATACCTTTTCAACCCCTATGCGCCCAGTTAGTTCACCTTGCGTATAATAGGGGTTCTTGGCAAGGTCGCGCTCGTTTACCTCACTTATATAACCCAAAACGTTGGCAGCACTTTTGGTATCATAATAGCGTAAGGAACGCTTTTGAATATAAAACCCGGGATACCGCCGCATTTTTTCCTGAAGGCGGGCATAATCCTGTTTTGAAAGCTGAGGTACTAAAACAGAAGGCAATCGTGGAGAGTATATTCTCGCTTTTCTAAGTTCTTTTTTGAATTTTTCACCATCTATATTGAGAAGTTTACAGAACTCCAGTGTGTCCAATTCCCGAACATCACGCGGAATGACCATAACGTCATAAGCTGGATCATTGGCAACCAATAACTTTCCGTTGCGGTCATATATATAACCTCGCTCCGGATAATCATATATTCTTTGAATAGCGGGATCCTCTACCACTTGATCTGGTGAAAAGCTAAAGATTTGTAGGTACGACAATCTACCGAGAAACGTAATCCCGATAAGAACGATTATTGATGAAAGTAATATCTTCTTCATACTATCTTACCTTTTTTTCATCCCTTTGCTTATACTAGCTCAATATTTTGAGCGGTTCAACAAACAAGGGAATCTATACTACTTTTATTCTTTCTTCACACTAAAAAGCGATGTAAACAGAAGGCAAAGTACTAAGGTTGCGGCACCATTGGCCAGCGTCTTTTTTAGTATCAACACAATGTTTCCAAAACTAAAAATCTCTAATGTAAAGAAGACAAGGTGGTGAACTACTATTAATAACGTTAAAAATGTAATTTGTTGTGCCTTTGTGGAGCTGCCCAGTCTGAAACTTTGGAATTCTATGTTTACCCCAAAAACGAAACGCATAATTGCGGGTCTGATATAGGCGATGGTAACCGTTGAAGCCGCATTTAGGGCCATTGAATCAGAAAAGAAATCGATGGATAACCCTAATATAAAACTAAGGCCAATAAATGCTGAGCGATTTTCTTTAACGGGATACCAATACAAAAAGAGAATGTACACCATTGGATTTATAAACCCAAAAAAGTTAAGCTGGTTGAAAACCAGCACTTGCACAAGAACTAGCAAGACAAAACGAACGATATTTACGAGATAACTATTGCTCATCTTCAGTGATTGCCTCTAATTCGATAATTTCTTCTCGGTTGTTGTTTTGAACGATATAAACATTCCTAATATTCGTCATATCGTTAAAGAGTTTTACATCAATGGTGTAAAAGCTGTTCGCCGTATCCAAATCAAATTTTTGAACGGCGCCTATGGGAATGTTCTCTGGAAAAATACTGCTCATTCCACCGGTGACGATGGTATCACCAACGGTAATTTTCACAAGACGTGGAATATCAACCAATTGAACAAGGTCATACCTTTGGGCATTCCATTCAAGAGACCCAAAATGATCTGTATTTTTTATTTTGGCATTGATACTTGACCTTTCATTTAATATACTTTGCACCGTTGCGTAATTACCCGAGGTGTTCTCGATTATTCCCAGGATTCCCTGAGTGCTAATAACTCCCATATCGGGTTTAACGCTGTCATTCTCACCTTTATCTATGGTAAGGTAATTTCTGGTTTTCGCAAAACTATTATTAATGACCCTGCCTGAAGTTATCGTGTAAGAAAGAAGGGTGGAGTCTGAAGATAAAGGGTCTCCGTTTTTAAAATTGAACAGTAAATCGTTCAACCTTTTGTTTTCTTCAACCAGCTTTTTATTTTCTTGGGTAAGCCCAAAATAGGAAGTTACACCACTCGAAGCTTCATAAATGTTCCCGCTTAACCAATTTGAAGAATTGAAAAAACGCGATTGATGGTATGAATGAGATTGTATGGTCAAACCCAAGGAAACCATCAACAAAAAGATATAAAGCAAAAAGTGTTTATATCGGATTAAAAAGTTGATGATTTGCTGCATGCCCTAGTCAATTAAAAAAAGAAACGTTTTCGATAATGAAACTTCCCTTGTCAAGAAGTCAAAATCGTGATTTTCCGCTTTGCAATACTATTTGATCAGGATGCTCTTGTAGCGCTCAAGGTTTTTAAGGGCAATTCCCGTACCTCGAACAACCGCACGCAACGGATCTTCAGCGATGTATACAGGCAAGTCGGTCTTTTGCGAAAGCCTTCTATCAAGACCTCTGAGCATAGATCCACCACCGGCCAAATAAATACCCGTATTGTAGATATCGGCTGCCAATTCGGGAGGAGTCTGAGATAAAGTTTCCATTACCGCATCCTCTACACGAAGTATAGATTTGTCCAATGCCTTGGCTATTTCTCGATACGAAATCTGAACCTGCTTGGGTTTTCCTGTCAACAGGTCACGTCCTTGAACAGATTTTTCGTCAGGGGGATTTTGAAGGTCTTCGGTCGCCGACCCAATCTCGATTTTTATATTCTCAGCGGTGCTTTCCCCAACGTAAAGGTTGTGTTGGGTACGCATGTAATAAATAATATCATTTGTAAAAACGTCACCCGCAATCTTAACCGATTTATCGCATACGATTCCGCCCAAGGCTATAACCGCAATTTCGGTGGTACCACCACCTATATCTACGATCATATTTCCTTTAGGTTGCATAATATCCAGGCCAATACCAATAGCCGCCGCCATAGGCTCATGAATTAAATATACTTCCTTGCCGTTAACGCGTTCCGCAGATTCCTTTACCGCCCGCATTTCTACTTCGGTAATCCCAGAGGGAATACAGATAACCATTCGCAAAGCGGGAGGGAACCATTTTTTCTTTAGTGCAGGAATGTTCTTGATAAACATATTGATCATCTTTTCAGATGCATCAAAATCTGCAATTACCCCATCCTTCAGGGGTCTGATAGTTTTTATGTTTTCGTGGGTCTTGCCCTGCATCATGTTGGCCTCTTTGCCAACCGCGATGATTTTACCTGAAATACGATCTCTGGCTACAATGGATGGACTGTCGACCACGACCTTGTCCATATGAATAATGAGGGTATTCGCTGTACCTAAGTCAATAGCGATTTCCTCGGTCAAGAAATCAAAAAATCCCATTTTTAATTCGTTTGGTTATGTTACTAGTTAGGGTGGGGTGCATTTCATCGACAAAAGTAGTAAAATTAATGCTTGAAATGACGCGTACCTGTCATCACCATGGCAACACCATTTTCATTGCAATAATCAATGCTAAGTTGGTCTTTTATCGATCCGCCCGGTTGTATAACGCATGAAATACCATTTTTATGCGCAATTTCCACACAATCTGGGAAAGGGAAAAAAGCATCGCTGGCCATGACTGCCCCATCTAGCTCAAAATTAAAGGACTTTGCTTTGTGAATGGCTTGGTTTAAGGCATCAACGCGAGATGTTTGCCCTGTACCGCTGGCACATAATTGCTTGTTTTTGGCGAGAACGATAGTATTCGATTTGGTGTGTTTGCATAATTTAGAAGCAAAAATCAAATCTTCTATTTGGCTTGTTGAAGGGCTTTTATCAGTAGCATTCCTAAAATCGGCCGCCGAATCTGTTTTATTATCCTTGTCTTGTACGAGCATACCATTTAGGCATGTTCGCACCGTGGTACCCGGCATCGCAACATCATTTAAAATTAAAATAATCCGATTTTTTTTGCCCTTTAGGATTTCAAGAGCTTCACCAGAGTAACTAGGCGCAATCACGACTTCACAGAATAGTTGATGTATTTCTTCGGCCGTAGCCTTGTCTATTTCCGTATTACTGATCAAAACACCGCCGAAGGCCGAAACTGGATCACCGGCCAAGGCATCAACATAGGCCTGATGCAAGTTATCCCGTGTGGCCAGACCACAGGCATTATTGTGCTTTAATATGGCGAAGGTAGGTGCGTCATTCTTAAACTCGCCCATTAGGTTTACCGCTGCATCAACATCCAATAGGTTGTTATAGGAAAGCTCTTTGCCGTGGAGTTTTGAGAACATGGCGTCAAAATCACCAAAGAAAAAACCTTTTTGGTGGGGATTCTCCCCATATCGCAACACTTTTCCGTTCGTCTCACTTATCTTTAAAACCGCCTCACCGCGATCCTTATTGAAATAATTGAAGATGGCGGTATCATAATGAGAGGATACATTGAATGATTTTGCGGCAAAACGTTTGCGGTCCTCCATGGTGGTATTCCCGTTTCCGTTGGAAATTAGTTCTAATACCTCCGAATAGTCTTCCATAGATGAAACGCAAAGAACATCCTTATAATTTTTTGCGGCTGCGCGAATTAGGGAAATTCCACCAATATCTATTTTCTCAATGATATCTTGTTCCGATGCGCCGCTCGCCACAGTTTTTTCAAAAGGGTATAAATCTACAATGACGATATCTAACTGCGGAATTTCAAATTCTTCCAGTTGCGCCACGTCCCCATCATTATCCTGTCTGTTCAAGATACCCCCGAACACCTTTGGGTGTAGGGTCTTTACACGCCCACCCAAAATGGAGGGGTAACTGGTAACATCTTCCACTGGTACTACCTCAATACCCAAGCCTCTTATGAACTTTTCGGTACCTCCGGTCGAATAGATGGTAATTCCAAGTTCTTGAAATTTTCGAACGATGGGTTCTAATCCGTCTTTGTGAAATACTGAAATTAATGCTGAGGTCGCTTTTTTAGTGCTCATAATTAGGGTATAGGAGATTGCGTTTATAAGCAAGCAAAAGTAATTTTTTTCAACCTAACAAATGGATGAGGTTATCAACAAAACCCCTAAAGTTTTAAACGGGTCGAGCAATGATTTTAGCTACTTCTTCATTTATAAATTCTAAAAACCGTTCATCTTCTTCCGTAAAAGGGTCGGGAGTATTCGAATCTATATCGATTTGACCGATGTTTTCACCATTTACAAATAAGGGCACTACTATTTCGGCCTTAACGGTAATACTACACGCAATATAATTGTCTTGTGCCTTTACGTCGGGTACTACGAAGTTCTGGTTAGAAACCGCTACCTGACCACAAATACCTTTACCGAAGGGTATGATGGTATGATCGGTCGGTTCTCCTGCATAAGGACCTAATTTCAATTCCTCTTTGTCGCCATTTTTAAAATAGAATCCGACCCAATCGTAATATGGCAAATTGTTTCGGAGTAGTTCACAGACACCTTGCAATCTTTCGTCGGTAGAAAGACCGTCATCTTCCAATACGGAAACTGCCTTTGACTTTAATTTGTTGAACATAGCTTCAATTTTTAGCCAAAAATAGTTGTTTTAAACCTTGTTTGTAAATAGTCGCTTTACGGAAAATTTAAAAAGTAGCGTACTTCTATCCCTTCAGAAGATTCAACAAAAAAAGGATGCCTATTTCTAGGCATCCTTTGAACAAAAAATAAAAAGTATTTTATGGTTGAATTTTAACATCGAATTGGATGAAATCATCATTATTGAAGCCTGGTTGAATATCGGTGATTTTTATCAATCCCTTTTTTCCGTAGTTGTCTACAAATTCGATAACATCACCAACGCTCAGATTGGTTATTTTTTGTGAACTTGAAGAACTTATCGCATCTAGGTCGCCTGCCATAGAAATTGCATCAAAAGCTGCGGCATCTAAAGTGGAAATTCCAAAAAATGCTGCGTTCAAGGTCTCAGTGTCCGCATCTTCTTCTTCGGTGCCAGGTTTTAAACCTTCAACCGGAAAACCAAAGGATTCATCATAGGTCGCTGTAGAAGCAAATGAGGCATTGTCATCGGTAGATACTCCCGAAGCACCGTAATAATAACCAAAATCCCAAAATGCCCTAAATTCAGGCCCAACGTTTATTTTATAAACCGTTTCATTTAGGAGTGAAAAAAATGTTTCTGTATTTCCGTTTACATCCGGAGCAAATAAGGTTACATTGGTAAATTCCCTTACCGTAGCGCTAGGGTTGGTCCCGGTTCCTACGGTTACGGTAATGGTTCCCACGCCTAGTGCCAACCTTTTTGAAAAATCCCTGAAGTCACCCTTTCCGGTGGTCGTCCAAAAACTATATACGATTTGGCCATTGTCGATAGCGGGTACGGGCAGTTCAAAAGTGAAATCGATTTCTTTCTTGGTAGCCCCTTCTAAATCAATAGAACCATCCGCCTTTAGCGCTTTTGTAAGTTCAGTATCGGTTAGATTAAAATTGTTGAAAGGCATGTCACCCTGGCCAGAAATGTTTTGGGTAATGTACATTCTGCGTTGGGTAAGGTCCGTAGAGGTATAAATAACTCTTCCAGGTACTGTGGTACCTACTTCGCCACTTGCTTCGGCAAAGATGATATTACTTGAAGGGTCTCCCTCGTTAAAAACCAAGGTAGCAACTTCGACTGGGTCGTCACCAGGATTGGTTTGATCGGGAATGTCGGGTGTTTCAAAGATAGAACCGTCATCTGAAGAACAGCTCGCTATGAATAGCGTTAATGAAAGCACCATAAAGGCCTTTTTTACCGGGGATTTTAAATAGTTTTTCATAAGTTTAAACGTATTATTTGAAATGATTAGCATCGTATTTAGAACATCCATTAAGATGTTTAGTATTCCTATAACTACTTTTTTTCGAATTAAGTATGCGTAAGTGAAATACTACGTGAATTTTTTGGGTCATTTACTGCTTTTCGGACACTTTTAAAGCTAATCTTTCGTTAAAGAAACCCAGGCTAAGCTCAAAAATTGGAGATTTCGTATTTTTGTACCAATGAAAGAGAATTTTCATAAAACAATTTCTTTGTTAATGGCTGTTTTACTACTAGCCTCCACAACCTCGTGGACGGTGGGCAAACACTATTGCATGGGACGTCTTATGAATGTGGCGCTATTTGAACATGCGGAGGACTGCGGAATGGACATGGAGGGGCTTTCTCTTTCTGAAGAATTGGAATCTTGTTGTAAAGATGAATTGCTTGTTATTGATGGGCAGGACGATTTAAAATTATCTTTTTCTGACTTAACTATTGACCAACAGGAGTTTTTAGTCGCGTTTTCACAATTGTATCTCGACTTATTTAATGATATACCGGAACAAGTTGTTCCCGATTTTTTATACCCACCACCTCTTTTGGTCAAGGACATTCAGTTACTTGACGAGGTATTCCTAATTTGATTTTATTTTCATTCACGTGCCTGTGCCCCTGAACTTATGGGTCTCGGTAAGGGCGGGAATCAAAGTCTTTTTGTTTAATGACAAACAGAGACGACATTTGCACTGAATGTGCGAAGAAGATTTTCCGATTTATTGAAACTAGCGCTGTAAAGCAATGAAAATAAATATTCTCGATGAAACATACCTATAGTATTACCGGAATGACCTGCAATGGTTGTGTTGCATCCGTTACCGAAAAGTTGTCCGAGGTGAGCGGGGTTACTCATGTTGCAGTTGATTTAGTTAGAGGAACGGCCCAAATTTCAATGAAGGAACACCTCCCCCTTGATAGTTTTAAGTCGGTCTTGCCCGAGAAATATTCAATTATGAAAAAAGGGAGTCAGATCGATGTCCTTCTTCAGGACTCAGAAGATTTCCCCCTTCGAGGAAATGAAAATTTACAAGAAAAAGAATCAAAGCTGAAACAACTTAAACCGTTGTTGTTGATTTTTCTATATCTATTTGCGGCCTCCTTTTTATTGAACTTTCAAGATTGGAATTCCGAAGAGGCGATGCTTGATTTTATGGGTCTTTTTTATATTGTTTTCAGTTTCTTTAAACTCTTAGATTTAAAAGGTTTTCCTGAAAGTTTTCGTATGTATGACCCTTTGGCAAAGATGCTACCAGTCTACGGATGGGTATATCCTTTTATTGAATTGGCCTTGGGATTAATGTTTCTAATGCGTTTTCAGGTTACGATAGCACTCATAGTGACACTCGTTGTTCTAGGGATAACAACTTTTGGGGTAACAAAAACCTTGATTGACAAAAAAAGTATACGCTGTGCCTGTTTGGGTACGGCTCTAAAATTACCGATGACCGAGGCAACTTTTATCGAGAACACGATTATGTTGGTGATGGCAATTGCGCTATTGGTCAATGGTTAGGCCTATGAGGTCTCAAATTATTTTAAAATTTAAAAATGAAATTTCGAATTTATATATATGTATTGCTACTGCCTATTTTGGGATGGTCCCAGGAAAAGGTTGAAGGGGTAGTTTTTGAAACTACCGCGGAAGGCATAGAACAGCGGCTCGAAGGTGCCAATGTGTATTGGATGAATTCCCAGATAGGGACGATTACCGATAAGAAGGGAGAATTTAACATTGTTTTTTCTGATGCATTCAACAAATTAATTATTAGTTATGTCGGTTTTGAAACGGATACGCTAACAATAACATCCCCCAAAAAAGTTCGCCATGTGTTGAAACCTTCGAATGTTTTGGATGAGGTGGTGGTTGAAAAGAAACGAAACTCAGCGCAAAAGTCGTTTGTCAGTACACAGAACGTTGTTACTATCAATAGTGCTGAATTGCTCAAGGCTGCCTGTTGCAACCTATCGGAAAGTTTTGAAACCAACCCCGCGATCGATGTCAATTTTTCAGATGCCCTTACGGGAACCAAGCAGATTCAGATGTTGGGGCTTACCAGCCCGTATTTATTAATTACCCAAGAAAATATACCTATGGTTCGGGGAGCCTCCCAGGCTTATGGACTTACGTTTACCCCTGGTACTTGGGTAGAAAGTATTCAGATTACCAAAGGGGCAGGGAGTGTTGTCAATGGTTACGAGAGCATCTCTGGACAGATCAATACCGAATTGGTAAAACCCTTTACAGACAATCTGGTTTTCGTGAATGCCTATGCGAATGTAAATGGAAGATTGGAATTGAATACCCATTTTAATAAAAAGCTATCCGATAAAATTGGCACAGGTGTATACATACATGGTAACCTTAGGAATAAAAAGGAAGAAAACAATGGTGATGGTTTTCTGGATGCGCCGCTGGCGAACCAGATTAATATTATGAACCGCTGGCAGTACCAAAATGCTGAAAAGGGCTGGGTGAGTTTTTTGAACCTACGTTATCTAAACGATGAAAAACAAACAGGTCAGGTAGATTTTGATCCTGAGGCTTGGCTTCGTCTTCGCTCAGCCAACGAAAATGGGGAATTAAATGATGATGCGTATCGAACCCTGAGCATGGCCGAAGGATGGGGAAGTGAAATCAATACCCAGCGGTTTGACGCCTCGGTAAAATTGGGTTATGTATTTCCCCAGCTTCCGTTTCAAAGTTTTGGATTTCAGGCATCCTATAGCGACCATCAACAAGAATCGTATTTCGGATTCAACAGATATGATATAGATCATAAAAGCGTGTTTTCAAACTTGTTGTTCAATTCGATTATCGGAGACACCCGTAGCAAATTCACAACCGGCCTTACCTATGCCTATGATGGGTATGATGAACTGGTAAATTCGAATAATTTTACGCGAGAAGATGTATCTGCAGGCGCGTTTTTCGAATATAGTTTTGAGAATCTGGAGAAGTTGAGCCTAACAGCCGGTCTGCGGATAGATACGCACAACAGATTGGGCACCTATTTGACGCCGCGTTTGCACATGCGATATACCCCATGGGAGCGTGCCAGTTTTAGGGCATCTTTTGGTAGGGGTAGGAGAGCGGCCAATATTTTTGCCGAGAACCAACAACTATTTGCATCGGCCCGATCAATACAGCTATTGGATACTGAAGGGAGTGTCTATGGTCTAGAACCTGAAGATGCATGGAACTATGGTGTGAGTTTTTTACAGGGATTTACTTTTTTAAATCGTCCTGGAAATATCACCCTAGACTTTTACAAAACCGATTTTGTGAATCAGGTGGTGGTCGATTGGGAAAATCCGAACGCCGTATTTTTTTATAATTTGGATGGAAGGAGCGTTGCCAATAGTTTTCAAGTAGAAGTCAATCATGAAATTCTTAAAAACTTGGAATTACGAACGGCATACAAATATTATGACGTGAATACGGATTATAGAAATGGCCGGTTGCAAAAACCCTTACAGGCACAAAACCGCTTTTTTGCAAATCTTGGCTATGAAACTAATGCAAAGGAGAATGGAGCCCAATGGAAATTTGATTATACCGTACACACTTTGGGCAAACAACGTTTGCCGAATACCGATGTGAATCCACCGGAGTTTCGTTTGGGCGAATTCGCAGAAGGGTATAGTTTGATGAATGCACAAGTAACCAAAGTATTCTCAAAAGCATTAGAAGTATACATAGGCGGCGAAAATTTAACTAATTTTAAGCAGAACAACCCGGTTTTAGGTGCAGACGACCCTTTTGGCGCAAATTTTGATACCAGTATTGTATATGCACCTATTATGGGTAGGATGTTTTATACGGGATTGAGATATAAATTACAATAGTATTAATAATTAAAAGATTTCTGCTGGAGTTTACCCCGAATGAAGACGAAGGGTGGGAATGAAAAATAAAAAATATATCAGATTCCCCTCTACAGGGGAATGAAAATAAAGTAATTAATTATGAAAAAAATAGCAACAGTAATTCTTTTAGCCTTATTTTCAACAACGGCATTTGCCCAAGAAAAGAACAAGAAACTGACTATGGAAGTCGATGGTAAGTGCGATATGTGCAAAACACGTATAGAAAAGGCTGCCTTAGGTGTTAAAGGTGTAAAATATGCCTATTGGGATATTCCTACCCACCAATTGTCTTTGATATTGGACGAGCGCAAAACGGACCCTATGAAAGTAAAAACCGCTCTGGTGGCCGTTGGTCATGATACCAAAGAGTTAAAGGCCACGAATGAAGCCTATGATGGGATTCACCCTTGCTGTAAGTATCGGGATGATACTACTGATGATAGTGAAAAACATCACGACTAGTAAAATGAAGATATAAAAAAACCTCGATCGAATATTCGATCGAGGTTTTTATTTAAAATTTCCCTTAGTCGTTAGCCGACTACATCATTCCGGGCATACCGCCACCGCCGCCCATAGGAGGCATAGGAGGAGTATCTTCCTTAATATCGGTCAATGCACATTCGGTGGTTAAGATCATTCCAGAAACCGAAGCGGCATTTTCTAAGGCTACCCTGGTTACTTTCTTGGGATCGATAATTCCCGCTTTGAACATTTCAACATATTTCTCTGATTTAGCATCATAGCCATAATCGCCTTTTCCGTCAAGGATTTTGGCAACTACAACAGAACCCTCACCACCTGCGTTTTCCACAATGGTACGTATGGGGGATTCAATGGCCCTTGCAACAATCTGCAATCCAGTTTCTTCATCGGCATTCTCTACCTCAACTTTAGATAATACTGATTTGGCACGAACCAGGGCAACACCACCACCGGCAACAATGCCTTCTTCTACGGCGGCCCTTGTTGCATGAAGCGCATCATCAACTCGGTCTTTCTTTTCTTTCATTTCAACCTCAGAGGCGGCACCTACATAAAGAACGGCTACACCACCGGCCAATTTGGCCAAGCGCTCTTGTAACTTCTCTTTGTCATAATCGGAAGTTGTAGTTTCTATCTGCGATTTGATTTGATTTACACGAGTCTTGATCTGCTTTGCGACACCTCCACCATTTACGATGGTCGTATTGTCTTTATCGATGGAAACCTTCTCACAGGTACCCAACATATCAATTGTAGTATTATCAAGAGAGAAACCTCTTTCCTCAGAAATTACAGTCCCTTTTGTAAGGATGGCGATATCTTCCAACATCGCTTTTCTCCGGTCACCAAAACCAGGAGCCTTAACAGCGGCGATTTTTAATGAGCCTCTTAATTTATTGACAACTAGGGTAGCTAGGGCTTCGCCATCAACATCCTCGGCAATAATCAATAAAGGTTTGCCCGATTGCGCGACTGGTTCAAGAACAGGAAGTAGGTCTTTCATTGCCGAGATTTTCTTATCGAACAATAAAATATAGGGGTTCTCTAATTCAGCAGTCATTTTTTCTGAATCCGTTACGAAGTAAGGAGATAAGTACCCCCTATCAAACTGCATCCCTTCAACAACATCTACATAGGTATCTGTTCCTTTTGCTTCTTCAACAGTGATAACGCCCTCTTTACCGACCTTGGTAAAGGCCTGTGCGATCAAATCACCAATCGTTTCGTCATTGTTTGAGGAGATAGCGGCAACCTGCTTTATTTTTTCGGTAGAGTCGCCTACTTTTTTAGATTGCTTTGCAAGATTTGCAACGATAGCCTCAACAGCCTTATCAATGCCTCTTTTCAAATCCATTGGGTTGGCACCCGCCGCAACATTCTTAAGGCCTTCCTTTACAATTGCCTGAGCCAAAACGGTAGCTGTAGTAGTACCATCACCGGCGAGGTCATTGGTTTTTGAAGCCACTTCTTTTACCATCTGGGCGCCCATGTTCTCAAGGGCATCTGCCAATTCTATTTCTTTGGCCACAGTAACACCATCTTTGGTTACCTGAGGGGCACCAAAAGATTTACTGATGATCACATTTCTACCTTTAGGCCCCAATGTTACTTTTACTGCGTTTGCCAATGCATCAACACCTCTTCTGAGGCCGTCGCGTGCATCAATATCAAATTTTATATCTTTTGCCATAAGTGTTATTCTTTTATTTTCATTCCTGTGAAGACAGGAATCTACGTTTTTTTAATACTATTCTTTTAAGGATTCCCGCTCCAGTCTGCCGACAGGCAGGTTCGCGGGAATGAAAAATAAATGGTTTATCTAGATGATCGCAATGATATATTTTTCTTGCATCATTAGGTAATCGGTACCTTCCCATTTTAACTCCGTACCACCAAATTTTTCATAGATAACCTTGTCGCCGACTTTTACGGAAATCTTCTCGTCTTTGGTACCCGGACCTACCGCAACTACTTTACCTTTTTGTGGTTTTTCTTTTGCCGTATCGGGAATATAAATACCAGAAGCAGTCTTTGTTTCAGCTGCCATGGGTTCAATAAGAACCCTATCAGCTAATGGTTTAATACTTACTTTAGCCATATAATTTTATTTTTAGTTGCTATTAAATTTTGTGTTCTCGAAGGCAGAAATTATGCCATTATTTAAAAACTGACACTTTGTGAAATCAAAAATGCCAGCTTGTCATTTGGGCTGGCATTTTTGTATGTTGTTCATATTATTTTATCGTGCACTATCACCGGGAGTCGGTTCGCTGGAAACCGGGGTAGGCAAGGCAGTATCCTCCGGAACTGCATCGGGAACCGTTGTGGGTACCGTAGTTTCAATAGCATCGCCATTCAACAATTTAGAATCTCCATCACCAAACTTGCCCGGTAATGCGATGTTAGATGCTAAAATTAAAAGCACTAGCAACGCTCCAAGGGTCCATGTACTCTTATCAAGAAAATCGCCCGTCTTTTTTACGCCACCAACAACCTGGCTGCCACCACCTCCGAAAGAAGATGAAAGTCCGCCACCTTTAGGGTTTTGCACCATGATGACCAATACCAACAGGAAACAAACCACAACTATTAAAATTAAAAATATTGAGAAAGTGCTCATGGGTACTTAGGTATTTTCTTTTTGAATTTTTTCTACCGCTTTAATTCGGTCTGCAAAGAAACCACTTTTTTCCGGATATTTCAAACTTAATATTTTGTAGGCTTGCAGGGCTTTTTTATACTTTTTTTGCTCCACATATACCCTTGCCAAGGTCTCGGTCATCAGCTCATTTTGATTAATGGTTACCGAAGAGGAAATATCAATTTTGGGAGCATCTTTCGAGGGAACTATTTTGGGGTTATTGGCGATGAACTTATCGATCAGTTCAAATTTCTTATTCTTCAGAACATCTTCCTCCAACGGAAAGGAAATTGGCTCTAGATCATCGCCACTGGCAAATTTGTCTTTTCGCCTTATTGTTTTCAAGGAAGCCAATTGCAGCCATTCGCCAAAGGAGTGCTTTTCTTTTTTTGTAAATGGTAAAGGTTCCCCTACTGCTAAGGTTTCATGTTCAATAGTTGGTTGGGCCGTCTTCTTTTCCCTAAAAAGCTCGGGGTCCAGAATCGTTTCGGCATCCTCGACGGTCTGTGGCAACGGCTTGTCTTGAGAGGTTTCGATAAGGGCAGGTTCGGTAACCTCCGGTACAATTTCCGCAGAGGTTGTTTCCAATTTTGTAATGGGGGTTGCTTTGCCGGAAATACGATCGGCTATGTCGTTTTGTAAAAATTCTTCCGAAGTAATATAATCGAATAGTATATCCCTATCGGTAGTGTAGGCCGCAGCTACCTTAAGGGCATTATTGTATTTAAAACTATTTCCGTTTTTTAGCCCTTTTAAATGCAATGCTCTTGCTGCTTGAAAGTACGGGTACTCCTTTAACACATCTTCCAATTGGTTGGTCTGCTGGGAAGAGGCTACCTTATCGGGATGTTGTAAGAGGTATGTAAAATCTTGTACGTTCATTTAAAGTTTAAAATACGGTTTAGAAGTTTAGTTGTTTATGAGTTTAAAATTTTAACTCATCACTCATCACTCATCACTCATCTACCAATCTGCCAAAGAGGCGTTAAAAATATCCTGTGTAAGGCGTTCAAAAATAATTTCATGTGCTTCTGTCTTTACTGCTGATAGCTGTAAGTTGTCGGCATAATCGTAAAAAAATGAAAACCGCTGATCAAAATCGGAATCTTCTTTTGTATTGTTATAAAAACGGACTTTCACCGCTATGGTCAGCCTATTCTGTGCAGCGGTTTGTTGCGCGGTGGCTGTCATTGGCGAAATACGATATTCAACTATTTCACCTTCGTAGAGTAGGTCGGCATTTCCATTGTTTACCAAGGTTAAACTTGACTGGTCTTGAATTCGATCCTGAAGGGCCAACGTAAAATCACGATCCATTCCAGGCTCAAAGGTAGAACCAGGACTTTGGGTTGCATAATTTTGAAAGTAATTGACTTGAAAAGTTTCGGCAGAACCTATATTGCCACCCGTAAAATTATAGACGCCACAGCTATTGATCGATGCGACTATAAGAAATAATAAAATAATGTTCTTTACTTGCTTCACGGTGTACTTTGTTTCAAATATCAACTTCAATATGGCGAATTACAAATTTGAAATGGGACTTTATTAAAACTTTAATACTCGTCTATAAATCGTACTGCTTAATCTTACGGTAGAGTGTTCGTTCAGAGATGCCTAATTCCCCCGCAGCGGCTTTTCGTTTTCCCTTATTACGCTCCAACGACTTTTTAATAAGTTCTATTTCTTTTTCTTGCAAAGAAAGGGTTTCCTCTTCTTCAATTTCTTCGGCAAAATGGTACTTATCCTCTTGTTTTATGGGGGCGGTATAAACGGGTTGTTCCTGTTCCGGGTGAGGTTCTGGCAGATGAAGCACTTCTAGTGCTTTACCTTCTTCTGTATCTTCCCGTTCACCATTATCACCATATATTTTTTGGATAAGGGTTTCATTTTCCTGCTGTACTTTTTCGGTATCGTTGTTCTTTAACAATTCTAGCGTGAGCTTTTTGAGGTCGTTTAGATCTCCTTTCATATCGAACAAAACCTTATACAGTATTTCCCGTTCCGTGCTAAAATCACTCTCCTTCCCTTTTTGGCCAACTACAGCAGGGAGATTTGAATCTCCTGCAGTTGGCAAATAACTATTTAAAGTTGCCAAGGTAATACTCCGACTTTCCTCTAAAACCGAAATTTGCTCTGCGATGTTCCGCAGCTGACGAATATTGCCGGGCCACCTATATTTTAGGAGCAATTGAATGGCATCGTCCTGCAATCGAATGGTCGGCATTTTGTATTTCTGTCCGAAATCGGAAGCGAACTTTCGAAATAATAAATGAATATCATCGGTACGTTCCCGCAATGGTGGGATATTGATTTCGACCGTACTCAACCTATAGTAAAGGTCTTCTCGGAATTTTTCCTTTTTTATGGCCTCGAACATATTTACGTTTGTAGCGGCTACAATTCTTACATCTGTTTTTTGGGTTTGGGAGGAACCTACTTTTAAGAATTCCCCATTTTCCAATACCCGTAACAAACGCACCTGGGTGGTTAGGGGGAGCTCACCAACTTCGTCTAAAAAAATCGTTCCTCCATCGGCCACTTCAAAATAACCACTTCTTGTTTGCGTAGCTCCGGTAAAAGCACCCTTCTCATGTCCAAAAAGTTCACTGTCTATGGTGCCCTCCGGGATAGCTCCACAGTTAACCGCAATATATTTTGCATGTTTTCTATGGGAAAGAGAATGTATAATTTTGGGTATGGATTCCTTACCGACCCCACTTTCGCCGGTTACCAAAACCGAGATATCGGTAGGGGCCACCTGCATGGCCTTTTCAATGGCACGATTTAATTTAAGATCGTTACCAATGATTTCGAAACGTTGTTTTATGGATTGTATGCCTTCCATCTGTCTTCTTAGTTATTTTCTGAATACCCTATCGCTTCACCTATTAAAGTGGCCGAGGTACAGTCATTCATTTTTACCATAACAAAATCCCCAATTGTATAATTTTCCTTGGGAAAAACGGCAACCGTATTTTGTGAGTTTCTTCCCATCCAATGGGCATCCGATTTTTTTGAGGGCCCTTCAATCAATATTTCTTGTATTTCTCCTATATGCCGTTCAGTACGATATTGGCAGTGCTCCCGTTGAAGCGCAATAATTTCAGAGAGCCTCCTTTGTTTGACTTCCATAGGGACATCATCTTCCAATTTTCTTGCTGCCATAGTACCCGGTCTCTCGGAGTACAGATACATATAACCAAAATCATATTTCACCTGTTCCAATGCAGCCAAGGTCGCTTTATGGTCTTCTTCAGTTTCAGTAGGGAAACCTGAAATCATATCTTGTGAAATAGAGCAATCAGGAAGTATTTCACGAATATTACTTATCAATTCAAAATATTCTTCAATCGTATGCAGACGATTCATTTCCTTTAAAATACGGTTGCTTCCACTTTGCACTGGTAAATGTATATGGTTGCAAATATTATCATATTTGGCCATAGTCCTAATCACATCTAAGGTCATATCCTGTGGGTTTGAAGTTGAGAATCGAATTCGCATTCTAGGTTGGGCTTTGGCAACCATCTCTAAGAGGCGTGAAAAACCAACTGCTGTGGCTCTTTGCATGTCGGATGCCTTTACGAATTCTTTTTTCAACCCACCACCATACCAGAGGTAGCTATCTACATTTTGACCCAAGAGGGTAACTTCTTTAAATCCTTTGTCCCATAGGTCGTTTACCTCATCCAAAATAGATTTGGGATCACGACTACGTTCACGACCACGAGTAAACGGTACGACACAAAAGGTGCACATATTATCGCAACCGCGGGTAATCGAAACCAGAGCGCTTACACCATTGGTTTGCAAACGAACGGGGGCGATATCACCGTAGGTTTCCTCTTTTGAAAGAATTACGTTCACGGCATCCCTACCTGCATCAACTTCCTGAATTAAATTTGGGAGGTCTTTGTATGCATCTGGTCCAACGACCATATCCACAATCTTTTCCTCTTCGAGCAATTTGCTTTTTAGTCGTTCTGCCATACAGCCCAAAACACCTACTTTCATGTGCGGTCTGCCTTTTTTAATAGCATTGAATTTCTCTAGGCGTTTACGAACGGTAAGTTCCGCTTTTTCCCGAATAGAACAGGTATTCACCAATACCAAATCGGCATCTTCTAATGTGTCTGTGGTATTGAAACCTTCGTTGGCTAAAATGGAAGCCACAACTTCACTATCGGAGAAATTCATGGCGCAACCGTAACTCTCTATGTAGAGTTTACGTTGATTTTTTTTGTTCTTTTCTACAGAAAGTGAAGTTCCCTGAACTGACTCGTCTATTGTTTTTTCCATTATAATCCTTAATCTATACGGGAGGACAAAGATAATACTAAATACATGTTTATGACAAATTGACAGTAGTAAAGTTTAAGGAGATTCCTGCCAACAATGATGGTCGCTATGGTAATAGAGTATTGTTTTATATGGGTGTACTGGATAGTGATAAGGGGGGCGCAAAGTATAATGATTTAGCTAGAAATAAAATTTTCTCCTCACCACGCAACTTTGTTTAACTTTGTTCATCTATGGGGTATAAACCCTTTATTCCGAAAAAGATGAAAAAGATCCTATTGCTCCTAACTTTTGTATCATTCTTAGGTTTTGTTTCCTGTAGTGATGACGATGGCGAATTTGATTTTTACCAAGTGGCCAGACCGCTTACCATGAGCTTGGCAGAGTTTAAAGCGAATGCGGTAGACATTACCGAACCGGTACCGATTGTTCAGTCAGGTAAAATCTATGCGTATCAGAATTATATTTTTATCAACGATATAAACGGTGTGCATGTCATTGACAATAGTGACCCGAATCTACCTAGGGATATTGCTTTTATAAAATTAGAGGGCAATAATGATGTCTCTATTAAAGGTAACCGTCTTTTTGCTGATAGCTATGGTGATTTGGTGATCTTTGATATTTCGGATATTGGCAACATCTCAATTATCAACCGGATGGAGAATGCTATATATGAAAACTACGGTTATTGGGTAGAAGGTGTTGAATCCCCACTGGCCGATTTTTACGAAACCAACCTCTACGATTATCAAACCGACGTAATCATAGGTTGGCAGGTAACTACAGAAAAACGTTTGGTATCGGAGTTTGAGCAGCGATATCAATACTTTGAAGGTGATATTGCCACTAATACTAGCGAATCGGGCGCGCCAACTTCCGGTCAAGGGGGTTCATTGGCCAGGTTTAAGATCGTAAGCGATTATTTGTACGTTGTAGATTATAGCAACATTAATGTGTTTAATATTTCTGATTTGGATAATCCTGAAACGTTACAAGATGTAAATGTAGGCTGGGACATAGAAACTATTTTCAATCAGGGAAATACCTTATTCATAGGAGGGCAACAGGGCATGTATATTTATGATATTTCTACGCCTTCAACCCCGACCTTTGTTTCTGAATTTCGGCATGGTACGGCCTGTGACCCTGTTGTAGTCGATGGGGACTATGCTTATGTGACCCTTCGCGGGGGTAATGCTTGCGGAAGTACCGAAAGCGGATTATATGTCATTGATGTTTCAAATTTGGCCGAACCAAAATTGGAAGTCATTTACCCGATGGTAGAACCCTATGGCCTTGGGGTAAAAAATGACAACCTATTTGTGTGTGATGGTAATGCCGGGCTAAAAGTCTTTGATAAGAGTTCTGCTCCTAATTTAACCCAAGTAAACCATTTTGAGAATATCAATACCTTTGATGTTATTCCCTTGTCAAACACCTTATTGATGATTGGTAGTGATGCGTTTTATCAATATGAATATCTAAACAATGACATTTCTTTAATAAGTACTTATATATTTGATTAAATACGATAAACAAGATTTTAAAAGGCCCCTTTCCGAGGGGCTTTTTTGTATACATATATATAAGGTATAACTTCAAATTAAAAAATTCAACTACTTTTGTCCAATCAAAAATCAATACATGGCCAAAAATCTGGTAATAGTAGAGTCGCCTGCAAAGGCAAAAACAATAGAGAAATTCTTAGGAAAGGACTTTAAGGTCGAGTCCAGTTTCGGACATATTGCCGACCTACCTTCCAAAGAATTGGGAGTTGATGTTGATAATGATTTTAGTCCAAAATATATTATTGATGACGATAAGAAAGCCTTGGTTAAAAAATTAAAGGCCCTTGTTAAAAAGGCCGAGGTAATATGGTTGGCCAGTGATGAAGACCGGGAAGGGGAAGCCATTTCATGGCATTTGGCGGAGACGCTAAAACTGGATAAGGATAAAACCAGACGAATTGTTTTTAACTCGATTACCAAAAATGCAATACAGAAGGCGATTGCCAACCCGCGGGAAATAAATTATGATTTGGTAAATGCCCAACAGGCGAGAAGGGTCTTAGACCGTTTGGTGGGTTACCAACTATCTCCGGTATTATGGAAAAAAATAAAACCAGGACTTTCGGCGGGTAGGGTGCAATCGGTGGCCGTACGCCTTATCGTGGAACGCGAAAGGGATATCGAAGGGTTTACCGCAGAAGCGTCCTTCAAAATTTCGGCACAATTTCAAACGACGGCCGGCGGGTTGTTTACTGCTAAAATGAACAAGACCTTTGGTTCCAAAAAGGAGGCGGAAGCCTTTCTGAAAGAAAATATCGGAGCCGATTTTTCAGTAGGGAATCTCGATAAAAAACCTGCTAAGAAATCGCCCTCTGCACCCTTTACCACCTCTACCTTACAGCAAGAAGCATCCCGTAAGCTCTATTTTTCAGTAGGCCGTACCATGCAGGTAGCACAACGTTTGTACGAGGCAGGGCTTATTACCTATATGAGAACCGATAGTGTTAACCTCTCCAATGAAGCAATAGCAGCTGCCAAAGAAACTATTGTTACAAATTACGGCGAGAAATACAGTTCTGTTCGGAATTTCAAGGGAAAATCAAAAGGGGCCCAAGAGGCACATGAAGCTATTCGGCCAACAAATATGGCGATGCAATCTCCCTCCTTAGAACGGGACCAGTCCAAACTATATGAATTGATTTGGAAAAGGGCCATAGCCTCACAAATGAGCGATGCCCAATTGGAGCGCACCAATGTAAAAATAAAAGCGAATACCCATAAAGAAGAATTCTCCGCTAATGGGGAGGTCATCAAGTTTGATGGTTTTCTAAAGGTATATATGGAGGGTAGGGACGAAGAAGATTCTATAGAACAAGAGGGTGTATTGCCTGCAATGAAAGTTGGTGAAGGCCTGATGAACAATCATATCACCGCTACAGAGCGTTTTTCAAGACCTCCATATCGTTTTACAGAAGCTTCGTTGGTGAAAAAACTCGAAGAATTAGGGATTGGAAGACCGTCTACTTATGCGCCAACGATTTCAACGATTCAGAACAGAGGATATGTAGAAAAAGGTACTGTTGAGGGCACCGAGAGAAAGTATGCACAACTGATTTTAAAGGCAAGCGACCTAAAAGAGAATGAACTTAGTGAAATGATCGGTTCGGATAAGGGTAAGTTGGTACCCACGGATATAGGTATGATCGTAAATGATTTTTTGGTAAGCAATTTTGCCAATATCTTGGATTATAATTTCACTGCAAAGGTCGAGGAAAGCTTTGATGAAATAGCAGAAGGTGCAGAGGATTGGAAGAAAATGATGAAGGACTTTTATAAAGACTTTCATCCCAATGTAAAAGACGTTGAGGAAAATGCTGAGCGTGCAAGCGGAGAACGTATTTTGGGTAAAGACCCTAAAACCGGACGACAAGTGTCAGTTAGGTTGGGTAGGTTCGGACCCATGGTGCAAATAGGAACGGTGGAGGAAGAGGAAAAACCAAAATTTGCCAGTTTGCTCCCTGATCAATCCTTAAATACCATTACCTATGATGAGGCAATGGAGTTATTTACCCTACCTCGAAAATTAGGAGTTTATAAAGGCGAGGAAGTTGAGGCGAATGTTGGTCGTTTTGGGCCATATGTTCGTTATGGTTCAAAATTCGTGTCACTTGCAAAGGGTGAAAGTGCCTTTGATGTGGATATGGATCGGGCCAAGGAATTGATTGAGGAGAAAGAAAAGGCAGATGCACCCATTACCACTTATGAAGGTAAGGACGTTACCAAGGGAGTAGGCCGTTTTGGTCCGTTTATTAAATGGGATGGAATGTTCATTAATGTAAATAAGAAATACAACTTTGATAACCTTTCGCAGGACGATATTGTTGAGTTGATCGAAATAAAAAAACAAAAGGAAATAGATAAAGTCGTTCAAAATTGGACGGATGAAGGTATCCGTATTGAGAAAGCCCGATGGGGAAGGCACAATATCATTAAAGGAAAAATCAAAGTTGAATTGGCCAAAACCGTTGATGCTGCGAATATGTCTTTGGAAGAGGCTAAGAAATTAATCGAAAAGAAAACCCCAAAGAAGAAGGCAAAAGCAAAACCCAAGGCTAAAAAAAGTAAATAGCTGGCAAGGTGCAAAAAAGCAGCTGATAGGTTTTGAACCTTGAACTTCTTTTTAAGAAACCGAACAATTAACGAATACCCATTAACCATTAATTACCTTCATGGCATTTGATTTGTTGGTCCCGGTCGAGGACAAAGTATTGGCCCATTGTGAATTGCTTTCGCCACAATCCCTTGGTAAAAACATCTACATGCATACCCAAAGAAAGGGCCTGCCTGTTTTGGCAAATGCCTCGGTTGCCATTGTAGGGGTAAAGGAGTCCCGAAATGCATATGAGAAGAAGATAGAGAAGCTAGATGTTTCGGCCATTCGCCTTCAATTACACAAACTTATGTTAGGAAATTGGGCCACCAGTATCATAGATATGGGTGATATTGAGGAAGGTGAGACGGTAGAAGACACTTATTTTTTGGTGAAAGAAATCGTTGCTGGTCTCTTAGAAGAAAATATCATTCCTATCATTATCGGAGCCACCCAAGATATTACCTATCCCGTCTATAGGGCATTCGATGGTATTCATGACATGATCAATATCGTTTCGATCGATAGTCGCTTCGATTTTGGAATTGAAGATGAGTTGATTTCTTCGCACTCCTATATGAGTAAGATTATCACTGAAAAACCCAACAACCTCTTTAATTTCTCCAATATAGGGTATCAAAGTTACTTTATCGCCCAAGAAGAAATTGATCTTATGGATAGATTGTTCTTTGATGCCTACCGTTTGGGGGAGGTTTCCAAAGATATAATGTTGGCCGAACCGGTGCTCAGAAATGCGCACATGGTTAGCCTTGATGCGCGGTCAGTTCGGTCTGCTGAGGCGGGGTATGCCAATAGTTTTTCGCCCAATGGTTTTGATGGTAAGGAAATATGTGCCATAGCACGATATGCCGGGTTAAGTGAAAAAGTTATGGCGTTTGGACTCTA
Organism: Aggregatimonas sp.; assembly: GCA_965238025.1. Taxonomy (GTDB): domain Bacteria; phylum Bacteroidota; class Bacteroidia; order Flavobacteriales; family Flavobacteriaceae; genus Pelagihabitans. The sequence continues at coordinate 550,410 of OZ250162.1, read as the reverse complement.
TGAGATGGAAAATTCTAACCAAAGCAGCCAGCTCATGGCACAAATTATTTGGTACTTTATAGAAGGCCTTAATTTTAGGGTAACCGAGCTACCCAGACCCGAAAATGATGATTATACAAAGTACACCGTTCCCACTGAAAATGAGCAGTTGGTCTTCTTTAAGAGTCATCTTACCGAAAGATGGTGGGTAGAAGTGCCATCCATATTGATTTCGCATACTAAAGTTAATAAGCCAACGTTATTACCCTGCACCGAAAAGGACTATCTGGATGCTTGCGACCAGAACATTCCCGAAAGGTGGTATAAGGCTTATAAGAAAGGCTTTAATTAATTCAATTTTTTTTAAAAGGATTAATGACTTTTATACAATAATTTGGTCAAAAGACAGTTTTAGAGTGTAGAATAAAATTATTCCATTTGCAGTTTATAACCAGAATCGAAATTTAACCTAAAGTATGAAAAAGCTATTGTTATCATCTATAGCGTTTGTTTTTTTGCTCACAAGTTGTGGGTCTAAAACAAAGGGAGAGCTCGTCGGAGCCCAAGGAAAAAAGTGGTATCCCGAAAAACCGTATGGCATGGAGCTGATTCCGCGCGGGGCTTTTATTATGGGTAAATCCGAAGAAGACCAGGCTAAGGTGCTTAATGCACCGACCAAAACGGTAACGGTAAGATCATTCTATATGGACGATACCGAAATAACCAATAGTGAATACCGCCAGTTTGTAGAGTGGGTTCAGGATTCCATCGTAAGAACCAGATTGGCGATGCTTGCCGATGAACTTGGTTTGGGACCTGAAGATACTGGTATTGGCGAGTACGCATTTAAAGATGCAGATACTACCAAGGCCTCTGCCTACCAAAAGTATATGTTGGATAACTATGCCGGAATGGGAGAAACAGGTTTTGAGGGAAGAGCGCTGAACAAAGACCAAGATTTGGTTTGGGACATTAACGAATATCCAGACGAGTATTATGTTGAGGTTATGGATTCATTGTACATTCCTGAAGAAGAATCGTATAATGGTCAGCGCACCATTGATGTAACCAAATTGAAATACAAATATAGCTGGATGGATATCGAAGCTGCAGCCAGATCTAAGACAGGAAGTAGAAAAGATTTTATCCGTCAAGAAGACGTGGCGATTTATCCTGATACCACAGTATGGATTCGTGATTTCGAATATTCGTATAATGAACCAATGCATAATGACTATTTCTGGCATGATGCCTATAGTGATTATCCGGTGGTGGGAATCAACTGGCAACAGGCAAAGGCTTTCTGTAACTGGAGAACGAAATTCAAGAACGATGATCAAAAGAGTAGAGGGAAGCAATTCGTGAACAAGTTTAGATTACCTACCGAAGCCGAATGGGAATACGCTGCCCGCGGTGGTATAGAAGGAGGGACATACCCATGGGGTGGTCCTTACGTAATTAGCGACACCGGTTGCTTTATGGCCAACTTTAAACCTCAACGTGGGGATTATGCGGCCGATGCAGCATTGTATACCGTAGAGGCCAAGTCTTATGAGCCGAACGATTTTAACCTGTACAATATGGCAGGTAACGTTTCGGAATGGACGAATTCTAGCTATGACCCAAGTTCATACGATTATGTTTCTACTATGAACCCGAACGGTGGCGATGGCCAGAATGCAAGAAAGGTAATTCGTGGTGGGTCGTGGAAAGATGTCGCTTACTTCCTGCAAGTAAGTACTAGGGATTATGAGTATGCAGATTCTGCCCGTAGTTATATCGGTTTTAGAACCGTTCAAGATTATATGGGAGAAGAAGATTCTACAACGGGTAATAACGGCCTATAGAAAAAAGAAAAGTCAGTACAGAATATATAAATCTTAAATCCAAACATCCCTGTGGTTGGGGACAAACAAAAAACCAAATTCTTATTATTAATATTAAACCTAAAATTAAATCTTAAATTATGGCACAGTCAAAATCAACAAAGAAATTATTCAACATGGCCTATGGCCTTGGAGCATCGGTAGTAATTATCGGTGCATTATTCAAGATCCTTCACTGGGAGTTGGGCCCACTTAATGGTGGTATTCTCCTTGCAATAGGTCTTATTACAGAAGCACTTATTTTTGCGATCAGTGCATTCGAGCCAGTAGAAGACGAGTACGATTGGTCTTTGGTATATCCAGAATTGGAAGGTGGAGCTTCTAATGGAAGAAGCAATGAAGCTGCCGAGATCAAAGAGGCCGAAGCTTCTTTGTCTGCTAAGTTAGATGATATGCTAAGAGAAGCTGGCGTAGATGCAAATCTTATGTCTAGCCTTGGTGACAGCATCAAGAATTTTGAAGGTGCCGCTAAAGGTATCGCTCCAACTGTGGATGCTATGGAGTCTACAAGAAAGTATTCTGATGAAATGGTACAGGCCGCTTCTCAGATGGAATCTTTGAACAGTCTTTACAAAGTACAATTAGAAAGTGCTAGCAAACAAGCTTCTGTTAACGAAGAAGTAGTACAGAATGCGTCTGCCCTTAAAGATCAGATGGAATCTTTGGCTACCAACCTTTCTTCTTTGAACGGAGTTTACGGTGGAATGCTTTCTGCAATGACAAGAAACTAATTAGTAGTTAGTTTATTACCCCAAATCAAATTAACAATTAAAACTAATTAGAAAACATGGCAGGAGGAAAATTATCACCACGTCAGAAGATGATCAACCTAATGTATCTGGTATTCATCGCGATGTTGGCACTGAACATGAGCAAAGAAGTACTTTCGGCATTCGGTCTTATGAACGAAAAGCTAGAAGCTTCAAATGTAAAAACCGCGGAGAACAATGTAGCGTTCTTGACCGGTTTGGAAACTAAGGCATCCGAAAACAACGAAAAGTTCGGACCATTATTGAAAGACGCAAAACAAATCAAAGATTTGTCTGCATCATATTATGCCTACTTAGATAAGGTCAAGGCCGACATGAAAGCTCAGGTCGATAATCCAACAGATTACATGAAAATGGATCAAGCGGATTATGTTGATCAACGATTTTTCTCGGGCGATAAGCTGTCTAAGGACGGCCAAGAGTTCTTGAAGCGTCTTACTGATTATCGTGAGCAGGTTGTAAAGACGCTCCCTGAGAGCATGGCAGATGTGAAAGCATCGGTTAAGACTCGATTTGAAACCGGCAACGCCGAAGGTAAGGTTGAGAAAAGGGATGGTACAAAAGTTGATTGGATCAACTACCACTTTGAAGGATACCCTTTAGTAGCATCAATGACCAAGGTCACTTCTTTACAAGCCGATGTTAAGGCTACCGAAGAAGCAGCTTTGAAAGCAATGTTGCAAGGTCAATTAAGCAGTGAAGTTTCTATGACCAATTATACTACTTTGTTAGAGCAAGAGAAATCTGCGTTCTATGCCGGAGAGAAATTTTCTGGAGCAGTAGTCTTGGGTCGTAAAGACGCAACTACCAGACCTAATGAAGTAAACTTGACTTTGGACGGTAGAAAATTGACCGAAGGTAAAGATTACGAAATCAAAGATGGTCAGGTAAAGCTATTGGTTAGCGCCGGTAATCCTGGTGATCATAAGATTGAAGGTAACCTAGTGTTTATTCAAGATGGTGAACGTACTGAAGTTCCAGTATCTTCTTCATTCGCAACTATCTCTAAACCTAGTGCTGCTTTAATCGCGGCTGATAAGATGAACGTGGTGTATCGTGGTGTATCGAACCCAATGTCTATCTCTATCCCTGGTATTCCTAACAATAAGGTTAGTGCTTCTGCATCTGGACTTAAGAAAGTTAGTGGTAGCAAATATGTGATGAACCCACAAAAAGGAAGAACGGTTTCTATTACCGCTTCTGGTACATTGCCAGATGGTCAAAGAGTTTCTTCAAAATCTGAATTCAGGATCAAGGATATTCCAAGACCTGCAGGTTCTTTGAGCAAGCAGCCAGGTAGTATTAAGTTGCCAAGAAGGAATATTGAAATCGGTACCGTAGGTGCAATGTTGGAAGACTTCGATTTTGATTTGAACATGAAAGTAAGTGGTTTCAAATTCAAAGTACCTGGTCAACCTACAGTTAGTGTTCAAGGTAATAAATTGGACTCTAGAGCTAAAAGCGCACTAAAGCGTGCTAAAAGAGGTAACGTCGTACAGATATTTGATATCAATGCATATATCACTAACAATAGGAGTTATAAGTTGAAAAAAGTATCTCCGGTTGTTATTGAAATAACAAACTAATAACTATTACATACCGAACGGCTTGAGAGCCGTTCGGTTCTTTTAAATTTTTAAACATGAATTGGAAAAATGTTTTATTGATTGGAGCTGTAGCTTTATTGCCTGCCTCTATGATGGCACAAGCGAACATCTTGAACGCAAAAAAGCCACAAGAGATCGGACAAAAGACCGAAGCCCAAAAGGCGCTCGACAATGATGCTCCATTGGAGTATGGCTATGTTGACGACAGGGACATTCTTTGGTCAAAAACTGTATGGGAAACCATCGATTTAGATGAAAGAGTGAATTTCCCATTATACTACCCAACAGACACCATTGATATTGGTGCCGACAGACGTTCGCTATACGATGTTTTGATAAAGAACATTAAGAACGGTAAGTTGGAAGATGTATATGTGGATTCTTACTTTACCGAAAAAAGAAATTTTGGTGATTTGTCGGCCACGCTTAGAGCGGTTGATACCCTTGAATATGGTTACGAACAAATCAATGCTGGCGAACAGCTTTCTCCAGAATATATTACGGAAAGAGATCTTGGCGCTGCCGATGTAGAGGAATACCGAATTAAAGGAATCTGGTATTTTGATAAACGTCAAGGTGAACTTAAATATCGTCTATTAGGTATTGCACCAGTAGCACCGGATGTAAACTTCATTGATGATGAGTCTATGGATCCTGCCGATGCCAAGGTAGAATTGTTCTGGGTATGGTACCCGGGAGCAAGGCAAATCTTGCACGAGGCAAAAGTCTTCAACCAACGTAATTCGGCACAACCCATATCTTTTGATATGCTGTTGAACGCCCGTAGGTTTAACGGAGTCATTTATAGGGAGGACAATGTACACGGAGACCGAAAGGTAAACGATTATATTGCAGATAACGCCCTGTTCCAACTATTGGAGGCCAAACGAATCAAAGAAGTAGTTCGAGATAGAGAACAAGATATGTGGGCGTATTAAGCCTATAGAATATTCCAATTCAAAACTGATAAAAGCCCCGACAGCAATGTTGGGGCTTTTTGTATATGAAAAGATAGGTACTAGTATTGATTAATTACCTTTGCCCTCATGTTAGATTATCTTATAGTGGGCTTGGGTCTGGCAGGTATCTCATTTTGTGAAACCTTAGAAAGGAACGAGAAAACATTTAAGGTATTCAATGATGAGTCTCAACAGGCCTCCAAGGTTGCCGCTGGAATGTATAACCCTGTTATTCTTAAACGATTCACTGCGGCTTGGAAAGCCCAAGAACAGTTGGCGGTAGCACTCCCATTTTACAATGCACTTGAGAAAAAGCTTGGGATTGTTCTCGATGAAAAACTCACCGTTTTAAGGCGCTTTGCTTCAGTTGAAGAACAGAACAGTTGGTTCGAGGCTGTAGATAAAAACGCTCTACGACCCTTTTTATCTACTAAAATCCATCAGAATAAAAATCAACATATACATGCACCCTTAGGGTTTGGTGAGGTGTTAGGTACGGGGAAAATAGACTGTGGCAAGTTGCTTTCCAAGTATAAAAAACACTTGGAAGAAAACGGTGCTTTGGTTCCGGAAACCTTCGATTTTAAGGAATTGCAACCCGAAAAAGGTCATGTTAGCTACAAGGCTTTAAAAGCGAGGAAAATTGTGTTTGCCGAAGGTTTTGGATTGCAGCAGAACCCATTTTTCAACTATTTACCACTAACGGGAACTAAAGGGGAATATGTAATAATAAAGGCAACCGATTTAAAAGAGGTTAATGCGATTAAAGGATCAATATTTGTTATTCCTGAGGGAAATAATTTTTATCGCGTAGGAGCAACGTATAAGTGGAAGGACAAAAAGAACGAACCCACAGAAGCATCTAAATTGGAATTATTGGAAAAGTTGGATGTTTTCTTAAAGTGTGAATACCAAGTTGTAGGTCAAGTGGCCGGTATTCGTCCCACGGTGACCGACAGACGACCCTTGGTGGGAAGACACCCGAAGTATCAAAACCTGTATGTTTTAAACGGATTTGGCTCTAGAGGCGTTATGATAGGCCCATGGGCAGCAGAACAGCTGTTCAATTTTATTGAAGGTGGGGAAGAGTTATGTCCTGAAATGGATATCACCCGGTTCATAAAGAAGTATTCTTGATTGCATCAGCATCATAGTGAATAAAGAAGTTGATCCAGATGTTACGTGATAACCGAATGATTATTGGCATGAAAACGATTAAGGTAATAACGATTGCAATAAATGTCGTGGTTAGGGAAGTGCCAATGAATAAGCTCGAAATAACGAAAGCCGCCACAGCAAAAGCAATACCTACCGCATAGCTCACGTACATTGCACCATAGAAAAATGAAGGTTCAATTTTGTATTTGGTGTCACAATGGGAACATCGTTCGTTCATTTTGAACAAGTGTCCCGGTTTATAGGGGTTTTTAGAAGCATACATGCTTTCTAAATGGCATTTGGGGCAACTTCCTGTTAAAATGCTGTAGAGTTTGTATCCTTTTTTTAACATTTGCAACTTCTTTATCCAAAGGTACTAAATATGGTATTTTTGTGTGCAACAAATGTAACGCTAGCCAGTTTTGGTATATATATCTCAAGTCAATGTTGAACGTTCATAATCTTTCGGTATCCTTTGGTGGGGAATATCTTTTTGAGGAAATCTCCTTTCGACTAAACGGCGGGGATCGAGTTGGCCTTATCGGAAAAAACGGGGCAGGTAAATCTACCCTATTGAAACTGCTCGTTAAGGACATGCCTTTAGATACTGGCGTAATTGCCATGGAGAAGGACATCAAAATAGGTTTTTTAAGGCAAGATATTGATTTTGAACAAGGACGAACAGTTTTAGAAGAATCGTATCAAGCCTTTGAAGAAATAAAAGCCTTAGAGCTTCAACTGGAGCAAATTAATGAACAACTTGCCCAACGAACCGATTATGAGAGTGAAAGTTACAATCAGCTAATAATTGATTTGAGCGATGTTACTCATCATTATGAGATTTTAGGGGGATACAACTATCAGGGCGAGACAGAAAAGGTATTATTGGGGCTTGGTTTTAAGCGCACCGATTTCAATAAAAAGACAGATACTTTTTCAGGCGGATGGCGTATGCGAATTGAATTGGCCAAATTGCTTTTGCAAAGTAATGATGTACTTCTATTGGATGAACCTACAAATCATTTGGATATCGAATCGATTATTTGGCTGGAGCAGTTTCTAAACTCCTTTCCCGGAGCGGTAATGATTGTTTCGCATGATAAGATGTTCTTAGACAATGTGACGAACCGTACGATTGAAATTTCGTTGGGTAGAATTTATGACTACAACAAACCATATTCCCAGTTCTTGTTGCTACGTAGTGAGATCAAGGAGCAGCAAATGAACGCCCAAAAGAATCAGGATAGGGAAATACAGCAGGCAGAACGCCTAATTGAGCGGTTCAAAGCAAAAAGTAGTAAGGCTTCAATGGCGCAATCCCTGATCAAGAAACTTGATAAGATGGAGCGTATTGAGGTAGATGAGGATGATAATGCCGTAATGAATTTGCGTTTTCCCGTATCTATTACCCCGGGCAAGGTAGTTACAGAAATTGATGGGCTGTCTAAAAGTTATGGCGATAACCATGTGTTGAACAACATAAGCCTGTTATTGGAGCGGGATAGTAAGACCGCATTTGTGGGTCAGAATGGGCAAGGGAAATCCACACTTGCGAAAATTATGGTGGGCGAAATCGACTATGCCGGTAAAGTCAAGTTGGGCCATAACGTTCAAATCGGATATTTTGCCCAAAACCAGGCCGAATACTTAGATGGGAGCAAAACTGTTTTGGATACGATGATCGATGCCGCCAACGAAAAAAACAGGAGTAAAGTGCGGGATATTTTGGGGTCCTTCCTATTTCGTGGCGATGAGGTTGAAAAGTATGTAAAAGTACTTTCAGGAGGGGAACGGAACCGGTTGGCATTGGCGAAAATGCTTTTACAACCCTTTAATGTGTTGGTGATGGATGAGCCTACCAACCACTTAGACATAAAGTCTAAAAATGTACTGAAACAAGCCTTAATGAATTTTGATGGCACCCTTATTTTAGTTTCCCATGATAGGGACTTTCTTCAAGGGCTTACCAACAAAGTGTATGAGTTCAAGGATAGACAAATAAAGGAGTATCTGGGCGATATAGACTATTACCTTGAGCAGCGAAAAGCGCAAGATTTTAGGGCAATCGAAAAAAAGCAACAACAAGCAAAGGTTGTTGGGGAATCAAAAAAGACAGGAAATGATTTCAAGAATCAGAAGAAATTAAAATCTCTCAAGAATCAATTGAGCTCGGTGGAATCCAAAATCTCGGCATTGGAAAAGGAGATCGCTACAATTGACCACGAGCTTTTAATGGATTATGATAAGACCATTGCCGCTCCTGACTTTTTTGAAACATACCAACAGAAGAAAAATGAGCTTGAGGAGCTTATGAAAAAATGGGAAAAAGTGTCTACAGATCTTGAATCGGTTTCCTCTTGACCCTAAAATAGACATCTTTAAAATTCCTACACCACAAAAAACGCCACTTTCACAACATATACGGGCGTTTCACCGATATTTTTTGTCGCTCACCGATGTTTATACGTTATTTGTTAGGTGTTTCTTGTAGTAAAAGAAGCCGTTTGCCCCCGAGTCGGAATTTAAATTTATACGTATGAAAAAACTATTCACTACACTTATACTTAGTTTATTGGTAATAACCACAATTTCTGCCGAGGTTCCGAAAAAGGAAAAGTTGGCACTTATCGAATTTTTCGAAAGTACCAATGGCAAAGAATGGACCCAAACTTGGGATTTGAATGCTCCTGTAAAAACATGGTTTGGAATAAAGGTAATCAATGATAAGGTAGTTGAGATGAACTTGTTCAGGAACAATCTTCAGGGCTTCATACCAGAAAGTATTTCTAAGTTGAAAGAGCTTAGGGTGCTCAATTTAGCCTTTAACCGCATTCGTGGACAGATACCTACTAAAATTGTAAAACTAGAGCGTTTAAAGATTGTAAAACTCGAGATGAACAGACTAAAAGGCGAACTTCCCAAAGACATGGGAAAATTGAAGGGTTTGACAGAATTTACAGCTTTCAATAATTTTTTATCTGGGACTATTCCGCAAAGTATCGGAAACATTAGGGGATTGAAGATTTTGAACTTATCGAGCAATGACCTTGAGGGAACCATACCTGATTCGCTTGGAGAAATTACAAGTTTGGAAAATTTAGGACTTTTTGAGAACAAGTTGGAGGGAATTATTCCCTATCAGATCGGTAAGCTATCAAATCTAAAGGAGTTGGTTTTGGCCAACAATCAATTAGGTGGGGATATTCCCGAGGAATTTGGTCAACTCGCTAGCCTTAAAGTACTGCAACTTCAGAATAACAAATTTAATTCTTTCAAGAACCTGCAATATATGAATACGCAAGATATGCTTGTTCTCGATTTTGATAACAATGGTGAGAAGATCGATTTTAAGAAGTTTGATTTTAGCAAGACCAGAATGGCCGATACGAAATTTGAAGATGAGGAAATAGAGGATAAAAACTAATTTTTGGTAATCGCATAATTTTGCGAGCTGTATTATACGGTCCTCAAAATTCTAACATAAAATAGAATTTTGAGGACTGCTTGGTTGTAACCATTTCCTAAATTCCTGCGAAAAAAGCGACATAGTCAACTCCTTTGATATGGGCCAGACCATATGTTACTTCCCTGTAGATGAGAATCACTACGTACAATGATGTATTAGACTTTCTTATGGTAGATTTTTACTAACATAACCGGGTTGGGCCTAGTTTTTTTACTCAGCTTCTTACAGGCTATTATAACCGATAACCAAAAGCTTAAGTCAAGAGATTTTTATGCCCAATTCCTTTTTGTTAAACACTTGTTAATAACCTGATTGGTAGAATGAATTTTGTAAGAAATAATTTATTATTTTTGTCGGATTTTAATAATTAGAATCCCTCGATGGTCAAGTCGATTTGGTGTACTGGAAAATTCGACAATTCATGATTTTCATCTGACAAGAAAATTCTAGATACCCATTATAAATGACACCAAGATTTTAATTCGAGGATTATTTATTTTAACCCTTATTAATTATGAAAAAAACGATTGTAAGCCTGGCCACTGCGCTAGTACTATTTTCCTGTTCCCAGGATGAAATTTTGGAAACCGAAGCCGAAGGCATAGCATCCGATCAAACAACGGACCTATTATCAAGAGCGGAGATTAATAAAGTTATTGATAATTCATTACAAACTACAGGGAATTTTTATTGGATGGATTCAGATGCCCTTACTATTTGGAGTGCTGTGAAATTGGGCGAAGGCATTGTTACCGTTGGATATGGTGCTTCTACAGATAAGTATCAAAAGGATTCCAATTCGAAGAACACAAGAGAAGGAGTATTACAATTGATTTTTCAAATTGAGGGATTACAGGATACCGCTGCAAAATCGGAGGCAACAATGTATGTTCACGAAGAGATTAATGTCTTGGATATAAAAATTACGAAAAAGGAAACGATTGAGGCGTTATTAAAGGATAGCAGGGTCCGATATATTGAACCAAGCGGATACCAGTATTTTGTAAGCAACGAGGGACCATCACAAACGGAACGTTCATCCTCCTCTTCTTCCTCATCTTCGGGATGTGGTTATAGCCAACAAACGTTAAGCACACAAGATTATCGTACGGTAAGCCCAGGATCTCGGGTGCCTTGGTCCTTTGATGCACATAATATTCCAGCGGCATGGAACCATAGTACCGGTGCCGGCGTTACCGTTGCGATAGTGGACTCGGGCTTGTCACCAGAGCAAAGATGGATGAATCAATATTTTAATGATGGGTATTCTTCAGGAAGAACGGTACAAAAGTATGGGACCTTCGTAGATTCTTGGTGGGCTTGGTCGAATAACTACGATGGGGTAAACGACAAATGTGGTCATGGCACAAGTATGGCGGCTGTAGCTACTGCACCAAGAAACAATGACAACCTACCAGTAGGTGTTGCTTATAATGCCAACTTGGTAAGTTATAGAGCGGTTGAGAACGTAGTAATCGACGATTATCACGAAAAAAGGGGTGTAGTAGAAGCTTTAACGGCTTTGGCAAATAGAAGCGATGTTAAGGTAATTTCGATGTCTATAGGACACCCATTTAGTATCGGCAACGTTTCCGATGCTATACGATATGCCCATAGTAGGGGGAAAATGATAATCGCGGCTGGAGGCACATCAACGTCTTTTACAACTTGGTATGGAGTTATTTTTCCGGCAAATATGTCTGAAACTGTTGCGGTAACAGGTGTAAAAGAGGGACAATACGACAATTGCGACGTTTGTCATACCGGTTCTAAAATTGATTTTACAGTACAAATGCAACGAAGTTCTGATAATGTTATACCCGTATTGAGTTATTATAATGGCAAGGAAAATTATGTGGGTGGCTCCTCTGTGGCCACGGCAACTACCGCAGGTATAGCGGCATTGGTCTGGGCAAGACATCCAAATTGGTCTAGGGATCAAGTATTGGATAAAATGAGACAATCCGCGGATTTTTATCCGAACAAACATTCGGAATATGGTTATGGAAATATTGATGCTCTACAGGCTGTTCAATAATAACCACTCCACTTATCAAAAAAGCCTTGTAATTTTTTACAAGGCTTTTTTTGGTTTAATAACAAAACATCTTTAATCCATGCGCATTAAAAAAATGCTTTATAGGACTGAGTAACTTGGGAGCTTTATTCAACCACTACGATTTTGCCGCCAAAAACCTTATCGCGCTCTACATTTTTTGGATTGCCATGAATATAGATATAGCCACCTGCACGAACTTTTGCCTCTACATGATCAGAAGCCTTTACATTTGCTCTTCCGCCAGCGTTAACCACGACCTTTGTTTTTTCAGTGTTTAAATTCTCGTTCTTTACCTTACCTCCCGTATTTACCATAACTTCCTGAATGCCACTTTTACCATCTAAAGTGATTTCACCTCCGGTAATCGATTTTACATAAAGGTCGTTTAAGGCAATTTTTAGGTTTATTCTTCCACCTTCTTGGGTTTTGATTTCAACCCTATCACCTTTTAAAGTCTCATCAGAGGTGATTTTGGCATTCTCATTAGCGTCAATAAGTGCTAAGGTTTCGGAATAGTAAAGGGTAGCTTTTACCTCATCCCCATCTAAAAAATTGTCTAGTTCCATTTTTATTTTTAGAACCCCATTTTTGTTCGAAATATCTATTTCATCTTGATCATCACCGGTAACGACCAATTTGTTTTCTGAACTTTTGACCAGACTTACAATGATGCGGTCATAGGCTTTTACCTGTGTGAAGGGCTCCAGCTCTTTTGTTGTTGTTTTTTGCGCGATACTTGTGAATGATATCATTCCTATGAGGAAAAGTATAATTGTATTTTTCATTTGAAATGTTTTTAGTGTTCTATGTTCTTTTACAAATGTTGTTCCAAAGTAGTACATTTTTTTTGCAAATTAAGAATTCAGGTCAAACCAAATTCTAATTAACAGAAGTTTATAGGTGATTCTACTACCTAAGATTGAACAAGATTTCAAGCTATAAAATTGCGGAGATCGCATTTTGCAAACTAAAAAGAGCAATGCCGAGGCAACCTTTTAGAAGAAAAACACGTCTGATAAGGTAAGGGAGAGGAACTTAAACTCTAAACTATGAAGACTGGAAAAGTTACATCAAGAAGATTTAAGACCTTGTGCATTTTAGGGAGTCTACTACTGCTTGCAATGGCGATATTCCATGGAAGTGGATTTTCGTACATAAATAAGGCAATTATACAATCGAATACTGCAGAGTTTTTAAAAGATATTGTGCCGGTTTTGTTCGCCCATCCCTCATTTCATCTTATTGGTCTTGCCGCCTTTGGGGTTTTGGCCCTCTTTCTTGGAAGGGAATCGAAGAAAGTATTAGTTCTTCTTTCGTTAATTGTTATCGCCGATGGGCTATTGGCCTTTTATTTAGGCGGAGTAATACCAGGTATCTTACTCGTTAGTGCAGCGCTTTGCTTTACTGTTGCGGGCTATATTCAGAAGCGGGATTAAACCGATTGCCAATGGCTGTGATAACGAATCACCTTGGTGTTTTTCCATCTTTCGCCTAAAGATAAGATAGTTTTCGTTCATTCATTAACTTAGCATTATGAGGGAAAAAGTTCCGTGAACGTTTTCCACTATATATAATAGCTCGACTATCATGTGCAGGCTTGCCAGGTATTGTATGCAATTGGGGTTTCCCACTTTCTTTTGAAAATCTTCACGGATTATTGATTTGGTTTGTACCTTTTCACCGGTATGCTTGTAAAGTTAATTGCTAACCCACGCTTGTCCGAATGAATATTGTCTTTATAATCAATAACAAAAACAACCGTCTGACAAAAATACTCTCAAGGCTTGATCAATACTGGCGACAAGCGAATCTGGGCAGCGCTCAGTTCATTTCCACACAAAGAAAAAAACATGCCGTTAAATTGGCCAAGCAAGCCACAGAGAACCGCTGCGATTATATAATTGCTATTGGGGGTGATGGTACACTGAATGAGATTGTCAATGGGGTATTGCAAAGTAGCGTATCGGCTAGTGAATATCCGGCATTAGGGCTACTCCCATTTGGATCGGCCAATGATTTTGCCAGAACAGCGCGCATTTCCAAATCTATTGAAGAACTAATTAAACTGATTCAATCCAATACGACTCAGTGGATAGACCTTGGAAAAATAATATTACAACCAACTAGGGAAACTCGTTATTTTATTAATATAGCCGGAGTTGGGCTTGGTCCGGAAGTGGTCCGGAATATGGAACGATCGTCAAGCCTATTAGGTCCGAGTTTCAATTACTTCAAACATATTACCAAAGGGTTTTTCACTTACAAAAAAAAAGAAGTAAGCTGTACCGGCGATTCGTGGCAATGGAAGGGTAAGTTGCTTCAAATGGCAGTGGCCAACGGATGTTATTATGGTAACGGAATCTGTACCGCCCCCGATGCGAAGATTATCGATGGCCGATTTCAGGTGGTTATCTTTGGGGATTTGAACATTTGGGATTATCTAAAAAACTTCGCCAAACTGAAAAAGGGAGTGAAATTCAATCTTCCACAGGTTAATTATTATGACGCCAAGGAAGTGCTTCTCGAAAGTGATGACTCCTGTGGTATTGAAGCTGATGGCGAATATGTGGGTCTTGCCCCGGCCGTAGTAAGTATATTGCCGAAAGCTATCCGCTTTTTATTGCCTACCGAGGTCAAATAAAAACTACACTTTGGCCCAAAAAAGAAGCGAGCTTCCCTTTGGAAACTCGCTTGCACTCGACATTTTAACAACTTATTCGTGATCGCGACAGGATTCGAACCTGTGACCGTCTGCTTAGAAGGCAGATGCTCTATCCAGCTGAGCTACGCGACCATTTCCACATTTTTAAAATGTGCGTGCGAAGTTACTAAAAATAATGGATTACAAAACCCGAAAACCATTCAAAATAGTATTTTACCCTTTGCCGATGAATCAGTACACCACATCTCATTTTTCCGTCTTTTTTTAGTAAAAATAAAGCGGTTCCTGTTTTTGTTGGTTATTCATACACTTTACTCGACTAAAACTGTAGTTTAACAATTAAATCTTATAGTCTAGGACGCAATGACAATATTTGCAACAAATGGTGTAATTATAACAAAAATGACCAAGAGACGTTTTAGAATTATGATACTTAATTATAAGCACGTAATTTTATAAATGTAATTTTGGTAAAAAGAGCTTTTCCCTGATTTTTACTACTTTTTCAACCCTAGGTGACCAATTTTTATTGGTTATTTAAAGTACAGCCTCGGTTGCTAGTGTGGTTCGTCGAAAATTTTGGGATCGCGGGTATTATTAGAATAAAAAAAGGCTTATTTGCTTAAATGAAAAGATTTAGGAATTCAGATTTGATTATCCCTATTTCCGTCTTAATACACTTGTGTATTATTAATGGGATACTCTACATGCTTACCCCTGAAACCTATTTAGACGGCCACCATATATTGTATTATAACATCACCTGGTTAATTATCACTTATTTGCTCAATTTTTATCCTACAGATAGAAAGGAGAAGTTTATGACCCGTATCCATAAGCATTTACAAGTCCTTCTTTTTTACTTATTGGCGTACTTTGCGAGTTTTGGTTTTTTTGATATATCTACCGGATACCTACCCTATCAGGTTTTTGTTTTTTTTCTGATTGCGATTAGTATAACGTGGTACAGGGTAATGTTCTTCTGGTTAAGGGGCAAGTACCGAATGGTCGGGGGTAACTCGGTTAAGTTGGTGGTTATTGGTAAGGACGGGAGCTTATCTAAGGTTCGAGATGTATTTGATCAGCCTAGCCTAGGGTACAGATACCATGGTTATTTTGATGATTCTCAAAGTGATGATGTGCATTATTTGGGAAAGGTAATCGATTGCTTTAAATATATTCTTGAGAACGATATTGATGAGATTTACTGTGTATCGTCCAAATTTAACCCTTTGGAGTTGAAGAACCTTATCAATTTTGCCGATAATAATCTGATTAAATTCAAAGTAATTTTAGATAATAAAGACATCTTTTCGAGAGCTATGTCTATTGAATCATACGAGAATATTCCCGTACTTAATTTAAGAAAAGTGCCTTTAGATACGGAGTACGCACGTATCATAAAACGTACGTTTGACATTGTGTTTTCTTCTTTGGTTATTATTGGAGTACTATCTTGGCTTACACCTCTTTTGTTTGTTTTAATAAAATTGGAATCACCAGGAAAACTTTATTTTAAGCAAAAGAGACATGGCCTTAAAAGAAAGGTTTTTTGGTGTTATAAATTTAGATCAATGACCACCAATAGTGATTCTGATAAAAAGATGGCCACCAAAGGTGATGCTCGTATTACCAAGGTTGGGGCCTTTATTAGAAAGACAAGTATAGATGAGTTGCCACAATTCTTTAATGTTTTTATGGGCGACATGAGTGTAGTGGGCCCGCGGCCCCATATGGAACTTCAAACTTGGGATTACGAAATATCTGTTGACAAATACCTAGTTCGCCATTTTGTGAAACCAGGTATTACAGGTCTTGCTCAAATTAAAGGGTATCGCGGTGAAATAGTGAAGCCGGCCGATATTCTCAACCGGGTTCGTTTGGATATTTTTTATGTGGAAAAATGGAATCTTGGGCTGGACTTCTTAATTTTGTTCCGAACAATTTACAACGTATTCAGCGGTGAAGAGAAGGCCTATTGAACAACAATGTTGGTATATGCTTCGTTAGTATTTAAATCATAAGGATAACGTATAGAGATATAAAATGATACAAAAGCTTATTCAAGATACACTCCGAACAATGGGCGTACAACTTACAGAATACCCTAAGAAAAGTGAGCGGAGGCAAATGCAGATAGTAAAGACCAAGAATATAGATATGATTCTTGATGTGGGGGCAAATACGGGACAGTATGGCCTTCACTTGAGAAGATTAGGGTATACCGGGGAAATTATCTCTTTTGAACCAATGAAAAAGGCTTTTAATGAACTTGAAAAGAAGGCTGCCAAAGATAGCAAATGGTCTGCCATGGCATATGCACTTGGTGACGAAGATGGGAGTTCAATAATCAATATTTCGGAAAACTCGTATAGTAGCTCTATATTAGAGATGTTGCCAACGCACGAAGATAGCGCCCCAGACTCGAAATATGTAGCCCAGGAAGAAATAGTGATTAAAAAATTGGATAGCATTTTCGATTCAATATGTAATAATGGGTCCAATATAATGCTCAAAGTAGATACTCAAGGTTTTGAAAAGAGTGTTTTGGATGGTGCTTTAAACGTCTTGGACAAAATCAGCGTCGTAGAATTGGAAATGTCACTGGTGCCACTTTATGAAAACAATACGCTTTACCTTGAAATGATTCAATTTATGACATCGAAGGGGTTTGACCTTCATATGATAGACGATGTGTTCTCCAATTCCGAAACGGGTCAATTACTTCAGGTTGATGGGACATTTGTGCGAAGGTCTTAGATAGCTAAAAAATAAATTTAAGTACAAACTAAAAAAGACCGTTCGAAGGAACGGTCTTTTTTGTATCCCGATTTCGGGCTTAAATTTTCTGCCCATCAAAATCGTTTATGGTCGAGACCGTGTTCTGGATATTTGCTTTGGAAGACGCCCCAAAAAGAATGGACTCAACATTAGGTAGCCCTGAAACGTACTCGATAGCCTCCTTCGGAGGAATTGCACCACCGCCCAACACCTGCATGGCTATAGCCCTGAATTTTCGGGTACGAAGCGTTTCCTCATAAACTTTTTTACCTCCCGACATTCTAAAGTTTACCTTGTTTATAGAGGCACAAATAATAGGATTCGATATACCCACTGATTCTAGGGCATCTAGTAATTTAGGCATGTTCATGGTGATGAAACCGGCTTCTGCATTGTATTTTTTGGCAATATAGTCGTGAAACCCCTTTAAAAGCTCTACCATACCTAGCCCCAAGAGTAAGTCGGTCATTACGTTTTGTAAAAATATTACCGGGGTGCTTACGCCTTTGAACATTTTCATTTCAGCATCGACCAGCAGTTCCATTATGGAAATATAGTCTTTAGATAAGTACGCCTTACCTCCTTTAAACATTGTGCCAAAAAGGTTTCCCGGCACATATTGTTTTATAGTGCCAACAACGCCTAAATCTGTTATCGCATTGGCATATTTATGTGCATAAGGCATGCAAGGATAAATCTTGAAATCTTTGTATTTTTCAGGATTTGCCCGGATAACATCGCAAATCTGTGCAATTCTATCGTGGGTAGTGCACATAAAAGTGTTGATTCCAGCTTCACGGGCATGGTCCAAGGTTTTAATTATTGCGCTATTATCTTTAAAACGAATGGCCAATGCCTGGGATTTCGCATCGGATAAGTGGTTAACCGCAAAAAATTGATTATCTCCGTACAGAATTCTTTCCATCAAATACTAATTTTTAGCACTCTTCTTAATTGTAGCTATCGCCTTGTCGGTTATCCAAGCACTCCTAAAGGTATTAATGGTATTGGGTACCGTACCCAATATGCATTTAATAAAATAGTCCATTTGCGCCGAATATTCCTCTCCTCTAAGGTAAAAGTCTACTTGTCCGGCGAGATCGGTAACATACTTAACATTCCAACCTTTAGAGTAACCGGCAGGGCAATTATTGTCTTTAAAATATACTTTCATCTCATTCGCATCTGAAATAATCTTCCCCTTGCTTCCTAGAATAGTCATCGAAGTAGACATTTTGCGATAGGTCTCATCACTCCAATTTACCGAAAGTAATCCGCTAATTCCGTTTTCAAGACCCAACAATGAAAACACCGCATCGTCAACTTGAGAAGAATAAATTGTTTTCATAATGGTACCCCGCGCATCTTTTATAGGGGATAGTATATCATTAATTAAATCGATAACATGCGAGGCATAATCCATCAAACAGCCACCGCCTTCTGAAGGGTCCGAGCGCCACGTATCTGCTTTTTTCTTGATCACTACTGGTCCATAGGCTTCACCTTCAAAATGTTGAATGTCGCCCATATAATTTTCGCTAACCAATTTTTTAACCTCCTGAAATGTGCCAACGAATTTATTATGGTAGCCCACTTGATTTACAAGATTTTTAGAAGCAGCAATAGTAACAAGCTCTTCACTTTGTTCCGGAGAAAGACAAAAGGGTTTTTCCGCAAATACATGAATATTCCTGCTCATGGCATCCTTTACAAAGCTATAATGAAATTTTGTGGGTACAGCGATTACAACAGCATCTGGTTTAACCTCATCCAACATCTTCAAATGACTGGTATAGCAAGGGAATTTGGTGTATTTCTGCAAGGCGCCCAAAACTAATTTCGTGGTATCACAGACCCCGACGACCTCAACACTGTCGTGCGCACCCAAGATGGACAAATGCGAAATACCCATTTTACCGGCACCAATTAAAGCGACTCTTACTACCATTGGCAAAACGTATTATATGTTATGGATGTTACAGCTGGGAACTTTGTCATTCGTTAATGCTATTTAAAACTATTTGCAATTATTTTAGGACGCTTCGCCATAAATGGCCGCCAGTTTCTTTACTATCCTCATTGCGGTCTTTCCGTCCCACATATCGGGTATTCCGCCTTTTTTCCACTCACCTGCATTCATTTTCTCCAAAAAGGGAGGAATATTATTTGGGTCGGTGCCCACAAGTTCATTAGTGCCTATTTCTATTGTTTCGGGCCTTTCTGTTGAATCCCGAAGTGTAATACAAGGGATGCCGAGTACAGTGGTCTCTTCTGTAATACCTCCAGAATCAGTTATAACACCTCTTGCATTTTTCACCAAATGTATGAATTCTAGGTATGGTAGGGGGCCTAATTGTAACAAACGCTCATTTTGGTATGCTATTGCTTCCAAGGCTTTTTTTGTTCTGGGGTGTACAGGAAATAGTACTGGGTATGATTTTGAGTGCCTCAAAATGGTATCCAGCATATTCTTCAGAGTTTCCGGGTCATCTACATTGGCTGGTCTGTGCAATGTGAGTAAATAGTAATTCTTGGCAGATAAATTCTCTTCTGACCAAATTTCCGGGACGCTCAATTTCTCAAGATTTTGATAGAGGGTATCTATCATAGTATTCCCTACAAAGTGAATTTTTTCATCGGGAATACCCGCATGTCTTAAATGCTCGTTGGCCAGTTCGCTAGTCGTAAAAAATTGATCGCAAATGGCATCTGTTACCATACGGTTAATTTCCTCCGGCATCGTCATATCACCGGATCGTATACCAGCCTCAACATGAACTACTTGAATACCAAGCTTTTTTGCGGTAATGGTGCAGGCCATTGTAGAGGTTACATCACCTACAACCAAAACTACCGTTGGCCTGTTGGCAATCAATTCTTGCTCAAAACGGACCATTATGGTCGAAGTTTGTTCAGCTTGGGTTCCTCCACCCGCTCCTAAATTCTCATGCGGTTGCGGTATGCCTAGTTGATTGAAAAAGTCACCACTCATTTTTTTGTCATAGTGTTGACCGGTATGAACCAAGCGATATTCTATTTTCTTAAGGTCCTTATTTAATAGGTGAATTGCCTTGATTATAGGAGCGATTTTCATGAAGTTTGGGCGTGCTCCAGCAACGATAGTTATTAGCATATTCAAAGATATTAAGAATTAAACTAGATAAAAAACCTAGCCTTTATAATTAGATGAAATAGACTTTTGTGGCGATGTATTTCATATCATCTTATACGTAGCTTTTTTCAAGTCGTATTTAAGGATGTGCTTTTTTAACATTTGGTAGGCTCTTTTACCTTTTTCCATAATGTTATTGTCTAATTGGGAAGTTTCCCCTTGTTGAAGATATTTCTCAACGATTTCCGCGGTAATTCCTGGTTCATAGTGCATTACCTTCTGCGAAATCAAATATTTATCAACCTCGAGCAGGTCATCTTGGTATACCGATATGGTCGGAACGCCTAAAATGGCCAATTCCCGGGTCATTGAGCCCCCAGCACCAATAAATAAGGTACAATTTTCCCGAATATGTTCGAAATCCAAGGGGTTTTCGGGTACTATGGTGTTGGCGAACTTTTCTTGCTTATAATGTTCTAATTGTGTCCGGTCCCTAGCGAGTACCGTGATACTGTATTTGTCTTGTAAGTCAAAAATGGTCTCATCGAGAAAATTCTGCTTTGCAGTATAATATTGAGCAGTCAAGGGCTCAGGTCTAATGAATATTTGAATTTTCCCGTTGTTTTTTTCCTGATTTACTGAGGCCAACTTTTTATCCTTTGGCCATAAATAGATACCTTCCTTTACCCCGGGATATTGCTGTATTTTTTTTCTGGAAATCCCTTTTTTTGCAATTTTTTCTATGGGAAGGCTCTCCGGAATCAAGATCTGTGTAGCAAGATAAAATGCTGGAAGATTTCCCAAAGCATGCTCATTATCATTGGTGTAAATGGAGGGTATTCCCAAAAGCCACGCCGCTACCGGTGAATGAAACGAGCTTTGTGAAACCGCAAGGTCTGGTTTGTTCTTTTTGAGAAATGTACGCAACTGCCATACTCGAATAGGGTAACCAAATATTTTTTTATAAAAGTTCTTTCCGTAATGTTCGCCAACGGTTGTATGTTTTAGCTTTCTTTGATTCAGTAATGCCACCGTATTTGCTAGCGGCCTTGAAGTAATTATTATTTCGTGCCCCTCGTTTTCAAGTTCCATGATGAGGTGATGAAACATCAATACATGGGGAGAATTAGATATGTCAAACCAGATTTTCATAAAAAATGGTGATAGATTGTTAGTTCTACTTAAATGTTGTTGTTAGTGGTTTATGATATTCGTTGAACAAACCGCTAATACTCAAGAGTAAGAAAATTTGCTTTTCCAAATTTTCGCCATGGCGATGTCTTTGCAATATTGATTTAACGCTTTCAAAGTCAAAAAATTCTTTGAACGCAATATTTTCTGAAAATACCTTTTCGATATCGACAGTTTTTTCTTTGAACCACTTTTCAGTTGGGGATTTAAAGCCCAATTTTTTTCGATTCACTATTGAAGATGGCAAATATTCTTTAGCAAAGGCCTTATGAATTATTTTCCCTTGTTTTGTGTTGAATTTATACCGACTATCCAACGATTCAATGAATTCTATAAGGTCATTGTCGAGGATAGGTACCCTACATTCTAATCCAAAATTCATGGTAATTTTATCGGTATACATCAGTAAATCGTCAGCTAACATGGTGCGAACATCATTGTACAAGAATACATCTTTGATATTGTGATTGTTTGGTGCACGCCTTTGCCATATCTTTTTGATTAAATCTTGGTTCGCAATCAAATCTTTCAAATGCACTTTTGATGAATCGGGATGAAGTATTTTTTGAATTTCCTCTTTTGGGGATATGGCGTTGTACTCCATCCACGAACTCACCTTGTCTTTTGGTGAAATGGCATTTATGAATCGTCCAAGATTTTCCTTCTTCCGATATATCGGGCGCATTATTTTAAGCAATGGAGCAAATAATCTAAATAGCCTTGCCTTTTCTAAATAGGGTAACGCCTTATACTTATCATAACCCCCCAAGGGCTCGTCTGCTCCTTGTCCGCTCAAAACCACTTTTACATGTTTTGCCGCAAGCTCAGACAGGAAGTACATTGGAATTATGGATGTTGTCGCGATAGGCTCTTCAACAATTCTGGCAATTTCATTGATGGAACTTAGAAAGTCCTGGGCACTAATTTTTTTTATATGATGGTTCAATCCCAAAATATCGGCTGTCTCCCTGGCATAACCAATCTCGTCTATCTCGCTATAATCTCCCTCAAAACCAACGGTGAACGCCTTTATGGTTTTTTTGGATTTCTGTTGTGCTATTGCGGCTACCAAAGCAGAATCTACCCCACCACTTAACAAGATTCCCAAATCTACATCGGCCATGAGCTGTCGTTCTACAGCCTTTTCAAAAAGGTCGCCGTATTCGGCAGTTAGTTTTTTAAAATCCCCGGTTCTGCTTCCTAATGCAGTTTTCGGGACAACGTATTTTTTAGTAGTTGCAATTTCGATCTCGTTAAGATCAAAGGTAATCAGCTGTCCGGGCTCTACCTTAGAAATACCCTCGAAAACCGTTAGTGGAGATGGCGTATAGCGCATTCTTTGACTGTTAAGCACCACGCCTTTATCAACCTTTGGATTTAGGCAGGCTTTTATTGGGCGCAATTCAGAAGAGAACAACAATCGTTTTCCATCAAAAAAATAATACAATGGTTTTATACCAAACCGATCCCTAGCGAGATGGAACAATTTTTTATCTTTTTCCAAGTACGCTATGGCAAAGATTCCATTAAGTTTGTCGAGGTTTTCGACCACAGGATTTTCACTAAAATAATTAATGATGGTCTCCGTATCCGAGTGGCCCCTGAACGGGATATTGCTCAATGTTCCTTTCAATTCCTCATGATTATAGATTTCTCCATTGAAGACAAGCTCATTTTTGTCATCGTAAGAAGACATGGGTTGCTTGCCCGCTTCGCTCAAATCTACAATAGACAATCTATGATGTAGAAGATGTACATTATGGGTACCAATTTGAAAACGTTGCTCTCCGCTAGCGTCAGGCCCTCGGTGACTGATTTCCTTTAGGAAATCGCCTGTATTTTCAATGTTAATGCTGCCAAGGATACCACACATAGACTTTAATTTTTAATACACTGATTTAGGAACCAGCTGGCCTTTCGTTTTTTGTACTTGATCGATGTTTTAAAATGGCCGCTTCGTAAATGACTTCTAAATCTTTAGCTTTTTCAAAAACATCAAGATGCTCCGACGCAAATTTTTTGGCTAATCTACCGATTCGCGAACGTAAGGCTTCATGTTGGGATAAGGTTATTATTTTTTCGGCAATGGCATTTGAATCATGTTCTTTTACCAAAAAACCTGTCACTTCATTTTCAACTACCGACGGAATTCCCCCGTGTAAGGTCGCAATGGTCGGTAAACCACTGGCCATGGCTTCTACAAGTGCTCCAGGAATTCCTTCTTTATCATTGTCCTTGGTCGTAATACTGGGATGCAAAAACACATCCGCCTTAATTAACTCTTCGTTGAATTTATCACCATGTTTTATGGGACCTAAAAAATTAACGGCAGCAGATAATCCGTTTTCTGCAACAAAAGAACCCAAATCTTTCCGAAGTGGCCCATCCCCAACAATATTATAGCTAATATTCAGGTCAGGATGGCTTTTTAAAATGCTTTTCAGCGCTTTCAAAACCGATAAATGTCCTTTTACTTCATAAAGACTAGCGATTGTTAGCAATGTAAACGTATTCTTTTTCAGGGAGTATTCCCGAGGAAGGTCGAATTGTTTGGTATTGATGCCATGATAATGCACTTGTATTTTGTTTTCGGGACAGCCGATTTCGAGCAAGTCCTTTTTCATCTCATCTGTCATTGCCAAAAACAAATCGTACTCTGCAAATATTTTTTTGTAGAAATGTTTATACAGGTACTTGAATTTAACGGGAACGACCGATACATCATAACCATAACAGGAGCAGATTTTAGGAATGCTCATTTTCTTTGTCAATGGGCTAAAGACCACGGCATCTGTAATATAGTGGCTATGTATTAGTTGTGGGGCTATTTTGTTAAAATGTGCTCTAAAATACTTTTTGTGTTTTATACTAAGGATCTTGTCTGAAAGAAATCCACCCTTTTGTGGATAATATAGGGTTGCATTTGACTCCAACTTGTTCAAAAATTCCGTTGTAAAAACGCTATGCTCGTAAGAATCGAGTGCATTGATTTGATTTACAATGAACGTTTCCGTGGCCGTGGTGAATTTTCGTTCTAAATGTAAAATGGCAGCTTTAGGATTCAAAGCGGTTTTGTATTTTTTTTAATAAAATAAATATCATATTTCTACCCAAACGGACAATTTGGAGCAAAGATATTGATTTACCAAGATGAAGTCCATATAAATGCGAGCAGTTGTCGTTGTTCGGCGTTAAACCGTAGTTAGACAATAAATTAGACTTAGTTTTGTTTATACCATTAGATTTGCATACTTAGTAATTTTATGTACCGAACACCAAGATCTTGAAAAAAACACTTTATAAGCTCGGGAGGTATTCTGGTTTGCCCTTTTTATTTAGGGAGTTGATTCAGCCGAATAAGGTTACCTTTTTACTTTTTCATGACTTAAATCCAGAGTTGGCGGAAAGGTCGTTTCTATACCTCAAAAAGAAATATAATATTATTTCACTGAGCGATTATTTGGACGCAGTGATTAATAAAAAAAAATTGCCAAAAAAAGCCATGGTCATAACCTTTGATGATGGCTACAAAAATAATTACCACCTGCTTCCGGTGGTCAGGAGATTGGGAGTGCCAATAACCATATTTATTTGTGCTTCACTTATTGGAACAAGGAAAAAGTTTTGGTTCGAATTTGCAAATCTTCCGCTGCCGATACACGAACTGAACCGAAAAAGCAATTGTGAGAAGTTAAAATTACTTGGAGCGGCAGGATTTGAAAGGGATATGGAATTTGAAGATAGCATGGTTCTTGAAAAAAAACAGATTGCCGAAATGAAGTCTGATATTGATTTTCAGGCACATGCCAAATATCATCCGGTATTACCCAAATGCACTGATGAAGAAGCTTGGGATGAAATTAACGGGGCAAAACAAATTCTTGAGGATGATTTTGATCTTCGTATTAACGCATTTGCCTACCCCAATGGGGAATACTCGAATCGGGATATTGCCTTAGTGAAAAAGGCTGGATATTCTTGCGCAATTACAGTAGATAATGGGTTTAATGATAAAAATACCGACTTGTTTCGATTAAAAAGGTTTGTGATTCGTGATGATCATGATATGCACCAATTGATTGTAAAAGCAAGTGGTGCATGGGCATTTGTAAAAACATTGATAGGCTATCAGCCAAAAAATGGTCTTGTTGAGCATTTAGATATATAATTAAGTGCCTAAACCAAAGGACGTTCTAGTTAAAGAGAAGCACTTTTAAAATAAAAGAATAAGTAGAGAGGAATGAAAATACTTTGGGTCGTAAATGCTGTTTTTCCCGAACCCTCAAAAGATCTTGACATGGGTAGCCCACCAAGCGGCGGATGGATGTTCGGTCTGGCAAAAGACATTGTCGAGAACGGCCATGACCTTGTAGTGACTACAGTTCTTTTTAAATCAAAAGAATATCATAAGACTATAAAGGGAATAGAATATTATATTCTTGGCGGCAAAACCCAAATTACAGAGTACGACACATCACTGGAAAAAAAATGGAAGAAAGTAATTGAGGAGACAAAACCAGATATAGTTCACATTCACGGAATGGAGTTTGCCCACGGTTTATCCCTGATAAAGACCTTTCCGAACCTCAATTTTACCGTTTCCATACAGGGCATCTTAGGTGAGTGTTTTAGATATTATACTGGTGGAATTCCCATAAATCAAATTCGTAAATACAAGACTTTCAGGGATTTCATTAAAAATGATGGTGTACTTGAGCAGAAAGAAAAATACCGAAAGAGAGCCGAAAAGGTTGAAAAAAAGTACTTTAAGCTAGTTGATAATATTATGGGACGCTCGGAATGGGATTTGACCCATACCAAAATACAGAACCCAAACGCGAAATACTATCATTGCAATGAATCGCTTCGAGACAGCTTCTACACCTCAAAAAAATGGGATATCACCAAAAAGGAACCGCACACCATATTTTTAAGCCAGGGCACATACCCCTTAAAAGGATTTCACAAAGTTTTGGAAGCTGTCAACTTAATTAAAGATGACTTTCCAGACCTTAAAATCAGAATTGCGGGTGTGAACATTTTAAAAGATTCTTCTTTTAAAGACAGATTGAAACGTCGTGGATATGCCAAATACCTCTCTAGCTTAATTTCAAAATTTGATCTTCATCGACATGTTGAATTTACCGGTATATTGAATGAAGAGGGAATGGTTAAGGAGTTTTTGAACTGTAATGTATTTATCTGCCCTTCAAGTATTGAAAACTGTTCCAATTCTGTAGGGGAGGCCCAGCTATTGGGAGTGCCTTGTATTGCCTCTTATGTTGGTGGTATTCCTGATATGATCGTTCATTCAGAATCTGGTTTACTTTATCGTTTTGAAGCCGTTGAAATGCTTTCCCAAAGAATAACAGAGATATTTCAAAATGAAGAGCTCACCCACAAACTATCCCAAGGGGGAATAAGAAGTGCCATTAGAAGACATGATAGGGCTTCAAATCTAAAAACGACCCTAGCAATTTATCAACAAATTGTTTCTGAAAAGTCTTGACCATCAAATTTTGTTGAGGTCAAGTCATTATTCTGCTGTTGTATTGACCGGTGTGAGATGGTCAGCAAATATGCGGAGATTACCGATTTTTTTGAAATTTTCTGACTCCATTTGTTAATTTACACTATTAAATAGCTTTTTATTTTTTTGAAATGGCCCGTTTATAAGAAAATAGAATAAAATATGGCAGAGCGGCAATTGCAGTACAAAGATGCTGAGTTTACACAAACCGAAATTATACGGAATAGCGTGAACAAGAAAAAATCTATATCCGGGAAAGCAAAAATTGCAAGGTTTTTTATGAACTTGATGCCAAACGAACCGGTTTATCAGGAGGAGTTTTTTGTTCAGGAGTTATTCAGGCACCCCAAATACAATTCTCTAGATAATCGGGGAAAGAAAGAATACCATCAGCGTATTGTAAAATTAAATGTAGAAAAGGCAAAGAAAAAGCCTTTCGATTTGTTTTACCCTAAACTAGACCTTAAAAAAATCTTTGTCGGTAAGAACCTTTTAGATATGGGGTGCAGCGTGGGGGGCGATACCTTTGTAATGGGTGAAAATTGGAAACCAAAAACGTTGACGGGCTTAGACTTTAGTGCAGATTCTATAGTGGCGGCAAGGGATTATAATGAGGTTCATGAGTCGGATGTTGGTTATTCTTTTTACAGCGGCTATGCTGAGAAAATGCCATTTGAAAATGATTTCTTTGATGCCATTGTTTCACATGATACAGTAGAGCATGTTAGGTCAGTAAAAGAGACCTTGTCGGAATGTAAGCGAGTTTTGAAAAAAGACGGAGCGGCATATATTGTATTCCCATCATTTAAGTTGCCTTTTGGTGGTGCGCACGTTGATTCGGTAACTAGAACGCCATTTCTAGAATGGTTCTTTTCCCCCAAAACTATAAATGAAGCCTATCAAGATATCATAAGCAAGTGGGGCCCTGAACACGATTGGTTCAAACCCGCAGCAGAGACTGATGGGGATTGGGCGGTCGTTAAAGGAGGCATAGGAGTCAACGGTACTACTTATGCCGAATTTAGAAAAATTGCCAACGAGGTAGGTTTTAGTGATATCGAATTTGTGAAAATCCCGTTACTATACGTTAGTAATACAGCGAATAAATACCCTTTTGTGAAGTTCTTCTCTACGCTCTTAAAACCGTTTATGTTTATAAATGGTTCTAAAGATTACTTAACACAGCGCTTTGCGTTCGTTTTGACCAAATAATATCGTATTGTAACAACTACATTCGCTTAAAAATGGACATGAGCGTTTCGCTCCATTTGTTCGTATCAAAATTTTGTTCGGCAACTGCCCTTCCTCCTTGCCCAATTGCTGTAATCTTATTTGGATTCTCCATAAGATAAACAAGTGCATCGACCAACTCAGAAACTGATTCTGGACGTATTAAAAGTGCATTTTTATAATTCTCCAGATAGTTGGGAACATCCCCCACATTGGTTGCGATTACGGCTTTTCCTGTCGAAAGAAATTCACCTAATTTAAAGGGAAATCCGGCATTTGCGAATTCAGAATTAATACGGGTCATGCAGAAGATATGACACTCATTCAATGTTTGATAATAGGCATCATCATCTAGAAAACCTTTGTGGGATATTTTGTCCCTTGCATTTGAATCACCAAGATACGCTTGCATTGTTTTGAAATCTTCTTCAGAAGCCCTTCCGGTCATTACCAGCTCAATATTCCCGTAGGTTTGTGCCACTTGCCCAAAGGCTTTGATGAGATACTCCATTCCATCTTTTACGCCGAAAGACCCGCCGTAGAAAACTTTAAAAGCTTGGGGTATTTGAAATTCGGTCTTTCTAAAACGCGTAAGATCCACAGTTATAGGAATCAAGGAAACCGGCACCTTTTCTTTACAGACACCCATCATCAAATTTTGAAGATGGTGCGAAATGGTAATCACATGATGCGCAATTTTGGGAGTGATATTGAGTAAGCGAAGAGAAGTAGCTATTTTTAATCTATTTTTTAAATTCGGAAAGGATGTAAAATAGTTATTGTCCTCGACAATGTCCAGAATTATTTTATAACCTATGGCTCGGGCATAGAGTAACAAAAAGATATTCTTAATGTCAATATACTGATAGTTATAGACAATATTTTTAGCTGATGACAACTTGCTTTTTCTTAAAAATCGAATACCCTGCCAAGTGAATGAAAAAACCGAAAGGATGTTGGATGCACTTACCACCAAATAATTGATACCGTTTAGTACACCTCTTTTTTCTTTTAACCCGTAGGCATCAACCTTATAGATTAAATTATTAAGGGTAACCGAATCTTTAAAAGCATCGGTCTCCAAAAGATTTCTAACCCGCATTGAAGAGGCCATGCCATCAAAACAGGAAACACCCATAACCATAACATTATATCCTGTTTTGCCCATTACTTTAATTCTGATACTACCTTACATGGGTTACCTGCGGCAATGACGTTCGCCGGGATATTGGAGGTTACCAAACTATTTGCTCCAATTACGGAATTTTTCCCTATACTGACCCCCTTTAAAATAATGCTCGAAGTACCGATAAATACACTGCTAGATATTGTTACAGGTTTACTTTTTGAAGACTCTCCGCGATTTCTCGCGGCGGCATCAATGGCGTGCCAATCAAAATCCGTAATAAGTACATTAGCCCCAATTACAGCATTATCACCAATAGTTATCGACTCTTTGGCTCCGATTACTGCCCCGCTTAATCCACAATTATTGCCAATCACTATTTTGGCATTTTCTGAATGGGTAGAAATGGTCGTACGCTGTTTAATACCAATAAGATTGGAAAAGGGGGCGGTTCTAAATTCATTATGGTCTCCGATGCTGATTTTTGAACCAGGGAATTTATAAATAAAAGGTATACCAACAAAAGTGACTCTTTTCCCCAGTTTAATGCCTCTTAGTCTAAAAAATATGCTGCAGTATATAGAAGATAAAATACCCACGACCTGTAGTCGGAGGTAATACCAAAGATGAAATGCTTTATCCATAGGACATTTTTTAAAACTACTACAGCTTAACAATATTTACAATAGAAAAAGCCATATTGCTCTAATAACGTAAAATTCTATTTATTTATTGATTCTTAAGTCAGATCAATTTACACTTTACCAACATGCCTTTTAACGTGTCCTTTTTTAGGTGACACTCCTCTAAAAGTAAAGGCTTCTATTATTTCTTCATCTGTTTTTTTACGAATACTTTTTCGATAACATACACCAATACTGATCCAAACCAAAACATAGCCTAATGAAAGAGAAGGGAGACCTGCCCCAATCATAAAAATCATCCACAATAAAATCATGGCACCACAAGATTTCGCAAATTGGTTTGCGGATCTGAAAATTCCGTTGAATGCTGCTGGTACAGCAATCAGCAGGAATAAAATAATATGAACAATACCACCGGATAACATTAATTGCAAATACCCGTTCTCAATAACATCACGATAATATATGACATCATAATCCATTCCTGATTCCCCGAGACCACCCCCAATAGGGCAATAGTAGGTAGCGTTCATTCCTTTTCCAACAAAATAGTCCTTCTCCATATCGATGTAAAACATATCTACAACTGTACTTCTAGTATCTTCATAAAGTCGTTTATTGATTTCAGCTAATAGTGTGTCCGATAGATTATCAAATTGAAAAAATGCAACAACACCAACAGCTAGAAATAATGGGAATACTTTAAATATCAATGGTTTTTTACTACTAAAAATCACAAATAGATAACTTGCGGTAATTAAACCAACCATCATAAAAAGGCCCGCTCTACGGGCGAGGTATAAAAATATTAAAGTGGCTACTACTACAAAGATGAAGGAAAGGTTAACCTTGAATCTGCTTACGTAAATAGAATTCATTAATAAAAAACCGGAACCAAGGGCTGTAGAATACACCAGTATTTCGGCAGGCTTTGGGGCTGCTGCCAAAGCAGGAATGGATACCAGTAGAATAGGAAAAAGACATCCAAGATAAAATAGTATCTCTAATAGGTAACCATAGGCTTTTATCTTTCTACCAAAAAAAGCCACAAAAGGAATTAAAAAGGGCCAAAAGATATAGGGTACCCTTATATAGGATGTGAGATCAGCTGCTGAAAAAGACAACCCTCTAAATATTGTAATGGCACCATATCCCATAAATATGAAGAAAAAGTACTTAAAATACCTACTTTCAAATTTGATTTGGGACAATAGTTGCAATGAGGTTAGGCCAAAGACAGCTACAAAAAGGAGCCATACCAGGGTAAATAAGGTGCCTTTTGCCAATCCTAATGTATTAAAGAGTGTATCCAATAAAGAAAGTATAGCGAGCGATACTAAAAAAGCCAAAATAGCTTTCTTGTTTAACGAAGGAGTTTTATTTCTTTTTACGTATGGATGCATTATAAAATAGCCATTGTGTTCTTTCGGGAGCTTCTTATTTAACCCAAATACCTTTTTTGCCCTTCACGATTACCATATAATATTGTAATGGTGCTATCAAAAACCCATTAAAATTGGCAATTACGGAAGCTATAAACAAGGCATAAACGCCCATTTCAAAATTCTTTATCAATACCATTGCCAGCCCAATATATAGTAGGGGGCTGAAAAGTGTGGCCCAAAATTGCAACCTTAATGCGCTTATGCCGTTCAGGAAACTTACATATTTTCCGCAAAAGATATTCAAACTAAAAAATACCAAACTCCAAAATGAAAGGGCAAAACTAATTTCAACGGTGCCTTTTCCCAACCAAAGGTCATAAACGGTATCGGCAAGAAATAGCATTATAACGCCTCCTATCAAAAAAATAATATTGAGCTGGTTGTATTTTTTCATACTATTTCTTATCCAGGCAATATCGTTTTTTTGATAAGCCTCAGTAGAAGCCGACCAGAATGGGGAAAGGAATATCATAAATACGATACTTAGAATGCTAAAGTATTTATAGACAATATTATAAGAAGTCACCTCTGCTGGCCCAAAATTTCGTGATATGATAATATTGGCGGATTCGAACTGTATAATACCCGCGATTTGTATAATAAAAAACACTATGCCCAGATTGAATAGACTTTTTGCGTGGGTAAATCGCACTTTTGACCATACCGGACGATACGCCTTTAACTTTCCTCGAAAGAAAAAAATATTCGCCCCTATTAGTGCCAGGATGGGAGCAATACACAAACCAAGCCCCAAATTCACCAAAGATCCCTCTGTAGTCATCACCAACACCGCAATAATTGCCAATGCCAAGGCCTGACCGATTACTTCGATTAGTGCCGCCTTTGCCGGTTCTTGGTCCGCGGTTACGATTGTTGTTATTACCTTAAGAACAAATTGTAAGCAAAAGTAGGTGAATACGATGACCACCAGCGCGGTTATATCCGAACTGTACTCCTGAGAAACTTTAAGAATTGATGTCCAATCCAGAAATTGATTTAGTGCCAAAAAAATAAGCCATAGAACAGTGAATACTATAGCAAGTATGGCATAGGTGGTACTTACATAAATTTGCGCTCCATCATCATCACCTTTGGCCTTGGCCTCGGCAAATTTGTTTCTAAGACCATGGGTGAGTCCAATATCAAAAAAGCTGAACCATGCGACTATAGAACTAATGGTCAGCCAAATGCCGTATCTGGAAGTATCAACATATTTTATGGTAAGTGGGACCAGTAAAAGACTTATGGCAATACCCACCATTTTAATGATCAGGGAAGAGAAAATATTCTTTTTTGCCTTTTGACTGCGTTCTTGACCAGTGCCCAGATAATCTTTAAAAAAGGAAATTATTTTAAGCATTTAGCCGTAATTCAAGACAACTCTACCAGATGAAATGTTATAAAATGGCCCCCTGTATTTGGGGATGAATTTGTTTTTATTTCTTAATATTTCCCCGCATAATATTGTTGGCCGTAGTTTTGGCCATATCCGTAGGCGCCGTATGCCAATCCGCGATTTTTAACACCATTGAAAATGATATACAAGTTCTCTGAGGATTTTAGTTTATTGCTATTGTCTAAATTTTTCAATATCTGTTTCGGAGTATAGTCGTGTCGCATGACCAGCAAAGTTTTGTCACTAAATTCCACCAATAGGTTTACATCGGAAATCAAATCAACAGGGGCAGCATCCATAACAATATAATCATAGTTTTTTGACAAACGATCAAAGAAAAGCCTTAACTCATCTTTAAGTAAAAGTCCAGTATAATCATTGCTTTTGACCTTTTTTGTGGAAGTTTTTAATTTTCCTGCACCTACAATGGCCATATTTTCATACTCCTTGGATTGGTGAATAACCTCATCGTAACTGGCACTGCCATTGAGAAATTGCAACACCCCTTTTTTGTTGGCCAGGTCGAAAAACCCTGAGGTAAAGGGTTTGATAAAATCCATATCGACAAGCACTACACTTCTTCCAGCGCGGGCAAGACTAAATGCCAAATTGGTACTTACAAAACTTTTGCCCTCTCCGGCAATACTGGAAGTAACCAGCAATCTTTTTTTACCTCCATCACGGTTGAACAAGTCTAAATTTGTAGCTATGTGTCTAAATTGTTCTGAAAGTCTTATTTCTTCTGATTCATCGGAAATTTTGCCATTTTCCCTTTTTACAAAGGTAGTCTCACCAACAACGGGTATATCGGTATATTCTGCTATCTCATCCCGGAATAATATTTTATTGTTCAACATTTCTTTGGCACTTACATAACCAATTCCAATACCCAGAGCTAAAAGAGCTGCGATTAAATATGCCACTAGTGGTTTTGGACTTACCGGTTCTAGGGCTGCTTCTGCCAAATCTACCACTTTGCCATCACCTTCGGTAGGAGCATAGGATAATGCCGTTTCTTCTCTTTTTTGTTGTAGAAAAGCAAATAACTCCTTTTTAATAATTTGCCTTCTGGTGAGTTCCAATAATTCCCGCTCTTTTTCAGGAATAGAATTTAAGGCCGTATTGGACTTCGAAGAACTGGTATTTAGGTTTCCTAAACTTGCACTTAGGTTGCTGATTTGGCTTCGAATATTTTCTAAAATACGAGGTCTTAGCTGTTGAATTTCGTTTGCAACACTTGAAAGTATCGGGTTGTTCTCACCCGTGGTCTTTTTTAATTTTGAGTACTCGATTTCAGAAGTATAAAGCCGTTCTAATAATTGGGCCAAAACCGGATCTGAGACCCCAGTTGTTGAAGGTAGGCTTCCCGCTTCCCCACCTTTGGAATTCACATAGGCTTGTACACGTCTAAGAACGGCAAGTTGACGGGTAATATCTGAAATCTGCCGATCATAGGCACCTACATCTTGTAAATACAATTTCCCTTGTTCACTTAAATCAACAACACCTTCGGAAGAGCGGAATTCCTGAATCTGTAGCTCCATGGTATCCAATTCTTTCTCTACAGTGCTCATTCTTTCCTCGATAAAGGAAAGTGTATTTTGGGCTAATTCTTTCCGATCATCAACGCCTCTTTGGCCGTATTCGACAATAAGTTGATTTAAAATCGCTTCCGCACGCAATGGATCTTCATCCTTGTAATCTAAACTTACAACAGTAGAAAGCTTGTTAGAAGAGTACACTTCCAACCCACGGCTAATACCACTTGCTACAATTCTTGGATTAACAAAACTGAAATAAAAATCGTTACCAGAGTCGTATTGTTTTTCAGGTTTTAGCCCAAATTTCACTTCGCCCATCCCAGGGTCCTTAACCCATTGGTCAAGGGGGTATTTTTTGTTATCTACGATAATCTCTTTTCTTGATGCATCATATGAAAAATAGTACTTTTTAGGATCATCATCCGAATGTAACGGAATGATGTTGGGATTTTTTAACTCCACTTCTATAGGCGAATTAGAAAAACCCGAAACGGCACTAAATGCTTTATCTTCGAATAGGGGAGCGTAAAGGTTAAGATTTTTCACCACTTTGTTCATTAACCCTCTAGACTTAATAACTTCAATTTCATTTTCCACAATCTTTTTAGAGTCAAACGGGTTCATTGACTCGGTAAGCTTTGCATCGTCAACACCCTTTTTTTCATCTTTGATGATCAAAGTGGCAGTTGCTTTGTAAATTGGCGTGGCGGCCTTTAGATAGATCCAAGCTCCTATAAGGCCAAGTGCCAATAACCCCGCAAATAGAGGCCAAAAAGGCAGATACCTTGAAATGAGGGTCCTTAAAAGGTTTTCTTTTAGCATGGGGCTACGTTTTTAAACTGTATATCGAAAATGATTATTTGAAACTGGCTATAGAGATGACGGCCAATGATAATGCACTTATAACAAGTGGTATCCACTGTGTGACAGCACTTGTGCTGGCTACCCTATTTTTATTGGTCTCGACATATAATATGTCTCCTGATTTTAAATAGTAATAGGGAGAATCAAAAAGTTCGTTTGTTGTAAGATCAATTCGTTTTAAGGTTTTTGCCCCGGTATCTTCCTCACGAATGAGCACTACATTTTGTCGATTTCCATAAATCGTAATGTCCCCTGCAAGACCTAAAGCTTCCAAAAGCGATATTTTTTCATCTGGAATGGTCATTACGGCTGGGTTTTTAACCTCGCCTAGTACGGATACTTTGAAGTTCAAATAACGAATATCAACGATTGGCTCAATTAATAGTTTTCTATTTTCCAATTCGTAGATAATCTCGTCGCGCAATTGTTTTTTGGTCTTGCCTTCCGCCTTTATCTTGCCTATTACCGGAAAACTTATGTTACCATCGGTATCTACAAGATAACCGGCCACTTGTGCTGTTGTTCCCGAAACGGTAGAGGATCGGGCCTGATTGGCATTACTCATATTGAATATTTCAGCTGCCTCAGGATTAATACTACTTACGGTAATACTCAATAAGTCATTTTTTTCTAAAACGGACTCAATCTGCTTAACCTTGTTCATGAACTTTGTATCCTGCGTATCGTAGAAATAAGTAGACTTTTTTAGATTAACGCAAGAAGTTAAAGATACCGTTGCTATTATCACTAACGACAATTGCTGTATTTTTTTGCAAGTAGATTTTTGAATTGATAACACCGAATCGAATTTCATACGTTCTTTTTTTATTTTAAATAGGGATTATATTTTAAGTCCCATTCGGGAAAGGATCTTTTGGACAAATTGCTTTTTCAGCAACCTTTTTACAGCGTCTTTTAATCGATATTTTACATCATCAACACCGCTTTTTTGTGTATTGTAATCATAGGTGTACCCATACCCGTAGCCATAATTGTAATCTTTGGTCCTATCTAGACCAACATCATTCAGTACATAGACCATATCTTTCAACTTTCCTGATTTCTTTAGATCTTTCGAAAACTCGATAAGCCTCTTATCAGTATGTCCCAATCGCACAACAAACAAAGAGATGTCTGCATATTCCGATATCAAAAGGGTATCGGTTACCAAAACCGTAGGAGCGGTATCTACAATGATATAATCGAATTCTTTTTTAGCACGTTTTATAAATTTTTCGAAACCTTCCCCTGCTAAGAGTTCAGGCGGATTTGTGGGTAACGTGCCACTAAAACAGACTTTATGATTTACATTTTTACCATACCCACGGTGTATGCAATCTTCCCAGTTCACCTCGGGCGTATACAAATAATCGGATAAGCCCATGGTATTTTTGTCAATACCGAAATGGGCATGTAATTGGGGATTTCTTAGGTCACATCCTAAAAGCAAAACTTTCTTGTTTAAACTGGCATAGGCCAACGAAAGGTTAAGTGCTATTGTGGTTTTACCTTCACCTTTAACGGCAGAGGCTACATAAATAACACGACCCTTATCCGAATCATGTTCTTTGGGCAAATGAAAAGTTACATTGGTGCTAAGAATTCTAAATGCTTCGGCCAGCAAGGATCTATCTCCTGCTTCTTTGAAGTTTTCATGCTTTTCCAAAAACGGGATTTCACCCATTATCGGCACGGCTTGGTTTAGACGTTCTACATCTGACCGCTCCTGTACCTTCGTGTCTAGTGCAAAACGAAGGAATAGCATGGCAAAAGGGACAAATAACCCCAGCAATAATGCCAACGGATAAACAATAACTTTCTTTGGTGAAACGGGCTCTTCTGGGGTTTTGGCATAATCAACAACCTTTACAGAAGGTACGGTAACCGCATTGTTGATAGCCGCTTCTTCCCGCTTTTGTAAAAGTAGGAGAAAGAGCTTTTCCTTAATAATCTGTTGCCGTTCAATACCCCGTAAAATTTTCTCGTTTTCAGGAAGCCTGGAAAACATTTCCGAAGCCATATCTTTTTGCTGATTGAGCTGGCCTAATGAAATTCTAAGCTGACGTTGTGATACGTCAACCGTTTTTAGAATATTTTCTTTCCCCCTTTTCAATTGTGTATTTAGCGATTGTATAGATGGGTGATTTTCCTGAACACTTGCCAATAACTTGGTACGTTCCCGTGCCAACTCGTTGTAGTTATTTACCAAAGAATTTATACTACTATTTTCTAAACCAATATTCGCAGGAAGCAATCCGAAGTTAGCTTGTTTGGAAACAGCACGCTTTAGTGATTGCGATAGGGAAATCTGAGTTTCTAGGCTAAATGCTTCATTTTCCGCCTCTGATTTCTTTTTAAGAATTGAGGTCGCATCCTCCTCAATATATGCAAGGTTATTGTCTTGCTTAAAACCTGCCTTTCCCAATTCAATTGAGTCCAATTCCCCTGACAAATAAATAAATCGCTCATCTATGAAATCCAAAGTCCTTTTAGAAATCATCTGAACATCTTTAATGGCATCCTCATTGAACTTACTGATTACAGTGTTCAAAATAGCTTCCGATCGTTCAATGCTTTCCCCAGTCAACCAGAGGGCCAAAATATCACTTTTCTTATTTGTCGGTTGCACCTGGAGCCTGTTGATCAGCCTCATGACCGTTTTTTTACGAGGGTTGATAACAACCTTGTAAGTTACATCCTCGTATTCGGATAAAGTTACATCCTCTAACAGTTCAATACTAAATGGGAGTCCGGGCGCCGAGTTGTTCTTGCTTTTGAAGCCTACTGAATATTTGTTTTCCCCGTCATCAACTTCAAATCCTTGGGCGGTAAGTTCTACATGATAGGTTAACGGTAACTGCTGCACCTCATCGGTAGCGAATTTTTTAACTACGAATGGGGCATTCCATTTTTCTGAAGTCTTGAAGAAGCCGACGTAGTAATATGAAACGTCCAAGTTCAACTCTTCTACCACCTCATTGAGCAATCGGTACGATTTCAGTACTTCTATCTCATTATCCAAGTTTATCGTAGAAATACCCCAAATATTGGCCACTTCTTCCGACGCTATGTCGGTACGTTTAGACTCGTCAATGATTTTTATTTTGGCCGCAGATCTGTAATTGACCGCGGAATAGCGCATAAATAAATACCCAGAAAATAAACTGATAAGAAGAGCGGCGAGAAACCAAGGCCAGTAGCGAAGATATTTGGTCACAATACCTTGTATCGCCAATTTTTCTTCGTCCTCTTGGTAATCAAAGTTTTTCCGTACTTCTTTCATTTGTATCTTTAGAATCGACCTACAATATTAACTTAAAATAGGTTTTTGCTTAAATGGCTTTTGTTTAAATAAAAGAATACTTCAATCAAATAGTTTGTCTTAAAATACCTGCCGTTCAATCTTATGCCGGCCAACAGGTTTTGTATGGTTTTAAACGCAATAGAACCGTATTTATTGGGCCTACGTAGCTACAAAGATAAAACAACTAATTCATATGAATTGTTTTTTACCGTTAACAGGAGGAATATTACGATATACGAACAAATGATCGATTTTGATTATAAATAGGCTTACTTGCCCAAAATTTGATGTAGTATCGCCATAAAGCTGTGTTCAAAGGCATTAAGCGTCAAAACAGCTTCGTAATGATTTCTTCCTGATTGTCCCATTTTTAAGCGTAATGTAGGATCGAGAATCAGTTTCTCCAGTTTATCTGCCAAGGCAGATGTATCATGTTGTGGGATTAGAAAACCCGTTTTGCCATCGGCTACAATTGAGGGGATCCCTCCCTCAAAGGTTGAAACCAATGGAAGCGAAAATTGCATTGCCTCTATAAGAACTAGAGGGAAGCACTCATTGGGGTAGTAGGTTGGTAGGGTAAAGATATCGGCCTTAGCATAGGCTTTTTCCTTATCGGCACCATATTTTTTACCAACATACTGGGCATGGCTTTGCAAATCAAAGGACCTTATTCTTTTTTCGAAGTCAAGGGCGGTGATATCACCTTCGCCCCCAACGAACGTACAGGAAAATGGCAAATTCTTTTCCTTAAGTTGACGGCAGGCTTCTAAAAGTACCATTACCCCTTTCGATTCTATCAAGTTCGAGAGAAATAAGATTTCTACAATAGCATTGGACGTACTCTTTTTCGTTGTCCCTTTTATATCGGGAATACCATTTGGACAATAGTGTACCTTTTCCCTTGACACGTACTTTTTAACATCTGTGTACAGTTCTTTGGCCAAAAGAATAACATCAGAATTTTTAAAGGCCAGCCTATATAGCAAATTATCGAGCCACCTGTCTTGCCTATTTTGCACTCCTTTATTGTGAAAATGAAAGACCACTTTTTTACGAAACAATTTGGCAAGTAGGACAATCATTGCATCCTTATAAAATCCGACTCCAGAAGCAGTAAGGGTAAAATAAACGAGTTGTGGCCTAAAATTGATCAAGTTTTTTAGCGTCTGCCAAAAAATGGCAAAAAAACGCATCCACTTTTTTAATCCTCCTTTTCCGATTTCGTCTACCCGTTCAGAAGTTCCCAGATTAATATAACGACATTCAAAAGCACTATTTATTTCTTCACTTTCACGAATATACTGGCCTACCATGGCGGCACCATGTACGGGCGGGGGATAATGTAAAATAAAAAGGACCTTTTTCATTATTGGTTGATTAGTGCGAGGAGGTTGTTTTCAAGATTATAGGATTCTTTTTCCCCCGCCTTGATCACGATTTCCTTAATTAGAAAAATCGTAAAAATGGTGCTGAATTCCTTAATACTTATTTCGGTTTCTATGGTCTTGATCAGTTTTCTGCCTTGTTTGTGGTGCAACAAATGTTGTTCTTGAAAGTGGAACTTGATTTCATCTAAATACACTAAACCATTTTCCTCGAAATACTCAAAATCAAATGGAATAAGACCGTCATCGGTTTTTATCAAATTCCACGCCGCAAAATCCCCGTGTTCATATGCTTCGTGATATAAATCAGAAGAAGAGCCTACACAACGCTCTAATAAATCTTCAGATTCGCTTAGTCCCAAAGCCCTTAATTTTTCTTTTAAACCTAATATCCTAGGGTGGTTTTTTAAAGTGTGTTTGCCGGGCTTTTTAAAACGCTCCAATAGCATCTTGCACTCCCTTGAACTTACTTCACCAATAGTGCCATTTAGATTTTGGAGCATTATAAAGGGGGTTTCCCCAAAATTTTCTTTCAACAGTAGCGGCGGAATCAGATTTTTCTTAGACAATAGCGTAATTGCCCGCTGTTCATTCAATAATCGTTTTTCACCCGTTCCTGAAATAGGATATTTTAGATATCCTACGATTCCCGATGGGTCTTGCAATTGCAATACAACCTTATCTTTGGCAGTAGCGACATAAACAGCGCTGATGATTTTTTTAGAGAGTTTTTTTTCGAGAAAAACCAAAAACTTCGATTTTTTGCCTTGAATTGTTGGCAATAATGTCCTTGCCAATGGTTTCAGGTAAAGGCAAAAGAATTGGGAAAGTCCCTTAAGAATTTTCGCTTTCGCGGAAAAGGGATTGTAGAGCTTAAATGCCTTCTTTACGACATCAGGACGCCCAAATGGAAGATATACCTTCGGATTTGATTTCGTAGGCAATACCACATAGGTCCTGTCGGAAAGGAAGTCGGTCGTTTTCATCTAAGGTGATTGATTAAAATCTGTTTGACTTCCCTAACAATTTCCTCTGGAGATCTATTAACGTCAATTGAAAAATATCTTTTACCATCATGAAGTGATCGGTATGTTTTTATTTGTCTTTCCAACTCGGTATAGGCTACCTCTTTTTTTCTCTGATAGATTATATCGGCGTTGGCTGTAAGAATAAAATACAATTCGGGCCTAGGAATGAGGTTTCGAACCCATTTTGCAATGGTTTTGTTTCCTCCGTAACGGTATCTTCTAAAATCAACGATGAGGTCGTCATAATACCTGTCAAATATCACCAATGATTTTTTTTGCTTTAATGGACGTATATTTTTAACCCACCCCTTATTATATTGAAAGATAAAAAACAACAATTTTACATATGACTTTAGCGTACCATAAAGGGGTTCGTTGTGAGGGTCCTCTACAACTATTTCTGTTGCGCTATCTTTTTTTGGAATGGGTTTAAGATGAAAATAATGATGCTCTGCAAAAGGAAGTTCTTCGGCCAAGAGTCCTGAAATAATGGTGGATTTACCTGATCCATCCGGGCCTAAAAAAGAAATCGCGATACCCTTGGCAACCTTATCTCGATTTAAAATTTTATTGAATTCTTTTGACATTCGCTTATGTGAGATGGTATGAATCGGTTTTAGGGTTTAATTACGACAATACTTTTTCATAAACCTCCCTGATTTGTTGCCCTCTGCGATCCCAATTGTACTCCATTTTAATTCTGGTTATGGCATTTTGGCTCAGCGTCTCATACAAATTCTTGTCAGCGGCAAGGGTAGCAATGCCCTTTCCGATGTCGTTGGAAACTTGTTCCACGGAACCCAGGTCGATCAATACCCCGCAGGATTCCGTCACCATATCCTTGGGACCACTTGTATTTAGACAAATAACGGGCAGGCCGTAGGACATGGCTTCCATAATGGCCCAACTACCGCCTTCTCTAAATGATGGGTGCAACATTATATTTGCTTCCTCCATCTTCTGTTTTATTACCACATTAGGCACGAAACCTCGTATGAAAACTTGTTGCTCAAGTTGATGTTTTTTAATATAAGAGGCAATTTCTTCCATTTCGGTACCCTCGCCGAACAGTTCCAGGATGCCTTCACCGCCATTCTTTAAAAAATAATGAAACCCTTCAACGGCAAATATAAAGCCTTTCCAATAGCTCATTCTCCCTACGGCAATTGCATGAACGGTTTTAGAGGCCTTTTTAGGAGTTCTTTCTTTTAGGTCATTGGTAGCCGTTTCCGAAACCGTATAGGCGCTGGTTTGCCCTAATAAACGAAGGGCATATTCTGCGCTCTTGGTCCTAAACAATACCGCATCGCATTTTATCCGTGTCATGTACGAAAAAGGAGAAATTTTCCCCAACTGGTTAATGCTATGATAAATGATTTCCTGTATTTTGGATTTTAACCCCATCCTTTTAAGAAAACGCCAAGGAACATTATCCCCACCACCTATGGGCCCCCAAACAAAACGCTGTCTTAAGAGAAAAGCGGGCGGCGCTATCCA
This sequence comes from Aggregatimonas sp., assembly GCA_965238025.1. GTDB lineage: Bacteria > Bacteroidota > Bacteroidia > Flavobacteriales > Flavobacteriaceae > Pelagihabitans. The sequence goes on along the minus strand of OZ250162.1, from coordinate 507,790 downwards.
GGAAACACCAAAGTTCAGGTGATGGGCCAAATGAACTTGAGTCTTCGATTTTTTCAGATATCTTTTTGCATAAAAATAGGCACCCCATTGCCATATCGCATAATAAAACTGCGTGCCTAACGGAAGTGTTTTTTTTAGGAACTTAAAGACCCCCGGTAGGTCGTAGTAAATATATTTTCGATCATCTCTGGGTTTACTTTCAATGGCCGCCCTATTATTTTTTCTTGTAAGCACCAGGGTGTCATAGAAGCTGGCAATTTCTTTGGAGAAATACCAGCCTACACCTGGCTCCGATGTTTTATCCGGCTCGCAGGCGTAGGCAATTACAAGTACTTTCTTCGGCCTATTTACCATCGGGGAATTTATTTTGCATTCTTGCCTCCAAAGCCTCGATTATGGCTATAAAGCAGTGATTCGCCCACTCTTCTGCATTATACTTGCCAGAACCTGTATTAAATTTCACCGAATTCCCGGACCTCCAAGTCGACTTTATTGTTATTTCACTTTTCAAATTCCTATTGGGACAAATGATCAAAGTACTTCCAACAAACCCTTTTAGGTTCACCATTTTAGAATTTGTTTCGTTCAACCTCACGAACCGGAATAAAATTCCCACCTTTTTTTCGAGGGTGTTTGTGAAAATCACTAATTTTTCTTTATCCATATTTGGAATCGAGATTAGCATTCCGCTAGGGAAAAGAACCCGATTGAGCGTGCGTTTTATTTCCCAAAAAAGATATTTAAATCGATTGCCTATTGAGGAAATTTCTCTTTGCCTGATTTTGTTTAGCAAGATAATATCCTTTACCGCCAGGGTTTTATTTTTATCGGTTAAATACGTAAGAATCGGCTCTTTACCCTTTTTTCCGAACTGATGCGTTAGAATGGTATTTACCTTTGCCTTGTCCGCAACATCATATTGTGAAGCCAAATAAGATTCGTCTTCTTGAATGGAGCGCTTTTTAACGATTCTCTTTACCAATTTATAACAAAAAGCAGTTTCAGCGTTGGGTACTGGGAAGCAATCTTTTATAAGAACACAATTCTTGGTCAGGGATTTAGTTGTAAAGCCATATTTGCCAATACCGTCATTGTCCATTAAGAAATCTATAGCCAAAAGCGTATCACTTTCATCATGCCTAAGAACATAATAATAACAGTTTTGAACATCATACCACAATTTTTGCAGAAGTACCCAACCGGTTTGTTTTGCTAATCTTTTAATCAAGTTTTCAAGGGCGAAGATATCCTTTCCGCTAAAGGCCATATCTACATCGGATGCGGAATAGTAGGGAAGTGTTTCATACGAATGGAGCACGCACCATTTATCTGCAAATTCAAGATTCATTTTCTTGAAGAAAGGAATTAAAAAAGACGCATGGCTGTTATTCATACTTGGTTTGGACGATTGGTGAAAAACATTTGTTTAGTATAATATCCCTAACAGTTCAATATTGGTTTTATTGTTAATTTCTAATCCAAAAAGAATATATTATTAATTCAATTCTGCCCAATTATGCAAACAAAGATAGTGGGCCAAATACTTTTGATGGCCAATAGGTTTCAAAATGATGTTGTTATTGGAATGTAAACTCTAAACCTAACGTTTTAAGGAAAAGTGTCCGCGAATTTCTTCTTGGTCGTTCGTCAAGGCCTTAAACCAATAATCGGTAGATGGTAAGGGTCTGCCATTCATCATGCCGTCCCAACCACTGGAATCCGGGTCTATTTGGGCTAACAAATTTCCATACCTATTGTAGATGTAAATCGTTTTTAAATCAATTTCGTCTACTGGTGGTGGCATATATTGCCAGTAATCATTTGTGCCATCTAAATTAGGGGTAAAGAACTTCGGAAAACCGAACAGGTCCTGATCTAATTCTATTTCAATTGTTTCCTCCGTAATTCCACATCCGTTTTTGTCATTTACATAAATTGTTGTTGACCCAGAGGGAATATTACCAAAGAAATTGGAATCTTGATAGGAGGTACCGTCAATTGAATATTCATAATCCCCATTCCCGGATACAATTACCTGAATGGAATTGACAATAGTGTTACCTTCAACAATGATATCGTCAATTACAGCGGGTGCTGATTGCTGTACATCAAAGAAAGCCGTACTTAAACAACTTACCGTTTGGCTGTTGTTGGAATAGTCGATGGTGGTTTCCAACATATAATCGCCGATTTCTGAAACGACAAAGTTCTGGTCTTCAGATATTAATTGCTCGGCAGCACCTTCTATTCTGTACCATTTGTATGAATTAAAGCCTACCGGGCCTTCTATAATAAGGGGGGAACTATCAGAACAAATCCTATAACTTTCTTCCAAAATAAATTCTGGTGCGGTTTGTACTTGGATTTGAATTTCACCAAAATTTTCACAGCTCTGGGGGTTTATGGTCTTCACATAGATCGTTTGATCAAACGGTGTTGTGTTCCTATAGTTTTCTGGGTTCAGAATCAAACTATTTATATCTCTATCCGCCTCCGATTCGTAATAAGAATATACAAGATCAGGGTCGTTTTCAATTTGGGTAAGGTCTAAGGTGGTAATACCATCGGTAGGATTATCGATGTCATTATCGCAACTGAGAATGGTGTCATTGGTCAAAACGAGTAGCGGGTCCACGGCAATATCCAAAGTCCCTCGAATAGGGCAGGATAGCGCTCCGGTACCAGTTACGGTAACCAAATAGGTACCGGCATCAGCAATTGTGGTCGTATTAATTAACAAAATATGACCATCGGGGTTTGTAATTGGGTTCCCGTCTTTGGTCCAACTGTAGAGTGCACCTGAAATTTCTTCAGTTCGCAATTCCAAAGGCTGACCCTCACAAACAACAAAATTTCCGTCTGTCACGGCATTCCCATTTGCCTCCAAATCTGCAACACTTAGATTTGAGGATAGTATTTCAACTTCAGCGCTGGTACCACAGCTTATCGTTTCTGAGTTGAGGGCAAAATCTAAATTTGCCTCTAGAACATAGGTGCCCACTTGATCGAACTGTGCGGTTTGGTTTGATGAATGTAATTGTCTTCCAGTACCTTCTATGCGGTACCATTGATAGCTATCGTAATTGGCCGGAGCTGAAATAGACACCGTGGGGTTTTCCGGGCAAAGCCAATGATTTCTCTCAACAAGCAGCGACGGAACGGCATTAACGGTGATGCGTAATTCCCCAGAACCAGAACAACCCGTACTACTTACAGTGGTAAAATAAACTGTTGGAGTATAGGCAAAACCGTCATTCCTGAAATTGGTAGGGTCGGGAATCGGATTTGTTCCCGAATCCCTATCCGAAGAGGTCTCAAAGTACGTATAGGTAAAATCCGGGTCCTCACTTTGGGTCAGATCCATATTTGTGAAACCATCATCTGTACTGTTCACATCGGTATCACAAACCTGCATTTCAAGAACTGCATTGGTAATAGAAGCCTCGATAATAATGGTAAGTGTAGCAGTTACCGGACAACTGGCTGCCGCGGGGTCGGTAACGGTGACCTCATAGTCTCCGGCATCCGTTATATTGGTTGAAGTGATTTCAAAAACATTACCTCCTGGATTTGTAAATACCACATTATCTTTTCTCCATTCATAAGTAGCCCCAGGTACGTCGGTAGTTTCTAAGGTCAATGTTTGATTCTCACAAATGGTAAAAGAGCCTGCGGTAGGTGTGGTTGCGTTAGGAATAATATCAGCCGAACTAAGACTGGACTGTAGCACATTAAATGACGCACTTGCGGTGCAACCTCCATTTGTACCATAATCGATTGTGGTTTCTAAGCGATAATCGCCTATATCTGATATATCTATGTCTTGATTGGTAGAAATGACCGATCCATCACTTACACGAATCCACGCATAACTATCATACCCGGTTGGTCCGTTGATGGTTACTGTAGGATTTCCGGCACATATAAAATAACTTGCGTCCAAACTAAACGGTGCAATAGTGCCGATTTCCAATTGCAACTCTGCCGAATTGGAACAACTCGTGGTTGTATTTTCAGCTGTGTAATATATGGTTTGACTAATTCCGCTACTTGTATGGTTGCTGGGGTCTACAATTGGGTTTGTGCCAGCATCCCTGTCGGTAGCGTTTAGGTAATACACGTACGTGAAATTTACCGTATCCTCTAATTGAGTGAGGTCTACCGTAGTAATACCATCTGAAGTATCCCCTTCGGAATCGCATACAAAAAGGATATTGCTATTGGTTACGGGTAATGGACTAACAACTACGTCCAGTGTTCCGGTAATTGGGCATAGCGGTGCATTTGATTTTGTGATCGTTACGGTGTAATCACCGGCATCGGCAAGGGTCGCAGCAGTAATATTATGGATATGATCATCGGTGTCGGTGTCTGTAACCACATCGCCGCTACCATTTCGCCATTCGTAATTCGCTCCGGGAATGTACTGGGTCTCCAACATTAGTGGCTGGCCCTCGCAAACCGTGTAATCGGCAACCACCCGACCTATACCATCGGGAATCAGATCAACTTCACTAAAGAAAGCGGGAACCAGGGGGGGAAGGCCCTGAAAGGAGTTTCTGCCATTTAGGCCAACAGCGTTGTGCACATAATTAGCACCGACCCCACCAACATCGGGGTTGTTGATTACTCCAAGATAGGGAAGCCCAAGGGCCTGCCCAGAAACATTGAACCCTTGTTGCAAGGCTCTGTAAATTTTTCCATCTGGGCCGAGTTGTAGGGCACCACGCGTTATATTATGAGTTTCGTGAACAGGGTCTAAGTTTACCCTTGAGTTCGAGATTTGAATGTTATCGCCTGCCTGTAGATCAAATTGAAATAAAGATGAATGTTGAAAAACAGGTCGAGCACTTGAAGAATGTACATACAAGTACCTGCTGTTCGGCGAAAACTCAATCCCGTAGGCAAAAAGATTGCTGCCGCCCATAAATAGTTGCCTTTCATTGGTGATTACACCAGTTGTAGTATCAAAATCATAAATAAAAAGTCCGGAATCCGTATTTGCGCTTGCCAGCTGCCTGCCATCCGGCGAAATTTTCAAATACCCCTCAGTACCTGTTCTATCGATACTTAAGGAGGCCGAAGGACTCTGAACAGAAGGGGTCGTTATGCCAGCGGCGGTTATTTCAAAAGAGTGATAGGTGTCAAAATTATTGCGGCGACTCACCTGTACCAAGGGGCTATCGTCGTTTCCGAGGGTAACAATCCATAAGGATTCAGCTGCGCAATCCTTTACCACCGCTACAATTTTTTCCGCGCATGCGTTTAACAGCTGGGTGTTTTTTTCAATAACTTGCCCATTACCGCCATTCATGGTGATATCAACGACCGAATAATGTAAACCCTGATTTGGATATGAAAATTCCGGGTCTCGATGGTTGGAGGTGAAAATATAATAGAGGTTGGGATTGCCCGGCCAAGGAACGATAATAGCGGATTGGCTACTGGAAACATGACCGAAGAGCCCAGTGCCGTTGGCCATTGCACTATGGGTTCTATCATAAACAGTAACACCATCCGTATAGAAAAGAAGATCGCCATCAGTGTTTGATGCAGAGGCACAACCCTCTATGGTGTGAAGTGAACCATCGGTAAGTGCATTTACACTCCCATCGGCGTTAAAAACAATACCAGCATTCTCGCCAAAATACCAATTGTTAGACTCACCTTGCCCAAAAAAAAGGGCAGGCAGTAGCAATCCCAGTATTAGGATAAGATTGTTAATTTTCATTTTTAGCATTCTTAGGGCAGTGCAATATATAACAAATCTGCCTTTTTGATATCAAATAGCGGTTAATAGGGGGTTTTATGGCGTTGAATAACCTAGATTTCAAAAGCTTTGGTTTTTGGCCATAAAGCGTATTAGCTGCTATTATTCAATGTAGGCCACAAAACGCCCATGTTAGCCTTATATAACAACTAAACCCCATAGTAACCCTACCTGAATTAGTGCTAAATGCCAAAAAATTAGGATTTTGGAAGAAGTATGTAAGAAAAAGAATTATATTTTAAAATTTAAACTGTGCCCAACGCACAGTTAACCGGAGAATGTATGAGAAGCAGTTTTGAAAAAACCCGAGACCCGCATTTTTTCTAGAGGCAAATCCTTCCTTCAATATTTTTTTTGTCGACATGGTTCCGCTTAGACCGTCAAGGCGGTAATTAACATAGTTATGTGGAAGGTAATGAAAGACTCCTGGCCTTTTTAACAGGTTCTTTAAAACAAACTCATAATCCGATAATGCTTTCAATTCGGTATTGTATCTGAAATTTTTGTAAATATCCCGATGCACGAACATAGAAGGGTGATTATAGGTCATACCGTAGTACACGAACTTGAATTTTGAAGGATGAAAAGGTTTTATTTTTTTAGAGCCATCGGGCAAAACATCAAACCGATCCCCATGGAATATTTTTTTGTCCTGATGTTTTAAGGCAGCCTCGACAATCAATTGCACCGCATTAGGTTCATACCAATCATCGCTATTGATCATCCCGATAATTTCACCATTGGCCATTCCTATTCCCTTATTCATAGCATCGTATAAACCTTTGTCCGGTTCACTCACCCAATTGGAAATCTTAGAGCTGTATTTTTTGATGATGTTTAAGGTACCATCAGTTGAACCACCGTCTACCAAAATATACTCGATATTAAGATAAGTCTGACCAATAACACTCTCAATAGTCTGTTCTAAATATTTTTCGCCATTATATACGACGGTTATAATACTAATCAGTGGCTGGGTCATTCAATTTTATTTTTGGGATAAAGCGAAACCATAATATCCCGGTTGCTCATTTGCCTTACTTCTTTGGATAAGCATACACCTATAAAAAACCATATCGCATAGTTATAGCCTGAATAGCTATAGTAGTTTTCAATAAACAGCAGTATGGTATGCGCAATGAGAATAAAACCAACTCCTGTCACATAGGTATTATTAGACCTAAAGAAGGCCATGAAAATAGCTATGAGAAGCAATGCCAGGTTCAAAAAGACCGCAATAAACCCTCCCTTTAACAGCATTCCTAGAACGCCAACCTCAATATTATTCCGGTAGGCCGATTCTTCAACTGCGTTGCTAAAATAATCACTATAATAAGATCCGTTGGCACCCTTGCCCACCATCAACTGATTGTTTCCCTCTAGATCGGCAAACAGTTCTTTATATAAAAATGTTCTAGTGTCTGTTTTTAGATCACTATCCAAAGAACCGGAGAGGTAGGTTTCTAAAGGGCTTTCCCCTGTTGTAATACCCTGATATAGCAAAACAACTGGAAACAAAAGTGCAGAAAATGCAATGGGCAGTACCCATTTAAAACGGAACCTACTGTAGATATATACCGCAAACAAACCAAGAAAAAGGGATAGTTCCCGAATAATCATGGTGCGTTGCCCATAAAGTATGGCAGCATAGCTTAGGAGAATAGCGCCCAAAATCACCAAAAGCCTTTCCTTTTTTTTATGAAATGGAAGAAGAGGAATCAAAAACGCCGCGGGTAAAAATAACACTAAAAGTATCCTAACTTGGATAACAGTTGGTGAACCGCCTGTAGCGACATAAAAAAGAAAAAGTACAGGCACGGCAATTTTTAATACGGTAATGAAATAACTGTGAATTATGCCCAAATTGGACTTTTTAGTGGAAAAAATGATTACAAATGGTAATAACAATGCCAAGGAGGTAAATACGTTTCCTAATAAGGTGGTGACCGTACCATCTCCAGTGGCCACACTTCTTAGAATGCCAATGACGTTCCAACACGCCAAGAGCATTAGGCATAAAAATGCAAACCAAGGAAATCGATTTCTAAGAACCTTGATTTTTTTTACATACTCGGTAAAGGCCATGAAAAAAGAAATCCATACTAGCCCTGTGAGTAAGAGTTTCCCCAAGGATAACCCATCTAATTGAAAAACAAGCATCGCCAACTCGTACACCAATAAGGCGACAAGTGATACGTTGAATTTGAGTTTGCTAAGGGTCAAGACTTACGTTTTTTTGACGTTTAAGAGACGGTGTAATAAAACAGGAATTATCTATCCCAAATGCCTTTGGCTTTTTTATCGATTAATTTTAAATACTGCATTGGTGCCAAAATAACATTAGGAAAAATGCACAATATTGTGGCAATGATTACCCCTTCAACTCCCAACGATGTATATTTTACCAAGAATATAGACAACGGAATATTAATTAGTGCCCCGGCAGCGAAAGAATACATTTGTAAACGTATTTTGCTAATACCGTTCATAAAGAATATAAATGGGGAGTACGTACAGAGTATGGCAAAATAAATGGCCATACAAACAGTTAGGTAAAATGGAATTTTCACCAAATCCCCCACCCACCATTGGTAAAAGTATGGTGAGATGAGTACAAGAACAATAATCAAACCTATAATTAGTGCGGTGAACTTCATCAAATTTTTCATTGCCTTTTTGATCCAATCGATTTCCCCTTTGGTATAGGCATCAGTTATGCTAGACCAATAGGGGGTAAGTATAATGGTAAAAACCATAGACGCAATGCTCATGTACTTAAATGAAAGATTATAAGGTACCACAGCTTCCGGATTAAAAAGTTGGGTAATGATAAAGTTATCGGTAGAGAATAGGACTATAATTGATATCTGAATTACAAAGAACGAAATTCCCAAACTGAAAATATCCTTAAAATATTCTTTTTTCCAAAAGGCACGACTTGGTCGGTATGCCTTGTATTTTCCCGTAAACGCAATAAGGTTTAGGCCTAAAAGCAAAACAACGGGTAACGCCATAAAAATTGCGCCGAACAATAGTAAAGAACTTTTTGATGTCAGGGTCAGCAGCCAAATTAGAAAAAGCGACCCGGCTGCTGTAGCAAAACCGATTTTCCCTTGCATGGAATGATCTTGATTCCCAATATAGACCGAGGTAATCAACTTTAGCATTAACTGTAGGCTAAAACAACCGAATACGATAGGCATAAGAAGTTGCAATTGCCCCTGAAGTTTTGGTGACGCATTAAAGACGACGGTCCAGTCTACAAAATAACTTATCGCTAAGGTAATTACCAAAAATGCCAAACAAATCAAGCTGATAGAGTAGTATGCTGTACTCACGTAACCTCTGGCAAGTTGGGTATTGTTATTAGCCCTTGCCTCGGCAAACTTATTGCGCAAGCCGTTTCCCAATCCAATATCGAAAAAAGAAAACCAGGCAATGAACGAGCTTAACGTAAGCCATATCCCATAATTTTCGGTATCCAAAAATTTAATGGATAAAGGGACCAATAGAAAAGTAGCCAGAATGCTTCCGCCTTTATAAATGGCAGATAACAGCACGTGTTTGGTGATGTTCTTCGAGCGTGAACTCTGAATACCAAGCTTGGCTAATATGTTCTGAATGGAATTTTTCAAATAATTCGAATAAAAATCGAGATACTCGTTCGAATCTCAATTAATCAAGGCTTCGTGCCTTTCATAGTTTTTAACGCATTATTAGCCTTGGTATTTTCTTTCAACAGCTGAATAAAATCTGCCGTACGAAAATCTGACCCTTTCGAAATAAGATGGTACTCAGAATCGAAAAACAGTTCTTTAGGATACATAGCATCCTCTGGTTCACCAATGACTTCAATGTTATTTGTTTTAAAGTAATCTAATAAATGGTTAAAATATGCTTGGTATTTTTTATTGGAATAGGCCTTTTCTTTAATGAGGTTCGGAAAGGTAATAAACAGGGCAATATCGTTTTTTTTACACCAAATATCAAATTCCTTGATTGCCTTAAGCCCCTTGGTTTCCAAATCAAAAGGTTTAGGAAGGATAAAAGGGTTTTTTTTGGTCTTTAAAGAATCATGCTCTGTAATATTCAACATATCACCGTTGCGGTTTATATTTTTAAGAAATTCAGTCCGTTTTTCAATAACATCATTTTCATTTGCACTATAAAGGATGCTATTGCCCAAGTCAAGCAATGAAATACTTGATAGGAGTTTTAATCTATCGACCAGACTATATTGGTCGTCAACATAGGCTTTATCATAGGAAAGTACATATTTGTTCAAGGTAACACTCGGCTCGCCATTATAACCAAAATTTGAATATTCGAATGGAAGAATAATCATATCGCCTGGTTTAGCGGTACGTTTCAACCTATTTAAAATGTACTCGGCGCGCAGACCCGCGTGTATTGCCATGTTAACGGCCGGTACATTAAACTCTTCTTCAACTTGATAGGCACGTATGCCAAGAAAGTTATTACTTCCGGAGGTGAAGAGGATTTTATTTCCTTTAATAGAATTGGCTTGTGATTCCTTGAAATCAAAGTAGGTTTCTACCGAGAAACTATCATCCTTATTATCAAAATAAAAATAATGCACCGATAGGAAGTACCCCGCAAAAATTATGGGTATCACAAATAGCAAACTCAAGTTGAACTTTTTTGTGCTCATCATAAACCTATTAAAAATCAAAATACAAAAATTCAGACTTCACGGTTAAAAACGCAATAACGGCATATACGAATAAAATACTCGTCAAGAGTACCCTTGGCCAGCTAGGTTTAAAGTCTTTAACCAGTTTATTGGTATTATGCAAAGCCAAAATGATGACAAAGGCAATGGCCAAGCTGATAACAATCTGTTTATTGGGCCCTATTTTTTGCAACCCAGAGCCAAACTCCACACCGTATTGTGATAAGAAAGAAAGTTTGCCGGCCAATTCGGCAGGTAGTTCAACACCCCCACTAAACATCCCCTTTAAAACCTTTGTTGCATCTTCCCAGCTTTTGGCGCGAAAGAACACCCACGCGATATTCGCAAAGTTGAAGGTGATGAACCATGCCAGAATATTGTTCATTTTAATACCCAACTTGCCCCATAACCTGTGTATTACTAGTGCAAAACCATGTAAGAAACCCCAGAAAATAAACGTCCATCCGGCACCGTGCCATAAGCCTCCCAATAAAAAGGTAATCATAAGGTTATTCAAGGTCTTGAATTCACCATGCCTATTCCCGCCTAAGGGGATGTAGATGTAATCCCTTAAAAAACGCGATAGTGTTATATGCCAACGACGCCAAAAATCCTGAATGTTCAGCGATTTATATGGTGAGTCAAAGTTTAGTGGAAGGTTTATGTTAAAGAGCATTGCGATTCCCAAAGCCATATCTGTATAGCCACTAAAATCAAAATACAATTGAAAGGTGTATGAGAGCGATGTAGCCCATGCCTCTAGGAAGTTTAATTGTTCAGCTACATCAAAACCGGCATTGGCCCAAGGGGCAAAACTATCTGCAATAACCACTTTTTTAAATAAACCTAGCGTAAAAAGATAAAACCCAGCAGAAAAATTAGAATGATTAAAGGTTTTGTTGTGTTCATCTTCAAATTGGGGCATCATTTCTTTATGATGCACAATGGGGCCGGCAATGAGCTGAGGGAAAAACGTAACGAAAATAGAATAGTTCAGGAAATCGTACTCCTTGGTCTCACCCCGGTACGAATCTACCAGATAAGCAATCTGCTGAAAGGTAAAGAATGATATTGCAAGGGGTAGTGCCAATTCTAACAACGGAATGGCCCCTCCAAAAATGGAATTGATATTATCAAGAAAAAAATCGGCATACTTAAAATAGCCCAGCAAGCTAAGATTGGCAACAACGCCGAAGGTAAGTATCTGTTTTTTGCTGAACCGTTTATTAACTTTGTCTTTGGATAGTGCATTCCCAACCCGATAATTGAACAACATGGATACCAGTATCAATGGCAAGTAAATTACATTCCACCAAGAATAGTAGAAAAGGGAAGACAGGACCAAAACTACCTTGGCCGCAGCAGTAAGCTTTTTATGATTGAGATAAAAGTATACGAACAGTACAACCGGTAAAAAAAGGAAAATGAAGATATACGAATTAAATAACATTGCCTTTGGTTGTTGCTTTTTTTAAAGTTTCCTTTCTTCGTCGGCAAAAATATACTTTCATTTGCCTTCGGCGATTAAAATCGCAATCATTTATTAGTAATTTTTAACGGTTTGAAACGAGTTTTATTCTCAACTGAATACCTAAAATTCAATAAATAGATAAGGTTTCGCGCCATTAAATCGGTTAAAATAGTTCAAATGAACAAGACCATCTTTAACATCTTTCTAAATTTCGATGATTAACAATATTTGACGATACAGGAACGTTTATTTAGTTCTAAACGAAGCCCCTGACATAGCGTTTGGTTAATTTTTTTTTGGCGATAATGAAACGAGAATCGTTTTAGAACCTGACCAAAATACTAAAACGGTGCACTTGACTTTTATAAAGGACCCTTAATCGAATATTGTGTTAAGAAATAGCAAAGTAAAAATAAAACAATACCTTAGCGACACAGTCAAAAACCCTTAATGTCTATTAAACAAATGCATAATCAGGTGGATTGCCTTGGCTATCCCGTTTTTGGCGCTTCATTGGACCAATTACCCCAGAAATCCAAATTGTTGATCAATACGATAAATCAATACTCGTACTGTATTGCCGAAAAGGATGGGGGTTTTAAAAAGGCCCTAATGGAGTCTGATGTGTTATTGCCTGATGGTGTTAGCATGGTTATTACTGCTAGATTATTACGGGGTAAAAACCTAAAAAAAATTGCAGGTGCTGATGCTCATCAATTCTTGTTGAACAAAATGAACGCTGAAAGTGGTTCTTGTTTTTATCTTGGGTCTTCCCAGATTACTTTAGACAAGATACGCACCAAAATTGCCGTTGATTATCCGAATCTAAAAATCGGCACGTTTTCCCCTCCTTTTAAGAAGGTGTTTTCTGAAGAAGACAATAGCCAAATGATCGAGGCGGTTAATCAGTTTAATCCCGATGTACTTTTTGTTGGAATGACCGCTCCTAAACAGGAAAAATGGAGTTTTGCACATAAAAATGCCTTAAATGCAAAGTACATCTGCTCGATCGGTGCGGTATTCGATTTTTATGCGGGAACTGTTCAAAGACCAAACGAAAGGTGGCAAAATCTGGGGTTAGAATGGCTTGGGCGCTTATTTAAGGAACCAAAACGCATGTGGCAAAGATACCTCCGCTACGGGGGTGTATTTGTATTTTATTTAGTGCGGGAGAAATTTCGTCAACTTACCGGAACATCTAAAATGGGCAAGGAAGTACCTTCTTCATCCGATCCGGTTGCCTAATACTTTAGGGTTCTCTTTTGCGTTCAAAAAATTGAAAACCACCTATCCATCCATCTTTTCCAAAAAATAAAAACCCGGCAATTATCTATAACTGAGTTTTTAATAGTTGAAACTGCCCCGACCCTGCGGGGGAGCCAGTGGCCCATCCCTGATAAAAACGAAAAACCCTTCCAGTTTCCTGAAAGGGTCCTTTAGTAGCGGGAACTGGACTCGAACCAGTGACCTTCGGGTTATGAGCCCGACGAGCTACCTACTGCTCTATCCCGCGATGTAACCAATCTCACTTTAGTTTTACAACCTTCGGGTTATGAACCCGACGAGATTAAATAGGCAATAATATTCATTGCGGACGTCAAAGATACAACCGATTCTTCATCTTATCCAAATCTATCCCATATTTATTTACTTTTCATCTTTCAAAATTTCTGAAATCCATACCTTCGGGTTTTCTGAATATATGGATTCAATCAACGACTTTATTTCTAGTGCCCTCCCTTTTACAGAGTGGCCCATGTTTATTTTATTAATAATCGGAGGGCTGTTTTTGGTCTTTTATTCCAAGTTTTTACCTTATCGATTCTTTGGGCATGCCATTGCCATTACCGCTGGTAAGTATGATGATAAGAATGCTCCGGGTGAGGTAAGCTCTTTTCAAGCACTTTCGGCTGCTGTTGCGGCCACCGTGGGTTTGGGAAATATTTCCGGGGTGGCTATTGCCATTCATGACGGCGGTCCGGGTGTAATTTTTTGGATTTGGGTTACCGCGCTAATAGGCATGTGTATTAAATTCTATTCCTGCAGCCTTGCAGTAATGTACCGGGGTACGGATTCGGAAGGTAACCTACAAGGAGGCCCCATGTATTATATTACCAAGGGCCTGGGTGAAAAGGCGAGACCCTTGGCCATTTTCTTTGCGGTGTGCGGTCTTTTTGGGTTTTTAGGGGTGTTTACAGCAAATCAATTTACCGAAACCTTTATGAGTGTGGTTGAGCCATCCAGCACCTTATTCGAAATGAGCGAGGGGAACTGGAAGTTGACAATCGGAATTGTATTGGCCGTTATTACATCTTTGGTCATTTTCGGTGGACTGAAAAATATAGCCAAAGTAGCTTCTGCCATAGTTCCTTTTATGGTCGCCGTATATTTAATCGCTGTAATTGTAATTATGGCCCTAAATGCCTCGCAGATTCTTCCATCGCTTAAAATGATCTTTACAGAAGCTTGGAATTTTGATACTATAGTAACAGGAGGTTTTTGGGGGTTGGTCATCATTGGGGTTCGTAGAGCTATGTTTTCCAATGAGGCAGGTTTGGGAAGTGCGCCCATGTATCACGGACAATCAAAAACCGATAATCCGATTAAAGAAGGCTTGGTAGCAATGTTGGGCCCATTTATAGACACTATTTTGGTATGTACCTTTACTGCCATTGTTATTATTTTGAGCGGGGCCTATTTAGAGGATTCCAGTGGAATTGTGATGACCTTGTCAGCCTTTGAAACTACCCTCTTCGGATTTGGCGATGACTTGCTAATGATTATAGTCACGGCCTTTGCCCTGTCGACCTTGTTTACCTATTCCTATTATGGAGTAAAAAGTTTATCGTTTTTGACCAATGCTAAAATTGGAAAATTTTACAATTGGTATTTTGTTATAATGATAGTTTTTGCGGCGGTTGCTTCTCTAGACCTTGTGAAGAACCTTATCGATTTATCGTATGCACTGATGGTCATACCTAATATGATCGCCGTACTACTTTTGGCTCCAAAAGTGAATGCAGCAGCCAAGGACTATTTTAAAAAATTGAAAGATGGGGAAGCATAAGGCAGGTTTTGTAAATATCATAGGAAATCCCAATGTGGGCAAATCTACCTTAATGAATGCTTTCGTAGGTGAAAAATTATCCATTATTACCTCCAAGGCACAGACCACAAGACATCGCATTCTGGGAATCGTGAACGGAGACGATTTTCAAGTGATTTTATCCGATACCCCGGGAATTATTAAGCCGGCTTATGAGCTTCAAAATTCAATGATGGGTTTTGTAAAGTCTGCATTCGAAGATGCAGATGTGTTATTATATATGGTAGAAATTGGCGAAAAAGCCTTAAAAGACGAAGCTTTTTTTGAGAAAATCAAAAATAGTAAGATTCCTGTTTTGCTATTGCTGAATAAAGTGGATACCGCTACCCAAGAATTGTTGGAAGAACAAGTACAGTATTGGCAGGAATTGCTTCCCAAGGTTGAATTACATCCCATTTCGGCTTTATCAAATTTCAATGTAAAAAACGTTTTTGAACGGATTATTGAATTATTGCCAGAGGCACACCCCTATTATCCCAAAGATCAATTAACCGACAAGCCGGAGCGTTTTTTTGTAAACGAGACCATACGCGAGAAAATATTGATGCACTACAAGAAAGAGATTCCGTATGCTGTTGAAATTGAAACCGAGGAGTTTCTTGAAGATGATGATATCATCAGAATGCGCGCTGTAATTATGGTAGAACGGGATTCGCAAAAAGGAATCATTATCGGGCACAAAGGTAGCGCCTTAAAGCGGGTAGGGGTAGAAGCAAGAAAAGACCTGGAAAAATTCTTTGGCAAGCAGGTGCATATAGAGTTGTATGTAAAGGTCAACAAGAACTGGAGAAGCAATGCGCGACAGTTAAAACGTTTTGGGTATAATGGATAGCTTTTAAAGCTAGGAGTTGTTATGCAGGGTTTTGAATTCATAAAAGGGACTTCTATTCCACAAGTTACCTTCTTTTTCTGAAAATGACACTTGGGCACATCTTTGGGTCTAAATAAATTAAATTTTGACCTGATCGAGCTTCTCTTTTTACAATTAGATTCGCCTGAAACAAATTGATAAGTGCATAAACCCATAAACGTTTAACTCCTAAACATATAAACCCTATTTTTGCACCTCGAAAAAATAAAAGTATGAGCGCTATCGTAGCCATTGTGGGAAGGCCAAATGTGGGGAAATCCACTTTCTTTAATCGATTGATCCAACGCAGAGAGGCCATCGTTGATGCCGTAAGTGGTGTTACAAGAGATCGCCATTACGGAAAAAGCGATTGGAACGGCAAAGAGTTTTCACTTATTGATACCGGTGGTTATATTGTTGGTAGCGATGATGTATTTGAAAAGGAAATTGACAAGCAAGTAGAATTGGCCATCGATGAGGCCGATGCCATTATCTTTATGGTTGATGTTGAGGCTGGGGTTACCGGGATGGATGAAGATGTGGCCAAATTGCTAAGACGTGTTCAAAAACCTGTTTTTTTAGCGATAAATAAGGTCGACAATGCCAAACGTGCGGCTGATGCGGTAGAGTTCTATGCATTGGGATTAGGGGAGTATTATACCCTTTCCAGCATCAACGGTAGTGGAACAGGGGAATTGCTGGATGCCCTGGTAGAAGTATTACCGGAAAATGAGGAAGAGGTTGATGATCTACCGAGATTTGCGGTGGTCGGAAGACCCAATGCGGGCAAATCGTCTTTTATTAATGCGCTCATAGGAGAGGAGCGGTATATCGTTACTGACATTGCCGGTACCACTCGAGACAGTATCGATACCAAATACAACCGTTTCGGATTCGAATTCAATCTGGTCGATACGGCGGGCATACGGAGAAAGGCAAAAGTAAAGGAAGACCTTGAGTTTTACTCCGTAATGCGCTCAGTTCGGGCCATTGAACATTGTGATGTTTGTCTTTTGGTCATGGATGCCACTCGGGGTTTTGACGGACAGGTGGCGAATATCTTTTGGTTGGCCCATCGCAATAACAAGGGGATCGTGATTTTAGTGAATAAATGGGATTTGGTGGAAGACAAGGAAACCAACACTATGAAACAGTTTACCCAAAAAATAAAACAGGAGATAGAGCCCTTTACCGATGTCCCCATTATTTTTATGTCGGTGTTGACCAAACAACGCATTTTCAAGGCAATTGAAACAGCAGTTACGGTATATCAAAACCGAAGTAGAAAAATCAAGACAGGAAAGTTCAATGACGTCATGTTACCATTGATCGAAAGTTATGGCCCACCTGCGTATAAGGGCAAATATGTAAAGATCAAGTTCTGTACACAGCTGCCAACCCTTTATCCACAATTCGCATTTTTCTGCAACCTCCCACAATATGTACGGGAGCCTTATAAAAGGTATTTAGAAAATAAAATCCGTGAAAATTTCGACTTTTCCGGAGTGCCGATTACCATTTTTATGCGGAAGAAGTAGGTTTGCTAGGTGCTAGGTGCTAGGTGCTAGGTGCTAGGTGCTAGGTGCTAGGTGCTAGGTGCTAGGTGCTAGGTGCTAGGTGCTAGGTGCTAGGTGCTAGGTGCTAGGTGCTAGGTGCTAGGTGCTAGGTGCTAGGTGTTTTCGAGAAATGGACTACTGGTTGTCCCATTTATGCATTAAGGAATCTAACCCGTTTGAAATGCCTTCATAATATTTTTCTTCTTTGAAATATGGTACTAGAACGGTTTCTATAACCTGTTTACATATGCTATCTGTTAATATTTTTTCCGCACCAAAGCCTGTGGCGACGCCTACTTGGCGCATCGGTTTTGAGAGCACCAACATAAGGCCATTGTTTTTGTCTTTTTGGCCGATTCCCCAATGATTCCCCAAGTCAGTGGCATATTTTTGAATATCTGTATACGGGGTAATAGAATCGATACTTACGAAGACGATTTGGTTTGTCGTTGCGATTTCATAGTTGTATAGTTTTTTAGATAGGATTGTTTCTTCCTTGTCCGATAATATGGAAGAATAATCGTTTATGATAATGGCATTTTTATTTTCAGGGAATAGACTGGATTGGTTAGTACGATCGGGATTTGACTTACAGCCGCTAATCGTAAAGATAAAAAGGAGAAAGTATGCCATACACATTACGTTAACCATTGTTGTCAATTGCAAACGGGCACTTTTCCTCATAATTTTTGAAGGCAAAGACTAATAGTTTATACCTGAGTTTGAACTTGACACTTGAGCTTGAATTTTAGGATTACCATCCGCCAGAGGCACCACCTCCGCCAAAACCACCTCCGCCGAAGCCGCCGCCAAAGCCGCCACCGCCAGAACTACCTCCCCCGAAAACACCACCACCGCCAAAACCGCCAGAACCACTACTGCGACCCATATTGCTAAGGATAATAATATCCCGGATGTCTAAGCCTGAAGAACGTCTTCCTCTGTTCCCGCCACCTCCGCGACGATTTTTTCGGGATAGGATAATCAGTATGATAAAGAAAATAATAAAAGGAAGAAAGGGGGCAATTGAAAACCCACCTCCATCATTAAAAGTACGTTCTTCTTTAAATTCACCATTCAATACCTGAAAAATAGCATCGGCCCCAGAATTAAGTCCGCCGTAATAGTTGTTCTGTTTAAATTGTGGGATGATAACATTCTGTATAATTCTTTTAGACATGGCATCGGTAAGGTTGCCTTCAGTGCCATAACCGGTACTGATAGCAATTTTTCGGTCGCTCCGAGCTAGTAAAATTAGGATGCCATTATCCTTACCGTCCTGACCAATTCCCCATTTTTGCCCCCATTGTGCGCCAAGATAATCAATATCCTCTCCCTTGGTGGAGTTGATAATCGCAACGACAATTTGCGTGGAGGTACTGTCCGAATAACGAATCAGCTTTTGTTCCAGGTTTCGTTCCTGATTATCGGGAAGTAGGTCTATATAGTCATAAACGCTGGTCTGCTCCTTTGGTTGCTCAGGAATGGTGTATTGGGCATAACCAAAGCTAAGCCCCAAAAGTAAAAAAAGTGATAGGCTAGCCTTTAGAAATTTCATTGCTCAGTTCGTTTGTGTCACCATGTAACCATGGAAAATAGGTTTCTAACTCCTTACCGGCCATGAGCACGCCGTCTATGATTCCCTCTTTATGATTACCCTGTTTAAAGTGGGAGGCAATGGTATTTTTGGTGGTATCCCAAAAATCTTCTGCCACCACTTTATCAATACCACGGTCACCGTAAATAGCAAACTTTTTATCGTTTACGGCAATATAGATAATAACACCATTTTCATCCTTGGTGTTGTCCATTTTGAGTAAATGAAAAACTTCCTTGGCCCTTTCAAAATGGTCTAAGCGGGTATGCGCCTCAATGTGCACTCGAATCTCCCCCGAGGTCCTTTTTTCAGCACTCAGAATAGCGCGAACAATTTCTTGCTCGTCTTGGTGCGATAAAAAATCCTCGACTCTCGACATTCTTATTACTTGAAATCGAAGTCAACATCAGGAGCATTCTCAGAACCGGCATCGGCCTTGTATCTTGCCATCTCTTCAAAGCCAAACATGCCAGCTAGAAGTTTACCCGGGAATTTTGTGGTGTGAATATCATAGATGTTCACTTTTTCGTTAAAACGGTCACGGGCCACGTTAATGCGGTTTTCAGTGCCTTCCAATTGGGATTGCAGTTCTAAAAAGTTTTGATTTGCCTTAAGGTCGGGATAACGTTCTACCACCACCATTAATTTACTCAGGGCACCAGTCAAGCCACTTTGAGCTTCCTGAAAGGCGGCCATTTTCTCAGGGGTGAGGTTTCCTGCATCAATATTCGTGGCCGTGGCCTTGGCACGGGCCTCGATAACATCTTTAAGGGTTCCCCTTTCAAAATCAGCAGCACCTTGAACCGTCTTTACCAGATTCCCGATAAGGTCGTTCCTGCGCTGGTACGAACTTTCGACGTTCGACCAAGCCGTTTTGGCATCGGCTTCCAGTTCTACGGCAGTGTTATTAAAGCCCACACCCCATTGGTACAATCCGAATGCGATAACACCTAATACGATTAATGCAATAAGTCCTTTTTTCATTTTCTAGTGTTTAAATATTGGTTTTTGTGTTTCTTTAGTTTTTTCAGCCTCTCCAAACGATTACAATTGTTCCTTGATCCTGGTCAACTCCGCTTTTACCCGTTCTAATTTTTGTATCAGTTCGAACTTGCTCAGCGTTTTTTGTTTATTTTCCTTTAGGTGAATTTTGGCTCCTTCTAAAGTGAAACCCCTTTCTTTGACCAGGTGATAGATTAACTGAAGGTTTTTAATGTCCTGGGGTGTAAATTTTCGATTACCCTTGGCATTTTTTTTTGGCTTTATGGCATCAAATTCCTTTTCCCAAAAACGGATCAGGGAAGTATTTACATTAAAGGCCTTAGCGACTTCACCAATTCCATAATACAGTTTTTCCGGAAGATCTACTTGCATTAGTCTAAGGATTGGTTTTCTTGATTTGCATATTTCAGCATGTTTGAGAATTCCTGTTCGGATAAACTACCATAGTAGAAATTAATCGGATTGATACGCTCGTCGTCTTTCCATACTTCATAGTGTAGGTGGGGTGCTTCTGAACGCCCTGTATTTCCTACAAATCCTATCAAATCCCCTCTTTTTACTTTTTGTCCTTTTTTCACATTGTATTTGCTCATATGGGCATATAGACTCATATAGCCAAAACCATGATCAATACGAATATGCTTTCCAAAACCTGAAGAATTATTATCGGCACGGGTTACTTTACCATCGCCAGTGGCATATATAGGAGTACCTTTGGGTGCGGTAAAATCCATTCCCCTGTGCATTTTTCTCGCCTTGGTGAACGGATCGGAACGCCAACCAAAACCAGAGGCCATTCGGGTAAGCTCTTTATTATTTATGGGCTGAATGGCCGGTATGGCCAACAACAATTTTTCTTTTTCCTTAGCCAGTTTCATGATCTCATCCAACGATTTGGATTGTATGGCCATCTGTTTTTTAATGATATCCAATCGTTTGGTGGTAGCGGTTACCATCTCTGAATTATTGAAGCCCTCAAGCGATTTATAGCGGTTAATACCACCAAAACCGGCCCGTCGTTGTTCTTCGGGTATAGGATTTGCCTCAAAATACAGTCGGTAAATGTTGTTGTCACGTTCTTCTACATTGGCAAGCACTTCCTCCATTTGCTCCATTTTTTTATTCAGAAGCTCAAACTGAAGTTCGTAATTATTCACCTCTCGGCGCAGCGAAAGTTCCGCCGGCGTATTTATAAGATTGGTGTTCAATAAAACCACCAATGAAATTAGTCCGAATAGGGCGGCACCAAGAACAAACAATCCTATATTACGGTAGCGCCGCGATTTTTTCGGCTCAATCTTTCTATAAGAAAGTGTATCGGGATCGTAATAGTACTTAACCTTAGACATGAATGTAATTTATCCTATTTTTGTCCTTTTATGAGAACAAACAAATATAAAAATTGTTTCGTAGAAACAGTTAAAATTTGAAAAACCTTAGTTATTTACATGACTTCTAACGAGATAAGAGCGCAATTTTTAGATTTTTTTAAGAAAAAGGAGCACAAAATCGTTCCTTCGGCGCCTATGGTGATCAAAGACGACCCTACTTTAATGTTCACCAATGCTGGAATGAACCAGTTCAAAGAATTTTTTCTCGGAATAAATGAATCAAAAAACCCTCGTGTAGCGGATTCCCAAAAGTGTCTTCGTGTTAGTGGAAAACACAACGACTTAGAAGAAGTTGGTAAGGACACCTATCATCATACCATGTTTGAGATGCTCGGCAATTGGAGTTTTGGGGATTACTTCAAAAAAGAAGCAATCGAATGGGGTTGGGAGTTGTTGACAGATGTTTTGAAGATAGATAAAGACAGTTTATATGTTTCCGTTTTTGAAGGAAGCGATGATGCCGATAATCTCAAGATGGATACCGAGGCCTTTGAACTATGGAAAACCATAGTGCCCGAAGACCGAATCATCATGGGTGATAAGAAAGATAATTTTTGGGAAATGGGCGACCAAGGCCCTTGTGGTCCCTGCTCCGAAATTCATATTGACATTCGTTCCCCTGAGGAAAAAGCGAAAGTTCCGGGAGCATCCCTGGTCAATGCCGACCACCCGCTTGTTGTGGAAATATGGAACCTGGTTTTTATGCAATACAATCGCAAGGCCGATGGTAAATTAGAATCGTTGCCTGCAAAGCATGTAGACACAGGGATGGGATTTGAACGGCTATGCATGGTTTTACAAAATGTAAAGTCTAACTATGATACCGATGTTTTTACACCTATTATTCGGGAGATAGAAACAATCACCAACAATGACTACGGCAATCCCGACGCTTCGGGAGAAAAGATCGATATTGCAATACGGGTAATCGCAGATCATATTCGGGCTGTATCATTTTCCATCGCCGATGGGCAATTGCCAAGTAATACGGGAGCAGGTTATGTTATCCGTCGTATTTTACGCCGTGCCATTAGGTATGGTTTTACGTTTTTAGATACTAAGAATCCGTTTATGTATCGCCTGGTAAAGGTACTGACCGAAACTATGGGAAATGCTTTTCCGGAATTGAAGCAACAACGCCATTTAATCGAAAATGTAATCAAGGAGGAAGAACACTCTTTTCTGAACACCTTGGAACAAGGGCTAGTTTTGCTTGACACTGTAGTTAAGAATACAAATGGCAAAGAAGTTGATGGGCGTAAAGCCTTTGAATTATATGATACCTACGGATTCCCCATAGATTTAACGGCGCTGATTCTAAGTGAAAGAGGATTGTCGTTGGATGAAGAAGGTTTCAACATCGCGATGCAGGAACAAAAAGACCGCTCCCGATCTGCTTCTGAGGTATCCAAGGAAGATTGGGTTACGCTATCCGATGATGTAGAACAAGAATTCGTCGGTTACGACCTGTTGGAGGCTGATGTAAAACTGGTTAAATACCGTAAAGTAAGCTCAAAGAAAGATGGCGAACAGTATCAGATGGTTTTTAATTTAACGCCGTTTTATCCTGAAGGCGGTGGTCAAGTGGGGGATAAAGGATATTTGGAAGTCCCCAATGGCGATGTGGTTTATATAGTTGATACCAAAAAAGAGAATAATGAAATCGTTCATTTTGCAGCGAACCTACCAAAGCATCTTAACGAAACCCTTAAGGCGGTCGTTGACAAAAAACAACGTCAACGAACAGAAGCAAACCATACGGCAACACATTTATTGCACCAGGCACTGCGAGAGATTTTAGGTGACCATGTAACGCAAAAAGGTTCCGCGGTACACTCAAAGTACCTGAGATTCGATTTTTCGCACTTTGCCAAAATGACCACCAAGGAATTAAGAGCGGTTGAAAATTTTGTAAATGCCCGAATAGAGGGGCAATTGCCATTTCAAGAAAACCGAAGTGTTCCTATGAAAGATGCGGTGGCTCAGGGTGCAATGGCCTTATTCGGAGAAAAATATGGCGATACCGTGCGCACGGTTCGGTTTGGACAATCCATAGAACTTTGTGGTGGTACCCATGTGAAAAATACTGGCGATATATGGCATTTTAAAATCAAGTCGGAGGGTGCGGTAGCCTCCGGAATCCGCCGTATTGAAGCTATTACTTCAGATGCGGTAAAGGACTTCTATTTTGAAAATAACAGAACCCTATTTGAAATCAAAGATGTTCTCAATAACGCGCAAGATCCGTTAAAGTCAGTGGTTTCGTTGCAAGAGGAAAATGCACGATTGAAAAAGGAAGTTGAAGGGCTACTCAGGGCTAAGGCCAAAAATCTAAAAGGGGAATTGGCAAATGAACTAGACACCGTAAATGGAGTACAGTTTTTGGCTAAAAAATTGGATTTAGATGCTGGAGGTATTAAGGACCTCAGTTTTGAAATGGGTAAGAACCACAACGATTTGTTCTTGATTTTTGGGGCAGAACAGAATGGCAAAGCCATTTTATCCTGTTATATCTCTAAAGATTTGGTGGCTGCTAAAAACCTGAACGCAGGTACAATTGTCCGTGAATTGGGCAAATATATTCAAGGCGGTGGTGGAGGCCAGCCTTTTTTCGCTACGGCAGGAGGTAAGAACCCATCAGGTATTGCAGAGGCTTTGGAGAAAGCGAAGGGGTATTTGTAATAGAAAGAAGCAAAAGCTCCTCCCTTCAGAAGAGGGGAGGTGGATTCAAGCGAAACGAAGAAGACGGAGGGGTTGAAAGCCCAAGCATCGGCGTTAAGAAATTCAGGTTTAGAAAAATACCTAAGGCTTGGGCTTTCAAACCCTCGACCCAACAAGTTGGACACCCCCCTTTATCTAAAGAGAGGAGCCAAAAAAACTGCGAACTGACTAAATGAACCTTCAAACCCAAATTCCATTAGTAAAAGCAGAGAACCCAATTGACTATACTAGTCAATTGCTACTGCTGGGCTCCTGTTTTTCAGAAAACATGGGTAAGAAGTTAGATTACTTTAAATTTCGATCGATGCTGAATCCATTTGGGATTTTGTTTCACCCTTTAGCCATTGAGAATCTGATAGAACGGGCCATTCAACAAAGACGATATACAGAAGAAGCAGCCTTTTTTGAAAATGAACGATGGCATTGTTTTGACGCGCATTCCGATTTAAGCGACACCTCTAAAGAAATAGTGTTGGAAAAACTTAACCAAGGCCTGCAACAAACCTTTGACCAATTGGGGAAAGCAACCCATATAATCATCACTTTAGGAACCGCATGGGTATATAGGCATCAAAAAACAAATCAAGTAGTTGCGAATTGCCATAAAGTTCCTCAAAAGGAATTTTCCAAGCAATTGCTTTCGACTGCTGATATTGCAAAAAGTCTGGAAAGTATTATCCAAAGAATTCAATCGATTAACAAAAACGTTCAGTACGTTTTTACCGTTTCACCCATCAGGCATTTAAAAGATGGTTTTATTGAGAATCAAAGGAGCAAGTCTCAGCTTATTACGGCAATTCATCAAACTATCAACACTTCGGACTTTGGACCTCGTATTTCGTACTTCCCCTCCTACGAAATCATGATGGACGAACTTAGGGATTACCGCTTCTATGCCGAAGATATGATACACCCGAATCAACTTGCTATCGATTATATATGGGAGAGATTTAAAGAAGTTTGGATTTCAAACGGGACCCATGAAACAATGAACCAAGTTGACGAAATTCAAAAAGGGTTGGCACATAGACCTTTTCATCCAGATTCGGAACAACATCAAAAATTTCTGAAGACCCTCAGAGAGAAAATTGCGTATCTTCAACGGGAGTATGTTTTTATGAAATTCAATCTATGAAAAGAGTTGTATCTGGAGCCCTTATCACCTTGGCGGTCGTTTTTATTTTCCGGTCATGTTATGATGATAAAAAGAACAAATCTATTCTTGAGGAAAACTCCATGTTGATCCAACAACAAATCGAAAACGTTTCCAAGCTTGTGGTAACCGAAGGTCATTTTGCCGAGGTCTATAATTATAAAGATTCTCAACAACTATTTGGGTATTTGTTTACAGCAGATAAAAAGGCTTTGGTAGTAGTAAATGCTGAGGTAACCGTTGCCTACGATTTAGGCAAAATCGAGTTTCAGGTAGACGAAAACACTAAAACGTTACATATTAAGAGTATTCCCGAACCGGAGATAAAAATAAATCCTGACTTTGAATATTATGATATCACTGCCGATTTTTTCAACCAGTTCGATGCGGCCGATTATAATAAGATCAAGAACAACGTAAACGCCTCATTACTAAAAAAGGTAGAAGCTTCCACGCTAAAAAGTAATGGGAAAAACCGATTGATAAGCGAATTGCAAAAATTCTACATTCTTACCAATTCCATGGGGTGGACACTCACCTATCATGATGAAGTCGTCAGTCAAAACTTCCCGGAATTACTGGGCAAAGATTAATGTTAAACTTTTTAAAAAGAACCTTCGAAAAGCGTTGTAAGTCAGTAAATTGAATCAAAACAAAATTTATGGAAACGCAACAACCTAAAAACAACAGAAGAAATTTTCTAAAGTCAACAGGCATTTTAGGTGCTGGACTTCTAGTGCCCAATCTAAATTTTGCAGCTTGTACGCCCAGCGCACGAGACGGCAATGTTCACGAATTTGGAAAACGGGCGGGTTATACCGATGAGATAAGTATTCTGGTTTCTATGATGGATTGGATGCGGGCAACTGTACTCCGAGGTGTAAAAGATGTTAACCAAAAAGAGTTGGATTTTCTCCTAGACGATGATTCGAATAGTATAGGTGCCATGTTAATGCATTTGGCCGCTACGGAGCGCTACTATCAAATAGATACTTTTACAGGAATTCCAAAAAAGGATTTAAGCTTCGGTATTTCCGATGACATGTGGGATGCCGCCAGTAGTTTGGGTGCCAAAGGTCGCAAGGCGTTCAATGGGAAATCCCCATCTTTTTACCTTGATAAATTTGCCGAAGTACGGGAATATTCCCTAAACGAGTTAAAGAATCGCGACGATGATTGGCTAATGGTATCGACCAATTTTTTTGGTAACCAACCAACGAACAACTATTGTAAATGGTTTCACGTAGTTGAACATGAATCAAACCACAATGGGCAGATTCGGATCATAAAGAAAAGGGTCGCGTAATTAAGGCGATTCATAGATCAAGGTCATTTCTCAAGGTACAAAAAAGCCTTCTACAACAAGGAAGAAGGCTTTGTCAATATTGTTTCTGTCAAGCGTTATTTAACTGCCACGGCGTTTGGGGGATATTGCGTTAATATCTCGGCAACAAATTCACGAATACGAGCTTCTTTTTTCTCGATATTTTTGGTGTTGCTCAAGGTGCCTACCCCTTTACCCTGCCAAACCAATTCTTTGTTCTTGGCATCAATAAGGTCTATATAGAGCGACCCTTGGGTCCTAGTGCTTACGTTGGGACCTCCCCAACCCCAACCGGGTCCAAAACCACCGCCCCAGTAAAAAGGGCTCCATCCCCAACCCCAACCGGGTCCAAAACCACCGCCCCAGTAGTTGTTGTAGACATCTACCTGTTCACTTTCCTTGGTGAAAATACTAACCAAGATATCTGGGGATTCCGATTTTGAAAATCCTCGAGAACCCATTTCGGATTCTATGGCCCGAAGAATGCGTTTTTTGTCTAAATCAGAAATCTGTGCTTTGTCGATTCCCGTTTTATAGAAGGCATAGGATTTATAATTGTTGAAATTTGCGTCTTTATCATAATCGCTCAATACCCGCACAGAGGTGCACGAGCTTAAAAACAAGACCAGGAACGCTGGTATTGCCAATATTTTTATTCCTTTCATAATACTTTTTTTTGGAGTTAATATGGGTTATCTAATCGGCCTAAAAAACTTCAAAAACCGTGCCGAAGCCTGTCAGCTATTAAAAAGGAACCTACTTGCTACTGCAAATTGGTTTTTGAATCGTAGCCGTAAGGGCAATGGCGGCATCCACTTTCGCAACAATACCCCCTTTTTAGGTGATATTGCTCCGTAAAAACACGGTATCCTTCTTCCGACCAGTAAAAATCACCGTCTTCTATCGGTATGATTTCCTTCATTATGTGCTAAGCTTGTTTCACGTAAAATTACCTTATTTCTGTTGATAATAGTACATTCGTTCTAAGGTAAACATCCATTTTAAGGGCAAAAATCACTATTTTAACGAATAGGTACAATTGTTGGAAACAAATATATGTTATGAATATATTAACAGCTGCAACAATTATCTTTGTAGGTGTTCGTTTTAATATCGAACTATGATAGTAGTCTTCAAACATTTTTTCTATAAAAACTATGTAGGATTGTCCTTTTGGCCCTTCATAATTTTAAAGCACGATGCTTTAAAAGAAGATGCCGTTCTTATCAACCATGAGAAAATACACCTAAAACAGCAGTTAGAGCTACTTATTGTTCCGTTCTATATACTATACGTTACCGAATGGTTGCTGCGTTCACTATTCTACTTGGATTTTTACCGCGCCTATCAGAACATTAGTTTTGAACAGGAGGCGTATCATAATGAACACAATATGGACTATCCGCGTGAGCGAGGCCTTTTCAGCTTTATAAAGTACCTTTGAGACCATTAAGATGGTTTCAACGTGAATAGCAGTAACCAACAGGTCTTATTTCCTATTTTATCGCAAAAAAAAGTATCCCTGTACCTGAAGCGGGAAGATTTGTTACACCCCTTTATTTCGGGGAATAAATACCGTAAGCTTAAATACAATCTGCTGTCCGCCCAAAAAGAGGGACACCATACCTTATTAACTTTTGGTGGGGCCTATTCCAACCATATTGCCGCGACCGCTTTCGTAGGAAAAGAAAAAGGTTTCCGCACTATAGGAATTATTCGAGGTGAGGAATTGGCCCAAAAGTGGCGTGCCAATGCAACATTAAAGTTGGCCAAAGAAAATGGGATGCACTTCAAATTTGTGTCCAGGCATGTCTACCGAACCAAAACCGAACGGTCTTTTTTAGCTGCGCTGGGTGCAGAATTCGGCCCGTATTTTCATTTGCCCGAGGGAGGCACTAACGTAGATGCGGTAAAGGGATGCGAGGAAATTTTGACGCCTGCCGATAAGGATTTTGATGTGGTTTGTAGCGCTGTGGGCACAGGTGGTACTATTGCAGGAATTAGCAACTCGGCCCATAAACATCAAGAGGTTTTGGGCTTCCCCGCTTTGAGAGGCGATTTTTTAATCGAAGATATTCGTAGATTTGCCGCGAGGAAAAATTGGAAATTGATTTCCGATTATGACTTTGGGGGCTATGCCAAGGTTAATGAAGAATTGATTATGTTCATCAATCATTTTAGATCGGAAACAGAAATTCCGCTAGATCCTATTTATACGGGAAAAATGCTTTTTGGGGTTTTGGATATGGTGAAGAACGATTACTTTAAGCGGGGAACAAGAATATTGGGTATTCATTCTGGGGGTTTACAAGGTGTTTCCGGGATGAACCAATTTTTGAAAAAGAAAAATTTACCATTGCTAGAAATATGATAAAGAAAATAATCTTGCTCGCCGTATTGAGCCTGTTTGTGTTCAGTTGTAAAACAAAGCACAAGGTGACCTATGGAGAAGGAAATAGAACCGCCACCGTAAACGTAAAAAATCGCACTACAAATACAAATCCTGAGGAAGGCGGGCGATATGCCTTGCCAGATGATGACGGTAAGTTTATGCGATATGAGATAAACTCCGTTGACGCCTATATCGATTTTTTTTCTGAAACAGCACAACTAGAAATGAAGGCTTATGGCATTCCGGCCAGTATTACCTTGGCACAGGGATTACTGGAAAGTGGACTTGGTAAGGGGGAACTGGCGCTGAAGTCTAATAACCATTTCGGAATTAAATGTCATACAGGTTGGACAGGGGATTATGTTACGCACGATGATGACGAGAAAGGTGAATGTTTTCGCAAGTACAATCATCCCATGTACTCATACCGTGATCATAGTATATTTTTATCGACCCGATCACGCTACGCTAGTTTGTTCAATTTAGATTTGAGCGATTACAAAGGATGGGCCAGAGGCCTCCGAAAAGCAGGCTACGCGACCGATAAAAAATATCCAGAGAAATTGATTTCATTGATTGAACGTTATGAATTGTACCGTTATGATGACGCAGGTCTTGCAAAGAGGCCAATGGTCAAGGAGATTAAGGAACCTGAAGCTAAGGATGTTGTCTGGGTCAAAACCACAGAGTCCGATTTAGAAACCGATACGGGTGAAATACAGACTGCAACTAGCGTTTCTACTGTTAACTATACCGTAAGAAAAGGAGATTCGCTTTGGGCGATTTCAAAAAAATATGGCGTATCGGTCGATCAACTCCGAAAGTGGAATAATATGAGGAATAACAATCTCGCAATAGGTCAAAAACTTATCGTCAAGAAATAATAATTTCAGAATTTTTGTATGATCTATCAACGTAGTAGTGCGCTATTCGCCGAGGCAAAAAAATATATTCCTGGAGGCGTGAATTCGCCTGTACGCGCCTTCAAAGCGGTGGGCGGCGACCCGATTTTTGTAAAGGAGGCCAAAGGGGCATATTTATATGATGAAGATGGGAATAGGTTCATAGACTACATCGCTTCTTGGGGTCCGCTTATCCTCGGACATGCTTTTGAACCTGTTATTAATGCGGTGATTGAAAAAGCGAAAAAAGGCACCTCCTTTGGCATGCCTACCGAAATAGAGACCGAGTTGGCAAAATTGGCGATTTCAATGGTGCCCAATATTGATAAGATCCGTTTTGTAAATAGCGGTACCGAGGCCTGTATGAGTGCTGTGCGTTTGGCAAGGGGATATATCGGAAAAGACAAGATCATCAAATTTGCGGGATGTTACCATGGGCATTCTGATTCCTTTTTAATACAAGCAGGTAGTGGTGCGGTAACCTTTGGTTCACCGAATAGCCCAGGCGTAACCCAAGGCACAGCAAAAGACACCTTACTTGCCGAGTACAATGATTTGGAAGGTGTAGAAACCCTAGTGAAGGCAAATAAAGGAGAAATTGCCGCTATTATAATAGAACCAGTGGCCGGTAATATGGGTTGTATTATTCCCTCCGATACATTTATAAAGGGATTACGAACACTTTGCACAAAAGAAGATATTCTATTGATTTTTGATGAGGTCATGACCGGCTTCAGACTAGGAAAAGGAGGCGCACAGGTCGCTTTAGATGTTAATGCCGATATTGTCACTTTCGGGAAAGTAATCGGTGGCGGCCTCCCAGTAGGGGCATTTGCGGCCCGAGATGAAATCATGAATCATTTGGCCCCGGAAGGTCCTGTTTATCAAGCAGGAACACTTAGCGGTAACCCTTTGGCGATGAGCGCAGGCCTTGCCATGCTTACCGAACTCGATAACAAACCCGAAATTTTTGAGAGCCTGGCCAAAAAGACGGCCTACCTACACCAAGGATTGGAAAATGCATTGAACACTAAGGACATTCCTTTTCAAATAAATCGCTTTGGAAGCATGATTTCAGTTCACTTTACCGATGAACCTGTGGTCGATTTTGCGTCATCAGCAAAGGGGAATAATGAAACCTTCAAGAAATATTTCCATGGAATGTTGAACAAGGGTGTTTATCTTCCTCCAAGCGCCTTTGAAAGCTATTTTCTAAATGATGCGATTAGCTATGCCGATTTGGACGAGACGATTGCAGCCTTGGAAGGGCTTCAACTTTAAAATATGAGCAAGCAGATTTTGCAAAATCTAATTTTAACCGTCCAGACTACAATGGAAACCGGTCTATAGATACGTTTCGCGGTGCCATATGGTTAAGCGGCAAATATCATTTGTTCAAAAAAAAGGTGGTCGTAACCCACGAGAGTTATTTTCAACCTTCTCTTGAGCAAAGCGATAATTTTCGTTGGCAAGCAGACGTTGGCTTAGAATTCCCGGTTTGGAAGTTTCTTAGCTTTAAGATAAACTATCTCCATACATTTGAAAGTATCGTGATAGCAGACCAAAAACGGGAAGATCGATTTTTGACTTTTGGTTTTATCCAAAAAAGCTATTGATCAAATTTTGGCAACGACTTTTCTTAAGGGGCATCTATTCAACGACTATTTTTCGGTAAAAAGATCAATCGTATAATCTAAAAGCGCTATTCCCCCACTTTTTCCGTGCCCCGGGATTACTATTTCCAAGGAGGGAAACTCCTTTTTTACCTTGGCAGCGGTTATAGGCCATTCCTTGCTATTGGCGTCATTAAGATTTCCCTTTCCGGCGCCCAAACTCTTTATCAGGCAACCGCCGAACAATGCTTTTTCGCTATCGATATAGCCGATAATGTTGTCTTTGGTATGGCCAGCACCGAAGTGCTTTAATAATACAGTCTCATTTCCTACATTGATTTCAAGCTTCTCTTCAAATCCGTTTTTTGGTAGCACCTTTCCATTTTGTTTCGCAAGTTCAATGGTTAGGTTGCTTGCATATGAATCAATTTTATTGGAGTGAAAGACGCCCAAACCGCCAAGGCAATCTTCATGAAAGTGGGTGGCTATTACTGCGGTTATATTTTCTTTGCCAATTAAATTAACTAATTCCACCGTAGCTATGTCGTTCGTGGGCGTATCTAAAATAATTGCCTTATCGTTATTTAGGAAAACCAGTCCATTACAAGACACTATTCCGGAGTTAGCAGTTTCCAAATAGGAGATATGCCTAAAAAGATTTTCACGAATCTTTTCAACTTTTAAATTTTCGGATTCATAGGAATCCAATATCGGTTTGTTTGATGAACAACCTGTTAAAATAAAAATGGATAGTAATAAATGTATAACGTTTCTCATAACGACTCTTATCGGTTAATTTTAAAGAAAACCTGACTTGTGCAATTCTGATTTATACAACAAAAAACCGACTGTCAAAATTAGAATTGCGGCAAGGTCAATTTTCATTATTTTGCCCAAATCCTCATTAATTCCATCTATTAAGAAGTAGAGTAGAACGAATGAAACCATACTTATTAGCCCGACTGTAATCGAAATCTGGTAATGTTTTTTGGTGATTGACGAGTAAAGCATTAATCCTCCTATTATACCAAATAAAGTCGCTCGATGTCTCAGCAAAAGTTCGAAATCTGTATCTGGTATTTCAATCCCGTACGATTTGGACAGTTTTTCAGGTAAAAAAGCAAGAAGTGAAGGCAAGAAATTAATTATGCCTACAATAAAAAGTGAAATTCTAAATATTTTTTCCATTCAGATTTTTTTCGACTTACGAACAACACATAAATATCCATAATACTAGGGGATTCTTATGAAATGCCCAAAAAAAAGCGACCATATAAAATGTACAGGTCAATGTAAACATTTTGAAGGTTCTACAAACCGTTGATGGTTCTTGCGAGGAAAATTAACTATTCCAACCAAAAAAGCACCGTTATCAACGGTGCTTTTTTAAGACTGTAGGTTAAAATAAATATTGGGGT
Source organism: Aggregatimonas sp. (assembly GCA_965238025.1). Taxonomy (GTDB): domain Bacteria; phylum Bacteroidota; class Bacteroidia; order Flavobacteriales; family Flavobacteriaceae; genus Pelagihabitans. Next base: position 474,831 of record OZ250162.1, on the reverse strand, counting down.
TACTACTGTAGGTTGTTATTGATTTGGGTTTATTGTAGGTTGTTCATGTTGGCCGCGTTTTGGGTGGCGACCATATTACTTTCGACTTGTGCAATTTCTTTGGTCATGGCAAGCTCTTTTCCATTGGTCTTACCTACATTATAATAGGTGATGGCAGCAATTACAAAACTTGCGAAGTATAGAACACTTTTTACTTTATAGGACATGACTTGTTGTTTGGACCCTCTTAATGTCGGGTGAATTTCTTTGAGACCAAAGTACTCCAACAAAGGACTCATAGCGCTAGTATTGTTGTGAAAACGTCCCTATTTTGATGCCAAAAGTGCCTTTTTTGTGGTGTGGATGTTGAAACGCATAAAATTCGATTAACCTGCTAAAGATGAACGGTTTATTTTCTTCGACAACGAACACGGAATTTCATCTAGGTTTCCAGATTAAAATAACCAATATGCCTAAAAATAGGTTTTAAAAAAGGCAACGCTTTAGAGCATTGCCTTTTTAACTTGGTCACTTCTCACTCTTTAGAGTGTCTTTTTTCACGGCCTCCTTTTTTGCCTTTTCCTCTTTTGTGCTTCCCCTTTCGTTGCGCCATTTTCTCCCAACGCACATATTGCTCAGCAGAAAGAATTTTTTTCATTTCGGCCTTGTGTGCAATTTTTTGATCCAACATGGCCATCTGCATAGCATAACGCTCTTGAGAAGTTGGTTTTTTAGAATCTTCGGCATCTTTACGTGCATTGCGCTCTTCCATTTTCGCTTTACGCATTTTCGCCTGCTCCAAGTTTAGGTTTTGAACTTGATTTTGCTGGACTTCGGTCAAGTCTAATGTCAAGGTCATCCGCTTGGTTTGCAAGCTAGCCAATTGCTCCGCGGTATACTGCGGTCGCTCTTTGTAATAATTCCCTTTTTCCCTGTGTTGTGCCATTGCGGTAAGACCCGCTAAGGCGATTACCATTACTACTACTTTTTTCATGTGTTTGTTTTTTAGCCCACTATTGTACGAGCTTGTTAGTACCGTTTGGATGAGCTATCACCAAAAAGGTTTAAACACTTAATTTTAAAGATTTGTTAAATTATATACGTATGTTTAAACAGATTATAGTTTGCATATAATCCGCTTCCACATAGAATCAAGGCGACCCACTATCGGTTTTCTCCACAGATAAATATTTTACAAGTCCATGACCCTCGCTTTTCCAGCTTCCAATAAGCCCTTTTCGGATGAGTACAAAATCACCCGTATAATACTTGTGATTGTTTCCCTCTGAATCTATTATGGTTATTTGCCCAGATAAAATTTGAAGTAGTTTTTCTTTTTCTGTGATATCAAGAACTCGTTCTGATGGTTTTTCCCCATTTAGTTTTACGGTTAATTCTATTCCTTGCTTCAATATTTCCTCGTACAAGCCATTGCCATCTAGCCGAATTTCATTTCCCGATAGTTTTGATTTGCTGAAAAGCTTGTGCCTCGCGTTTTTTAATACCTGTGAAGAATCGGCACGTTGGGTGGCTATAACCGACAGTTCATAGTGTAGATGATTACCTCCCTTTATTTCCCATTCCCCAGTAAAACCCTTTGGGGCAAAAAAATAATCTCCAGCATAAAAAACCTGAGACGTAGCTATTTCTGGTCTTATGACTGCCTCCCCATGGTACATATAAATGAATTCGTCAAAAGGGAAGTTTTTCATTTTCTTATTCCAATTTTGTGTTGAAACAACGAAGACGCCAATTTCATCGCCCCAATACAGCCTTTTTTGATAAAAATCTTTTTCAGGTTCATCGTTAAGGTCGATTTTTTCTAGGCCAACTCCAGAAAGTACGGATTTGTCCAGTAAAATTGGTTTGATGATTTCTTTTGAGGTTTCTTGGGAATAAACCAAGGTGCATATAAGAAAGGCGATTAGAGGTATGACTATATTTTTCATCTGGTATGACTTTACTTAGAATAATGATCAGATCATGAAATTTTAAAAATCCAATTAAAAAACGAGAAACACAAAAACAAAATTGAGCAGCATCAAGAAGGGATGCCAACCTTCTATATTAATGATGGGCATGTTTTTTATATTTACCAATGTCAACTTTCCTGCTAGAATCGTTAGCTTCCTTTACGGCCGCCAAGATGTTGTTTAACAAATCCCGGTCAAAGACCTCACCTTTCATAATAACCGTGTTAATGGTTTTGGTATTGGCGATGTCTTCCAAAGGGTTTTTTTCAAGTAATACCAAATTGGCCTCGTATCCCGGAATGATTTTACCTGAATTGCTTTTCAACCACTTGGCCGGTACTGAGGTGGCGGCTTTTAAGACTTCGGCATTGGTCATCCCCGCATTACGTAAACTGGCAAGTTCATCATGAAGTGAAAATCCAGGGACTGCGAGTGGTAAATTGGCATCGGTACCGGTCATGATCATTACGCCCTTTTCGGCCAAATTGTGTGCTAGCAATTGTGTGGCCTTGGCATAAGTTTCCCAATACTTTTTACTGATTTTTAGTTCGTCAGGGGTTTGGTTCTCAGGAAGCTTAAATCGATTTACTGAAGGCAGCCAACCTAAACCTTGTGGAATATAACTAACCCACTCACTTATTCCTGGGTTCTCGTATTCCAACTCCACCTCTTTTAACACCTGTTCAACATTAAAAGGTTGTCTGGCGAAACTCTCGGTAAGCCATAAGGTCGAAGTAACCGCGATATCCCTTTTTATAAGGTTGGCAGCGATCTCATCGCTTCTTTCTTCTACAAATTTTAAAAAGTCGTCTTCCCGGCCCAGAAAACCGCCGATCATTCGAGAATCGTTAAATTCCCGGCCTAGGGCGTTCATTAATTCTTCGAAGTGTGCGATTCCGCTTTGCCCATTCTCCCAAATATCAGAAAACTCGAGCGACCACGGAATATGACCAAGCACCGGCATGTCTAACGATTTTGCCGTTTCCGTTATCGCCAAATAGCTTTCCTTGGTTAATTGACTATAAATTTTGATTCCGTCGTAACCTTCTTCGTGAAGGTTTTTTACGGTTTTCCGGGCGTCTTCGGCATCTTCAATATTCATGTAGCCTTGGGACCACGACATAAACCACCCTTCTTTTGTTTCAAAACTCCCCAATCGCGGCGATGCCACGAACATTTTAGGGCCTATTCTCCCATTTTTTATTTCATCCCTCCATTGCAAATGGTCTTCTTCCCCGATCAACTCTCGAATTTCGGTAACGCCATTCGCCAGATAGAGTAATAAGTCGTTAGGACTTTGAAATAAGTGAACGTGAGTATCTATTAAGCCAGGAATTAAATATTTGCCCGAACCATCTATTATAGTCGTTTCAGGTGAAAAATTAAGTATGCTATCTACAGCAGCAATATGACCTTTTTCAATCAAGACAGTTTGTCCCGCAATAACGCGGTCTCCTTCGGGCGATATAATGTTGACATTTTTAATGGCGAATGCCCCCTTTCTTGGCTTAAATTGCTCATGATCTACGCGTTCGGTTAGCTCGCCGTACATTAATTGGCCTTCACGGGTAATCCATATAAGACCAATAGCAATAATTACAATAAAAAATACGAATGTGTATTTGATCCATTTGATAAATTTCTTCCGGTTCATCTGTATCGTTTTAATGGGTTAACAGTACAAACCTATTGCTGGGGCCAGTACAAACCAAGGACAATGTGATGACCGGTTGATTGTGGGATTAAATGCAAGCTAAAAGTGATGGATTACAAATAGGGGGACGAATTACAAAGCAGTTAAAGGCCTGAATTCACCTAAAAACAGGTACCAGGGTCCTGGAAACGGGAATTACCTTATCACATTCGGAAAGAGAGAGCAATAGACCTTGGGCATTTCCCGAGGTGCCGATTATCGCATCTTTATTGACCAAAAAAGACCTATGCGACCTGACAATTGTCGTGCCTTCCGTTTCCGCTAGAATTTGCTTTAAGGTGATGCGTTCCGTTCTAACCTTCAAAAGGCCTTCTGAATTTAGATATCCTATTTTCACATAATTCTGTAATGCCTCAACATACCTGATTTGATGAGTCGGAATATTGAAAATTAAATGGTTCTCACCATCCCTATCGTTCAAGGAAGTTGTTTTTGTTTGATTGATTTCATCTGCAATGTTTTGATACTTTTTTTCATTTTTATTCATCAACCATGCGCCAAAAACGACTACTGGGATCAACCCTACCATAAAGGTGCCATAAATCATGTCGGGGAAAAGCCCCCATTCAATGTGTCCAAAAATTACAAGACGGGCAAAAAGGAAGTTCGCCAAACTGATGGAGAACATGATTCCCAGCATATTCAATATCCATTTTCCAAAGGTCCATTTTTCTTGCTGACCTTTAAGTTTGAATATGTTGTTAACTATAAACTCATAAATAACGGTACCAAGAAAAGTCATCGCGCCAAAACCCAAACAAACCAGAAGTTTATTGGATTTTAATTCAGATTCCACTCTTGCAAGGCCAAACGGCTCAAAAACATAAAGAAAGAAGGCTATAAATGCACTAAAAATAGTAAGGTCCCGAAAATAAACAAGGCGATCTTCTTCCTCAGGAAATGGCTTTTTAAGTAGGGTCGCTATTTTATTAAAAAATCCCATTGCTTAAAGATACCAAATCGTTCTTTTCTTGGAAAAGTAAAAGGGAGCGACATTTTGCCGCTCCCTTTTACAATGTAGGTTAAAAATTGGGGTACTGGGTTAATCTGATCTAGGGGTTGTAGGTTAACTAAATTTGGGTTTATTGTAAGTTGTTCATGTTGGTCGCGTTTTGGGTTGCGACCATATTACTTTCCACTTGTGCTATTTCTTTGGTCATGGCAAGCTCTTTGGCATTGGTCTGTCCTACATTATAATAGGTTACTGCTGCAATAACAAAACTTGCGAAGTATAAGGTACTTTTTACTTTATATGACATGACTTGTTGTTTAGATTTGTTGAGACCAAAGTACCTCAAGAATCTCCTCCCCAATGCTTATTGTTGTGAAATGACCTCTTTTTTGATGTCAAAACACGCTTTTTTGTGGTATGAAAATGTAAAACCTTAAAATTTCAGAAAAGGGCTTTAGACAAGAGGCTCGATTTCTTGGATGAGTTACCTGTATAAATTCTCCTAGATAGGGATTATCCCTTATAAAGGGCCTTTCAATAAGAAGTGGTTCGCCTATATTTGTATGGCGAACCTCTCTTTTTGTAGCCGTAATGAATGATATTGAACGTTTCTTAACAATCAGGAAAGTACGGCCAACCGCCATGCGCATACTGGCCTTTCGGTTTTTGGCACAGAAAAAAGTGGCAGTTTCCCTAACAGAAATGGAAACCTTTTTTGAAAAATCGGACCGCACCACTTTATATAGAACGCTGAAGACTTTCGAAGAAAATGGGATTGTACACCAGATCAATGATGGGAAGGGGAGCACCAAATATGCCCTTTGCCAGGATGGGTGCGACTATGAGGTACACAATGACCTACACCTGCATTTTCATTGTACTCGCTGTGAGGAGACCCATTGCCTTACAGAGCATAAGATTCCACAAATTACCTTACCCGAAGGCTACTCGGTTCAGGATATGGACCTTGTCGTAAACGGGCTTTGCGATAAATGCACTTCCATTGCATAAAATGCCAACGTATTTTTGGAGCTATCTTGAACCAAAAAATATTCGAGAATTGCAGGATTTGTTCCCATAGATTCTGGTTTCCGTATTCTTGGATTTTTACTTGAAACAAACCCATTTTGGAATTTGTAATTTTCCAAATTGGAATTTATATTTTGTTATGTGTGCAGAACATAATCACAACCATTCCCATGGTATTTTAGGAAAGAGTACAGAGTTATACTTTGCACTGCTGAGTGGACTAACCTTGTTAGTAGGATTTTTATTGGAAAAATTTACGGATGCCGATGATACCATTTCGCTAGTGCTCTACTTCGCCTCCTATTTTTTCGGAGGGTATTTTGTATTGAGGGAAGCGATTTCTGAAATTTCCAAAGGCAAATTTGAAATCGATTTTTTAATGCTCATAGCGGCCATTGGGGCGGGGTTTTTAGGAAAATGGGCCGAGGGCGGTCTTTTACTATTCCTTTTTAGCCTTGGTCATGCCCTTGAGCACTACGCAATGGGAAAAGCAAAAAACTCCATCGCTGCATTAACAGACCTCGCACCAAAAATCGCCTTGCTTAAAAAGGGCAGTGACCTTATTGAAGTGGGTGTCGCATCATTGAAATTGGGCGACACTATTATCATAAAACCTGGCTCGAAAATTTCTGCCGATGGTTTTGTCATCAAAGGAAATTCTAGCGTAGATCAATCCCCAATTACCGGGGAAAGTATTCCTGTAGATAAAAAACCTGTTGCACGGCCTGATATCACATTTGTCAGCACAAATGACATTCCCGCAGCCAATCGGGTATTTTCGGGTACCATAAACGGAAATAATACCCTGGAGGTGAAGGTGACGAGAATTGCGACGGATTCTACCCTGAGCCGTTTGGTGAATATGGTACAAGAGGCACAAAAACAGAAATCACCAACACAATTATTGACCGATAAATTTCAGAAGTACTACGTGCCTGCGGTCATTCTATTGGTTATACTCCTAAACTTTGCTTTTTTGGTAATCGACGAAACTTGGGGGGAGAGTTTTTACCGTTCAATGGCGGTATTGGTGGCTGCAAGCCCATGTGCATTGGCGATTTCTACCCCGTCGGCCGTTTTAAGTGGAATCGCACGAGCCGCCAGGGGAGGGGTATTGATAAAGGGAGGGCGCCCCTTAGAGGACCTTGGGAACCTGACTGCCCTGGCATTCGACAAGACTGGTACGTTGACCGAAGGCAAGCCCAAATTGACCGATGTTATCCCTTTGGGGAATATGGATGAAACAGGATTATTGAAGGTTTTGGTTCCGGTGGAAAAACTGAGCAACCACCCCATTGCAAAGGCAATTGTACGGGACGGACTATTGCGACTAAAGGACACTGATTTTCTTGAGGCAGACAACTTAGAGGAAGTACAAGGGAAGGGCGTCAGGGCGACTTTGAACGGTAGAACCATAATGGCGGGCAATTTAAAAATACATGGGAATGAAGGAATCGATCCGACCATAAAGGCCCAAGTGGAAGCCCTTGAATATGATGGAAAGACAACAATGGTGATTCAACAAGAGGGAAATTTTATAGGGATCATTGGTGTAATGGACGTACCTCGCAAAATGGCAAAACCAACTTTGGATAAGCTCCGTAAACGTGGTATAAAAAAAATGATAATGCTTACCGGGGATAACCAAAAAGTAGCAGATGCCGTTGCTAAACAAATTGGGATCTCGGAAGCTAGAGGTAGTCTGTTACCAGAAGAAAAAGTAGCGGCAGTTAAGGAAATTATGGCCACCGAAAACAAACTGGCCATGGTAGGCGATGGCGTAAACGATGCCCCGGCAATGGCAAATAGCAGTGTTGGTATTGCTATGGGGGCCGCCGGCAGCGATGTGGCCTTGGAAACTGCGGATATTGCCCTTATGGCCGATAAACTGGAAACCTTGCCGTTTGCCATAGGCCTGAGCAGAAAGGCCAGCGCAATCGTGAAACAAAACTTATGGATTAGTTTGGGAATGGTAGCCCTATTGATTCCCGCTACCATTTTCAATTGGGCTAATATTGGGGTGGCCGTGGCCTTTCATGAAGGGTCCACCCTGGTTGTGGTATTGAACGCCCTGCGTTTATTGGCCTATTCTAATAAGGATTAATGTGAAATTCCAGAATAGTTGTAACAATTCGAAATTTTGGGCGTCTACTTAATAGAGAAACATTTTTTTTGGACTAGTTAGAACTAAGGCTTTGCACAATTACGCAAAGCCTTTTTTTATTTGGATATAGTACAAAAATTATCGATAAACGGTTGTGAGTCAGATTTTTAATTCCCTTTTATCGAAAAGTTGGGTAATAAAAATTCGGATGGTTTTTTGCTCAAATGGCATCCCTAGCAGATGAAAATCATCAATTTGTCACCAAAAGCACATCAAAAGTTAGCAATTCGATAAACAACACCTTTTTACCCAGTCCACTTCAGATAAACCGCACACAATAAACCCAATACCCTGCGTTATACAGTCTCATTTCAATTAACCTATGAATGTTATGAACAAAAAGAATTTAATACTAGCTTTTGCAATGGGCCTTTTATTTGCAAAGGGAGTAATGGCCAGCGAACCTGCAGAAGGGGAACTTGATATCAACACCATTGTATATATTGAAGAGGAAGAAGTAATTGAGCTCGGATTCGATACCGCTGATTACCTACCAGAGGGTTTTGACCCCTACGAGGTATTTTTCGATTTGAACACGGTGGTGATTATCGAGGATGAACTGACCATCGATTTTGACAGCAAGGAAAACCTACCAGCCAACTTTGACGCGTATGCCTTGCCAACGACTATCGAAGGTTTCAATTATATTAATACTGATGACACCATACTATTGGATTTTGATAGTAAGCAAAACTTACCAAAGGGATTCGACGTCTACTGTAAGATAGAACGATAGAGACCAACTTGAAAAACGATCTAAAAACCTTGCGCTACGCAGGGTTTTTTTAATTAAAAAACCATCGGTATTACGAACTGAAACATAAGAATAAGCAAGCCCACCGCAATAAGGTTTAGGATGATACCCACTCGGGCCATTTCATGTACTTTTACATAACCGCTGGCAAAGACAATGGCGTTTGGAGGGGTTGCCATGGGTAGCATAAATGCACAGCTGCTGGCAATGGTTACCGGAATCAATAAATGCAATACAGGGATTTCTAATCCAATCGCAATCCCCGCAACTACAGGGGCAAGTACGGCCACTAAGGCTACATTGCTCATCATTTCGGTCATAAAGAGCATCAAGAAAATCAACAAACTTGCCATAACCAATATAGAAACATCACTAGCGGCAATCGCATTGGCAACCATATCTACGATACCACTTACCGACATACCTTTTGCTAGGGCGAGTCCGCCCCCAAATAGAATCAAAATGCCCCAGGCAAGTTTAGAAGTATCACGCCATTCGATTATAAAATCCCCTTTCTTAAGGTTATAAGGCAAGGCAAACAATGAGATGGCAGCAAAAATACTGATGATGGTATCATTGAGTTTTAGGTCCGGAAAAACATCATTAATCAAAGCCCTGAAAACCCACAAGGCAACGGTTATGGCAAAAATGACCAAAACCATCTTTTCCTTACCCGACATAGGGCCGAGTTTATGGAGCTCTTCATTGATGACTTCCTTGGAGGCCGCAAATTCCAATTGGCGATTGGGAAACATCCATCGGGTCAGGACTAGGTAACTAATGGTTATCATGGTTAGGGAAAAAGGGATACCGATTAACATCCATTTAAAAAAGGAAATCTCGATGTTGTATTCGTTTTCCAGAAGGCCTACCATAACCATGTTTGGTGGGGTACCAATGATAGTAGCAACACCTCCTGCATTGGCCGAAAAGGCAATACCGAGCATTACGCTCAAAGAAAAATTCTGATCGCTTTTGGTAAACCCGTCAGCATCATTGACCAAAAGACTAATAACAGACATGGCAATGGGGAGCATGACCACCGTGGTGGCCGTATTGCTAATCCACATACTTAGGGCTGCGGTGGCGATCATAAAACCCAAAACCACCTTGTTGGGCGTGGTTCCGGTCAGGCGAATGATATTCAGGGCAATACGCTTATGTAGGTTTACCTTTTCCAAGGCCAACGCCATTACGAATCCACCAAAAAATAGGAATACTATCGGACTCCCATAGTTGGCACCAACGTCGGCAATCGGCATTACTTTTAATAGGGGGAATAGAAGCAGCGGTAAGAGTGCGGTAACCGAAATGGAGACCGCCTCGGTAATCCACCATACGATCATCCATACCGCAACGGCAATAACTTTATCGCCTTGTTCGGAAACAAGCTCAAAAGGTAGGTTGAGGACAATAAAGAATAAGATTGGCCCTAAAAAGAGGCCTAATTTTTTGCTAAGGTTCATGCAATGTGATTGGTGCCCCCTAAGCTATGTTTTTTCTTTTGGTTATGAAAACACTAAAAGAAAACCAGTAACTAACCGTTCTAATCGGCGAGTGCAACAATCAAACCTTCATCAGTTTTACTAACCTTGGCAACCTCATTTTTCGTAAGCTCCTTAATCGCCTTATCCCATTTTTTGTTGCTTAGTCCAGTTTGCTCTTTTAAATCGCTGAGCGGAAGTTTTTCCGCTTTTTTCAAAAGCTCCAAAACCACTTTTCCATCATCACTCAAAACAATTGCTTGCCCGGCCAGGGTCTCAGGCCGCATTTGTGGGAAGAATAATACTTCCTGAATAGAGGAATTATTCGTCAATAGCATGACCAAACGATCAATACCAATACCGATTCCAGATGTTGGGGGCATACCATATTCCAGGGCACGAAGAAAATCCTGATCGATAAACATAGCTTCGTCATCCCCTTTTTCAGAAAGCCGTAGCTGCTCCTCAAAACGTTCGCGTTGATCAATGGGGTCGTTCAACTCGGAGTAAGCATTTGCCAGTTCCTTCCCGTTTACCATCAGCTCAAAACGTTCGGTAAGTGCCGGGTTGTCACGATGCTCTTTTGTTAACGGGCTCATCTCTTTCGGGTAGTCCGTAATAAAGGTGGGTTGTATATAAAAGTGCTCGCATTTCTCTCCGAAAATTTCATCGATCAGTTTACCAACACCCATGGTTTCATCCACTTCAAGACCTAAATCTTTTGCGGTTTGGCGCAACGCATCCTCGCCCATTCCGGCAACGTCCTTTCCAGTATGAATTTTGATTGCCTCCAAGATGGGCACCCGGGCATAGGGCGCTTTAAATTCAATCTCATTATCGCCGACCGTAACTTTTGAAGTGCCATTGGCATCAAGGGCCACTTTCTCCAGGAGCTTTTCGGTAGTATCCATCATCCAATTATAGTCCTTATAGGCCACATAGAGTTCCATTACGGTAAATTCTGGGTTATGGGTACGGTCCATCCCCTCATTGCGGAAGTCCTTCGAGAATTCATAAACCCCATCAAACCCACCAACAATCAATCTTTTTAGATATAATTCATTGGCGATACGCAGGTACAATGGAATGTCTAGCGCATTATGGTGTGTTAAAAACGGGCGTGCAGCCGCTCCCCCCGGAATTGGTTGGAGAATAGGGGTTTCGACCTCTAGATACCCACGGTCGTTATAAAATTGTCGTATGCTGTTCGTAATCTTGGTACGTTTGATAAACGTTTCCTTTACCGTCGGATTCACCACCAAATCTACATAACGTTGGCGATAGCGTAATTCAGGATCGTTGAACTCATCATAAACGTTTCCTTCGGCATCTTGCTTAGGTAAGGGCAGTGGGCGCAATGCCTTGCTCAGCATGCTAAAGTTCTTTACCATTACGGTGATTTCACCAACCTGGGTAGTAAACAGCTCCCCTTCAATACCGATGATATCGCCTATATCCAATAGTTTTTTATAGACATCGTTATACATGGTTTTGTCTTCCCCAGTACAGATTTCGTCTCTATTAAAATACACCTGAATGCGGCCCGAACTATCTTGCAATTCTGCAAAAGAGGCCTTGCCCTGAATACGGCGCGACATCAATCTTCCGGAAATAACGACCTTCTTTCCTTCCTTATAGGCGCCTTTAATATCCGATGCCAAGGCATCTACAGGATATAATGCTGCAGGGTAGGGGTTAATACCTAGCTCCCTTAATTTGGTCAGTTTTTCCCTTCTTACCAGTTCTTGTTCCGAAAGTTGCATATCAAAAAAAATTAGAATGCAAAATTACACTTTTAGAGGCAAGATTGGTAACGCTTTTTCAGGAATGATTTTCTAGTCGGAATGTAAGGTCTTTGTATAATTTGGGGCACACGATTTGTCGCTGATGATTTTAGCGATGTCTTCTTCTAAACTGCAAAAAAAACATATAACAAGGAACCTTCGGTATTATTTTAAAGGGGCTATAAAGGCCTTAACCCTAAGAACCTCTTCAGTTTTTACTGTATTGGCAATTACTGTTATGCCTTTGGTCATCTGATTTCGGCCTATTCCGTTAAAAGCTATTTGAATTTCTCCAGACTTGCCCGGGGCTATTGGTTTGTTCTTAGGGTAACTGGGCGCGGTACAACCACAGCTTACTTTGACGTCTGTAATGATTAAAGGCGATTTTCCCGTATTGGTAAATTTAAAGATAGTGCTTTGGGCCTGTCCTCTTTTAATTGTGCCAAAATCATGTTCGGTATTTTCAAAGGTAAGAACTGGCATAGCATCAAAATTGGGTTTTTCAACCTCCGTATTGATATTGGTGGCCACTAATTGGACCTTAGACCTCTCCTTACAAGAAATGAACCCCAACCCCATTGCCATAAGAATCAATGTAGATTTTTTGATAATATTTTTCATAGATTATATATTAAACGTTTGCTATTAATTTTCTAATCAGAGTGTAAAGTCTTGGAGTAATTGGGTGTATATGGTTTATCATCGATGATTTTCACGATGTCCTCTTCTAAACTGCCAATCGGACTTTCTACGATCCGGTTGACCTCTTTCCCGTTTTTATAGAAAATAAAGGTGGGTACTTTAATGATGTTCAGCCCCCATTCCTCGCCAGAGGGGCTTTTTTTATAGTGTTCCTTTCTTCTGTCCAGCGCTACTATTTTTAGATTTTCAGAAGGGAAGTCCATTGTTTCCAATATTTTGATAAAACGTGGAACTTCCCTTTTGCTATCACCACACCAAGTGCCCATAAAAAGTAATATTTTGTGTGAGTTGAGTGCTGTCTTATGTGTGTTTAACAAAGTGCTATCTACTTGATAGTCGGTATGATTTTGACGATACCAAGTGTTGTAAGGTTCGGCCTTTAGGGCGTTGGGGTCAATTTTTCCAACCAAATAGGACGAGCCGTTTTCCAGACTGATTGTTTGGTAATTGTTTTGGGCCGATACATATATTGAAATTAAAAATACTGTTACAAGCTGAATTATTCTCATGGTTTTTCTGATTAAAGTGAAGTACCGAAATTCAGAAAAATTGAAAGGCAAAAAGGGTTTTTAGGGATGGAAAAGGGGACTAGACCCCCGGTTGATTTTTAATTACCCTGAATTAACTTGCCAACAACAATGTTGAAATTATCTTTATTCAGCCCTATCAACTTGTCTGTCAGTTTTAAATAATTTTTCAGTCTATCCCGGCTTCCTGCGTTGATTAGCGCCAAGATTCCCGCTGTACCTTTTTTCTTTTCCACTTCGGTCGCTATTATTCCGGATATTACCGAACGAACATTAATTTCAGCTGCAATATGATTGAAGATCTTTGTGTTATTGGCGAAAAGTTCAAAAAGGCTAGTGCCCGGATTTTGTGCTAGGTACTTCTTTAATTCCCTTATGAGTCTGTCTAGGGAAACCATTTCGCCTTCTTTGTCGGTGTAGTAGGCATTTCCCCAGGCATAAGCGATACCTTCCTCTGTAATCCAATTTCTGTTTATTCGCTCATTTACCTGTCCCGAATAATAATGGAATATATCGTGTGAGAAATCTTCGTTGTTCACCACCGAAAATATAGTTTTTGAGTCTACACCATAACCATCCCTGTACCTTCCATTAGTATGTGCGGCATAACTAAAACCCAATAATCGAGATATTTCTTGAAAATTATCGCACATATAAAAATCCAGTTGCTCCGGTTTTACTCCCAATTTGTTGGCGATTTCGGTATTGTTCTTTTCAAATAGTTCTGCCCTTATTTTGTTTAGTCTTGTCCTATAATGGTAGGTAATATTTCCTGTTGTTTCCGTTTTCCAATGTCTGGTTAGGTAATCTATCGGAATTGAAAATGTGAAATTGCCATTTTCTTTTGTTGCAATTAAATGTATTGTATAAAGCAGTTTGGGCACGGGTTTAGAATTAGGTTCTATGTAGGCAATTGAAATGAAATATTCATTTGCCGAAATAGGGTAAACGTTGATTAATTGCTTATCCCCGATTTTGGCTTCAGAAGTATCCTTTTTTGTTTCGAAACTGACCAATTCTTGAAGTTGGGATTTTGTCAATTCCGCCCTCTTAAATGTTAATAGATCTTCTCTTATGTTGCCTCGATTTATTTCTAAAAAGAGCGATTCCAAACTTTCATCAAAATTTACCTTTGTTATTGAGTCCATCGAATAATTTAAAAAGTTTGGTTTTATAATGGTTTCTTGAGCAATTGTCGCAGTAAGCACAAATGGTAAAATCAGCGCCAAATATTTTTTTATCAGGTTGGTTACTTTCATGATGCTTGACGGTGGGATTAATAGGTTCATATGTATCAATTTTATGGTCATGACCATAAAATTGATAAAAACTTCCTGTGACAGCTATTTTTAAGGGATGGAAAAAGGGACTAGACCCGAGGTCTATTTTTTGTAACTACTTTTAAAAAAGCGATTTAACTTCCTCTCTAGTAGAGACACTGAGCTTCTTGTAGAGATTGTTAATATGGGTTTTAACGGTGCTATGGCTAATAAAAAGGTCTGTGGCGATTTCCTTATTGGTTTTGTCCTCTAGGATGCAAGCGACTATTTTACGTTCTTGAGCGGTCAATTTTGCCATGGGGTTATCGGTGTTCTTTGCTTTGTTTCTGCGCCACAAATACAGATTAAGTACTACCGAAAAAGCCAATAAACCTATTAAAAGCCACTTCCAATTAAAGCCACTAGGGTTTTTTAAAGGGCGTATTTGCTTGTCAACGGCTATTTCGTCAGTATACAATCGGGCAAAAGGGGCGTCCCCATAAACTTTTTGCAATCGATTTTGCAAGCTTAAATAATAGTCGTTTTCCGCAACATCGTTCAAGTAGTAGTTATAGGTCTCATTTCTGCGGTCAGAAAGGAAATCATAAATGTACAGCTCGGCCAGTGGATCATTCAAACCTGTACCAAATTCTTGTAGCTGGTCAAACCACATTTTGGTATTGAGTTTTCTATTGGCCTCACTCCGGAAATCCCCAAAATCGAAAACCATTTCTTCCTTGAGCACATCGATTTGTAGGAGCGCATCTGAACTTGGGTTGGTAGATGTGATATCGCAAAGTACTTCATCCTCAAAAGTCCGCGGAAAGAACAAAGTGTCCTTATTATTAGCAATAAAAGTGATGCTCTTGGTATCTGTGCATTTACCAAAAATGTGATTGCTACCTGAACCCATATCAGCGCAGTCGTCGATATGAATTCTATAAATTCTGTTATCTATTGGCAAATTTGCCCCTTCAAACCTGAAGAAACCAACTGAGTCGGTGGTGGTTTTCCTGAAAATCTGCTCCAAATACACCCGGGAGAGTTTTCTGTAATCCTCAATAACGGAAAGATAAACCGTTTTACTCGCAGTATCTTCAGCGAGTTGCCCCTCAAATTGATATTGGCCATAACATAGGTTGACAGCCAACCACGAAAAAATAAAAAAGAGCCTGTACTTCATTCAGGTATAAATTTATAAGAAATTGTAACAATATGTAATTTTTTGCGTCCAATAAGTACAAGTTTCATCAATCAACCTGCCCCGCTGAAGGGCGGGGTCAAAAATCCAAATCAAATGAGTTTTATTCGTGTTCTATTGGCCATCCTATTTCCGCCGCTTGCCGTACTGGGAAAAGGTTGTGGTTCTTTCCTTATTGTTCTATTATTAACCTTCTGCGGCTGGGTGCCGGGCGTTATCGCGGCGCTTGTGATTTTAAATAATCCGAACTAAGCTCCCAACGATATTGGCTATGAGAGCGTATTTAGGTTTGAAAAGAGTTTATAAGTTTAGTTGTTTATTAATTTAGAATTGTTTTTTCCAACAACCAACAACCAACAACCAACAACCAACAACCAACAACCATTTCATATCTTTGCACCAATGAACAAGAAGGTGCTTTTACAGGATTTAGGGTTAAACGATTACAAGCAAACTTGGGACTACCAAGAACAGCTTTTTCAAGAAACCATAGCGACCAAAATCAAGAATAGGAGGGAAGATGCCAAGCTGGTTACCCCGAACCATTTTTTGTTTGTAGAACACCCCCATGTTTTTACCTTAGGCAAGAGCGGAGATATTGACAATCTTCTGATAGATGAAGCAAAACTTGCTGAAAAAAATGCCAAATTCTATAAAATAAATCGAGGTGGGGATATTACCTATCACGGCCCTGGGCAGATAGTAGGCTACCCAATCCTAGATCTCGATAATTTTTTTACCGATATTCATAAGTACCTACGCCTATTGGAAGAAATGGTTATTCTAACGGTGGCAGAATATGGGCTCAAAGCGAAGCGTTCTAAAGGTGAAACAGGCGTTTGGTTGGATGTGGGAACCCCATTTGCGCGTAAAATATGTGCTATGGGTGTACGGGCTTCCCGATGGGTGACCATGCATGGTTTTGCCTTGAATGTAAATGCCGATCTGGGCTATTTTGATTTAATGATTCCTTGCGGGATCAAGGGCAAGGCAGTTACCTCATTAAATGTTGAATTAGGTAAGGCCGAAGTGGATATAGCAGAGGTAAAACAAAAACTTCTCAAACATTTTGAAGTGTTATTTGAGGCTGAGATCGTAAAGTCTGAAATAACATCTTAAACTTAGTAAACAAGGATTTTAATTTAAACGGTAGACAGCAAGCGAGTTGTCCTCTAGTTGGGTAACCAAACCTAATCCATCGGTATCATTTAACTTCACTAAGTCTACGGTCGAGTTTCCGTAAAGGGGAAAATTAGGAAAGAGTTTCGATTGTTCATCAAAAACATATACTTTTTGGTTTTGTAAATCTGTTATCGCAATAAAAACCTTATTGGCAATGACGAAAATTTGAGGTCGGGTATAGGCACCCAGATCCAGTTCTGTTTTTTTGCCGTTAATACTTAAAATATTTTCGTTGAGGTACACCAGTACCCTTGTCGTAGCATCCATGGTATGAAATTCATCAAGCCCCAAGCCTATTCGTTTCACATTGCCTTTGGGATCTATTTGGCAAAGTTTTCCTTGCTTATCGGTAACGGTAAATTTACCTTTATGCAACCGCAGCGGGTTATTTGAAAGATTTAATTTTTCTTTGGCAGAGACACGCGGCTCGCCTCGTCGGTTAAAGGCCTTAAACGTGCCGTCTTCCAGTAAAAAAGCTAAATAGTCCTTGTTCCCAATAACGAAGTGTTCTGGAGCATCCCGAATCGGTTTCTCCGCCTTGGTGTATTTAAAACCACGTACAATTTTCCCCTTTCTATCATACATAAAAATGTTTTCGCCTTGGGTGACAACAAATCGGTATTCCCTTTTTTTGTCATAATCAAATACGGCCAACGGGTTAAGTGGGGTGCCTTTATAGCTTTTATTGAAAAGGGCTACTTCATTACCGTTTCTGTCTAAAACCAAAAACTCATTGACGGTGGTGAACGCCAATTGAAGTCGACCGTTTTTAAAAATATCAACTTGTTGAATGGCCCCCTGTATTTTACTTTTTAATTCTTTTTTCCAAAGTAATTCTCCGTTAATAGAAAACAAATAAAGGGTGTTATTGATATCTTGGGCGATAATTTCATTTTTTTTGTTGAGGTGATTTAATACAAATTTGGGAGTGGCAGCCAAGGGTTGTTCCAAAGTCATTTTTACTATCTCATTGGTACTTCCGTCAGATTGCGCCCCATTGGTTTGCAAAGCAGAAACATTCGAATGAAAGTAATTGCCATCCGCTACAATTTGGGTAGTAAAAGTATAGTCCGAAATCTTGGTTTTTTCAAGATGTTCAGCGTTCGTTTTGGTGAGTTGATCCCGCAAGGTTTTTTTTAGATGCTTGGCATTGGATATGGATAGTAGGGTTGCTGCAGACACCGATTTTTTTAATACTTCCTGGTAACCCGGATTTTTGATAAAAGTATTGTCCTTTTTATAGTCACTGATAATCGTTTGCAATATGTTTTTGGTTTTAGAAAAAACAAAAGCATTTTCGAGAATAGTGGCATAGTTGGCTTCAAAATCCACAACTATGGGTCGTAGGGAGGTGTTCAGGAAATCGGTCTTTGACAGTTCCAAGATGATGTTGCCTTGGTAGTCCGTGGCCTTCTTTCGAATACCTACCAAAAAGTCTGCAATGTTTTCTGTACCATGAGTATTTAAAAGCAACGCACTTTCGCTGTTCAAATAGATAAAACCGATTTCTTCGACAGCGGAAAAAGGAGAATCCAAAGGACTTGAAAGCTCCAAGTAGTGCTGTTGGTTTTTTGCAAAAGTGCTATAGTTTTCAAAAGAATAAGATAAAATGGCATCGCTCTTTTTAGGGGCAAATAATGGGGTGGTATTTGGTAGCGGTTCAGTATTTTTAAAAAGGTTGATAGGGTTTTTCAAGGAATCGTTAAACATACCAACACCATTTAGACCAATATGATTTTTCCCTCCAACCCAGTCAAAAGCAGTCCAATTTTTGAAGGATGAAGTATTTAAGTTTGCAAGACTCTTAAAAAAAACGGATAGCAAATGCTCACTTTTATTAGCATTTAAAAATAAGGTGGCGGTCTTTGTTTTATCCGAACTTTGATACGGCTTTTCAAATGACAGATCGGTCCTAAGTGCCAAATCCTTAGTGCCAGCAGTTAATAGCACTTCTTTGGAAGAACCCATTAAAACATGATTGTTAATTACCTTGCTGTACAACTGTGTTCCCTCAACTTCATAATGTGCTATAGTATCCTTTCCAATAGGTAATAGTTCAACCGTTTTGGCGATAAGACTATCCATCCTGAAAAAATCCGGATTATAATTCGTTGCATAAAAGACATCCAAACTGTCTTTATCATTTTGAAAGAACAGTAAAAGTCCAGGGGAATCATCTGGTGCATATTTCAGAAAACCAATAAGTTTTTTGATTCTCTGGTAGTTGGGGAAGTTAGTCAGTTCAGTAACAAAATCATTTGCGGCCAAGCTATCTTTCAAAAAAGACAGGTCATTTATTTCAAAGACCATGGCGGTATTTTCGGTTACAAATCTGGAAAGGGTATGATTTGCTTTTTTTTCTTTAATACAACCTGATAGAAACAAAAAAAACAGAAAAAATGGGGTTAGCCATCTCATGTGTGGCAATTTGTTCCAAATTTATAAAAATTAACACCTTGGGTGCAAGTTGCCTTTCAAATTTTGAAGCTTAAAGAGAATGTATACTCACCTTTTTAAAGCGTTAATTTGAGCTGCTCGGGAAGTTGCCGAAAACTCTTTCTGTGATATGGTGAGGTGCCATATTTTCGAATCGCGGCCCTATGTTCTTTGGTGGGGTATCCTTTGTTTTGTTTCCAGTTATACATCGGAAATTCTTCATCTATTTTTTCCATATAGGCATCTCGATAAGTTTTTGCCAAAACCGATGCACCTGCTATACTAAGATATTTCCCATCCCCTTTGATAATGCACTCCGAAGGAATGTCTTTGTAGGGCTTAAAGCGGTTGCCGTCAACGATAATGAGTTTTGGTATTACTGTCAACTGGTCCAATGCCCTATGCATTGCTAAGATTGATGCATTCAAAATATTGATTTCATCTATTTTTTCAGGATATATATGTGCTATACCATAACTAGTTGCCTCACTTTCCAAAATAGGGCGTAAAATTTCTCTTTTCTTTTCTGAAAGTTGTTTAGAATCGTTGAGTATAGAATTGTTGAATTTTTCTGGCAAAATTAGCGCTGCGGCGGTAACCGGTCCGGCAAGACACCCTCGCCCGGCCTCGTCTGTGCCAGCTTCAGTCAAAAATTTGTAATAAGGTAAGAGCACTGGTTAAGGTTTCAATTGTACGAATATAGTCCATCTAAGTTACAAGGAACGCCACAAAAACACCCGCTTATGCCTTAGGTAAAAACTTTCACATTTTATTACGAACAAAAAAATATAACTTTACCGCCGTAAGCAGTCTTAATGAGATATTTTCTTTTAGTACTATTTTTGTTTGGCGGTAGCATGGCCTTTGCTCAAGAAGATGTAATTCCACCTCCATCAGAACCCGATAGCACCTCTTCCCGAATAGAGCGTAAAATGCCAAACAAAAAGGGCAAGTTGTTTGGGGCTACCAAAAATGTAGATTCCATTACTATAAAAGACTACAAGATTATTACCTACGAACGCGATACTACTTTTTTAGATACCACGCTTACCATTCTAAAGGAATATAAGTACAATTACCTGCGAAAGGACGATTTTGAACTGATGCCGTTTTCGAATATTGGGCAACCTTATAATAAGTTAGGTGTAGATTTTCAACGCAAAGAGGTGTATCCGAGAATAGGGGCGAGGGCCAAACACTTTAATTATGAAGAAGTCTGGGATATTAATTATTATAATGTTCCGACACCATTGAGTGACCTATTCTTTAAGACCACTTTTGAACAAGGGCAATTACTCGACGCCAGACTTGCCTTTAATACCTCTAGGAGACTTAACTTTTCTATTTCTTATAAAGGACATCGATCGTTGGGAAAATACAATTTTGATCAAGTGCGTTCCGGAAATTTTAGGGCCACCACAAATTATGAAACAAAAAACAGACGCTATAACATGAGGGCGCATACTGCTGCGCAAAGTATCAGTACTGAAGAAAATGGAGGATTAGCCTCCAAAGAAGCCCAATTTGAATCTGGGGAGGACCAATTTCAAGATCGTTCCCGCATAGATGTTCGTTTTACAGATGCGGATAACAAACTTAGCGGAAAACGATATTTCCTGGACCACGAATATAAGCTATTAAGAAAGTTAAAAGATTCGAGCCGAGCTGAGAAAACTTCTTTCGCGATAGGCCATAGGTTCAACTATGAGACTAAGATTTATAACTATTCACAGGAAATGCCCGATACCTACTATGGCGATTTCTTTTTGTCGTCTACAACCGCAATAGAAGACCAAGCTCGGCTCAAGACAATGTTCAATCAAGCGAATATTACCTTTAGTAATTCCACTTTAGGGAGGTTGCAAGCGAATCTTAATTTTTATAATTACAACTACTATTTTAATAGTCTGTTGCTAACGGATAACGGTCAAATAGACAATCAATTAAAAGGAGAAGAATTAGCCGTTGGTGCCAACTACGAAAAGACCATAAAAGGTTTTGATATTGAAGGAGCAATACAATATAATATATCAGGTGATTTAACAGGAACTTTGCTGGATGCTTCTGCGGGCTATAGGATAAATGAAAATAATAACTTTAGAGTAGCCATTCATTCGTCTAATAGAATGCCCAACTTTAATTTCCTTTTATACCAGAGCGATTACGCTAACTACAATTGGCAGAATACGGCCAGTTTTGAAAAAGAAAGCGTTAATAGCTTACAATTCAATTTTGAATCAAAATTGTTGGGCAATCTATCAGCAAACTATAGTTCAATAGATAACTATACGTATTTTGCTCCAGACGCAACAACCGCTTCCCAAGAACAGATAGATCAGGGACTATTTAACGCCTTTATCAAACCCGCCCAAGAAACCAATAGCCTAAAACACCTAAAGGTAAAATACAATAAAGAATTTCGGCTAGGTAAATTTGCGCTCAATAATACGGTAATGTATCAGAACGTAGAGCAGGCCAACCAGGTCCTCAATGTACCCGAATTAGTAACTCGCAATACGCTTTATTTTTCGTCAGAGGTATTCAAGAAGGCAATGTACCTGCAAACAGGAATTACTTTTAAGTACTTTACCGAGTATACAATGGATGCCTATAACCCTGTTCTTGGCGAGTTCTATCTTCAGAATAATGAAAAGCTGGGAGGCTATCCTTTGCTGGATTTCTTTATTAATGCCAAGGTACAGCAAACCCGTATTTATTTAAAGGCCGAACACTTTAATTCCTTTTTTGGAAAGAACAATTTTTATTCCGCCCCAGATTACCCCTATCGTGATTTTGTTATTCGCTTTGGTTTGGTGTGGAACTTTTTCTCTTAATGAAACCCTATTCTGTTAATCCGTAGCGACGGAGCAGTCAGAATAGTTGTTTGAATTAGCCCCGCCGCAGGGCGCAGACTTCTTAATACCTTGTTAGAATTTGAATAATCACGTTTATAACTACTTTTAGATTGATTGTCTGTTTTTATTGAAGATGTTTTTTGCGGACTTTATGCTTTTGTCATAAAACGAGATTCCCCATTCCGAAAACAACCAGTTATCAATCACTGTACTGCTATTTGATTGTATACTTGGCAATTATGAAATCATCTTGAGATGGGCATCTTCATTTTATAGGGATGGTCTAAAGGATGTATAAGATATAGATGAACTGATTGTCATATTTTTTTAATTTTTTTAGCTGTTGTAAAGCAATGATTTTCAGTTAGATAAAACTTAATTTCATAAGGTTTTCAAAAAAAATGTTATAGCTATTGTGTAAGACAAAAAACCCACTTATATTTGCACCCGCTTTGAGGCCGAGAGGTTGGAATATGTAGTTGGGACCTAGGGCGGATTATAGGAGTTCATTGACATATTGTAAAGACAACAGAGGTCCATTTTTATTGTTTGTTGCGGGTATTTTCCTGCAACTGGATTTAGATGGGCATCGCGCCTATTTTGTATTTATATATAAGGTAGGGAGAATTAGGAACCAAAAAAGATTTGATTTTATCATATCGATAAACGGGGCCGGGGACATGCTTAGTGGTCGAGGGCGATATATTATATAAGAATCGACAATGAAGAGTTTGATCCTGGCTCAGGATGAACGCTAGCGGCAGGCCTAACACATGCAAGTCGAGGGGTAACGGGGAGAGCTTGCTTTCCGCCGACGACCGGCGCACGGGTGCGCAACGCGTATGGAACCTGCCCTTTACAGGGGAATAGCCCATGGAAACGTGGATTAATGCCCCATAGTACCTTCTGTAGCATTGCAGGACGGTTAAAGGCTTCGGCCGGTAAAGGATGGCCATGCGTACCATTAGCTAGTTGGTAAGGTAACGGCTTACCAAAGCTACGATGGTTAGGGGCCCTGAGAGGGGGATCCCCCACACTGGTACTGAGACACGGACCAGACTCCTACGGGAGGCAGCAGTGAGGAATATTGGACAATGGAGGAGACTCTGATCCAGCCATGCCGCGTGCAGGAAGAATGCCCTATGGGTAGTAAACTGCTTTTGTACGGGAAGAAACCCATCTACGTGTAGATGGCTGACGGTACCGTAAGAATAAGGACCGGCTAACTCCGTGCCAGCAGCCGCGGTAATACGGAGGGTCCGAGCGTTATCCGGAATTATTGGGTTTAAAGGGTCCGTAGGCGGGCCGGTAAGTCAGAGGTGAAATGGTGCAGCTCAACTGTAGCACTGCCTTTGATACTGCTGGTCTTGAGTCATAGTGAAGTGGGCGGAATATGTAGTGTAGCGGTGAAATGCATAGATATTACATAGAACACCGATTGCGAAGGCAGCTCACTAACTGTGTACTGACGCTGATGGACGAAAGCGTGGGGAGCGAACAGGATTAGATACCCTGGTAGTCCACGCCGTAAACGATGGATACTAGCTGTCCGGCGCCTTGAGCGTTGGGCGGCCAAGCGAAAGTGATAAGTATCCCACCTGGGGAGTACGTTCGCAAGAATGAAACTCAAAGGAATTGACGGGGGCCCGCACAAGCGGTGGAGCATGTGGTTTAATTCGATGATACGCGAGGAACCTTACCAGGGCTTAAATGCATATTGACAGGGGTAGAGATACCTTTTCCTTCGGGCAATTTGCAAGGTGCTGCATGGTTGTCGTCAGCTCGTGCCGTGAGGTGTCAGGTTAAGTCCTATAACGAGCGCAACCCCTACCGTTAGTTGCCAGCATTTAAAGATGGGGACTCTAACGGGACTGCCGGTGCAAACCGTGAGGAAGGTGGGGACGACGTCAAATCATCACGGCCCTTACGTCCTGGGCCACACACGTGCTACAATGGCCGGTACAGAGAGCAGCCACGATGCAAGTCGGAGCGAATCTACAAAACCGGTCACAGTTCGGATCGGGGTCTGCAACTCGACCCCGTGAAGCTGGAATCGCTAGTAATCGGATATCAGCCATGATCCGGTGAATACGTTCCCGGGCCTTGTACACACCGCCCGTCAAGCCATGGAAGCCGGGAGTGCCTGAAGTCCGTCACCGTAAGGAGCGGCCTAGGGCAAGATCGGTAACTAGGGCTAAGTCGTAACAAGGTAGCCGTACCGGAAGGTGCGGCTGGAACACCTCCTTTCTAGAGCTCGTACTTGTGTAGCGATACGCAAGTACGACAGAGGCCTTTCGGCCACGGAGCATCTACCTTGCCCCGTTTTTTCGATTTGATCTATTGGTTTTGGTTTTTTTTTGATCGCGATGTATTATATGTTTTGTCTTTACGATATAAGGAATAAAAGGAACGGTGCCGCGTGCGGCATCCGGGAGAGTCCCGTAGCTCAGCTGGTTAGAGCGCTACACTGATAATGTAGAGGTCGGCAGTTCGAGTCTGCCCGGGACTACGGTGCAAGCTTTGCTTGCGTTGAAGAGTTGAAAGGTCAAGGGGCAATGGTCCTTTGTCTTTTTATACGTTCATTAAGAGTAAGTATTGGAAATTCTGGAAGTTGAGCGACCTACGTTGCGGATTTAGTTACTGCTAACTGCATACTGGATACCGCCGACTAAAGACGGGGGATTAGCTCAGCTGGCTAGAGCGCCTGCCTTGCACGCAGGAGGTCATCGGTTCGACTCCGATATTCTCCACCAAGTTCCCGTGAAAACGGGAATCCCATTAAAGTAAGCTATTAATTTGATTAATGGCGAGCGGAGATGGGATCTCCAATCAAGTT
>OZ250162.1:0-445000 GCA_965238025.1 Aggregatimonas sp. | reverse complement strand
TCAACTAGGTCGTAAAAAGGGCCTGGGGAAAGAAGCTAAACAAAAAGCAATCTTAGCAGCGTCCTATTACAAAGAGAATAACTTACCCATTATTGATATAATGAAGTTGGTAGGGATAAAATCAAAGCCTACTCTTTATAAATATTTGGCTATTCAGGGCAGAAGGAATTGTAAGGAATGTGGGGTTGTTTTTTGGGATGAGAAGCAAGAATTGAAAAAAGCCCTTTGTGATAATCATTATAAAAAAATGGAATCCCATGCAGTTGTGTAAACTTTGCGAGACAGAAAAAGCTGATAAAGAAAAGTCTCACATTATACCAAAGTTCTTAGGGAAAAGACTTTTTGAAGGTAATAAACCAAGATATTCCTTAGAGGTAAAAAAGGGGAAAACAAGGCAGATTCAGGACACCCCTAAAGAACATCACATTTTATGCTCCGGTTGTGAAAAAAGAATAGCTATTCTTGAAACTTATTTTGCCAGAAAAATAATTAGCATTCACGATTTTAATAATAGAAAAGAGAAATTTAATTTAATTAAGAAGGATCCTAACCTAATCTTAGAATGTAAAGAAATTCATCCAACTGTATTTAAACTATTTTTCTATTCTCTTTTTTGGCGAAGCTCTATATCAAATTTACCTCTTTACGAAAACTTTAAATTACCTGAACCGATTGAAGCTAATATTCGTCTCTTCTTAAACACAAACCTACATTCTGAACATAGCAAGATGATAGAGTCTTTTCAAAAAACAGAAAAAGTTCCTAGATATCATTTAGTAGTATTTAAGCCTTATCTTAAAAATGAAGATAGTAGAGGTGTTTTCACTGTTTTTCGAGCCTCTGAATTTTTGTACACAATATTTACACCAGACATCGCTTTATATTTCTATACTAATCCTGAAAAGATGGATCAGGAAATGAAGAAATTTTCCAACTTTCAAAATGATAAATCCTTAGTTTTACTTTCAAGTCATGAACAATGGAAGAGAGTAAATCAAATTGTTATAGATAAAATTCTTCCAAAGAACTAAATACGATTATTCAAATGGAGTTCAAATAAAGGATTGTAATTATGGAAGATGGTTTTTGGGATAACAACAATAAATATGGAAGAATAGGAATGCTTGTCTTTATGGCCATCTTTACTTTGTATATAATCTATAAAATTTTCTTTCAATGAAAAAAAATACTGGAAGGAAAAGAGAAATTCAGAAATCAAAAGTTAAATAAAACAATGAAAAAAATAATTGTAATTATAGTTCTGGCACTCTTGCTTTTGTTTACAGTCGCTTATTTGTTCCCGAGTTTGATTAGCTATTTTAACATGTCCAATATTGAAATGGAAAAAAAATGGGTCAAAATATCATATACAATTCTTCAAATTTTGATTGCCTTTTATTTTATAATTCGAGGAGTGAAGTACTTAAAAAAATCAATTAAAAGTCTAAATAAAGGATACCTTCTTTAATCGATAGTAGTCCAATATAGATGTATTTTACATCTATATAAACAAGTTGGCAAACATTTATAAATGACAGAATTTAAAGATTTATCGGAACTAACCAAAAGTCAATTAAAACTGAAGTACGACTCTAAATCAGTAAAATTTCTCGAAGGTTTTATTGAACGAACTAAAGTGAACATTGAAAAGGAAGAATGGGGTGGATTAATAAATTCTTGCGGAGCTTTTCTTGGAGAATGTATCATTGAAAATTATGGCGGAATCTGGAAAAGGGACGAAAATGGAAATGTCGGAATTAGTTTTGATGATAAAAATATTGCTTATCCGCATGCAAAAGTGACAAAGCAATTTGAGAATGGACTTGGGGATTCAATTTTTTCTTTTTTCAGCGTTATTCCGCAAGTTTTTGGGATTGAACAAAAAAAGAAGAAAAAGTGGTGGAATTTTTAATACGTAGTAGTATGAGGAAAAACGATTTGCCAACACAACCTATAAACAATACGGCTTCAATTTTAATCGCAGGGTTTGTGTAATTTTATGAAGACCGCAAAATCTTTTGGATTTTGCTCTGGACAGGAAAAAATAAATCAAAACAAAAAGATTTCGCTATGTGCGTGGCGGAAAGCAAACGCTAGTTTGCTCCCGTCCTGTTCATAGCTCAACCGTTAGAAAAGTATAAATAAACGATAGCTAGTTATTGTAAATTGTCAGCATATCAATGAAGGTTTACTTTGAGAATTTATCAATGGGAGTATTTTTATTTTATGCAGTTGTATCAATTGCAATCAGCTTTTTTTTGACTTGGTTGATAAAGGTTATTTGGAAATATATTTTTTCAAAAAAACTTAATACAGGTTTTCTGTCCAAGATAATATTTATAGTTTTCTTTACCGTTTTTCTTTTATTAGTTGTGCTAGACAAACCGTTTCTAGGAGGAAGGTGAAAAAACCAAAGTTCAAATAAAGGATTATTAATTATAAAGAAATTTCAATTTATGATAAAAAGTATTCTAACTGCATTTTTTCTTTTGTTGACATCTTACCTGTATGGCCAGAAAATCGAAATTGGGGGAGAAGTTGGGCTCAACATCTCTCAATTAGAATACAACGGTAGAACGTCCGGAAAAGTCGGTAATTTTGCAGCTTTTTTTACAACAGATTTTTTAGTTTCCGATAGTTTTTCTCTTCTTGGTAAAATTGGTTATATATCAAGGGGAGGGGAGAACTTCAATGATGATAGTATAATTGTTGACTTTGATTTTAACTATTTGTCTATCTACATATCACCACGATTTTATTTTTTGAATAAAGGTAAGATTCGTCCTTACGTTCATTTTAGCCCCTCACTATCATATATTCTCAGTAGCAATGTAAATGGAACCAATATTAAAGACGAAACAGAAAGCCTTGATTTTGCCGCTCAAGGTGGATTAGGATTAAAGTTAGACTTAAAGGAAAATTTGATTTTGGATATAAATGCAGGATTTGAACAAGGGTTTAGTAAAGTAGTATCATTTTCTTCTGATCAATTACATAATCGGTCTTTCCCATATATCGGTGTTGGGCTTCGATACATATTATAATAATCAAATTAGCATGCAACCAAAGTTCAAATAAAGAATGAAGAAACTAGTACCTTTCTGCCTGATAATTCTTTTAACCAGTTGTTTTTCCACGGAAACTAAAAATCCTATAAAGGCTTATGAGTATTGGGCTCGAAGTAAGCCTCCTAAAGAAATCAAACTAATAAAAGGGGAGTATTATCAATCCCCACATTTTACATTAGAATATGAGTTATTCCTTAAGTTAAAGTCAGACAAAAAGTGGTTCGCTGAATTTGTAGTGAACAATGAGTTGGAGATTGACACCATAAAACATGATTGGTCAAGATTTACGGAACTTCCAGATTGGTTTCGCCCTGATAATAATTGTCTGGTTTATACCAGAGATCAGAATGATGAATTTGAGCGTTCAAGATATATTATAAATCCTAAAACCCGGATATGCTATATTTATGAAACCTTAGGAATGTAAATAAGCAAAACCAAAGTTCAAACAAAGGATAAAACATGATGAAGCAAATACTTTTACTGGCACTAATAGGAATACCAATATTCTGTCATTCACAATTATCGGATTCATTAGAAAAAATGAAAGCTGATTCAGTCCCAGATTTCGCCAATTACGAACAATCATTATTGGATGCCACAGAATATATTTTCAGCAATCCTGTAAATTTTAAATCGAAGGAGTTTGCAAGTGCTTGCCGAATCGTGGATTTTTGGAAAAATGAGGATACGGGGATAAATGTTCCCGTTTTTGGAAATTTTTACAACTCCCTCGACCCCAAGAGCAATCAGCGCTACTTTTACATGATTGCAATTACAAATTATATTTTGATGGAAAAGTTCAACAATAATCGTCTTCTTGAAAATGTGAAAATTGAGGGTCAAAAATACAGTGAACAAGAGGATGTTAAGGAATCACAGATTGGAGGTGCCAAAATATTTTTGGACTACATTTCCGATGAAAATAATAGACTACCGTTAAATTTCAAATCAAAGAAATTTTTGAAAGCTCATAAAAAAGGGGAATTGAATGAAATGTTTTTTGAATAACTTTTATAGTTCAATATAAGGATTAAATATTTAAGGAATACTGATAACCGTATAAATTAGGGTTTGACTTTAAAAACGACTACAATGAGGGAATACAAACTGCTATTATTGAGTGTTCTAGCACTATTTTTTTGTCAATGTAAGGAATCAGAAAATTCAAAAGTAGACTTCGCAAATGTTGTAAGCCTTCAAAACAAGAATGCGACCGCGGTAAATTTAAAGATTACGACCCTCTCAACGATGCTTGCCAATCAAGGAATTGGCGAATGGGGATATTCAGCTCTGGTTGAAGTAGATGGTAAGAAAGTGCTATTCGATACGGGAAGAAAATTTGAAACCGTTCTTAACAATGCAGAGGAATTGGGGATTGACTTATCTGAAGTCGAAGATGTTTTCTTAAGCCACAATCATGGTGATCATACCGGGGGGCTGCTCACACTAAGGGAACGATTAAAGCAACAAAACCCAAAAGCGATTTCGAGAATACATGTGGGAGAGGGAATCTTTGATCAAAGAATTAATTTTAGAAATAGAATGTTGGAAATGAAAGAAGCGCTTGAAGCCGATGGAGTAACATTTTTTATCTATAAAGAAGCGTCTGAATTATTTCCGGGGGTTTGGATTACCGGACCTATAGAAAGAATTCATCCTGAAAAAAATTATGGTGGTAAATGGAAAATAGCAACAAAAGGCGGCGATAAAATCGATACAATTCCGGAGGACCAATCTTTAGTAATAAATACAGAAAAAGGGTTTGTGCTTGTCGCTGGTTGTGGCCATGCAGGAATCATAAATACATTGGAGCTAGTCAAATCAAAAATTGAAAACAAAAATGCTCATGCCATTATTGGCGGATTTCATTTAGTGACTGCTACTGACAAACAATTAGAATGGACAGCAGAACATTTGAAAGGTTTCGGGGTTTCAAAAATAATAGGCGCACATTGTACTGGAATAAATTCGCTTTATGCTCTAAAGAATTTATTAAAACTAGAACGTGAAGATGCCGTTGTTGGATCGGTTGGCGATAGCTTTGATTTGGAAAATGGAATAAACCCAGGAATAATTGCAAAGTAAAATCGATTACGTCTAAGGTGCTATTTTATTTGGCTAAAATTGAACAAAACTACGTTTGACAAATAACCGAGGTAAAATCAGAGTTCAAATAAACGAGACCTAAACCCTAGGCAAATCCCCCTCACCTTTTAAAGGCAGAACAGATTCCCCCATTAGATAGGCATCTACATGGTGGGCTGCTTGTCGCCCTTCTGATATGGCCCAAACAATCAACGATTGTCCGCGGCGTTGATCTCCCGCCACAAAAACACCGGGGACATTGGTCTTATAGTTTTCCTCAGATGCTTTGATATTGGTGCGTGTATCTGCCTCAAGACCCAATTGTTCGGCAATGGTCATCTCAGAACCTGTAAATCCTAAAGCGAGCAATGCCAATTCACATTTCCATTCTTTTTCCGTACCGGCCACCTCTTTTAAAATAGGTCGGGCCCCGGGTTGTTTGATCCATTCAACTTCAGAGGTAATCAATCCCTTGAGGTTTCCGGCCTTATCACCAACGAATTTTTTAGTTGAAATGCTGAAAAAACGCTCTGCACCTTCTTTATGGGAAGAACTGGTGCGCAAGCGCATCGGCCAAAAAGGCCAAGGTTGTTCCTCGGGTCTATTTGTAGTACCCATAGGCATAATTTCAAAATTTGAAACGGATGTCGCCCCATGTCTTATCGAGGTGCCGATACAATCCGATCCGGTATCACCCCCACCTATGACAATAACATCCTTATCGGTAGCCAGTATCTCGTTTTCAAATTTTTTAATCCCGCTTACCCTTCTATTGTTTTGTGGGAGAAAATCCATTGCCTGTACCACTCCTTTTAAGTCGGCCCCTTCAATGGGGAGATTTCTACGGACGGTAGCTCCACCGCAGAG
Organism: Aggregatimonas sp.; assembly: GCA_965238025.1. Lineage (GTDB taxonomy): Bacteria > Bacteroidota > Bacteroidia > Flavobacteriales > Flavobacteriaceae > Pelagihabitans. Next base: position 438,977 of record OZ250162.1, on the reverse strand, counting down.
TACAATGGCATCAAAATCGGACTGCAATTCCGTTGCCAAAATATCTTTCCCTACATGAACTCCACATTTGAATTCGATGCCTTCTTCCTCCAAAACGCTCAACCTACGATCAATGACCTGTTTTTCCATCTTAAAATCTGGAATACCGTAGCGCAATAAACCGCCTGGCTTTTCATCCCGCTCAAAAACGGTAACGGTATGGCCGGCTCGATTTAATTGTTGCGCAGTGGTCAATCCGGCGGGACCCGAACCGATAACCGCAACCTTTTTTCCTGTTCTGGTGGTGGGTGGTTCTGCTACTACCCACCCTTTTTCAAAGGCGGTTTCCACAATGTTCTTCTCGATGTTCTCTATCGTTACCGGATCTTCGTTGATTCCCAAAACACAAGCCTCCTCGCATGGCGCAGGACATAGTCTCCCTGTGAATTCGGGAAAGTTATTGGTCGAGTGCAGGATCTTGGCCGCCTTCTCCCATTTGCCACCATATACGGCATCGTTAAAGTCGGGGATAAGGTTGCCCAAGGGGCAGCCACTATGGCAAAAGGGAATACCGCAATCCATACATCGAGCACCTTGATCCTTAAGTTCTTTTTCCTTCATCGGAATTGTGAACTCCTTGTAATTTTTCACCCTTTTTTCTACTGGGGTATATGCTTCTACCTTTCTATCGAATTCCAAAAATCCTGTTGTCTTTCCCATTTCTCGATTTATATTGTTTTAAGTGTCAAGTTAAAGGCAAAATTGCCGAATAATCCAATGTGTCTTTTGAGGTATCCCGTCGTTAAAAAATAATTCCGTAGCTAAGGCTATGCAATGATTTTTTGCCTATGCCTACCATAAAATCCATGATTGCTTTACCGCCCATTTTATCTTTAATTTGCCACAAGTTTTTCCTCTTCCAAACGGATGAGTGCTTTTCTGTATTCTTCAGGGAATACCTTTACAAAGTCCGTTAAGCAAGCCTCCCAATTTTCTAAAATCCGCTGGGCCAATGGACTATGGGTTGAATTGTAATGGCTTTCTATCAGCCCTTTTAATTGGGTGATATCTTCATCTTCCTCAACCGGTAATAGATTTAGGGCTTCATTAGTACATTTCTTTTCAAACGTTTTGTTCTTGTCGTATACATAGGCAATTCCACCACTCATTCCCGCACCAAAGTTTCGTCCGACTTCACCAAGAATTACGGCAATACCCCCGGTCATATATTCACAACCGTGATCGCCAATACCTTCAACTACTGTCTTTGCACCTGAATTACGAACACAAAAACGTTCTCCTGCCTTACCATTTATATACGCTCTACCTGCCGTTGCCCCATATAGAGTAACATTACCAGTAATCACATTTTCTTCAGGAACAATAGTGCAGCCATCGGGAACTTTGACGACGAGTTTCGCCCCAGAGAGGCCTTTCCCGAGATAATCATTTGTATTTCCGTTTACGGTGAGTGTCAGTCCCCTTGTAGCGAAAGCGCCAAAGCTTTGCCCTGCCGAACCTGTGAAGTTCAATTTAAGTGTATTGATCGGGAGGCCTTTTGCGCCATACACTTTTGAAATTTCATTGCTCACTATCGCACCCACGGCACGGTCTGTATTGTGAATTGGGAAATCTAAACTTAACTTTTCCTTACGGAATAAAGATGGATTCGCTTTTTCTATAATCTGAAACTCGATGGATTTGTCTACATCGTGCTGTTGTTTTTGCGTATTGTAGAACTTCGTACCTGAGGGTACCGCTACCTGATGTAGTATTGGGGTCAGGTCTATACCCGCAGCTTTGTAGTGGTTAATGGCCTCTTTACGGTCGAGTTTTTGAACCTGACCTACCATCTCGTTCACGGTACGAAATCCGAGTTGGGCCATAATTTCGCGCAGCTCCTGAGCAACAAAATACATGTAATTTACCACATGCTCGGGTTTGCCCTTGAACTTTTTGCGCAGTTCCGGATTTTGTGTGGCAATACCTACCGGGCAGGTATTTAAATGGCAAACACGCATCATAATACAACCAGATGCTACCAATGGAGCAGTCGCAAAACCAAATTCCTCAGCACCCAACAAACATGCTATGGCTACGTCACGCCCCGTTTTTAATTGACCATCACATTCTAGGATTATCCTGTTCCTCAGGTCGTTCATGACCAAGGTCTGCTGTGCTTCCGCAATTCCCAATTCCCATGGGAGACCGGCGTGTTTTAATGAGGTAAGTGGAGAAGCTCCGGTACCACCATCAAACCCTGAGATAAGCACCACGTCTGCCTTTGCCTTCGCAACACCTGCAGCAACGGTTCCGACTCCCACCTCTGAAACCAATTTTACATTGATTCGGGCCTTTCGGTTAGCAGATTTTAGGTCATAGATAAGTTGTGATAAATCTTCTATCGAATAAATATCGTGATGTGGAGGCGGTGAAATCAGACCCACGTAAGGCGTTGAATTTCTTGTTTTGGCTATGGCCGGATTTACTTTTGGTCCGGGCAATTGCCCGCCTTCACCGGGTTTGGCGCCCTGCGCCATTTTAATCTGTATTTCCTTGGCATTGGTCAGGTAGTTGGAGGTAACCCCAAATCGGCCAGATGCCACTTGTTTGATGGCACTATTTCGCCAGTCGCCTGTTTCGTTTTTATAAAAACGCTGGGCGTCTTCACCACCCTCGCCAGAGTTACTTTTACCACCTATACGGTTCATGGCAATGGCTAGGTTTTCATGTGCCTCTTTGCTTATAGATCCATAGGACATGGCCCCTGTTTTGAATCGTTTTACAATTTCCGTCCAAGGTTCAACCTCTTCCAAAGGAATAGGGTCATAATTCGAAAATTCGAACAGCCCCCGAATGGTCATGAGGTTTTTTGATTGTTCGTTTACCATTTTAGAGAATTCCTTGTAGTCGCTGTGTTCATTAGTGCGAACCGCCTTTTGCAACTTTGCAATGGATAACGGATTAAACATATGTTTTTCGCCGTCTCTTCGCCAGCGGTATTCCCCACCCATTTCCAGATCAAGATTCGCGGCAACTTCTTTTTTGGAAAAGGTTTTACGGTGTCTTTTGGCGACCTCCTTTTCAATCTCATATAATCCTATTCCCTGAATACGTGTGGGCGTGTTTGGAAAATATTTATCTACCACTTTGGTATTAAGTCCAATACATTCAAATAACTGAGAACCGCGATACGAATTCAAGGTAGAGATACCAATTTTGTTCATAACCTTCAGGATTCCCTTTCCAATGGCCTTGTTGTAATTCTTAATGGCCTCATCAAAAGAGAATTCCGTAATATCATGTTCTTCAATCTGTTCTGCAATAATTTCGTTGACCAAATAAGGGTTAATGGCACTTGCCCCAAAACCAAACAACAACGCAAAATGATGCACTTCTCTTGGTTCTGCAGACTCAATAATGACGCTTAGTTTAGAACGTTTTCCCAATCGCTGCAGGCCACTGTTAACATACGAACAGGCCAATAGTGAAGGGATAGGCGCCAACTGCTCACTAATATTTCTATCGGAAAGGATTATAATGTTCGTACCCTCATCAATTGTGTTGACAGCGGTTTCCAGTATTTTTTCCAGCGCATCTTCCAACCCATTATGACCTTTTTCGATTTCGTATAAGATGGGAATAGAAACTACTTTATAATTTGGACTGCTATCATAATTCTTGATTTTATCTAAATCTTCTTTTGATATAACCGGATTCTGAATCTTCAGTTTTCGACAGTGAAGTTCATTAAACTCAAATATGTTTTGATCACTACCAAGGGTCAGGCTTATGTCGGTTATCATTTCCTCACGAATACCATCGAGAGGCGGATTGGTTACCTGTGCAAAAAGTTGTTTAAAGTAATTATAGATCAATTGTGGTCTTTCCGAAAGTACCGCAATCGGGGTGTCCGCTCCCATAGAACCAATGGGCTCTTTTGCGGTTTTGCCCATGGGCAGGATAATGGTGTTGATATCCTCTAAAGTATAGCCAAATACCGACTTACGTTTTGTTAAGGAGGCTTCTCCCAAGAATAAGGGGCAATCATTATAAGGGATATCCTTTAAGTATACCAGGTTGTTCTTTAACCATTTTTGATAGGGGTGCTGCTTGGCTATTTTCTCCTTTATTTCCTCATCGTTTACAATGCGCCCCTCTTCCATATTCACCAGGAACATTTTCCCAGGCTCTAAACGGCCATGAAACTCGACGTTTTCAGGCGCAATGTCAACAACCCCGGTTTCAGAGGACATTATTACATAATCATCTTTGGTAACGGTGTAACGGGATGGTCTTAAACCGTTACGATCTAATACCGCGCCAATATAGTTGCCATCTGTAAAAGGAACTGAGGCAGGGCCATCCCAAGGCTCCATTAAACAGGAGTGATATTCGTAAAAGGCCCTTTTCGCTTCGGACATATCAGGATTTTTTTCCCATGCCTCCGGGATTAAGACCATCATGACCTCGGGCAGCGACCTTCCTGTCATTAACAGTAATTCTACGACCATATCCATGGTGGCGGAATCCGATTTGCTGGGTAATATGATGGGAAGGATGTTCTTGATTTCCGGTCCGAACCAATCACTTTCAAGAAGTTCTTCCCTAGAACGCATTCTGGACACATTTCCTCTAAGCGTGTTGATTTCGCCGTTATGGCACATATAGCGAAATGGTTGCGCCAAATCCCAGGTCGGGAAGGTATTGGTCGAGAATCGTTGGTGTACCAACGAAAGTCGAGTTATTACCCGTGAATCCATCAAATCTTTGTAATATAGACTGATGTCTTTTGGCATCAACAAACCTTTGAAGATGATGATTTTGGTAGAAAGGCTCGGCACATAAAAGAACTTGCTTTCCGATAATTTTGATTTTAGAATGGTATGTTCGGTCACTTTTCGGGCGATGAACAATTGTAGATTAAAGTTGAAATAATCTTGTTCGTCATTCTCCTTCGCTACAAAAAGTTGTTTCACGAAAGGCTCGGTTTCCATTGCAATACGACCCGGTATGGTTCTGTTTACGGGTACATCTCGCCAGCCAAGCAGTTTCAAACCTTGCTTTTGTATATTCTCTTCAAATACCGAGATGCAAAAATCACGCTGATTTTCCTTTTGAGGGAGAAAGACATTACTAACTGCATATTCCCCTGGTTCAGGCAGATCAAAATCGCACTCCTCTTGGAAAAAATCATGTGGGATATCAATCAAAATTCCGGCACCATCCCCGGTTTTTCCGTCGGCGCTTACGGCACCACGATGTTCCAACTTATCCAATATTTCCAGCGCCTTATGAATAATATCATTCGACTTTTTGCCCTTAAGGCTACAAATGAATCCTGCACCACAGTTATCGTGCTCAAATTCCGGTAGGTATAGGCCCTGTTTCTCCAAACTCATGATTATGGTATTTGCTCAAAAATATCATTTTTGATAAATAATTATCATGGAATAGGTGTAAACGATGCAATTAATCCAGTGTTTGTAAAATACCTTTAAAAATAATGTAATTACATAATTTTATGGGGGGTATATTATGATTATCATAATGACTATTTTTAAAATACGGCTATTCCAAAAGGATTAAAGGATACAAGCAATACGTATGCAGATGAGCGCGAATACTTTTAAAAATGACGTAAATCTACTAGATTAGTGATATTCGCAGATTAGGAATATAGTTACGGCCTACTAAAATGGGTTTATAAAAAGCGAGCAGTAAAAATGAATATTGAAAGAGCACTAAGTTCAGATGCGAAAAGAATTACGGAACTAACCATTCAATCTAAAGACTATTGGAATTACGGACCGAAGCAGATTGAGGAATGGAGAGATGAGTTAACCATCACCCCTGAGTACATTAATGAAAATCAGGTCTATAAACTCAAGATTACGGACAAACTTATTGGGTTTTACGCCTATCGACCAGAAAACCAAAAGAAGGTTAAGCTAAATTTTCTCTTCGTAGAACCTGAATATATCGGAAAGGGATATGGAAAACTATTGCTATCCGACTTTTTAAAACGGATTGGAAAAAAGTTTGAAAAGGTTGTTTTGGATGCCGACCCGAATGCGGAAAAATTTTACAGGCGAATGGGTTTTAAGGTCATAGGGCAATTAAAAAGTTCAATTGAAAATAGATCTTTGCCAATTATGGAATTTAGAATAAAGTAGGATGGCAATCTCTAAATAGAATCATGGGAGCTTCCGATCTCAGCTGCCAGCCATTAGTAGGCGGGTGGTAAGAAGTTGCCCCCTCCTTACCCTATAAATTGGGGGAGATGCCAATGGGTTTCGAGACGAAACTTTGAACGGGATAGCACCAAACTGCTAAATTCGGGATTAATTGAAGACGGCTCGATTTTAAAGTTTCTTATTTTTACAATAGATCAAGTTACAAATCAGTCTAACCAATAGTATTCAAACCACCGTACAGATGAGCAAATCAACATATTATTTAATAATTGGTTTTGGAATTGCATCAATTTTGTTCGCCCTTTACGGCATGTATAGAGGCGGGGAATTTATCGATGCCCTAGGCGGTATTATTATAGGAGCAAGTTTAATCGGGACCGCATTCTTCGAAAAGAACAAGAAAGACAAAAACCAGTAAAGTTTTTAGGCCTCTAATCTCTTAAGATGCCTCTAGAGATTACTATTTTTTGGATTTCCGAGGTCCCTTCATAAATCTGCGTAATTTTCGCGTCGCGCATTAGGCGCTCTACATGATAATCTTTTACGAACCCATTACCCCCATGAATCTGAACAGCTTCTACAGTCGTCTCCATAGCTACTTGTGAGGCATATAATTTTGCCATCGCCCCGGAAAGATCAAAGTTGATTCCATTGTCTTTTTCCCAAGCCGCTTTGCGCACCAAAAGGCGGGCTGCTTCTATTTGTGTATGCATATCGGCCAACTTGAACGCAATGGCCTGATGGTTGGCAATCTCCGTTCCAAAAGCTTTCCGTTCCTTTGAATATTTCAATGCCAATTCATAAGCACCTGCCGCAATTCCCAAAGCTTGTGCGGCGATACCTATTCTTCCCCCTGAAAGCGTTTTCATGGCAAATTTGAAGCCGAAGCCATCTTCGCCAATGCGATTTTCCTTGGGTACTTTTACATCATTGAAAATCAACGAATGTGTATCGCTACCCCGTATGCCCAATTTGTTCTCTTTGGGCCCTATTTCGAAACCGGGCATATCTTTTTCTACGATAAGGGCATTGATTCCCTTATGACCCTTTTCTTTATCGGTCTGTGCGATAACAAGATAAACACTGGCTGTATTCCCATTGGTTATCCAGTTTTTGGTGCCATTAATCACATAATGATCACCCATGTCGATCGCAGTGGTCTTTTGTGAGGTTGCGTCGCTGCCCGCTTCAGGTTCCGACAAACAGAAGGCACCGATAATTTCACCTGATGCCAGACGTGTTAAATATTTTTCTTTTTGGGCTTCGGTACCATAGGCTTCCAATCCATAACACACCAAGGAATTGTTCACTGAGACCACAACTGAAGCCGATGCATCTACTTTTGATAATTCTTCCATTGCGATTACGTAGGAAAGTGCATCCATTCCGCTGCCATTATACTTTGGGTCCACCATCATTCCTAAAAACCCGAGTTCACCAAGTTTTTTAATTTGTTCAGCGGGAAACTTTTGGGCGTCGTCCCTTTCAATGACACCTGGCAGAAGTTCGTTCTGTGCAAAGTCCCGTGCTGCTTGTTGTATCATTAGGTGCTCTTCTGAAAGGGAAAAATCCATAGCTATAACGTTTTATATAAGAGGTGCAAAGATAAGATTATGTTTAAAAAATACGGCTATTTGTATCTGGTTTTGACATGAAACCGTTGTTTTTTTATTTGGTGGTAAGGATATGGTTTCAAAATTTTATATTTGTTCACTTGTGTCTTTTACAGTTACTATTTTAAAGGGAAAATTATGGATCAGCAGTAACCCCATTTGGGGAGAAAAGGAAGTTTTAATTCAGAGGTGAGCTAAAAAAGAACCATAATTTTTAAATTTAATTGTAATGAAAGAATTACTCAAAAAATACGAAAACAAACAGCCAGAAATTGTTTTTAACTGGAAAGATCCGGAAACAGAAGCCGAGGGGTGGACGGTCATCAACTCTTTAAGAGGTGGTGCGGCCGGCGGTGGTACAAGAATGAGGGAGGGATTGGATATGAACGAAGTACTTTCCTTGGCGAAAACCATGGAGGTTAAGTTCACGGTTTCAGGACCCCCGATCGGAGGGGCAAAATCAGGAATAAATTTTAATCCGAACGACCCTAGAAAAAAGGGCGTTTTAGAACGATGGTACGGAGCCGTGTCTCCTTTGTTGAAAAATTACTATGGTACCGGCGGAGATTTAAATGTTGATGAGATTCACGAAGTAATTCCGATTACGGAGGATGCTGGTGTATGGCACCCTCAAGAGGGCGTTTTTAACGGACATTTTAAGCCAACGGAAGCCGACAAGATCAATCGGATTGGACAACTTAGGATGGGTGTGATCAAAGTAATCGAAACCGATAAATTTTCGCCTGGAGTTGGTAGAAAATATACCATAGCCGACATGATAACAGGTTATGGAGTGGCCGAAGCCGTACGTCATTACTACGATATTTATGGAGGAAGTGTTGTGGGTAAAAAGGCCGTGGTACAAGGTTTTGGAAATGTAGGCAGCGCCGCGGCGTACTATCTGGCACAAATGGGGGCAAAGGTAGTCGGGATTATCGATAGGGCCGGAGGAGTTATTAATGAAGAGGGTTTTTCCTTTGAGGAAATTCAACAGTTTTTTCTAAATAAAAAAGGAAATAGTTTAATGGCCGAAGCACATGATATGATTCCTTTTGATGAGATTAATGAACGTATTTGGAGTTTGCCTACTGAGATTTTTGCACCATGTGCCGCCTCTAGGTTAATAACCAAAGAGCAAATCACCCAACTTATAGATACTGGTTTAGAAGTTATCTCCTGCGGAGCAAATGTACCCTTTGCAGACAAAGAAATTTTCTTTGGCCCTATTATGGAGTATACCGATGGTCGGGTGAGCGTTATCCCAGACTTTGTTTCAAATTGTGGGATGGCAAGGGTTTTCGCCTATTTTATGGAAAAAAGAGTGGATATTGATGACGAAATGATATTTAAGGACACTTCAGATACCATTCGAAAAGCAATTTTGAATATCTTTAAACAAAATCCCACTAAATTGAACTTATGTAGCTCAGGATTCGAAATTGCACTTAAACAACTAATATAACCTAAAAACCAACCCATATGGAATCAGCCATCATTCTCGTATTCGTTCTCGGATACTTGGCCATTACGCTAGAGCACAATTTAAAAATAGACAAGCTAATACCGGCTTTAATAATGATGGCCGTTTGTTGGGCACTGATTGCATTCGGAATTGATGGTTTTTCTACTTGGTTTGATTCGGGCGCCCATGCCTTGGTCGATAATTTTGGAGGAATGGATCATGAGTCCAAGATGCATTTGATGGAGGAGACCTTGCTGCATCATTTGGGTAAGACTGCAGAAATACTTGTGTTCCTGCTTGGGGCAATGACCATTGTTGAAATTATTGATTATTTTGATGGCTTTGCGACAATAAAAAGCTTCGTTAAGACAAGGAGTAAAGGCAAAATTTTATGGATTTTCTCAATACTTGCTTTTATACTTTCTGCAATAATAGATAACCTTACCGCAACAATTGTTTTAATCTCAATCTTACAGAAAATAGTCCGTGACAGAAACACCCGTCTGTGGTATGCGGGCCTTATCATTATAGCGGCAAATGCTGGGGGCGCATGGTCACCCATCGGGGATGTTACAACTACCATGTTATGGATTGGCAACAAAGTAACTACCATAAAGCTGATTTCTTATCTGCTGATTCCTTCATTGGTCTGTATGCTCGTTCCTTCATTTATTGCCTCATTTATGCCGGCGTTCAAGGGGAATCTGGAAGTTCAGGAGAAAGAAGACAAAAAACCTGGAAAGTTCAGTGCTACCATGTTATATCTTGGTTTGGGTGCTATAATTTTTGTTCCCATTTTTAAAACGGTTACCCATTTACCGCCATATGTTGGGATGATGCTTTCCTTAGGTGTTGTTGCTACTTTTGCTGAAATCTATAGCAAGAGTAAATTCAGCATAAGTAGTTTGGATGGAGAAGACGATGAACATCACCTAGCCTCTCATCATAGCCCTGTACATAGCTCTTTATCGAAGATAGAATTACCCAGTATACTGTTCTTTTTGGGAATTTTAATGGCAGTAGCGGCTTTGGAATCTTTAGGACAGCTGTTCGGATTTGCAACCTGGTTGCAGGATTCCACGCCAATGCTTGGAACGGAAATGGCCGGTACACGGGTTTCTGATTTAGTAGTATTATTATTGGGTGTAGGTTCGGCCGTTATCGATAATGTGCCGCTCGTTGCAGCCAGTCTTGGAATGTTCTCAGAACCATTAGATGATCAATTATGGCACTTTATCGCCTATTCTGCTGGAACGGGGGGTAGTATGCTCATAATAGGCTCCGCCGCTGGAGTGGTTGCCATGGGAATGGAGAAAATAGATTTCTTTTGGTACCTAAAGAAAATTTCATGGTTGGCTTTCGTAGGTTTTCTATCAGGAGCAGTAGCCTTTTTGCTTTTGCGACAATTTGTTTAGAAAGTATAATTTAATCGATAAATACACGTTATAAGGGCAACTATCAATTGTTAACGCCAAAAGAAATTTATGTTATTGTTCCAAGACCCTGAAATGGGTGAAGTAGTATCCGAAGAAAAAACCTTGTCTGTAATCGATTTGATCTTCAACGGAGGCACAGGCAGTATTGTAATTATCTCAGTACTTTTTTTAATGTTAGGGGTTGCTCTTTATATTTATTTTGAGCGGATTTTAGCCATAAAGGCAGCTTCCAAAATAGACAAAAACTTTATGAACCAGATTCGGGATTATGTAACTTCCGGAAAGTTGGATGCTGCAAAAATGCTTTGTTCCCAGACCGACTCGCCTGTTGCCCGTTTAACAGAGAAAGGGGTTTCGCGAATAGGAAAGCCCTTGGATGATATTAATACAGCAATTGAAAATGCAGGTACTTTAGAAGTATATAAACTTGAAAAAAACGTAAGTGTTTTGGCCACAGTGGCAGGTGCCGCACCAATGATCGGCTTCTTGGGAACCGTAATTGGTATGATTTTGGCATTCCATGAAATGGCGACGAGTGGTGGTCAAGCAGAAATGGGTTCTTTGGCCTCTGGTATTTATACCGCAATGACGACGACTGTTGCCGGACTTATAGTTGGGATTATTGCCTATATGGGTTACAACCATTTGGTTAACCGAACAGATAAAGTGGTGCACAAGATGGAAGCCAATGCAGTAGAGTTCCTTGATTTGTTGAACGAACCACTATAAAAAGATAAAAGAAGAAAGATAAAAGAGAACAAGGACAAAAACTTGTTGGATTGCAAAACCCGAAAGCCAAGGTCTTTATTCTTCACTCTTTTTTCTAAAAAAAAATAAAACTAAATTCTAAAGATTCGGAAAGAATCTGAGTTCTTAAAAACCAAATAGAACGTGAAATTAAAAGGAAGAAATAAGGTAAGCCCTGATTTTAGCATGTCGTCTATGACGGATATCGTGTTTTTGCTACTGATATTCTTTATGTTAACGGCAAATTCTCCCAACGCTTTGGATTTGCTATTGCCGAAGGCTAAGGGGAAATCTACGAATACGCAAAACGTATCGGTAAGCATAGACAAAAATTTACAATACTTTGTGAACAACGAGAGAATAAACGGAGAATATATTGAAATTGAATTAAAAAAGGCACTCGAAGGACAAGAGAAACCTACTATTATTTTAAGGGCAGAAGAGAGCGTTGCCATCAAAGAGGCGGTCAACGTTATGGACATTGCCAATAGGAATAATTTTAAAGTAATCTTGGCGGTGCGACCCAATTAAATGTCATTTTTAGACACGAGACACAAGAAAAAATCATTTACACTTACAACACTGCTGCTAAGTGTATTGTTGCTTGTATTGTTTTATATAGGCTTGAACTACATGGACCCTCCCATTGAGAATGGGATATCAGTAAACTTTGGTACTACCGACTTTGGTAGTGGCAGGGTACAACCCAAAGAAAAAATACGATCAGAACCTTTGAATACCCCACCGGTTGAACCTGTAAAACAGGAACAGGCCGAAGAAGAGGTGGTAGAAGAAAAGCAGGAAGTTCCCGAGGAAGTTTCGGCCAAAGAGGCACCAGCCGAAAAGATAATGACGCGAGAAGATGAGGAAGCCATCAAAATAAAGGCGGCCGAAGCTAAAAAGAAAAGGCTGGAAGATGCCGAAAAAGCTGCCCAAAAGAGAAGGGAAGATGCCCTCAAGGCTGAAAAGGCAAAAGCTGCAAAAATAGCACGACAAAAAAAGGCCGCTGAGGAAAAAGCAAGAAAGGAACAAGAAGCCAAAAAGAAAAAGCTGGACGAAATGATGGGCGGACTCAACAAATCGGATGGATCCGCATCTGGTTCGGAGGGTGATGATGATAGGGCCGGCGACAAGGGAAGTCCTGACGGTGACCCTTATGCCACTAGTTACTACGGTAGCCCGGGAAGCGGAAGCGGAACAGGAGGTTACGGCCTTAACGGGCGTTCTTTGTCAAGTAAGGGCAAAGTTCAGCAAGAATGTAATGAAGAGGGTAGGGTGGTCGTTAAAATTGTTGTAGACCGTAACGGAAGGGTGGTGAGTGCAACTCCCGGTGTAAAAGGAACAACCAATAATGCAGCCTGCTTACTGGAACCAGCCAAGCAAACCGCATTTAAACATCGTTGGAACAGTGACTCAAGGGCTCCTAGCCAACAAATAGGTTTTGTAGTCGTAAACTTCAAATTAGGCGAGTAAGTGACCTATAAGGAAACACTTGATTGGATGTTTGCCCAACTTCCAATGTATCAACAAAAGGGCAAATCTGCATTTAATTCTAAGCTGGATAATATTCTTGGCTTGGCTGCACATTTAGACCATCCACACCAAAAATTCAAAAGTATTCATGTAGCCGGCACCAATGGGAAAGGCTCTAGTAGTCACATGTTAGCATCCATACTTCAGGAAGCGGGTTACAAAGTAGGGCTTTACACCTCTCCCCATTTAAAGGATTTTCGGGAACGTATTCGGATCAATGGAAAAACTGTGGGTAAAAAATTCGTGGTCGATTTCATAGAAACAAACAAGGATTTTTTTAATCAGAATAAATTGTCCTTTTTCGAAATGACGGTCGGGATGGCTTTTTCTTATTTTGCCCAACAAAAGGTAGATATCGCTGTAATCGAAGTTGGTCTAGGCGGTCGGTTGGATTCTACGAATATTATCACTCCAGAAGTATCGCTTATTACGAACATTGGTTTTGATCATGTAGATATGTTGGGCGACAGTCTAGATAAGATTGCAAGCGAGAAAGCAGGTATTATTAAACAAAATGTTCCTGTAGTCATTTCTGAAAGCCAAATTCAAACAAAGGGGATATTTCAATCGATAGCGTCTGAAAAAGGTTCAGAACTTGTATTTGCAGATAAGGAAATCCAAAAAACCTACCCGACCGATTTATTGGGAAGCTATCAAAGTAAGAATATTAAAGGCGTCCTAGGAGCAATCAGTATGTTAAGGGGTTTTGAAATACGTATTGAGCATATTACTGCTGGCTTAAAAAAAGTAACACGAAATACGGGCCTAATTGGCAGATGGCAAGTTTTGGCCAATAGTCCAAAAATAATTTGCGATACAGCTCATAATAGAGAAGGGTTGACACTGGTTATGCAACAATTGCTATTGCAGGAATACGAGGTCCTGCATATGGTCATTGGTTTTGTGAAGGGCAAAGACCTTGGAAAGTTGTTGCCCCTATTACCAAAAACGGCCAAGTTCTATTTCTGCAGCCCAAATGTTGAAAGGGGTTTAAACGTTTCCGATTTAGGAGAGCAGGCCCGCCAATTTGACTTAAAAGGGAGAAAATACAAATCGGTTAAAAATGCCTTAAAGGCAGCTAGAAAAGGAGCAAGCAAGGACGATTTTATCTTTGTTGGGGGCAGCAATTTTGTTGTTGCCGAAGCACTATAGTTTTTTATTCTTTTTTCTTTTGGAGTATGTAAAAGTATTCTATATTTGCAGTCCCTTTTTGGGCGATTAGCTCAGTTGGTTCAGAGCACCTCGTTTACACCGAGGGGGTCGGGGGTTCGAGCCCCTCATCGCCCACAAAAAGTCACTCACTTGGAGTGGCTTTTTTAGTTATATGCCATTTCTATATTCAAAAAATTTGGATCGGTATTATGTGAGCCACACCTGTGATACGACAGCAGAGAGATTGCGTCAACATCTTCATAAACATTCAGGTTATACCGACAAGGCAAAGGATTGGAAGCTGGTATATTCCCGAGCAGTACACTTCAAAAACCGAGACCCAGGCTCGGGAGAGGCAGGTAAAAAAGTGGAAGAACAGGAGGCTTATCGAAGAATTGATAGAAGATTAGCTCAGTTGCCCGCGCGGATGAACAGGTCCACCATTCGGATGTGCTTCAAGGCATCCCGATAACCATCGGGGGGTTGGGGCTCTCCCGATAGTTATCGGGACTCATCGCCCACAAAAGTCATCCACAATTTAGCGGATGACTTTTTTATTAAAACCACTTTTAAGTCGTTCGTTCTTCTCATTTCAACTCATACAGGATGTTAAACGATTGTTATATTGTTTAATAAAATTAGGATTTAATTAAACAATATGTATGTTTGTGTAACAAAATGATTCAAAAGCCTACCAATAGTTTCAGATATTCAAGCTGTTTATAAAAAGTGTAACGAAAATGTGTACTAAAACAGAGGAAATCGTAAAACAAATTGTAAAGCTTGATAATTAGTTATATACTTGACATATTAAAGTGTTTAAACACTAATTATTCAGTAAAAAATACGCATATAGGATGGATTTAATGGAAAGGGTTCAGGAATTTGAATCGAGAAAAAAATCTGGAATGAGTACAAGTGATAGGGTTTCCGCATCGCGGGAGGTAAAGGCGCTTATACTTGAGATTAACGAGGTCTACAAAAAGGACAAAGATCCGGAGCTGATGGTTATCATGAAACGGCTTACGGTGCAAAAACAAAAAATTGAAAAACGTTTAAAAGGTAATCTAAACGTATAAGTTCAAATAAGTATTTCACTGGTTGTAACACGACCGATAATAGGGTCTTAAAAGGTCTTTTCTAATAGCGGAAATCCTGTAAAATAAAGACATGTTTAAAAGCAACTATTTGTCCATATGTTTCATATGCGCTAGCTTTTTGTCTTTTTCGCAGACTTCCTTAGAAGAACCCAAGACCGACTTCACAAAAATGTATTTACCGGTTTGGCGGGAGGCTACGGAACATTGTCTTGCCATTGCCCAAGCCATGCCCGACAGTCTGTATTCTTTTAAACCAACGGAAGTAAGCAAGACGTTTGCAGAACAAATGGCGCATATTGCAGCGGCTTCAGAGTTATTGACAAAAAGATACGTTGAAGGGCTAGAAGTAAAACCCCGTAAGACAGATGTTTCAAAACTGTCTAAATCGCAACTAATTGAGATACTCAAAAAAAGTTTTGCATACACCACGAATGTCATCTTACGGATAAAACAGGAAAAGCTGGATGAAACCTGTAAAATGTATCATAGTGGGAATACAGTGAGCCGGGCTTTCGCACTATTTTACGTGCAAGATCATATGGCTAACCATAGGGCAAAAGCCAATTTGTACATTCGTATGAACAATATTCCCCCTCCCGAATATACGTGGTAATCATTTTTTCTATGGAATATTTGTGGTTCCAATCCGGAAATCCAATCTTTTGATTATTTTTGCCTCCCCATACTATAGATTGGGTCATTAGCTCAGTTGCCCGCCCGGATGAACGGGTTCACCGTTCGGACGGGGTTTAGAGCGCTGCCTTGACAGGGCAGAGGTCGTTGGTTCCCCCGAAGTTTCGGGGCAATATGACCAAATATTTATTGAGAAAAAAGGGTCATTAGCTCAGTTGCCCGCCCGGATGAACGGGTTCACCGTTCGGACGGGGTTTAGAGCGCTGCCTTGACAGGGCAGAGGTCGTTGGTTCCCCCGAAGTTTCGGGGCAATATGACCAAATATTTATTGAGAAAAAAGGGTCATTAGCTCAGTTGCCCGCCCGGATGAACGGGTTCACCGTTCGGACGGGGTTTAGAGCGCTGCCTTGACAGGGCAGAGGTCGTTGGTTCCCCCGAAGTTTCGGGGCAATATGACCAAATATTTATTGAGAAAAAAGGGTCATTAGCTCAGTTGGTTTAGAGCGCTGCCTTGACAGGGCAGAGGTCGTTGGTTCGAATCCAATATGACCCACTTTCTTTTCCTTAATTTTCCAATCCCCGTTTCTTTGATCATTAAATGAACAGAAGGCAATTTTCCTTGTAAATAGTTGGGTTCCCATCACAATCATTTGTTACTTTTGAACGTTAAGGTTTACGGGAGTTAATCGACGAATGGTAGTATCCGTCTCAATGCGATTTCATGCTCAATAAAAGCATTAAATTTTTAATCGAAAACAAATTGGTAGCAATATTGTTATTGTTGCTGTTTTTGGTGTGGGGTACGATTAACGCCCCATTCGACTTGGGTATGGGCATACTCCCCAGAAACCCTGTTGCTGTTGATGCTATTCCCGATATTGGTGAGAATCAGCAAATCGTTTATACAGAATGGGAAGGCCAGTCTCCGCAGGATGTGGAAGATCAAATTACCTACCCCCTTACTTCAAATCTTTTAGGGGTTCCAGGGGTAAAAACCATCCGAAGTACTTCTATGTTCGGGTTTTCGAGTATCTATGTGATATTTGAAGATGATGCCGATTTTTACTGGACGCGCAGCCGCCTTCTCGAACGACTGAGCGCTTTGCCGACAGACCTTTTGCCTAAGGGCATAAAGTCCTCTCTTGGGCCAGATGCAACAGCATTGGGGCAATTGTTTTGGTATACTTTGGAGGGGAGGGATGAAAAGGGAAATGTTACCGGAGGCTGGGATCTACATGAGATCCGGCGCATACAGGATTTTCAGGTCAAGAATGCCCTATCGGCCACCAAGGGTGTTTCAGAAGTTGCCACTATTGGTGGCCATGTACAGGAATATCAGGTTGATGTAAACCCTGAATTGATGCGACAGTACAATGTTTCTCTTTCGGAAGTCGTCAATGCTGTTAAGCAGAGCAATAAAGATATTGGCGCAAAGACTCTTGAAATTAATCAGGCAGAGTATTTTGTTCGCGGTTTGGGGTACATCAAGAGCATAGAGGATTTAGAAAACACTCCTGTTCGCGTGACCGATTTCGCCCCGATTCGTATTAAGGATATTGCCAACGTAAGTCTAGGGCCGGATACCCGTCGGGGTATCTTGGATAAGGAAGGTGCAGAGGTTGTCGGTGGGGTCGTTACTTCCCGATATGGAGCGAATCCCATGAAGATCATTGCCAATCTAAAGGAGAAAATAGCCGAATTGGCCATTTCTATGCCTAAGAAAACATTGAAGGATGGCCGAATTTCCCAATTAACGGTGGTACCTTTTTACGATCGCTCAACACTCATCAAAGAAACGATAGACACCTTAGGCAATGCCCTTGCTTTTGAAGTCATGATAACGATTCTCGTGATCTTGGTCTTGCTCTTTAATTTGCGTATTTCCTTGTTGGTCTCAAGTTTAATGCCCCTTGCTGTGCTTATCGTTTTTATTGCGATGAAGTTGTTCAAGGTCGACGCCAATATTGTTGCACTTTCAGGAATCGCCATTGCCATCGGTACTATGGTTGATATGGGTATCATCCTTTCAGAAAATATCATTCGCCATCTGGATTTAAATCCGACTAACAAGAAGGTAAATGAAGTTGTATATGCCGCTACTGTTGAGGTATCGGGAGCTATTGTCACCGCTGGGCTAACAACAATCATCAGTTTTATTCCCGTATTTATGCTTACAGGGGCAGAAGGGAAACTCTTTACGCCTTTGGCCTTCACAAAAACGGTTGCCCTACTGGCATCTATAATGATTGCCCTGTTTTTGATTCCCCCCTTTGCGGCAGCAATATTTCGTAAAAATATTTTAGCGAAGAACTTGCGTTTCGTATTGAACGGACTTTTACTTGTGCTAGGGGTTTTGATTTTGTTCTACGGAAACCTATTTGGCATATTATTGATTGGTTTTGCTATCATCGGCTTGTTGGGCACGCTAGAAAATATCTCTAAAACACAAAAGAATAAGTTTCAGCTTTATTGGAGTGTTTTTTCTATTGTAGTACTCCTAAGTTACTATTGGAGACCTCTGGGCTTTGGCAACCATTTATTGGTCAATCTGTTATTTGTTGGGTTGCTCTGTTTTTTGGTCTTGGGAATTATGCTATTATTTAGAAAACAATATGAGCGCTTATTGGTATGGGCGCTTGAAAACAAGGTAATGTTCTTAAGTATTCCTTTACTATTATTAGTATTGGGCGCATTGATCATGTTCCGTTCAGGAAAGGAATTTATGCCCTCCTTGGATGAGGGATCATACCTATTGATGCCCACTTCTATGCCCCACGCCGGTGCAAGCGAAAATAGAAGGGTGCTAGCACAGTTGGATATGGCTGTTGCTAATATTCCGGAGGTAGAAACGGTGGTTGGTAAGGCTGGTCGAGTGGCTTCGTCATTAGACCCCGCGCCAATGTCGATGTATGAGAACATGATTTTTTATAAATCTGAATTCCTCATGGATGAAGAGCAAAGTCCATTACGATTCAAGACGAACCATGAAGGCCAGTTTGAAACAACCAATGGAAATTTTGTTTCTTCTGGAAGTGGCGCCGAAAAGGCTGATTTGATCTTAGACCCCGACGGGGAATTTTATCGCAATTGGCGGCCGGAAATTAGGAATAAACAGGATATCTGGGAGGCGATAGCAAAAGTTACCCAATTACCCGGTATTACCGCCGCGCCAAAATTACAGCCCATCGAGACGCGATTGGTAATGCTGCAAACGGGAATGCGCTCCCCAATGGGCATTAAGGTAAAGGGTCATGAGTTGAAGGCCATTGAAAGTTTTGGACTGCAGCTAGAAAAGGTTTTAAAACAAGTGGAGGGAGTGAAAAAAGAAACCGTATTTGCTGACCGAATCGTCGGAAAACCGTATCTGCTCATTGATATTGACAGGGATAAGATTTCTCGATATGGCATTTCCATACTGGAGGTACAAGAGTTAATTGAAGTGGCGGTAGGTGGAAAGGTCTTGGGGCAAACGGTTGAAGGCCGTGAACGTTTTGGGGTTCGGGTACGCTACCCCCGGGAACTGCGGGGTACCCCTGAAGATTTGGAACAAATTTATATTGCGTCCAAAGACGGGGTTTCGATTCCCCTAAGTGAATTGGCGAATATTAAATATGAGCAAGGCCCTCAACAAATTAAGGGCGAAGATAGTTTTTTGATTAGTCATGTTCTGTTCGATAAGGATGCAGGATTTGCGGAGGTAAATGTGGTGCAGGAGGCCCAAAAAGTTATAGAAGAACAACTAAAAAATGGAGATTTACAGATTCCTTCCGGAGTTTCCTATACCTTTTCAGGAACCTATGAAAACCAGTTGCATGCCGAAAAAACATTGACATTTATTATGCCTTTGTTGTTGTTGACCATATTTGTGATACTGTTTTTTCAGTTTAGATCGGTATCCGTTTCATTGATGGTATTTTCTGGCGTTGCCGTGGCCTTTGCGGGGGGTTTTATTCTTATTTGGTTATATGGCCAACCATGGTTTATGAACTTTAGCTTGGGTGGAATCAACTTCAGGGAAGTATTCAACATGAAAACCGTAAATTTAAGCGTGGCCGTTTGGG
This sequence comes from Aggregatimonas sp., assembly GCA_965238025.1. Taxonomy (GTDB): domain Bacteria; phylum Bacteroidota; class Bacteroidia; order Flavobacteriales; family Flavobacteriaceae; genus Pelagihabitans. The sequence continues at coordinate 419,064 of OZ250162.1, read as the reverse complement.
TTGGTTTTATTGCCTTATTTGGTATTGCGACTGACGATGGAGTGGTAATGGCGACCTATCTAAGGCAGCAGTTTGATAAAAATCTTCCAACAGATGTAAAGTCAATTCGGCAAGCGGTATTAGAGGCTGGTGAAAAACGAATAAGGCCATGTTTAATGACCACTGCAACAACTATTTTGGCCTTATTGCCTATATTGACCGCTACTGGTCGGGGAAGTGATATAATGATTCCTATGGCGATACCCAGTTTTGGCGGTATGCTTGTAGCGCTAATTTCGCTTTTTGTGGTACCGGTATTGTTCAGTTGGAGAAAGGAAATCGCTTTAAAGAATGTGGAAAATAATAAGATGAATCAATGAAAAAAATCAACAAATATGGAGGTTATTTGGCCATGTTGATCGCAGGACTTCTTCTTGGTTATGTTTTTTTCGATGGAAATGGTACCGATGCAGTACATAATCATGAGGTTTCTGTAGATACCTATACGTGCGCTATGCACCCACAAGTGCAACAAGGTGAAATGGGATCATGTCCGATATGTGGAATGGACCTTGTCAGCATAAATTCTTCTGAAAAAGATCTTGGTCCAAATCAATTTCAAATGACCAAAAATGCATTGGCATTGGCCAATATAGAAACCACAACAATCGGTATTGGTAACCTGGATGGAAATACCCTGAAGTTATCGGGGAAAATTACATCCAATGAACAGACCAACGCGGTACAGACATGTATTTTTGATGGTCGTATTGAAAAGTTAAACGTTAATTATGTTGGCCAGTATATCAAAAAAGGAATGCAATTGGGTACCATGTATTCGCCAGATTTGTATTCTGCACAGGATAAATTGCTGACATCGGCCTCTTATAAAGAGACCCATGAGAAACTATTTGCTGCTGCAAGGAATACATTGGGTGTTTGGAAACTTACCGATGCTCAAATTAAGGAAATTCTTAGGACTGGGAAACCAATTATGAATTTCCCTATCACCGCAACAGTTAATGGAACGGTTACTGAAGTTATGGGTGCTGAAGGGAATTGGTACAAGCAGGGTGATGCCCTTTTCAAAGTGTCTAATTTGTATACGGTTTGGGCAGTGTTCGATGCCTATGAGAATCAGCTGCCTATGCTCAAGGTCGGGCAAGAAGTCAGTATTTCGTCAAACGCATTCAACGGTAAAACGTACAAGACGAAAATAGCATTTATAGATCCAATTTTAGATGCAAATAGAAGAACAGTTTCTTTGAGGGCGACATTAATCAATAAAGAAGGTTTGTTGAAACCTGGGATGTTTATTGAGGGGAGTATTGAGGCAAATACCGCTGATCAAGTTTTAACCGTCCCGAAATCGGCCGTACTATGGACAGGAAAGCGTTCCTTGGTCTATGTGAAACCAGATCCGAACCAACCTATTTTTGAAATGACCGAGGTTACCTTGGGTAATGCTTTGGGCAATTCTTATGTTATTTTGGATGGCTTGGCTCCTGGCGACGAGCTTGTTACCAATGGCACGTTTACTATTGACGCAGCGGCGCAGCTGCATGGCAAAAAATCAATGATGGCCCCTAAGACCGAAGGAATACCCTTAGGTGATGAAAATGTGAAAATTGGTTTAAATCACAATCTAAAGGAGGACTTCACAATGATTTTAATGTTATATGATGAAATGAAAAATGCGCTGGTGAAATCGAACGGTGCAAAAGCAAGTTCTGACGGGAAAAAATTGGTATCCGAACTAGCTAAATTAAAAGGTGCCATACTAGATGAAGCAACAGCTTTTAACATAGCGGAAATCAAAAGAAATGCGAAAAAAATCACTACTACCTCTGATGTCAAAAAACAACGGGTGGCCTTTAAACCCCTGTCGGAAAGTATGATAGTCATCGCGGGTAGTTTTAGCGATTTAGATCAACCGATTTATGTACAACATTGCCCAATGGCAGATAATAACAAAGGGGCAAATTGGTTAAGTTTTCAGGATAAGGTTCAGAACCCATACTTCGGTGACGCAATGCTTACTTGCGGTAGTGTAACTAGAACGATTCAATAATTTACAGTAATTCCAACACCCTTTCCAGGGCCATTCCGCGACTACCTTTTATAAGGAGCGTGCTTTCTGCAATGGGATTTTGTTTTAAGTGGTCAGATAGGCTTTCAAAGGAATTAAAGGTGGGTAGGGCTGTTGTTGTTTTATTAAAATTATTTCCAACTAAAAAAACGGCGTCAAAAGGCATCTGGTTGGCCAAATCGGCAATGTTTTGGTGCTCTTCGGCTGCGGTTTCCCCTAATTCGAACATATCTCCCAAAAGCGCGATCTTGCGATTTGCCTTCATTCCTTTTAAACTTTCCAAAGCCGCCATCATACTGGTAGGGTTGGCGTTGTATGCATCGAGTATGATATGGTATCCGTTTTTTTGTATTAATTGCGATCTGTTATTATTCGGTTCATAGGCTTCTAGTACCAACTTTATGTCAGAAAGAGGGACGTTAAAATACTTCCCGATTAGAATGGCGGCACCACAATTGGTAAAATTATAAGCGCCGATCAACTTGGTTTGTATTTCAAAATCTTCCACTTTGATTTTCACAAAAGGGTCGGCTCCTAAGAATTCGATTTTAAAGTACTGGTGCTTTTCAGTACTGAACCCAAATTTGTTGATGTACGTGCCTAATTTCTCTAATTGAATGGGGTCATCGGCATTCAAAAAAACTGACTTCCCATGGGAGGTAAGATATTCGTATAATTCGCTCTTACCTTTTATAACCCCCTCCTCGCTGCCAAAACCTTCTATATGAGCTTTTCCGAAGTTGGTGATATAACCGAAATCGGGTTGGGCAATTTCGCATAAAAACTCGATTTCCTTTTGATGGTTTGCCCCCATTTCTACCACGGCCATTTCGGTTTCCGGGGTAATAGAGAGAAGGGTGAGCGGAACCCCGATATGATTGTTGAGGTTGCCTTTGGTAGCAACGGTATTGTATTTTTTTGAAAGCACAGTATTGATAAGTTCTTTAGTCGTGGTCTTGCCATTGCTGCCGGTAAGGCTTACCACCTTAGCGCCGCAATGGTTACGATGAAATTTTGCCAAGTCCTGTAGCGATCTTAAAACATCTTCGACCAAAATGGTCTTGTCCGAAGTATTGTATTTCTCCTCGTCTATTACGGCATAGATGGCACCTTTTTCCAGGGCCTCGGCCGCGTACTCGTTCCCATTGAAGTTATCCCCTTTAAGGGCAAAAAAGATACCGTCCTTTTCAATTTTTCGAGTATCCGTAGAGATCTTTGGGTTGCTTAAAAAAAGCTGGTGTAGTTGTGCTGTAGTCATAAAAACAAAAATATAAAAAAGCCCCGATACCATGTGGGTATCGGGGCTTTACTTATTTCTATTGGAATTTTATCTTGCTTTCTTTCCTCTTGGGGTCTTGTTCTTTGTCTTAGATTTAGAACCTACCCTAGACATGGCACATCTAAAACCGATGTAGTCCGTTGCCATATATTGAGGAAGGTACCTACGTTGAGCAGGATCTAACCAATATGCCCTATCTCTCCAAGAACCACCTTTGAAAACGCGAACTTCATCGTTGATCAGGGTTGTTCTGTTGTTAGATTTGTCATACTGACGGTCAAGGTTGCCCAAAGAATCATACTCTACCTTGTGTTTCGGAGAATCGTACATTTTTCTGGCGTCTTCACCTTCTTCTTCATCACTGAAGCGATCAAAGAATCTTGACGAACCTGGGTCACCATCTCTATAGCCTCTGTTATCACTGGCATCAAAGTTAGTTCTCAAATACGTTTCGTTTTCATCTACAGGAACCATTTTGATTTCACCCGGCAAGTTCATTGCTACCACTTTTCCATTAGGTAAGGTGTCAAATACCACAGAATCTCTTAGGACAGTTACTTTGCCGTCTTCGCCAATCGCCGTTTTCATATAAATGTTACCACGGTAATAGTTGAAGTCACTTATTTCGTCATCAACGATTGGGCGGTATACATCAGATACCCATTCGGCAACATTACCGGCCATATCATATAACCCTAAGTCGTTGGGCTTGTACGACATTACAGCGGCGGTAATATCGGCACCATCATCGGACCAACCGGCGATTCCGCCGTAATCTCCTTTACCTTGTTTAAAGTTGGCCAACTGATCACCACGACCAACTCTTTTTCCGTTTCTGGTGTAATCCCCATCCCATGGATATTTCTTTCTACCACGGTAGTTGTTGTATTCCCTTGTTCCTTGGTTTGCTTGAGCAGCATATTCCCACTCTGTTTCAGTTGGCAAACGGTACTCAGGAGAGATAACACCGCTACTACGCTTGGCAAAAACACTAACACTATCTTTTTTGTTTTTTCCTTGAAGTGAATCGATCTGACCATTGTATACAGATTCAGGTCGATTTAAATACGCTTCAGTACTAAAGGTTCCTGCAACTTCACCGGAAGCAGCTTTGTACTTGGCATCTTTTGCCAAATATCCTTCTTTTTCCAACAAAACCTCATTTACACGGTCTGTTCTCCATTCGGCAAATTGAGTAGCCTGTATCCAGTTTACACCAACTACAGGATATTCTGCATAAGCAGGGTGTCTAAGGTAGTTGTTTGTCATGGTCTCATTAAATCCCAGTCGGTTTCTCCAAACCAAAGTATCCGGTAAAGCTCCTTTGTAGATATTTGCATACAAAGGGTTTTCCGGCGGATAAACGGTCTTTAAATAATCAAGGTATTCCAAATACATAACGTTGGTCACCTCTGTCTCATCCATATAAAAAGACTGTACGTGTTGAGAGGTTGGGGTATTATCCCAATCGTGCATTACGTCATCCTGTACCTTTCCTTTGGTAAACGTACCGCCTTCAACAAACACCAGACCGGGAGCAGTCTCCTGCTCTTTAAAATCCGTATTGTATTGGAATCCGCCTTCCTTTGCATTAATTTTCCATCCGGTAGCTCTGGAAACATCTTTAGAGCCTGACTTTTTACAGCTGGTAACTGTAAAGCCACCCGCGATGACCGCACAAGAAAGTACAACTTTTATAAACTGTTTTTTCATAATTAGGACTTGAGTTCAAATAACCGAAACATTATTTTTTGATTAGTGCTTTCGGGTCTATATTTAAATTGATTTAATGTCGCTTTCGGCATATAAAACGATGATTTGGGTATAATATTTTATAGGGTAAAAAATATTTTCCAAATGGTCACCATAACAAATAGGATTACGACGCCTTGGTTTACATTCATAACGATGTAAAATGCATAATAGTATTGTCTTATTGTTGTTTTATGCATTGATATTGTCGACTTGGTTTTTCATCGATCAAAATGGGGCGAAAATAGTGTAATGGCGGTGACATAGCTAAAAAAACATGTCCTTTGACTAAAAAATAATACTTACTTTATAAGATATTATTAAAATCGTCGTTTATCTTGATAATATAGGTAGGTGAATACACCTACTTTTGACTTGCAATATAACTGACTAAATCACCTAACGAAAATCAATGAAAAAATTTACACTATTGACGCTATTGGCTTTTGCCTTTCAATTGACAGCTCAAGATCCAGATGATAGAGTAATTACCACAGCAGTCCCTTTTTTAAATATAGCGGGTGATGCCCGTTCTGCCAGTATGGGCGATATGGGCGTTGCTACTTCCTTTGATGCCTATTCCCAACAATGGAATCCTGCTAAATACGCCTTCGCAGACAGTAAAGTAGGTTTTTATGTGGGGTATACGCCATATCTTGAAAGCGTTATTAACGACATTGGCCTGCTTAGCGCTGGCTTCTACAGTAAAATAAATGATCAAAGCGCTTATGCCCTTACCTTGAGGTACTTCACCTTGGGAGAGATTATATTAAGACAGTCCATTGACGACTTGGGAACGGCGGTAAATCCAAATGAATTTTCGTTTGATGGATCTTATTCCCTTAAACTAAGTCCTACCTATTCAATGAGTGTTGGTGGGCGTTACATAAGATCCCAACTTAGATTTCCCCAAGAAAATAATATTGCCCGGGCGGCAAGTGCTTTTACGGTTGATGTTTCAGGGTTTTACCGTTCTCGAGAGGTTGCCTATAATAAGTTTGACGGCCGTTGGAGAGCTGGTTTTAACCTATCTAATATAGGCGGTAAAATTCAATATGATGAAGGCGGACAAGAAAATTTTCTACCAACTCAATTAAGATTCGGATTAGGATTTGACATGATTTTGGACCAGGACAATACTATCGCCCTGACCTCTGAGTTTGGTAAGTTGTTAGTACCAACACCTCAGGATTTCAATGGCGATGGGGTAATAAACGGCCTTGACAATGATACATATCAAAACATTGGATTTTTTGAGGGTATGTTCGAATCTTTTGGGGATGCGCCGGATGGTTTTAGCGAGGAGCTTAAAGAATTTACATGGGCCTTAGGTGCTGAATATTCATATCAAGAGGCATTTATGATTCGTACCGGATACTTTAATGAAAGTGTTGATAAGGGGTCACGTAAGTTTTTTGCCCTAGGTGCAGGGTTTGAGTTCAATACTGTTCAGATAGACTTGTCTTATTTGTTCTCTACGGCGAAGGTGACCAATCCGCTAGAGAATTCCTTGCGATTATCCCTCGCTTTCAAACTTGGTGAAGAAATGTTCAACGACTAAAATATTAAAAGAGAATTATCGCAGAACCTGCCTTCAGAGCAGGTTTTGTTTTTTAAGGGAAACACACTATCTTTTCTTACATTGAATTTATTGTTTCAGCCAAATGAAAAAAACCGACGTATCATTTCAATTGACTACATTCGAATCTATTGAAGAACTATCCGAGGCGGATAAAAACCTTATGAACTTAGCTGTAGCGGCAAGAAAAAAAGCGTATGCTCCTTATTCCAATTTTCAGGTAGGTGCCGCCGTCTTAATGGCAAATGGTGAGGTTGTTATCGGAAGCAATCAGGAAAATGCAAGCTACCCCTCAGGATTATGCGCCGAGCGGGTTGCAGTATTTCAGGCCGGGGCCCTATATTCTAACGAAAGGATTTTGGCTATTGCGATTTCAGCCACCTCCACGAACTACATTGTTGATACTCCTGCCGCGCCCTGCGGAAATTGTAGGCAATCGATTTCCGAATACGAAGTGCGTCAACAAAAACCTATTGCAATTCTAATGATGGGTGAAACCGGTCAAGTTTTAAAATGTGATGCCATAGCCGATTTACTGCCCCTTGCCTTTACCAGCTCTTTTTTGGGATAAGTACTATTTTGAAAACGGACAAAAACAGCTTCGACCAGTTGTTTTTATAACGCTTTTTTATCCAAACGTTTTACTTCTATTTTTTTCACTTACGATTTAATAGTATTTTTGTTTTTCGTCTTAGGTTGCGCAAAGCCCAAAGACTGTAAAAAATTCTTCTAACCAAGTAATCGATGAAAAAAGTCACTAAGGAAGTTTACCTTAAATGGTACGAAGACATGTTGTTCTGGCGCAAGTTCGAAGATAAACTTGCTGCCGTCTACATACAGCAAAAAGTAAGGGGATTTCTTCATTTATATAACGGGCAAGAGGCTGTTTTAGCCGGCTCATTACATGCGATGGATCTTACGAAGGACCGTATGATCACAGCGTATAGGAATCATGTACAACCTATTGGAATGGGAGTCGACCCAAGAAAGGTCATGGCAGAACTTTACGGCAAGGTAACCGGAACCTCGCAAGGTATGGGTGGGTCTATGCACATTTTCTCCAAAGAACATCGTTTTCATGGGGGTCATGGTATCGTGGGAGGTCAGATTCCGTTAGGGGCCGGTATGGCCTTTGGGGATAAGTACGCCGGGAGAGATAACGTTACCCTATGCTATATGGGCGATGGAGCCGTAAGACAGGGGTCTTTGCATGAAACCTTTAATCTAGCGATGCTTTGGCAACTTCCCGTAGTTTTCGTTTGTGAGAATAATGGTTATGCAATGGGCACTTCGGTAGCCCGAACTTCATATTCGACAGAAATATGGAAACTTGGTCTCGGTTATGAAATGCCATGTGGCCCTGTAGATGGTATGGATCCCGTTGCGGTTGCTGAGGAGATGAGCAAAGCCATAGAACGGGCGCGTAGTGGTGGCGGACCGACTTTTCTGGAAATGAAAACCTATCGTTATCGAGGACACTCTATGTCAGATGCACAGCATTACCGCACAAAGGCAGAGGTAGAAGAATACAAAAAAATAGATCCTATAACCAAGGTTCTGGATATTATAAAGGATAAGAAATATGCCAGCGATGGTGAAATAGATGCAATCGGTAAAAGGGTTAAGGCCTTGGTTTCCGAATGTGAGAAATTTGCAGATGAATCCGATTACCCACCAGTACAACAATTATACGACATGGTCTATGAGCAAGAAGATTTTCCATTCGTACCACATAAACTATAGATAGATGGCTGAAGTAATAAATATGCCCCGTTTAAGCGATACCATGGAAGAAGGTACCGTTGCCAAATGGTTAAAACAAGTTGGTGATACCATTGAAGAGGGTGATATACTTGCAGAGATAGAAACGGATAAGGCCACTATGGAATTTGAATCTTTTCATGAAGGTACATTATTGCATATTGGTATTGCTGAAGGTGATGGTGCTCCCGTGGATACACTTTTGGCCATTATAGGGGAAAAAGGAGAGGATATTTCTGGACTACTTGGTGGAAATACAGCTCCTTCAGAAAAGAATGAAGTTGCCGATAAGGTAGAGGCAACGACCAAGGAAGAAACCCAATCGGAAGACACCCCGGGTGATATTCCTGAAGGTGTTGAGGTAATCAAAATGCCCCGTTTGAGCGATACCATGGAAGAAGGTACCGTAGCAGCTTGGTTAAAGAAAGTGGGTGATACGGTGGAGGAAGGTGACATTCTTGCGGAGATAGAAACCGATAAGGCCACCATGGAGTTTGAATCTTTCTATTCTGGAACCTTGCTGCATATTGGAATACAAGAAGGGGAGTCTTCTCCAGTAGATACTGTTTTAGCGGTAATAGGCCCAAAAGGTACCGATGTGAATGCTGTTTTGAGCGCTAGCCCTTCCAGCGGAAAGGCAGAAGCTTCGAAAAGTTCGGAACCGACAAAAACTTCTGTAGAAAAGAAAGTCGAAACTCAGGCTCCGGTCCATTCTGTGGCCGACGGGCAACGAATCTTCGCGTCGCCTTTGGCAAAGAAAATAGCCTCGGATAAAGGAATAGATTTGTCAAAAATCGCCGGGTCTGGTGACAATGGAAGAATAGTCAAAAAAGATGTTGAAGGGTATCAACCAGCACAAACAGTTGTGGCTACACCGGTTGCTTCTGTTGCAGCTTCGTCCGATAATGCGATTGCCGCTGCTCCCATTGACCTTCCCGTTGGGCAAGAAGGAAATCATGAGGTTAAAAATTCCCAAATGCGTAAGACCATCGCCAAACGTTTGGCGGAATCTAAATTTACGGCACCACATTACTATTTGACCATTGAGGTAGATATGGATAATGCGAAGGCATCACGTGTGCAAATAAATAGTTTGCCGGAAACCAAGGTATCCTTTAATGATATGGTCGTAAAGGCCTGTGCAATGGCATTGAAAAAACACCCTCAGGTCAATACAACTTGGAATGGGGACACTACTAAATTTAACCACCATGTTCATGTTGGGGTGGCAGTTGCCGTTGATGACGGACTTGTTGTACCTGTGCTCAAATTTGCCGATCAAATGACCCTGACCCAAATTGGAGCATCGGTCAAGGATCTTGCCGGAAGAGCCAGAAATAGAAAGCTCACACCCGCCGAAATGGAGGGCAGTACATTTACCGTTTCCAATTTAGGAATGTTCGGAATATTGGAATTCACCTCGATTATCAATCAACCCAATTCGGCAATATTATCTGTAGGGGCAATTGTTGAAAAACCCGTTGTTAAAGAAGGCCAAATTGTTGTAGGCAATACCATGAAGGTATCCTTGGCCTGTGATCACAGAACAGTAGATGGTGCTTCAGGCGCACAATTCTTGCAAACGCTAAGGGCCTATTTAGAAAATCCGGTGACAATGTTGGCTTAATAAACTAGTTTAGTTTATTTATGGGATGGTCTCACCATAATTTCTATGGAGTTTCAAAATCTTGTAGATTCCTTAAGTTGATATACCAGATTTACAACAATTTAACTAGGGCTTCCTCGTTTAAAAGATGCTTTTTCTATCTTTAAGAAAATAAAAAATAATGAAAAGAGTAGTAGGTTTTTTATTGGTAATGTTGCTGATTTCTTGTAGTTCTACAAAAGTAAATCAAGATGTAACCTTGGTTCAGCGACCAGTTTATAAAGAAAATCAGACTATAAATAAGCCCAAAGTTATAAATACCCCTAAAGTAGAGGAAAAGGTGGTTGAGGAAATGGTTCACGAACCAGAGATGCCCATTGTTGAAAAGAGCGACCCTATGCCTGTTAAAGAGACAATGACGAAGGCTGTTTCCAGTAGGGTTGGAGAATTTTCCAACCACAAAAGAGTAGGGCGGATTATGACTTTTCTAACCTCAGACGAGTTAAAAGGTAGGGATTCTGGTAGTGAGGGCATTGAAAAGGCAGCCTCCTATATTGAAACTATTTTCAAGGAAAATGATATTAAACCATATTTTGATACTTATCGCGACGAGCTTTCCAATTTTGACAACGCCTTTAACGTAGTTGGCTATTTAGAAGGTACTGATTCAAATTTAAAGAATGAATTTATCATCATTGGGGCCCATTATGATCATATAGGAATTATTGCGGAAGAAAATGGCGATACGATTGCAAATGGAGCCAATGACAATGCCTCGGGTACTACTATTGTGTTAGAGTTAGCCCGCTATTTCGGGCACCAAAGGAATAATAAGCGAAGTATAATTTTTGCTTTGTTCAGTGCAGAGGAGAAAGGGCTATTGGGATCAAAACATTTGGCAAAAAAACTAAAGGCTGAAAACCTAAATTTATATGCCATGCTGAACTATGAGATGGTGGGGGTACCCTTGGTAAATAAGGATTATTTGATGTATGTAACGGGCTTTGAAGAGTCTAACCTTGCAGGAATATGCAACCTGTATGTGAGTAGCAATATGGTCGGTTATTTGCCCAAAGCAAAGGAATTGAGCCTATTTCAACGTTCGGATAACTATCCGTTTTATACCGAATTTAATGTTCCGTGCCAGACATTCAGCACCTTTGATTTTACGAACTTTGACCATTATCATCGGGTAGGCGATGAGGCTACCTTGATCGATTTTGAGCATATGGCGAATATTGTAAACCGTTCTATACCTATGGTTGAAGGGATAACAAATTCCCTCACTAAAATGATAAAGCTCAACTAAATGGCTAATGTAATTATCACCGGGTCAAGTAGAGGTATCGGTTTTGAACTCGCCCAACTTTTTGCAAACGAAGGTCATCAAGTTTTGGCACTATCTAGGAACGACAAGCCAATAGTTGCCTTAGAACATAAGAATATCACCTGTTTTCCTTTTGACTTGTCTGCTGGGTCATCAATTAAAAAGTTGCACGATTTTCTTGAGCGTAGCTGGAAATCGGTTGACATCTTGATCAACAATGCCGGACGCCTATTAAACAAGCCCTTTTTAGAAACAACTGCCGAGGAATTTGAGGCAGTCTACAAAGTAAATGTTTTTGGCGTGGTCAAGGTGACCAAAACGGTCTTGCCTAAAATGCCTAGAACGGGTCATGTGGTTACCATAAGCTCTATGGGAGGAGTGCAAGGAAGTATGAAATTCCCCGGACTTTCAGCATATAGTTCAAGCAAGGCGGCGGTAATAACATTGACTGAGTTGTGGGCCGAGGAATTCAAGGAAACAGGACCTTCATTTAATGTATTGGCCCTTGGTGCCGTACAAACCGAAATGCTGGAAGAAGCTTTTCCTGGCTATGAAGCACCAACTACCGCTTTAGAAATGGCCACTTATATCAAAGATTTTGCCTTAATGGGAAGCAAACTATATAATGGTAAGTTACTGCAAGTGAGCAGTAGCACTCCATAAGGCGCTATTCTTTTTTAATAAGGTATACTTTTTTGATTAAATCAAGTTTAGGAAAGTGCCTTGAGAACTCCACTCTATTCGAGTACATTAAATCTAAAGTGTCCATTGTTGTATCTGCATAACCCGAATAAAGTGAATCAACCACATTCATCCCACTAATCACTTTTCCAAAGCTAGGAAAGCCTCTGACCCCATTGTATAAAAGCGTATCTAAACGCGAGTTGTCTCCTAGGTTAATATATAGGTCGGTAGAACGAGTTTCTTTACCACCCCTTCCAAAACTAAGTGTACCCCTGAAATTTCCCTGAACCACTTTCTCGTCAGGAATTTTTATAGCGGACCAATTTTTACCTGCAACTGTATCACTACTGCCAAACTGTGCTACAAAGCCAGGATTTACCCGATAAAAAATGCCGTTGTCGAAATAGCGATGTTTTACCAATTGATAAAATCGATCCGCAGCTTTTGGAGATAAATTTCGAATCGTTTCAACATCAAAATTACCTTTAGAAGTTTCAAATCTAACCACAAAAGTCCCAGGTGCAATTTCTTCGGCCCATTCGGCCTTAAAAACTTTAGGCGCACAACTTATAATTAAAACTAAGAGAATTGCGGATAGTATTTTTTTCACTTTTTCATTTTTGAATTGAAACGAAGTTAATCGATTTGGAACAAAACGATTTTGGCCAACAATGAACATCGGGGAAAATGTTATTTTTGCGGGAATGGATAATGTCCTAAAAAAATACCTTCCCGAAAGAGCGGTACAGCCTTGTTTAACATTGATACGGCAGACAGGCGTACATTTAAAAATAGTAAACGAGCGAATTACACGGCATGGGGATTATCGTAGGATGCCCGATGGTAAACATCAGATAACTGTAAATGCCACCCTAAATAAATACAGGTTTCTAATTACTCTGGTACACGAAATAGCGCACTTGGTTGCCTTTGAAAAATACGGAAGGCGCATAAAACCTCATGGACTAGAATGGAAACATACCTTTCAGCATTTAATGCTTCCTTTTATTAGGCCAGAGGTCTTTCCGGCCAAGTTATTACCCCTTTTGGCAAAACATTTTAAGAACCCGAAAGCGAGTAGCAGCACTGATGCCAATTTGTCTATGGCCTTAAAACAGTACGATGAACAACATACTGATAAGTCCTACGTTTTTGAATTACCTTTGGGCAGTGTTTTTCGGTCGTATAATGGAAAACTCTATAAGAAAGGAAATAAACGAACGAAACGTTATGAGTGTGTTGAAATGAAAACAGGTAAAACCTATCTATTTCAACCAAATGCTGAGGTAGAATTGATTAAAGATTAATTATGAATAAAGATTATTATGCAGTTTTGATGGCGGGTGGTGTTGGATCCAGGTTTTGGCCCATAAGCACCTCGGGTTACCCAAAACAATTTCACGATATGTTGGGTACTGGGGATACCTTGATTCAAAAAACCTTTAAGCGCCTTAATAAATTTGTGCCTACCGAGAATATTTTAATCCTGACCAATGAAAGGTATAATGAACTGGTCTTGGAACAGTTGCCCTTGGTAAAACAGGAACAAGTGGTTTTAGAGCCCGCCATGCGTAATACGGCACCCTGTATTTTGTACGCGGCAATGAAAATTCAAAAAATGAACCCTAATGGAGTGATGATCGTTGCGCCAAGCGACCATTGGATAGAAGATGAAGATGCCTTTGCGAGTGACGTAGTTACCTGTTTTGAAAAATGTGGGAGGGAAGAGGTCCTCTGCACCTTGGGTATAAAACCTTCTTTTCCCAACACTGGCTTTGGCTATATAGAGTTTGATAAAAATAGCGGGGAAGGCCTTAAAAAAGTGAGCCAATTTCGTGAAAAACCAAACTATGAGACGGCCAAGGAGTTTTTGGCACAGGGTAATTTTCTGTGGAATGCGGGTATTTTTATGTGGAGTGTAAAGACCATCGTGAACGCCTTTAAGGCATATCAACCAGGACAGTATTCATTATTTGAATCTGGAATAACATGTTACAATACGAGCGAAGAAAGTGATTTTATAAAGGAGAATTATCCAAAGGCAGAGAATATCTCTATTGACTACGCGATTTTAGAAAACTCAAAATCAATTTTTGTCTTACCGGCAACCTTTGATTGGAATGATTTGGGAACCTGGGGTTCACTCTATGATAAAATGAATGATGGTACAACTGATAACGCGGTTGTTGGGGCCCAATTGCTGGCGCAAGATGCAAAGGGTAATATGATTCGGTCACCAAAAGATAAAGTGGTTGTGGTTGATGGATTGAATGATTATATCATTGTTGATAAAGAAGAAGTATTGCTTATATATCCAAAGTCGAAAGAACAAGATATAAAACAAGTATTGAACAAAGTTAAGGATACTTTTGGAGACCAATATGCGTAAAGATGAGCGAAGACCTAGAACAAGAAGATCAGTCACATTTAGAAGAACCGGTTGAAAGCAAGGAGGAGGTCAAGAAAGACTTTCAAGGACTTGTAGGTAGTACCAAAAAGTTTCTTTCCGAGCTTTTAGACATTCGAAAGAATACCGATCAGGAGGCTACCAAAGAGGCTATCATTGCCGATATACCCTTTAAAGGCCATACCTCATGGATTTTAATTTGTTCTATTTTTATTGCTTCCGTAGGCCTTAATGCAAATTCTACCGCAGTCGTAATTGGCGCCATGTTAATTTCCCCTTTAATGGGTCCTATTTTAGGAATGGGCATGTCTTTGGCGATTAACGATATCGATACCCTTAGAAGATCACTTAAAAATTTGGCCGTGATGGTGGTTTTGAGTGTCCTAACTGCGTGGTTGTTTTTCTATTTTTTTCCACTTAAGGAAGATTCGTCTGAATTGCTGGCGCGCACCCGTCCTGATATCAGGGATGTGCTCATTGCATTTTTTGGAGGTCTTGCACTTGTTATTGCGAGAGCAAAAAAAGGAACTATTGCCAGTGTGATCTTCGGAGTTGCGATTGCTACGGCTTTAATGCCTCCCCTATGTACTGTGGGCTATGGTTTGGCAATAGGAAATTTAGACTATGCGGGAGGCGCTATGTTGCTTTTTGGAATAAACACCATATTTATTGCCTTGGCAACTTTTTTGGTTTTGAAGATATTGCGCTTTCCTATGGTCCGTTATGCGAACTCAAAACGGCGCAGACTTATTGCACGAGTAGTTTCCTTGGTCGCCTTGGCGGTTATGATACCAGCTGGCTATATTTTTTGGGGAGTTTACAAGGAGTTTCGATTTAAGACGGATGCCAATGCCTTCATAAAAGAAAATGTAACCCCTTATAAATTTACCAAGGACGGAAGGTTTTTAGAAGACTTAACAGATGTCGAGTTTAATGAGGGTGAAAATTCTGCCATAGAATTAGTGTTTATGGGCAACGAGGGAATTCCAGGCGCAGTAATCGCCACCTGGGAGGCCAGTTTGAGGGAATTCAAAAACCTGAAGGAATGCGATTTAAAAATAATTCAAGGTTCTCAGAACGATCAGGTAAACCAACTTAAGTATGTAGATGAATTGTACCAATCGCAGAAGAGTGAGTTACTGGGCAAGGATGAAAAAATCCAACTACTGGAATCAGAATTAAATAAGGTCAAAAAATCAGTTAGCAAACAAATTCCTTTTAAAGATATAAGTGCCGAAGCACAGAGTAACTATGAAGATATGACCTCCCTTGGTTTTGCATACGCGGTCAAGACAGATTTCAAAAAAATAGATACTATTCCGGTTTTTGAAGTGCAATGGAAACGGGATGCGCGAAGGTCAAAAACCAAAGCAGATACCGAAAAGCTTCACAATTGGCTAAAAATAAGGTTGAAGGATAGTACAATTCAATTGAAGGAGGTTTTGAAAGATTAATTTCGTTCCTCGATATACATTTGTCTGACTTTCTTAAAAAGCTCCGAGGAGTAAACAAAGTCGGTAACCGCTTTATTATCGGTCTTAAAGATTTCGTGCTTTGTACCCTCCCATTCTTTAAGGCCATCTTTTAAGAAAAGAATCTTTTCCCCAATTTGCATAACAGAGTTCATGTCATGGGTATTGATGACCGTAGTTATATTATATTCCTCCGTTATTTCTTTGATCAGGTCATCTATTACAATAGCCGTTTTAGGGTCTAGTCCAGAATTAGGCTCATCGCAGAACAGGTATTGTGGGTTCATGACTATCGCCCTCGCAATAGCAACCCTTTTTTGCATTCCACCAGAGATTTCAGAAGGATATTTGTGGTTTGCATCAACAAGGTTCACCCTTTCCAGAACGGCGTCGACCCGATCTTTCATTTCTGATTTGGGCTGTTTGGTAAACATCTCTAGAGGGAATCGTACATTGCCTTCTACGGTCATACTGTCAAACAAGGCACTTCCCTGAAAAACCATTCCCATCTCCTGCCTAAGGTCCCTTTTTTCATCCCCCGAGAGGGAGGAATACAGCTTGCCGTCATAGTCTATCTCACCCTCCTCAGGACTGAATAGGCCGAGCAAACACTTTAAAAAAACCGTTTTTCCAGAACCACTTTGCCCTATAATCAAGTTGGTCTTTCCAGTTTCTAGCACTGTAGAGATACCCTTAAGTACATGGGCTTCTCCGAAAGATTTATGAATATCGTTTACCGTAATCATTAGCCTAGTAGCATTTGGGTTAGTACATAGTTCAAAATAATGATAACAACGCTAGTCCAAACAAAAGATGTGGTGCTTGCTTTTCCAACCTCTAAGGCTCCCCCTTTCATATAGTACCCATGAAAAGAGGGTACAGTGGCTATTACTATAGCGAACAAAAGCGTTTTTATAAAAGCGTACCCAATATGGAAGGGAATAAAATCTTCCTGTAAACCGGTAGTAAAATCCACACTGGTTAAAAAACCTCCGAAAACTCCAGCAAGCCAACCACCGAAAATACCCACGTACATAGAAATGGCGATAGCAAAAGGGTAAAAAAGCATGGCAATGATTTTCGGGAAAACCAAATAATTTAAGGAGTTGACCCCCATGACCTCTAAGGCATCAATTTGTTCGGTTACCCGCATTGTACCAATGCTAGAGGTAATATACGACCCGACCTTACCGGCCATGATAATCGATACAAAGGTTGGGGCGAACTCTAATATTATTGACTGCCTGGTGGCGAAACCAATTAGTTTTCTCGGAATTAAAGGATTCGTAAGGTTCAAAGCTGTTTGAATAGCGACCACGGCGCCAATAAAGAAAGAAATAAAGATAATTATACCTAGGGAACCATAAATGAGTTCGTCTATTTCCTTTAAAATCAGGGTTTTCATAATACGCCATTTGGTAGGTTTTTTAAAAACCTCGCGAAGCATAAGAAAGTACTTGCCAATTTGGCTCAATTGATTCATGTAGCAGAAAATAGATTTCTACGGTAAAAATAACAATAAAGGATATCATTTAACCTCGATTTAAAATTTTAAAGAGTGGAATTTATTTACTTTTATGGCTTTAATAATATAAAGATGTTGAAGAATAAGCTGTTCCCTATATTTTCGTTTGCGATACTTGTAATTTCATCTTCTTTGGCCTTTGGCCAGAAAAAATCCAGAGGAGGTGAATCTACTACGTTAAAAACAAACCCCAAATTAGTTGTAGGTATCGTTGTGGACCAAATGCGGTATGACTATCTCTCCCGTTTTTGGGACGATTATGGTGATGGCGGTTTTAAACGGTTGGTCAACGATGGTTTTAACTGTAAGAACAACCATTTTAATTACGCGCCTACCAGCACGGGACCGGGACACGCATCCGTATATACGGGAACTACTCCTGCTACCCATGGCATTATCGGCAATGATTGGTACGATAAGGAAACTGGTGAGGAAGTGTATTGTGCTTCTGATGCCAGTTATATGTCGGTTGGAACCACTTCCGATGCCGGCAAAATGTCACCCAATAGGATGCTAACAAGTACCATTTCGGACCAATTACGGTTACATACGCAAATGCGGGGTAAGACCATTGCCATAGCGTTAAAGGATAGGGGTGCCGTACTCCCAGGAGGGCATACCGCCAATGCTGCGTATTGGTTTCACGGAGCTAATGAAGGCAATTGGGTTACCAGTAGCTTTTATATGCAGTCACTGCCGAAATGGGTAAAGGATTTCAATAACTCTAATGCTGCAGCGTCCTACAAAAAGCCATGGACAACATTTAAAAACATAACCACCTATACTGAAAGCGGTCCTGATAATAACCCCTATGAAGGACTTTTTGAAGGGGAAAAAACACCGACCTTTCCTCATAACCTTCCTAAATTATGGAAGGCAAATGATGAATATGATATTATCAAGGCTAGTGCACATGGTATTGGCATTACCACAGATTTTGCCCTTGCTGCTTTAGAGGGTGAACAACTCGGCAAGGATGATATTACCGACTTTTTGGCGATCAGTTATTCGAGTACCGATTATGTAGGCCATAAATATGGCGTAAATTCTAAGGAGATTCAAGACACCTACCTGAAATTAGATGCCGATTTGGAAAAACTTTTCAAAACCTTGGACAAAAAAGTTGGGGAAGGGGAATACACCGTATTTCTTACCGCCGATCACGGAGCAATAAATGTGCCTGAGTATCTAAAATCACAGCGGATTCCTGCTGGCTATATGGATTGGGATAAGATTGATATCAAGTTCAATGAATTTTTACAGTATACCTATGGTACTACCGACATCATCAAAAATTTCTCGAACTACCAATATTTCTTGGATCATAAAATCATAAAGAACCTAGATGCGAAAGTAGAAGAAGTTCAAGATAGAATTGCAAAGGAATTATTGAATTACGAAGGTATAGGTCGGGTATATACGGGCCACCAGATGATGCAGAACGATTATACAGCTGGCATTCCTTATATTTTACAAAACGGATTCAATCAAAAACGTTCAGGTGATGTTTTGGTGGTCTTACAACCGGGAATGATTACCTATCACATGACCGGTTCAACCCATGGTTCTCCGCAGATTTATGATACTCATGTACCGCTTTTGTTTTATGGAAAAGGCATAAGAAAAGGCAGTACGGCCAGGAGAACGGAGATTCCCGATATTGCCCCCACGATTGCAACTTTGTTAGGTATTGCCTACCCAAATGGAACTTCCGGTAGCCCAATAGGAAGGGTATTAGATTAATTTTATATGGAGCAACCCATAGGTATTTTTGATTCAGGTGTAGGTGGCACTTCCATATGGAAGGAGATAAGAAGGCTATTACCCTTTGAAAATACCATTTATTTGGCTGATAGTAAGAATGCACCCTACGGGGCTAGGTCCAAGGAAGAGATTCTTCAACTGAGCATTAAGAATACGGAATTACTACTCGAAAAAGGATGCAAAATGATTGTTGTGGCCTGCAATACGGCAACTACCAATGCCATCGATTATTTGCGTGAGAACTACGATGTACCTTTTATTGGGATAGAGCCCGCTATAAAACCTGCGGCTTTACAATCAAAATCAAAGACCGTTGGTATTTTGGCCACTAAGGGAACCCTGTCAAGTAGCTTGTTCCATAGCACCTCGGAAAATCATGCGCATGGTATCCAGATTGTAGAACAAGAGGGTAAGGGTTTGGTGCCTTTAATAGAAGCTGGGAAGGTAGACTCGGAAGAGACAAAGGAGCTTTTAAAAGACTTTTTAGAACCCATGCTAAAATCTGGTATAGACTATCTGGTCTTGGGTTGCACGCACTATCCGTATTTGATTCCCGTATTAAAGGGGATGTTACCTAAACATGTAAAAATAATTGATTCAGGAGAGGCAGTCGCACGCCAAACAAAAGCGGTCTTGGAAAAGACCGAAAGATTAAATCAGGATGGGCAAACCGCAGATAGTATTTTTTACACCAATGCCGAAACTTCAATTCTAGAACTTTTTTTACAGGATGTCGAGTCCATTACTGTTGTAAATTATCTCGATTTTTAAAAATCAAAATAAATCGGGTACGAGAAAATTGTAACTTGTTACGAATCGCTAAATCCAAATAAAATGAAAGCTAAAATAACCGCTATAATCCTCGGTATTGTGATGCTATTAGCCAGCTGCCAGCAAACTACACCGACCGATACACCTAAAAGTAAAAAGGATATGATCAAAGTAACGATCCTGTACCCGAATGGTGAGGGTAAAACATTTGACATGGACTACTATTCCAAGAAGCACATGCCAATGGTAGCACGTGTATTGGGCGATTCCTTAAGATTTTTATCCATTGATAAAGGAATAGGGGGCAGGGCACCCGACGAACCGATACCCTATTTGGCCATCGGATATTTATACTTTGACAAGCTTTCAGCCTATCAAAATTCTTTCGGACCAAATGCGGAAAAAATCGTTGGCGATATCCCCAACTATACCAATATTCAGCCTATTGTTCAAATTAGTGAGGTGTTCCAAGGACCTGATGATGGTCGGTAAAAAAAGAGACCAACAAATGCCAAATAAAAGAAATGTAAGTTCCGATTTACAGGGGTTTACTAACCTAATTACAGATGCTACAATTGGTATAACGGACCTGGTCGAAGCTATGCATACGCGCATAGTGCATCCTCCTTTTTTACCTTCTACACCCATTCAACATTTGATTACCAAAATTGCCGGGATTACTTATAAAAATGTCCGATGGGGCGCACGGTTTTTTGGAAATGGTTTGGATAAAACATTGGGACAGTTAACTTCGGTACTTGGAAAAATTGAAGCAACCCATGAAGAGGAAGCGATACGCTCTGTTTTAAATGGAATAATCGGTGATCATTTGGAAGAAAATGAAAACCCTTTGAAGATTACCATGCAATTTAGGTATCAGGCAAAGGCTATTCCCCTTACTACTAAAGGCCTTGAAACGGCTTATCCAGCTATCAATGGAAAAATTCTTGTGATGGTACATGGTTCGTGTATGAATGATATTCAATGGACCAGAAAAGAGCATAACCATGGACTAGCCTTGGCAAAAGAACTAGACAAGACACCTATTTTCCTGAATTACAATAGCGGGCGACATATTTCTACCAATGGGCAAGAGTTCAATGAATTATTGGAAAAGTTGGTGAAACATTGGCCTGAACCCATTGAGGAGCTGGTCATTATAGCCCACAGTATGGGTGGCTTAGTATCGCGAAGCGCCTTGCATTATGGCCAACAACAACAACAAAAGTCATGGACAAAACACCTTAAAAAAGTGGTTTTTCTGGGGACACCACATCATGGTGCGCCATTGGAGCAGGCGGGTAATTTTTTAGATGTTATTTTAGACGCTATTCCTTATGCAAAACCTTTTGCAAGATTAGGGAAAATCAGAAGTGCTGGTGTAACAGATTTGAGATATGGGAACTTGTTGGATAAGGACTGGCAAAACAACGATCGATTTAAAATGAAGGGTGATCAAAGACAACACATAGCATTACCGGAACAGGTAGAATGCTTTAGTGTGGCAGGAGTTGCCGGTAAGGCAACAGCGCCTAAACGGTCTCAATTGTTGGGAGATAAGATGGTGGGGGTAAAAAGTGCTTTAGGATTACACAAAAACCCTAATAAAAATTTAGACTTTAAAAAGAAAAATACCTGGATCGCTTATGAGAGTACTCATTTAGATTTGTTGAGCAACCCTGAAATTTATACCAAAATAAAGTCATGGGTGGCTTGATGAGGTGTACCCTTCGATCTACTTCTGATGGCGTATTACCATACTGCTAAAATTTCGAAAATGAACTTAAATCAAATTACTGTTCCCTCTTTAGACTTGACCAAATCAGTTCCTTTTTATGAAAAATTAGGATTGAAGTTATTAGTGAAGGCCTTACCACATTATGCAAGGTTTGAATGCCCAGACGGGAATTCTACTTTTTCCATTCATCAAACTGAAAAATTACCGCAAGGAGAGGGTATTTATGTCTATTTTGAATGCGAGAATCTGGATGAGCATGTTGATGGGCTAAAGAAAAAAGGAATTAAATTTGACCAAGAACCTACTGACCAAAAATGGTTGTGGAGAGAAGCAAGATTAAAAGATACTGATGGGAATCAGCTCATTTTGTTTTATGGCGGGGAAAACCGATTAAATCCACCATGGAAGGTTAAGGATGAAAAGGGAAATTAGAAAACCTATATAAAAAATTATCAGAAGTAGCGCCGGTTCACGGGCTTGTTTAAAAGCATTTTTAAGCTGGGAAAAAAATCCCTGGAATAGCCTTAAATCTTCAGTGATTATTTCTGCACTGCCTACCATTTCATGTTAAATTTTATTGATTTATTGCACCGGGTAATTGCTACTCAAAATGAATTACTGCAAATGTTAATAAAAGAAAAAGCCAAGAGAATTACCCTTGGCTTTAATTCAATTGGGGTTAATCGCAAAACCCTTGTCTGCATGTAGAAAACGGTATATGAGCGCAATCACGGTCTGTTTCGCATCTAAGGGAGTTCCCACCGTTGATAGTTTTTTGTTGAACCCTGCTTAAAACTTTTCCTAAATTTTTTAAATTCTTCATATAAAAATATTTACAAATTAATTTGCCGTGAACATTTAAAGACATTCGCGGTATATGTCTGTTTCTTATAAGGGAATATTGATTTGTTCTAAGTTTTTTGATGCTGCCGTATATGGATAAGGCATTGTAAAAGTCGGTTTTACCGTCAACAGACATCATACTTCGCACTCCTAGGTGTATTAAACCGTTACTATAAAATTACAATTTTTAAGGATTATTCTTACTAATATTGCGGTGTATTTTTCATATTTATCGGAATTGTTCAAAATTTTAAGTAACCTCAATTCAAATGACAATAATATTTCAGATACCTAAAAATATTTCTCCTTTAAAGGACGTTATTACTTAACCAAATGAATAACACCTACTATGAGCAGCAGCTTTTTAGAATATGGCATTTTAATCGTCAGTACCCTAGCGGTTGTATGGCTGGTTACTTTTCTGACGAGAAAGGCAATTACACTTTATATAAAGAAGAATAGCAACCAACTGCATGTAGACCCCACCAATTTTATCTTTCTTAAAAACTCTGTCAATTTTGTATGCTTTTCATTGGGGATATTCTGGATATTCAGTAAAATCCCTTACTTCAATTCATTAGGTACAGCGCTCTTTGCCAGTGCTGGGGTAATGGCTGCGGTAGTGGGTTTTGCCTCCCAAAAGGCTTTTTCCAATATTATTGCCGGCATATTTATTTTGATATTCAAGCCATTTCGGGTAGGAGATGCCATAGAGGTTTCCAACGGCCGAAGGGGGATAGTGGAGGAAATTACCTTGAGGCATACGGTAATCCGAGATTATGAACATAGACGTCTGGTAATCCCGAATAATGTTATGAGCGATGATACTATTGTAAATAGTTGCTTTGGTGACAAAAAAATAAGAAAGTTCATAGAAATTGGCATTGCGTACGATGCTGATATGGATCAAGCGGAAACTATTATACGAAAGGAAATTGAAAATCATCCATTATGTATTGATAATCGCACTGATGAGGAGAAGAAAAACCAAGTGCCTATTGTTCCTATTAAATTAATAAGTCTTGGGGATTTTAGCATTACGCTTCGCGCCTTTGCCTGGGCTAAGGATTATGATACCTCACTCTTGTTGCAATGGGACGTTTTAAAAAGCATTAAAAAGGCTTTTGATAAGGAAGGTATTGAAATACCCTATCCATACAGAACCCTAGTTTTTAAAAATGACCTGTCCTCACAACAAGAAACGTTTTGGGAAAATCAGAAAAGGGCATTAAACCTGGATGTTTCCAAGGATTAGGCTTCTAGCGGTATTTAGCTTGGTATAGAGCCAAAGTAGTGATTTTGTTCAGAGAAGTTAATTATCTTCGGGAATAAGTGCAATAGGTAAATGCGTATTGGTGTCTTTCGTCCTTGGGGTGATACTCTTCCGTATCAAGTTTCCAAATAATTGGATCGATATCCAGAAAGAAAGTATCGGCATCCTCAAAAGCTGCATGTACCCGGGTAAGCTCTATTCTGTTTGAAAATTTTTCACCTTGTTTATATATTTCCCCTCCACCGATAATAAACGACAAAGCATCATTCTTCACCAAGGTGATAGCATCCTCTAATGAATGCACAACAATACAATCTTTAAAGGGCACTTTATAATTTTTGTCCCTTGTAATAATAATATGCATACGGTTGGGTAAGGGCTTGGGAAAACTCTCGAAAGTCTTTCTACCCATAATAATTTTATGCCCCGAGGTCAATTTTTTGAACCGTTTAAAATCATCTGGTAAGTGCCAAAGAAGGTCGTTGTCTTTTCCTAGGGAATTGTCTTCCCCAGCAGCGGCTATCATCACAATTTTCCTCACTGGACTTTTTTTTTATTGATCTGGGACAAGGGAAAATCGGTATCTATCTCCTTTTGTAACTCTGCAATTCGTTTTTTCTGTTTGGCGACCAATTTTTCACGCTGACTTCGTTCCCAATCCCTTCCCATAAATTTTTGAGTCACGAATACGTTAAATGCATGAATTAGGAATAGAAATGCCCAAAGGGTAATTGCCCAGATAAACCAGTCATAGGTATCGCCATATTTCAGTATTTTATTAATAAGCACTAAAAAGACACTGCCAATCAGGAAAATAACGAAGTGCGAGAACAGCCGCTTTTTTTGTTTGATACGTTTCTGAGCGGTCTCCAACAACTCGTGCTGTTCCAAATCCAATTCCGAAGTTTTTTTATTTTTAGAGAACATGGTATTCGCTAACTTTACTTCAAAGATACTGCAAAACCCAAATACATTAATCCATGAAGAAAGTGCGCGAACAGTTTCCGGTTTTACGACAATATATTTATACAAACACCCCTGTTTTTGGTCCATTGTATGACGATTTACTGGAATGGAGACAAGGCCACGACCTCGATTATATCATAAAGGCGAGCGGTATGCGCACAACGACGCTAAAAATAATTTCAGATACGCGGACGACCGTTGCCACCTATTTTAATTGCAAAAGGGAGAATGTAGCGCTAGTTAATAATTTTTCTACGGGACTGAACATGCTTTTGGAAGGTCTGGATAAGAAACAAAAAGTATTGCTTTTGGAAAATGATTATCCTTCGGTAGGCTGGCCTTTTGATACCAGGAATTTTCCGATTACCTATGTGAAGATCAATGAGAATCTTGAGGAAAATATTAAATCGGCTGTTCAAAAGGATGATATTGATATTTTGGCTCTAAGTATCGTACAATGGCAAAATGGGATTAAGGTCAATTTGGATTTTCTTAAGGAGTTGAAGCGCGACTATCCTAATCTTCTTATCATTGCCGATGGTACCCAATTCTGTGGCACCACCGATTTTGATTTTGAAAACTCGGGCATTGATGTTTTAGGAGCAAGTGCTTATAAGTGGATGTTGGCGGGCTACGGTAGCGGTTTTATGTTGTTTAAAGATGAGGTAAAAACCAAATGTCAAATGCGAACGATCGGGTTTAATGCTGCAAACGCCATACCTGAAAAGAAAGATGCTGTTCGCTTTGCCCGACGTTTTGAGCCGGGACATTTGTCTTGTATGAGTTTTGGGAGTTTTAATTTTTCTTTAGAGTTTTTAAAAACCGTGGGAAAGAAAAATATAGACGAACAGAACAAAAAATTATCCCAAAAAGCAAAAAAGGAATTTTCGGAATTAGGGCTTTTACAGGATATGGTTGTCAAACGAAAAGGTCACAGCACGATTTTTAATATTAAAGGGAACGATGAACTTTTTAAATACTTGACTGATAATGATGTCATTTGCGCACAACGCGGAGATGGTATTCGGTTCGGTTTTCATTTTTATAATACCAAAGAAGAGATAGATGCCATTGTTGAAATGCTAAAAAATAAAATGTAAGAATTGCTTTCTTCTAAATTCAGAACCACTTTTTTTGTTTTCCTTGCCTAATTAGTGCATAAAGGCTATCAAATTGATAAAAGTGATATTAATCATTGGTTTTGAACACTTTAATGACATAATTTTGCGTTGTAAACCCTAAATTAATTTATCATGGCAATAGCAAAACAGTATTTAAAAACAAAGCCGGTTTGTAAAGTAACTTTTACAGTACCGGCCGAAGAGGCAAAAAAAGTAGCGGTTGTTGGCGATTTCAACAACTGGAAGGCGAATAAGAACGCCACATTGAAAAAGTTAAAAAATGGAAATTTCAAAGGTACTTTAGAGCTTCCGAAAGAAGGCACTTTCGAGTTCAAGTACATCATCGATGGCAATTATGTGAACGAAACGGAAGCTGATCGCTACCAATGGAACGATTTTGCAGGGAGCGAAAACGCAGTTCTGGAATTGTAGTAAGTTCCTTTTAAAAGGTTTAAAAAGCCATAATGTCATCAACATTATGGCTTTTTTGATTTCATTTCCGGCTAGCGCTTTTGTCTGGGCTTCTACTCCTCAACGACTACCCCTTTCCAAAAAGCAACATGACCCTTTATGCCTTTGGCCAATTCACTAACTTCGGGATAGTACCAAGCAGCATCTTCGTTTTGTTGCCCGTCAACATCTAGCGTATAATATGAGGCTACACCCTTCCAAGGGCAGGTGGTATGTGTTTGACTTTCCTTAAAATATTCAGCCTTGATGCTCTCGGCCGGAAAATAATGGTTGTTTTCTATAACCAAGGTATCATCACTCTCGGCGATTACAGTATTGTTCCATATTGCTTTCATAAATCAATTATTTTATTATCATTCCTGCGAAGGCAGGAATCTTTGATAAGATACTATTTTTCATAGGTAAAAGTTTAAAGAGAACACTTCTACATTATCTTTTCCTAAACACATAATTTTTATAGCGTTTTT
Organism: Aggregatimonas sp.; assembly: GCA_965238025.1. Lineage (GTDB taxonomy): Bacteria > Bacteroidota > Bacteroidia > Flavobacteriales > Flavobacteriaceae > Pelagihabitans. The sequence continues at coordinate 392,190 of OZ250162.1, read as the reverse complement.
GGGCATCGGTGAATTCCGTTTCGATTTGGAGCCCCGATTTTTCGGCCAACCATTTAACCACACGGTCATCATATTTCTGTGATATTTCAGTGTGAATGGTTTCCCATGGTTCAAATTTAGCCCGTAACCCCAGCTTATCAATGGTAACGGTTTGTGCTGTTTTAGAGACCAAATAGCTTTTTGCAGTACCTGTTTCAGGGTCATAAACCTCCCAGTGAAGAAATTGATCCAAGTCAAAGTCGCCACCCAATTCTGAATTAATACGGGCAAGTACATTTTTGTTGAAGGCAGCAGTAATACCGGTTGCATCGTTATATGCGTCAAGCACAGTCTGTGGATTTTTCTTTTGATCAAATCCCACGAAGAATAAATCGTCTTTTTGCATCAATTCCTGAACATTTCGCAAAAATATTACCGCCTGATCATGTAGCAGATTACCAATATTGGAACCTAAAAATAAGATGACTTTTCGGGACGAATTAACTGAATTTAATTCACTTAGGGCCTCAAAATACGTACCCTGTTTTGTTTGAACATCAATCTGTGGTAGTTCTTCTTGTAAAGAAGCTCGTAGGCCGTTCAATACATTTTGGCTTATATCAATAGGCTCGTAGGTAAAATTGATTCTGTTTTTTGAGAGCTGTTTTAAAAGGATCTTGGTTTTCTTTCCATCACCGGCACCCAATTCAATAAGGTTAAAATGGCCTGGCTTCCTAGAGAAAAGATTGGTAATCTGGGCCGTATGGCCCTCAAAAATGGAAAACTCCGCATCTGTTAGGTAATATTCCGGCATGGCCATAATCTGCTGAAAAAGCTTGTCCCCTTTCTTATCGTAAAAGTACTTTGAGGAAAGATGTTTCGGATAATCGGTGAGTCCCTGATAAACGTCTTCTTCAAACTGGGTTTCAAAAATGGTCTCTGATTGTTTATGCATGTATGCTATGTCGAAATTATTTGGCTAACCTTAATCCGGTAAATTGCCATCTTAAATTGGTCTGAAAAAAATTGCGGTAGGTAGCTCTCGTATGTTTGGTTGGAGTTGCTACCGAACCCCCACGAAGTACTTTTTGATTTACCATAAATTTACCGTTGTATTCGCCCAAGGCGCCATCGGCTTTGGCATAATTAGGATAGGGGAGATAGGCACTCTCCGTCCATTCCCAACGATTACCCCAAGGGAAGAATTGCTGGGCAACCTCCCATTCAAATTCCGTTGGTAAACGGCGTCCTTTCCACTGGGCAAAGGCAAAGGCTTCAAAATAGGAGATATGTGTTACTGGTCCATCCAGAGGTATTTGGTGTAATCCGTTTAGCGTATAATGATGCCAGTTTCCCTCGATTTCGTGCCAATACAAAGGGGTTTTAATCCCATTTTGTTGCACCCAATCCCAACCTTCTGCATGCCATAAATCGAATTTTTGGTATCCATCAGCGGCAATAAAATCAATAAACTCCTGATTGGTAACCAGTTTGTTCGATATGTGATACTCATGTAGATAGACCTTATGCCGTCCCAATTCGTTATCGTAGCAAAACGCCTCTAAATTATGACCGATTTCATAAACACCTTCCTCCACGGTTACCCAATCTTGGGTATGCGTTTCTAGGGGATGCTCTTTAAAACGTTCAGAATAGACGGGAAGCAAGGGGTTGTTGCCGAGAATGTATTTTATATCGGTCAGCAACAATTCCTGATGTTGTTTTTCGTGATGAATACCTATTTCCAATAAATCCAGTAATGACTGGTCATTGGTTTCCTGAAAAAGCTTTTTAATGGCATCGGTCACATAGGTACGATATTCATACACCTTCTGAACCGATGGCCGCGAAAGATTTCCCCTGTCGGAACGGATGACCCGCTTCCCGACCGTTTCATAATAACTGTTGAATACAAATGAAAAATCTGCATCGAATATTTGATAGCCCTTGGCATGTGGTTTTAGGATAAATTCCTCAAAAAACCAGGTGGAATGCCCCAAGTGCCATTTTGGAGGGGATACATCTACAATAGGTTGTACCACGTAATCCTCGATTTCCAAAGGTTCACAAATGTGCTCGGTATGTTTTCTGGTTTCAAGGAAGAAATCCAAGAGAGAATCAGTAAGGGTCATAGCAACTAAATTATACTATAAAGATACGGATAATGAAAAGCAGGGACTTAAGGTTGTTGCCTTATTTACTTCATTCTAAACAGCAACAACCCCTTTAATATGAGGATGCGGATTATAATCTACCAAAGTGAAGTCCTCGAAAGTAAAGTCGAAAATATCTTTCACCTCAGGATTGATGATCATTTTAGGTAGCGCCCTGGGTTCCCTACTCAATTGCAGTTCAACCTGCTCCATATGGTTGTTATAAATATGGGTGTCACCAAAAGTATGTATAAAATCACCAGCCTCGTAGCCGCAGACCTGCGCCATCATCATGGTGAATAAGGCATAGGACGCTATATTAAAAGGAACGCCTAGAAAGATATCGGCACTGCGCTGATATAGTTGGCAGGATAACTTACCATCGGCAACATAAAATTGAAAAAAAGCATGGCATGGAGGTAATGCGGCCTTACCATTAGCTACATTTTCAGAAAAGGATTTAGAAGTATCTGGCAATACACTGGGATTCCAGGCCGAAACCAGCATTCGTCTGCTATTGGGATTGTTTTTTAGGGAATGGATGACTTCTTTAATCTGATCTATCTCGTCGTTGTTCCAGTTGCGCCATTGGTGACCGTAGACTGGACCTAAATCTCCGTTTTCATCTGCCCATTCATTCCAGATTCGCACCCCATTTTCTTGAAGATAACCAATATTAGTGTCACCTTTTAAAAACCAAAGTAGCTCATAAATGATAGACTTTAAATGCAATTTTTTGGTAGTTACCATGGGGAAACCCTCGCTTAGATTAAAACGCATTTGATGTCCAAATACACTGAGTGTTCCTGTACCGGTACGGTCGCCTTTTTGGTTTCCGTTTTCGAGTACGTGTTTAAGTAAGTCGTGGTATTGTTTCATTATGGGCTAAAGGTAAAGGGTAATTGATAAATGGTCAAAGGGCTAGTGCTTTGAGTTATTATATTTTATTAACGAGGATGATCATTTTGAACCTTCACCCTTTTACCCCAAGATCATCCCAGCGATTGTAGCCGAAAGCAAGGAGGCCAATGTACCGCCTAGTACGGCCTTCATGCCCAATTCGGAAAGGGTTTTCCGTTGCCCTGGCGCTAAAGACCCTATGCCTCCAATTTGTATCCCGACTGAAGCAAAATTGGCAAAACCGCAGAGCATATAGGTGGCCATAATCGCCGATTTGTTGAAGGTAAAATGCGGACTTGACGCCATATCCTTCAACTCGACCAATTGAGTATATCCAACAAATTCGCTTGCGGCCAATTTTATTCCTAAAAGCTGGCCCATTAACATAACATCTTCTTTTGCAACCCCTATCAACCACATTAGGGGAGCAAAAATGGTTCCCAAGATAGCTTCCAAAGATAGTTTTTGATAGGAGCTATTGGCCGCTATCCACTCATTTAAAGAACCAATATTCCCTGTCAGCTCCAAAATTCCATTCACCATGGCAATAATAGCAATGAATACTAATAACATTGCCCCCACGTTCACGGCAAGTTTAAGGCCTTCAGTGGTTCCGTTTGAAATAGCATCCAAAATATTTGATCCGATTTTTTCGGAAGATACTGTTACGTCTGTATTAACGGCTTCGGTTTGCGGATACAATATTTTTGAAACAACAATGGCTCCAGGAGCTGCCATAACAGATGCGGCCAAAAGATGTTTTGCAAAAACCAATTGTAACACTTTGTCATCTCCGCCAAGAAACCCAATGTAGGCAGCCAATACCGCTCCAGCCAGAGTTGCCATTCCACCTACCATAACTAACATGATTTCTGACCTGTTCATCTTCTCCAGATAAGCTTTGATAAGTAAGGGTGCTTCCGTTTGGCCAAGAAAGATATTTCCTGCTACCGATAAACTCTCTGCACCTGATATACCCAAAACTTTTGAAAGCAGCAAAGCCAAGATCTTTACCACTTTTTGGATAACGCCTAAGTAATACAAAAGAGAGGTTAGTGCTGAAAAAAATATGATGGTTGGTAGCACCTGAAAAGCGAAAATAAAGCCAAAAGTAGTAGGGTCGCCTACCAATCCTTCAAATAAAAACTCGCTTCCAGCGCGGGTAAAATCCAAAATACTAACAAAGACTTTACCAACCTGTTCAAAAATTTTCTGCACAAAAGGTACCTTTAGCACACCAATGGCAATAATAAGCTGAAGTCCCAAACCAATTCCAACGGTTTTCCAATTAATGGCTTTGCGATTTGAGCTAAAAAGGAAGGAAATAAGAATCAATACAATCATGCCTAAAATGCCTCGCCAAAGACTGTTTAGGGAAAACCCTTGGTGCGGTACAATGGTATCTACCACATCAATGACTTCGGCGGCAACAATTTCTTCGACAATTTCAGCTGAAGGTGTTTCTTGCGCAATGCTAGGAAAAGCAATAAAAAAAACAAGCAAAAGAATCCATAGTTTGGTTTTCATAAATAGCTCGTTGTTTTTAAGTTAGTTACGTTTAGAGATTTCGTCCCGAAGCTTGGCAGCCTTTTCATAATCTTCATTGGCAACTGCTTTTTCCAATTCTTTATGAAGTTCTTCAGTGGTCAATTCTTGATAACCATCGGTGGCACCAGATTCAATTTCTACGGTTTCGCCTTCTTGAAGAATTTCGTCGACCATGATACTATCGTCATTTTCTTCCTTATCCTTGTCTTTGGACGAGAACTTTAGGAAGATTCCCGCTTTGTCAAGTATGGTTTTATATGTAAAGATAGGGGCTCCAAAACGCAAGGCCAGGGCAATGGCATCGCTAGTTCGGGCATCTATAATTTCTTCTATTTTGTCACGCTCACAGATAATGCTGGAATAAAAAACACCATCTACCAATTTATGAATGGTAACCTGTTTGACAATAATCTTATACCGGTCGGCAAAATTTTTGAACAGGTCATGGGTCAGTGGTCTGGGCGGTTTTATCTCTTTTTCGAGGGCAATCGCAATTGATTGCGCCTCAAAGGCCCCGATAACGATTGGCAATTTCCGATCACCTTCCACTTCATTCAAAATAAGGGCATAGGCACCGTTCTGCGTCTGGCTGTATGATATTCCCTTGATTTTTAATCTTACTAAGCTCATAGGTTGTGTGAACTAAAAAAGCTGTTTAAATAAGTGGGCGAACCTAGTTATTTAAACAGCCCTTTTGAGAGGCACAAATTAACAAAAATTAAGCGTTTTGCGCTTTTATTTCTTTTAATTTTTCAATGAGCTGAGGTACTACTTCAAAGGCATCGCCTACGATTCCGTAGTCGGCGGCCTTAAAAAACGGTGCTTCTGGGTCAATATTGATAACCACTTTGGTCTTAGATGCACTTACACCGGCCAAATGTTGAATGGCCCCTGAAATACCAATGGCGATATAAAGATTGCTAGCAACCGGTTTTCCGGTTTGACCTACGTGTTCGCCGTGAGGGCGCCACCCTAAATCGGAAACAGGCTTGGAGCAAGCGGTCGCGGCACCAAGAACATCGGCCAATTCCTCTACCATACCCCAGTTCTCAGGTCCTTTAAGTCCGCGACCTGCTGAAACCACGATATCTGCATCAGCTATCGTTGCTTTACCGACCACTTTATCAACTTCAACAGATTTAACGGCAAAATCGGTATCGCCCAAAGAAGGGTCAAAACTTTCCACATTAACCGAAGTTGGGTTTTCGACCACACCAAAGGCATTGTTAGAAACTCCTATAAGCTTCACTTCTGTGGCAATTTGTGTATGTGCAAACCCCTTATTACTAAAGGCGGTCCTTTTTACGATAAACGGGCTAACGCTTTCAGGGGCGGCAACCACATTAGGTACATATCCAGCCGATAATTTTGCGGAAAGAATCGGTGATAAGAACTTGGTATCGGTACTTGAACTCACAACTACAACCTGTGCGCCTTCTTTCTGTGCGGCTTCAGCAATGGTGCTGGAAAAAGCTCTGGCATTGAACGTTTTTAAAGAATCATTTGAAACGTTTAAAACCTTGGAAACGCCAAAAGTTCCTAAACTCTCATGATCTTCAGCATTAATGGCAACCGCGGTCACTGTTGTTCCCATTTGCTTGGCTACTTCGCTGGCAAAGGAGGCGACCTCAAAGGCATTTTTCTTGAATTTCCCGTTTTCTGATTCTGTATATACTAGTACTGACATAATTTTATTAATTTTCTCCCGAAATCTCGGGGTCAAGGTCCCAAAAATACATTAGGCCCTGGTGTTTGGATTTTATAATTTATTTCTTAGATGACTTTTGCCTCATCTCTTAATAAGGAGACCAATTCATCTACAGAGTTTGCTAATGTTACCGCTCCCTTGGGTGCTGGCTTATCAAATTTAACATCGGTTGTGGCCTTGGTTGCCTCAACAGCTTCCACTACGCTTAATTTTTTCTTACGGGCCATCATGATTCCTCTCATGTTCGGAATGCGCAAATCTGTTTCCTCGACCAATCCTTTTTGCCCTCCAACAACCAGGGGTAAACTAGTTGATATTTTTTCCTTTCCACCATCTATTTCCCGTATCGCGGTCGCAGTGGTACCCTCTATTTCTAAATTAATACAGCTATTGACAAAATTCATATTTAAAAGAGTTGCCAATATACCAGGAACCATACCACCATTATAATCGATAGATTCCCTTCCTCCAATAACAAGGTCGTAACCTCCATTTTTAACGACTTCCGCAAGTTGTTGGGCAACGAAGAAACCATCTGTAGGAACGGCATTAATACGAATACCTTCATCGGCACCGATTGCCAAGGCCTTGCGCATTGTTGGCTCTACATTGGCCTCGCCAACGGTGGCAACGTGCACGGTGGCACCTTGCTTTTCTTTAAGCCACATGGCCCTTGTCAAGCCAAATTCATCGTTTGGGTTAATTACGAACTGAACACCATTGGTGTCAAATTTGGTGTCACCCTCTGTAAAATTGATTTTTGAAGTGGTATCGGGAACATTACTGATACAAACTAATATTTTCATAAATAAGTTATTTAATCGTCTTTGAATTTTGCAGCGCTAAGATAGGTAAAATTCTACAATTTACTATGCATGCATAGTAAATTTTGTAACTTTTTTTGACGGGGCGTGACGAATTTTTGATATATAATTTCCTATTTTTGCTTGCGTTTTTATCGATTTTTTAATTAAAGGTACGCACACGATATGAAGACACTACAATTCAGGCAGGCCATCGCAGAAGCGATGTCAGAGGAGATGAGAAGAGATGAGTCCGTTTATTTAATGGGGGAAGAAGTTGCTGAGTATAACGGTGCATATAAAGCGTCAAAAGGAATGCTTGATGAGTTTGGGGAGAAACGTGTGATTGATACCCCAATCTCTGAATTAGGTTTTGCGGGAATCGGTGTGGGGTCGACTATGACCGGTAATCGCCCGATTATAGAATTTATGACTTTCAATTTTGCAATGGTAGGTATTGATCAAATTGTGAACAATGCCGCAAAAATCAGACAAATGTCGGGTGGGCAATTTCCATGTCCGATTGTTTTTCGTGGGCCCACAGCCTCTGCGGGTCAGTTAGGTGCAACGCACTCGCAGGCTTTTGAAAGCTGGTATGCGAACTGCCCAGGTTTAAAAGTTGTAGTGCCATCGAACCCAGCGGATGCAAAAGGACTTTTAAAATCCGCAATTCGAGATGATGACCCGGTTATTTTTATGGAGTCGGAACAGATGTATGGTGATAAAGGTGAAGTGCCGGAAGGTGAATATACAGTTCCGCTTGGCGTTGCGGACCTTCGAAGGAAAGGAAAGGACGTTACAATCGTATCTTTCGGAAAGATTATTAAAGAGGCAGATAAGGCTGCCGATGAGCTCGAAAAGGAAGGTGTTAGTTGTGAAATTATCGATTTAAGAACTGTAAAGCCTTTGGATTATGAAGCAATTGTTACTTCGGTAAAGAAAACGAACCGTTTGGTAATACTGGAGGAAGCTTGGCCTTTCGGAAACGTATCTACCGAGATTACCTATCATGTTCAAGAAAATGCTTTTGATTATTTAGATGCGCCCATCCAACGTATTAATACCGCGGATGCACCTGCGCCCTATTCTCCTGTCCTCTTGAAAGAGTGGCTGCCTAATAAGGATGACGTGATCAAAGCTGTTAAGAAGGTCTTGTATCGCTAACAAACAAATTTTGTGACGTACTTTTGCGAGCTCAAATTTGCCGCCAGCGAAATTCTTTTTGGTACGTTATTTGCTTAATCAGCTTCGGAAGCTCATGATTACAATGAAAAAATTTCTTTTCCCCTTACTTTTTCTTTTTGCTTTATTCGCTAGTGCCCAAAGTAAGGTCAGCGGTATAGTTTTAGATGAGTTTGATCAACCCGTTGCCTTTGCCAACGTTGTTTTTAAAGATTCTTATGAAGGCACCATCACCAATGATGATGGACGTTTTTATATGGAATCGGATAGTACGTATGAAACATTGATAATTAGTTTCATAGGGTATGAAGACCAAGAGATTGTTTTGGTTAATAAAGTAAATTACGATATGAAAGTCGTGATGAAAGAAGCTACTGAAAATTTGCAGGAAGTAGTCGTTATTTCTGGTAAGCAGTCTAAAAAAAATAACCCTGCAGTTGACATCCTTAAAAAAATCTGGGCAAAAAAACGTCAGAATGGCGTGCGTCAGTTTAAACAATACAAATACGATAAGTACGAAAAGATTGAGTTCGATTTGAATACAATTGATAGTGCCTTGATGAAGCGTAAGATTTTCAAAGGCCTGGAATTCGTCTTTCAAGATCTGGATACTTCCCGGATTACGGGTAAGACCTATCTCCCAATTTTTCTTAATGAAACCTTTTCGCAAGTTCACGGTGATAACATCATCAAAGAGGAAAAAGAAAAAGTACTGGGAAATAAGAACTCAGGTTTTGACAACAATCAGTCTATACTAGCATTTGTTTCAGATTTGTATCAAGATTATGATATCTATGATAACTATCTAAAATTTTTCGATAAGAGTTTTACAAGTCCATTATCAAAAACGGGGGTAGACACCTATAATTATGCATTACGCGATAGTGCCTTGATAGATAATAAATGGTGTTATAATATAGTATACTATCCAAGACGCAAAAATGAACTTACGTTTAAAGGTGATTTTTGGGTCAATGATTCTACCTATGCTATAAAGAATATCAACTTAGAGGTTACGAAAAGTGCCAATATCAATTGGGTAAAAGAAATCTACATTGAACAAGATTTTGAAGTGGTCAATGATTCTGTTTTTCTTTTGAAGCGTGATTATATGCTGAGCGATTTTAGCTTTCGTAAAAAAGAAGAGTCCAAAGGGGTTTATGGTAAGCGAACTACCGTTTACGATGGATATAAATTTGACGAAGAAAAACCGAAAGACTTTTACAAGGCCGATAAAAACCCATTTGATCCAGAAAATATTGTAAAGAATGATTCTTTTTGGGCAAAAAACAGGCTAGAATCCTTAAACAAGGACGAGGCCGGTATTTATAAACTTCTGGATACCTTAAAGACGGTCCCAAAATTTAAATCGTATTACAATTTGGTGAGCATTTTGGGTTCGGGTTATGTGGAGATTGATAAGTGGAATCTTGATCTTGGCTCTGTATATGATGTATTTGGTTTCAATGATGCTGAGGGAGCTCGGGTACGTTTAGGGGCCAGAACCTACTTTGGTCAAAATGACCCTTGGCGAATAGAAGGCTATACGGCCTATGGCTTTAAAGATCACAAATTCAAGTACGGTATTTCAGGCAAATTTTTATTGGATAAGAATAGCCGTTTTATTATTTCGGGGGGAAATAGGAGGGATATTGAACAGTTGGGAGGAAGTCTTACGGCTACCAATGATGTATTGGGAAGAAGTATTGCATCTTCGGCACTGTTAACTGTTGGCGCAAACAATAGACTATCCAATATCAACTTGAGTGCGCTGAATCTCGAAATGGAGCCTCTAACAAATTTTAGAGTTGGTTTAGGTGGTACTTTTCGAACGTTGAGCTCGGCACTTCCCGATGATTTTAGCCTTGATTATGTCGACCCCGATTCATCTACTGGCATAGCCTCCAATATAAGACAGTTTGATGTGAATGCACTATTGATTTATACTCCGGGTAAAAAAACAATAGGTCATGGTGTTGAAAGAGTTGACGTTAACGATAATTATAGTACCATATTGATAAACTATACCAAAGGTTTCGAAGGCCCGTTCGATAGTGATTTTGCTTATGATAAGCTTCAATTTTCGTACAGTCAACCTTGGCAAGTTGGTGGTTTCGGAAGATTGTTCAGTACCCTGGAGGTAGGCAAGACTTTTGGTGACGTTCCTTTAGGGCTATTAAGTGTGGTGCCTGGTAATCAAACGCTATTTACAAATTATGGTACTTTTCACAATTTGGATTTTTATGAGTTTGTTACCGATACATATGTCGCTCTTCATTTAGAACATAACTTTAACGGACGCCTTTTTTCAAGGGTGCCGTTTTTGAGAAAATTAAACCTAAGAGAGATTGTAGCCTTACGGGGTGCATGGGGTGATCTTTCCGATAGTAACCAGGCATTGAGCAGACCTACACCTACAAGCCCCCTATTGATTGCTCCTAATAATAAGGTATATTATGAATGGTCGCTTGGTGTGGGAAATATTTTCAAAATTTTTCGAATTGACTTCAATTTTAGAGGCAATTATTTAGATAGTCCCGATGCAAGGCCTTTTGGCATTACGGGAAGTTTTGGGTTTAGTTTCTAGATTCAACTCTTTAATATAGAATTCTTTCTATAATTACACTTTAATTCAATAGAGAGCGTTAAATCATTTTTATAACCATAACTAATATAAATGAGTAAAAAAGAAAACATCACTTTTGATGTATTGGTAGAGATTCCAAAAGGCAGTCGAAACAAATACGAGTACGATTTTGCACTGCACAAAATACGATTCGACAGAACCCTTTTCTCATCAATGATGTACCCCGGTGACTATGGTTTTATTCCAGAAACCTTGGCGTTGGACAAAGATCCACTTGATGTTTTGGTTTTATGTACAGAGCCAACCTATCCAATGGTTGTTGTAGAGGTAAAACCTATAGGTGTTTTTCATATGGCTGATGAAAAAGGGCCAGATGAAAAAATAATCTGTGTACCCGTTTCCGACCCGATATGGAATCAGAAGAATGATCTTGCCGATATAAACCCGCACAGAAAAAAAGAAATCGAACACTTTTTTCAAGTATACAAAGACTTGGAAAAGAAAAAAGTTGATGTTGGCGGATGGGGTAATGCAGCAGAGGCCAGAGAGATCTACCATCAGTGTGTACAACGCTATGAAGATAGTGAACACAAAAAGAAACGCACTTTTACAATTTAGAAAATAGAAGACCATTTTTAAAGGCCGTCCTTAATATTGACGGCCTTTTTTTATTCTATTCAATTTTAGTACATTTGCAGCCGTTAAAAAAAACTTAAAAACTAAACAAAAAATGGAATTAATAGTAAAGTTTTTACCAGCATTCGGTGTCTTGGCCCTGCTTTTTGTAGCATGGAAGAATTCTTGGGTTGGCAAGCAAGAGGTAGGAGATGCAAAAATGGCTCGAATAGCCAAAAACATCGCCGATGGTGCAATGTCTTTCCTAAAAGCGGAATATAAGATCCTATCTATTTTCGTAGTGGCCGTAGCAGTTTTATTGTTCTTTAAGGGCAGTACTGAAGATGGGTCTAATGGAATGGTTGCGCTGTCCTTCGTAGTAGGGGCCATCTGTTCAGCTTTGGCAGGCTTCATAGGTATGAAGGTTGCTACAAAGGCAAACGTTAGAACAACGCAAGCAGCTAAAACATCCTTAGGGAAAGCTTTAGAAGTTGCTTTCGCCGGTGGTGCCGTCATGGGCCTTGGTGTTGTTGGTCTTGGGGTGTTAGGACTTAGTGGTCTATTCATGCTCTATCAGTCGATGTGGCCTGGAGCCGAAAATTTAAGCTTGGTATTGAACGTACTTTCCGGATTTTCTTTAGGAGCTTCTTCAATTGCACTTTTTGCTAGAGTTGGCGGTGGTATTTACACCAAGGCTGCTGATGTTGGAGCTGATTTGGTTGGTAAGGTCGAAGCGGGAATACCCGAAGATCATCCACTAAACCCAGCAACTATTGCCGATAATGTTGGTGATAATGTTGGTGATGTTGCAGGTATGGGTGCCGATTTGTTTGAATCTTATGTAGGTTCTATAATAGGTACTATGGTATTGGGAGCATTTATTATTACGCCTGATTTTGCAGGTTTAGGTGCGGTGTACCTTCCTTTGGTATTGGCCGCTGTAGGTATTTTAATGTCTATCGTAGGTACCTTCTTTGTAAAGGTTAAAGATGGAGGAAATCCACAAACAGCTTTGAATATCGGTGAATTCGGTTCTGCGGGATTGATGGTAGTAGCCTCATATTTTATCATAAACGCCTTAATTCCAGAATCTGTTGCAGGATTGCCGCATGGGGCAATGGGAATCTTTTGGGCAACTTTGGCCGGTCTAGTCGCTGGTTTGGGTGTTGGGAAGATTACAGAATATTATACTGGTACAGGAACAAAACCTGTAAATTCTATTGTTAAACAATCTGAGACGGGAGCCGCCACAAACATTATTGCAGGTTTGGGTGTGGGCATGATGTCTACTATGATTCCTATTTTATTAATTGCCGCCGCTATTTTGGTATCACATCATTTTGCCGGTTTATACGGAATTGCTATTGCTGCAGTGGGTATGTTGGCAAATACGGGTATTCAGTTGGCTGTTGATGCCTACGGACCAATTTCTGATAATGCCGGGGGTATTGCTGAAATGGCTGAGTTAGACCCAGAAGTACGGGAACGTACTGATAAATTGGATGCAGTTGGTAATACAACAGCCGCTATTGGTAAAGGTTTTGCAATTGCTTCTGCCGCTTTAACGGCCTTGGCTTTGTTCTCCGCCTTTATGAAAGTGGCGAACGTAACTTCTATTGATGTGTCGCAACCTAAAATTATGGCGGGCCTTTTAGTGGGAGGAATGCTTCCTTTTGTATTTTCTGCCCTATCTATGAATGCTGTAGGTCGCGCTGCAATGGCGATGATCGAAGAGGTAAGACGTCAGTTTAGGGATATTCCACAATTAAAAGCAGCTCTGGAGGTGATGAGGGCCGTTGATTCTGATATGTCAAAAGCAAGCCCGGAACAACGCGCAATTTTTGATCAAGCTGACGGACTTGCAGAATATGATAAATGTGTGGATATTTCTACAAAGGCATCTATTAAAGAAATGGTATTGCCAGGTTTGTTGGCGATTGCCGTTCCTGTTGCTGTTGGTTTTATCGGAGGAGCCGAAATGTTAGGGGGTCTTTTGGCCGGGGTAACAACATGTGGCGTTTTGATGGCAATTTTCCAATCAAATGCTGGTGGTGCTTGGGACAATGCCAAGAAAATGATCGAATCTGACGGACGTAAAGGTTCTGATGCACATAAAGCTGCTGTTGTTGGTGATACTGTTGGTGATCCTTTTAAGGATACCTCAGGACCTTCTTTAAATATTCTTTTAAAATTAATGTCGGTTGTGGCCTTGGTTATTGCACCAAGTTTGGTGAGCCTTTCACCTGCGGATGGGGTAAGTATCACTAAAGAAGATGGTACTGAAGTCTCTATTACTACTGACGGAATGAAAGAAGTTAGGCAGGTAGAAAAACAATTTCGTGTTGAAATGAGCAATACCACTGATGGTGCTTTTAAGGCCATGGTAACTACGGTTTCTGAAGTAGGCGGCAAAAAAACTGAAGAGGTAAAAGAATTTGTGGGCGCCACAAAAGAAGAAGTAAAAAAAGCGGTCGAGAAATATAAAAGTGAACTGAATATTAAGTAGCTTTTTCAGACGCTATAGAAATATAAAACCACGCCCTTGGGCGTGGTTTTTGTTTTGGCCTATTTACTGTAGTTTAAAAGTAATGGGAATACTAAAAGGAATTCGAACAGGTTTCCCTGCTTGCTTTCCAGGTTGAATTTTTGGAAGTTTTCCAATGATTCTGGCGGCTTCTTTTTCAAGATTTTTATTTGGCCCCCGCATTCTCAGGTTTCCAATACTGCCATCCTTTTGAATGGTGAACATAACACTTACCCTTCCTTGAATACCCATATCTTGTTCTAATTCTGGATAGCGAAAGTTTTTTTGAATATGTTTTTGCATTTTGGTCTGGAAACATGCAAGCTTGTCCTTTTCATTTTCGCACCCAGGAAATATTGGTTTTTCTTCGACAGCGGTTATAGGTATTTCGGCATCAATAGCCTTTTCGGTATTTGGAATCGCATCTACCGGAATCGGCTCATCATCTACCGGTTCGGTAATTTCTATGACTGTTTCAATAATAGGTTCGTCATCCGGAACAATTTCTAGGGCGTCCGGAGCGACCGGAGGTTTGGGAGGTGGAGGTAATTTAAAATCCACTTGGATTACTGGCTCATCCAAAGGGTCCGATACATTTAGTCTTTCGGTAAATTCAAAAGGGTCTTGGTAAGTCTTCCATTCTAAAGCAACATATGCTAATGCCATAACGGCTGCTAGACCCATGACAAAATACAGCCCTCGGTTACGGTTTAAATCGGTTTTGGGATTCTTTTTTGGTTTCATCTTTTTAAAGTTTACGTTTAACATTCATTTTACAAGTCCACCGTAGTTGTCTAGAATGCGGCGGTCAGTTTTTAGGTCTTGTCTGTCCGGATAAATGTTCAGGACTAAATGTTTCCATAAATCTAAGGGGAATACTACTCCCAGAAAATGACCGATGAGGGAGTTTGGTTTATGATTGAGTAAACGCACCTTTTGCCCTAGTTTGCAAATTCATCGGCAACAAAGTATCCACTTAAAAACAACTGGGGAATCCCTATATTTACCTTGTCTCGAAACTTCGGGAGCTTCAGGATCTGGAAATATGGCGCTATTTGGGAAGAAAGATAAATTACAGCTGATCGCTTTTCAGGCCTATGGTACCGACTCGTTTTTTTATGCAAGGGGAAGGGCCTTGGAAGATGAGGAAATAGACCTTTCCCAAAAAGGATTCCTACCTTTATTGTGGAATGCATTCAAACGTTTTGAAACCGACGAGATAACACACACACCACTCCTATTGACCCTTTCCGATGGCCGCACTTTAAAAGCACAAACTGATGGAAGGGGCTATTATCGAATTTCGGAAAATATTCAGGATCTGGCGGATTTGGCGAATGATGAAGGTTGGCTCCGTTATGAGATTGCCTATGCAGATACAAAGTTAAATCGCGAGGTCATAAATCAAAACCGTTTCCCGGGGGAAATACTGATACCATCACAGGAAGCACAATTTGGGGTTATTTCAGATATTGATGATACCATTTTGCATACGGGAGTGGTTTCAAACCTAAAATGGAGGGTTGTGGTGAACACTCTTTTTAAAAGAGCGGGCAGTCGCCTTCCGTTGGAAGGTGCAGCTGAATTTTATCATCTGCTACATCGTGGAAAATCTGGGAAAAATGCCAATCCCATTTTTTATGTAAGCCATAGTCCTTGGAATCTGTATCGCTACCTGGAATTTTTTCTAACGACTAACAATTTTCCCAAAGGCCCCATATTGCTTAGAAACTTTCCGAAGCTTGGAAAAAGAAAGACGGAGGGCGAAAAACCTCAAAAACAAAAAGAAATTCTTAATATCTTAAAAACGTATCCAGAACTCAAGTTCATCTTAATTGGTGATAGTGGGGAGCACGATGCAGACATCTACGTTGAAATTGCGGAAACACAGCCATCTAGAATTATGGCAATTTATTTACGTAGCGTAAACCATAAAAAAAAGATGCTAAGGGTAAAGGGCCTGATAGGTAACTTTAAGCTAACGCCGGTCCTTTTGGTAGAAAGCAGTAAACAGGCAATAGAACATGCCCGTGAAAACGGATACATTAAATAAAATTCTAGAATAAGCCGTTTATCTCCGCATCGATCTTATTGATTATCTCCCCTAAGTCTTCGGGATTGTCAACAAAATCAAGGTCGTCAACATCTATAACCAACAGATTTCCTTTTTCATAGCCATGTATCCAGGCCTCATAGCGTTCGTTCAATCGGCTGAGGTAGTCAATAGAAATAGAGTTTTCATAATCTCGCCCGCGTTTATGAATCTGACTTACCAGATTCGGAATAGAACTTCTGAGATAAATCAACAGGTCGGGTGGTTGTACCAGACTTTCCATTAATTCAAATAAACTCGAGTAATTGGTAAAGTCCCTATTGGTCATTAGGCCCATTGCGTGAAGATTGGGGGCAAAAATGTGAGCATCCTCATAAATTGTACGGTCTTGAATAATCTTTTTGCCGTCCTCACGTATTTTAAGAATCTGTCTGAACCTATGGTTAAGGAAGTATATCTGAAGGTTAAAACTCCAGCGCTCCATTTGCGTATAAAAATCATCTAGATAAGGGTTGTCAACAACATCTTCAAAATGCGCCTCCCATTTGTAGTGCTTGGCCAATAGTCTGGTAAGTGTTGTTTTTCCTGCTCCAATATTTCCTGCAACGGCAATGTGCATTCTTAGGTGATTTAAAGGTTGGTGTTTTCTTTCTAACGATGGCACACAATATACGAAGTATATTGAGTTTGAAAAAAAATAGTGGTCGAAATACGGGACCATTTGATTATTATGTTTGTTGATCTACGATAGCCGCGAAATTATGTAGGATCCATTCCATTGTTTAAGGCCTTACAGCGAATTTTTATGACGTTTAAACAAATCTTTCATGAATATCTTTTGCATCGGAACAATTTTTATATTTTTGCTAGCTCAAAATAGGAGGAAGGATTTGACTGATTGCAACCTCATTAAAAATGCTAAAGCAGTTGGTGGGATTAATATCCTATTAAACTTCTCAAGGCAATAGTGTCACATCCCTCCAAGAAAAAAACAAATTATTATGTCGTATTTATTTACATCAGAATCTGTTAGTGAAGGCCACCCTGATAAAGTTGCCGATCAAATAAGCGATGCTTTATTGGATAATTTTTTGGCCTTTGATCCAGAGAGTAAGGTTGCCTGTGAAACTATGGTAACCACAGGTCAGGTGATATTGGCAGGAGAGGTAAAGAGCAATACCTATTTAGATGTACAGAATATCGCGCGAGGAGTAGTCAATAAAATTGGTTATACCAAGGGAGAATATCAGTTTAGCGGAGATTCTTGTGGGGTTATCTCATTAATTCATGAGCAATCACAAGATATCAACCAAGGAGTTGACCGTGGTAAAAAGGAGCAACAAGGTGCTGGTGATCAAGGTATGATGTTTGGGTATGCAACCAAGGAAACGGCTAACTATATGCCGTTAGCGCTGGATATTTCTCATAAGATCCTACAAGAACTTGCAAGTTTACGGAGAGCGGACAGACAAATCAAATATCTTAGGCCAGATGCCAAATCGCAGGTGACCATTGAATATTCTGATGATAATGTACCTCAACGGATTGATACGATTGTGGTATCTACCCAACATGATGCATTTGATAAGAACGATAAGAAGATGTTGGCCAAGATTAAAAAGGATATCGTTGAGATTTTGATTCCTAGGGTAAAGAAAAAACTCCCAAAAAAAATTCAAAACCTTTTTGATGACCAGATACAGTACCATATCAACCCTACTGGTAAATTCGTAATCGGGGGGCCACATGGAGATACGGGATTAACGGGCAGGAAAATTATTGTTGACACCTATGGTGGTAAGGGCGCTCACGGCGGTGGCGCTTTTAGTGGTAAGGACCCGAGTAAGGTTGACCGAAGTGCTGCTTATGCTTCTCGACATGTTGCTAAGAATTTGGTTGCTGCAGGAGTTGCGGATGAGATCTTGGTGCAAGTGAGCTATGCAATAGGCGTGGTGAAACCAACTTCTATTTTTGTAGATACCTATGGTACGGCAAATGTAAACTTAACAGATGGCGCTATCGCCAAGAAAGTTGAAAAACTGTTTGATATGCGTCCGTTCGCAATCGAGAAACGCCTAAAACTTAGAAATCCGATCTATTTAGAATCTGCAGCTTATGGTCATATGGGCAAGGAGCCAAAAACGGTCACAAAAGTTTTTGAATCCCCTTATAATGGGCGGATCGAGAAAGAGGTTGAGCTTTTTACCTGGGAAAAATTAGATATGGTAGACAAAGTAAAAACTGCTTTTAAATTATAGCGTGTTATAAATAATATCAAAAACGGCCGCATTTGTTACGTGGCCGTTTTTTTTTGACATAAATTTTATTTTTTTCAACTATTGTTAGGATAATAGTTTTTTCCGTTCTTAATTTGTTCTTTCAAAGTTCAAACATTTATTGAATAGTTATCAAGAAAGGTGGAGGGATTAGACCCGATGAAACCTTAGCAACCCTTTGGCCTATGCAAAGAAGGTGCTAAATTCTACCCTGTCCTGAACTCGTTTCAGGATTCGCTGAACATATTTCGGCTTCTTGGGCAGATAACAAAAACAGATTACTTTCCGTAAACTGTTCGCTTTCTTATAACTTTTTGATTTTACCGCTACTCAGGTCGACGTAGCTAAGTTTGGCTTTTTGGATAATTCATTTAATGTCATTTCCGCGTACCTGCCTATCGGCATACAAGGGCGGAAATCTATTTAAAAACCAGTATTCCAAGGAAAAGATAGGGATACACAAAATTAAAATCATGAGCGATCAAAAATTTTCTACAAACGCATTACATGCAGGACATGACACCACGGTAAATGGAGGTACAAGGGCCGTACCTATTTATCAAAGCACGGCTTACGTTTTCAACAATTCGGATCATGCCGCCAATCTTTTTGGGCTAGCCGAATTTGGCAATATCTACACAAGGATCAACAACCCTACCAATGATATTTTAGAACAACGCCTCGCTGCTCTCGAAGGAGGGGTAGCAGCCTTGGTAACTTCATCCGGTACGGCCGCGATAGCTACCACATTAATGGTACTGTTAAAAAGCGGTGATCATATTGTTGCTTCCAATAGCTTATATGGGGGCACGTATAATCTTTTGAATGTGACCCTACCAAGATTGGGTATCACAACTACTTTTGTAGACCCATCAGACCCTTCCAACTTCGGTAAGGCAGTAAAGGAAAATACAAGGGCAATTTTTGTGGAGTCGCTTGGGAACCCAAAATTGGATGTTTTAGATTTGAAGGCAATCTCTTCTGAGGCAAAAAGCGCGAAAATTCCATTTATCGTTGACAATACGGTTGCCACACCTGCATTATTGAACCCTATAGAACATGGAGCAAATATTGTAATTCATTCATTAACGAAGTATATCAACGGAAACGGAACTGCGCTCGGTGGAGCGATTATAGATGCCGGGAACTTTGATTGGGCGAACGGAAAGTTTCCCGAGTTTACTGAACCATCGGCCGGCTACCACGGCCTTATCTATCATGATGCAGTTGGACCTATTGCTTTCATTATAAAAGCGCGAATAGAGGGCTTAAGGGATTTTGGTTCAGCTTTGAGCCCATTTAACGCCTTTCAAATTATTCAAGGGTTGGAAACACTGGAAATACGTGTAAAGAAGCATAGCGAAAATGCCTTGGCCTTGGCTGAGTGGTTAGAAGGCAGAACTGAAGTAACATGGGTCAACTATCCCGGTTTAAAATCAAGTAAATTCAAGGCGCAGTCAGACGCTTACCTACCCAAGGGACAAAGTGGAATCGTAACCTTTGGGATAAAAGGAGGTTTCGATTCGGCCAAGAAAATAGCCGATAATACCAAATTGTTCTCCCTATTGGCGAATATCGGTGATTCCAAATCATTGATTATTCACCCGGCAAGTACAACGCACCAACAATTAGATGATGCCGCACAAGAATCTACTGGAGTAACAAAAGACTTGATCCGCTTATCTGTTGGTTTAGAAGATATAGAAGATTTGAAAACAGATTTAGTAAATGCTTTTGCCACTATAGATAAATCGGTTTTGGCATAAGATATAAATTATGTGCTACTGTCAGTTCGAGCCTTTCGACTTAGCTCAAGGCAGGCTCCGTCAAATTTGATTTCTCGACGAAGTTTATACCGAGTGTGGCCGAGGTGCTCGATGTGACAGAATTAATAAAAAAATCGCAGATGCTGCACCATCTAAAAATAAAAGGTTACAAAACTATAAGTGGGGTCGAGCAGGATATTGATTTATCATATCAAATTTTTGGAGCACCCTTACATTCCGCACCCATGGTGCTCGTAAACCATGCGCTAACGGGAAACTCAAATGTGAGTGGCGAGGATGGCTGGTGGTCAGCACTTATTGGGGAGGGCAAATGCATTGATACGCAAAAATACACCATACTCAGTTTCAACATTCCTGGAAATGGGTATGATAAATTTTTGATTGAGAACTACAAAGACTTTGTTGCCGGCGATATCGCCCAGATTTTTTTAAAGGGACTCGCACAACTTGAAATCAACAGACTATTTGCCATTATCGGTGGTTCGCTGGGTGGGGGGATTGCTTGGGAAATGGCAGCCCTGAATCCAAATTTGACCGAACATCTAATACCGGTGGCCTCTGATTGGAAATCTACCGATTGGCTCATTGCCAATTGTCAGATTCAAGAACAATTTTTGGTCAATTCAAAACAACCCGTACACGACGCACGTATGCATGCAATGCTTTGCTACCGAACGCCGGAATCCTTTAAAGAACGTTTTCAACGTAGTACGAATAGCGAACTTCAAGTATTTAATGTAGAAAGTTGGTTGTTGCATCATGGGAAAAAATTACAAGAACGTTTTCAACTTTCTGCATATAAGTTGATGAATCAATTATTGAGGACCATAGATATTACTAGGGATGGCGATCAGAATTTTATAAATCTACAAAACAGCGATACCAATATTCATATTATAGGTGTTGATTCCGATCTCTTTTTTACAGCAAAGGAAAACAAGGAAACTTTTAAGCAATTGGCCCAGGCAAATAGTAATGTTACGTACGGTGAAATAGAATCCCTGGACGGTCATGATGCCTTTTTGATCGAGTTTGAACAACTTCAAAAATTACTACATCCAGTCTTTAATGAAAGCATAAAGACCGACGGAATAAAAGTCTTAAAGTTTGGCGGCAAATCACTGAGCAATGGTGAGGGTTTGGAGCGTGTGCTAGAAATCATTAGTGCAAAAGTGAGCGAAAATGAAAACATCGCTGTGGTATTGTCCGCTAGGCAGAACGGTACGGACCAGCTGGAGACAATATTGGAGAAGGCAGCAAGTGGGGAGGATTATTTCGAAGATTTTGAGTTATTGGAAAAGTACCAACAGCACACCTATGCCAATATAAGTCTCACAGAGGAATTCAAGAAGCTGGCGAAATTGTTCGAGGGTGTTGCCCTCTTAGGGGATTACAGCCTAAAAATAAAAGATGAAGTCTTAGCTCACGGAGAGCTTATTTCGGCCAAACTCATCACAAAATTGTTAATTGGGAAAGGAGTCAAAGCGGTGTTGATCGATACTAGAAAATTTATCAAAACCGATGATACTTTTGGTGATGCGCAACTGCTGGAACATATATCAAAAGAGAAAGTATTATCCCATATCTCGGGATTACCCGCTGGTAGTGTTCCCATAGTCACCGGTTTCATTGCGTCTACTGAAAATGGGGAAACAACTACTTTGGGCAGAAATGGGAGTAACTATTCTGCCGCCTTATTGGCTAATTTTTTAGATGCTGAAGAACTACAGAATTATACGCATGTTGATGGAATTTTTACAGCCAATCCCGAATTGGTTCCGGATGCAAAACGATTGTCAAATGTTTCCTATGCCGAGGCCAATGAACTGGCAAACTTCGGAGCTACTATATTACATGCCAAAACAATTATTCCCTTAATCGAAAAAAATATTCCGCTGCGAATTCTCAATACCTATAATAATGACAACGAAGGCACCTTGATCAGTGCCAAATCAAGCAAGGAAGGTATAAAGTCGCTCTCTGTATTGGAAGAAATCTCATTAATCAACTTAGAAGGTAGGGGGCTTTTAGGCAAGGTAGGTATTGATGCCCGAATTTTTAAGGCACTAGAAGAAAATAATATCAACGTGAGCATCATTTCCCAAGGCTCCTCGGAGCGAGGAATTGGTCTTGTGGTCAATAAAAACAAAGCTCAAAAAGCCAAAAAGGCTTTGGATAGGGAATTTTCGAGCGATTTTAAGGCTAAAGACATCAATATGATTACCGTCGTTGATGATGTGTCTGTCATCTCTATAGTCGGTCAGGACCTTAGTACTTTTCATAAACCGTACAACGCCTTGATCAAAAATAGGATTGTACCTGTACTTTTCAATAATACGGTATCTGGAAAAAATGTAAGCATTGTGGTAAAAAAAGCCGATTTGAAGAAGGCGGTAAATGTAATGCACGGCCAGATCTTTGGGATTAGTAAAAAAGTGAATTTGGCTATTTTCGGACATGGGAATGTTGGCGGCACGCTAGTTGACCAAATTTTGAAGTCTGCCCAAACCATAGAAAAACGTAAAGACATTGACCTCAAAGTTTTTGCAGTAGCGAATTCGAGAAAGGCCTTGTTGAACAAAGAAGGGATTCGCAAAACATGGAAATCGGATTTAGATAAAAAGGGAGTTGCCTATGCCATTGAGGACATTTTTGCGTATGCTAAAGATAACCACTTGGAGAACCTTATTGCGGTTGATAATACCGCAAGTTCTGATTTTGTGGCGCGCTATTTCGATTTGGTCGAGAACGGGTTTGATCTGGTCTCATCTAACAAAATTGCCAACACCTTAGGGTTTGATTATTATCAACTACTTCGGGAGGAATTGGTCAAGAGTCAAAAGCAGTATTTGTACGAAACCAATGTAGGGGCGGGACTTCCGTTAATAGATACCATAAAACTATTGCATTTATCTGGTGAGAATATCACAAGAATACAAGGCGTTTTTTCAGGGTCGTTGAGTTATATTTTCAATACGTTTTCCGAAGTAGATACTTCGTTCTCATCCATATTAAAAGATGCAATGCGCAAAGGGTTTACCGAACCAGATCCCCGTGAAGACCTTTCGGGGAATGACGTTGGACGGAAATTATTGATTTTGGCTCGCGAATTAGATCTGAGCAATGAGTTTTCCGATATCGATATTCAAAATCTTATCCCGGAAGCTTTGCAAACTGGCGACGTGGACTTTTTCCTTAAAAACTTGGGCCTTTTGGATGATAAGTTCAATGAAATCAAAAAGAACCAAAAACCGGATCATGTGTTACGGTATATAGGTGACCTACATGGGAACCTGCAAAAAGAAACAGGGCTGTTGGATGTAAAATTGGTTTCTGTACCCAAAGAAAGTGCTTTGGGCCAGGTAAAAGGATCAGATTCCATAATCGAAATATATACCGACTCATATGGGGAGAACCCTTTGGTAATTCAGGGAGCCGGTGCCGGTGCAGCCGTTACTGCCAGGGGTGTCTTTGGTGATATTTTACGAATTGCTGAAAAAGGATAGTTTAGTGACAGAAGACAGAAGACAGAAGACAGAAGACAGAAGACAGAAGACAGAAGACAGAGGACAGGAGTAGGAAGTCTTTTATCTTTGCTCTTTTAGCGCAGCGGTCTTTGGTCTAAAAAGAAAAGTTGCACAGGTACAAATGTTTAAAAGAATGAATATAATTTGATGAAAGAGAGTGCTAAGAACAAATTCGAGACCAACGCCATACGTACACAACTGGAACGCACCCAACATCTTGAGCATTCCGTACCCATGTATCTGACATCAAGTTTTGTATTTTCTGATGCCGAAGATATGCGTGCCTCTTTTGCAGAGGAAAAAGAACGTAATATCTATTCGCGTTATTCAAATCCCAACTCTTCGGAGTTTATAGAAAAAGTATGCCAGATGGAAGGTGCCGAAGATGGTTTTGCCTTTGCTTCGGGCATGGCAGCGGTATTTTCAACATTTGCGGCCTTGTTGGATAGTGGCGACCATGTACTTTCGGCCCGTAGTATTTTTGGTTCAACACATTCTTTGTTTACCAATTTCTTTCCAAAATGGAATATCTCACATACCTATTTTAAGATTGATGAGCTTGAAACCATTGAAGAGTTGATTACGCCCAAAACCAAAATCATTTATGCAGAGTCCCCGACTAACCCTGGGGTAGATATTCTTGACTTGGAGGCATTGGGTAGAATCGCCAAAAAGTACAATTTGATATTAGTGATAGATAACTGTTTTGCCTCCCCCTATTTACAACAGCCCATTAAATTTGGTGCTGATTTAGTGATTCATTCGGGTACCAAATTAATGGACGGACAAGGAAGAGTGCTGGCGGGAATAACTGTTGGTAGGGCTGATTTAATTGACAAAATATATCGATTTGCAAGAATCACGGGCCCGTCGCTCTCACCTTTTAATGCTTGGGTATTATCTAAAAGTTTGGAAACCCTAGCTGTTCGTGTAGACCGACATTGTGAAAATGCCCTACAGCTTGCCGAATTTTTGGAGGGTCATGAAAAAGTTAATTGGGTTAAGTATCCATTCTTGAAATCACACCCGAAGTACGAAATAGCCAAAAAGCAGATGAAAGCGGGGGGGTGTGTTGTGGCTTTTGAGGTCAAAGGCGGATTAAAGGCTGGTCAACAATTTTTTGATTCAATAAAGTTACTGTCATTGTCTGCCAATTTAGGGGATTCAAGAAGTATAGTTACACATCCCGCGTCAACCACGCATAGTAAATTGTCTTTAGAGGAAAGGACGGAAACTGGAATAACAGATGGTATGGTTAGGGTTTCTGTTGGATTGGAGCATATCGATGATATTATTATCGATATTGAACGGGCATTGGAATCTTAGAGTAAGGAATTTAAATTTTTACTTTTTTATTTTCCTTCTCAAGCCAGAATTTGCAATGTTATGAAAGGGTCATTTCTTGATCTCAAAACAAAAAGGACAAGCTAACCCGAAAGCCTCTAAAAAGGCCGAAACATTATATTGATTGAGGCATGTTGGAAACTATAAAAACAATTTATGACACAAAAACATTTTAATAAATTGGAACGAATGTATTTGAATGCAAAATTCAATACGGATTTATACCCCTCTACGACAATAAAAATAGCTGAGGCAACAGCGGAAATTGGCCTCACCGTTTCTGAAAATTACTTTCATGCCTTGGGGGCCATTCATGGCTCAGTGTATTTCAAATTACTGGATGATGCCGCTTTCTTTGCGGTGAATTCTATTGTTGAAGATGTGTTTGTTCTGACCACGTCTTTCAATCTGAATTTAATTAGACCTGTTAGTAAAGGAAAGATCAGGGCTGTCGGTAAAGTTAGGTTTCGATCTAAAAATCTATTTACCGCAGAGGCAGCTTTGTACAACGAAGATGGAAAGGAAATTGCATTCGGAACAGGGAATTTTGCCAAAAGTAAAATTGCGTTGACAGAGGTTATCGGGTATAAGTAAAAATAAAAAGCACGACACCTTTTACTATAGGAAATATTCAGTTTGCACTTTGTTTAATTGTCTATGCATTAATAGCCATCTGGTATGTACACCCCAAACTAAAAATATTGGAGCGGAGAAACATGTTGATTAGCTTATCGTAATAGATTTGGGGGTCTAGGTACTTGAAATTTTTGATTAGGAAGCTCTCCAATTTTCAAGTAATATTTGTATAAAGTAAAAATAGTTATATATTTGTTGTTCTAAACAACTATTGTTTAAATGATTAATAAGATCGTTTTTGAGAATGATGCTATGAGCCCATTTGCTAGGGGGTATTTTAGTTTAGTAAAGACCGCTGGGTGGATAGATGTACAGCTCAAAGAAGCGTTAAAACCATATGATATTACACATGCACAATTAAATGTACTGAATGTTTTGGCAAAGAACTATCCTGAACCCATGAATGCTAAAACCATTAAGGAAAATTTGATTGTAGCAAGCCCGGACCTTACGAGATTGTTAGATAGGTTGGTGAAAAAGGAACTTGTAGATAGACAGACATGTCTAGAAAATCGACGTAAAATTGATATCACGGTTACGAAAAAGGGAATTAAGCTTTTTTATAAATTGCATCGCGTGGCTAAGAAATCGGTAAATAATTTTTTTGAAGATAGTATTTCAGTGGATGAGGCAAAACGATTGCATAGAATTTTGAAAAAAATAAGTGATTAAAAAATTTACGTTAATAGTTGTTTAGAACAAATAAAGTTTACAACAAATTATTTAATATTTTTAGTAATGGTTATAATAACATCGGTTAGGCTAATCTTTAAAAAAATGGTTATTTTAAGATAGGGAAAAACTAATAAACCAAACCAGACTATGGCACATAAAATACATCTGTTCAAAGAACAACAAACAATAGATTATTTGCTGGGGAACTCCATTTTAGAGTCCACTTTAGCAGCAAATATAGACCATACTCACGCCTGTGGGGGCAACGGAAAATGTTCCACATGTAGGGTCAGTATTAATGAGGGATTGGAAAATTGTTCACCAAGAAACGAGGCCGAACTTGAAATAGCGGATAAGTTAAATTTTCCTGATGAAATACGCTTGGCCTGCCAAACTGATATTACAGGTGATATTGCCATTCGTAGAATGGTAGCCGATAAAATGGATATGGATATTATTTCCGAGCAGTTTGCTGAAGATTCGAAAATCGCGCTTGGCAGCCAACAAAAATTGACCATTGTATTTACCGATATTGTCAACTATACCTCTTTTGCGGAAAAATTTCCTCCCTATGATATTGTTCATGTGCTAAATCGGTATTACCGATTAATGAATGCTATTATTCAACAATATGGTGGGTTGATCAGCGATGTTGCGGGCGATGGTATTTTGGCGGTCTTTGGTATGGACAAGGAAAGGAAGAATTCCGTTTTAGATGCCATTCATGCGATTAAAGGAATGAATGAAAAATTAGAGGTGTTCAATAAGTATTTAAACGACAATTTCAACACACAATTTGGTATTCGCGCTGGCGTGCACTATGGTAATGTTATCGTAGGGCCTTTTGATACTGGTGATATGAAAAAGACAGCGGTAATAGGCGATAATGTCAATTACGCCAGCCGTATCGAATCTGCGAACAAAGAGTTTGGCACAAAACTACTGCTTTCCGAAGCGGCATATCGGCAAGTTGATACGAAGCATCCAAATCATAAGGTATACGAAACCACTTTAAAAGGAAAGACAGGAACATATAAACTTTACGAAATTTAGAATAAAATGAAAGCAAATAAGATTATACAGATAAAGCCTTTGGGCTTCCCTTGGGAAACGCAAGATCCATTTTTATTTTGCGCATATCACAGGGATGAGTATCCAAAAGGCGACGATCAAATGGGGCTCCCTTCGGAGGAATTGGAAGGGAGAAATATTGGACAGGATTTTATCGTAAAAGACGGGTATAGAATGTATCATGGCAGTCATATTCCAGGATTCCCGTACCATCCGCATCGAGGATTTGAAACCATTACCATTAACAAAGAAGGAGTTGTAGACCATACAGATTCTTTAGGTGCCGCCGGGCGTTTTGGTACTGGCGATGTACAATGGATGACCGCAGGCAAGGGCATTCAACATTCCGAAATGTTTCCTATGGTGCATGAAGACAAAGGCAATCCCTTAGAGATCTTTCAAGTTTGGTTGAATTTGCCAAAGGCGAGTAAGTTTGTTGAACCACATTTTAGAATGCTATGGAATGACATGATTCCTGTGCTAAAGGAAACCGATGAAAATGGAAAGACCTCAGAAATAAATGTAATCGCCGGAAGTTTAAATGGTGTACAAGCTCCAAAGCCTACCCCAGATTCTTGGGCGGCGAATTCTGAAAATGGAGTGACCGTTTTAACAATAAAGATGGAAGCCAATGCCATTTGGAAGTTACCTGCAGCCACAAACAAAGAAGTAAATAGAACCTTGTATTTTTATGATGGGAAGAATATTAAAGTGGACGGCGAAGAGGTATCCAAAGACCATCTGATTCAATTAAACCCGGAAGCGGATATTGTCCTAAAAAATGGGAATACTAAAGGTTATTTACTATTATTACAAGGGAAGCCGATCAACGAACCTGTAGCGCAATATGGTCCGTTTGTAATGAATACCCAAGCGGAGATACAAGAGGCCTTTGCCGATTACCAAAGAACTCAATTTGGTGGTTGGCCGTGGCCAAATCAAGAACAGGTACATGAGAGAAGTAAAGGTAGGTTTGCGCTACACGCAGATGGCACCGAGGAGTTAAAATAAACAACCTAAATATAAAATCATGGAAAGAGAAATCGTTAAAAAATATAGCAATGGGGAACTGAATGTTATTTGGAAACCCAAAAAATGCATTCACGCCGCCGAATGTGTAAAGGAATTACCCAATGTCTACAACCCAAAAGAACGACCTTGGATCAAGGCTGAAAATGCTACCACTGAAGAATTGAAGGCCCAGATTGCAAAATGCCCTTCTGGAGCCTTAAGTTATGAGATGGAAGGAGAAGAAAACCAAGAGGCCCAGGCTTTGGAGACTAAAGTAGAAATCATGGAAAATGGCCCCCTATTGGTATACGGAACATTAAAGGTTACCGATAAGGATGGGAATACGGAAACAAAGAACAAAACTACGGCTTTTTGTAGGTGTGGGGCGTCAAATAATAAACCTTATTGCGACGGAACCCATAAAGAAACTGAATTTAGGGGATAATGAGTATTGAAATAAAAAAGGTTAAATATCTCTTGCCTGCAGAGGAAATTGATATGGGGGGCTTTCCTGTAAAACAAGCCTTGCCTACACAAAAGATTCAGCAATGGGACCCTTTTTTACTTTTACATCACACACGGACCAAATATAGTGGAAGACGCCCTGCAAAACATCAGGGCGTAGGGCCGCATCCACATCGCGGATTTTCACCAGTTACTTTTATCATTGAAGGGGAAGTACACCATCGCGATAGTTTTGGACATAGTCAAGTAGCCAAAGAAGGCGAAGTACAATGGATTCATGCTGGTGCGGGAATCGTCCATAGCGAAAGGCCTTCGAAGGCTCTGGCGGAAAAGGGAGGGCATCAAGAAATTGTACAGTTATGGATCAATAGTCCAGCCGAAAAAAAAATGGTTCCCCCAACATATCATTATGTGCCAAATGAGGAATTGACCCTATTTTCTTCTGAAGACAAAAAGATTACCAATAAATTGATTGCAGGCACCTACGAAAACCAAACCGGAAAAATCCGTCCACAAAGTGAGTTACTGGTCATCTGGGGAGTAGGGGAAAAAGGAGGCTATCAGCAGCTTACCGTTCCCAGAGGTTTTAATAGCATGCTCTATCTCGTAAAGGGGAACATTTCGCTGAAAGAATATGGATTGCTAGAAAAAGAGCAATTGGCAATTTTTGACCAAGAAGGGGATACTATAGAAATGTCTTTGAAGGAAAATAGCCAGTTTATACTACTCTGTGGCAAACCTATTGACGAAGAAGTTACCCAAAGTGGCCCATACGTGATGAATACGCAAACCGAAATTTTGGAAGCCATGCGTGACTACCAAATGGGTAAAATGGGTATTTTGATTGAGGAAGATTAGATCTGCAAATTCTAATTTTAAACAGTTCTATTTTCCCACTCTACCTCCTTATCTTTCTGAAGCCAACTCTAGTGCTTTTTTAAATGAATTTATAGTGATAGAAATATCTTTTTCAGTGGTGGCCCAAGAACATATACTAACCCGTATTACTTTTTTGGTAAACCAAACGGAACCACCCAACCAGCAATCTCGTTGGTTTTGAATGTTTGTTAAAACCCTTTCGGTAAGCTCATCATTTTCACAGCGAACAATAACCTGATTAAAAACAACCTCATTTTCCACATAGAAACCTTTGACTTGACTGATTTTGTTAGCAAATTGCTTAGCTCTTTGGTGCATGGTTAATATCATAGTATCAATACCTGTCTTCCCCAAGTATTTTAGTATGGCCCATAACTCGATAATTCTTGCCCTTCTTGACATTTCGGGGGTATAGAGCATTCCATCTCTTTGTTCACTTCTTATTATATATGCCCCTGACATGTGTAATGAAGCGGCCATCGCCTTTTTGTCTTTGCATAAAATTATACCGCTGTCATAGGGTGTATTTAGCGTTTTATGTCCGTCAACTGCCCACGAATTTGCTAATTCAACCCCTTTAGTCAGGTGTTTCAGCCCATTACTTGCCTCTGCCCATAAACCAAATGCCCCATCTACGTGTACCCAGGTATTAGCTTTATTTGCTTCTTTGCAAATCGTTTTGAAGTCATCGAATGAACCACTATTTACGTTGCCTGCTTGTAAAATTAATAGTGTATTGTCGTCCAATTCAGGAATCGACTCAGGAATCATTCTTCCCTGTTCGTCAACATCAACCCATTCTATATTGTCATGTCCAAGTCCTAAAACCCCAATTGCTTTTAAAACAGTCGAATGGGCATGCTTTCCCGTGATAATCCTGATTTTCGGTGCATTATAAAGCCCTTGTTTGTTAATATCCCAATTATTTCTTTTAAGGATGCGGTATCTGGCGGCGGCTACCCCGCACAAGTTGGCCATGGAGGTGCCACTTACAAATCCGGCACAAGATTCTTTTGGTAAATCGAAAAGCTCAATTAACCATTGTTCAACAACAGATTCCAATTTGCTGCCTATTGGGGAGAGAACATTCATTGCAGGACATTGATCCCAAAAGGTTGCCAAATTTTTGGCAGCCAATCCTACGGGCACCGAGCTTCCGTTAACAAATCCGAAATACCTTCCTCCCAGGGTGGCGTTAGTTGCCGGGCTTCCATATGTATTTAGCTGTTCTAAAACGTTTTTGGCCGGGGTAGATTGTTCTGATAGTTCTTCATCAAATTTTGATAAATCGTTTATGGCCTCATCGGTTGGATAAACATTTCTGTCAAAGACATTTTCCAAATATTCAAAAGAATAGTGTTGCACTTGCTTAAATATTTCTTTGTTTTCTATTTCTAGAAACATTTGGTTTTGAGTAGTAGTATTCATCTTATTTAATATTTCTCATGTAAGTTATGTTCTGTTTTATGTATTCCTAGCAATTAGACGAGGTTTCTGATTTTACCTCTCCGGATAAGCACAGAATTGTTCTTCCACCATTCTTGGGGTTAAGTTAACTAACTCAGCAAAGTTCTAATTCTAAACCATAAAAAAACAGATTCAGTTTATTAAATTTATACCATATCAGATTGATGTTATGATGAACAACCAATTTAAATATGAACAAATTGCACATTCCATAGAAGAAAAAATCTATAAAAAGATATTGGAAATTGGTGACAAGTTACCCTCGGTTAGAGCGGCCTGCAAAGAATTGTCGGTAAGTCCTTCTACTATTTTTAAAGCATATTATGAACTGGAAGCCCAAGGGTTGATCGAAGCAAGAAATAAATCGGGCTACTACGTAAGTCTTAGCGCAGCCCAGTTGAAAAAATTAAACCAGAAAAAAGAGGAATTTGCACAATCTTTACAAGTTTCGGCAAGGGCTAAAAATGTAGATGAGATGATCGAAGAAATGGAACAATCTAAATTGGGTGATATTGAAGTTGATTTTAGTTCTGCCGTACCATCTATTGATATGTTGCCCATTCAAAAGCTAAATAAGTCTATACGTTCTTCGATAATATCAAAAGAGAGGAGTCTCATCTTATATGAAAACCCAGTAGGGTCAATTGAACTACGAAAACTCATTTTATCGAAAACTTTCAAGGGGGATGATGTTCATCAAGTAAACGATTTGATAATAACGGCTGGGTGTCTGGAGGCCGTTGCTATTTGCTTGAATATTTTATTGAAAGCCGGAGACGCTATTTTAACGGACACTTCAAATTACTATAATTTGCTTTCGCTGATTAAAAACATGGATATTAGAATATATACCTTTCCTTTTAACAAAGCATCTAATTTTGATGTGGCTGGGTTTGAAAAAATAGTAAACGAAAAAAAAATTAAACTATGCCTGATCGCATCCAATTTTCATAACCCTACAGGACTGAGTTTAGACGATTCTACAAAAAGGGAAATCGTATCTATTGCCACTAAAAATAACGTCAATATTATTGAAGATGACGTTTATGGTGAATTGTTTTTCGGGAAAAGCAAGCCTTTTACGTTAAAGCATTTTGACACAAATGGGATGGTTTATTATTGTTCTTCATTTTCTAAAACCCTTGCGCCGGGCTTTAGAATCGGTTATTGCATTCCAGGAAGTAAATCGCGGGAATTTGCCAAATATAAACGATTGTTATCCTTTGGTACAAATAGCGTCACTCAGGCCGCTTTGGTTGATTTTATGAAAACCGGGCGTTATGACTTTCATTTAAAAAACCTTAGAAAAAAGCTCCATTTAAACATGCTAAAGTATGGTGATGCTATTATAAAATATTTTCCAAGCTCGATTAATTTTGAAATCCCAAAAGGAGGGTACGTATTTTGGTTAGAATTTCCAGATTCATTCGATAGCTACCAGTTTTATAGAAAAGTCTTGCAAGAAAGTATTTTGCTTACTCCCGGTGAAATCTTTTCAACGAGCGGATTTTATAGGAATTTTATTAGAATTAGTTATTCCGAACCGTATTCCGATAAAGTGGATAGGGCTTTAAAAAAAGTAGGGAAGTTGGCCCACACTTTTTTAAAATCATAAAACTGGATTCAACTAGTCCGATTTGACGCATAATCCCAAAATATTAGCAATTGCCGCATTTGTAAGACGGGAATTTTAATTAAAGAAGATTAGTAATTTTTAATCCTAAGAACTATTTCCTCTTCTTATAAACCCTTATCCAATCGATATACATGAATTGAGGGAAGGTCGTGGCAGCATCTGGCGGACCCGAATAGGTGCCACCTACCGCTATATTTAGAAGGAGAAAAAATTCTTTATGGAATGCGGCTAATTCAGTCGATGAAATTGGCATTGATGCATATTCTTCCCCGTCAACCGACCATTTAATCTTGTCGACATCCCACTCCAGTTCGAATATATGGAAGGTATCTGCAAACTTACCATCTTCCAATTTAAAGGCTTCCGCTCCCATTGAGGTATGCAAGCCCGATGCGTCAGCATAATGCAGGTTGGCCTCAACAACCGAATCGTCTTTAGAGCCATACAGTTCTAAAATATCAATTTCACCAGTATAGGGCCAGGGCGTATCTCCACCATTTTCGTCGATATTTGTGCCGAGCATCCAGAATGCAGGCCATATACCCGGACCTTGCGGAAGTTTAATACGGGCCGCTATCTTTCCATATTTCCAAGATTGTTTGTTGGCGGTATTTAATCGTGCCGAGGTGTATTGGTTCATACCATGTAGATCACTTTCGTGGTTGGCTTTGATAACGAGGCAATTATTGTCGATATAGGCATTAGCACTGCTACTGGTATAGCGTTGCCATTCCTCATTAAAGCGTCCGGCCTCTTCAATTTGAAAATTCCAATTGTTGGCATTTATACTGTCCCCATCAAATTCATCTGACCAATCCAACTTCCAATCCATACCAGGGTCATATACAGTATCGTCTAGGTCTGTGGGTGTATGTTTCGCTTCTTTCCGGTTGTCCATACTATTTTTCTTTTCTGCGGTGTTTTAAAAAATTGATAAAGTAAATAATGTTGATGGACACTACAGTTCGTTTTTATACACCTTGCCGTCTTTGATAATTAATTTGAGATTTTTTTCGGGATGGGCAATTACCTCAATATCTTCCAATGGGTTGCCTTCATAAATCAACAAATCCGCATACGCCCCTGCTTTGATTACCCCTAGCTTCGCTGCTGTATAGGGATTTATTTTTCCAGATAGGGATAACAAGCGTGCATTGCCCGAAGTCGCTTGTTTTAAGATTTCTAGGGGAGAATACCATGTTGTACGGGTTGTAAATTCCTTTAAGGAATAGGATTCGTATCCCAAGGCGCCATAAGCATCGGAACCAAAGCCAACGTTGATATTATATTTCTTGGCCAGTTTGAAAACGGTATCCGTTCCATCCAAGACGGGCTTTATCTTTTTGTACAGTGGTTCGGGAATGGTATCCTTTCCCGGTACCCAAAAACTTGCCGGGGTTTCGGTCCAAAAAGCCTGCGGTACAAGCCACGCATCTTTTTCCTTGACCAATTTTATGACCTCTTCATTTAGGAGATGGCCGTGATCAAGACATTTTACACCTGCATTCAAAGCTCGAATGGCACCTTTAGGTTCATAAATATGAACAGCTACATAAGTACCCCAGTCCGTGGCGGCTTGAACCGTGGCCTCCAGTTCTTCAGAAGTAAACTGCACCGAATGAATAGGATCAAAGTCTGAAGCGATGCCGCCACCGGCCATTACCTTAAGTTGGGTCGCCCCCATTCTCAGGTTTTCACGGGATGCCTTTAGTACCTCGGGCACGCCATCAACGACAAATGACCAACCCAACGCGTCAACGGGATGCATTGGGTGACCTGATAATTGTGTACTTTGTTCATTGGCCCTTCGCGAATCCCCATGACCAGAGGTTTGGCTAATAAAAGCTCCGGATGGATAAATTCTAGGCCCTGGAACCAAGCCTTCATCTATAGCTCTTTTTAGTCCGAATACAGGGCCACCTAAATCACGTACCGTTGTAAAGCCCATCATTAAAAAGTTCTCGGCCACTTTTGCC
Organism: Aggregatimonas sp.; assembly: GCA_965238025.1. GTDB lineage: Bacteria > Bacteroidota > Bacteroidia > Flavobacteriales > Flavobacteriaceae > Pelagihabitans. The sequence goes on along the minus strand of OZ250162.1, from coordinate 357,388 downwards.
GCTTTCAATGAAGTATACATCCAATGTGCATCATTTCTAATTTCATCCATGCCCATGGTCAATGCCAAATGTACGTGAACATCGGAAAGACCGGGTATGAGCGTTTTGTTTCCACCATCAATTATGGTAGCATCTTGCGGTTCAGGAATGTTCTTCGCTACTTGCTTAATAAGGTTGTTCTCAATGAGCACACTAACATTTTTATCTAAATCGTCACTTGTACCATCCCAGACATTTACATTTTTAATCAAAATGGTGCTTTGCGCATTTAAATAAAAGCCGAAAAATATAAAGAGAAGAATAAAATAAGAGGTTTTCATAATGGGGATAGTTGGTTGCTCGCGAACCTAAATATACAATCTTCAAAAGAATTTGTTAGTAATTCAATTTTTGCTTTTTCATTGCTCTACGATAATTCATGGCTACCGCATCAAATTTCAAATGCAGCTCTTCTGTAAAATCAAAAGGAACTTGTTCTGGCCGTTGTGATTCTACAATGCGTTTGTCCTGGTCAAAAATCACTTTTTCAAAATCTTGTAAAATCGTATCGGGTTCATGATGGTCGTAATTGCGACCGATGATACAAAACCCTCTGCATTTGTTAGGTGAAATGGGCTGGGAAGTAAAGAAGTATACCATGCCCTTTTTCCCTCCCCAGCCCAAGCGTAACACAATGGTATAAGGTAGGTGTAATTCGTAAACACTTCTTCGCTCTGGTTTTACAACATCCTCATTTGCGAAAATGGGAAAGTCATCACTGTTGGTCGCTTCAGGACGAACTACCGAATAGTGTAAAACAGCCTCTTTTACGGTTACCTTACAGTCAGGTACTTTTGGTCTTTCTGGGTCCCCCAATAAGCCTGGGTGTACCCAAGGAAAATGTCCGAAATCCGTAAAATTCTCCACCTGTCTTGAGCTATCACTTTTCCAATCAAATGGGCCGGTATTCACCAACTTCCAATCGGCACTTTCATATTCGGGTATATCGGGAAGGTCATAAACGGGCTCTTTTAATGCGACCCATACCAAACCAAATTTTTCTTTACAAAAATAGGCTGGTGTTTTCGCTTTGCTCGGTATTTCGGCATCTGGTGCTTGCGGAATTTTTACACAATCCCCTTTCTTGTCAAATTGCCAAGCGTGATATGGGCATACGAGGCAATCGTCCTTAATCCATCCCAAAGACAAGGCGGTACCTCTATGAATGCAGACATCCCGCATCGCATGAACTTCACCATCAGATGTACGCCAAACAACCAAGGCCTCATCTAAAAGAAAGGTGCCAAAAGGTTTTTCTGAATTGATTTCATAACTATAGCCGACAGGATGCCAACATGCGAATAGTTTTTCTGGAAATCTAGGGTGACTATATTCCATAGGTAGTAAAATTTATATTAACATTTGTTAATGTAAATATATACATTTGTTAATAAGTTACAAATCTTTTATTTTGGCAACGTTGTATAAACTTTAAATTTACCCCTATGATAAAAAGCGTAAAAAGGGAACGGTTTTTTACAGAATCGCTCAAACTTATTCATGAGCGGGGGTTCAAGGCAACCACTATGAGGAGTATTGCCGATAGACTTAATTTTGAGGCTGCCAACGTATACAATTACATCAATTCAAAGAACGAGCTGTTAGAAACGTATTTGTTCGATATACAAAATGAGTTTCTATATGCTTTGGACAATATTTTAGATTCATCCTATACCCCTAAGGAAAAATTGCGTCTGGTTATTTCTTCATATATTCAGATTACTTCAAAAAGACCTTACGAGCAGGCCTTGCTTGTTAACGAATGGCGCAATTTAAAGGAACCAAGGCTTCAGGAATTTATAGACCGTAGAAAGGAGTATGAAAATAAGATCAAATTGATTTTTCAAGAAGGTATAGCACAAGGTCAATTTAAGGATATAGATGGGGAGATAGCCACTGAGATACTCTTGGCCGCACTGCGGTGGCTTTATAAAAAATACATTGGCGCAACAGTTAAAATCAACCCTTTGGAAATAGAAAGGCAGTTGATCCATTTCGTTTTTGACGGAGTTTCCAAGGAGTAATGGCGGTTTTGTTGTAAGTAGTGCTTTTGCATAATCTTTAGTTTTTACAATACTTAATTATTTCTTCTTTGGCATCGATATCGCCCATTTCAGCTGATTTTTTAAAATTCATACAGGAGGTTATGGTGTCTTTCATTTGTAGATATACATCGCCAAGCAGGAAGTAGCTATCCGATTTATTACAGTTTGACGCTATTGATTTTTCCAAGTCCGGTATGGCAGCTTTATAGTCTTGAGCAAAGAAATAATTGACCCCACGAGAAAAATATATTTCACAATCAGCAATTTCATAATCCCATTCTCCATCTTCCGTTTCCCAATCCAATTTTGTGCGCAATGAGAATGTCCCACCATTTTTGTTTTCAAAACTCTTCAAAGCTCCTTTGGTGTTTAGAGCTTTTGAAAAATACGCAATCGCTTGATTGTGATTTTCCAGTTCTTGGAAGTTAATTCCAATGTTGTATAGTGCAAGAGTATTATCCGGGTCGAATTTCAGGATTTTTTTATAATCGGAGATACCATCTTTATAATTACCGATTGCAGTTTTGTAATATCCCCTATTCAATAATGCAGGTCTATAATCGGGTTCTATTTCAAGTGCTTTGTCAAGAAGTTCAATTGCCTTTTTGAAATCTCCTTTTTCCTCAAATTCAAAGGCCTGATTATATAACTCTGACGGTTTCTTACTATTACAAGAGCTGCAAATTAGAATGAAGATAAAATATGTTAGTTTTTTTAGCATTGCTTACAACGGTCTCGTACAACCGTCAGTTACGGGTTTTAAGTTAATGTTTTTCGGGTAAGAACTACCTTTAGCAATTCCGCATGGATTCGGACGTAGTCGAATCCGCCGTAATTGCGGTTATACATTGTTGTGTACAGTAATTTTTTATTTCAAATTTTATCTATTGATAGTGGTTTCGGTTGTTTTCCGTCAATATCTTTTATTCCATAATCTTTAGCCACTTTTGCAGCAATCAATATTTTTCCAGTTTTTTCAATTGCTTTCCCATCTGATGCAATCTTTGATATTACCATACCAATAAATTCAGGCGATTCCGAATTGCTTAAATCAAAATGCTCTTTGTTCTGCAATACAGCTTCAGTTCTTACAATTCCAGGGTACAGGCAAATTACTGGAATTCCAAATTTATGCAATTCATAGGCCATAACCTCAGTCATTTTGTCTGTTGCAGCTTTTGAAGTGCAATAGGATACTCCTTTGTCATTCCTTTTAGCAGCCCAAAAAGATAGATTGAAGATTATTCCAGATTTTTGCTTTGTCATTATTTTTGCAGCTTGGGAACTCGAAAAATATGCAGCACGAACACCAGAAGAGAACATTTTATCCCATCTTGAAATTGGTGATTCCCAAAAACCCTCTTCAAGCCAAAATTCAGAACCATCATTAAAGTATTCATATCCTCCCCAAGCACTATTTACCAATATGTCAATTCTCTTATGAGTTTCATAAATTTGATTGAAAACACTAATAACCTCTTTGTCTTTAGTATGGTCGCAACGTATAGCTTTACATTTTCTACCAAGTGAAATAATACGTTCTTCTGTTTCGTATATAGTTCCAGAAAGTTTGGTTGCTTTACGATTATTAAATTCTGTTCTACCAGTTATGTATACAGTAGCTCCATTTTTAGCTAATGCGATTGCTATTCCTTTACCTATTCCTCGGCTTGCTCCCGTAACTAACGCAATTCTATTTTCTAATTCGTTCACTAGGTAGATGTTAGTGGTTTCTTATTGTACACAACGTCTCGGCTAAGCGTAGTGCGGAGGTACGCCGTCTGCGATAGCAGTGGGCGAGTTGGCGCGCTGGCATCGTTTCCGTCTGAGCACTGAGCTAAAGCTTATTGTTTAGTTTTATTTTTTCTTGTCCAAAGCTAAATCCATAAGATTTAGCGACATTATAAATATATACAGACCTTTCGACTTTAGCTTAAAAATCCGCATTACGTTTAGGTTTTGTTGTATGTTGGCTTTATTTTTTTGCTCTCTGATAATTTCTGAAGAATTGAAATAATTACTTCTCTTGATTTCTTTAAATGTTCAAATTCTTTAGGTTGATATTTAGTTTCTAATATTAATACAGTTTGTCCGTATGAAACCTCTTGATTTTGGTATTTACCAAATTTCTTTATTGATAGTTTTAGGTCAGGAAAAAAAGATGTAAGAATCTCAATTTCTTCAAGCGGTAAGTGTTTTACAATCTCAGTGTCTGATAGCTCAATATTTAATTTACGATTTGGCTTAAATATTGTTTTCCAAAAAGAACTTTTCTCAATTTTCATGCTCTCTCTTTTTGCCACATCAATAGGTGAAACCATTGTCAATCTGTGTCCAATACGAAATGAAGAGCCCATTTCAGTAGATTTATTGAACTTATTCTCATAATAAATCACGAATCCCTTGAAGTACTCAGTAGCTTTATACAGTTCCTGTTTTCCATAGAAGTAATTCTTTTCTCCGCTATCATCTTTTAAGGTATAATTCTTAACAAAGAACTTCCAATTCTCATCTATTTTTATCCAATTCAATATGTGTTTTTTTAGCTTGCATACAACGGCTAGGCTAAGCGTAGTGCGGTAGTAAGGAAACTTTTCGTTTCCGTCTGTGCACGAAGCTAAAGCTTATTGTTTAGTTTTATTTTTTTGTTCCAAAGCTAAATCCATAAGATTTAGCGACTTCATAAATATACACAGACCTTTCGATTTTGCCTTAAAGTCCGCATTACGTTTAGGCATTGTTGTAGCACGTTTTTTATTCAAACTTTGAGTTCTCCCAAGCCGTCATCATTTGAATTCTTTCTTCCTCATTTTGGTAATTCAAATTCACTCCAAAATCGTAACCATTTATGTGTCTGCCATACATTTCTTGATGTAACATAGTTTTACCGTCAGGTCCATATACGGTTATATGAAATACTTCAAATTCTAATTGGTCAATCTTACTCACAGATGAAGACGTATCTACTTTAATACCTCTGCTTGTATAAGTTTCATGAAGCAATTCTTTTACGGCTTTATTGTTTTCCTCCCATTCTCCTTCATATTCCAATTTGAAAGGTTCTGATGTTGACTGAAACATATTAAACCTGCCTTTCTGAAATGTCAGCAAATATTTGAGCTTACTAATATCATAGTCAATTCCGGCAGTTTCGTTAATCGCATTCAATCCTCTTTCTCCCATATTTGCAACCGAATCTTTGAGGGTAACGTTCCATCCATTTGGAATATCAATTGTCCATCCAATTTCGGAACTATGATAAACATCATTTTCTATTTTACCTTCGTCGATTTGTTTATTTGGGTCAGTTTTACATGACAAAAAGAGAGATATGCTTAAATAAACTATGAATTTTGTTTTAATCATATTTTGGTAAATGTGCTACAACAATTGTATATAGTAACAAGTTACTATATTTCTATTTTAGCAGCAGTACTAATTTAGGGTTTCAACTAAAAATGATTGTTCTAAGAATAATTGTTTTGGTTATAGCTAGACCTAAAACCCCCTTCCCAATTTTCCCTATCTTAGCACCATGCTCTCCAAGAAAACAAAATACGGTTTAAAAGCCCTTACTTTTCTCGCTTCCCAAAAAGAAAAGAAGCCGGTGCAAATTGCCGAAATAGCCAAACAGGAGAACATCTCACAAAAATTTTTGGAAAGTATTTTACTCTCCCTAAGGAAAACCGGGATTCTAGGATCAAAAAAAGGGAAGGGCGGGGGCTACTACCTTATTAAAGACCCCAAGGAGATCTTAATGACAGATATCATGCGCATTCTAGAAGGACCTATAGCCATGGTACCCTGCGTGAGTCTTAATTTTTACGAAAAATGTGATGATTGTCCGGATGAAAAATCCTGTTCGGTAAACAAGTTAATGCTTAAGGTCAGGGATGCCAACCTGAGTGTGTATAGAAACAATACCTTGTCTGATCTCGTCTGATTTTCGTTTCGACTTTGCACGGCAAGGTGAATTCATTGTCAATTACAAAACTAATTTCAGGGAATAGTAAAATATCCGCAAAGTATTGCCATATTTTTATTAATCTACTAAATCTATAGGATAATTATAATATTTATAACCTTTTTAAGGTTTTGGTTTCTGAAATAGTTTTATTTTTGATTATCCTATTAAATCTATAGGATATAAGTTTAAGCATTTTCGCATATGATCACAGACCAATTGATTTTCGATAAAAAAGCCACAAAAACCACTTTTGAAGATGATAAAAAATCTGAAAAACCAATCCGGAGTATTGCCAAGGCATTTAGCTGGCGCGTAATAGGAACTTTAGACACCTTGGTCATCTCCTATTTTCTTACGGGTAAGATAAGCTTGGCAGCATCGATTGCGTCCATAGATTTTTTAACAAAGATGGTATTGTACTTTTTTCACGAACGTCTGTGGAATTTGGTAAAGTGGGGTAAATAAACCACTTCAGAATAAGCCCAAGGGCATTTTAAGGAAAGTGAATTTAGCGTTACGATTTGAGGGTCGGAGCACTTAAATCTCGATTATCGAGTAAAAATTAAGCAATGGCATTTACAGAGGAACAAATACAGCGATTGAACATACATTTTAAGGGTATTCCTCCCACAGAGATTATTTCGTGGGCAGTCAAGAATGCAAGAAAGGCTGTGGTGACGACCAATTTTCGTCCCTATGAGGTGGCTATTTTATATGCCGTCGCCCAGGTGCAACGTGATATCCCGGTAATATGGTGCGATACGGGTTATAATACCCCCAACACCTATAAGCATGCTGAAGATTTAATAGACAGATTGAATTTGAATATTGATCTATACGTTCCCAAACAAACCACGGCCCATAGGGATGCCGTAATGGGAATCCCGCAAATAGATGATCCAGAACATGCGACGTTTACGGAGCAGGTAAAGTTGGAACCTTTTAGACGGGCAATGGCGACTCATGTGCCAGACGTATGGTTTACTAATCTGCGTAAGGGCCAGACTGCCCTTCGTGATAGCTTGGACATTTTAAGCCTTAGCAAAGATGGAGTGCTGAAAGTAAGCCCATTTTATCATTGGGACGACACCCAGTTAGACGCCTATCTGAGAAAGAAAAACCTGCCGAACGAACACAATTATTTTGACCCAACAAAGGTCTTGGAGAATCGGGAATGTGGGCTACATTCTTAGAAAACACAAATGCAAAAATCAAATACAAGCACAAAGAAGCCAATAGAAAATCAATTTAAACTTAATTCGAGGACTTGTATTTGCGCTTAACCTTTGAATTTGAATTTTATCATGAAAGACACATCACATATTAATCCGTTAGAAAACGAGGCCATTTATATTTTTAGGGAGGTGGCAGCCCAGTTTGAAAAGCCGGTACTATTGTTTTCTGGAGGCAAGGACTCTATTACGTTGGTACGATTGGCCCAAAAAGCATTTTGGCCCGCTAAAATTCCGTTTCCCCTAATGCATATAGATACAGGCCATAACTTCCCTGAAACCATTGAGTTTCGAGATCGATTGGTCAAAGAACTGGGTTTGGAGTTGATCGTAAGAAACGTTCAGGACTCTATTGATGCGGGAAAGGTGAAAGAGGAATCCGGAAAATATTCGAGCCGAAACTCTTTACAGACCACTACACTATTAGATGCCATTGAGGAGTTTAAATTTGATGCCTGTATTGGTGGTGCCCGGCGAGATGAAGAAAAGGCAAGGGCCAAGGAACGCATTTTTTCGGTACGCGACGATTTCGGACAATGGGACGAACGGAATCAGCGCCCCGAATTGTTCGATATGCTTAATGGGCAAATAGAGCATGGGCAAAATGTACGTGTATTCCCTATTTCAAACTGGACCGAACTCGACGTCTGGTCCTACATTAAAAAAGAAAAAATCGAAATACCATCCATCTATTTCGCCCACAAACGCAAGGTGTTTTTAAGGGACGGACTGATTTGGTCGCATTCCGATTATGTATTCCAAGAAGACGATGAGGAAGTATTAGAGCGAATGGTACGGTTTAGAACCGTTGGTGATATGAGCTGTACCGCAGCTGTATTTTCGGAAGCAGCCGATATAGAATCTGTTGTACAAGAAATAAGGGATTCCTCTATTTCTGAACGAGGCGCTCGAATTGATGACAAACGCTCCGAAGCAGCAATGGAAAAAAGAAAACAACAGGGTTACTTTTAATAACTGGCAGTAACCAGTAGCAGTAAGCAATTGATTTGCAAGTACTGCCTACTGCAGCTGCCTACCGAATACTAAGAAGAATGGAAGTACTAAAAATAGCAACAGCAGGAAGCGTAGATGACGGGAAAAGCACCTTGATCGGTAGGTTACTATATGATACCAAATCGTTGACCACCGACAAACTGGAGGCCATTGAAAAGACGAGCAAACAAAAAGGGTACGATTATCTGGATTTCTCTTTGGCAACAGATGGTTTAGTGGCAGAACGGGAACAGGGAATAACCATTGATGTGGCGCACATCTATTTTTCGACTGCGACCAAAAGTTATATTATAGCGGATACACCTGGCCATGTAGAGTATACGAGAAACATGGTAACCGGAGCGTCAACCTCTCAAGCGGCCATTATACTAATCGATGCCAGAAAGGGAGTAATAGAACAGACTAATCGTCACTTTTTCATCAACAATCTGTTGCGTGTCAAAGAAGTGGTTGTAGCGATCAATAAGATGGATCTAGTTGATTTTTCAGAAGAAAAATACGATGCTATTAAAGCTGATTTTGAGGAGTTGATGGGAAAAAGGGATTATCAAGGTCAGAAAATCACCTTTATTCCCGTAAGTGCCTTAAAGGGTGACAACGTGGTGAACAAATCTGAAAATACCCCTTGGTACAAGGGCGAAACATTGTTAGAACATTTAGAAAGTTTGGATATGGCCGCCGTATCAAATATAGGAACGCCACGCTTTCCCGTACAATACGTAGTTCGCCCTAAAACAGAAGATTTTCATGATTTTAGAGGTTTTGCGGGAAAAGTCTATGGCGGTGAATTGAGTGTTGGAGACGAGGTGGTTGCCTTACCATCGCAAACCAGATCAAAGATCAAGGACATTTATTTTTATGACGAGAAGTTTCAAACAGCGTCAAGACGATCTTCGGTGACGATAACTTTGGAAGATGAGATCAACCTAAGTAGGGGCGATATGTTGGTAAAGGCCGACGACTTGCCAGCTGTTGAAAAGCAATTTACAGCTACAATTTCGTGGATGGATGTGCAACAATTAACCGCGGGAAGTAAATATGTGGTGCAACATGGCATTAACAAAGTACTTGCAAAGGTTGAAACGATTCATCATAGAATCAAACCCGATTATTCGGGTATTGATGAAGAGACGAATGCACTGGGAATGAATGATATTGCCCAGGTGACCTTTAAGCTAAACAAGCCGATTTTTTACGACAAGTTCAAGAACCATCGTACTAATGGCTCATTTATTTTAATCGATACACAATCAAATAACACCGTAGGAGCAGGGTTTATAAGTTAGCTTTTTTCATTCCTGCGCAGGCAGGAATCTATAACAATGGGTTAATCTTTAAAAGTAATCTATAAAATCCATAGGATAAATATATTAAAAATCACTGCCTACGATTTAGGTACTAGAATCTTAAAAAATGCAAAGTTTTAGAACAGAAATAGAGAATCCTTCGGTTGAAAAGGATATTTTGGAGCTAGAGGCCAAAATCCATCAATTTAAAGAAGGGAAGGTAGATGAGGAGAAATTCCGAAGCCTACGTTTGGCAAGAGGAGTTTATGGACAACGCCAGCAAGGTGTTCAAATGATACGAATTAAGCTCCCGTATGGAAAGGTTACTTCCAAACAACTTAAAAGGATCTGCGATGTTTCGGATGAATATTCCACGGGGCGTTTGCATATCACCACGCGACAGGATATACAAATACATTATGTGGATTTAGAGCGTACTCCGGAACTTTGGGCACAGCTGGAAAAAGATGAGGTAACCCTTCGGGAAGCCTGCGGCAATACGGTCCGAAATGTGACGGCCAGCGAGACCGCAGGGATAGACGTGGACGAACCTTTTGATGTTTCGCCCTATGCCGATGCCCTGTTCCGATATTTTTTAAGAAACCCCATAAGCCAGGAAATGGGCAGGAAATTTAAAGTTTCTTTCTCGGCGAGTGATGCAGATACCGGATTGTCCTATATGCACGATTTGGGTTTTATCGCTAAAATCAAAGATGGGGTAAAAGGTTTTAAAGTTATGCTAGGTGGTGGACTGGGCTCACAACCAAGACATGCCGATGTACTTTTTGAGTTTTTGGCATCTGACAAAATTATTCCATTAATGGAGGGTGTTGTCCGTGTTTTTGATCGATATGGAGAACGAAAGAGCAGGGCAAAGGCAAGGATGAAATTCTTGTTGAAGGACATTGGCCTAGACGGTTTTAAAATGTTGTTGCAAGAGGAACAAAAAGCGATACCCTACAAGACATTCCCAATTGATGCCTTGGCCTATCCTAAGATAAAAACTTCAAAAGAGCCGGCTCCCAAGGTGGAAATAGTTGATAGGAAAGCCTTCGCACATTGGAAATCTACCAATTTGGTCCCTCAAAAACATGATGGTTTTATTGCCATTGGCATCAAAGTGTTACTAGGCGATTTTTATACTGATAAAGCTAGATTACTAGCCGATTTGGTTGAAAGATATGCCGCAGGGGAAATACGTTTGTCCCTTAGACAGAACATTTTGATTCCTTATGTAAAAAAAGAGTTAGTTCCTTTTTTCTATGTGGAATTAGCAAAACTAGGTTTCGCAGAGGCGGGATACAATAAGGCATTGGATATTACGGCATGCCCAGGAACAGATACTTGCAACCTTGGTATTTCAAGCAGTACAGGAATCGCGGAAGAATTAGAGCGACTCATAAAGGCCGAATACCCAAAGTATATCAGCAATCCGGATGTGGTCATTAAAATAAGCGGCTGCATGAACGCCTGCGGACAACACAACATGGCCAATATCGGGTTTCAAGGAATGAGTATCCGCACCAAGGATAAATTGGTAGCGCCGGCCTTACAAGTATTATTGGGAGGAGGCAATGACGGAAACGGAAATGGCCGTTTTGCCGATAAGGTGGTAAAAGTACCAAGTAAGAGAGGTCCAGAAGCGCTGCGCCTGATTTTAGATGATTACGAGGCAAATGGCAGTGGAAATCCCTTTGCGGATTATTATGCCGAAAAAGGAGAACATTATTTCTATGATTTTCTAAAACCTCTGACCGATATCGAGCATCTAACCCAAGACGATTATGTTGATTGGGGAACAGAGGAGCGCTACAAAAAGGCGATAGGAATTGGTGAATGTGCCGGTGTGGTTATCGACCTTATTGCCACCCTGCTCTTTGAAAGCGAGGAGAAAATACAAACAGCCGAAGAAACGATTCTTGAAGGCAAATGGGCAGCCAGTATCTATCATTCGTATTCTTCAATGGTCAATACGGCAAAAGCCCTATTAACGGCAGAAAAAACGAAGACGAATACCCACTCAAGTATTATCAAGGATTTTGATGAAAAGTTTGTGACGTCGGGCAGAATAACCCTAGACATAGCTTTTGAGGAATTGGTATTGCAATTAAACAAGAATGAACCTACCCAGGATTTTGCAAAGCGCTATTTGGAAGATGCGAAATCATTTTTAGAGTCGGTACGGGTATTTAGGGAAAATGAATTGGTAGAAGCTTAGTGAGATGAAGGATTTTCTGAAATATTTAAAACATATCCCGAAGGTTGAGCGGAGCCGAAGCCAAGGCCTCTTAACCGTAGTGGGTGCTGGCCCAGGCGATATAGAACTCATAACCGTTAAGGCTATAAAAGCCCTACAATGTGCAGAGGTGGTTTTATATGATGCTTTGGTAGACACAGCACTGTTGAACTATGCGCCGCAGGCAGAACAAATTTTTGTAGGAAAGCGAAGAGGGTGCTATACCTTTCAACAGGAACAAATAAATGAATTGATAGTTCAAAGGGCTAGACAAGGCAAGCACGTGGTACGCTTAAAAGGAGGCGACCCCTTTGTATTTGGTAGGGGAGCGGAGGAAATGGAGTATGCCGCCCAATATGGATTGGAAGTGGCTATGGTGCCCGGAATTTCTTCCTGTTTTTCTGTCCCAGCTTCACAAAATATTCCGGTGACAAAGAGAGGTTCTGCAGAAAGTTTTTGGGTAATTACAGGAACCACAAAAGAGCATAAATTATCAAATGATGTTAGGCTTGCAGCAAAATCAAGTGCTACCATTGTTATTTTAATGGGGATGTCCAAACTTTCACAAATAGTAGCACTTTTTAAAAAGGAAGGAAAATCGGAAACACCCATAGCTATTATTCAAAATGGCACCAGAGCTGATGAAAAAGTAGGCGTTGGTACGATTGCTTCAATAGAAACCGAAGTTGAAAGACAACAGTTGGCGAATCCGGCAATTATAATAATCGGCGAGGTCGTTCGGCATCGAGACCAGATTTTGAAGATTCAGGCACAATACGGCGAACTTGAAAAAGTGTAAAAAGATAAAAATTATTGATGGAACGAAACAATCTATATCCCATATTCTTAAAAACAGGAAAGCTGCAGATTCTTATTGTTGGTGGCGGACATGTGGCTGAAGAAAAATTGACCTTTTTGACCAAGTCAAGTCCAGATGCAAAGGTGACCATGGTCTCACCCATGTTCCGTGAAGCAACAAGAGATTTAGCAGCCCAATATGATGTAGAATTGATAACGGATAGCTATCACACCAGCTATTTAAAAGGCAAGCATATAGTAGTTGCTACAACCGACGTTCCTGAAGTGAATGTGCAGGTCTATAATGACTGTAGAAAATTGGATAAGCTGATCAATGTAGCAGATAACCCACCGTATTGCGATTTTTATATGGGGGGTATCGTTACAAAGGGCAATGTAAAGATTGCCATTTCTACCAATGGAAAATCGCCGACTACCGCAAAAAGGCTACGCCAGTTTTTCGAGGAAGTAATACCAGCAGATATCAACCAAATGGTACAAAATCTAAACGATTACCGAAAAACAATAAAGGGCGATTTTGAGCAAAAAGTGGATAAAATGAACGAAATAACCCGAAAATTGATCGAAAAAGTGTAAAAAAGTATAAAAAACATCAAATGCGACCCTGAGCTCAGTCGAGGGACTAGGGACATCAAAAGTCAAATATGAAAATAGATCCCCTTCCGATTGCTATCGGAATCAAGGGAACGACAATAAAAGAAGTAAGAAATGATAAAAACAGATATACTAATAATAGGAGCGGGCCCTACAGGACTCTTCACCGTTTTTGAAGCGGGACTATTAAAACTAAAATGCCATTTAATAGATGCATTACCACAACCAGGAGGACAATGTTCAGAAATATATCCGAAGAAACCTATCTATGATATTCCCGCATTTACCGAAATATTAGCGGGGGATTTGGTGGACAACCTTTTGGATCAAATAAAACCTTTTGAACCAGGTTTTACTTTGGGGGAGCGTGCCGAAACTTTAGATAAACAAGAAGATGGTTCCTTTGTGGTAACTACGAATAAAGGAACAAAACATCAAGCACCTGTAGTGGTAATTGCTGGCGGATTAGGTTCGTTTGAACCCAGAAAGCCACCCATCGAGAATATTGTCGATTTTGAAGATAAGGGCGTTGCTTATATCATTAAAGACCCCGAAGTGTACAGGGATAAAAAAGTAGTTATTGCCGGTGGGGGTGATTCCGCCTTGGATTGGGCTATTTTCTTGGCAGATGTAGCATCCGAAGTTTCCCTTGTGCACAGAAGGAATGAATTTCGTGGGGCACTGGATTCGGTAGAAAAGGCATCCGAATTGGCCAAATTGGGAAAAATTAAACTCTTTACCGAGGCTGAGGTAAAAAAACTATATGGTGATGAAAAGTTAGAAGCAGTAGTTGTTAAATATAATGATTCTTTGAAGGGAGAAACCTATTTGGAAACGGACAACTTTATTCCTTTGTTCGGACTTTCCCCAAAATTAGGACCCATTGGCGATTGGGGGTTGGATATAGTGAAAAATGCAATAAAGGTGAACAATGCAAAGGACTACCAGACGAATATTCCCGGAGTTTTCGCCATTGGCGATGTAAACACCTATGAGGGTAAATTAAAATTGATTCTTTCAGGTTTTCATGAGGCCGCTGTTATGTGTCAATATGCGTATCAACTTATCAACCCTGGTAAACGCTATGTAATGAAATATACCACGGTAGGTGGTGTAGAAGGTTTTGATGGTACCAAGAAAGAAGCTAAAAAAGAGGTGGTTCAGAGTATTTTATAGGTGTTTCCTGAAACTTTAAGGAGCTTTTATTGCTTTACTTTCCAAATTAATGATTGTAAGAAAACGGTGTTTGTCGAATTTGGTTTTATACTTAAAAAAAGTTTTTTTCGTTATTTTAGAATTACCAACTAATATTAAAAACGAATAATTATGAAATGGTATTTAAAAGTACTGAAACAATACGCAGACTTTAACGGTAGGGCTAGAAGAAAGGAATACTGGATGTTTTTCCTGTTTAATATGATATTTATTGTTGCCTTGGCCCTTTTATCCGGAATGATTGGGGGTTCGACCAATTCTGAAGAGTTGGTATCCATACCGATTTTAATCTACTATTTGGCCATAATTATTCCATCCATAGCGGTAGTAGTTAGGAGGCTACATGATCAAAACAAGAGCGGATGGTATTATTTGGTAAGTCTTATCCCATTTATTGGCGGAATCTGGCTGATAGTTCTGATGTGTACGGAAGGGGATTCTGGCCCAAATCAATATGGCCCGGATCCAAAAAAACCCAATACTGAACTGGACGATATCGGTGTAATTGAAGCATAATTATAGGAAAAAATGATAAAAAGGGAGCGAAATAATTTTTCGCTCCCTTTGTTTTTACATGTCCTTCGTATAATGGTTGTAATCATTGATGATGCATCTAATAAAGTTTTCCGTCGTAACATCGGGATGGGGTTTTTCTTCGATTACGTTTATAATTTTATCCTTTAGTATAAGCATGGTTTTATGATCCTTATTTTTTCTCGCCCTGAGAAAATTTTCCTTGATTATTCTAACATCATTATCCGATAGTTTAATAACTGAAGAATAAGTTGGTTTATAATCCTCTTTGATTTCCTGTAAAATAGTATGATTAATACCGATTTTGTTTTTCAAGGCAATTACCGCTGTGCCCGAAGCCATGCCACCAAGGCGTTGATGTTTTTTTGAACTCCCTATAGCCACGAGAGCAACAATCCCAGAAAAAAGACTGATATCGACAAGGCGCATTACCCAACGAATAAAATAATCTAGAAAAGAGGCCCGATAGCCATCAATTTTTACCACCCTGATCTTCATTATTTTTTTTCCTAAGGTTTGTCCCATTAAAAGTGTTTCCCAAACGATGGTGTAGAATATTATTGGAGACCCAATAATAATCAGTATTGCCATTATACTCCACGGATCTTCCGGAAAATCATTTTCGATCAATGCGCCAAGTGGTTTAGCAGCCATCGAAAATATAAATGAGATTAAAAATATGTAGGCGATTTTAATAAGAAGGTCAATAAAATAGGCAATAATACGTTCTCCTAGTTCAGCAGCTTTAAAATTTATTATTACATTCTGCGTAGTGGTAATTTGTATTTCTGCCATTATATAATGTTATTTGTATTGTATGAGAGAAGTGGCTTTTATCCGACAAAACAAAGAAAAATGGATAGAATTTGAAAAAGCGATTTCTCAAAAAAAAATAGAAAACCCAGATCAATTTTCAGATTTATATCTTCATTTAATCAATGATTTAGCATACGCCCAAACATACTACAAAAAGAGTAAATTGGTCGTTTATCTTAATAATTTAGCGGTAAATGTCTATCAAAAGATCTATCTGACCAAAAGGGAAGAATCTAATCTCTTGCTTTATTTTTTTAAAATAGATGTGCCGGTGCTACTATACCGTTACAGAAGGTATATCTTGTATTCATTTTTGTTTTTTCTAACGGCCGTTTTAATAGGGGTAATTTCCGCTGCCAACGACGACTCTTTTGTCCGTTTAATATTGGGTGATGATTATGTGAACACCACATTGCAGAATATTGAAAATGGAGATCCCGTTGCGATTTATAAGAGTGGGAGTAACTGGGGTAGTTTTATCGGGATTACATTCAATAACCTAAAAGTGGGGCTGACCGGTTTCGTATATGGTATTACGGGAGGTATCGGAACGGCCTATGTTTTGTTACAGAATGGAATAATGGTGGGAGCTTTCCAATATTTTTTCGAGCAACAAGATGTATTGTGGAAAAGTGCCAAAGGAATCTGGATCCACGGTGCCATGGAAATTTTTGCCATTGTCATAGAGGGTGCCGCCGGTTTTGTATTGGGAGCGAGCATCCTGTTTCCTAAGACTTTTTCAAGATTAACCTCTTTTAAAAAGGGAATGCGCGATGGTGTAAAAATCGTCATCAGTACCTTTCCGTTCACAATAGCAGCAGGCTTTTTGGAAGGATACGTTACCAGATATTCCGATACAATGCCTAATTTTCTTGCACTGTTGATAATTTTGGGAACCTTGGCGACTATTTCCTATTACTACCTTATTTATCCCTACCGGGTTAATAAAAAAATAACCAGCACAAGCTTTGAGAAGTAAAAACTACCTTTCGTACATATTGTGGTTTATAGTAGGTGTTGTGGCATCCCATGCGCAAGAAAGAGCAGTGCCTGATGTGCCGGAAGATGTTCGGGTATTGCCCAATTCCTTCAAGGAAAACTATACAGGCAAGGCCTATGATTATGTAGAAACCACCTCTTCCTTGGCACGCTTTAGGAGTTGGTTTATCGATTTAATTTCGGGATGGTTCCAGGTAGAAAGTAAAAGCGCGGGAAATATCCTGAATGGTATTCAAATTTTATTTTGGATTGCGGTCATCTTATTGGTCATCTACCTGATTGTAAAAATTGTTTTGAACAAAGAAATCCGATGGATTTTCAAAAGAAACAAAGAGGAGGCCCAAAGCTTGGATTTTGAAATAGGCGAGAATATTAGTGCAGTAGATTTTACTACCCTGATATCCAATTCGGTAACTGACCGGGATTATAGATCCGCAATTCGCTATTACTATCTTTTTCTATTAAAAAAACTGGACCAGTTTAAGCTGATAGACTACGACATGCAAAAAACCACTTTTGATTACCAAACGGAGGTGGAAGGCTCTAAATATGCATCGGACTTTAGTAAAGCCTCTTATTATTACACTTATATCTGGTATGGTGAATTTAATATTGATGAGGAGGAATACAAAAAAACATCCTATGTATTCAACGAACTTTTAAAACAGTTTAAGGCATGAGCAGAAAAAGCATTTTAGCACTCTGTTTTATAGCGCTGATAATTGTGTTGGTCTTGGTCAATAGAAGCCATAAAGTTGATTGGACCCCAACATTTAATGAGCTGGAAACCAAACCAATGGACACAAAGGTATTTTTTGACCAATTATCGTTTTGGTTTGAAAATCAGTCCGTAAAAAAGATACACACTACCTTTTATGAATATGATCAATACCTAAGGGGTTTACCAATAGATTCGGCAAAAAATTACATTAACGTTTCCAAGAATTACGATATTGATATTACCTCATTCGATGCTTTATTGGAATACGTGGCCTACGGCAACGAGGCTTTTATTTCGGCACACAGCTTTCCCCATTTTGTAAAAGATAGCCTGGGCTTTAAGACTGGATCTGAAAATACCGAAATCAAGGAAACTGAGAACACATTGTATTTGGAATTTGCCAAGGATACGTTGGTGTATACTTCAAAGATCCCTTATGGGATGGCCTATATTAAGGATGCTACCACCATCAAGAAGTTGGGGTATATGGTTGCCGATAAGGGAGTGCAGCGAACCAATTTTGTGGGAATTCCGTATTACGACGGCATTTTTTACATACATACCACGCCTGAGGTCTTCACTAATTATCAAATGTTGGAAGCTCCTAATACTGGATATTTGAGCACGGTGGTTTCCTACTTGCCCAGGGTTCCCTTATTATTGGACAAAGCGGTTAAGATAGATCCTAGTTTGAGCCAAAGCCCATTGAGGTACATTATGTCCAAAGAATCCTTAAAATGGTCATGGTATCTGCTATTGGGCGCTATAGCTCTTTTTATATTGTTCAATGCCAAGCGTCGCCAAAGGATCATTCCCATTATAGAACCACTAAAGAATACTACCACAGAATTTGTTCACACTGTTAGTAATCTGCATTATGAAGCCGCTGACTATAATGGTATAATACAGAAGAAAATCATTTATTTTTTAGAATCTATCCGAAGCAATTACCAGCTGCCTACTGAAAATTTAAATGCCGATTTTGTAAGGAAATTAGCTTTAAAATCAGGTAATTCGGTCGAACAGGTGCAACGTTTGATTACGTTGATTCTGAAAATGAAATCACACAATTTCATGACCAAGGAACCTTTGACAACCCTAAATAAAGAAATAGAAAATTTCTACAAAAAGAATAAAAATTAAGATATGGAAAACAATGGCGTTGAATTTGACAATCGTTTAGACCTCACGGAATTGCAAGCGAGTGTCACTCAGATTAAAAAAGAATTGTCTAAGGTAATTGTCGGGCAAAAACAATTGGTGAACCTTTTACTCACTGCTCTTTTGGCGGAAGGGCATGTTTTATTGGAAGGCGCTCCGGGAGTTGCAAAGACCATTACGGCCAAACTTTTGGCAAAATCACTTGATGTAGCCTTTAGCCGAATACAATTTACACCCGATCTTATGCCTTCAGATGTATTGGGAACCTCAATATTTAATCTTAAGAAGTCTGAATTCGAATTTAAGAAAGGTCCTGTTTTTTCAAATATCGTTTTGGCCGATGAAATAAACCGGGCACCGGCGAAAACCCAAGCCGCATTATTTGAGGTAATGGATGAAAGACAGGTGACTATGGATGGCGAAAAGTATTTATTAGATCCGCCATATATCATTTTGGCGACGCAAAATCCTATCGAACAAGAAGGAACCTATAGATTGCCCGAAGCTCAATTAGATCGATTCCTTTTTAAAATTACCATAGACTATCCGAACTTAGAAGAAGAAGTGGAGATAATTACTAGGGAACATGTTTTAAAAACAACGAAGTTGGCGCAAATTACAAGTAGTTTAAGCAAGGATAAGATCGCGAGCTTTCAGGCTTTGATCTCTCAGGTAATTGTAGAGCCACACCTGATAAAATACATCGCTGAAATTATTTTGAATACACGTTCAAATCCGTTTTTGTACTTGGGTGCCTCGCCTAGGGCATCTATAGCGATTTTAAAGGCAAGTAAGGCATTTGCGGCAATAAATGGGAGGGATTTTGTGACTCCGGAAGATATAAAACAGATAGCCGTTCCCGTATTGCAACATCGTGTAATAGTAACCCCTGAAAGGGAAATGGAAGGAATTACTTCAACACAAATAATAAATGATATTCTCCAGAGCGTTGAAATACCCAAATAACCGACTTCATGGTGGAAAATAAAACATTAGAAAATCCAAAATCGGTTCCCTTGGTGCGCTTTTTTAAGGAGCTCTTTTTAAATAATCGTTTTTTCTACGCGATATCAGGTATCATATTGCTTTTTGTTTTGAGTTTTATATTTCCTTTTTTGTTGAATATTTCCAAATTCGCCCTTCTTGTTTTCATCATCGTAGTGGTAGTGGATGTTTTAATTCTTTTTGGTACTAAAAAAGGAATTACTGCAGAGCGCCTGCTGCCCGAAAAATTTTCCAATGGAGACCCTAATAAAGTAACCATTGAAATTACTAATGGCTATTCCTTAAAGATGTTTTGCTCCATAGTAGATGAGTTACCCTTTCAATTTCAGCAGCGGGATTTTGATTTGAAGATGGGGATGGGGGCGAACTTGAAAGAGTCCATTTCGTATAATGTTACCCCAAAAGAGCGAGGGGAATATGTATTTAATAAACTACATATATTTACATCGAGCAGCATAGGTTTTGTTATGCGAAAGTTTTCCTTTGAGGAGCCAAAAAAGGTCAAGACCTATCCTAGTTTTCTTCAGCTTAAAAAGTATGATTTAATTTCGCTCAACCAATTCAATCTACAGTTTGGAGTGAAAAAAATCCGAAGAATTGGGAGCTCCTTTGAGTTTGAACAGATTAAGGACTATGTTCAAGGAGATAATATAAGGGATATCAATTGGAAGGCAACCGCAAAACGAAACCAATTGATGGTGAATCAATTTCAGGACGAAAAATCACAACAAATATATGCTGTTATCGACAAGGGCCGGGTTATGAAAATGCCATTTGAGGGACTTAACCTCTTAGATTATGCTATAAATTCGGCACTTGTAATTAGTAGTGTTGTAGTTCGAAGACATGATAAAGCCGGCGTTTTCTCATTTTCCAAAAAACCAGAAAATTTTGTTGTCGCAGAACGCAGGAATGCGCAGATGAACTTAATACAGGAATCACTGTACAACATAAATACAGATTATAGCGAATCTGACTTCGGTAATTTATATGGCCTTATAAAGCGAAAAATTACCACGAGAAGTTTACTGCTGCTGTATACCAATTTTGCGAGTTTGGATGCCGTGAATAGGCAGATTGGATATTTAAGGGCAATTAATAAAAATCATTTATTGGTCGTTATTTTTTTTAAAAATACCGAATTGGAACTGCTTAAAGAGCAAACGGCGAATACCCTTCAGGAAATTTTTGATAAAACCATAGCCGAAAAGTTCAGCTATGATAAAAAGTTAATTGCAGCGGAGCTCAATAAATATGGGATACAAACTATTTTAACCTCGCCCAACAACCTTACCATAGACACCATAAACAAGTATCTGGAAATTAAGGCCAAAGGTTTGTTGTAGAACAAAAACGAATTTTTGTCGGAATAACTTGGTTTTCTTTATAGGGTAACGTTTCTTTGTGCCCAGTTCATTAAAAATCTGTACTAGTTATCAAGAAAGGTGGAGGGATTAGACCCTATGAAACCTTAGCAACCCTTTTACGCTGATGTCTGTCAGTGTCTAAGAAGGTGCTACATTCTACCTGTGCTGACCCAACTTTGGGGTTGCAGTATCTCGGGAGATAACCAAAAAGACATTCCGTCTGATTCTAATCCTTACTTGATATATACTAATTGTGCCTTTTTTACGCTAAAGAGGTACCTAGGTTATGAACGTTTTTAAACGCCAGTATTTTTTAAAAAATAGAATGAAAGACATTAGGGAAATATTAAAAAATCGGATTTTAGTGCTTGATGGCGCCATGGGTACCATGCTGCAACGTTATAAATTTCAAGAAGAAGATTTTAGGGGCGCACGGTTTAAAGACTGGGAACATCCCTTACAAGGGAATAATGATTTATTATCGTTGACCCAGCCAAAAGCAATCGCCGAAGTACATGCAAAGTACTTTGCTGCCGGTGCCGATATCGTTGAGACCAATACCTTTTCAGGCACCACCATCGCTATGGCCGATTACCATATGGAGGATTTGGTGTACGAACTCAATTACGAATCCGCCAAGATCGCCAAAAAGGTTGCTGAGGAGTTTACAGCAAAAGAGCCACATAAACCACGTTTTGTAGCTGGGAGTATGGGACCTACGAATAAGACAGCCAGCATGTCCCCTGACGTTAATGACCCAGGATTTCGGGCAGTTTCGTTTGATGAACTACGGATCGCTTACAAGCAACAGGCAGAGGCTTTGCTGGATGGCGGGGCAGACTTGCTATTGGTAGAAACCATATTCGATACCTTGAACGCAAAAGCTGCTTTATTTGCCATAGAGGAAGTTAAAGAAGAACGGGGCATAGATGTTCCTATTATGGTTAGTGGAACCATTACCGATGCCTCTGGCAGAACCTTATCCGGGCAAACCGCAGAAGCTTTCTTAATATCCATTTCACATATTCCGATTCTATCTGTCGGGTTTAATTGTGCTTTGGGAGCAAGTCAGTTGGTGCCCCATTTAGAAGTGATTTCAAATAGAACTGAACACGCAGTATCGGCGCATCCTAACGCGGGCTTGCCAAACGCTTTTGGAGAATATGATGAATCACCGGAACAGATGGCTGAACAAATCAAGGAGTATGTTGAGAAAAAATTGGTGAATATTGTGGGCGGTTGTTGCGGTACAACTCCTGAGCACATAAGTGCGATAGCTCAGCTTGTTAAAGATTATGGCCCAAGATCGTTGTTCGTTGCCGGTTAATAGTTCATCGTTAATTACTAAATAGTTTAAATTGGATTATAAAGAATTAGATATATGGGTGCAGGCAAGGGAATTGGTAAAAACAGTTTATGTTATAACAAAATCCTTTCCCATGGCTGAGCAGTTTTCCCTTACTTCTCAAATAAGAAGATGTGTGGTTTCCGTTCCATCGAATATTGCAGAAGGTTGTGGAAGACAATCCGCCAAGGAAACCATACATTTTCTACATATAGCAAGGGGCTCACTTTACGAATTGGAAACACAACTGATTTTAGCTGGAGATTTGGGCTATATAACATCGGGTATTGATAACATTATCACGGAAATCGAAAGAGTTAAGAAATTGTTGAACGGATTCATTAATTACCATAAGAAGTTATGAGCAAATTCAACGAACAACGAACAACGAATAACGGCCGACGACTCCTAAAACTCTCCGGTCTAGAACCATTGATAGTTACTCCGGAGAGTAATTTCATCAATGTTGGCGAGCGAACCAATGTAGCCGGTTCCAAGAAGTTTCTCAGGCTTATCAAGGAGGAGAAGTTTGAAGAAGCCCTATCCGTTGCCCGTGATCAAGTAGAAGGTGGAGCTCAGATTATCGATATTAATATGGACGATGGTCTCATCGATGGCAAGGAAGCCATGGTCAAATTCTTGAACCTTGTTATTGCCGAACCTGATATTGCACGGGTCCCCATTATGATCGACAGCTCAAAATGGGAAATTATAGAGGCCGGTTTACAGGTGGTGCAAGGTAAATGTGTGGTAAATTCTATCAGTCTTAAGGAAGGCGAGGAAGAATTTATTCATCATGCCAAGTTAATAAAACGTTATGGCGCCGCGGTCATTGTAATGGCTTTTGATGAAGTTGGTCAGGCCGATAATTATGAAAGACGCCTTGAAATTTCAAAACGCTCGTATGATATTTTGGTAAATCAAGTTGGTTTTCCTCCAGAGGATATCATTTTCGATTTAAATATTTTTCCTGTAGCAACGGGAATGGATGAACATAAGCTCAATGCCTTGGATTTTATTCGCGCTACCAAATGGGTACGCGAAAATCTTCCACATTGTAGCGTCAGTGGTGGGGTGAGTAATGTTTCCTTTTCGTTTCGTGGGAATAATCCCGTACGGGAGGCCATGCACTCTGTATTCCTTTATCATGCGATAAAGGCCGGTATGAATATGGGTATTGTTAATCCGACCATGCTGGAAGTGTATGATGATATTCCAAAAGATCTATTGGAACATGTAGAGGACGTAATGTTGAACAGAAGGGATGATGCCACAGAACGCCTATTGGATTTTGCGGAATCAGTGGTAGGCAAAACAAAAGAAAGTAAAGTGGATCTTTCTTGGCGTGAAGAATCCTTACAAGATAGAGTTACAAGGGCCTTGGTAAAGGGTATTGACCAGTTTATCGTAGAAGATGTCGAGGAAGCCCGTAAAGCTTCGGACAAGCCAATTCAAGTAATAGAAGGCCACCTAATGACGGGAATGAACGTCGTGGGCGATCTATTCGGAAGCGGAAAAATGTTCTTACCACAAGTAGTAAAATCCGCTAGGGTAATGAAAAAGGCTGTAGCCTATTTGCTTCCTTATATCGAGGAGGAAAAGTTGAAAAATCCACAGGAGAGTGATTCTCAGGGGATAGGTAAAATATTAATGGCCACAGTAAAAGGGGATGTACATGATATTGGAAAGAATATTGTAAGTGTCGTACTGGCGTGTAACAATTATGAAATAGTTGACCTGGGCGTAATGGTACCGCCGGAAAAAATTATAGCCGAGGCCATTGCACATGATGTAGATGTAATTGGTTTGAGCGGTTTGATTACTCCATCTTTGGATGAAATGGTTCATCTTGCAAAGGAGATGGAACGCAAGAATTTTTCGGTTCCCTTATTAATTGGAGGAGCTACTACCAGCAAGGCACACACTGCGGTAAAGATAGATCCGCAGTACAGCAAGGCCGTAGTTCACGTAAATGACGCTTCCCGAGCGGTAACGGTTGTGGGAGATTTATTGCAAAAAGACACCTCGGAAGATTATAAAAAATCAATAAAGGAAGATTACGATGTATTCAGGGATAAATTTTTAAAACGCTCCACTCAAAAAGAATACAAATCAATTGAAGCAGCGAGAAAGAACAAGTTTCAAATAGATTGGGATACCAATGAAATCGTTAAACCAAACCAACTAGGAATTCAGATAATAGAAGATTTTGATCTAGAAAAATTGGTTGATTTTATTGATTGGACCCCATTTTTCAGAAGTTGGGAATTGCACGGAAAATACCCCGACATCTTAACTGATGACGTTGTGGGAACCCAAGCCTGCGAATTGTTTGCCGATGCCCAAAATATGCTCAAAAAGGTCATCACCGAAAAACAGTTGAAAGCGAGGGCAATTTTCGGCCTTTTTCCTGCCAATACAGCTGAGGACGATGACATTGAGGTTGTCACAGGAAAGAATGCCAGCCCGAGTGCAGTTGAAGGGCAAACGAGCGATGAACCAGAAAAAGGCACATACACCTTTAGAACCCTTCGTCAACAATTACAGCGAAGAGAAGGCGTACCCGATTATGCACTTTCCGATTTTGTTGCCCCTAAAACGTCAGGAAAACAAGACTATATGGGATGCTTTTGTGTCTCTACGGGATTCGGAACCGCTGAACTCGCTGCAGCGTATGAAAAAGATCTAGATGATTATAGTGCCATCTTAATAAAGGCCCTTGCAGACCGCTTGGCGGAAGCTTTCGCCGAATATTTACATAAAGAGGTACGAACCAAACATTGGGGTTATGCCAAGGATGAGGATTTTAGTAACGAAGACTTGATCAACGAATCGTATAAAGGCATTCGGCCAGCTCCTGGTTATCCAGCTTGCCCAGATCATCTAGAGAAGCTAACAATCTGGGAAATTCTGGGAGTAAAAGAAAAAATTGGTGTTACGCTTACCGAGAGCTTGGCAATGTGGCCCGCAGCATCGGTAAGTGGGTATTATTTTGGTAACCCCGAAGCACGATATTTTGGCCTGGGAAAAATAAAGGAAGATCAAGTAAAGGATTTTGCCAAACGAAAGGGAATTACGATCGGTGAGGCGAGCAAATGGTTAGCGCCTAATATTGCGGATGATTAAAACATGGGAAACTAACCACAGGTAACCAACAATTGACAACAAAAAAAAGGATGAAAGTAACTGACCATATAAAAGAAGCAAAGGGAAAAACACTATTTTCTTTTGAAATTATTCCTCCGGTAAAGGGACGGAGCATAGAAGAGCTCTATGCCAATATTGATCCTTTGATGGAATTTATACCACCTTTTATTGATGTGACCACGTCACGTGAAGAGTATGTATACATTGATCGAGATGGTTTACTTGATAAAAAATTGACGCGTATGCGCCCTGGAACGCTTGGGATTTGCGCTTCTATCAAGCATAAATATAATGTTGATACGGTGCCCCATGTACTTTGCGGAGGATTCACCAAAGAAGAAACAGAATACCTTTTGGTAGATTGTCATTATCTGGGGATAGATAATATCATGGCCCTGCGGGGTGACGCCATGCGAGAGGAAAAATACTTTCAACCCGCCAAAGGAGGGCACAAGTTTGCCATTGGCCTTGTTGAACAGGTACAGGCCTTAAATTGCGGGAACTACCTACATGATACCATGGAAACCGATAATTGTGCTGATTTTTGTATTGGGGTGGCCGGATATCCGGAGAAACATTTGGAAGCCCCTTCGTTACAATCCGATTTAAAGCGTTTAAAAGAAAAGGTAGAGGCCGGGGCTGATTATGTAGTAACCCAAATGTTTTTTGACAACAAAAAGTATTTTGAGTTTGTTGAAGCTGCTAAGGATATGGGAATCAATGTTCCGATTATTCCTGGAATAAAACCAATTGCCATAAAAAAGCATTTGCATTTGCTCCCTCAGGTTTTTAGAATAGATCTTCCACAAGATTTGATCGATGCCGTTGATAAATGTGAAAATAACAAGGCTGTAAGACAGGTGGGTGTGGAGTGGGCAATTCAACAGTCAAAGGAATTAAAGGCAGCTGGTGCCCCGGTACTACATTATTACTCTATGGGCAAATCTGATAATATAAAGGCGATAGCCAAAGCCGTTTTCTAAAAAGTACTTTTAAACTTGTACATAATTGGCAACTCGTTTCCCATAAATTGTCCATCTCCTTCGATTTTGAACCTAGTATTTCGAACCTCGAACCTGATGTCTTGTATTTCGTACTTCATACCTCGTATTTCCAACCTGATTCTTACCTTTGCTCCCCATGAACCTAAGGGTATTTCTCCTTTTTTTGTTTGTAGTTGGTTTGTGCTCTTCACAAGAAGAGAAGATAAAGCACCGCTATTCGTTTGATGCAAACACCTTTTATGGGTCCATCATCTTGCATAATCCAGATATTTCACATTTGATTGCCGAGCACCCTAACGGTTTTGTGCTGGGGTACAATCGAAAAACTTTTGGCGAGAAAGCCTGGCAGCAGCTGTACAACTACCCCGATCTTGGAGCTTCGTTTATCTATCACAATTCTAACAATCATACACTAGGGGATAATTATGGGTTATACGCTCATTTTAATTTTTATTTTTTAAAAAGAAATGTACAGCTGCGTTTTGGTCAAGGAGTTTCTTACGCAACCAATCCGTATGATAGGAACGATAACTTTCGAAATAATGCCTACGGATCTAAATTTTTGAGCTCTACTTTCTTGATGTTGAACTATCACAAAGAAAATATTTTTAAAGGATTAGGTTTTAAGGCGGGGATTTCTCTAATACATTATTCCAATGCCAATGTAAGGGCGCCAAATACCTCTACCAATACCTTGGCTTTTAATGCCGGATTGGTTTATACTTTGCAGGAAGATGAACCTGAATACATTAAAAGGGCTAAAGAAAAAATTATTGAACCATTTCGCTATAACTTTGTTTTCAGAACAGGTATAAATGAAAGCGATAATATTGGTGCTGGACAGTTTCCGTTCTATATTTTTTCGGGTTATGCCGACAAACGCCTTGGTCGCCGAAGTGCCCTTCAATTGGGGACCGACGCATTCTTTAGTAATTTTTTAAAGGAACTGATTCGTTTTCAATCCGTTTCATTTCCGGAGAACAATGTTGCTGCTGATACAGATTTTAAAAGAGTAGGGATTTTTGTTGGGCATGAACTGTTTATCAATAAATTATCTGTAACGACCCAATTAGGATACTACGTTTATTATCCCTTTGATTTTGAAGGTAGGATATATAATCGTGTAGGTTTAAAAAGATATTTTGGAGATAAAATATTTGGCTCTTTAAGTCTTAAATCCCATGGGGCTGCCGCTGAGGCCGTTGAGTTTGGCGTGGGAATACGATTGTAAAAGTTAAGGGTTAATGTGTAAGTTTTAACAATGGTAAATTTGGAATTTGGCCCCGATAGTTATCGGGATAGGAGTTTGAGGTTTTTCGGAAAAACACGAAATGTTTTTTGCCGAACGGTTGTTATTCTAATGCTTATTTTCCTTTCTTCCTGTGATTCCGGGTCTGCTCCCGATTGCTTCCAGGCTGCTGGGGAAATTACGCGTCAAGAAATTACCCTTTCAGACTTTTCAAAAATTACCGTGTTTGAAAATGTAAGCTTGATCCTTGGTCATGGTGCTGTGCAGAGGGTTGAAGTTGAAACTGGGGAAAACCTGCGTGAAGAAGTAGAGGTGACCGTAGCGGATGGACGTTTGCTCCTGAGAAATACGAATGACTGCAATTTCGTTCGTGAATACGGATTAACAAAAATCTTTGTAACCTCACCGAATATTACCGAAATTAGGAGTAGCACAGGTTTGACCATCGAAAGTGATGGCGTTTTGGCATATCCGGATCTTACCTTATTTTCTGAAAGTTTTTTGAATCCAGAATCAGAAACAACCGATGGTATGTTCGATCTTGAATTGAATACCCAAAGCTTAAAAGTAATTGTAAACGGAATCACCTATTTTAAATTGAAAGGAAATACCGCTGCACTGGATTTGAATATCGCCGCAGGAGATTCTAGAATTGAGGCCGAGAATTTGATGGCAGAAACGATCAACCTTAATCATAGGGGATCTAATGATATGTTCGTTAATCCACAGGCATCCATTGAGGGTGTTATTAGGGGCACTGGTGATGTAATTAGCAGCACACGACCATCGGTTGTTGAGGTAGAGGAGTTATATAAGGGAAAACTTATTTTTATAGATTAAAAGTAACCATCAACCAATTTGCATCCAATAACCAAATACCTAAAAAATCTTTTTGCCACCAAAAGAATTCTTGGTGAAGACCGGCAGTTGCGAGGTGAAGTAAAAGCAGATGCAATTTTACAAGACTTAGTGAACGAAGAAAAAGTTCCAGGAATTGGTATTACGGTTTTGAGAGCAGGTAAGATTGTTTTACAGAAAGGATATGGTTATGCTAATATGGAGGATAAAACCCCAATAGACCCTGCAAAGACGGTTTTTAGGATTGCCAGTGTTTCCAAACCAATCGCCGCAACGGCTTTGGCCTATATGGTGTCGGAAGGTGTCATCAATTTAGATGCATCGTTCTATAACTATGTACCCTACTATCCTCAAAAGAAATACGACTTTACTATTCGGCAATTGGCAAGTCATACTGCTGGAATTAGAGGGTATAAAGGCACAGAATACGGGCTCAATAAACCCTATACTATTAAGGAGGGTATTGCGGTTTTTAAAGACGACGACCTACTTTTCGAACCGGGTACCGATTACCTCTACAATAGCTATGATTGGGTGCTTATTTCCCTGGCGATGCAAGAGGCGAGCGGAATTCCTTTTGAGGAATATGTGCAAAATAAAGTTTTAGACCCGTTGGGAATGTCA
Organism: Aggregatimonas sp.; assembly: GCA_965238025.1. Taxonomy (GTDB): domain Bacteria; phylum Bacteroidota; class Bacteroidia; order Flavobacteriales; family Flavobacteriaceae; genus Pelagihabitans. The sequence goes on along the minus strand of OZ250162.1, from coordinate 328,111 downwards.
AATACCTTTGTGCCGGAATGTCATCCCGAGCGCTCCCGATTCATAGGGGGAGGGGCTAGTAGTACGCAATGGGCTTCGACTGCGCTCAGCCTGACAACATTCTATTCCAAAAACCGACTAGGTTTTCGAAAAGCAATCCCCGTGAATAACTTTTTTAAGTTGGCGGGTGGCGGTTATCTTTCTACCAGTCAGGATATTGCCAATTTCGGACAAGCATTTTTAGATGAAAAGGTTTTGAAAAAAGAAATCCTGTTCCAGTTTCTGACTTCTGAAACAATAAAAAGAAAACCAACCTATTACGGACTTGGTTGGCAGGTAAGTGAGGATAAAAAAGGTAGACCTTTTTATGGTCATGTAGGTAATGGTGTTGGGGGCTATTCTAACTTTTTTGTGTATCCCAATGAACAAATGGTATTTTCTATATTGACGAATTGTACCAACCCCGGTATCCAGAACGAGTTAGACGAGGTAGTTGATGCTTTGCTCAACAAGGTTTCCGATCCAAAGAATGCTATAATGCTATAAGCGAAATAAAATAAAGAAGACTTAAAGTCAAAAGCATATGGCCTTCTAGCATGTACTATTGATTCTGTTAAAAGAATCGATTAACTTAGTTCTGTTGAATCTCAAAAAAATAGCTGTGTTTAAATCCAGTATAGTTGCCCTTTTTTTGTTGTTAGCAAGTGTCCTTTCGGGGCAAACGGCCATATCGGGGTATATCGAACTCGCAAATGAGAACGAATCATCAAAGGAAGTACAGCTCACCAAGGTCAAAATTGAAAATGTCCTAGGAAATATCGAAACAAAAGAAATTGCACTAACAAAAATTAAGAAAAACGGTTTTTTCAAGTTTGATAGCAATTTGATTTCAAATAAAGATGCTATGTATCGCCTGCGATTTAATCGTTTTGATAAAACAGTGAATGATACGATTCAGCTTGATCATTTGTTTTTACTTTCTAATAAGGATAGCATTTATTTTAAAAAGAGTGAACGGCCTTTTTCTGAGTATACCAACACCAACTTGGCCGACAAGGAATGGCAGCAATTAAGGAAGTTTGAACAGCAGTTGCAGAAAACACATTATAAGAATGAAGGCAGTCTTTCAGATGCTTATGTAGGCGATTTAAAAACCTATGCGAAGGACTCCCTTCAAATTTTGGTGGTTAAATTGATTGGTATTAAACAGCTAGATAATAGAAACTTGCTAGATAAGGATATTGCCAAAAACCCGAGCTATTATACGACCTTATTGACAGAGTTAAAAGAAAGTGATATTGAACCTTCCGAGTATCTATTTTTAGAAAATAAATTGGCTTTTTTAACCACTGAGGCAGCTGAAAATAAATATGCGGCCAGCAGGATTATCAATATACTCCTTGTACTGGCCATTTTAGGTCTTGTTGTCTTTATTTTGTGGTTACAAAATAATGGAAAATCGCCAGTAGTTTCTGATTTGAGTAAGCGGGAAAAGAACATTAAGAAACTCATTTTACAAGGCAAGAGCAACAAAGAAATTGCAAATGAACTTTTTATCAGTTTAAGCACTGTAAAAACCCATATCACCAACATATATAATAAGTTACAAGTTTCAAATCGACAGGAATTATTCAGAAAAACGCAAAATTCATAGGGGGACTAGTACTTAAATCAGACCCTTGTTTTTCCATTTTCCATTTTTCATAAAGTTATTTTTGTTTTTAAACCCATAACTATGAAAAATATCCTTTCCCTTCTCCTGTTCTGCCTATCGCGCTGTATATTTTTTGAGTAGTTCATCTATTTGATTTTTGACCTTTAGAGATGTCTATTAAAAAGGTTAACAGCCAAGAGACCATAAGGAGAATAAAAATATATTAGTAAAAACAATGCAAACGAAATTATAAAATCATGAAACACACCCTTATTCTGACAACATTGATATTTAGTTCGATTATAGCGCCACTGTTCGCTCAACAGAATAATTTTATTAAAGACTATTTAGAAAGATTAGAAAATTCCCGTAAGTATTTAATTCTTGTGGCAGAAACGATGCCAGAAGACAAATATGACTTTAGGGCATCACCAGAATCACTGACCTTTGCCGAAAATTTAATGCATATAGGCTACGCACTAGATTGGCACAGCCAGTCATTATTGGGAGGACGAGAATCTAGGGATTGGAATACGGATACCACTTTTCGAGTTGACAATAAATCTAAAAAAGAGATGATAGCAAGAATTAATAAAACATTTGATGAAAGCATCAAGTTAATTGAACAATTTGAAACAGCGCATTTGGAAGACGAATTAGATTATTTCGGATTGAATAGAACGAAACGACAAATTTTCTTGTTACTGGCCGATCATATAACACACCACAGGGGGCAAATGCTTGTTTACATGAGACTGAACGAACTTGTTCCACCTAGATATGTTCTATTCCAATAATCCTATTAAATAGAGTTTAAAAATTAATCGGGATCACAATTTTTTCATTCTGGGGCTTATAGAGGCTTTTTGAAACTGATTATTACATAGTTTAGGAAAACTAGGTAATCGACCAATCAATAAAAAACAACTGACAAAAAAATCGATTTTTAAATATAATGCTTACATTAGCCGTTCATTAGTACAAGAATGACAAAGCAATATTTCTGGAACCGTTTCTATTTTTACTTCTTTTTTAAGGGAAGTACGGGACTGTTGTAGTATATTGAAATGAAAAATATAATATGGAAGTCCCGCAAAAGCGGGACTTTTTGGTTTTTAGAATTTACCCAAATCCTAAAAACATCCCGAACGGGTTTCGGGAATTTGGAGCAAAATAAACTAAATATGTCTTTAAAAATAGCCATACAGGGCATCATGGGGTCGAATCATCATCAGGTTGCAAAAGAATACCAAGGTGAAGATATCGAACTTGTAGAGTGTTTGTCTTTTGATGCTTTGGTAGATCAGCTTTTAAAGGGTAATGCCGATGAGGGCATTATGGCCATAGAAAATTCCATAGCCGGTTCTATTATCCCGAATTATAATTTGATTTATCATAACGGACTTCAAATTACCGGGGAACATTACTTGAACATACATCACAATCTAATGGTTTTGAAAGGTCAGAAACTGAACGATGTAAAAGAGGTCCGATCGCACCCGATGGCCTTATTGCAATGCAAGGAGTTTTTCAAGAAGTACCCCCATATTAAGTTGGTTGAAGATGTTGATACGGCTGAGACCGCGCGGCGCATACAGGAAAGTAAATTGAAAAACGTTGCGGCGGTGGCCCCGAAGGTTGCCGCTAGTTTATACGATTTGGACATCGTAGCAGCCAACATACAGACTATTAAAAATAACGCTACCCGCTTTATTATTGTAAGGACTAAGAACCTGCCTAAGGAGCAGACCGGTAAAGACTTTCCAGAGGAGGAAATTAATAAAGCTTCGGTTCGGTTTATAACTGACCACAAGCGCGGTAGTTTGGCAGCTATGCTTAATGTAATGAGTGATTGTACTTTGAATCTGACGAAAATTCAAAGCCTTCCGATTATTGAAACCCCTTGGAAATATGCCTTCTTTGTAGATGTTACTTTTGACGATTATAAAAATTTTGAGAAAGCAAAATCCCTTTTGAACATCATGTCTGAAGACTTTAAAGTACTTGGGGCATATAAAAATACAAGGATATGATACGCACGGCGGATCGTTTACATACCGTAGAAGAATATTACTTCTCTAAAAAATTGCGAGAGGTCCGCGGGCTGATGGCCGAAGGTAGACCTATCATTAATATGGGTATTGGAAGCCCTGATCTTAGCCCATCAAAAGAAATTATTGAGAGTATCCAGAATGCGGTAACCGATGTGGGCGCGCATCAATATCAAAGTTACCAAGGCTTGCCGGCCCTTCGGGAGGCCATTGCAGATTTCTATAAATCGAAATTTTCAGTTGAGGTAAATCCACTTGAGGAGGTTTTACCCCTTATGGGGTCTAAAGAGGGTATTATGCATATTAGTATGGCCTTTTTGAATCCGGGCGATGAAGTGCTTATTCCCAATCCGGGCTATCCCACTTATAATGCGGTAACCAAATTAGTAGGCGGGATAGGTCGCAATTATGATTTAAATGAAGCGGATGGATGGTTTCCTGATTTAGAGTTTCTGAACAATCAGGATGTATCCAAAGTCAAATTGATGTGGGTAAGCTATCCCCATATGCCTACTGGGGCAACAGCTACCAAATCAAAATTTGAAGCATTGGTCGATTTTGCCAAAACGAATGATATTTTACTGGTAAATGATAATCCGTATAGTTTTGTATTGAGTAAGAGTCCTACCAGTATACTGAATATTGAAGGAGCCAAGGAAGTGGCCTTAGAGTTGAACTCCTTAAGTAAAACATTTAATATGGCAGGATGGCGCGTTGGTATGGTTTTAGGCAGTGCTGAACACATTCAGGCTATCTTAAAGGTGAAGAGTAATATGGATTCTGGAATGTTCTACGGAATTCAAAAAGGGGCAATCGCTGCACTCAAAAGCGGTAAGGAATGGTTTGAAAAATTAGATGAGGTATATACCGAAAGAAGAAATTTGATGTTTCAATTGGCGGATAAATTGAATTGCTCTTATGATGAGAATGCTGTTGGAATGTTTGTTTGGGCGAAGTTGCCAAACGGAAGCGAACCGGCTGAAACGTTTATTGACGAGGTACTGTACAACAAAAATATTTTCATCACACCAGGAACAATTTTCGGAAGTAATGGAGAGGGGTATATTCGTTTTTCGCTTTGCGTAACTCAGGAGAAAATACAAGAGGCTCTCAACAGATTTTGATTAGTAGATGGTTGACTGTTTATGGTTTTATAATGGGATGAAAACATATAAAAGAAAATTAGTAGAAGGCTTTAAAAAGAGAGGTTATTGGATTGTCGAGATAGCGGATGAAGGTATCGGAATTGAATGGTGGGCGGAGGAAAGGTGGGTAATTGAAAATCAAAAAATAAGTTCGGAATATTCTCGCTTGGTTATTACATTTCTGAATGATTTACAGTGGCAGAATGGGAGGAAAATTGTTTATGAAATTGCAATTTCGAAAGATTTAATGATGGATTATGATGATAGAAAATCTGAATTACTAGTATTGAATATGGGAAGAGGAAATTTTGAAGAAAAAATAAATGAATTCTGGATTGAATTCGACAATAAAACAATGACTAAGTAATTTAGCGAACAACGAACAACGAACAACGAACAACGAACAACAAAAGCGTAGCGTTAGAATGAACATATTTATAATCGGTATCGGATTAATCGGAGGTTCCTTTGCAAAGGACATTAAACGGCTACATCCTAGTGCCAAAATTTATGGAATAGATAGCAATCCCACGCACTTGGAGGAAGCCTTGGCGTCGAATATCATCGATGGCAAATCAAGTTATGGGGAACTACAACTTGCCGATATGGTTATTGTGACCGTTCCTGTAGACGTTATGTTAACCGAACTTCCGAAAATATTGGATGCGGTGCATGACAATTGTGTGGTATTTGATGGAGGTTCAACAAAGAGCCATATTTGTAAGTCAGTAGAAGGTCATCCAAAAAGAAGAAACTATTTGGCCTGCCACCCAATCGCAGGTACAGAATTTTCAGGGCCTTCGGCAGCGATCGAGCATTTGTATGAAGGCAAGACCAACATCATTTGTGAGGTTGAAAAGACGGCCTTTAAATTACAGGAAAAGGCCTTAGGGTTATTTCAAAAAATAGGAATGCGCATTCGCTACATGAACCCAGAGGCGCATGACAAGCACATTGCCTATGTGTCGCATTTGTCACACATCAGTTCTTTTATGTTGGGAAAGACCGTTATTGAAAAAGAAAAAAACGAACGTGATATTTTTGACATGGCGGGGAGTGGTTTTGAAAGTACCGTTCGGCTCGCTAAGAGTTCCCCAGCCATGTGGACACCCATTTTTGAACAGAATAAGGAGAATGTAGTCGAAACCTTGGAGGAGTATATCGGAAACCTCCAAGCCTTTAAGGAGCTGTTGCTAAATGGAAATTATGAAGGCATTTACAATGAAATGAACGATACGAATAAGATCAAGGAAATATTAAACGGAATACCATTAAATAAAGAATAGAAAATCAATTAAAAGATAAGTGTCATCCTGAGCGCTCGCCAGAATAAATGTTTCGGGCTGGCAGTCGAAGGACTACAACGAAGGAAAGTTGAATAGAAACAAAAGTTAAAAGTTAGAAATAAATCAATTAAAATGACGAATACAAAAGAAATGAGAACATGGTTGGATGATTTGGGATTGGATCATCCACTAGTAATAGCAGGGCCATGTAGTGCTGAAACAGAAGAACAGGTTTTGGGTATTGCCCATAGCCTAAAGGATTCTGACGTAAACTACTACCGCGCGGGCATTTGGAAACCACGTACGCGTCCAGGAAATTTTGAAGGAGTAGGGGCATTGGGCCTTAAATGGCTTCAAAAGGTCAAGGAAGAAACGGGGCTCAAAACGGCAACGGAGGTTGCTAATCGGGCTCATGTAGAATTGGCCTTGGAGCATGATATTGATCTTCTTTGGGTAGGGGCAAGATCTACGGTGAGTCCATTTATCATGCAAGAGCTGGCAGATGCCATGGTAGGTACAGATAAGGTTGTATTGGTAAAAAATCCGGTAAACCCCGATTTGGCATTATGGCTTGGGGGTATCGAGCGTTTGCACAGCGCAGGAATTAAAAAATTGGGCGCGATTCATAGGGGTTTTTCAACTTACGAAAAATCAAAATATAGAAATATTCCAGAATGGCAGCTGGCCATTGAATTTCAAAATAGATTTCCGGACTTACCCTTGATAAATGACCCTTCCCATATTACAGGTAAGCGTGATATGATATTCGATGTTTCACAAACCGCTTTGGATCTTAATTTTGACGGACTAATGATTGAAACCCATCACGATCCGGATAATGCCTGGAGTGATGCAGCACAACAGGTTACACCAGACCGATTAAAGCAAATTATGAGAGACTTGAAGATTCGTAAGGAGACCGATTCAGAAACCGAGTATAATAACAAATTGAGTAACCTTCGGGCCCAAATCGATGTTATTGATAACCAGTTGATCGAAACCTTGGGAAAACGAATGAAGATTTCCGATGGAATAGGAGCTATTAAAAAACAGCGTAACGTTGCTGTTTTGCAAACAAACAGATGGAACGAGATTTTAGGGAAAATGATATTGGAAGGCGAAACCAAAGGGTTGAGTGAGGAATTTGTACTGCGAATGTTCAAGGCAATTCACCAAGAATCGATCAATCATCAAGAGAAGATTCTTAAGGCATAGTATTATTTTGATTAAAGTTTAAACGGGATAACCATAACATGTTTATCCCGTTTCTTTTGAATACTAATTAAACAGTGTACACCCAAAAAGAAATGTTGTTATTTTGCAATGGAATTAAATGGCCGACAATTCGGCAAGTATGAAAGGAACAGTTTATAAATCTACTGGAAGTTGGTATACGGTAAAAACCGAACAAAACGACTTTTACGAATGCCGGATCAAAGGTAAGTTTCGCATTCAGGGCATTAAAAGTACCAATCCGGTAGCTGTTGGCGATGTGGTAACGTTTGAATTGGAACACTTAGATGATGATACGGTGGGAACCATTTCCGGAATCGAAGAAAGACAGAACTATATTATCCGAAAATCGGTTAATCTGTCCAAACAGACCCATATTATAGCGGTTAATTTAGATGTTGTTTTTCTTCTGGTGACATTGAATAATCCGCCTACTTATACCATTTTCATTGATAGGTTTTTGGCAACGGCCCAGGCGTATGACGTACCTGCGGTATTGTTGTTTAATAAAATAGATACCTATAGCGATGATGAATTGGTCGAGATAAAATTTTTGGCGTCGCTCTACCGTAAAATTGGGTATACCTGTATTGGAATCTCAGCCAAAACCGGAAAAAATGTGGAGGAAGTAAAGGCACTCATGAAAGATAAAACGTGCATGTTTGCTGGACACTCGGGAACCGGAAAGTCTACATTGGTGAATACGATAGCACCGGATTTGAACTTGAAGACTGCCGAAATATCTGACCAACATTTACAAGGACAACATACCACAACATTTGCCGAAATGTATGACTTGGATTTCGGGTCTCGAATAATTGATACCCCAGGCATAAAAGGATTCGGGATTGTTGATATGGAGGCCGATGAAATAGGGGATTATTTCCCCGAATTTTTCAAATTAAAAGGCAATTGTAAATTTAATAACTGCCTTCATATAGATGAACCGCAATGTGCAGTGAAAGAGGCGCTAGAAGATGATGAAGTGTCTTGGAGTAGGTATCGTAGTTATGTACAGATGGTGGCAGGAGACGAAAACCCCTATAGAATTGACGATTATGGTAAGAATAAAGATTAAACCCTCTCCCCTTATGGAGGAGGGTCCTGGAGGAGGCTTATGAGAACTGTAATACAAAGGGTTACAAAGGCAAGTGTAACTGTTGATGGGAAATTGGTATCCGAAATAAAAAATGGGCTTTTGATTCTTCTAGGAATCGAAAATGACGATAGTTCGGATGATATTGAATGGATTGCTAGAAAAATTACCAACCTGAGAATTTTTAATGACGATAAGGGAATAATGAACCTTTCGCTGTTAGCTAGTGGTGGTGATGCAATCGTAGTAAGCCAATTTACACTTCAAGCCTCAACCAAGAAAGGCAATCGCCCATCATATATTAGGGCCGCACGACCTGAAGTTGCCGTACCATTATACGAACAGTTTATCCTTCAATTGGAAAAGGAATTGGGTAAAAAAGTAGGAACCGGAATTTTTGGTGCCGATATGAAGGTTAGTCTTTTAAACGATGGTCCCGTTACGATTATGATGGATACCAAAAACAGGGAATAAACTTATTTCATCGATTTTATACACCAATATTGTCAGAAAAATACGTGATTTGTATAATTACTTTTTAGTCAAAACCAACCAATGCGTTTCCTCTTTTTTCTAAGTACACTATTATTTACCTTTTCTCTATTTGCTCAAGAACCCAAGTACCAGGCACTTGTTCTCGATAAGACCCTTACCGAGAATGCGAATGCTATAGTACGCCTTGATGAGATGGATGTTCACCTGAAGTCGCACAAAGCCATGAACTATACTGTTAGGCAGGTGGTAACTGTTCTTAATAAATCTGGCCAGCAAGGTGCAAGAACTGCGGTAGGTTATGATAAAGAAACTAAAATCAAGGGTATAGAGGCGATTGTTTATGATAAATTAGGAAAAAAGATAGAACATTTTAGAAGAAAAGACTTTAAAGACTTCAGTGCCGCCGATGGGTTTTCTTTATATAGGGATGACAGAATATTACTGCACAGCTATACTCCGATTCAATATCCTTACACCATTGAATTTATATATGAGGTGGAAACTTCTGATACTGGGGTTTTTCCTCCCCGATATTTTTTATCCGATTATTCCATTAGCTTGGAAAAAAGCAGTTACAAAATTTCTTATACGTCTGAAAGCTTAAAACCCGTGATTAAGGAATTCAATTTGGCCGGAATCGGTGTAGAAAAGAGCGAAGATATTGGTCAAATAACTTATACTACCAGTAATATCCCAGCTATTGAAGAAGAAAGTTTAAGTCCAAACGATAATGATATATTACCTCACCTGTCCGTTCGTATCCCAAATTTTCATTACAAAGGGCATGATGCTACGGTTAATGATTGGAAACAATTGGGTAAATGGATTGATGACAAATTACTGAAAGGAAGAACGGAGCTTCCTGAAGCTACCAAAAATAAGGCAAAGGAGTTGATTGAGGAATCTATGGATGACCTGGAAAAGGCAAAAATCATTTACAAGTATGTACAGGATAATACGCGATATATAAGTGTGCAAATAGGTGTCGGTGGTCTTCAGCCAATTGCGGCAGTTGACGTAGATCGTGTAAAATATGGAGACTGCAAAGGTCTCTCAAATTATACTAAGGCCTTACTGGAAGCTGTTGATGTAGATGCTTATTACACCGTTATTCAAGCTGGTTCTCAGAAAGAAGATTTTGATCAAGATTTCGCCGATTTAAGGCAGGGGAATCATGTGATTTTAGCAATTCCATACCAAGATACGTATTATTGGGTTGATTGTACATCACAGACCCACCCATTCGGATTTGTTGGCGATTTTACGGATGACCGTCAGGCTTTGGTGGTCACTCCTGATGGAGGAGAAATTGTGAAGACTGTTGCCTATCTGAATGAACAGAATTATCAAAAAACCCTTGCTGACTATGAGTTGTTTGCTGACGGGAGTATTTCTGTCGACATAGATATCATAACCAAAGGCGTGCAATATGATAACAGGTATTTTTTGGAAAAACAAACAAAGGACGACATCCTGGAATATTATAAAGAATATTGGAGTAATATCAACAATTTGAATGTAAGGCGATACACCTTTGAAAATGATAAGGATAATGTTGCTTTCAATGAAAAAGTGATTTTTGATGCCATAAATTATGCCTCAAGGAGCGGGGACCGAATTCTATTTGCAATCAATGCTCTTAATAAAAATACTTTTGTGCCAAACAGGTATCGTAATAGAAAACAGGCCTTTGAAATACAGCGTGGTTTTTTCGATGAAGATGAATATAAGGTTAAAATACCTGAAGGATATAGCATAGAAGCCTTGCCCGACTCTCTAATCCTAGAAACTGAATTCGGCACATACAGCCGAAGTTTAGAATTTAATAGCCAAGCCAATTTTATTACTTATAAAAGAAGCCTTCTGATTAAACAGGGTTATTACCCCAAAGAAAAATACAAGCTATATCGAGATTTTAGAAAAAAAGTAGCTGCCGCCGATAAAGCGCAGGCAGCATTGCTAAAAACCAAACCCTAACTTACTAATCATACATCTTAATTATTATATGAAATTTTTTAAAACCATATTTATATGCATTTGCCTTATTACCGTTAGTAATGCGTTATCACAAGAGGTAAAGTTTGGAAAAATCACAAAAGAAGAACTTAAGGAAAAAGAATGTCCCTTTGATAAAGATGCAGCTGCTGTGGTCCTATATGGTTATCGCAATACCTATTTAACATCTAACAATGGTGTTAATAGGTTGGTTACCAAAATTCACGAGCGAATAAAAATATATAATAAAGAAGGTTTCGAATATGCGACAGAGTATATAAATCTATTTAAAACAAGATCCAGTCTAGAATCAGTAAGTAAAATCAAGGCATATACTTACAATTTGGAAAATGAAACTATTGTCAAAACATCACTAGAAAAAGATCAAATTTTTAAAACGAAACTTAGTTATAATTATTTGCAGACCAAATTCACTATGCCCAATTTAAAAGAGGGCTCGGTAATAGAATTTGAATATACAATCAGATCTCCTTTTATCTGGAACATAGATGATTTTCGTTTTCAAAGAGAGATTCCTGTTAAGAAAATAGAAGCAAAGATCAGAACACCCAAAGGCTTTAATTTTAAAGCCACTCACAAAGGCTATTTAAATTTTCAACCGAAGCGAAAAACGGAACATGATTCTAGAATAGGTATGCCAATGGTAATCAATTCTTATGAATTAGCTAATGTACCTGCTCTAAGAAAGGAACCTTTTGTAGATAATATAGACAACTATCGCTCAGGGGTTGCCTTCGAACTAACTTCAATTGAAATACCTGGGGTTAAAAATCGTTATTTTTCAAAAAGCTGGTCGGATGTTGCAAAAAGCATTGGGGGTACAGATGATTATAAGAACCAATTAGATAAAAGCAGGTCATTTGATGATGAGTTAGATGTACTACTTTTAGGTAAAACGGATGAACTGGAAAAATTAAAACTGTTATTTAAATATGTCAAAGAAAATACTGAATGGAATGGCATAGATGGAAAATTTTTTCAAAATGGTTTAAAGAAAACACTTAAGGAGCGAAAGGGTAATGCAGCCGATGTTAACCTTCTTCTAGTGGCAATGTTAAGATATGCAGGAATAAAGGCAAACCCTTTTGTGATTAGTACAAAGGACAACGCCATCCCATTTTTTCCCACTTTAGAACGTCTTAATTATGTAATTGCACACGCGAAGATTGGGGATAAAGAATATTATATGGATGCTACGGAAGAGTTTGGAGATATCAACGTACTTCCTATTAAAGACTATAATTGGGGAGGTCTTATTATAGATAATCCAAATGAAAACTGGAAACATATATTTAAGATTGATGTTGTGAAATCTGCAAACCGATATTCCTTAGGTATTGACATCAATGGTGATGGCTCTATTGGTGGTAAATATATGGCAGCTTTGACAAACCACAGTGCATACAAGTTTAGAAAAAGGATGAAGGATAAGGATATAGATGGTCGAATCAAAGAAAGGGAGGAAGAATGTTCTGGAATAGAAATTGAAGATTATAAACTAAAAAATATCGATTCTGCCGGAGGTGTATTATCTGAGTCTTTCAGCTATTTGACCGATGATGCGGTTGATGTTGTGGGTGATAAGATGTATATAAAACCAATGGTATTTCTTTGTATTGAAGAAAACCCTTTTAAACTAGAAACAAGAGAGTTTCCTGTGGATTTTGGTTTCCCCTTTATAAATAAGTACCGGATTAATATTTCTATACCTGAAGGTTTTAAAGTTGAATCAATACCTGAACAGGCGGCGGTTGCATTACCAGAAAATATGGGTGTATTTAAATATATGATTCAGAATAACGAAGATAAAATTCTACTATCCGTTACCTTTGAACTAAATAAACCGGTGATTTCTGCTCTTAATTACCCATTTCTTAAGGAATACTATAATCAAATAATAAAAAAGCAATCGGAGCAAATAGTGCTTTTCAAATCATAGTATATGAACATACAAAGCGCACAACAGGCCGTTGACGAATGGATCAAGGAACATGGGGTTCGTTACTTTAACGAACTTACAAATATGGCCCAGCTTACAGAGGAGGTGGGTGAGGTTGCACGTATTATCTCACGGCGCTATGGTGAGCAAAGCGAGAAAGAGTCAGATAAGGATAAAGATTTGGGTGAAGAATTGGCCGATGTACTGTTTGTAGTACTTTGCCTGGCTAATCAGACCGGTATTGATTTACAGACTGCATTTGATAAAAAATTAGACCTGAAGACAAAGCGGGACCATGACCGGCATCAGAACAACGAAAAGCTCAAATAACACTATATTTGAGCTTTTGTTTTCTAAAAACCTTCACCTTGAAATTACACCTTTCCCGTCCGGCAAACTTGCTGCTCAATTCAAAAATTTCCATAACCGGTTCAAAGAGCGAATCTAACAGGTTATTACTGCTACAGGCTTTATATGGGAATATAGAGATTTTGAATATTTCAAATTCGGATGACGCCAAGGTCATGCGAAAGGGTTTGGCAATTTCAAAGGGAGAAGTAGATATTCATCATGCAGGAACAGCCATGCGATTTCTAACAAGTTATTTTGCCACCCAAAATGGGAAAGAAGTAACCTTAACCGGGTCACAGCGAATGACCGAAAGGCCTATAGAAGTTTTGGTAGTCGCATTGCAACATTTGGGTGCGGACATAGAATACGTTCAAAACCATGGTTACCCCCCAATTCATATCAAGGGGAAAAGATTGACCAAACATAAGGTAAGCCTTCCTGCGAATATCAGTAGTCAGTATATTTCCTCACTATTGCTTATCGCGTCGAGCCTTGAAAACGGATTGGAGTTGGAACTTATCGGAAAAATAACTTCGGTTCCCTATATTAAAATGACATTGAGCCTCCTCAATGAAATTGGGGTCGAAAATACTTTTGATGGCAATACGATAAAGGTAATGCCAAAGGCTTCGGTTCCTGAAAAGACCCTTACGGTTGAATCGGACTGGAGTTCAGCTTCATACTTTTACAGTATAATTGCGCTTGCAGATATAGGCTCGGAAATTACGCTCTCCGCCTATAAAAATAAAAGCCTTCAAGGAGATAGTGTTCTTGCCAAAATCTATGAGGATTTTGGTGTTGAAACCCACTTCAACGAGACGAAAATTGTTTTAAAGAAAGCTTTCAATTGCTCGCAATTGAAAGTAAAGTACGATCTCTCAAACGCCCCGGATATCGCGCAGACCATTGCAGTTACCTGTTTTGGATTGGGCTTAGCCTGTCATTTGACCGGACTTCATACACTGAAAATAAAGGAGACGGATAGGCTTGCGGCGTTGCAGACTGAATTATCTAAACTTGGGGCCGAAATTAAGGTTACGGATTCCGAGTTAAAACTTTATACAAAAACGAAACTAATCCCAGGAGTATCCATTGATACCTATAACGACCATAGAATGGCAATGGCCTTTGCCCCCTTGGCAATGAAAACTCCACTTTCTGTGAACGATGCGGGGGTTGTCTCGAAGTCGTATCCCGATTTTTGGGAAGACCTTAAAGCCCTAGGTTTTCAAATCACATAACCCTAAACGGCAATTAATATGGCATTTACTTGACAACCCCTATATTGGGGTCGTATATTTGCAGCCGCAAACCAATAAATCTATTTTCCTTAATGAAACTATCACACTTTCAATTTGAATTACCTGAAAATCTATTAGCAGAACACCCCGCAGAAAATCGGGATGAGTCAAAATTAATGGTCATTCACAAAGATACCGGGAAGATTGAACATAAAATGTTCAAAGATCTTATCGATTATTTTGATGAGGGTGATGTTATGGTATTGAACAATACAAAGGTTTTTCCGGCACGTCTTTACGGAAATAAAGAAAAAACCGGTGCCCGTATCGAAGTATTTTTATTGAGGGAATTGAATGAAGAGCAACGCCTTTGGGATGTTTTGGTAGACCCCGCACGTAAAATACGTATTGGGAACAAGCTCTATTTCGGTGAGGACGAAGATTTGGTTGCCGAGGTAATAGACAATACAACATCTAGAGGTAGAACACTTCGTTTTTTATATGATGGTTCATATATCGATTTTAGAAGAAAATTGCGCGCTTTGGGTGAAACACCTTTACCCAAGTATATAAAGAGGGCAGTAGAGCCTGAAGATGAGCAACGTTACCAGACTATTTATGCAAAGCATGAAGGTGCAGTAGCAGCACCTACAGCCGGGCTTCACTTTTCAAGGCATTTGTTGAAACGACTGGAAATCAAAGGTATCGATTTTGCCGAACTTACACTACACGTGGGCTTGGGTACTTTTAACCCAGTTGAGGTAGAAGACCTTTCCAAACATAAAATGGACAGTGAAGAGCTAATCATTGACGAAAAGGCAACTGAAATCGTTAACAATGCTAAGAATGAGAAAAGAAGAATTTGTGCGGTTGGTACAACGGCAATGCGCGGTCTGGAAAGTGCAGTATCTTCAAGCCACATGTTGAACACTTTTGATGGGTGGACTAATAAATTTGTATTCCCACCATACGAATTCAGTATCGCCAATGCGATGGTGACTAATTTTCACCTACCAAAGTCAACCCTGTTGATGATGGTTTCGGCCTTCGTAGGACATGACCTAATGAAAAAAGCATACAAAGAGGCTATTTTAGAACAATATAAGTTCTACTCTTATGGCGATGCAATGTTGATAATTTAATGCATTTATTTTCATTCCCTTGAAGAAGGGAATCCATATAACTTCGCATAAGTCCCTCTTTATATTTTTTATAGATTTAAAGAGGGATTTTTATATCCGCTACTAATGGAAATCAAGAAAAAAGACATTCGGGCCTTGACTAAAGAGCAACTACGGGATTTTTTCGTGGCTAATGGTGATAAGGCTTTTCGTGGGAATCAGGTGTACGAATGGCTTTGGCAAAAAGCAGCTCATTCTTTTGATGCGATGACCAATATTTCGAAAGAAACCCGAGAGATGCTGGAGGCCAATTTTGTAATAAACCACATCAAGGTGGATCAGATGCAGCGCAGTAAGGATGGCACCATTAAAAATGCCGTTCGCCTACACGATGACCTCGTTGTAGAGTCTGTTCTGATACCGACCAGTACACGAACTACGGCCTGTGTTTCGAGTCAAGTGGGTTGTAGCCTCGATTGTAAATTTTGTGCGACCGCCCGCCTTAAACGCATGCGTAATTTAAATCCTGATGAAATCTATGATCAGGTAGTGGCGATTGACAATGAAAGTCGCTTGTATTTCAATAGGCCCTTAAGCAATATTGTTTTTATGGGCATGGGTGAACCATTAATGAATTACAATAATGTTTTAAAAGCCATTAATAAAATAACTTCCCCAGAAGGTCTCGGCATGTCGCCCAAACGAATTACGGTGTCCACTTCTGGTGTCCCCAAAATGATTCGAAAAATGGCAGATGAAGGGGTTAAATTCAAATTAGCTGTTTCCCTTCATTCAGCTATTGATGAGATTCGTACTTCGATTATGCCTTTTAATGCTACTTTCTCACTGTCAGATTTGCGCGAAGCGTTGGTATATTGGTATGAGAAGACCAAAAGTAGAATAACCTATGAGTATGTGGTTTGGAAAGGAATTAATGACACCCAAAAAGATGTAAATGCACTGGTGGATTTCTGTCGTTTTGCGCCCTCAAAGGTCAATTTGATAGAATACAACCCTATTGATGATGGAATGTTCCAACAAGCTAGCGATAATGCAATTAACATGTATGTAGAAACATTGGAACGAAATGGGATTACCGTCACCGTTCGCCGTTCCCGTGGTAAGGATATTGATGCCGCTTGCGGACAGCTTGCGAACAAGCAGTAAGCATTTCACCAGTGAACCGCGGCATCCAAGGGTTTTTGAGTAAATGGTAAGACGGTAAAGTCGCATTTAAATTTAATTTTTGAATTGGAAAGTTTTTCCAATTCGTCTTTCGCACTTTTTTTACTTCCTTTTCCCTACTTTTAAAAGATAAATATAGACGCCAAAAAAAGCTATTGAAAGTAGTATCTCAAATAAAAGACCCAATAAGGGATGAAATGGAACTCTTTGAAACAAAGTTTCGGGATTCCATGTCATCTAAGGTTGCCCTCCTCAATAGAATTACCTACTACATTGTTAACAGAAAAGGCAAGCAAATGCGGCCTATGTTCGTTTTTTTAACCGCGAAGCTGCTAAATAATGGTGAGGTTAACGAACGCACCTATCGTGGGGCTGCGGTTATCGAATTGATCCATACGGCAACCTTGGTGCATGACGATGTTGTAGATGAAAGTACCAAACGACGCGGATTCTTCTCCATAAATGCACTTTGGAAGAATAAAATAGCCGTTCTAGTAGGCGATTTTTTATTATCAAAGGGCTTGTTGCTTTCTATAGATAATGGTGATTTTGATCTATTACGTATTATTTCGGTTGCGGTTCGTGAAATGAGCGAGGGCGAATTATTACAGATTGAAAAAGCCCGAAGATTGGATATTACAGAAGACGTTTACTATGACATAATCCGTCAAAAAACAGCAACTTTGATTGCTGCTTGCTGTAGTCTTGGGGCATGCTCGGTAAAACCGGACGCACCCGATGTAGAAGCCTTTCGAAAATTTGGGGAACTTTGTGGTATGGCCTTTCAAATAAAGGATGACCTCTTTGATTACGGTAGCGCAGCTATCGGCAAGCCTACAGGAATAGATATCAAAGAGCAAAAAATGACACTTCCGCTAATTTATGCAATGAACAACTGTTCAAAAGATAAAAAAAAATGGGTCATCAATTCCATCAAAAATTATAACAAGGATAAAAAACGTGTCAAGGAAGTTATTACTTTTGTTAAGGAGCATGGTGGGCTTGACTATGCAGTACAAAAAATGCTGACCTATAGGAACGAGGCCTTACAATTGTTAGCCACATATCCTGAATCCGATTACAAGAGTTCCTTAGAACTGATGGTGAACTATGTGGTCGATAGAAAAAAGTAACTATAAAGTTGGCTCGAAGTAAGTGAAGGCCAACTCACTATTCCAGTTCACCTAAGGAGGAACCCCAAAAATAGAATTTTGATAAATTTTTTCCACGCCAGGCAACCTTTTTTAGCAATAACACGTCTATCCAAATAGAAGACAATTAAACTCGCTTTGAAAATCATATCATTCTATACAAACGAAAAGCAGTTGATCAAGAAGTCGGCCTCAGGAAATCGAGAGGCACAAAAACGTCTTTTTGAAAAATATGCACCAAAAATGCTCGGCGTTTGCCGACAGTATATCAAGGATGTACATTTTGCCGAGGATGTCATGGTCAGCGGATTTCTAAAGGTTTTTTCGCATTTGGAAGATTTCAGATTTCAAGGAAGCTTTGAAGGATGGATTCGAAGAATCATGATTCGGGAAAGTATTTCTTATTTAAGGAAGCAACAGTTTGTAGTATATGATGATGATGTTCTGGATAAGAAAGAAAATCAAAGCATTACCCTTTCCTCTGATCAACTCGATACTGAGCATATTCAACTATTAATAGACGGTTTGCCAGAAGGATATAAGGCGGTATTCATTCTCTTTGCGGTGGAGGGTTATAAACATAGGGAGATAGCGGAAATGCTCGAGATTTCTGAAAGTACATCCAAATCTCAGTTGTTTAAGGCAAGACGTTTATTACAGGAAAAGTTAAAAGCACGAAATATAATTGGTTATGGTACCGAATAAATTTGAAAAACATATAAAAAAACAGTTTAAAGAGCGGGAGATTCAACCGTCTGCAAACGCTTGGAAGAAAATTAACGATCAATTAGATCCTACTCCAGCATCAAATAACAATAGCTATTTACAATATGGTATTGCGGCAGGTTTTATTGGGGTTTTATTTGCCTCCTTCCTGTATTTCAATTCAAATAAAACACCAGCAAGTATAAAAGAGCAGATTGTTGTCACCCCTAATCTTGATCAGGAAGAGCGAGTACCTGAAAACAACTTGGAAATAAAAATTGAGGAAAATAAACCCTTGGTAAATAGTGAAACCAAGTTGAATAATACGATAGAGAGAGTAGTTCCAATAGACCAGGATGAGGTTAAAAAGAATCGCCCGGTCCTTGTCGAAAATCAGAGTATGGTCCCCAAAAATGAAAAAATTACTTCAAACCTTCCGGAAAAACTGATCGATGTAAAAATCGCAGAGGTGCTGATGCACGTTAATGGATTGGAAAGTAAAGACGCTGAGATTACAGATACGGAAATAGATTCTTTATTGCGACAAGCGCAACGTGAAATATTGGAAGATAAGATTTTTCGAAAAGATAATACAGTAGACGCAATGGCACTTCTGGCCGATGTGGAGAAAGAATTGGATAAGTCTTTTAGAGATGAAATTTTCGATGCCCTCAAAGAGGGCTTCATAAAAGTTCGAACGGCTGTGGCCGACCGTAATAAGTAATTCACAAAATTAAAAATGGTATTCAATTTTTCCCTTAATCAAGGAACTCAGGAGCACTGAGAGGAGTTTATTCATCAATTTATACTGAGCCTGCTTGTCTACTGATAGGTTCATCTCGGTATCATTAATCAAAATCAAATTATTATGAGAACTATTGTAATTTATCTATTGTTGCTATTACTTTCCTTTTTTTCAAATCAACTTTTGGCTCAGGATGACGGTACTTTAAAATACAAGATAGAACAACTGGAAAACAAAAAAGAAGATGTTGCGATTGCCGAGCGCAATGCCTTGAAAAAGGAAGTGCAAGTCATTAATGAACGACTCGAAGAAGGTGAAATATCCAAGGAAAGGGCGGAGGACCTGAAAAAAGAGGCCGCTGAAGAGCATGCTAAGAACATTGAGAATAAGGTAGCCATCTTAGAAAATACCATAGAACTCTTAAAACGTAAGGGAGTAGTTGATTTGAACAATGAAATCAATAGTCTGGAAATTAGCTTTGGTGGTAATGATGATGAGGGAGACGTACTATTTGGTGTAAAATATAACTCTGGTAAACAAAAGAAGGTCATTTATGATAGGAGAACCTATGGGGATCCGGTCATCGCCTTCGGATTCAACAATGCTTTAATAGATGGTCAATCGTTAGAAGATTCTCCTTATAAAATAGGTGGGAGTCGATTTTTTGAAATAGGTTGGGCCTGGCGGACAAGGGTTTTTAAAAACTCGAATTTTCTTCGCATTCATTATGGAGCATCACTACAATTTAATGGGCTCAAACCAAATGACAATCAATATTTTGTGATAGAAAATGGCCAGACAGAACTTCAAGAGTTTGAATTTGATTTAGATAAATCGAAATTCCGAATGGATAATCTGGTATTTCCTGTACATTTTGAGTTTGGCCCATCAAAATTTATTGAATCGGATGATAAAGTTCGCCATTCGATTAGCAATCAGTTTCGATTTGGTATTGGTGGCTATGCAGGTTTTAACTTGAATACTGTGCAAAAACTAAAATACCAAAGAGATGGGGAGCAAGTAAAGGATAAATTGAAAAGGGATTATAATACTGCCGACTTGGTATATGGTTTAAGTGCTTATATTGGTTTTGATGGTGTTCAGCTGTATGCCAAGTATGATTTGAATCCTATCTTTCAAGATGCAATTATTGAGCAACGGAATATTTCGCTAGGATTGCGATTTGATTTGAACTAAAGCTTTTTCGAGTCATGCGACTCTTCTCTCATGGCTGGGGTAAACTCATGCTCATAGTATACCCGTTTACAATGCGAACATTCCGCAACGGTATTAGAAGAAAATTTAAAGAGTTTGATCCAAAACAAATGAAACCAATTCGCCGATTTTGAAATGGTCAACGTATTTATTTGCTCGCAATAGGGACAGGGAACATTATGAAGCTCCCTTATGTCCGATTTACCAGGTCGAGTGCCAAAAAAGAATATCATTTTTATGAGGATTAATTATGGGAAAGTACAATTTTTAAGGTAAACATTAAGTTTTTAAATGTCCTATAAATAGTAAAGAACTACAGCATATCAAAATCAGTATGGATTCAGATAAAAAAGTTGAGGGTAAATCAAAGAACACAATTTTGAACGGAGATAGTGTTTTGGACAGGGTAACCGTATTTTGGTTTTTAACAGCATTAATTGGGCAATGGTTATTCGTTTATTATATCATTGCTCATTACGGAGGAAACTTAGTTCAAGGCGATTTGGAATCATGGAATAATACCACATTAAAAGGTCATGTTTCTGGAGATTCAATGGGTAATGCAATGTTCGCTGCCCATGTTTTTATGGCAGCCATAATAACCTTTGGGGGTACTTTACAACTTATTCCACAAATTAGGAGGAGGGCAATTTCACTTCATAAATGGAATGGGCGTTTATTCATTTTAATGGCTTTTTTAATGGCCTTTGGGGGGCTATACTTAATCTGGATAAGAGATGCAACCTTAACTCTGGTCGGGTCTTTAGGTACTAGCCTTAATGCCGTACTAATAATCATTTTTGCCGGTATGGCGATAAAAACGGTAAGATTTGGGAATATTGTTGCGCACCGTCGTTGGGCACTACGCACATTTTTGATGGTAAACGGAGTCTGGTTCTTTAGAGTAGGTATGATGGCGTGGATCATAATCAATCAAGGACCGGCTGGGAGTACAGAAAATCTTGATGGCCCTTTTGATATGGTATGGGCTTTTGCCAACTTTCTCATCCCTCTGTTTATCCTGGAAATTTATTTTATCACTCAAAAAAAGTCCACTTCAATTGGTAAATACCTGATGGCCGTTGGTCTATTTATTTTCACTATTATAATGGGGATTGGAATTTTTGGGGCCTTTGCATTTATGTGGAAACCTTACTTGTAACCTTAAATATTATCAAACGCGTTAATAATTTTAATAATGACTTTAATAGAAACAGCAAGAATAGCAGGATTTGTTTATGACTTTTGATAATGAGCGTAAGAACCCCAAAAAGTCTGGTTTAAAAGCGCTTTAATTCGTCTTTTTTGAATTTCCATTCAGGAGTCCGCAATTCTGTACTCATATTTGAAAGACTGTACCACGGGCTAAGATTAGGGTCATTCGGGTTTTTCAAAATCTGTATTTCTTGCGCAGGCATATAGCTTTGAGCCAAAAGAAATACCTTGTCATTGGTAGTTTTATCAATAGCCATATCTACCACGATCACGGCATGTCCGGGAAAGCCACCTTTAATAAAAACATCCCCTATTCGCATTTCCATAATTGAGACCGCTTCAAGCTCCTTGGAAAGTGATGCTGTACCTGCATAGCTAAAAACCATTTCTAAATATTTCCAGAAGTGCGTTTCAGAATCTGAAGGCCCGGTTTTTTGCTCCCAATAAACCTGATTTCCATTTACAACAATGCGTTTTCCTTTTCGCCAATGCATATAGTCAGCTTTAAACCCATTGGTAAAATTAAAGCGGATGCTGTCATAATTTTTAGATTGAAAAAGATAATCTGCACGTAGTCGTATTACTGCATCGGCACATTGGTGCAAATCTCGCGAGCCTATGGGCAGGTCAACCACGGCATCATAAACATTTGCTTTTGGTTTTGAACGACCATCAAAATAGGTTACAAGCGACCCCACTTGCTTTAAAGGAAGTTTTCTTAGGTAGCTGGCAAAGGAGACCGAGTCCACTTTGACCCGCTTATATCCTTCTGGCACAATAAAGCGTGTATCTATGGTTCTAGCAGTGTCATTAAAACGCTGAACCTTTTGTGATGTTTGATTATGATGAGGGTTGTGTACTGAAGACTTTGGTACATCTTGACCGCAGGCGTTCAAAGCCAAACAAAGCAAGGTCAAAAGGAAAATATTTTTGTCCATTTTGCGAGATTTGTTAAGTACGTATCCCGATAATCAAAAAGGTGCTTATACCTTATTTAGATCATGGGAAAGCATGCAACTAAAATATAAAATAGGATAGTCAAGTACAAAGGTTGGGGTTTTAGACAAAATTACCGCCCATTAGGGCCTATCATCTTTTATCTTATATTTACTTTTACTAAATATTCAATTATTTTTTTGAAGATTCAACAGATTTGATTGCAAAATCTACCATAGACCAAGTATATGAGACCGCCCGTTTAGAGGAGGTAATTGGCGATTTTGTTCAACTAAAAAAATCTGGTAGTAACTTCAAGGGCCTTAGTCCTTTTTCTGACGAGCGCACGCCCAGTTTCATGGTGTCGCCAGTAAAACAAATTTGGAAGGATTTCAGTAGTGGAAAAGGAGGTAATGTTGTTGCCTTCTTAATGGAACATGAACATTTTACCTATCCTGAGGCTATTAAATACCTTGCCAAAAAATACAATATAGAGGTCGAGGAAACCGAAAGAACCGATGAACAGAAACAAGAGGCAAACGAGCGGGAGAGTATGTATCTGGTCTCGGAGTTCGCCCAAAAACACTTTTCAGAAATGCTTTGGGAAAGTGAACTCGGCAAAGCAATCGGCCTTACCTATTTCAAAGAAAGGGGTTTTAACGACGATACCATTAAAAAATTCAGATTGGGATATTGCCTGGACCAATGGGACGGTTTTACCACCACGGCACTGGAAAAAGGCTATCAGCTAAAATATCTTGAGAGTACGGGACTTACCATTATAAAAGAAAATACTGCTGAACCTGATAAATCAATAAAATTTGATAGGTTCAAAGGAAGGGTAATGTTCCCGATACACTCTATGAGCGGAAGGGTATTGGGCTTTGGTGGTCGTATATTAACAAGCGATAAGAAGGCCGCAAAATATCTCAATTCGCCAGAAAGCGATATATACCATAAGAGCAAGGTATTATACGGTATTTATTACGCCAAGCAGGCAATTGCAAAGGAAAACAACTGCTATCTCGTAGAGGGTTATACCGATGTCATTCAATTTCACCAACGAGGTATTGCGAACGTGGTGGCTTCCAGTGGTACCGCCCTGACCCCTGAGCAAATAAGATTGATCAATAGGCTTACTAAGAATATCACCGTTTTATTTGACGGCGATGCGGCCGGTCTTAGGGCATCTTTGCGTGGAATCGACTTGATTCTTGAGCAAGGAATGAATGTAAAGGTCTGTAGCTTTCCGGAAGGTGAGGATCCTGATAGCTTTGCCAAGAACAATTCATTGGAAGATGTAGAAGGGTATCTATCAGAAAATTCAAAGGATTTTATACAGTTCAAGGCTTCATTATTGGTGCAAGAGGCCGCCAACGACCCAATTAAGCGAGCTGATACGGTTCGCGATATCGTTAATAGTATCTCTAAGATCCCTGACCGCATTCAAAAGGAAATCTATATTCAGGAATGCGCCAAGATCATGACGATTTCCGAAAATGTGTTGTATAGTACACTTGCTCAAATAGAAAAGAAGGAGCGTCTAGATGCGTCCAAAAAACCACAACAGGCGCAAAAGGCCTTTGAGGTGGTAAAAAATGAGACGGTTGTAGAAAAAGTAGACGTGCAATTTGAATTGGAACGAAAGATTATAGAAATGCTTTTGCTCTACGGTGACAAAGAGGAGACTTTTGAAGATTTAGTTCTTAAAGAAAATGAAAAAGGGGATTTAGAATTGGAGCCAGAGTCGGTCGTTGTCAAAGTTTACGAGAAAATATATTTGGATTTGCAGGAAGATGAGATCGAATTGACCAATGGGCAATTTAGGGAAATCTACTATAAACTGATTGAAGGATTAAATGCGGACGAAGATTTTTCTTTAAATAGCTTTATCACCCAATTGGACCAAGAAATGATTTCACAAGTTTCCGGTATATTGATGGAAGAAGAAAAATATACATTACACAGTTGGGAGCGAAAGGACATTTACCCAAAGGACAAAAATATAGGTATTGCGCAATTGGTGAGTGAAACAATTCTTACGTTGCGTTGTTTTTTGATAAAGAAAAGAATGCACTCCCTCCAAAAGGAAACCGAAGATGTACAAGGTGATAATCGAGAGACCTTAGAGGAAATAATGAACTATCTGAATCTGAATAAATTATTGAATCAAAAACTAAATAGGGTTCTATCCTAGGCCTTTCTTTGATCGATTTTACAATTAAAAAACCCCGCATATGCGGGGTTTTTTAATTGTTTATAGGGTTAAATTTAGTAGAGCTCTAAGGCTTTTGCCTGCTGCAAAAGGTCTACCATATTGTCTACATTTAACTTTTTCATCAAACGGGCCTTATAAGTACTTACCGTTTTTTCATTTAAGTTAAGACCAATGGCCACATCTTTATTTCGTTTACCGCTAGCCAATAGTTTCAAAACTTCAACCTCGCGTGAAGATAGTTTTCTAAAGAATCTTCTTGGGCGCTGAGTACCTTCGTCGAAAGCCAAACGCTGGGCAAGTTCATTCGTAATGAACATGTTTCCTTCAGCAACCTTACGAACAGCAGAGATAAGGTAGTCAACATCAGATGCCTTGGAAAGGTATCCGAATGCACCTGCACGAATTGTGCTGAGGGCATATACATCTTCAGACTGACCACTGTACATAAGCACCTTTACATCCGGAAATTCTTTCTTGATTTTTCGGAGTGCGGCAATTCCATTCACTTCCGGAATGTCCATTTCCAACATCACCACATCAGGAGCGACATTTTCTAATTTTTCGAACAGTTCAGCGGTAGTTGAGACATCGGCGATAATCTTCATGCCAGAGGCTGATTCTAGCACATGTTTAACACCCATGCGGATAATCGGATGGTTGTCGGCGATAATTACTTTGATCATAGTATAGGTTTAAAGAGTATTATATTTTTAACATGTTGGTTAGCATGTCCCATTATACTGACATGCAATGTAAGGCTAATTGATTAACTTTCTTCAACAAAAATGGATTTTTTTTGTGTAAAGTGCTATTTTTTGTGAATTTTTTCGCTTAAATTCAATTATATGCGCTAAATTACCCACGTAATGTAGGTGAAATCATACAAATAGGTATAGGATTCATCTTATGCTGATTGTTTCTGTTCAACCTTTCGTATATTTCAAAAACTTCTTTTTTCCTATTTGAGAAATCATTTGCCTTTTTTCCTTCATCTTTCATTTTCATGGCCCATTCCAATTCAGGATACGAAGCGCCGATTTGGTCCTCATCAGTTCGGTCATCTCCCCAAAGGCCATCTGTAGGAGCGGCTTTTATAATTTCATCGTTTACGCCTAAAAATCTACCCACTTTATACACTTCGCTCTTCACTAAATCAGCGATAGGGCTTAAATCTACGCCTCCGTCACCATATTTGGTAAAAAACCCAACGCCAAAATCCTCAACTTTATTTCCCGTTCCGGCAACAAGATAACCATTTAAGGCCGCAAAATAATATAAAGTTGTCATCCTTAATCGCGCTCGTGAATTGGCCAATGACATAAAACGGTCTTCCTCATTAGATACCGAGGGTAGGGAAGCAACGAAACTATCAAAAACTGGGGTAAGGTCTACCGGTTGTTTGAATACACTTTTAAAATTATTTTGTAACCAGGCTATGTGTCTTGCGGCTCGATCTTCCTGATTCTGTTCTTGATGAATCGGCATTTCTAAACACAGTACATCCAAACCGGTCTTGGCACAAAGGGTTGAGGTAACAGCAGAATCTATGCCCCCTGAAATACCTATTACAAAACCTTTCATATTCGCATTTGTAGCATAATCTTTCAACCACTTAACAATGTGGTCAGCTACTTTTTCAACTTGCATGCAATAGGGTGTTTTAGATAAAACAATTAACTTTACTCCGTAAAAATAAAGCCTAAGCGGCTAAAAAAGAAACCCATTCAGTATTACTTTCTATGATAAAGCGATTTTTTTATATTTTATTGCCCTTAAGCGTGCTTTTCGGCTGCCATGATACGAATAAGACCGAAGAAGAAATCTCCAAGATACCTATGGAGCTAAATGTAATTCGTTTTGATGAAGAATTTGATGCCGTCGAACCCGATGACCTTAGTGCTCTAAAAAAAAAATACCCTTATCTTTTTCCTGTGCAATATCCAGATAGTATCTGGACGTTGAAACTTGCCGATAGTCTTCAGAAAGTTTTGCGCGGTGAAGTTCGCAAAGAATTTCCCGATTTTAATGAACAGGAAGTAGGTTTAACCTCGCTTTACAAACACCTTGTTTATTACTTTAAAGATTATAATGTTCCAACCGTGATTACGGTGACCAACGATGTGGTTTATCAAGATAGGATAATGGCAACCGATTCCGTACTGTTTATAAGCCTGGATAATTACTTGGGTCCGGATCACGAATTTTATGGTAGTTTTCCCCGATACCTTGCTAATAGTTTAGACAAAGAGCTATTGATTTCTGATGTTGCCTCAGCCGTAGGTAATACGATTATACCTAAAGCCAAAGAACGTAGTTTTCTTGCGCAAATGATCTATTACGGGAAGATCCTTTATGTGAAGGATAAGATCATACCGTTTGAAACTGATGCTAATAAAATTGGTTATTCAGAAGAACAATTGGCATGGGTAGTAGCAAATGAAGAACCAATTTGGCGCAATTTTATTGAGAATGAATATCTATATAGTACCGACAAGGGGCTTTCATCGAGATTTTTGGCCCCTGCACCATTCTCAAAATTTGGTCTCGGCCTAGACAACGAGAGTCCAGGACGTGTAGGTCGCTATATGGGATGGCAAATTGTACGGGCCTTTATGGAAAAGAATGATGTGTCACTTTCTCAACTGTTGAATTTGTCGGCCGAAGAGATTTTTAAGCAAAGCAATTATAAACCAAAAAAATAATAAATGGCAGACCTGCATACCTCTGAAATTAAACTGAAAGTTGGCCTAGACGAAAACCGGGTGCCCGAGCAATTAAATTGGTCGGCTGAAGATGGTGGAATCAATAATGAGGAGGCAAAGGCTATGCTACTTTCCGTATGGGATAGTAAGAACAAAGAGTCCCTAAAAATAGATTTATGGACCAAAGATATGCCCGTCGATGAGATGAAAATCTTTTTTCATCAAACGTTGGTTTCGCTTTCAGACACTTTTATGAAGGCTACCCAAGATGAAAAGATGACCGCTAGCATGAAGGACTTCTGCGATTATTTTGCCGAGAAATTGGAATTAAAAGATCTTTCTTAAGCTTATTTCAAAATACGAACGTCTTCTGTTATTATTCTTGAGAGTTCCTTTAATTTTCCTTTTTCGAATAATGAAGGCAAATCTTTCAATGATGTTCCGATCGGGGCCTCATAGTTGATATAATCTTGAAACCGGATACCTTTAACTGTTCTTGGGTTAAAGGCACTTCTAAAGCGAACACCACCATCATTGGTACTATAACTATAGGCCAAATAATCGATTGTTTTTGTTTCTGAATTAATCCAATACATAAAGACATCATCAAAATCCTTACCACCTCCTTCTTGGTCAAAACTAACTCTTAATACCTCGTAGTTTTGACCCTTGATACGGGTCTCGCCCTTATAAACTTTTCGTACCGCCTTATCTTGAAGTTTGTAGGGCAAGGTAGCAAAATAGATAACCGAATTTAAGGCCTGACTGTATTTGGAAATATCTTTTTCGGATAATTCGGTCGTTACTCCGTTAATCGTTCGTGTCAGGGTTCCATTGTCAAGTACATCCTGAATGGTATCCTGGTTTTTAATACTCCTCATAGTATAATGATATCTATTCCCGGTATTTTTAAAGGCATATTCTTTTTTGCGGAATGTAAAACCATAATGGGCCTTGCCATACAATTCGCCACCGTGCGCCTTGACAACTTCCTCAAGCAATAATTCGGCTTTAGAAAGTTTGTTTTCTGGGGCCGATACCTCTTGATTTTCCGATTTTTTAATCTCATTTTGTTTCGACTTACTGTTGCAAGACAATAACATAATTAAGACAATAAAAAGAGTAGTTCTAAAAATGGAATTCATGTGTTAAGTTTAGATTTCAATTCGCCCGTTCGGGCATTCTATAATTGCTTTCAACTGTATTTCGTTGGATGGTTTTATGCGTAGATCTACACCTAGTTTTTCAAAAACCGTTTTGAATTTTTCGGGGGACGGATGTGTGCCATAAAATTCCACCAGTGAACAACCCATATCTGGCATTCGCTCTGTTGGGTGTTTTTCCGACATGCTCCAGTCGATCATAAATGGAAGCAATTCTACCTCTGGTAGTGCCAAAGGGTTAGTCAATCTCCATCGCAATTGGCTACCATCCGATGTATCGCGGGAACCGCTACCAATAGTTCCCATTTCCGGGCAACTGCTTTTTAGGACATGACTATTTTTTTCAAGTTGATCAGATTTTACGGCCCAACGTGTAATACGGTTTCTTTGCAAAATATCAATGCCCATCCACCTGGGTCTTGGTGCTTCGGTATTGGCTGCATCAGCAGCCAATAATTCCAGATAACAATTATCGTTTAAGTTCAACAAGGCGTTTTGAGTTCCAAAAGACCTATGAAACCCGCCAAAAATAGGTTTCACCCCAAGTCTTTTTTCAAATTCAAGCATAGCAGTATCCAAGTCCTGAACAGCATAAACAATATGATCGATTTTTCGAAAGATAGGCTTTTAGATTAGGTAAACAATATGCACTAATGTGTCGTTCGTATGTAGGTAAACTAACAAAGCATGATTTCCCAAAATTACCATTCATTATCCCATATACACAATTTAAAGGAAGAGATATGAGCTAATTTTGTGCTTTAAAATTTAATACTTTAAAATCAGAAATTATGAATAAAAAGGCATTGATTATAGGAGGAAGTAGTGGTATCGGTAAGGCTACTGCTGAAAAACTATTACAAGAAGGAGTTGAAGTACACGTTGTAGGTACAAATAACGAAAAACTTGAAAGGTTCACCAATGAGGCACCGGGAAATTTAGTTGCCCATAAAGTTGACATTACCAACAACAGCGAATTGAATACTTTGAAGGACGCCATAAACGGTTGGGACAATTTAGACTATCTTGTAAATGCATCTGGAATCTTTGGCCCAAAAGCATTTTTGGACCACACTGTAGCTGATTACGATTCTTACCAGGATTTGAACAGGGGTTTCTTTTTCATTACCCAAACAGCAGCTAAAAAAATGGCAGCAACAGGAGGGGGGTCCATCGTGAATGTTGGATCAATGTGGGCCAAGCAAGCTGTTAAGGCAACACCATCTTCTGCATATTCAATGCAAAAGGCGGGCTTACATTCTTTGACCCAACATTTGGCGATGGAACTGGCGGATCATAAAATCAGAGTGAATGCAGTTTCTCCCGCTGTAGTTGAAACACCGGTTTACGACAGTGTTTTTGGGGGAAAAGCAGAGGCACATGAAGCACTTCAGGGCTTTCATGATTTTCACCCAATTGGGAGGTACGGTCAACCTCAAGACGTTGCGAACACAATTTCGTTTTTGTTGTCAGACCAGGCATCATGGGTTACGGGCGCTATTTGGGATACTGATGGTGGAGTAATGTCAGGAAGAAATTAAATCAATAACTGTCATTGCGAGAAGCTGAGCGTTTCAGCGAGGCAATGAAGCAATCTGTTGATTTGAAGCAAAAAATCCAACAGATTGCCTTACCCGGCAATGACCAAAAAACTACGATTATGTACAATATGGATAACCTAAAAAAATTAGTTACTTTAGGAAAAAATGTCGATTCGGCAATGAAAGCCTTTCAGGAATTAGACCAGGCCGCTTTGGCGGAGGGGGTAATCCCGAAAAAGTATAAAGAATTAATGGCAATTGCGGTAGCTTTGACTGCGCAATGCCCTTACTGTTTAGAAATACACAAAAAGTATGCTATCGATGCCGGTGCGACCGAAGAAGAATTGGCAGAGGTTACTTTTATTGCAGCTGCCTTACGAGCTGGTGCTGCTGTGGTTCATGGTACGCATTTAGTGTAATGTCATGAAAGAATCATTCTCAAAATATATCATCATTGGAGCAGGATTGTCTGGTTTGACCACTGCTTACCAGCTATTCAATTCTGGAGAAAAAGACTTTATCGTATTAGAATCCCGGGATAGAATAGGAGGTAGGATCATGACCAAGGATGGTGTCGATTTTGGGGCAACTTGGTTTCAAACACATCACCAGAATGTATCGGATTTATTGAGGGAGCTTAACCTTGAAAAATTCCACCAATATAGTACCGGTCGCAGTGTTTTGGTCTATAGCACTATGGCCCCGGAGCATTATTTTGAAAACGATCCCAATACCCCATCGGCCTATCGTATTTCGGGTAACTCAATGGCTATGATCATTGCCTTGGCAGCATCTTTTGAAAATAAGGTTCGAACTAACCATGTTGTCGCTCAAATTCAAGAAAATGAAGGAGTATTATCTGTTCTTACCGATAAACAAATCTTTAAGGCAGAAAAAGTAATCGTGACCATACCGCCACGAATAGCAACTAGAATACAATACACTCCTGAATTGCCGGAAGAAGTTACTATAGCTATGGAAAAAACCCATACTTGGATGAGTAATGCGATCAAAGTAGGCCTTACTTTTGAAAATCCGTTTTGGCGTTCGAAGAACCTATCGGGAATGGTCATTGGGCAGGGGGGAGCAGTAACCGAATTGTACGATCATTCAAATGCCCAAGACGATAGGTATGCTCTAATGGGTTTTGTAAATGAAGGTCTACGGGATTTTTCGGCAGGGCAACGAAAACAACGTATCGTAAACTATTTGGCAAAATATTTGGGTGAAGAAATATTACAGTATCGATCTTATGAAGAAAAAGATTGGTCACAAGACAAGAGTACTTCCTGTGAAACTATAAAATCTATTTATTTGAGTCCACTATATGGTAATCCATTATTTACTAAATCGTATATGAACAATAGATTGTTGTTTTCCGGAGCAGAGACCTCTCCTATGTATGGGGGTTATATGGATGGTGCCATTTACAGTGGCTTATTGGCTGCCAACAAATTGTTACAACAAACCAAAGCTCCTTGTTCGGATGAGTGAAATTGAACAATATCATTTGCATAAGGCCAATCCTGAAAAGTTACAATTTCAGGTTTACGATTTAAATAGTTATCGAAAAAAGAATAAGGAAAAAGCGGCTGAACCACACTCACATAGCTACTATCAGATTATTTGGTTTTTAAATGGTGGTGAATATCATACGGTAGATTTCAAGAAATATCCCGTCAATGAAAACATGGTGCTTTTTGTGACCAAAGACCAAGTTCATTTTTTTGATGATAATCTGGAGGTAAAAGGGTGGCTTATTCATTTTAATGAAAGCTTTTTTATGCATTCCGATGTCGATATTTTTTTGAAGTACAATATTTTTAATGAAGTACAAAACTCCTGTTATTCGATAGATGGCGAAACTTCGAAAGTAGCTAAATCCCATATTGAACTTATCTTGAAGGAATTGCAGGACCGAAACCGTTTTGGTTACGAAGATGTAATCCGTTATTTACTGAAATCCTTTTTAATAAATTTAGAAAGGGTACACCGTAAAAGTGATAATAAAGTGCGATTGAACAGTGCCTATGAATTACAATTTTTTAAGTTTAAAGAGCTATTAGAAAGGCATTATACCCGTAATTTAACGGTTAAGGGGTATGCCGACCGTCTAAATATATCTTCGAAAACACTTGTGTCAATTACAAAGAAAATTTCTGATAAATCACCTTCACAACTTATTTCCGAGCGTTTGGTTTTAGAGGCAAAAAGACTTCTGAAATTCACACCTATGCAAATTAGCGAGGTGGCCTTTAAACTAGGTTTTGAAGATGTTTCCTATTTTGTAAAATACTTTAAGCGTAATATGGGTGTTTCACCGGGACATTATAGAAATTCTTTACAATAAGTAAGTAATTATTTTCCGGTACGGACTTTTTTTGAAAGTAGTTGGGATGATTTGAGACCAACAGAACGTTTTCAATCTAATTTAAACATGAAGGAAAAACTAATTTTCATCTACAATGCCGATTCTGGTTTTCGAAATATGGTAATGGATAGTGCCCATAAAATATTCAGTCCGTCTACCTATGAATGCAAGCTATGCGACATTACTTATGGAACCTTTACAGAAAATGGGGTTTGGAAAAAGTTCAGAAAGGAAAGTGATTTGCAAATGGAGTTCTTGCACAAGAACGAATTCGAGGAGCGGTATAAATCAAAATTCAGACATAAATTCACTTTCCCCATAATACTGGTCGAAGTACTTGATGCCTTGGAGGTTTTGATAAAAACAGGGGAATTGAATGCTATGGAAAATGCTTCCGAACTTATAGATTTGATCAAGAGTAGGGCGAACTAAGCCCTAGGTCGGACCAAAGGACTTTTCTGAACTTATTTTTGAGCTTCAAAGAATTGGGCGTTTATTTTATCAATAAACCCAAGTACATCTTCCCTGCCAATTGCCTTTGAGGAAGAAGTGATAAAATAATTTGGCGCCTCTTCCCAAATAGCCGCGGTCATTTGTTGCAGATAGGCTTGCACATTTTTTTCGATTACGGCAGGTTTTACCTTATCAGCTTTCGTAAAAATGATGCAGAAGGGAATCCCGTTTTCCCCCATCCATTGCATAAATTCCATGTCAATTTTTTGAGGTTCGTGACGAATATCCACAAGAACAAACGAACAAACAAGTTGCCTCCGTTGCTCAAAATAATTGGTAATATACTTTTGAAAGGTCTTTTTACTTTGCTTTGATACGCGGGCATAGCCATAACCGGGCAAATCTACCAAAAACCAATTGTCATTTATTTTGAAGTGATTAATAAGTTGTGTTTTCCCGGGACGTCCTGATGTTTTTGCCAGGTGCTTGCGGTTGGTCAACATGTTGATCAGCGACGATTTTCCAACATTTGAACGGCCAATAAAGGCATATTCCGGAATGTTCTCGTTTGGGCATTTCTCAACATTGGAGTTGCTCATCACAAAATGGGCCGACTTTATTTTCACTTTGAAAAAAGTTTACGGGTTTATTTATTTAGAAGGTTTTTAATCTTCCGTCTTCGGTCAAAACCCTCTTTTGTCGAGCCAAGCATCCAAGATCTCGTTGAACTCATTAGGGTGCTCCATCATAGGGGCGTGACCGCATTCCTTGACCCAAAAAAGGTCAGAATCGGGCAAGAGTTCATGAAACAACTCGGCAACATCAGGAGGGGTAACCGTATCATTTTCTCCCCAGATAATGCAGGTTGCGGTTTTCATCTTAGGAAGATCTTTGGCCATGTTATGGCGTATGGCACTTTTTGCAATGGCCAAAGTACGAATAACCTTGTTTCGATCATTTACCGTTTCAAAAACCTCATCTACAATTTCCTTTGTAGCAACAATAGGGTCGTAGAAAACGCCCTGTGCTTTCTTTTTAATGAACTCGTAATCACCACGTCTGGGATAACCATCGCCCATGGCACTTTCATAGAGACCTGAACTCCCCGTAATTACGAGGGCCTTTACCATTTCAGGATACAGTTTGGTATGTAAAAGCCCTATGTGACCACCCAAAGAGTTTCCTAAAAGAATCACATTTTTCAAGCCTTTAAACTCGATAAACTTTTCCAAGAACTTGGCGAACTGCTTTACATTGGTTTTCATGACCGGCATGTCATAAATAGGCAGTTCAGGAATTAAAACACGATAGCCTCGCGGAGGAAAGTGTTCCGCAACACCTTGAAAGTTACTTAGGCCACCCATAAGACCATGTAATATAATAATGGGCTCGCCTTTACCTATTTCAATATACCGATATTTCCCTTCAGTAATTAATTTTTCTTTCATCAAAAGGTTGGTTGTAGACCTAATCGGCTAAGATAAACATTTCCTCACAATACTCTTTTTAATGCCAGTTTTTGCAAAAAGAACACAAGCCCGATTTATACCGACGAAGTAGCTTTTTCATGTAAATAACATGAATTTTATCAACAAAGTGGTAAAAAGTGGTAAAATGTGGTAATAAAATTTGTAGTTTTGAGTTATTAAGAGAACAAACCAGCCAAACTAGTGATCAATTTCATCGGAACATACGACTGCAAAGCCGATAGCAAAGGTAGGATAATGATGCCTATTGCGCTAAAAAACCAGATGGCTCCTGTTCTAAACAATGGTTTTGTGATCAAGAGGTCGGTGTTTCAGCCCTGCTTGGAACTTTATCCGATGGAGGAGTGGAATTTGCTGATGCAGAAAATGAACAAGAAAAACCGCTTCAAAAAAAAGAACAATGATTTTATACGCCGCTTTTCAGCTGGGGTAAAAGTCGTAGAGATAGATGCGACCGGAAGATTGTTGATACCAAAAAACCTGATAGCCATAGCCGGTATAAGCAAAGAGGTGGTGTTGAGTTCAGCCATCAATATTGTTGAGGTTTGGGACAAGGTGAGTTATGAAAAGGTTCTTGATGAAACAGCAGAAGACTTTGCGGCTTTGGCCGAAGAGGTAATGGGAGAAGACGGTGATGATTTAGAAGATGTATCATAACCCTGTATTGTTAGGAGCATCCGTTGATGCGCTTGAAATTAAGTCTGATGGAGTATATATAGATGTCACTTTTGGAGGAGGCGGGCATTCAAAGGAAATATTGAAACGGTTGGGAGATAAAGGCAGGTTAGTTGCCTTTGATCAAGATGAAGATGCTATTGGGAATTCACTAGATGATGATCGGTTTACTTTGATCAACGAGAATTACCGATACATCAAACAGTTTTTAAAGTTCTATGGCATAAGAAAGGTAGACGGAATCCTTGCTGATTTTGGAGTCTCATCGCACCAGTTCGATAAAGCTGAACGTGGTTTTTCAACACGTTTTGAC
The DNA here is from genome assembly GCA_965238025.1 of Aggregatimonas sp. Taxonomy (GTDB): domain Bacteria; phylum Bacteroidota; class Bacteroidia; order Flavobacteriales; family Flavobacteriaceae; genus Pelagihabitans. The sequence goes on along the minus strand of OZ250162.1, from coordinate 292,429 downwards.
GCGGATTTGGATATGCGAATGAGCAAACGAAACGAGTTTTCAGCCTTTAATGTAGTCAATACATATAGCTATGATCAATTGCGTGGGGTTTTGTTTGATTATGGAGAGCTGCGAAACGCGAATGCTATGGCGAAGACCATTGAAGAAGCAAGGCAGCAGGGAGCCATAAAAACCACGGCTGGTTTAAAAGAGGTGTTGCAGAAATTTTTGCCGAATGCAAAAGCCCACAAGATTTTGGCGCAGGTGTATCAGGCAATACGCATAGAGGTGAATCAGGAAATAGAATCGATAAAGGAATTTTTGCTTCAAACACCTCAGTTGCTTGAACCGGGTGGACGGTTGAGCATAATCAGTTATCACTCGCTCGAAGACAGGCTGGTAAAAAGGTATATAAGAGCAGGTCAATTTGAAGGTGAGCCGGAAAAGGATTTTTATGGAAATATAGATGTGCCTTTTAAGAAGGTTGGTCGATTGATAGTGCCGTCTAAAGAGGAAGTCGAAAGCAATAATAGGGCAAGGAGTGCAAAATTGAGAGTTGCCGAGCGGATTTAAAAAAGATAAGAACTCAAAATAGAATTCTGTCCTTACTGAAATCTTATAAGCACTGGGACTGTACTAGCATGGGAATGACAATAAAGTAACGATTGATGAAAAACGGAATATTAGACATTTTAAGAGGGAAGTTTTTGGTAAGTGGTGATGCGCCAAAGAATTGGCTGTTCATCATATTTGCCTCCTTTTTAGCTGCGGTTATGATCGGTAGCAGTCATAGTGCCGATGCCAAAGTGCATAGAATTGCTGCCTTGAACGAAGAGGTCAAGGAACTAAGGAGTCAATTTGTTGATGCTCATAAAGATGTACAACGCTTAAAGTTAGAAAGCGAGATAACAGAAGTATTAGGTTCCTCAGAAATATACCCCTCTGAAGTTCCTCCAAAAAAAATAAGGGTAAAGTCTATTAAGGAAGAAAGTGGCCGTTAAAGAAAAAAACATACTAAAACGACTTTACTTCGTAGCCGGAGGCATGTTTTTGTTTGCCATTGCCGTCGTGGTAAAATTGGTTAGCATTCAGATGGTAGACGGCAATAAGTATCGTGACCTGGCCGAAGAGCGAACGTCGAAAATGTTCACTATTGCTCCTAATCGTGGTAATCTATATTCTGATGACGGGAGCCTGCTGGCCACCTCGGTTTCCAGATATACCATTCGTTTTGATGCCGTTACGGTCAAGGATGATGATTTTAAGGAAAATATAGTTCCACTTTCAAAAGCACTTTCTCAACTGTTGGGCAAATCATCTTCGCACTATCAACAATTGTTTAGGAAAGCAAAGGAAAATAGGAATAGGTATACCTTGATCGCCCGCAATCTTGACTATTCCGACTATGTAGCCGTAAAGGAATTTCCTTTATTCGAAAAAGGACCTTATCGTGGTGGTTTGATTATTGAACAAAAAACGGTACGGGAACATCCATTAGGAAAAATTGCGGAACGTAGCGTCGGTTATGAACGGGTTGATGAAAATGGATATTATACCAGGGTCGGGCTAGAAGGAGCATTCGGGCAATACTTGCGCGGTACCGAAGGTAAACGTCTAAAACAAAAAATTGCAAAAGGACAATGGAAGCCTATCGGCCAAGACAATATAATTGAGCCAAAAGATGGTTACGATGTGTTCTCGACTATTGACGTGAACATTCAAGATATTGCCCATCATGCTTTGTTGGGGCAGCTAGAACATTACAAGGCGGATCATGGGACCGTTATTGTGATGGAAACGAAGACAGGAGAGGTTAAGGCCATCTCAAACCTTGGTAGAACCAGCGAAGGTCGGTATTACGAACGATTGAATTATGCTATTGGCGAATCGCATGAACCGGGTTCTACCTTTAAATTGATGAATTTGGTGGCTGCCTTGGAAGATAAGGTTATTGATACCAGTACCGTAGTCGATACAGAAAAAGGATCTTGGCGCATATACAATCACAGGGTAAAAGACTCCAAGCGCGGAGGCTATGGCGAGATTTCCATTGGGAAAGCCTTCGAGGTTTCTTCCAACACCGCCTTCGCAAAAATGATTCATAATGGTTATAAGGCATCACCAGAAAAATATGTGAACAGATTAATGGCGATGAATTTGAACCATGAACTCGGCCTTCCTATTAAGGGAGAGGGCAAGCCCGTTATCCGCTATCCTGGGGATAAAGGCTGGTCGGGTCTTTCGTTGGCACAAATGGCCTATGGCTATGAGGTTTCTATGACACCATTGCAGACCCTTACATTTTATAACGCTATTGCCAATGATGGCAGAATGGTCAAACCAAGGTTGATTAAAGAAGTGCGTGAATGGGATCGCACAATAATGAAATTCGATACAGAAGTAATCAATACCGCTATTTGTTCAAAAGAGACTGCCACCCAAGTAAAGGCATTGCTTAAAAATGTGGTCGAGAAAAAACATGGGACCGGTCACGGATTGTATTCCCCCAACTTTTCAATGGCGGGTAAAACGGGAACTGCACAGAAGAACTACGCATCTAAGGATCCGGATAAGCTAAGGTATATTTCAACTTTTGCCGGCCATTTTCCAGCGGAGAACCCCAAGTATTCCTGTATAGTGGTCATTCATGAACCAGATAAGAGTGTGGGGTACTATGGCGCGGATGTCTCCGGCCCTGTATTCAAATCGGTGGCGCAAAAAATATATGCCAACTCCCCTTTAATAGATGAGGTTGAAATGCCAAAACCGGCCAATGGAAATCTAGACGCCAATTTTCAGAAATACTATGCCGAGGCACAGAAAAAGTACAACAAAGTGCCAAACGTAAAGGGTATGAGTGGAATGGATGCGATTTCAATCCTAGAAAACCTTGGCATTCAGGTAGAAGTAAAAGGGAACGGAAAAGTAAGAAAACAATCTGTTATAAAAGGTACCGATATCAATAAGGTGAACAAAATAATACTTGAACTGTCGTGAAGGTATTGAAAGACATACTATATGGAGTAGGACTTACCGCGGTAAACGGTAGTACTGCTATTCCTGTCAATTCGGTGTGTTTTGACTCAAGAGCTGTGGGTGCCGATGATATATTTATTGCCATAAAAGGCAGCTTGACAGACGGACACAAGTACATAAATCAGGCAATCGAAAATGGTGCGAAAGCAATTGTTTGTGAGACAATGCCAGAAGAATTGGTTGACGAAATTACCTATGTAGAAGTCAAAAACGGCAATACCGCTTTGGCGATTACGGCTTCGAACTATTACCAAAATCCGTCGAAAAATTTGAAGTTAATTGGGGTTACCGGCACCAATGGAAAAACCACGATCAGCAGCCTGCTATATCAATTATTCAAGAAGGCTGGGTTCAAGGTGGGTTTGATTTCAACCATTAAGATAATGGTCGATGACAAGGAATATGAAACCAGTCATACAACACCAGATGCTTTGACCATTAACCATAATTTGCATTTGATGAACGAGGTAGGTGTCGAGTATTGCTTTATGGAGGTCAGCTCCCATGGGATCCATCAAAAAAGAACACAAGGGCTGGTTTTTGCAGGTGCTATTTTTACCAACCTTTCGCATGACCACTTAGACTATCATAATACGTTTGCAGAATACCGCGATACGAAGAAAACATTGTTCGATGAATTGCCGAAAACGGCATTTGCATTAACCAATATCGATGATAAGAACGGTTCGGTAATGTTGCAAAATACCAAGGCTAGAAAGACGACCTACGCCTTAAAGACTTATGCCGATTATCGGGCCCAGATTTTAGAGAGTCAGTTTGATGGGCAATTACTTAAGATAAATGATCATGAATTGTGGTCGAAACTTATAGGTTTTTTTAATGCCTACAATATGCTGGCCATTTATGCTACTGCAGATTTGTTGGGTCTTGAGCAATTTGAGACCCTGCGTTTACTGAGTGAGTTGGATAATGTGGACGGGAGATTTCAATATTTTATATCAAAAGAAAAGATTACGGCAATAGTTGATTATGCCCATACGCCGGATGCGCTTAAAAATGTGCTTGATACTATCAACACATTGAGAACTGGAAATGAAAACGTCATCACCGTTGTGGGGTGTGGTGGCGATAGAGACAGATCAAAGCGCCCGGTTATGGGTCATATCGCTTCAGAAATGAGCAACAAGGCAATTTTTACCTCCGACAATCCGAGGTCCGAACCGCCAGATGCTATAATTGAGGAAATGGAGGCTGGTGTAGAACCACAGAATACCAAAAAAATATTATCCATAGAAAATCGAAAGCAAGCGATTAAGACAGCATGCCAATTGGCAGAAGCCAATGACATCATCCTAGTTGCGGGCAAAGGCCACGAAACATATCAAGAAACAAATGGCACTCGAACAGATTTTGATGACTTCAAAATGCTGAAAGAGCTTTTAAAAAGCTTGGATAAATAATCAAAAGAAAACCCAAATCGTATAATAATGCTGTATTACCTATTCGATTATTTAGAAAAACAGTACCAAGTTCCTGGGGCAAGCTTATTTGCTTTTACCACGTTTCGTGGTGCCTTGGCCGTATTGTTTTCGTTAATGATCGGTGCTGCATACGGTAAGCGTATTATTTTGTTTTTACAAAGGCAGCAAATCGGGGAAACCATTCGCGATTTAGGACTTGAAGGCCAAAAACAGAAGGCCGGTACCCCTACTATGGGAGGTATAATAATCATAATATCAACACTTATTCCAGTATTGCTTTTGGCACGTCTGGACAATATCTATGTTATACTGTTGATCGTTACTTTGCTCTGGATGGGGTTTATTGGATTTGTTGACGATTACATCAAGGTATTTAGAAAGAACAAAGAAGGGCTAAAAGGCCGATTTAAAGTCTTGGGGCAAGTGGTTTTAGGTCTTTTTGTTGGTGCTATGCTCTTTTTTCATTCAGAGGTGACCATGCGGGAGCGGAATAAAACTATTATCACCGAACAGCTTGTGGTTGAAGAAGTTGTGGGTAAATCAATTAAATCAACGCGAACCACGGTTCCCTTTTTTAAGCATAATGAATTGGATTATGGCGATTTTATATCATGGGCAGGGGAAGGAGCCGAAAAATATGCATGGTTAATATTTATTCCCATTGTAATTCTAATTGTAACGGCTGTTTCCAATGGTGCTAACCTTACCGACGGGATAGATGGTCTGGCTGCAGGTACATCGGCAATTATAGTCTTTACGTTAGGCGTATTCACCCTGGTTTCCGGTAATTATAATTTTTCAAACTACCTGGATATCATGTTCATTCCCGGAGCGTCTGAACTCATAATTTTTATCGCCGCTTTTCTTGGGGCACTGGTTGGATTTTTATGGTATAATGCCTACCCCGCTCAGGTGTTTATGGGCGATACCGGTAGTCTTACCATCGGTGGTGTCATTGCGGTTATTGCGATTATCATCAGAAAAGAATTGTTGATTCCCGTAATGTGCGGTGTCTTTTTTGCCGAGACCTTATCGGTAATGTTACAAGTAAGCTATTTCAAGTATACCAAGAAAAAACTGGGGGAAGGCAAACGAATTTTTCTCATGGCGCCTTTGCACCACCATTATCAAAAAAAAGGATATCACGAGAGTAAGATAGTAACACGATTTTGGGTTGTGGGAATCATCCTAGCCATATTATCTATAGTGACATTAAAGGTTAGGTAAATGGCACGTCTAGCAATTTTAGGCGGAGGTGAAAGTGGAGTGGGTACGGCCATTCTTGGCAAGCAAAAAGGATACAATGTTTTCCTATCGGATAATGGGAAAATAAAAGAGAAATATAAAAACGTTCTTGAACATTTTGAAATTGATTGGGAAGAAGAAAACCATACGGAAGCCAAAATCCTGAATGCGGATTTGGTGATGAAAAGCCCCGGAATACCGGATAAAGTGCCTTTGATAATAAAATTAAGGGAAAAGGGCATCGAAATTATTTCAGAGATCGAATTTGCAAGTAGGTATACCGATGCTACAATTATCGGTATCACGGGAAGCAACGGTAAGACAACAACAACCATGTTGGCTAACCATTTAATTAAAGAAGGTGGTTTGCATGTAGGGATGGCCGGAAACATTGGTGACAGCTTTGCAAAAATGGTAGCCGAGAATAATTACGATGTGTATGTGTTGGAAATCAGCAGTTTTCAGCTCGATGGAATAAAGAATTTTAAACCGCACATTGCCATCATTACCAATATTACCCCAGACCATTTAGACAGGTATGAATACCAATTCGAAAATTATATCAGTTCGAAATTCCGGATTGCCGAAAACCAGACTGCAGAAGATTACCTTATTTATGATACAGATGATGAAGTACTGGTAAAATGGCTCAAAGAACATCCCATCAAATCAAAATTATTGCCTTATTCACTCAATAGAGAAATAGAAGAAGGCGGACAGATTAAGACCAACAAAATAGAATTAACAACAGCGAATAACACGATAACGATTATGACCGACAACTTAGCCCTCGAAGGAAAGCACAACGTAAAAAATACCATGGCCGCGGCGCTTGCAGCTAAGCTTGTAGGTATCCGAAAGGAAACCATTAGGGCCAGTGTCATGAATTTTCAAGGTGCTCCACATCGGTTGGAAAAGGTGCTCAAAATTGCACACGTACAGTACATCAATGACTCGAAGGCCACAAATGTTAACGCAACTTTTTATGCTTTGGATAGTGTGTCGGCGCCAACGGTTTGGATTGTAGGAGGGGTTGATAAGGGCAATGACTATAAAGAACTGATGCCGTTGGTACGGGAAAAAGTCAAGGCCATTATTTGTTTGGGATTGGACAACACCAAAATCAAGGAAACTTTTGGCAACGTAGTCGATTTAATGGTGGAGACCTTTGCCATGGAGGAGGCTGTAAAAGTGGCCTATAAAATTGGTGAACGTGGCGATACCGTGTTGCTATCACCAGCTTGTGCAAGTTTTGATCTTTTTAAAAATTATGAAGACCGCGGCGAACAATTCAAGGCTGCAATTAGAAACTTATAGGCAATGTTGACATTGTTCAAAAACATAAAAGGGGATAAAGCACTTTGGGCCGTTGTGGCCCTTTTAGGGTTGTTCTCGTTTTTGCCGGTGTATAGCGCGAGTAGCAACTTGGTGTATGTGGTGGGTAAAGGAACTACCATGGGGCATTTGATGAAACATGTTTTTCTGTTGATACTCGGATTTGGTATTATCTATGGGGTACATCGTATTCCCATGCGATATTTCAAAGGGCTTTCTATTATGGCAATGCCCATTGTAATTATATTATTAGCGTTCACTTTAGCCCAGGGTACAACTATTGGAGGAGCCAATGCCAGCCGCTGGATTAGTATTCCCTTTGTAGGTATCACATTTCAGACCTCAAACTTGGCGGCGGTGGTATTAATGATTTATGTCGCACGTTATCTGACGAAGATAAAAGATCAGGTTATTACTTTTAAAGAAAGCATCGTGCCTCTTTGGCTACCTGTTTTTGCCGTAATTATTCTGATTCTTCCTGCAAACTTTTCTACAGCGGCCATTATATTTTCTATGGTATTGCTCTTATGCTTTTTAGGAGGATATCCCTTTAAATATCTGGCGGGAATTGTCGGGGCGGGCATCCTGTGTTTGGCCTTGTTTGTTCTAACTGCTAAAGCGTTTCCCGACCTTTTTGAGAATAGGGTAGATACATGGGGAAATCGATTGGAAAATTTTGTAAACGGCGAAGATACAGAAGCAGACTACCAGATAGAGCGAGCGAAAATTGCAATTGCTACTGGCGGGGTCATGGGCAAAGGTGCAGGTAAAAGTGTACAAAAGAATTTTTTACCGCAAAGTTCTTCTGATTTTATTTATGCCATAATCGTAGAGGAATATGGCTTGGTCGGTGGACTGATCCTGATGTTCTTTTACCTGCTGTTCCTCTTTCGGGTTGTGGTTATCGCAAATGCCAATAAAAGCATTTTTGGCAAACTACTGGTACTTGGAGTAGGATTACCAATTGTTTTTCAGGCACTGATAAACATGGCCGTTGCCGTAGAACTTTTCCCTGTTACCGGGCAGACTTTACCGCTGATCAGTAGTGGGGGGACCTCCAGTTGGATGACCTGTTTGGCAATTGGGATTATTCTGAGTGCCAGTGTGAAAGAGGTTGCTAAAAAGAAAAAAAGTAGCAGTTCCAAGATAGATATGACCAACCCTTTAGAAGTGCTAAGTGGGCAATTATAGATTCATACTTTCTGGAGGAGGTACTGGCGGGCATATTTATCCCGCGGTGGCCATTGCAAATGAGTTAAAACGAAGATATCCCGATGCAGCGTTTCTTTTTGTGGGAGCAAAAGATCGCATGGAAATGGAGAAAGTGCCCAAAGCGGGCTATAAAATAGAAGGATTATGGATTACAGGGTTGCAGCGGAAACTGACCCTCAAAAATTTGATGTTTCCTTTTAAACTGATAAGTAGTTTGATCAAAGCAGGTAAAATAGTATCAAGATTTAAACCGGATGCCGTGGTTGGTACGGGAGGCTTTGCCAGTGGACCTTTATTAAGGGTAGCCTCCGGTCGCAAAATTCCTTGTGTGTTGCAGGAACAAAACTCCTATGCAGGTATCACGAACAAATTGCTGAAAAACAAGGTCGCCAAAATCTGTGTGGCCTATGATGGAATGGAACGATTTTTTCCGGCTGACAAAATAGTTAAAACGGGGAACCCAGTACGAGGTGATTTAGTGGAAATGAGCGGAGACAGGGATAAAGCACTTGATTTCTTTGGGCTGGATAAAAATAAACTTACCCTTTTGGTTTTGGGCGGAAGTCTTGGGGCCAGACGCATTAACCAGCTGATAGAAAAGGAATTGGAGTTTTTCAAAAACCTAAACCTACAACTTATCTGGCAATGCGGTAAGTTATATATAGAGGAATACAAGAAATATAATGCTGAGGATGTAAAAGTGTTCGATTTTCTTAACAGGATGGATTTTACCTACACGGCTGCAGATATTATTATATCAAGGGCTGGCGCGGGCTCGGTATCTGAACTCTGTATTGTGGGTAAACCGGTGATTTTCATTCCTTCGCCCAACGTGGCTGAAGACCATCAAACCAAAAATGCGGAAGCCTTGGTCAATGAAGAGGCGGCTATTATGCTCAAAGAATCTGAATTGGATGAAAAGTTTGAAACACTATTTTCCGATTTAATCCAATCTAAAGAGAAACAAGGAGCACTGAGCGGTAATATTAAAAAGTTGGCGATGCCCAACGCCACAAAAGACATTGTAGATCAAATAGAAAAGTTATTAAACACCACAAACACCTAATATAAGACAAAGCACGATTTTGAACTTGAATAAAATACATAACGTTTACTTTATTGGCATTGGTGGCATCGGTATGTCTGCCTTGGCGCGTTATTTTAAATTTATTCATAAGAACGTAGCAGGTTATGATAAGACCAAAACACCCTTAACACAGGAATTAACCGAACTCGGTATTACCATTCACTATAAAGATGATATTGCGTTGATAGATAAAACCTTCAAGGATAAGGAGCATACCCTAGTAGTTTATACCCCAGCTGTTCCCAAAACCAATTCGGAATACCAATATTTTTTGACCGATGGATTTGAGGTGGCAAAGAGGTCAGAAGTACTAGGGCTCATTACAAAAGACACCTATTGCCTTGCCGTGGCAGGAACACACGGTAAGACTACCACGTCTAGCATTTTGGCGCATTTGCTTAAAGAGACCCAAACACCTTTCACAGCCTTCTTAGGGGGTATTTCGGAAGACTTTAATAGCAATTTCTTCTTTTCGGGAAAGGAAACCTCGGTGGTAGAGGCCGATGAGTTTGACCGTTCCTTTCTGCGCTTATTCCCTGATGTAGCCTGCATTACCTCAATGGATGCGGATCATTTGGATATCTATGGGAATCATGACGAATTGCAAAAATCCTTTCAGGAATTCGGGAACAAAGCTACCAGTAAACTTTTTGTCAGGAATGGCTTGCCAATAGAAGGGGTTACCTATGGTATAGAAGACGATTCTGATTATTGTATAAAAAATTTAACGATTGAACATGGCACCTACATTTTCGATTTGATCACTCCCACGATTACATTAGAGGGAGTGAAATTCAGTAAGCCGGGCAGGCATAACCTGCTTAATGGCTTGGTGGCATTTGCAATGGCGGTCGAGACCGGTTCTTCCCCAGACCGTCTCGCCCGTGCATTGAACACCTTTAAGGGGGTACAGCGCAGATTTTCTTATAGAATAAAGACCGACGATTTTGTCTTTATTGATGATTATGCACATCACCCTACTGAAATAACTGCAATTTATGATGCTGTTTCAGAAATGCACCCTGGCAAAAAGACGTTGGTGGTATTTCAGCCCCATCTGTTCTCGAGAACACAGGATTTTGCAGGCGATTTTGCAAAAAGTCTTTCCAAATTTGATAGCATCGTACTCTTGGAAATATATCCGGCGAGGGAACAACCGATTGAAGGGATAACATCACAGTGGTTAATGGAAAAAATAGAAAACCCGGCTAAAAAACTAATTTCCAAGGCAAAACTTATCCATGAGATAAAAGAACAAAACCCGGAGGTACTCATCACATTGGGAGCTGGGGACATTGGATTGGAAATAACAAAAATCAAAAAAGAACTGGAAAATGCAGATTAACTGGAACTACATAAAGCTTTTGGCCTTGCTTGTAATAATTACTGGGCTTTACGCATTCTCCTCACGAAGGAGCGAGCTAAAAAAGGTGAGCGGAATGGCTGTGGAATTCATTGGAGACCAGAATTTATACATCACGGAGGGCACGGTTAATAAATTGTTAATACAAAAATTCGGAACGCTCGAAAACATGCCCAAAGAAAAATTAGTTTTGAATGCCATGGAGAAGGCCCTTCAGGCCAACAAAATGGTTAAAAATGCCCAAGTATATCTTACTGTTGACGGTAAACTTAAGTCGAAAATTGTTCAGCGTAAACCCATCGGACGGGTAGAGGCAGAAACTAAATTCTATGTGGACGATGAGGGAAAACGCATGCCGTTATCCTCCAGCCATTCAGCAAGGGTGCCCATTATTACGGGAAAAATCACAGGTGAAAGCCTAGAGGATGTTTATGAAATATTGAAATATATCAACGAAGACGAATTTCTTAGGAAAAATGTAATTGGAATTCATATAGAGGATATTGACAAGTACCAATTGAAGTTCCGGGTAGAGAATTTCGTGGTGAATTTAGGAAGTATAGAGAACCTTGAAGAAAAGTTCAACAATTTCAAGGCCTTTTATGCCAAAGCAGATAAGGACGATACGTTAGAAAAATATGCAGTAGTAAGTCTAGAGTTTAATAATCAAGTTGTGTGCACCAAAATTTAAAGTATGGAAGTAGGTAATTATTCAGTTGGGTTGGATATCGGTACAACCAAAATCGTAGCCATAATCGGAAGGAAAAACGAGTATGGTAAAATTGAGGTGTTGGGTATTGGCAAATCAAAGAGCCTAGGTGTTCACCGTGGTGTTGTGAACAACATTACCCAGACCATAAAATCCATTCAGCAGGCTGTGGAAGAGGCCGAAATGAACTCTGGTCTTAAGATAGGATCTGTAGTTGTGGGTATTGCTGGACAGCACATTAGAAGCTTACAACATAGCGATTATATTACCCGTGCCGATTCAGAAGAAGTGATTAATGAGGATGATTTGGAGACGCTTTGCAATCAGGTGTACAAGTTGGTTATGCTACCCGGAGAGGAGATTATACATGTACTGCCACAAGAATACAAAGTTGACGGACAGGCAGAAATTAAAGAACCTATTGGAATGTATGGAGGTCGTTTAGAAGCGAACTTTCATGTGGTGGTAGGCCAGGTTTCAAGCATCAAGAATGTTGGCAGATGTATTAAGAGTGCTGGGTTGGATTTAGGAAATATTACCCTAGAGCCGCTGGCGTCTTCAGAGGCGGTCCTAAGCAAGGAAGAAAAAGAAGCAGGTGTTGCTTTAATAGATATAGGAGGTGGTACCACAGACCTTGCCATTTTTAAGGACGGTATTATTCGGCATACGGCCGTAATTCCCTTTGGTGGGGGTGTTATAACCGAAGATATTAAAGAAGGTTGTTCCATTATTGAAAAACAGGCAGAATTATTGAAAATGAAATTTGGTTCTGCATGGCCAGGTGAAAATAAGGATAACGAAATTGTTTCTATCCCCGGATTGCGCGGTAGGGAACCTAAGGAAATCACCTTAAAAAATCTTTCAAAAATCATTCATGCTAGAGTGGTGGAGATTATTGAGCAGGTATATGTAGAGATTAAGAATTACGGTCATGAGGAGCAAAAAAAGAAATTGATCGCCGGTATTGTTCTTACAGGTGGAGGTAGTCAATTGAAACACCTAAAGCAGTTGGTGGAATATATTACGGGTATGGATACCAGAATAGGATTTCCCAATGAGCATTTGGCCGGTGATTCCGATTCTGAAATTGCAAGTCCATTGTATGCCACCGCTGTTGGCTTATTAATGAATGCGGTTAAAAATGAGGCAAGAATTAAACCTTCATCGGGTGATGTAAGTGAAACGGAATCCGAGGAAGAAGAATTGGTAATGGCAGGGGAGGAAAGTGAAACAATAGGATACCCTTTACAAAAGAAAGAACGAAAATCTGTTTTTGATAAATGGTCAGAAAAACTGAAGGATTTTTTGGATAACGCAGAATAAAATAATAAACACATAAACCAGTAAAACAGTACTATGGGCAATAACACGGAATTTGACGGAATCGCTTTTGATCTGCCAAAACATCAAAGTAATGTAATAAAAGTAATCGGCGTTGGCGGTGGTGGTAGCAATGCTATCAATCACATGTTTCAATCAGGAATAAACGGCGTTGATTTTGTGATTTTGAACACAGATTCACAAGCACTGGATAACAGTTCCATACCAAATAAGATTCAATTGGGGGTTTCCTTGACTGAAGGTCTTGGTGCAGGTGCCAATCCAGAGGTAGGAGAGCAGGCTGCCCTTGAAAGTATGGAGGATATTAAAGGCATGTTAGATGCCAATACGAAAATGGTATTTATAACGGCTGGTATGGGCGGAGGAACCGGTACCGGGGCGGCTCCGGTTATTGCCAAGCAAGCAAAAGAAATGGACATCCTTACCGTGGGGATTGTTACCATGCCCTTTCTGTTTGAAGGTAAAATGCGTTGCCAACAAGCTCAGTTGGGTATCGAAAAATTACGTGCTAATGTCGATTCATTAATTGTAATCAATAATAATAAACTACGAGAAGTTTATGGCAACCTTGGTTTTAAGGCAGGTTTCTCAAAAGCAGACGAAGTACTTTCTACCGCCGCTCGAGGAATTGCCGAAGTAATAACACACCATTACACTCAAAATATTGACCTTCGTGATGCCAAAACCGTATTGTCTGACAGTGGTACGGCCATAATGGGCTCTGCTATTGCCACAGGTTCTGCCAGAGCAAGTGAAGCAATTATGAAAGCATTGGATTCCCCATTACTGAACGATAATAAGATAGCTGGTGCTAAAAACGTTTTATTACTCATAGTTTCAGGTTCAGAAGAAATCACCATTGATGAGATTGGCGAGATTAACGATCACATTCAAATTGAGGCTGGTCATGGCGCGAACATCATTATGGGTGTTGGTGAAGATGAGGATTTGGGCGAATCTATTGCTGTAACTGTCATTGCAACAGGTTTTGATGTTGATCAGCAAGACAATATTGTGAATACCGAGTCAAAAAAGATCATCCACACCTTGGAAGAGGGGCAAAGGGCCGAACGAGATTTGACCCCAAAGCCTATCATTCATCAATTAATCGATGATACCGAAATTTCGGAGGAACCGATTATGAAACATGTACTGGTTGAGGAAGATGATGATTTAGGTATGGACTTGATTCCAACTACGAATTACATAAAAAACTTTAATGTATTCTATGAGGAAGTAATTGAAGAAGTAGTACAAAGCGAGGTAAAGGAAGAGGATTTTATCATTATCGAAACTACGCCTACCTTGAGTGATATGGAAGTTGTTGACGAAGAGGAGGTGACCCCAAATTCAGATGAAGATCAATTTGCGATTAGCTTTGACATGCCGTTGGTTAACCAAGAAGAAACTAGCGATGAATCAGAGAATACGGTAACCTTTAATTTAGAAGATGAAGAGGAGGTAAAAGATTTGAAGGTGAACGACCATATTGAGGTTATTCCGGTCTTGGAATATAATAAACATGGAGAAACCCGATATAGTCTTGATGATTATATGGAGCTTGAAAATGAGTTGACTGGTGCAAAATCAAAAGCGGAACAGTTTGAGCCTAAAATTATAGAGGACGAACTGGTTTTTGAAAGAAAGGTGGTTGAAGAGGAATCGGTAAATACAACTGAGGAAGTTGACCCCATGGATAGTCCAATTGAGGCCTTGTTGAGAGAAAGAGCAGATGAGCGCAGAAGAAAACTAAAAGATTTCAATTATAAGTTTCAAAACAATATCAATAGTATAGATGAAATAGAAAAAGAGCCGGCCTATAAAAGACAGGGCATAGATTTGGACGAAACCTCGAAGGAGAGCAAGGTGTCAAGAACCACCTTGAGTGAGGATAGCAATGATGAGATTCAGTTGCGCTCCAATAATTCTTTTTTGCACGATAACGTGGATTAAACCTAGGCTTTTTCCTAAATTTTTGAACCCGAAGATCTATTCGATTTTCGGGTTTATTCTTTATCTTCGCAATCCAATTTAAAAAGGCATGAGCTTACAGGACAAAGTAATGGAACAGATGAAAACGGCAATGAAGGCCAAAGACAAGGTTGCCTTGGAATCGTTGCGTGCCATAAAATCGGCCTTGCTTTTGGCACAGACCGAAAGTGGCTCTGGGAATGGTCTTTCTGAAGATGATGAGATAAAACTTGTTCAGAAGCTAGTGAAGCAGCGAAAGGACAGTGCTGCCATTTTTTTAGAGCAAGGTAGAAAAGATCTTGCAGAACCAGAACTTGCGCAGGTTAAAGTAATAGAACAGTTTTTGCCCGAACAACTTTCAGAAGAGGAGATTGAGAAGGCAGTTGTGAGTGTCATTGCTGTTACAGGAGCAGAAGGAATGAAAGATATGGGTAAGGTCATGGGTATGGTCTCTAAACAATTGGCAGGCCAAGCAGATGGGAAGACGATTTCTACCATAGTAAAGAGTAAACTAGTTTAAGTAATCAGTTAGCAGTGATAGTTTGCAGAACTGCTTACTGAATACTGCACACTGATTACCGGAAAGGCCGCGTGGCGCAACTGAATAGCGCATCAGATTTCGGCTCTGAGGGTTGGGGGTTTGAATCCCTTCGCGGTCACTACAAGCAGAAAACCACGCCTTTTTCGGCGTGGTTCTTTGTTTTGTGGAAAAACCAAAGCGGGAGCTTTAGATTTTGGAGCAAACAAAGAACTAGGGCCTTAGCCCGTGGTTTTCTATTTGCAAAGGGGAGTGTAGCAGGGAAAGGCGTAGCCAATCCCAAAGAAAGAACAAGATTAACTGAATTCCGCCTGAATTTGTAAGTGCGGTTTTTTGATTTTCATCCCGAAACCTCGGGAGGAGGTTTGAGGGAAAGGCGTAGCCAATCCCAAAGAAAGAACAAGATTAACTGAATTCCGCCTGAATTCGTAAGTGCGGTTTTTTGATTTTCATCCCGAAACCTCGGGAGGAGGTTTGAGGGAAAGGCGCAGCCAATCCCAAAGAAAGAACAAGGTTGATTGAATCCCCGTTTGAATTTGTAAGCGCTATACATATGTTTTCAAAAGCAAAAAGATTTTAAAGCACCCATAAAAAAAACAGCCTTATAAGGCTGTTCTTGTTGAGAGCAAAATTATAAATGCTCTTAGCGTATGTCCAAGGCTATTATGAATTATCCTGTACTTTAGCCTTAGGAGCGTTTTTTTTGATCGAGGCAATACCTTTAGACATAGCAGACGTACCTGAGTACATTTCACTAGAACCGATAACCTGACCGTTAGATGATTTAAGACTAAAATACGGTGAACCGTCTTTCGCTTTTTTCCTATCGAACATCTTGTCGTCCTTGCAGTTTTTTCTAACTGACTCGATACCATTTTCACAAGCAGATTTAGTACTATAACCTTGACTGCTTAAGATTACTTGATGATTTCCGGCCTTTAGATTGAATCTAAATTTACCAGCCTTATCTTTGTTAATTTCAAATTTACCCATGGATTTATGTTTTAGAGTTTTTTTATCTAACTCAATTTTTTACTACTTATTTCATTAAAACCCAAAAAAGTTGTTTGCAACTTATTGGCTGACACTCAATATTCCCATAAATATAGGCCTAATTTAGGCAAATACTAACCCACCATTTGCCTCTTGTTCCTTGAACTTTTTTACCAGGTCCAGCGCATCGGGGACAACATCGCTACATAGAACAATCAGCGATCCCGACTTTGCATTTTTTACGGCATGGGTTATCGCTTCTTTTTCTGATGGAATTATCATTGTTTTCTTTTTTGGATCTTTTGACTTTATACCATCATTGAGCATTTTAATAAGCTCTTCTTCCGTTTTCCCGCGAAGGTGCTTATCCTGTCGGATGATAATCTCATCGAACATTTCGGCCGCAATGCTTCCCATTTCATTATTATCTTCCAGTCGTCTATCGCCAATACCTGCAATAATCCCAACCCTAACAGTGGCATCTAGCGCATCGGTAAATTTTTGAAGTGCTCTCATACCTGCCGGGTTGTGCGCATAATCCAATAGAATTGAAAAATCATTGAATTTGAACAGATTCAAACGCCCCGGAGTTTGAGACGCAGATGGAATAAATGTCTCCAATGCGGCTTTCATATCCTCAATACTTATACCTTGTATGTTTGCTGCAAGTATTGCTGGTAGTACATTTTGAATCATAAAGGCGGCTTTTCCTCCATAGGTCAGCGGAATGTGTTCAACTTTCATAATTCGCATTTTCCACTCCCCACGACAAATGGTCACATATCCGTTTTCATAAACAGCGGTAATCCCTCCGATGCGTTGCAAGGCTTTTATTCTTGGATTGTTTTCGTCCATAGAAAATAAGGCCACATTGCATTCTATCGTGCGCCTCATATCGTACACAAGGTCGTCGTCGGCATTTAGAATGGCATACCCATCCGGAAGCACAGTTTCGGGAATAACACCTTTTACCTTTGCCAATTGTTCAATGGTATGTATGCCTTTCAGACCTAAGTGGTCTGCTGCAACATTCGTAACAATGCCGATATCGCAATTTTTAAATCCAAGCCCAGCCCGAAGTAATCCGCCTCGTGCACATTCGAGTACTGCAAAATTCACTGTGGGATCTTTAAGTACAAATTCTGAACTGGCAGGACCGGTACAGTCACCTGTCATCAATAACCTGTTTTGTATGTAAACCCCGTCACTGGTGGTATAACCAACTCGAAAGCCCCTCATTTTGGCCATATGCGCAATTAATCGGGTCGTTGTGGTCTTCCCATTGGTTCCTGAAACCGCAACAATGGGTATGCGACCTGTATTGCCTTGGGGAAATAGTTTATCTATCACGGGAGCTGCCACATTTCTCGGTAAACCTGATGTAGGAGCAAGGTGCATTCGAAAGCCTGGTCCGGCATTTACTTCAAGAACGGCACCTCCTGTTTCTGACAAAGGTTTGGTAATATCCGTTGTCATAATATCGACACCGCAAATATCCAGATCTATAATCTTTGAAATTCGTTCTACCATTGATACGTTGGCCGGATGAACTATATCGGTAATATCCTCCGCAGTACCTCCAGTGCTTAAATTTGCGGTGTCCTTTAAAATAAGAACCTCGTCTTTGTCAATAACGGTATCTAATTGGTAACCCTTTGATTTTATAATGCTTTTCGTCAAGTCGTTCACCGTAATTTGCGTGAGTACTTTTTCATGCCCGTAACCACGTCTTGGGTCTTCGTTTACTTGGTCGATCAATTCTTGAATACTGGATTTTCCATCGCCTATTACATGGGCAGGGGTGCGTTTCGCTGCTGCCACCATAACATTATTGATGACCAATAACCTATAATCCTCACCAGTAATATACTTTTCTACTATGACTGAATTCGACACTTCTTTGGCTGCATGAAATGCTTCTAAAGCCTCTTCATAACTATTGATATCAACCGTGATTCCACGACCATGATTCCCATCAATTGGCTTGATGACCAAAGGGAAACCAACATACTGGCACGCTTCTTTCAGGCTCCGCTCCCGTTTGATAATATCACCTTTCGGAACTTCTACCTCGGCCTGTTCCAAAAGGTATTTGGTGTCTTCCTTATCACAGGCCAATTCTACTCCGATACTGCTGGTTTCACTGGTAACAGTTGCCTGAATACGTTTTTGATTGGCACCATACCCCAGCTGACATAATGAGTATTTGTTTAAACGAATCCAAGGGATTCCCCTGTTGGCGGCTTCTTGAACAATAGAACCCGTACTTGGCCCCAAACGTTCTGCTTCCCTAATTTCACGCATTCTTTGAAGATCATCCGCCATATCATAATCTTCCCCTTTGATCAGGGCTTCGCAAATTTCGACCGATGCCTTGGCGGCATATCGACCTACTTTTTCTTCCATATAGGCAAATACCACATTGTAAACACCTTCTTCACCATACCCACGTGTTCGGCCGAAACCTACATCCATGCCTGCTAGGGTTTGTATTTCAAGTGCAATATGCTCTATGATGTGCCCCATCCAAGTGCCTTCTTCTACGCGCTTAAAAAAACCACCTGCAGTGCCCACAGAACAGCGGTGCTCATACATGGTTGGGAACATTTTTTCCAGCCTCTCTTTAAACCCATCTATTTTGTTGGAAGGAAGCTCCTCCATTTCCTCAAGATCTAATACCATCACGATAAGCTTGTGACGACGAACTGACCAATAATTCGGGCCGCGCATGGCATTTATACTTCGTATTTTCATGTTGATTTGTTTTAGGTTTAAGAAAATGAAAGAATATAAATATATGCAATTTTCACTGACAATTTTCGTTTATTTTTGTCAAGGAATTTTTTTTAAGATAGAATGAGCATGGTAAAAGGAACGTTGATTCCAATTGGCGGAAACGAAGACAAAGGCACCGATATAAAGGAGCAATATACACTGGAATTTATCGGGGATGGAATCTTGGCACGCGTTGTACAGGAGAGCGGAGGTGTTGAGGCAATGATTTTGGTCATTCCTACGGCTTCTAGTATCCCTGACGAAGTTGGTGAAAATTATTTGCAGGCGTTCGGAAAATTGGGTTGTACAAATGTCCAGATATTAGATATTAGGGAGCGGGAACAATCCGAAGACCTCGATAATATTGAAATGATAAAAAGAGCGGACTGTATCATGTTCTCAGGTGGAGATCAATCTGAGATTACAAAAAAAATAGGCGGTACCACCATTCATTCTATTTTAAAGGAACGCTATCGAAACGATAAAATCGTTATTGCAGGAACCAGTGCAGGTGCCATGTGCATGTCTACCGAAATGATAACTGGAGGTAGTAGCAAAGAGTCATTTATTAAAGGGGCCGTGGGTATGGCTAACGGAATGGAATTCATTTCCAATCTTATTATTGATTCTCATTTTATACGACGCGGAAGATTTGGTCGGTTGGCGGAGGCGGTGGCCATATTTCCCCAACTGTTGGGAGTCGGTCTTGCCGAAGATACAGGTCTAGTCATTAAAAATTGCAACACCTTTGAGGTAATCGGTTCGGGAATGGTTATCGTTTTTGACCCTGGTGATCTACAACACAATAATCAAAAAGTATTAACGGAAGGTGCACCGATGTCACTTTCTAACCTGAAGACGCATATCTTGGCCAATGGCGACCGTTTCAATATTGAACAGCGACAATTGAATGTTTTGCCTTTAGATGCGCCCTATGTCTAGTCTTGATAAATGAAGACCCCTCGTTCACCTCTCGAGGTTTTAAAGGCCCTATACATACCTTCGGTATTAAAGGGCATGGTTATTTCCCCTTGTGCATTTACAGCGATGAGACCACCATCGCCTCCTAGTTTCAATATTCTTTTTTGAATGGCCTCAGATGCTGCTTCTTGCAATGACAGTCCCTTAAATTCCATTAGGCAAGAAACATCATAGGCAACCACCCCCTTTATAAAATATTCACCGCTACCGGTACAGGATATGGCGCAGGTTTGGTTATTGGCATAGTTGCCGGCACCTATCAATGGGCTATCACCAATACGACCATACCGTTTATTGGTCATACCGCCTGTTGAGGTGGCTGCCGCGATATTTCCTTTTTGATCACAGGCTACGGCTCCAACGGTACCAAATTTAGAATCTTTCTTCGCGGAATGATCCAACTGAAAATTATCGGTATCCTTTATATCCATCCACTGTTGATGCCGAAATTCGTCATAAAAGTAATCTTCAGGATTAATCGCATAATTAAGTTTTTCTGCAAATTGCATAGCACCCTCCCCGGCCAAAAAAACATGTTCGCTATTTTCCATTACATCCCTTGCTAAAAGCACTGGGTTCTTTATGCCTGTAATAAGGGATACTGCTCCAGCATTTCTATTTTTTCCGTCCATGATCGAGGCATCCATTTCATGAGCCCCACTGGCCGTAAAAACACTCCCCTTACCTGCATTGAATAGTGGGGAATCCTCTAATGCAACAACTGTTTCGGAGACGGCGGAAACTGCCGACCCACCTTTTTCTAAAATAGCGTAGCCGATTTTTAAAGCTGATTGTAGATCGCTTTTGTAAGCGGTTTCTTTTTCTGGGGTCATCATGCCTTTGACCAAAGTGCCGGCACCTCCATGAAGGGCTATAGAATAGTTGTTCATTTATTTGATTTATGGGATTTGGCTTTCAAAATCGACTTAACAATAGTTTTGGCGTGAATCCGAGAGTTTTCTATAAACCATTTATGGGTTTCCATACCGCCACAAATGACACCTGCAAGATAGAGTCCCGAAACATTGCTCTCCATTGTGTTGACATTATAGGTCGGAAGTCTTTTCTCATCATTTGACAATGTAATTCCCATACTTTCCAAAAATTTAAAGTTAGGTCTGTAGCCGGTTAGGGCGAGTACAAAGTCATTTTCTATAGTGATATCCCCCTTTAGCGTATTGAGCAATAACTCTTGCTCCTTGATCTCTTTTACCGTGGTATTGTAGTAGGCTTTAATACTGCCTTCCTCAATGCGATTGATAATATCTGGCCTGACCCAATACTTTACCCGTTTACCAACTTCCGGACCACGAATAATAAGAGAAACCTCTGAACCTTTGCGCCAACATTCCAAAGCGGCATCTATAGCGGAGTTACTTGCACCAATAACCGTCAGTTTTTGGCTCGCATAGAAATGTGGGTTGTCATAATAGTGGGATACTTTTGGCAAGTCTTCACCGGGAATATCAAGTTTGTTTGGCAAATCATAAAATCCGGTGGCCACAACTAAGTTAGATGCCGAGTAGCTGTTTTTGTTGGTTTCGATGGTAAAAACCCCATCGGACTTGCTCACACTTTCAACTTTTTCAAAAAGGTGGATCTTTAGTTTGTTGCTAGTGACAATCCTTCGATAATATTCTAGGGCCTCATCACGTTTGGGTTTGGCCTCTTTACTGATAAAAGGAATTTCATCTATTTCCAATTTTTCCGATGAGGAGAAGAACTGCATATTGGAAGGGTAGTTGAAAAGGGAGTTTACGATGGGTCCTTTTTCGATAATAAGATAACTAAGGTCTTTTTTTTTGGCTTCCAACCCACAGGCAATCCCAATAGGACCTCCCCCGATAATGATCAGATCATAGATTTTCATTATCCGGCAATTTCCTTAAGTTCCTTGATGGTTTGTGTTGGGTCGTTACTTTTAAAAACAAAGCTTCCTGCAACCAAAACATCTGCGCCTGCATCGGTAAGGGCCTTGGCATTTTTTGAGCTTACCCCGCCATCGATTTCAATAAGTGTATTTGCTCCTTTACGAATGATCAATTCCTTTAAAGTTTTTACTTTGTTATAGGTGTTTTCTATAAATGATTGCCCTCCAAAACCCGGGTTCACGCTCATCAAACAGACCAAATCTATATCCTGAATCGTATCTTCCAAAAGCTGAACACTGGTATGCGGATTTAATGCAACCCCTGCTTTCATACCTGCCGACTTGATAGCCTGAAGGCTCCTATGCAGATGAGTGCAGGCCTCGTAATGCACACTAAGAACGCTAGCGCCTAAATCGGCGAACGTTTGAATATAGCGGTCGGGATCTACGATCATCAAATGTACATCCAGCGGTTTGGTGGCGTGTTGTGCAATTGACTTCACGACCGGCATACCGTACGAAATATTAGGAACGAAAACACCATCCATCACGTCAATATGGTGCCAATCGGCATCACTTCGGTTTACCATTTCAACATCCCGTTGTAAATTGCCAAAGTCGGCGGCCAATAGGGAAGGGGCTATTTTTATTTTCTTCATCAAGGGTATAACTAGACTTACGATACAAAAGTAGTGAAATGATCCTGCATTTTCGGGTTGCTGGCGCTTTGCCGGAAGATAATTTCCCCAGGATTTTAGTCGTAATATTTTATTATTCTTCCGTTATCCCTACCCATAACACTACGTTCATATGCTTTAATTGCCTTGTTCATGGGAATAGGATTATGGCCTGGAAAATAACTTTTATACTTTTCATAGGCATCTTCGACCATTCCCAAGGAGACCACGTTTAGGCGATGTCCATTTTCAAGTTCTAAGGCCGCTGCTCTTGCAAAGCTATGAATGCCCCCATTGACCATCGCCGCACTAGCGGTTTTTAGTACAGGGTCATCGGCCAGAATGCCCGTTGATAAGGTAATAGATCCGTTAGCGCTCAAATATTTTTGACCAATGCGAACGATATTTACCTGTCCCATAAGTTTACTTCTTAGACCTATATAGTAATCTTCTTCCGTAAGGTCACTAAAAGAGGCCCATTTTGCCTCACCTGCAATACAAACAATTGCATCTATAGTTCCGGTCTTTTCAAATAGCGAGCGTATAGAATTACTATCGGCAATATCAACGGTAAAATCCCCATTGGTGCGTGCGGCAATTATCACCTCGTTGTCTTTTTTGAAGTGTGTGGAAACTTTGTTTCCTATGGTTCCATTTCCTCCTATAATAAGAATTTTCATTTGTTTTTATCTATTTTAATCGATGCCCGGTCCTTTAAACTTTTTCAGCAATAACTTCCATCATTAAACATGTGCAAATCGAGGCATGGGATATTTTTTCAAGATCTTTCAAATCATCCAGTGCCATGGCGACTTCCTTTTCTGTTAAATACCCTTGCTCTTGCAGTCTAGGAAAATAACTTTGAAAAAAGGTCTTTGGCCATTGCCAAACCCCATTATTTGGAGTCGCTATTTTGCTCATGGGTCTAAAACCGATGATTTTCATACCCATATCTTCTAAAATTTTGGGTAGCAATCGTCCAATATCTATTTCGGCATCAGAGTCTTTAAAACTTTTTAAAGCCATAGTAATACCCCTGAAAAGATGTTCCTTTTTAGGTTCGGTCTGTAGGGTTGACCAATCGTAATACTCATGAATGACCATTTTGCCTCCGGGGCGCAGCGCATCGTAGACTTTTCGTAGCACTTCCTTAGGATTAGGTACCCAAGCCAGACCCCATCTGCAGTACATACCGTCTAAACTTAAGGGCTTTAATTGCATTGCATCAAAATCGTCATTCAACGCATCGATGTTCAGATGATATTTGTTGGCCACCTCATTTAAAAATGCAATATAGTTTTCAGACTTATCTATTCCTATAACTTTGCCTTCTTGACCAACCAAAAAGGCGAGTTCTTTAGTACAGTACCCTGGGCCACAACCTAAATCGAGTAAGGTTTGGCCTGCTCTAAACTGTGCAGATCGCCAAGCTCTTTGTGCTTCTTCTGCCCAAACTTGGTGTTGAACACCCAATCGAAAAAGCTCTTCGCTATCGGTGCCCAAAATGTATGAAGTTTCTTTTTTCAAGATAATTTCGATTTTTGATCCCTATTGTTCATAAAGATATTTCATATTTAATTTTTCAACACTAAAATAATGAACCCAAATATAAGCATGATTGAAAGCAGCCGCCAACAATGTTGCTTTGGAGTCAAAGGCGATTGCAATTCCCCAGAACATCAAGAATCCAAAAACATACATGCTATTACTTGAATATTTAAAAATTCCTTTTTTGACCAATGGCATATCTCGATATTTTGAATCGAAATGGTCTCCTCCCGCGGCACGCACAAATCCGAAGTATTTCTTTATACTGTACATAGTATAAATGGCCGGGATAAGAAAAATTAAGGAAACTACAATGCGCACAACGATTCCCAATCCTAGGGTTTCCTTATCGGCGTAAGCAAGAAAAAGAAAAACGATTGGTCTTGCGAGCAATAATAAAAAGAAAATCACTAAATAAATATTTGGCTTTAAAGAGTCGCTTATCAAGTTTGATTTCAATTCCAAACGCCAAGTAATCCAAACAAAAATTTGATGTACAATGGGGATACCTATTGCCAGCCAAAACAAAAATGGACTTGGTCGTTCAATTTTGGTCCATATGAGCCAAGTCAATACTAACAATGTGATTAAAGCCAAAAAATGCATATTTTGCCCTGACCACAAACTGGGTGCGCGGTTCTGCTTCATTTTTGATTGTTTACGCGAATAAATTTCATAATTCTTTTTTCGACTGAACCTAAACAGTTTAACACAAATTCAATTGATTACGAATAGTATTTCATTAAAAATACTAAAAACTGAAGAAGTAATATCGTAAGAGAAAAATTTCGGAAAATTGTCAGTAAAAGAGCTTCAATGTATGCTTTTCAGACCTTCGTAGACAACTATCCCAACGGCATTTGCTAAGTTTAAACTTCGGATATGTTCACTATATAAGGGTATTTTATAGAGCTTGTCTGCATTAGCTGTGGTAATCCCTTTTGATAGCCCAACGGATTCCTTGCCAAATACAAGGAACATGTCTTCTTTAAAGTTGATATCCCAATGAGGTTGATTACCATGACTGGATAGAAAAGCCATTTCCTTGTTTTTATGTGCGGCAAAAAAATCAGCGATACTTTCGTAGATACAGAGGGAAATATGGGGCCAATAATCCAATCCTGCACGTTTTAACCGTTTATCATCAAGTTCAAAACCAAAGGGCTTTACCAGATGCAGCGTAGAACCTGTTGCCAGTGCAAGTCGACCAATATTTCCTGTATTATTTGGGATTTCTGGTTCTATAAGAACGATGTTAAAAGCCATCTATTTTTGAATTGATTTTAAATATAATCGTTCCACCTTGTCCCTTGCCCAGGGTGTTCTTCTAAGAAATTTTAAGGAAGATTTTATTGACGGGTTACTCTTAAAACAATTAATATTTATTTGATCTGCAAGCTCTTCCCAAGTGAATTCATTAGTCAGATAAACCAAAATGTCCATCAACTTTACGCCATGTAGGGGATTATTGGGTTGCTCTTGAGGTATTGGCATCGGTATTTAATTAGGTTTGGATCCTATAAAGGGAATTGCTTTAAATGAAAAACTCCGGTAATCAGCCGGAGTTTATTCATCAATCAAAAAACGAACAGTCATGATAACTGTTGTTACCGATAAAATTACAATTTATATGCCATATTTACAATTTAAGGTAATATTAACATATAAATTACAATATGCTTAGCCAAGATAGGTCTTTAAAATCTTGCTTCGCGATGTATGTTTTAGCCTTCGAATGGCCTTTTCCTTAATTTGACGAACCCTTTCCCTAGTCAGGTCAAAAGTTTCACCTATTTCTTCCAAGGTCATTGAATGTTGACCCGCCAAACCAAAATAGAGACGAATTACATCTGCCTCCCTTGGTGTCAAGGTTTCCAAAGCCCTTTCAATTTCAGTCCGTAATGATTCGTGCAACAACTCCTTGTCCGGATTTGGAGACTCGCCGCTACGAAGTACATCGTAAAGGTTAGAATCTTCCCCAGCAATCAAAGGTGCATCCATAGATACATGGCGGCCCGAGTTTTTCAAAGATTGTTTAACATCTGCTACGGTCATATCCAATTCCTTTGCGATTTCCTCTGCAGATGGCTTACGTTCGTTAGCCTGCTCCAAGAAAGCAAAAGCCTTGTTGATCTTATTGATCGAACCGATCTTGTTCAATGGCAAACGAACAATACGGGATTGCTCTGCCAATGCCTGAAGGATCGACTGACGAATCCACCATACGGCATAAGAGATAAACTTAAAACCACGTGTTTCATCAAAACGTTGTGCCGCCTTGATCAATCCCAAGTTTCCTTCATTGATCAAATCGGGTAAAGTAAGGCCTTGGTTCTGGTACTGCTTGGCTACCGATACTACGAATCTGAGATTGGCCTTCGTTAGTTTTTCAAGAGCGATCTGGTCGCCTGCCTTGATTCGTTGTGCCAATTCTACCTCTTCATCTGCAGTAATCAAGTCAACTTTGCCGATTTCTTGCAAGTACTTGTCCAAAGATGCGGTCTCCCTATTGGTGACCTGTTTTGTAATCTTAAGCTGTCTCATGTATATAAATTAAGTTCAGAATGCATAGACTGCATATACTTATACGTAAAAAAGCCATAAATGTTACAAAAGGAGGTGAAAAACTTGCTTTTACGTTGAATTACAGCAAATAGTCATAAAAGAACCACATAGGGGTTAAAATTTTAACACTACGCCTAATTTAGTACTAATAATCACGGGTATGCTTGAATTCCTATCTTGTAAAACACCAAACCTTGGCTCAAAAAGGGATTCTAGACGCAATTGTATTGTTTCGTTGAGATTATAGTATAAGCCTGCACCAAGATGAATGCCAAAATGGCTTTTTAGGTAGTTCTTGTTTGATCCTAACAATACTGACGAACCATCTTCACGTACTGCGATAAGCTTGTTTTTACCCAATATCGAAATATTGACGCCAGCTATGGCTTCTAATCCCCAATCCGATTCATTCCAAATGCCATAGGTTACATCTATGGGAACCGTAAAATATGAAACTTGCTCCTTCAACGTGATTATCTCCGGTTGCAAGAAAGAGTTGGAGAAAGATGAGAACGAAACGTTATCCCTAAACTCGATGTTGTTATAGTAATTGGTATTCGTATCGCTAGGTGCAATAGACACATCCAATGTATTTTTTTGAAGTGCTGTATGCGAAAAACCTAACCGTAAACTCCATTTATCCGGTATTTTAAAAACAAAATAGGCACCGTATCCTGCCCTGAGAACGGTAGTTTTTTTATTGCCGATAAGCCCCGTGTCAATCGCTGAGGATTTGCGTAGGCTTATATAATTGGAAGCATTGGCAAATGGAAAAACCCGATACTTGCTCGGTACATAGGGCTCGGCTTTTTGAGACTTTGTTGAATCTTTTTTTATTCTTTTTGATCTTTTCGGTCTTGTAATCGAGAGGGTGTCTTTCTCTGTTTGGCTTGAATCTTTTTGACTTTTTATATTTTCATTGATTCGTTGGCCAATAATAGTACTGGTACGGCCATCTCCATTTTTTTCTGAATTCATCTTGTTCTCAGTTTGTGAAAGTGTATTTTGATTATGGCCGGTTCTTTTTTCATTACTGACTGACCCCTCCAATTGTTCAAAAGGCAATCGTTTTTTAGGCGTATTATTTCTGGCCGCCAGGATGGAAGATTTTTTAATTTTGTTATTGTCTTTTTTCTCGTATCCCCTAGGTATGATATTAGCATTACTTTCTTGAGTGCCGAGTACTTCCTCAGTCTTATCTAAATTCCTTTTAATTTCATCTTTTCTGTTGATTGAATCGTATATGACGGTCTTGTTTTGTGAAGAATTTTTTTCAATAATGGTTTGACCCTTTTGCCAGTTTTTACTTAAGCTATCAAGCACGTTTGGGGCTTTTATGGTCGAATCTTGATCGGTTTCTGAGCCCTTTTGAACAATCTGATAGGTTATATATGAAGTACCTAAAAGAACTACTAATGTAAGCCAGAACCACAAACCACCTTTTCTTCTACGCTTTTTGTCAAGGGTGTTTTCTATTTTTCCCCAAAGCGCATCACTAGGCGCCATCTCGGCATTCGCCAAGCGGTCCTTGATCAATTTCCCCACGTCTTTTTTATTTTCCATGGTCGTTGGTTTTTAAGGCCCCTTTGTTCTTATTGTTTAAAATCTTCGTTTTCAATAATGTTTTTGCCCGATGTAAATTTGATTTTGACGTACCTTCGGATATACCCAGCATTTTTGAAATATCCTTGTGTGAATAATCATCCAATTCGTAAAGGTTGAAGACAATTTTATATTGATTCGGAAGCTCTTGTATGTAGCTCATTAGTGTTTGTAGTGATGTGCTTACTTCAGTTTCAAACAATTTTGTGTCTTCGGATAGGTTTATTGCTTTTGACTCCCGTAAAGGAACGTCCTTATTTTTTTTATAGCGATCTATTGCTTTATTGATTGCGATACGCTTCATCCAACCCTCAAATGAACCCTTACCTTTATAGGTGTTTATTTTATTAAAAACTTCAATAAATACATCATGTAGATGGTCCTCGGCCTGAGCATGGGAACGAAAGTATTTTAGGCACACAGGAAAAAGCTTAGCACTGTATAAGTTATATAACTCTTCTTGTGCCCTGCGGTCTTTTTTGATACAACTTTTTATAAGTTGGTCTAGATGCAAGCTATTTTATTTTAATAATTGAAACCCGGCTTTAACCCCGTTGTTCTGGTTATTCTTTTCTATTACTACCTCTTTCTATTCAAAGGAAGTATGGAATTAATCTCCAATATTTTCGACGGAATCATCTTCTTCACATTCTTTCTCCAAGGTAATATGCTCTGTAACAATCTCTTCCGTATCGCCATTGTCTGAACTAATCGTCTGGATATAGCTTTTTTCAATAGCTATTTTATCGAGGTCAATATAATTGATTTTCCAATCAAAGTTCCAGTCTGATTTTATAGTGTCCTGTTCGATAATCAGCCCATTTTCATCTTGCTCCAGAGGGCCAAAATTGATATTCATATGAAGATCGGCGCCGATAAAATTGAAAATCCAGGTCCCTATCTCATTTTCGTAAATTGAAATTTCTTCGTTTTGATTTTCTTCCTCTACTTCTTCATCTTGTTGGAGTACGGAAAAGACAACACTACCATCTTCGCGAAGCGTAAAAAAGGAATTGATATATGGGCTTCCCTCCGGATCGCTTCCGGTAACTTTCCAAATACAATCCTCAACAATGGTATTACAATTTCCGATAATAATTTCCAGCTCCTCTTCGATGCAGGTTTCTAACGATTGTTGAAGTTCTTCGTTACTATTTACCATTACAGCTGTACCATCAATTAAATGACCGGAGATGGGATAGCTTAAACCTATGGAGTGGCCATTTTCTAATTCATCAAGAATCGATGTAAAATTTTCATTCCCCGATACCGAAACCTGATCTTTATAATTTTGAGAGTCATCAAATCGGAATAAGACAAAAGGGTAAATAAACTCAATGCACCCAACATCTGTTAGTTCTGTTTCGTTATTTTTAGACACGAGTCCTAAATAACCATAGAGACTGTCTTCTTTCGATATCCTATCAACACTATCAATTTCTTTTGGAAAATAAGCGAACTCTTGATCAAAGTAATCATCAAAATCTTTATTACAAGAGAAAAGAGAAAAATAGACGAGAACTAAAATAACTTTTTTCATGGGGTGGATTTATTTTCTACTCAGTAGTCTTTTAATCATTGAAAAGGTTGCGTCTAAAAATAAAAAAAGCCCCATTCACTAAACAGCGAATGGGGCTTTTGAGCCTATTATTAAAATGAAATCTAATCTCTTCTAGGCTTACGGTCTCTATTGTCTCTTCCGCGACGATCATCTCTACGACGATCATTATTACGTGGAGGTCTTGCAACATAACCTTCTGGCTTTTCCAATAACGCTTTACGAGAAACCTTCTCTTTACGAGTTCTTGGGTCGGTACCTAAATACTTCACCTCAAATTCGTCACCCATATTAACAACATCGGAAACATTTTCAGTACGTTCCCATGCCAATTCAGAAACGTGTAATAATGTCTCGTTGCCGGGAGCATCGAGATATTCTACCACGGCACCAAAATCAAGCATTTTAATTACCTTAACCTGATACGTTTCGTTCATTTGAGGTTTGAACATCAATGAATCTATTTTCGCTAATACCGCATCTATACCGTCTTGATCTGTTCCTAAAATTTCAACAATACCTTCTTCGGTAACAGGGTCTTCGTTAATAACGATGGTAGTACCCGTTTCTTTTTGAAGTTCTTGAATCACTTTTCCACCGGGACCGATAAGGGCGCCAATAAACTCATTAGGAATCGTACGTGTTACCATTTTTGGAGCGTGTGGCTTCACATCTGCAGCTGGTTCGGCAATCGTATCGGTCAATTTGGTAAGAATGTGCAAACGACCATCTCTGGCTTGTTGCAATGCATTTACTAAAATTTCATAGGACAATCCTTTTACTTTAATATCCATTTGGCAAGCGGTGATTCCGTCTGCGGTCCCGGTTACTTTAAAGTCCATGTCGCCCAAGTGATCTTCATCACCTAAGATATCGGAAAGAACTGCATATTTTCCAGAATCAGCATCAGAGATTAATCCCATTGCGATACCGGAAACGGGTTTTTTTAATTGAACCCCGGCATCCATCATGGCCATAGTACCTGAACAAACGGTTGCCATGGAGGAAGAACCATTAGATTCTAATACTTCAGAAACCACACGAACGGTATATGGGCAATCATCCGGAACCATTCCCTTCAACGCACGTTGCGCCAAGTTACCGTGACCAACTTCCCTACGAGATGTCCCACGAATAGGTCTTGCTTCCCCAGTACAAAAAGGAGGGAAGTTATAATGTAAATAGAAATTTTCTTCGCCCTCGTACGATGGCATATCTATTTTATTTGCATCTCTTGAGGTACCCAAGGTTACAGTGGCCAATGCTTGAGTTTCTCCGCGAGTAAATATTGCCGAACCATGTGTTGATGGAAGGTAATCTACCTCACACCAAATTGGACGAATCTCATCGGTCTTACGGCCGTCTAACCGTAGTCCTTCATTCAGGGTCAGGTCGCGAATCGCTGCTTTTTCCGCCTTGCGATAATATTTAGAAACCAAATCTCCAAAATCTTCCAATTCCTCCTCAGAAAAAGTAGCTTTTATTTCTTCTTTGATTTCTGAGAACGAAGCACTTCTTTCGTGCTTCGAAGAACCAACTTTTGCGATTGCATATACTTTATCATATGCCATATCATGAACCTTCTTTGCAAGATCTTCATCTGCTCTCTCTTCTGGGTACTCACGTACTTCTTTCTTACCGAAGGCCTCAGCTAAGCGAATTTGAGCTGCAACCTGTACCTTAATGGCTTCGTGTGCAAATTTGATTGCATCTGCCATTTCTTCTTCCGAAATTTCATCCATTTCACCTTCAACCATCATTACAGAATCGGCAGAAGCACCGATCATCATATCAATATCGGATTCTGCTAATTGTGCTCTGGTCGGATTGATAACAAATTCTCCGTTTACGCGACCAACCCTTGCTTCAGAAATGGCGCATTCAAATGGGAAATCGGACAATTGAATTGCTGCAGATGCGGCCAAACCGGCCATAGCATCCGGCATAACGTCTTCGTCATGCGACATTAATTGAATCATCACTTGGGTTTCAGAGTGATAATCTTTAGGAAAAAGTGGACGCAAAACACGATCCACCAAACGCATAGTCAACACTTCGCCATCACTAGGTCTTGCTTCTCTTTTGAAGAAACCTCCTGGGTAACGACCAGCTGCCGCGAATTTTTCGCGATAATCTACGGTTAGTGGAAGAAAATCCAAATCTTTTTGTTCGTAGTTGGAAACTACTGTACACAATAGCATACATTTTCCTGATTGTACGACAACAGAGCCATGCGCCTGTTTCGCCAATTTTCCGGTCTCGATAGAAATTTCCCTACCGTCGCCAAGGTCTATGACCTCTCTAAATACTTTTGGAATCATAAAATTGATTTAATACCCGTTCATACGGGATTTTGTTAAACAATGGTCACTCCGCCATTTTATTAAGTGTCCTTTCAAAACCATCTTAGCCAGCCCAAGCTTTGCTCTTTTTCCTCTGCTCTGCGTTAAAAAAATATTTCCGTAGCTAATGCTACGCAAATTTTTTTTGCCTTGACCAGATAAAAAATATCTGTAGCTTAACTGACACAATAGTCTTAAAATGACACCGGTCGGAGTTGTTGTGTTGTGTTGACCAATGAAAAACTGTGTGCAGCTTTTAATTTGCCTTGCTAGAACTTTGCAAGGACTTTATATAAAAAATAGGGGCTGAAAATTTTCAGCCCCTAGGTAATATTACTTTCTAATGTTCAATTCTTTAATCAGCTCACGATACTTTACGATATCGTTTTTCATCATATAATCCAAAAGACTTCTTCTTTTACCCACGAGTTTTACCAACGAACGTTCGGTATTATAGTCTTTATGATTCTTTTTAAGGTGACCGGTCAAGTGATTGATTCGGTGTGTGAATAGTGCAATCTGTCCTTCGGTAGATCCAGTATTCTCTGCTTTTCCGCCGTGTTTCTTAAAGATTTCGGCTTTTATTTCCTTTGTTAAATACATTCCAATATTAGTTTAAATGATTTTTATGTATCCGATTGATTTTCAATCAGGGCGCAAAGATATGATTTTTTTGTTATTCTGTTTAATTGGTTACAAGATCTTTTTTGTTTCGATAAGTGAATTCAAACGCCGATGGGTACTAAGACAAGGACGTTTTTCGCGTTGAGCACAAATCTATGGGCAAGTAGGGTATTTTATCTTCTGAATGTTTTAGGATTGAATTCAAGCATAATACAAAAATTTTTGTCCCAGATTAAACCTTTCCTTTTTGTAAAGGTCATATGTTAACAAACTTTAAAAAAAAATGTTATGAAAAAGAATTTTGGAGTGCCCGGTCTAGCCGGATTGTTATTGGCAACAAGCATGTTCATTGTTTCCTGTAGTAAAAACGAATCGACGGATATTGTTGATGATTTTACAAATAGCGAGGTGCTTAGTACCGCCGAACTTAATACAAGTGACGAGATAGAACTTATTTCTGAGGAGGTCACCACATTGGCGGAAGATATTTATGCCTCAGATGAAATTTCGTTTTTTTCTAAATCGATATTCACCTCAGATTACCTTCCGGACTGCGTTACGATTACCACCGTAATAACTGATACGAGCAAGGAGAAGACCATTGATTTTGGTGACGGTTGTGAATTGCGAAATGGTAATGTTTTGAGTGGAATTATCATTTTAAGCTATTTGAAGGATATGGAGGCTGCTACCAAAACATTGAATTTGTCTTTGGAAAATTTTACGTTTAATAGGGTGGCCGTTGAAGGAAGTGCCGCTATAGTGCGTATGCGTTCTAACGAAAATGGCAACCCACAATCGGTAGCTGAGGCTAACTTTGATGCCAAATGGCCTGATGGTGATACTGTGGAGTATGCCGCTAACAGGACCAGGGAATGGATCGAAGGATACGGGTCTGGTTTTTGGGGAGACAACGTTTTCTTGATTTCGGGTATGGCTACCTACAAAGGAAAACTTGGAAATCTTTTTACGAAAACCATAGTTGAACCCTTACGAAGGGAAATGGCTTGTAGGTTTATCGTTAGTGGAATTGTAGAAGTTTCACGAAACGATGCTACGGCCAGCCTTGATTTTGGTGATGGCAGTTGTGATGCCGTGGGTGTTTTTACCTATCCTGATGGAACCACAGAGGAGGTTTTCTTAAGAAGATTCCATAAAAAGTTCCCTCCAAAATTTCCATTCTAAACGAGCTGGGAAGAATTTAAAAGACGTTCGGATACCCTTTGTGATGCTATCGAAAATCGACATTACAAATCTCTTGGGGTATGCGAACGTACTTTTATTTATATATTTTTTTAACCAATTTCCCGATACTAAGCCCTTGCACAATTATCGAGAATAGCACCACGGTATAGGTTATATAGAGGATTAAATCTGCATAAGAAGTATCTAGCAGGCTCAATGCCAAGGCGATAGATATTCCCCCGCGTAAACCACCCCATGTTAGTATTGTTACGGTCTTGATCGGACTGCTCTCAGAGTGCTTTAAAAGGGAGTAGGGTAGGAAAACGGAAACAAATCGTGCTATTAAAACAATCCCTATGGTAAGAATCCCTAAAATCAAATGTTTAGCATCAAAATGCAAAAGATGAATGGCCAGCCCAATAAGGACAAATAAAATCCCGTTAAAGGCATCATCTAATACTTCCCATATCTCGTTGAGTAATTTTTGAGTATTACCTTTATTTGAAGAAAGGTTTAGTTTATTCCCCATAAAAATACCGGCGACTACCATTGCCAAAGGGCCAGAAACCCCAATAATGGAGGCAAGTGCATAGCCGCCCATTACGATAGCAAGACTTATCAATACAGCTAACTGCGGATTTTCCTTAACCGATTTTATGGATTGGTACCCGATAAAACCTAATAACAACCCATAAAGGACACCACCGACCGCTTCTTCCAAAAACAGTTTGCCAATTTCATAGGCCGCTTCGCCACCTTCGAGGTTCTCACCTTGGATAATCAATAATATTCCCGAAAATACCACGACCCCAATACCGTCATTAAACAAAGATTCCCCTTCAATTTTAATACCTAGGCTTTTGGCAATGTTGGCTTTTTTAAGAATCGCCATTACCGCTATGGGGTCAGTAGGGGAGATCAGCGCCCCGAAAAGTAGTGCATGTATAAAAGGGAGTTCAACTTCAATGAGTTGTGCGGCAGCATAGGTCAGCCCGCCTACGATAAAAGTAGAGATGATAACCCCCAAAGTTGCAAATAGGAATACCGATTTCTTTTCCTTGTTGAGCTCGCCGATATTCACATGTAATGCCCCAGCAAAAAGCATAAAACTTAAGATACCATCTAAGAGCAGTGACTTAAAGTCGGAATTGATTACGATATCACAGAAAAAAACATAAAAACTTGGAACTATTGCTTTGCTCAACGTGATAATAATGACCGCGGCCAAACTCATTAGCATAAGACCAATCGTGGAAGGTAATTTCAACCATTTGTAGTTGATAAAACTAAAAAAAGCAGCAATGGCAAAAATAATGCTGAACGATTGTAACATAGGCCAAGTTTTTCTTTAAACTATTTTTATTGACTTTATTTAAATGAGATTTACATCGGTCATTACCTCTAAAACCCCAGTTCCGGATAATTCGAACAGCGCTTTCATGGCACTTTCCAAATCATCCCCTTTTTCAACACGCTTGCCCCAAGCACCGCAAGAGGTGGCATACTCCGAAAAATTAGGATTGGATAGGGATGTTTTCCAAACATCAAATTCCCCGGCTCTTTGTTCTTTGGATATTTTCCCTAATTCATGATTGTTCAATACAATCAATTTTACAGGCATCTTGTATTTCACCAAAGTGGTTATCTCAGCTAAATATTGGCAAAGTCCGCCATCACCGGTCACCGCTATAACAGGTCTTGAAGCGCCAACTGCTGCCCAAGCGCCTATGGCTGCTGGAAGCGCGAACCCGATAGATCCCAGATAGCCAGACATTAGAAAGTCTTGCTGCTCAGGCTCAAAATACCGACCAAATGAATAGGCATTATTCCCTACGTCAACGCACATGACTGCGTCTTTTGGAGCGAGCTTATTCATGGCTTCAAAAAGAGCCACAGAACTGAATCCGTTTTCAGAGGTTTCTGTAAGGCGTTTTTCCTTTTCTTTTTTCCATATAGCCCAACGTTCTGCAATCTCTTTTTTCTGATCTATAGTATTTGTTTTTCCATCTAATTCAGCACTGAAAATTTCTAATGTTCTTGAAATCTCACCCCAAACGGCTACATCTACCTCGTGAAACTTACTTAAGGCTAGAGGATCAAAATCTATTTGGATGGTAGGCTTCTTAGGAGTTATTCCTGTATGGTTTGAAAAAGACGCACCGAAAACAATCAACAAATCGGCTTCATTCATAAACCATGAGGCAATGGGGGTTCCACTTCTACCCAGAACGCCACAACCCAAAGGATGGCTATCGGCAATCAAGCCTTTGCCTTTAAAGGTGGTAACTACAGCAGCATTTAAACGCTCAGCAAAGACTACAATAGATTTTTTATGTGCCCGGGCACCATGCCCCATAATGATTAACGGGCGCTTTGCTTTTTGAATAAGGTCTATCGCTTTGTTCGCCATCTCCTTTGGAGGTGCTATTTCCATAGGTGTAATTCTGTTGGTAGCGGTCTGCGCCTTTGAATTTTTGGGAGCGGCCAGTTCCTGTACTTCATCGGGAAAGGTTAAATGGGAAACGTCCCGCTTTAAGATGGCGTGTTTTACTGCGAGCGACATGAGTTCGGCATGTTTGCTATTACCTTGTACACGCTGGTTAAACTCTGCAACGGTATCAAAGGCCCTGACAAGATCAACTTCTTGAAAGTTTCCCGTACCGACTACTTGTGTTGCTACTTGGCCCGTTAATGCCAAAAAAGGAGCCCTATCGACCTTCGCATCCCACATTCCGGTGTATAAGTTTGTGGCTCCGGGTCCCGCAATCGTAAAACAAGCGGCGGGTCTACCCGTTAATTTACCATATGCAGATGCGGCAAAGGCGGCTGCCCCTTCATGACGAATTCCGTAAAAGTTGAGGTTTCCTTTTTCTTCTTGGCGCCGTAAGGCATCAGCAAAGCCAAGGTTGGAATGCCCAACCATTCCAAAAACCTTCGTTACCCCCCAATTGACCATGGTCTCGGCCATTACATCTGAAACCGTTTGCTCATGAACCTCCTCTTGTTCCATTCCCACGTAAATAGCATCATCATCTTCTTTAGTAGGAAAGGTTTCCACCCCGTCATCAAATCCGCCTGGAGGTACACCGGTACAAGGGTCGAAATCCCATCCGTGCCAAGGGCAACGTAACAAACCATTTTCTATAGAACCTTCCCCCAAAGGACCACCCTGATGAGGACATCTGTTGTCAAGTGCCGAAAACTTGCCTTTAAAATGGGTAAGACAGATACCTTTGTGGGCAGCGGTTACGGTCATAACACGACCTTCTTTTAGCTGCGCTTTATTATCTAATACTTTGTGCCAAATGACCTCTTTTTTCATGGGAATGGATTTTAGTTATTCATGGATTTTATAGCCTGATGACCAAAAAAGTCGGGCATCGGAATATTAAATTTTTTATATACAGCTTGGGGGATTCCCAAATCCGCTATGTGAATATCGGTTTCTGACGGAAGTAAGTTGAGCAAGTCTTTGGGTGCTGCCAAGGTCAGTACTTGATTTGCCTTGAACATGGGTTGACTCAAATCTTTAGATATGCCCATGGGGATGTCCAACGAAATCCGGATTGCTGATGCCGAATTAGCAGCGCGGATTCTATCCAGAAAAACCGGACTTAAAGGTAGGCGCTGCGAAAAGCCCAGATAGGCATCTACCCAAATATCAGGATTTGGCACTTCTTTTTTTTTAGCTCCAAACAAAAGTGATCTTTCCAATTGTGTCTTGGGGAGTTGTTTGGTAATAGGAACAGCAACATCCAAAGACACATCAAAACCCCATGCTACCAACCTTCTTGCAGCGACAAGTCCGCCACCGCCATTATTGCCGTTACCCACGCCAATTAGAATTTTGGAATTTTTGGTCGCGGAAAGCACAATGAACCTGGCCAATTGCAAGCCTGCATTTTCCATCATCAATTCAATGGGCAGCGCATAGTTTTCTACCGCTAGGTAATCCATTTCTTTAAAGGATTCCAAGGATAGTGTTTCAGTATCTTTAAAATGCATGGACAATTTGAATTACAGTTTTTTATAGATTTGAATGGCTTCCTCAAAAAAGGTTACGGCCTTTGCTTCATCTATATTTTTCATAGGCAAGACGGCGCCTTTAAAACCTTCGTTTCGCCATTCGCCCAACGAAATCCCCTCAAAAGACTTAGTTTCTATACCCTCATGCCCTATATAGCCACTGGTATACAGGTAAAAATCATCGATCATGGTATCCGGAATGGCCATACCAAATCCTACGCTCGTATTGTTTTCGCCTCCTAAAACCACAAAACCACCAACATCAAAATGGTGCGGCCAAATGCGAATTGTCGTGTCCAAATCCATGATATTGACCACTTTTTCCAATGCGTCCTGCGCAATACGTCGCAGTTCCAATAAGGAATTCAGCTCGTCTTGAAATGGTTTGCGAAAAGTGAAATCATCATTGATCTTTTCGTAGGGCAGGTCATAATGCAATGCATATTCATAGGGTTCCTTTCTTCCTAAGGCAAGGGTTACATCACTCATCCATAATACCACGTCTTTATGTGTTTTCCCGTCTAACAAAAGGGTAAGTCTTGTGGTTTCATTGGTAAGCCAATGCAATGAAAATTGATCGTAATCGAAGGCAATTTTGCATCCTTTATCGTTTAGGGGCCAGGTTTCCAAATATCCCTTTTCTGTATTAAAACCTAGATTCGTATGCGAGTCATCTTCTTTTTTTTCCAAGAAATTGATGCTTGCCGTAGCCAGATATTGTGCTGCTATATGAACTTGATTTGTCATTTCTTTGATTTTTAAGGATTGGTTCCAGCGTAATTGATTCCGGTCAATCGATGCATGTCCAGATCGAAAGTTGAAAGGTCATCATGATTGAATTTTGAAATATCGTCATGGCCACAGGCCCTCGCGATAACTTTAATAAGGTTATTGGTGGCATCAAAAAAGTTATGCAATTGCTTAGCGGAAGAATCGATAATCAATCTGCTTCTAAGCGATTCTTTTTGTGTCGCAACCCCTACCGGACAGTTGTTGGTTCCGCATGCGCGCATACCCAAACAACCTACCGCCTGAATGGCCGAGTTGGATACCGCAATGGCATCTGCCCCGAGCATCAAGGCTTTTCCAAAATCTTCGGCAATACGAAGTCCACCTGTAATCACCAAGGTGATATCGGTCGCGCCTACTTTGTCTAGATACTTTCTTGCCCTCGCCAATGCGGGGATGGTAGGAACATTAATATTGTCCCTTAGTATCGTCGGTGCGGAACCGGTTCCGCCACCGCGTCCGTCTAAAATGATATAATCGACCCCTACATCCAATGCAAATTGTATGTCTTTTTCAATATGACTTGCTGCTATCTTAAAACCTATAGGGATACCTCCCGTACGTTCACGCACTTTTGTTGCAAAGTCTTTGAAATCCTTAACGCCATGAAAATCAGGAAAGGTTGCCGGTGAGATGGCTGTTTCACCTTGCTTTAAGCCCCTCACTTCGGCAATTTCCTTACTAACCTTAGTGCCGGGCAAATGCCCTCCCGTGCCTGTTTTTGCCCCTTGACCACCTTTAAAATGGAAGGCCTGAACGTTATCCAACTTATCCCATGTAAAACCAAATTGTGCAGAAGCGAGTTCATAGAAATACCTGCTATTGTTTGCTTGTTCCTCTGGAAGCATACCACCTTCACCCGAACAAATTCCTGTTCCTGCTAATTCGGCTCCTTTTGATAAGGCAATCTTAGCTTCTCGTGACAAGGCCCCGAAACTCATATCGCTTACAAATAGGGGAATGTCAAGAGTCAAGGGTTTTTTGGCGTTCGGGCCAATAACTACCTTGGTAGCAACTTTTTCTTCATCCAATAACGGCCTACTTGCCAATTGGGCCGGTAGAAATTGAATGTCACTCCATTTGGGCAATGTATTCCGGTCTACGCCCATAGAGGCGGAAAAACCGTGATGCCCCAGATTTTTAAGCCCGTTTTTTGCTAGCTCTTTAATATATGCCGTATAAGGTTCGGTATCCTCAGGATGTGTATCTGCGTAAGCACCTAAATATTCGTCCCTATTAAAGGGCTGTGGTTTTTTTTCTAAATAGGCATCGATTTCGGCCTCATCAACGAATAGGTCATCGCCATCTACCTTTGTGGTGAACTTATGCAATACCTCACTGTTGTTGTATTCAGAAACTCCCGTATCGTATCTATAATCCCATCCGTGAACGCCACAAATGAGGTTGCGACCCTCGACCGTACCATCCGCCATTAACGCACCACGATGCAGACACCTTCCGTAAAGCACGGAAATGTCATCATCGTATTTTACAATAACCAGGTCCAACCCATTTACTAGGGCATGAGCAGGTTTTTTGTTTTCTAAAGAACTTAGGGTGGCAATTTTAATAGGTTGTTTCATTTTTTTAGTTATTTGGTTAGTATCATAAATTCAAAACTGTAAATACCGATTTTCATCAGCTACCGAAAAAGAACATTCATCGTTGATTGCTCTTCAAACTACTTATAAAGGGAATAATGAATAACTTGACTGACCGAAGAAATGCCGGTCAGCTTAAAAATACATAATTCTGTTCTTATTGAATCGTAGTATTGTTAGAAACCTTACTTAGTGCGAGAATTTAAAATGCTATAAGCCAAGAAAATTTAAAAATACAGTCATTTAGCCCGTGGATTATAAAAAAGGCGGGCAAATAAATTAAGAAAGGTAATAATACGAGGAGGATTAGGCCCTTATAGCTCGATTTTGTATTAGATCGATATACTGATTTACCTTTTTCTTTAATTCGCTTCGGTGAACGATAAAGTCTAAAAAGCCATGTTCCAATAAAAATTCTGAAGTTTGGAAACCTTCCGGAAGTTCTTTTCCGGTTGCTTCTTTTACCACTCGAGGTCCTGCAAAAGCGATTAACGCCCCTGGTTCGGCAATGTTAATGTCGCCTAACATTGCATAAGACGCTGTGGTACCACCTGTAGTTGGATCTGTACATAAAGAAATATATGGAATTTTGGCCTCCGCCAACTGCGCCAGTTTTGCAGAAGTTTTAGCCAATTGCATCAATGAAAGAGCAGCTTCCATCATCCGTGCTCCACCCGATTTTGAAATCATCATAAACGGGACTTTGTTTTTGATTGCATAATCGATTCCTCGAGCTATTTTTTCGCCAACAACACTCCCCATGGAACCGCCAATAAAGGCAAAATCCATGCAACAAATAACCAAATCTTTCCCTAGCGACTTTCCAAATCCTGTTCTTACCGCATCTTTAAGTCCAGTCTTTTTCTGTGCTGCCTTAAGACGTTCCCCATATTTTTTGGTGTCCTCGAATTTTAACGGGTCTTTTGAAGTGAGTTTTGCATCCAGCTCGGTAAACTTATTATCATCAAAGAGAATTTCGAAGTATTCCTTGCTCCCTATACGCACATGATAATCATCTTCTGGGCTAACATAGAAGTTTTTGGCGAGCACTTCCGATTCCACTATTTTTCCCGTGGGCGACTTATACCAAAGCCCTTTCGGGGTGTCTTTCTTTTCCTCTGTTGCTGTTTGTATGCCTTTTTCCTTTCTTTTGAACCACGCCGTCATATCTTCTATTTTAAAAGGTTAGCCAATAATATGATTTATAGGGTATTTACATTATTTAAATCTTCGAAAGCTTTTTTCAGACGTTCTACAAAACTCTTCTCGCCTTCCCGTAGCCACACTCTTGGGTCATACTTTTTCTTATTGGGTTCGTCCGGTCCATCAGGATTACCAATTTGCGATTGTAGATAGTCTTTGTTTGTTTGAACATAATCACGAACTCCCGAAAGGAAAGCGTATTGTAGGTCGGTATCAATATTCATTTTAATAACGCCATAACTAATACCTTCACGAATTTCTTCGACCGTAGATCCGGAGCCACCGTGAAATACAAAATCGATATGGTTGTGCTCAACGCCATATTTTTCACTGATGTGCTCCTGTGAATTTTTAAGAATTTTCGGCGTAAGTTTTACATTGCCAGGTTTGTAAACCCCATGAACATTTCCAAAAGCTGCGGCTATAGTGAATCTTGGACTCACTTTTGAGAGCTCTTCATAAGCATAGGCTACCTCTTCTGGTTGGGTGTATAGTTTTGAATCATCTACATCAGAGTTATCCACGCCGTCTTCCTCGCCACCGGTAATTCCTAGTTCGATTTCCAGGGTCATGTCCATCTTAGCCATTCGTGATAAATATTCCTTGCAAATCGCTATATTTTCTTCAATCGGTTCTTCGGAAAGATCGATCATATGGGAACTGAACAATGACTTTCCTGTTTCAGCAAAATGCTTTTCACTGGCATCTAAAAGACCATCGATCCACGGCAATAATTTTTTGGCACAGTGATCAGTGTGCAGAATAACGGTCGCCCCATAGGCCTCCGCCAATTGATGCACATGTCTGGCACCCGCAACGGCACCCTGAATGGCCGCATTCTGACCTTCGTTTGAAAGGCCTTTACCCGCGTTAAACTGTGCACCT
Organism: Aggregatimonas sp.; assembly: GCA_965238025.1. GTDB lineage: Bacteria > Bacteroidota > Bacteroidia > Flavobacteriales > Flavobacteriaceae > Pelagihabitans. The sequence goes on along the minus strand of OZ250162.1, from coordinate 249,947 downwards.
CCATTAGAAAATTGAATGATTACAGGAGCATTCAACGCTGCTGCGGTTTCCAGCACCCCGTTAATGGTATCTGAACCGATAACGTTTACTGCCGGGAGCGCAAATCCTTTTTCCTTTGCGTAGTTGAAAATCGCTTGAACTTCATCACCTGTAGCAACACCTGGTTTTATATTGTGGGCCATAATTTTTATTGGTCTGTTAGTTTATAAAATTGAACAACAAAAGTAATAAAATAACTGGAAGACAGCCGTTTCATTATTCTCAAAATTCGTAACTTAAAAATGGCATCTTCTCAGCTTTACACCCCAAATTGCACTTTTATGACCGCAGTACAATCTAAAAGGTTTTAGAACGGATAATTAATTCCTATTTGAAGTACCGAATTTTTGAAATTATAGGTTCTAAACCACCTTTTTGATTGCTCCTCAGCCGGATTATAGGTCTTGAAACCAATATCGGCACGAAACACGAAATAGGTAAAATCGTATCGTACGCCAAAACCTGAGCCCAAAGCAATATCTCCCAGCGAACTAATACCGTTGAATTTGGCATTGGGGTCTTCTACATCGTCAAAGACATTCCAAATATTTCCGGCATCGGCAAAAAGGGCTCCTTTAAAATTGCCAAAGATGGGGAAACGATATTCCAAATTAAGCGCCAGTTTTAAGTTGGCCTCATTAAAATCTTGCAAGGCATCGGTTCTTCCCGGTCCCAAGGAATAAGGAAACCAGCCGCGGTTATCATTTGGTCCACCCGCAAAATAACTACGAACGAAGGGTATGTTTGTGGAGTTCCCGTAGGGGATGGCTATACCCGCAAAGGTGCGAAATGCCAGAATATTGGAGCGTGATAGATCCCAATATTTTACATAGTTAAATTCGGTTTTTACATACTGTGAAAAAGGAACACCGACAATCTCTTTTTTATTGTCTTTCTCGTTAAAATTCAAGGCATTGGAAAATGCCGAAAGAATGTTACCTGCACTTTCGATCTTGAACAGGAACTGATAATAATTATTATCGGTAATGCCCGTTTTATTGTTGAGGTTGAAGGTATAATTGGTCGCTGAAATCAAGTTATTTTCTATAAGACGCTGTCTCCTTTCCTCTATACTGCTGACTTCGTTTCGGTCATCTAGGGATGAGGGAACATCACTTTCCAATACACTATTAATGAAACCTTGGGTTCCTGTCAAAGAAGGCTCGATGCCGGGGATATTATTGATTTCCAAGTTATTTTCTGCATCGTAGAACTGTGCTAGGTCCGTATTATTCCGATATAGCTCCTTGCTCGCAATATCATTTAAGCGGGAATATGAACTCTGGTAAAAGCGGAAAAATTGCTCTGGCCGCACATTGTTTACATATTGCAGGTTGATCAACTCTATACCATGGCGGGTACGTTCAGAGGGTGTCCAGTTGTAGCCTAAAATGGAATTGAACGTTTGTTTATCCAGACCAACGTTTCTTTGGGATGTTGTACCCAGTGAAAGTCTTGTTCGCGGCAAGGTATACCCTGGAATCAATGTATTGGTATTAACAAAAGGGAACCATATTCTTGGAAAATCAAGCGTAAGATCGATACCGTATTCTTGGATATTGAAAAAGCGGTTGTCAGCAATATTTTGATCATTGGAACTCCCGATATTGAGCCTTCCAGATAAACTTAGATTTTCAGCTCCCCGAAAAACGTTGCGGGTCTTTAGCGATGGGCTAACACCCAATCCAATACGTTGAATACTCGAATGGGTAACATCCAAATCAAAACCAAATGAGTATTTCGGTCTTGCGGAAAGGTAGATGTTGGCAGTGAGATTCTGTCCCGTACTGTCTTCGACCGCGGTAATTGTTGGGTATCTAAAAACATTAAGGTCATTTAGACGCCTATAGGTACGAACCCTATCTATATTTCTGTAGATACTATCCTTTTCAAAGAAAATAGCATCGGTCAGCGTTTCAGGTTTAAAACGGAGTTTATCACGATAGAAAATGGTATACCCATTATGACGAATAAATTCCTGTTCTTTATCACGTTCATCATACAAAAAATCGGTATAGATGTTGATCTTATCAAATGAAAAAACCTTGTACTCTTTGGTGGTTACGTCTCCCTCACCTCGTGTTTTTTGATCGTCTATATTTAGTTCAACACTAATTTGCTGATCATTGGCAATTTTGGTCGTATCACCCAAAAAATTAAAATAAATAGAACTCTCCTGAAAGTTATACACTCCGGTATTCCTAAAAAGATCGGTCAGCCGTTCACGTTCCCCATTAAAATCCTCCAAATCTATCTGGTTTCCTTTTTTGACCAAGGAACTCCTGGTGTTCAGCTGATAGATGGAGTCTAATGCAGATGAGGCAATGCTATGTGATACCGTATCTATCATAAAGGGCTTGCCGAGTGTTAACTGGTATTCGACCCCCACCCGTTGTTTTTTTGGTAATGAATCTATCGCATAGGTAGTATTATTATTAAAATACCCCTTACTACGGTAATAGGCACTAAGTCGCTCTAAAGACCTCCTTGTTAGCGAGGTATCCAGAATTGCGGGGGGCTCCCCGAGCGATTTAAGGGTTTCACTTAGTCCTTTTACCAAGAACGATTCTCCCAAACGGTCTGTTTGTTTTTGAGATAGTATTTTGGCCAAACGTTTTTCGCGATCGGGCTTTTTATGTAGCCATACCTGATACGAAGAATCCGGGTTCTTTTTAGCCAGGTTATAAATGTTCAATCGCAACGGATAACCTAGAACCTTAGAATTCTCTTTTTGCAAGATCAAGGTCTCAATATCCTCATCGTTAATCTTAGAACTGTCGACTAAAATAGTGTTTCTATGGATAAGCAACTCATCATCATCTACACGTTTGAGCGTGTTGCAAGAAGTAATTGCGACGACTAATAATAATAGGCTTATTTTAGCACAGGATTTTTTCGTTCGCAAAGGTCTCCACATAGAAATCAAAAATACGCTATTTGTATGGTTGTCAAAAACCAAATAAAACTTATAAAAAGCCTACAACAAAAAAAGTACCGAAATCAACGTGGGATGTTTGTGGTTGAGGGTATTAAGACGGTCGCAGAATTTTTGAAGTCGGATTACAAGGTAGAAAAAATCTATACTACCGAGGAAGGGATTTTGGGAATGGATATTCCTGAAATGGAACTTGTTAATACTGCTGATCTCAAGAAAATGAGTGGGTTACATAATCCAAGCCCTGTTTTGGGTATCTTTCATATTCCCGTTCCTAAAAAGCTTGATTTTACGGATTGGGTCCTTGCCTTGGACGATGTACGGGACCCAGGGAATCTGGGAACAATAATCCGCCTATGTGATTGGTTCGGAATCTCGCATTTGGTGTGTTCGGAACATACCGTAGATTGTTACAACCCAAAGGTGTTGCAGGCAACCATGGGTTCTATTACCAGGGTGAACATCGGTTATACCGATTTAGAACGTTTTTTAAGTACTGCCAAGGTTTCCGTATATGGTACTTTTATGGATGGTACTTCGGTCTATGAAGAACAACTTCCTTCTGGTGGAATCTTATTGATGGGGAACGAGGCCAATGGTATTTCGGCAGTGGCAGAAGCCTTTGTTTCCCAAAAAATAAGCATTCCACAAGCTGTATCGGGAACGGAAAGGTTTGGAAATAATACCACCGAGAGTTTAAATGTCGCTACCGCAACCGCTATTTTCCTGAGTGAAATAAGAAGACCTTAGCGAAGTTGCCAGTTACCAAACCTGTATGCACAAAACAGGCACGGAACAGTAAGCTAAGAACTGTTTCTTAGGCTACCAACGGATTGTTTTTAGGGCTTGATTTTGTTTATAAACCCTACTCAAATGTAAAATTGATAAATAGCCCCCTGGTTCTAAGGGCATCTATATTTCCGGTATAAGGACTATCCGCAACATTATCAGGAATGTGCTCATCATTGATAGTGAATACCCCCCGAATACTGGGTGTAAACTTAAAGTACTCCAAGTAAAAATCTATACCAAAGCCCAATTCATAATTGTAGTTCCATTTTTTCATTCTAAAAGTGCCACTAATAGTATCATCGAGGCTTTCCTCATTACTACCAAGGTTGAGCGACATTGAAGGCCCTCCTATAATAAATGGCTTAAAGTTCCCAAAACGTTTGGTACTCACTTTAAGCAGCAATGGAAAATTGATATAGGTAGACTTTACTTCACGTTGCCGCTCGGCCGTTTGATCCACGGTAAATCCAGGGAAGAATAGGGTCCGGGCATTATAATGCAACCCCGGTTCAAATCTCAGGTCGAAAAATTCACTAAGTCGCATTTCCCCAATAAGTCCAACATTGAAACCTAAAGTTTTGTCAACCAGAATATCGCGATCTGAATTGTTTTTATAATCAAACTTGAAGTCGTATTGGTTAAAACCTAGAAAATAACCATAATTGAATCGGGCTTTGTCCTTATTCTCAATATTAAGAATGGGGTTCTGTTTGAACTGTGCCTTGGCTGCTGGAACGAATAAAAACAGTCCCATCAATAGAAAAAGCGTATTCCTCATAAGTTTACTTTGTAGCAACATATATTGAAGCCACCCCAAAAGTCTGGGGTTTGTTGTCTACCTCTATAAACCCGATTTTACGTAAAATATTGTTGAACTCCTCACCATGCGGAAAAACAGCCGCAGATTCCGATAAATAGGCATAAGCCGACCTGTCTTTCGAAAATAAACGTCCGATTACCGGCAAAATGTATTTGGTGTAAAAGTGGTAACCTTGTTTGAAAGGTGTTTTATTGGGTACGGAAGTTTCTAAAATCACCAAGGTACCTTCTTTTGAGAGTACCCGATAGATTTCGGCAAGGCCTTTTTCCAAGGTCTCGAAATTGCGCACACCAAAAGCCACCGTAACGGCATCAAAGCTATTGTCGTTATAGGAAAGGTTTTCACTATCACCTATCACCATTTCAATGGTATCATCCATTTTTTTCTCTTGAACCTTTTCCTTGCCTACCGCTAACATTCCCGGAGAGATATCAAGACCTACGATACGTTTCGCCCCTGTTTTGGTCAGACTTATTGCCAAATCACCAGTGCCTGTTGCAATGTCCAATATGCTGGTTGGTTGCTTCTTTTTAAGAATGTTCACCACCCGTTTGCGCCACTTGACATCAATACCAAAAGAAATTACGCGGTTGAGTCCGTCGTAATTGGTGCTGATTTTATCGAACATCTTCGTAACCTGCTCTTTTTTTCCACCTTCCGATGCACCGTAAGGAGTAACTTTTTGGGCCATTTTCTCAAATTTGTGCAAAGATACGATTTCGGCTGTTGTTAATGGGGCGCAGCATACACAATAAGTGTACTATTATTGTGTTTTATTTTGGGACTTTTTTTATTCGTCCTGAATAAAATGTTTAATTTTGCACCGCAATTACGTGCAAACCTTTCATAACATGAACTGCAAAAAAAGCCATGTCGAATAACATGGCGTTTCTTTCTTACAGGCGACCAAAATGTAGCCGTATGCATTCAATATTTATCAGATAAATGAAAATAATAATTGCCGGGGCTGGTGAAGTAGGCTTTCATTTGGCTAAACTACTGTCTTATGAATCACAAGATATTACCTTGATCGATAATGATAAGGCAAGTCTTGCCTATGCAGATAGTCATCTGGATATTCGTGTACTTCGGGGGGATGCCACTTCAATTTCAATTTTGCAGGATGCGCGGGTATCGACCTCAGATTTGGTAATCGGAGTAACCTCGTCAGAGACCACCAATATCACCTTGTGTTTGTTGGCGAAGCAATTAGGCTGTAAAAGAACAATTGCCAGGATATCGAACACCGAGTTTATAGATAATAAAGAAATGGTGAAATTTGATGAGTTGGGAATAGATGAACTTATTTCTCCAGAAGAACTGGCCGCAACAGAGATACAAATGTTGTTGAATCAGAGTGCTTTCAATGATACCTATGAATTTGAGGACGGCAAGTTGATTATGGTAGGTGTATCCTTACCGGCATCTGCGCCTTTTGTTGGTAAAATGGTGAAAGAGGCGGCCAATATTTTTCCAGAATTGCACTTTATGCCTATCGCATTACAACGTTTAGGTACTCAATTTACGGTTATTCCGCGCGGAGATACTGTTTTCAAGGAAGGGGATCAAGTGTATTTTATTACCGTAAAAGAAGGAGTAGATGAGCTATATAAGCTTACCGGAAAAAAGAAGGAGGACATTAAGAACGTAATGATACTTGGTGGTAGTAAAGTTGGTTTCAAGGCTGCAAGGGACCTTTGTACGAAGAAGTACAACGTAAAATTGATTGAAAAGAACAAGGAAAAAGCCTTTGATTTGGCCGATGATCTCCCCAATGCCCTTGTGATTAATGGGGATGGGCGCAACGTGGAGTTGTTGGAGGAGGAAAGTCTGGAATCTATGGATGCCTTTATCGCCGTAACAGGAAATTCCGAAACCAATATTATGTCTTGTCTTGTCGCTAAGTCAAAGCGAATTAAAAAGACGATTGCCTTGGTCGAGAATACGGATTATTTTCAACTTTCACACTCTATCGGAATAGACACTTTGATCAATAAAAAACTGCTGGCGGCGAACAACATTTTCAAGCACATCAGAAAGGGCGAAATAGTGGCGATGATGCGTTTAAATAATCTAAATGCTGAGATATTGGAGTTTGTCGTAAAACCCGACTCCAAAGTTACCGGGAAGGTAATTCGTGAGATGAATTTCCCGAAGTCGGCTACTATTGGTGGCGTGGTAAGGAATGACGAAGGTATCATTGCCTTGGGAGGATTTAGAATTGAGGAAGGGGATAGGGTAGTGGTATGTTGTTTGCCAGAAATAATCCCGGTAATCGAACGATTGTTTTTATAATGCAGCTAAACTCAAAGATCATATTTCATATTTTGGGACTCCTGTTGCTATTTAACGGAGGGTTTATGCTTTTCGCTGTTCTGGTGAGTGCTATTTACAGTGATGGGGCCACTTTTGGCATCGGCTTGGCTGCGGTCACGGCCATCTTTTTTGGGGGTACTGCAATGTATGCTACCAGAAAACATAAAAAGGAGGTAAAGCGAAAAGAAGGATACATTATAGTAACCTTTGGCTGGCTATGCCTTTCTATTTCGGGCATGTTGCCTTATATTTTTTCCGGGGCCATTCCGGGCATCACCAATGCTTTTTTTGAGACCATATCAGGGTATACTACAACAGGTGCTTCTATCCTAGACGATATCGAATCTTTGCCCGAGGGCATTCTTTTTTGGCGAAGTCTTACACACTGGATTGGAGGAATGGGCATTATTGTTCTTGCAATAGCCATTCTACCCTTATTGGGTATTGGCGGTATGCAACTGTTTGCGGCGGAAGCACCAGGCCCCAATGCCGATAAATTACATCCTAGGATTACGGATACCGCCAAAAGGCTTTGGCTTATTTATGTAGGTTATACGGCTGCTGAAACTTTGTTGTTAAAGTTGGCGGGCATGTCGTTTTTTGATGCGATCAATCATTCCCTTGCAACACTTTCAACAGGTGGATTTTCCACTAAAAATGCGAGTCTAGCTTATTGGAACGACCAACCCTTGATCCAATACATTACAATATTCTTTATGTTTTTGGCGGGAGCCAACTTTGTACTGAGTTATTTTGCTTTCAAAGGCAAAGTACAGAAGGTGCTTAAAGATGAGGAATTCAGGTACTATTCGCTTTTAATTATCGGGTTTACCATAATGGCTGCTTTTGTAGTTTATTTTCAAGCCAATATTCCCGTTTCGGAATATCACCCCATGCCTTTTGGAGCGATCGAAAGCTCGTTTAGACACACTCTTTTTCAGGTTGTTGCGGTGATAACGACAACAGGTTTTGTAACGGCTGATTTTACAGCATGGACACCCTTCTTGACCATTTTCTTTTTCGGACTCATGTTCTTAGGGGGCTCAGCTGGCTCCACGGCAGGGGGTATTAAGGTAATGCGCCAACTTATCATCATAAAAAATGGGATACTTGAATTTAAACGTACCCTTCATAGTAATGCCATTATACCCGTTCGTTATAACAACAAGACGGTAAAAGAGGATATTGTATACAATATCATTGGTTTTTTTGTCCTCTATATGTTGTTGTTTATTATCGGGGCTTTGGTTCTGGCAGCCTTGGGGCTCGATTTTGTTTCGGCCCTTGGGGGAGCCGCTTCCTCCTTAGGTAACGTAGGTCCCGCTTTTGGCAGTCTTAACCCACTCAGCAATTTTAATGGGCTCCCCGATTTAGGCAAATGGTGGTGTTGTTTTTTGATGTTGGCAGGCCGTTTGGAGTTGTTTACCGTATTGATCCTATTTACCCCCTACTTTTGGAAACGTACCTAAGGGCAACCTACTATAATTCGTAAAGGATTATATCGTCCCAATCCGTTATGTTCAATCTTATTGGGTTGTGATCTGTCAGCAAGGCCGATAAATCGAAAGTAACCTCCCTCATGATAAAAGCTTGACATAATTCCTCATTTTTCAGCGATAATCGAAGCCTTCGCTGAATAGGTTCGGATTCTAGAATTTGTTCGGCATCTATAAGCTTAATTTCCCAAGAATTCCCGTCACAGCCACTTGCACTGAAGTTTATTTTCAAGCAGTTGCCGGCGATGCTAATATCGTTTATGGTCAATTGATCGGCCGGGGCATTTTGGAAAAGCTGGGCATCCATAATAACCGTTTCATCGCAATTTTCCACACCAGCATCATCATTAGTATCACACGACAACATACCAAGTGTCAGAATATAGATAAACAAGAATTTAATTTTCATAACCATTTTAATTAGGGATGCTATTTTTAGGATAGGGTTGCTTTAAAAACAGGGCTTTTTTACATACCTAGTTGAGGTTTGTTCTTTAGGGTATGATAGTTCAATGCAAGTGCAATACATTGTTTTAATTCCTTTTTAGGAACCTTATCATCTAGACCGAATAGAATTGCCCTATTCTTTTCGTATTGGAATAGGTCGCCATAAACTGCTTTAAAAGTTGGAACCAGTTTGCTGGTGCATTTAAAATAGATGGCATAGTGATCCGGTGTTTTGGCTTTCCAATCTATTCTAATGGTACTTCCCTTTTTAACGAGGTAACTAGGTTCTCCCCATTTTAGGGTTTCTTCCAGCTCGCTGATCGACTCCTGTTCGGAGGCTACTTCCAGAACTAAGTTTCTAAGATTGGTCAATTTGGCTTTTATCCCTGCCGGATACGACCGAAACTTTGATTCAACCCTAATATCGGTATGTATTTTTAAGTTTTTCATTTTTAATTTCAATCAAATATGTGCTCTTCATAATCTTTCCACCACTTTTCAATATCAATTTTTGGCTTACGGCAAATATAAAGTGGTATTCCGTTTTCCTCTTCGATCGCATATTTGTGTGTAATTATTTTTACCAATTCCACTTCTTCAAATACATGTTCAATAGTGGGTTTTTCATTTCCTAAGCTTATCCAAACCGCTGCTTTTTTATTACCGAAACCCCATTGCCAAAAACTCCCATGTCTACTAATTGGGTTTGGGAGGTTGTATTTCTTTCCCAGAATCTTAAGTGCCCCGGCCTCCCCATAGTTTTCTGCCCATAGAACGCAATTCGCTCGCTCTTTTTCACTTAATGAATTATAGACACTGTCGACCAAAATCGTCTGCTCTTCCCATCCAAACATATCGGCATAATCCCCAGTTAATTCGACCCTTCCGTTTTCTTTTTCTTCTAGCTTGGCATATTCAACATATTTTTCGACAGGCATAATGGGCGTAAGCTCTGGGATAAAATATAGGGAAGGGAGTAAAATAATCATCGCGATGGCGTAAACCCAACCGGGTTTCTTTATAAACATGGATTCAATTTTAACGGCACCACTTGCGAAGAGAACTGGATAGATGGCGAACACATAATATGCTTTTGAATGTAGTAGCCACATTGTGCAAAAAATCACCACAACCGATACTCCCACAGTTCTATATCGGCTTAGGTTTTTGTCAATTAGGAAGGCAAAAAGACCAAAAAGGCTAAGGGATAAGGTAAATGGAAACTGTAATTGTTCTACCCCAAATGCCATTGGATCTATTTCGCTTAATTGATTTTCATTTAAGGCCTGAAGGTGTTTTAAAAGCGGGAAATCATTTTGAATTTGCCAAATAATATTGGGTGCGAAAATAAGTAGGGAAACAAATGCCGAAATGTATAACCACTTATTTTTAAATATGGCCCCTTTGTCATAGAAAAACAAGCCGACAAATACCCCAAAAGCCCAAACTAACATTGTGTATTTATTCATTAGACCCAAACCCAAGGTCAGCCCCAAAAGAATTAAATACTTTTTGTGTTCGGAATTTATGAACCTTATTATAAAGTAAAACCCCAGTGTCCAGAACAATTGATCGAATGCAACAGGTTGGAATAAGGTGTGATTTCGATAAAATGGAAGAAACGCAAGTATACATATTCCCGATAGGAAAACGGCTTTTGATTTACCTCCCAGTTCTTTTGCAATTAAGCAACATAAAATCAAAATCCCAATACCAGCAAAAGTTGGAAAAAGTCTAACTCCAAGCAGGGAATAATCAAAGAGCCAGTAAGATATTTTTCCGATTACGGCTATGAGCGGCGGAAATTCCATAAACCCCCAATCTAGATGCTCACTAACCGATAAATGGAGTAATTCATCACGATGAAAACCGTAATTTCGATTTCCAAACCATTGAATGGTAAATTTAATGATAGAGAGAACAACAATTATCGGTACATACTTTTTCATTTCTAAGCGTCGGTATAGCAAAGCGTTATGGTGAATAACCGATTAAAAATAGTAGTTACCACAGAAAATCCCATCTAGACAAGCAGGGCTATTCAAAAACCACATCGTCCAAGTAAATATTTTGGGGTGAGCCATAACTACTTGAAAATACAACCAAACCGGAACGGATACAGCTCAGGTCAAGTTTTTTAACATTAATGGTGTATTTTTTCCATTTTGTGTTTAGTTTGATTTCAACTGTTTTTTTGGCTGTATCGGGAAATGGTTTGTCATTACCGATTAATCCAAAGCCGATGGTTGCTGCAACATTTTTTTTACTTGCTTTTGCCCAAAAGCTAAACGCTTTTGCGCCGATTATTTCATAACCTCCTAAATTTTCACCCCAATCATTTGGCGGGTCTACAAACCCAACACCATACCAGTCATGGTCGGCATCGTAACTGATTTTAATGGCTGTTTTCCCAGAGTGTACATATTCGTTATTGGCAAGGTCAATAGACATCGCCTTGTAATTTCCCATATGTCCGGAGGGACTGTAAGGAAGATCTTCGCTATCCTTGTAAACATAAAAAGGCAATTCGGTTTTTGCTACAAGGTATTTTTTGCTTTTGGCTTCTTCATCTATGACTATTATCGAGGTTGACGCTATACCCACATTATTAAACGAATCCCTAATGTTTACATATACTTTTATAGGGCCATTTTCTTTTGGCAATTGAATTTCAAAACCATCGGTTAAATTACCTCTAAAGTTAAGTTCGTTAAGCTGGTTTCTTCGTTTGCGGCTACCCGTTCTTTGATTGTAATAAAAACTGATATCCATGCTTTCTTTCTCAATATCAAATACCTCCAAGGTTACAGGAATCCATGAGTCACTTTTTATCCCAGACGTCGCCTCGGGTAATTGAAAAACATTGATGACAGGTATGTTATTTTCTGGTTTTTCTCCGCTATAGGCTTCTCTTATGGCCCAATATTGTGGGCGATACATGCCCTTGTGATGGGTAAAAAGCCAAGGAGATGCGAAGTCGTTTCCGCTGGAATAATGAAATATATAGACCCCTAGACAGTTCGGTTTATTTTTTATCCAGTCGTGATAACCAAGTGCTATGGCATCGTATTTTTCATTATCAGTCGGTTCTATTTCGATTCCGTTTTTCTTTGTTTTTATATCCCACTCTCCGGTCACCCCAAATTCGGTAATGATATAAGGTTTGTCAATTCCCCTTTTTTCTAATTCTGAAGCCAAATAATTCGCGCCAGGACCATAGCTGTTCAAACCGTATATATCAATAGAGGGCACGAACTTTTGCCACCAATCCAATCCGAAGGTCCAGGCCTCTACCGAGGTGATGAGATGAGTTGGATCTATTTTTTTTATGTAACTACATATTCTTTCCAGGAGTTTGGAGTACACCTCCTTTTCAGCATCTGTTGCGATATTTAAATACACTTCGTTGCCGATACCCCAGGTAAGTACTGCGGGATGGTTTTTGTATTTCTCAACGGTATTAATGGCATTGGTATACATGTCTTCCATGCCTTTTTTATCTTCCAGATAATTAAAGGAGTCATCGGCTTCCATTCCCGGACGACCATGCCGCATCCAGATACCTACCATTACTTTTATATTGTTGGTATGGGCCGCATCCAAAAGCCTTTTGGTGTTTTCATTGGTGGCCCAAATACGAATGGTATTTACTCCTAGAAATTTCAGATCCTTAAAATAGCCGTCGTAATTTTCTATATCCTTATCATACCCAAAAGTTGCTCCTTTGATCTCAAAAGGTTGCCCATCAACCCTTAAATTCCAAGTTTCACTATTTTTAGTAATCGTAGTTTGTGCTTGTAAACCACTACTTAAAAAAAAGAGGTAAAGCACAATAAAGGCCAAGGAGCATTGTTTTTTTATGATCATAAATAGTTTGTAAGGATTTGTAACAGGCCTCTGTTGTACATTATTGATGGTTTTAACGATGATTCTACTGGGGTAAAAAGGAATTAGCGGGTTCATTGTGCAGATTTGAAGCTTGTCTACCCGGATTTTCCCATATAAAGTTTTTTACGAGTTCATACCCGATTGAATACCCTGTCCACCTTGGTATGTTCTGATCGGTACCAAAAAACCAGGCGTTATGGTTATAAGAAGAAGCATTCCAGGTACTACTTGCGGTGTCTATCCATTCTTGTAATTCAGAACCGCTTAGTGCTATCGCCCAAGGTGGGGGATTAATTGCGCTTACCTCAATAGAAAAGTGGTCCGCCAAACCTTCCGAAACGGCTGCTTCGAGCAGCGTGCTACCGTAGCCGACCGAGCGTCTTCTTTTGGCATGATGAACCTCATGGGCCAATAATGGGATAAGCTCTTCTTCCAAGGAATTATTCAGATTACCGAAGTTGGTATCAATGGCAATCAATACCTCATTTTGACTTGGATTAAAACCACCGATTCCGATTTCAGGAATGATATACGTTGCATTATCCACTATTCGTATTTGTACCTTGTCAATGGCTAAGAGGTTATTGATGGTAACAATGCCCATTGCTATTTTGTCTTCTAGTGTATTTTTATGTGCATCGGTGAGGCCAGCATGCTCAAAAACAAGGGAATTACCGTTTGCAAGTGCTATAGAAGTAGAATTATCGGGTTCATTGTTTTCTGATGCTGTGCACCCAAAATTTAAAACCGACATTCCTATTAGCAGTAAGACTGCATAAAGATTTCTAAGTGTCATAACGAACAACTTTTGTACTTATAGACTATAGCTCTAAGGTAGTAAATAAGTAGCGGATGTGTTCCTTCGCACAACTTTGAGGAATTTAAGAAATTCCCTTGCAATGAATAATAGCCATCGTTGTATGGCGTTTTATTTTATTTCCAGTTCATAGATTCTAGAATCATCACCCCAAGGATGATATCCCTGACCGATATATTTGAAATCGTACTTTTCATAATATCCGACATGGCTAGTGCATAAGTATAAATGTCCGAACCCTGATTTTTGAGCATCCGCTTTGGCCTTTTCTATCAATAACGCCCCATAAGCATTTCCTCTATGTTTTTCGTCAACAAAAATTGCACAAACCCACGGATATAAATCTCCACGACTTATAAAATCATTTGTTATAAGTCCGGCACAACCAATTATTTCGTTGTCTTTTTCTAACAAGTACCATTGCGGCAACGAATTTTTTGCTTCAATACTATGGGTTATGCAGTCCTCATATATTATAGGCAACACGCTTTTCCAGCTTTGCTGAAAATATTTTATGGCTATATCTTTGTATTCGGGATTTTCTCGTATTGATATGATATTCATTTTCCTCTAAAATGATATGTAATGTGAATAGTTTTTTATTCTTCAATTCCACCATAGTTTTTCAGTACTTTCAAAGACCATAAGGTTTGTATACCTGCCCATTCTAATTTTGTTCCTTCACTTATGCCATACCAAGTGTCCCATCGCCCATCTTCTTTTTGCCTGTCGATTAATTCTTTTAGGTCAGATTCAATAGTGTCTTTGGTAAATAACGCGTATAGAATGCTTTCCGACGATGTGGCATAATTTAAACTATGTGGTTTTCCATAAAGCCCCCAACCTTCATCAGCTTTGTCTTCACAAATTACTCCGTTATTCGATATCCAATATTTAAGGTCATTAATTGTTTTTTCAGCCTTACTACGACTTTTTGTATGTTCTAAAAACATCAACCATCTTGGTACACATAAGTAACAGAAGGCGTGTTTATCTTGAATTCGTTCAAATTCACTCCAAACAAACCCTTCGGCTTTTTTCATCCAAGGAATAGTTATCTTGTACTTTTCCAAAATCCCAAGTAAAGGTGCGGTAGTGCTTAATGCAGCCCATTCTTTAACGGTTTTAAAGTGTCCTTCGCAAGGATAATCACTTTTTGGTCTAAGCATCCAGGGAATTCCACCTTTTTCTGTTGTTATACTTTCAAAATAGGGCATAAAGTCGTTCAGGATCATTTCTTTGGTCAGATAACCAACTTCATCGAGCGTTTCAAGTGCCATAATGCTAAACAAAGGCTGACTTTCTGGTGATGCTGTATCTGGTTCCATTCCGTGTCCAAATCCACCATCGGGATTTCGATACGCATAAACGGCGTGAAAAACACCATTCATATCTCCATTTGCAAAATGAAAATCGAATAAACGTCTTTCAATCATTCTTGCATTTGTCAATATAAAATCCCTTGCTTTTAGAAAGTCGTTTTTCGGTAAAATCATTTTGTTTTCAAGGATGGTTAAATTACAAACAAGGTGTTCGTGTAGGGTTTCGTTGCGTAGACCTAAGATAGCAAAATAGAAAGAGACTATTGTTCAGCAGCAAGGATTTTCCGAAAGGAAAATCAGATGCAATGAACTATACATGTTGTTAGTTGAGGTTTTTTAATTTTCGACTGCTATTGATGGATTACGAATCATAAAAATCCCAATCCACAAGAACCAAATTATTTGACTAATTCCAAAAATTTCTGTAAAAAGGTCTAACGGATAGATTGTTAAGATTCCTGCTATTCCCACAAAGATGCCCAGAAAACCTAGTGGTTTCGGGAATAGTTGTCCTTTCAGTGCTACTATACTTAGTAATAATACCCAAATTCCACCAACAATTTCGTTTCCGCCACCAAGGCCTTCAGTAACGATACCTATACTGGACCAAATTAGCATTGCCTTCTCTGGATCACTAGTGCCAATTTCTATTACAGCGTTGAGACCTATATTTGCTATCATTCCGCTAGCAATAACCAGACCGACCCAAATTATTCCAAAAACAGATGCTAATTTTGAACAGCTTGATGAATAATTCCTTAATCGTTGATGAATTGCTTGCACTAATACTGCTAATAAAATTCCAAATAGTACTAGGCTAACAAGATTCAATATCGATAATATGAGGTAATTATCTGATAGAAAATTTAATTCTTCCGTTGTACTAGCATTTTCATTTGGATAAACTAATACACCACCATAAAAAATGAAAGCAGAAATGTAGATTAGAGCCTCAAAAATTGCACTTATTCCACCTATTTTTTGTAACCTGTTTAATTTCATATTCACAAAAGCTTTGAAATCAAGACGATCCAGGTTTGATATTGTTACGACGCTCTCAAATGTTTGCTAATGTATTAGTGTATAGAAATAAAGGTAGCAAAAAGAGACCGAGGTGGTGAAAATCTGCTAGGATTTTCAGATAGTTCTAAAACACTATGACCTATGCTTAGTGCTAGGCAACGTTTTTTCTATCTTTTATTCCACAAATCATTACCCAGATATAGGCACTTTGTAACTAATTCCTCATAAATATTATCAACTTTGTCCCCATTTAAAAATATTAAATATCCATTTTTTGATTTAGGAAACCATATTGCCAATGTATTTACACCCGGGTCTTTTCCTGTATGTAGTAAAGCAAATTCATCATTGCTGAAGTCAGTCAAAACTTCCCAACCCAATCCGAAAAAATCATTTTCTTTAAGTTTCACTTGGTGTTTTATCATTTCTTGATACAGATTTTCAGAAAGTCCGGCTCCATTGATTACATAAGCTAAAAACTTTCCATAATCTTCAACGGTTGTTAAAAGATTTGCAGCAGCATTTGCCTCATAATATTTTACGGTCTCTAATTTTTCTCCATGTTGGTTGAAATTCTGGGCATATCTTGTTTCGTCCATTTCCGAATCCCACCAAAAGCGTGAATCTGACATTTCCAACGGGACAAACAAAAGTTCTTTTGCAAGTTCTTCAATGCTTTTGCCAAGTTTGTTTTCAATCGCTTTTCTCAAGTATTCAAAACCTTCTCCGGAATATTGAAATTTGGTTCCTGGTTCAAATTGAAAAGTCAGTTTATTTGATTCAGTCATATATCGCCAATTGGGAAAACCTGTTTGGTGGGATAAAATGATTTTTGGAGTTAGCTTTTTATATCGATTATCGTTTTTAACCTCAGGGTCAATCCAATACCGATACAAAGGTTCGTCTAAGCTCAGTAATCCTTGGTCAATTAGTTTTAATGTAGCTAAGGCAACAATAGGTTTGGTCAAAGACGCTACTTTAAAGATGGTATTATAAGGTGCGGTTTTTCGCTTATCCAGTGTTCCGTAAACTTCAACTTTTGTCAATTTTCCATTTTCTATTAGTCCTATTCCCAATGCAGGCACGTTGTTGTTTTCAAGTAACTTTTCAATACCTTTTTTTGAATTTTCTACAATTTGGTCTTGATGGTCGTAACTCAGTACTTCGCTTACCTTCCAAATCTCTTTATCCAGAACCCAAATATGAGTGAACTTTGCTGTACTCGTCCAGTCATCTTCTTTCCCCTTTTCTCTTAGATAGAAGTGATGAATTCCTTTCTGTATAGCACCGTAAATATTTCCGTTATTGTAAAGAGGGAATACTTCTAAACTATTGGCATCTACTTTACGAATTGGCTTTTGTGCTGAATTAGAGCAGATGTATTTTTTAGTGTTTTTAAGGAAAGCTTTTCTATTCTGGACACCACTTTGGTCGTGGTAAAATTTTAAATCTTCAGCAATATGATTTTCTAAAAAATCCATATCACAAAGATTAAACCCACGTTCAAAGAAAATACTGTCTTGTTTTTTGAATTCGATAAATAAGTCTGAATTTTTATCTAACTGCCCAATGGCATTAAAAATAGATAAAGCAAGAAAAGTGATGCTAAAGAAAACTTGTTTTTTCATACTGATAATATTTTCTTTAAAAATACTATCCATGTTGATTTACATCATAAAAACCTACCCGTCAATATCCCGACAATGCCCCGTCATCTTCACGAAAGGCTTATATAAGAGTGAAATTCAGTTTGAAAAACAGTTCTCCTTTTTTGTCAATCTCAGCCGAATTTCTGAGGATGATTAACACATTTGACAAAGCCAATAAAATCATGACAACTAGCATAAAATTATTCCCAAGCGAAAACCCTTTTTTCATAAATGCGCTTAGTATGAAAATAATAAAAGCAAATATTAGCCATAAAATTTGAATGGAAACAATTTGTTTGGCCATCGGATTAAATTGTTTTTTGGAAAACATTATAACAAGAGGAATAATAATATTTACAGGTGGAATTATTGTAAAAGGCAATGAAGAAAGGTTGATAATCTTAAGTAAGGTGGAGTTAAATTCAATGCCGGTTTCCCCGTTTGAAAGCAATTCATTTTCTTTTATTCCCAATGTCTTTGACAATATCTTAAGTGTTTGTCCTTTTGGATCATTCCCAGATTCAATACGCTGTATGGTTCTCACAGAAATCCCTGTTTTATCAAAAAGCTCTTCCTGTGTCAAGTTAAGTTTTTCTCGAATTTTTTTCAGTTTTGACATTCGATAGTTTTTTCTTAAATGTTGCCTAACGATTTGAATAAACACCCGTTTTAATGGTGCTTATTTTTTGTTAGGCAAAGTTCATTAATTTTTTCACCCAATAGCCTTGAAAGTTTCTCAGCCGATAAATAATGTAAATGTGTGCCATCGTATGATTGATATTTAGCGGTATTTATTTCGATCCAATGACCCCCGATTTTCTCTATTTCGTACTTAATAGAATCCTGATCAAAATCAAATTTGTTATTTTCCCAATCCTGCATTTCAGGGGTTGAAGGAGGTCTAAAGGCAATTATAGTTATACCTTGTTCACGAAATTCTTTAATCTTTGAGAACAATCTGGTAATTATGATTTTACTCAATAAAATCTGATTGTTTTTGACATATCTTTTTAATTTAGGCAGGCCTTCTGATGGGTTATTTGGTATTTTATATGAAGCTACCCATCCGTCAGGGTGGAAATTTCCAAAATAGTTTTTTCTCTCTTCTATAAAACCCTTATGACCTGTTTTATTATCACTAAAAATTTCGATAACCTCCGTTGGTTTATAGGCAGATATACTAAAATAAGGATTTACATATAGTGTCCTGAATACTTCAGAGTAATTGACATTTTTATAACCATTAAAACTTTTGTTTTCTGCTGCAATTTCTGATAATGGTCCTGGGTCAATGCCTAAAATAATAATTTTGTGTTCGGATTTTAAATCTATTCTTGAATACAAAAATTCGAGATACTCATCCGTATACCCTAGACCTGAATATGCTAAATTTATCCCGCTAAGTTCTTCAGTTAGTACTTCTTGTATTGCTTCTACGGATACCCCTCTGTAAATTCTGGAATTGCCACCTAACACAATATTGTTTTTGGATTTTTTATGTGTTTTTTTAATCCAAAAATCATTTATAATTTCAGAATTACTCTTTTTAAATGGCAGATATACTTTAATAACCGTTATGGCTAAAACTACTAGAACAAGGGTAAGAGTCATTTTATTTTTTGGATTCATTTTTTAAAATTGAAAGTAAATAAATTGTGCTCCTTCTCCTCTTAAAAAAAGGATGGATATAATACATGTTGTCACATATAGGATATCTAAATTATACCTTCTGCTTAACATGTTAATCTTGTTGTATTTATATCTCAGGTAAATACAATATTCTATTAGTATGGCCAATGCTAAAAAAGAGAGATTATTGATATAGATACCAAAAAATTCAGTATTGAAAGAATCAAAACTAAATAATTTGAATAAGATATGATTGCCTTGAAAAACATCTTCTGCTCTAAAATATACCCATGCAACCAATACTTGAATGAATACGAGTGTAATATAAATTCCATCATTTAATCTCTTTTTAAAATAACTAGATAATAATTTTTCAGTTAGTAATAGAATGGTGTGAATTAATGCCCAAATGAGAAAGGTATAATTAGCTCCATGCCAAAGTCCGGAAAGAAGCATTGTTATGGTTAATGCAAAAACCATTTTATACAAGCCATTTCTGGATCCCCCGAGTGGTATATAAACGTAATCTTTGAACCAGGTAGATAAGGAGATATGCCATCTAGACCAGAACTCTTTTAAGCTTTTTGCTAAATAAGGATGATTAAAATTCATCTTGAAGTGATATCCCATATATTTGGCTAAACCTTTTGCTATAAGAGTATACCCACTGAAATCGCAATATATTTGAAATGAGAATGCCATCATTACTACCCACCAATAAAGTGAGCCATCAAACGCTGATTTTCTTTCAAAGGCTGAATCAATAAAAAATGCTAGGTTATCTGCAATAACCATTTTTTGAAACAACCCATAACAAATTAGCTTGAGCGCATTCCATTTTTGAAGAAAGTTAGGAACTTTGTATGTCTCAAGTTGTTTCAGGAAATCTTTGGCCCTAACTATCGGGCCGGCGACAAGTTGGGGAAACATTGACAAGTAACTAAAAAAGTGAAGCACATTTCTGGTAGGACTTAATTTTTTATTGTAGATGTCTATTGTATAACTTAATGATTGAAATGTGTAAAAGCTTATCCCAACGGGCAAGATTAATGCAAATTCTGGAATGTTACTAGTCAGGTCAATCTTTATCTGAAAAATCTGAAAAAAACTTTCAATAATAGTCCCAAAAAACAAACTGTATTTAAAAATAGATAAGAGTCCAAGGTTTCCTAAAATTGAAACAATTAAAAATATTTTACGAAATTTTGGCTTTTCAGAAATCCCTATTCCACATAAAAAATCAATTAGCCCACTAGTTATTATTAAAAAAAGAAATCTCCAATCCCACCAACCGTAGAATACAAAACTTGCCAAAACTATAAAAGCCCATCGACTAATTGGATTTTTCCGAAATAATGGCCACGAAAAGAAAAAAAGGAAGGAAAATAATAGAAATTCAATAGAGTTAAATTGCATTGATTTAATTGATTTTGCCTAACGGCTGGGCTAAGGTTCGTTGCTGTGATTCGTCCGGACCCGATAGCTATCGGGGCAGCCGAACCTAAAGATAGCTTTTTGCCAGTGATTTCCGCCTATGTTCTTCGGAGCTTCAGCGCAGAAGAAAGGAAATCCGCAAGCAATGAATTTTAGCCTTTGTTATCTGCAGATGTTTTCCGCAACTTTTTTAAACTCCGAGCTTGCGTAAACCTTAGCCAATTCAGTTTTTGATTCCGAACTAATTTTTGTCCATTTGTTGATGGCTCTTTTAGATTTTCCACGTCCACGTCCAATTCGGATTTTTATTTTGTCCATTTTTGGTTTTATTTCCTGATACATTGGTACAAAACAGCAAGAAATCTCGAGATAAATAGTCCTGTCTTTTGGAACTGCTAAACAAAATTTTCCGTCAAAGTCCGTTTGAGCTCCTATTTCCGTTCCTTTTATTACAATACTTTGGCCCGGCATTGGTAGACCTTTTTCATCAATTGCTTTTCCAGTCAACTTTCTAAATTCCAACTGTCCATTCTCGACTTGCGAAAACATCAAATTAGTAACCGAAATAAATAATATGAAAAAGGTTTTTTGCATTTGCAGATAACGGTCCGGGTATATCTTCCGGAAGGCGCAGCCTGCCGGGTGGAAGATTACTACGACTTCTGGCATATATACCGTGTTGTGCGTAGTTATCTAAAGTAGGTAGTAAAGTTGGCAAATACAAGACGGTCTTTGCACAAGTCACGGCATACCCAGACCGTTGAGGGTAATGCGTGTTGCGGAATCAGCAATGATTTAAACCCAAAATATAAGATAGGTGGCCTTATGGTTATTGGGCAAGTGCCTCCTTGATTCTGGATACCGCCTCCCGGATCTCCTTTTCAGAGGCCGCATACGAAATGCGTATACAATTGCCATTACCAAAAGCATCGCCGGTTACGGTGGCGACATTGGCATACTCCAATAAATATAGGGCAAAATCAGACGCATTTTTAACGGTTACCCCATTTAAGGTTTTTCCGAAGTAGGCCGAAATATCGGGGAACACATAAAAGGCTCCTTCCGGTTCGTTGCACTTAAAACCGTCAATAGCATTTAGCAATCCTAAAATGAGTTTTCTACGCTCTTTAAATTCATCCACCATAAATTGTACACGGCTGGGCGGTTCTAGTAAAGCGGTAATTACGGCACGTTGTGCAATACAGTTGGCACCACTGGTCACTTGCCCCTGTAGTTTATTGCAAGCACGGGCTATATACGCTGGAGCACCTATATAACCAATTCGCCAACCTGTCATGGCAAAGGCCTTTGCCACCCCATTAACGGTTACGGTACGACCGTACATATCATCAAAAGCGGCCATAGAGGCATGTGCTGTTACCCCATAATTGATGTGTTCATAAATCTCATCACTTACCACGATAATTTGCGGATGTTTTTGTAATACATCGGCAAGGGCCCGTAACTCTTCCTTGCTATAAATAGAACCACTTGGGTTACAGGGCGAAGAGTACCAGAGCATTTTGGTTTTTGGCGTAATGGCAGCAGCCAATTGTTCGGCCGTCATTTTAAAATCATTTTCCAAGCTCGTCGGTACTTCTACCGGGACGCCTCCGGCCAATTTTACGATATCGCTATAACTTACCCAGTAAGGGCAGGGCAAAATAACTTCGTCTCCTTGGTTGAGCACTACTTGGGCCACATTGTACAAGGCTTGCTTGGCTCCCGTAGAAACGACCAATTGCGAGCGGTCATAAGTAAGCTTATTGTCCCGCTTAAATTTGGTGATGATGGCATCTTTTAGTTCCACATATCCATCAACCGGAGTGTACGAGTTGTAATTATCATTTACGGCTTGTATGGCAGCATCCTTAATATAGTCGGGGGTATTGAAATCAGGCTCGCCCAGACTAAGGCCGATAATATCTTTTCCGGCAGCTCTTAGTTCACGGGCTTTCGCCGCCATCTCTAAAGTGGCTGAAGGTGTTACACTATTGATTCGGTCTGAAAGTTGGTCAATCATATAAATTTATTTTTAATTCCTGCGTAGGCAGGAATCTCAATACTCTTTTATTTTTCATCTCCGACATTCGTCCTCGTTCAGGATAAACTCCGGCTGGAATCTTTTATTCTTTGTTACGAACTTCAAAATTAAAACATTTGTAATTCTTTGTTGCCAGAAAAGAATATTGATTATTAACTATTTGAAAGTAGTTTGTGAATGTCATAAAAACGAAGGGCTCAATAATCGTTGTTTAAAACATAAACCGATTATTGAGCCTTTAAAAACTGTTTCTAAAGCATATTTATACTTGTAAGGCCGGGCGCTTGCCCAATTCTTTCAGATGGCGAAAGTGCGAAATGATGGCCTTTCTGGTAGTCTTATATTCATTATAAGGCAAATTAAACTCTTTTGCCGTCTCTTTTACGATTTTGGAAATTTTCGTGTAATGTACATGACTGATGTTCGGGAAAATATGGTGCTCTACCTGATGATTAAGGCCTCCGGTAAACCAATTAACGATTCTGTTCTTGGTACCAAAGTTTACCGTGGTAAATAGTTGATGAATGGCCCATGTATTTTTCATGGTTCCGTTTTCGTCGGGCAAAGGGGTTTCCGCTTCATCAACCACATGTGCCAATTGAAAGACCACACTCAAAATGACCCCGGCAACATAATGCATGACAAAGAAACCTATGAGCACCTGCCACCAAGCCACCTCGGCAAAAATCAAGGGCAGAACGATCCAAATGGTCAAATACAATAATTTGGTAACAACAAGGGTGCTCCAGTTTAGAATGGGGTTCGGGAATTTCCCATAAGAAAGCTTGCGTTTGGTATAGCGGTACATCTGCTGAAAATCAGTAGTAATCGCCCAATTAAAGGTGAGTAAACCGTATAGGAAAACAGAATAATAATGTTGAAAACGATGGTGCTTTTGCCATTTGGAATGTTTCGAGAAACGAAGTATCCTGCCTGCTTCCAAATCTTCATCGTGCTCATGAATATTCGTATAGGTGTGGTGCAGTACATTATGTTGCACCTGCCAGTTATACACATTTCCCGCGAGAATATAGATACTGCTCCCCATAAGTTTGTTGACCCATTTTTTCTTGGAATAGGAGCCATGATTACCATCGTGCATCACATTCATACCAACGCCGGCCATACCAATACCCATAACGACCGATAAAAGTAAGTAGGCCCAGGTGGGTAAGTTTAGGGTGAGCATCAAAAAATAAGGGGTAAGAAACAGCGCAAACATAATAATCGCTTTAAGGTGCAAGCGCCAATTACCTGTTTTCTTGATTTTATTCTCTTTAAAATACTCGTTTACCCTCTTGTTCAGTGTTTTAAAAAATTTGGTGGAATCCTTTCTTGAAAACTTTATAGTCGTGGTGTTCATACAGCGTAATCTTTTGGCAAAGATAATTTAATAGACATTTATAGGACTTAATACTTTCCCAAAAAAGAAAATATAAGAACTACCAATATACTATTTTTGCGCCAAATACGATTTTTAATGAATGCTGAATTGATTTTTGACTATTTTCCGGAGCTTTCACCACTTCAACAGCAGCAGTTCAGGCAACTGGCGGCGCTGTATAAAGATTGGAACCAAAAGATAAATGTAGTTTCCCGAAAGGATATAGACGAACTATACCTACGTCATGTATTGCACTCGTTGGGAATTGCGAAGGTACAACGGTTCTTACCGAATGCATCCGTTTTAGATGTGGGCACCGGCGGTGGCTTTCCCGGTATTCCCTTGGCGATTCTTTTTCCTGAAACCAAGTTTACACTGGTTGATTCCATCGGAAAAAAAGTAAGGGTGGTAGAAGAAGTTGTGGCGGGTCTACAACTTGAAAATGTGAGCCCGATCAACAAGAGGGTAGAGGAATTGGATCAGCGGTTCGATTTTATCGTTAGTAGGGCCGTAGCCGCAATGCCCACCTTTATGCATTGGGTAAAGGGAAAAATCAAAAAAGAAAATGCCCATGAACGACGCAACGGCATTTTGTATTTAAAAGGAGGTGATCTTTCTGAAGAATTAAAAGCCTATACTACTGTACAGCAATTCTCCTTGACCGATTACTTTAAAGAAGACTTTTTTAAAACAAAAAAAGTAGTATACCTACCCTTGAAATTCAAAGGCTAAATTCGCCATCAGATATTTAAAAGGCTCAAATAAGAATACTTGCAATTCTTGGCGTAATCGATAATAAAATTCCGCACTCTTCCAATAAACGAGCTACTGGCTTTACGCTTCTTGATGTTATGTTCAGAATTGTTCATAAGGGCGGTGTTTATAGTTTATATTACAAATTTACGAATAATTTACAATTACTTAACGTTAAATTTACATTGAAAATTGCCTTTTTAGCCCAAAAATGGCCTCCGTTACCTGGAATTCAACAGATTAAAGTTTAAAAAGGGGGTCTTTTTCTAACGGAATTTAACTGATAAAATTGCATTATGTAGAATTTTGGAAATCAGGCTGACCCCGCTCCGGAGAGAAAACTTAGGTAAGACGGTTGATGGTTTTAGGAAAGAAAAAGGGTGTCCAAATATATTTTTTAGACACCCTCTTCTAACAAAGTTTTTAATAATACTCTATTCCTCCTCTGTTTTTACGCTCCAGGGCGGAACGACGCCATTTGATCTGGCATAAGCAATCAATTGACCTTTGTGCTCACCATTGTGCTCCATCATGGCCAAAAGCCCACCTAGCTTATTCATTTTGGCAAAACCAAAGTCGACCTCTTCACTCAAGGAGGCATTGTCTACCTCCATGATTTTTTCAAGAACAAAAGCGTTAGACTTGCTCAAGGCGGCAATGATGTTCTCCTTACCGGTTATTTTGCCCAAAGCCATCATATCCAC
Organism: Aggregatimonas sp.; assembly: GCA_965238025.1. Taxonomy (GTDB): domain Bacteria; phylum Bacteroidota; class Bacteroidia; order Flavobacteriales; family Flavobacteriaceae; genus Pelagihabitans. Next base: position 224,455 of record OZ250162.1, on the reverse strand, counting down.
ATCCTCAGGTGGGGCAAACCCCATTTTCGAGGCAAGGTAATAATTCCCTCCCGCCACATGCATTAGGGCTTCACCAACTGAGTTTACCCCTTCTGAGGGCCTCCAGTCATACTGCTCTTCAGAAAAAGCTTCGGCCAATTGAATTACCTGTGCTTGATTACTTGCCAAAACACCCTGAATGGTTGCTTGGGCAAGGTTGTCTTGGGCCTGCATGGTAAAGAATGATAATACCATGACTGCCACTGTTAAAAATTTCATTTTCATTTTGCTGGTTTTAAGTTACAAATCCCCTGTTCTAAGGGAATATCTCAAATATAACAAAATAAAGGGTGCGCGTTCTCTAATTCGATTGTTCTTTGGGAATCAATTTGCCATTCCTGTACCTTCCGTTTTTATCCATAATGCCAGATTCCTTGTCATCTTCAAAACTTGCCACATCGGCGTCGGGAATAATCTGGTTTTCATAATAAGCATGGTTAACGTCTTTGCCATACTCGTGCCCTACGGCCACAAAACTAGGTGCATCTATTTCCGGCATGGGTATGCCATCATAATAAATGGTATCTGCGATCCGCAGAAAATAGCGATTAAGATATTCAACCTGGTCTTCATTTTCATATGGTAATGTAATAGGGTAGTGGGCGTTTTCGGTAAAAAAAGGCAACCAGTAGACATTGGTATGGTCTATGCCATGGCCATTGCCCTTCAAGATTTTAAACGATGGGATATCTGCCTTAAAGGCTTCGAATCTATTATTTCTTCGTATGAACATCCTAGCACTATCCTTGGCAAAATAGTCGCTCAATACTTCAAAGCTATCATAGTCGGCATTTATGATATGGTGTTTAAAAAAGTGATGGGTGCCATCTTCGGCCCAGTCCCAATTTGTTTGTAGATACGTCTTGGGATCGGCATCTTTAATGATTATGGCCCTAGCTTTTTCCTTTTGATTTTCAAGGAATTTTTCAAAACCATATACATAGTCTTTATCAAGGGCGATAGCCGACATATAGCCAACATTTTTAACATGAAAGCTATTTAGGTCAACCTCAAGATTTTCCACGGGGTTTGCTTCAAAGTAAATACGGTTTATATCCCTACTGATAACCGGACTCAATACTTCAAAACTTGCCACGTGGGCATTCATAGGGGTATTGCCCAATTCAAAAGAGTTGCCCATAGGACTATATCTGATATCGGATTTTGAACGATCATAATAATGATTGTCCGAAATTGCTTTATCAACAGGTTCCCCAAGTTGACTACAAGAGTTAAACAACCACAATAGTGGTGCAAACAATACTTTAAAGATGGTGCTCATTTTTGGTCGGTACATTTTGTTTTCTATATAGCTCGTTTATTTTTCAACGGTTATAGTAAGGATAGATTGTCTCTATCGAAAACTTGTAAGTCAAAAAAAACCCGAACCTCAATCTTGAGGTTCGGGTTTTTAATAAAATTCCTAAGAAACCTAGCCTAAAAACGGATATCTATAATCGGTTGGTGTCACGAATGTTTCTTTGATCAAACGTGGTGAAACCCATCGCAAAAGATTCTGTGCCGAACCTGCTTTGTCATTTGTACCGGACGCCCGAGCGCCGCCAAAGGGCTGTTGCCCAACAACAGCTCCTGTTGGTTTGTCGTTTATATAAAAGTTTCCGGCACAATTTTGCAGTGCCTTGGTCGCCTCGTCTATGGCATAACGATCGGTGGAAAGTACTGCTCCGGTAAGGGCGTACTCAGAAGTTTCGTCAACTAGCTTTAGCGTCTTGCCCCAATTTTTATCATCGTAGACGTAAATGGTAACCACAGGACCAAAAAGCTCGGTTTCCATTGTGGTATATTTAGGGTCGGTAGTCACGATAACCGTAGGTTCTATAAAATACCCTTTTGATTTATCATAACCGCCACCAACGAGGATTTTAGCCTTTCTGTCTTTTTTGGCCTGATCTATATACTTTGCCAATTTGTCGAAAGAACCTTCATGAATTACCGCCGTAATAAAGTTCGACATATCTTCGGGAGAGCCCGGTGTGTTGAACGATTCAACATCTTTTTTTACGAGTTCCAAAATGCGTTTTGACTTTGATTTTGGGAGATAAACACGGGATGCTGCACTACATTTTTGTCCTTGAAATTCAAAAGCGCCGCGAACAATAGCCGTCGCTACCTGATTGGGATTGGCCGATGAATGGGCTAAAATAAAATCCTTTCCCCCAGTTTCCCCAACAATTCTGGGGTAGGTTTTATACGTGTGGATGTTATTTCCGATCTGCTTCCATAATTCTTTAAAAACATGGGTAGAACCAGTAAAGTGAATCCCGGAGAAATCAGGACTTGCCAGTACTGTTTTTGTAATCATGACAGGATCCCCGTAAACTACATTGATGACGCCGTCAGGAAGTCCGGCCTCCTTAAATACATCAACGATTACTTTGGCAGAAAAGATTTGGCTATCGCTCGGTTTCCAAACCACCACATTTCCCATCATTGCCGCACTTGCCGGAAGATTACCCGCAATGGCAGTAAAGTTAAAAGGGGTAATGGCATATACGAACCCTTCTAAAGGCCTATATTCAACCCTATTCCAAATACCCTCGGCAGAATCGGGCTGCTCCTCATAAATCTGAGACATGTACTCCACATTAAAGCGTAGAAAATCGATAAACTCACATGCAGCATCAATTTCTGCTTGATGAATGGTTTTGGATTGGGCGATCATAGTAGCTGCATTGATTTTTGCGCGATAGGGCCCTGCAATCAATTCTGCAGCCTTTAGAAAAATTGCTGCACGTTGTTCCCAGGTCAAATTGGCCCATTCGCTGCGAGCCTTTAATGCCGTCTCGATAGCATCTGTCACATGCGATTTATTGGCGAGATGATATTTTCCGACCTTATGCTTATGATCATGTGGGGGAGACATCGGTTTTGTCTTTCCCGATTTTATCTTTTTCTTGCCAATATACATAGGTACTTCAACGGTTCCGTTATAATACGCCTTGTATTGTTTAAGAACAGCTTCGCGTTCGGGAGTGCCCGGGGCGTAACTTTTTATAGGTTCGTTGTAAGCGGTTGGTACTTGAAAAAAACCTTTACCCATAACAGTGTTTTTTGTGGATTAAAATTGAGCTGCAAAGGTAAGAAGAAGTTGAAAGATTATGGCCTTGTATATGAAGTTATTGATTACCGATTAACAATTGTTATTTCTTTCCATTTTGGATAGCATGAGGTATATAAAGTCTTTACCGACCAACAACCGACTATTGGTTGAAATTGATTAAAAAACAGTGTGTAAAATTCCCCAAAAGTCAGGCGTAGGAAGCGGCCAGATATCCTAATTCAACGCAAAAGGAGCGCTAAATTTAAAGGTAGGGATATACACCCTGAATTTCTCCGTATTGCTAAAGTTTACCATGTTGTAATGGCCTTTCATAGCTCCTATAGGAGAGGCCAAAAGGCAGCCTGAAGTATAGGTGTGAGATTCGCCAGGTTTGATAACTGGCTTTTTGCCAATAACGCCTTCGCCGTCCAAAGTCTCAAGCTCGTTAAGCGAATCGTATATATCCCAATGCCGCGATGTTAATTGTACCGCGTCCCGACTCTGATTCTCTATAGTAATAGTATATCCAAACGCGAAGTGCATCTTATAGTTCTTGAAAAAGGTGCCCTCAAAATTGGTGTTTACCGATACTTTTATGCCCTTGGTTACCTGTGTTATCATACAAATGTTCTAATAAGTGTAGACACTAGCTGTCGCCAAAACGGTGACAGAGAGTATAGCTAAAATAACGAAAATGAAATTAAAGAAAGCATATTTGATAATAGTTTTAAATCGCCCCTGTCGGTAGAATCCTCGCATGGCCTTATACAGGTAAACCATGAAAATCAAAATGAAGATCCAACCGCTGAAAACATTGAAAATACTATCGATCAATAAGCTAACAATTAGCAAGATAAACAAGAGCGACTGAATGTGAAAGCTAAAGATCAAATGATCGGTATAATTGTATTTTTTTCTGATATATGCCACCCAAATGAACAAGGTAAAGACGGGTAAAAAGAAAAAGATTAAAAAAGGAAGCTTAGAAATAAGACTCTCCAAAAAGGTTCCCGGGCGCTGGGTAAACCGTAAATAACTGGTAGAGGCGTTAAAGGTATATCTGTTCATACGGGTATCGGGTAGGTCATACTTTTGGATAATTTCACCGTAATCAGCTCCTACATTCGATTTCATCAAAGTACTAAAGAATCCTCGTTTTGAACCAAATCTAGATGCAAACGATAAGCTATCTAAGTCCTTCAGATATTTTTTTGGATTGCTCAATATGGCCGAGTCTTTTTTGGCGATAGCCTTTGCCAGATCCAACGAATCTAGTTGCTCCCCTAAATTTGTGTTGGTAATAGAGTCTAACCCCCCTAAGTCAGTACTAAATACCAAACCTCCATTTTCGTTAAAAAAACTTCCTTTTTCATCACTTCCGAACCGATCCAACTTAGAAAGGCCCGTACCCAAGTTAAAGCTAACCATCAAAAAATAGATGATGCCTAAACTTAATAAAAACCGAAAGGGATTGGTGTACGAAACCCGTTTTCCGTTTAGATAATCACGTGTTATTTTACCGGGTTTTAATAGCAGGGCCGATAAGGTTCGCAGTAATTTGGAATCGTAGGAGACCATACTGGCGAAAAACTCGTCAAAAAAATCTTTTAAAGTAGGTTTTTTACTGCTATTGGCCTGAGCACAATTTGGGCAAAAACGATCGCTAATATCCAAGGGGTGACCACAATTGGTACACTCAACACCACGATATCTTAATTGGTAGCGTCCCTTATTATTGTAAGGTGTTGGGTTGGTTTCCATATCTTCTTCCTGTAAAGAAAGAGCTAAATATACGTTAATTGGTAATGTTTCGCGAATTGGCGGTTCCAACCCCGATAACACTATCATACATGTCACCAAAGTTGCGGTAATACACTAAAATCGTATACGTATTTTCGGTAAAATGAAAGTTTCCTGATATGGCATTCAGGTCTATTACATTACCTTCCCTTTTAATGACATATTTGTAGTTGTAGAATCCTTGTTTTAGTGGAATTTTTGCTTTCATCATTCCATCTTCCTCATCGTAGGTCATTTTGTTTTCGTCCGTTAGGGCATAATTGTTGAACTTTCCAAAAACATAAACATCGTCCAAGTTCAACATATTATCATAGGGCAAACTGAAGTGAATATTAGTATATTCCGCCTCCCTAGAGTCATTTGAACCCTGTAGGGTGCGAACCACATAATCCCCATTAATATCAGGAAAATAAGTGTATGGCTCAGCGTTGCGATACGCATTGCCGTATAAGTAATGGTTGTACAGGTCGGTTAGGTCAACACTTGCTATCGCTGCACTCGGGGCTCTTAAGTCTTTGGTGTCAAAATTAAAGTACTCATTTCCTCCAAAAAAACTGGTTTCCAAATCGTACTTATAGACCAACTCTGTGCCTAGCGTAAACTGAGGGGGGACATTATAAATAGCAGTTGGCCAGTAATAATTTTGAATTATGGCGACTTTCACCTCCTTTTTTGGGTTTATCAGCTGAAAACCGCCTGCATTGATTTTAAATTGAACAACTTGTTTTTCATTCAGGAAATTGAAATCCCGGGACCTTTTTACCTGGGCGCCAATTTTTACCAAATCTTTAAAAATCACAAACCGCCTTGAAAACTGCAGCTCATAGCTGTTGTTGTATATCTCGAGCACATAATTGCCACTTACCTTTAACGATACATTGTCATTGGGAATCGTCAATCTATAATTTGAAAAGGGCTGTAGTGTGGTATAACTATTCTCATAGTCTATAATACGTTGGTTGTCAACACCACGTAGGTATTGCGATTTTAGTAGTTGCGAAGGCGTCCAATCATAATCGCAATGCACGATCTTATAATAATAGTCTTGTTCGCTGGCAGTAAGGTCATCAAATTCCAAGTAGATGGGTTCGCCTAATTGCACCACAGGAAATTGATCTCCTGTAGGTCCGTTAAAGACGATGGATTTAATATGCGCTGGTGCCTCTACTTCTTCTTGTACCTGTGCAACCATCAGCAAGGGCAAAAGGAGTAAAATGACAATCTGTTTAAGGGTAGCACCCATTTTTTTGTGTAATTAATCAACAAAGGTAAACAAAAAGCATACCCAAAAAATTATGCTCGTTGTAATGCCTAAATTTATTGATGATAATTATGAAAAGTATGCTTTTAGTATTAAATTTGCACAACTTTTGATAACCTTAAAGGTCTTCCATATATGTCTAAAGACATTCGAATTAAAAAGGGTTTGAACATTAACCTTGTAGGTGCCGCAGAACATACCCTTTCAAAGGCGGTTTTAAGTAATGTTTACGCAATAAATCTGAACGATTTTCACGGGATTACCCCTAAAATGCTGGTAAAGCAGGGTGCAGAGGTCAAAGCTGGCGAAGCCTTGTTTTATGATAAGAATAATGAGGATATCCTTTTTGTATCCCCGGTAAGTGGTGAACTAATAGAAGTGCAAAGAGGGGCAAGAAGACGTATTCTTTCCCTTAAGATTTTAGCAGATAAAGCACAGGATACCCTAGCGCATTCTAAACTGGATTTCAATGATGCCACTGCTTCCGAAATCAAGGCATTTTTGTTGAAAGGCGGATGTTGGCCTTTCATCAAACAGCGTCCTTACGACATCATCGCAAACCCCGATGTTAACCCTAAGGCGATTTTTGTTTCTGCCTATGTTACGGCACCTTTGGCTGCCGATTTAGAGTTTGCATTACAAGGGAAGGAAGCTGAATTACAAGCGGCTATTACTGCCCTGAGTAAGTTGACACCAGGTAAGGTTCATGTTTCTGTAGGCAACAACAATGCTGTATTCGCGGGATTGAATGACGCCGAAATACATAAGGTTTCAGGACCACACCCAGCGGGTTTGGTAGGGACACAGATAAATAAGATTGACCCTATAAACAAAGGCGAAACAGTTTGGACCGTTACTCCGCAGGATTTGGTGATTATAGGTGAGTTGCTGCTGACCGGAAAATTCAACGCCGAACGCATAGTTGCCTTGGTCGGTTCTTCCGTAAAGGCACCAAAATACTACAAGACCAAAATAGGAACCGAGGTTTCCACCTTTCTGTATGCAAGCGGCGTAAATACTAAAAATTTTAGGGTTATTAATGGGGACGTGCTCACCGGTTCAAAAAGTAGACAGGATGGTTATCTAGGGTACTACAACAACACTGTATCTGCGATTCCAGAGGGTGATGATTACGAGTTCTTCGGATGGAACAAACCTATCTTTAATAAGATTTCAAATACACGGGCCCTTACCTTCTCTTGGTTAATGCCTAAAAAGAAATTCGATCTTACAACAAATACCAATGGAGAACACCGTGCGTTTGTCCTAACGGGACAGTATGAACAGGTCTTTCCTTTGGATATTTATCCAATGCAGTTGTTGAAAGCCTGTATGGTCAAAGATTTGGATGAGATGGAGCAATTGGGCTTGTATGAAGTTGCTCCCGAGGATTTTTCATTAACAGAATTCATTTGCGTATCAAAACAACCCCATCAGCAGATCATTCGTGAGGGACTGGATTTATTACATCAAGAAATAGGATAAGAGATGAGCGATAAAAGATTGACCTTTAAGAAAAGGCTACATATATTAAAACATCACTACCGGGATTCGAAAATGGCACCGGCTTTTAATGCCATTCATACTTTTTTGTATGCTCCAGATGAAACTACCCATAATGGATCTCATGTTCGCGCCGCGGATGATTTAAAGCGCACCATGAACACGGTGATTATGGCTTTGGTACCCGTTCTCCTGTTCTCGATGTTTAATGCCGGTTATCAGCACTTTTCGGCTATTAACGGATTCCCGGAGAACTTCTCTTTAATGGAGCATTTCCTGACCTGGGATAATTTCTGGATTGGGATTGTTAAGGTGCTACCCTTAGTGGTAGTCTCCTACGGTGTTGGACTTCTGATTGAGTTTATTTTTGCCGTAATCAAAGGGCATGAAGTGGAGGAAGGATATTTGGTTACAGGAATGTTAGTTCCGCTAATTGTTCCCATTGATACCCCACTTTGGATGTTGGCCGTAGCCGTGGTCTTTGGCGTGGTCATCGGAAAAGAAGTTTTTGGAGGTACCGGAATGAATATTTTAAATCCAGCTTTGACGATAAGGGCATTTTTATTCTTTGCCTATCCCACTTGGATGAGTGGAGATAAGGTATGGGTACATGATGCGGTAAACCTTGCCGGAACCCCAGATGCCATTTCTGGAGAAACCATTCTAGGTTATTTGGCGCAGAATAATGGTGCCGCAATGGCAGAGAAATACGATGTTTGGGACATGTTCTATGGCTTTATTCCTGGATCTGTTGGTGAGACCCCTACCTTATTGATACTGTTAGGAGGGCTCTTCCTTATTTTCAGCAAAATAGCAAGCTGGCGGATTATGGTCAGTGCTGTAATAGGTTCTTTGGTAATGGGCTTTTTCTTCAATCAGGTGGTTGAATGGGGCTGGGTTACCGAAACAAGTAATTTTTACGGATTAATGAGCTTCGAGTATTGGAAGCACCTTATCGTAGGAGGATTGGCATTCGGTATCGTCTATATGGCCACAGACCCCGTAACGGGGGCGCAGACCAATCGTGGGAAATGGATTTATGGCTTCTTGATCGGACTCATTTCGGTTATGATCCGGGTATTCAATCCGGCCTATCCTGAAGGGGTGTTCTTGGCAATATTGCTAATGAACGTTTTTGCCCCTACAATTGACCACTACGTTATCCGTGGTAATGTAAACAGGAGAATGAAACGACTAAAAAACGCTGTTGTACACCCGAAAGACTCGGATAGTAAAGCGGCTGAATTACAAGCAGAAACGGTTTAATTATGGCAATCAACACAGATAAAAACTCATATACGGTCATCTTTGCGGCCATTATGGTACTCGTTGTAGGTACCATCCTTGCCTCTTTGGCCTCGGGCCTAAGGCCTACTATTCAGGAGAATGAACGCTTTGAAAAACAACAGAATATCCTATACGCTATGGGCGTAAACGAAAATGGCGATGATGCTGGGAGTGTAAATTTCATACCTACTGATAAAGTCGAAGGCGAGTTTACCACCTATATTAAAGAACAATTGGTAATAGAAAATGGTAAGGTTGCCAAAGACGATCAAGCCTACTTGATCGATCTCAAGAAGCAGTTGGCGGCCAAGAAGAAGGGCGAACCGTATAAACTTCCTGTTTTTATCGGGGAAAAAGACGGTAAAAAGTCCTATGTAATACCAATGTATGGGAAAGGGCTTTGGGATGCTATCTGGGGCTTTGTCGCTTTAGATAATACGATGACGGTTCAAGGGGTTTACTTTGACCATAAGGGGGAAACCCCAGGATTGGGAGCCAATATTAAGATGCGTTATTTCATGGATGATTTTAATGGCGAAACCATTATGAAAGGAACCCAATACTCAGGGATTGCAGTTGCAAAAGGCAATAATGATCCTTTGAACGATATTAAGGATGATAATGAGGTAGATGCCTTGGCCGGTGCGACCATTACCGGTAATGGCGTTGCTGCAATGATCAAGGAGAGCGTGAATTTATATAGAGACTATTTAGAAACCATAAGAGTTAAATAATGGCATTACTGACAAAAAAAGACGCAAATCTTATACTAGATCCACTTGCCGATAACAATCCGATTACCATTCAGGTTTTGGGTATCTGTTCGGCATTGGCGATTACTGCCGAACTCGAAGCCTCTATTGTAATGTCTATTGCAGTAATATTCGTATTGGGCGTTGGTAATGTGGTCATTTCGCTCATGCGAAATATTATCCCGTCAAAAATTAGAATCATCGTGCAATTGATCGTTGTGGCTACCTTGGTAATTGTCGTGGATCAAGTACTCAAGGCCTTTGCCTATGAGTTGAGTAAGACCCTCGGCGCCTTTGTAGGCCTGATTATAACCAATTGTATTATTATGGGGCGTTTTGAGGCTTTTGCCTTAGCAAATGGCCCTTGGAAATCCTTTCTGGATGGGATTGGTAATGCCCTGGGATATGGGGTTATATTAATTATTGTTGGATTCTTTAGGGAGCTTTTGGGATCAGGTACCTTATTAGGATATCCTGTATTTGGTGATCCAATTGGCAAAACCGGCCTGTACGCTTTTGGGTACGAAAACAACGGCTTTATGATTATACCCCCCGCGGCATTGATTGTGGTAGGTATCATTATTTGGGTGCAACGGTCCAGAAATCCGGCCTTGGTAGAAGAAAGTTAAAAAATGCTCAGCCCCGAAACTTCGGGGGTTGGCAGTGAGCAGAAAAAAAATAGACTTTTGCTTTAGCAAAAGCAGTGCATAAAGAATTGATTACATAAATGAAGAAGTAGGAAACTGTTTAAACGCTGGTTACTGACCACTGTTTACTGCCTACTGAACACTTAGTTAAAGATTATGTTAGAACATGTAGAGTTATTTTTCAAATCCATTTTCATAGACAATATGGTGTTTGCCGTATTCTTGGGAATGTGCTCCTATTTGGCAGTTTCTAAAAAAGTGGCAACAGCAGTAGGTTTGGGAGCAGCGGTAATATTCGTATTGGCCGTTACCGTTCCATTAAACTGGTTGTTAGATAAGTACTTGTTGCAAGACGGTGCCTTGGCCTGGTTGGGTGCAGAATATGCAGACTACAACCTGAGCTTTTTATCCTTTATACTATTTATTGCCACGATTGCCACCATGGTGCAGTTGGTTGAGATTATCGTGGAGAAATTTTCTCCATCCTTATACAATTCTTTAGGGATCTTTTTACCATTGATTGCTGTAAACTGCGCAATTTTGGGAGGTTCTTTGTTTATGCAGGCCAGAGAAATAGAAACCTTGGGCCTTGCCCTTAATTATGGGGTAAGTTCTGGTATCGGCTGGTTCTTGGCAATTTTGGCCATTGCGGCCATTCGTGAGAAAATCAGATATTCCAATGTTCCCGCTCCTTTACGTGGGTTGGGAATCACTTTTATTATTACAGGTCTTATGGGAATCGGTTTTCAGAGTTTTGGTGGTATGTTAACTGGTGGAGGGGATGACGCTGCAGTTGAAGAAGAGAATACCGTTGAGGTAATCCAAGAGAACCAACCCGCAGCCGTAGAGGCCGAGGAATTAAAGAAAGAAGAACTTGAAAAAAGAGAAGTCTCTTATAACGAAGTAATACAGAAATAAGCATGATTTTAGCTGCAACTACAGGCGGAACGATAATGATTACCGTAGTATCTTTTTTGATACTGCTAATGGCTCTGGTAGCATTGTTATTGTTCACAAAACAAAAACTTTCCCCATCCGGTCCGGTGACCATTACTATTAATGGGGAGAAGAAAATTGAAGTCGGTTCGGGAAGTTCGTTGTTGACCACTTTGGGTAATCAAAAAGTATTCTTGCCATCGGCTTGTGGTGGCGGGGGCACATGTATCCAGTGCGAGTGCCATGTACTTTCAGGTGGAGGCGAAGCCTTGCCCACAGAAACACCGCATTTCTCCAAAAAGGAGTTGAATCACGGTGCCCGTTTGGCCTGTCAGGTGAAAGTAAAGCAGGATATGGAAATTACCATTCCTGAGGAAGTATTCGGAATTAAAAAATGGCCCGCTAAGGTGGTACGGAATTATAACGTTGCCTCGTTTATCAAGGAATTTGTTGTTGAGATACCTGAAGATATGGGCTATAAGGCCGGTGGTTATATTCAGATCGAAATTCCAAAATGTGAGGTGAAGTTTGCCGATATGGATATTACGGCACACCCGGAAGAGCATGAAACTCCGGATAAATTCCAGACCGAATGGGACAAATTCAATCTTTGGCCCTTGGTGATGAAAAATAGTGAAACTGTTGAAAGAGCTTATTCCATGGCCTCTTACCCGGCCGAAGGAAGGGAGATCATGCTTAACGTTCGTATTGCGACCCCACCATGGGACCGTTCTAAAAATGGATGGATGGATGTGAACCCTGGTATCGCATCCTCCTATATCTTTAATTTAAAGCCCGGTGACGATGTGGTCATTTCAGGACCTTATGGTGAATTCTTTATCAATGAGTCCGATGCTGAAATGCTATATGTAGGTGGTGGTGCCGGGATGGCACCAATGCGTTCGCATTTGTACCATTTATTCAAAACATTAAAGACCAATCGTAAAGTGTCCTACTGGTATGGGGGTCGTTCAAAAAGAGAATTGTTCTATTTAGATCACTTTTATCAATTGGAGAAAGACTTTCCGAACTTTAAATTCTATTTGGCACTTTCCGAACCGGCGGAAGAAGATAATTGGAAGATCAAAGAGAATATAGACGCCCCTGGCGATGGTTTTGTTGGCTTTATTCACAACTGCGTTATCGAGAACTATTTAAATCATCATGAATCGCCAGAAGATATCGAATTGTATTTCTGTGGCCCACCATTAATGAACAAAGCGGTACAAAAAATGGGAGAGGATTTCGGAATCCCAGACGAGCATATCCGTTTTGATGATTTTGGAGGATAGACAGCCTGATTGACAAATGATTGAAAATGTCATGCTGAGCCTGTCGAAGCACTTTACAAATGGTCTTCGACAAGCTCAGACGGACAATAGTATTTCTAATTGGCTCCAAAATGGATATTGATATTCTGCCTAAAGAAGCGGCAATTAGATGATATAAATGAAACCGATACTAAGCTATCGGTTTTTTTATAATAGTTTCCCTTCTTCTGTCACCCTGAGCGCCCGCCAGAACCAATCTTTCGGGCTGGCAGTCGAAGGGAATATAAGATCAAGGGCGATGTAATCGATTTGGTCCTTTACATTTTAAAATGAAACCACTCACGGAACAAGAATTTCACAACCTGGCCATGAATATTGTTGGCAAACAACTTGAAGCTGATGGTTTTGAGTTTATGGCGGTGAATAGTGAACTTGGTAAGAACCCGCAATATGTATGCTTAAAAGACAAAAAGCTACATTTCATTATCGTTAAAGGTATTGGCTATCCGGGCGATCCTCAAGATATTGAATTCTACCGTTCTGATCTGAACAAGATGCGTGAGCATGCCCTAAAGTTTGAAGCCGACACCTTTTACGCCCCAGTGGGTTTGGTAAATGCCGCAGATTATAATCTACCCGTATATTTGAACGAAGAATATATCGTGGATTATGATGGACTCATTCAAATCTAAAACGTCCTTCCGACGCCGATTGCGATCGGGGGAAGGAATCTGTTCATCATTTGCCAACAGCTTTTAAATATATCTCATGAAAAAATACATTTTCTTAATACTGCTATGCCTCCTGTACTCCTGCAAGAACGAACCCAAAATAATCCAAAACCAAAACGTGGGTGGCGCCTTGGGGACTTCCTACAGTATTATTTACCTGTCGGATAAGGAGTTGGATTATCAAACAGAGATCGATTCGGTTTTTGCCGTTGTAAACCAATCCTTATCCACTTATATTCCAGATTCCGATATTTCAAAAATCAATCGTGGGGATTCCACGCTGGTTGTGGATCATATGTTTAGCGAAGTGTTTGAACTTTCAAAAGAAATCAATGGAAAAACCAAAGGTTATTTCGATCCCACTGTGGGCACTTTGGTCAATGCCTGGGGATTTGGCCCGGGAACACAGATACAAATGGATAGGGCCCAAGTAGACAGCCTTATGCGGTATGTGGGTTTTTATAAGGTCAGTCTAAACGCTGACGGACGAATCAAGAAGACACAAACAGAAATACAATTTGATTTTAATGCTATTGCCAAGGGCTATGCTATTGACCGTTTGGCAAAAATGATGGATGATAAGGGCATTCAAAATTATCTTTTAGAAGTAGGAGGGGAGTTGGTCGCCAAAGGTGAAAATTCTATCAGGCAAAAACCATGGGCGGTGGGTGTTGATGACCCTCAAGTTAAAATAGGGAGAAAAAGCAAATTATTACTAGCGCTAAAAAACCGTGCGATGGCCTCCTCAGGGAACTATAGAAAATTTCGGATAGATTCATTAACCGGAAAGAAATATGTACATACGGTAAATCCCATGACCGGTTTTACAAAGAATGGTAGTACTCTTGCCGCGAACGTACTGGCAAAAGACTGTGCCACTGCAGATGCCTATGCCACAGCTTTTATGGCGATGGATCTGAAAGATGCCATTACCTTGGCGAATTCTGATGCTACGCTTGAGGCTTATATCATCTATTTGGATGAAAAAGGCCAAACTCAAGAGTTTATGACCGAAGGGTTTAGGGAGCTGGTCATTTTATAGAAAAGAAGGTGTCAAAAATCAATTCAAAACGTTAATGTCCCCTCGAGCGCAGTCGAGAGGTTGTTATATTCTGGTAAACTTCAATAGGTCTCGACTGCGCTCGACCGGACAGTATGAACACGATTTCATTAATATGGAGTAAGATGATTGCACTAAGGCAACTATTCCAAAATCACCTTTATATACTCATTTTTTCCGGTCATTTTGGCCACGCGTATGATATACATCCCTTTGCCGTTTCCACTGATATCCAAATGAACTTCACTGGGGTTGTCATAAATGGGTAGCAGCGAAATTCGCTTACCGTTCATGGCGGCCACCGAGACGGTGGCAATTTGCTCCTGGTTTGGATTGTCGATAGTGATTTTTCCTGTCGTAAGGGTGGGGTAGGTGATTATTTTACCCGTTGACTCAATTTCGGTTTCTGAAACACCCTCAGAATCCGAGTAATTGCAATTAGTTGAAAATTCTGCTTCACCAATGTCAATAATTTGCATTCGGTTGGCCGCTTCTACATCAGCTACTTGAATACAACTTAATGGGTTTCCAGTGGTTCCCAATATTTCTAAGGAAGTATTAGCTGTTAAGTCTAAAGCAGTCAAGGCATTATCACTAAGATGAAGAGACGTCAATTCACTATTTTGTGAAAGATCAATATCTGTTAGATTTCCAAAAATATTTACAAATTTTAGTTTGGTGTTATTTGTCAAATCGACCGTCATAATTCCTTCGCCATCGGTAGCGATAGTTAGATTTTTCAAATTGGGGTTATTCGTCAAATCTAATTCCGCAATTTCATCACTGAACAGGTAGAGATTTTCTAGAAGTGGGTTATTTGATACATTTATACCCGTATTTTGATAGGCTCTTATTCTAAGTTCTTTTAAGAGTGGATTGTTCGTAAAGTCAATGTTAGTAATCTGTTCAGTTTGCAGGTATAGTATTTCGAGAGTACTATTTTGACTCAGATCAATTTGGTTTAAAGACGTGACTAAAGCAAATAGGGTATGTAGATTTACGTTTCGGGATACGTCCAATACCTCAATTGAAGTGCCTGTGACATCTAAAGTTTCTAAATCTATATTATTTGTAAGATCTATTGCAGTTAGGGAAAATAGGTCCGATACGTCAAGGTATTTAAGACGTGTGTTTTTACTTAAATCCAATTCGGTCAATGGATTAAAATGACAATTAAAATCTTCCAGAGCGGTAAATGCCCCGATACCCTGTAAATTTTCAATGCTCATATTGCTAAGGTCCAACTCTTTTAGGTCACTGATATTGACAGTAACTACATAATCATCCAATACATCGTCATAGCCAAGGTCGATTAGTGCCTGCTCAAAATTGTTGTCCGGGACAAAGGTTATACGTTCGTTTTCAGAACAATCCAACCTACCGGTAACCGTAATGGCATTGACCCCGGCCACTAAGGGGAAGGTGATTTGCTGGGCATCATAAGTACCAAAGTTGTAGGTGTAGGTATTGTCATTTACCCGTACTTCATAACTTTTACTGCCCGCTGCGGTAATGGTGTATTCCTGCCCCGCATTCTGCATTACAATGGTGGTGTTTACGTTATTCTCCGTTGCCGAAGAAGAAACCTCATAGCATTGCTCAAAACCGGGAATACCGGGATGGGAAGCGCAAATACGATATTCCCCTTCGGTCAGGTTTTCTAGGAACAGGGGGTTGGCCATGCTCACGGGGCCATCAAATAGCTGCTCTGTATCGTTTTTGACTATAGTTACATTGATTTCTACATCCTGTAGCACCCCGATATTCACATAACAATTGGGCGTATCGGAACAAGGGTCGGAACCCATACCAATACAGATATTTTGTACGGCCAGATCGGCCAATTGCGACGCGCTACAGCCTGAGGCATTGGCCTGTTCCCCGGTCGGGGTGTTGGGGCAAAGGTCTATAGAGTCATTAACTCCATCGTTATCCTGGTCTGCAGGGAAGCAGTCGATTGAATAAGAGGCAGTATCGTCTTTAAACCAATCTTTACTTGTCGCTATGGCCACATCATCAACCTGAATACAGGACAATGCCGTATTATTGGTGGCATTCATTTCTGTAAGACTTGTATTCGCTCCGTTTTTCAGGTTTAAGGAGCTTAAGTTGTTATCGCTTACATCTACAATCACCAATTGGGTACTGTTCGACAAATCTAAAGTTTCCAAATGATTTCCATTAAGATTTGCTATAGCTAATTTCGGATTATTAGATAAATCTATGCTTTTTAAACCGCTGTTTGAAATAGTCATAAATTCCAACCTTGGATTGTTTGAAAAGTCTATGAAATTCAAATTGTCTGAGCTAATACCCAAGAGCTCAAGATTCGGATTACCTGAAAAATCAACGCTACTAAAAGTACCCTTCGGGAGCAATAAGTTGTGCAGGTTGGTCATGTCTTCCAAACCGGTAAGGTCAGCAATGCTGCCTTCTTCAATAAAAAGTTCGAAGATATCCTTGATATTCGAAGTCAACACATAATCATCCAACACATCATCATAACCCAGATCGATCAGGGCTTGTTCAAAATTGTCGTCGGGAACATAGGTTTGGGTTTCGGATTGCGCCGAAACAAAAAATGAAGCAAAAACAAATAGGTAGGGTAGTAGTTTTTTCATGCGGTTCTAATTAGTAAAGTAAAAGTAGAACAGGCCTACTGTATTTTATCGATCATATCGTGTAAACACGGGATTAATCGACGAAATGCACTTTTTCGCCATAAAGCGTTTTAGCATGAATTTACTCGATAATCGAGACTTAAACATTCAGAGTGTTGCCTCGATATTTTAATGTTGTTTCCTTTACGGATGTCTCGTGGACTTGCCCGGAGGTAGTTTACTTTCGTACCAGGGGTATAATTTCGCCTAGTGCCAAGCGATACCTTTCGTTCTCCTCTGAGGATAGTGTTGCTGTATAATCTACTTCATCTACGATGAAACCGATACTACGTAACGTATCAAAATAGTCTCGCCCATAAACACGCACATGGTCGTACTGGCCAAAAATTTTGGCACGCTCTTTTTTGCCGGTTATCGAGTCGTCTTCAAAGGTGGTTTCACGGTCTTGGTCCTGTGGAATTTGAAAAATACCCCACCCGCCCGGTTTTAATACCCGATACAACTCCTTCATGGCCTTGGTATCATCCGGAATATGTTCCAATACATGATTGCAAAGAATTACGTCATATGAACTGTCTTCAAAAGGGAGGTCACATATATCGGCTTTTACATCTGCCAAGGGTGACAATAGGTCTGTGGTGACATAATCCAAGTTTTTCAATCCTCTAAACTTCTTATAAAAGGCTTGTTCCGGTGCAAAATGTAATACTTTTAGGTTGGCTGTAAAGAAATCCGTTTCATTTTTCAGGTACAGCCATAATAATCGATGCCGTTCTAGGGAGAGCGTATAGGGGGAGAGTACATTGTCCCTAGGATCTTCATAACCGTAGGGTAAAAAACTCCGAAAACTTCGACCATCTATGGGGTCGGTGTATCTGTCGCCTTTATAATAGAGTGCGAACAACGGTCTTACCCAATAGCTTAGTTTGATCAGTAACGGCCTGGGAATGAGATTTAATATGAACTTAAATAATTTTTTCAATACTTGGTTGTTTCACAGAGATTCACTGAGTAAAAAAAGGTTCACAGAGGTTTATTAATAAATCTTTTGATTCCATTTTTCAATAAGCTTGTGTGAAAATTGTTTAATAAGCCTAAATTAAAATCGCCTAGTTTTAAATAAGTCAGGATTTGTGCAAAGTGAACATCGGTAAAACGTTCAAGGGTCTTAAGCTCCAGGACTATCTTCTCTTCAACCAACAAATCAATTCGGTACCCATGGTCTAATTTTACGTCTTTATAAACTATAGGAAGCGCAATTTCTTTTCGGACTTTAAGACCTTTGTTCTGAAGTTCAAAAAACAGACATTCTTGATAAGCGGACTCCAATAAGCCAGAACCAAGTGCTTTATGCACCTCTATAGCGGCTCCGATTATAACTTTAGTAATCTCGTTATCTTTCATATTTCTCCCTGAAACTCTGTATTTTTCTCCGTGTAGCTTTGCGGAATAACCTCTGAATTACCTCTGAATTACCTCTGAAACTCATCTTCCTCATCGCTTTTAACCCCTAATGCCTCATAAATATATTTAAAGGTCGATAATAGCTCAGGTTTACCATTTACAAGTGCTACGTCATGTTCAAAATGTGCACTGGGTTTTCCATCGGCAGTTAGAATCGTCCAGCCGTCCCTAAGCTGTTTTATTCTTCGGGTGCCCATATTGATCATGGGTTCAATGGCGACTACCATACCTTCGACAAACTTTTTGCCTCGACCTCTTTTACCGTAATTCGGCATTTCCGGGTCTTCGTGCATTTTACGCCCCAAACCATGCCCAACCAATTCCCGCACAACACCGTAACCGCGTTCTTCCGTATATTTTTGAATGGCGTACCCGACATCCCCAACGCGATTACCGGCTTTAAATTCCCGAATACCTACATAAAGCGATTCTTTGGTAACCTCCAACAACTTTTGCACTTCTGGGCTTACTTCCCCGACGGCAAAAGTATAGGCATGATCCCCGTAAAAATCATTCTTTAGGGCACCACAATCTATAGAGATGATATCGCCCTCTACCATAGGGGTGTCATTGGGTATCCCATGCACCACCTGTGCATTCGGGCTCATACAAAGCGAATTTGGAAAATCATAAAGCCCTAAAAAACCGGGTACCGCACCGTGGTCCCGTATAAAGGTTTCGGCGAGCTTATCCAATTGCAAGGTCGTTACGCCCGGTTTAACCTCACCGGCGAGCATTCCCAAGGTTTTGGATACGATTAATGCGCTTTCGCGCATCAATTCAATTTCTTCTAATGTTTTGGCAATAATCATAGGCGGCAAAGGTAAAACATTTGATAGAATCGCCTGCTATACCAATGCCTTTTGGGTCATTACATCCGGTTGTGGAATTCCCATAAGTTTTAAAATGGTCGGGGCGATATCGCCCAGCACCCCATCCGATATGTTTTTTAAATCATTATCTACTAAAATCAAAGGAACCGGATTTGTGGTATGTGCCGTATTCGGGCTACCATCTGGATTGATCATGGTATCACAATTGCCGTGGTCGGCAATCACGATGGTGGTATACCCGTTTTCTAGCCCTGTTGTAATTACCGAGTTTGCACAACTATCGACCACCTCACATGCTTTTATCGCTGCATCCATATCCCCCGTATGACCCACCATATCAGGATTTGCAAAATTAAGGCATACAAAATCTACCTCGCCTTTTTCCAGTTCGGGTACAATGGCATCGCGTATCTCGTAGGCACTCATTTCCGGTTTTAAATCGTAGGTCGCTACTTTGGGAGATGGGCATAATAGGCGTTCTTCACCTTCAAAAGGAACTTCTCTACCTCCATTAAAAAAGAAAGTTACATGCGGATACTTCTCCGTCTCAGCGATACGAATTTGCCTCTTGCCCGCCTTTGCCAAAACCTCTCCTAAGGTTTCTTTGATATTGTCCTTATCATAGATAACATGAACTCCGGTAAAGGAATCGTCGTAATTGGTCATGGTCACATAATAAAGGTCAAGTTTATGCATGTTTTGTTCATGCATATCTTCTTGATTCAATACTTGGGTAAGTTCGCGCCCACGATCTGTTCTGAAATTAAAAAATATAACTACATCGTTCTCCTCGATTTTTGCAACAGGAGTCCCATCGGCATGAGTCATAATAATGGGTTTGATAAATTCATCGGTAACACCTTCATTATAACTTTGTTGAATGGCAGTAGAAATATCAGTAGTTTTTTCACCTTTGTTATTTACCAGTGCGTCATACGCCAACTTGACCCGTTCCCAACGTTTATCGCGGTCCATGGCAAAATACCTACCGGTAACTGTAGCCAATTGTGCCTTTTTGTCAATGCAAAAGTCGGTTAAGCTTTTTAAGAACCCCTTGCCGCTCATCGGGTCAACATCACGGCCATCGGTAAAAACATGAACGAACATCTTGTCAAGCCCGTAATCTTCACCGGCATTAATGAGTCCCTTAATATGGGAGACATGGCTATGAACACCACCGTCGCTTAAAAGACCCAAAAAGTGGATAGGCTTATCATTTTCCTTGGCATATTGAAATGCCTTTTTAAGAACGACTTCGTTCTTTAAGGTGTCTTCTGTAATAGCAAGGTTGATTTTAGCCAAGTCCTGGTAAACGATCCTTCCGGCCCCTAAATTCATATGTCCCACCTCACTATTGCCCATTTGCCCCTCAGGAAGACCTACATTCATACCATCTGTCAATAGATTGGCGTGACCATACTTCTTATATAAAGAGTCAATAAAGGGGGTTTTTGCATTGGCTATCGCCGATACTTTTGGGTCGGGAGATTTGCCCCAACCGTCCAAAATCATCAGTAGTACTCTTTTATTCATTTTTTGGTTTTATAATGATGTCAAAAGTAGTTTTCTTGAATAAGTTTTTCAATTTATACCCTGTTCTTTTTTAGATACCAGTATCCTAAGATGTTAAATCCTTAACGAATCGTGGCCTTCTTTGTTAAACTTTCGTGAATTAACGGCGAAGGTTGTAACAAAAAGGTATCAGGGTAGTCTATATTTATATAAGTAAAATTTATTCATCAATCAGCCTGCCTTCTGGCAGGTTTAAAAATCATTTATCATGAGAAAAACAGCAGTAATTTTGGCTTTGGCCATGATGGCCGTGGCCACAAACAGTTTAACAGCAAACGAAATGGAACCTACGCCTGTGGTAGTGGAACTTAAAACGTCTTTTGACGCTGAAATCAGTTCTTTTTGCAAGGCCATTGTTCAAGGGGACATTGAAACGGTAAAACGCATGATCGAACTTGGCGAAGATGTTAATCAAAAGTCTGCAGGAATGACCCCTGCAATTTTTGCCGCTCGCTACAACAAGGCAGAGATTTTGAGTTTACTTATTTCCAATGGGGCAAACCTAAAGCTTAAAAGTGATAAGGGTTGGACTATAAAGAAATACGCTGAACTATCGAATGCAGAAGATGCCCTAGAAGTAATCAAGAAAAATACTTGATAGTTATAGTCATCAAACAAAAAACCCCTTAGGTGATTTCCTAAGGGGTTTTTTTGATATATTCACTTCAAATAGTGTTCAAGTAAAAGAGCAAATAAAGGGTTTTAAAATTCGAATCCGCTTAAAGCGCGATCGGTAAACGCATAAATTGCCATAAAAAGCATAATTGCGGCAAAAACAGAATAAGCTTTTAAAAAGAAAACCGCCAATACAGGCTTGCAGTCTGCAAAAGCTTCTGTGTAAAGATTTTTAAAGTGTACGAGTGTTCCCATTATAGTTTTATTTAAGTACTGACATAAGTTTCAGTACATGTTATTAAATTAAAGCTATAAGGGTTAAATCTGAGGCAAAAAGATAATAGGGAGGGGTAAATGTACAAAAACTTGCCTAATGTCCCGTGCAGTTCATCGAAAAGGCTAAAAAAATTAAAAAGCTGCCATTTTAAGCCCAGGCTGCGAACTACCTATTTTGATATTTTGCGATGGATTCCTTGATTTTTTCAATTCTATTTTCGGGGTCGGGGTGTGTGCTCTGAAATTCCGGAACACGGTTGGGCCCAGCTGCGGCTTTCAGTATTTGCATTACCTTGATCATTTGATAGGGATCATATCCTGATTGTATCATAAAAAGTACACCGAGGTCATCACTTTCAAGTTCATCGCCACGCCCATTTTTTAGAAGGGTGTTCTGTCCTATGCCCCCAACAACATTTCCAATATCCCCGGCACCGACCGTGGCGCCCATGGTAGCGGTTCTCCAAAATTCACTTGAAGCAATACGTTCTGCCGAATGTCTACCGATAACATGGCCAATTTCATGACCAAGAACCCCGGCAAGCTGTTCCTCGTTTAATTGGGAAAATAGGGCGTACGTTATAAAGCACTGCCCTCCGGGAAGCGCAAAGGCATTAATGGCCTTATCATCGGCCAACAAATGAAAATCAAATTTGTAAGGAGTGTCGCGAGCGATGCTATTTTGAACCAGTTTATTGCCCACTTGATCTACATAGGCCTGAAGGCGCTCATCGGGATAGAGACCTCCATGTTGTTGTGCCATTTGGGGGGCGCTCTGTAGGCCAATCGCAATCTCCTGATTGGCATCCATTGTTATATGTTGGGATCGCCCGGTATATGGGTTTTCTTCAGTATTGTTACATTTTTTGATAAATGCAAAGGCTACAATGGCCAATCCAATAAGGATACGGATTTTCCAACTACTTCTGTTCATAATCGATAGTGTTCAATAGACCTCAATATACAAAAGACTTATAAAAGATCAGGATTGATGTCTAAAATATTATTCTTTATATAGCTATTTAAGAAACCGTTGGTGAAATGATCGGCGCCCTCAAATTCTTCTTGTTCCAATAATTGTAATATATTCTTACCCCTGAATTGGGTAAGCATGGGTATAGAAAGTGGGGCATAGCTGTAATGCCAGGGCTCATATTTAAAGCCTCTTCTACCCGGTGTGTCGGTATAAACAAGATAGAAACCGTACTTCCGGGAGTTCGCATCCATCCATTTTTTAAAATCTTCATAGGGTTGACCAGGACCGAACTTTGATGGGACCAAAACATCACCCTCAACCTTGCGGTACCCATCTACAATGTCGATGTCCGTTCCCCAATGATGCCTACTAGTACCTGGAATTGTTGAATATTCTATAATTTTATCGATGGCGGGTAGTGGTTCCATACCGTCATCGTCCGTATAGCGGATAAACTTTCGCTCCCAAATACCTTCTTGTCGATAAAAGTTTCTATAGCTGGATACAATTTTTAAATCGATTCCATCTCCATAGGCGGCTTTTTTCATTTCCAAAAAAGCATCATGGGCTTCTTTTCGCAAATTGATGCCCTCACCGTACAATTCAATATCTGTTTTTCCCATGAGTTCCAAAATCGAATACTCGATCTGGCTTGAAAATGCCATGCTGGGGAGTACGCCCAAGGCCAATGCGGATGCACCACTTTTTTTTATAAACGATCTTCTTTGCATACTGCTATTTTTAGGCAAAAATTGGTTTTACTGTCTTAACTGCAAAAATGTTGCCAAATTGTGAGCAACAAGTACGTAGTTCTATAACTCAAATTTACCCATTTTAGTCTAAAATGGGCAGGAATGACTACAAACGAACTATATGAATTATTCATTTTTTACCATTTTGGGAAATATCGATTGCCTTGTCCACTTGCCAAAAATGATTGTTTAGTTTCTTATTGCAAAGTATCCCTGATGCAGCACGTCAATATCTTGAAGTTCTAAAATGTAAAAATAGACTCCGTCAGGAAGTTTTTTGTTTTCGGCAACGACCAAACCTTTAGTGGCAATCCCATTAAAATTGTTTTGATAGCCATCGGCTTCGTATACCAACCTTCCCCAACGATTATAAATTTTTAAGGAATTGTTTTCCGGAGAAAGTGAAAGGGCATCGAAATAAAGAACATCGTTGATTCCATCACCATCTGGTGAGAGCAGGTAATTTTCGAGACTGAGGTTTTCCGAACTTAGACTACTTCCGAAAGTGATAATGGCATAATCGTCTGGCAGAAAGGTATCAGAAGTAATCTCCCCAGTGTCAAAATCCCCACTGATGGAATTTCCGCCAAGGGTCTCCCATATGTTGTTTGTTTTATGCCAACCTACAATACGTAAATTTTCAATTTCATCAACAAAACCCGACAAATTGCTGTCCGTGTCCCATGTAAGTCGTACCCTAGATGGAACTTCATTATCCAAATCCCAGAATTCATAAGTGCTTACGGTAGTAAGAATGTCGGTCTTGATCGCTGTGTCAAAGGCAATAATAAACGCCGTTGGGGCATTTGGATCTTCAAAATAATAGGCGGCCTTCGCCGTTGTATTTTGCCCTTCGGAATACAATTCCAAGGGGCGCAGTTTAGCTTGATCTCCAATAGGAAAAATAAAGATTGCTTTACTAGTGGCCGCTGAGTAACCGTCAACTTTGGTCAGGTTGGTTTCACCAGTGTAGGTAGCATCTGAAATAAAGTCGAGATTGATATCAGGAAAAGTCCTAGGCGTCATTACATCACCGAGAATAAAATTGGCATTATTAGTAACTCCAACACCTACCTCTAACAATAGGTCATCGGCTGCCATAATCTCTAAATCATAGAAAATAGGCCTAAATGCACCGGATATGGTACGTTGCCCGTCACTATAAAAACCGGCTAAACCTAGATTATCATCAAAAATACCATTGTTAATGACATCCAAATGAAAACCAATAGCTCCTAAATCGTGTATTTTCAAGTTACCGAAGTTTTGCGCCGATTCTTGGGCAGACACAAAGGTAACCAAGGAGATTAGGAATATGAGTATTCTGATTTTCATAGTGTTATTGCACCTTATTAATAATAAAACTCGACTCATCCGCGGCATTAAAGCGAACAGGACCTGAATTACCTTCCCTAAACATAATAATGGATATAACGTCATTGGCATTCAGTTCTAAAATCTCACTCATGTGAATACTGGATTGTGTTTGCCCTGAGGCAAACCGTATATAGGCTGAGGCCCCTCTCGCTCCAACCTGAGTTCCGTTTACTGCCAATCGTCCGGTCGCATTGGTCCGTTGTTGGGTACCTCCTGAGCTACTACCGATTAGGGAGAAATTGGCCCGAATGTCATATCTACCTGCCTCCTTAACGACAAGGGTGTTGCCGCTTACTTCGTAAAGTGCGTTACCATCATCTTTATAATCTTCGGTCCCAAAGATTGGAGCTTCTATACCCGTTACATTTAAGTCGGTGGCAACATCGGTATTGGTCCAACGTCCTCCAAAATTCACTTTTGTTCCTGCGGTACCATTGTTGGCAGAATCAAAAACCCTGGCCCAACCACTCCCGATATATTGGTATATGCTAAAGTCGGAAGTATTGTATATCAACGAACCTGTTATTGGGTTCACAATTGCATTCATTTCTGTTGTTGTAGCCGTTTGAAGGCCGAACAACAAACTTGGGTCTATTTGAGCCTGGATAGACTGAAATCCAAGAATTAAAAAAACGATGTATATAATTTTCTTTCTCATTATAAATCTAATATGGTGAACATAAATTCTGAATTAAACCGTGACCGATCTGTACCTCCGTTATCATTATCGCCTATTATTACGTCGAAACCTGTCGCACTCTGGGCGCTATATGAAATCCCTGGGTCGTCATTACCTGCGCCTCCTCTTCCAGGTTGACTCAATTGAATAATGTAATCACCGTCACTTACCAACCCAGATGGAAGGTTTACCCTATAATGGCCATTACCGGTTTGTTTGGTGACCGTAATCCCGGTTGTTGCCCTTGTGATTGCTCCGGCCGAAGAGATTTTACCAAAAGCTTTTATCGGACTTTCATAGAACGCCCCGCCATTTGCGCCGGCAGCAATACTATTGTTGGTTTCGGCGCCAATTACATTTGCAGTTTGGGCCGTTGGCGTTTCGTTGGTATAGGTAATTACACCGGTAGAGGTGTCCTGTGTTAAGGTTGTAACGGTTTCATTTACACTTCCGCCTCCATTACTCAATGAAATGGTAGTTCCACTTTTGGACAGCACCTGAATTTCATTGGTTATATCTGAATCGGCATCATTCACATCATCTCCGTCGGCAATGTCAGCGGGAATGCTGGTGATGTTCGCCCAATCGGGATTGAGTTCGGCGTCGTTTACGGAGAACTCGGTCCCGGTAAGGTCGAGTCCGGTACCAGCGGTATAGGTGGTATCATCGTCGCCGTCCGCCAAATCCGCTGGCACATCGGTCAGGTCGTTATAGCTTCCCGAGAAATCATCGGTGGCATCGGTATCCAAATTGGGGAACTCGTTGTTGACCGCTGTCGCTACCTGTGCATCGGTAAGCTGCGTATCGTCATCGCCATCGGCGATGTCGGCAGGGATGCTGGTAATGTTGGCCCAATCCGGGTTCAGTTCCGCATCGTTCACGGAGAACTCGGTGCCCGTAAGGTCGAGTCCGGTACCGGCGGTATAGGTGGTATCATCGTCGCCGTCCGCCAAATCCGCTGGCACATCGGTCAGGTCGTTATAGCTTCCCGAGAAATCATCGGTGGCATCGGTATCCAGGTTCGGGAACTCGTTGTTTACGGCCGTTGCGACCTCTGCATCGGTAAGCTGGGTGTCGTCATCGCCATCGGCTATATCGGCAGGGATATTGTTGAGCGAGGTCCATTCCCCATCAAAGTCGTCGGTGACATCGGTATCCAGGTTCGGAAACTCGTTGTTTACGGCCGTTGCGACCTGTGCATCGGTAAGCTGTGTATCGTCATCACCATCGGCTATATCGGCCGGGATGCTGGTAATGTTGGTCCAATCGGGGTTCAGTTCCGCATCGTTCACGGAGAACTCTGTCCCCGTAAGGTCGAGTCCGGTACCTGCTGTATAGGTGGTATCGTCATCGCCATCGGCGATATCGGCAGGGATATTGTTGAGCGAGGTCCACTCCCCATCAAAGTCGTCCGTTGCATCGGTATCCAGGTTCGAGAACTCGCTGTTGACGGCCGTTGCTACCTGCGCATCGGTAAGTTGTGTATCATCATCGCCATCGGCAATGTCTGCCGGGATGCTAGTGATGTTGGCCCAATCAGGGTTCAGTTCCGCATCGTTCACGGAGAACTCGGTGCCTGTAAGGTCAAGCCCCGTTCCTGCGGTATAGGTGGTATCGTCATCCCCGTCGGCGATATCTGCGGGTACGTCCGTCAGGTCGTTATAGCTTCCCGAGAAATCGTCGGTGGCATCGGTATCCAGGTTCGGGAATTCGTTGTTTACGGCCGTTGCGACCTCTGCATCGGTAAGCTGCGTATCGTCGTCACCATCGGCAATGTCGGCAGGGATATTGTTGAGCGAGGTCCATTCCCCGTCAAAGTCGTCCGTCGCATCGGTATCCAGATTGGGAAATTCGTTGTTTACGGCCGTTGCGACCTCTGCATCGGTGAGTTGTGTGTCGTCATCCCCATCGGCTATGTCGGCGGGGATGCTGGTAATGTTGGCCCAATCCGGGTTCAGTTCGGCATCGTTCACGGAGAACTCGGTCCCGGTAAGGTCAAGGCCGTTACCAGCGGTATAGGTGGTATCGTCGTCCCCGTCCGCAATATCGGCGG
Organism: Aggregatimonas sp.; assembly: GCA_965238025.1. Lineage (GTDB taxonomy): Bacteria > Bacteroidota > Bacteroidia > Flavobacteriales > Flavobacteriaceae > Pelagihabitans. Next base: position 196,889 of record OZ250162.1, on the reverse strand, counting down.
GCACGTCCGTTAGATCGTTATAGCTTCCCGAAAAATCGTCGGTTGCATCGGTATCCAGGTTCGGAAACTCGTTGTTGACCGCTGTTGCCACCTGGGCATCGGTAAGCTGTGTATCCTGATCGCCATCGGCAATATCCGCGGGGATGCTAGTGATGTTCGCCCAGTCGGGATTGAGTTCCGCATCGTTTACGGAGAACTCGGTCCCGGTAAGGTCGAGTCCGGTACCAGCGGTATAGGTGGTATCATCGTCGCCGTCCGCCAAATCCGCTGGCACATCGGTCAGGTCGTTATAGCTTCCCGAGAAATCATCGGTGGCATCGGTATCCAAATTGGGGAACTCGTTGTTGACCGCTGTCGCTACCTGTGCATCGGTAAGCTGCGTATCGTCATCGCCATCGGCGATGTCGGCAGGGATGCTGGTAATGTTGGCCCAATCCGGGTTCAGTTCCGCATCGTTCACGGAGAACTCGGTGCCCGTAAGGTCGAGTCCGGTACCGGCGGTATAGGTGGTATCATCGTCGCCGTCCGCCAAATCCGCTGGCACATCGGTCAGGTCGTTATAGCTTCCCGAGAAATCATCGGTGGCATCGGTATCCAGGTTCGGGAACTCGTTGTTTACGGCCGTTGCGACCTCTGCATCGGTAAGCTGGGTGTCGTCATCGCCATCGGCTATATCGGCAGGGATATTGTTGAGCGAGGTCCATTCCCCATCAAAGTCGTCGGTGACATCGGTATCCAGGTTCGGAAACTCGTTGTTTACGGCCGTTGCGACCTGTGCATCGGTAAGCTGTGTATCGTCATCACCATCGGCTATATCGGCCGGGATGCTGGTAATGTTGGTCCAATCGGGGTTCAGTTCCGCATCGTTCACGGAGAACTCTGTCCCCGTAAGGTCGAGTCCGGTACCTGCTGTATAGGTGGTATCGTCATCGCCATCGGCGATATCGGCAGGGATATTGTTGAGCGAGGTCCACTCCCCATCAAAGTCGTCCGTTGCATCGGTATCCAGGTTCGGGAACTCGCTGTTGACGGCCGTTGCTACCTGCGCATCGGTAAGTTGTGTATCATCATCGCCATCGGCAATGTCTGCCGGGATGCTAGTGATGTTGGCCCAATCAGGGTTCAGTTCCGCATCGTTCACGGAGAACTCGGTGCCTGTAAGGTCAAGCCCCGTTCCTGCGGTATAGGTGGTATCGTCATCCCCGTCGGCGATATCTGCGGGTACGTCCGTCAGGTCGTTATAGCTTCCCGAGAAATCGTCGGTGGCATCGGTATCCAGGTTCGGGAATTCGTTGTTTACGGCCGTTGCGACCTCTGCATCGGTAAGCTGCGTATCGTCGTCACCATCGGCAATGTCGGCAGGGATATTGTTGAGCGAGGTCCATTCCCCGTCAAAGTCGTCCGTCGCATCGGTATCCAGATTGGGAAATTCGTTGTTTACGGCCGTTGCGACCTCTGCATCGGTGAGTTGTGTGTCGTCATCCCCATCGGCTATGTCGGCGGGGATGCTGGTAATGTTGGCCCAATCCGGGTTCAGTTCGGCATCGTTCACGGAGAACTCGGTCCCGGTAAGGTCAAGGCCGTTACCAGCGGTATAGGTGGTATCGTCGTCCCCGTCCGCAATATCGGCGGGCACGTCCGTTAGATCGTTATAGCTTCCCGAAAAATCGTCGGTTGCATCGGTATCCAGGTTCGGAAACTCGTTGTTGACCGCTGTTGCCACTTGGGCATCGGTAAGCTGTGTATCCTGATCGCCATCGGCAATGTCTGCCGGGATGCTAGTGATGTTGGCCCAATCAGGGTTTAGTTCCGCATCGTTCACGGAGAACTCGGTGCCTGTAAGGTCAAGCCCCGTTCCTGCGGTATAGGTGGTATCGTCATCCCCGTCGGCGATATCTGCGGGTACGTCCGTCAGGTCGTTATAGCTTCCCGAGAAATCGTCGGTAGCATCGGTATCCAGGTTCGGGAATTCGTTGTTTACGGCCGTTGCGACCTCTGCATCGGTAAGCTGTGTATCTGTACCAATAAAATCTACGGTGGCACCACTTCCATTTTCAAAACTAAAGCTGCCATTGCCATTGTCGATCAACATCGCTTTGGTAATCGTGATGGTGCTATTATCTTCATTAAGATAGGAAAAGCTACCGTCATTATTATCGACAAGGGTCGTTATGGTTTCATTAAAGGAGAAAGAATCGCAAAGCCCTATCCAGTTTATGCCGTTAAATTGATAAACACATCCTTGATCTGTATTATAGACCATTGCACCGGCCAAAGGTTGTATGGTGTTCATTTGTGCATCGGAAACCCTGGTAATGACCAACACTTTGGAGTCACTTTCCAACTCAAGGATTGAACTGGGGTCTATGGTATTGATATCATCTCCGATTTTTACCTGGCCATAGGTAATTGCTGTGAGCAACAAAATCAATGCGGTAATTTTAGCTTTCATCTGATAGGGGATTGGTACAATATTGTTATACGCTATGCAAATTACCCATTAGGATGTCGAAGCGGTAATAAATGTTGTGAAATAGTAGGAAAAGGATGTCAAGTAAGAGGAAGTGGTTGTGACCGTAATTTTAGATCCGATCATTCCCCCAAAACCCACTGTCCCAAATGGAAGCTAAGTTTCTAATTATTAAGACAAAAAGGCCGTTTTAAGGTCTCGCCGATAGGTATAGAAACCCTTGAAACTGGAGGTCTAAATCATGAAGGGAAGCCACATAAAAATAAACGCCAGAGGGCAACCCCTTATCTTTTTCAACTACAAAACTACCGGAAGTTGAGAACCCATTAAATTCATTGGTATAATTCTCCTTTTCAAAGACCTTTAACCCAAAACGATCAAAGATTTGAACGGTATTGTTAGGGGATTGCTGAAGTTCTTCAATGACCAATGTATCATTGATACCATCTCCGTTGGGGGTAACCAAATAATTTTCAAGATCTATGGGCTCCAAGGGTTGACCCGCTGCTCCGAATGTCAATACTTCGTAGTCATTTGGGACAAAACTGGTTGAACCCGCAAATCCACTGCTTAGATCTCCGACGGACCCGGAACTTCCAAGGCTTACCCATTGGTTTGCTGCCTTGCTCCACCCGACCACCACAATGGTGCTCGGATCATCCGTAATGGTGGCAATATCGCTCGCCTCGTCCCAACTAATTTGTATAGTAGACAGTACACTACCCTCTAATCGCCAAAATTCGTTAGTACTGATATCCCCTAAATCGGCAGGTTTTTGGGTGGTGTCGAAACTTTGGTCAAATGTTGTTGGACTATTGGGATTCTCCTTAAAATAGGCACATTGTGCAAAATCGTTAGTACTTTCGGAGTTAATGTCCAAAGGACGAAGCGCAGCTGCACTACCCACTGGAAAGAGAAAAAATTGCTTTTGGGTAATACTGGCGTACCCATCAACTTTATTAATGTCGCCCTCTCCCGCACTAAAAGCATCTTGAACGAAATTTAGACTTACGCCCGAATCATCCCTAGGAGTCAAGACATTCCCGGATATAAAATTTGCGTTGTTGGTCAGGTTGACCGTGGTCCTTAAAATAGTTGCAAGCTGGGTGGCAAATTCCACATCGTAAAAGGTAGGGGGGATGCTCCCTTGAATATCCCTAGTATTATCGCTATAAAAACCAGCTAGGCCAAGATTTTCATCAAAAATACCCTCATTGATCAGATCAGTATGAAACCCTAATTGACCATTTTCATGAATACGTAGGTTGCCCGAATTGTACAAGGCGGTTTGGGCATGCGCTACCAAACTTAGGAAAATGGATGCTATAAAGACAATTTTTTTCATGGATTAAAAGTCAGTTATTGTGAAAAACCAAGCTGAGTCAACTAGCGTAATTGCGGTATTGGGACTATCACCTCTAACTCTTGTAATAAAAACTGTAAACGAAATTGATGATTGGTTGATTACTTTTATAGATATTGATTCAACTCCCGTACCAATTGCTGTAGCGTTAATAATATAATCATCATTGTTGACATCTAAACCAAGTGAACTAATATCAACTGTATATGTTCCACCTGAACCAGTGCTCATTAGAGTATTGGGATAAATATTATCAAAACCTCCATCTGCCCTCATTTTTCCCATGGCTATAATACGTGCTGAGGGTGTTGCCCAGGCTACAGTACCTGTAGCATCGGTTGTGGTAAGTACCTGTCCTTCGGCACCTCCCGCTATCTTTGCCGGTGTTACATTATCGTTTAGGATCTTTGCAGTGGTTACGGCGTTATTTGTGATTGAGAGCCCGACATTTGTTAAGGTTGCATTGGCCCCTCCACTCACTGTTATGCCTGTTCCGGTGATATTCCCGTCACCAACGATGGCGGTCGGATCTACTTCTAGTGCTCCCGTGGCATTCTGTACAAGGCCGGTACCCGCAACATCAGCACCTATTTTGTCAGCGGTTATGGCATCATCGGTAATTTCCAGCGTCACGTCTCCCAGCAGCGCATCGGTATCCCCTCCGACGGTGATTCCGGTCCCAGTAATATTCCCATCACCAACCAATGCTGTCGGGTCTACTTCAAGTGCTCCCGCGGCATTCTGTACAAGGCCGGTACCCGCAACATCAGCACCTATTTTGTCAGCGGTTATGGCATCATTGGTAATTTCCAGCGTCACGTCTCCCAGCAACGCATCGGTATCCCCTCCGACGGTGATTCCCGTCCCAGTAATGTTCCCATCACCCACTATGGCCGCCGGATCTACTTCGAGTGCTCCAGCGGCATTTTGCAAAAGTCCGGCTCCGGCAACATCGTTTCCTATTTTGTCAGCGGTTATTGCATCATCGGTAATTTCCAGCGTCACGTCCCCCAAGAGCGCATCGGTATCCCCTCCGACGGTGATTCCGGTCGCCGTGATGTTCCCATCACCGACCAACGTGGTGGGGTCTACCTCGAGTGCACCGGTTGCATTCTGCAAAAGTCCAGTGCCCGCGACATCGTTACCTAACTTGTCTGCTGTTATGGCATCGTCGGCAATTTCCAGTGTCACATCGCCCAGTAATGCATCTGTATCACCTCCGACAGCGATTCCGGTCCCTGTGATATTCCCATCACCGACCAGCGCGGTGGGGTCTACCTCGAGCGCACCGGTTGCATTTTGCAAAAGCCCCGTGCCGGCGACATCACCGCCTATTTTGTCTGCTGTTATGGCATCGTCGGCAATTTCCAGGGTTACATCGCCTAGTAGCGCATCCGTGTCACCACCGACCGTAATCCCCGTCCCTGAGATATTCCCATCACCGACCAGCGCGGTGGGGTCTACCTCAAGCGCTCCGGTTGCATTTTGCAAAAGCCCCGTGCCGGCGACATCACCGCCTATCTTGTCGGCGGTTATGGCATCGTCCGCCAATTGTTGCGTATTGATTCCCTGGTCGGCAACCTGGAATTCGGTACCTGCTTGTCCATCACCTGTTATCGTAGCTTGGTCGGCTAGTTCCGTGGTACCAGTTCCACCTCCCGACGCCCAAACAACATTGCCAGAACCATCAGTAGTCAATACCTCGTTGGTATTGGCCGAAGGCTCAATTTTAAAAGGATCGGCATTGGTCCCGATTCCCGTAATCGTGGTTTGGTCGGCTTCTTCGGTAGTACCCCCACCCGGGTTAACGGTGGCCCAGACCACACCAGTGGCATCTGTGGTCAAAAACTGCCCCACTGTTGCAGATGGTTCTATTTTAAAGGGATCGGCATTGGTTCCTATTCCCGTAATCGTAATCTGATCTGCTTCTTCGGTAGTACCCCCACCCGGGTTAACGGTAGTCCAGACCACACCCGTAGCATCTGTGGTCAAAAACTGCCCCAATGTTGCCGATGGTTCAATTTTAAAGGGATCGGCATTCGTTCCTATTCCCGTAATCGTAGTTTGATCTGCTTCTTCGGTAGTACCCCCACCTGGGTTAACGGTGGCCCAGACCACACCCGTAGCATCTGTGGTCAAGAACTGCCCCTCTGTTGCCGAGGGTTCAATTTTAAATGGATCTCCCGCAGTACCATCACCTGTAAGCGTAGTACCATCCACAATCTCAGTGCTGCCGCTACCACCTCCTAATCCCGTTAAATCAATATCAAAATCATTCCCACCTTCGGTAAGTGTTAACGTATTTCCGGTTAAAACAGAAGCTGTAATAAGCTCATCATTTGGGTTTCCACCTCCCCCGGCCAAACCACTAAGATCCACCTCATTTCCCGCGGTAGCTGGAGTAGAAATCGTTAAGATGTTGGTGGCGTCATCAAAAGCAAGGTCTTGAAGTTCATTACTAATGCTGCCATCAACCTCATCGGTACTACTTATGACATAAGGCATAGCCGATGTACCATTACCCTGGATATCTATATTGGTACCTGCCGTAATTTTCGTGTCCGAACCATCAGCTGTGGGCAATACGACGGTATTGGCCCCCAAAATCGTAAGCTCATTACCGTTATCCAACGAAAGGGTCTGTATTTCATTAGTCGCATTGGTATCACCGTCCGCCAGTATATCTGCTGCATTTTGGGCAATATCATCAATCAAAGGTTGGTCATCATAAAAGGCCCCATTATCAGAACCAATGCTAATTGCGTTGGGAGAATCATTACTTACGGTGGTAATATCGCCAGTAGTTAAAAATGGTACATCATTATTAAAAAAGCTAAGCGGAAGGCTATCACGGTCAATGGCAAAAGGCCCCACAGCATTTTCACTTAGTTTAAATTTACCCACAGAGTTGTCGGCCAATTTATCAGGGCCGATAGAATTGTTATTTATATCCACTCCGAAGATACTCCCATCTATAATTTGATTACCAGTGAGGCTATTCGGTAATACCTCAAGATTGGTACCCCCATCGGGGTTGGGTGCAATAGAAATGGTGCTATCATCATTTATAATGGCGTCGGCGGTGAGGTTAAGATTCACCCCTTCACACAAATTTACCCACTCGGTACCATTGTAGTAATGCACACAAGCGGTTTCCGTATTATAAACCAAGGCACCTTGGCTTGGCACAATTGCCTCCATTTGCGCGGTGGTTACCCTGGTGATGATCAATGCCATTGTGGAACTTTCCAATTCGAGCACTGCTGACGGATCAATGTTTTGGGGATTGTCCCCAATCTTGACTTGCCCGTAAACACAGGATAACGTAAATACACTTAAAAGAAAAATTAGGGATGCTGTTCTCATAAAAGGACTTTTAGCCATATGGGCGGGTGACCCACAAAAATAGAATTATATGTATACATTGCTAGTTAAATAAGCCAATTTACAAGGCTAATCGGATAAATGACCTTATACGCCTGGCAAAACGTAGGAAAAGCACACTTTTTCAACAAAAAAAGTAGTACCTAAAAAATAGTTGTCATAAATTAACAAAAGTTTAGTGGGCATCTTTTTTTTATGATTGCAACATGTACTTTCTTTAGCTACAACAATTATAGACCTCAAAATCCCTAAGGCCCATGACCATAAAATTGCCTAAAATGAAAAACTACATCTCAAAACCACTTTTTATATTAGTACTGAGTTTTTTCACCTTTATGGTTTCCGCACAGGATCAGGAACGGGTTTTATTACAGGGGCAAGTACTTTACCGAAATGTAAATGTACCAAATGAAACGGTAATCAATATAACTACGGAAAATGCGACCAGTACAGATAAAAATGGTCGGTTTGCCATTCTTGTTAATGTGGGCGATGAGTTGGCTTTTACTGCGGTAAACTATCAATTGGAAGTAGTGAAGGTAACCGAAGCACTTCTTAAAAAAGGGCGTTTGGTCGTTGAAGTAAAAGAAAAAGTTACCGAGCTTGAAGAGGTAATCGTAACTCCAGAACAACAACAAAAATTCCTGGAAATGCAGAATGAGGATTTCAAGGATTTTGAATACGAGGGCGATCGTTCTACACCAGTGGATAATATCGCTTTGTCGCAAGCTGAAAGGGGAAGGGAAGGAGATATCAATTTCGTGAATATATTTAAGGCCTTGGTACGGGCCTCAAAGAAAAAAAAGGAAACGGAACGTAAACCCATGAAGCCTAGCGAAGTGCTTCGCTTAGTTTATGAAGACGAGTTTTTTGTATTGGATTTGAAACTTCCTCAAGATAAAATCGATAGTTTTTTGCTGTACCTGGACACTAAAAACCCGATGCAGTCCTTATTGAAAAAAGAAAACGAATTTGAATTAATCGATTATCTCGTAACACATAGCAAAACGTATTTGAAAGAAATAGATGCGGAAAGGTAAGTTTGTACTCGTCTTTTTTATGTTGAGCTTTTTTATGGCCCAAGGGCAGTCTCTTTTTGAGCATAAGCTAGAGGGCAGGGTGTATAGCGAAGATGGCGATGTAGCCGCCACACACGTTTTAAATGCCACTACGAAGCGGGCGACAATTACGGATAACAACGGTTTTTTTAAGATTTCGGTCAAGTTAAACGACACCATTGTTTTTTCCGCAATACAATACAAACGAAAGGAAATCGTGGTGACCCTATCCATTTTGGAGAGTAAATACATAAATGTGCCACTTGAAGATGCCCTAACAGAGCTAGATGAGGTGGTTGTAATGCCCTATAATTTAACGGGCGATATGACCCGTGATGCCGAAAGAATAACGATTGAACCCGTGATCACGGCCTCGACCCTTGGGTTGCCCAATGCTTATGTTAAACCACCTACCAAGGCCGAACGCATATTATATGAGGCCACAAGCGGCGGAGGATTGATTCCTTTAAATCCGATTATCAATGGAATATCGGGTCGAACAAAGTATCTGAAAAACCAAGTAAAACTTCAGAAATTGTATTCCAGAACGGAACGGGTAAAGGCATTTTATAAAGATTCGGTCATCGTGGCCGACCTAAAAATCCCGGAAGAAAGTATTGATGATTTTATGTATTTCTGTGAAATCGATTCCAGCTTTCAAACCACGGTGGACACACATGATCGGTTAAAGATTTGGGAAAAAATGGTTGACAAGAGTAAAATTTACCTGAGGAATAATGAATTGGACTAAAATGGAAGGTTTGGCATGCGATTTGTTTATTTTTGGCCGTAGATCATTTCCATTTTCTATGAGCATCATAAAAAAAAGCCTTTTATTGCTGTTACTCCCGCTATTCGCCTTTACCGCGGCCCATAAGTTCTACCTCAGTGTTACCCATATTGACTACTCCGAAAAAGATCAAGCGCTACAAATAACCAGTCGTATTTTTATAGATGATTTGGACGCGGTGTTATTGGAACGGTATGATATAAACGGACAGTTGGCTACCGAAAAAGAATCAAGCTTGGCCGACGAATATATTGAAAAGTATATCCGCACCAAGTTCAGGGTCCAAATTGATGGAAACGCGCGAGACTTCGATTTTATTGGCAGAAAGTATGAAGATGATTTGATCATCTGCTATTTGGAAGTACCGGGCGTAATTCTAACTGATCAGAGTACCATAACAGTTCAAAATGAAATGCTTATTGACCTGTTCGACGAACAACAGAATGTGGTACATTTTAAGATAAAGGGCAAGAAAAAGAGCTTTGTCCTTATTAAAGAGAGTAATAAAGGAATGTTAAACTTGTAACATTCCCTAACAATTTCTTAAAAAAACTATATTTTTCTCCGATTTAAATTTTAACAAAGAAAATGACAAAATTAAAGTATTGTTTCGCATCGGTGATGTTCCTATTTGCGGCGGTAGTAACTGCCCAAGAAGAGGCCCCAAAAGAAAGGGAAGGCGGCCATTACAACCAAAGTAAGTTTAAGCAATTGTATGAGGAGTTTTCGACTCCGAATACCTATAGGTCGGCCTCTGGTGCTCCAGGGCCAGATTACTATCAACAACAGGCCAATTATGTGATGAACATAGAGTTGGATGATAAAAACCATAGGATTTATGGTGATGAGACCATTACTTATATCAATAACTCGCCAGATGATCTCGAGTACCTTTGGGTGCAGCTGGACCAAAACATCAGAACGAAGGATTCAAAGGCCAGACTTAAAAATGGCGACGGAGTGCCCGTAGCTGAACGACCAAACTCCTTCGCAGGTAAGTATATGAAGGCACCCTTTGATGGCGGTTTTGTTATTGACCATGTAAAAGATGCAAGTGGCAAGGCTTTGCCCTATACGATCAATTTTACGATGATGCGTATTGATTTGCCAAAGCCGCTGAAAAGCAAAGAGCAGATTACATTTTCGATAAAATGGAATTTCAATATTCCCGACCATACGGTAAATCGTGCCAGATCCGGTTATGAAGAATTTGCCGATGGTCACCGTGCTTATGTAATTGCACAATTTTTCCCAAGAATGGCATCGTATAATGATGTTGAAGGGTGGCAAAACCATCAATTCTGGGGCAATGGCGAATTTGCGCTTACTTTTGGCGACTACGATGTAAACATTACGGTGCCGGCCGATCATATTTTAGATGCAACAGGAACCCTTCAGAATAGAAAAGAGGTCTTTTCCAAGGATATGATGACAAGATATGAACGGGCCAAAAAGTCATATGACAAACCTGTACTTATTGTTACCCAGGAAGAGGCAGAGGCCGCTTCAAAAGGTTTTTCAGATCAGAAAAAAACTTGGAAATTCAAAGCCAAAAATGTTAGGGATTATGGGTTCGCAACCTCCAGAAGGTTTATTTGGGATATGCAGGCCGTAAAAGTGGGGAATAAGGATGTAATGGCGGTTTCCATGTATCCAAAAGAAGGAAATCCACTATGGGAGGAGTATTCGACCAAAGCGGTTGCACTAACCCTAAAATCGTATTCCGAACATACATTTGATTATCCGTATCCGAAGGCAATTTCGGTGCATGCCAAAAATCAAGGCATGGAATACCCGATGATATGCTGGAATTATGGACGGCCCAATGAAGATGGTTCTTATTCTGATCGGGTCAAATATGGTATGATCAGTGTTATCATTCACGAAGTGGGCCATAATTTTTTCCCGATGATCGTAAATTCCGATGAACGCCAATGGGGTTGGATGGATGAAGGTCTGGATACCTTTATGCAATATGTGGCCGAGCAGGAATTTGGTGAGTTGTATCCGGAGGCTATTGCTCCAAACAAAGCATATCCGTCAAGAAGGGGTGCGCCTGCCAAAATAGTTCCTTATATGAGCGGCGATCAAAGTGCAATTTCACCCATTATGTCCAATCCGGAAAATGTATACCAACTTGGCCCAAATGCATACGGAAAGCCCGCAACGGCATTGAATATTCTCCGCGAAACGGTTATGGGTAGGGAACTTTTTGACCACGCCTTTAAAACCTATGCAAAGCGCTGGAAGTTCAAACATCCAACCCCGGAAGATTTCTTTCGCACCATGGAAGATGCCTCCGCCGTTGACTTGGATTATTACTGGAGAGGTTGGTTCTATACTACCGATTACGTAGATATGGGCGTCAAGGATATTAAAAAATACTATGTATCCGATAAACCAACAGCGAAAATGAAAGAATATATGGTCGTCAACAATGTTAAGGAAACCGACTTGCCTCCCTTGGTGTATTTAGCCCAGGAAGGAGCTGAGGATTTTGATTCCAAATTAAAGGGCAAAACCCCTTCGGAAAGTTCTAAAACATTGAAGGAATTCATGATGGATAATATGACCCCCGAAGAACGAAGTGCGGTAAAGGAGCCAAAGTACTTCTACGAGATTACGTATGAGAAACCGGGAGGAATCCCGATGCCGTTGATCGTTGAATATACGTATGCAGACGGGAGTACGGGTAACATTACATACCCCGCGGAGATATGGAGAAAGAACGATAAGGAAGTAAGTGTGGTCGTTGCTTCCGAAAAAGAGTTGACCGGGGTAGTCATTGACCCAAAGGCCGAAACGGCCGATATAGATACCACCAACAACGTATGGCCTAAAAAAGAAATGGATTCTGACTTTGATAAAATGAAGAAAACCATAAAAGGATAATAAGACGATTTTCAATACGATAAAAGCCCTGTAATTTACAGGGCTTTTACTTTATCGATTAATCTTAACCAAGATAAGTTCTATATTTGCAGTATGTTTTTGACGCACTTTTTATTCATAAGCGGAGGCGAAATATTCTTTATCATGTTTATTGTCGTTATGGTTTTCGGTGCGGATAAAATCCCGGGAATTGCCAAAGGTTTGGGTAAAGGGATGCGCCAATTGAAGGATGCAACCGAAGATATAAAGCAAGAGATTCAAAAAAGTGCCGACAAACAAGGTATTGACACTAGCTTCGTTACCGATATCAAAAAAGATATTGATGAGGTCAAGGACAATATGACTTCAGGACTCACCAAGGAAATAGGTAATGTAAAAGATAGTGTAGACGATATTACCGGAGCAATCAAAAGAAAGTAGCATGCTCGATAGGTTGTTAGAGTGGGATAGGAATACTTTTGTTTACCTGAATAGCCTTGGCGTAGAAGAGTACGATGTTTTTTGGTCTACGGTCACCAATATTAAAACCTGGATTCCATTATTCATTTTCTTTTTCGTGATGATTGCCGTAAAATATGGCAAACGGGAGGCACCTTTTGTAATTATAACAGTCATCTCCTTGGTTTTTTTTATCGTTGGACTTACCGATATTACCAAGAACGCCGTAACTCGTTTGAGACCCAATAACACCGAAGATATCAATACAATCATAAGAATCCTGAAATCACCCACTACCTATAGCTTTTTTTCGGGGCACGCTTCAAGTTCCTTTGCCATTACCACCCTAATAGTTCTTTTTTTGAGGAAACGATTTAAATGGTGTTGGCTCTTCTATGTCTGGCCCCTGCTATTTGTAACAAGCAGAATTTATGTAGGAGTGCATTATCCAGTAGATATTATTGTAGGCGCATTGGTTGGTGTGGCCTCCGCATTTTTGTTTTACAACCTCTACACCAAATTTATAGCACCCTACATAGCGTCAAGCCATCCCTGATAGGCAAGAGCACAGTTTCTATGCGCTTGTCTTCTTTTAGCTGCTTGTTGTAATCCAACAATACCTTGGTTACCTTATCCTTGGGATCAACCGGCTCTACTACCTTTCCGGTCCATAACACGTTGTCAGATAGGATAATGCCTCCTGGTCTTGTTTTCGCCAACACCGCCTCAAAAAACTCTGGATAATCTTTTTTCCCTGCATCTATAAATACCAAATCGAAAGTGAGGTTTAGCGTCGGAATAATAGTAAGGGCATTTCCCGTATGTTGGACGATCTGTTCCCCAAAGCCACTTTTGTCAAAATAGATGCGTTGCAGTTTGTAAAGCTCCTCATTTACCTCTATGGTGTGCAATGTTCCTTGGGGATGCATGCCTTCTGCCAGGCAAATAGCAGAATAGCCCGTATAAGTACCTATTTCGAGAATGTTTTTTGGTCGGATGATCTTGGAGAGCATCGCCAATACCCTACCTTGAAAATGCCCCGTAAGCATTCTAGGTTGAATAATCTTTAAATGGGTTTCCCGGGTAAGTTCACGTAAGATTTCTGGCTCATCCTCAGAACTAGTTCGAATGTACTCTTCCAATAAGGGAGATAAAAAATGCATGCTATAATTTAAACAAAAATAGCCATTAAATTTACTACCTTGAAACAGTAAAAAGCAGTAAGAAATGGATAAGATTCTTATACGAAAAGCTACTTTGTCAGACCTTCCGGTACTATTGGAATTTGAACAAGGTTTAATCAAGACCGAAAGGCCTTTTAATCCTACTTTGGCCGAAGGTCCCATAACCTATTATGATTTTGGGGAAATGATTTCTTCGGAAGATGTAGAGGTGATTGTCGCGACTTGGCAATCACAAATTGTGAGTTCTGGATACGCCTTGGTTAAAAAAGCAAAACACTATTTGGACCACGAAGCATACTCCTACCTAGGTTTTATGTACACCCATCCAGATTTCCGAGGAAAAGGGATCAATTCCAAAATTCTTGAGGTTTTAAAACAATGGTCCAATGATAAGGGGCTTTCAGAAATAAGACTTACCGCTTGTGACGACAACCTACTTGCGATAAGGGCCTACGAAAAATATGGATTTAAAAAACATCTTATTGAAATGCGGCTACCCAGGTCTACAGATAATATTCAATGACAAGCGGTAATCTTTAATTTTTGATTGGACTTCATAAACCAAATACTTATTTAACCGTTACTCCTGTAAAATACAGTTTAAAGCTGCCATCCTTTGTTTTATGCATTTTGGCGAATTTAATCCCGTTAATTTCTTGATAATCCTCAAAGGTGGTTACCAATGATGGGGTAGGGGTATTGCCTTTTCGAAACGCCCATTCCCGTATAATAAAATCACCCCCAAAATAGAGATCATAAGCATCGCCAGGGGTGTAACCGCCTTCCGAGCCATAGACAATGGTTAATTTTTGCATGGATTTCTTGCTAATGGGTGCGGTTGCTTTAGGGCTGTTTTCATAGCTAATATTATCGGCATCCCAAATCAATTGATACGGAGTAAGCAACCAATACTTGTCATTAATGAACCCGCTATTTGTTTTGTGGGTCAGACTGTCCATAGTTGTCCAATTATATGATAAGGTATCTTTTGCGGAAATAGCAATGATATCGTTCGTCTTTGGTTTCCATACCCAAGTTCTTTCAAAATGGGTGGTGTCTCGATCTACGTTAAATGTAAATTTTAGCTCTTCAATAGTTGCCCAATTGTCAAAACCATTGGCATTCGCCACTTTTTCCAAAATCGAGGGCTCTTGAAAATTTAAAGAGTTGGCGGTAAAGCCCATTGAGAGTACGGCCATAACCAAGGTGTAAAAAAGATATTTCCTCATAGATCTTCAATTTTGCCAAATATAATCGCTTTTCATATCATATTTTAAAAATCTGCCATTTTAAAGGTAGTCCGATTTCCCAATAAAATGATTAATTTTGAAGCTTACCAAGAAACAAAAAAATGAGTTCAAAAAAAGGAAAAATACAACAGGCCATCGATGAAAAAATGTTGGAAGAACGCAAAGTGTTCCTTTGGGGCATGGTTGACGATGATTCTGCTAAACATGTAATCGACCGTCTATTGTATTTAGATTTACAAAATAATAAAGAAATACAACTCTATATTAATAGTCCAGGGGGATATGTAACTTCAGGTTTTGCGATGTATGATACTATTCAATCTTTAAAGAGCCCAGTATCTACTATTTGCACGGGTCTTGCGGCGTCAATGGGATCGATATTGTTGTCTGTGGGAAAAAAAGGAAGACGTTTTATACAACCTCATGCCCAGGTAATGATTCACCAGCCAAGTGGCGGTGCTAGGGGCCAAGCATCAAATATTGAGATTCAGGCACGCGAAATTATCAAGACCAAAGAATTGAGTGCCCAGCTCTTAGCGGATAATTGTGGACAGAAATACGAAAAGGTCTTAAAGGATTTTGATCGTGACTATTGGATGAGTGCTGAAGAATCTGTCGAATACGGCATTGTGGATGGGATATTAAAATAAAAAGAAAAGTCCTTAAATAAGAAAGTCCTTCACAGTTTTAAAGTGAAGGACTTTTTTATGGGTAGTTTTTTGACCTTAGAAGAAACGCGGTGATTTTATCCCACCCAAACGTTTTATTGGTAATTCATAAATCAAAATAATCTCGTGTGTTCCACCGGTATAGGGCCGTATGTCTGCCGTGGGTATGTCATAGGCGTAACCAGCTCTAAATGAGTTGGATATTTGATAATCCGCCATTACTCCAAAACTATCGGCATCATTAAACCTGTAGGATGCCCCTAGCCATAATTTGTCGAAAAATAAAAAATTGGCGGTTACATCATAAGTTACTGGAGCACCATTGGTAAATTTGGCGATAGCCGTGGTTTTGAATTTTGTTTGCCCCTGAAACCCTACATTAAAAACCTTCCCTCCAATAACATAGTAGCTGTTACGCTCTAGTGCGGCAAATTCCCCTTGGTTCACATCGGTATTCAACAATCGGGGAGAGGACAAGCCGAGGTACCACATTCTACTGCTAACATAGACTCCTGCTCCAAGATTGGGATTCCATTTCGTAAAACCATCTGTAAAAAATGGATCTGAGGGGTCGGGAGATTCTAAATCATAATTCGTAACACCGCCATTTAGGCCGAAGGCCATATTTACCTTTTGAGTTAAAGGAACGGTATATGAAAAATTACCATAAATGTAATTCGTATTCTCCCCACCTAACTGATCACTAATATAGGTTAAACCAAGACCAACGCGACTGAATTTTACAGGAGCATGTACTGATAAAGTACTAGTGGTTGGGTTTCCGTCTAGACCAGCCCACTGGTTTCTATGTAGGGCCGTGGCACTAAAGGTTTCTCTACTACCGGCATAGGCAGGGTTTACCGACATGGTGTTATACACATACTGCGTAAACTGCGGCAACTGCTGTGCACTTACCGTACTAGCGATAAGTAACATCCCGAAAACAATAAATCTTTTAAGGTTTAGCATAGTTGACGCTATTATTTAGATCCTATATAGATGTATCCATTAACAGGTTTAAACCCACTATTTGGAATTGTAACAATATAGTAATAGGTGCCTGATGGCAATATTCCAGCATCACCTATAGAACTATCTGGCGAATAACCACCCCAATTGTTCTGATAGTCTTTTGATGTATACACCATCGTACCCCAACGGTTAAATATCTCAACTTCGTATATAAAACCACAGTTTTCTAGGCCATTTAGCTCAAAATAGTCGTTTATGCCGTCTCCGTTGACGGTAATAGTCTTGGAAACAATTAAGTCTTCAGGATTACAGGGCGCACAATCGTTGTTCACCGTAATGGTAAAGTCTGCGTAGAACTTACAGGAATTAGCGGTAGAAGCATATTCGATAAGGTATTCACCTAGAACTAAGCCAGTAGGGTCAAAAACGCTTCCGTTTACCGTTGCATTACCACCGGTAACTGTGAATGTACCGGAGGCATCAAAATCTGCAGGAAGATAGTCCATTAAATCAATGGCATCATCCTCAATACAAATATCGACCGCGATTGCCGCTCTTTCCCTTTGTAATACAAAGATAATCTGCTCAAAAACAGCCGTATTATTACAGGCATCAGTAACATTCCATGTTCTTACGATCATATAATCATCGGTGCCAGCAGTAAATTCTTCTACTTCAGTAAAGTCAACAGTATAATTTCCACAACCATTGCTGAAAACTAAATTTGGTACTGGAGGGATAGCATCACCGCACATAATGGTAATTTGCTCTTCATAATCATTTACCATAATCTCAAGGGCGTCATCATCGTTTATGGTCCCGTTAGCGGTGTTGGTGGTATTCCCATCCACGAACCCTATTCCCAGGTTGGAAACGATGTTCGAAAGCGTTATAGAGAAATTCTCCTGCGCCTCGATAATGTTGTCATCGGTAATAGGTACTTGAATGTCGAATGAGCCTTCGGTAGGGGTAAAGGTCAATGTACCGGCGGTGGTCACAAAGTCACCTGGATTCAATGCCGTACCCTCGCTTGTGGTATAATCAACGGTTACATTCTCCGGGATGTTCCCTGTCAATGTCACGTTGAACACAGCAAAGGCATCGATACCCTCGGTAACGATTACATCGGTATTGGTAAAGGCGATTCCTGTTCCCGGGGCATCGGCATCATCATCGTTTATGGTCCCGTTTGCGGTATTGGTCGTATTTCCATCCACGAACCCTATTCCTAGGTTGGAAACAATATTCGAAAGCGTTATGGAGAAATTCTCCTGTACCTCGATTATGTTGTCATCGGTAATGGGTACCTGAATATCGAATGAACCTTCAGTAGGTGTAAAGGTCAATGCGCCTGTGGTGGTCACAAAATCACCTGGGTTCAGTGCGGTCCCCTCGTTGGTGGTGTAGTCCAAACTTACGTTCTCGGAGATGTTCCCCGTTAGTGTCACATTGAATACTGCAAAGGCATCGGTACCTTCTGTAACAACCACATCGGTATTGGTAAAGGCAATCCCTGTTCCTGGGGTATTCGCATCATCATCGTTGATGGCCCCATTTGCGGTGTTGGTGGCATTTCCATCCACAAAACCGATTCCCAGATTGGAAACAATATTGGATAAGGTAACGGAGAAATTTTCCTGTACCTCGATAATAGTATCATCGGTAATGGGTACTTGAATATCGAATGAGCTTTCGGTAGACGTAAAGGTCAATGTGCCTGTTGTGGTCACAAAATCACCGGGATTCAATGCCGTACCCTCGTTTGTAGTATAATCAACGGCCACGTTTTCAGATATATTCCCTGTCAAGGTAACATTGAACACTGCGAAGGCATCTGTTCCCTCGGTCACGATCACATCGGTATTGGTAAAGGCAATCCCTGTTCCTGGGGTATTCGCATCGTCGTCGTTTATGGTCCCGTTTGCGGTGTTGGTGGTATTTCCATCCACGAACCCGATTCCTAGGTTAGAAACGATGTTAGAAAGTGTAACGGCAAAATTTTCTTGCGCCTCTATCACATTGTCATTGGTAATGGGCACTTGAATGTCCAAGGAACCGATTGTCGGTGTAAAGGTGAATGTACCTGTGGTGGTTGTAAAGTCACCGGGGTTCAACGCCGTAGCCTCATTGGTGGTATAATCAACGGTCACGTTTTCAGAGATATTCCCAGTCAATGTTACATTGAATACTGCAAAAGCATCGGTACCTTCTGTAACAATCACATCGGTATTCGTGAAAGCGATACCGTCAGCTGCGTTTAGGTCATCATCGTTTATGGTCCCGTTTGCGATATTGGTGGTATTTCCATCTACAAACCCGATGCTGAGATTGGAAACAATATTGGACAAGGTAAGGGAGAAATTCTCTTGGGCCTCGATAATATTGTCATCGGTAATGGGCACTTGAATGTCGAATGAGCCTTCGGTAGGGGTAAAGGTCAATGTACCTGAGGTTGTTGTAAAGTCACCCGGGTTCAATGCGGTACCCTCGTTTGTGGTATAATCAACGGTCACGTTCTCGGAGATATCCCCTGTCAAGGTTACATTAAATACTGCAAAAGCATCGGTACCTTCTGTAACGATTACATCGGTATTGGTAAAGGCGATTCCGTCACCCACATTTACATCATCATCGTTTATGGTCCCGTTTGCGGTGTTGGTGGTATTCCCATCTACGAACCCGATTCCCAGGTTGGAAACGATGTTCGAAAGTGTTATGGAGAAATTCTCCTGAACCTCTATAATATTGTCATCGGTAATAGGTACTTGAATATCGAATGAACCTTCGGTAGGTGTAAAGGTCAAGGTGCCTGCAGTTGTTGTAAAGTCACCCGGGTTCAATGCGGTACCCTCGTTTGTGGTATAATCAACGGTCACGTTTTCAGAGATGTTCCCCGTCAATGTTACATTGAACACCGCAAAGGCATCTGTTCCCTCGGTCACGATTACATCGGTATTGGTGAACTCGATTCCCGTTCCTGGGGCATTGGCATCATCATCGTTTATTATCCCGTTTGCAGTATTGGTGGTATTCCCATCTACGAACCCTATTCCCAGGTTGGAAACGATGTTCGAAAGCGTTACGGAGAAATTCTCTTGTACCTCAATAATATTGTCATTGCTAATAGGCACTTGAATATCGAACGAGCTCTGGGTAGGTGTAAAAGTTAATGTACCCGAATTGGTCACAAAGTCACTTGGATTCAATGCCGTACCCTCGCTAGTGGTATAATCAACGGTTACGTTCTCGGAAATATTCCCTGTCAAGGTCACATTAAAGATTGCCATTGCATCTGTTCCCTCGGTCACGATAACATCGGTATTGGTGAATGCGATCCCCGTTCCTGGGGCATTGGCATCATCATCGTTTATTATCCCGTTTGCAGTATTGGTGGTATTCCCATCTACGAACCCTATTCCCAGGTTGGAAACGATATTCGAAAGCGTTATTGAGAAATTCTCCTGTACCTCGATAATGTTGTCATCGGTAATCGGCACTTGGATGTCCAAGGAACCGACGGTTGGTGTAAAGGTCAAGGTACCTGTGGTGGTTATAAAGTCACCCGGGTTCAAGGCCGTACCCTCGTTTGAGGCGTAATCAACGGTCACGTTTTCTGAGATACTTCCCATCAGTGTCACATTGAATACTGCAAAGGCGTCGGTTCCCTCGGTAACAATTACATTGGTATTAGTAAAGGCAATTCCCGTTCCTGGGGAATTCGCGTCATCATCGTTTATAATCCCGTTTGCCGTGTTGGTGGTATTCCCATCCACGAACCCTATTCCGAGGTTGGAAACGATATTGGACAAGGTAACAGAGAAATTCTCCTGTACCTCGATAATGTTGTCATTGATAATGGGCACTTGAATTTCCAAGGAACCGATTGTAGGTGTAAAGGTCAACGTACCTGTGGTGGTTGTAAAATCACCCGGGTTCAATGCCGTACCCTGGTTTGTAGTATAATCAACGGTCACGTTCTCGGAGATGTTCCCCGTCAGGGTCACATTGAATACTGCAAAGGCATCGGTACCTTCTGTAACAATTACATCGGTATTCGTGAAAGCGATTCCGTCACCCACATTTACATCATCATCGTTTATGGTCCCGTTTGCGGTATTGGTCGTATTGCCATCCACGAACCCGATTCCTAGATTCGAAACGATATTGGACAAGGTAAGAGAGAAATTCTCCTGTACTTCTATTATATTATCATCGGTAATGGGCACTTGAATATCGAATGAACCTTCAGTAGGTGTAAAGGTCAATGTACCTGCGGTAGTTGTAAAGTCACCCGGATTCAATGCCGTACCCTCGTTTGTGGTATAATCAACGGTCACGTTTTCAGAGATGTTCCCCGTCAAAGTTACATTGAACACCGCAAAGGCATCGGTTCCCTCGGTCACGATTACATCGGTATTGGTAAATTCGATTCCCGTTCCCGTAACAAGATCATTATCCAAAATAGAACCAATTGCTGTGTTATCTAATAACGTAATGTTGTCTACTGAGGAAGCTGTAATATCAAAAGTTTCGGTAATTTCAATTATATCATCATCCAATGCCGGTACATTAAAGGAAGTGTTCCCTGTTCCCGTAGGAACCGTATAGGTATTTACCACGGCATAATCACTATCCGAAGCAGTATTATTATTATAGGAAAAACTTAAAAGGGCATCTTCCGCGAGTAAGTGGGAAGATGAAATCCCAAAAACTATATTATCACCTTCCACTGCTGAAGCGTCAGTTATCGATAATACAGGGGTCACGTACAGGTAAGTTGGGTCATGATTACCAATCCCACATGGGTTTACGGTACCTGAGCTTAGTGTTCCCACCGTATTAGGATTGATGACTCCTGTAAAAGTGGCAAGTGCCTGCAAACCAATTGCCGCGCTACAGGTTACACACTCATGATTTATGAATAAATTAAAATCAAGTTGATATTCGGCATCCCCCACGTCAGTATAGCCATCTTCAACAAAAAATCGTAATTCCCTTGTTCCGTTATCAAAGTTGTAGGTAACTCCCGGAGGTAAGGGTTCGGTATCCAAAAATTCCACTTGAGGAGGCAAGTTTAAAGCTATCTCAAGATTTTGAATATCATCATTTCCAACATTTTGTATGCGAATTTCTACAGGGGCATCATCTCCAGGATTGAAATTAGCACCAATTACATTTGTAGTAAAACTTAGTGCCCCTAAACTAGGTTCAAAAACTTCAACACTTAACCCCATTAAATAGAGGCCATAAGTTTCTTGATTTGAAGTCATACGAACCGTAGCTGAGGTCTGATTATTTGCGATTAGCGAATTGCCTGGATTTTGTAGGGAAAAACAAGTGGCGTCAAAACCCAAAGTATTTGTACTTGCCGGATTTCTATCTAGAAATGGAACTTCCTTCGTGGTGATCTTACTATTGAAAAAGTTATTTGCCGGTCTTTCCGCAGTAGAAAGCGGTACCCATGAGTTTGAGGTATCTTGAAACTCCAAGGCATCTCCTTGAAGTGAGCGATCACCTTCCAATGCGCCAATGACAACATTGGCATTAACGTCGCCATTAGAAACCGTTTGAAAGCCGTTAAAATCTACATTAAAAAGATTTTGGGTTTGTGTAACATTGGCATAGCCATCAAAAAGAGTAATATTTCTACTATGTAATTCGGCACTCTCATAAACAAATACGATTTGCCATCCACCTGATGTGCCGGTTCTACCACCAATATGGGAGTTTAGCGTTCCTTCAGTACCTTTAACATTTGCTATTTGAAAAGTACCGAAAGGATTGGTAAGCCCCTGTACTTCGGTGGTAATATCCTTAACACAAATATAGGGATCGTTAACAAAATGATCTGTTCTACCATGATATATGGTTTCATCAGCTGTTATCGTGTTATATACGCTAGAACCTGGTAGCATCAATTTCACTTGATTGTAATTCCACACTGGTTCAGATCCACCATTACCTGTATTACCACTATATTCCTTATCAGCCGCAGCCCAATATAGGTAGACTTTTTTAATAGTCAAACATGGACTTGAGGGTGAAGGGTTGCTAAAATTTGCACTACTGGAATTAAAGGTAGTTGGGTCAGAATCAATATCTACAAATACTGTAGTAAGATCATGATTGTCAGACGTACCATTGTAATTGCCCGTAGTCGTTGCAGAAACCGTATTGTTTGCGATTGTTGTAAAGTCTCCGTTAACCACATCGGAATAACGGGGCGTAAAACCTTGCTGAACCTGTGCCGATGCACTGAATGCCAAAAGCACGAAGCAGACCAGCAGAAGGAGCGACTTTAAAATTTTCTTAGTTCGTGTAATTTTACCCATAAGCTAAATGTTTCACGATTTAGTTTACGATGTATGGGAAGTATAATCCTCCTGAAATAAAATGAAGAAAAATTGCCACCATAGCATTGCAAACAAATCAATTTGGGGTTGTATTAGTTTACGGTATAAAGAACGTGAGTAACAGGGGAAGCTTAAATAAAAAAGGTTTAAGGCCCCATTTATTCGCTAATTGACGCTGATTTCGACAAAGCGGTTTTAAAGCCGATTAACAACATGAACTATTTATATGCTAGCTATCGACAAACTGTTTAATTGTTACTTTAAACGTTCGAGCGAGCCATCACATTTAATAATGATAACTGCTTTAAAAGGTGCGTAATAATGTCGAAGAATAGGCCGAAATAAAAAGTCCTTCATACTATGTATGAAGGACTTTTTTAGTTATAAAAAGCTGTTTTTGCGAAAGTCATCACTTTTTGTGAAGCTCGGACCTGTTTTAGATCAAATCTTTAAAGATTAGAGAACATTTTGTGCATTTTCGCTTGTTCCTCTTCGGCAAGCACAGGATCTACCAATATACGCCCACTATGCTCATCAGTGATTATCTTTTTTCTTGAGGCGATTTCTACCTGCACCTGCGGAGGAATGGTAAAGAAAGACCCTCCTGAGGCGCCCCTTTCAATGGCGACGACCGCTAAGCCGTTTTTGACATTACCACGGATTCTAGCGTACGCTTTTACCAAACGTTCATCAATGGCCTTTTGAAATTTTTCGGATTGCGATAACAACGCCTTTTCTTCTTTCTCGGTTTCCGCCAAAATATCGTTCAATTCGCTTTTCTTGTGCTTAAGATGCGTCTCCCTTTCAGATAAACGTTCTTTGGTCTCTGAAACCACTTCCTTCTTCTGTTCTATCTGCGCTTTGAATTCCTTTATGTTCTTTTCTGCCAATTGAATTTCCAGTTCTTGAAACTCCAATTCTTTGCTTATAGAGTTAAATTCACGACTATTACGAACATTCTTTTGCTGCTCGGTATACTTTTTGATCAATGCCTTTGATTCGTCTATTAGATTCTTCTTGGCGCTAATTTCAAAGTTAATAGTCTCTACATCGGTTTTGAGTTTATCCATTCTTGTTTTTAGGCCCGAAACCTCATCTTCCAAATCTTCAACTTCCAAGGGAAGCTCGCCGCGTACATTTCGAATTTCATCAACCCTAGAATCTATTAATTGCAAATCGTACAATGCTCTTAACTTGTCTTCTACCGTTGCTTCTGCTTTTTTCGCCATATTTATAAATAATTGATTGGATTGGTTTTACTTTCCGATAAATGGACTGCAAAATTAGGCATTTTTTCCTTAAGATATTCAACTAAAAGATTTTTTGTAAACTGCTCAGTCTCAAAGTGTCCGATATCGGCTATTACCATTTTATCTTCTGCCCCATAGTATTGATGGTATTTTACATCGGCGGTTACGAAAATATCTGCTCCAGCCGCCTTTGCGGCCCCAATAGCAAAGGCCCCACTGCCGCCCAGAACAGCTACCTTTTGTATTTTTTTATTCAATAACTTGGAATGGCGGATACCATTTGCTTTCATCTTGCTTTTTAACTGTTGCAGAAAATCAACGTCTCTTATCGGTTTATCCAAAGTACCAATCATACCCATGCCCACATCGTCGTTTCTGTTTTCAAGGGTCAGTACCTCATAGGCGACCTCCTCATAGGGATGATTTTTGAATAGTGCCCTTAGAATCTTGCCCTCATTCGGAGCAGAAAATACCATATTGATCCGTGTTTCGGTCTCATGATGCGTTTTGCCTATTGCACCTTTTTCGGGATTGGCGTTGGCCATGGCCCTATAACTTCCGGTGCCCTCTGTACCAAAACTACAGTGACTGTAATTGCCTATATGTCCCGCCCCGGCCTCGAACAAAGCATCTTTAAGGGCATCTGCATTCTCTTTGGGTACATAGGTCGTAAGTTTTTTAAGCATTCCTATTTTGGGAATAAGGATTTTAGGGTCTTGGACACCTAAAATCGCACATATTTTGGCATTTACCCCATTTGGGGAGTTGTCCAAGGCTGTGTGCATACTATAAATAGCTATATTGTTTTGAATAGCTTTGACAACTACACGTTCTACGTAGGTCTTTCCGGTCAGTTTTTTTAAACCATCAAAGATGATGGGGTGAAAGCTTATAATCAAGTTACAATCCTTGCTTATAGCCTCGTCAACCACGATTTCTAGCGTATCTAACGTCACTAAAACCCCGGTAACTTCAGTTTTGTTATTGCCTACCAAAAGGCCTACATTGTCAAAATCTTCAGCTTGAGATAGGGGAGCCAAGTCTTCAAGAATGGCGGTAATTTCTTGTACGGTCATTTTCTAAAGGTCAGAATTCCAAAGATAAAATATATATTCGTTGTCGTGATGGTACTCAGAAAAATACTATTCCCCTTTTCCCTGATTTATGCGCTGGTGGTTCGCATACGGAATTATTTGTATGATTCAGGGGTACTAAAAACTTCTACCTTTCCGACAAAAACCATCTGCATAGGTAATTTGAGTACGGGCGGAACGGGAAAGACCCCAATGGTAGAATACTTGATTTCCTATTTAACAAATAGACACAAAATTGCTGTTTTGAGTAGGGGATATAGGCGAAAGTCCAGCGGGTTTGTATTGGCCAATGCTCATAGTACAGTTGCCGAGTTGGGTGACGAACCCTTTCAAATACACACTAAATTTTCAAAGGTCGCGGTTGCGGTTGATGCGGATCGGGCCAATGGGATAGAAAATCTAACTGAGAAAGTAGCCCCGGACCTTATTTTGTTGGATGATGCTTTTCAACACCGAAAGGTGAGAGCAGGACTGAACATTCTGCTTACCACCTATGGAAAATTATATGTTGACGATTGGTGCCTACCGACAGGAAACCTAAGGGATAGTCGTCGTGAAGCTAGACGTGCAAATATAATTGTCGTGACCAAATGCCCCGCCAAATTAAGACCAGAAGAAAGAATGGCCATTCAAAAACGTTTGAAGCCTCGAGCCAATCAGCAGTTGTTGTTCGCAACCTTGGCGTATGCCAACGAATTTCTGGGCAAAGACCGAAACTGCGCCTTATCCTATTTCAAAGACAAGAAGAATGTCACACTTGTCACTGGTATTGCCGACCCAGCGTCTTTAACCGAATATTTGAAAGCAGAAGGTTTGACCTTTAGACATAGAAAGTATCCTGACCATCATTCTTTTACGGCGAAAGAGTTAATGTCCTTGAACAAAGAAGAAGTTATTTTGACCACAGAAAAGGACTTTGTTCGGTTAAAAGATAAGGTTACAAACTTATTTTATATTC
This sequence comes from Aggregatimonas sp., assembly GCA_965238025.1. Classification (GTDB taxonomy): domain Bacteria; phylum Bacteroidota; class Bacteroidia; order Flavobacteriales; family Flavobacteriaceae; genus Pelagihabitans. The sequence goes on along the minus strand of OZ250162.1, from coordinate 170,765 downwards.
CGATAAAACATCGTTTTCTAAATAATGATGCGGAAGTTTTGGCGAAGGAATTGACCGAGTTTATGAAGCAGAACTCTTAGCCCTTTTACTTTCGAAAATATTTTCCCCTATTTTTTGATAGAATACCTCTGGTTTGAAGGGCTTGGTGACCACATCATCACATCCAGCTGCATAGAACGCCTCTAAACTATCATCTAAAGAAATGGCGGTAAGTGCAATAATAGGGGTGCCATTATCAAATTTTCGAATTTCGATGGTTGCCTCGTCACCACTAATACCGGGCATGTGAATATCCATAAGAATTGCGTCGTATGAATTTGTTTTTGCCAATTTAATAGCCTCGTCACCATTGTTAGCAATGTCGCTGGTAATCTCCTTTTTAGAAAGCATCTTCTTTGTAATGACCTGGTTGATTTTATTGTCTTCCACAATAAGTATATGAAGCCCTTTAAAATCAAAGTCTGCTTGGGTAATTTCAAACGGAATGTCGTCAACAAGACTATCCTTGCTTTTCAATTTCAATTCAAAAAAGAATGAACTTCCTTCACCTAATTCGCTCTCCAGTTGTATGTTACTTTTAAAAAGGCCCAAAAGGCTCTTTACAATGGTCAAACCTAAGCCTGTGCCACCATATTCCCTGTTAATTTGAATTGATCCCTGCTCAAAACCTTCAAAAATACTTTCCTGTTGATCTTTGGATATTCCTATGCCGTTGTCCTTCACTTCAAAATAGACCGTTACCTCCTCGTCAATTACTTTCATCAATTTAGCAATGACTTTTACCTGCCCGTTTTTGGTAAATTTAAGGGCATTGCCGACTAAATTCATAAAGACCTGAGAAAGCTTCAGAGGGTCACTCATCAGATTGGTGGGGATATTAGTATCATATTCCAAAATAATTTGAGTGCTATTCTCTTTTGCGCTCTGTTGTAAGGAGTCAATAACTTCTTGAAGCATTTTCTTTAAATTAAAGCCAATGTTCAAGGGTTCCAATTTATCGGCATCAATTTTATTGATTTGCAGGATATCGTTAATGAAATTCAATAAGTAGTCCCCTGAGAATTTGAGTGACTTTAAATGTTCTTTTTGATTCTTGGTCGGATTTTCCTCCAGCAACAAATGCGTTAGTCCTGTTACTGCATATAAGGGGGTTCGTAGCTCATGGCTTACGGTTGAAAGAAAATTTGTTTTAGCTTCCATCGCCTGTACCGCAGCATCACGCGCTGTTTTCAGCTCATTGTTCTTGATTTGCAGCAAATCATTGGTTTTCAGTTTAATCTGATTGTTTCGGTAAAGTGAAACCGCCAAAAGCGAGATTATCGTCAAAAAGGCCGAAGTTAATATCGCGGTTATTTCCGAACGGTTGGCAGATTCGCTCAGTTCGTCATTTTTTTCTTCAAGCCTAGCTATTTCAGTATTCATATTATTCACATGAATCTTATCTGCGGTCTTTGCTTCTGTTTTTAATTTTTCAATGGTAAAAATAGAATCCTTAATGTTTAACAGGTTGTCTTTATTGATCAGGGAAAGGTCATAGCGCTCCATTTTGGCGTATAACACCGCGAGTAAATTATTAATCTCTACAACCTCATTAAAGAAATTGTTCTTATTGGCTATTTCTAAAGCCGCTTCCGCATTGGAAACACTTTCTTCCATCTTTTCGGTGGCCAGATTTAATCTGGCAAGGCCAATATGGGCTTTCATCGCAAGATATTCCGGCTCGTAAGGGTCTGTATTGATGATTAGAGAATTAAAATTTTTTGAGGCCACATCATATTTTTCCAACCCCAAATAAATGTTGCCTTCGGTAAGGAGAATACTATTGACCAGGTTACGGTCATTGCTCAATTGCTTTGTTTCCTCAAGGTCCGCAATGGCCTGAAAGTTATTCCCGTCCTTATATTTTCCCATAGCCGCAATATATTGATGAACTGCGCTGCCATAGGGGTACTCAATATTCTCCAAAGCTTTTTTCGCACGGTCCCAATAAAAATCGGCATCATCCCTGCGGTCCATTTTCATATAAATTAGGGCGAACTCGTGATAACAATCGACCAATTCCTTAAAATTCTCGTTTTTTTCGGCAACGATCGAAGCATTTTCAAGGGCTTTTAATGCTTTTTCTATTTGGTTTTGATTGCTCAACGTCCTAGCCTCGTTAAAATATTCGTTCGTACTTCTTTTGGGAATCGAATCTTGGGCAAGAACCCATGAGGACATAGAAAATACGGCCAATGAAATGCAAAATAATAAGCGGATGCTATTTATGTATGTAGTTTTCAAATGTAATTTTTCTCAATTAACAGGTCAACTAGGTCAATAATACGGCTACTATAGCCCGTTTCATTGTCGTACCAACCGATAATCTTTATCATTGTACCGATAACCGAGGTCATCTGAGAATCAAACGTACAAGAGTGGCAACTATTGTTTATATCAATGGATACTATAGGATCTTCAGTGTATAAAAGTATGTTTTTCAATTCTTTAAGAGAAACTTCCTTAAAAGTTTTATTGATTTCGCCAATGGTGGTTGGGCTTTTTACATTAAAAGTAATATCGGTCAAAGACCCATTGGGAACGGGCACTCGTATGCCACAGCCACCAATAACTTCCGAAAGGTGCGGAAATATTTTAGTCAGGGCTTTGGCGGCGCCTGTTGTTGTTGGTACAATGGACTGACCCGCGGCCCTAGCACGTCTTAGGTCATGATGGGGTTGATCATGGAGACTTTGATCTGTAGTATAGGAATGTATTGTCGTAATATAAGCCTGCTCTATCCCGCAAAGGTCGTCTATGACTTTGATCATGGGTGCCGCGTTGTTGGTGGTACAGGAGGCGTTGGAAAGGATATCGTCTGCTTTGGTGATTATCTCCTGGTTAATACCTAAAACGACCATTTTAATGGTATCATCCATGGGGGGAACGGAGAGGATTACCTTTTTTGCCCCATTGGTGATATGGTGTTTCAAGCTTTCCCTTTCCTTGAATTTGCCGGTGGCTTCTATAACCACGTCCACATTGTAGGGCTTCCAATCAATTTCTGATGGGTGGTTTTCATTTAACAGTCTCGCCTTTTGACGATTGACAATGATATGTTGACCATCATGTTGTACATCCTCCTTGAACACCCCATGAATACTGTCGTATTTGAGCAAATGGGATAAAGTTCTGGTGTCTGAAAGGTCATTTATGGCCACCACTTTAATGCGGGGGTGCTCTTGAAGCAACCGAAAAACCCTTCGGCCAATTCTGCCAAATCCATTAATTCCTAGGTTTATTTGTTTCAAGGCATTGTTCGTTAGGTTGAAAAAACGCTATGATTGTTAGGGAAATAAGTAAAACTCTTTTGAATCGTACCACTTTTATAACCAGAGGGATTAGTCGATATGTTTATGGGCTTTATAAGAGGACCTTACCAGGGCACCACTTTCTACATGACGAAATCCCATTTTCAAGCCAATTTCTTCATATTTGTTAAACTGTTCAGGAACTATAAATTCCTTTACGGGTAAATGTTTTTTGGAAGGTTGTAAGTATTGACCAATGGTTACAACATCAACATTAGCATTTCTAAGATCTTGCATGGTCTCGATTACTTCCTCTTCTAATTCTCCTAGGCCGAGCATAATACCTGATTTGGTACGGTTGACACCATTTGCCCTTATATACCTCAAAACTTCCAGACTGCGTTCATATTTGGCCTGTATGCGCACTTCCCGTGTTAAGCGCTTTACGGTTTCCATATTATGCGAAACCACTTCGGGAGATACTTCAATGATTCGGTCTAAGTGCCTTTCGATTCCTTGAAAATCCGGAATCAAGGTTTCCAAAGTGGTCGTCGGGTTCATTCTGCGTATGGCTTTTACCGTTTCGGCCCAGATGATAGACCCCATATCCTTTAAATCATCCCGATCTACAGAGGTGATGACCGCATGTTTGATTCCCATTATTTTTATGGATCGGGCCACTTTTTCGGGTTCGGCCCAATCTACTGTCGATGGCCTACCGGTCTGTACCCCACAAAACCCACAGGATCTAGTACATACATTTCCCAGGATCATAAAGGTGGCCGTTCCCTCTCCCCAGCATTCGCCCATATTAGGACAGCTACCAGATGTACAAATGGTATGTAGGTCATATTTTTCAACCAGACCGCGCAGTTGGGTATACTTTTTTCCTGTAGGAAGTTTTACCCTAAGCCATTTCGGCTTTCCCTTGGGAGGGAGCACGTTGGTATTGGCAGTATTGCTCATAGTACAATTTTGGACAAATATACGAAGTTATAAGGGTAAAACGGGTAACGAAGAAGAGTAGGGAACGGGCCTTTTGACCTATCTTTTTTTAATGATTTCGGCCAGTAGTTTTTTGGACCGCAACAGTTTCACTTTAATATTGTTCATTGGCTCATTGAGGGTGTCAGCAATATCGGCATAACTCATTTCATTGAAAAACCTAAGATTAATGACTTCTTGGTAGTGTGGCTTTAACTTTTTTATATCAAGTAGTAAATGCGCTAGATTTTGCTCGGTAATAAGGCGATCTTCTGCTGTTGGGGCATCGTCCAAAACCTTCTTTACGGCATCATTGGTACCTTGCGATTCCAAAACATCGCGTTTGCGCTTACGAATTAAATCTATATGGAGGTTCTTGGAAATGGCTATTAACCAGGTCTTGAATTCATACGAACTATCGTAGGTGTCAATTTTGTCAAAAGCCTTGGAAAACGTTTGGATAGTAATGTCCTCGGCATCGTTCTCATTCTCGGTGCGTTTCAGTTGAAATCCGTATACATCGTTCCAGAAGGTATCGAGCAAGGTGCTGAAGGCAATTTGGTTGCCCGATTTTGCCTTGACGATCATAGTCTGTAGGTTTTCAGCGGATTTATTCAAAAAAAATATTTTAAAGGGTATCGATTAGTGGCTTGTTGCGACTATTGAATCGCCGTTTCCTTTCGGCAATCCTGTTCGCTGGGTAGTTTTCCGCACATGCCGCATGCCTGCCCATCTTTATTTAAAAAAGGATTTTGACTTGCACAGGTTCCTGAGAATTCCCCATCTTTTTTAGACCAAATTTTGATGGCGATTCCGGCGAAGGCGAGCGCTAATAACCCAATGGTGAGAAAGAAAAGTTTCATGGCTGCAATTTTCAACAAAGTTACAAAAATAAAGCCCTGACTAAAGGTCAGGGCTGTACTTTATAATTAGGTAAAATTAATATGAAATATTCGCTACAATGTTTTCAACTGTAGGGGTTACATTACCACCTTTCGGCTCTATGGTTATATACCCTATAGCTTCATCGGCATACGGGAGTGCCATTAATTTCTCCTTATTCGAAGCTTCCTGAATCACCCCTAAGTTGATCATTTTCCCGTTAACTTCAGCCCACATCTGAAAACATTGATTTTCAGGTAGATTGGGTAATTTGCTTACGCTTATATAGGAAAGCTTTTTAACAGGATTCACATAGGCAACAGCCTTCAATTCCTTGGCTTTCTTGTTGCCTTTTACGTTGTATTTTTTTGTTTTCGGGTTATTCAATACGATAAATTGGTTACGAACATCCTCCAAACGATCATTCATATTCTCTTCCAACAACTGTATTTTGTTATTTACAATCTCATTTTCCTCCTGAAGACTCTGGTTTTGGTCCCAGAAGAAATACGACGCTCCGGCAAATAATAAGGTTGCAAAACTGGCAGCAATGGCATACCTGAAGAAACGCTTTCTACCTACATTTTCCGACTTTATACGCGCTACGATTTTTTGCTTCAACCCTTCAGGTGTTTTTAAGGCGTGCATTTTGGCAAAAGCCTCTAGATTCACCTGCAGTTCGTTATAAGTTTCACGAACTTCCGGGTACATGGCGATATATCGCTCTACTTGAAGGTTCTCCTGCTCATTGGTGTTACCGAGAAGGTATTTTTCAAGCAGATCGGAATCCAAGAAAATCTTTATTTTATCTTTCATCTTTAGGTCATTTGTTCAGGGGGGCTCAAGCATATGGGCTTTTTCGACGGCTTACCTCTGATTTAGATTTGTACTAGGTTGATCATAAGTATCCATAGCATAGAAGACCCATAAATCTTCTTTAACTCCCGAAGTCCTATTTTAAGCCTAGATTTAATCGTTCCCAACGGTATGTTCAGCTCATCGCTGGCTTCTTGTTGGGTCATGCCCTGAAAAAAAAGGGCTTCAAGCACTATTTGGTACTTATTTTCGATCTTATCCAGGTTCTCACGAACATCCATGAGCTCCGGTTTGATGCTATCAACACCTAGATTATATACGTCTGAAACATCTATTTGGATTTCCTTATCGGATTTTGTATTCCTACTGCGTAATTTGTCGATAGCCGTGTTTCTGGTTATCCTAAAAAGCCAAGTAAACAATTTAGCCTTTGTGGGATCATATGAATCGGATTTTTTCCAGATTTTTACGAAACTTTCTTGTAGCACATCTTGCGCCAATTCCTCGTTGCGAACAACCTTGTTGGCCACCCCGTATAGAGTATCGCCATAATGCTCGTACAAAAGGGAAATGGCCTTTTCATTGCGCTCTTGCAATAATTCTACAATATGCTTCTCGAGAAGTGCGCTCATAAGGTGTACGGTTAAAAAAAATTCGCTATTGGGGAATCCAATATTGGCCTCTCAACCGTATATAGGTATATAGTGAAACGCTAATTTATAAAATTGATTGTAAAATGGCGTCTTCACGAAATTTTAATTACTAAATGCGCGACTGGTAATCGTACATTTAATTTTTGGTTAGTTTGGTTTGGTATAACCCCCGAGTGAATTTTTCACTCGGGGGTTATTTTGTTTTGACAACCCTAAAAAGTAGCGGCCTTGTCGGGATATTTTTTGAGGTGCGAAAACCGGGGCTTATGTTTAACCAATTACATTCACCTCCGGGAAAATAGCGATATCGAACTTTTCTTTAACCGATGCCATTATACGATGGGCGAGGTCCAATATTTCCTTACCCGTTGCATTGTCGTAGTTTACTAGTACCAAGGCCTGTTTCTTGTGTACTCCCGCATCTCCATAGCGCTTGCCTTTATAACCGCATTGTTCAATAAGCCATCCTGCGGGGATTTTGAATTCGGTTTCAGAAACTTTATAAAATGGGGCTTCAGGATGGTTCGCTTCAAAACGTTCAAATTCAGACTTTCCAATTACCGGGTTCTTAAAAAAACTGCCGCTATTGCCCAAGACCTTAGGGTCCGGCAATTTGCTCCGCCGGATGGCGATTACAGCATTGGAGACATCTTTTATGGTAGGGTCTTTAATTTGGTTCTTGGCTAATTCAAGCTCGATGGCCCCATAGGAAGTATTTAATTTATGGTTCTTCTTTCTGAGTTTAAAATTTACGGAAACAATTATAAACTTCCCTTTTCCCTCATTCTTAAAAAATGAATCGCGATATCCAAATTGGCAATCTTCCTTTGAGAACGTTTTTAGTTCAAGCGAGGAAATATCCATTGCCTCGCAACTGACGAAGGTGTCTTTTAATTCTGTGCCATAGGCACCTATATTTTGGATAGGAGCGGTGCCGGTGTACCCAGGAATGAGCGACATATTTTCTAGTCCACCATAATCCTGCTCCAACGTCCAAAGAACCATTTCATGCCAGTTTTCACCTGCCATTACCTTAATGACAACATGGTTTTGATTTTCAGAAACAACCTTGATGCCCTTTATATTAATATGTAAGACCAAGGCATCTATATCACTGATCAATAACATATTGCTACCGCCACTAAGGATGAATTTCTTGGGATAGGCATCTAGGGAAAAGGCCATTTTTAAATCTGCGACAGAATTGATTTCACAGAAGTGTTTGGCTTTGACATCAATGCCGAAAGTGTTGTATTTTTTTAGAGGCTGATTGTATAAGACTTCCATCAACCTATATAACTTTTTAAGGCCTCTTTTAGTATAAAAACAGCTCTTTTCAAACTTTCCTTATCCAGTACATAGGCTATCCTAACTTGGTTTTTACCATAGCCTGGCGTTGCGTAGAACCCTGCTGCCGGAGCAACCATTACGGTTTCATTGTTCACCCTAAAATCTTCCAACAACCACTGGGCGAAATCATCGGCATTTTTTATGGGCAGTTCGGCAATGCAATAAAAGGCACCTTGGGGCTTGGCAACCCGGACCCCTTCAATTTGTTCAAGCTCTGAAATCAATAGATTTCTACGCCCCACATATTCTTTTTTTACGTCCTCAAAATAGCTATTAGGGGTTTCCAGGGCCGCCTCGCTGGCAATTTGGGCATAGGTGGGTGGTGATAAGCGTGCCTGAGCAAACTTCATCGCCGTAGCAACTACCTCTTTGTTTTTCGTAACCAAACAACCGATACGCGCACCACACATACTATATCTTTTGGAGACGGAATCGACCACAATGGCATGTTCTTCCAGTCCCTCTTCCTGCAAGACCGAATAATGTTCCTTGCCATCGTATGTAAATTCCCGATATACTTCGTCGGCTACCAAAAAAAGATCATGTCTTTTTACGATTTCTGCCAATTTTTGAATCTCCTCCCTACTATACAAATAGCCCGTGGGGTTGCCCGGATTACAGATTAATATCGCCTTGGTCTTTCGGCTGATCAGTTTTTCAAAATCGGTTATCGGGGGAAGGGCAAAATTATTATTGATGTCCGACACTACGGGAACCACCTTTACCCCTCCGGCAGTGGCAAAACCGTTATAATTTGCATAAAATGGTTCTGGAATTATAATTTCATCCTCCGCATCGGCAATGCTGCCCATCACAAAGTTTAAGGCCTCTGAACCACCTGTGGTTACGATAATATCGCTAGCAGTAACCTGAATCTGGTTTTTGGCATAGTATTCCGTCAATTTTTGGCGGTATTCTTCAGAACCTTCTGTTCGGCTATAGGCCAAAACATCAATGTCATTGTTTTTTACGGCATCAAGTGCTACCTGAGGGGTTTTAATATCGGGTTGCCCAATGTTCAGGTGAATTATTTTTGCCCCCTTTTTTTTGGCGGCCTCGGCAAAGGGGACCAATTTCCTGATAGGGGATTCGGGCATGGATAGCCCTTTCTGGGATACGTTTGGCATTATGGTAGCTTTTAGGCAAAAATGGGAAATCATAACCAACAAAACAACCGCAAACCTTGTAATTTACTTGTGATCATAGTGTTAAATTTTCAAATTCTTCAATGATTTTGCCTAACTTTAAGAGAAGTTCATTTTAAAATCTTTAGGAAAATGCGACTATTGGCCTTTTTTTTGACCCTGTGTATACTTCCCTTTTTTGGAATGGCGCAGCGTTATGAATTGCCAAAGCATAAGGATTTCGAAAAGGTAAGGTTTCAATTGGTGAACAATCTCATTGTTATCCCAATGAAAGTAAATGGCACTGAACTTTCGTTCATTTTGGATTCCGGGGTTAGTAAGCCCATTCTGTTCAGTTTATCCGATCAGGATTCCCTTCAAATCAATAAGGTATCAGAAATCACCATTAACGGATTAGGAGAAGGAGAGCCAATTAAAGCACTGAGTTCTAAGGATAATCGATTTCAAATGGGGGATATTAGAAACCCGAATCAACACCTATATGTGGTTCTGGACCGCGATAAGAACTTCTCCCCTAATTTGGGTATTCCCATTCATGGAATTATAGGATACGATCTTTTCAAGGATTTTGTAGTCGATATTAATTATAGCCGGAAGGTTTTACGCTTTTATCGCCCTAAGGAATTTGAATACGGTCGGAGCAAAAAACAAGAAACCCTACCCTTGCACGTCATTAACAAAAAGGCCTATATAGATGGACAGGTTTTCTTAAAAGACGATCGTAGTGTACCAGTGAAACTTTTGGTGGATTCGGGCAGTAGTGATGCCGTATGGCTCTTTGAGAGCGACTCTATTGCGATTCCGAAAAAACACTACGAGGATTTTTTGGGCAAAGGTTTAAACGGAAGTGTTTTTGGAAAGCGTAGTATGGTCAAAGGTATTCAGATTGGTAGTTTCCTTTTGAAAGATGCCAAGACCGCCTTCCCCGATATGGTTCATTATGAAAGTATCGGAAATATGGGCGGCCGAAATGGTAGTATTGGCGGAGACATTTTAAAACGCTTTGATATGGTATTTGATTATCAAAAAGGCATGGTAACCTTGAAGAAGAGCGGGTACTTTAATAAGGCATTTCTATATAATATGAGCGGCATTGAATTGCAACACAACGGGTTGCGATACATTTCGGAACGAATTACCAACGGACGAAGAAAAACTGTAGATCAGAACAATAGATCTTTTGGGGATGTTCAATTGTTATTTGAAAGCCATACCAGGCTCAGCTTAGTACCTGAAATAGTGGTTTCGGGTATACGTGCGGATAGTCCTGCATTGGATGCCGGTTTACAGAATGGTGATGTGATTCTTGCCGTAAACGGCAAAAAGGTGCATAGTTATAGACTTCAAGAAATCATGCATATGCTCAATGAACATGAGGGCAAAAGGGTTAGATTGCTTATTGAACGTTCAGATGCCGATATGATGATTACCTTTGAACTCAAGAATATGTTCAAAGAAAAACCCTAACAACTTTTACATTGTCAGGGTTACTATTTCTTAATTGTTATCGGTAATTACTTACCGGATTCCGCTTTTATCTCTCCTTTTATCTTTAACACGATTGTTGGCGTGTCTGCATTCGAGATAACAGTAATAGCCTTTCTAATCGGGCCGACTCTATTAGTATCATACTTTACCTGAATCTCACCCGTTTCGCCTGGTAGAACCGGTGCTTCTGGTTTTTTGGGTATCGTGCACCCGCAACTAGAGCTTACCTTGCTAATAATCAAAGGGGCATCGCCTGTATTCGTAAATTCGAAAACGCGTACTCCATCGGCACCTTTAAGGATTTCCCCGTAATCAACGGTTTCGGATTTAAATTCAATTTTTGCTGCTTTATCCTGGGCTGTTAGGGTAAAACCCAACATTCCAACAAATAATACAAGTACTAGTTTTTTCATAATGTTTTAATTTAAGGGAATTTCAAATGTAAATCTTTCGAGATGAACCTCAAAATCCTTTTGTTATCCTTTAACGTTACTTATTTTTGTTTCGTATTTAGCATCCTTTAAAAATAAGGATAGTTATCAATATTTAACATACGGTTTCGGGGTTTTCTTCGAAACCGATTAGCATAAGACAAATACCGTACCAAAATATGCAAATTCCTTCAAAATATCATTCCCAAAAAGTAGAGCCCCAGTGGTACGATTACTGGATGAAACACGGTTATTTTCATTCCGTTCCGGACGAGCGGGAACCTTATACCGTTGTAATCCCGCCACCAAATGTTACGGGGGTATTACATATGGGTCATATGCTCAATAATACTCTTCAGGACGTACTGATCCGGAGGGCTCGCTTAATGGGCAAAAATGCCTGTTGGGTGCCCGGAATGGATCATGCTTCTATTGCTACTGAGGCCAAGGTCGTGAATAAGTTAAAAGAACAGGGCATTAACAAAAATGACCTTACTAGGGAGGAGTTCTTGAAGCACGCCTGGGATTGGACGGATGAATATGGAGGTGTAATCCTCGAACAACTTAAGAAATTAGGCTGTTCCTGTGATTGGGAACGGACAAGGTTCACGATGGACGATGATATGTATGCGTCGGTCATCAAGGTTTTTGTGGATTTATTTAATAAGGGCCTGATTTATCGTGGCTATCGTATGGTAAACTGGGATCCAGAGGCACTCACCACCCTTTCCGATGAAGAGGTTATTTACGAGGAAAAACAAGGGCTTTTATACTATTTGTCCTATCAAATAGAAGATTCAGACGAAAAAGTCACCATAGCCACAACTAGACCGGAGACCATTTTGGGCGATACCGCAATTTGTATCAATCCAAATGATGAGCGCTACCGTCATTTGAAAGGTAAAAGGGCGATTGTGCCCATCTCTAACAGGGCCATACCGATTATTGAGGATGAATATGTAGATATCGAGTTTGGTACAGGCTGCCTAAAAGTCACCCCTGCGCATGACATAAATGACAAAGCCTTGGGGGAAAAGCACCAATTAGAGACTATCGATATCTTTAATGCTGATGCCACCTTGAATTCGTACGGATTGCATTATCAAGGCCAAGATCGCTTTGTAGTACGAAAAGCAATTTCAAAAGAATTGGAAGAAGGCGGTTTTTTAATAAAGACCGAACAATATTTGAATAAGGTAGGTACATCCGAGCGTACCAAAGCGGTCATAGAACCACGATTAAGTGATCAGTGGTTCTTGAAGATGGAAGATTTGGTAAAACCTGCTAAAAATGGTGTTTTAAAGACCGGAGATGTCAAATTCTTCCCTAAAAAGTTCGAAAACACCTATCGGCATTGGATGGAGAACATCCGTGATTGGAATATTAGCCGACAACTTTGGTGGGGACAGCAAATACCAGCCTATTACTATGGTGATGGTCAGGATGACTTTGTCGTTGCCGAAAGCAAGGAGGAAGCTCTGACCGCAGCAAAATCCAAATCCCAAAACCCAGACCTTAAAATAGAGGACCTTAGGCAGGACGAAGACGTTTTAGACACTTGGTTTTCCTCCTGGTTATGGCCGATAAGTGTATTTGGCGGTATTTTGGAACCAAATAACAAAGAGGTGGGTTATTATTACCCAACCAATGATTTGGTTACAGGCCCGGATATTATATTTTTCTGGGTAGCTCGAATGATAATTGCTGGCTATGAGTTTAGGGACAAACGTCCTTTTGAGAATGTTTATTTTACTGGGTTGGTGCGCGATAAGCAACGGCGGAAAATGTCAAAGTCATTGGGGAATTCTCCAGATGCCTTAAAATTAATTGAAAAGTATGGTGCCGATGGGGTCCGTGTTGGTTTGCTGTTGAGTTCCGCAGCAGGTAACGATTTAATGTTTGATGAGGACCTCTGCCAACAAGGAAAAGGTTTTGCCAATAAAATATGGAATGGTCTGCGATTAATTAAAAGTTGGGAAGTAAGCGATTTGCCTCAACCCGAATCGTCCAAATTAGGAATCGCCTGGTATCAGTCTAAATTCAACGAAACGCTATTGGAAATTGAGGACCATTTTAGCAAATACCGTATTTCAGATGCCTTGATGGCGATATACAAATTGATATGGGACGATTATAGTTCTTGGTTCCTCGAAATCATAAAACCCGCTTATCAGCAGCCTATTGATAAAGCTAGTTTTGATGCGGTGATTCACCTCTTGGAGCAGAATCTAAAACTAGTCCATCCTTTTATGCCCTTCTTAACGGAGGAGGTTTGGCATCGTATTGAAGACAGAACTCCAGAAGAGGCCTTGATTATTGCCAAATGGCCAACGGTAGGTTCCATTGACTCTAAATTGATTAAGGATTTTGATTTTACTTCAGAAGTAATCTCCGGTATTCGCACGATTCGAATGGAAAAGAGTATTCCAATGAAAGAGGCTGTCGAGGTTTCGATTCTAAATAATGAAAAAGTTGCGGCCAACTGGGATGTTGTTATTCGTAAACTCACAAATGTTTCTGAAATATCCATTGTAGATGAGACGGTTGAAGGCGCCTTAAGTTTTCGGGTAAAAAGCAATGAATACTTTATTCCTATGGCTGGTGCGATAGATATAGGTGCCGAAATTGAAAAGATCAAGACGGAATTAGATTATACCAAGGGCTTTTTAATTTCTGTTGAAAAGAAACTTGGTAATGAGCGCTTTGTACAAAATGCCCCTGAAAAAGTGATTGCCTTAGAGCGAAAAAAACAAGCGGATGCCGAAGCTAAAATTGAAACTTTAGAGAAGAGCTTGGCTAGTTTGGGGTAAAAAGCCTAGTTGTTTGCGTGTTTTTTGATTCATAAACAAAAAAGAAGTTGATGAACCCCAAACAACTTTTCTTAATCGATGGTATCGGGGCGGTGGTTTCCGCGTTCTTTCTTGGTGTTGTTCTGGTTCACTTGGAGAATAGGGTCGGTATGCCTAAAAGTATCTTATTCGTTCTCGCCTTAATTCCTTGTTTTTTTGCCTTGTATTCGTTTGGCTGCTACTATTTTTTAAAGACAAATTGGGCCCTTTATCTTAAGGTTATTGCCATTTGTAATCTACTGTATTGTATGCTTACTATCGGATTGGTGTATTTTAATTTTGCGACCCTTACTTCCTTAGGACTATTCTATTTCGTAGTAGAACTGATTATTATTCTTATTTTGGTCAGGGCTGAGTTGAGAAGTTCTTCAACATCCGCTTGATTGGTCATTTCAAGGGATGATCCAAACCAAAAAAATGTGTAATTTTAGCACATGGATATCAAAAAAATACTCGGTTTAGTCCTTACCTTTTTAGGTATAGGTGGTTTAATTTATGCAGCTATTTTATATGTGAATGGCACAGGCGAATTTAAAATACTGTCCGTTTACGGTGTTTTAGGGGCCATATTCTTCTTTTCGGGAATGGGTCTTATACGTAATATCGGTCGGCAGGAATAATACCCGACTTGTTGTTTTGGTCTTACCGAAGTGCCTATCTTTCGTGGATTACCCTAACTGATTAGCTTGCCAAAAAGAATCCGTAAGTTATTCATGCCCAATACCGCCCACCAAAAATGATTTGGCGGTTGAGATTATGGCGCAAATCAAAAAAAACCAAAAAAGTAATAATAGATGGAAACTTACGCCAAAGCACTTTTATATGCAATTCCGTTTTTTTTCGTGCTGTTATTGGTTGAGATTCTTTATGGTCATTTTATAAAAAATCAAAAACATAAAGTTTTAGATAGTGTTTCGAGTCTTAGCTCAGGTCTTACCAATATTATAGTGGATTCGCTTGGTTTGGGCGTAATCCTAATTTCCTATCCTTACCTAGTCGAGCATTTGGCAATTACAGAAATAAGAGCCACATGGTTGGTTTGGTTGGTTGCCTTTTTGGCTATGGATTTTGCGGGGTACTGGAATCATAGATTAAAACATAAAGTAAATTATTTTTGGAATATTCATGTTATTCATCATAGTAGTGAAGAATTTAATCTCGCCTGTGCCCTCAGGCAGTCTATTTCGAATTTAATTGGTTACTTCCCTCTTATGCTTATACCGGCCGCCCTTGTAGGAGTTCCTTTCGAAGTAATTGCCATTTTGGCCCCCGTACATTTATTTGCACAGTTTTGGTACCATACACAGCACATTGGTAAAATGGGATGGCTGGAATATATAATTATTACCCCCTCGCAGCATCGTGTGCATCACGCCATTAATCCTGAATATATTGATAAGAACTTGGGGCAGATTCTTAGTATTTGGGATAGGATGTTTGGCACGTTTCAAGAGGAACTGGATGATATACCTCCTCAATATGGCGTATTAAAACCGGTTTCAACCTGGAACCCGGTATTGATCAACTTTCAGCATGTTTGGAGCTTGATCAAAGATGCTTGGCGCACCAAAAGTTACTGGGATAAATTGAGGATTTGGTTTATGCCGACCGGTTGGCGCCCTGTCGACGTTAAAGAAAAGTACCCGATTCCGATAATTGAAGATGTATATGGTTTTGAACGTTACCAAACCCCTGCCAGTAATTTTTTAAAGGGATATTCCGTTTTTCAACTTTTGATTACCCTGATGTTGCTCTTGTTTATGTTTTATGATTATTCCAATATCGGGGCCGATGGGCTAATGCTTTATGGTGCCCTTATTTTTGTTGGTATTTATGGATATACCACCCTAATGGACCGAAGCGATTATGCGGTCTGGATTGAATCGATACGCGGTATTTTAGGTTTGACATTTATAATTTATACTGGGAATTGGTTCGGCCTGGATAATTATGTGCCCTGGGGAAGCACGATTGTCGGGCTTTATTTTTTGATTACTATTTTGGGTGGAGTCTACTTTACCTTTGTAGAACAGCAATCTGTTTCCCATAATAACGCTAAGGCAATTTAATCCGTATACGGCTATTTGAAGATTGGCGCTTAATTTAATATGTTATGAGACCTTATATACTTGCAGAGACCAATTGGGATGCCCTAAAGGATGCTAAATTTGATTTGGCAGTTTTGCCGTGGGGCGCAACCGAGGCCCATAATTATCACCTTCCTTATGCCACAGATAACATAGAGGCAGATGCATTTGCCAGTGAATCGGCCAGAATTACTTGGGAAATGGGAGGGAAGGTCATTGTACTTCCTACCATTCCTTTTGGTGTAAATACTGGGCAAAGTGATATTTATCTAGATGTTAATCTCAACCCAAGTACCCAATTTGCCATTTTGACCGATATTGTTGAGGTCTTGAACAGACAAGGAATCAAAAAGTTATTGATTTTCAATAGTCACGGTGGCAATAATTTTAAACCCCTGGTGCGTGAACTGGGGCTTAAATTTCCTGAAATGTTCATTAGTCTTTCGGTATGGACAGAGGTCGTGGACAAGTATGCTTACTTTGAGGAAAAAGGGGATCATGCCGATGAGATGGAGACAAGCATCATTCAATATTTAAGACCGGAATTGGTATTGCCAAAAGAAAAATGGGGAGATGGGAAGGATAAAAAGTATAAGATCAAAGCTTTCTCGGAAGGATGGGTATGGGCAGAACGCCAATGGTCTAAAATAAGCGTTGATACAGGTGTTGGTAATCCCCATAAAGCAACAAAAGAAAAAGGAGAACGATTTTTTAAGGATGTTACACAAAAGATGGGCGGTCTTTTCTATGAACTCTGCCAAGCCGATCTGAACGATCTATACGAGTAGTTAGGACTTTTGGTCCAAGGATTTTACCAATTTAACATAGGCCGACATTGCCTCTTTGGGACTCAAATTTTTGGCTTGGATCAAAGCGTTGGTCTTAAAGGCATTAATTAAAGGGGTTTTACTGCCGGGGTAGTCTTTGTTTTCGTTGGCTATTTTATAGAATGCATAAAGATTTAACATTACGTCGGGGGGCAGTTGCCCCTTATAATCGTTAATGAATTGTACCGCTTCGGTAAACTTTTTATATAGTTTCTCGTTCTTCATTTTTTTGCAGCACGGCCGCAATACAAGTTTTTGCCCCTACTACTTTCTGGTTTAATTCAACTGCTATACCACAATTCAAAGGTAGGAAAAGATCCACCCTTGAACCGAATTTAATAAAACCTGCGTCGTCACCTTGTTGAACACTCTCACCTACCTCTGCATAGTTCACAATTCGCCTGGCCACGGCTCCTGCAATCTGCCGATAAAGAACATCCCCAAACTTGGGCGTGCGAATAACAACCGATGTCCGTTCGTTTTCAGTACTTGATTTCGGATGCCAGGCCACCAAATACTTACCGGGATGATATTTAACGTACTTAATCTCACCGCTGGCCGCATAACGGGTGACATGTACATTGGTTGGCGACATGAAAATAGATACCTGGATACGTTTGTCGTTAAAGTATTCGGTTTCTTCAACTTCTTCAATGACAACTACTTTACCGTCTACTGGAGAAAGGAGTTCATCAAAATTCTTAGTTACTTTTCGTTTAGGGTTTCTAAAAAATTGTAATATGCCAATCAGTAGTAGCAGCGTGGTAATCTGTATGATATATCTAATCCATGGGGTTGGCATATAGAACTGTGCAATTAATATTGCCGCAACCACAAGGAAAAAAGTGATTATAATTATTTTTTGTCCTTCTCTATGAAACATTATTAAAAATATTTAAGGTGAGGTACGCGAACGGAGCTGCGAATACCAAACTATCTAAACGATCTAACATACCCCCATGCCCAGGGAGCAGGGCACCACTGTCCTTTACACCGGCTACCCTTTTTAATTTAGATTCTACCAAATCGCCCAAGTTACCGGTAACAACAATAACGGCTGCCAATGTCATCCATTGACTAACACTTGCAATGGGTTCGTATTGTGCTATTAAGTAAGCCGCGCCAAGGGTGAAAACCAGACCGCCAACTGCCCCTTCAATAGTTTTCTTTGGAGAAACGGTAGGGAATAATTTTGTACGACCGATACTCCGACCAACAAGGTATGCAAAAGAGTCATTTACCCAAATGAGCACGAAAATACCCATGATCAAAAATTTTGCAAACTCATTATTTTTATAGGGAATCATGGTAAGAAAAATGCAACCTCCCCCAATATAAAAGAGTCCTGCAACAAATTTTTTAAAGTTGTTGAATTCCCTTCCGTTTTTGCTAAATAGAAAATAGAGCAATGCCAAATCAACTATTATGGTGATGGTCATCAAAACGTTTATGGGTATTTTGTCATTCTCCTGAATCAGGTAAATAAAAATCCACCAAAGAATCAAATAAGCAATAAAAATGTAGTAACCGCGAAGACCAACCATACGTTTGTATTCATAAATACAGGCAAGGCCGAATATCATCAATAAAAAATCGAAGGCATCTGAATTTAAGAAAATGGCGGAAAGTAAAAGAATAATGAATACCGCACCGGTAAGTGCCCGCCTTAAAATTTCCTTCATATTATAAATCTTCCAAAAGTAAAAGATACAAATTTTTGGAACTGCTGCCATAGGTAAGGAAATCATCTGAGTTTTCCTCGTTGGCTTGAAAGTGTTTTAATGTGGTAATATTGGCAGGTATACTGTGCCCGTATTTTTTCTTTATTTTTTTAAGTCCTTCACCTATAGACTCTACTAATTGACTGGTGGTTGCAAAAACGATAACGTTGCTAGGGAGTTCGTTAAGCTTCCGATCCATCAGTTGGTTCGAGCAGACTAAAATTGAACCATTTTGCGCTATCAGATGCTCACAGGTGGTAAAAAACACTTCGCTTTCTTTGAACTTGTCAGTAAAACTGATCCGTTCTTTTTCGAATTTTTTTTCTAATTGGGGATTCATTGCAAAAAACGGAATTTCTTCCCAACTGTTTTCTAGAACAATATTATTCAATGCTTCTGAAACTTCTTGAAAAGAATCGCAATAAAGGAATTTACCGCCGTTTTTTCTAAAATGAATTGTAAACTTTTCATCCACCGGTATATTAAGGTCCGGCATGTGCTGTCCACGAGTTTCTACTGTCTCTTTAGAAACCTTTTTTTTACCACCTCCGAATATTTTGTCTAATAGCCCCATATAAGCTTAAAAGCATACGCCAAAGCGTATTAATATTTAAAAACGATAAATATTGCTATTTATTTTCTTCGTCTATTTCTTCAGTACCCGAACTGGTTTCTACAACTACTTCTTCTTCAACCGGTTCCTCTACTTCAAATGGTCTTTTTCCAAAAATCTTTTCAAGGTCTTCCTTGAAGATAACTTCTTTCTCCAAAAGACGTTCGGCCAACACTGTTAACTTATCTTTATTATCTTTCAAAACCTGGATGGCACGAGCATATTGTTCTTCGATCAATTTAGAAATCTCTTCATCGATTTTTTGGGCCGTATCTTCAGAATAGGGTTTGGAAAAACCATAATCCGTTTGTCCAGATGAATCATAATAGGTAAGGTTACCTATTTCTTCATTGAGTCCGTAAACGGTCACCATGGCACGGGCTTGTTTGGTTACCTTTTCCAAGTCACTCAATGCCCCGGTAGATATCTTATTAAAAATAACTTTTTCAGCTGCCCTTCCTCCAAGGGTAGCGCACATCTCGTCTTTCATTTGCTCTGGTCGTACAATCAAACGTTCTTCGGGAAGGTACCAGGCCGCTCCTAGGGATTGACCTCTTGGGACGATAGTGACCTTAACTAATGGTGCAGCATGTTCCAACATCCAGCTTACGGTAGCATGACCAGCCTCATGATAGGCAATTGTTTTCTTTTCACCTGGTGTAATGATCTTATTTTTTTTCTCAAGCCCACCTACAATCCTGTCAACAGCATCAAGAAAATCTTGTTTGTTTACGGCTTTTTTTTCTTTTCTAGCCGCAATAAGTGCCGCCTCGTTACAGACGTTCGCTATATCAGCACCAGAGAAACCAGGAGTTTGTCTGGCAAGAAAGTCAAGGTCTAGGGTTTCTGAAGTTTTGATGGGTCTCAAATGTACCTCAAAAATCTCTTTTCGCTCTCTGATATCCGGAAGGTCAACATAAATCTGTCTGTCGAACCTTCCTGCCCGCATTAATGCTTTATCGAGTACATCTGCACGGTTTGTTGCGGCTAGGACTATAACATTGGTATTTGTCCCGAAGCCATCCATCTCGGTCAACAATTGATTCAGGGTATTTTCACGTTCGTCATTAGAGCCAGTGAAATTGTTTTTTCCACGAGCACGGCCGATAGCATCAATTTCATCGATAAATATAATAGCCGGTGACTTGTCTTTTGCCTGTTTGAACAGGTCACGAACCCTAGAGGCACCAACACCAACAAACATTTCAACAAAATCTGAACCTGACAAGGAGAAAAAGGGTACTTTGGCCTCGCCGGCAACAGCCTTGGCCAAAAGGGTCTTTCCAGTTCCCGGAGGGCCTACTAGTAGTGCGCCTTTGGGGATTTTTCCACCTAAGGAGGTATATTTATCCGGAAATTTTAGAAACTCAACAATTTCTTCAACTTCTTCTTTTGCACCTTCCAAACCGGCAACATCTTTAAAAGAAGTACGGGTATCGGTCTTTTCATCAAATAACTTTGCCTTTGATTTTCCGATGTTAAAAATTTGACCTCCAGCACCACCCCCGGCACCACCAGACATCCGGCGCATTAGATAGATCCAAATACCTATGATAAGCACAAAGGGCAAAATGGTTACTAGTAGATTACCAATTAAATCAGATTCCTGATCATTATCAACGATGGTATCCAGATTGTTTTCCTTCTTTATGGTCTTGATTTCATTTTCAAAATTCTGAAGATCACCATAGTTGACAAGATATTGCGGTACTTTTGCCGAATTGATAGAAAAAGGCTTTACGGAAACCTCTTTATGCACATCTTTAGAAAGTGCTTCATCGGTTAGGAAAACTTTTGCCTGTCTGGCATTAGTAATAATCAATATCTCCTTGACATCGCCATTTCTCAGGTATTCCTGAAGTTCGGAAGTCGTAGTTTTCTTAGTATTTGTAAAGTTATCGCTATTGAGGAAGTTGAACCCCAAAATCAAAATGATAATGAGTCCATAAATCCACCACGAACTAAACTTTGGTTTTTTACTGTTATTATTTTCTTTTGCCATTATTTTCTTTTTACCCTGAAGTTATTTCAGGGACTTGTTGATGCTACTTTCTATTAAGGTTGTCTTTGCGTCTCCCCAAAGCCCTTCAATATCGTAGAAATCCCTAGTTTGTTTTTGAAATACATGAACTACCACATTTACATAGTCCATAAGAACCCATTCTGCATTTTCTTCACCTTCTACATGCCAAGGTTTGTCTTTGATAGCCTTGCTAACCGTTTTTTGAACGGATCCTACTATCGCTTTAACGTGTGTATTGGAAGTTCCATTGCATATGATAAAATATTCACATACTGTATTTTCGATGTTTCGTAAATCGAGCAGATTAATATTTTGCCCTTTTACCTCTTCTATACCTTCTAATATCAATGCAATCAGCTCATCAGCGCTCGCTTTCTTTTTTTGCATCCAAAAAATTTAATTTCTACAAAGTTATTGTTTTTTGTTCTTTTAGCGCTACGTTTTCAATAATACATTGCTAAAGATCTCTTAACTTACTCCAATGCAAATAGTCAAACTTGATGCCATAGATTCTACGAATGCCTATTTGAAAAGAACTATGCGGAACAAGGCAATTGAAGACTATACCGTAGTGCTTGCCAAAGAACAGTTGTCAGGTAGGGGGCAATCAGAGTCGACCTGGGTTTCAGAAGCTGGTAAAAATCTGACTTTTAGTGTGTTCAGAAAATTTGAGGCCCTTCATGCCCAGCATCATTTTTCTTTAAATATGATTGTGTCCCTGGCTATTATTGAGACTTTGAAAAACCTTAAAGTGCCTGACCTTAGTATAAAATGGCCTAACGACATTCTGTCAGGTAATTATAAAGTTTGTGGTATTTTAATCGAAACGGCCTTGGTAGGGAATCAAGTGAAAAATGCTATTCTAGGAGTGGGTTTGAATGTGAACCAAACTAACTTCATTAGTCTGCCCAGCGCATCATCCCTGAAATATCTTCTAGGAAAATCTTTTGATCATGACGAAGTACTGCAAGTGCTCCTAAACGATTTAAAAAAAGAATTCTCCTGTGCATCAGATTTTGATTGGGATTCACTACGGGAAAAATATGAAAGCAAGCTTTTTAAGAAAGATAAGCCAGCTACTTTCCTATTGCCCGATGGGCGTCAGGAAATAGGGTTTATAAGTGGTATCTCCGATACTGGAAAGCTACTGGTTGAATTTGATAAAAAGGGTTTGAGTGAGTTCGATCTCAAAGAACTCAAAATGATATACTGAAATGGTTTAAACTTTCTCCATTTGCTAAAAAAATGATCTTTTTCGTCCGTTTTTCCTCTTTTTATCCTTCCGTAACGATGCTATGCAACTCAAAAAAGCCATCAAACAGACAAAAAATAACTAATTTTCACTTAAACGCAGAAAATTTAAACCACTTCATTGATTAAATCTCGCTTAGATTTTCGGATAAGGTCTTAATAAAATTTGTAATCGGCTTTTTTATCATCATACCCATCATGGCGTTGAATTTTCCGGTAAAACTCAGGGTTACCTCACTTTGGTCTTCTTCCAACTCGGTTATATCAGCTGTAAGGTTAAATGAGAGTTTGTCGCTAGCAGCACCTAAGACTACTTGACTATTGGGAGTCTCTTCTTTTCGTTCCAAAACGATTTCGGGCATGCCTTTTAGCTGAAACAAAAACCTATCCTCGTTTAACACTTCGAATTTGGAGATTGTTTCGGGCATTAGCTGTTCAAAATTCTTTAAGTCGGTCAAGAATTCAAAAACCGCTTCCGGGTTTTTTTCGACGATACTTTTTGGGCTTTCTAGGTACATAACTATTGTGTATTAATTATTCCATTCAGATGGGTTTGCACGCCACTCCATCAATGTGTTTAATTGGGTTTCTTTAATATAATCGGTTTCAGAGGCTTGTTTGATCAGGTGTTCATAATCTCCTAAGGTATGCAAATCTATACTTTTGGTTTTAAAGTTTGCGGCTGCAATGTCAAACCCATACGAAAATATGGCTAACATACCCTTAACATTCGCTCTTGAATCCTTTAGTGCTTGTACAGCATTAAGACTACTTTTTCCAGTACTTATTAGATCTTCGATTACGACTACTGTCTGGTTTTCTTCCAGAATACCTTCTATTTGGTTTTTTCGTCCGTGCGCCTTTGGCTCAGGTCTCACATAAATAAAAGGTAATCCCAAGTAATCTGCAACCAAAGCCCCTATACCTATTGCCCCAGTAGCAACACCTGCAATAACATCAGGTTTACCGTAGAGTGATTCTACTTGTTTGGCCAATTCTTCCCTAACATAATTTCTGATTTCAGGGTATGACAATATAATCCGATTATCACAATATATGGGTGATTTCCAGCCGGAAGCCCAAGTAAAAGGATTTTCCGGTTTCAATTTTATTGCATTAATTTGCAGCAGGAGTTCTGCTGTTTTTTTAGCCGTATTCTTGTCCAAAATCATTTCGCAAATGTATAAAGTTTTTGTCAATGAACGCCCTTTGATTTTAACAAATAAACTCTCTGAAACGGCAAACGGAGATTATTTTTTATTGAACGGAACGGCCATTCAAGAAGCGATAGAGGCACTTTCTAAAAAGAAACTTAAAGAGGCTTATATCTATCATCCCAACCATGAAGAAATATTAAAAAAATTCACCAAGAAGATACCTTTGGTAATTGCGGCTGGAGGTGTTGTGACCAATAAAAAGGGGAAGGTGCTTTTTATCTACAGAAATGATAAGTGGGATCTGCCCAAGGGTAAATTGGACAAGGGCGAGACCATAGAGGCCTGTGCCGTTCGCGAAGTAGAGGAAGAAACTGGCGTTAAGGGATTAAAAATCGAAAATTTTCTGAAAACTACCTATCATGTTTTTAAAAGGAACGGTACTTACAAATTAAAGGAAGTACATTGGTATGCAATGAAAACCAACTACAAGGGTCAATTAAAAGGCCAAAAGAACGAGGGAATAGAAAGGGTAAAATGGAAGGGTCCGAAAAAAATAGAAAAAGCACTGCAAAATTCTTATACGAATATTAAGATACTGTTCGGACATTGACGGCTATTATTGCTTTAAAACCCTATAAACGGGATATTGCATGTGCGCCTTTTCATAGTATTTACTTTGTTTGAACAACCAATCTAATTGGGCATACCAGTTATCGGCGAACCTAGGATCTTCCGATTTCTTTATGAGAAAGGAATCTCGCAACGCTTGATTTTCTTTCAACATCTGAGCCGCATCATCCTCAAATACATAGGGCGAGAAGCCCTCTTTTTGTTGTAAGATGGGATCGAAAAAGTTCCAATTAAAGAAAGAGTCCACCGCTTCAGGTTCCAACGTTTCTACAATATACCGAAGGCCCATTTGCTTTACCCGAATTACATAGTCTCCCTCATTAAATTGAAGTTTCTGTTTTTTAGAAGTGACTTGAGTATCATAGTGAGGATAATGACCTTCATAGGGTGAATTGTACGTTTTATATTCTGCTATTTTGTAGGCCTCTACAGTAAGAAGGGTATCCCTCTCCAAAATTTCAAAATCAATATTGTTTAACTCCATAAAGGCCATAATATCATCATACCCTTTTTTTATGACGTAGTACTCAGGAATGAGAATGGAGTCCTTGGGTACCATATAATTATAATAAGTTACGTCTTTGGTAAAAGGTCTGGTCTGGTCATATTTTAATCTAGGCATACCCGTTACTTCACTTAGCAAGGTATCTGCCTCATAACCTTTGAAGTTTAGTATACTGTGGCGAGTAGAGTCTATTTGCCATTGAATGGGGTAGTGGGTCAGGTCATTGGAAAATTGAAATGCCTTTTGTCTTAGCTTTTTTAGGGTTTTCCCTTCGGTTTCTGCTATGGCCAACATTTGTTTCATCAATTCATAAGTGCCTTCAACTCTTTGTTTATAGGGTTTTAGCATATGGGTTTCTACCATTAAACCGGGTACATTCCAAAGCGCAGCATAGCCCGTTGAGTAACGCGGGTTATCTATAAATTGTGAAAAACCGCTTTCCGGCACCGCGTTGAAAATGTTCACATAAGGCGTAATATTCCATTTCTTATTTGCTAATGCAGTTTCAAGCTTAGGTATTATATTGGTATGAAAATAATCACCTAGGTCGCCCCCTAATTTATCATGTTGAGTGAGCAAATGTGTAAGGGTATATTGATAATCTGCCCCGTTACTTACATGGTTATCTATAAAAATATCGGGATCCACCAAATGGAATATCTCACTAAAACTCTTGGCATTTTTGGTGTCAGCCTTTATAAAATCCCGGTTGAGGTCGTAATTTTTGGTATTTCCCCTAAAACCATAGGCCAGGGGTCCATTTTGATTCGCTCTGGTTGCAGAATTTCGATTTAGTGCCCCACCGATATTGTAAACAGGAATGGAAACCAAAACGGTGTTTTTTGGTGTTGGCAATTTACCAGCGGCCAAATCGCGAAATAGCATCATTGTTGCGTCTATTCCGTCGCTTTCCCCTGGGTGAATGCCATTATTGATAAGAATGATCGTCTTATTCGCAGCTATCTTTTTAAAATTAAAATCCCCATCCGGGTTGTAGGTTGCAATATGAAGCGGGTAACCGCTATCGGTTTCGCCAACGGTTTGAAAATTGATTTCGGGAAATTCTTTTGCCAATCGAATATAAAAATCAATTACTTGAAGATAAGTTGCCGTTTCCTTACCCTCTGAATCTTCAAAATGTGTTTGGAAGTCTGAAACTTGGTCCTCAGATTTTTCTTCACAGGCAACAAGAAAAAAGAACAATAGAATACTCAGATAGCGCATGGGTCTTTCGATTTACGGAGCAACGCCAATGAGTCTTTATTTAAGAACGCTCAGAAGGTGTTTACCGCATCAAAATTACTAAAAAACGTCTTTTCTTTAAGCCACCTTGGTTATTTGACCAATTTCATCTTTTTTGATGGGCTTATTATTGAAAGTGATGATGTGATGGGAACGGGACTTATAAAATTCCCACTTTTCCTTATCTGCCGTATCAATGGAAGAGGTTATAATATTGATTCGCACTTTTTGCTCAAGCGGTAGTTTTATGAATTCCGCTAGGAACTGCCATCCGTCCATCACTGGCATGTTAATATCAAGAAATATTACCTGGGGCACTTGTCCGGCTTTGTCAATATTGAATTTGATGTCATCAATGGCCAACTTGCCATTTTCGTAGGTGCTTACAGTTTTGCAGACCACGACGTTACTCAATATTTTTTTGATGCCGAAAACCGTTATCGGGTCATCATCTATAATACATATTGAATTAATTGTTCTCATTGAAGTAAATATTAAATGTTGTGCCTTGGCCTACCTCACTGGTTACCGCGACTTTACCATTCATGGCCTCTATTTGATTTTTAGTGATGTATAACCCAATGCCCCGAGCATCGGGGTTATTGTGAAAGGTCTTGTACATGCCAAAGAGCTTGTCGCCATATTTGTCAAGATCAATCCCTATGCCATTATCACTGATGGATAGCACGGTATAACCCTTAATTTTCATAGCTCTTAATTCAATAATAGGATCCCTACTAGGCTCTTTGTATTTAATACCATTGGTGATGCAATTCATTAAAATACTTTCTAAATAGGCCGGTATGACCGGTATTATAATCTTATCTGAAATGCGATTGATTATTCGTGCGTTGTTATTTTGAAGAAAGGCAGAAAGATTTTGACCAACTTTGATTGCCACTTCCCGCAGTGGTATAGGTGTTTTCTCTAAACTGGTGTTGGTGTTTATACTCACCACCTCATTTAGGTTCTCTAGGGTTTCCAAAAGATTGTCGGAGGCGGTGACAAGCATTGTTATAATGTTCTCTCGTTCATCGCCGTTTTCCTCATTTATAAGAAAGTCTAAAAGCATGGAAAAGTTAGCGGAATGGGAGCGGAGGTTATGGGAAACGATGTGGGCAAAATTGATAAGCTTTTTATTTTGTTCAGAGGTTACATTTATAAGGTCAGTTAGTTCTTTTTCTTTTTGTTTTATACGCGTAATATCCATACGAATACCAACTAGGCCAAATGCTTCCCCGTTATCTCCAATCAATGGTATTTTAGAAGTAAGTGTTGAGCTTACCTTTCCGTTAATGTTCACATTTAGGTCTTCTTTCCCAATTAACGGTTCGAGCGTTTTCATGATGTGCAAGTCTTCCGATCTTGCCTTTTGTGCAAGCTCTTCATCGAAAATGTCGAAATCGGTTTTGCCTAAAATTTCGGCTTCCTCAGTGAATCCACAAAAGTTTATTTCGGCCATATTGGCCAATATTTTACGTGATTCCAGATCTTTAATAAAGATGTGCTGGGGTAAGTTGTCTATCAAGGTGCGCAACAGTTTTTCTTTTTCAATAGATTTGGACTGTTCTTTTATTTGCTGATCTATATCTTGGCAGGTGCCTATTAGGCCCACAAATTTCTCATTTTTAAACACAGGTTTACCAGAGGATATTACCCACTTTTCGTTTCCTTTATCGGTGATTAATTGTAGTTTTTCGCTCCATGGTTCACCAGACTTCATTGCAGTCTCCAAGGCCCGTGCAATAGTATTTCTGTCATGACCCTGTTTGTAAAAATTAATTGCCGCGTCAGGGATTACTGTAAAATCATCGGGAACTTCATGTATTTTACTTGTGGTGGCACACCAGGTAAGTTCATCATTGACCGCGCAGTAATTCCAGGTGCCAATGTTTGCTAGTTCGGATTGTTGGGCGAGCAGGAGTTTTACTTTGTCAAATTCATGCTCTTCCGCAAGGCGCTCGGTAACATCTGTTGTATTGATAATGATTCCTATAATGTTCTCTTGCTCATTGTACCAAGGCTTAAAATTCCAATCGAACCACTTTTCATTCTGCGTTTGATCAAAATGACGTTGGATAATATTGGATGTCGGGATTCCCTCGAGGCATTCTTTTATGGCCTTTTTCCAGCTCTTTCTTCCCTTTTCGAACAGTTGATGAATTGTTTTGTCAAAAACGGAATGTTTGTCAAAGTCAAAATCATAAGTCCATTGGTGAGATGAATACACGAGTCTGAGCTTTCTGTCGAAAAATGCAGTAGCTTGGGGAAGTTGATCAATTAGATATCCAATATGTTCTTGCTGGATATTTTTTAACATTGTTGTATTTTCTTACTAAAATAATAAGATAATACAGTAATTGTATATTTTTGTTGTGAATTGCACAAAACTCGTGGTGATAGTTCTATTTGTGTAGATTAGCCGTAATAAATTCTGCCGATTCCTATACGTTTCGCTTGCCTTCGCAAAATAATTTAGCTCACCCTGACGGTTTTGGGAACCAGACCCGTGTAATCGCCACCATGTCTTATAACATCACGAACAATGGAAGAACTGATGAACGACTTACCTGAGGAAGTTAAAAGAAAAACTGTTTCTATTTCCGATAAACTTCTATTGGTATGGGCAATGGCTTTTTCAAATTCAAAATCGGCGGGATTGCGAAGCCCTCTCAAAATAAAATTGGCATTGATTTTTTGACAGAAATCAACCGTGAGGCCTTCATAGGTCATTACCTTTACCCGAGGTTCGTTCTTAAATGCATCAATGATGAATTGTTGGCGCTCTTCAAGGCTGAACATATATTTTTTCTCGGCATTGATTCCGATAGCGATTACCAATTCATCAAAGAGGGTAATGCCCCTGTTAATGATATCAAAATGCCCGAGCGTTAGCGGGTCAAAAGAACCTGGAAAGATGGCGCGTTTCATGCGTATGTTTTTTGTTTACAAGATATTACCAAAAGTAGGCTTTCTATCGTAAGGCCTCAATTATAGCACTTTCAAAAAGTTCAGATAAGCCAATCCCAGCCGCTTTGGCCTGCTGTGGCAAGATACTCTCTGTAGTGAGCCCTGGCGTTGTGTTCATTTCCAACATATGGGGTTCACCATTCATGAATATAAATTCGCTTCTGGAGTAGCCCTTCATTTTTAGTATGTCATAGGCCTTTTTTGCCAATTCATTTACTTGCCTTTCTTCTTCAGAACTTATTCTGGCAGGGGTAATTTCCTGCGATTTTCCTTGATATTTGGCCTCATAATCAAAGAAATCGTTTTCACTTACGATTTCCGTAATGGGCAATACCTTGGTTTTCCCCTCATATTTTATGACTCCCACTGAAACTTCCGTTCCGTCTAAAAAAGCTTCAATAATAATTTCATCATCCTCTTTATAAGCCTTGTCAATTGCCTTTTTCAATCCATCCTTTTTATACACTTTAGAAATGCCGAAACTACTCCCTGCCTTATTGGCTTTAACAAAACACGGCAGGCCTACCGTTTCTATAATGGCATCCTCATCAACAACATCACCCTGGTTCAAATAGTAAGAGGCCGCACATTTAATGCCATAGGGCTTCAAAACGCTCAATAGATCCCGCTTGTTAAAAGTTAATGCCGCCTGGTAATAGCCGCAAGAAGTTTGTGGGATTTGGAGTAATTCGAAATACGATTGCATTAAGCCATCTTCCCCCGGCGTACCATGAATGGCATTGAACACACAGTCAAAGCAAATTGTATTTCCATTTAAGACCACCGAAAAGTTGTGCCGGTCTACGGGGTATTCATTATTATTCTCATCTACATAAACCCATTTGTCCTTTAAAATGTGGATACGATAACTGTCGTATTTCTCCCTGTCTAGATATTCATAAACGACATTGCCGCTCTTTAATGAGATTTCAAACTCGCTGGAATAACCACCCATGATAATGGCAATATTTTTCTTCATAGTGCGCTATTGATAAATCGATAATGCATTTCAAAGTAAAGAAAAAAGCTACCGGTTTCCTATATTTGTCATCGTCAATTACACCCAATGAGAAATTTTTTCAGTTTTTTGAAGAGCAAGACTTTTTTAATTCAGCTAGGGCTTGCGCTACTTCTGACGCTTGTACTTGTATTCTTGACCTTACAATGGTTGAAAAGTTCTACCAATCACGGTGATTTTGTCGAGGTGCCTGATTTTGGAAAAATGTCGGTACCCGATATGCGCACCGCAGTTGAGGAAGCTGGTCTACGCTATGAGGTGCTCGATTCTGCCAATTATAACCCTGATTACCCTCGTTTTTCAATAATTGAGCAGACCCCAAATGCCGGAAAAAAAGTAAAGGAAAATAGGAAAATATATTTTACCGTGAATCCTTCTGGTTATAAGAAGGTTAGTATTCCGGATATTATCCAAAACTCTTCCCGCAATGCTAAATCAAAACTGCGAGCTGTGGGTCTTGATGTGCAACGTGTGAGCTATATTGACCAAATTGGTAAGGACATGGTGTACTACATAAAATATAAGGGAAAGAATATTTCTCCGGGCTCAAAGATCCCAAAAACTTCTAAAGTTGAATTGGTCTGCGGAAACGGTAACCGTACCCAACGTTCGGAAATCAAGGCCAACTCTGAAGATTGAATTATGAAAGCCAACGAAGGTCATGGCCCCGACCAGGACAAGCTTTTTGAGCACTATAAATTTACCGCTTCTAAAGGACAGGAACCCCTGCGGGTAGACAAATTCTTAATGAACTTTATTGAATATGCTACTCGGAACAAAATTCAACAATCTGCCAAGAACGGAAATATTTGGGTGAACGGGGCGGTAGTGAAACAGAACTACAAGGTCAAGGCCGGTGATGAGGTAAAAGTACTTTTTGAGCACCCACCACATGAATTTTTATTGGTTCCGGAAGATATTCCCTTGAATATTGTTTATGAAGATGAAGCGCTGTTGGTCGTTAACAAACCTGCGGGTATGGTTGTTCATCCCGGACACGGAAATTACTCTGGAACATTAATCAATGCCTTGTTGCACCATAGCAAAGACCTACCGGTAAACAGCGATGATCGTCCTGGTCTGGTACATCGCATAGACAAGGACACTTCTGGACTTTTAGTGGTCGCCAAAACAGAACAAGCGATGACCCATTTGTCGAAACAGTTTTTTAAAAAGACTAGCGAACGAGAATACTTGGCTTTGGTTTGGGGCAATGTTGAGAACGATTCAGGTACCATAGAGGGCAATATTGCACGCCACCCAAAAAATCGATTGCAGATGCAGGTATTCCCCGAGGGTGAAGAAGGAAAGGATGCGGTGACGCATTACAAGGTGCTAGAGCGCTTAGGTTATATAACCTTGGTCTCGTGTCAACTTGAAACGGGGCGAACACATCAGATCCGTGTGCATATGAAATATATTGGCCACACCCTTTTTAATGACGAACGATATGGCGGGGACAAAATCCTAAAAGGTACCACGTTTACCAAATACAAACAGTTTGTGGAGAATGCTTTTAAGGTATTGCCGAGACAGGCACTGCATGCAAAGACCTTGGGTTTTATGCACCCTACAACTGGGGAACGGATGCGATTTGACTCCGAAATTCCCGAAGATATCGCAAGATGTATCGAAAAATGGCGGGATTATTCGAAGCATAGTCGGTAAACTTCTCTAAGAGACTTTACTAGTGAAGATCAAGGAAATTTTATATAAAACGGATTATAAACAGTTCTCCTGTGCGATATTTTTTATTTACATTTTGATGCTGTGTGTAAGTTGTAGATTTTCTAACAAGGAAGAAAAATTGGAGACCATGATCATAGCCCAGGATTCTTTACGAATGGCCTATGAATTTGATTTTCCTGTTGGGAAGCCGGATGCAAAAGGGTATTATAACGCTCAATCTTTTGGAGAGAACAATCATTTGGGCGACGATTGGAACGCCGTAACTGGAGGAAATACTGACTTAGGAGACCCAATTTATAGTATTGGCGTTGGCAATGTGGTTTTTGCCGAAGATTTAGGCGGAGGATGGGGTAATGTGGTTAGAATTCTACATTATTTACCAAATGGGAGTAAATATGAATCAGTTTATGCCCATTGTAAGGAGATAAATGTTCAAGTTGGCGATTGGGTTGATAAGGGCCAACAAATTGCCACCATAGGAAATGCCAAAGGTGCCTATCTCGCCCACTTGCATTTGGAAATACGTGATTCAATAGGAATGGATATCGGTGGTGGCTATTCGCAAGATCAAACTGGTTATGTTGATCCGACGGCTTTTATCAAAACAAATAGAAAATCTCGATAATATGGGGGCTTATAAATTTCATCAATACCCGTATTAGGAACTACGCTACTTACCAATAGGCCATCCCAAAAATTGGTATTATTTTTATCACTATCAAAAGCTAGAAAATGAAAATTGTAGTATCACCCGCGAAGTCGCTCGATTTTGAAAAAGAATATCCGAATATAGCCCATACCCAGCCCCTATTCTTAGAAGAATCGGCCAAGCTGAATAAGGTGTTGGCTAAGAAAAAACCGAAGGCCTTGAGCACTCTTATGGGCATATCACCAAATTTGGCCCAATTGAACTGGGAACGAAACCAAAAATTCTCATTACCATTTACCCAAGAAAATGCGCGCCCTGCGGTGTACGCATTTAATGGGGATGTATACCAAGGGTTAGATGCCTATACACTATCTTCTCAAAAGATGGGAATTTTACAGGATACCTTGCGTATTCTTTCTGGACTCTATGGAATACTAAAACCAATGGACTTAATACAAGCCTACCGATTGGAAATGGGTACCAAATTAAAAGTAGGACGTGCCAAAAACCTCTATGATTTTTGGAAGAAAAAGGTAACAACCCAATTGAATGAGGAACTAGCGGATGATGAACTCTTTATAAATCTTGCAAGTAATGAATACTTCGGAGCCGTCGATAGCAAGACCCTGAAGGTACCAGTTGTAACGCCTATTTTTAAGGATTGGAAGGGAGACAAATTAAAAGTAATCAGTTTTTTTGCAAAAAAAGCCCGTGGTTCAATGGTACGTTATATCGTTGATTCCGGTGCAAAAACATTGGACGATGTAAAAGGTTTTAATTTGGACGATTATGAATTTAGCCCAAACCATACCTCCAAACCAAACGAACCAGTTTTCGTTCGATAATATTTCTTCGGAGCAACCGTTTTACTAGTATCGCATCTTTTTAAAAACGATACCATGAAAAAGTACCTTTTCGCCTTGACCACCCTTGTGATTTTTTCAATTGCCTGTACCGATAGGGATGATGATATTTCTGCCGTGAACATACGCGTAAAAAATAATAATGCTTTCACCTATGATAGGGTGCAGGTAGGTGAAGTAACCCAGGTTCATGAAAATGTTGCCCCAGATAGTTATTCAGACTATTTAGAATACGAAACGGCCTATCGTTATGCATTTATACAGATTGATACTACCGGAGTAAGCTACACTTTACAACCAATAGATTTTGTAGGTGAGACGCCTTTAAGCCCAGGTTTTTATACCTATGAACTAAAGCTTGATGTAGATGGAAACATAGCGTTAGAATTTAAGCCAGACTAAATTTTACTCGATAATCGAGATTTGAACCTGACTGCCGTCAGGCAAGTTGCTCCGAGGCTTTCCTCGAAATTTTAAATTTTTGTTCACGAATGCCTCCTGGGCTTTCCCCGAGAGTTTACTTTTTTGCCTTGGTACTGGCCCGACCCGAGACGGCAGCCTTTTTCTTATTTTTGCGCCTCCTTCGCACTCCATAAGTACCATTTGTGATTTTCCCTCTCCTGGTTTTTTTATCTCCTTTCCCCATTTCTTAGATTTAAGATAGCTTTAAATTTAATCTTTTGTACGTACAATGTCAAATTGGAAATAGTCCATTGTTCGTTCATCATAGATTGGCAGCTAATAAATTTCAAGCGTTGTATTCCAAATACAAAAGCGCTAAGTTTGCTCGACTCTCTAAATATGATGCCCTTTTTGAACGCAGGGCGCAAGAATGTTTCTTCATACACACCCATACCAACCTTTTCTCTTTCCAGAAGCGACGAAGTTGATTGTCGGTACTTTGCCACCCCCTCGCTTTACACAAGGAAAACTTAAGGAAGATGATGTCAATTTTTGTTATGGCAGTAGGGATGGTCAGTTATGGCCTATTCTCGATCGTATATTTAACCTGGGCCTAGCCTATGAAAATACGCCCAAGGCAGTGCTACAACGAAAGAACTTTTTGCTGGAAAGAAAGATAGGGATATGTGATATTGTGGCGAGTGCAAAAAGGGAAAAGATTGATGCTTCCGATTTGGGGATGCAAAGCGTTAAACTGCGAAATCTGATTGGGTATTTGAACAAGTATTCTAAAGTTAAAACGCTATTATTTACAGGAGGGAATAGCAAAAATGGGCCGGAATACTTTTTTAGGAAACACCTTAAAGAACACCAACTGACTTTAAAGGTTGTTGACGGCCAAGTGCCCCGGATTCATGAATTTGAACTTTGTTTAAATAATGGGAAGAAAAGGGTGGTTAAAACCGTATCTCTGACAGCACCTTCGGGAGCGGCAAATAGAGCTGTCGGTAGTATGGATGCCTACAAAATGTTGAAGAATAAAAATCCAAATTTTAACACCCTGGACTTTAGGGTGTTACAATACCAGAGCTTTTTCTAAAATGGATGTCATCCCTCATGTTCAGCGCCAAAGCGTTGTTTATTTTCTTTCATACCCCGTGTATTTTGTGATTTGAAAATTATTCTTTGCGTCAATGCGGTAATTATATCGATATTTACCGTTGGCATCATGGTTATTCCCAATGATGATGTTGACATCAAAAACTAAAATGAGGCATGCAGCAATCAGAGCGCTTAATAGAATTTAAGAAATCGGTCAATAATAAGTTCACGGTATACAATAGCTTGTTCTTGAACTTACCCTATCACAATATTGAAAATGTTGGCAAGCTCATTCCTTTACTTTTGGACCAATGCCAAAAAGGATTGGATTCGGGTCTAAACCCACAAGAAATTTTAGAATCCTTTTTCGAGAACTACGCGAATTTAGATACTGAAAAGGATCGTATCGATTTTATGTTTCGGATCATTCAATATGTTGAAAGACAGGTGGTGTTATACGATAGTGTGGAAGATGCCGCCTTTCCCAAGCTTCACGAGCATAGTAGCGCATTGTCTATCCGGGACTATTTTCAACTTGTAAAAAAAAGTAAGAGTTGGGACCAAGTGGCCAATAAGCTGTCCACTTTTAGTGCAAGAATGGTACTTACGGCACACCCTACCCAGTTTTATACACCAGCGGTCCTGGATATTATTGCAGAACTGCGCTCCCTGATTTTGGAAGATAAAATAGATAGCATAGATGTTACATTACAACAATTAGGACTTACATCTCTGATTAATTTAAAAAAACCAACACCCTTAGATGAGGCTAAAAACATCATCTATATTCTTCGACACGTTTATTATGATGCCGTGGGGGATTTATATGCCTATCTAAAGGAGAATATAAAAAATGATGATTTTGAGAATCACAATATTATGAAGCTTGGCTTTTGGCCGGGAGGTGATAGGGACGGAAATCCTTTTGTAACAGCTGGGATGACCAAAGAAGTTGCAGATGAATTGCGTGTCAACCTGATGAAATGTTACTATAATGACCTAAAGGATTTACAGCGAAAACTAACATTCAAGGCATTGCAAGAACCTTTATCGCAGCTCAGAAATAATCTTTATGCCGCAATGTTCGATAGTAAAAAGAACGTGGGATATGGCGCCCTATTAGGACCTTTAGAAACAATTAGGGAGACTTTAATTCAAAAATACCATTCACTTTACTTAAAAGATCTGGATTACTTTATAGACAAGGTAAAAATATTCAAGACTCATTTTGCCACTTTAGACATTCGCCAAGACCATAGTGTTCACCTAAAAGTGGTAGAAGCAATTCTTTTAAAGAAGAAGCTTATCAAAGCGTCTATTCATGAATTAAGCGAGGCTAAGTTAATCGATGTGCTCTTGCATAAAAATTTCAGCTTATCTGAGAAAGATTTCAAAGAAGAGCTAGTAAAAGACACGATAAAGAATATTAGCCAGCTTAAAAGTATTCAGGAAAAAAATGGTGAAGAAGGTTGTAATCGTTATATCATAAGTAACTCGGAAGATGTCTTTTCGGTTTTGTTCGTTTACGGCCTGTTTCGTTGGTGTGGTTGGAAAGCCGATGCGATAACTTTTGACATTGTACCATTATTTGAGACGATGAAGGGTATGGAAACGTCTTCGCACACCATGCAGGCCTTGTTCAATTTGAAGGAATATCGGGAACATCTTTCCCGTAGAAAAGACAAGCATACGATAATGCTCGGTTTTTCAGACGGCACGAAAGATGGTGGTTATGTGAAAGCAAATTGGTCCATTTTCAAAACAAAGGAAAGCTTATCGAAACTCTGTAAAAAAAATAAGGTACAGGCCTTATTTTTTGATGGTAGGGGAGGCCCACCGGCAAGAGGCGGGGGTAAAACACATCGGTTTTATGCTGCTCAAACGAAGGATATTGCAAATCATGAAATTCAGATGACCATTCAGGGGCAGACAATTACCAGTACCTATGGCACCAAAGAACAGTTCATGCATAATAGCGAACAACTACTCACCGCAGGTCTTTCGAACAACCTGTTTGGAAAGGAAAATGTAATTTCTGCTGCATCGCGAAAGCTATTGGAGGAACTTTCTGAACTGAGTTTTGAGAAGTATGATGCTTTAAAGCACCACGAAAAGTTTATGCCCTATTTAGAACATATGAGTACCCTTAAGTATTATGCGAAGGCAAATATAGGTAGCCGACCAGGGAAAAGAGGTAACAAGAAAAAATTGGAACTTTCTGACTTACGTGCTATTTCATTCGTAGGTTCCTGGAGCCAATTAAAACAAAATGTACCTGGGTATTTTGGAATCGGAACGGCTATAAAAACCATGAAGGATAACGGTAAATTGAAAGACCTTAAGAAAATGTTCAAAGAAGTGCCGCTCTTCAATGCTTTGATGTCGAATAGTATGATGTCGCTAACCAAATGTTATTTCGCACTTACCGGTTATATGAAGGAAAATGAAGCGTACGGTGAATTTTGGAATATTCTTCATGACGAATATCAATTATCAAAAGAAATGCTCTTGCTTGTTTCCAATTCAAAAATCCTAATGGAGAACGAAGCGGTTTCAAGGGAGTCGATAAAAATTCGAGAAAATATTGTTTTGCCGCTGCTTGTAATTCAACAGTACGCATTACAGCGAATAGGACAGAAGTCGGAGTTTAATGAAGAGTATGAAAAGATCGTGACACGTTCACTTTACGGGAATATTAATGCCAGTAGGAATTCGGCCTAGCATTTAATTATGTTAATAGGTATTTTTCCTTAGTTGGTCGATTTTCGTAGGCCAGAGCAAGGTATAGTATAAAATTGTTCTTATTTTACGGCATGTACTTTTATCTAATACTTGCATTACAAGGTTATTGCGTCTACCATTGCATTACCAATAAATATTCTTACTACTGGATTTTACTAATTATATTCCTGCCTATTATTGGTTCGCTTATTTATCTTTTTATGAATGTCTTTCAAAAAAGAGACATTGAAAGAGTTCAGGACGAAATCTCCTTAGTTGTAAATCCTTCTAAAAAAATTACGGACCTGGAAAAGAAATTAAAGTTTGCCGAGACATTCGAAAATCGTTCCGCACTCGCCGATGCCTACTTAGCGGCCGAAATGTTCGACAGGGCAATCGAGGAATATGAAATCTGTTTACAAGGTACTTTTAAAAACGACTTTTACGTTACCGCAAAACTGCAGGAAGCCTATTATTTTTCTTCTCGATTTAATGAATCTATTCAATGCGCGGAAACCATTATCGATAAACCAAAGTTTAAAAAATCAAGATCTGCCTTTTTATACGCCTTGGCCCTTGAAAAAATAGGGGATGCGACTAGAGCGGAAGAGTACTTGGTTCAATTTGATGCCCCGTACAGTAGATATCAGGAAAGACTAGAGTTCGCGAAGTTCTATATCAGAAATGCGAATTTAAAAAAGGCCAAGTCCTTGCTGGAAGAAATGGTCGCAGAATCTGAAGGTATGTCCAAAACAAGTTATCGCGAAAATCATATTATAATTAAAAAAGCCAAAGAATTACTGTCGTCTACCCTTTAATCAAATACCCAACAAACCTATCAGGTACTCGGTTTTATCGCATTGGTTTTCGTGCTAAAATTTTGAATATAAAAAACCGCACCAGATATTTCCGATGCGGTTTTTGTTTAAGAGACTATATTGTTTTCTCTTTTAGTTACGTACTACAGGTATGTAGTTCGATAGATCAAAACAACCTTCTAAATCATTAGCGTTCGAACCTGTTTCTAAGCCCTTGAGACCTTCTTCGTAGCGCAAGTACCAAATAAGGCATGTGCCTGGACCTGCAGCATCGAAGTTTACACCTTCTAGTGCTTCTTGCGTAGGAGGTAAGCCAAGAATGTTACCAAGATCATCGGTAATTACCCAAGTTCTTAAACTTCCTGAAGCATCACCATCGAGCGTTATTCCCGATACATAATCTGGAGTACCATCTACATCAAAAACGAACTCCGAGTTTGCAGAGATAGTACCAGCTTCCGTAAGACTTCTGGTAACTTTTATTGAATTTGATAAGGCAAAGTCACCAGTAAGGTCAGCAATATTCGCTCCTACTTGATTTCCCTGAATATCGTTGTATGTAACATAATAGATTCTACAAACATCAGGACCAGAAGCATCAAAATCAACACCTTCAACAGCCTCCAAAGTTGGTGGTAATCCTAGTATGTTTCCGTTTACTTCTGTAATGATCCAGCCGCTAGAGCTTCCGCTAGCATTTGAAGCATCTAGAGTAATACCAGAAACAAAATCAGGTGTGCCATCAACACAAAAATACAAATCATCACCTAAAAGCGTACCTGGAGCTGCAGCAGCGCTACCTTGGTTTCTAGTAACCATAACAGAGGTTGAAAGGTCAAAACAACCGTCTAAATCATTAGCGTTCATACCCGGTTCCAAGCCCATAAGTCCGTCTTCGTAACGTACATACCAAATGAAGCAAACCCCTTCACCAGCAGCGTCGAAATCAACTCCTTTTACCGCATCTAAAGTAGGAGGTAAGCCTAAGATTGTACCGTCTTCAGCAGTAATTAAGTAGGTCCTGTTTGTACCAGCACCATTAGGATTATTTAAAGTAATATTCTCTACCATATCTGGCGTACCGTCAACTGTAAAAGTATAAGGGCCACCCATTAACTCACCTGCTTCAGTATAGTTTCTTGTAACAGAAATTGGATTCGATAGTGCAAAATTACCCGTAATGTCGTTGGCGTTGGAACCTACTTCAGCACCAGAAATTTCACCGGTATAACGCGCATACCAAATAAGGCAAACACCGGGTCCTGCTCCATCAAAATCAACGCTTTCTAAAGCCGCTAAAGTTGGTGGTAAGCCTAAGATATTACCTAAATCATCAGTAATAACCCAAGTACTTGAATCGCCCTGAGCCATAGAGGAGTCTAAGTTTATACCTGAAACCATATCTGGCGTACCATCAACACAGAAAACGAAGTCTTCGCTAGCGCTGAGTGTGCCTGCAACTGCAGCTCCGTTTCTAGTAACCATAACAGAGGTTGAAAGGTCAAAACAACCTTCTAAATCATTAGCGTTCAAGCCTGCTTCTAAGCCTTTTAGTCCGTCTTCATAGCGCACGTACCAGATAAAGCAAACGCCTGCCCCCGCACCGTCAAAATTGACTTCTTTAACGGCATCTAAAGTAGGTGGTAAACCTAATATTGTACCATCTTCAGCTGTAATTAAGTAGGTCCTGTTTGTGCCAGCGCCATTGGGATTATTTAAAGTAATATCGCTTACCATGTCGGGAGTACCATCAACGTCAAAGGTGTATGGTCCGCCATTTAACTCACCGGCTTCCGTATAATTACGGGTGACATCAATAGAATTAGAAAGATCAAAGGTTCCTTGTAAATCGTTGGCATTCGCGCCAACTTCTGCTCCTATAAGCCCATCTTCATAGGTAAGGTACCAGATCAAGCAAACACCAGGACCGGCTTCATCAAAGTCCACACCTTCAACGGCTTCCAAGGTGGGAGGTAATCCTAAAATAGTACCATCAACGTCTGTAATGACCCAGGTACTGTTCGTACCCACAGTACTTTCTGTGGTAACTGCAATACCATTTACCATATCTGGTATGCCATCAACACAAAAGACAAATGGCCCTCCGCTAATAGCACCTGTTGCGGGTAAAGTAGTTTCTAATTGTGCTGTTTCATCATCGGTACAACCCATAATGAGTGCCATAAGTAGTAAACTTACGAGTACGTGTAATTTCTTCATATCATAGATTTTTTAGTTATTTCTACAAATGAAGGATTACCTTATAACAAAAAGATCACAGCGAGGTAAAATTTCCGTGATAAGTTTGTGATTTTTAGAAGTGATACCGTAAAACAGTTGTGGTTTCCCTTTGTCAAAAATAAAAACCTAGAAGATGCTACTCGTCACTTTTGGTTTAATCTTCCCAAACTTTGAAGGCTGCGCCCATGCCATAATTTCGGTTTCCGGATTGGATCAGCTTGGAGTTCTTGTTGTAGTTCTTATTAAAAACCTGCCATTTTTTGTTGTTAAGGAAAATACGGCGCACGAAGGTATTTTGATTTGGCATGCCTTTTACAAAGGGTAATAGCGGCCGAAAAGAGGTGGATATTTTTTGAAGGCCTCTCGGGGTTTTTATCTCACGGTACTGTTTGGTCTGCGCCAGTCGGCCATCTTTTTTAGCGTAACCCAGAACCTGCAACGCTATAAAAATTCCATTTTCAGGAATGAATACGGATTTTGAAAGTACATCGAGTTCAAAAATTTTATCTTCTTTTTCATTAATGGAAAAGACGGTTTCTTCATATGGGATAGCAGCGCCGGGACGACCACCATTATTTTCATAGTACTGTATTCTAAATATCGTGGCAAAATTGCCCTTGCCTTTTGATTTGTACTCCCTTTCCGCATTTATGGGAAGGTAGAGTTTTGAAATTTGTGTAGCATTATTTTGGTACCGCTTAAATAATACTGCGACCTCACTTTCTACTGTAGGAAGCCAACAGGCAAATAAATCTGTATGAGTTTGGGCCTTTTGCTTTTTAAATTTGAATTTTCCCTCTTTATCTGCAGAAACGATTACTTCTCCAAGTTGGGAAACTTCGGGCCTTAAAAGTACTTGTTCCAAGTCTGTATCGAATAGTACTTCTTTTTCGGCATAACCCATTGCGGAAATATACAAGGTATCGACATCGGCATATCTTTTCTTTGAAAAAATGAAGGTTCCATTATCATCGGCAAAGATGCCTAGACCATCGCCAAATGAAACGGTCGCAAACGGAATGCTTTCTTTGCTCAAGCTATCCAATACCACGATACTCTGAGATAAGCTGTTAAAGGATTGCAAGAGAACAAAGCAAAAGCAAAGATATTTTAAGAAAACACGCATACTATACAAACGTTTAGAAACCAATGGTAGTATCAAAGGGCCTTAATCGTTATACGTAACCGAGTAGTTGAAGAAGTTTTTTTCCGCCATTCCAATTACAGGTACCGTCGCTTGTTTTAAATTTCCCGTTTCCATAGCGAAGTACATAGGTGTCTACAGTTGAGCAACCTCCTATTTTTAGCGCTCTTAGTTGTACTTCAAACGCTATGAGTGCTTCAATATCTTTTTCGCTCAACACCTTGGAACTATCTTGAAAGCCAGCCGTTACTATGCCAGCCTCCTTAAATACCGTTAAGGTTTGCCGTGTACCATTAAAACAACCGATCGAGGTTATTTCTATAGTATAGTTTTCACCATCTTGTAGCAGTTCTATAATGGTGGGCTCTTGTTTGTTATTTGGGATGGATGCAAAAGCCGTATTCAGCGCACCACATAATAGCAGCGTTAACAGTAAGATTTTTATTTTCATCAGATTAAGTTTGGCATGTATCGAAGGAATAACATAAATCATGCCGATTTGATATGAGGTAGTATCTCCAGAAAAAATTATTCCATTTTATTACTTAAAACCCCATAAAAAGCACGGATACCATACGCTAATTGCCCAATTCTAATGTTCTCGTTAGGACTATGTTGGTTATTATCGGGATTTACCATGGGTACTATAAACGCCGGAATCTTTAGTTCATTAATGAACGGTGAAATAGGTACGGTACCTCCCATAATCCGTATTTGAACAATATCATCGTTAAAGGTATTTTTTAGTGTATTAACTAGAAAGTTTCCATTTACATCATTTAAATCAGTACGGAAAGCGTCGGTTACGGAACCCTCTTTAACCATCATGATCTTGTCATGGGCCATACGTTCTTCTTTGGTGGGTTCCCTATCAATAACAAAAAAACCCTGCTCTTGAATATGATTTTTTACAAGCTCTTTTAAATGCTTTCCATCTGATTCAGGTACCAGTCTAAGGTCCAATTCTGCTGTTGCCGTCGCGGGCACGATCGTACGTGCTTTTTTACCGATCCATCCAGAACCCAACCCTCGAATATTGAGCGATGGATATTGTAAAGCTTCTTGATAAAAGCTCCCTACTTGTTCCGGGGTTTTTATGGCTAGGTTTCCATTGATGATCGTGGCATCTTCGGGTACACTTTTTAATATGTTTATGGTATTTTCATCCATAGAAATCCCATCATAATAACCCTTGATAACAACCTTACCGGTATCGTCTTTCATACTAGAAAGTACTTTGGCCAATTGAAAACCTGGATTAGGGGCATAATTGCCATAATGACCGCTATGTTGAGGTTTTATTGGTCCAAAGGTAGTTAGGGACAAGGTGGTGATACCACGACAGCCATAGACCACCGTTGGTTTTCCAGAGACATGAACGGGACCATCATTGATAATAAGAAAATCGGATTCCAACAATTCTCGATACGCCTTAACCGCTTTGGGTAAAGGTTTGCTACTTTTCTCTTCCTCACTATCTAAAATTACCTTTACGTTAAAGGGAATTTCTTGATTGTTTTCTTTTAAGAGGTCTATCGCGTTCAGAAACATAACAATTGGTCCTTTATCATCTGAAGTGGACCGTCCGAACAAACGCCAGTCATAATTAATATCATCGGTAAGTTCATCAAAGGATTGTGTCTTCCAGCTACCATCACTTTCTTTTGATTTTAAAACTACTTTATACGGATTCGGTTGTGCCCATTTAGAAGCGTCCACTGATTGTCCATCAAAATGCATATAGAATAAAATGGTAGGTTTATTGTCTTCCATAGGGAGTGCTGCAAAAAATAGTGACTCTCCTTCGGTAGGAAGAATGGAAGAATTGAAACCCCGCTCATTAAATTTTTTGGTTAGCCATGTTAAATTCAGGTTGATATCTGCATGCTCCAAAGCATCATTGGGTATTGCTACAAATTCGCGCAGCTCATCAATGCTGTGGCGAACTTTTGACTTTAGCTGGACGGCGTCTTGGGCAAAAATTGTTGAAATCGCAAAAACTGTAAATAAAAAAAAGACTTTT
The DNA here is from genome assembly GCA_965238025.1 of Aggregatimonas sp. Taxonomy (GTDB): domain Bacteria; phylum Bacteroidota; class Bacteroidia; order Flavobacteriales; family Flavobacteriaceae; genus Pelagihabitans. The sequence continues at coordinate 127,182 of OZ250162.1, read as the reverse complement.
CTCCTATGCATTTTAGTTGCTTTTAAAGATTTAAATGTAAGGATATTTAATGGAAGTACATTCAAGTAAAAAGGGCCATTTAAATATTTTTAAATGGCCCTTTTTTAAAGATGTTCAAATGACTTTTGTGTCCTATTTTTTCACGATTATTATTTTCGACCGGCTTCCGTTCCGACTTCGTATCACCAGGGTGTATAGTCCATCTGCCAGGTTGTCCAGGTCCAATCTTTCTATCCGCATATGATCCTGGTCGAAATAGGTTTCATATACCATTTGTTGAGAAGAGCTGAAAATCGTACATGATAGGGCGATTTCCTCATAGTTCTTGAGATCTAGATATAGGGTTCCCGCCGTTGGGTTGGGGTATAGGACGACATCGTTGCTCCGGACGGTTTCGGTCAAAATATCCTGATCGACCCTTGCGACAAGGCCACTGCTGCTGTTGCCCCCACTATAGGTAATACAGAGCCTTGGCGCGCCCTGCGGTGATCCCTCAAAAGATTCGGCGACCCTTTTTCCACTACCGGATATGATAAATGCAATGGAATTGCCGGGTACAAAACCCTGTCTATCGACTATCTCCTGGACTATTGTTGCCAGGTCGGGGCTTTTTTGTGCGGTCCCGGCCTCGCCTTCAGTATTCCATGCGGGCGGGTTCCAGCTAATGGAGGCATTTGTGGCAATTCTGGCCGTTAGGTTGTTGGTTGTTGTTGCGAACTGGGGCGCATCATCAATGGCCTCACCTCGGAATACCAGACTGGTGGCCTCTGTATTTGTCTCATCGGCGGTAAACTGAATGGACGCCTTTTGAATGACCGCCCCTCGTGGTACTGCAATATTGTTGAACCGCAGGCCTATGGTCTGCACCCCTCCGATATAGGAATTGTCGATAACCATTTCCAGGTCGGTACTCCCGTGGTATACGTTTCCATTTTGGGAATATTCCTCGACATCGTCCCTCCAATATGAAATGCCCACACATATTTCTGTTCCCGTGTCGACCGGGGTCCCGGCGCAGTTACAGTCGCCGTCTTCCATATCGTTTGTGGTGTTGGGGTCGCCATCATCGCAGGGCGTACCTTGGGCCGGACATGCAGCGTTTACGATTACACTTAATGTTGCGGTACAACCCTGTTCGGTCGTAAAGGTATAGGTGCCCTCATCTGCTTGGGCGGTCGAACTAATTGAATACCCGTTTTGAACCTCAGAACCGTTAGGCAGTGTTATGGTAAACGTACCGGATGCCAGGTCTAATGAAAGTGTATCCCCTTCCTCGATCGTTATTTCGCTTTCGCCGCTACCCGTTGTTCCGTTTACGGTATATTCGGGAACCACACTGCCTGCCGGGCAATCTGCCCCATTGGTATAGGTAATACAAAGCTTGGGCGCACCTTGGGCGGATCCTTCAAAGGATTCGGCGACCCTTTTTCCACTCCCCGATATGATAAATACGATCGAGTTGCCCTGAGTGAACCCGGTCCTATTGACGATTTCTTGGACGATGGTCTTTAGATCGGGGCTTTTTTGGTCCGTTCCGGCCTCGCCCACAATATTCCATGCGGGTGGGTTCCAACTAATGGAGGCATTTGTAGTATTTCTGGCCGTTACGTTATTGGTCGTTGTTGCAAACTGGGAGGCATTGTCAGCGGCCTCGCCACGGAATACCAGAGCGGTAGGCCCGATATTTGCCTCATCGGCCGTAAATTGAATTGATGCCCCTTGAATGACCGCCCCCTGTGGTACTGTAATATCGTTGAACCTAAGACCTATGGTCTGTATCCCTTCATCTGTGACCATTTCCAGGTCGGTACTCCCGTGGTATACGTTTCCATCCTGTTCATATTCCTCGACATCGTCCCTCCAATAGGAAATACCTACACATAGCTCTGTTCCTGAGCCAACGGGGGTGCCCGAACAGTTACAATTGCCATCTGCCACATCGTTAGTGGTGTTAGGGTCGCCATCATCGCATGGCGTACCTTGTGCCGGACATACCGGGGCGTTTACGATGATGCTCAAGGTTGCGGTACAACTTTGTTCTGTGGTAAAGGAATAGGTGCCTTCATCGGTCTGGGCGGCCGAACCAATGGAGTACCCGTTTTGAACCTCGGAACCATTGGGAAGCGTAATGGTAAAGTTACCCGTACCCGAAACCAGCCCCAAGGAGAGCGAATCCCCTTCGTCAATGGTTATTTCATTTGTACCGCTATCGGTCGTTCCGTTGATGGTATATTCTGGCACCACACTACCAGCGGGACATGGGTCTTCAATGACGATGATGTTCAAGGTGGCGGTACAACCTGATTCCGTAGTAAAGGTATAAACACCTTCATTGTTTGGTGCGACGGAAGAAACCGAATATCCGTTTTGAACCTCGGAACCGTCAGGAAGCGTTATGGTAAAGGTACCTGTACCCGAAACCAGCCCCAAGGAGAGCGAATCCCCTTCGTCAATGGTTATTTCATTTGTACCGCTATCGGTCGTTCCGTTGATGGTATATTCTGGCACCACACTACCGACGGGACATGGATCCTCAATGACGATGATGTTCAAGGTGGCAGAACAACCTAATTCCGTAGTAAAGGTATATAGACCTTGATCGCTAGGCGCAACGGAAGCAACGGAATACCCATTTTGTACTTGTGAACCATTGGGAAGTGTAATGGTAAAGGCAGCAGTATTGGAGGCTAGGCCCAATGTGATTGCATCCCCTTCATCAACGGTAATTTCGTTTGTACCGTTATCGGTCGTTCCGTTGATGATATATTCCGGGACCACACTACCGGCCGGACATGGGTCTTCAATGACGATATTCAAGCTTGCCGTACAATCTGATTCTGTGGTAAATGTATAGGTCCCTTCATTGGCTTCCGTTACGGAACCAATACTCCATCCGTTTTGAACCTGTGTTCCATTTGGTAGAGTGATAGTGAATGTCCCGGTACTCGAAACCAACCCTAAGGAGAGTGCATCTCCTTCGTAGATGGTAATTTCTGAATCCCCATTATTAGTAATTCCGTTAACGGTATACTCGGGCACTACACTTCCTTGCGGGCAGGGATCTTGAACGTCAATGTTCAAAGTTGCTGTACAGCCCGAGCTGGTGGTAAAAATATAGCTTCCGGCATCAGATGAGGTTACGTTGTCTATGGTATACTCATTTTCTACTATTGAGCCATTTGGTAACGTAATTCTATACCCATTTCCTGCTTGAGCGAGTGATAATATAAGTTCGTCCCCTTCATTTATGGTAATTTCATTTGCACCACTATCGGTCGTTCCGTTTATGGAATATTCAGGGGTTACATTCGTTGTAGCGCAAATATCTTCGCCCTCAACGATATTCAAAAATTGATTTATGGCCGGATTTAATATTTCGTCAACAATTCCCGATGGCCAACGAACTACCACCTTATCAACCAACGTATTGACTCCAATGCCAAAATGTTGGGTAAAGGAATTGACAAGTCCATATCCTTCACCTGATCGTACATCCCTAATTTGCATTCCCCAGGCACCATAAATTTCTACCCTGGCACCAATACCGTTAATATTACTTTGGGTTCCCCTTAATTGAATATTCAAGAAGTTATTTGAATTTCCTTGATTTAACCAAATACGATCTCTTGTAGAACTGGGTGAATTCAACCCATTGGCATATCCGGCATAAATATCCAAGAAACCATCGTGATTTAGATCCCCAACAGAGAAAGATTGTATTTGATTTGAGTTAAACGGATTTGCAGCATTCTGAAATGTACCATCACCATTATTGTAAAAAATATAATGGTTGTCTCCCGAAACCATTAAATCTAAATGGCCATCATTATTAAAATCCCTAAAGAAACCCTGAATACCATAATAATCCTGTGGCTCAAGGGTAGGTAGCAATCCACTACCTGAGGTGATTTCAGTAAAGGTTCCGTTGCCGTTATTTCGCATTAAGTTAGGGCCAGTTCCATGATTGATCACAATGGCATCCAAGTCCCCATCATTGTCAATATCCCCAAAGTCGGAAAGCCATGTCTGTGCGCCGATTTTAAGATTTGCTTGGGCGGCTACTTCTGTAAAATTATTGTTGCCATCATTTTGCCAGAGCATGTTTATTCTTCTCGGGTCGCTACTACTGGTCACACCACCCCTACATTTAGAAATGTATAGGTCTAAATCACGATCATTGTCATAATCGATCCACATGCTGGCATAATTACCGGAGTTATCGCTCGTGGGATCTGTTTCAGTACTGATAAGGTTCGCATTGAACGAGAAGGTTCCATTTTGATTGTTCTGGTAGGCCCTAGATTCTGCATCATCATGGCAGGCAAAAATATCGGCCCAACCATCATTGTTGATATCCACGAAATTACTTCCCTGGATAAAAATGTTAGAGCTGGGAAGGGTAGCGAGACTGAACGAATTATTTCCGTTGTTGTTGGTAATTATTTTTAAATTGTCATAAGCACCTCCGGACAAAATATCATTGTACCCATTTTGATCAAAGTCGGCAATTGCGGTACTCCATTGGTTTCTAGAACTTACTTGGCCATAGGAGTAGGTGCTAAAGGTCTGCCCCACGCTATTCTGATATTGAATACGCAGGTTTCTTGCAGCATTAAACTGTACAATATCATCTTTACCATCACCATTCATATCAATTACCCCCATTGGTAAACCACTGAAGTTATTTTGTCCGATAAGACTGGTGCCATCGGTAAAAGAAACGGTATTACCACCGGGATCGCTGTCGTTGACGACAATGACCACCGTTGTCTCATCGGATTGCTGACCGTCATTTGCCGTTAAAGAGGCTGTATAGGAACCGGGGCTATTGTACACATGGTCAATCGTTGAACCTTGTCCTGTAGTTCCATCGCCAAAATCCCAATTAAAGGTTAGGGTGTCATCATCTGCGTCGGTAGAGGCCGTTGCGTCAAAATTTACACTTAGGGGTGCAACCCCGTTTACGGGGGATGCCGAAATAACGGCAACAGGTGGTGCGCTAGTAGCTGGTGTAAGGCTGTTTATCCAATCCGCTATTAGCTGAACACCTTTTGTATCAACAACATCCTTGGCAAGTGGTGGCATTTCAATACCTGTTTGGGTGGAATTCATCCTAAAATGCATCATCGAATTAGAAACATCCTGAGGTATGATGACCTTCGGATTATTCAATCCCTCGTCATAAATAACATCCCCATAAATAATATTCTGATTTTCCAAAGGAGTGCTATATCGAGCATCGAACATAGCCACGTTATCCACTTGCGGATTATGACAACTTGCACAATTTACATCAATATAACTGCGCGCCCTATCTTCTAAAGATGCACTTAAATCATTTTTGGCAGCTACGGCGGGGTAGGTGCCTACATTGCTATTCGTGATATTTTCAGCAAGGATGCCAAGCTCGCTAAGGTTGACCAACTGATTCATTTGAACGCCTGAACTAGGATAAACAATTGCCTTGTTCAAATTCCTTGTTTTTGGACCTAAGACACTTCCGTTTTGAGGGAAGTGACAGGAAGCGCATTCATTTCTACTGGGATAATGCCATGATTGCGTTACGCCATCTACAACCACATCCTCATCTACGGCTTCATCTAAGAGGGTAGCATCGGTTTGGGCATCGTTCCACTTATAGGTAAGGTAATAGTACACATCGTCATCTCCCTTCACCTCAAAACGTGTTTCCAAGCGCTTTCCTCCTAATTCAAAATGTTTGATGAGCACAGCGCCCCGTGGAAAATCCCAGGCATCGTCCATCGAGAATTGAATTTGTTCTTCAGGAGTATCGTGCGTACCGTCGTTGGGTATTGCCATCCATCTCCTTTTTGAAGCACCATCTGACCAAAATGGCTCAATCATATCATATGGAATAAGGCCCTGATTTGGGGTCAAGTTTCCCAGATTAGCAAAAGCACCTGTTTGAGATAAAAGGTTGGGCACATTTGTGTTTGGTGTTGTCGTTGGTAGGTTTCCGTTTAAAAATTTTGCGATGGGAGCGGCATTGATCGCAGGGGCCAACATGTTCCGCAGTGCGCTTACCGATAGTCTCGTTTGTTTGGTAGCTAAATGAACAGATGTATTTTCAAGGCTATTGCCTTCGTTCATCCGAATCGAGAACCCGCCTGATGTTAACTTTTCGTGATCGGTGACTGCTAGGAGTTCATAATCGGTGCTGTTCGGATTGCTGCTATTGCTGGTAAGGAAAGCAACAAATCCTACGGTTAAAATAATTGCGGTAAAGGCAATAAAGGATTGCTTGGTCATCATTATCAAATTTGATCATTATGATAAGCAAGGTTGAAATACCAAAGCAGATTCGGGGTTTTGATGTATTAACATCAAATGTCTGATTGGGAAAATATTTAATCGCTATCTGAATTCATCCATGGGAAAACCTATGAATGTGTTGGAATAAAAGGTATGGGTAGCGTAAAATTATATCATATAGTCTTGGTGTTGATTTTGCTCTATTTTTTTGCCGAATATGGATATTGTTTTTAACAGCCCATAGTCGTTGACAATATCGGAAATAATTGGTGTTTTTTGTTAAAAAAGGAATGTTTTTCGGACAAAAGTTCATTCTAAGGGATGAAGAGCAAAAAGCTATTTTTTTGGAATCATTTTAATCACAGAGCTTTGTAAAGAAATGACTGTTTTATGTAGGATTAATTTGTTTGATATTTTATTCAATAATTAGTATATTAACAGGATAAATACTACAAATATATGAGCGAGACGGAAGATTCTAAAAAAAACGAGATGTATAAGGACTATTTTACGATATACCTGCCCCTAACCATTATTGTTATTATTTTATGGGAGCTTTGGTTCAATGGATAAATTGCAACATTTCATGGAGACATTATATCCATTTGGTATCATCGGTTTGAAATAACCCTATGTACTTTAACGGTATAACAAAATTTCTGGAACTCTCTTTCTTAAAGACCAGTCTCCTAATATTTTGGGCTTTACCTTATTTTTTGAACGAAGTCTGCGGTCGCATTCGCACCAAATTCATTTAAATGTTTTATAAAAGCGGATCCAATTATGGCACCTTTAGCAAATCTGGTCGCTTGCTGAAATGTCTCCGCATCCTTTATTCCAAAACCTACTATTTGGGGGTTTTTCAATTTCATGGCCGCAATACGTTCAAAATACTCGGTCTGTGTATCTCCAAAACCATCTTTTGACCCCGTAACGCTTGCCGAGCTTACCATATAAATAAACCCATTTGAAGCCGCATCAATTTCACGAATACGGTCATCGCTGGTTTGTGGGGTGATTAAAAAGATGTTTATCAGCCCATATTTTTTAAAGATATTTTTATACTCGGCCTGATATACATCTAGAGGCAAATCTGGCATTATAATACCATCGATTCCAATTTCGTTACATTTTTTACAAAATGCCTCGACCCCATACTGTAGCATTGGGTTAAAATAGCCCATTATGATCAAGGGGAGGGAAACGGTTTTGCGAATGTCCTTCAATTGCTCGAAAAGTAATTCGGTATGCATTCCGTTTTTTAAAGCGGTGGTCGAGCTTTGTTGAATGGTGGGGCCATCGGCCAGTGGATCGCTAAAAGGCAGACCGATCTCAATCATGTCAACACCGTTTTTTTCCAAATCCTGTATAATGGTTACCGTGTCGTTTAGATTCGGATAACCTGCCGTGAAATATAAGGAGAGGAGTTTTTTTTCGGAATTCAGCCTGTTTAAAATTCTATTGGTCATAGTATTAAAAATTTAAACCTTCATTTGATTAAACTGAATTGCAAGTACTTCGACTGCGCTCAGTATGACATTTTGTTAAAGTTTAAAGTACTCGATGTAGGTATTGAGGTCCTTATCACCACGGCCAGACAAACTAATTACAACCACATCATCCGGTTTGAATTTTTTGTGTTGGAAAATGGCAAGTGCATGTCCGGTTTCTATGGCTGGGATGATACCTTCCAATTGCGAAAGTTCCAATCCTGCGGTCATGGCCTCGTCATCGGTAGCGGAATAAAATTCTGCCCGTCCTGATTTATACAAATGAGAGTGCATAGGGCCAACACCAGGGTAATCTAAGCCTGCGGATATGGAATAGGGCTCGGTTATTTGGCCATCTTCCGTTTGCATGAGCATGGTTTTACAACCATGAATAATACCTACTTTACCCAGCGCTGAGGTTGCGGCACTTTCTCCAGAATCGATTCCTTTTCCTGCTGCTTCTACAGCAATAATACCAACTTCTTCATTGTTCAGGAAATGGTAATAGGTTCCCGCAGCATTGCTTCCCCCACCAATACAAGCAACTACATAATCAGGATTTTCACGGCCTTCTTTTTGGTTTAATTGCCATTTTATTTCTTCAGATATGATCGACTGAAATCGCGTGACCATATCAGGGTAGGGGTGCGGCCCGATGGCCGACCCGATAATATAATGGGTGTTCACCGGATTGTTTATCCAATCCCGAATGGCCTCATTGGTGGCATCTTTTAGGGTCCGGCTTCCGGAGAGCGCAGGGCGAACTTCTGCTCCCAACATTTGCATTCGGGCCACATTGGGCGCCTGGCGGGCAATGTCTATTTCACCCATATAAACGACACATTCGATCCCCATTAAAGCACAGACCGTTGCAGTGGCAACACCATGCTGACCGGCGCCAGTTTCGGCAATAATCCGTGTTTTTCCCAATTTTTTTGCCATCAAAATCTGGCCGATGGTATTGTTTACTTTATGTGCCCCCGTATGATTCAAATCCTCACGTTTCAGGTATATTTTGCAAGCGTGTTTTTTAGAAAGGCGTTGGGCAAAATATAGGGGTGAAGGACGGCCAACATAGTCTTTGAGCAGTTGCTGAAATTCTTTTTGAAAAGACGCTTCGTACATGATTTTCATATACTTTTGGCGCAACTCCGCTACATTCGGGTACAACATTTCAGGAATGAAAGCACCTCCAAATTCTCCGTAATATCCTTTGTCGTCTACGTGATACATTATAATTTTATTTTCATTCCCGTAATCCCTATAGCAATCGGGAGGGAATCTGTTCAAGTTTGACTTAAAGCTTTTTTAAACCCTTTCAGTCTTTCAATATTCTTTAAACCCGGGGCATTTTCAAATTTACTGTTCACATCAATGGCATGGCAATATTGCGCCTCGGGTCGTTTCATAAATTCTTTAATAGACCCTATTTCATCCAATCCGATGCCACCGCTTAAAAAATAGGGTTTCGTTGAAGGGTATTTCTCCAGTACTTTCCAATTAAACACATACCCGTTACCGCCTGGGAGTTTTCCTTTGGTATCGAACAGATAAAAATCACAGACATCATCAAAGTGGTTTAATTGACCAAAGTCAAAACCATCTTTGATGGAAAAGACCTTTATAATCTTCAGTTGGGGTATTTTCTTTTTTAGCTCATCACAAAATGCCGGACTTTCTGTTCCGTGTAGCTGTACCAGAAGGAGGCCATATTTTTTTACTTTTTCAACGACCTGTTTCATGTTGGCATCTACAAAAACACCGACCTTCTTCACACTATGCGGAATTGAAGGCATCTCACCCTTAAAATAGCGTTTAGAGGGTTTCCAAAAAATAAAGCCCAGATAGTCAGGTTTTAAGGCTGCCACCTCTGAGGTATTTTTATTCATACCACAGACTTTTAGCTTCAGTTCGGCCATATTTTTTGTGACTGGTACAGTGTCTTTATCGGTATAATAATAATTCATTCGCTAATTTAGTTTTTTAATAAATTGGGCCGCACTTTCCCCCGGATTGTCGGTCTTCATAAAGTTCTCTCCAATTAGAAATCCTTGGTATCCGTATTGTTTTAAATCTTGAATGGCTTCAATGGAACTAATTCCGCTTTCTGAAACTTTGACAAATTCATCAGGTATTGATCTTGAGAGCGTTTTACTTGTTTCAAGACTTACCTTAAATGTTTTTAGATCGCGATTGTTTACGCCTAACATATCCAGACTTGGCATAATTGATTTATGTAGTTCTTCTTCATTGTGAACTTCCAACAAAACATCTAAGCCCAGACTTTTTGCCAGCTCTGAGAAGCTTTTGATTTCTTGTTTGGATAAAATGGCGGCAATCAATAAAATTGCATCGGCTCCATTGGCTTTTGCTTCCAGTATTTGATACTCGTCAACAATGAATTCTTTTCGGAGTAACGGCATTTTTACCGAAGCTCTGGCTAGGAGTAGATCTTCCAGAGACCCCCCGAAGTATTTAATGTCGGTAAGGACACTCATTCCACATACCCCAGCACCCTCATATCGCTTTGCTACCAGTCCTACATTGGTATTTTGATTGATGGTCCCTTTAGAAGGCGAACGCCTTTTATGCTCTGCAATGATTCCCGTTTTGCTGTTTCGCAAGGCGGCAGCCAGTGAAGCACCTTCCCGAACAAAAAGAACGGATTGTTCTAATTGGGAAGTGGGAATAATGGATTTTTTTAAATCGACTTCCTTGTATTTGTCCGCAACTATTTTATCTAATATGTTCATGAAATTGTTGTTCGTTTCTCGTTGTCGGTTGATGGTAAAAAAATCTAGCAACCATCAGCGGAAAGCCATCAACTACTTAGTTCCTGCAATTTTTTCAACGCTTTTAGGCCGCTGCCATTCAACAAAGATTCCTTTGCTTTTTCAAATCCATCTTTTATAGCGATATTTTCCGCTGTTGCAATTGCCACTCCTGCATTGGCGCAAACCACATTGTTTTGGGCTTCGGTTCCTTTACCCTGTAAAATGTCCAAAAATATTTGGGCCGATGTGGCTATACTATCCCCACCAACAATTTCAGATTGCTGTATGGCTTTCAATCCAAAATCAGAAGGTTTTATCATTCCTTCAGAGGTATTGGAAATGGTTTTTGTATTTCCGGTCAACGAAATTTCGTCATAACCATCAAAGGCATGTAGGACTGTAAAGTTCTTGTCGGTATTTTGATATAGATAACCATACATTCTTGCCAATTCCAAATTAAAAACCCCTACCATTTGGTTCTTCGGAAAGGCCGGATTTACCATAGGCCCTAACATATTAAAAAAGGTTTTTACACCCAATTCCCTCCGGATAGGCGCCACATTTTTCATCGCTGGATGAAATAGGGGAGCATGCAAAACACAAATACCTGCTTGATCAATCGATTTCTCCAAAAAGTCTGCCTTATTGCTGAATTTGATTCCTAAAAATTCCATAACATTGCTACTTCCACATTTAGAGGACACGCCATAATTACCATGCTTGGTTACTTTTACCCCTGCTCCGGCCGTTACAAAAGAAGCCAAGGTTGAAATATTAAAAGTGTCTTTACCATCACCACCCGTACCACATAAATCTATAGGATTGTAGGCGGATAAATCTACCGCCAAACACAGTTCTAAAAGTGCGTCGCGAAAGCCTTCCAATTCTTCAATGGTGATGCTGCGCATCATATATACTGTAAGAAAAGCTGCTATTTGGCTGGTGTTGTAATCACCTTTGGCAATATTCACCAAAATCTGTTTTGCGTCTTCCTTTGTGAGGATGTCGTGATTTATTAATTTATTTAGCGTTTGTTTCATTGTGTTGAAAAGATATCAGATGTTAGACTTTAGATTTGAGAATGCTTTTTGATGAGGGTATATATCATTTTCTGTACTTCATCACCTAGAGATGTTATCTCTTTTAATTCTTCTCTATCCAAAATATTTAATCTTCTTGCTATTTCTAATTGTGTATTCAATTCGTTCAAAGAGCCATTGGCTATTCCCAAAAAATTTCTAAACTCTTTTTCGGAATTTCTACCAGCCCCTTCCGCAATATTGGAAGCTATGGAAACAGAACTTCGTCTAACTTGACTGGTCAGTCCATATTTTTCATCCTTAGGAAATTTTGATGTCAATTTATAAACTATTTCGGCAAGGTATACCGATTTTTGCCAAACTATAAGTTGTTTATAATTGTTCATTGTCTCAAATCTATTGTCTCAAATCTCTTATCTGTTTAACCAATTCTCTAAAATCTTTTTTCCATCCGGAGTCAAAACAGACTCGGGGTGAAACTGTACGGCGCAAACATCATATTCTTTGTGACGCAAAGACATTACTTGTCCGTTTTCATCAAAAGAGGTGGCTTCCAAAACTTCAGGAAGTTCTGGATTTACCACCCACGAATGGTAGCGTCCTACTTCAATTTCCTCGGGCAGTCCTTCAAACAAAATATCATCTTTAACAACCTTTATTTTGGTGGCAATGCCGTGGTATACCTCATCTAAATTCACCAATGTACCTCCGAAAACCTCGCCAATGGCTTGTTGCCCTAAGCACACGCCAAAAATACTTTTGGTTGGGGCATATTTGGCGATGATTTCTTTTAAAAGCCCGGCCTCATCGGGAATTCCAGGGCCTGGGGAAAGTACAATCTTATCAAATTGGTCTACTTCCTTCAAGGTCAATTGATCATTTCGTTTTACAAGCACTTCGTAATCTAGGTCCTCTAGGTAGTGCACCAAATTGTAAGTAAAGCTGTCGTAGTTGTCTATAACAAGTATCTTTTTCATCTTAAATAGTTTCAGCAATTTCCAAGGCTTTCGTTAAAGCGCCAAGTTTGTTATAGGTTTCCTGTAATTCGTTATTTGCATCTGAAGCCGCAACTAATCCGGCACCTGCCTGATAGTGGAGCTCATGATTTTTGCTAAGAAATGTTCTTATCATAATGGCGTGATTGAAATTTCCCTTAAAATCCATAAAACCAATAGCACCGCCATAATAGCCCCGACTTGTTTTCTCATATTTCTCGATCAATTGCATCGCCATATGTTTTGGAGCACCACTTAATGTTCCTGCTGGGAAGGTATCTGCCACGACCTTCATGGTTGGGATATCTATTTTCTTTCGCCCCGTAACTTTAGATACCAGATGTATTACATGTGAAAAGAACTGTACTTCCTTATAGTTGGCTACTTCAACCATGTTTCCGTTGCGACTTAAGTCATTCCGGGCGAGGTCGACCAACATTACATGCTCACTATTTTCCTTATCATCTTCGGTCAATTGCTTCGCTAGGATGGCATCCTGTTCGTCATTTCCGGTACGCTTGAATGTTCCGGCAATGGGATGAATTTCTGCCGTACCATCTTTAACAATGAGCTGGGCTTCCGGCGAACTTCCGAAAATCTTAAAATCCCCATAATCGAAATAAAATAGGTATGGCGACGGATTTATGGAGCGTAGCGCCCGGTATACATTAAATTCATCCCCTTTAAAACCTTGTGAAAACCGACGGGATAAAACAAGTTGAAAAACATCTCCTCGTTGACAATGTTTTTTTGCAAGGGCTACATGCTCTTTATATTCTTCATCTTTAAGATTGGAGATAGCATTGCCATCCAAAGAAAAATTATAGGAGGCAAAGTTCTTAACTTTTAGCAGCTGCTCAATTTCAGGAACATTGTTTTTCGTATTAAAGCAGTTGGCAAAAATATAGGCCTCATTTTTAAAATGATTGATGGCAATAATATTTTGATACACCGCATAATAGATATCAGGAATGGTAACCGAACCCTCTTTTCTAGAAAGTTTCACATCTTCATAATACCTAACAGCGTCGTAGGCCATATAACCAAAGAGTCCATTGTCTATGAACTTGAAATCACTTTTCGCTCCTTCAAAGCGCTCGCTAAAATCATTGATGATTTGTACCACATCGGTTTGATCATCAATATTGATTTTATCTGAAGAACCATCTGGAAATTGCTGAATTACAATTTCATTTTCCACTTTAATGGAGGCAATCGGGTTGCAACAGATGTATGAAAAACTATTATCGTTGGCATGGTAATCGCTACTTTCAAGAAGAATGCTATTCGGAAATCTATCCCTGATTTTTAAATAGACACTTACCGGCGTGATGGTGTCCGCCAGAATCTTCTTGTGATATGATTGTAAATGGTATTTCATGCAATGAAATCTTTAATTTCATTTCGACGAAGGTCGAAATTAGGTTAATGTCTACTAAATTTTTATTCAAAGAAATAGGTCAAATCTTTCCAATCGGGATTAAAATCATTTACTAGGTTGATTTTCCATTGACGTTTCCATTTCTTCAATTGTTTTTCCCTTTTTATTGCAACATTGGGGAATTTATATTTTTCATAATATACAAGCTTGTCGAGATTATATCTTTTTGCAAATACACTTCCATTACCTGATTTATGCCTTTTAATTCTATCTTTCATATCATTTGTATAACCGATGTAAAGTGTTCCCAGCTTTTTATTGGTTATGATGTATATGTAGAAGTCTTTTCCATCCAAAATATTATTTCTAGTTTCAAAAGGATTTCGACCTTCGTCGAAAAGAAGGTAAAACCTCTGTATTAAAAAAGGCTTGTCGTGACGACAAGCCTTATATAGTTTTACTACAATGATGCTCAGCTCACGATAATCGTCGAGAGTTGTTCCACCACCAAGTATTTGTGTTTCCTAATTGCATTGATCAAATATAGAAATCATTTTTAAAATCACCAATACCGTTACAAATAAAAACAAAAAAACCCCGCATTTTACTAAATGCAGGGCCACTTAACTGTTAGGTTAAGTTTGGTTATTGTTATAGACCTTAAAATTCTAGGTCTACCACTAAATCGAATTCGTCATAAATGGTTTTGTCGCCCAAGTTCTCAAAGAAACTACCTGAACCGTATTTTACATCATAGTTGGCCCTATCAACCTTTAAAGTGGCCGTAGCCTTACTGCCATAGACAGATACATCAAAGGTAACAGGTTTGGTAATACCCTTTATAGTAAGGTCCCCGGTTACGTCATATGAATTTTTACCTGAGGCTTTTACAGCTGTAAATACCAATCTTGCCGTTGGATGGGTTGCAACCCCGAAGAAATCATCAGATTTCAAATGTCCTTCTAATTTTCCTTTGTATTCCCCTTCCAAATCGGTTGATACCAATGTAGGCATATCAACAACAAACTCACCGCCTGAAAGCTTATCGCCGTCGAATATCAATGCGCCTGATTGTAGGTCAACTGTTCCTGTATGCGAACCTGTCACTTTATACGCTTTCCATGTAATCGTGCTCGCTTCGGTATTTATTTCTTTCTTTTCGCCATCTATAGGTTCCGTAGCGGTTCCTACAAACGCAAAAACCATTGCGAATGCTATACTTAAAACTCCTTTTTTCATCATTGTAAAATTTAAAAAATAATTAGTAAACCGTGTTTATTCTGAACTTGTTTTAAAACTTATCGAGCAGGCCGTTAAGCTGCTGCAACTCTTTTTTAGAGAAATTTTGGAGGATGTTTTCCTCGGCCTCGTTAATCACATCATCCATTTTTTTTAGGGCCTCCTTCCCCTTTTCCGTAATGGAAATTTCAATTTTACGCCGGTTTGTCGGACAGGTAATACGATTTACATAGTCCTTTAAAATTAACTTGTCAACCAGGCGGGTCGTATTACTCATTTTGGTTACCATTCTTTCGTTTAAGGTAGAAAGGTTTGAGGGTTGGTCTTTTTGGCCCCTTAAAATGCGAAGCACATTAAATTGCTGTATCGAAACACCAAATGGTTTTAAGGCTTTCGTAATAGTCTCATTTACCATATTGTTTACCAGCATAAAATGAATTACCGTCCTCTTTTTTAGTGGAATTTTTTTCTCCGTCTTAATGATTTGCTCTACGTTCATGTAGCTACAACAATTGTATATACAAATGTAGCTTCGTTTTCGTTTTCTACAATGAACATTACTATATTTTTTTGTTAAAAATCGATAGCGTCGCTTTGGTATGGAAATTGTATTTTTGAGAAGATATTAATATGTAGATTCCCGACTTCACGGGAATGACAGTAAAAACAGTTTTTGATGATAGATTTATCGCAGGAGGAATGGGTTGAACAATTAAACCAGGACAACAACGCATTTATCCTGGACGTTCGAACGGATGATGAGGTGGCCGATGGTTACATTCCCAATGCAAAACAAATAGATATTTATTTAGGCCAGGGTTTTCTTGATGGACTTGAAAAATTGGATAAGTCAAAAAACTACTATGTTTATTGCCGTAGTGGCAATAGGAGTAGCCAGGCTTGTGCCATAATGAATAGTGTTGGTTTTGAAAGTACTTATAATCTACTTGGCGGTTTCAACGATTGGGAGGGCGAGGTTACGGAGTAATCGATTCTCTAATAATCCGTAAAAAAACTTCTGGCTCTGGCCTTAACCGATAATTATCGGTTAGGTCTGCAAAAATGATTTTTCCATTTTTATCGGTTATGATTACCGTCGGCATTACGGTATCGCTATCGTAACCTAATACTTGAAAGCCGGAGGGGATTCCGTTAGATGCCAATATTCCCAACTGTTCCGCTACTTTGTTTTTGTAATCTACCAAAAAATGGAAGTTTACATTGAATTTCTCGGCTAGGCTTTTAGTATGGGTGTGGGGTTGCGGACTTATTAAAACCGTATTCACCCCTAACTTTTCCAGTTCGCCGTATAAGCCTGCAATTTCTTTTATCTGGGCCATACATAACGGGCACCAATTACCTCGATAGAAAAGGAAAATACTAGGGTTTCCCAGAAAGAAATCAGAAGAAATTGATTTTTTCTCCAAATCTTCCAATTGAAATGTTTCCAATTGCTTTCCGACTTGCAAACCTTCATTTTCCCTGTTTGGAAAAATGGAATACCATCTTAAGTATACGATCCAACCAACGGCCAGAAACAAGCTCAGCAACAAATGGATTTTATTAGAATGTTTGGGTGCTAGTACCACTAACAAACTAATGACGAAGCCAGCGGCAACCAGAACGGAATACAGTTTTAAATTAGCATCGGTTCTTGCTCTCGGTTTTATAAAAAGACCAGAAAAAAATGCCACGATGCTCATGGCAATTAGAAAAGTTCCGGCTATGCCCCATGGAGAATCATTTTCGAAAAAAGATATTCCCGTATAAATGAGGACCAGCAATGCAGTAAATGGGAAGAGCGAAATAAACAAGGAACGCAATATGCTTGTAATAGTTACCATAAGTTTCTTATAGACACAAAGAAAGGTCATTCCTTACTATATTTACTGTATATGCATAATATAATGAGAGAAGATCTTCTTCACTTTATATGGAAATATAAGAAATTACAATTCCGGGATTTGGTTGCCTCAACAGGGGAGAAAATTCAAGTTCTAGATGTGGGAAGTCATAACCATCTCGCCGGCCCCGATTTTTTTAATGCTAAGGTTCAAGTGGAAGATCAACTTTGGGCGGGAAATATAGAAATTCATTTAAAATCTTCTGATTGGTACGTTCACAACCACGAACGGGATTCAAAATACAACAATGTAATATTACATGTGGTCTGGGAGGATGATGGTAAAGTGTTTCGAAGCGACAATTCTGAAATACCCACCTTACAGTTAAAGGATTACATTTCTGATGATATCCTCAATAGGTATCAAAATCTCTTTGATAAGAATAGAAAAACATTCATTAATTGTGAAAACGAAATTGCTGAAATAGATGCCTTTACTCTGGAAAATTGGATGGAGCGCCTCTATTTTGAACGTTTGGAGCAGAAATCCACCTTGGTTTTTAAGCTGCTCAAGCAATCTAAAAATGATTGGGAACAGGTGTTATTTACCTTGTTGCTGAAAAACTTCGGGCTGAAGATTAATGCAGAAGCATTTTTAAGTCTCGCCAATGTGTTGAATTTTTCAACTCTTCGAAAACTTCAGGCCAATATTCTACAGTTGGAGAGCGTTTTATTCGGAATGAGCCATTTGTTAGAGGATGATGGCATAATAGACGAATACTATATTCATTTAAAAAAGGAATTTAAATATCAAAAAAATAAGTACGATTTAGTAATTGAGGCCGTGCTAAAACCAGAATTTTTTAAACTGCGTCCGCCTAATTTCCCAACCATTCGTCTATCGCAATTGGCCAATTTATATGCCATTCATCGGGGTTTATTCCATAAGATTATAGCTGCCGAAAGTGTAGAACAACTTCATTTGATTTTTGACATTTCTGCGAGCCCTTACTGGGATGATCATTTTACTTTCGGCAAAGTATCGAAGAAAAGTAAGAAAAAGCTAAGCAAAAAATTTATTGATTTGCTAGTCATTAATACCGTTCTTCCCCTAAAATTTTGTTATGCCAAGCATACCGGAAAAGAAGTAAATTTAGAAATAAAGACGATAATAAAGGCAATCAAAAAAGAGGAGAATAGTATTATCAACAAGTTTAAAGAGCATGGTGTATTGACTAAAAATGCAAGGGGTAGTCAGGCGATGCTACAACTCTATAATGAATACTGCACTAAAAATAAATGCCTACGGTGTGCAGTAGGGAACAAATTAATAGGAGGGTAAAAACGTATACCATAAAAAGGTGAAAGTTGTCAACTTATAACTGTGCGACTTTTAGTGTAATTGCCTGTATTAATATTACTGAAATGAACTAAAAACCTCTAGAAGATACACCCAGACTGCCGACTTTTTATTTAATTTTATCGCATGAACTTTTTCTACACGCTATTATATTACTTTCAAAAACGTGGTTTTGAAGTGTGCCGGCGTATTGCGGAACGCTTGGGTATTAGGGCGAGAATAGTACGAACATCATTCATTTACCTTACTTTCGTAACCTTGGGTTTTGGCTTTGCCGTATATCTTTTTGTAGCTTTTTGGCTTAAGATCAAAGACTTGGTCTATACCAAAAGAACCTCCGTTTTCGATTTATAACTATGGTAAAACTTTCCCGTTCTAAAATCTACTTGGCATTTGCATTGCTCCTTGGGGTTATGTTGTTTGGCGTAATAGGTTATAAAATCGTCGCGGGATATACTTGGGTCGAGGCACTGTACATGACGGTGATTACTATGGCTACGGTAGGCTTCAAGGAAGTCCGACCCTTAGATACTGACGCGCAGATTTTTACCGTATTTTTAATTCTATTGAGTGTCTTTATATTGGGTTTTGCCATTTCGGTGATATCAGAGTACATTCTAGGCCGGAACTCCTTGCAATTATTAAAAAATAAAAGAGTGAAAAATAAAATCAAAAACTTGTCAGATCATGTTATCGTATGCGGCTTTGGAAGAAACGGAATGCAGGCTGTTGAGCGTTTAAAGGCATACAAAAAACCTTTTGTAGTTATTGAACGCAATAAGGAAATAATAGAACGCCATGAAGCAGAGGTGCTTTTCGTTGAGGGCGATGCTAATGACGATGAGGTGCTAAAAGAAGCTGGTATTGTAGATGCACAATATTTGATTGCGACCTTACCTGATGATGCTGCAAATCTTTTTGTGGTTCTTTCTGCAAGACAATTGAACAAGAAACTTTTTATAATCAGCAGAGCATCACAGGTTACCTCCCAAAAGAAGCTTGAATTGGCCGGGGCGAATAAGGTGATTATGCCTGATAAGATTGGAGGTGACCATATGGCCTCATTGGTTGTAATGCCCGACTTGATAACCTTTATGGACAAACTGTCTGTGGAAGGTGAGCATACGACCAATCTCGAGGAAGTGGCCATCGAGGACTTTGATGGTCATGTAGAAGGCAATTCGCTCCGGGATCTTGATTTGAGAAGAAAGACAGGCTGTACCATAATAGGCTATATTGCTCCCGATGGGGAGTATATTATCAATCCTGAGGCCGATTTACAAATGCAACCTAAAAGCAAGGTGATTGTATTGGGAAGGCCCGAACAGATTCGAAAATTGAATGAAATGTTTCATTTAGCCTAAAGTTAATCTGAAACATTAATTTGATTGTATTACTAATTTTTAGGATATTGTCGGACTAACAAACCCGAACCCAAAATCAAAACTAACATGATGAAGCATAAACTTCTTGCAATTTTTACCCTGTTTTTACCATTTTTGACGTTCGCCCAAGAGATGACTGTTGAAGAAGTGGGGTTAGATCAAAAAATAGATCAAGCTTTTGCTCCCGTTAGCGATTTTTTTAATACGGTTATTTTTTTCGAGGTTTTTGATACCCCTTTCGTACTTATATTATTGGTAGGTAGCGCCTTGTTTTTTACTCTTTATTTTGGCTTTCCTAATATCAGGTATTTTTGGAAAGCAATTAACGTGGTTCGGGGCAAGTATGATGATGTTGAATCTCCGGAGGGACACGGTCTGGAAAAGACTGACATGGCAATTGATGGTGATATTCCAGATACAATTAGGGACGAGAGCGAAGAAGGGGAAGTAAGCCATTTTCAGGCGCTGGCGACGGCCGTTTCAGGTACTGTCGGTAATGGAAACATTGCAGGTGTCGCCCTGGCAATAGCCCTGGGAGGACCAGGAGCAACCTTTTGGATGATTATTTGCGGATTGCTTGGTATGTCGACCAAGTTTGTTGAATGTACCCTTGGGGTACAATACCGGGATGTGGATGAGGATGGGACCGTTTATGGCGGACCAATGTATTATATAAGTAAAGGTTTAAAGAAAAGAGGATTTACAACCCTTGGGAAAATAGCGGCTGCCTTTTTTGCTGTTTTTTGCATCGGTGGTTCGTTTGGGGGTGGTAATGCTGCCCAGTCAAATCAGGCAACCATTGTTGTAAAGGAATTAATGGGCTGGGAAAGTACTAGTGCAGGAGCTATAATAGGTTTGGTGTTGGCAATTTTGGTGGGTGTTATCATTATTGGAGGTATTAAAAGAATAGCTTCTGTAACCGAGAAAGTGGTTCCTTTTATGGCCGTGCTCTACATCTTGGCTTGCCTCTATATAATTTTTGGAAACTTTAGTTTGGTTGATGATGCAATTTCATTGATAGTTACCGAAGCGTTCAACCCAACGGCTATTGGAGTAGGTGGTGTTATCGGGGTGCTTTTGGTAGGTTTCCGTCGGGCAGCCTTCTCAAATGAGGCCGGAGCAGGATCTGCATCCATTGCGCACTCTGCTGTAAGAACCAAATATTCTGCTTCAGAAGGTCTGGTGGCACTATTAGAACCCTTTATTGATACTGTGGTAATATGTACCATGACGGCCTTGGTGATAATAATTTTCAATTTCGGTGGTGTTTTCGAGTATGGGGGAGATGGTACAGGTGCGGTAATGATAGACGGCATGCCTTACGAGGGTGCGGGAATTACCTCCAGGGCTTTTGCAGAGTATATTCCTTATTCTAACGTGTTCTTGACCATAGCAGTTGTTCTATTTGCAGTTTCGACCATGATTTCGTGGTCCTACTATGGTCTTCAGTCTTGGAAATACCTATTTGGACGCGGTAAAAAAACAGATTTAACATACAAGTTCCTTTTCTGCGTATTTGTAATTATCGGAGCTGCTGCTAGTATGGATTCTATATGGGCGTTTTCAGATGCCATGATTTTTGCAATGGTCTTCCCAAACATGATAGGATTGTACTTCCTGTTCCCCGAAGTTAAGCACCAATTAAAAAGATATCTAGCTGCCATTAAGACCGTATACTCAAAATAGAGTTCTCTTGAGAAAATTCAAATCCCACTTCAAGTTCAGCAAACAAGAACGAAGTGGGATTTTCTTTTTGTTGTTGTTTATAGTTCTGTTTCAAGTTGGGTATTTCATCTTTAGCTCTTATTCAGTTGATAAAAGAGAATTATTGAACATTGATACGGAAACCCAGGCCCAGATAGCTGCTTTAAAGGCAAAATCACAGGAAGGGGATACCATTAAACTGTATCCCTTTAATCCTAACTTTATAACAGATTATAAAGGATACGCCTTAGGTATGTCGACAGATGAAATTGATAGGCTTCATACCTTCAGAAAACAGGATAAGTTTGCAAACTCCCCTAAGGAATTCCAAAAAGTCACCCAAATTTCAGATTCATTGTTAACGGCCATTTCCCCCTATTTTAAATTTCCAGAATGGACCAAGAAAGAGAGTAATCAGTATTCGGTAAGCAATAAACGGTCTAAAGTAGGACACAAAAGTTCTCCTCCTTCGAAGGGATTAGTGGCAGTCTCTGACATAAATTCCGCCACGGCTGAGGATCTAAGATCAATTAGCGGTATTGGCGAAAAACTATCGGCAAGAATCATAAAATTTCGTGACCGGTTGGGTGGTTTTTTAGTGGAGGAACAATTGTATGATGTGTATGGTCTTGAACCTCAGGTAGTAGCGAAGACCTTAAAACGTTTTAAAGTGCTTAAAAGACCTATAATTGAAAAAATCAATATAAATTCAGCTACCGCAGAAGGACTTCAAAAATTGATATATCTGCAAAAAAATGTTGCAAAAGGTATAGTGGATTACAGGAATGACAACGGAACTATTGATTCCTTTGACGAATTAATAAATATTGAAGGTTTTCCGGTTGAAAGAATTGATAGAATAACTTTATATTTGTCGCTAAATTAATACTGCTATGCGAAGCATGTACTTCACTGAAGAACATCAACTATTTAGGGCCAGTCTAAAAGACTTTTTAAAGAAAGAAGTAGTTCCTCATATTGAAAAATGGGAAGAGACGGGTACCATTGAGCGTTTTATCTGGGAAAAGTTCGGGGAGATGGGCTATTTTGGTTTGGCCACACCTGAGGAAGATGGAGGTTTAGGTCTTGATCTTTTTTATACCGTTATACTTTTAGAGGAACTCCAGAAGATTAACTCAGGCGGATTCGCCGCTGCAATCTGGGCACATGCATACTTGGCAATGACCCATTTAAACAAAGAGGCAGGACCTGACATTAAAGAACAGTACTTAAGACCAAGTGTAGATGGTAAAAAAATAGGCTGCCTTTGTGTAACAGAACCCTTTGGAGGTAGCGATGTTGCGGGTATGCGCACTACCGCAGTAAAAAAAGGCGATTCCTATGTGATTAACGGTTCAAAAACCTTTATTACCAATGGTGTGTATGCTGATTATATGGTCGTAGCCGCCAAGACAGATCCTGCAGCGGGGAATAAAGGCATTAGTATGTTTGTTGTTGACAGTGCTAGCAAAGGTGTTTCTACCAGCAAGTTGAACAAGCTTGGTTGGCGGGCGTCGGATACTGCGGAAATCGCTTTTGACAATGTTACCATTCCGGCATCAAATTTAATGGGAGAAGAGGGTAAAGGCTTTCCTTATATTATGCAACATTTTGCTTTAGAACGCTTGATTATGGGAATCAATGCGCACGCGAGATCTGAATATGCACTGGAATATACCATGCAATACATGTCCGAACGGGAAACATTCGGTAAGCCTATCAATCAATATCAGGCATTGCGTCATGCCATCGCAGAACTATATGCGGATATGGAGATGTGTAGGGAATACAATTATTCGGTTGCCTATAAGTTAGACAAAGGTGAATATGTTGTGAAAGAGGCGACAATAGCTAAATTGAAATCGACCAAAATGGCCGACGATGTGGCTTATTCATGTCTTCAGTTTTTAGGGGGGTATGGCTATATAGAAGATTACCCAATGGCGCGTTTATTACGCGATAGCAGGCTTGGCCCAATAGGGGGTGGCACCTCCGAGATATTGCGCGAAATCATTGCGAAAATCGTAATCGATAAGAAAGAATACAAGCCGGCTACCAAGTAAATTTTTTGTGAGAGGATTTTATTCTTCTAAATAAATTGGTCATTGAAAATAAGTTGTTATCTTTGCAGCCCTAATCACTAAAGAAAGGAGGTTGTAGCCCATGTTGATAATACCAATTAAAGAAGGAGAAAATATAGATAGAGCTTTAAAACGCTTCAAGCGAAAGTTCGATAAAACAGGTACAATGCGATCGTTGCGTAAGCGACAAGCATTTACAAAACCTTCCGTAGAGCGCAGAGCGCAAATACAGAAAGCGCAGTACATTCAAGGCTTAAGAGATAGAGAAGAAATCTAATTTTTTTCTCGGAACAATAAAAAATCCCCTTAACCAGACCTGGTAAAGGGGATTTTTTATGCAATTTACTTTGCATAAGATTAAGGCCCGAATCTTTGTCATGGAAGTTAAGGCGCATTTTAGCCAAGGGCGTTACAATTGAATCTTTAGTAACTTTGTCATATGGCCCTAGAATCTTTTCTTTCCTATCTCTCCCTAGAGAAGAATTATTCCGATCATACGGTACTTGCCTATAAAAGAGACATTGAGACGTTTACTGTATTTTGTATTTCGGAATTCCAGACTAGTTCTATCAATACCATTGACTATGGCCTAATTAGAAGTTGGATTGTTGACCTTGTTGAAAAAGGTATAAGTAACCGCTCAATTAATCGGAAAATTGCCTCTTTAAAAGCGTATTATAAATTTTTACTTCGTATTGGTGAGATTAAGGTGAACCCTTTGGCAAAACACAAGGCCTTAAAGACATCAAAAAAAATTGAAATCCCCTTTTCTGAGCAAGAGATGGAAAACCTCCTTTCTCAAATTCGCTTTGACCCAGGTTTTGAAGGTGTGCGTGATAAGCTAATAGTGGAACTTCTTTATGCAACCGGAATGCGACGTGCAGAGCTCATCAACCTAAATATCCAGGCAATCGACCTTCATTCCAAGACCATACGAGTTCTGGGAAAGCGTAATAAAGAACGTATAATACCTTTATTGCCCGCTTCGGTCGAACTCATCAAGTCGTATTACCAGGAACGCGCCCAACTTGTCGAGATACACGACGAACAACATGTTTTTTTGCTGAAATCGGGTCATAAAGTATACGAAACCCTTGTCTATAGAATCATAAATAAGTATCTTAGTAAGGTGTCGTCTAAGCTTAAAAAGAGCCCTCATATTCTGCGGCACACATTTGCGACCCATTTGCTCAATCAAGGAGCAGATTTAAATTCGGTTAAAGAACTATTAGGGCATTCAAGCTTGGCATCGACCCAGGTATATACCCATAATAGCATCGCCGAATTGAAAAAAGTACATTCAGCCTCCCATCCAAGGAGTAACGAATGATACTTAAACAGCGTACATCTAACCTAATGGAAAACAACTATGAAAGTAAACACCCAGTCCGTAAATTTTAACGCAGACGGAGAATTGATTGATTTTCTTCAAAACAGAGTAAATAAGCTAGAACTCTATTATGATAAAGTAATAAGTTCCGATGTGTTTTTAAAAGTTCAAAAAATGAGCGGTAAAGAAAATAAAATAGTTGAGATTAAAGTGAATGTCCCTAGGGATAAATTTATTGTAAAGAAGCAATGCAAATCGTTTGAGGAGGCCATAGATTCGGCCTGCAATTCCTTAGAGCGAAAGCTTATTAAAAGGAAAGAAAAACTGAGACTTCAGACATGATAAAAATTTCCCATAAATTATTTTGATTAAACAAATAAATATCTACATTTGCAGTCCGTTAGAAATAGCGGACTTTTTTATGCGTAAAAAGGTGAAAATGCCGATGTAGCTCAGCTGGCTAGAGCAGCTGATTTGTAATCAGCAGGTCGTGGGTTCGAGTCCCTCCATCGGCTCAAAAAAGGCAAAGGAAAATCCTTATTAATTGAGTTTCGGAAGGAACATTTTGTTAGGGAATCTGGGACCAAAGTTCATTATAATATTGAATTAAAAAATTGGGGAGATACTCAAGCGGCCAACGAGGGCAGACTGTAAATCTGCTGACTATGTCTTCGCAGGTTCGAATCCTGCTCTCCCCACATTTTAAAAAAAGTGTGGTGGGTTCAGACGATATTCGGTTTGAGAATCTTCGCAGGTTCTCCCGAAGTTTCGGGACTGCTCTCCCCACGTTTTTAGATTTTGAATTCGAAATTTCGAATTCAAAATTGAATTGCGGGAGTAGCTCAGTTGGTAGAGCGTCAGCCTTCCAAGCTGAATGTCGCCGGTTCGAACCCGGTCTCCCGCTCAAAAATGGCAGATGTTGTCATTCCTGCGAAGGCAGGAATCTCTTTCTTCCCAGAGGAAAGAAGGTTCAGCACTTTACGCCGGCGTAGCTCAGGGGTAGAGCGTTTCCTTGGTAAGGAAGAGGTCACGAGTTCAAATCTCGTCGTTGGCTCAAAAAAAGGCATTAATTGTACACACTAATATAAACTAAGATTAAAATTCATTAAACATGGCAAAGGAAACTTTTGATCGTTCCAAACCGCACTTAAATATTGGTACTATTGGACACGTAGATCACGGTAAAACAACTTTAACTGCTGCTATTACAACTGTATTGGCTAACGCAGGATTATCTGAAAAGAGAGATTTCGATTCTATCGACAACGCTCCTGAAGAAAAAGAAAGAGGTATCACAATCAACACATCACATGTTGAATACCAAACTGCAAATCGTCACTACGCACACGTTGACTGTCCTGGTCACGCCGATTATGTGAAGAATATGGTTACCGGTGCAGCTCAAATGGATGGTGCTATTCTTGTTGTTGCCGCTACTGATGGTCCTATGCCACAGACTCGTGAGCACATCCTTTTAGGACGCCAGGTTGGTATTCCTAGAATTGTCGTCTTTATGAACAAGGTTGACATGGTTGATGATGAGGAACTTTTGGAATTGGTTGAAATGGAAGTAAGGGAATTACTTTCTTTCTACGAGTATGATGGTGACAATGGTCCCGTTATTGCCGGTTCGGCACTTGGTGCTTTGAACGGAGAGCAAAAATGGGTTGATACCGTTATGGAATTGATGACTGCCGTTGATGAATGGATAGAGCTTCCAAAAAGAGATATCGATAAAGATTTCTTAATGCCTGTTGAAGATGTATTCACCATTACGGGTCGTGGTACAGTTGCTACAGGTCGTATTGAAACTGGTGTTGCAAACACGGGAGACGCTGTTGATATCATTGGTATGGGCGCTGAGAAATTGGCTTCTACCATTACAGGTGTTGAAATGTTCCGTAAGATTTTGGATAGAGGAGAAGCTGGTGATAACGTAGGTATTCTTTTAAGAGGTATTGAAAAAGCACAAATTAGCAGAGGAATGGTAATCTGTAAGCCAGGTTCTGTTAAACCACATGCTAAATTTGAAGCTGAGGTATATATCCTTAAGAAAGAAGAAGGTGGTCGTCACACCCCGTTCCATAACAACTATCGTCCACAGTTCTATGTGAGAACTACCGATGTAACCGGAACGATCAACTTGCCAAGTGGAGTTGAAATGGTAATGCCTGGTGATAACCTTACAATTACTGTTGAATTGCTTTCACCTATCGCATTAAGTGAAGGACTTCGTTTTGCTATCCGTGAAGGTGGTAGAACTGTAGGAGCTGGTCAGGTCACCAAGATTTTAGACTAAGAATAGAATTGATATTTCATCAGAGGTGTCCCGATTTTAGGTCGGGGTACCTTTCGATGTAAATACATACGGGTGTAGCTCAGTTGGTAGAGCACTGGTCTCCAAAACCAGGTGTCGGGAGTTCGAGCCTCTCCTCCCGTGCTGAATTGAAGAGTACGGTTTGTGAGACGAATCCCGGGGTTTCGGGATATGCCAAGCAGGGTCCCAATTGAATCAATTAGGAGCAAAGTCGAAACATACTATATTAATAAAGAATAGACATATCATGTTGACCTATATTAAAGAATCGATTGAAGAGATGAGGAATAACGTTTCATTACCCTCAAGGGAAGAATCGTCTAATTTGATGGTGGTGGTGGCCGTTTTTTCAATTTTATTCGCCCTTGCGACATGGGGCGTTGATGAAGTACTCGGTAAAGTGATTCGCTTATATTTTGACAACATCTTAAACTAGACCTAAAGCATTATGGCAGAAGTAGCGGATAAGAAATGGTATGTGGTTCGAGCGGTCAGTGGCCAAGAGAATAAGATAAAAGGATACATTGAGAGCGAAGTAGAACGTCACGGTTTTGCTGACTACTTAGAAGAGGTTTTAGTGCCTACTGAGAAAGTAGTTCAGATAAGGAACGGAAAGAAAATCAATAAAGAGCGCGTCTATTTTCCAGGATATATAATGGTGAAGGCCAATCTAGCAGGTGAAATGATTCATATCATCAGATCCATTACCAATGTTATTGGCTTTTTAGGAGAAACCAAAGGAGGGGATCCTGTTCCATTGAGGAAAGCTGAGGTAAATAGAATGTTAGGTAAAGTAGACGAATTGGCTGTGAATACTGACAGTATAGCTATACCTTTCGTTTTTGGTGAGACTGTAAAAGTGATTGACGGTCCTTTTAATGGTTTCAATGGTACTGTTGAAAAGATCAATGAAGAAAAGCGCAAGCTAGAGGTGATGGTAAAGATATTCGGAAGAAAGACCCCATTGGAACTCAGCTATATGCAGGTAGAAAAAGTTTAATATAAGTGTTACATAAATAAAGTTGTGTTGCTTCCAATTTGACATAGCTTCAATTTAAATTTAAACAATGGCTAAAGAAGTAGGTAAAGTAGTTAAACTACAAGTTAGGGGAGGTGCAGCGAATCCGTCGCCACCGGTTGGACCCGCCTTAGGTGCTGCCGGCGTTAACATCATGGAGTTCTGTAAGCAATTTAATGCCAGGACCCAGGACAAACCAGGTAAAGTTTTACCTGTTGTTATCACCGTATATAAAGACAAGTCTTTTGATTTTGTCATTAAAACACCACCAGCGGCAGTTCAATTGATGGAAGCAGCTAAGATTAAAAAAGGATCTGGCGAACCTAACCGAGTAAAATTAGGTAGTGTGACCTGGGATCAAGTTAAGGCAATAGCTGAAGATAAAATGGTAGACCTTAACGCGTTTACCGTAGAATCGGCTATGAGCATGGTTGCAGGTACCGCTCGTTCAATGGGTATGAAGGTAGCCGGAAAACGACCTTTTTAAAATCTTATAAAGCAATTTAAATGGCAAAGTTAACAAAGAAGCAAAAAGAGGCACACGCTATAATAGAGAAAGACAAGCTCTATTCGGTAGATGAAGCTTCTGCTTTAGTAAAAGAGATAACCAAGGCAAAATTCGACGCCTCTGTTGATTTGGCAGTTCGTTTGGGTGTAGATCCCAAAAAAGCCAATCAGATGGTACGTGGTGTGGTAACATTACCGCATGGTACCGGTAAAGATGTAAAAGTTTTGGCTTTAGTTACGCCTGATAAAGAAGCCGATGCTAAGGAAGCGGGAGCTGATTATGTTGGGTTACAAGAATATTTGGATAAAATAAAAGGCGGTTGGACAGATGTTGATGTTATCATCACCATGCCAAGCGTAATGGGTAAACTAGGTCCTTTAGGCCGTGTTTTAGGTCCCAGAGGTTTAATGCCAAATCCAAAGACGGGAACTGTTACTATGGATATCGCTAAGGCCGTATCTGAAGTTAAAGCAGGTAAAATAGATTTCAAGGTAGATAAGACAGGTATTGTTCATGCGGCTATTGGGAAAGTATCTTTCTCGCCTGATAAAATCGCGGGCAATGCAAAAGAGCTCTTAGATACATTGAACAAATTGAAACCAGCGGCTTCTAAAGGTGTTTATATGAAATCAATTTTCATGTCGAGCACTATGAGCCCTAGTCTTCAATTAGACCCTAAAACAGTTTAACGAACTGGTAGTTCAAAATTTTTAGTATGACAAGAAAAGAAAAAGCAAACGTAATACAGGATTTAACTACCCAGTTAGGAGATAATGCTACAATTTATTTAGCGGATATCTCTGGCTTGGATGCTTCTACAACATCAGCTTTGAGAAGAGCATGTTTTAAAGCGGACATTAAACTGGCTGTGGTTAAGAATACCTTGCTGGAAAAAGCAATGGAAGCTTCTGATAAGGAGTTTGGTGAACTTCCAGAGGTACTTAAGGGCAATACTTCCTTAATGTTCTCAGAGATAGCCAACGCTCCGGCGAAAGTGATCAAAAATTTCCGTAAAAAGTCTGATAAGCCTTTATTGAAAGGCGCGTTTATCGAGGAAGCAGTTTATATAGGTGACAATCAATTAGATATGCTAGTAAGCATCAAATCTAAGGAAGAAATGATTGGCGAGATTATAGGACTGTTGCAATCACCAGCTAAGAACGTTATTTCTGGATTGAAGTCTGGAGGAGGCAAATTAGCAGGCATCATTAAGACATTATCAGAAAGATAAATAGTACGCACTAAACAACAATTATATTTTAAAATTTTATTAAACGATAGAAAAATGGCAGAATTAAAAGATTTCGCAGAACAGTTGGTTAATTTAACCGTAAAAGAGGTTAATGAATTAGCTGATATATTAAAAGATGAGTATGGTATCGAACCTGCTGCAGCTGCAGTAGCCGTTGCTGCTGGTGGCGGAGCCGCTGGTGGTGGTGAAGCTGCTGAAGAGCAAACAGAATTCGACGTAATTTTGAAAGCGGCCGGTGGTTCTAAATTAGCTGTTGTTAAATTGGTTAAGGAATTGACTGGTTTAGGATTAAAAGACGCTAAGGATATCGTTGACAGCGCTCCAAAAGCCGTTAAGGAAGGTGTTGCTAAAGACGAGGCAGAAGGTATCAAAAAATCTTTGGAAGAAGCTGGAGCAGAGGTTGAGCTTAAATAAGGTCAACGGCATAGCCCCGAAGTTTCGGGGGTTTTAGGTCTTTCCCCGCCTTTTGGCGGGGCTAGACCTAAACCATTTTATACAGTATATAAAGGTATATACAACTCAACTACTATTCACGATCAAAATTTTATCCGTAGATGTTAACAAAACAGACTGAAAGAATAAATTTTGCATCCGCTAAGAACACACCGGAATATCCGGATTTCTTAGACATTCAGATTAAGTCGTTTCAAGATTTTTTTCAACTTGAAACCAAATCTGACGAAAGGGGCAATGAAGGATTGTACAACACCTTTATGGAAAACTTCCCGATTACGGACACTAGGAATCAGTTCGTATTGGAGTTTCTCGATTATTTTATAGATCCGCCTAGATATTCCATACAAGAATGTATCGAACGTGGTCTTACCTATAGCGTTCCATTAAAAGCGAGGTTGAAGTTATACTGTACCGATGAGGAGCACGAAGACTTCGAGACCATCGTACAGGATGTGTATTTAGGAACAATACCCTATATGACACCCAGTGGTACTTTCGTTATCAATGGTGCGGAGCGTGTTGTTGTTTCTCAACTACACCGTTCTCCTGGTGTATTCTTTGGTCAATCTTTTCATGCCAATGGAACCAAGCTGTATTCAGCTAGGGTAATCCCATTTAAAGGTTCATGGATTGAATTTGCTACCGATATCAATGGTGTTATGTACGCTTATATCGATAGAAAGAAAAAATTACCCGTAACAACCCTCTTCAGGGCTATTGGCTATGAAAGAGATAAGGATATTCTTGAGATTTTCGACCTTTCGGAAGAAGTCAAGGTTTCCAATGCGGGACTTAAAAAAGTAATGGGCCGTAAATTGGCCGCACGTGTCTTAAATACCTGGCACGAAGATTTTGTGGATGAGGATACCGGTGAAGTGGTCTCCATTGAACGGAACGAAATCGTATTAGATCGTGATACGGTTTTAGACAAGGAGCACATTGCCCAGATCATGGAAGCTGATGTTAAAACTATTCTGTTGCATAAAGAGAATAATGCACAGAGCGACTATGCTATTATCCATAACACCTTGCAAAAAGACCCTACCAACTCTGAAAAGGAAGCGGTAGAACATATTTATCGTCAATTACGAAATGCCGAACCGCCTGATGAAGAAACAGCCCGAGGTATTATTGATAAATTGTTCTTTTCTGATCAACGCTACAATCTAGGTGAGGTTGGTCGTTACAGAATGAACAAAAAGTTGCAATTGGATATCGGAATGGACAAGCAGGTCTTGACCCGCGAAGATATCATCACCATTATCAAATACTTGATTGAGTTAATCAACTCTAAAGCAGAGATTGATGATATTGATCACCTGTCCAATCGACGTGTTCGTACGGTAGGGGAGCAGTTGTCCTCTCAGTTTGGTGTTGGTCTTGCCCGTATGGCAAGAACAATTCGTGAGCGTATGAACGTTCGTGATAATGAGGTGTTTACCCCTATAGATTTGATTAATGCGAAGACACTTTCTTCTGTAATTAATTCATTCTTTGGTACCAATCAATTGTCTCAGTTTATGGATCAAACCAATCCGTTGGCAGAGATTACCCATAAGAGAAGATTATCGGCCTTAGGACCAGGAGGTCTTTCTAGGGAAAGGGCAGGTTTTGAAGTGCGTGATGTTCACTACACACACTACGGAAGACTTTGTCCTATTGAAACTCCGGAAGGTCCGAACATTGGTTTGATTTCATCTTTGGCCGTTTTTGCAAAAGTGAACCCAATGGGCTTCTTGGAAACACCGTATCGTAAGGTAGACAATGGGAAAGTAAACACCAAGGAATTCGGATACCTAAGTGCCGAGGAAGAAGAAGGTATGAAAATAGCCCAAGCCAATATCCCACTTAAGGATAATGGAGCTATAGATTCAGAGAAGGTAATTGCTAGGGAAGAAGGTGATTTCCCTGTGGTTGACCCTAAGGAAATCAATTATACAGATGTGGCCCCTAATCAAATTGCATCAATTTCGGCATCTTTGATTCCGTTTTTGGAGCATGATGATGCGAACCGTGCCCTGATGGGATCTAACATGATGCGTCAGGCAGTGCCGCTATTAAAGCCACAATCCCCGATTGTTGGTACTGGATTGGAGCGCCAAGTAGCCTCTGATTCAAGAGTATTGATCAATGCAGAAGGCGCTGGTGTTGTAGAATATGTAGACGCGCAAAAAATTGTTATCAAGTATACTAGAACGGATGCCGAGCGTCTGATAAGTTTTGAGGAAGATTCTAAAAGTTACAACTTGGTAAAGTTTAGAAAGACGAACCAAGGAACAAGTATTAACCTTAAACCTATTGTTAAAAAAGGGGATAAGGTTAAGAAGGGACAGGTATTGTGTGAAGGTTATGCTACCGAAAAAGGTGAATTGGCTTTGGGTAGAAACCTTACCGTAGCCTTTATGCCCTGGAAAGGATACAACTTTGAGGATGCGATTGTAATCTCGGAAAAAGTGGTTCGTGAAGATATCTTTACCTCCATTCACGTAGATGAGTATTCGCTAGAAGTGAGGGATACAAAATTAGGTGCTGAGGAATTAACGCATGACATCCCTAATGTTTCGGAGGAAGCGACAAAGGACTTGGACGAAAACGGGATGATTCGTATCGGTGCCGAAGTGAAACCCGGCGATATTCTAATCGGTAAGATTACACCAAAAGGTGAGTCGGATCCTACTCCCGAAGAAAAATTACTTCGTGCAATTTTTGGGGATAAGGCAGGTGATGTTAAGGATGCTTCCTTGAAAGCCTCACCATCTTTACGAGGTGTGGTTATCGAAAAGAAACTGTTCTCACGTTCTATAAAAGACAAACGTAAGCGTTCTGAAGATAAGGAGGCCATCAACAGTCTCGAACTGGAATATGAAGTGAAGTTTCAGGAGTTAAAGGACATTTTAGTTGAAAAATTATTCAGTCTGATCAGCGGAAAAACTTCTCAGGGCGTTCTTAATGACCTTGGGGAAGAAGTATTGCCAAAGGGCAAGAAGTATACCATGAAGATGCTGAATGCTGTAGATGATTTTGCTCACCTTGTGGGTGGAAGCTGGACTACCGACAAAACTACGAATGCTTCTGTAACCGATTTATTGCACAACTATAAGATTAAACTGAACGACCTTCAAGGAAACTTGAGAAGGGATAAGTTTACGATTTCGGTCGGTGATGAATTACCTGCAGGTATTATGAAACTGGCCAAGGTTTATATTGCGAAAAAGCGTAAGCTTAAAGTAGGTGATAAAATGGCCGGACGTCACGGAAATAAAGGTATTGTTTCTAGAATCGTACGTCAGGAAGACATGCCGTTCCTAGAGGACGGTACTCCTGTTGATATTGTGTTAAACCCACTCGGGGTACCATCCCGTATGAACATTGGTCAGATATATGAAACCGTGTTGGGTTGGGCAGGTCTGAAGTTGGGCAAAAAATATGCTACCCCGATTTTCGATGGTGCAACTCTGGAGCAAATTAACGCATATACGGATGAGGCTGACATTCCAAGATTTGGACACACCTATCTATATGATGGTGGCACAGGACAGCGTTTTGACCAACCTGCAACTGTAGGTGTAATTTACATGCTGAAATTAGGCCATATGGTTGACGACAAAATGCATGCAAGATCCATAGGGCCATACTCCTTGATCACACAACAACCATTGGGTGGTAAAGCCCAATTTGGTGGTCAGCGTTTTGGGGAAATGGAAGTTTGGGCACTTGAGGCATATGGCGCATCGGCTACCTTAAGGGAAATATTGACGGTTAAATCCGATGATGTAGTTGGTAGGGCAAAGACTTACGAATCTATCGTCAAAGGAGAGACCATGCCAGAACCTGGTTTACCAGAATCTTTTAACGTATTGATGCACGAACTTAAAGGTTTGGGCCTCGACATTCGGTTAGAAGAATAGTTTTTACACACAACATAATTTAGAGCACCATTACATTATGGCAAGAATACACGATAATACACCACAAAAAAGGTTTGACAAGATTTCAATAGGCTTGGCTTCCCCAGAAGCTATTTTGGCAGAGTCAAGAGGTGAGGTCTTAAAACCTGAAACTATTAATTATAGAACCCACAAGCCGGAACGCGACGGACTTTTCTGTGAACGTATCTTTGGCCCTGTTAAGGATTATGAGTGTGCCTGTGGTAAGTATAAGCGAATTCGCTATCGCGGTATCGTTTGTGACCGTTGTGGCGTTGAAGTAACTGAAAAGAAAGTGCGTAGGGATAGGGTAGGTCACATCAATTTGGTGGTGCCCGTTGCCCATATTTGGTACTTCCGTTCGTTACCCAACAAAATCGGTTACCTTTTGGGGTTGCCTTCCAAGAAATTGGATATGATCATCTATTACGAGAGGTATGTGGTCATTCAGCCTGGGGTTGCAAAGGGCCCAGAAGGCGAGGAAATCAATAAAATGGATTTTCTAACGGAAGAAGAGTACTTGAACATTCTTGAGGAAATTCCGCCAGAAAATCAATATTTGGAAGATTCAGACCCGAATAAGTTCATCGCCAAGATGGGTGCAGAGTGTTTGATCGATTTATTGGGAAGAATAGATTTACTTCAACTTTCTTACGATTTAAGACATAAAGCAAATACGGAGACCTCTAAACAACGTAAGACGGAAGCCTTGAAAAGACTCCAGGTTGTTGAAGCCTTGCGTGAATCTCAACAGAATAGGGAGAACAAGCCAGAATGGATGATTATGAAGGTGGTTCCTGTTATTCCGCCGGAATTACGTCCGTTGGTACCGTTAGATGGTGGTCGCTTTGCAACTTCTGATTTAAACGACCTATATAGAAGGGTTATCATTCGTAACAATCGTCTTAAGCGATTGGTCGAAATTAAGGCACCGGAAGTTATTCTAAGGAATGAGAAGCGTATGCTTCAAGAATCTGTTGATTCCTTGTTTGATAATACAAGAAAGGCATCTGCAGTAAAGACAGAATCAAACCGACCATTAAAATCACTTTCTGATTCGTTGAAAGGAAAGCAAGGTCGTTTCCGCCAGAACCTTTTGGGAAAACGTGTTGATTACTCGGCCCGTTCGGTAATCGTCGTTGGTCCGGAAATGCAGTTGTTTGAATGTGGTCTTCCAAAAGATATGGCCGCCGAATTATACAAACCGTTTGTAATCCGTAAGTTGATCGAACGCGGTATTGTGAAGACTGTAAAATCTGCCAAGAAGATTATAGATAAAAAAGAGCCCGTAGTTTGGGATATTCTTGAAAACGTATTGAAAGGTCATCCCGTTCTTTTGAACAGGGCCCCGACATTACACCGATTAGGTATTCAGGCATTCCAACCGAAACTGATCGAAGGTAAGGCAATTCGCCTTCACCCATTGGTTTGTACGGCCTTTAATGCAGATTTTGATGGTGACCAGATGGCTGTGCACCTTCCATTAGGCCCTGAGGCTATTTTGGAAGCGCAATTGCTCATGTTGGCATCACACAACATATTGAACCCCGCTAATGGTTCTCCAATTACGGTACCTTCGCAGGATATGGTCTTGGGGCTGTATTATATGACCAAGGAGCGTAAATCTACCAAAGAAGTTCCCGTAAAAGGTGAAGGCCTTACTTTTTATTCTTATGAAGAGGTAGTAATCGCCTTTAACGAGGGAATGTTAGAACTGAATGCAGGTATTAAGGTACGTGCCAAAGACTTTAATGAAGAGGGTGAATTGGTAAACCAAATCATCCCAACAACGGTAGGAAGAGTCTTGTTCAACCAAGTGGTTCCAGAGGAAGCAGGTTATGTGAACAAAGTCTTGAACAAAAAATCTTTACGTGATATTATTGGCGACATCCTTGCAGTTACAGATGTGCCAACCACGGCAGCTTTCTTGGATAAGATCAAAACTATGGGCTATGAATTCGCTTTCAAAGGTGGATTGTCCTTTAGCCTTGGAGATATTATTATCCCTCCGGAAAAGCATGAAATGATTAGTGATGCCAACGGACAGGTAGATGGTATTATGGCCAACTATAACATGGGGCTTATTACCAATAATGAACGTTATAATCAGGTTATTGATGTATGGACCTCTACGAATGCGGTGTTGACTGAATTGGCAATGAAACGTATTCGGGAAGACCAACAAGGATTCAACTCGGTGTATATGATGTTGGATTCTGGTGCAAGGGGTTCTAAAGAACAGATTCGTCAATTAACAGGTATGCGTGGGTTAATGGCCAAGCCTAAGAAATCAACTGCGGGCGGTGGTGAAATTATCGAAAACCCGATTCTTTCGAACTTTAAGGAAGGATTATCCATTTTGGAATATTTTATCTCTACGCACGGTGCCCGTAAGGGACTTGCAGATACCGCTTTGAAAACGGCGGATGCAGGGTACCTAACCCGTCGTTTGGTTGATGTATCGCAAGATGTAATCGTAAACATTGAAGATTGTGAAACGCTAAGGGGTGTTACGGTTCAAGCATTGCGCAAGAACGAAGAAATCGTAGAGACCTTAGGAGCACGTATTCTGGGTAGGGTTTCGTTACATGATGTGTACAATCCTTTAAACGAGGAATTGTTGTTGACCGCCGGTCAGGAGATTATGGAGTCCGACGCAAAACGTATTGCCGATTCCCCTATTGAAAAAATAGAAGTACGTTCTGCATTAACATGTGAGGCACCAAAAGGTATTTGTGCCCAATGTTATGGTCGTAACCTTGCTACCAATAAAATGGTTCAAAGAGGTGAAGCTGTAGGTGTTGTTGCAGCACAATCTATTGGTGAGCCTGGTACACAGTTAACCTTGCGTACGTTCCACGTTGGTGGTATTGCCGGTAACATTTCAGAAGATAGTAAGTTAGAATCAAAGTTTGCCGGTATTGCCGAAATAGAGGATTTAAGAACCGTAAAAGGAGAAGATGCAGATGGTAAGGCGGCCCAAATAGTTATTTCTCGAACTTCGGAAATTAAAGTAGTGGACGCCACCACGGGTATTGTACTAAGTACGAATAACATTCCTTACGGTTCGCAGTTGTTCATTAAGAACGGGGCAAAAGTAAAAGAAGAGCAGGTAATTTGCCAATGGGATCCATATAATGGTGTAATTGTTTCTGAATTCCCGGGTAAGATTGCCTACGAGAATATAGAGCAAGGCGTTACTTATCAGGTGGAGATTGATGAACAAACCGGATTCCAGGAGAAAGTAATTTCAGAATCAAGGAATAAGAAATTGATTCCTACACTCTTGATTATGAATACCAAAGATGAAGTATTGCGTTCATACAACCTGCCAGTTGGTTCACACCTTATGGTAGATGATGGCGATAAGATCAAGGAAGGTAAGATTTTGGTGAAAATACCACGTAAATCTGCAAAAGCAGGTGATATTACGGGTGGTCTTCCAAGAGTTACGGAGTTGTTCGAGGCCCGTAATCCATCTAATCCGGCGGTTGTTTCTGAAATTGATGGTGTTGTTTCTTTCGGTAAGATTAAAAGAGGTAATCGTGAAATCATTATCGAATCGAAATTGGGCGAGATCAAGAAGTATCTTGTTAAACTTTCGAACCAGATCTTGGTACAGGAAAACGATTACGTTCGCGCTGGAATGCCTTTATCGGATGGTTCTATAACCCCAGAGGATATTTTGAAAATCAAAGGCCCTTCTGCGGTACAACAATACTTGGTGAACGAAGTTCAGGAAGTATATCGTTTACAAGGGGTGAAGATTAATGATAAGCACTTTGAAGTTGTTGTACGTCAGATGATGCGTAAAGTACGAATCGTAGATCCAGGAGATACTATTTTCTTAGAGAATCAATTAATCCATAAGGATGATTTCATCAATGAAAACGACGCGATATTCGGTAAGAAAGTGGTGATGGAAGCTGGTGAATCTGAAAACCTGAAAGCTGGTATGATTATTTCTCCAAGGGAGTTGAGGGATGAAAACTCTATCCTAAGGCGTAGCGATAAAACCTTGGTTGAAGCCAGGGATGCCGTTTCGGCCACAGCAACGCCTATTTTACAGGGTATTACCAGAGCATCCTTACAGACGAAATCGTTTATCTCTGCCGCATCGTTCCAAGAGACCACTAAAGTATTGAACGAAGCCGCGGTAAGCGGTAAGGTAGATACCTTGGAAGGACTCAAGGAGAATGTAATCGTAGGCCACAGAATTCCGGCCGGTACGGGTATGCGGGATTATGAAAACATCATCGTTGGTTCTAAGGAAGAATACGATGAGATTATGGCGCGAAAAGAAGCGTTAAAATTCTAAACACAGAATCTTGAATTAAGATATAAGGACCAGGACCGATATTCGAATTTAATTTGTCTATTAGTCTTGGTTCTTTGTTCTTGGTTCTTTTTAAAGAAAACCTATGGCAGAAAAAGCGAATAAGCAAAAGCAAATCAATATAGAATTGGACGAGAAGACCGCTGAGGGTATTTATTCCAATTTAGCGATAATCAATCATTCCGTTTCTGAATTTGTGGTCGACTTTATTAGCATGATGCCCGGGGCTCCTAAGGCCAAGGTAAAAAGCCGCATTGTATTAACTCCACAACATGCCAAGAAGTTCCTAAAAGCGCTCAACGATAATGTACATCGTTTTGAAAAAGCACATGGTACCATAAAAGATTACGAACAACCACCCATACCATTTAATTTTGGCCCGACGGGCGAGGCATAGCCTATTTTAAAATGTAAAAACCCTTCGAAGTTTAGTGAATCAATTAAATTCGGAGACAAAATGCAATTTTACACTCGGATATTTCTGTTGCGTCATCTGTAGTGAAAATTGGGAATCTGCTAAAAAGACCAACTGTCCCCTTTTATCTTTGGCCAAGAATTTCTGCTTTACGCGCTGAAATTCCTTAAATTCTTCATTCTTGGGATCCTCAGGATCGACCCAACAAGCCTTGTAAACGGGAAAGTTCTCATAAGAGCATTTAGCCCCGTACTCGTGCTCTAAACGATACTGAATCACTTCAAATTGCAAGGCGCCTACCGTACCGATGATTTTTCTACCGTTCAGCTCCAATGTAAAGAGCTGTGCGACACCTTCATCCATTAATTGGTCAATACCCTTGTAAAGCTGTTTTGACTTCATAGGGTCCGCATTGTTTATGTAACGAAAATGCTCCGGAGAGAAACTAGGAATTCCTTTGTAATGAAGTTGCTCCCCTTCGGTAAGGGTGTCTCCAATCTTAAAATTTCCGGTATCATGTAAACCAACAATATCGCCAGGGTAGGAGATATCTACAATCTCCTTTTTCTCAGCGAAGAATGCATTCGGACTGGAAAACTTTAATTTTTTCCCTTGCCGAACATGTAAATATGGTTTGTTGCGCTCAAAAGTGCCGGATACAATTTTTATGAATGCCAATCGGTCACGGTGTTTGGGATCCATATTGGCATGAATTTTAAAAACAAATCCGGTCAAGGCCTTTTCATTGGCTTCCACCAAACGCTCCTCGGCCATTTTGGGTTTTGGGGGTGGGGCAATTTCTATAAAACAGTCCAAGAGTTCACGAACACCAAAATTGTTCAAGGCGGAACCAAAGAAAACGGGTTGTTGTTTGCCAGTAAGATAAGCTTCACGATCAAAGGCTGGATATACGCCGGTTACCAGCTCTAGGTTGTCGCGCAGTTCATTGGCCGATTCACTACCTATTATATCATCTAAAGCTTCATTTTGTACATCGTCAAAAGCTATAGTGTCCTCTATGTTTTTCTTACTTTCACCACTGAATAGGTTAATGTTTTTCTCGTAGATGTTATATATTCCCTTAAAATCATATCCCATTCCGATAGGAAAGCTTAGTGGGGTTACAGAAAGCCCTAATTTTTGTTCCACTTCATCCAAAAGATCAAAAGCATCCTTTCCTTCCCTATCCAACTTATTGATAAAAACAATAATGGGAATGCTTCGCATCCTACAGACTTCGACCAGTTTTTCGGTTTGTTCCTCCACACCCTTGGCAACATCAATTACCACAATTACGCTATCTACCGCCGTAAGGGTTCTAAACGTATCCTCGGCAAAATCTTTATGACCGGGAGTGTCCAGGATATTAATTTTCTTATCCTTATAAATAAAGGCCAATACGGAAGTCGCAACGGATATTCCACGTTGGCGCTCAATTTCCATAAAATCGCTGGTAGCGGTTTTTTTTATTTTATTGTTCTTTACTGCACCTGCTTCTTGAATAGCACCACCAAAGAGCAGTAGTTTTTCGGTTAGCGTCGTCTTTCCCGCATCGGGGTGCGAGATGATTCCAAATGTTCTTCTACGCGCGATATGGTCTGCAAATGTCATTATAGAAATTTGCGCAAAAGTAAGCTAAATTATGCTTCCTCTTTTAGGAAAAAAATAACACGAAAAGGGGCTTGTTTTACCCTATTTTGTACAGTTTTGCTATGATTTCTACGCTAATAATTTCTTCGACCAAGTACGGGAAAAATAGATAAAACGTATTGGAAATGGTCTATTTCCGGACGAATTACGTATTTAGTAAAGTACCATAAATTAGATTTGCTGTAGTTAAACGAGTATAACCGTTATTGAAAGAATTTTCACAATTTTGCCTTTTGAAACTGTTTGGCATTCAAAATTTTAACTATATCTTGCAAGTTATAGTACTTAAGTAGTCCCAACTTCTTACCCTTATTTACTTTCTTCTTATTGGCCATGGTGATTGGTAAACCAAGCCTACCGTTTGGTAGGTTCTAAAATTGCTGACACTTATGAAAAAAATTACCCCTACCGAAAAGAAAAAGACCCTGTACTTCCTTACGGGATGTTTGGTCGCCTTATTACTTGTTGATAATGTTTTCGCAAGTAACAGAAACTATTCTTCAGATTATAAAACCACCATTTTTTTAGCTGATGATCCAGCTGACCTTGATGATGATAATGATGGGATTTTGGATACTGTTGAGGATGCAAACCTTGACGGGGATAGCAATCCTGATACTAATCCTACCGATACTGATGGAGATGGACTGGCCAATTATGTGGATATTGATTCCGATGGAGATGGGATTTTGGATAATTATGAAGGACAAAGAACAAGTATTTACGTTGCGCCATCTGGTGTAGATGCCAATGCAAATGGATTGGATGATGCCTATGAGGGCTCCTTTGGCTTTGGAATCGTTCCTATAAATTCAGATCGGGCGGCTATACCGGATTATCTCGATTTAGATTCCGATATTGACGGAATTCGAGATAATATTGAAGCACAGGGATTTTTAGTCTATGTGGCACCATCGGGTATTGACGCAAATCAAAACGGTTTGGATGATGCTTATGAAGGTGCTTACGGCTTTGGAATAATCCCCATTAGTTCGGATGGCGATGAATATCCTGATTTCAGGGACTTCGATTCTGATAATGACGGTATAAAAGATAAGGTAGAAGCACAAACCTCAGAAGACTATATTCCGCCAATTGGTGATAATGATCAGAATGGTATTGACGATGCGTATGAAAAAGGCTTGAACCCTATAGATACAGACGGAGATGGTGTTCCCGACCTTCTCGATATTGATACAGATAATGATGGTATTCCGGACAACATCGAAGCACAATCTACCGCTGGTTATGTCCCTCCTTCGGGAATTGACAGTACGCGTGATGGGTTGGATAATGCCTACGGTCAAGGAGGCATAAACCCTATTAATACAGATAATGACAACCAGCCCGATTTCAGGGACCTGGATAGTGATAATGACCTGGTTCCAGATAATAATGAAGGGAACGATTTTAACTTTGATGGAGTTCCCGACCAGACATTTACCGGTGTTGATTCCGATGGAGATGGCTTAGATGATGGGTATGAACACGGTACCCCGAATGATGGTTATGTCGTTAATGACGGCATTGATAATCCTGCCGAGCAGCTTCCAGATACTGACGGAACTGAAGATGTGAACTATAGGGATTTTGATGATGATGGCGATGGCGTTGATACGCCTGATGAGGATGCCGATGGCGATGGGGATCCTACCAATGACGATACCGATGGTGATGGTACACCAGACTATTTAGACCCAACAGATGATACTACCGATACCGATACTGACGGCGATGGAGTACCTGATAGTGTGGATATAGATGATGATAATGATGGTATCTTAGATGTGGTTGAAGATCCGGATGATGATGGTATGGGCATTGACACTGATGGGGACGGAAGAGTGAACCTTCATGATATTGATTCCGATAATGACGGCATTCCAGATAATGTGGAAGCCCAAACCACAGCGGGCTACATTCCACCAAATGACGATGATGCGGCTACCTATCTCGCAAATGATGGGCTAAACTCGGCCTATTTGCCAAATGGCCTAACACCAGTGAATTCCGATAACAGCCCAGTCGACAATCCGGACTATACCGATTTGGATAGTGATGATGACAACGCCCCCGACAATGTTGAAGGAAATGACTTCGATTTTGATGGCATCGCGAACCAATTCTTTACCGGTATTGATACCGACAATGATGGTTTGGATGATGGCTTTGAAGGAAGCGACGTTAATGATGGCTTTGATGTGAACGATGAAATAGACGATCCGGCAAATGACCTTCCCGATACTGACGGTACCGAGGATGTAAATTATAGGGATATTGATGATGATGGAGACGGTATTTCTACATTTGACGAGGATGTCAATGGTGATGGGGACCCGGCCAATGATGATTCCGACGGAGATGGTACACCTGACTACTTAGACCCTGATCAAGAAACACGCCCAGATACAGATGGTGATGGAGTTCCTGATTTTATCGATATAGATGATGATAACGATGGTATAATTGATGTTGTTGAAGACCCCGATGATGATGGCATGGGTATAGACACCGATGGCGATGGAAGAGTTAACCTGCATGATATTGATTCCGATAATGATGGTATCCCTGATAATGTTGAAGCGCAAACTACCGCGGGCTATATTCCACCAAACGATGATGATGCGGCAACTTATCTAGCTAATGATGGTCTGAATTCAGCTTACTTGCCAGGTGGATTGACCCCTGAAATAACTGAAGGAACAACACCTGATTACATTGATTTGGATACCGACAATGATTTGGTTCCGGATAATAACGAGGGTAATGATTTTAATTTTGATGGTATACCGGATCAGTTTTTTACAGGAATTGATACTGATGGCGATGGTTTAGATGATGGTTATGAGCACGGTACCGTAGATGACGGTTTCAATTTCAACGATGGCATCGATGATCCAGCGAACCAAC
Source organism: Aggregatimonas sp. (assembly GCA_965238025.1). Taxonomy (GTDB): domain Bacteria; phylum Bacteroidota; class Bacteroidia; order Flavobacteriales; family Flavobacteriaceae; genus Pelagihabitans. Next base: position 83,499 of record OZ250162.1, on the reverse strand, counting down.
TCCCTGACACCGATGGAACGGAAGATGTCAACTATAGGGATATTGACGATGATGGCGACAGCATTGATACACCTGATGAAGATGCAAACGAAGATGGTGACCCCACAAATGACGATACCGATGAAGATGGAATTCCAGATTATCTAGATCCTATTGACGATAGACCACAAGATATTCTGGTCATAGAGATACTTACCCCCAATGGTGATGGGAAGAACGATTTTCTGTGGATTGAGAATGTAGATAGGACAACTAGCAATAGTCTTAAAATATTCAATAGATGGGGGATAGCCGTATATGAGGGAAGAGACTATAACAATCAGAATAATGTTTTTGATGGAAGGTCCAAGGGCCGCTCGACTATAGGAAGTACTACAGATTTTCTACCTGCGGGAGTTTACTTTTACGTATTCGAATATAGTACTGATGAACAGCAAAATATTATGGATAACGGTTATCTTTACCTCAGCAAATAATAGCTTAAAAAGCATGAAACTAAAAAAGAACCTCCTAACGTCCCTTCTTTTGACAACCATGTTCTGGGTAACATCCTATGCGCAACAAGATGCCCAGTACACCCAGTATATGTACAATACAATGAGCGTTAACCCTGCCTATGCAGGTTCTAGAGGACAGTTTAGTGCTGCCGTACTTTATCGGGATCAATGGTTAGGGTTAGATGGAGCCCCTACCACCCAAACCTTGAACCTACATTCACCAATACGGGAAAGTAAGGTTGGGTACGGCCTATCAATAGTCAACGATGAGATTGGCAACGGAGTAGTGCAAGAAACTTATTTTGATGCAGCGGTATCCTATACGATAGATGTCTCAAAAGAAGGTAAATTGTCCTTTGGTTTAAAAGCTGGGGGTCACCTATTCAATCTCGATTTAGAAGGGTTACAGGAACGTACAGATCCAAACGAACAGGAAAACTTAAATTTAGATAATATAGAAAATAGATTCTCTCCAAATTTTGGTCTAGGTATTTATTATCATACCAATAAGTTTTATGCAGGTCTTTCTGCTCCAAATCTTTTGGAAACAGAGCATTTTGATGGATCTGGAGGTAATGCAGGGGTTAACTTTTTATCCAAGGAACGAATTAATTTTTATTTGATAACTGGATATGTCTTCGATTTAAACAGCAATCTTAAATTTAAGCCTGCCATATTGAGCAAGATGGTAAGTGGTGCTCCTTTGCAGTTAGATTTTTCAGGAACATTCTTGTTCAATGATAAGTTTTCTTTGGGAGCAGCCTATCGGTGGGATGCTGCTGTGAGTGCATTGGCGGGATTTCAGATTTCAGACCAGTTTATGATTGGTTTGGCCTATGACAAAGAAACCACCGATTTTGTTGGCACCGAGTTCAAAGATGGCTCATTTGAAGTGTTCCTTAGGTTTGAACTGATCAAATCGTACGAAAAGTTGGTATCACCGCGTTTCTTCTAAATGTATCACCCATGGTAAAAAAAGTATTTCTTTTCATTCTATTAACCTCTTTCGCTGCCGGTCAAGTTTCTGCACAGGAAACACCGGAAGAAGAAAATCGTTTGGTTACCAAGGCAAACGAACGATATGACCACTACTCGTTTAGTCCGGCAATAGATATCTATAAAAAGGTGTTAGATAAGGGGTATGTGTCTGCAGACCTGCTAAAAAAGCTGGGCAATTCGTATTATTTTAATGCGGATTATAAAGATGCAGCTGAAACCTATAGAAAATTAATTACCTCATACGAGTCAGATGCTGGCCCGGAACATTATTTTAGATACGCACAAACGCTTAAGACCCTTGGGGATTATGAGGGTGCAGAGGCCATCATGTCAAAATTTACTGAGCTTACAACTGATGACAACCGAGCAGTTGTTTACAAAGATGAAAAGGACTTCCTAGATGATATAAAGAAAAATTCGGGGAGATACGATTTAGGTGCTTTTGAGCACAACACCTCCTATAGCGAATTTGCACCTTCATTTTACAAAGAAGGATTGATTTTTTCTTCCGATAGGGATACCGGTAATATGGCAAAATACCGCCATACTTGGAACGCCAAAGATTTTTTAGACTTGTATCAAGTAAATACAGATAGCACCTCAGGAAATAGGGTGACCAAAATTGAGGATGATATAAATACCCGTTTACACGAATCTACCACGGCAAGCACCAAAGATGGAAAGACCATTTACTTTACAAGAAATAATATTATTGAAGGGAAGACCATAAAAGATGAACAGGGTGTGATAAGGCTTAAAATCTTTAAGGCAACCTTATCAGATGAAGGTATCTGGGCAAATGTTCAAGAATTACCTTTTAACAGTAATTCATACTCTGTGGCGCATCCAGCTTTGAGCAAAGATGAAAAGACACTGTATTTCGCTTCAGATATGCCAGGTTCTCTTGGCGAATCGGATATTTTTATGGTAACTATCAACGAGGATGGTTCTTTTGGCACCCCTGCAAATCTCGGGAATAGCATAAATACCGAAGCTAGGGAAACCTTTCCGTTTGTGACCACTGAAGACATCATGTACTTTTCTTCTGACGGTCATCCGGGACTGGGAGGCCTTGATATTTTCGCCACCAAAATCGAGGATAAAAAATTTGATGGTTCCGTAGTAAATGTTGGAGAGCCGGTTAATGGTAAGATGGACGATTTTACCTTTATCATAAATGAAGATACCCGAAAAGGATTTTTCGCTTCCAACAGATCTGAAGGAAAAGGCGGTGATGATATTTATGCTTTTCTAGAAACTTCTCCGCTAAATTTGGATTGTCAGCAGGAAATAACCGGAGTAGTGCGGGACAAAATTTCAAATGAGGTTTTGGTTGGTGCTACGGTAAAGGTAATCAACGAAGACAATGAGGAGGTTATGAGTACCATAACCGATGCGGATGGAAACTATACACTTACCTTAGACTGTAACGAAGGTAATTTTGTAAGGGCTTCAATGGAAGGTTATGTGACATCGGAAGAGTATTTAGGAAGTTCAGATGGAAAACCCAAAATAATAGATTTTTATCTTGAAAGGGATACAGTTACCGCAGGTTTTGGTGACGATTTGGCAAAGCTACTACAGTTAAGTACTATATATTTTGATTTTGATAAATACAACATTCGGACCGATTCTGAAGTGGAAGTTGAAAAAGTTATTGCCGCAATGGAAAAGTATCCGAGTTTAAGAATAAAAGTGAACTCGCATACCGATAGCAGGGGAAAAGATGCATATAACCTCTGGTTATCCCAAAAAAGGGCCGAATCTACCGTAAACTATATGATTGCAAAAGGTATCGCCGAGGAGCGCCTTGAAGGCGAAGGATTTGGAGAGACAAAATTGATAAACAATTGTACGAATGGGGCAAAATGTTCGGCCAAAGAGCATGAGCTCAACCGTAGATCAGAATTTATAATAAGGGAATAACAATCCTACAATTATAGTTTAAAAGAGCGACCACTAAGGGTCGCTTTTTTAATGCGCTAAATCCGATAGATAACTCACAAAGTATGATGTTTGGTTAGATAAAAGCCCTACAAACTTAGGATTAACAACAATAATCTAATCATACACAACATTTTTTATACACAGATGCAGGTAAGCCTTATTATTGCAGGTTAAGTAATTTGAATTTATAGACCATTTTCAAATCTTGACCCAAATCTAATTATGGCTAATCTTCAACAGATAAAAAAGCAGATTGAAAAATTCCGTTTCCGAATTTTTGGAATTAGTGCTTTTTTAGATTTTCGTTCAATTATCCTGTTAGGGCTGTTTCTTTTCGCAATAGGGGGGGCACTCGGAGCAATGAACCAAAGTTTGCTTGATTTTGAAGATTTTAGGCCGAGGGGTGAGGTTAACGCTAGCATCTTTATAGCTAAAGGAAGCAAATCAAAAACTAGCCCCAAAGAGCAAAGTATTTATATTGATGATCAATTGATGGAGTACAATCGCTTAGAGGCTCTAGCAGCAAAATCAATAAAAGACACAAATACACTTCATTATTTCAGCCATGGTAGACCGGGGGAGTTATTAATTGAGGGCAATTGGAAAGGCGCTCAGGAACTTGCGACGTATTTTAAATCAATACTCTCGAATAAAAATCACCTGAACATTTATGGCTGTGAATTTGCCAAGGGCAAAAAGGGTCGGACGGCCTTAAAAACGCTCAAAGAACTATTGGATATTTCAATTTCTGCTTCCGATGACATTACTGGGAAGGATGGGGATTGGGACTTAGAGGTAGGCAAGGAGTTTCAGCTTGAAGGAATGAGAAGTTACGATCATAACTTACAAGGTTATGTTGATTCGGGAACGGGTATTCATAGGGAAAGTATCGTTTGGTTACAGTGGAATGACCCCAGTCTTGCCGACGGGATCCACAATGGGGATAGTGAAATATTTACGATGCCTACCGGAGAGCAAATACAGATTACTTTCACAAATGTTGTTTTTACACCGGCGGTGCCAGGGTCAGGAAACTATTTACCTGCTGATATGAGGCCATTTTGGGCTAGTCCGGGCAATGAGCGCGCTTTTCATCCCAATTACGATTTCATAGGTTCTTCAGACAACGGAATGTTGTATTCAGGGGCCACGGGCTCTGGTCAAAACGGACAAAACATTACCTTTGATTTAAATGTGGTGGCCACTCGAAACGGAGTGCCCTATGTTCCGGATTTAATATTCGTTGACCCGGAATCAACTAATCCCGCGGCCACTTATCAAGAAAATATTACGGTAACCACCAATGGGGGTAACTGGTCATTAATAGAAAATTTACAGGGAACAACCTATGGTCTCTCTGGTTTAGGTACAACAACAGCGACGATAACCGATACCGAATCCCCTCAACATGCTCCCCTTTTGCTTTCAAAAGCAAGTACAATTCTAAGTGTTTCGATTTTATACCCCCACGGGAATGGGCATTCAGGAATCTCATTTGGGATCTTAGCACCATATGACCATTCAGATGCCCCGGCATCATATGGCGATGCGGCCCACCTTCAGCTGTTTAATGCCTCATCGGGCCCCAATATGGTAAATAACTCAACACACTATATGGGGGCTTCTGTCCCAGATGTTGAGGTAACTGGGATATCTGTTGATGCCCTTGGCGATGATAATACAGGGGATGATGAAGAAGCAGCCTCTTTCACAGTACTTTCCCAGGGTGGCCTGGGCACCATAAATGTTGCCGTTACTGGAGCTGGTGGGTTTTTACAAGGTTGGATTGACTTCGATGCCGATGGATCGTTTGATTTGAGCGATAGGATAGCTACAAATGTTCAAGATGGGGGATTAAATGATGCCGATGGTGTGGTAAATGGTGTTGTAGAGCTACAAATTATAGTACCCATAACGGCAAATATTGGATTAACATTCGCCCGGTTCAGGTGGTCAACAACTTCTAATTTAGATGCCACGACAACGGCTGTTGATGGGGAAGTAGAAGATTATCAAATTGAAATTCTGGATAGTTTTGGTTGCGAGACCGCCTTCTACCAATATTACCAAGACTCTGCAACCAGTGAGTACGTTTTGGCGCGCTTAGACCCTGCCACAGGCAGTTATGTTGCGGTGCATAACTTAGGAACAACGGCAAGAATAAATGGCTGGGGATATTACGATGCAAATGAATTATTTTACGGAGCAATGGTGAATTCGACCGTCGCCAATCGAACCTTACATGTAATGGATCAAACAGGAAACCTGATAGATTTGGGCGCTCCTCTAGGCTTGAATATCTATGCAGGCGATGTTGATTCGAACAGTGGCGTATATTATGGTTTTGCCCATGCCGACGATACCGTGGTAAAAGTTGATTTAACCACATTACAGGTAAGTACGGTTAGTGTAACAACACCCTCAGTTCAGGACATGTCCTTTATTCCAAGTGAAAATAAATTTTATGGTATTGTAGCTTCTACCTCGAACATGTTAATTTTTGATCCGGCCACAAATACATTTAGCCAACAAGCATTAACAGGGGATATCACCTCTGCAGGTGGCGGTGCCTTTGGGGCCACTTGGGCAACGTCGGATGGTTCGCTATATGTGTATAAGAATCCGACCGGAATTATCTACCAAGTAAATCCTTCAACCTTTGAAACCGTTGAGGTTCTTAACGGTACTGCCGGATTAAACTTCAATGATGGGGTTTCCTGCCCTAATGCCCCACCTCCCTTTTTAGATTTCGGCGATGCCCCCGATTCGTACGGAACCCTTACCGCAAGCAATGGTCCCCGACACACCATTTTTGGAAATTTATATTTCGGAAGCGCGGTAGACAACGATAGTGATGGACAAGAAAATGCAAACGCAAATGGTGACGATTCGGATGTTGGCGGTGATGATGAGGACGGAATAACATTGTCGGGTACAGACCTACATGACCAAACACTGTTTCTTGGTAAGCAGCACACATTACAAATAATAACAAACGGGAGTGGAAATATTTCTGCTTGGGCAGACTGGAATACCAACGGTACCTTCGACGCTGGCGAACAGATTATTACGGACTTGGCCTCGACTGGTGGCACCTCCAATGTCGCCATTACAGTTCCCGCAAATGCGCAATCTGGTATATCATATGTCCGTTTTAGATACACATCTTCAACAGGGGCAACACCCTTAGGGCAGTTGGCCGATGGAGAAGTGGAAGACTATCGCATTCAATTAAAAGTGGCAACGGTGATCACCAATAGGAAAATCACCTATAGGATTGATAAAAATTAATCCTTCCAGTTTTCCATACCCTGGCGAGCTGAAATATCGAAAAAATTATTGTTTCTACTTTGAGTAGCGCACTCATTTTGAAACGCGTAAAGTTACTTATTTCGATAATCGATTTTTTTTGCATTCTATCGGTAATATTAATAATATTTAACGGCTAATGCCCTCGTTTTCAATAGCAAACATCCAAGAATAGCACGTTCACGCCTATATTCTTAGCATACACAACATTAGTTATTTAGAACAACTTGGTAGGTGTATTTTTACTATTGATAGGCATAAAACACCCAAATGTTATTTAGAACAAAGCGATCGATACGTTTTTTTTCGCTGCTACTTTTCTTATTTGCTTCAGCTTCGCTATCAGGCCAGGCCACGATTACCATTGAGGTAAATTGGCCTAACTGGTCCTCGGATAACAGGGTAACCTTTAGGGACCCCTCGAATAATCAAATCGGGGCTCAAATATGTAATCCAGCAACCTGTTTTGATTCGAGTACCAATAATTCATATAATACGGTTGGGACTCCAGCTACCTATCCGGGAATAGCTTTTGGAACGGGATATTCTCTATTACTTGAGGATAATTATGGAGACGCGTGGAATGGGGCGGGCTCTTTTGTAAGAGTCTATCAAGATGGAGTACTGATTTTAAATACCGATTTAACAACAGGGGCTTCACTAACTGTCCCTTTCAATATAATACCCCCGGCACCATCACTCTCGATTGGTGATGTCTCCGTAAATGAAAACGACGGAACCGCAACCTTTACAATTACACATATCGGAGGGAACACAGCAGGGGCTTTTACCGCCAACTATACAACGGTAAATGGTTCCGCTACGGCGGGCAGCGACTATACTGCTAATTCAGGAACCCTTAGTTTTAATGGAACGGTTGGTGATACCGAACAAATAACGGTTTTACTGACAGATGATATGCTATATGAGCCGGATGAAACGTATTCCATTCAATTTACAAGTACATCAGATGGTTCAGTCGTTATTACCGATACAGGGACGGGAACTATTGTGAACGACGACAATGACCCAGATACCACCAGGCCTTATATGGAACGCTATACCATGAATTTAAAAGGGGATTTCCTAATGAGAGGGAATACAAATTTAAGGTGTACGGCCAACTGTCCCGGTAGCCCAACAACAAATAACCCCTCGGTTGTTATGGGTTATATAGATGTAGATACAGATGGGACAACCGTCAATTCAAGCCGTAGTAATTTTACGATTCCCGCGGGGGCCACTGTGGCTTGGGCCGGTTTATACTGGGGAGGGATGTACAATAGTAGCAATAGTGGAATAACGAACCCTCCTGGAACCCTCGACATCGATCAGGTTAAATTTATGGAACCGGGCGCCAGTTCGTATACGACGGTGAACGCGCAGGTACGCAATATTGAAACGACACAGTTTTCGGGCTGGCGCACTTTTATGTCTTTTGCCGAGGTAACGGCTCAAGTTCAAGCTGGTGGTAATGGCAACTACTATGTGGCTGATGTCGCTCTGGCCACTGGCAGCTCTTTTACAGGTCCCCATGGAGGATGGACGATGGTAGTAATATATAATGATCCCACCGATAGCACCCGAAATGTTAGTGTTTGGGATGGCTTTGATTTTTTTGGTTTTGGGGCCAATGATATGTTTACTGTTACCGATTTGTTGACGCCCGCTTCAGGTACATTTGAAACCCATGCGGGCTATTATGGGATGGATGGTGAGGCCAACCAAGTAGGAGACTATGTGAGTATCAATACCACCCCGTTGGCCAATGGTTTAAACCCAAACAACAATACATTAAACGGAACGATTTCTGAGTATGGGGTAGATGTTGGCGGAAGAAATCCGAATTATGGATACAACTGGGGAGTGGATATCGATATGTTTGACGCTTCTGGATCGGTCCCCAATGGGGCGACAAGTCTAGATGTACAGCTGGGTAGTGCCAATGAGGGTATATGGGGCGGTGTTTTTGTCGTTTCCAATGAAATAGCCTTTCCGGCCGTCTCCAGTAAGGTATTTAACCCCGGTACGATTTCAGTAGGGGATGAATCAAAAGTAACTATAGTAGTCGATAACCCTTCTAGAGGTGTACCCCTGACCAATTTCAGTATGGTGGATAACTTTCCTTCGGGGATGTATATAGCGGATACTCCGGACGTAACATCTACCTGTGGGGGTACATTAACGGCAGTACCGGGAGGCGATAGTTTTATGGTCTCAGGACTCAACGTTCCCGCGGGAAGTTCCTGTATCTTCACCTTTGACGTTCAAAGCCCTGATCCAGGTACCTATGAGAATATTATCTATACAACCGATACCGTAAATGACCAGAATGTTCCCTTTGAAGGGGATTCTTCAGGTACCTTGATCGTTAAAATTAAAAACGTAATTACCAATAGAAGAATAACCTATCGCGTAAACCGGGATTGACACAAAGGTTTTTTATAGAATGCAAATCGCATGTATTTACTACAATTTGGCAGTTTATTCTGACTAAAAACTATTCCATTTTTAAATGTAAACTTCATTTTTAGACCTATTCACGTATATTTTGACGGTATACACAACATAAATTGGCTGAATTGAGATAGCCCATTTATTTTTGGATTTATTAAAGTCCCAAATGCCGTTTAACCAAATAAGAACCTATTATTTTTTGTCCCTAGTGTTTTTTGCGCTGTCAAATTCCATTGTCTTTGGTCAAGATACCTATCGTGATAACTTCAGTACAGTTTCTTATTCCAATAATGATGGCAATCAAAACTGGTCATCAAATTGGATAGAAACAGGGGATACGAACACAGGCCCTACCAGTCAATATATTCTGATCAGCAGTAATCAACTTGCGTTCAACTATCTTTTTGCTGAAACTATTAGGAGGTCGGCCAATTTAAGCTCCTATTCAACAGCTGTCTTATCTTTTGATTGGAATACGGTCAGCTTGGAGACAGGGGAAACCTTAGCGGTTCAAATGTCTTCAGATGGCACTAACTATGCTACTTTAACCACCTTTTCAGGGACACAGTCCGGAACTTTTACCCAAGATATATCTTCCTATATTTCAGCAACTACTACCATACGTTTTTTAAAAGGAGGGAACAATTGGTCCGGAACTAATGATCAAGCCTTTGTGGATAATGTTTTGATTTCGGCGACATCCACTCCTAATTTAAGTATTGATGATATTAGTGTGAATGAAAACGCCGGAACGGCTACATTTACGGTAACGCACTCGGGAATAGCCACTTCGGGCCCTTTTACCGTTGATTATACTACGGCCGATGTTACGGCAGCCTCTGGAGTAGATTACGTTGCTAATAATGGCACATTAAGTTTTAACGGCTCTGTTGGGGATATCGAACAAATCACGGTATCTATCATCGATAATAGCTTTTACGATGGTGATTTAACCTATAACATACAATTCAGCAATGTTTCTGATACCAGCGTAGGTATTACTGATGTTGGCCTTGGAACGATTTTGGACGATGAGGTAATATTGAATGATGTACCTTTAACCCTATATGATAGTTTTAACGGATACTTTGATTATGCCGTAACTGGAGGTAGTTTTAGAACACAACAAAACAGTAACACCAATGGCGCGGCGGCCTGTCAAATTTCAACAACTTCAACAGCAAACGGACTAACCACCACAATCCCACCCACAGGTACTATTCAAAAGGCCTATCTAATGTGGGCACATTCTAATATTAACCCTGATTTTCAGGTCACCTTTGAGGGACAAACTGTTAATGCCCAGCTCGCAAGTAGTTTCAGTAGTACACTTGGCCATGTATTTTATGGCATGGTGGCCGATGTAACTCCAATAATTTTAGGGATTGCAAACCCATCTACGCATACCTATAGCCTTACCAATTTGGCAGTAGACAATACAAATAACAATGCTCCCTACTGTACGAATGCAGTAGTACTCGGTGGCTGGTCCCTAATGGTTTTTTACGAAGAGCCATCGTTACCTGCAGTTTCGATTAACCTGTATAATGGTTTTGATGGCGCGCAAGGGACAGCTACAACATCAACTTCTTCTAACTTTTCGTTGTCCGGTTTTTACGCTATAGGTTCGGTAGGTTCCAAAACTTCGGTTTTATCTTGGGAAGGAGATGTTAATTTGGCCAATAGCGAGAGTTTGGTGTTCACCACTCCGTCTTCCGGGTCCAATACATTAAGTGGAGATGGTGGGCAAACGGGAACCAATCCTTTTAACTCCACCATTTATGATAATACCGGGCCAACAATGACCCCACCAACACCTATTGTAAATAATGCTACTTCCTATGGGGTAGATTTAGATACCTACGATGTATCGGCTTTTATACAACAAGGGGAATCGACAGCCACCACTACGGTCAACGTGGGTCAGGATTTGGTAATAATGAATTCCGTATTGCTAAAAGTACCTTCGAACCTTATTGTCGGTACCGTTTTTGAAGATGTTAATTATGGCGGCGGGGCCGGAAGGGATTTGGCGTCTTCTTCGGGCGTGCCAATTCCCGGAGCTATTGTGGAATTGTATGATAATACAGGTACTTTGTTTGATACCCAAGTGACCGATGCTACCGGTGGTTATCTTTTTGGAGGGATGGCGAATGGCACCTATAGCGTAAGAGTGGTAAACAATACGGTGCGATCGAATAGAACGGGTGGAGCAAGTTGCGCTTCCTGTTTAGGAGTGCAGACGTATGAAGCGAGTTATGCGGCGAGTACCCTTTCCCCAGTAACCAATGAAGTAGGGGGGGCAAATCCAGCTGGGATCGATACGGCTACTGGCGTTTTAACTGGAGCCCAAACCGTTGCAACGGTAACCATTGCCAATGAAGGCGCCATAGGAATGGATTTCGGGTTTAACTTCAATACTATTGTGAATACTAACGCGAGTGGGCAAGGTTCTTTAGAACAATTTATACTCAATTCCAATAATTTAGATGAAACGGGCTTGGATATTGAAGCAAATTCCATATTTGACCCCTTGGCTGGGGAAGATGTATCTATTTTTATGATTCCAACCGCTACAGACCCTCTTGGAAGAGGCGTTGATGGAAATTATGCAAATGGTTATTTTGATATAAGTATTGCGGGTAGTTTATCGCCTATTACTGCAGACAACACCAAAATTGATGGAAGGACCCAAACCGCGTATTCCGGAGACACGAATACCGGGACTGTCGGTGCCGGTGGAACATTGGTTGGGGTTTCGGCAATAGCCTTACCAAATTACGAGCTTCCGGAAATCCAGATTTCTGATAGTTCCGGTGACTTAATACAAATTCAGGGGAGCAATACCCTAATTAGGAATATTGCGGCCTATACGACCTTAGGAACAATAATTACGATTCAAGCCGGTGATGATAATGTTGTTTCCAATTCCTTAATAGGAGTAAATGCCCTTGGCTTACAATCAAGCAATTCGTTTTACGGTATTGAAGTGGTAGGTGCCAATATTGGTCCATTGGTCATAGATGCCAACTATATAGCAAGGAACAATACCAGCGGGATATACATACACGGAGGGAATTCAACCAAAACGATTACCAATAATCATATTTTTCTCAATGGAAATAGTGCTTGTGACAGAAACGTCAGGGTTGAGAATGGATCTGATGGCGTTATTATTCAATACAATCTTATCGAAGATTCACCGAGTATTGGAATTACCAACACGGGCCCCGGAAATCTTATTATTACCGAGAATACGATAACCGGATCAGGTCAGAATGGGGGACTTTGCTCTGGGCGTATAGAGAATGTTGGTATCCGTCTAAGAGGAGATAACTCTTTAATTTCACAAAATATAATTTATGACAATGGCGGTGCTGGCATTGTTTTGTACGAAACCAGTAGCTCAGGAAACCTAATTTCTCAAAATTCAATTTACAACAACGGAACTACTGGCGATGCTTTAGGTATCGATTTAACCACCTCAATTGGCGTTGGGGATGGTGTTACATTGAATGATAACGGAGATGCCGATAATGGAGCAAATGGCCTTGCCAATTTCCCTATTATTACATCGGCTTTTTTATCCGGAACCAATTTAGTGATCAGTGGTTGGGCCCGACCAGGAGCGACTATTGAAGTATTTTTAACCGATATTAGTGAGGGTACGGCTAGTGCAGGAGACAACGAACTCGGATTGTCTACAGATTATGGAGAAGGGCAGACCTATCTGGGCACCATCATCGAAGGTAGTGCTTCAGATCAAGATTCCAATGCGTCTGCTTATACCGATGTTGATGGCAATTCGGATAATACCAACCGTTTTCAGGTAGCCTTTCCTATAGACCCCAGCGCAATAGTGACGGTGGGTAATTTTGTTACGACCACAGCAACCGTCGCCAATGCTACCTCCGAGTTTTCACCCTTTAGTATTGTAAAGGCATATAATGTCATTACAAATAGGCGCATTACCTATCGTGTCAATAAAAACTGACCACTTCATAAAAAGTAAGTTTTTCTTTTTAATTGTAATATAATCTTCTGAGAATCAGTATTTAAATTTGGTTTAAGTCGCTTATGCAACACAATTAGAGCCCTTCACAACAATTATTTAGTAATAAATAGGCGCCAACATATATTTGTTATTGAAGAATTTATTCCTAACCAACCATATTTAATAGTAGTTAACCTCTATGGCCTCTATAAACGCACTGTTTAGAATAGTAGTTTTAGCTTACCTACTGTTAATATCCATAAAAGTAGAGGCCCAATGCCCCTTCGGTGGTATAGATATGGGTACGGTTGTGACCCCAACAATGACGCCACAGTTTATTTCCAATGTTAAACCGGGAAGGTTTTTTTTAATGAACGTTGTTAATGCCAATGAATATGAGGTAACACTTTGTGGTTTTGAAACTTGGGATTCCCAATTAACCGTTTATACGGCCGCAGGTACCTATGTGGCCTACAACAATGATTTCTGTAGTACTCAGGCGAGGGTTACATTCACCGCACCGATAACAGGACAGGTGAGGGTCATGCTCAATATTTTTGACTGCGCAGGGGCCAACAACAAAACGACTAGAATAGAGTATTATCAAACGGCATCGGCTTCGGTTATAGACGCTATTGATGATGACTTTAGCTCAAACCCTATTATTGATACCGCTGGGGGTGTGGCGGGTGACCTTACTACGAATGATACTATTGATGGGATAGCAGTCAATGATACTGATATTAATATTACCTTAGATAATGATGGGGGGCTTACTGGGGTAACTATAGACGCAAATGGCGGAATTACTATACCAGCGGGGACCACTTCTGGTGATTATACGATTAATTACACCATTTGCGAAACAACGAACCCCACCAATTGTGATAGCGCAATGGCCTTGGTGAGGGTTGATTCTGATTTTGACCTTGATGGTGTTCCCGATAGTGTGGATCTTGACGATGACAACGATGGTATTTTAGATTCCGTTGAGGGCTGTGAAGGTTTAGATGTTCTAGGGTTTAATAATATTGACGGGGATTTTGAAGCCCTTGCCGGGGTTGCTGGCACTGGAGGCTTGGTAAATAGTGATATACACTCCTCGGGAGGTTGGCTACAGGGAACATCATCTCCAGACTCCTTTCTTCCTCCCATAATAGGTTCGGGAACCGCGGAAGGAACCCCGTTCTCTCCGCAGGGAGGTGTATTTGGTGGCGGTTTTGGAAGTTCGCAATTAAATGGTAGCGGTAATCCCGTAATACCGGGTGGCGGGGAATCTTTTTATGCAAACTTATCCGGATTAACCATAGGGGAAAACTATACAGTGGAGTTTTATCAGGCGAATGTCGGCTGGGGAACCGCTGGGGTTGTGGGGGACAGTCATGGTCTTTGGAAAGTTATTTTCGGTGGAACGACCCAATTATCCTCGGAAATGGCTTTTTTGGGATACGGAAGCCAAACATGGCAATTGGTCAGTATGACCTTTACAGCTTCCGCTACCACGGAGCGACTCGAATTTCAGGTAAATTCCGGTCCCTCGAATTCCGGTTTTTATTCCTATATGGGAATTGATGGGATAAGTGTTCTCGGTAGCCCTGTTGATACGGACAATGATGGCATCTGGAACTGCCACGATTTGGACAGCGACAGTGATGGCTGCCCGGATGCCTTGGAAGGAACTGCTTCTAATGCCCAAATCGGATATTCTAATTTAGATGTCAACAATCAAATTACAGGAGGTGTAGACGTTAATGGAGTACCTACTCTGGCAAGTGGAGGCCAAGGTGTTGGCACCTCAAATGACCAAACTCAACAAGCTGAAGAGTGTAGTCCTTGTCATACCGACAATCCCAGCTACGCAGATTTCGATGGGGATTTGATTGCCGATGCCTGCGATCTCGACGATGACAACGATGGTATTTTAGATACCGACGAATGTGTGATAACCGATAGTGGGCACGATGGTTCTTACCCTGCGGCCAGTTATTCTTTTGATATTACCAGCGTAGACCCAAATGACATTACAGAAAGCCATATTTTAAATTCAATAACCCTTAATGGCGATATGTTCAGCGATTTTTTGGTTCCCAGTTCTTACACAGGAAATTTTCCCAATGTAACAAGTACGGGCAAGGTATATTTAAATGATCATACAGTTAAAACTTTCGATTATTATAACAACGCCAATTACCCCAATGAGATATTGCCGGCTTTTCAAAGCCGCGATATAAATTATTATCAAGGAATGGATGGGTCGGATTATACCACTTCAAGATATACCTTGCACTATGATTCGCCCATTTACGCTACCGGAAAAGTTACTTTGGCAATTATGGAAAGGAATGGTAATAATACCTATGTGATAGAGGCCTTGGATGATAACGGGACAATTTTAGGGAGTATTTCTGTGGCCTTAACAGATTATGTAGACACTTTACATAAAGTTAACACCTTTCAGTCTGGTGGAATGTTTATCGCATTATTCCCAGTAGATGATATTGCTCCTTTAGGGAGCCAAATTAGCGCACTTAGAATGACATTTCCTGGGGGCAATACAGATGGCCCTGATGGTAAGGTGTTTTTCTTTGGTGATTTTTCCGCTGCGAAATGTGATGCAGACTCTGACGGTGTCAGAAATCAGTTCGATAACGATAGCGATAGCGATGGTTGCCCTGATGCCTTGGAAGGAATGGCTCCTAACAGCCAAATAGGGTATTCCAATTTAGATGCCAACAATCAAATTACCGGAGGTGTGGATACTGATGGTGTCCCTAACATAGCCAGCGGAGGCCAAGGAGTGGGAACCGCACATGATGCCTCCCTGCAAGCTGATGAATGCAGTCCCTGCAATATAAACAACCCTGATTATGTCGATTCTGATGGCGATTTGGTGGGCGATCTATGCGATTTAGATGATGACAATGACGGAATTTTGGACTGTGACGAATCTGGTGACAATGTAGATTCCCGCTTTGGATGGTATTCAAATGATCCTCCGGGCAATCCATCCGCAGACCGCTTTTTTGATCCGGGCATAAATGCTTGGTTGTTAAGTGCAACAAGTGATTATAGTTGGAATGGTATTACCGCCTCAGTACCTGGCACGGCAATTCATATCACCAATATGCCCTCAAATAACTTGGAGGAAGCCTTAGTGAATCAGGACTATATTCAGGTAACCTTTACCACGGGTTCTAACCTAATAAGCCCAAAGTTAAGTGATATTCGGTGGTCTTGGTTTAATCCTTCCAACGGGGATTCATATACCATGAGCTATCTAATATCCGATGATAATTTTGCAACATATACCGTAGCCGCACAAGATGTATTTATAACGGATGATGGTTCGGCACAAGCCCATTTTGATGTTTTAGATAGTCCGGAATTTATGCTACAATCCAATACTACCTACACCTTTCGGGCCTATGTTTATGGACAAGTTGATGACAACGCGGCTACCTATTCCCATTTTGATGATCTTCGATTCTATATTTCGGCCTGCCAAGGTCAGGATACTGATGGTGATGGCATTTTGGATCATTTGGATACCGATAGCGATGGCGATGGCTGTTTTGATGCCACGGAAGGCGATGGAGGATTATCCATTTCTCAACTAGAACCGGACGGAAGCATCTCTGGAACCGTAGATGGTAATGGGGTACCTTCGGTGGTGAACGGCGGACAAGCGGATGTAAGTAGTTCTGATAATACGGTTACTTCAGGAATATGCGATGATGATGGTGATGGTGTACTAAACAATGTGGATCTTTGTGCAGGATTTGACGATACCCTGGATTTCGACAACGATTTGGTACCGGATGGTTGTGATCTGGATGACGATAATGACGGAATACTGGATTTGGTCGAATGTGAACCCCTACCCGGTATTGTTGAGCCTCAATCAGATGCTCTGGACTGGGGATATGGCGACTTTAGGGTCTTTTCCGCTGGGGGCAACACCAATGCCTTAGGCCATCAAGAGTCCGGTTTTCAGAAAGAAGCATTTACAAGGGGGTTTAACCTAACGACCTTGAATGGCGCCAATGATTTTTCATTTACAGGCGCAACAGGTCCCGGTAGTGCCACGTCCAGTACCGGAAGCTTTGCCAACGGTACCATGACCTTCAGCACCAGCTACATCACTAATAACAATGCCGAATTTAGGACAACGACCTCAGGGGCGTTCATTTCAGGAAGTTCAGGGCATGGCGTTTATGTATTTCCGGAACAGGGTGGTAATACCGGGGACTTCTATACGGTGAACATTAATTTTACAACGGCTGTAACCGCTTTCAGTTTTGATTTCGTGGATATTTTTGACACGGTCGTAGACGATGACCCGGTTTTTAGCTATGAGGTATATGCCGATGGTGTTTTGGTGGCTGCGATTAAAGGCCCGGTTTCCGATATCGGGGATGACGGTACAGGGCCATTAACAGTCTATAATGGCGGGAATGCAATTCAGGGCACGGTGAGCGCTGGTCAAAACCTAGAAAATACCTTTGGCTTTGTAACGGATACACCGGTTAGTAACGTAAGCATAAAACACATAATTACATCGGGCAACATCATACCTACCGCTCGGGACCCGCACGGATTGGACAATTTTTCCTATAGCACCGATTTACCCTGTACCAATTCTAAAAATGGGGATAGTGACGGAGATGGATGTAATGATGCTGATGAGGCCTATGGAGACTTAAATACGGACGGCGATGACAACGGAATGTTCGGCACAGGAACACCAACGGTCGGTGCCGACGGTACAGTTGATAGTGCTTCATACCCAACTCCCATAGATGCTGATAACAATGGGATATTCGACTTTTTGGAAGCAGGGACAGCGCCCTCAATTTCCACCCAACCAGTAGACACCAACATTTGCCTTGGTTGTGATGGAACGATTTCCGTTGTGGCCGCAGACGCCGATGCGTATCAATGGCAACTATTCAATGGTTCAACCTGGGTAGATCTGACCGATTCAGGTATTCATGGCGGGACAACAACACCTATTTTAACCATTACGAACGCATCCGCGGCAGACAATGGTAATCAATACCGGGTAATTGTCTCAAACTCCATGTACATCTGTAGTCCCGAAATATCAAATACAGCCTTACTTTCGATTCAAGCCGCTACAGTTATCACCAACCGTAGAATTACCTATCGGGTCAACAAAGACTAATTCCCTTTATCGTTTCCTTTAATGTCTATTTAAATACCCATAGTGCTTTTATGTACTAATCTATGGCGTATAACAGGTTCATTAAAAGTGCTTTAAATCATTGAACATCCACTTTTTATTAAACCAAATTCACCGCGCTTGACTGCTCTTATTTCAATCAATCAAAAGTGGTTTTAAATGGATATTTCCATCTTATAACTTTTTCTTTTTTTGGAGATATATGACCAAATTTTAGAATGATTTAATCAAGGAATCCTAATGTAAAAAATGCGAATAATCCTTGTAAATTTTTTGCCTTTTTTAGGATAGCGAGTGTTGATTTCGAAAACTTGAAATGTAGCAAAAAGGACTATCGAAAAGGGCTCATTTAATAAGCAAAACTCAAATCATTTATTGACTATAAAAAATAGTATTTAGACGTTAATTATCAAGCCCGTTAATCGTGAAAAGACGCACGATTATGGAATCGATCGACCAATAACAGCCCCTGAAAAGACGATAAAAAATATTCGAAACCTCATCTTTTTGGGTCTAGACAATAGAATTTTAACATTACACAACAATTATTTTCACAGGGAGGGCTTAGCGTTAATTTTGTAAAGTGTAATTGAACCAGCTCCTTAAAGAGTCAACTCAGTACCACCCAAAGAATGAATAACTTGACCGAACTTAACATCGTTTCCCCGAACAAATATCTAATGGCGAAAACAACCCTTTGTTACATCGCTATACTTGTTCTAATCGTGACAAGCTCGTCAAAGTATTCAGCCTTAATTATATAGCTAACTAAAAAACACCCTTTCTCCGATATAATATATCGGCGATTGGATTAGAATTTGAAGATAATGTTCAAGACAATACAAAGTAAAGTAATCGCCATGAAGAAAGTATTGGTATTTCTCGTTCTTCTAACCTCTGGTTTTGCATTTTCGCAAACTACGGTTAACTTAGAGGATCAATGTAATTGTGAGGTGCTTAGTGGTCCAGATGTGACCACTCCAGGTATGACCACTCCGGCAGGAGCCGATATTGGTGATATCTATGTCAACACCGATACAGGAACCATTTATTTTTGGGATGGCGACTCCTGGGAGCTCACGTCTACTGATAGCCAACAGTTACAAGGTTTTACCTTCGATAACGTCACTGGGGAACTGATCTTGACTTTGGAAAATGGTGGAACTGCAAATGTACTTCTTCCTATAGAAAGCTTGACGACCCTTACCTTGAACGGTAACAGTCTTGAGTATTTGGACGAGAACAATGTAACGAACACGATACCCCTTAACGTTGGAGGTCTTGTACTTAACGGCAACACCTTGGAGTATACCGATGAAGCAGGCCTTCAGACGGACATTCCCTTGAACGTGGGAACATTGAGTTTTAATCCGGCAACTCGGGAGCTTACCTATTTAGATGAAGCGGGTACCCCAACGGTAATCACCTTGCCTGCGGATGCCTTGACGACCCTTACCTTGA
Organism: Aggregatimonas sp.; assembly: GCA_965238025.1. Lineage (GTDB taxonomy): Bacteria > Bacteroidota > Bacteroidia > Flavobacteriales > Flavobacteriaceae > Pelagihabitans. Next base: position 63,632 of record OZ250162.1, on the reverse strand, counting down.
ACGGTAACAGTCTTGAGTATTTGGACGAGAACAATGTAACGAACACGATACCCCTTAACGTTGGCGGTCTTGTACTTAACGGCAACACCTTGGAGTATACCGATGAAGCAGGCCTTCAGACGGACATTCCCTTGAACGTTGGTACGTTGAGCTTCAACCCTGCAACACGGGAGCTTACCTATTTAGATGAAGCCGGCACCCCAACGGTAATCACCTTGCCGGCAGATGCCTTGACGACCCTTACCTTGAACGGTAACAGTCTTGAGTATTTGGACGAGAACAATGTAACGAACACGATACCCCTTAACGTCGGAGGTCTTGTACTTAATGGCAACACCTTGGAGTATACCGATGAAGCAGGCCTTCAGACGGACATTCCCTTGAACGTTGGTACGTTGAGCTTCAACCCTGCAACACGGGAGCTTACCTATTTAGATGAAGCCGGCACCCCAACGGTAATCACCTTGCCTGCGGATGCCTTGACGACCCTTACCTTGAACGGTAACAGTCTTGAGTATTTGGACGAGAACAATGTAACGAACACGATACCCCTTAACGTTGGAGGTCTTGTACTTAACGGCAACACCTTGGAGTATACCGACGAAGCCGGTCTTCAGACGGACATTCCCTTGAACGTGGGAACATTGAGTTTTAATCCGGCAACTCGGGAGCTTACCTATTTAGATGAAGCGGGTACCCCAACGGTAATCACCTTGCCTGCGGATGCCTTGACGACCCTTACCTTGAACGGTAACAGTCTTGAGTATTTGGACGAGAACAATGTAACGAACACGATACCCCTTAACGTTGGCGGTCTTGTACTTAACGGCAACACCTTGGAGTATACCGATGAAGCAGGCCTTCAGACGGACATTCCCTTGAACGTTGGTACGTTGAGCTTCAACCCTGCAACACGGGAGCTTACCTATTTAGATGAAGCCGGCACCCCAACGGTAATCACCTTGCCGGCAGATGCCTTGACGACCCTTACCTTGAACGGTAACAGTCTTGAGTATTTGGACGAGAACAATGTAACGAACACGATACCCCTTAACGTCGGAGGTCTTGTACTTAATGGCAACACCTTGGAGTATACCGATGAAGCAGGCCTTCAGACGGACATTCCCTTGAACGTTGGTACGTTGAGCTTCAACCCTGCAACACGGGAGCTTACCTATTTAGATGAAGCCGGCACCCCAACGGTAATCACCTTGCCTGCGGATGCCTTGACGACCCTTACCTTGAACGGTAACAGTCTTGAGTATTTGGACGAGAACAATGTAACGAACACGATACCCCTTAACGTTGGCGGTCTTGTACTTAACGGCAACACCTTGGAGTATACCGATGAAGCAGGCCTTCAGACGGACATTCCCTTGAACGTTGGTACGTTGAGCTTCAACCCTGCAACACGGGAGCTTACCTATTTAGATGAAGCGGGCACCCCAACGGTAATCACATTGCCTGCGGATACGGTAACTACCTTAACAACTCTTGACAATATTACCTATACCTATACTTCTGAGGACACAACCGCCACTTCTTTTGATGGTACAGATGATCAAAATGCGGTCCAGGTTCCATTAAGTCCGAATGTGGATGTAGATGGTGATTTGGTTGATGAAACTAACGTGCAAGAAGCCATAGAGGATTTGGCAGCAAACAGTAGTGATAATCAAAATCTTACTGGAGCTACTCTAGATGGAGCAAATGAATTGCAAATTGATATTGAAGACGGAAACTCTACACAAGTAGATCTGTCATCTTTAAGTGAAACCGTAACAGCAGGAACAGGCGCTATTACTGTTGATGATGATGGCAATGGTAACTATACGGTAAATTCTACCGACCCGGACGAAGATTTAACCAATGAGCTTACTCTGGTGGGTACCGGTACTCCTACCAGTACTCCAGCTAATATAGGTGTAACCTATGTTGACGATTCTACCGGACAATTATATGTTTGGGATGGAACAGCATGGCAACAAGTGGGAGGCAACGCCACACCAGATGCCGATCCAGATCCGAACAACGAGATTCAATCGATTACTTCAACTGACGGATCAGTTACTTTAACTCAGACAGGCAATGATTATGATTTATCTGTAGAAGCGGATGATGACGTATCGGTAACCAACGTAAAAAGCGGAAACACCATTGCAACGATTTCCGAACCAGGAATTACACCAGTGGATATCAACGAGACAATAACCACATTGTCGACTGCTGATAACATTACCTATACCTATACGTCTGAAGACACAACCACAACTTCTTTTGATGGTACGGATGACCAAAATGCAACGCAGGTTCCATTAAGTCCCAATGTGGATGTAGATGGCGATTTGATTGATGAAACAACAGTTCAGGAAGCCATTGAGGATTTGGCTGCGAATAGCAGTGATAACCAACAAATTAGTAGTTCAGTAGTGACCCCTAATGAATCGGTAGATATCGCCCTTGAAAGAGGAGGAAATACCCAGATTGATATTAGGGATGCGGACGCTGACCCTACAAATGAAATAGAATTACCAAATGGCGGTACCACAGGACAAGTCCTGTCTACCGATGGTAGTAGTAATTATTCTTGGGTGGATCCCGATACAGGCCCACAAGGACCTCCGGGAGTGGATGGTGCGGACGGAGCCGATGGTGCACAAGGTATTCAAGGCCCTGCTGGAGCGGATGGTGTAGACGGAACTAATGGAGCTGACGGAGCCGATGGCGCACAAGGTATTCAAGGTCCCGCTGGTGCTGACGGTGTAGATGGAACTAATGGAGCAGATGGTGCCGATGGAGTTGACGGAACAAATGGAGCAGATGGTGCTGATGGCGCGCAAGGTCCACAGGGTATTCAAGGCCCCGCAGGTGCGGATGGCGTAGATGGAACTAATGGAGCCGACGGTGCTGATGGCGCTGACGGAGCAATAGGCCCACAAGGTATCCAAGGTCCCGCAGGAGCGGATGGTGTAGACGGAACTAATGGAGCAGACGGAGCGGATGGAGCAGCTGGTGTAGACGGAACTAATGGAGTAGATGGCGCCGATGGAGCACAAGGCCCACAAGGTATCCAAGGTCCCGCAGGAGCAGATGGTATAGACGGAACTAATGGAGTCGACGGTGCTGATGGCGCGCAAGGTCCACAGGGTATTCAAGGCCCCGCAGGAGCGGATGGCGTAGACGGAACTAATGGAGCCGATGGTGCTGACGGTGCTGATGGCGCGATAGGCCCACAAGGTATACAAGGTCCCGCAGGAGCAGATGGTGCTGATGGCGCGCAAGGTCCACAGGGTATTCAAGGCCCGGCAGGGGCAGACGGTATTGACGGAACCAACGGAGCCGACGGTGCTGATGGCGCTGACGGAGCAATAGGCCCGCAAGGTATACAAGGCCCAGCAGGGGCAGACGGTATTGACGGAACCAACGGAGCTGACGGTGCTGATGGCGCTGACGGAGCAATAGGCCCGCAAGGTATACAAGGCCCAGCAGGGGCAGACGGTATTGACGGAACTAATGGAGCCGATGGAGCCGATGGCGCTGACGGAGCACAAGGTCCGCAAGGTATACAAGGCCCAGCAGGGGCAGACGGTATTGACGGAACCAACGGAGCTGATGGCGCTGACGGAGCACAAGGCCCGCAAGGTATACAAGGCCCCGCAGGAGCGGATGGCGTAGATGGAACTAATGGAGCCGATGGTGCGGACGGCGCTGATGGCGCGATAGGTCCACAAGGTATTCAGGGTATCCCAGGAAACGACGGTGCCGACGGTGCCGATGGTGCTGATGGCGCGATAGGCCCACAAGGTATTCAAGGTGTCCCAGGAAACGACGGTGCCGATGGTGCTGATGGTGCGATAGGCCCACAAGGTATTCAAGGTATCCCAGGAAACGACGGTGCCGATGGTGCCGATGGAGCAATAGGCCCACAAGGTATTCAAGGTATCCCAGGAAACGATGGTGCCGATGGTGCCGATGGTGCCGATGGTGCTGATGGCGCGATAGGCCCACAAGGTATTCAAGGTGTCCCAGGAAACGACGGTGCCGATGGTGCTGATGGTGCGATAGGCCCACAAGGTATTCAAGGTATCCCAGGAAACGACGGTGCCGATGGTGCCGATGGAGCAATAGGCCCACAAGGTATTCAAGGTATCCCAGGAAACGATGGTGCCGACGGTGCCGATGGTGCCGATGGAGCAATAGGCCCACAAGGTATTCAAGGTATCCCAGGAAACGATGGTGCCGATGGTGCCGATGGTGCTGATGGCGCGATAGGCCCACAAGGTATTCAAGGTGTCCCAGGAAACGATGGTGCCGATGGTGCCGATGGTGCCGATGGTGCTGATGGCGCGATAGGCCCACAAGGTATTCAAGGTGTCCCAGGAAACGACGGTGCCGATGGTGCTGATGGTGCGATAGGCCCACAAGGTATTCAAGGTGTCCCAGGAAACGACGGTGCCGATGGTGCTGATGGTGCGATAGGCCCACAAGGTATTCAAGGTATCCCAGGAAACGATGGTGCCGATGGTGCTGATGGTGCGATAGGCCCACAAGGTATTCAAGGTGTCCCAGGAAACGATGGTGCCGACGGTGCTGATGGCGCGATAGGCCCACAAGGTATTCAAGGTGTCCCAGGAAACGACGGTGCTGATGGCGCAATAGGCCCACAAGGTATTCAGGGTATCCCAGGAAACGATGGTGCCGACGGTGCTGATGGTGCGATAGGCCCACAAGGTATTCAAGGTGTCCCAGGAAACGATGGTGCCGATGGTGCTGATGGTGCGATAGGCCCACAAGGTATTCAGGGCGTCCCAGGAAACGATGGTGCCGACGGTGCTGATGGCGCGATAGGCCCACAAGGTATTCAGGGCGTCCCAGGAAACGATGGTGCTGACGGTGCTGATGGCGCGATAGGCCCACAAGGTATTCAGGGTGTCCCAGGAAACGATGGTGCCGACGGTGCTGATGGCGCAATAGGCCCACAAGGCCCTCCAGGTGATCCCGCAACCGATGATCAGACATTATCAACTGATAGTAACCCTGGCAATATTTCAATCTCGGGAGGCAATAGCATTACCTTGAATGTAAATGATGCGGATTCGGATCCAAATAATGAAATTCAGGCGCTTACTTCAACAGACGGTTCTGTGACGCTGACCCAAACGGGTAATAATTATGATTTATCTGTAGCGGCGGACGACGATGTATCGGTGACCAATGTAAAAAGCGGTAATACCATTGCCACGATTTCAGAACCCGGAATTACACCAGTTGATATCAATGAAACAATAACAACTTTAGATACTGCTGATAGCATTACATATACTTATACCTCGGAGGATAACACAACAACTTCCTTTGTTGGTACAGATGACCAATATGATGATGAAGTACCCTTGCGTACGCCAATTGACGTTGACGAAGGAGGGGAGGCTTCCCCAACCTCGGAAACTAACGTACAGGAAGTAATTGAAGCGATAGCTCCTATTACATCTAAGGCGGCCCGTATTTTCTATCCACCTTCAATAGCGGTCGATGCATCTACCAATGGTTCATTTAGCATTGATTTGTATGCACAGTACATTGCACAATTTGGTTCGCCAACTGTTGGAAGCACAGGAGCCCCTGCGGCGGTACCAACCTATGCGGCAACGGAATTGTACTACTATGTAACCTATGCTGATCCAGCGGTATTCAATACGGGTACCATGAGTATTGATGCAAACGGAGTTCTTAGTTATACCATTATTGGTCAACCTGTTGACTATAACTCATTGATTAATGTAGTGTTCGTTGTAAAATAATTTCAACCTAAGAAAAGCTCCATATCAAATTGAAATTCAATCAAACATATAAAAAGGTACTCCTCAGTATTGTCTTTACCATACTGGGGATTACCGTATCTAATGCGCAGTTTTTGCTTCAGGCGCCCAATAGTACTGATGAGAATAATTATCGCTGGTACAATGCGACAGATACCAACACGGTTTTAAGTACCGACTTCTTTTTAGAGGTGGATCAACAAGGTGTTTATTTTGCCCTCTACGATGGCACTCTATGTGGAAAAAACGCAACAGGTTACTTTATTGTCACCAATTGTAATTCCCCATATAATGAGGTGACCATGGATATTACCGCCAATGTGCCCGCTGGTGCCAACGTAAGTTGGGTTCCGGCTGTTACCGGCGATCCAACGAGCCCAACGGTCATTGCCACGCAAACCGTTGTACGGTATACCCCGACGGTCGCAAAAGCAGGGAATAATTTTAAACTTCCAAATTTCACTGTGGTATGTATTGACGAGTCCGCAATTCTTGTTGACGATGTGGTTACCACAGATGAGGATGTTCCGGTAATAATTGATATTTACGGCAACGACTCTGAGTTACCTACTACAGGTACCTTAACAACATCAAACCCAACCAATGGCACCGTAACCATTGATGACAACGGAACGCCAAACGACCCACTTGATGATATTGTAACCTATACGCCAAACCCAGATTACAACGGCCCGGATGCATTCGATTATACGGTTTGTAACACTTTTGGGGATTGTAGCACGGCCACGGTCACTATTGATGTACTGCCAATTGTAGATGCCTTTGATGATGCGGCAGCTACAACGGAAGACGTATCAGTTACTGTTGATATCCTGGCAAATGACAACGATGTGCCTAACACAGGCACGATAACGTTTACCGACCCTACGAACGGTACGGTGGTTCTCAATGACAATGGAACCCCGAACGACCCGTCCGATGATGATATTACCTATACACCGGATGATGGCTATATAGGGGCAGATACTTTTACGTACACCATTTGCGACACCAATGGTAATTGTAGTACGGCAACAGTAACGATAGTAACCACCGACAACCCTATTATAGATAGCGACCACGATGGTATTATAGATAGTTTCGAAGATTTAAACCTTGATGGAGATAATGACCCATCAACCGATGCTACCGATTCTGATGGAGATGGGTATCCCGATTATTTGGATATCGATGCCGATAATGACGGTATTCCTGACAATGTTGAAGCGCAAACCACGGCAGATTATGTTCCACCAAGTGGTATAGATGCAAATGGCAATGGTTTGGATGACGCCTATGAGGGCCCTGGCAGGCTTGGCATCTTCCCTGTTGATACCGATGACGACTTATTACCCGATTATTTAGATGAAGATAGTGATAATGATGGTGTTTTAGATAACATAGAAGGTCATGACCATGACCACGACGGTATTCCAGATGTGGTGCTTATTGGTTCCGACAAAGATGATGACGGCCTTGATGATGGATATGAAGGTACAACCCAAATCGATATAGACGTAAATGATGAGATTGATGATCCGTTTAATGATTTACCGAATACAGATGGTGATGCCGAATCTGACTATAGGGATATTGATGATGACAACGACCTTATCAATACCATAGACGAAGATTTAAATGGCGATGGTAATTATGCGAATGATGATTCCAACGGTAACGGAATACCGGAGTATCTAGAACCGAATGCCACGGATGATGAGATCGAGGTATTTAATGTAATTACGCCTAACGGAGATGGTGTACATGACGTGCTGACGATTGCAGGATTGGAACCATTCCCAGATAATTCCCTTAAAATTTATAACCGATGGGGGGTACTTGTATATAGCACAAATGCCTACAATACAGAAGGTAATGTTTTTGATGGCACCTCGGAAGGTCGCGTTACCGTAGATAAAGATAGGGGACTTCCCACGGGAACCTACTTCTATATTCTCGATTATAAAAACAATTTAGGAGAGCAAAAATCCAAGGCAGGATACCTATACATAAACAGATAAAAAAGTGATGATAACGCCAAATAACAATATAAACCTGTATAAGAATCTAGTTCTTGTGGTGTCGTTGATATTTTTCTCGGCGGGTTCTCTATTCGCTCAGCAAGATGCCCAATATACCCAGTATATGTACAACACGGCTAGTGTCAATCCAGGCTATGCGGGATCGAGGGGGCATTTGAGCCTTGCACTTTTGCATAGGTCGCAATGGTTGGGTCTAGATGGTGCTCCCGTAACCCAAACTTTTAACGCACATTCCCCGGTTGGGTACAAAGGGGTTGGACTAGGGCTTTCTCTATTACAGGATAAAATAGGCCCTACTGTCGAGCAATATGCAGATATTGATTTTTCATATACCTTACAATTATCAGCAGAGGCCAAACTTAGTTTTGGCTTAAAAGCAAGTGCACATTTGCTAGATATTAATTTTGCCGAATTAAATCAGATTGCACCGGATAATACACTTTTAGACGGTATTGATAATAAATTCTCCCCGAATTTTGGGGCAGGGGTGTATTACCATACCGAAAAGTTTTATGCAGGATTATCGGTACCCCGTTTTCTGGAGACGACGCATTTTAAGAGTGGTGCCGCACCAAGTACTGCTGCAGAGCGTATGAATTTTTATTTGATAACAGGTTATGTTTGGGATCTTAATCCATTTTTAAAATTTAAACCCGCTTTGTTAGCGAAGGCGGTACAAGGCGCGCCTTTACAAGTTGATGTTTCTGCGAATTTTATGTTGAATGAAAAATTTGTCTTAGGGGCGGCCTATCGCTGGGATGCAGCTTTTAGTGGTATGGCAGGTTTCCACATTTTTGAAGGCTTCTTTTTAGGACTTGCCTATGATAGGGAAATTACCGAACTTGGTAACGCTGCCTTTAACAATGGATCCTATGAAGCAATAATTAGGTATGATTTCATTAAGACCAAGGGCTATCTTAAATCTCCAAGATTTTTCTAGGTACTCCTAAAAATGTTTTAAAGGCAGTCAAAAGAGACTACAGCCATTAATATAATAAGTATAACCTGATATAATATCAGGTTTTTTTATGCTTTACTACCACATTTATTAGCGTAATGTCCTTATACTGCATGGTGTTATAACTATATTTTATAACTGTATCGCGATAGGAAAGTATAAAGATGTTATTTTTACGAAATGTTGTGGCTCTCGGCCAAGAAAAATATTCGATATTGAAGGAGGAGCAAGTTATTTTGGTAAATGAGCAGGATGAGCAAATAGGTACTATGCCTAAGATGGAAGCTCATGAAAAAGCCGTGTTGCATCGGGCGTTTTCTGTCTTTGTCATGAATGATAAAGGCGAGACCATGCTCCAACAACGGGCAGCGAACAAATACCATTCTCCCTTGTTATGGACGAATACCTGTTGTAGTCATCAGCGGGTAGGAGAAACCAATATCGTCGCTGGCAAGAGACGGTTAGAAGAAGAAATGGGCTTTAGCGTAGAACTGATAGAATTGTTCTCCTTCATTTACAAAGCGCCTTTCGATAATGGCCTTACCGAGCATGAGCTCGATCATGTAATGATGGGGAATTACAATGATACACCTACCATCAATACTGATGAGGTCGCCGATTGGAAATGGATGAAGCCCATTGCGATCAAAAAGGATATTGCCAAAAACCCTCATTTGTATACGGCATGGTTTAAGATTATTTTTGAGCGTTTCTACGATTATTTTATTCAAAATAAACCTGAGCAATGAAGGTAAAAGTAAGTCGAAAGGCACATTTTAATGCAGCGCATCGCCTGTACAATGAGGACTGGGATTTTGAGCGGAACAATGCCACGTTTGGTAAATGCAACAACCCTAATTTTCACGGCCATAATTATGAGCTTATCGTTAGCGTAACCGGGATGATTGATCAGGAGACGGGTTTTGTTATGGATATGAAAGTGCTGAAGAACTTGATTAAAGAGCATATTGAGGATGCATTTGACCATAAGAATTTGAATGTAGAAGTGCCGGATTTTAAGGATTTGAACCCTACCGCTGAAAACATTGCCGTAGTCACTTGGAATAAACTCCGCCCACATATTGATATTGATAAGGAATTGGAAGTGGTGCTTTACGAGACGCCCAGGAATTTTGTGACCTATTCTGGTTAACTATGGGATTAAAAATAGGAGATATCGCCCCTAAATTTTCTTTGACGGACCAGAATGGAAAATTGTTTGCCAGCAAGGACTTTTTAGGCAAAAAATTCATGGTTATTTATTTTTATCCCAAGGACGATACTCCCGGCTGTATTGCAGAAGCCTGTCAATTTCGTGATAGCTATGAGGATTTTACCGAGAATGGAGCCATGGTTGTCGGAATTAGTGCCGATTCAGAGAAATCGCATCGTAAATTTGCTGACAAGTACAATTTGCCCTTTACATTATTAGCAGATTCCGATAAAAAGGTAAGACGTTTGTTCAAAGTAGAAAATAGCCTGTTCATTTTACCAGGAAGGGAAACATTTGTAATAGACCTTGACGGAAAGGTTATTTTGGCCTTCAATAACATCAATGGTTCAGCACATATGAAAAGAGCGCTAAAGGTTTTGAAGGAGACCGAACAAGAGTAGCTGTACCACCAAACACCAAACATGTATCCATTAAAATTCAAACCCATATTAAAAGAACGTCTCTGGGGCGGTGAAAAGCTTAGGGATGTGCTCGGTAAACCTATTGAAAGTGATATCACTGGGGAAAGCTGGGAACTTTCCGCTGTAAAAGGGGACGTTTCCATCATCGAAAACGGAGATTTGAAGGGTACTTCTTTACAAGAACTTATAGATGACAAAAGAGGGGAGTTGTTAGGAAATGGGGTTTTTGAACGATTTGGTAACGAGTTTCCTATTCTTATCAAGTTTATCGATGCTAAAAAAGACCTTTCCATTCAACTGCATCCTAATGATGAGTTGGCTAAAGAGCGTCATGATTCCTTTGGAAAGACGGAAATGTGGTACGTTATGGACGCCGATACCGATGCAGAACTTATTGTTGGGTTCAATAAAGAGGTGTCTAAGGAAGAGTATACAAAGAGTTTGGAGAACGATACATTGTTGGGCTTATTGAATTATGAAAAGGTAAAAGAGGGTGATACTTTTTTTATCAATACTGGAAAGATACATGCAATTGGGGCAGGGGTCTTATTGGCTGAAATACAACAGACCTCGGATATTACCTATCGTGTATTTGATTTTAACAGAAAAGACAAAAACGGGAACCTAAGGGAACTTCATACCGAACAGGCACTTGATGCCATTGATTATTCCAAAAAGGACGATTTTAAAGTGGATTATCCCGAGAAGGAAAATGAGATAAACTCCATGGTAGATTGTCCGTATTTTAAAACCAATTTCCTGGACCTTAGCGAAACCTTGGAGCAAGATGTTTCGCAAAGGGATTCATTTACCATATATATGTGTGTCGGCGGTGATGTAGAAATAGCAAACGAGAATGGTTCGACCCTCATTAAAAAAGGGGAAACGGCCTTGGTGCCTGCCAATTGCAATCAAATTACACTAAAGACCAAGAGCGCAAAAGTATTGGAAGTAACTATCTAAGTCGATTTTTTAATGTTTTGTTGATACCCACCAATACAAGTCCTATTTTTGCAAAAAATAACTTCAAATGGCAAATATTAGAGATTTAAAAAAAGACGTGAATTATGTTCTAGGTGATATCATTGAGGCGGTATATATTGTAGAGGCTGCAAATGGTAAAGGAGACACCAAAGAAGGTGGAAAGATTATCGACAGTGCAATTGAAGTTTTTGACGACCTAATTGTAAAGATCAATGATCGCAAAGTTGAAAATAGGAAAAAACACCTAAAAGCCGTGCGTGCCGAACTGGAAACTAAGGCGAAAGGACTTGTAGATCAAATAAACAAGTTAGGCTAGGTCAACTAAATGTTATAAAAAAGCTCCTTTTTAGGAGCTTTTTTTATGGGTAATGGTTATTGTTTTTTCAATTTTTCTTTGAGCAGTTGCCCATATTTAGAATTGGCAATTTCCGGTGTTAATGAATTACTTATAGAATCCAAATACTTGGGGTTGGCGTCGGCAACTTCAAAAAGGGCAATATAAGGAGCGATATAGGAATCTTTGTTATTCAAGGCGTAGTTAAGTGCAAAAGCATAGGTTAGCTTTGTGTTTCGAATACTACGTTTCTGTAAACTATCTAATTGAAGTGAATCCAGCGGCATTTGGGGATTGTTTGCTTGCTGGACAAGCGCCATGTGACGCAGGTTCATTTTGGAGATTCCTTTCTTGAACTCCTCTAACTTCTTGTTGGTTTCCGAACCTTCTATTTTAGCATTACGGTCAAAAGTATCCCATTTTGTATTTATGGTAATCGAACCTGGTTCCCCAAAAAAAGTAATGCGGTCGTTTATGTCATTATTATCCTTTTTATCAAGGTACAGATAAAATATTTCGGGGCTTTCAATTTGAGTATTGAACAAAAAGTTTCCATCGCCATCAATTTGTAAGGAGTCTTTGGTAACCAAAACGGAATCCGGTATGTGCTGCAAGTACAAAGTTCCTTTTTTAAGCCCCTTGATATTACCCGATACCGTCATGGTTTTGGCCGGATCGTCCCCACAGGAAATAAAAAATATGGAAATCAATGCCGCTAAAAGTAATCGCTTCATAAGTGTTTTTTGGTGGGGCAAATATCAGTATTTTTTTTGATTACTGAACTGCAGTTCTGAGGCGGATTTTGCACTGGTAAGAATAAGACTAAAAAATCTTCCTTTACAAGGTTTATTTAAGGTAATACATGAAATAACATTAAGCACACTAGTTTGCAGTGTAAGGGCTCTTTTATTCGCTAAATTCCTCTCTCTTTGATTTGGCTTCCGACAAGATATAGTTCTTGATATTTTGTATGTCATTGTTAGTCAACCTATCACCAAAATTAGGCATTCCTAATCCCAATAGAGTTCCTTCTCCAACGATTTGCTGAAACGATTCAAAAATTTCAGCACGTGAATGGGTCAAGTCGGGTATAATTCCTCCGCCGTGACATTTTCCACAATAGCGTCCAAACAGTTTTCCTCCTTTATCGATTTGCTCTTGTGTTGCTTGAAAGCCTAAATTAATTAACGACTTTTCAGGTGCTTTTGAAAAGTCTGGTATGCTCATATTTTTTCCCAGTGCGAAAGTATATAATGTGCCTGGGTTAATTTGATCGGTATGTTTGCTCCATAATCCCATAACTCCTCCCCAACCAACAAGAATAGAAATATATTGTATACCGTCGACTTCAAAGGTTACTGGAGAGGCAATAATTCCTGTTTCTAGGGGATAAGACCATAGCTTATTTCCGGTCAATGCGTCGTATGCAGAGAAGTCCCCTTCTGCATTTCCTTGAAAAACCAGGTCATCAGTTGTTAATACACCGGCATTCCACGAGGATTTCTGCCAAGTACTCCATTCTTCTTTTTGTGTTATTGGGTTCCAGGCAATTAGCTTTCCAAAGTTTCTATTGGCCAAGGAATCTTCATGTGTTCTATTCTCTACATCATATCCCGTAGCTGTATTCCATGTTCTTGAATCATTTATATATTTCCAATCTTTTAGCTGCCCAAAAAACATCCCTTGTTCCCGTGCAGGAATGTAGACCAATCCCGTTTTGGAATTGTACGCCATGGGCTGCCAATTATGTCCTCCACCAGCAGAGGGGGCTATTTGTGCATTCATACCCGAATAACGTGCAAATTTCGTTTCAATGGGTCTTCCTGTTTTTTTATCAATTTCTTTGGCCCAATTGGTATAAACATAGGGCTCTGCAGAAATAAACGCCCCATTTGTTCTGTCAATAACATAAAAGAAACCATTCTTAGGCGCTTGCATCAGGACTTTTCTAGTGACCCCATCAATTTTAAGATCAGCCAGAATAATGTGTTGGGTAGCTGTGTAATCCCAAGAATCTCCAGGAGTGGTTTGGTAATACCATTTTAGTTTTCCGTCATCGGGATTCAAAGCAAGAATAGAAGATAAATAAAGGTTGTCACCTCCACCTGGGCTTCTCTCGTCCCTATTCCAAGGGGCGCCATTTCCAGTACCAATATAAAGCAAGTTCAATTCTGGGTCAAAGGCCATGGCATCCCATGGTGTTCCTCCACCTCCAAACTTCCACCATTCTCCAGTCCAGGTCTTGGCTGCAGCTTTCATTGCCTTAGATTCAAAAGGCTGATTTGGATTTCCTGGCACGCAAAAAAATCGCCATTCTTCTTTTCCGGTCATCGTATCATAGGCTGTCACATAACCTCTTACTCCCAAGTCGGCTCCACCATTTCCGATAATAACCTTACCTTTTACAATTCTCGGAGCTCCTGTAATGGAATAGGGTTTACTTTGGTCAACAGTGACAACCTCCCAGTTCTTTTTTCCGGTTTTTGCATTTATTGAAATCAATCTACCATCAAGAGTGCCGACAAAAATTGAATTTTTATAAATAGCAACTCCTCTATTAATCACATCGCAACAAACCTTTTCGCCATATTCACGAGGAACCTGTGGGTCATATTCCCAAATTATTTCACCTTTTCGAGCATCAACAGCATAAACTTTACTCCAAGTTCCTGTAAAGTACATTATACCATTGGCAACAATGGGGGTGGCCTCTAATCCTCGTTTCGTGCCAAGGTTAATACTCCATGCCAATCCTAAGCTGTCTATTGTCGATTTATTAATTTGATTTAATGAACTATGTCTGTTCTCTTGATAATTTTTTCCATAGGATAACCATTCGGACGGGGTTTGGTCGGCATTTTCCAAGCGCTTATTGTTAATCTCTTTATTGTCTTTTTCAACATTGGTGCACCCCAAGAGCAATAAGATCAAACAAAGAAAAAGATTGAATACCGTTTTCATTCGAGTTTTCATAATTAATTTTATTGACCACCTGCAACGCGAAATGGGTTATGCGTTGTTTTTAAATTTGGGGAAACTGGGAAACAGTAAGGTTTCCATTATCGCTGGTTACCATCATCAGGTTGGATCCAGTTTTATTTTAAAGCCGAAATCCTTAAGACAGCGGGCTTTGTAAGAATCAACTAGGCTTAAATTGTATTAAAATTCTCAAGGCAAATTATAATTAGCATTTGGTTCGGGGAGCTTCTAAGTTAGCTTTTTTTTATCATAAATGCATTGCTGCGAAATAAATCAAAGTGCTATTACATCAATTTATAAATCAAAACTGTAAGGGTACAATGGCCTTAAAAGGCCAACCGCCGATTCAAGAAATAGTTTTATAGTGCTGACGCAACTTCCATCAAATAAGCACAGAGCAGTGCCCCGCCGGTACCTACTACATAGCCAAATACCGCTAATAAAACCCCAACCGAGGTTAGCGAAGGATGAAATTCGGCCGCAACGACCGGAGCGGAGGCGGCACCTCCTACATTAGCCTGACTGCCAACAGCCAAAAAGAAATACGGAGCCCTGATCAGTTTGGCAACCAAGATCAATAATCCGGCGTGGATTGCAATCCAGATAAAACCAATGGCGATTAAACCAGGGTTTTCCATTACCCTTCCCAAGTCTACCTTCATACCTATGGTCGCAACCAAAATATAAATAAACATTCCGCCAATTTTACTAGCTCCCGCACCTTCATAACTCTTTGCTTTGGTGAATGAAAAAGAAATACCTACCGTAGTGGCTATAACTACCATCCAAAAGAAACTGGATCCAAGAAACGATAGAAAGTTGGTTGGGTCGGCAACGGCGTCCACATTTGTTTTTAAATAGGTGCTTATGTGATTTCCGAAAAAATGGGAAATGCCTACCGCGGTAAAAGCCAGGCCCAGCATTATCATATAATCACCCAAAGTTGGTACTCGTGTAATCCTTTCGGTGAACTCGGTAACCTTCACTTTCAAGGTTTCGATGGCTGAAGTATCGGCCTTTAACCACTTATCAATGCGTTCTGTTTTACCAACGCCCAATAGGATTATCGCCATCCACACATTGGCGACAAAAATATCTACCAGGACCATTCCGCCATACTTGTCGGGAGTATATTTGAAAATTTCGAACATCGCTGCCTGATTGGCTCCACCCCCGATCCAACTCCCAGCAATGGTCGAAAGACCACGCCAAATAGCATCAAAACCATTACCTCCAACAGATTCCGGAGAGAAAATAGAAACGATCAATATGGCAATAGGTCCGCCAATGATAATACCGGTGGTGCCTGTTAAAAACATGATCAATGCCTTGGAACCTAGATTTGAGATTGCCTTAAGGTCAATACTGAGGGTCATTAAGACCAAGGCGGCGGGCAGCAAATACCTACTTGCCATATAATAAAGGCGGGAGTTATGTTCGGTTACTGCCCCAAGTTCATCAACCGTATGCCATGTTTCGGCAACTACGCCAAAAGAGGATAACAGCGCAGGTAATAAGTAGCACATTAAAACCGCAGGAATAATGCCGTAGAACTTCTTCCAAAAACCTGTTTTTATAGATGAGGTATAAAAAATAAAACCAAGGCTTAAGGCCAAAAGGCCAAAGACCACTGTGTCATTGGTGATTAAGGGTGCGGGTAAGAGTTTTTCGGTCATTGTTGCGTGCTTTGCTACCAAATATACTCAAATAAGGCAACTCAAGATAGATTCAAATATTGCCTGATAAAGTGAGCTACGCCATCTTCAGTGTTTTTTAGGGTGACCTGGTCTGCAATCGTTTTAACTTCTTCCCTAGCATTCCCTACTGCAACGCCATATCCTGAGGCTCGAAGCATTTCAATATCATTGAAATTGTCACCAAAGGCGATAACATCTTTTATGGATTGGCCATTTTCTAACAAAAGTTGAATTGCCGAAAGTTTTGAAACCGATTTGGGAGCAATTTCAATAAGGGTGTCGTTTGAGCGATAAAAGCTTAATGCATCCCCGAGTTTTTGTTGGAGTTTTGGAAAAATGCCATCGGAACTTTCTTTGGTTCCCATAAGCATGATTTTGTGTGCTCCTATCTTACGTTGTTTCCAATTTGCTATTGTTGCACTTGTTTTTCTGAAAATAGGTTCGCATTTGGTGTAGCGAATTTCTTTTTGTACGCGTTCTGAATCCTGCTCAACGTACCATTCATCTTTATGGTATAGGCCCAACAAAATGCCCGAGCGACTTGCCATCTGATATACATTTTCTAACGCTTGCGAGGGAATTTCGACCGAGGTTAGTTGGGTAATACCATGCATCACATAAGCACCGTTATAGCAGATTATCGGTTCATGGGAAATACCTAGATCTTGCTGAAGATGCCGCATCGCTTTAGGCATTCGGGCGGAGACCAAAATTATACGCATCTTGTTTTTTATGCGGTTAATTTGGTCGATGGTATGTTCGGATACATCGCTCTTGGTACTTAGAAGGGTACCGTCTAAATCGGAGCAAAGAATTTTAAAATCCATGCAAAAATAAGTTTTAAAGAGAAGTAATTTTTTTGAGGAATGAAAGAAACTTAGAAGCTTGTAACCTTTCCCATTTTACATATTCGCGCGTCATCATATATTCAACCAATAGGTCAATTTCAGGTTGATAGAACGGAACCTAGGAGAGAATCGATCTACAAAATAATTGTCGTTATAAACGATAAACAAGTCCGATAGCGGAGCAAAACGCCATTGCAGACGGGAGTTTATTCCAAAATTATCATCTTGATTGCTGTATTGCATTAAGGTTGACCAAAAAATGGACTTGCTAAAAGTGATGTCTATTTTGGGGCTTATAAGCCATAGGTCTGCACTTGGGTAGGGTTGGGGCAAACTAATATTATTGTAATTAAACCGTACTGAAATTATCGCTTTGGGTTGAAATCGAAACGACATTTGGCCGGCAACGGCAAAAATATCACCTTCGAAGAACCTGCCTTTTTGCGCTTCTAACGAATATGAAAATACTTGTGCCCTGTTAGAGTTATATCGGGCTGTGATAGCATTTGTATGATACCCTTTGTTTCCGGGTAGTGGAACGGCACCCTCGGTATTGGTCGGATCGAAATCTTCGGTTAGGTAGATAAAGTTGTTCGTAAAACCAACCGCAAATTCGGATTGGTTCTTTAGTTCTGCCTGAAAATCTAAGTTATGCCGGAAGTCGGAGGTTCGTTTATTAAGACCCTCAAGTTGGTTGTCCAGGCTGGGCCTCCAGGTTATAATTGAAAAGGCCTGAAGGCTCAGGTTATTGAATGTATCGCTTTTTGGCCAAATGACCCCTTCCAGGGAAGTGGCTGATTTGTAGATGTCGGTTCTACGGATAAAGCCAAGATCAGAGGTGAAATCATTGTCTACATGTACAAGGTCTACAAAGGCATTCAGGTACTTTGAGTTTCGCCCTGCAAAAGCCCCTATGGAAAGATTACCCTTGCTGTCATCAGGTTGAAATGATTTGTGTGCATAGAATTTTCCCACCCATTTATTATCTGCTGACGCCAGATTGTAATCAATGCCCATTACGCGGTTGTATTCATTTTCCCTTTCTATGAAATCATAATCCTTGAACGACTGTCGGTTAAGGAAAAATGCACTGATATTAGATCGGGAAAATACTTTTCGTTGTAGCACCAACATCGAATTATTGTTGGAGGCAATCTTATTATCGATATCCTCGTCGGTTTGGATACTCAGCACCCCCAATCGCCAATTCTCATCTAATTTTCCACTTAAGCGAATGCCTCCTATAATTCTATTTTCTATGGAATTATCGGCGGTATCATTTGCAATTCCAATTCGCCTTGAGAAAAATGGATTCGCATCTCTAGAACCACCAAAATTCCCAAAAAGGTCGCTATTGTCGACAAAGAATTGCCTTCGTTCTGGTAAGCCAATTTCAAAACGGGTAAGATTTGTGATGATATTATCTACTTCTACATTAGAGAAGTCAGGGTTTACCGTTACATCGAGATTCATGCCATTACCAATAGCAACCTTGGCATCTCCCCCGAACTTAATACTGTTCTTCCCTTGATCTAATGCATGATCTTTTTCTGAAATAGCATTTACATAAGGAATTAGCGCTATGGGAGTTCGCGATTTCCCTAGGGATTCTTCAAAGATCATATCACCCATAAAGGCCAAACTGAAAATCAATTGATTTTGTGGTACGGGAAACCAGACGCTACGTTCATTGGTCTGGTTATCGAACCGATAACTTTGAAAACGCCATTTGGTCGTTCCTTCCTTAAATTTAAATGAGGTCAAGGGAATGGCAAGCTCGGAAGTGTAGTACCCGTCATAGATTTTAGATTCCCCGCGCCATTTTACGTCCCATGAGGTGGTAAAACCCCTAAGCCCAATACCCCCGCCGGAGATAAGGGCTTCTCGTCGTACACCATAAGGGTTGATACCGAATAAAAAAGCATTCGTACCATCATTGAAAGTATCAAAAAGTAGACTTACGCTATCACTACCGCCTGCCCTAAAATCTCTTTTTAGGGAAGGGATCACCCAATCGTTTCCGGCACCTTTTACGACCATTCCAATGTATAGAGTGGTTTCGTCATAGAACATTTTGAGTTCAGTGGTTTGTTCGGCAAGTACATTATCTGAAGGAAAATATTGTTGAAAGTCCTCTGCGCTATCTGAATTCTCCCAAAAAGCCTCGTCAAGAACACCATCTATTTTTACTGGGACATATATTTTTTTTACCGTGAACGATTTATTGGGAGTTTGACTATAAAGAGAAACTGTAAAAAAAAGGAATGCAAAGGCGCAAAAAGCTCTCGTCATTAGGTTTGAATTAGCTGGTAGGGCAAATTTAGCGGATTGCCACGTTAAAGAAAACTTAAACTTTTAGGTCTAAGATTTCTTTTTGGGTTCCCGCTTTGCTTCTTTAAGGCTTTTCATGAGCATCCATTCAATTTGACCATTGGTGCTTCGAAATTCATCAGCAGCCCATTTTTCAATTGCTTTGAGCATTTCTTCATTCAATCGCAGTGCAAATGCCTTTTTTTTACTCATGATTTATTTTGAGATACCTTTCAAGTACATTTTGGACATTTTCTTTTTTTTTACCATCGGTAACTTTTTTATCGTGGCCGAATTTTATGATGACTTTATCTTCAATGACATTTAAAGTTCAGAATTTCATTATAGACTGCGTAAAATTAATGATTTAAAGTTCCCGTATTGACTATAGGCGAGGCATCTTTATCTGAGCAAAGTACTACCATTAAATTGCTTACCATAGCGGCCTTGCGTTCCTCATCTAGCTGAACCACTTCATTTTTACCAAGCTCCTCCAAAGCCATTTCTACCATACTTACGGCACCTTCTACAATCTTATGCCTAGCCGCTACGATTGCGGTAGCCTGTTGACGTTTCAACATAGCATTTGCAATTTCTTGAGCGTAGGCCAAATAACCGATACGGGCCTCAAGTACTTCTATTCCTGCCATAGACAAACGTTCTTGTAACTCTTTTTCCAATGCTTCGCTGACCTCATTTAAACTTGATCGTAGTGTAATATCCTCATCAAGGCCTTCATCGGCAAAATTATCGTAGGGATACATGCTTGCCAATTTACGTACGGCCGCATCGGTCTGAACGCGTACAAAATTCTTATAATCATCTACATCAAATGCCGCCTTATAGGTGTCGGTAACCCGCCATACTAAAATAGTACTGATCATTACCGGATTGCCCAATTTGTCATTTACTTTTAAACGTTCACTATCAAAATTACTGGCTCGAAGTGATATTCTTTTTTTTGAATACAATGGATTCACCCAAAACAAACCATTCTTTTTTATGGTTCCAATGTACTTGCCAAAAAGTAACAATACCCGAGAACTGTTAGGATTGACGAGAACAAAACCTGGAATAATAATAATCGCTGCCACAATGGCGATAATACCTACGGGCGGTAATCGCATGAGCATGAGAAATCCTGAGATTAACAATAGCGCCAAGAGTGCGAGCATCATATAACCATTCGCGGGACTCAAATCTTTTTCGTTTTTCATAATGAATAAAATTTATGATATTAAAATGATATCATAAATATATCAAAATAAATATAATTGTCCAAAATTTTTTAGACTTCCGTACTGCTATTAATTTGTATTCCTGAATCTTTTAGTCTTCTTTTTGTTTGGATTTTTAAAGAGTCGTTTAAAGAAACCGTCACGTTTTATGGGTTCACAATTCAGTTGATCCCGTACAAAATTTGATGGGTTTTCAAACTTGGCCTTGGTAATTTTATCAAAGCTCTTGTCTTTGCCCAATTCTTTATACCAAAGGGCAAATAGGGGCAAAGCGGCATTTGCTCCTTGCCCCAGTCGGGTGCTTTTGAATCCGATTTCATGGTTGTCCAATCCGACCCAAGTGACGCTGACCAACTTTGGGGTCAGGGCTACAAACCAGGCATCTTTGTTGTTTTGGGTGGTCCCTGTTTTTCCTGCAATAGCATTGTCCATTTTATAGGTGGTTCGAATGCGTGTAGCGGTACCTGAGTTGACCGTCGATTTCATCATTTCGAGCATAATTTGACCTGTTTGCTCGGAAAAAGCCCGGTTCTTTGCTCTTTTTGGCTCAAAAGTGACCAAAGTCGAGTCTTTTCGATTTGTAATGGTTTCTATAAGATAAGGGAGTACCGCCCTACCATCATTCACATAGCTGGCATAAACACCTGCAAGTTCATTCGCGTATATTTCGCCAGTACCCAAGGCTAAAGAAGGTTGCTCGGGCAGTTTTGAGAATACGCCCATCTTTTTTGCCTGGGTAATTACATTTTCTATACCCGTAGCCTCCATCACTTTTACGGCAACTGTATTTACCGATTTACTTAGGGCTTCCTCCATCGAATAGTTAAGATATGTCTCGTCTTTGTTTCCCGAGTTGCTAGGAGACCAGCCTTTTAGATTTTTATATTCCACCTCACTTGCCGAAAAATACGCACAGGGGGGAATTCCCACTTCTAAAGCGGCGGTATAAACTATGGGTTTAAAAGTAGAACCGACCTGTCGTTGACTCTGGGCGACATGATCGAACTTAAAATTTTTGAAATCAATTCCCCCGATCCAAGTACGCACAGCCCCGGTTCTGGCGTCTATGGCCAACGAACCTGTATTTAGGAATTTCATATAGTGTTTAACGCTATCAATGGTACTGGCCATTATGCTTTTCTCGCCATTCCAATCCGAAAAAGTCATATTGTGTTTAAAGCCTAAAGAGTCCCAGGCTTGTTTTTGGGTGAGTCCTTTTGTAATGAGTTTTTTGTAATGCGGCGTGGCACGTACGGCTTTTTCAATGATTTTTTTATTGGTACTCCAAGGCGCTTTTTTACCATAACTTTTTTCGAACTGGGCCTGCAACGATTTCATATGTTTTTGCATCACAGCTTCGGCAATAAGCTGCATCTTGTAATTAAGTGTGGTATATACTTTTAGGCCACCAGTATATATGTTATAATCATTTCCTTTTTCTTTTTCGCCTGCAGACCATTTGATGAGTTTTTTTCGTACTTCTTCTCGAAAATAAGGCGCCAAACCGGTACTATGATCGTATTTTTTGTAATCCAATTCTAAAGGTAACTTTGCAAGACTGTCCTTTTTTACAACTGTTAGGAATTCGTTATTGACCATTGATTGAAGTACAAGGTTTCTCCGGGCTAAACTTTTTTCTGGAAAGACCCTAGGGTTATAACCGTAGGTTGCCTTTAACATTCCAACTAGAATAGCAGCCTCTTCAATGTTTAACCTTTTTGCACGCTTGTTGAAGAATTTTAGGGCGGCGCTTTCAATACCAAATGTATTGTCTCCAAAAGAGACCGTGTTGAGGTACTGGGTCAAGATTTCGTTTTTAGAATAATTACTTTCTAAACGAGACGCCATAATCATCTCTTTGACCTTATGTACGGCAAGGTTGGATGGTATTCTTTCCCTTCTAGGATATAGGTTTTTTGCCAATTGTTGCGTCAGGGTACTGCCCCCGCCAGATGACTTATCCTGAAGCAGGATTGATTTTACCCCAACCCGAAGAAGACTGGTGAGGTCAACTCCTGAATGATCATAAAACCGTTCATCTTCAATAGAAATTAACGCGTTAATCAAATGTTCTGGAAAGTCGTCAAACGGAATAGGTTGGCGGTCATAGAGGAAGTATTTCCCAATTAGAACACTATCGGCAGAGAATACCTCGGTGGCGCGCTGATACTCGAAACTGGATAATTCGGCTTTGGATGGTACTTTTCCCCAAACGCCAAAATAGACACTGGCCACAAATAGGAACATTATCAAAAACACACCTATAAGGGCAAGTAGGGCATAGCGCAAGTAGGGCGATTTAATCTGTTTTAACATCAAGTGGCTTCCTTTTCAAGCTGCAAGATGAAAATATTTAAAGAATGTCAGCCATTTTTTAACACTACGTTAATGGCGTTTCCCTATTTTTGAAAAGATTCATCTAAATCAAAGAAAAATACCCTACCTCATGAAAAAATTAGTTTTCCTTTTCTTTTTGACCGCTCAAATTTCTTTCGGGAATGATATGTTTTGGTCAAAGACCGGTCATCGAACAGTTGGTGAAGTGGCACAAGAACACCTGACGAGAAAGGCCAGAAAAGCAATCGAGAAGCTTTTAGATGGAGAAAGTTTGGCCGAAGTATCTAATTTTGCCGATGAGATAAAGGCCGATAGAAAATTTAAGGAATTCAGTGCATGGCATTATGTGAACTTTCCTGCGGATAAAAATTATTCTGATGTGGAACCTAGCAAGTATGGCGATCTGGTGACTGGTATTCAAAAGTGCATTGCGATCGTAAAGGATGAAAAAAGTTCTAGGGAGGATAAAGTATTTTACCTAAAAATGCTCATTCACCTAGTTGGCGATCTGCACCAACCTATGCACGTAGGCCGATTAGAGGATAAAGGCGGGAATGATATTCAGGTGCAATGGTTCAATGACGGTAGCAATCTGCACCGTGTTTGGGATTCGGGTATGATAAATGCTTATGGAATGAGCTATACAGAACTGGCAGCATCACTTCCGGTGATAAGCAAAAAACAAAGAAAGGCCATACAGGAAGGTACTTTGTTGGATTGGGTAGAGGAATCGCAGGAGATGGCAAATAAAATCTATAACTCGGTTGAAGTTGGGGAAAAGTTGCAATACCGCTACAACTACCTTTGGTGGAGTACCTTGGAGAAACAATTACAAAAGGGTGGTTTGCGTTTGGCGAAGGTATTGAATACATTATTTAAATAAACATTGAGTGGTAATGTTTTACTATTAAACCTTAAAAATCAGCATTTTACCTAATTTTTGAAATATCTGGCATAGGTTTTGGTTCTGTTAATGTGAAGTTGGGCGCAAGGACATTAACATGATGTACCAACGTGTTAAAGGCAGTTCCTGACTAACCTGATAACGGTACCAAAAAAAATCGACTCTTACTAGGGTCGATTTTTTTTCTTTTTAGGATCAATACCCCGTGGTTTGTCTCAGGGATTTAGGGAGATTTAAGCCCGTAGCCTCATAGCTTTAGATACGAATATGCCCAATACATCAATGCAAATTGCAAGGGAATACGCAAAAGCAATATCCATTTTGGGATTCCCGCGGATGCCTTTTCACCCGAGAGCATATAAAAATGCACAAGTAAGAAGATAAGCAACATTGCGATAATCCCATAGATGGTTAGATTTTTGGTTGCTCCAAAACACAGGCCTACTCCCAATAGCACTTCTGCGACACCACTCCACAAAACCAACGCTTTGTGATTGGGAAGATAACGCGGCATGATGCGTAGGTACATTCTTGGTTTTATAAAATGCATTATTCCAGCAACAACATATAATGCTGCCATTAGATATAAATGCCAAGGGTATACCATAGAAAAGGGATGTCTATTCGGGCCTACCTTTCGACCAGGTGGACACTCGACATTAAATAATACTTCTTTTATTTCTTAGCTGTTATCCAGTTATTGATCTTATCCTCTAACAAAGCCAAGGGCACACATCCGGTTTCAAGTACTTGGTTGTGAAATTCCCTAATATCAAACTGTTCGCCAAGTTCCTTTTCGGCTTTTGCCCTAAGTTCACGAATTTTTAATTGCCCTATTTTATAGGATAGTGCCTGGCCCGGATTGGCCATATAGCGCTCAATTTCCGAAGTGATACTTGCTTCTGACTCGGCTTCGTTGTCCAATGAATATTGAATGGCCTGTTCCCTGGTCCACCCTTTTGAATGTAAGCCGGTATCAACCACCAAACGAATGGCCCGGTGCATTTCAGCACCCAACATTCCAAAATACTGGTAAGGATCCTGATAAAGCCCAAGCTCTTTGCCCAAAGACTCCGTATATAATGCCCAGCCCTCGCCATAGGCACTATACCAAAGGGTTTTCCTGAATTTCGGAAGGTCTTCGTTTTCCTGCGTCAAGGAAATTTGAAAATGATGACCTGGAATCGCCTCGTGTAGAAAAAGATCCTCATCAGAATACATATTGTATTGTTGCACATTCGGTATTGGGACGTAAAAGATACCAGGTCTGGTTCCATCTACAGAACCCGGATTGTATTCGGCGCTGGCCGATGCTTCCCTAAAGGCTTCAGTTCGGCGAACTTCAAAGGGGGTCTTCGGCTGCTTGTCGAACAACTTATTTATTTGTGGCTTCATTTTTTCATGTGTAGCATTGAAATTGTCGATTACCTGTTGCGGATCGGTAAAGGGCATGAGTTCTTTCTTTGAACGCACATAATCAAAGAACTCCTTTAAGCTTCCTTTAAAACCGACCTGTTCCTTTACTTTTTCCATTTCCGCAGAGATTCGTGCTACCTCATCAAGTCCTATTTGATGGATTTCGTCGGCAGACATCGTGGTCGTGGTATATAACTTTATTTGGTGGTCGTAAAACGCTTTCCCCTTGGGAATGCCTTCTATACCACTTGTCTCACGACCTGCCTCCATATATTCAGTATTCATAAAATCATACAGGTCTTTATAGCCTGGCACTATTTTCTCGCTAATCATTTTTGAGTAAGCTTCGGTTAAGGCAGTCTTTTCATCCGCTGTAAAACCCTCCGGAAAATTCTTTATGGGACTGTAAAAAAGATTGTCTTCTAGCTTTGGCGTAGTAACGCTTGCCAATTGAGGAATCACTTTTTTAATCAACGATTTTGGTAATACTTTGCCTGTTTTGATGCCTTCTTGCATCTTTGTCTTTGCCGATTTTAACCATTCGCTATAGTCATCTAGACGGGATAACCAATTCTTATAATCCTCAACGGTTTTAAAGGGCTGGGCACTTGCACCGCTTGCCAATTGCCCTATCATCAGGTTCATTGACCACATTTGATCTATTGGGGTGAAATTGCCAAATTCGAGACCCTCAAGATTAATGTCGGATTCCCAATTAAGTATGGCTTTTGTCATTTTCTCACTTTCCGAAAGATCTTCGTCCTTATAATCGGCTAACTTCGATTTATATGTAGTATAATATTCCTTAAGTTGGCTTTCAAAGTTTTTTGATAAAAAGTTTGGCAAGGTGTCATTATACCGATTGTCCCCTTCAAAGGTAGCGCCCAACGGATTCAATTTAAGGCCATCCTCATAATAGGAATCAAACACCTCGGCAATAGGCGGGTATTCCTTGATCACCTCCTTGGTATCTTCCTTACAAGATTGAAACACAGCGATTGCTAGCGCCAATAAAATGTACTTTTTCATTTTTCTTTTGGTTTAATAAGCGTTTTACAGATATTTTTTATAACGTTCTTTTTTATATTGGGGCACAGATTCGTTGCTCATAAAGAGACTTAGAATTTCTTTGTTTTTTTTCCGCTCAAACATCAAATTATAAAATTGGCGCACCGTCAAGGTATTCTCTGATTGCCGTTGCAGTTGCACCTCATCCCCCGTCCGCACTTCACCTTCTTCCAAAATTCGAACATAGGTACCGGGATGACCATGATCAATGAATTGTTTGAGTATGTTTTGTGTTCCAAAACGAATACCAAGTTTATAACAGGGTTCACGAGGTTGAGAAACTTGAACCAGACTGGATCCTATTTTATAGATATCGCCAATACGCATCTCAGATTCATCCAAGCCACTAACGGTGAGATTCTCACCAAACATGCCCCAATCCCATTTTAGTTCCGGGTAGTGTTTTTTCCAATAGGGATAGTTGTCGGCCGAAAAAAGATAACAGGCTTTATTAATGCCCGCATGATGTTTCCTGTCGATAACCGTATCATCATTTACATCCGTATTTCCAAGGTATATACTTTCTTGAATGGGATATTTAAAAATTCCCGTCTGTTCTTCTTTACCGTTCCACAAAAAAGTGGTTGGTTTGCCAATATTGGTAGCGATTATGTTCATGCTTTAAAAATAGAAAACCATTCATCAATTGACGAATGGTTATAAATGTTTAACTAAAAAACATGTGGTTGCCCGATCGAGTTTAACTCCTTGAATGGTAAAAACGTTTTTGAGTTTTGATTATTCTAGTGCGGACTCTAGATTTTCCGGTATCGGTTTTTCAAAACCTGGATAGTACCAAAACGGAATCGTTACCAGGGTATCTGTCCTAAATTCTTCCTTTTCTTTTCTAGGACCTATTATTCTTAAAATGTGTTTGCCTTTTGGTAAACCCTCCAAATCCAAATAGGTCTCAAACCCTAGCTGGTCCTTACCATTTGTTGTGAGCAAGAAATCTTTAACATAGGCTTTGTTATCAATTCTAACCCGATGCAAGTCGTTAATAGCCCTTAGATATTTTTTCGTGTCAGCTTCATCCCAGGACATATTGATTGATACTGTTCCGCTACTACTTTCAGTTTGTTGAGGTAGCAAACCAAAACCACGACGGTCTTTTTCAGGAATTAGACTGGTATCTTTTTCGAAAACGGCGTCTTCCATTTCGTTTTTAAACAGTAAAAAGAGTTTTACATAGGGTTTCTCGACAATTTCTGAAGAAATACTGGCCACTTTAACGAAATCAAACTCGTCTATCATATGATTCTCATAATTGCCAGAGTGTTTATAAGTAGTCGAGGATTCGGGAAAACTTAAAATGTAGTTTGAATCTCTATCACCAAAATAACCGATTAACCCCATTATGATTAGATACACGGGAAGTATATAAGTGGCCAGCCAACGTGTTTTTTTTTGATCCAAAAAATTATATATCAAGGGTCGATATAAAAAAGAAAGAGTTAAATAACCAAAAATGCGATAAAGAGGAAAATATATTTTGGCAATGGTCTTATTTCGTTTTAGGATGCCCATTCCGAGAAAGTCGATGAATAGAATCAAGGAAATCAACAAATAGGAAATAACAAATATGATAGAAAGTGTCCTTCCCAAGGATTCCTCGAACCATCCAGTTTGGGTAAACGTATAAACCACAATAATTGGGATTACACCAAAGATCAAAAAGTAGGACAGTAAATAAAAAACCATTAAAAATGCTAGGGCGAACAGTGTGCTGCAGATATTTTCAAGTCGAGCAATATATCGATCAAAGGATCCTGATTTTTCTTTGAGAAAATTGGTGAACTTTTCTGAATACTCGAGTGAATCATAATCAACTTCCCCTGAAACATAACGAAGACCTAAAGACCCTATCCATAATCCTCTTAAAATTACGTGTATCAATAGTACGGTAAGTAAGACAAAAACAGAAGAATACAATACTTCCAACAAAAAACTACTTACGTTTTGCCCTTTTGCCACCGATTCGATAATTTTTACCTTGATCGGTTCAATACAAAGGAACAACCCATAAATTGAAAACCCAGAAATAATCAATTCCAATTGCCAACTTTCTTGCTGCAATTTGTCGAGAAGTTTTTTGAAGTGTAAACTTTGATGATCCATCGTTTGCCGCGCTAGAGATTAGTTCACGTCTAATATATAAAAAACCGCCCCAATAGATTGGGGCGGTTTTTAAAATTTAATGGTATAAAGGAACTACTACTTCACCATTTCATAGCTACGCTTAATAAAGTTGGTCAGCTCTTCACCTTTTAAGAGGCCTTTGGATAGCCGTGCCAAATCTAAAGATTGGTTGATCAAGCGTGCTTTCTTTTTGGCCGTTTTGGTGTTTAAAATTTCACCTACTAATTCGTGGTTCGTATTTACGATAAGGTTGTACATTTCTGGCATACCGCCCATACCGAACATACCACCACCGCCAGTCTGCTGCATTTCTTTCATACGTCGCATAAATTCAGGTTCGGTAATGATAAAGGGTGAAGCATCGCTATCCATCGCTTCTAGCTGAATAGTATAACTCTTATTCTCAATAACTTCTTCCAGATTGGTCTTTAGTTTCTCCTTTTCTTCATCCGAAAGTTTAGAGATAGCCGTATCTTCCTTTTTGATAAGGTTGTCTAAATGATCTGCATCCACACGGGCAAATGAGACTTTCTCCTTTGAAGTTTCCAATTTTTGCATGAGGTGCCCGATAATAGGGGAATCCATTAATAAGACCTCGTAACCTTTTGCCTTGGCAGCCTCAATATAGCTATGCTGTGCCTCTTTATCAGAAGCATAAAGAATGACCAGCTTTTCATCTTTATCGGTCTGATTGTCCTTCGTTTTTTCCTGAAGCTCTCCAAAGGTGTAAAAATTTCCATCTACGGTAGGGTAGAGCGCAAATTTGTCAGCCTTTTCAAAGAATTTTTCCTCAGATAACATTCCGTATTCGATAACGATTTTTATGTCGTTCCATTTGGCCTCAAAATCCTCCCGGTTCTTTTTAAACAGGGAATTTAATTTGTCGGCAACTTTTCTGGTGATGTAGGAAGAGATTTTCTTTACCGCGCCGTCTGCCTGCAAATAGGAACGCGATACATTTAAAGGAATGTCTGGCGAATCAATGACCCCTCTGAGCATGGTCAAAAACTCGGGTACAATACCCTCTACATTATCCGTTACGAAAACTTGGTTTTGATACAGTTGGATCCTGTCTTTTTGGATATTCATATCGTTGGTCAACTTCGGAAAATAAAGTATTCCCGTAAGGTTGAACGGATAATCAACGTTTAAATGAATATTAAACAGAGGTTCTTCAAACTGCATTGGGTACAGCTCTCTATAAAAACCTTTATAGTCTTCTTCTTTAAGGTCTTTTGGCTGTTTCGTCCATGCAGGATTAGGGTTGTTTACGATATTATCAACCTCTTTTGTAGGTGCAGGATCTTCCTCCTTGGCGTCTTCAGGCTTAGGTAGGGTTTCTGTGCGCATACCAAACTTAATGGGTATGGGCATGAACTTATTGTACTTGTTCAATAGCTCTGTAATACGATTGTCCTCTAGGAATTCGGTGGAGTCATCAGCTATATGTAGGATTATCTCGGTACCTCGGTCTTCCTTCTTGGATTTTTTGAGGTTAAAATTAGGAGAACCGTCACATGACCAGTGCACGGCTGGTTCATCTTTATAACTTTTAGTAAGGATCTCAACTTTATCGGCCACCATAAAGGAGGAGTAAAAACCTAGACCAAAATGCCCGATGATACCACTATCATTAGCACCGTCTTCATATTTGTTCAAGAACTCCTCGGCCCCTGAAAATGCGATTTGGTTAATATATTTCTTTACTTCTTCCTCGGTCATCCCGATTCCTTGATCTAGGATATGCAACTTCTTTCCTTTCTTATCAACCTTTATTTCGATCATCGGATTGCCATATTCAACCTTTGCCTCACCAGTTGAAGTAAGGTGTTTTAGTTTTAGGGTGGCATCCGTAGCATTTGAAATGAGCTCGCGAAGAAATATTTCATGATCGCTGTAGAGAAACTTTTTAATCAGCGGAAAAATATTTTCCACCGAAACATTGATTTTACCTTTTGACATAATGAACTAGTTTTATTTTGTTTCCTGCTCTTACCCTGAATTTATTTCAATGGCTGTAAGAACAGATATTTTTTTCTTACATGGTATAGTCAAAAAAAGTACCAATTTTTGGTTAGGTGACAAACTGACACTAAAAGGATGTTGTCATTCTTTTAGAATTTAAGGTATTGGTTTTAGGGTTTCAAATAAGCGTAGAAAAAGAGGTTGCTAATATGGGTTGATAAGAAGTTGTACAAAGATGAGAAGGTGATGTTCTTCAAAAAACACATACAAAATGGAAAGATGTACAGAAGTGTTGTATCACGTTAATTGAAAATAGGATTACGGTTACTATTTGAATGTTAATTTTTGGTTACCTTAGTCTTCAAAATTCATAGCCAAATCGGCATGGGCCAACACAAATAGATTTACATATGTACAATTCAAAAATAGCAGGCTTAGGATATTTTGTTCCCGAAAATGTCGTTACCAATGATGCACTCTCAAAAAGAATGGATACCTCCGATGAATGGATTCAGGAACGTACCGGTATAAAGGAACGTCGTCATGTGATTGAGGGCAAAGGGGAAACCACAACGGGCATGGGAGTAAAGGCAGCCAAAATAGCTATTGAGCGTGCTGGGATTGATAAGGACGATATTGATTTTATCATTTTCGCTACCCTAAGTCCTGACTATTATTTTCCTGGCCCAGGGGTTTTGGTGCAACGCGATTTGGATATCAAAACAGTTGGTGCCCTTGATGTTCGCAACCAATGTTCCGGTTTCGTATATGCCATTTCCGTTGCCGACCAATTCATTAAAACAGGAATGTATAAAAACATTTTGGTCATAGGTTCTGAGATTCACTCCAAAGGTTTGGATATGACCACGCGGGGTAGGGGTGTTTCCGTAATTTTTGGTGACGGTGCCGGTGCCGCAATTTTAACTAGGGAAGAAGATACTACTAAAGGTATTCTTTCGACCCACTTGCATTCCCAGGGCGAACATGCCGAAGAATTGGCCCTATTGGCGCCTGGAATGGGTGGCCGTTGGGTAAAAGACATTGTTGCCGACAACAATAAGGACGATGAATCGTATTATCCTGTTATGAACGGCCAGTTTGTTTTCAAGAATGCCGTTGTCCGTTTTAGCGAGGTCATTATGGAAGGTTTGGCGAAGAATAAGCTACAGCCCACAGATATTGATATGCTCGTCCCGCATCAGGCAAACTTGCGCATTTCTCAATTCGTACAAAAGAAATTCGGCTTAAACGATAATCAGGTTTACAACAATATCATGAAGTATGGCAATACTACTGCTGCCTCCATACCTATTGCACTTACCGAAGCCTGGGAAGCCGGGAAGATAAAAGAAGGCGATTTGGTGGTTTTGGCAGCTTTCGGTAGTGGTTTTACCTGGGGTAGTGTGCTGATCAGGTGGTAAAACAAAACCCTGACATTGCTGCCAGGGTTTCTGTTATTGAGTCCGCTATACTAAACACTAACCATTAACTATAAACATATAACGTAATCAATAACCAAAATTTTCTATTGACGCTGTCTAAATTGAGTAAACAAAGTACACAATAATAAGACGTAATACAGTCCCATATATTACAATTCCCCCAACCCATGCATAAAACACTTGTTTTAGGAGCTTCTTTAAAAACGAATCGTTATAGTAATTTGGCGGTAAATCGCCTTAAGAACCATAACATAAAAACTGAAGCATTCGGTCTTAAAGAAGGTAGTATTGGGGACACGCAAATTAAGACCAATTTCACTGAATTTCAAAATATTCATACCGTAACTTTATATGTTGGCCCTAGTCGTCAGCCTGAGTATTACGGGGAAATCTTAAAACTTAAGCCAAAAAGAGTCATCTTTAATCCAGGAACGGAGAACCCCGAATTCTATAAAATACTTAAGGACAACGATATAGAAGTTGAAATTGCCTGCACCTTGGTCTTGTTAGCTACAAATCAGTATTTTAACGGTTAAAGTTTTGTGTCGAAATTTCTTATCAAAGTTTAACATTGTTAACAATACCTTTTAACCATGAATTTGTCGTTTTATCGAGATTTTAGATTTGAGTTGGAACTATTTTTTTCGGATCAGCCAAAGACCAATAAAGGTAATGAGCCCGTTTATGGGTAATAACTCGTAACCAAAGGCATACCCTCCAAAACTTGCTGGGTCCATAGTGGCAAGGGCAATAGTAATCAATACAGAGGCCAATGCTATAATCCAGACCCAATTATCCTTTACTTGATAGGTGGTGAATATCCCAAAGGCAAAAAGCCCTAACAGGGGCCCGTAGGTATATCCTGCAACTTTAAGCAGCCCATCTATGACATTGGTATCAAGGACATGTTTAAAGAGTATGACCACTAATATCAATAAGATACTCATGCCGATATGGGTTATTTTCCGAATCCGTTTCCGGTCTGTTTTAGGCCTTTTTTCTATTTCGAGAAAATCGATACAGAAAGAGGTGGTTAAGGAGGTCAGCGCGCTATCGGCACTACTATAGGCCGCAGCAATAAGCCCGAGCATAAAAGTAATCGCTACGGTAATACCTAAATCGCTCTTTAGGGCTATTTGAGGGAAAAGAAGGTCTGATTTTGGTTTTCCGTCCATTAACGGTAAAGAGATACCATTTTTGCCCGCATAAATAAACAACAAGGCACCCAAAAGCATAAAAACGAAGGTAACGATCACCAAGACAATGCTAAAGCTCACCATATTCTTTTGAGAGTCTTTTAAGGTTCTGCAGGTAAGATTTTTTTGCATCATGTCCTGATCCAACCCAGTCATACATATGGTGATAAACATCCCTCCCAAAAAGGATTTGATAAGATGATTTTTGGCAAAAAAGTCATTTGTAAAAATGGTCTTATTGTATTCTTTCAGTTCATCGGAGGCAAGGAATTCGGCAAAGCTCCAATCCATCTTATCTAAAATAAAATACATTGAAAGCCCAACAGAAAGAATCATAAATAAGGTTTGAAGGGTGTCTGTCCAAACAATCGTTTTTATTCCTCCTTTAAAAGTATAGACCCATATCAGCAGTACCGATATGATAACAGTTATTTCGTAGGGTACCCCGAGCTCATCAAAAACAAACTGCTGCAGCACTATGGCCACTAAAAATAAACGAAAGGAGGCGCCTAAAACCCTCGATATAAAAAAGGACACCGCCCCGACCTTATAGCTCACAAATCCGAAACGATCATCAAGATATTGGTAAATTGATGTAACGTTTTGCTTATAATACACCGGAAGTAATACATAAGCGGTAATGATATATCCCAACAAATACCCCAAAACCACTTGCATATAACTAAACTGAGAGGCGTCTACCCAACCGGGTACCGAGATAAAAGTTACCCCCGAAAGGGATGCCCCTACCATGCCAAACGCAACCAAATACCATGGTGATTGGTTTCCGGCCTTAAAAAAGTCTTCGTTTGAGTCGTTTTTCCCGGTGAAGTAAGAAATAACAAGTAGTAGCAGAAAATAACCTCCAATAAGAAGTAGAATGTTCGTTGGCGTCATGGGCTCAAAATTACAACGAAAAAGTTCAAAATCTAAAAATGGAATAGGTTCATCTAAAATCGTAAATTTGTTCTTATGGATTTTTCTTCGAAACTTTTGGAAAATGCCGTCTATGAGGTGTCTCAATTACCAGGTATAGGAAAGCGGACGGCCCTCAGGTTGGTGTTACACCTGTTAAAGCAACCCAACGACCGGACTACTGGGCTAGCCACCGCCTTGTTGCATCTTAGGGAAGGGATAAAATTCTGCAAGAACTGTCATAATATTTCAGATGTTGAACTTTGCGAAATCTGTGCCAGTCATAAGCGCGACAAAAGTTTGGTATGTGTGGTTGAGGATATACGTGATGTAATGGCCATTGAAAATACAAGCCAATACAACGGTTTATATCATGTTTTGGGAGGAAAGATTTCTCCGATGGAAGGCGTTGGTCCGCAGGAACTTACAATAGGTTCTTTGATAAGCAAGGCAAAACGGGGAGAAATAAAAGAGCTCATTTTTGCGTTAAGTTCTACGATGGAAGGCGATACGACCAATTTTTATATTTATAAGCAGCTGGAGGGGCTTGAAATCAACACCTCTACTATTGCCCGGGGCATTGCTGTGGGCGATGAACTGGAGTATGCAGATGAGGTAACTTTGGGCAGAAGCATTTTAAATAGAATTCCGTTTGAAGGGTCCTTAAAAGCGAATTGAAACCTTAACTTTTAATAAGAAAAGTGTAACGATATGGCTTTTTTAATTGTATTTTTGCAAAAAAAAGCGCATAAATCGCATTGAAAATAAGAATATGTCAAAGTTTGAACTGAAATTACCTAGAATGGGCGAGAGTGTTGCAGAGGCAACATTGACCAGTTGGTTAAAGGAAGTAGGCGATACGATCGATATGGACGAGGCCGTTTTGGAGATCGCCACCGACAAGGTGGATTCCGAGGTTCCCAGCGAAGTCGAGGGCGTTTTAGTTGAAAAGAGATTTCAGGTAGATGATGTTGTAAAAGTAGGTGAGACCTTGGCGATTATTGAGATAGAAGGAAGCGCCAGTAATGGCGTCGTTACCGAGGTCGCTGAAAATAAAACAGTTAGCGAAGCGCCAATAGCGGCTGTGGAGGCTGTAGAACAATCGGTAGCCATTGCAAAGGAAGCTGTTGCAGCACCAGTTGCGGATTATAAAAGTTCAGACCGCTTTTATTCACCTTTGGTGAAGAATATTGCGAAACAGGAAGGGATTTCGGTCGAAGAACTGGATACGATTTCAGGTACGGGAAAAGAAGGGCGTGTTACCAAGAATGATATTTTGGCTTACGTCGACCTTCAAAAAGGTGGGCAACCATCCCCAGGTACACAAACTTCAGCACCTAAACCTAGCGCAAAAGTCGAAAAGGCTGCGCCTATGAAAATTGCTCCCGCAATAAGCAAAGAACCAGCAGTAACCCCAACGGTCCAAGTTTCAGGTGGGGATGAGGTGATAGAGATGACCCGAATGGGAAAATTGATTGCCAAGCATATGGTAGATAGTGTTTCTACCTCGGCCCATGTTCAGAGTTTTATAGAAGTTGATGTTACCAATATCGTTAAATGGCGGAATAAAATGAAGGATGCTTTTTTAAAGCAGGAGGGTGAAAAACTGACCTTTACCCCAATTTTTATGGAAGCCGTTGCCAAGGCCCTTAAAAAATACCCGATGATGAACATCTCGGTCAACGGTGACACAGTTATTAAAAAGAAGAATATAAACATCGGTATGGCTGCGGCCTTACCAGATGGAAACCTTATAGTACCCGTTATCAAGAACGCCGATCAGCTAAATTTGGTAGGCATGGCAAAAGTTGTTAATGATTTGGCCGAACGCTCCCGTAATAATCAATTAAAACCGGACGAGGTTCAAGACGGCACCTATACAGTTACCAATGTTGGTACTTTCGGTAGTGTTTTTGGTACGCCGATCATCAATCAACCCCAAGTAGGTATTTTGGCCTTGGGAGCAATTCGCAAGGTTCCTAGCGTGATTGAGACCAGCGAGGGTGATTTTATAGGAATTCGTAGCAAAATGTATATTTCCCATAGCTATGACCACCGGGTGGTAAATGGCGCTTTGGGCAGTATGTTTGCCAAGGCAATAGCCGATTATCTCGAAGCTTGGGATGTGA
The DNA here is from genome assembly GCA_965238025.1 of Aggregatimonas sp. Taxonomy (GTDB): domain Bacteria; phylum Bacteroidota; class Bacteroidia; order Flavobacteriales; family Flavobacteriaceae; genus Pelagihabitans. Next base: position 27,277 of record OZ250162.1, on the reverse strand, counting down.
ATCGTGAAGTATAAGGTTCTTTTACCACATGATTTTGATTCCATTTTAGATGGTAAAACACCAAGGTTGACTATGGTTGACCAAAATAAATTGGCCGATCATTTCGGTGAACATATCTAAAAACTATCTTTGTTGCACCAAGCTCAGTATATGCAACTTAATCTTACCCGTCCGATTTGTTTTTTTGATCTTGAAACCACAGGAACCAACGTGGCTAAAGACAAAATCGTTGAAATATCCATCCTAAAAATCTTTCCCAATGGTAATAAGGAAAGCAGGACATGGTTGGTAAATCCGGAGGTGACCATTCCTGAATCAGTTATTGCCATTCATGGTATATCCAATGAGAAAGTAGCCAACGAACCCACATTTAAGGAACTTTCAAAGGAAATACATCGCATGATAAAAGATAGTGATCTAGGCGGGTTCAATTCCAATCGTTTCGATATTCCACTTTTGGCCGAAGAAATGTTACGGGCCGATATAGATTTTGATATGAAAAATACGGTTGCGATAGATGTGCAGACCATTTTTCATAAGATGGAAAAGAGGACGCTCGGGGCGGCATATAAATTCTATTGTGGCAAAGATCTGACAGATGCGCATAGCGCCGAAGCAGATACAAAAGCTACTTACGAAGTACTGCTTTCCCAATTGGAGCGCTACCCAGAATTGGAGAACAATGTAAAGAAACTGGCCGAATTTTCAACCCATAAACGTTTTGTCGACTTTGCAGGGTTTATCGCGTTGGACGAAAATGAGGAGGAAATATTTGCCTTTGGTAAACACAAAGGAAAAAAAGTGAACGATGTTTTAGATAATGAGCCAGGTTATTTTGGTTGGATACTCAATGCCGATTTTCCCCTTTATACCAAAAAAGTATTGACACAGATAAAGCTCAACCGACTTAATAACAAATTAACCTAAATGAGATACCTGTTAGGCGCTTTATGTGCTCTTTTTTGTGTACTCCAATTAAACGCACAAGAAGTCCTTTTTGAAGGGCATGTTTATGATAAAAAAACAAAGGAACCCATACCTTATGTAAATTTGAGTTTCCTGAATACATTAAAAGGAACTTCCACAGACGAGAAGGGGTATTTTTTCTTGGATATAGCAAAGGCCTTTCTAGAAAAAGAAGTGCATATTTCATCCCTGGGATTTAACGATACTATTATTTCTGCCAAAACACTTTACGAAGACAAACGTTTTGAGATGGTAGAAGAGTCGTTTGAACTGGATGAAGTCGTTGTCACTAAAGATTTAGGTAGTTCAGATGTACTAAATCCAGTCAGTAGTTATGGCCTTACCAGCGGGTTTTCATCCTCTACAACCCCTTGGATTCTTGCGCTATATTTTCCCAATATCGGAGCCCAGGAAAAATATATTGATAAGATTACGGTTTTTCTTCAAAAGAACAAATTGTTTAAAAGACCCGCCGCCAAATTCCGTGTTCGAATTTATGATGTAGATCATGTAAGCAAAAAACCAAATATGGATTTACTACGAAAGAGCATCGTGTTGGAATCCGAAGTTGAGAAAGACTATGTATCCATAGATCTTTCTGCCCTTCAAATAAAAATCCCTGAATCTGGGGTCTATATTGGATTGGAATGGCTTTTTATACCTAGCAACTGGTATGTTAATAGCTATATAGACCAGCTTACAAATAAAGAAGAAGTAGAAGATAGGTTTGCCCCTACATTTGGAGGGGTGTACAATAAAAATCAAAATTTTAGGGCCATGGTGTATGGAATGGGACAATGGACCGACTTTAAAGTGAAATCCCGAGATAGGATGAAGAATTTTATTCCGGCAATCAGCCTTAAAATTTCAAAGGAATAGTAATTTTTTACTGTATTAAAAGGATTCAATCAGTTTTTTAGAGCGTATGAAAATCATTTGCATCGGCCGTAATTATACGGAACATATAAAAGAGTTGGCAAATGAGCGCCCTGTTGATCCCGTGGTGTTCATAAAACCAGATTCAGCGGTTTTGCCCAAGGATCAGGATTTCTATATTCCGGAATTTTCGAACGACCTGCATTATGAAGTTGAAGTATTGCTTAAAATAAAAAAGGTAGGAAAACATATTGATGCAAAGTTTGCGCACACCTATTATGATGAAGTCGGATTGGGATTGGATTTTACGGCAAGGGATTTGCAGTCACAACTTAAAGAAAAAGGATTGCCATGGGAAAAGGCCAAGGGTTTTGATGGTTCGGCGATTATTGGGGAATGGCGGCCTAAAACTGATTTTGAAGACTTAAATAACCTCAATTTCGCACTAAAAAAGAATGGGCAGGTTGTTCAAAACGGAAATACCAGCCTGATGCTGTGGAGAATAGATGAGCTTATTGCTTATGTTTCGCGGTTTTTTACATTAAAAAAAGGTGATATAATTTTTACAGGAACTCCTGCCGGTGTTGGTAGAATACAGGCAAATGACTATCTTTCGGGCGTATTGGAAGGAGAAGAATTATTTACTATAAAAATAAAATGATGATATACAATTTGGATAAGATTAATGAGATGGCAGAAGGAGATGAAGAGTTTGTCCAATCCGTTATTTCTGTTTTTTTAGAAGAAGTGCCAACAGATCTGGAGGCACTTGAGGCTGCATTGGCAAAGGAAGATTACGATCAGGTGTATCAACTAGCGCATAAAATAAAACCCAATGTAGATTTGCTCGGAATGGAGCAGACGCGGGCAGCTGCCCTCGAAATAGAGACCTTGGGCAAGAACTCGGCGAATATGGCTGAAATTCAAAAAGTATTCCCAGTGCTTCAGAAAGATATTGCCCAGGTTGTGGGCGAGCTGAAAAAAGACTTCAATCTATAATGTTTGCGGAAATTATTACTATTGGCGATGAGATTCTCATAGGCCAAATTGTAGATACAAATTCTGCGTTTATTGCAAAAGAGCTCAATAAAATAGGTGTTTCCGTATATCAGATTACTTCGGTTCAAGATAATAGGGAACAAATTATTAGGGCCCTAAACGCCGCTGGCGAGAACGCACAAATTGTTATTTGTACAGGCGGTCTTGGCCCTACAAAAGACGATATTACCAAACACACCTTTTGCGAATACTTCGATGATGTATTGGTTGAGAATGCAGCGGTTTTAAAGCATGTTGAAGCCCTTTTTGAAAAATATATTTCAACGGCAATTACTGATATTAGCAGGAGGCAGGCCATGGTGTTATCAAGGGCGGTGGTTTTGAAAAATGAATTTGGAACCGCGCCTGGGATGTGGCTTCAAGAAAATGATACGGTCTATATCTCGTTACCAGGAGTACCTTTTGAGATGAAAGGATTGATGACAAAACAGGTCATTCCAAAAATAGTTTCCGAATTCAAACGTCCGCACATTCTCCATAAAACTGTTATTACCTATGGTGTCGGGGAAAGTACTTTGGCGGCAAAAATCGAAGACTGGGAAAACAATTTACCCGATTTTATAAAACTGGCGTATCTGCCTAATTTAGGAAAGGTAAGGCTAAGAATGACTGCCAAGGGGGAGGATCTGTCAGTTTTGGAAGATGCTGTCGAGAAGGCATATGATGAGCTAAATGCATTGATCAAAGACATAATTTATGGCATTGAAGACGAGTACAATATTGAGGTCTCTATAGGTAAATTGTTCACTTCAAAGAAGAAGACCTTGGCCACGGCCGAAAGCTTTACGGGAGGAAGGATTGCTGAGCAAATTACCGCTGTTCCTGGTGCATCTGCTTTTTTTAAAGGGAGCGTGGTAAGTTATGCGACTGAAACCAAACGAGACGTTTTAGAGGTTCCTGAGCGTTTAATTCAAGAGCATTCTGTGGTAAGCGGTGCAGTAGCCAAGGCGATGGCCGAAAATGTTCGTAAGCTCTTAAAAACCGACTTCGCCATCTCCACTACAGGTAACGCCGGGCCAACAAAAGGGGACTCCGATGCAGAAGTGGGTACTGTTTTTATCGGTATTGCTACCCCAAATGGCAGTTATGCCGAACAATTTAAGATGGGAAATCACCGAGTACGAATTGCTCAAAAGGCCGTAAACAAGGGGTTGGAAATGATGTTAAAAGAAATTGCAAAAATCTGAAGTAGATTGTTGTTCGTCCCACAAAAATGATATAAATTTGCATCCTGTTTAAAAAATCGACGCGATGTCAAAAGTTTGTGAAGTTACTGGGAAGAGAGCGATGTTTGGAAACAATGTTTCGTTTTCTGTAAATAAGACCAAAAGAAGATTTGATGTAAATCTTTCTAAAAAACGTTTTTATCTTCCTGAGGAAGATCGTTGGGTAACCTTAAAAGTTTCGGCCAAAGGTTTGAAAATCATTAATAAAAGAGGAATTACTGCTGTGGTGAAAGACCTAAAGGCACAAGGGTTGTTAAAGTAATTCAAAAAAAATCAGAGATTCCCGACGACTCGGGAATGATATTAAAGTTAGTCACTCATGGCAAAAAGAGGAAATAGAGTTCAGGTAATTTTAGAATGCACAGAGCATAAAGAATCTGGTCAACCAGGAACTTCAAGGTACATTACTACCAAGAACAAAAAGAATACTCCGGAAAGAATGGAGATTAAAAAATATAACCCAATCCTTAGAAGGATGACGGTGCACAAAGAAATTAAGTAGGAAATACAAAATACCCATAGATTTCTTCATTTGAGGAAATGACAATAAAAGAGTTGAGTTATGGCAAAGAAAACGGTAGCAAGTTTACAGACAAGTTCAAAAAGATTGACAAAGGCCATTAAAATGGTGAAGTCACAAAAAACTGGTGCATATACCTTTAAGGAATCTGTTATGGCTCCTGAGAGGGTTAATGAGTGGTTGTCTAAAAAATAACCAGTCGTTTTATAATATTTTAAAGCTACTTTCCTTAGAAAGTAGCTTTTTTTATGGTTCAAAGTTGCTTTTCGGTGTCATTTCCTTTTTTGCAGTTTTAGAGTAACAATGGCGCTCCTTGGTACGCTTTATGAATTGCTCAAATTAATTATATCTTTGGCCCAAGAATTTTATACCCATTCATGAGTTTATTTAAAAACATATTTTCTTCCAAGAAAAAAGAGACCTTAGACAAGGGTCTTGAAAAATCGAACGCTAGTTTTTTCAATAAATTAAGTAAAGCCGTCGCCGGAAAATCCAAGGTAGATGACGACGTACTTGATAATCTTGAGGAAGTATTGGTTTCCTCTGATGTGGGTGTCGATACAACACTTAAGATCATAGATCGAATCGAAGCTCGTGTGGCCAAGGATAAATATCTGGGTACGGAGGAATTGAACAAAATTTTAAGGGAGGAAATTGCCCGTCTACTTTCCGAAACCAATCTTGGCGAAGAAACCGAACTAAAGATTCCAGAAGGGGTAAAACCATATGTAATCATGGTTGTAGGTGTAAATGGTGCCGGAAAGACGACAACAATAGGTAAGCTGGCACATCAATTTAAAAACCAAGGATATAAAGTGGTTTTAGGTGCTGCGGATACGTTTCGGGCAGCTGCAATAGATCAGTTGCAAGTTTGGGCCGATCGGGTCGGGGTGCCTATTATAAAGCAAAAAATGGGTAGCGATCCGGCTTCGGTGGCATTTGATACCTTGAGTTCTGCGGTAACGCAGGATGCCGATGTCGTCATTATTGATACTGCTGGTCGTTTGCACAATAAGGTGAATCTGATGAATGAGCTTACCAAGGTAAAAAGAGTAATGCAGAAGGTAGTTGAGGGTACTCCGAATGACGTTATGTTGGTTTTAGATGGTTCAACTGGGCAAAATGCATTTGAACAGGCAAAACAGTTTACAAAAGCTACGGAGGTAACTTCCTTAGCGGTTACCAAATTAGATGGCACTGCCAAAGGTGGGGTGGTCATCGGTATATCCGATCAATTTAAAATTCCGGTCAAGTATATTGGGGTAGGTGAGGGTGTAGAAGATCTTCAGGTGTTTAATAAATACGAATTTGTAGATTCATTTTTTAGCGTAAAAAATTGAGAAAGTGTCTTGTCATAGTATTATTTTTTGCGGTCTATGCACTAGCTGCGCAGATCAATCATCCTAAGGCAAGTCCGGCAGCAAAGGTTGAACAGGAGGTCGGGCTTTCAAAGATCGTTATTGATTATTCCAGACCGGCCGTTCGGGGAAGGAAAATATTCGGGGATTTAGTACCCTATGGGAGAATATGGCGGGTAGGGGCCAATGCCTCAACAAAAATCACAGTGACTTCTGAGGTTAAAATTATGGGCAATATCCTACCTGCAGGTACCTATGCCCTATACGCTTTTCCGGAGGCACAGAAGTGGCAAATTGTTTTTCATGCAAATACGGCACATTGGGGTGATGGCCGAAAAGCCTATAATCCAGAAGAGGATGTATTTAGGGTAACCGTTATCCCAGAAACACTTCCAACGAAGCAAGAAAACTTTCTGATTACTTTCGATGAGGTGCGCCACGATACCGTAAATATGATCTGGGCTTGGGATACGACAAGAGTGGTTATTCCTATTTCTGTAGATACTCACAGCCTGATGTTGAAGGAAATTGAAATAAAGTTGGGCGATAACCCATCTGCGCAAACGTATTATGAATCTGCTCGTTATTTACAAGAATGGGGAACAGATTATCGAACCGCGTTAGCGTACTTGAACAAGGCAATTACACTGGGTGGGGATACCTATTATTTTTATAGGGTAAAATCCTTGGTCGAGGCTGCACTAAAAGATTATGGTGCGGCAATTACTTCGGCCAAAAAATCATTGGAACTTGCCAGCGCACAGGAGAAAGATGAATTCGTTCGTATGAATCAAAAGAATATCGACTTTTGGGAAGCACAACTTAAATTAAAGAACTAGACCGGAACCTTAGTTAATTACCTCGTTTAGTTTCCCCCATAACTCATTATCGAAGCTGGAAAGCCCTAATTGATCCACTCCAGCACTTTCCCCGCAACGAACAATAACCAGGCCTTTGCTAGGGATGACATATATTTTTTGATCTTGAGCCCCCAAAGCCGCGAACATGTCTGCTGGGGCGTTCGGTATTAATGAGCCCTGAACTACATCCTGCGAAGAAGTTCCCATAAAACTTTCCTTGCCATTTAACCACCAGCAATAGCCATAGGATTCATTCAACTCCTGTGATGTATTGGTCATGGCATTAAAGTAATCTTCACTAACGATCGGCGTTTGTTCCCAAGCACCTTTGTTTAGCATTAACAGACCAAACCTTGCCATACTTCTGGTATTGCTATTATAGATGTTTAATCCGAGCGTGTTGGTCCAACTGCCCTGCATCCCTATTTTGTCGGCAACCTTGGTTTTGCAATAATTTTGAAAACTCATTCCGGCGTTTTCCGAAATCATTTGCTGAAGTAACATAAAAGCTCCTTGATGGTAGGCCCAACGGGTTCCTGCGTCTGCAGTATAGCCCAAACATATAGGTAGTGTGCATACCCATGGGACAAAGTCCCCAACATGGTCGGTTAGCCCGGTTGACATGCTTAGATGATGCTTTACCGTTACTAGAGCTTGCTTGTCAGCGGGTAAAGTGCTCCAACTGGTACCAAGATAATCGGACGTCTTATTCTCAATTGAAATAATACCTTCATCCTGGGCAACACCTACAAAGGTTGCGGTAAGGCTTTTAGCGGCTGAAAACCAGGTCCAATTTGCATTTTGGGAATGACCATTAAAGTATTTTTCCATGACAACCCTGCCATCCTTAAGGACCATAAAACCTCTGGTTTTTTTAGCCTCTAGATAATTGTACAATCCTTGAACCTCATCTGAATTCCATTCTAATTGATCAGGCGTAACCGTTTCCCATTCGTCTCCCTCCAAAGGAGGATAATACATTCCAGTGGGCACGGGATTAGGTGCTTCGGGTATTTCAGTGTCATCACTAGAACAACTAACTGCAGTGGCCATTACAAAAGCCAATGCCAAATGGAGATAGGTTTTCATCATTGTTATTTTGATTTGACCCAGAAAAAATCTAAAAGGATTACTGGAAGAATAATAACGATAAAAATAGGCATCTGTTGTGCGGCACGCTAAACATCACAAATTGTAATACCTTCTTCTAGGGCAGCTATCTTATCTTCATAGGTGGGTATAAATTCTTGTGCGACATATCCCTTGAATCCAGTAGCGACAATGGCTTCCATAATGGCTGGATAATTTAATTCTTGAGAATCGTTGATTTCATTCCTCCCTGGATTTCCGCCAGTATGATAATGCCCAAAATAGGTATGATAGTCTCTTATATTACGAATAATATCACCTTCCATAATCTGCATATGGTAAATATCATAAAGTAATTTGAAGTTTTCTGTACCGAGTGCTTCGCATAAAGCAACTCCCCAACTTGTATGGTCACACATATAATCTTTATGGTCCACTTTAGAATTCAACAATTCCATTTGTATGACAACTCCATGTTTTTCGGCCAAGGGTAAAATGTGCTGCAATCCGGTTACGCAATTTTTAAGGCCAACAGCATCATCCATTCCTCTTCTACTTCCACTAAAGCAAATTAGATTTGTATAACCCGCCTCGGCTACCTTAGGAATCATCTCGGTATAATTTTTAATAAGTGTTTGGTGATAGGTCAGGTCGTTCCAACCCTCGGTAAGGCTGATTTCGGCTCCCCAGCACATTGAAGCATGTATACCATGTTTTTTAAGGGAGGGCCAATCGTCCGGACCCACAAGATCAATTGCCTTGACGCCAAGTTCATTGAGGTTTTTGAGAAAATCATCTAAGGGAATCGTTTCATAACACCAATAACAGGCGCTATGATTGATGTTACCTTTTAATTTGTCCGTTATTTTTTGGGTTGAAGTTGCTTTGGCGGTATTGCAGGCCAATACTCCAACGGATGCCGCAGCCGATGTCCCTATAAATGTTCTTCTTTTCATGGTGTTACTGTATCAATACTGTGGAAGAGGAATAATGGATAAGCCTTTTTTGGGTCGGGGAAAAAATCCGGACATCGAGTACTTATCTATGTATTCGACTTAATGAATCAATTTTCGCATTGAACTCAATTACTAAAGATAAGAATATTAACTTTACTTATGAATGTATCCCCTGATAGGCAAAAGCTAATAGAATTGGCACACTACAGAATGCCTTTTGGCAAATTCAAGGGTCGGTATTTAGTGGATCTTCCTGAACCCTACCTCATTTGGTTTAGGCAGAAAGGATACCCTAAAGGGAAATTAGGCGATTTGCTTCAATCAATGACAGAAATAAAGGTGAATGGTTTAGAACCTCTTATCCGTAAGATCCAAAAAGATTTTCCCAGACAATCCTAATCATATATAACAACAATTTGTATCTTTATGCCCCGTAACAAACAATCCCAAAATGTCGCAGACAAAGTATATTTTCGTTACGGGAGGCGTCACCTCGTCACTTGGTAAAGGTATCATCGCCGCATCTCTCGCAAAACTCCTACAGGCAAGAGGTTATAAGACTACCATTCAAAAATTGGACCCGTATATCAATGTTGACCCCGGTACCTTAAACCCCTATGAACACGGCGAGTGCTATGTGACCGATGATGGTGCGGAGACCGATTTGGACCTTGGTCATTACGAACGTTTTTTGAACGTAAATACCTCTCAAGCGAACAACGTAACTACGGGTCGCATTTACCAAAGCGTAATCGAGAAAGAACGTCGGGGCGAATTTTTGGGAAAAACGGTGCAGGTGGTACCACATATCACCAATGAAATAAAGGAACGCGTTCAGCTCTTGGGGAATAGCGGCGAATATGACATTGTGATTACAGAAATAGGAGGAACCGTCGGCGATATAGAGTCGTTGCCCTATATTGAAGCCGTACGTCAGCTACTGTGGGAGTTAGGGGATAATAACGGAATCGTAATTCACCTTACTTTAGTGCCATATCTCTCTGCCGCTGGGGAATTAAAAACCAAACCAACACAACATTCCGTAAAGACGCTGATGGAAAGTGGTATCAAGGCCGACGTTCTCGTCTGCCGTACCGAGCATGAAATCTCCGATGATATTAAGAACAAACTGGCACTGTTTTGCAATGTAAAACGCGAAGCTGTTATCCAATCGATCGACGCCTCAACCATTTACGACGTTCCTATAATGATGCAGGAAGAAGGACTGGATACCGTAGTGCTACAAAAATTATCACTTGATGATGATAAGGCACCTAATTTAGAGCAATGGAAAGAGTTTTTGAGTAGGCATAAAAATCCAAAAAATGAGGTTAATATAGGACTGATAGGAAAGTATGTTGAACTGCAGGACTCCTATAAATCTATCTTGGAGGCATTTATACATGCAGGTGCGGTAAATGAGGTAAAAGTGAATGTTCAGTCCATTCATTCCGAGCATATTGATAGGGATAACCTCGAACAAAAGATGAAAGGTCTTGACGGTATTTTGGTCGCTCCCGGTTTTGGCGAAAGAGGTGTTGAGGGCAAGATAAATGCGGTTCAATTTGGCAGGGAAAATGGCATTCCCTTCCTGGGAATTTGTCTAGGTATGCAAATGGCCGTCATTGAATATGCAAGAAATATAGTAGGTTTGGCTGGAGCCAATTCCACTGAAATGGAAGAAGATACCCCCGAGCCGGTAATTAGTTTAATGGAAGAACAAAAGAGCATTACCAATAAAGGCGGTACCATGCGCTTGGGAGCATGGGATTGTGAACTTAAAGAGGGGAGCTTGGCACAAGAGGTTTATGACGGTGAAAGTGCCATTTCCGAAAGGCACCGCCATCGCTACGAGTTCAATAACGACTATAAAGTAGCTTTGGAGAATGCAGGTATGGTTGCCTCGGGAATTAATTCCGAAACGGGCTTGGTAGAAATTGTAGAATTACCATCCCACCCTTGGTTTGTAGGGGTGCAATATCACCCTGAATATAAAAGCACTGTTGCCAGCCCACATCCACTCTTTGTAGGCTTTATCAAAGCTGCCCTTACCCACAAAAAACAACAAACTAATGCCAGTATGGCATAAACAGCACTTTTGGGCATATATTTGCGAATGCTCTCCCGTGGTTTTGGGAGTTTTGGCATACAAAGTAGATATCCCATAATTTTTGTAACAAAACCCCTTTGGTCTGAACCAATAGTAAAATAGATTTCAATAGTATAATAGATGGAAGAAAAGAAAATAGATATCAATTCCATTATCGGTTTCGTACTGATATTCGGAATTTTAATATTCATGTTTTACCAAAACAAGCCAACCGCTGAAGAGTTAGAGGCCACAAAAGCAAAACAAGAGCAAGTTGAAGCTCAGAAGGCCGCCCAAGAAGAAGCGGTCGTAAAGGCCCCTGTTAATAAAGACATTAAGGTAGATTTAAAAGATTCAACTGCCGTGGCCAATTATAAGGGATCCATCGGGGCCTTTGGTTATAATTCACCATCAGAAGGAGTAACCGATTTGGAAAATAAATTGGTGACCCTTAAAATCAGCAATAAAGGAGGGCAGATTGTTGAAGCAAAAATGAAAGATTTTGTTACCTATGATTCCATTCCGGTCTACTTGGTAAAAGATGGAAATGCTTCGTTTGGTTTGGATTTTACTACTTCTGACAACAGAACATTAAATACAAGAGATCTTTACTTTGAGCCATCGGTAAGCCAAAATGGCGACAATCAAGTGCTTTCTATGAAGGCCAAAGTTGCTCCTGATAAATATTTAGAATATCGGTACGAAATGAAACCAGATGATTATTTGGTAGATTTCACCGTTCGTTCACAAGGTCTGAACGGGATTATAAATAGCTCAAAACCAATTGAACTTGAATGGACATTGAAAGGTATTCGTCATGATAAAAGTGTACAATACGAAAATCGTTACACTGAGGTCATGTATAATTATGAGGACGGAAAAGTAGATTATCTGTCGGCTGCCAGTGAAGATGAAGAGACAGAGGAAGATGTGCAGTGGCTAACCTTTAAACAACACTTTTTTGGGTCTATTCTTGCCACTAAGAAAAATTTTAAAACGGCCAAGCTGAACTCAGTAAATTTAGTGGAAGAAGAAAACAAGGCTGTGAAATTCACTAAGGATTTTGGAGCTATCATCCCTATAACATTGGAAGGTGGAGAACTTTCGGAAAACCTGAATTGGTACTACGGCCCGATGGATGAAAAAGTATTGAGCAAGTACGATGAGTATGGGCTTGACGATTCCATATACTTCGGGTGGGGTATCTTTGGTTGGATCAATCGCTATATTTTTACACCATTTTATTCCTTTTTGAGTTCTATTTTCGGCTCTTTTATGAGTCCTTGGTGGGCTTATGGGATTGCGATAGTGGTAATGACAGTTTTAGTACGCTTGGCAATGTCTCCTGTAACGTACAAGTCTTACTTGTCACAAGCCAAAATGAAAGTTTTAAAGCCCGAAATCACCGAGCTGGGCGAGAAATACAAGGACAATGCTATGAAAAAGCAGCAGGAGACCATGAAGTTGTATAACAAAGCCGGAGTAAGCCCGATGAGCGGTTGTATTCCTGCCTTTTTACAAATGCCTATTTTCTATGCACTCTTTATGTTTTTTCCAACCTCTTTTGCCCTACGTCAGAAGTCGTTCCTTTGGGCAGATGATCTGTCCTCTTATGATAGTATTGCCCAACTGCCTTTTGAAATTCCATTTTACGGCGACCATGTTAGCCTGTTTCCAATTTTGGCGTCTGTGGCGATTTTCTTCTATATGATGATGACCACAGGGCAAAATATGCCTTCACAGCCTGGTATGCCGAACATGAAATTTATCATGTACTTAATGCCGTTGATGATGTTGTTCTTTTTCAACAATTATGCAAGTGGTTTGAGTTTGTATTATTTTGTTTCCAACCTGATTACCATTGGTATTATGCTGGTGATTAAAAACTTTATTTTGGATAACGATAAGATACACGCCCAGATACAGGAGAACAAGAAGAAACCGAAAAAGGAAAACAAGTTCCAGAAAAAAATGCGGGAGATGATGGAACAGGCGGAAGCACAGAAAAATGCTGGAAAAAAATAATTTCAACTTCAAAACCCTGATGAAGCTATTTTTTGGAACAACGGGAAAAAAGAACTTTTTATCGATACATTGTGCTTTTCATCGATAAAAACTGCAATGATGATGCAATAAATAATTGAATTAACGAGTTTTGTAAAAACAAACCAGCAAAACTTGTTACAAATTTAACATTCCCGTATGTAAAGACTATTACACTTTATATTCTTCCCCTTTTATATTTCTGCTCTATTTCGGTATAGCAGGAATTCGTTAAATAGTACATGTTGCGTTTGGAATTGTGAAAGTTAAGTCCCACTCTTATCTTTTACCGGCCTATCTATTATGTCTATGGTATAGTACCAACAAAAAAAACTATACTATGGGAAACATTACACACGCTGATTACACTACTAATTTTTCTTTCAAAAGAATTTTAACGATTGCTTTATTATTTCTAGGAACCTATGCCTTTGGGCAATTAGGACAATGTAATAATAACAATAATGGTTTACCGCCATATACAGTTGCGCAATCTACAGATCCTAATTATCTACCTGGCGGGGATAATGTTTTTCTTGATATCAATATAGCGACCATCACTCCTGGTGGGGAAGATTTTTGTATCGGTAATGATCCAGGTGTAGACACTGAGGGTGGTTGTGGTACCTTCTTATTCACCGGATTGGATAGTTCGGTAGATGGTTGTCCTGTTGAATTTTGTTTCACTCCCAAACAAGGTTGTGGTAATGCCTTGGGTAATGTTTGTATTTGGGTTGAAGATCCTGATAACCCTGGCGATTGGTTAAATCTTGGGGGAGGCTCGGAAGTCGGTGAGATTTGTATACAGGCACCTCCCGGTGTTTCAGAATTTGCATTGACCATTTGTAGACCAGGTATGGGACCCGTTAATATCTCTGATGTTACGGTAAATTTACCCCCTACGATTACTTTGCCAGCAGATCAAACGGAGTGTGAAACTGATTTACCAAAAATTATCGACTTAACGAGCTTCGAACCCGCAGGTCAGATGGGCGGAACTTGGACGGTTAATGGCGCACCTGTTACTGATCCAGCGGCCTATGCCTTAAATGGGGTTAATGGCGATATGTTCACATTTGAATATACCTATGATGCTAGCAATGAGGTCGGATTTCCTTGTATGGTTTCTGATGAAATAAAATTTACGATTAATGATGATTGTTGTGTAGAACCCGACGCTCCCTTAATAGATGTTGTGGATGCTACCTGTGATGCCGATGGAAGTGCCACGATAACAAACTATGATGCTGCGCTTACCTATACCTTCGACCCAGCGGGTCCTAGTGTAGGAGCAGGAGGCGTGATCAGCGGATTCGATACGGATACCGCCTATACGGTCACGGCGGAGAACGCCCCTGACTGTTCTACGGAGTCGGCACCCTTTACGATCGGTTCCCAGCTTGGCGCCCCCGATGCCCCGACGGTAACGGTGGTGGATGCTACCTGTGATGCAGCGGGCAGTGCTACGATAACAAATTATGATGCTGCCCTTACCTATACCTTCGACCCAGCAGGTCCTAGTGTAGGAGCAGGAGGTGTAGTTAGTGGTTTCGATACCGATACGGAGTATACGGTAACGGCCGAGAATGCCGATGGTTGTGTTGCAGAGTCAGCACCCTTTACGATCGGTTCCCAGTTAGGCGCACCCGATGCCCCAACAGTCACCGTAGTTGATGCTACCTGTGATGCAGCGGGCAGTGCTACGATAACAAATTATGATGCTGCCCTTACCTATACCTTCGACCCAGCAGGTCCTAGTGTAGGAGCAGGAGGTGTAGTTAGTGGTTTCGATACCGATACGGAGTATACGGTTACTGCCGAGAATGCCGATGGTTGTGTTGCAGAGTCAGCACCCTTTACGATCGGTTCCCAGTTAGGCGCACCCGATGCCCCAACAGTCACCGTAGTTGATGCTACCTGTGATGCAGCGGGCAGTGCTACGATAACAAATTATGATGCTGCCCTTACCTATACCTTCGACCCAGCAGGTCCTAGTGTAGGAGCAGGAGGTGTAGTTAGTGGTTTCGATACCGATACGGAGTATACGGTTACTGCCGAGAACGCCGACGGATGTGTGGCGGAATCAGCACCCTTTACGATCGGTTCCCAGTTAGGCGCACCCGATGCCCCGACGGTCACCGTAGTTGATGCTACCTGTGATGCAGCGGGCAGTGCTACGATAACAAATTATGATGCTGCCCTTACCTATACCTTCGACCCAGCAGGTCCTAGTGTAGGAGCAGGAGGTCATAGTTAGTGGTTTCGATACCGATACGGAGTATACGGTTACGGCCGAGAACGCCGACGGATGTGTGGCGGAATCAGCACCCTTTACGATCGGTTCCCAGTTAGGCGCACCCGATGCCCCAACAGTCACCGTAGTTGATGCTACCTGTGATGCAGCGGGCAGTGCTACGATAACAAATTATGATGCTGCCCTTACCTATACCTTCGACCCAGCAGGTCCTAGTGTAGGAGCAGGAGGTGTAGTTAGTGGTTTCGATACCGATACGGAGTATACGGTTACTGCCGAGAACGCCGATGGTTGTGTTGCAGAGTCAGCACCCTTTACGATCGGTTCCCAGTTAGGCGCACCCGATGCCCCAACAGTCACCGTAGTTGATGCTACCTGTGATGCAGCGGGCAGTGCTACGATAACAAATTATGATGCTGCCCTTACCTATACCTTCGACCCAGCAGGTCCTAGTGTAGGAGCAGGAGGTGTAGTTAGTGGTTTCGATACCGATCGGAGTATACGGTTACTGCCGAGAACGCCGACGGATGTGTTGCGGAATCAGCACCCTTTACGATCGGTTCCCAGTTGGGCGCCCCCGATGCCCCGACGGTAACGGTGGTGGATGCTACCTGTGATGCCGGAGGCAGTGCCACGATAACAAACTATGATGCCGCGCTTATCTATACCTTCGACCCAGCGGGTCCTAGTGTAGGAGCAGGAGGCGTGATCAGCGGATTCGATACGGATACGGAATACACGGTAACGGCCGAGAACGCCGATGGCTGTGTCGCGGAGTCGGCACCCTTTACGATCGGTTCCCAGTTGGGCGCCCCCGATGCCCCGACGGTAACGGTGGTGGATGCTACCTGTGATGCCGGAGGCAGTGCCACGATAACAAACTATGATGCCGCGCTTACCTATACCTTCGACCCAGCGGGTCCTAGTGTAGGAGCAGGAGGCGTGATCAGCGGATTCGATACGGATACGGAATACACGGTAACGGCCGAGAACGCCGACGGCTGTGTCGCGGAGTCGGCACCCTTTACGATCGGTTCCCAGTTGGGCGCCCCCGATGCCCCGACGGTAACGGTGGTGGATGCTACCTGTGATGCCGGAGGCAGTGCCACGATAACAAACTATGATGCCGCGCTTACCTATACCTTCGACCCAGCGGGTCCTAGTGTAGGAGCAGGAGGCGTGATCAGCGGATTCGATACGGATACCGCCTACACGGTCACGGCGGAGAACGCCGATGGATGTGTCGCGGAGTCGGCACCCTTTACGATCGGCTCCCAGCTTGGCGCCCCCGATGCCCCGACGGTAACGGTGGTGGATGCTACCTGTGATGCCGGAGGCAGTGCCACGATAACGAACTATGATGCCGCGCTTACCTATACCTTCGACCCAGCGGGTCCTAGTGTAGGAGCAGGAGGCGTGATCAGCGGATTCGATACGGATACCGCCTATACGGTCACGGCGGAGAACGCCGACGGCTGTGTCGCGGAGTCGGCACCCTTTACGATCGGCTCCCAGCTTGGCGCCCCCGATGCCCCGACGGTAACGGTGGTGGATGCTACCTGTGATGCCGGAGGCAGTGCCACGATAACGAACTATGATGCCGCGCTTACCTATACCTTCGACCCAGCGGGTCCTAGTGTAGGAGCAGGAGGCGTGATCAGCGGATTCGATACGGATACCGCCTATACGGTCACGGCGGAGAACGCCGATGGATGTGTCGCGGAGTCGGCACCCTTTACGATCGGTTCCCAGTTGGGCGCCCCCGATGCACCAACGGTAACGGTGGTGGATGCTACCTGTGATGCCGGAGGCAGTGCCACGATAACAAACTATGATGCCGCGCTTATCTATACCTTCGACCCAGCGGGTCCTAGTGTAGGAGCAGGAGGCGTGATCAGCGGATTCGATACGGATACCGCCTATACGGTCACGGCGGAGAACGCCGATGGATGTGTCGCGGAGTCGGCACCCTTTACGATCGGTTCCCAGTTGGGCGCCCCCGATGCACCAACGGTAACGGTGGTGGATGCTACCTGTGATGCCGGAGGCAGTGCCACGATAACAAACTATGATGCCGCGCTTACCTATACCTTCGACCCAGCGGGTCCTAGTGTAGGAGCAGGAGGCGTGATCAGCGGATTCGATACGGATACCGCCTATACGGTCACGGCGGAGAACGCCGATGGATGTGTCGCGGAGTCGGCACCCTTTACGATCGGTTCCCAGTTGGGCGCCCCCGATGCCCCGACGGTAACGGTGGTGGATGCTACCTGTGATGCCGGAGGCAGTGCCACGATAACAAACTATGATGCCGCGCTTACCTATACCTTCGACCCAGCGGGTCCTAGTGTAGGAGCAGGAGGCGTGATCAGCGGATTCGATACGGATACGGAATACACGGTAACGGCCGAGAACGCCGACGGCTGTGTCGCGGAGTCGGCACCCTTTACGATCGGTTCCCAGCTTGGCGCCCCCGATGCCCCGACGGTAACGGTGGTGGATGCTACCTGTGATGCCGGAGGCAGTGCCACGATAACAAACTATGATGCCGCGCTTACCTATACCTTCGACCCAGCGGGTCCTAGTGTAGGAGCAGGAGGCGTGATCAGCGGATTCGATACGGATACCGCCTACACGGTAACGGCCGAGAACGCCGATGGATGTGTCGCGGAGTCGGCACCCTTTACGATCGGCTCCCAGCTTGGCGCCCCCGATGCACCAACGGTAACGGTGGTGGATGCTACCTGTGATGCCGGAGGCAGTGCCACGATAACGAACTATGATGCCGCGCTTACCTATACCTTCGACCCAGCGGGTCCTAGTGTAGGAGCAGGAGGCGTGATCAGCGGATTCGATACGGATACGGAATACACGGTAACGGCCGAGAACGCCGACGGCTGTGTCGCGGAGTCGGCACCCTTTACGATCGGTTCCCAGCTTGGTGCACCCGATGCCCCGACGGTAACGGTGGTGGATGCTACCTGTGATGCCGGAGGCAGTGCCACGATAACAAACTATGATGCCGCGCTTACCTATACCTTCGACCCAGCGGGTCCTAGTGTAGGAGCAGGAGGCGTGATCAGCGGATTCGATACGGATACGGAATACACGGTAACGGCCGAGAACGCCGACGGCTGTGTTGCGGAGTCGGCACCCTTTACGATCGGTTCCCAGTTAGATGCACCTGAGATTCCTGTAATAATGGGTGACACAACCTATTGCTATGATGGCAATGGCGTAGTTTTGGATGCTGGTGCAGGTTATGCAAGCTATTTATGGTCTCCAGGAGGGGAAACGACCCAAATGATTACAGTGACTTCGGGAGCCTATACCGTAACTGTGACCAATGAGCAGGGATGTGAAGCTACCTCGGAAGCCATTGTAATCAATTCGTACGAAATGCTCAGTTGTAGCATTGTTCAGGACGAACTCGCTAGCAGTTTCCAAGCAGCAGATGGTGTGGCCACGGTTAATCCTATGGGAGGCTCAATGGACTATACCTACCTCTGGGATAACGGTGAAACAACACAAACGGCTACAGCCCTTACCTATGGAACACATTCAGTAATTGTTACGGATGCCGAATGCGGGGAAACGACCTGCGAAATCTTTATAAACAAACGATTGATTTGTGGAATCAGTTTGGTGTCAGAAGCCAGTTGTGCTGGTGCTGATGGTGCGGCTATCGTAACCGCTTTTGGTGGTTTTCCCGATTACACCTATTTATGGGATAATGGGGAGACAACGGCTCAAGCCACCGCCTTAAGTGCTGGTATGCATACCGTTACGGTAACGGATTCTACCGGAGCTGAAACAACATGTTCTATAGAAGTCCCTGGAGCTACCGCCGCGAATTTAAGCTGTAGCATTGAACAAGATCAATTGGCCAGCAACTATTTGGCCGATGATGGGGTTGCTACGGTCACCGGAATGGGAGGTTCAGGAAGTTATACCTATCTATGGGATAATGGGGAAACTACCCAGACCGCCGTTAGTCTAACGTATGGTAATCATACGGTTACTGTTGTGGATAGCAACGGTTGTGGTGAAACGACCTGTGAAATTTTCATTAGAAAGCGATTAATATGCGGTATTAATCTTGATGCACCTGTAAGTTCTAGTGGTGCAAGTGACGGCCGTGCTACGGTAACCGCATACGGCGGATACGCTGACTACACCTATCTATGGGACAACGGCGAGACAACCAGAACGGCAACTGCATTAAACTACGGTACGCATACCGTTACAGTAACCGATTCAGTTGGGGCCACCACACAATGTTCGATTTTGGTTCCGGCTCCGGATGATCTTTCCTGTAGTATTACCCAAGATCAATTGGCCAGTAATTATTTGGCCGATGATGGGGTTGCTACCGTAACTGGTATGGGAGGTTCAGGAGGTTATACCTATCTATGGGATAATGGGGAGACCTCTGCTACGGCAACAATGTTGACCTATGGAGACCATTCGGTTACCGTAAGGGATTCGAGCGGACAGGAAACGGTTTGCGAAATCTTTATCAGTAAGAGACTTATTTGCACGGTTAACCTCGATTCTCCGGCGGCATGTGCCGGGGGTGCCGATGGTGCAGCTACCGTAACAGCGTATGGAGGCTATACACCTTATACATACTCTTGGGACGGCGGACCCTTTACCGATAATCCAACCAATAGCGAATTGGGAGTAGGGGATCATACGGTAACGGTTATGGATTCCACCGGCGTGACTTCAAGCTGTCAAGTATCTGTAACAGGAACGGGAGAACTGAGTTGTAGTATTACCCAAGATGTTTTAGCAAGTAATTACCTAGCCGAAGATGGCGTTGCCACGGTAAACCCAATAGGTGGAAGTAATTCGTATACCTATCTATGGGATAACGGGGAAACAACCCAAACAGCAACGATGTTAACGTATGGACCACATACAGTAACCGTAACGGATACTAATGGATGCGGTTATACAAGTTGTGAGATTTTTGTTAATAAGAATCTTATATGCAGTGTTGGCCAAGATGCACCGGCTAATTGTGCGGGAAGTGAAGATGGTGTGGCTACCGTAACGGGTTATGGAGGTCATACGCCCTATATGTACTCTTGGGATGGTGGAGACTATACCAGCGACAGTACAAATTACAATCTTGGGGTTGGAAACCATACGGTGACGATTAAAGACGCAACAGGTGCAACTTCGGAGTGTATGGTCACGATTTCAGGGCCCAATGAGCTAAGTGTAAATATAAATGTCACGAACTATGTCAGCACAATGGGTGGCAGCGATGGTTCTGCAACTGCAATTGGCATCGGTGGTACAGCACCCTATTCATATGTATGGAACAACGGGATGACAACAGACGCCATAGATGGGCTGATTTCGGGCACCTATTCGGTTGCCGTCACCGATTCGAACGGCTGTACTAGTAGTCTTGAGGTTACAATCACTGAGGAAGCTGGAACAGAAGGTTCGGTCGAAACCGAAGAAACCGTTGAGGAGGAAAGTATTGAACAGGAAGAGGATTTGATTGCATCGGAACCATATACCGATGAAACAGTGGTAAAACCCTATCCGGTTTACTTCGTAAATGAACTCAACCTGAGTATTGATATCAAGTACGAGGCGAAGGTAAAGGTACGTCTCTTTGATATGAACGGTAGAGTGGTAATGAAAGATGATAGTAGATCTGTCGTTCAAGGGGCTAATAACCTGAGGTTTGATGTTGGTAGATTAGCTTCCGATGTGTACATATTGATTTTGGACACTGGTAGGGAGAGAATTGTTACCAAGGTGGCCTCTAGTAAATAAGACCACTGCACTATTTTTTGAATTCAAAAGCGCCCAATTGGGCGCTTTTGTGGTTCTACGATTTTTGCATAAGTAAAAAAATAAACATCAAATAAAAATTTTAACAAAAACCTTGTAGTTCAAAAAAAATGGTTACATTTATATGTTGCTGTATATCAGTATATAGTGACAATGATATTGTTTATTTGTCCTAGGTTCTTATTAAGTGGTGTAGTAGTATTCTTCCCCCATACACAATTCATTAAGCTCGACAGTATAACAATTTCTTCCCTCGATTTTGCATTTAAGAAAAGTGCCCACAATTCTTATCGCTTTTTAAGGCTTGATTATTTTTAGAATACTTGTGCTTTGGTAGTAATAAATACTAACCAACACGATAAGCTATGAATAATTTTACATCTCCTAAATTTAATCTTACCAATTTACTGGTAAAAAAATTCGTCTTATTCCTATTGGTAATTGGAATAGCTTTGTTTACGGCCTCTAATATACCGTTTGGTAATGGGGATAAAGAAAATCTAAACGAACTGGCCGTTGTAGGGGCTTTTGAAGAATCTTATTTAGATATCCCTTTAACTACTGTAAAATCATCAGAAAAGGATTTTATGGTACCGGGTAAAGAGGATAAAGAAAATCTTCGAAACACAGAGGTTAAACCAGGTCCATTTGATGGGGGTGATTTTTCCGATATGGATTTTGAAGCGGGAGACCCCGACCTTTACCCTAGGGTTACTTATGCACAGGTAGCTGGGTCCTTGCCTTCGGGTAATGCAAACTCAATGAGCCTAGGGTTTCCAATTCCGGGAGCGGATCATGCTACCTCGGTAGAGTCCCTTCAACCTAGCAATCTTGGTTTGGGTCAAGTTGTCCCATTTTTATTGGAGTTCCAAATGGATGGTACCTGTAGTGACGAATGCATGACCTTCGTAGCGGTATGGGACACTGAAACCACTTCGGGATCAGATTTTGGTTTTGATGAATCACTTGGGGTCATTGCGGCGTTTGTTGATTCAGGAGATCCGTTTCATGTTGATACAGGCTCCACCGCCACGGTCGATAGCTTTTCTTGGACGATTAACGGTTCAAATGAAATAGAAGGAACTTTTAAGGTATGTGGTATTGATCCTGGGGATGATTTGGTTGTTGAAATGTGGTTGGTCTTGGATAATACCTTACCGGCAGGAAACTTGAGTGGTAATATTCAAACCTCATTATCATCTGCCGAAACCTCGGGAACAGGAACGGGGGTTTGTGCTCCCGGTGATGCCATTTCAACTGGTAATCAAACGGTACCACTTAATCAGGTGGGCAAGTTTACCACGGAAGATGTTGACATTAGTATAACCAAAGAGGACAATACGGACCCTGTACCTTATAATACTGATTTTACATATACACTTACAGCTACCAATCTAAGCACAACTACCGTGGCGAATACGGTAGTAATCACCGATGTCTTCGATACAAATACTACTTTTCAATCGGAAGTGGTGACCGATATTGAAGGGGCGCCAACCACTTGTGTATTTTCCGGAGGTGTTTTAACGTGTTCTACGGATTTTTTAAATCCTGGCGAAACGGTCATTATAGAAGTTACCGTTCAGGTAACTGGTACTACAGCAAATTCAGGAATTTCGTATGAAGGGATACCGTGTGATGGTGGTGAAGACATATGTAACGATGTAAGCATTACCACGGTTACGGATGATACTAATCCTTCGAACGATTCTGATGACGAACCTACTGGGGTAATATGCACCCTCACTTCCAGTACCACTCAGGTTAATGTTTTGTGTTTTGGTGATGCCACAGGGGGAATTGATTTAACATTGATGAATGGAACAGCTCCCTATGTCTTTGCATGGACGACAGGGGATGGTAGTGGTCTGGTTGCTACCGATGAAGATCAAACCGGCCTAACCGCGGGTACCTATAGTGTTATAGTGACCGATGCCAACAATTGTGAAACTACGGAAACGGTAACAATAACAGAGTCACCGACCTTCACCGCTGCTGCGACGGGCACGGATGTTACCTGTGCGAGCGACGGGGTTCAGAGCGATGACGGCACGGTGGACCTTACCGTTACGGGCGGAGTGGCTCCGTTGAGCTATGCCTGGTCCAACGGCGATACGACTGAAGATTTAAGTGGCCTTGCGGCCGGTACCTATAGTGTTATAGTGACCGATGCGAACGGCTGTACCGCTACCGCGGAATACACTGTTGTTGCGGCCTCGGACATCACCGCTGCTGCGACGGGCACGGATGTTACCTGTGCGAGCGACGGGGTTCAGAGCGATGACGGCACGGTGGACCTTACCGTTACGGGCGGAGCGGCTCCGTTGAGCTATGTCTGGTCCAACGGCGATACGACTGAAGATTTAAGTGGCCTTGCGGCCGGTACCTATAGTGTTATAGTGACCGATGCGAACGGCTGTACCGCTACCGCGGAATACACTGTTGTTGCGGCCTCGGACATCACCGCTGCTGCGACGGGCACGGATGTTACCTGTGCGAGCGACGGGGTTCAGAGCGATGACGGCACGGTGGACCTTACCGTTACGGGCGGAGTGGCTCCGTTGAGCTATGCCTGGTCCAACGGCGATACGACTGAAGATTTAAGTGGCCTTGCGGCCGGTACCTATAGTGTTATAGTGACCGATGCGAACGGCTGTACCGCTACCGCGGAATACACTGTTGTTGCGGCCTCGGACATCACCGCTGCTGCGACGGGCACGGATGTTACCTGTGCGAGCGACGGGGTTCAGAGCGATGACGGCACGGTGGACCTTACCGTTACGGGCGGAGTGGCTCCGTTGAGCTATGCCTGGTCCAACGGCGATACGACTGAAGATTTAAGTGGCCTTGCGGCCGGTACCTATAGTGTTATAGTGACCGATGCGAACGGCTGTACCGCTACCGCGGAATACACTGTTGTTGCGGCCTCGGACATCACCGCTGCTGCGACGGGCACGGATGTTACCTGTGCGAGCGACGGGGTTCAGAGCGATGACGGCACGGTGGACCTTACCGTTACGGGCGGAGTGGCTCCGTTGAGCTATGCCTGGTCCAACGGCGATACGACTGAGGATTTAAGTGGCCTAACCGCGGGTACCTATAGTGTTATAGTGACCGATGCGAACGGCTGTACCGCTACCGCGGAATACACTGTTGTTGCGGCCTCGGACATCACCGCTGCTGCGACGGGCACGGATGTTACCTGTGCGAGCGACGGGGTTCAGAGCGATGACGGCACGGTGGACCTTACCGTTACGGGCGGAGTGGCTCCGTTGAGCTATGCCTGGTCCAACGGCGATACGACTGAGGATTTAAGTGGCCTTGCGGCCGGTACCTATAGTGTTATAGTGACCGATGCGAACGGCTGTACCGCTACCGCGGAATACACTGTTGTTGCGGCCTCGGACATCACCGCTGCTGCGACGGGCACGGATGTTACCTGTGCGAGCGACGGGGTTCAGAGCGATGACGGCACGGTGGACCTTACCGTTACGGGCGGAGTGGCTCCGTTGAGCTATGCCTGGTCCAACGGCGATACGACTGAGGATTTAAGTGGCCTTGCGGCCGGTACCTATAGTGTTATAGTGACCGATGCGAACGGCTGTACCGCTACCGCGGAATACACTGTTGTTGCGGCCTCGGACATCACCGCTGCTGCGACGGGCACGGATGTTACCTGTGCGAGCGACGGGGTTCAGAGCGATGACGGCACGGTGGACCTTACCGTTACGGGCGGAGTGGCTCCGTTGAGCTATGCCTGGTCCAACGGCGATACGACTGAGGATTTAAGTGGCCTTGCGGCCGGTACCTATAGTGTTATAGTGACCGATGCGAACGGCTGTACCGCTACCGCGGAATACACTGTTGTTGCGGCCTCGGACATCACCGCTGCTGCGACGGGCACGGATGTTACCTGTGCGAGCGACGGGGTTCAGAGCGATGACGGCACGGTGGACCTTACCGTTACGGGCGGAGTGGCTCCGTTGAGCTATGCCTGGTCCAACGGCGATACGACTGAGGATTTAAGTGGCCTTGCGGCCGGTACCTATAGTGTTATAGTGACCGATGCGAACGGCTGTACCGCTACCGCGGAATACACTGTTGTTGCGGCCTCGGACATCACCGCTGCTGCGACGGGCACGGATGTTACCTGTGCGAGCGACGGGGTTCAGAGCGATGACGGCACGGTGGACCTTACCGTTACGGGCGGAGTGGCTCCGTTGAGCTATGCCTGGTCCAACGGCGATACGACTGAGGATTTAAGTGGCCTTGCGGCCGGTACCTATAGTGTTATAGTGACCGATGCGAACGGCTGTACCGCTACCGCGGAATACACTGTTGTTGCGGCCTCGGACATCACCGCTGCTGCGACGGGCACGGATGTTACCTGTGCGAGCGACGGGGTTCAGAGCGATGACGGCACGGTGGACCTTACCGTTACGGGCGGAGTGGCTCCGTTGAGCTATGCCTGGTCCAACGGCGATACGACTGAAGATTTAAGTGGCCTTGCGGCCGGTACCTATAGTGTTATAGTGACCGATGCGAACGGCTGTACCGCTACCGCGGAATACACTGTTGTTGCGGCCTCGGACATCACCGCTGCTGCGACGGGCACGGATGTTACCTGTGCGAGCGACGGGGTTCAGAGCGATGACGGCACGGTGGACCTTACCGTTACGGGCGGAGTGGCTCCGTTGAGCTATGCCTGGTCCAACGGCGATACGACTGAAGATTTAAGTGGCCTTGCGGCCGGTACCTATAGTGTTATAGTGACCGATGCGAACGGCTGTACCGCTACCGCGGAATACACTGTTGTTGCGGCCTCGGACATCACCGCTGCTGCGACGGGCACGGATGTTACCTGTGCGAGCGACGGGGTTCAGAGCGATGACGGCACGGTGGACCTTACCGTTACGGGCGGAGTGGCTCCGTTGAGCTATGCCTGGTCCAACGGCGATACGACTGAAGATTTAAGTGGCCTTGCGGCCGGTACCTATAGTGTTATAGTGACCGATGCGAACGGCTGTACCGCTACCGCGGAATACACTGTTGTTGCGGCCTCGGACATCACCGCTGCTGCGACGGGCACGGATGTTACCTGTGCGAGCGACGGGGTTCAGAGCGATGACGGCACGGTGGACCTTACCGTTACGGGCGGAGTGGCTCCGTTGAGCTATGCCTGGTCCAACGGCGATACGACTGAGGATTTAAGTGGCCTTGCGGCCGGTACCTATAGTGTTATAGTGACCGATGCGAACGGCTGTACCGCTACCGCGGAATACACTGTTGTTGCGGCCTCGGACATCACCGCTGCTGCGACGGGCACGGATGTTACCTGTGCGAGCGACGGGGTTCAGAGCGATGACGGCACGGTGGACCTTACCGTTACGGGCGGAGTGGCTCCGTTGAGCTATGCCTGGTCCAACGGCGATACGACTGAGGATTTAAGTGGCCTTGCGGCCGGTACCTATAGTGTTATAGTGACCGATGCGAACGGCTGTACCGCTACCGCGGAATACACTGTTGTTGCGGCCTCGGACATCACCGCTGCTGCGACGGGCACGGATGTTACCTGTGCGAGCGACGGGGTTCAGAGCGATGACGGCACGGTGGACCTTACCGTTACGGGCGGAGTGGCTCCGTTGAGCTATGCCTGGTCCAACGGCGATACGACTGAAGATTTAAGTGGCCTTGCGGCCGGTACCTATAGTGTTATAGTGACCGATGCGAACGGCTGTACCGCTACCGCGGAATACACTGTTGTTGCGGCCTCGGACATCACCGCTGCTGCGACGGGCACGGATGTTACCTGTGCGAGCGACGGGGTTCAGAGCGATGACGGCACGGTGGACCTTACCGTTACGGGCGGAGTGGCTCCGTTGAGCTATGCCTGGTCCAACGGCGATACGACTGAAGATTTAAGTGGCCTTGCGGCCGGTACCTATAGTGTTATAGTGACCGATGCGAACGGCTGTACCGCTACCGCGGAATACACTGTTGTTGCGGCCTCGGACATCACCGCTGCTGCGACGGGCACGGATGTTACCTGTGCGAGCGACGGGGTTCAGAGCGATGACGGCACGGTGGACCTTACCGTTACGGGCGGAGTGGCTCCGTTGAGCTATGCCTGGTCCAACGGCGATACGACTGAGGATTTAAGTGGC